>NZ_JAZHOH010000001.1:0-2400000 GCF_040419245.1 Ewingella sp. CoE-038-23 | reverse complement strand
AGCTGGACAAGGCCGAGCAGGGTTTCCTGTTCGTGCTGGAAGATACCCAACTGGGGCAAGTGGTCGGCGTGAGCGCCATTGAGGTGGCAGTCGGCCTGAGTGAGCCTTGGTACAACTTCCGCCTCGGCACCTTGGTTCACGCTTCGAAAAGCCTGAACATTTATAAGCCGGTGCCGACGCTGTTTCTTAGCAACGACCACACCGGCTTTACCGAACTCTGCACCCTGTTCCTCGACCCGGAACACCGCAATGGCAAGAACGGCCATCTGTTATCCAAGGTGCGTTTCCTGTTCTTGGCCGCCTTCCGCCAGCACTTCTCGCCGAAAGTCATTGCCGAGATGCGCGGCGTGTCCGACGACCACGGCCATTCCCCATTTTGGGACAGCGTCGGGCGGCACTTCTTCGGCATGGAGTTTGTCGAAGCCGACCGCCTGACCGGCATGGGGCAGAAATCCTTTATTGCCGAGCTAATGCCAAAACATCCGCTCTACACCGAATTGCTTAGTCCTGAGGCGCGATCGGTCATCGGGCAAGTGCATCCGCACACCGCTCCGGCGCGGGCCGTGCTGGAAAGTGAAGGGCTGCGTTACACCGGCTACGTGGATATTTTCGACGGCGGTCCGACGCTGGAAGGGGAAATCGACCAGCTGCGCGCGGTGAGAGAGAGCCGCCTGCTGCCGGTGCATATCGGCCAGCCAAATCAAGAGCAGGACGCGCCGCTGTACGTGGTCGCGCGTGAAGATTATCAGGGCTTCTGCGCCACGCTGGTCGCCGGTGATCCGGTGATGAACCGGCTGACCCTTGACGCAGCCACCGCCGAGCAGTTGGGCGTGAAAGAGGGCGACCGCGTGCGCGCCGTCGCGCTCTATCCCTTTCGGGAGAACCGCGTCGCGCCAAATCAAGTAACCGACTCAAACCCAGAGGAAAGTCTCGCATGATGCATCCAGCACTCTTTATTCAAGGACAGTGGCGTAGCGGACAGGGCGCGCTGCTGGAGAAAACCAACCCGGCCAATAATGTCGGGCTGTGGTCGGCGCTGTGCGCCAGCCCGGAAGATGTCGAAGCGGCCTGCACGGCGGCGCGCACGGCGTTCCCCGCATGGGCGCGTAAATCTCTGGCAGACCGAGCGGCGGTCATTGCCCGTTTCGCCGAGCTGCTGACCGAGCATAAAAGCCGTCTGGCCGAGGTTATCAGCCTTGAAACCAGCAAACCGCACTGGGAAACCCTGACCGAAGTGCAGGCGATGATCGGCAAAGTGGCGATTTCCCTTGAAGCCAATCAGGTGCGCACCGGCGAGAAACATACCCCAATGCCCGACGGCGAGGCGGTACTGCGCCACCGTCCACACGGCGTGCTGGCGGTGTTCGGCCCTTATAACTTCCCCGGCCACTTGCCGAACGGTCACATCGTGCCGTCGCTGTTGGCGGGAAATACCATTGTCTTTAAGCCGAGCGAGCTGACGCCGAAAACCGCCGAAGAGACAGTCAAACTTTGGCAGCAGGCCGGTTTACCTGATGGCGTGATCAATCTGGTGCAGGGCGGGCGTAGCACGGGCGAAGCCCTGGCGGCGTCCGGGCAAATCGACGGTTTGCTGTTTACCGGCAGCGCCGGGACCGGCTACCAGCTGCATCGCCAACTGGCGGGCCAGCCGGAGAAAATTCTGGCGCTGGAGATGGGCGGCAATAACGCGCTGATCGTCGAGCCAGTTGAAGACATCGACGCGGCGGTTAACTTGACTATCCAGTCGGCCTTTATCTCCGCCGGGCAGCGCTGCACCTGCGCGCGCCGCCTGTTGGTCAAGAAGGGCGAGGCGGGGGACAGATTCCTCAAACGGCTGGTGGAAGTGACTTCCGATCTGAAGGTGGGCCACTGGGACGACCAGCCGCAGCCTTTTATGGGCGGCGTGATTTCCGACGTCGCGGCCAAACACATTTTGGCGGCGCAAGATGAGCTGATTGCTCTCGGTGGCAAGCCATTGCTGACCATGACTCGCCCTGACCTACACAGCTCGCTGCTGCTGCCGGGCATTATTGACCTGACGGGCATCGCGGGCGTGCCGGACGAAGAGATCTTCGGCCCACTGCTCAGCGTGCTGCGCTATGACGATTTCAATCAGGCCATCGAGATTGCCAACCAGACGCGCTACGGCTTGGCCGCCGGGCTGATTTCCACCGACCGCGCCCAGTTCGACCAGCTATTAACCGAAGCCCGGGCCGGGATTGTGAACTGGAATAAGCCGTTAACCGGTGCATCCAGCAACGCACCTTTCGGCGGCATTGGCGCCTCGGGCAACCACCGCCCAAGTGCCTATTACGCGGCGGATTACTGCGCCTGGCCGATGGCTTCGCTGGAAACAGACAGACTTGAACTGCCTGTGACGTTGTCACCGGGCATTGATTTTAGCGGCGCTTAAGCCGCATTGCAGACGGCGAGAGGAGAGTTGTATGTCGGGAAGTGAAGCGAATTTTGATGGTTTGGTTGGGCCGACCCACCACTACGCCGGTCTCTCTTTTGGTAATGAAGCGTCCACCCGCAATCAGAATGCGGCGGCTAACCCAAAACTGGCGGCCAAGCAGGGATTGTTGAAGATGAAGGCGCTGGCGGATTTGGGTTTCGCCCAGGGAGTGTTGCCGCCGCACGAGCGTCCGCACCTCGCCACGCTGCGCCAGATGGGCTTTGGCGGCAGCGATCGCGACGTGCTGGCGCAGGCGCAGGCTTACTCGCCGCGCCTGCTGTCCTCTCTGAGTTCGGCATCCTCCATGTGGGTGGCTAACGCCGCGACGGTGTCGCCATCGGCCGACAGTGCCGACGGCCGCGCCCATTTCACCGTGGCTAACCTGAATAATAAGTTTCACCGCGCTATTGAAGCCGACACCACTTCGGCGATTTTGCGCGCCACTTTTAAGCATGACGGCCATTTCGCCCACCACGACGCGCTGCCGCAGGTGGCGGCGCTAGGGGACGAAGGGGCGGCCAACCACAACCGGCTGTGCGGCGATTACGATAAGCCGGGCGTGCAGGTCTTTGTCTATGGCCGCGACGGATTAATCACCGGGGGAAATGAGCCAGTGCGCTATCCGGCGCGACAAACCCGCCTGGCCAGCGACGCGGTGGCCCGTTTGCACCAGCTTTCCGCCGACCGGACCGTGTTTGTGCAGCAGAACCCGGAAGCTATCGATCGCGGCGTATTTCACAACGACGTGATTTCCGTCAGCAACCGCAACGTGCTGTTTCACCATCAACAGGCCTTTGCCAATAGCAACGCCGCGCTGGAGGAGATCCGACGCAAAATGGCCGCGCTGGAGCTGGATTTCCATCCCATTGAAGTGCCTCAGTCTAAGGTGTCGATTGACGATGCGGTGGCCACTTACCTGTTCAACAGCCAGTTGCTGAGTAAGAACGACGGCAAGATGATGATTGTGGTGCCCGAGGAGTCGCGCCAGCACGTCGGGGTCTGGGATTACCTGTGTGAACTGCAAGAGAGCGGCGGGCCGATTAATCAGGTGGAAGTGTTCGACCTGCGCGAAAGTATGCGCAACGGCGGCGGCCCGGCCTGCCTGCGTTTGCGGGTAGCGCTGAACCGCGCCGAGCTGGCGGCGGTCAATGACGGCTCGCTGATGAATGACGCGCTTTTTGCTCGCCTTAACCAGTGGGTCGACAGCCATTATCGCGACCGAATGCACGCTGAAGATCTCGCTGACCCACAGCTGCTGACCGAAGTTCGCTATGCTTTAGATGAACTGACGCAAATTTTGGGCCTTGGAGTGATTTACCCCTTCCAGCGCTAAGTTGCCGCCATCAAGGAGCGAAACATGTTTGATTTTCTGGCGCAAACCCTCAGCGGCGAAGCCCCGGTAGCCATCACCGGGCAGACGCCCAATCTTGACTGGATATGGCGCGAAGAGGGCATTCTGGAGCTGTCGCCGCACCAGGCCTGTCACAGCGCGGTTGTGATTTCGGCGGGCATTCACGGCAATGAAACCGCGCCCATCGAGCTGCTCAACCAATTGGTGAGCGAGCTGCTGAGCGGCCAGCGGCCTTTGCACGTCAGGCTGCTGGTGCTGCTCGGCAACCCGGCATCAATGCGCGTGAATAAGCGTTTTGTCGATGCCGATATGAACCGCATGTTCGGCGGCAGGCACACCCGCTATTGCCCCAACGGCGAAACCCGTCGCGCCCATGAATTAGAACAGGCGATGGCGCTGTTCTATCGCACCTCGACCGCGGCGGGGGCGACCTATCGTTATCACTATGATCTGCACACCGCCATCCGTGGTTCACTGCACGTGCGCTTTGGCCTGTTGCCGTTGCAGGACAGGCCCTACAGCCCCGACATGCTGAAATGGCTCGACGCCGCGGGCCTCGACGCACTGGTTTATCACCGTTCCCCCGGCGGCACTTTTACCCATTTCAGCAGCGAAGTTTTTGGTGCCGACAGCTGCACGCTAGAGCTAGGCAAGGCATTGCCGTTCGGCAGCAACGATCACCAGCAGTTCACCGGAATCCGTCAGGCATTGCAGTCCTTGGTTAGCGCCACCCCATTGCCGTCAAGGCACGCCGACCAGCCGCTTGAAAGTTACCGTGTCACGCAGGATATCATCCGCTCGCAAGAGGATTTCCAGCTTCACGTCCCGGCAACGGCTCTGAACTTTACCCCTTATCCGAAAGGTTTTTTGATAGCCGAGGAGAGCGGCAAGGCGTATCAAGTCGAAAAGAATGAGGAGTTCGTGTTGTTTCCGAATCCTTCTGTCGCCATGGGGTTGAGAGCGGGGCTGATGTTGGAGCGCTTTTGAGAAAGCGCTGAAACTTCTTAAATTCAAAACCTTGCGTTGCCACGCAAACTGGCCCAGAAGGCGCGTAAGCGCGCGCCCTCTGGACACCCGCGCTTTAATTGCTGTGTGACCGAGGCTTCGCAGGTTGGAATGGCCGTATTTCAGCAGCCACGGTGATCGCCGCGAAGTGCCGCCGCTTAGGCGGTTCCCTCGCTGCGGGATTCCAACCCGCGAAAAATACTCGCGGTTTTCCACCTCTTGCTCGGCGTCACTTCTGAATGCGGCCTACTGGCATTTATACCGAACCGTTTCAGTGGAGTTCTTTTCTGCTCACTGATAAGGAGGCTGGGAGGAGTATTGCAAAAGATTCAGTGGCTTATGTGAGAAACACCCCACCTAAATAGGGGAGGGAGCAAACCAAAACAACTGGAACGGCACGGGTGAAATGCCTCAAAACCGCAGTCAAAAATGGCGCTGAGCGAATGGTTCGAGACCAAAGGCTCGAGCCGAGCGAAGCGAGACAGCGTTGCAAAGCAACGACCCGAAGGGCGAGGCCAGCGGCCGAGTAATCCTGAAGCGAAGGCACCGCCTAAGCGGCGACATTTTGCGGTGGATAACGGAAGCCCCTGAAACACGTCCACCCAACGAGCGAAGCGCGCAGTAAAGAGCCGGGGATTCTCAAGGGGCGCGGCGATAGGCGCCCCTTGAGGCCGGTGTGGCGGCAGCGCACGGTTTTGACCTTAAAGCATTCCCTTGGTCGGTGTGGGCCGACGCCCACGACCTTGACCTCGACCTTGACCTTGTAGTTGAAATTGAATTTAAGTTTTTTAGCGGAAGTTGGCCCGCCGCCAACCTTTTACCAGCAAAACCCCCCGCCAACGACTAATCTTCCATTAACCCTATTGCGATTTCAAAAGGTCACCATGTTTACTCATCGCTTGGTATTCCCCGCTAGCGTGCTGCGCGGTCGCGGGGCGATAAAACATTTAGGGTCGATGTGTGGCCGTCTGGGGCAGCGGGCATTGCTGGTTGGCGGGAAACGGGCGATTGCCAGCGTTGAGGCGAGCGTGATTGACCAGCTCGAGCAGCAGATGGTCAGCTATCTGGGACATGCAGTGCTCAGCGGCCAGTGCTGTCAGGAGGAGATCTCCCGGCTGGCGGATGCGTTTCGGGTGCAGGGCGTCGAGGTGATTATCGCCACCGGCGGCGGTCGGGCGCTGGACACCGCCAAGGCGGCGGGCGTGGCCTGTAACCTGCCGGTGGTGACGCTGCCGAGCATTCCGGGCACCTGTGCGGCGGTGACGTCGCTGGCGTTTCGTTACCATCAGGATGGCCGTTTTCGCGACATGCTGCCACTGGCCTATGGCCCGGCGGCGGCGGTGATTGATGCGGATTTACTGGCTCAGGCGCCGCTTAACTGGCTGGCGGCCGGGATCGGCGACACCTTGGCGAAATGGTATGAATACCGCGCCATCAGCGATGAAAATAATCTCACCGGGCTGGCGGGCGTGGCGCGGACCAACAGCGCGCTGTGCTTTTCCCAAATTGAACATTTTGCCGCCGATGCCTGCCTGGCGGTGGAGCAGGGGAAGGCGAATAACGCGCTGGAACAGGTGCTGGACGCCATCTTCCTCTATGCCGGTTTGACCTCGATTATGAGTAACGGCGCGCATACAGGCGCGGCCCATGCCCTCTATGAAGGTTTCACCGCGTGCAGTAAAACCCGCCATTTCCCCCACGGGTTGCTGGTGGGCTTTGGCAACCTCTGCCTGCTGGCGCTGGAAAACCGCAGTGATGATGAACTGCACGCCGCGCTGGCACTGGCGCGAGCCAGCGCTATTCCCACCCAGCTGGCACAGCTTTCTGCCGAACTCACCGAGCAGGATATCGCCAGCATAATTGACCACAGCCTGACCGCGCCCGATATGGCCAATATGCCGTTTGACGTGGATTTTGCCGCCATGAGGGCGGCAATAGAAAGGGTCGACAGTCTGGGACGTAGCCTGATTTAGCGTTTCCGCTGGTTGGCAACCACCTCGTGGGTGCGCTGTAGCGCCTCGCGGGCGGCGGGCAGTCGCTGGGTAACGCCAATAAACAGACAGTCGATGATCAACAACTGGCTGGTGCGGCTGGCCATCGCCGCCGCGCGAAAACCCAGCTCCCGCCCGCTGGTTAATAACAGGCAGTCAGCTTTACGGGCCAGCGCAGAGCGCGCGTTAGCAGTGATCGCTAGCGTATAGGCCCCGGCGTTTTTCGCCTGCTGCAAAGGCTCAAGCGCCTCAAGGGTTTCCCCCGAATGGGAGATGGCAAGAGCGACGTCCTGCGAGCCGAGCAGGCAGGCGCTGACCAGGCTCTCATCGCCGCTGCCGTAGGTTTGGCAGACGATGCCGATACGTCGAAGTTTCTGGCACAGGTCCTGAGCCACCAGCGCCGAGGCGCCGACGCCATAGACGTCTATGCGCCGGGCGCGGCTCAATGCCGCCACCGCCTGCTCCAGACTGCCTTCGTCGATCAACTCCGCCGTCGCCGTTGCCCCTTCCACCTCAAAAGCCAACAGCTTTTTCAGCACCTGCTGTGGACTGTCCTGATCGCTAATATCCGCCACTAAGGGGGGGTTGGAGTGGGCAGCCGCGCGCGAGTTTTCCGCCGCCAGCGCCAGACGCAGCGCCGGGTAGCCGTCAAATCCCAGCGTGCGGCTGGCTCGCACCACGGTGGCGCTGCTGGTGGCGGCCTGCTTAGCCAACGCCGTGACGCTCAGCTTGGCGACGCGCTGCGGGTCTTCGGCTATCAGGCGAATCACCCGCTCTTCTGCCTGTGAAAAACTGCCCTGCAAAGCCCGCAGGCGAGCTTCCAAACCTAAAGAGCTCGAAAATGTATTCATCTTATTGCCTACTTTTCCAGTTCGCGCAGGTGGTCGTCTTTGCGCAGGGTCATCAGCGCAAACAGGCTAACCACGCAGGTCGCCACCACGTAATAGGCGGGGATATCCAAATTACCGGTTTGCTTGATAAGGCTGGTGATAATCAGCCCCGCGCAGCCGGAGAACACGGCGTTGGACAGCGAGTAGGAGAGGCCGAGGCCGGTATAACGCACGCGGGTCGGGAACATTTCGGCCAGCATCGCCGGGCCGGGTCCGGCAATCATGCCGATTGCCGCACCGGCGATCAGCACCGCGATGCCTTTGGCAATCAGGCTGCTTTCGGTATTTTGCAACAGATGCAACAGCGGGAAGGTCAGCAGAATAACCACCAGCATGGCACCAATCATCACTTTTTTACGGCCAATTTTGTCGCTGAGGATACCCGCAGGTAGGATCGCCAGCGCAAAGCCGACGTTCGCCAACACAGTGGCCACCAAGGCTTGTAGGAAGGTGGCGTGCAGCGAGGTTTGCAGATAAGAGGGCATGACCACCAGGAAGGTGTAGCCACCGGCGGACCAGCCCATCATGCGGCCAATTCCCAGCACGATGGCTTTGAAAGTGGCCGCCGCAGAGGCTTTATCCGCCGCGCTTTTTGGGCCTTTGGCGGGAGTCTGCTTACTGGCTTCAAAGCTGGGTGTCTCATCCAATTTTAAACGTAGCCACAGCGCCACGAAGCCCATCGGCAGGGCCAGCAGGAAGGGAATTCTCCAGCCCCAGGATTTCATGTCGGCGTCCGGCAGGTTGTGAACCAACAGCGCGACCAGCGCCACGCCGGTCAGCAGGCCGAGAGAAACCGTAAAGGACTGCCACGCGCCGTACAGCCCGCGTTTCCCCTTGGGGGCGAACTCGGTCATCAGGGACACAGCACCGCCAAATTCACCACCGGCGAACAGCCCCTGCAACATGCGCAGCAGCGTCAGCAGCAGCGGTGCGGCGACGCCAATTTGCGCGTAGGTTGGCAACAGGCCAATCAGCGCCGTGGCGACGGTCATCAGCAAGACCACGGCAATCAGCGTCGGCTTGCGGCCAATGCGGTCGCCAATTCGCCCGAAAACAATCGCGCCAATCGGGCGACAGAAGAAGGCCAGCGCGAAGGAAGCATAGGTGAGGATCAGTCCCGATAATCCGCTTTGCCCTTCGAGGGTAAAGAAGTTGCCGGCGATCAGCGTCGCCAGATAGCCATAGACACCGAACTCATACCATTCGATGAAGTTGCCGACGGATCCGGCAACCAGCGCCCGCCGCGACTGGGCGGCGCTAACGGCGGGAGTCTCGGGGAGGGAGGTGGATGTGGAACCTGGTTGAGAAGTGGTCATGTAGTACCTCAGAGGAAGTCGGTTTGTTTTTATAATGTGTCGAGTGTTGGGTTAAAATCGTGTAAACAATTTTCTTAATTCTCTAAGTTATTATGTCAATAATTTTCATTCTTTGGCGAAAATTGAAGCAAAACTGTGCGGCAGGCCGAGGTTTTTATGCCGAGGGGGAGAATTAAGGCAATAAAAAAGGCTACATCCCGCAGGAGTAGCCTTTTTCACATCAAAGGGTTATCAGTCAGTTTCAGGGTTACAGCGTGTGGATATCAATGCCGTCGCCAATGTTGCTCTTCTGATAATAGTTACGCGGGACTTCTACCTGATACTGCTGGTCGGCGTAAGCCACTTCCAGAATGTATCTTTCGTTTTCATAAGATTCGATGGGGATGAACCCAAAGAAACCTTCTGCGACGCTGATGGTGCGCGACGAGGGTACGGCGTAACGGTGAACAATCCTTGCTCTGAGTGGCTCTTGCTTGCCAGTTAACATATTCCAAACACGGCTAACGGGTTGCGCCAGTGTGCCGAGCACATCTGAGGCCAGCGATTTCTTATTCATGATGGTTTCTCTCAATGAAAAGCTCGTTGGTCTATCCCCGTCATCAGTCAGTTGTCTGATTGGCGGGGCTTATAACTCAATTCTTATAATTTTCTCAGTTTAAGATCCAATGATTTTTTACGCTAAGCTTAGGCGCTTTTGTATGTGCTGGAAACGTAAGCAATTCTCAGGCCGGACTTTTGCGTTTTTTTCCGGATTTACGCTCTGCTAGCAATAATGGGCAGGAAGGGCACATGGCGTGGTCGGCCAATTCATAGCGCAGGCAGCATTGGCGGCGGAACTGCGGGCTGTTCTCATCCAGCGGATTTTCCGGGCGCATAGGCTGAAACAGCGGGTTCTTGCCGCCGTCGGGCAACTCGCGGGCATTGAGCAGCGCCATGCCGTCGGAGATATCTGCGTTAACCAGCTCCGCCTGCTTAATTCCCCATCCGACGCGGATCCCCGCGTTACTCCAGTAAATCCCCGGTTTCAGGCCGGAAATCTCCGCCATGGCCTGACACACCGGGCGCAGATGCTGTTCGATCATCTCTGCGAAACGGTCCAACGGCTGCGGCGAAGTAAAAGCCGCGCCGGGGCCATCGAGGTAAATCTGGTGAGGCAAACCTTCATCTTGCAGAGCGAGATAGACATTGTCGGCGGCGATTGGCAGCTGCCAGCCGTGGCTGAGAGAGATGATCACCCAGCTCGGCAACAGGTTGGCGAAATACCACTGGGACCACATTGAGATGCGCGCGCGGCGTTTTTCCACCTGACGGGCGTCTTCGGCGTGCAGCGTCAAATAACGCTCGAGCACGCTGGCGCAGCCGTCGGCGGTGGTGAGCAGCGACATTGGCAGGGCGTTAGTCACCAGCGGCGTCATCGGCTTAAAACTGTCGGCGACCCAGCTGATCGGGCCATCGCGGAAACTATCAAGAATTGTTTGCATCGTCGCTGTCAGAGAGATAGATAAACCAAGCTAATAGAAACAGGGTAACGAATAATAAAGTGAAATAATAATGATTTCTATTTGTATTGGCATTTGAGTGCGGTTTGCAGCGGGGATGTGACCGAGCGCAGAAACACGCCCGGTCAGCATTGATTTTTCAGCAGTTACAGCGGGGCGGCGGCGGGGGTGAAACCGGTCAAACGCGACTCAGACGGCTGAGGGCGACCAAAGTAGTAGCCCTGAAACAGCGAGCAACCCTCTTCTTTCAGGCGGCGGAACTGCTCCGGCGTCTCCACCCCTTCGGCGGTGGTTTGGATATCCAGACTGCGGCTCATGCCCGTAATAGCGCGGATGATCGCCAGCGCTTCGCGGCTGTCCTGCATATCGTTGATAAACGACTTGTCGATTTTGATTTTGTCGAAAGGGAACGAGCGCAGGTAGCTCAGCGACGAATAACCGGTGCCGAAATCATCCAGCGCAATGCGCACGCCCAGCTCCTTCAGGCGCGCCAGCGTCGCCACGTTGGCGTTGTTATTGTCGAGCAGCACCGATTCGGTGATTTCGACTTCCAGCCGATTCGGCGCCAGCCCGGACTCACTCAGCGCCGACTCAATCACTGAAATCAGCGAGCTGTTTTTAAACTGAACCGGCGAGAGGTTAACGGCGATGGTCTGATTGCCGACCCAGCTGGCCGCTTCGTGACAGGCTTCGTGCAGCGCATAGGCGCCAATGCTGTGAATCAGCCCGGTCTCTTCGGCGATCGGAATGAAGTCCATCGGCATGATCAGCCCGTTAATCGGGTGATTCCAGCGCATCAGGGCCTCATAGCCAATCACCGCGTCGTGGGCGCTGTCGGTGATCGGCTGATAATAAAGTTTCAGCTGTTTGCTGGTGATGGCGTCGCGCAGATCCAGCTCAATATCGCGGCGTTTGCGCGCGGCCTCGTCCATCTCTTCGCGGAACATTTCATAGCGATTGCGGCCGTTGCGCTTGGCTTCGTACAGCGCCATATCGGCGCAGCGCAGCAGGTGCTCCGGGGTGTCGTCGCTGTTTTCAGCGATGGCGATACCCACGCTCAGGCCGACGGTCAGTGAGTGGCCTTCAATGGTGATGGGCGGCTTCACGGCTTCAATCAGCCGCTGGGCAATCTGGTAGGCCTTGTCGATATAAGGCAGGCTCGGCAGCACGATGGCGAACTCATCGCCGCCGACGCGCGCCAGCGTGTCCCTTTCCCGCAGCACAAAGCGCAGGCGTTTGGCGATGCCGCGCAGCAATTCGTCACCAATCTGGTGGCCGAGGGCGTCATTCACATTCTTAAAGTTGTCCAAGTCCAGACAGAGCGTGGCGGTCAGGCGATGGGTGATTTTCGACAGCTGCAAGGCTTCATTCAGGCGCTGGCTGAACAGCACGCGGTTAGGCAGGCTGGTGAGATTGTCGTGGTGCGCCATATGGTGAATACGGGCGTTGGCCGCGTGCTGATCGGTGACGTCATCGGCAATCATCAACACATAGCTGGTGTGTGAATCGCTGCCGTTGATCATCGAGGCGGTGGTTTGCAGCGTGCGTTCGCCAATCGGCGTCGCCAGCTGTTGCTCGCTTTTGTGCAGGCCTTCGGAGCGCAGGCACTCATCCGACTGTTTATTCAGATAATCGCTGATCCCGCGATTCAGGCAATCCTGCGGGCGATTGCCAATCAGCTGTTCGCGTGTCTTGCCCAGCAGCAATTCGGCCTGACGGTTGACCAGCAAGATCTCCCGCGAGACGGCATTTTCGACAATAACCGAAGAGGGGATATTGGCGATCACCGTGTCGAGGAACTGCGACAGGGCGGTCATTTTCTCATTGCTGGCTTCGGCAATCTCTTTCGCCGCCAGTAATTCCTGCTCGTAGAGGCGGCGCTCGCTGACGTCGCGGGTCACTTTGGCAAAGCCCAGCAAGGTGCCGGCGTCACGCACCGCCTCAATGATGACGTGGGCCCAAAATCGCGAGCCATCCTTGCGCTGCCGCCAGCCTTCGGACTCATAGCGGCCGGTGCGGCGCGCGGTTTCCAGCCCGTGAGCGGGCCAGCCGCTGTCGCGGTCTTCAGAGATATAGAAACAAGAGAAGTGTTTGCCGACAATTTCGTCGCGGGAATAGCCTTTGGCGCGTTGCGCACCGGCATTCCAATTAGCGACGATACCCTCGGGGGTCAGCATATAAATGGCATAGTCTTCAACGCTTTGAACCAGCAACCGATACATTACATCAGAATCTTCGTTCATCTTTTTTGCCTGATAGCGTGCCGCTAAGGTTTAGGTTCCTCCCAAACGCTAGGCCGGCTGTAAGTTGCGTCTGTCCCGACGCATTTTTGCTGTGATGTGTGGGGTAGACGGTATCATAAGAATATTCCTAGTTCGCCTTGTGTTGGCAGTAACTAGCCTATTTTCAAGCAGATACAGTAAAAAGATCGGACTTAAGCAAAATTTTTAATGTTCAATCGAAGTGACAACTGGGAGTTATCGGCCATTGGTGGGAAAACTTTAGGGGAAATTTGCACTCTTTTTGCCCATCCGCCTTGAAGTCTGAATATGAACCAATGTTATATTCGGGTGGCACAACATCGGCCCCGGCGGTTTTCATAATAAGCTTGAACAAAAAATTACCGGGGGGAGTTTTTAGAAAAAAAGGAATTACTGATGAATGGTTTAACTTCTCTGGAGTCATTTTTAGAACAGTTACAACAACGCGATGCCCACCAACCTGAGTACCTACAAGCCGTGCGCGAAGTCTTCACCTCGCTGTGGCCCTTTCTGCAACAAAATCCTCATTATCTCGAGCAAAGCCTGCTCGAACGCCTGGTTGAACCCGAAAGAGTGATCCAGTTTCGCGTGGCCTGGATTGACGACAGCGGCACAGTGCAGGTTAACCGCGCGTGGCGCGTGCAGTTCAACTCGGCGATTGGTCCTTACAAGGGTGGGATGCGCTTCCACCCGTCGGTGAATTTGTCGATTTTGAAATTCCTCGGCTTCGAGCAAACCTTCAAAAATGCCCTGACCACGCTGCCGATGGGCGGCGGCAAGGGCGGCTCTGACTTCAATCCGAAAGGCAAAAGCAAAACTGAAGTCATGCGTTTCTGCCAGGCACTGATGACCGAGCTGTATCGCCATCTGGGGCCGGATACTGACGTTCCGGCTGGGGATATTGGCGTGGGCGGGCGCGAAGTGGCCTTTATGTCCGGCATGATGAAGAAGCTTTCCAACAATACTGCCTGCGTGTTTACCGGCAAAGGGTTGTCATTCGGCGGCAGCCTGATCCGCCCTGAAGCCACGGGCTACGGGCTGGTTTACTTCACCGAGGCGATGTTAAAACGCCACGGTTTGGGCTTTGCTGACAGCAAAGTGGCGGTTTCCGGTGCCGGCAACGTGGCGCAGTACGCCATTGAAAAAGCCATGGAGCTGGGGGCGCGGGTGATCACCGCCTCCGACTCGGGTGGCACGGTGGTGGACGAAGCGGGCTTTACGCCGGACAAACTGGCGCACCTGGCGGAGATTAAAAACTCCCGCTATGGCCGTGTCGAAGAGTACGCCCGCGAGCGCGGTCTGGACTTTTTGGCCGACCAGCAGCCGTGGAACGTGCCGGTGGATATCGCGCTGCCTTGCGCCACGCAAAACGAGTTGGACATCGACGCGGCGCATCGGCTGATCGCTAACGGGGTGAAAGCCGTGGCGGAAGGGGCCAACATGCCCACCACCATTCAGGCTACCGACGCCTTCCTCGCGGCAGGCGTGCTGTTCGCGCCGGGTAAGGCGGCCAACGCCGGTGGCGTGGCAACTTCAGGCTTGGAGATGGCGCAGAATGCAGCGCGGATGAGCTGGAATGCCGAGAAGGTGGACGCCCGCTTGCAGCACATCATGCGTGATATCCACGAAGCCTGCGTCGAGCACGGCGGCGAGGGTAAGCAGACTCACTATGTGCACGGCGCGAATATTGCCGGGTTTGTGAAAGTCGCAGATGCGATGATAGCTCAGGGTGTTTTATAGCGTCCTCGTCATCCTTCGTGCCTGCAACACGAATGATTTAGGAGATGCCTCGGAGCATAAAAAATAAAATAATCCGCGCTTGTCGCGGATTTTTTATTGCCCGAAATAGGGGCCGGGGGCGACGGAGTCTCTGAGGATCAGTTCTGAGGAAAAGGCATTGTTTTGCGACAGATAGCCGCCGTCGAGCATGGCGATCAGGCGATTAATTACTTCGTTCACCATGCCGCTGACCGGGTCTTTAATGCTCGACAGCGCGGGCTGCAAGAAGGGGGCGGTGGGGATGTTGTCGAAGCCCATCAGCGAGACGTTTTCCGGCACGCTGAGTTTGGCGGCGTGCAGGGCTTTCATCGCGCCAATCGCCATATCATCGTTACTGGCCAGAATCGCGCTAAAGGGCGTATTGGCCGCCAGCAGGGATTCTATCGCCGCCGCGCCGCTGGCCGGGGTCCATTTCCCTTTAACAATCAGCTCTTGGCGAATAGGCAAACCCTGTGCCTCTAGCGCTGCTTTATAACCCGACAGGCGCTCAATGGCGGTCGGGGAGTCGAGGGAGCCGGTGATAAAGGCGATATCGCGATGTCCTTGGGCCAGCAGATGCCGGGTAGCCTGAAAACTCGAGCCTTTGTGGTCGCAGAAGATGCAGTGGCTCTGGTGGCTGCGCAGCTTTCTGTTCACCACCATGATCGGCTGCTTGTGCTGGCTGATGATGGCGTCCATGGCATCCACGGTCAGGAAGCGCGGGTAGACAATCACCGCGTCGCAGCGCAAATCGAGCAGGAACTGAATCGCCTGCTGCTCCTCCTCGGCGCTGTGTTTACCGTCGACCAGAATCAGCTGCCGCCCGTTGTCCTCGAGCTTTTTGGCCGCCTGAGACAGCAATTCGTTGAAGTAGCTGCCGTTATACAGCGTGTTGGTGATAACCAAGCCAATGCACTGGGACTTGCTGGTTGCAAGATTGCGGGCCAGCAAATTAGGCCGATATCCCGCCTCTTCAATCGCCTGATAGACCGCGACCTTGGTGGCCTCGCTGACATACCCTTTCCCTGACAACAGCCGTGACACGGTGGCCTTTGAGACACCTGCCTTCATCGCCACTTCTTTCATCGTAGACATCGGGTGTTCCTGAATCCTTGAAAATTATTGTCATTCTACACGCAGCCCACGCCCTTAGGCATGGCTTGTGCGCCACGAATTGCCCAAGCCGATCAAGATCACAAATCAAAAATTCTGCCCTTCAAGCTCTTGAACTCATTCTCGCATATGAACACTCTTATGTGGAACCGGTTACTTATTTCTTGAAACTCATCACGGAACGCTGAGTTTCATCCCTGCATCAGTACATAACGCCATGAATTTAAAAAAATAATGCGTCTCTACGAGGGAATTACCACTCATGTCAAAAAATTATGCGGCAGTAGCGCAATCCATTGTCGACGCCGTCGGCGGCGCGGGCAACGTGGCGGCGGTGACTCACTGTATGACCCGGCTGCGCTTCACGCTGGTGGACGAAACCGCCGTGGATTTGGCGCGGCTGAAAGCCATCAGCGGCGTGATGGGCGTGGTCAATACTGACCAGCAGTGTCAGGTGATTATTGGAAATACGGTTTCTCAGGCTTATGCCGAGGTGGTGAAACTTTTGCCGCAGGGCGCGACGGGTCAGCCCGCGCAGCCGGAGAAAAAACGCCTGACGCTGAGGCGCATTGGCGCGAGCATTCTCGACGCGCTGATAGGTACCATGTCGCCGCTGATCCCGGCGATCATTGGCGGCTCGATGGTCAAGCTGCTGGCGATGATTTTAGACATGACCGGCGTCTTCGACAAAGGCTCGTCGACGCTGATTATCCTCAACGTGATTGGCGACGGCGCCTTCTTCTTCCTGCCGGTGATGGTGGCGGCCTCGGCGGCAATCAAATTTAAAACCAATATGTCGCTGGCGATTGCTATCGCCGGGGTGCTGGTTCACCCGAACTTTATCGACCTGATGGCGAAAGCCGCGCAGGGCCAGCCGGTGGAGTTTATCGGCTTCTCGGTGACGGCGGTGAAATACACCTACACCGTGATCCCCGCGCTGTGCATGACCTGGCTGCTCTCTTACATTGAGCGCTGGGTGGACAAAATCACCCCTGCGGTGACTAAAAACTTCCTCAAGCCAATGCTGATTGTGCTGATCGCCGCACCGATCGCCATCATGCTGATTGGCCCGCTGGGTATCTGGATCGGCAGCGGCATTTCCGCGCTGGTTTACACCGTGCACAGCTATCTCGGCTGGCTCTCCGTCGCCATTATGGGGGCTATCTGGCCACTGCTGGTGATGACCGGCATGCACCGCGTCTTCACTCCGACCATTATTCAAACCATTGCCGAAACCGGCAAAGAGGCGATGGTGATGCCTTCGGAAATCGGTGCCAACCTGTCGCTCGGCGGCTCTTCGCTGGCGGTGGCGTGGCGCACTAAAAATCCGGAATTGCGCCAAACCGCGCTGGCGGCAGCGGCCTCGGCGATTGTTGCGGGGATTTCTGAACCGGCGCTGTATGGCGTGGCGCTGCGCCTAAAACGCCCGCTGATTGCCTGCCTGATTAGCGGCTTTATCTGTGGCGGTATCGCCGGGATTGGCGGCCTTGCCAGCCACTCCATGGCCTCGCCGGGGCTGTTCACCAGTGTGCAATTCTTCGATCCAAGCAACCCGATGAGCATCGTCTGGGTGTTCGCCGTGATGGTGCTGGCGGTGGTGATCTCCTTTATCACCACCTTGCTGCTCGGCTTCGAAGATATCCCCGTCGAGCAGCCAAAAAGTGAAACAACTCAGCCAGAAAATAACCCGCTGACGCCACTGAAAAATATTTGATTGAGTAACGAGAGAGGACCTCTGATGCACACATCCACATTTCCTGACGGTTTTTTATGGGGCGGCGCGATTGCCGCCAATCAGGCCGAGGGCGGCGTAAACCAAGGGGGAAAAGGGCTGGCGACGGTAGATACTTTGCCTCACGGCGAACATCGGCTGGCAGTGAAAACCGGGCTGGAAAAACGCGTTACCCTGCGCGATGACGAGTTTTACCCGAGCCATCAGGCGATCGATTTTTATCATCGTTATAAAGAAGATATCGCGCTAATGGCCGAGATGGGCTTCAGCGTGTTTCGCACCTCCATTGCCTGGAGCCGCCTCTACCCGCAGGGCGACGAGCTGACGCCCAACGCCGAGGGCATCGCCTTCTATCGCGATCTCTTTGCCGAATGCAAAAAGCACAATATTGAGCCGCTGGTGACGCTGTGCCACTTCGACGTGCCGATGCATCTGGTCACCGAATATGGTTCATGGCGTAACCGCAAAATGGTGGAGTTTTTCACCCGCTACGCCCGCACCTGCTTTACAGCTTTCGACGGGCTGGTGAAGTACTGGCTGACCTTCAATGAGATTAATATTCTGCTACATAGCCCGTTTTCCGGCGCGGGATTGGCCTTCGAAGAGGGAGAAAATAAGCAGCAGGTGAAATATCAAGCGGCGCACCATGAGCTTCTCGCCAGCGCGCTTGCCACCAAAATTGCCCATGAAATTAACCCGCACAACCAAATGGGTTGCATGCTGGCCGGGGGGAATTTCTACCCGCGAACCTGTAAACCAGAAGACGTGTGGGCGGCGCTGCAAAAAGACCGCGAAAACCTGTTCTTTATCGACGTGCAGGCGCGCGGCGCTTATCCGTCTTACACCCGCCGACAGTTTAAAGAGCAAGGGATTGAGATTCATACAGAGCCGGGCGATGACGACATTCTCAAAAACACCGTGGATTTCGTCTCCTTCAGCTATTACGCCTCGCGCTGCGCCTCGGCGGAGATGAATGAGAACAACAGCAGCGCGGCCAATATCGTTAAATCCCTGAGCAACCCCTATATCGAAAGCAGCGAGTGGGGCTGGGGCATTGATCCTCTGGGCCTGCGCATCACCATGAACATGATGTATGACCGCTACCAGAAGCCGCTGTTCCTGGTGGAAAACGGTTTAGGGGCTAAAGACGTGGTCAACGGGCAAGGGGAAATCAACGACGACTATCGCATCAGCTATCTGCGCGAGCACATCAAAGCCATGGGCGAAGCCATCGAAGACGGCATCCCTGTGATGGGTTACACCTCGTGGGGCTGCATTGATTTGGTGTCGGCGTCGACCGGGGAGATGAGCAAACGCTACGGCTTTATCTATGTCGACCGCGACGACGCCGGGCAGGGCACGCTGGCGCGCACCCGCAAAAAATCCTTCTATTGGTATAAGAAGGTGATTGCCAGCAACGGGGCGGATTTGGATTAAGCCCGCCGCGCTAGCGGGTGGTCAAATCTTGGTTTTCGCCACAAACTTGCCGTCGCGCAGCAGCGCCACTTGGTGCGTTCTTTTGTACCAGATGGCGGTAAAAATGCCTTTCTGATAGACCTGAGCATCGGCGTTTTCTTCAACCAGCGCCGCCGCCGTGGATTCAATGTAACCCTGCTTGTCGGCGGGATAGATTTTGATGTCGATCCCGTCGATTCGCGCGGTAACTTTTTTGTATTTCGGCGTGGCCTGCGCATACTGCGCGGCAACATAACAGGCGTCTTTCGAGATGCCCTGCGCCTGACAATCCGCCATGCGCGATGCCGAGGAGCTGCAACCCGCCGCCGCCATCGCCACTAAAACTAAACTCATCGCTTTCATCATCATTATTTCTCTTTTCTACTGCTTAATCGCGGAGAGGCTTTAACCCCGCCCGTTGAATCACTCTTACCACTCGGCGGAGAAACCTGCGCCAATCACCGGGTCATTGGAGGTGGTCCCGGCGATAGTGGCTTTCGTCACCCAGCTATGGTTGATGCGAGCCGAGAAGCCTACGGCAATTCCCGCCTCTGATGCATATTCACCCGCACCGGCACCCACCGAGAAGGTGGCGTTTTGCGACACCTGCGGGATGTTCGCCATCGCCGCGACGCCAGCAATGCCGGCATTCGCCTGCTTCTTATTATCGTCCACTTGGGATTTAAGGTCGGAGAATTTCTGATTGGTGTAGTTTTGCGACTGCTGCAACGTCTGCTGATCGCCCGCCGCGCGCGCGTGGGATTCTGACAAGACTTCTGCGTGATTCTGCTCCGCCTGACTGTTCAGCGCGTTGATCTGCTGGTCGTAGTAGTTGGCTCGGCGCTGCTGCTGTTGGGCAGCTTGCTGAGTCTTCGCCTCGGTCGCTTGAATTTGTTGCTGGGTCTGCTTTTCCTCAGCCGTGACTTCGGCAGTCATTTCCGAATGCGCTCTGGCATGTAGCATGGATTGGTAGCGATCGCCTGAGATAATGGCCTGCTGCTTCGCAATGCCTTCAGCCGATTTCTGGGCATTAGCCGCAGTCGAGGTTGCCGCAGATGCAGATGATATGGCAACTTCGGAATTCTTCTCTGCCTGATGAACCTGAGTCATATCAGCGTCTTTGCCATCAGCCCCATCTTTGCCGTCGATGCCATTTTTGCCATCAACACCGTCGCGTCCATCAGCGCCGGTGGCACCCGTTGCGCCGTCTTTGCCGTCGATACCATTTTTGCCATCAACACCGTCGCGTCCATGAGCGCCGGTGGCACCCGTTGCGCCGTCTTTGCCGTCGATACCATCCTTACCGTCAACCCCATCCTTACCATCGACGCCATCATGGGGCAGGGGCTGGGATTCTAATTCACTAATGCGTCGAGTATTGCTGGAAACCTGATGATCTTCATTATCGAGTTGGGTCCCTAGACTGTTGATAAGCTGATGGTCATCATGAATCGCTAGCGTGTTGATCTTAATCTGCGGATCAGGTTCGGCAACAGGTTGAGAAGGGGCAGTGCTAACGACTGGTGTCAGGGTAGAGGTCGTGTCGAATGAGGTTGGAGTGGATAAGAGCTTAATTTCGTGAGGATCGTCAAAACGGACCAGTTGATTGGTTTGCTGAACATTATAACTTGCGCCAAACAGCTGTTGGTTCACGGTTGCCAAGCTGTCACCACCGAGGATGGCACTCCGCATGTACTGCGGCATATCATTATGTTCCGAAATAAACTGGTTAGCGGCATCAAGCTCTAGTCCGGTTAACCCGGCCCTTGCAGGCTCTGCAACTGTCGCCGCAACGAGTACCATCATTACGCCAGACAGGACGCGGCGAATCGTCGAAGGTGAAACACCAAAATAGCGCGCCAGCTCGGCTTTATTGGTATTTCCGGCAATAAAGGCTTTGATGATTTCCGCATTACGGTTTTGAGATTTTTGCGACACGTCTTTATTTCTCCCTTGAAATAAGTATCCATTAGATACAAAAAATATTTCTCTTAGCTTCATATTTGGCTAGGTTTGACGAAGCATACACAGGGTGAATATGACTTGCTTTAGTCATCAGCTATAAGATTGACCATTGTCAAGAAATGTAAGTTTTAATAGCTACGGGAATAGGTTTTACTGGAACATCTATTTTGTCGCTAATAAATGTTTTTATGGGAGCTAGTGGATTTTTAGGTCGTGTAGATTGTAGCGATTCGCTACGCTATGAAAAGCCTACAAGATGCGAGTAGAATGCGGCAGGCAAAAAATGAAGGGAGCTAAGTCTATGGCGGTTAAAGCAAAAGAGTTTCATGATTACGTGGCACGTTTAGGGATTGAACAGCCCGCGTTATGTATTCTACTCGGCGTCCAGCGATCAACGCTGAATAAGTGGCTGAATGGCACGGTGACGCAAATTCCCGCCGTGGCGGTGACGGCCATCAAGATGCTGTGGTTTATGAAAGAGAGCGATCCGGTGATGTTCTCCAAGTGGGCCTATGTCCAAGATTTCGGCATGACGGCAGAATACGCGCTAAACGAGCGCGCGCAGGAGTTCCTGCAAACCATCAAGAAAGAGCCGAGCCTGCCGATTCGAAAGCTGTTGAGTAAAAGCTAACCCCACACCTCTACCCATTCGCCACATCCAAAATCGCCTGCGCAAAAGCCTCGGGTGCCTCTTGCGGCAGGTTGTGGCCTATGCCACCGCCGATGGTTCGATGCTGATACTTGCCCGTGAACTTATTGGCATAAGTTTCCGGAGCAGGGTGCGGCGCGCCGTTAGCGTCGCCCTCTAGGGTGATAGTCGGGATCTTAATCAGTGGGGAAGCAGCCAGGCGATTCTCCAAATCATTGTATTTTGACTCACCCTCGGCCAGACCCAGACGCCAGCGATAATTGTGGATCGACACCGCGACGTGGTCCGGATTGTGCAGCGCCTGAGCCGAACGGGCGAACTCTTCGTCGCTGAACTGCCATTTTGGCGAGGCGGTGTGCCAGATGAGTTTGGCGAAAGCTTCCATATTGGCGGCATATCCCGCCTGACCGCGCTCGGTGGCGAAGTAGAACTGATACCACCACGCCAGCTCGGCCGCAGGGGGCAGTGGCTTCTTATTGGCGGCTTGGCTACCAATCAAATAGCCACTCACCGACACCAAGGCTTTAAAACGCTGAGGCCAAATTGCTGCGAGAATATTGGCGGTGCGCGCGCCCCAGTCAAATCCGCCAACCACCACCTTCTCAAGCCCCAGCGCGTCTAAAAATGCAATCGCATCTACCGCGACCACTGCCTGCTGGCCGTTTCTCGGCGTAGACTCTGAGAGAAAGTGCGTCGAACCGTAACCGCGCAGCCAAGGGATCAGCACGCGGTATCCCGCTGACACCAGGATCGGCGCGACATCAACAAAACTGTAGATATCATAAGGCCAGCCGTGCAGCAACAACACCGGTTCACCGTTTTTCGGCCCGACATCCACATAACCGATGTTTAAATCTCCGGCGCGGATCTGCTGAATATTGTTAAAGGCGCCCAGCACTTTGTTGCCAGAAGCTGCGGGCAATGCAGCAACCAGATGGGAGTTTGCACTGGCAGGTAAGGCCGTCAGCCACAGCTCAAAAGCGGCAAGTCCGGCTGCGGCGGTCTGAATAAAGCGGCGGCGGGCAGGGTTATCAATGTCTGGCATAGCTCTCTTCCTCAAAGGTCAGATGGATCGATATGCAGCAGAATGACGCGCGAGATGACACTGCTCTGTGCACCTCTTTATTTAAAACGGGCGATGTATCTCCTGTGTGTCGGTTTAGCCGCTCAATTGTATGTTCAGGTATCTGAACTGTGCCGTTAGCCCTTTAACCTTCTATGCCATTCGGCAAAATGGTCGTTCACACTTGCTACTTTTTGCAGTATATTGCGTTTTTATGCTGTTATTTGCGAGTGGAGGGCGAATGCACAAAGTGGCTCGCCAGCAGGTTTTGCTGGAATTGCTCAGTGAAAAAGGGCAAGTGAATGTCGCGGATTTAGCGCAAAAAATGCAGGTTTCTGCGGATACCGTGCGGCGCGATCTGGCGGACCTTGAGCGTCAGGGGCTGGCGCAAAAAAACCACGGCGGGGCGATTGCCTTAGACCTGTCGGCCATGAACCGTCAGGGGCGTAGCCATCTGCTTGCTACCACCAAGCGAACGTTGGGGCAGTCCGTGGCGGCGCAGATCCCCGCAGGCAGCACGATTTTCCTTGATGCGGGCAGCACGGTGCTGGCGGTGGCGGATGCCCTGCGCGGGCCGATGACCGTCATCACCACCTCGCTGGATATCGCCCAGTGCCTGAGCGAGCGGGCGGACATTCAGCTGATCCTGCTAGGCGGCAGCTGGGATGCCAAACAGCGGCTGTTTGCCGGCAGCGCCACCCTTGCGATGCTGGCCCACTACCGTGCAGATATCGCCGTGCTGGGGGCCTGCGCTATCCACGCCCAGCTTGGCCTGAGTGCCAGTCAGGAGGCGGATGCCGAAGTGAAACGCGCCATGCTCAAGCTGAGCGCCGCCCACTGGTTGGTCGCCGATCACCTCAAACTCAATCGCTGCGAGCCGCATCTGGTGGCCGAGCTTTCTGATATTCATCACTTGTTCATCGACCGCCCGTGGGGCGAGCTGGGTGAGCAAGATTCGATCAAAGTCAGCGTCACCGCCTCGGGGACGCAAGGAGAAAACCATGAGTGAAACGACCCGCACCGCCACTAAAAGCCTCAACGTGGCGTTAATTGGCTACGGCTTTGTTGGCAAGACCTTCCATGCGCCGCTGATCGGCGCGACGCCGGGCTTAAACCTGCTGGTGGTGGCGTCGCGCGATGCCGATAAAGTCCATGCGGACCTGCCGGAGGCTCTGGTGATTGCTTCTCCAGAAGAGGCTATCCGCCATCCTGATGTGGATCTGGTGGTCATCGCGTCACCTAACGCCACCCACGCGCCGCTGGCCAAAGTGGCGCTGGAGGCGGGGAAGCACGTGGTGGTGGATAAGCCATTTACATTGGATATGCAGGAAGCGCGCGAGCTAATTGCGCTGGCGGATAAGCAACAGCGCCTGCTGTCGGTGTTCCACAATCGCCGCTGGGACAGTGATTACCTCGGCGTGAAGCAGGTGATTGAGCAGGGGCTGATTGGCAAAGTGGCGCATTTTGAGTCGCACATTGACCGTTTCCGTCCAGAAGTGCGGGTGCGCTGGCGTGAGCAAAACGTGCCGGGCAGCGGCCTGTGGTTCGACATCGGCCCACACCTGATTGATCAGGCGCTGCAACTGTTCGGCCTGCCGCAGACGGTGCAGGGCAATATTGCCACGCTGCGCCCGAACGCGGAGATCAACGACTGGGCACACGTGGTGCTGAACTACCCGACGCATAAAGTGATTTTGCATTGCAGCATGCTGGTGGCAGGCGGCGCGTCCCGCTTTGCGGTTCACGGCGAGAAGGGAAGTGTGGTGAAGGCCAACGCCGACCGCCAGGAGAGCCAACTGTTGGCGGGCGTGGTTCCGGGAAGTGATGTCTGGGGGCAGGATGATGATGCCTTGGTGCTGTTTGAAGGCACCCACCCGTCGCGCACTATCGCCACCCCGAACGGCGATCAGCGCCAGTACTATATGCAAGTTCGCGACGCTTTAAACGGCGAGCGCGCCAACCCGGTGCCTGCGGTTGAAGCCTTGGCCGTGATGGCCGTGCTGGAAGCGGCGGTAAAATCCTCCGAGACGGGACAATCCCAATCCTTGGATCTGACCAGCGACGAGCAAGCCAGCTTGCGTTAATGGCCTTGGTGGTTCGCCAATAAATGCAAAAGCCGCCTGAGATGGGCGGCTTTTTTGTGGCTTCGAGTCAGGCTCAGTTGGCTTTTGAGCTGTCATTTAGTGGTGCCAACAATACATACCGACTCAGCAGCTGAACAAACTGGTTATCCAGCTGCTTCACCAGCTGTGGCGGCACTTGATCATTCTGCTGGCGCGCTGCGGCCAGTTTTCGCAGCGACTCTTCCACCGGCGGCGCGGCGTTCAGTGCCTGCTGGATGGCGAATACCGAGGATTTGAGCTGGGAGACGGTCATGTACTTTCCGCGCTGCTCGTCTAAACCGTTTAGCTTATCGGCAAGTTGCTGAAGCTGGGTACTGGCCGAGTGCCAGCCGTTTAGGCTGTCTAGCGGCGCGGCGTTGGCATTCAGCTGCTGATTCCAGCTTTTTGCGAGCGCGATGGCCGCTGGATCCGTGGGCCACAGGGCTTGTGCCTGCTCGGCCAGCCGCGTGCCGCTATCCAACGCCCAGCGCGGTGACAGTCTGGCAAGCTGCTCGGTCTGGCGCTGGGTGCTGGCGATAAACGCCGGCGCGGCTTTATTCAGCTGCTCGGCGTATTGGATCTTCAGCGCGGCCAGCTCCTGCGAACTCACTGGCTGAGGCAAAACGGGCAAAGTCGCTGCCAGCTGTTGGTTAACCGGAGAATGTTTATAGGTCTTGATGCTCGCCGAGATACCGCTGCCAACTATCACCGTGACCAACACGCCCGCCACGAACCCTTTCCACTGGACAGGGGGTTTAGCCTCAGCCGGGGCAATCACTACCCGGGGCGTGGCCGGTTCGGCCTGCGCCACATACACCCAGCGCCGATCCTGATCGATGGGCATTTCGGTTGCAGCAACCTCTGCCGACGGGGGCAGCACCACGGCGCTCTCGCTGGTGTCCTGACTGTTTTCGAGCCGCACCGCGGCGTTTTGCAGCAGCCGACTCAGAGCCTGCAACTGGCTGAGATGTTTCAGCTCAAGGCGCAGAAGTTGGTCGCAAAGTGAGTTGATGAGCTTTTCTGCCTGATAAATCTGCGGCAGGTCGCGGTATTCTAACGTCATACAGCGCAGAGCCTGCTGCAACCTCTGGCTGAGACCGTTGAGGATCTCGATGCGCGCATGCACCGCCTGCGGCCACAGCCCCGACCATTGATGAGACAGCAGGGCTTCAAGAATAGCCAACCCCTCGATCAAACCAGATAAACCGGCCAGCTGCACTCGCGCCTGGGTATACCAAGAGGCGGTTTGCAGCTCGATTCCGTTTTGCTGGAACAGATTGAGGCACAGCTGTTCGACCTTATGCCAGTTCACTTCTGGCCGTGCCGGATGGGTTAATTTGCCGAGTTCTTCACGGATAACGCGATAATCAGCGAGCTGACGGGGATCGCCACCCGTGCGTAGCTGGCGCTCAATAGACATTGATCGATTCCTTTCAGACGAGTCGTAGGGGGGTTAGAGATACTGCTGCTGTTTTAAATGGCGGATCAGCACCCGGCCTTCGGGCATAAAAGCCGTGCCGAAATGCACCAGCCCGAACTCCTTTAGCTCGGCGTCAATGCCGTATTCCAACTGGCCCGGCGTGGATTGCGGCAGCAGAAGCACTTTGATTTTTTTTAGCCGCGGCTCATATTTCAACAAGGTGTGCGAAAGCGTGGTCAACAGCGAGTGCGCGGTGCCGGGCATCCCTTGCAGGATTTTGCTCATGTCCGGCAACCCGTAGTCCGGCAAATGGCTCAGCGTCCCCGCGCGACAGTTGAGAATACGCTGCATATTGTCGAGCACCGAGAGGATCACCTGATCCTGCTCGCTGACTTGTTGCAGATTAAGCCCCCCGGCAAAGTTGCCTAGCAGCATTTCGTAGAGTGAGGGCGAGTGACTTTGCGACATCACTTTTTCTCCGCGCGCAGCGTCAGGTTATTGTTACCCAGCTCAATGACGCGAGGGGAATCGGGATCGAGTTCTTCGCGATTGATCAGCAGCCGCCAGTGGTCTTTATTCATATCCGGATGGCGGAATAGGCCGACGATGGCGACAAACTTGGCGTCTTTTTCCATTGGCATGTCCAGTGACACCGAGGTTCCCGGCTTCACCACTAGGCTGCGAGTCGCCAGAAGCTCCTCTTTCAGCGCGTCTTCGCCATCTTCGGCGAGCTGTTGATAAACCGTTTTCTGGAAGGTTTTGTCGTCGCGTAGCTGATAGACCCGCACCATCACCGGCTCGGAGGAAGAGTTCTGCTCGTTATCATCTGTGTTCAGTGCTTCACGGGCGGTAAAATCCAAATGCAGGACTTTTATCTGCTTGAAGAATATAGATTTGGTGGCAGCAACGGTGCCATCCGTTACGGTTTGAGTCAGCCCGCAGCCGCTCAATAACAGAGCCAAGACGGGGAGTCCGATTTTACTTTTCCAAACGGTATTTAATAACACGCGGTGTTCCTTCTTGAGGCTTGTGGGTAGCCATGCCGCTATAAAGGCCCAGCTCCACGGTAAAATAATCAGGTATGTCTTGGGTTGAAGCTTCTTCATCCAGCCCCAGTACGCCGGTGAGCCCTAGCCAAATCGGCGTATCGCCCAAGATGGGAGTAGGAAGCAGGCGAATGGGGACGGTCAGTTGAATGCGTGCCTTGTAGCGCCAACCCAGGTAGACGCGCAACAACACCAGAAAATCGGCATAAATCGAGCCATCCGGCAGCCATTCCTTGGCTTCTTCACTATCTTCAGTGTGCAGTGAGATAAGCAACTGGCTGTTGGCATCGGTGGCTTCATCACCCAATACGGTGGCGTCGCGCAGCCAGTCGGCGCCCTCGTCGGTAAATGCCATGGGTGAGGCAATACGTACAGTACGCAAGCAATGTGGTGTGACATCTGCCCGCGTTGCCGGAGCCAGTAATCGCACCAGCGCCTGTACGCCTTCAGCCGTTCTGCCCGGCTGGCGCATCACGCCGAGCAGCGCCAAAAATCTCGACGTCGGCGTAGCAAAATGCTGCTGCGAGCCGGGAATTCCCATGCCAATCAGGCCCAACAGGTTCTGCGAAATATTGTCTTTGCCGCCCGCCTCATAGGTCGCCGGGTAGGAGTATTTACGCCAGATACGATAAAACTGGGTCATGATGCGATGGTTGAAAATATCGAGAAAACCCGCCAGCGCCTCGTGACCTTCGCGCTGCTGGGTGATGTCGTCGATATAGGATGTTGGCAGTGGGGAATCTACGCCATACAGCCCCATAAAGGTGGTGCGTACCGTCGGCAATCCGTCGGGATCGGTTTCCAGCGCCTTGAGTTCGCTGACGGGAAAACCCATCCCAGGATGGGGCCGAAAACGCACCGGATCGTCCGCTGGGTTGGCGGTACTTCCCAGTTTCGGCATGCCGGGTTGTTCGAGCAACTGGCAGAATCGGAAAAAATTAATCTTACTGATATCCCGCTCTAACCTGGCATTTAGCCGGGAAGGCGGGTTTTGTGATTCTCTTCCCATTCAAGTCGTTCTCCGGTGGGTTGCAGTATCAGGGTCAGGCGGTTAAAGAGATGAATATCGGTATACAGTGCGAAGAAGCGGCTAAGCATTTCGCCAAACAGGCAAATATCACCTGTACCGGCGAATCCGTTGCTGTCGAGGGTGATTTCAATGTGCACGCCGCGCAGCAAATACCCCCGTTCAAAACGCTCAATTTCGCTGTGTTTGACGTCGGCAATGGCATCCAGACGGCGGCGGTTCATCTCGCTTTCCGTCCAGTCATACAGGGCGAGCGTGCCGCGCAGCACTTCGGCACTGTCCATCATCCATAGGAAGCTGCTGCCCAGATGGCTGAGCACCCGCCAGTGAAAACGATCGCGGTTCGGCGGGTAACAGGGCATCGACGGCACGGACAGGTTGCGCACCCGCACGTTGGCGCCGGTAGATTTGACGACGGTATCCAGCACCGTGCTTTGCAAGGATTTGCGCGGCAGCTGGCCGTTAGTTCCCGTCAGGTTTAGGGAGAGATTCTCACTCTCCGGCACGGTGTGGTTATCAAAAGCTTCGCCACCCAATACCAGCCAAGTGTCATGCAGGCCCGATGGACCGCGCTTCACTCGCGTGTGGTAGTAATACTCGGGTGCATCGTGGCGCAGCATGCCTCCTTTGTGGCGGAAGCTGGTGAAAGGCACGTACACCTGATAACCCGAGTTTTTGGACGAGATAACCGAGTCCACCGAGTAGATTTCGGTATAGCCATCCTGCACCCGCATTGGGCGCAGCAGGTATTCCGTCTGCAAAGAGGAGAGGGTGAGAGGATCTGACTCCAGCGAGAACAAATTGATCACCGGCACGCAGTGCAGGCGCAGGTGTTTTTCTGAGAAAGAGAAGTCGTGTTCCCAACGCTTTTCCAGCACCACGTCAATCTCAAACCATGGAAGTGCGTTCGGCAGCGGCACCGATTCCAATCCTTCCAGGGCGACGAACATAAACTTTTCGCGGAAAGTGAAGTATTCCAGCAAAAGCTGGTAGCCACTGAATGCTGTATCGCCTTTCGGCCACAGCTGGTCTTGCTCGCTAAAACCCTGCGGGGCGAAAAAGCCGTCTAACAGCTGACGGTCGGCCTGACCCGGCAGGCGGATCCACATTTTGGCCGTATTTAACGTCAACGCTTCATGCAGGGCGCAGGCCAGCGGGGCATCGGCATCAAGATAGATCGGCAAATGCTTGAGACTAATTTTGCTCCAGTCAGCCAATTCGCCGCAGTTAAAACGCAAGCGAATCACCGAGCGACCGTCAGGCTCGCTGTCCAGCGCGGCGCGTTGTAGCGAGATCGGCAGCAGCTCGATGTCCTGAGTCGTGGTATAGCGGCAGCGCGTTGCGCGTTCACCAATCGGGCGCGACAAAACTTCGAACCCTTTGTGCATCGTCATCCGCTCCTTCATTTCCCGCCAGTCTGGGGTGAATTCCACGATCGACAGGGAAGGGATGGTGCGCAAGTAGTGCGGCCAAAGCAGGCTGACCAGCCCTTCGGTAAGCTCCGGCAGGTCATCATCAAGCTTCTCCCGCAGGCGGCCCATCAGGAAAGCAAAGCCTTCAAACAGGCGTTCAACATAGGGGTCGCGAGCCCCGACTTTATCCAGATTCAATCCGGCAGCGCGGTCAGGGTGCGCACGAGCAAATTCTTCGCCCGCTTCGCGCAGGTAACGCATTTCGGCGTCAAAATAACGCAGGGTTAAGTCATCCATGGGATCTCAATGATAAAGAGTGGTGATTGGGGATTTAATCTGTGAGTTGGTTGTTTCAAAGATTTAACTATTAATCAGAATCAGTCAGTTATTGGAGTGAGACGTTTAATACATATATGGCTATGTTCATTTTTTAAAGTGTAGTTATCATTACTTATCGTTAGGGAATAACTACAGTTCCCTTTTGTCGCTTTTATGAAAAACCATTTATGGCCCACTTTGGTATTGTTTTTTTCAGGAGGCATAGTTCTCCAGCCAATGTCTATTTCTTTATTTCTATGTAGTAAAGTGCTGAAAGAGGGCGCGATGCTTATCTCTCCCTGAGGATTTAAAATCCTTACTTTTTTTAGCTGGTCTACTTCCTCTATGGACGGTTCGTCTTCGGAAACAACTCTTTCCATAACATAAACACGGACGATCTCGTTTGTGTTGTTTTTTATTATAATGTGTGGCTTTAACTTATAAGCCGATGTAATTATAATTAGCAGGGCTAATATAGTTGTGGTGATTTTTCTTCTTTTTATAATGCTAATCATTTAGTTTCCCCTAACGAGCCATTACTAGAGATTTTTATGCACCAATGTTCATCTCTCGACTCCGTAAGAACATTGTCACTTTCAGATTCCAATGCATTTAGGATATCTTGAGCTGTCAGCTCTTCTGCGTATTTTCCAAATTCTTTAAATAGAGAAAACCCTATGTTCATACAAACAATATCGTCGAGAGGATCTTTTTTAGACTCAAGGCTGGTTCTTATTTGTTCAATGTTTGAACCCGCAAGTAAAGTTTCAATTGAAAATCCGATGCTTAATCCTACATAACCATAATGTATATTAGACCAGACATCATAAAAGTAATCGTGATTTTTGTATTTGTGGTAATGACTCTTTGAAACTTCCCGGCTTGCTAATTGGCGCTCTACAGCTAGTCTACCAAATTTAGATTTTATTAAATGCTTATGATCCCAGATGGATCCTGTTTTTACTGCTTGAAACCAAATTGCCATTGCAGTAACCGGTGAAAGCTGAGGTGGTGGGTTCAATTTATTATACCAAGGACTATTTCTCCATTCTTTCATACTTTCGTTATAAGTTTCTTTGTCTATAAGTAACCTAATCTGTTCCGCAGTCTGACTACTTACATTCTTTTTAATTTCATTAACAATATATTCGGCAACAACTAAGGCGCCATCTGTGTGCGTACAGATTATTTTATTTTTTGGCGAGTTAGCTTGGTTATTGTTGTCGGCGAATTCACTTGCTTGAGTACTTGGTTTAGAGGAATCAGAAGGAGTTAAATCATACGTATCATCCACCATTGACGGAATAAACTCTGCTTCGCAAGGACAGCTACTTTTGCTGTGAAGGGTGCCGGCGAAATTTCGGCCGTGGATCTTATCGCCGGGAATATGGCCGATAATAAAGTAAGTGCCAGGGTGTTTGCCGCAGGTTACGCGATCTTCCTCGCGAGCCACGGCTCTGCCGAACAGTGTGTGGGTTGTATCACCTTCAATGATGATACCGCCACAGGTGGTTTCATCTTCCACCACCAAGTAATAACCTTGTGTCATAAAATAATCCCTTATTAAATGTTAACCACACAACACCACAGCCCTTGCCGGGTCGAGGACTATCAGCCCGCAGAGTAAGGAGCTGATTTGGGTATATTCATCCTACCGTCGCATTGGGTATAGCAGGTAACGCATTTCGGCGTCAAAATAACGCAGGGTTAAGTCATCCATGGGATCTCAATGATGAAGAGTGGTGATTGGGGAAGTTTTTAAGCTTTTATTTTCTTTAAAGTTCGCATGAACATAAAGAGCATGAATGTGGTTATTTTGATGAAGGAGATAATCGAAACCCAATAAAACGTGTAAACGATATGATATAGTTCCTCAATTAAGAAAATCTATTCTCTATTCCCAAAGTTAGGTTCAAAGGTATATTTGATATCCAGTGGTATAAGAATTAATACAACGCTTATTACAATAATGGAAATTATCAAAGAGGATGGCCAGGTAAAAGTGAGGGTTATTGAACTGACAGTCAATTACCCTAAGTTACTTTTAATATTTAAGATGATAAAGTCATTTATTCTAGTTCTGTCCATAGGTGTCTCTGAATGGAGTTATTCTTTTATAACAGAATCCACGCTTTATTTCTTCAAGGGTAGATCTTTTTTCATATATGGTTATTAATGCTTTACAAATCCTTCCATCAGATGAGAGAGTGAATGGTTGTCCGCCACTGCTGATGGAGTAATAAGATTGTCTGTTACCAACACTCCAACCTATATCTATCCTTGTGTTATTTTTCATCATCCTAAAAATAGAAGGCGATATCCTTTTTAACTCATTGGGTTTAATGATTTGAGGTGTCTCGTTCATTATTTCTTCAACTTCCTCTTCATTAGGTTCAACACCATATATGCTTTCGCCAGAGTACAAGTAAATGTTATGTTTTGTACTGTTTGATATAAGTATTGTAGGCTTGACGAGATCTAATTTAGCAGTAATGATTGCTAAAAGTATTACAGTTGCTGTAATCATTATTATTGGCATTCTCACTTAGGATCCTTTAGAGTTGTCCCAACTAATTTTTATCAAATATCACTTTTAGATCTCATAACCTAAGTAATATCATGCCTATCTAATTTTCTTAAAAGAAAACAAGATAGTGGACATGGATATGACAAAGCCATAAATAGATGCCCGATTGATACTATCGAGTGCACTGGTTAGAGCGTCGATTGCATCATAATATTCTTTTAATGAAGTTGGGGGAGTGAGTTTTATGCTTTGATTTTCATAAAATGCACCTATTTGGAACGATGTTATTGTTATTAAGGTAAAATAAACAAAACAAGCTACGATTATCATCACCCAGCGAAGTATGTATTTTTTTTAAATGAATATCTCATGATTTCTCTACGATGCTCGCTAATAGGTATCATAAACTTGTTTAAAATGCATGAAGTTTTTGGTAACAGATGGTTTTGTTCTCTTTCTTTAAAATAGCCGTGTCGCTTTTAATGATAATTGATATTGAGCAGTTTCCTTCTTGTTTGGAGAGTTTAAATAATTGCCCCGATGTGCTGATTGAATTATATTCATATTGCCCTCCAATATACCAACCGACACCCACTTCCGAATCGTTGGCTAATAATCTTTTTAAAGAAGGTTTTAACATTATTTTTTGGCCGGGCATGAGCTCGTTGGGTCTTCTTTTTATTATCTTATCAACCTCTTCGACGCTTGGGTCTACATCATATGTACTTTCGCCAAAGTATATATAAATATTATGACTTGTATTGTTGTGGATCAATATTTTCGGCTTTAGTAAACTTATTATATAGAATGATGTGAAAAATAATGCAACAATTAAAGTCGAGACTAATATTGGTTTTCTCATTGATTTTTACTCTAAACAGTATAGTTTGGTTTTTTTACACTCAAACACAAATGGTCTTGTCTCGATTGTTTCAAGTTAATGTCTGGTTCATTTTCGAGTGCGTTTAGAATGTCTATAGAGGTTAAGTCCCGTGCGTACCTACCGTATTTATAATACAAGTTAAATCCTATGTTTACGCAAGCAATATCGTCAATTGGATCTTTTACCGAATCAATGCTGGTTCTAATTTGTTCCATGTTTGAGCCTGCAAGTAAAGTTTCAACTGAAAACCCAGTGCTTAACCCTACATAACCATAATGTATATTAGACCAGACATCATAGAAGTAATCGTGATTTTTGTATTTGTGATAATGGCTCTTTGAGATTTGGCGGCTTTTTAATTGACGCTCTACAGCTACCTCACTAAATTTGGATTTTATTAAATGCTTATGATCCCAAATCGATCCTGTTTTTACTGCTTGAAACCAAATTGCCATCGCAGTAACCGGTGAAAGTTGCGGTGGTGGGTTCAATTTATTATACCAAGGACTATGTTCCCATTCTTTCATACTTTCGTTATAAGTTTCTTTGTCTATAAGTAACCTAATTTGTTCCGCAGTCTGACTTCTTACATTCTTTTTAATTTCATTAACAATATATTCGGCGACAATTAAGGCGCCATCTGTATGCGTACAGATTATTTTATTTTTGGGCGAGTTAGCTTGGTTATTGTTGTCGGCGGATTCACTTGCTTGAGTACTTGGTTTAGAAGAATCAGAAGGAGTTAAATCATACGTATCATCCACCATTGACGGAATAAACTCTGCTTCGCAAGGACAGCTGCTTTTGCTGTGCAGGGTGCCAGCGAAATTTCGGCCGTGGATCTTATCCCCGGGAATATGGCCGATAATAAAGTAAGTGCCGGGGTGTTTGCCGCAGGTTACGCGATCTTCCTCGCGAGCCACGGCTCTGCCGAACAGTGTGTGGGTTGTATCACCTTCAATGATGATACCGCCACAGGTGGTTTCATCTTCCACCACCAAGTAATAACCTTGTGTCATAAAATAATCCCTTATTAAATGTTAACCACACAACACCGCAGCCCTTGCCGGGTCGAGCGCTATTAGCCCGCTGAGCAAGGTTTCCATATCGCTGTGCAGGCGAAGTTTGTCGCTGTCACTGCGCTGCGCCTTCATACGCAGTAACTTGAGGCGTCGGGCTTTGACCTCAAAAACCAATCCCGGCTCCCAGTGGTTTAGAGTGAGTGACGAGCCGCCGTTATCTAGATCCGCAAGCAGGTGGAGCGCCATGTCGTTCTTGCCATATTGCTCGGCGACGCGGGCCATCACCAGTCGTAACAACCATTGATGGCGCGGGGTAGTGACTCCTGGACGTGCTTGCAACCAGAGGATCGCGGTTTCAACGCCGTCACTGTCGGCCTGTGCCAGCGCCTCGCTTTCAAGCTGTAGAATATCGTCCTCGCCGGAGGTGACGGCAGCGGCGGGTTCATTGCCCCAGCCAGTGATCGATTCCAGCACCTGCTGATTAATCCAATCTTGCGTGACTTCATCCGCGAAAGGCGTTCCGTCGCTCCAGCACAGGCTTTCCAGTCCGGTGAGACGGGTCAGCAGCAGGCGCAAATCCTGAGTAATACAGCTGGTCCAGCTGTCGAAGGGCGCTCCCGCCTTGCTAAGTGCCTGATGCAGATACCACTGCACGTCGAGCCAAAAGTGGTTAACGCCTTCGGCAAACATCGACTCTGCCTGTTCCAGCAGTTCTACCCAACTCTGTTGCAAGTAAAGACGCTTGAGCTGCGCGCGATACTCCGGGCGCGGCGGCAGTAAGCGAGTGCGCCCACTGGCGTCCAGCGGAGGAAGTTCATGAACCGTATCCCAACGCACGCTCTTGATCAGATGATGACCCGAGAGCCACCCCTGAGGCTGGTCGCGCAGGTATTTTGCCAGCGTCTTTGCTTGATCCAGCAAGTCGCGGCCGGACTGCACTGGTCGCAGTGAGGGGGACGCGTTGGTGGATTCCGTCGAGGGGCTTGAAGAGCCGCTATTTTGCGGCACCACGGCATGCATCCCGCCAGACTGCGCGAGGCGATTTTCCAGCACGGCGTAGAGTGCGCCGAACTGTGGGCGACTCGCTTCAGGCCATGTGCTTACGCCATGTTCGATAAGTGTCAGGGCCGCCACGATGCGGGAAAAATCGGCTTTATCGACCTCGGGATAGAGTGAAAGGCTGTCCAGCATGCGCGAGCCTGCAAGCCATTCGAGCGCCGTTTTTCTGCTGGTGGCACGTTGCGGATGGAGCATTTCGCCGTAATCGCCAAGGAGAGCCGCTAACAAGGAGAGACCATCAGCAAAGCCGGCTTCGCCATCGCGATGCAGACGCGCCCAGATGTAATAGGTGGCGACCCGCACATCCTTGCAATAGGCGGTAAGCAATTTCTCCGACAGCTCGCAGATAAGCGTGGTATTCGCACCTGAGAGCTTATTCACCTCTTCGCGCATTTGCTGAAAGTCGTCGTCGTAGCCCGGATCTTCACCGGCAGGCTGATCCGCTGAGATCGGTTTTAACCAGTTATTCCAGAGTGCGGCCTGCTCAGTTGCCAATTGCAAGAGTGATGAAGACTCGGCGCTGCAAGCCTCTTGCAGCGTGATTAATGTGGTCATTACGGGTCCTGTTGAATTTTTAAGCGAGAGGGGCGGAGATCACTCTTGGGCTATTGCATCGGCGTCAAAGGGCTTTTCAGCAGTAGCTTGCGTCTCTGATGTCAGGAAGATTTTTGTCGGCAGCGTGAAGTTGCGCAGCTGCAATAGGCCCAGCGGGCCTTTGCCGAGCTCGGTGCGCAATATCCACTGGAGCGGCTGTTTATCGGTGGTTGTGAAGGTGAGCTGATAGCGCCCCTCATCAAGCTTTTGCTGTTTTGCCTGTTCCAGCCAACGAATCAATCCCCAGGTTCCCTGATAATCGCCGTATAAACGGGCGCCAGCGTTAACATTCGTCCAGGTCAGCATGGTGCCCGGTTTATAGGTATCGCCCGGCCAGCGGAAGCTCTGCCAGCTTTCCATCTGATTGAAGTATTTGAGCTTTTGTCCGTCAATTGATAGGTTGGTTTCCACTACGTCTGGCACGGGGCGGGCGAGCAGCTCGAAGCGCATACCCTGACTGCCATCAGTAAACAGGATGTCGGAAATCTGGCTGAGTTGATTAATCGCCTCGAGAAACGCCGGATTAAAGCTCAATCCTTGACTGTTAACCCTGTCTGGCACCCAGCGAGTGCCTTCTTTATGCAGCACGCCACTCAGTTCGCGGGTCAGGAAGCTGTCGATACGGCCACTGTCTTTGCGAATAAATTCGGCCAACATCGGCAGTGACGCATCACTCTTACTGATGGCGAACGGATAACGCCCGTCAAACGCTGATTTCCAGTTAGCGACAATGGCGTTTTTCCACTGATCGTTGAGGCTGGCGGAAGAGGGTTGCAGCACCGTTTCCCAAGCCTGAGTCAAAGGCTGAACAAACATAGATTGCCCAAAACCGCTCCATTCCTCTCCCAGACTGGCGGCGATTAGGCTGCCGTACTCTTGGGTGTCGGTCAGATCGACGCTTTTGCCTTGGAATACCGTCTGCGCCAGTACCTGTGTCATCTCCTGTGGGTCAGAGGCATTGGCAACCTGCTGAAGTTTAAGACGGACGCGAGTCACGCGGGTCAGCAGCGTTTGCAGGCTGAGCGAACTGTCGGAAGGCATCATATTTTGCGCACTGCCTTTGCCCATCAAGGCGAGCAGGGGACCAAAGGTTTCATCCAGCGGCCCGACCGGGCCGTGGGCCTGTTGGTCGATGGCTGGCTGCGCGTCTTTATTGATCAAGGCTTTCGCCGATTTCACCAGAGAGTCCGACAGGGCCTGATCTTTTTGCCCGGTCTGCCCCTGCCACGCCAGTGTGTTCATTAAGGCAATCAATGGCGACTGGCGCACGTCGCTCATCAGGGTGAGCTGGTCAATAACATCAGATAAATTATGAGCGTCGTTCCAATGAAGACTGTTGAGGAAGTTCAACCAACTGCCTGCAAAATCAATGAAATAGCGTTCTGTCAGGCGTTTTTTCAGGGCTTCAGGTGAGATTTCATCAGCAACTGAGCGACGATTATCACTCAGCACCCAGTCAATCTCTTCGCGGCGCGACGCCACGGCTTTATCAATCGCCTGCTGGATTTGCTCATCCCAGGCTTTGCGCGTGAACATGCCCGGCACGGTTTCATCAGTGTGGAACAGGCGCTGGGCATCGGTATCGCCCGCCATATCAGTCAGCGTCATATCGGCATAGTTGCGACGAACCGACAGCAGCATATTTTCGTATAGCGTGCTTTCGGCATTGCGCTGACCAATTTCACCCAGTAGCACCTGACGAGCCTGAGTGACCAGACTGCTATCGACGTTGATTTTCCAACTTGGCTGAGTCGGCAGGTTAGAAGCATAAAACTGCCATAAATCTGGCGCCAGGCTCTGCCACAGGCCGGAAGAGACGCCTGCACGACGCGGCTCAGTGGATTTCATCACTTGCGCGTAAAACTGGCCTTCGGCTTTTTCTGGTCTCGCCATCATCAAGTAGGCTTTTAACTGGTCGTAGCCTGATTTCGCCAGCACAGCGCGTTTCGGGCTATTCGCCGGAAGGTTGGCCAGCACGCTCAGTTTCTGCTGCAAACTGTCCGCAGCGGCATCGCGTATCAGGCGATTATTCGCCTGACGATACCAAGGGAGTAGGGCATCAAGCAGTGCCGCATTTTGGTCTAAGCCAAAACGCTGATACCAAGGAGCGCCGTGCTGAACGCGGGTTTGTAAACGTCCGATATCATTGCGCAGGGCTTGTAGGGCGATCAGTTGCGCATCAGACACTGGAAGCGGCTTCGCCAGATTCTGCGCCAGTTCGCTGGCTGAGACCATTTGATGGCGATTAACTGCAAACGACATCAGGCTTCCTGCTGCCCAAAGCATAATCAGCGCCAGTAGGCTGTAACACAGGGTTTGCTCCCATGGCAGGCCAACGCGTTGTCCACGCGCCGCGCGACAATCCTCTAAAACCCCTTGCCAAGTTACGGGTGCAGACCAGGTTTTTTCATGGACGCCGGCAGAGGTGGCCGATGATACCGGCTGGCTGAACATTAAGCCGCGTAAAGGGATGCGTTTGCCATAGCTGGCGAGCCACGGGGTGAGTATTTTCCCCCAATGCGCGGCGGTGCTGCTCTCCAGTGATTGAGCAAGGCGCAGCAGGAAGTCATGCTGCTGATCGACAAATACCTGCTGTAAACCCTGCTCGCGCAGCTGCGGTGTTAAGGATTTAAGTTGAGACTGAATCGACTCGGATGACATTTTTGCAGGGAAAATGGCTCCTATCGATTGTTCCGTGCGCGAGAGACCCTCAGCTTTCCCTTCAACCACCTGCCAGAGATAAACCGCAGGCTGATAGCGCAGCGTATCGCCGATTTTTTCCAAAGATCGCAGGCCGTCATCGACCCACTGAGCGTTTCGGCTTTGCCCATCAGCCATCGCCCAGACGATGCCGTCGAAGGGCCGAGTGCGGCGCAGCTTTCGCCACTCAGTCAGACGCGAGTGATCGCCTTCTTCATGCAGGCTGCCACCAAAAATGAGCAACGTGCGCTGACCTTCAAGCCAGCCCTGACTTGCCAGAGTAGGTGCCAGCGCGGCAACCTGTTCGGCTTCACCCATTACCATCAGCAAACGAACTTTATTGCGCCAGAACAGGCCGTAGCGAAGGCGCAGATGGCGCTTCAGAAACACCATTTTGTTCAGAGATTTATCTTTCGCTACTTTTTCAGGCTTAGGAATATCATCCCCTTTGGCTTGTTGACGAATTTCATCAAAATGCTTTTTACCCGAAAGCCGCGTACCGGCATAGGTTAACAACGCGCAACAGCTCAGAACGCCAGTTCCTACCATCAACCCTGTCAGCCAGCGATCTCGCTGCGGCGTGTCTGGCATTAACCCAACCTGTTCTGGGTGCTGCCAGACTAGCCAACAAAGTAGCGCGCCTGTAAGTAAAAATAGTAAGGCAATAATCCAGAACCAGACTTCTGGTTTTTTAATCGGTAAGGCAATGCGCTTCACGTTATGTTCTCCTTGTGAGAAGCATTGGGAGAGACGGCACAACTCCAGACACTTTCGCTGCCTTGTTCGCCGTTAAAAATAAAATGTGGGGCAGGGGAATAGCTCATCGCCTTGGCAGCAACGGCAATGGCTAGCCAAGGGGCTACAAGTGCCGTATTGCCAAGAAAACTGTCTATATGGTGCATGTCACTTTGTTGCCCAAGGCCGGTAAATGGCAGCGCAGTTTTGACTTTGAGGATCGCTCTGTAAGCATCGCTTTTAGCCGATATTCCTGTTAACCACAGGTGCTGCACTTTATCGATGCTCATAGGTACCCAGTCCGCAGCCTGCACAGCAGTGGCGCGTAACATTTCATCATTCGCTTCCGAAAGTTCTGGCCGATGAAGCAGAGCAAGGGGTAACAAATCCTTTTGTGTCAGCCGGTTGCCGAGTAACAGTCCGACCACGGCTTCTGCGCTGAACAGGGTTATATCAGGCGCGATATGCAAGGCGACAACCAATAGCAAATCTTCATCTTGGATATGGTTATCCAGCCAGTTGTCGATCACCCTAAGCCCGCTCCCCCGAACAAAATGCATAGGCTGAGGAAACGCTCTCTTTTTCCAGGCCTTCTGCCAGATCTCTTTCACCTGTGCATCAGGTATTGAAGAGGCGGATTCGAGTAAAACAGCAATAGGATGATCTGGCCGGATAAAGGCGAACGTATTCACGAAACTTTCCAAAAGTTCAGCAAAGGCAGCGGCAATGCGGTCATGAGGCTCATGATCTTCGGAAGTCGGCAATTTACTGTGGCGGACAGTACTTTCTTTTTTCCAGCTAGTTTGCGGTGTTAACATTGGCTGATTACGAAGCATAGCTTCGGTACCGTCGGTGAATTCAGCATTTGCCAGATGAGCTGTGCTGAAAGTCGCTGCCAGAATTTGCAACGCACGGCGCCCACGCCGTACTTCCTGCAAAATCACCTGTTCACGGCGTTTGTCCCAAGCGTTGGCCTGAATTTGCTGCATCATGTAAATAGCCATTCGAATTCCCATTAATACCAGCCAAAAAATGACGGGAATGCCTATGGCAAACCACCAAAAAGTGGCATCGCCCACCAATTTCCCCAATAATCGCATCAGTAATATTCCTGTCGCGACAAGGCATACCAACGCAGCTAACCAGCGCAATGGCTTGGGCGGAGTAGGGCGTAGATAGGGGGCAGGTATATTATTTAGGTTTACTGGCATGTTTTGGGCTCGAATATAAATTATGGAGAGTTAAATTGTCAGTATCCGCACAGATGAAAATATGCTAATGACTTATGAAAAGCTTTTCTTAAATTAAATATTCCTAAGTCATTTCGGTTTAAATATGTCATAAATAACATAATTTATTTTACTTGTTTTTATAATGCTAGAGTCTTTTAGTGCGTGACTCATTAAGAGATGAATTCATATGGTTTAATCAGTTTTTGAAAAGCTAATTAATTCTAGTAGTCGAAACGGAGGGCCATTTTTTAAGCATATACTCCAGAAGGGGTTTGTTATTTTTGAGGTTAAAGTCTGGTGCTGGAGATACCTCCCCACCAAAATTATCACTTCCCATGATGATATGCTCCTCCCCCCGCAGTGAGTATTTTATACCATTTCGATATGCAAAATATTTAACAATTCCAGGATCAATGCCTCCACTACAACTTATTCTGTATGAAAAAAGGATGTAATAATTATCTTTTTTTAATAAATCCAAGAGCTCGAATGAATTAGGATATATAGATATATCGGAATCTTCAGTACAGTTTTTTACGCTGTCATTAATTACCCATTCTTTCTTGTTGTTTAATTTCCCTTCACCATGAAGAATGACAGCAGATGATTCCCTATCAAAACCACCATCCATAACCGTTAATGTTACGTCATGTTTGCCATTCATATCCATCCATACGCTTTTGTATATTCCGGTAGCCGAATGAGCTGGAAAGGATATCGCAAAATAAATAAGGAATATTAGCTTGTTCATGTTACTCCTTTTTCATTACTTTTAGGGGTTATAGTTAGGGTGTTATTTAAGGTTGCTTTTTATCAGTCATTTTTTTAAGTTTTTAATTACTCCACTATATTTCTCAGGTTTGACTATGAAACTGTTTGTGTTGTTGTAATTATATGCTGTTGCGTGAAATTAAATTTCGATGTGGAAGGTTTTGTCGGAATATCAAGAATAAATAAAATTGACTTGCCTAACCGCATGATGAAAAATAGTATTTAAGTAGGGTGATGCATCTTGCTTTCGGAAATTTTAAGTCTTGCATGATTAAATAGCTACCAATTTATCTCCATAGTATTGAATAAATCTGTGACCTTAATCAGATAGTCAATTCTTTTTGCATCAGAATATTGTACTGGTCCAGAGTAATAAGTGGCAGCATAATTATCCTGAGAGTAAAAAAACAATGTTTTTATAAGGCTGATGGGTGCATCTTTCTTATCTAGGAATATAACGTCAGAAATGACTAGCGCACCGTTTTTTCTGGGGGAGGTTTCGATGTTGACGTGATATTTTAAACTGTTTAAATAACTCAAGCTTGTGTTTTCTTTTATGATATTGTCAATTGTTGTATTGAGTTCTTTTGGATCGTAACCATATTTATTTTTCGCACCATCCCAAGTTATGTAGCTTATGCCCCCTGGTGGATAAGCCTCCTTAGAAAGGTAAAAATAGTCTTTAATGCCATTGTAAAATATTGGCACTGGCTTTTCTCGACAACCATCTTTCTCGGATGACTTTTGTATTTCCATTTTATTGAAAACTCCTGCTGAGAATTCAATTGTTTTGCAGTAGTCAATTTTATTTGCATATGCAAATTCTGGGTTTATTATAAAAATAAAACCAATGGTTAAATTTCTTAACATGATAATTGTTGGTTCATTATAACTCTCTTCCGCTAATTGTCTGTTTTAATTTAATGATTTTTATCTTTGTCAAAAGAAATACTATTTAATAGCTTCAATGCATCTTGCGAGGAGATAAATCCCGCATTATTTTTAACGCTCTCACCAGAGCCGCAGAGTGCATGATTATTATGAATTAAACAAAAGTAAAATCCTTCAACATTACTGCCATCTTTGAGTTTCTTCATCCTATCTATAGTCATGAATCCATGAGAGTTTTTACTCTTTATTTTAATTAACTCTAGGTGATTAGCTTCACCGTTTCTTTTGTAATTACCATCTGGCACAGACTTCCAGTCTTTGCTTTTGTAATCATATATAATTTTGTTGTCAGTGCTACTTTCATCAATGCCATTATCATTAGTATGCTGAGTATTATATCCAGTCTCAAAGGCTTCTCCAGAATACAAGCAGTACCATTCTGAAATAGGGTTTTTTTTTTGGTAATATTCATCATCTGAAAGAGTAAGGAAAATATAATCTTTAAAGTGCACGTTGCAAGCATCAAAACTTGATGATGCTGAGGTATCAGCATTGGACTTTAAAGATAAACTCCTAATCACTGACGATGATTTATCTTTACTAAGTGCAGTCGCAGTTGATGAAAATGAGCTAAAAAACATAAAAATAAATACCCATGTTATTTTCATAAATATTAACCTATATTTATTTTTGTATGGTATGAGTAGATCGCCAACCCGCCTTTTTCTTATACGATCTAATTTTTACATCATCAATATCTACGAACTTATGATATGCCCCCCAAGAATTGGATGTCATAGCAGCAAGTGCTACCAACAAGAGATAGTTGACTTTATATTTAGCCATTGTTAGCTAAGTATACATTATTTGTGGCTAAAATTATTTTTAGATAGAACAGTCAGATATGAAATTTACTAAATTGATGTATGTGCTGTAATTATTTTATCATTATATTTCTTTTAACAGTGATGCATTTTTTAACTTGATTGTCGTCGAAATATGAGCTAATTAATTCTTTTTTTGGTTATCAACTCTGACATCAATATAATTATCACCACAAGGTGAATGTATCTCATTAAAGTCATGTTTTTTATCTGTAAAATAAATATTCTGAATATTTTATATGTTCTCATGCCTTAGTCCATGTGCCAGATAGAAAAATCTTTCTTTCCGTCAAAATTAAAACCATCAATCAACATGTTTATTTTTCTTTCTGAGTCGACATGAATGATTTTTTCTTGTATTAATCTGGTTTTTTCGAATATTTTATATTTTACTTTATAGTCTCCTTCTTGCCCTACCGTTGTTATCTCCGCATTGTATTTTTTAGATATGTTGAATTCTATTGTATTTGATGAGAATGCGAAAAAAGACACAAGGGAAGAAATAAATATAATGATTTTTGAATGTATCATCTAATTACCACGCGGAATGTGAATATTCACAGGTGATAAATTGCGTGTTATTTTATTATGGATGATAGATATACTTTATTGTAATAGCTAAATAAAGATGGGTTGCCTCTACCAGTAAATATGAAATTTACCTTTTTTGGTAATTTTATTTCCGCCTGAAAACACTGTTCAGAATGGTATCCAACATCATCTTGATACTTACATGAAATTACAGCACTCATTCCAGTAAATTTTGAGCTGGTGTTTATATTTGCTAAAACTGGAATGCCGTCAGTTATTGCCTCCCATTTTCCGTCATCATTCAGGGTAAAGTAATCACTTTCTTCATTCGATACATTTCTGCATAGTTTAAGGTAATCGGATGCATATACATGTTCCGCCTTAATGATTAAACAGTTGTTGTTTTTTTTGACATTCCATTTCTCAGGGATATTTATTGTGGCCTCGTCTAGAGATGTTGATTTAGGATGCTCTTCGCTAAAGCAAGGAGTTGTAAAGGAAAACAGAAAAAAGATTATGATTTTTTTCACTTATTCATCTCCAACAATAGAATATACATTCTGAGTTGATTGGTGCCTGTTTTTAAAAGATAGTTGATGCCATTGCTTATTACGTTGCTAAAGTATATTAAGTTGTTGTGGGGATTTTCTGGGTTTTATTTTTCTTAAGCAAGAGTCGTTGAGGATGCACTTAATGCAATATAAATATTTAAAAGAATTTTTAATAAATTAAATGTTATTTTTTTGGGAGCAAGTTTGCCACCTAATTCATTTAGGGATTGTTTCCCAGAAAACAGTTCCCGGCATTTACTATCAATCACTGATGCATCTTTATCCGAAGGGAAAATCACTTTCTTTCTTGTTGCTATATCCCATACTCCAGGGAATGAATCAATAGAACAATCTAAATCGTTAGGCGAAACAAATCTGCCATTTGGCGATATTTTTCCTAAATAAATAGTGTTGCCCTGAGAAAATGTGTCATCAGTATTTTTTACGGAGTCACTCCAAAATCCCTTATCTGAAAAAATATTTTTTGTTCCATTAAAATTAGAAACTATCGCTTGGTATGATCTGAAGTGAGCATCAACTACCACCAACGCTAGAACCAACTTCTTTTCAAAGTTCATGTCTATAATGGTGGATATTTCTTGATCAAAATACGGAGTAGAATAAACACTAATAGCATTTCCGTTACAATTCTTCACGTCTTCAGTTTCAAGATATTTATTACCGGACGCTATAAGTACTCCCACATGATCGCTTGTTAATGATATTTCCCCGGCCCCAGTTAGCATTGAATTATCCCAATTAGCGATTTCACAAGAATGATCTATACCAGATGTTTTATTATGAACCGTAATGTAGCCGACTTTATCCTTATTCAACCTCACAATGATATCATCAAATTCTACGGAGTTATAATATGCGGCCCAACAATTTGTAGTTATAGCAACAAGTACTATCCACAAGAAAAAATTTTTTTTAAATCTGATCATCAATCACCTCTTTAGCTTTTTTAGTGGCTATTTTCCTTTCAGCAATTCCTTTGTCACCACCGTTTATTCTTTTTGTCACCTTCTCTATGATATTGTTGTCGTCTGAAACCTCTGAGCTGTCCTCATCCATAATTTTAAGTACTTTAGATTTAAAACACGCAATGAAGAAAGCGCCAGTGTCAATGCAGTTGTATGAGTTTTCCGTTACCCTCTGAGGCGAATCAATTTTGGGAGGTCTTTTCTTCATGGCCGCGGATTTTTTATTCTTATATGCTGGGTCATCCCACCAATATTTGTCGAAATCTTTTACGGATAACCACCCGCGATACAAGTGTGTTGCTCTTTATTTTTCTTCTTACTTTGTGAGTTTTATTTCCTGTAAAAAAATTCTCATATTGGAATTATCTATTATTTTCATTTTTTAATCTTTTTTTGCTCGGCCATTACGCCACCATTTGACATAGTCACTTTGCCATCTTCATAAGTGAATTCCGATTTGTCTTCAAACATCATTTTTGATTTTTCTCCCCCCCATGTAATATTTATCAGCATGGAGTTTAATACGGGTGGGTAAAATGAATTGGATAATATGTTTTTACGAAGCAGATCGATCACCCTAAATTTCTGACAGCGAAATTTTACATTCTCCGAAACACAATCTGTGGAGTTATAGGAAATTAGCAATTTTTCAATTAGTTTTGATTTTCCTTTTTTATGAGCAAGATCATAGTATGAAAATGCTTCATTTATATCACTAGATTTTATGGTTGTAATTAATTCATTATTCAAATATAGCCCTACAATATCTTTTTCGATAACAGTTGATGTTAACTTGCCTTCTATGGTTTCACAGCCAACTGTGTCCAATTTACAGCTTAATTCCGCTTTTGTATTAAATGTAGTGATTGCTAATAATAGAATTAATAAATGATATTTTAACATATTGCCTCATTTTAGTTTATTGATTACATCAAACAGATTAACATCATTAGTCTTTTCTTTGCTAAGTTCTGGGCAGTAATATAATTCAATGACAATATTGAAATTTATAAAACTGCTTAGCCATTGTCTATGTGCATTTATGTAGCTACTATCATTATCGGATGCATATGTTGCTGCCTTGACAGAACCAATCTGAGCTATTAGTAATTTCTTGGCTGAAGATTCAGTTATTGAATTGTGAATAAAACGTATTGCATCAGTTAAACCAAGATGGTGAGTTAGATAAATTATCTTGGCTTTTTCAGCATCATTAAGGCTATCAATTTTAAAACCAGATTTTTTTAAGGATGCAAGATTGCTTAATCCGTAGTCTACAGCCGCCATGATAGCATATTCCGCTTTAAAACGGAGATTAAGCCAATTTTGGATGGTTTGTGTGGCCAGAGATGGATATGGTGTAATACCGCTGGTATAACTACTTTTTTTTATTTCATAAAGGTTCTTCCAAACATTTGGTGATACTTGAAATTTATTTTCAAGAATTGGTGTTCCATCCCTACGTACTCTTTCTCGACCATGTTTGTCCAAGCTTGGTTTTTCAGCGATTATACCTGCGGCTATGGCTTTTTGATTGAGGTAAGTCTCACTGCGTAAGATCTCACCTATCCAGGTAAGGTTTAGAAACTGTGTCATCCCTGCTGCAGAACTTTTATAGAAAACATCATTTTCAGGTTCCAGCCCCAATCCTTTTCTTCGCTTTTTTTCTGCATTTATTTTACTTGAATTAAAACACACCGAATCTTGTCTCCATACCCCCCCTGGGTATTTTGCAGATTCAGCATTTATGATTGCAGCAATACTTTGTGGGATAAATCCGCTTCTTTTTGCTGCGGCAATAATGTATTCGTAATAAATAATATTTTTACCTAAAGATAAATCATAACTGTTTGGACACATATGGTTTAACTGTAAGGAAGGGGCTCCCTTGCTATCTCTGCCCACACTCAGTGTATTAATTTTGTTTGTGCCTTTATCAATATCACCAGGCATACCATTTATAGCCGCACTTTGACCTTTTATCCTCACCTTAGGGCTGGATAAAATAATGTCTGTTTTACCTGGTGTTGTTGGGAAGTTTGCAATTTCCTTTATTTTTCCCGCTGCGTTTAATACTAATACTCTAACTTCTTTTTCTGAATTAATAATTAACTTTTCAATTTTACCCATACTATCTGTAATCGAGTCATAAATGACTGTAGTAGCAGATTCTATTCTTATTTTAAGGTTTGGTATCGGTTTGTTTATCAGATCTTCGAAGGTGAATGAAAGTTCACATTTACTATTTGTATCCGGCGGAGAAAGATCGGAATAAGCATATTCAATCGTAGGTAGTCTTAATGTCTGCCCAGGATATATAAGTTGAGGTTTTTTTATGTTGTTAAGTCTGATTATTTCGTTAACAGTGCAATTGTTATCCTTTGCAATGTGACTAATTGTATCACCTCTTTTAATAATGACTGAATCTTTAGAAGCATTCAAAGATTCTACTTCATCTAAAGGAATAGGTTTCTCTTTAGGATCTAAATAACATTTCCAATTTGTTGTCCATCCTAATAAACCATCATATTCTGTTGGCTCATCCTGTGGTTTATCAAAAAGCGGAGTCTTTTTCTTATCCATTTCGCTCTCCTTGTTCAAAAGACTTGTACACAAGTGTCTTGCTTTGGGTTCCATCAATTCCTTTAGCTGATGCGAACATTTGATTAGACCCCGGATATATGATGGGTAGTTCAGGTACTTCTACAGTGTATGATGCTTTCTCCAACCTCCCATAATGCCCAGCCTTAGTCAGATATTCTCCCGCGGTGCCAGATTCAATCCGGTTCTCATCGAGTGTGATATAGCTGCCGCCAGCGTTCAGCGTGATCCTTTTCTTCGCCGTGATCTTAATTTCATCTTCGGTGCTGGTGATAGTGATTGCCTTACGGGCCAGCAGTTCCATCAGGTCATTCTGTGCCTGAACGGTGATAGGGCCCTGATTAGCAATTAACTTCATCCCCAGTTTTCTGACAAAAATACTCAGAGTGTTGCCCACGCCGAGAAAGAAATTCTTGGCGACGCTGACGTCGGCATTTTTACCCGCGGTGGCAATTAGGTTGTCGCTGGCACTGATTTGCAGGTGCTCGCCGCTGTTCAGGGCAATACCTTTGGGGGCACTTAGCAAAAGAACGGATTGCTTTAATTCTTTAAGGTTTTGCTGCAAAAGATTGATTTGAGCCTGCAGGTCAGAAGGGTTGGCCGTTGAAGCCTGAGCATCCGAAGAAATTGAGTTCATCTGCTCGTGCGCACTGTTAAGCAAATCCATCGCCGACTGCATCTTCAGCGCCTTCCCCTGGGCCTTGGGCTGCCCGTCGGCGCTGATGAAAATGCCTTTCTCGGCGCGGATCGCACCGAAGCTGTCGGTGCGCAGCTCGAAGCCTTCGCCGCGCGGCTGCTTGTCGGCGTCGACCAGATGGCCGAGGTTGAGCTGGCTCTTGCCACCGTACTCGGTGCTGAGCTTGATGTGCTCCTTGCCGCGCTCGTCGTCGAGGCGCAGCTTGTTATTGGACGGCGTGCGCAGCACGTTGCGGCGGTAGTTGCGAATGGTGACGTGGTCGCCGTGCGCCGAGTCGTGCAGGACGTGCGCGATATAGGGGCGGTCTGGATTGCCATTTTCAAAGGCGATGGCCACCTCGGTGCCCGCCAGCAGCGGCAGGTGCATGCCGTAGGTGTCACCGGCGTAAGGCCGCGCCTGGCGGACCCACAGGCTCTCGTAACCTTGCTCCCAGGCGTCGCGGTCGAACAGCATGTTGACGCGATACCGCCCGTCCTTGTCGATATGCCCGTAGGTGTCGTTGGTCGTGGTGCTGGTGACGCGGGCGGGCAGGGTGCCGGCCATCACCGGCTTGCTGACGGGCGTCGGGCGGAAGCAGTAATCTTCCGAATAAGGAATAGCTTCAAACGCCACTTCAAAACTTTTGTCCCGCGCGGCGCTGCTGCGGGTGTGGGTGACTATCACGCCTTTGGTGAACGGGGACGGAATAGTGTTGCCGATGACCTTTAGCTCCTTACCCGGCGTCAGGGCAGCGGCGTTGGCGACGCCGGAGAACCGCGCCTGCTGGTTAAGGTAGCGCTCGTGGCGCAGGCGGGCGTAGAACGCGCCGCTTTCCGGCTCGGGGTCACGGCCTTCGGAGCCCGCTGCCAGATAGTTGTCGGCGTAGTGATAGGCCTCGCCGTAGGTGGTGGTGTCGCCGCGGGTGACGTCCGCCGCCGAGGCCAGGTCGGCGTTGGCGGTGCGGTAGTTGTAATCCCCGGTGCTGACGGATTTTTCCACCACCTGATAGGCGCTGGCCAAATCCCACGCCGACTCGACGCCGACGTCGTGCATGCCGGAGGGCGGCACGGCGTGCAGGGTCGGGCCGGTCGCGTAGTGGCGCTGGTCGTCATAAAACTCCACCACGTCGATGTTGAGCTTGGGGTCGGCGGTGAAGCGGAACCAAATACCCACCTCGGCCAGCAGGCGCGAGATAAAGGCCAGGTCGTCCTCGCCGTACTGCATCACCTGCTCGCGTCGCGGATACGCTTTTACCAGCGTGAAGACGAAGTCCTGCCCGCGCATGGCGTGGCGCTCGCGCAGGATTTTCTCCACGATGCCGGGCACGGAGATATCCTGATAAATGCGGTTCTGGTGGCTGCGCGACAGCAGAGCCAGCCTCGGCTGCAGGCAGAGGGCGTAGCGGCTCTCGTCGCGCGAGGCAGAGAGGCGTTTGAAGCCGGTGACCACGCCCTGAATGACCCGCTGCGGCTGCTGCACCGACACGCCGAAGGCCTCCATCACGGGGGCCTGCAGGGTCAGCGAGGCGTCCTTCATCAGCAGGGCGGCAGGGTCAATGTTTTGGTCGCCGCTGGTGAACGTGATGTCATAGCTGAACGGCAGGCTCAGGCTCTCGTTGCCAACAAAGCCTTCCACGTCAATCGGCGCGTCGCAGTCGCGCACGGCGAGCTTATGGTGGCTGTGGTCGAAAAAGGGTATGGGTGCAGAGGTTTTCATTTTATTGACCTGCTTTGCTGACAGAGGGGGTATTTAAAAACTCTGAGATGATTTTGGGAACCAATTGCCTAAATATTGGAAAAACTATATCGCCCGCTTAACACATCATCTATTGTGCTTTTATCAAGGATTTTTTTTGAGTTTTCTTTAAATCGATCTCTCCAATCAGGTAGCCACCAATAATATATTGTAGTCCCCCTGATGTTTAAATCTGGGAGGATGGCCGCTTTGGCTACTTCATTATCAATGTTGTTTGATCTTACTTCATTGTTTATTATATCCATAAGGCACATGTATTTTTTTATAGGTAAGTGTTGTATTAATAAAATAGTGTATATTTTTTGACTTTGGTCGTAACTTTTATTTGATATTATATTTAATGCATCAGGAAAGTATTTTTCTGGAGAAGAGTTGATCTTTTTTGCAACATCATTGGAATAAATGTCATATTTGTTTGGTGTGTCTTTCCAAGTGCCATTTTGTTTCTCCGACAATGAATCTATAAATAATTTGAAGTCATCGTTTTTAATTTCCCCTGTGTTTTTAGAAAGGCATTTTTGCGTGTCAGGTTTTATTTTTAAAAAATAAACACTAGAAAATGTTGCTATGATAACTATAGATATATAAATAATTATAATTTTCATTGCATATCACCTTTATATCGCCGAAATGCGATGAGGCTATCATTATTATTAATGGTTATGCTGTGCTTCATTTTTTCTTTCAATGCTCTACAGTCGGCGTTTGATTAATTTGAATTCACAATGCATTATGCAAAATTCAAGTAGTACTATTATTAATAAGTCTATTGGAGCGTCATTGCATTAGTATAGAACATTCATTTTACTATTTATTTGCTCCTCGTAATAAATGAAGAAATCGACCCAGTTTGATGGAGCCTGTTCACTTTTTAAAAATTCTTTTCGTTCAGTGAAATCTATCGATTCCCAAAACGGAAGCCACATCCATTCCCAATAAAACTCAAAATCACCTTGCATTTGCCCCAAGCTTTCGGGATCCATTTCAGGAAATGAAACCCATGGCGTAATGGGGGTAGGGCTAATGCTCCAAATAACTTTCAAAATATCTTCGGAGTTCGTAATTATTCTTACAACTCTTCCTTCAAATTTTTTATATATATTAAATGCAATTGTATCTGACTCACAGGAAACAATGACGTTTTCGGAGGTGTTCAATGAATAGTTTGAAGAGTAGTGTTTATTAATAATATTTAATATTCTCTGTGTTGTATGATCATCTGTTAAAAAAAAGGTCAAATACGCATAAATATTATCTTTTATTAATGGTGTGACTAAGGGGTGTTTTGGAATGGCGATAATTGTTTTGTGGTTCTCCTTGGGAAATAAAATTCTTAGATCTTTCGATTTTTTATTTTTACTTCTGTTGAATAAACTTCTAAATGTTTTAATTTTCATCTGCTTGTTCAATGATTCCATTAGGCCATAGTAGCCAGTAACGCTATCTTATGCACTAATTATTATTCGTACTTTTATTTTATAGGCCTTATTGAATTATTTTTTAGCATAATTTTTTTCCGGAAGTGCTTCCACACATCTCAATTTCAATGTCGGAAGTTGAAATAGACATTCCTTTTAGTATTATCTTATTTATACACAGAACCGTTATCAGTCCGCTCTATTAGAGTCCATTGCACTCGCAGTGGGGAGCCATGTTCATTTGTCCAAGTGGGTAAAGCTTTTCCTTGATTTACATTAATGTGTTGAATACCTTGCTGGGTGAATACAGACCACTTTCCTGCGTGAGGGGACAGCTAGCCGGACCATACCGTGATATATTGGTTATGATGACTAATAAAGTTTTTTTTCCGCTCAGGCCAAGAGTAAAGCTCTTCAGGCTTGCCTTTAGGGAAAAAACCTTCAGGTGGCACATTAATATATTCTCCTTCAACACGACGAATGAGTGTCCAGCCTGTTTCGGCATATCTCGTTTCATCCCAATCATAATCTCGTATACCCGTTGTTTCACTGACCCATTCACTTCTTCGTGTGCCTTGTATTGTAGTAGCTGGTCTACCATGATCTACGCTTGGGTATAAAAGTCGCGAAGGGGCAAAGTCAACGTCAGGGAGATAAATCCCAATTTGCTTTGGCAATTCGTTTTTTTCAATCCTGATACTTTCATCAAGTATGTAACGAGGAATGCGCTTTGGTAGATCTGTAAGTTTATAAAGTCCCCGTTGTCCAAGGTAGGTTAAATCCCCCTCCCACCAACTTCCGCTTGTAGTATGTGTTAACATCTTATCTAAATAGCTCGCTAAGCATTCAATACGGTCAATTGCTGCTAATTCGGTTTCTGTCATCCAACCATTCCAGAATTCACTTATACCGCGAGTATTTCCACTCATAGTGTGACCAATTTTAAAAGCTTCTTGGTCGTTCATTGTTCGTAAAACATAAGCTTTATTGTAACGATCTTTATCAGAGCGTATATTAGGTAATACTCTAGTCCCCCATACAACATCCCCTTGTTTCCAGAGTGGTTCTTTACGTAGACGGGCAGGTAATTCTTTTTGATAACGGTTAAAAGCTGTCTCATGGGCGTTGATCCAGCTTATGATGGCATCCCGAGTTGCGGCATAGTGTTCTGGTGAACTATATAGCTCTAATAGGTAGCATTCTAGAGGGTGTAAGACGGCCATATTATTTACCTCCTGATGTATACCAGTTATTTTTGTTTTCTAGTTTCGGTAAACCTAGATATGGTGATATTGGATCGCTATCTACATCTTGATAGTTCCATCCTGTTTTTAATCGTCCTGCTGTATATTCACTTTTGAGCTGGGATGGATCAAGGACGATTTTTTCTTTCAATGGTCTACAGTCTGCATTTAATTAATTTGAGTTTGTAAGCAAAATGTAACTAGTACCATTATTAATAACTCTATTGTAGGAAATTAAATGATTCAGGAATGAAAGTGTTTTTATTAGCATTCTGATCTGCTTGAAATGCCTTGACTGCGCTAGCATAGTCTATGTTTATTTCTAATAGAAATAATATGGCGCGGTGTTTTTGCATTTCAATTCTAATAAGGTTTTTATGCTATATATTATTTTCTATAACCGTAAAAAAGATTAGCTATAGTTTAATTGACTACTTTTATTTTATAAGTTTTATTGAACTCCTTTCCAGGGTGATTTGTTCCGTAAGTGCTTCCGTATATCTCAATTTCAATGTCGGAAGTTGAAATAGGTACCCCTTTTATTATTACAATGTTGTAGTCGGAAATTTTATCACCTCCTCTGCTAATATACTCTCCTGGAAAGGCATTTAACCCACTATTGATGGGGGTTATTTTATAGGTAACAAGTCGCCCAATAACAGGGCCACCCAAAATATTTACTTCAGAATAATATGATTGTTTGAATTTTGCTGAAGGAAGATAATCTCCATTAGGTTCGTATGATATACTGCTACGGCACCCCATTAATATTGGGATTAATAGAAAAAATGTTATGATATTTTTATTAATCATGTTAATTAATGATTTTAAAAACCATTCCTCCGAAAGTATGTTTTAGAAATTCTTTTAAGGTTATATTGGGCTTGAGGTAATCATGCACTTCTCCCCATGAAAAAAGCCTTAAATCAATGCAAGCATCTATATTTGTCATTTTTGATAGTTCTTCATCACCTAGAAGGGTAGGTTTTCCTTCCCATACGACCCAGTGATTTTTGAATGAGGTGTCTCCCTCCGTTTGTAATAACATCCCTGCAGATATAAGAGTAACAATATGGTGTGAGCCATCATTGTATTTATTAAGATCTAAAATATCTTGTATGCTGCAATTGCTTAAACTGATATTGTCGAATACTTTCTTATATCCTGTTTTAGTAAACCATGACTCTAATCCACTCCATAATGTAATTCCTGAAAATTGATCGTCTACTGACTGATAGTCGAAAATAGAATTTTCTGAATCTCTAAGAGATGCTAAAGTTATCCAATCTAAGCCACTTACATTTAATTGCCCTCTTTCATTAAATATTCCCTTAGGTCTTCGACAATTATGACTTGGTTTAATTGACAATGCTCCTAACTTTGCATTCCCCGTTTCCCATAACTCGATTGCCATTTGTTTATATAGGTCTGGGCGATCTTTCAATAGACAGTAGAAAAAAGCCGCCGGGCCACATAAACTCGTCCTATCTTGATTTGGAAGAGTTTTTCTTCTAACTCTCTTTTCAAGCTGATCCATAATATTTTCCCATGAGAAGGGGTCCAAACCATCACCAATAGGATGTTCAGGTGCAATAAAAACTCTTTCCTTGGTAGATATCTTCAGAGTATAGGTGTTTGTTTCTCCATCTTTAGCTTCTTTGGTTTTCTGGGTTGTCTCCATGTATACAATATTTTCTTTTGAATTAGCATTGATGACCTTATCGCTTGAAAATTGCCCTAAAGAGTATATAGAGCTTTCTTGCTTACTAAGCAACGGGATAAATTGCTCGCCAAGTTTTCTATAAAGCATAATTTCAAGTATGAATAAGGCAGACTTGCTTTCAGTGGTATCTATAGTTTCATGTCTCTGAGTTTTATAGTCACTCTGTAAAGGTTGAATACCCGTATCGAGTACAACCAATTTAGTACCATCTCTGCCTGTTCTATGGGCTTGCATCTCGTAATAAAGTAGTGCTGAATCTACGTTCGACTTTATTTGCGTATAGACGTAATACTGAGCCATTTTCCCCGCCTGTTTATTTTAATTGCAAGTGTATGGATACATTATATTCTTCGTCTGCCTTGAAGGATTCGGTAAAGCCTTCTGCATCTGTAATTCCTTTTTGACTTTTTCCATTTTTGAAGTATGCCGTGTATGGTATTTTTTTTAGCGGGTTACCAAGATCATCTATGCAAAGAAACCGTATGTTATGGCTATGTTCATCTGCAGATATTTTCTGAAATACTGGCATAGCAACAATTTGTTGCGCCTGCTCCTTCCTCCCATAATTCCCGGCCTTAGTCAGATATTCTCCCGCGGTGCCGGATTCAATCCGGTTCTCATCGAGGGTGATATAACTCCCGCCAGCGTTCAGCGTGATCCTTCTCTTCGCCGTGATCTTAATTTCATCTTCGGTGCTGGTGATGGTGATTGCCTTACGGGCCAGTAATTCCATCAGGTCATTCTGTGCCTGAACGGTGATAGGGCCTTGATTAGCAATTAACTTCATCCCCAGTTTTCTGACAAAAATACTCAGAGTATTGCCCACGCCGAGAAAGAAGTTCTTGGCGACGCTGACATCGGCATTTTTACCCGCTGTGGCAATTAGGTTGTCGCTGGCACTTATTTGCAGGTGCTCGCCGCTGCTCAGGGCAATACCTTTGGGGGCACTTAGCAAAAGAACGGATTGCTTTAATTCTTTAAGGTTTTGATGCAAAAGATTGATTTGAGCCTGCAGGTCAGAAGGGCTGGCCGTTGAAGCCTGAGCATCAGAAGAGATTGAGTTCATCTGCTCGTGAGCACTGTTCAGCAAATCCATTGCCGACTGCATCTCCAGCGCCTTCCCCTGGGCCTTGGGCTGCCCGTCGGCGCTGATGAAAATGCCTTTCTCGGCGCGGATCGCACCGAAGCTGTCGGTGCGCAGCTCGAAGCCTTCGCCGCGCGGCTGCTTGTCGGCGTCGACCAGATGGCCGAGGTTAAGCTGGCTTTTGCCGCCGTACTCGGTGCTGAGCTTGATGTGCTCCTTGCCGCGCTCGTCGTCGAGGCGCAGCTTGTTATTGGACGGGGTGCGCAGCACGTTGCGGCGGTAGTTGCGAATGGTGACGTGGTCGCCGTGCGCCGAGTCGTGCAGGACGTGCGCGATGTACGGCCGGTCTGGGTTGCCATTTTCAAAAGCGATAGCCACCTCGGTGCCCGCCAGCAGCGGCAGGTGCATGCCGTAGGTGTCACCGGCGTAAGGCCGCGCCTGGCGGACCCACAGGCTCTCGTAACCCTGCTCCCAGGCGTCGCGGTCAAACAGCATGTTGACGCGATACCGCCCGTCCTTGTCGATATGCCCGTAGGTGTCGTTGGTCGTGGTGCTGGTGACGCGGGCGGGCAGGGTGCCGGCCATCGCCGGCTTGCTAACGGGCGTCGGGCGGAAGCAGTAATCCTCCGAGTAAGGAATGGCTTCAAACGCCACTTCAAAACTTTTATCCCGCGGGGCGCTGCTGCGGGTGTGGGTCACTATCACGCCTTTGGCGAACGGGGACGGAATAGTGTTGCCGATGACCTTTAGCTCCTGACCCGGCGTCAGGGCAGCGGCGTTGGCGACGCCGGAGAACCGCGCCTGTTGGTTAAGGTAGCGCTCGTGGCGCAGGCGGGCGTAGAACGCGCCGCTCTCCGGCTCGGGGTCACGGCCTTCGGAGCCCGCTGCCAGGTAGTTGTCGGCGTAGTGATAAGCCTCGCCGTAGGTGGTGGTGTCGCCGCGGGTGACGTCCGCCGCCGAGGCCAGGTCGGCGTTGGCGGTGCGGTAGTTGTAATCCCCGGTGCTCACGGATTTTTCCACCACCCGATAGGCGCTGGCCAAATCCCACGCCGACTCGACGCCGACGTCGTGCATGCCGGAGGGCGGCACGGCGTGCAGGGTCGGGCCGGTCGCGTAGTGGCGCTGGTCGTCATAAAACTCCACCACGTCGATGTTGAGCTTGGGGTCGGCGGTGAAGCGGAACCAAATACCCACCTCGGCCAGCAGGCGCGAGATAAAGGCCAGGTCGTCCTCGCCGTACTGCATCACCTGCTCGCGTCGCGGATACGCTTTTACCAGCGTGAAGACGAAGTCCTGCCCGCGCATGGCGTGGCGCTCGCGCAGGATTTTCTCCACGATGCCGGGCACGGAGATATCCTGATAAATGCGGTTCTGGTGGCTGCGCGACAGCAGGGCCAGCCTCGGCTGCAGGCAGAGGGCGTAGCGGCTCTCGTCGCGAGAGGAAGAGAGGCGTTTGAAGCCGGTGACCACGCCCTGAATAACCCGCTGCGGCTGCTGCACCGCCACGCCGAAGGCCTCCATCACGGGGGCCTGCAGGGTCAGCGAGGCGTCCTTCATCAGCAGGGTGGCCGGGTCAATGTTTTGGTCGCCGCTGGTGAACGTGATGTCATAGCTGAACGGCAGGCTCAGGCTCTCGTTGCCAACAAAGCCTTCCACGTCAATCGGCGCGTCGCAGTCGCGCACGGCGAGCTTATGGTGGCTGTGGTCGAAAAAGGGTGTCTTAGACGTGGTACTCATCTCTCTGCTCCTTCAAACTCCAACAAAATCCCATCCTCATCATCCCAGCCCAGCGTCAGCGACGTTGTGCGCTGCTGTTCGCTCATACGGCTGAGAAGTTGTTGACTCAGTACCGGCAGAATTTGCTGGTTGAGCAGGCTATCGATGTTGCGCGCGCCGGTGTCCGGCAGTAGACAGGCGGCGACTAGCTGGTCGTAAAGGCTCTCTTGGATGACGCATTTCAGGCCGTAATGTCGGTTGAGGCGTTTTGCGACCTGAGCCAGTTTCATCTCGACGATTTTTCTGAGCGCTTCTGCATCCAGCGGGCGATAAATCAGCGTTTGGAAGCGGGCCAGCAGGGCAGGCTGGAAATGATCGCGCAGGATAGGGCGCAGCAGCTCGTGCATCTCGCCATGCGTGGCCTGCGGCTGTTCATCCAGCAGTTGCATCAGGTGGTCACTGCCGAGGTTGGCGGTCATTAAGATCACGCTGTTGCGAAAATCAATCTCACGGCCTTCTCCGTCGCGCATAAAGCCACGATCAAACACCTGATAGAACAGGTTAATCACGTCGCGGTGGGCCTTTTCCACTTCGTCGAGCAGCACTACGCTGTACGGGCGTTTGCGCACGGCCTCGGTCAAAATGCCGCCCTGGCCGTAGCCCACGTAGCCCGGAGGTGAGCCCTTGAGCTGGGAAACCGTGTGGGCTTCTTGATACTCGGACATATTGATAGTGATCAGCGATTTTTCACCGCCAAACAGGGTGTCGGCCAGCGCCAGCGCGGTCTCGGTTTTCCCCACGCCGCTTGGGCCGACCAGCAGAAAGACGCCGAGCGGGCCGTTTTCTGACGTCAGGCCGGTTTTAGCGGCGCGCAGGCGCTGCGCCATATCCACCAAGGCGGCATCTTGCCCCACCACCCGCGTGGCGAGATGTTTCTCCAGCTGCAGCAGGTCAGTTTGTTCATCTTTTAACAGGCTGCTCAGCGGCACGCCGGTCCAGTCGGCAATGACGGTGGCGACGGTGCGGGCATCGACGTCGAGAGAGAGCAGCGGAGCGTTGCCTTGAACCAAACTGAGCTCTTGCTGCAAGGCTGCCAGTTGGGCCACGTCGGCAATCTCCCGACGGGCTTCGACAATCAGCTGGGTCAGGCGCTGCTCTTCTTTATACTGCTGATCGAGTTTTTGCTGCTCGAAGGAAAGCTGTTCGCGGCGCTGTTCAATGTCGTGCAGGCGGGTCGACGCGGTATCCGGGATCAGCAACAGATCCTGCTCAATAGCCTGTTGTTCGACCGCCAGTGCCGCCAGTTCGGCATTGATCTCCATCAAAGCCTCCGGCAGCGTGTCGATGCTCATGCGAACACGGGCACCGGCGGTATCGAGCAGGTCAACGGCTTTGTCCGGCAGTTGGCGGCCAGTCAGGAAGCGGCGCGAAAGAGTGACGGCGGCGGTGATCGCGGCGTCAAGAATGTGCACGCCGTGGTGCTGGGCGTAACGGCCTTTGAGACCGCGTAGCATCAGGCTGGCTTTGGCGTCATCCGGCTCGTCGACTTTGACCATCTGGAAGCGGCGTTCTAGCGCGGCATCGCGCTCAAAATACTGTTTGTACTCAGACCAGGTGGTCGCCGCGATAGTGCGCAGTTCGCCGCGCGCCAGAGCCGGTTTAAGCAGGTTAGCGGCATCTGCACCACCGGCCTGATTGCCTGCGCCGATGATGGTGTGAGCCTCATCGATAAACAGTAAAACGGGGGTTGGCGACTGCTGAACGGCTTCAATCACGTTTTTCAAACGCTGCTCAAACTCGCCTTTCACGCCGGCTCCGGCCTGAAGCAGGCCGAGATCTAAGGTGCGCAGGCTGACGGTTTTCAGGCTGTCCGGCACATTACCCTCACTAATGCGTAATGCCAGACCTTCCACCAAGGCGGTTTTCCCCACGCCCGGCTCGCCCACTAGAATCGGGTTGTTTTTACGGCGGCGCGAGAGGATGTCGATCATCTGGCGGATCTCGGTGTCACGGCCAAAGATCGGGTCGATCTGTCCAGCCTTGGCTTTAGCCGTCACGTCTAGCGTGAATTTATCCAGCGCGGCCTGTAGCGCTTCACTCAATGTCTGACCGGAAAGGGCGTCAGCGCCGGGTTGACGGGCTGGCTCATTCAGCGACGAAGTAGGCATATTGAGACTGGCCTGCTGCTGCAACTCAGGGCGCTCTTCGGACTGGACATTCAACAAGGGCTTGAGGCGAGATATATGGGCCGTGCTCAGGCTAAACAGCGGCCAGGCTCCGTCACAACGCAGCAAATGAGGGTGCATATTAAGGGCTTCGAGCAGGTGAATACTGCGAATGCGGTCATCGCCGTCTTGCAGGGATGCATTCAGCCAGGCGCTCTGCATCAGCTCGGTCAGCGAGTCCGATAACACCGGGCGAGCATGCACCGAGCGTGGCAGGGTATCAAGGTGCGCCAGCAGGCTCTGCCACAGGCTGTCCATATCCCACTCATAGCGGCGGGCCAGCACGGTGATGTCGCCTTCGCCCAATTCCAGTAATTTTAGTAGCCAGTGTTCTAACGTTATCTCAGCGTGGGCGCGGGTCTGGCACAGCGTAGCGGCGGCCTCCAGTGCCTGAGCACAGTAAGGATTGAGGCGACGAAGGAGGGTGGCTGATTGATGTTCCATGCTGAAATTCCTTGTGTTTTGGGTACGCTACCGCCCATAGCCTTCCTTTGCAGGAACCCAGGCCCATTAGGTCGATGTTCGAATTGTTTGTTGTTTGCGAAACTGCCACTGACTCTCAATAAGCAGTTTTGAAAACGACAAAACAGCAGACGGCGAACCGCCTGCTTGGGGTGTTACCCTAAATAATTCGTGTCGCGGGAAGGCGGCAAGTTCGCAAGTCCCCGGTAGAATAGATATCTATGTGACCGAGGCGAGTGAACGCAGCCAACGCACCAGCGACGCGAAGAATGACGGGTAACTAGGCGGTGGTACGCTCATTCCATGAATCGGAATGAATGATGTTGCCGTCTTTGTAAGTCCAAGTGATTTTTTCGTAACGCAGCTCAATCTCTTCGAGGTGGTTGTGTTTCTCGAAAGAGGCGTCTTTGATGTCGTGCATTTTCGGCGCGACTTTGACCAGCTTGACGTTCTCAAGCTTGGTGTTGAAATACTCCACTTCCTGACCTGCATCGTTGATGCGATACCATTTGAATTCGGCAGATTTCAGCGTCTGGCCGGTGGTCACCGCTTTGTAGAGATACGGGCTGGAGGAGTCGATTTCCTTGGTGAACAGGAACGGGGTATGAATGCGGGTCCCAGTCAGTTTGCCGGTGTTGTTGTCTGTCGGGATGTAAACGTTATGCTCCTGAGCCACGACTTCGATGCTGCCTTCGCGATCTTTCACATCAACGGCACCTTTAATGTCCGCGCCGCCGTCGTCTTTCAGCCATAAGTAAACGGGAATTGCCATGGTTAGTTCTCCTTGCTTGGTGTTGTAGCCACTTCAGATCCTGAAGTGGATTGAGATGCTGTTGCCTGACATGCATTCGCCTGCGGCACCAGACTAATTTCGACACGGCGATTGGCTGCTCGGCCTTCTGCTGTGTCATTTGTTGCAATCGGGCGTGTCGCACCGTAACCCTGAACGGCAAAGCAGGTTGGCGAGACATCGCTGGTTGAGAGCATCCAGTCGCGTAAGGCTTCGGCGCGTTTGAGTGATAGGATCTGGTTGGCGCGTGCGTCGCCGGTGATGTCGGTATGTCCTGCCACCACGATGAGCCAGCCGGGCTTGGCTTTGATGCCAATCAGCGCATTAACCAGCAGTTTCGTGCTGTTGGCTTTGAGCTGATATTTACCGGTATCAAACAGCGACAGGGCGTCGAGCCGCACGGTTTTCGGGGCAGTTTCCACGACCTTTGGCGGTGGCGGCGGAGGCAGATAGCTTTTGATGGCGGTTAGCAGAGGTAAGCGCAGACGCTCCCCTTGATACAGCCCTAACCCAAGGCGAAGCGGCTCGCCGTTACGGAACCAGTCATCAAGCTGGGCGGCATCGTCGCGCAGGGCGGCCACGGCTTTGGCTTTCGGGGCGTAGTTGTGCATATCAATGCTTTCGTAATGACGGATATCGAAAGCCACGCGATGCAGCAGTTGCCGGTTGTGCCATGCGCTACAGCACAGCGCCACGACCGCAGCCAAGACGAGTAGGGTGAAACCTTTGCGCAGCACGCGTTGGCAGGCTGATTTGCCATAGCCCAGAGGAAGAGTGGAAAAGAGAAAATCTGGGAAAGGCAGGCGGCTTGGTTCAGCCTCGGGTGCGGGCTGCCAGCCAGATACTTTGTTCAGCGCTGTCAGTGAGGATAGCCAGCGCAACCACAGAGAAGTTGGCTCGAGGTCTGGCAAACTGGCGACTTGATGCAGAATTACCTGCTGGGGTTGTACGCAGCTGACGTCATCATTGCGTTGTACAAAAGCAGGTAAGACTTTTTCTTTTAGCCATTCATCGTGCTTAAAGAACATCACGGCTTGTTTGAGACGAACGGCTCGTTCCTCATTATCTTGAGTAAATTGCCAATCGCTTAGGGTTTCCGGCATCGTGACGCTTGGCCAGACTGTCGCGGGCTGCGACTGCTGTTGTGACAGCCAAACTGGCGTTTCAGCCAGACTGCTTGCCACCGTGCTGTAAGCCACCAGCGGCACAGCGCAACGACTGTCTCGACGAAGTTGCACCAGCTGCCAGCGAAGCTCGAATAAATGGGTGGAAAGTGTTTGTTCATCCCCCTGCTGCTGTGGATTGACGGAGAACATGACGCTCAGTTGTCTGGCCCACTCAGGACGCTGTTCCAACAATTTCTGCGCGAATTGCCGAAGCGCTGAGATCTCATTGACGCGAAGCCAGCAGCCCTGCGCCGATTGATGAATAGTGTCGGCACCAAACAGCGCAGGTAGCGCATCGCCGCAAACCAGTACCACCGGCAGGCGATAGCTTTCCGGCGGCAGGCTGTCGAGGTTTATCGCTTCCAATTCGAGCAGGGATTTACGTCCTGCCAGCCAGAGGCCGGTCAGGCATATCACCATGACCAGCGCAAAACTGACCCAGCGAACGGTCGGTGAAAAAGGCAGAAAGACCAGACATATTATTCCGGCTAAGATCCCCGCCCATAACCACAATCCTCGTTGCCAGATCTTACTCATCGCACTGACCCCGGTAACAAGGTCGACAGTAGCCCTGACAGCCAGTGATCAAGACCTAACCACAGTAGCGCCACTAATAGCGCAGCTAAGCCAAGGCGTAACGGCCAATAACGTAGCCATAACCCAATGCGGTGACGCGACGGGGCGATCGCCAGCACGGGATTGGTTGGTGCAGAGTTAAAGGCGGGAACTCGAGCAGAGAGTTGGTCGACCAATTGCTGGCGCTCGACACCCGCCTGTGGGCCTAGACCCCCTTGAAAACCTAGCATCAGCACGCGATGAAAACAGATTAAAACGGCTGAATCCGGCGCCGGTTCTCGCAACACCTGCCTGACGCGCTCGTAAAGCTGGCTTCCTGCATCCAAAGTTTTGAAGAAATGCGCCTGCAGGGGAGAGTTACACCATACGAAATAGATATCATCATGGGTGCTACGGCCTTTTACTGTCTCATCCAGCACCGCGCACTGGGCATACATGATGTGCTGGCAGCTTGGCTCACTGATATGGGCGGCCTTCAGCGCCTGCTGAACATGCTCGATATCATCTACGCAGCGCTGCCAAAAAGCGCGACCTTCACCTTCGCTGCAGGTCATTCCCTGACGCAGGCTGATGATTTGCAGCCAGGTATTAGCGAGCAGCGCATCGATATCAAGGGAGTGAGTTGATACTTTTAAGGATTGATTCATGCGCGTAACACCGCAAAGAGTTCAAGCTGGATCTCACCTAAAGTGCCCGGCACATAGAACACGCAGGCCCCGGCATCCATCATCTGTTTCGCCGCCGGATGGTTGAGATCAAGAGAGAAATATTGGTTTTCGAGGCGCAGTGGTATGGCGGCAGGGACGTGAGTCAGTGCTCGCAGCGGAATGCCGTTCAATGCCACGTTGACCACATTCCCGACATCATCAGGCGCGCCGACTTTGCACAGCTGTGGGAACTGCGTTTGTAACTGAGCCGACGAGAGCGTGGAGCGAACGGAGAGATAGAAATCCACCTCTTCGCGCAGCCGTGGGTCATGTAAATCAGCGCGCCACTGGTTAATCCGCGCATCGTGAACCAGTTCAACAGCCACCAGGCGCGAAGGCAGGCTTGCCTCGAGCAAGATATTCAGTAATGCGAAAAGCGGCGGGAAAACGGCAGTTAGGCGGTCGTGCTGGTAAACGGGAATAGCCGTGCTGTCATGCTCTAAAGAGAATGTCAGCAAGCTGCCAGCCAGCCTTGCCAGCTCCTGATATAAACGCTCCGGATGAACTTGCGGGTAGCGCTGGAAATTTCCCAGCACGGGTTCAGCACTGTTAAGGGCGTTGAGTAGCCAGAACAGGGAAACGTCGGCCACCGCGAAGTCAGCCATGCGGGCATTGCTTTCGCGACGCATGCCCATCAGCCGTTGCAGGCGCGCACGAAGCTGCACCATCAATATTTCCAATTGCTCACTACACCAGTGGCTCGCTTGCAGGCTGAGCAACGGCGGAATAAAGCTCTTGTCCTGAGTCCAGCGACCTTGCTGGTCACGGCGCAGAAGGGCAACCGGGCAGGTCTGATAATCCCCGTTCTCCTGCGTGCTTAGACGCAGGGAGAGTTCATGCGTCATGACGGCGATCTGCTTTTTATCGTCGCCATAATGATTTTGCACATCCCGCCAAGCCTGGCGATAACGCACCGGGCGTTCCGCCAACTCGTCAGGTTGCAGACAGTTACCCCCATTGGCATAGGTTTGAGGTATCGCCAGCATGACGGTCGCTTCATTGGCCTGCGCTGGCAGGTTGGCGGCAAGCGTTAAGGTCGATGGCAGCAAATCAGCACTGCCGGTATCCACCAAAGTGCCATCCTGAAAGCGGACGTGTAAGCGTTCAGCTTTTAGGCGGCCTTGGGCCAGCGCGTCCTGCTCGAAACTGGCATGCAGCACTCCCCACGGATGCAAAACGCCCATTTGCGCAATGCATTCGTTAGTCCAGGCCTCCAGAGAGGCCTGTTGTTGAAATTGCTGTGGAGAAACCAGAATTCCGCGTGTCCATAGCGGACGTTCAATTTTCATCCTGCCTCCGGGCTTCAAGCTTTCGCTTTAGGCATCTGAGAAACCAACGACAAGTTGACGTCCATGCCTTCCACCTGGAAGTGCGGAACGGCGTAGAGTTTCACGCGGAAGAAGCCAGGGTTGTCCTCGATATCTTCGACGGTCACTTTTGCGTCGCGCAGGGGGTGAGAGGCCTGCAGGTCGTCGCCCGGATCGGTCATTTCAGTTACCAGCGAACGCACCCAAGTATTCAATTCCAGCTCTAACAAGCGGCGGTCTTTGGTGGTGCCGATATTCTCGCGCTGGATCAACTTCAGGTAATGCGCGATGCGAGACAGCAGGAAGATGTAAGGCAGGCGGGCGTTGATACGACTGTTGGCCGTGGCGTCAGCGGTGTCATACAGAGCCGGCTTCTGCGTGGAGTTAGCCGAGAAGAAGCAGGAGTAGTCGCGATTTTTGTAGTAAGAGAGCGGAATGAACCCCAGATTGGCGAACTCAAACTCGCGGGTTTCAGGGATCATCACCTCTGACGGGATTTTCACCTGATTGCCGGTACCCAAGTCGTACAAGTGGATTGGCAAGTCGGTTACTGCGCCACCGGCCTGCGGGCCACGGATCTGCACGCACCAGCCGTTCTTAATAAAGCTTTTCACCATATTGGCGGCAAAAGCAAAAGAGGCGTTGGTCCACAGGTATTTCTCGTGGTCGGGGCCTTTGACTTCTTCCACATAGTTGAAGCTGCGAACCGGCACGGTGTCTGGGCCATAAGGCAGACGACCCAGTACGCGCGGCATGGTCAGGCCGATGTAGCGGGAGTCATCGGAGTCGCGGAAGGATTTCCACTTGATGTACTCGGCGCGGTCGAAGTAGTTACCAATGTCTTTGATTGCCGCGACCTCTTCCATGGAGTCTTTCAGGAAGAATTTCGGGCCGACGGAGCCTACAAATGGCATATGCGCCGAGGCTGATACTTTAGAAATGTTACGCAGCAGGGCCACGTCTTGCGCACTGGCGTCAAACTCATAGTTAGAGATGATAGAGCCAATCGGCTCGCCGCCCGGCGTGTCATATTCTTGAATATAGGTGTGGTGATACAGGCCGCTTTGAATGATTTCCGGGCAGTCTTCGAAGTCTTGGCGCAGGTCTTCTTTGGAGACATCCAACAGTTCGATTTTGACATTTTGGCGGAAGTCGGTGCGATCAATCAGGAACTTCAGGCCACGCCAGCCGGACTCCACGCGCTGGAAGTCAGGATGGTGCATGACCACGTCCAACTGACGGCTGATCTGCTCGTCGAGCATCGCGATATGGCCGTCGAGCAGCGTTTTATCCAGACGCTCAACTTTCTGCCCGGATGCCTTTAGGCGTTGCAGGAACACTTGCACAGCGGCGGTCACGCGCTCGTCGGTGGTGACATCAGACATCGCCTGATTGTCCTGGAAGAGGTTGACGTCGCCCAACGAGGAGACTGGCGTCAGGTTGATTTTGTCAAATAGGGACGCGTAAACACTTCCTGCGTCGGAATGTTCCAGCACGGTTGTGCGGCTTTCATGAGTATTTTCTGTATTTGCAGACATAAGCATAATCTCAGGTTGGTCCGATTCAGGAAGGGTTAAGCGTCTTTAGGGGCCAGCGCGGCCAGCTCGTTGCGCAAGTCATTGCTCAAGGTTTCATCCTTAAGGATGGTTTCGAGCTCTTTGCGGAAAGTGGCGTTGTCTAGCAGATTAGATTTGAGGTCGCGCAATAAATTACGCATTGCCAGCATGGCGCGAAGTTGGGGGATTTGACGGGCAACTTGTTCAGGCTCGAAGTCTTTCATATCGCCAAACGAGAGCTTAACGCTCTCTTCGCTGCGATCGCCTGCCAGCGTGTTTTCCACGGTCAGGTTGAGCGAAGGGCCATATTCGGCCAGTACGCTATTGAAGTTGTTTTTGTTGATATTGATTTTTTCGCGTTCAGATAACGGACGATTCTCTTTCCCGTTACTGTAATCGCCCATTACCACCAGCTTTAATGGCAGTTCGACTTTCTTCTGCGCGCCGCCGGTATGGAGATCTAGCTTTATATTAACGCGAGCTTTAGGTATTTCATTTTGAAAGCTATTAGACATGGTTATTTTCCCTGCTTGTGATCGGGGTGTGATTTTTTTTGGCGACAAGCAGAAACGAAGAGCTTTGCTTCCTGCAAGGCCACTAACGGAGTTACGTCAAGATTCACTCATTACCTATGAGTTAAAAAATAGGGAATCTACTGGTTAATAATATTGAATACTTTGAATTAATCAATGCTTCCACATGCTAACTAATAGCTTTTTGGTTGTTTTAATTAAATGCATAAGTAAATTTAAAAGGGTTTCTTTTACTTTATATTGTTGTTTTATAATGCTTTTATGGGTTTTCTTTTTGTGGGGTCTAGGGGGCGGAAAATTGATGCGTCTGAGAGGTTTTTATTTTTATTATTTAACATTTAGGAGGCGTTTCTAAGAGTTTTCTTTAAGATTTTTCTGTGGTGTAGGAATAATCTTTCAAGTCTGTAGGATTATTCTTTCGCATTTCAGCTTAAGACTTTTCGTATATAAAGTTTAATTCATCAGTTAATTGTGATTTTGCTGATAATAAAAACCAAAGAATTAATAGTCGAAAGTAAAAATAACGGCCGTAGAATGTCACGTAAGCCAATAATAGTTATAACCTGTTTTTGGGATAGCTGTCGGCAGAGGAGGTTAAGGATAGGGAGTCCGGCCTGATTGTTGGGGTATCAGGCCGGAATGTGGCGGGTAATTTTTACTGGGTGACGGGGATGGCTTCGATGACCAGGGTTTGTAACGGTTTTAAGGTCACGACAACAGGCTGGCGGTAATTGGCAGGCAGGCTGGTGTTGCTGCCATACACATTTTTAAGGGTGAATTGGTTGGCCTCGCCGCTGGGGATTTCAAAGCTTTTACTGAGGTCCAGATAGTAACTTTGTGCTTTATCCGACGGATTGCGCAGGCCCAAAATGGCTTTCTTTTTGCTCCATGATGCCCAGCCGTAGACCTCCAATGCAGTCGGATCGCCGCCAATCCAGTGGGTATCGACCAGCACGTCACTGTTATTGCGTGACCATTTTGCCGCCGCTGCCAGCGTGTCCCACTTATTGCTGTTTAACATTGACGGCGTGATGTACAGCTCTTGCAGCTGGGTCCCTGTCGCAAAATAGCTCCACACCTGATCGGCAAAGTCACCGTCGGTCTGCACTTTCTCCAGTCCAAAATAGGCGTGCTCCGCGCTGACAATCCCGTGATACATCAATGAGTTTATTGGGAACAGCGGGCCTTTGCGCACGATGGAGCGATAGGTTTCGGCATCGCGATAAGTCATCCACTGTTGAACCGGCGAGCCTTTGCCAAACACATTGATGTCATCCCCCTGACGCCAGATAGAGTCGGCGTAGAACAGCCATGACGGGCTGGCGTCGGTGCCGGTAGTCAGGTTGATAAATAGATCAGGATTGGCCTGGCGCATATTTTTAATCAACTCGATTGAGGCATCAAAGTCAGAGGCGAACTGACTGCCTGGTATATACGAGTTGGCGTTGCCCATGCCGTCTAGTTTGAAAGAGGTAATGTGCTCATTTTTAATAAGTTTGATGATTTGTTCATTAAAATTGCGGAAGTAATTAGGGCCAGAAAGGGCGAACTTGCCATCGACGGTTTCAAAACCATTTTCTTTGGCATGCGAAACGCGGATGTCGCGCGGCTTGTTATAGCCCCCCCAGGGTGAGAGCCACAGCCCGACCGAAGTGTGCAGGCTATCGGCTTTCTCCTTCACCGCGCCAAACCCTTTGCTGAATGCCGGGCCAAACAGCCATTTCCCTGTGCGATCGTCCCAGCCGTCATCCAGTAAAAAACCATCCAGCTTCACGCCGCGCTTTTTAATCAGCTCGTCGGCGTAGGTGTCCATGCGATTCAGCACCTCTTGTTCGGTATAGGTGGTGAAGAAGCCGATATCCATCCAGCTGTTATAGTGCAGATAGGGTTGATAAGGGCGCGCCCGCACGGCGTTAATGAACTGGTTGAAGCTGCGGCGCAGCTGATTGCTTTCTTCAAAAGTCCCAAAGTAGGTGGTGAAGGTGACAGGGGTATCCGTGCCAATCGGCGTTTTCAGCTCAACGTTTAAATTGGTTGTGGTTTCATAGGCATAGGTATTAACGATAGGTTTTTCCGGCAGAATGAAAAAGCTGTCCGCAATGATCGGCGAGCTACTGATGGCGCCATTAACATAAGGAGCCTGAGCCTGCCCTTTGGTTGGGAAGAAGGTGATTTTCGCTACTTTCTGCGGCTGGTCTTTGGCCTGAATACTGTAGTCAATGCTGGCGTATTTGCCTTTCAGGCTATGCAACGCGACGCTGACGCTGAAGTCTTGGTGCTCATAATCAATGAGGATCGCGTCATCTTTTTTCTGCACGCTCTTAATTTTAAAATCGGCAGCGTGAATCACCTTTTCATCAGGTAATGTCAGGAAAAACAATTCAATAGGCGCTAGCTGGTGGCCCGAAAGCTTATCTTTTAACATCACGGCTGAGTGGGCGTCGTCAAAAGAGAAAGCCAAGTTATCGTTGTTTAACTGGTACTCGGAGGCGAGAGCGCCATTGCTGATCAGCAATAATAAGAGAGAACTTTTTATGAGGGTTTTCATAGGATGTCCTGATATCTCAGAGTAAAAAAGGGATGGGTGCTGAGATGGAAAAGGCTACCCGATAAGTGACAGGGTAACCTATATAAGAGATTTAATGTGACGCAACGGCTTCAGGGATGAGCTTATTCGCCGAGCCGCAGACCGTGACTTTGCTGCGCACCACGTCTTTCATGGCGTCCATGCCAACGCGCATGTAATAGCGCGGGTCGTTGCCTTCGGGGTTGTCGCCAAACCATTTTTTAACCGCCGCCGCAAAGGCAATTTTCAGCTCGGTGGCGACATTCACTTTGCAAACGCCCAACTCAATGGCGCGGCGCACATAGTCGTCAGGCACATCGCTCGCGCCATGCAAAACCAACGGAATGTCCACCGTTTCGCTAATTTCCCCCAAACGCTGGAAATCAATTTTTGGCCGCTTGGTGTATAAGCCGTGTGCCGTACCAATGGCGACGGCAAGGCTATCAATGCCGGTTAACTCGACAAATCGGCGGGCTTCCTGTGGGTCAGTGAGAAAAGCGCTCTCTTCGTCGACGTCCATGTCATCTTCAACGCCGCCTAGTCGGCCTAATTCAGCCTCAACGCTACAATCGTGGCGATGGCAAAAATCCACCACGCTTCTCACCAGACGGGCGTTCTCAGCAAACGGGAAGTGGCTGCCGTCAATCATCGCGCTGCGCACCCCGGCATTGACCTTGCGGGTAATATCTTCCAGTGACTCATGGTGGTCGAGATGCAGAGCCAGTGGCATGCCGTAGCTGGCAGAATAGGCTTCACACAGGGCGTAAATCTCTTCAAAAGCGATATGTTTAAAGGTGCCCGGCGTACCGGCAAGGATCACCGGAGACTGCATCTCTTTGCAGACTTCGAGGATCGCCTGAATGGTTTCTGCGTTATGGATATTAAAAGCGGGAACGGCATAACGCCGCGCCTGAGCGTCCTGTAAAAGATATTTGGTCGAAATAATGCTCATGTGGTGATCCTCTCAGCCTTTCCATGGATGAATAATGACGCCTTTCACCACGCGATTAACCGTGCCGCTGGCGGAAGGGGTGTCAGGGGTAATACCCGCTTTGATTGATTCACCGAGAGCGAAAATTTGGGTGTACATCAGGAAACAGAAAGCCTGTTCGATATCGATAAAATCTCGGGAGGCGGGTAACAAGATGTGTGGCCCGGCAACGATTTCAGGGCTGCTGGTGGCCGAGATTGCCACCACGCGCATCGCCTGCTGGTCGCGGCGCAGCTCGTTGAGCAAGTCGAGATCGTATTGGCGGGTGTAGGGATGGCTCGACACAAACAGCACGACCAGGGTTTCATCATTGACCAAGGATTTTGGTCCGTGGCGAAAACCTGTCGGCGAGTCATAAAATGCCGCCAGTTTTCCCGCCGTCAGCTCCAGCACTTTTAAGGCGGATTCCCGCGCCACGCCTTGCAAGCCGCCGCTGCCGAGATAAACAATGCGTTTGAATGGCAAGCTGCCAAATACCGGCTCGCTGAAGTCACCTTGAGAATCGATGATCTGTTCGCAGCGCGTCGCCACGTCCTGAAAACTCGGGCTGTTGATGATTTCAGGTACAAAAACTGCCAGACAGCTGGCCATCATGGTGCTGATGCTGCTGGTCATGGCGAACCCGCGATCGTGCGTTTCCGCAGGCATCAGCAGGGCTAGCGAGTTGTCACTGCTGACAGCATTTTGATACAGGCTGCCCGCTTCATTGCAGGTAATAACCAAATGGTGGCACTGGCCGACCAGCTGATTGGCTAAATCCACTGCCGCGACGCTCTCCGGACTGTTGCCCGAGCGGGCAAAAGAGACCAGCAGCGTCGGGCGATGGGAGGATAAATAATCAGCAGGGTTAGTCACGAGATCGGTGGTCGGCACGGCGACGAAATTTTTACCCGTCTGGCGCGCAAGCCAAGGCGCAATAATATCGCCGATAAATGCCGAGGTTCCCGCGCCGGTCAGGACGATATGCAGATCAGATTTTTGCAGCAGAGGGCTGAGAAAAGTCTCTATCTCGCGGCGTTGGCTTTCAATGTTTTTTAAGGATTGGATCCAGCATCCCGGTTGCTGGCGGATCTCTTTTTCGGTCCAGGTTGCCGTACCTGAAATACTGGCAAATTCGGTTTCGCTCATCACTTAGTCCTTAGTCGTACCTTTCAGTGAGCCAATACAAATCATGCATGGCTATCTTTCGTTTCGTTTCATTTGGCTTGTTTTGTGGTTAAATGGAATCTATACAAAAGAAAGTGAAAGATCAACGAAAGAAAGGAAATAAAACTAAAACTGTGATCTAAAGATGGAATGAATTTATTCAACTGATTGTTTTATATGAATAAGGCTATTTCTTGAGGAAGTGGACTTGCAACAGTCGAAAGGAAAGGAAAGGTCTGTGACCACGGGGGTCACAAACCAAAGTGTTGTGCAGTGAAAGGATTAGATCTCGACAGACTGACCATCAACCCATATTTTTTGCACCCTAAGCTGTGAGTCTAGCGCGATGATGTTGGCCATTTTCCCCTCTGAGAGTGAACCGTAACTCTGTTCAAGGCCGAGCATTTTGGCCGGATGCAGTGACGCCATATGAATGGCATCCGCCTCTGATATCGCGAGGTTATTGACCAGATTGCGCACCCCGGCATCCAGCGACAGGGTGCTTCCTGCAAGCCCGCCCGCAGCCGTGCGCACCATGCCTTGCTGTAGAGTAACGGGTTGCCCGCAAATTGAATACTCGCCGTCGGGCATGCCAGCAGCGCGCATGGCGTCAGTGATCAGCACCACTCGAGGCGCGGCGCAGTCACAGCAAAGGGCCATCGCCGCGGGATGAACATGGTGACCATCGGCAATTAACTCCAGCCAGGCTCGCTTATCCGTTAACCCCGCGCCAACCATACCCGGATCACGGTGATGAAGCCCCGTCATGCCGTTAAAGCAGTGCACCAGCCCATCGGCTCCGGCGTCAAAGGCCCGGACTGTCTCTTCATAGCTTGCCGCACTGTGGCCGAGCATTACTCGGATTCCCTGACTTTTAAGGTGCTGAATGACCGCGATCGCCTCGGGTTTTTCAGGTGCCAGAGCCACCACGCGCAGGGTGTTTTGCGACACATTAATCAGGCCATCTAGCTCGGCGATGCTCAGTTCGCGGAATAGCTCTGGGGCATGCGCCCCCTTGTTCTGCGGCGTGAAGTAAGGCCCTTCCAGATAACTTCCCAGCACCGTCGCGCCTTTCCCACCCTGGTGATAGCGCAGGGCAATGCGTCGCAGTGCGCTCGTTATCTCATCAAGCTTCGCCGTGACGGTAGTCGGCAACCAGCCGCCGACGCCCTGACGCGCTTTAAACATCGCCAGCTGGTCCAACACCTCGGGAGCGTCATCCATGACGTCAACGCCATCGCCCCCGTGAACATGGATATCTATGTAGGCCGGACATAGCAGCTCGGCATCGCGCTTTGGAACACCTGCAGGGATTGGCTCAATGGCGATAATCTTGTTGCCGTTGAGCCGTAACTGGTGGTCTTGCAGCCAGCCTTGTTCAGTGAGCACTCGGTGCGCGCGCAATAGCGTGCTCATATCCCTTCCTCTATGGGTACGGCCTCACGATGACGGCCCAGCTCATCCACTAAGCTGGTTAGCCCCCGATGACCACATTCAAGGGCCAGAAGGCGGAATTCCTGACTGCTCAATCCCTCGCGCTCCAGTACCATTTCCAGCAGAAGCTGTAGATTCACGCCGGTGATCACTTCCCGCTCGGGTTTCTGCATGGCTAATGTCGATGCCACGCGAAAAGGCGTCCCGCCCAGTAAATCGGTCAGAAAAACCAGCCCCTCACTCTCATCTAGCAGGCTCAGCGCCTGTTCAAACTCGGAGGTCAGCAGGGCGGTTGACGAGCTTTCGGGGAAATCGATTGCCATGATTTGTGGCTGTTCGCCAAGAATTTGCTTCATGGCTTTCTCAAGCCCGGTGGCGAACCCGCCGTGACCCGTAAGAATAATGCTTAACATGTTGCGTCCTCTTGCTTACAGGAAGTGACCAAATTTGCCGACGATGCCCAACACCACGGTCAGCCCGATCAGGCGCAGCGGGCTCCAGCCACGGCGTACCAGCCAATACATCGTCAGGGTATATAGCAGGGGCAGAAACGCTGGCATTAGTTTGTCGATAACGTCGGTTTGCAGTTTAACTACCGCGTCACCGGCATTGATCTCCAGCGTGGTGGCTAAACGAACATAGGTTGCCACTAGCGCGCCAATCACCGTCATCCCAACGATAGAGGCGGCGCGGCCCACTTTTAGCGTATTGGCCTTGATTACCGGAATGGCGGCAACCCCCATGCGATAGGCATAGTGAGCCAGCCCGAAACGCAGCCCGAGATGAACGACGTTAAACATCACCAAAAACACCACCGCACCGAGAATCGAGCCTTGCAGCGCCAGGCTGGCCCCAATCCCGCCGCAAATTGGCAGTAACGTGAGCCAGAACATGGCATCGCCAATGCCGCCCAGTGGCGCGCCAACAGCAATTTTAGTGCTCTGAATGCTGTTCACATCCTGCTTGGAACGCTCCATCGCTAGAATGATGCCGATGACAAATGTCACCAGGAAAGGGTGGGTGTTGAAGAACCCCATATGGCCTTTCATGGCTCGCGCCAGATCATTTTTATTGGTGTGGATCTTTTTCAAGGCGGGCAGCAGCCCATATAGCCAGCCTGAAGCCTGCATACGCTCATAGTTAAAGGAGGCTTGCAGCAGCATGGAGCGCCACGCCACGCGGTTAATGTCTTTTTTAGTCAGCTCGGTGCCAATAGTTTGATCTTCATAGATATTGTCACTGCCAGACGTCACGGTTTTCTCACTGGTGCTGATCCCTGGCAAAACCTGAGTATTAGATACCATCTTCGAATTCCTCTTGTTTAGAGCTGGAAGGCTGCAGTGGGGCTGAGTCTTTGCGCATAAAATCGATGATTGCCATGGCGAGTGCGGCAGCAGCAATCGCCAGTACCGGCAGTTTTAGCCAAGCGGCAGCAACAAATCCAAGAATGAAATAGGGGATGTAGACGTTTTTCATCATGATTTTCAGCAGCACGGCAAAGCCGATGGCTGGCATAATGCCGCCCGCCACGCCAAGGCCGTCAATCAGGCGCGCCGGTAAGACATCAATGGCCGCTTTTGCGTGATCCGCGCCGAAGTAGATAGGCAGGAAGGCGCAGAGAAAATAGAAAGCCCCCAGTGCCAGTAACGCCAGATAGTTAACTCTTTCGATGCCTTTGGTGTCCGCGTTGGCCGCCATGCGGTCGCAGCGCGCCATCACGCCAGACATAATGGAGAACAAGAAGGTAATGCCCATTTGCACCGCCACGGCAAAGGGAACGGCCACGCCGACGGCTACTTCAGGCTTCACTCTGGCGGTGATAGCAAAAGCGGTGCCGACAATTGTGCCGATAATCACATTCGGCGGCTGGGCACCGGCCAGCGGCGCAAGCCCCATCCATACCAATTCCAGCGTACCGCCGGTCAATATTCCCGCGTGAAGGTCACCCATAATCAGGCCGACCAGGGGGCCAAGGACTACCGGACGATGCATATGCGTCAGGCCATTGAACATATCCAATCCCGCAATAAAGGCCAGGATCCCTAACGCTAGTGCCTGTAATAAGCTAATTTCCATAGAAAATACCTCAAAGGAGTTTGTATAGATCCTGTGCTGGCTCGGTAGGTACGCCCTGAACAAAACATTCCACACCGGCTTTTTTCAGGCCATTAAAAGCGGCAATGTCCTGATCGTCGACGGAGACGGTTTTCGCGATTTGTTGCTTGCCTTCGGCATAGTGCATATTGCCCACGTTGATGCGCGTCACCGGCACATTGCCGTTGGCGAGGGTCAGAAAGTCGGTGGGATTTTTACAGACCAGTAAGATTTTCTGCCGATCGTTGGCGCGATGAATATTGTCTATAACCTTTTGCAGCGGCCAAAAACGCACGGCGATGCCCTCCGCCAACACCATTTCCATTAAATTCTGCTGAACTTCATCTTCGGCCACTTCATCATTGGCTACTAACACCAGATTCGCCCCGGCAAACCCGACCCACTGAACACCCACCTGGCCGTGGATCAGACGCTCATCAATACGACTTAAAACAATGTTTGGCATTTTTTCTTCCTTATTATCATTGTGTTATTGGGATGACGAAGTGCTCATGCAGGCAGCATGGTACTGACGCAGTACATCCTGAATGTGGTCAATAATCAGTTCATGCGGTGTTGCTGCCAGTCGGCCTTCACGAACCCTGCTGTATTGCAGGGGTAGGTACTGGCTAATCAGTGGCAGTGGAATAGATTGATCCGCCAGATGCGTCACCAAACGGGAATAAGCCTCGTCAATGTCGTGATCCGGCCAGTAGTAGCGAACGCGGTCGGAATAGCTGTACCCGCGCGCCAGACGGCGCTCATCGTTATTGCCGTGGTAATGCTGTTCCCAGTGCTGCGGGTGCTGTTGCATCACGCTTTCTAAGACATCTCTCAGCCCTGAACACTGGTGAGAAGGGCGAAGTTCATGCTCGATGGCGGCCAGCGAAAAGAGGGCTTCGCGCAATGCAAAAGTGAGCGCCGGGCCGACTTTCAAAATAGCGAAGTGATGTTGAACAAGCTGCCGTAGGGCGAGTGGTGTTTGATAATCGGTGGAGTGCGCTTCGAAGACCATGGTGTCAAATTCTTCGATAGTCTGACTCAGAGCAAGAGATTTTTCAGGTTGATAATCAATAATATGAGCATGATCGAATTCCACGCCGGGCTGCACGACCAGCCCAATAATCCGTGGCCAAATTTCGTTCAGCCCCTGTTGTTCAAAAGCATGGCGATGAGCTTGCAGCGTGGCTTTTGCTGCTTGTGGTGAGGTCACGGTGAGTGCCGACAGCGTTTCGTGCGCGCCCCCCGGAACCGGCACTTCTGTCCCAATGACATACACCAGATCAGAGGAACCCCATGTTTTCTTGCTGGTCTGCTCGGCAATTCGCGCAAGTCGTGCGGCACGCTCAGCCACGATCTCATCGGTTAATGGCACCGGGTCATCGGCACAGGACATGCTGCAATCCAGATGGATTTTTTTAAAACCCGCGGCAACATAATGGCGAATCAGCTCTTCAGCATGCGCCATAGCTTCTGCGGCAGGCGCAGTTTGCCAGCGATTTGGCCCCAAATGGTCGCCACCTAATATCAACTGTTGGCGCGGCAAGTGGTGCTCATCGGCCATTTGCTCAACGAAGTGACGAAAGTCTACCGGGGTCATGCCCGTGTAGCCGCCAAACTGATCCACTTGATTGGAGGTGGCTTCTATTAATAAGAGCGATTGTGTTTCCCTGGCGTGACGTATTGCCGCTTCAAGCACTAATGGGTGCGCGGAACAGACGGCAAAGATGCCGCATCCTTTATCCTGCTTATGGTCAGCCACAAACTCGGTTAAATGTTTCACTTTCCACTCCATAAGGGGGTAATGGTTATTTTTCTTTCAGTTCATTTCGCTGAATATTGCTCTAACGACCAATAAAAACAAAACGAAAGATAATGGAAATGCGATCTGTTTCGCAAAAGAAACGTAGTGAAAGGTTTTTTTATCCGTTGTTCCACCGATTTGGCGTCGTGCAAAGGCTTGCATTTCAGCAAAAGAAAGGCGTTAATAGGTAAAGCGAAATGAAACGAAAGGCCGCGAGAAAGGATTAATGATGAGCAATACCGATTCGGCAATGGAAAAACGGGTAACAGGGACCAGTGAAAGGCGTGAGCAGATTATTCAGCGTCTTCGTCAACAGGGTAGTGTTCAGGTTAATGATTTGTCGGCATTTTTTAATGTTTCCACGGTCACTATCCGCAACGATTTAGCCTTTCTGGAAAAGCAGGGCATCGCCGTGCGAGCCTACGGCGGTGCGCTGGTTTGCGACGCCAACACGCCGGGGATTGAGCCGACGGTGGAAGATAAAAGCTCCCTTAATACTTCTTTAAAGCGCAGCATTGCGCGGGTTGCCGCCAATCTTATTAAGCCGGGCCACCGCGTCATTCTTGACTCAGGCACCACCACCTATGAAATTGCGCGCCATATGCGTAATCATAAAGAGGTGATTGCCATGACCAATGGCATGAATGTGGCCAACGCGCTGGTGGAAGCCGAAGGGGTGGACGTGCTGATGACCGGCGGGCACCTACGCCGCCAGTCTCTCTCTTTCTATGGTGAACAGGCCGACCAGTCGCTGCAAAATTACCACTTCGATATCCTTTTTCTCGGCGTCGACGCCATAAGCCTCGAGCGCGGAGTCAGTACCCATAATGAAGACGAAGCGCGTTTGAATCGCCGGATGTGTGAAGTCGCGGAGCACATTATTGTGGTCACCGACTCCAGCAAATTTAACCGCTCCAGCCTGCACAAGATTATTGATACTCAACGTATTCATACGGTTATTACTGATAGCGGCATTCCAGAAGAGAGTTTGAGCGGACTGCGAAAAGCCGGGGTTGAAGTGATGGTGGTTGAGGGGTAGTTGCTGGGTCGATTTCTTCCGATTGACCCTAGCCAATAAAGTTATTGGAGCGCAATAACCATCATTCGGGATTAGGTTTTTTAAGGGAGTAAGTAGATTGGTGCTGGGATTTGTTACTAAGAAAGTTCTAACCGGCTGGCTAAATGTACCTATATATATGCCGAACTTTCAGTTCTATGAGAGACATCAAGCAACTATCACCACTCTCTACCCGGAAAAAATATTATCGGCGGTGGCTGATTATGATATCCAGCAGGACTTCATCATTAGAACCTTGATGTCGGTGCGACAACTGCCACAAAGATTACGTTTGGGTGAGTCTAGAGACAGTATTCATCAGTTCGGACTGAGTAATTTTACATTGCTTGAAAAATCCACAACTGAACTTTGTTATGGCTTAAGAGGCCAATTTTGGCGTAGCGATTTTGGTCTTGAGGATATTCAGGACACTCGTGCGTATTGCGCAGCACTTAAGCCTGGTAACGCAAAATTGTTACTGCGGTATCAATTACAAGAGATAGCGACTGATAAATATGCACTCTGTACAGAAACCTTCATCCATTGCTCTGACAGAGCGACCTACTTAAAAATGGCTTTGTACTGGCTGGCGATAAGAGCAGGAAGTGGCTGGATCCGCCAAAGGACGCTCAAGGCCGTAAAGCGTAGCCTCGAAAAAGCGGGCTAATATCCTTCGGCATGCTGTGATGTCAGCTTATGCGCCATAAGCTGACATCTACATAATTACTTCTTCTTATTCAGCAGCGACTTTAAATCTGCGAAGGGATTATAGGTCGCCGCTTCAACATCGTCCTGCGCGTCTTCGCCCGCGACGACGGTTGTGCCGTACTGGTCCGCCTCGGTGTATTTTGAGTGCTCATGGTCATGGCAGTACAAACACAACAACTCCCAGTTACTGCCATCCGCCGGGTTATTGGTGTGGTCGTGATCGATATGGTGAACCGTTAATTCGCGCAGGTTGGAATAAACAAACTCACGCGAGCAGCGCCCACAAACCCACGGATAGATTTTTAACGCTTTCTCGCGATAGCCGCTTTCCAACCGCGAGTAATTTTTGGGGATCAGTGCCATGGTGGTGTCCGTTACGAAGTGAGGGAGTTAGATTATTGCCTCAATATATCCTTTAATGGGGTGGAAGGTCATCTGTCATGCCTCCAAACAAAAACCCCACGCATCTGCATGGGGTTTCTTTAACACAACTTATAGTCTCTACAACCCGAATTTTGGCTTAGACGTTAAACAAGAAGTTCATCACGTCGCCATCTTTCACGATGTACTCTTTACCTTCTGAACGCATTTTGCCGGCTTCTTTCGCGCCTTGTTCACCTTTGTAGGTGATGAAGTCTTCGAAAGCGATGGTTTGGGCGCGGATAAAGCCTTTCTCGAAGTCGGTGTGGATTTTACCGGCTGCCTGTGGGGCAGTGGCGCCGACAGGGATGGTCCATGCGCGGACTTCTTTCACGCCTGCGGTGAAGTAAGTTTGCAGGTTCAGCAGCTCATAACCGGCGCGGATCACGCGGTTCAGGCCCGGCTCTTCCAGACCCAGCTCGGCCATGAACTCATCACGATCAGCGTCGTCCAACTCGGCGATATCAGATTCAACCGCGGCGCAGACTGCCACTACGACAGAGCCTTCAGCAGCGGCGATTTTGCGAACGGTGTCGAGGTACGGGTTATTTTCAAAACCGTCTTCGTTAACGTTAGCGATATACATAGTTGGTTTTAGCGTCAGGAAGCTCAGGTAGCGGATCGCCGCTTTATCTTCGTCAGTCAGATCTAGCGCACGCAGCATGCCAGCTTCGGAAAGCTGTGGCAGGCATTTTTCCAGCGCAGCCAGTTCGGCTTTTGCGTCTTTATCGCCGCCTTTAGCACGTTTCTGCACGCGGTGGATCGCACGCTCACAGGTGTCGAGGTCGGACAGGGCCAGCTCAGTGTTGATGACATCAATGTCTTCCGCCGGGTCGACTTTGTTGTTCACGTGAATGATGTTGTCATTCTCGAAACAGCGCACAACGTGGCCGATAGCTTCGGTTTCACGGATGTTGGTCAGGAACTGGTTACCCAGGCCTTCACCTTTAGACGCGCCTTTCACCAGACCGGCGATATCAACGAATTCCATGGTAGTAGGCAGAATGCGCTGCGGTTTTACGATCTCAGCTAGTTGGTCAAGACGTGAATCAGGCATTGGCACCACGCCAGTGTTAGGCTCGATAGTGCAGAACGGGAAGTTCGCCGCCTCGATGCCCGCTTTAGTCAGCGCGTTGAACAATGTAGATTTACCGACGTTCGGCAGGCCCACGATACCGCATTTGAATCCCATGTTGTTATCACCTTAATATCTTAATTATCAAGCAATTAACTTTAATCGCACGATGTAATGACCGTTATGCCCGCCATTATACACAGAATGCCGATCTCCGGCATCCTTCGCACCGTCTCTGCGTTGGCGCCTTCACTTATCTCAGACTCTAACCTGTATTTGAGATTAAAAATCTTGCCAGTATTCCGATCATTTTAGATACTGATCACAATGTTTTAACCGACCGGAAACGCGCCAGATGTCTTTCTTGCCTACGCCACCTTGAGTTTTTCCCTTCCGTAAACGGTTTTCACCGTGCTTTTTGCCGCGCTTTGCCACTGTGTGAAGCCTTCTGCGGCACGCGTTTCTCCGTCTGCGAGAAATGGTTTCTATTGATAAAAAGTGAATAACATCATGTTTAACCTGAAAGATTTCAGGATTTCTGACGTCAAGAATGAAGTTCTGGCGGGATTTGTTGTCGCGGTTTCGATGATCCCCGAAGCCGTAGGTTTTTCGCTGGTGGCCGGTCTGTCACCCATTGTCGGCTTGCACACGGCTTTCATTATTGGCTTAGTCACGGCGCTATTTGGCGGCAAGCCGGGCATGGTCTCCGGCGCGGCGGGCTCGATTGTGGTGGTGTTGATGAGCCTCGCGGCACAGCACGGCATGGGCTACGTGCTGTGGGCGACGATATTTGCCGGGATAATTCAGATCCTGATCGGCGTTTTCCGTTTGGGGAAATTTATCCGTCTGGTGCCTCTTCCGGCTATTCACGGCTTTGTGAACGGTCTGGCGATCGTCATCATGCTGGCGCAACTGCACATGATTGCCGGGCAGGGGCCGCTGATGTACGGGCTGGTGCTGCTGGCGATTCTGGTGGTGGTGCTCTTCCCAAAACTGACCCGCGTTATTCCTTCTTCGCTGGCCGCCCTGATAGTGGTGGCGGCGGTGGCGATTGGCTTTAATCTGCATACGCTGCGAGTCGGAGATTTGGCGGATATCTCCGGCGCTTTGCCTCACTTCAGCCTGCCGGTTGCGCCGTTTAACCTTGAGATGCTGAAGGTGGTGCTGCCTTACGCGGTGGTGATCGCGCTGGTCGGCCTGATTGAATCCCTGCTGACCATGACCGTGCTGGACGAAATGGGGAATAAGAAGGGTAATGGCAATCGCGAAAGCATCGCGCAGGGCGCGGGAAACACCATTTGCGGGCTTTTTGGCTGCTTCGCCGGTTGCGCGATGATTGGACAGTCAATTATCAACTTTACCTCGGGCGGGCGCGGGCGCATTTCAGGCGTGGTCGGGGCTATTTTGCTGATTTTATTTGTGATTAGCCTGTCGGGTTACATCGGTCTGTTGCCGGTAGCGGCGCTGGCAGGGATCATGTTGGTAGTGTGTTACAACACCTTTGAGTGGAGTTCGCTGCGCAGGCTGCGACGCATGCCAAAGGCCGACGCGCTGGTGATGGTGATTGTTACCTTAATCACTATTTTCACCGATCTGGCCGTGGCGGTGATCAGTGGAGTAATTATCTCCGCGCTGGTCTTCGCCTGGCAGCAGGCGCGTATCCGCATTCGTGAACATAAAACCAAGGGCGATCTGGCGATTTATAAGCTTGAAGGGCCACTGTTCTTTGGCTCCTCGGCCAGCTTTGGCGAGTTATTTGAGCCGATGAACGATCCGCAAAACGTAGTGTTGGACTTTGCCGCAACGCGAGTGATGGACTCCAGCGGCGTTGAGGCGATTGATAAACTGACCGCGCGCTATCTCGAGGCGGGCAAGTCGATTCGGCTGCGCCACCTCAGTGATGACTGCGTGAGCCTGCTGAAAAAGGCTGGTCCGTTCTGTAGCCACGAGCTGGATGACCCGCAGTATTACGTCGCGGAAGACAATCTGTGAAGGCAGTCAGGCAATCTGAATAAGAAAAGGCGCGAATTTCGCGCCTTTTTGCTTTTAATAGAGTTTTAACTGAGTTACGGCTGGGCTTTAAAACTGTGCAGACGCTGGATGGTTTTCTCTAAACCTTCTTTCATTAGCATCTCGGTACAGCGTAGCGACTCGTCGATGGCGTCATCAATCAGCTTCTGCTCGCTGGCCGGGGGCTTGCCGAGAACAAATCCCACCACCTTATTTTTATCGCCCGGATGACCAATACCAATGCGCAGGCGATAGAAATTAGGGTTGTTCCCCAGCTTGCTCTGAATATCTTTCAGGCCGTTGTGGCCGCCGTTGCCGCCGCCCAGTTTGATTTTCGCCAAGCCCGGCGGGATGTCTAACTCGTCGTGGGCTACCAAAATCTCATTCGGCTCGACGCGATAAAAATTCGCCATCGCCAGCACGGCCTTGCCGCTGAGATTCATAAAGGTCGTCGGCACTAAAAGACGAACATCCTGGCCCGCCAGCGACAAACGCGCGGTGTAGCCGTAGAACTTACTCTCTTCTTTAAGCTGCTGATTATGCTGGCGCGCCAACAGGTCCACATACCAGGCTCCGGCGTTGTGCCGCGTTTGGGCGTATTCGGCGCCAGGGTTGGCCAGACCCACAATTAATTTAATGCTGCTCACGTTGGTTTCGCTTCTTCATGAGGTGACGATCAGGGCGTTAGTTTACCCGCGTGAGGCAGTTGTGCCAAACCTGCGGAGGGGAATTTCAGGATAATGATTTTAAAGGTGAATAGTTGAGCAAGAAAACCATTCACCCTTCAAATGAAAGTGACAACAAAACGTAAAGATTTGTCATGCTATGTTCTCTGTCTGTGATCGTTGCCGCAAAGTAAAACCCACCCGACGACTACACTTTGAGCTAGGAAAACAGAAATAGACCTGTTCAATTGATGGATTACTGGAGGTGACATATGAAACGTAAAACCGCAACAGTATTAGGTAACGTGCTGATGGGGCTTGGTCTGGTCACTATGGTCGGCGGGGTTGGATACTCCATTCTGAATCAGATGCCGAGTCTGAATTTACCGCAATTTTTAGCCCATGGCGCAATAGCCAGCATCTTTATTGGTGCGATTTTATGGCTAGCAGGGGCGCGAATCGGTGGCCGTGAACGCGTTGCCGACCGTTATTTTTGGGTTCGTCATTATGATGCTCGCTGCCGCAAGAATCATCGTCATTCTTAACAATAGGCGATTAACAACCTATAGTTTTACGATCGGCTAAAGAAAAACCCGTTATTGCGCGAACAATAACGGGTTTTTTATGCTCGCTAATCAGCCCCTTCCGCAAGCAGAAGGGAACCAGATTAATGTTCGAACATCGCAGAGATAGACTCTTCGTTGCTGATGCGACGAATCGCTTCAGCCAGCATACCTGATAGAGTCAGAGTACGAACTTTCTTCAGTGCGCGAATTTCTGGAGACAGCGGAATGGTGTCACAGACAATCACTTCATCAATCACGGAGTTCTTGATGTTCTCGACGGCATTGCCAGAGAAGATTGGGTGCGTGGCATAAGCGAAAACGCGCTTAGCACCGCGCTCTTTCAAGGCTTCAGCGGCTTTACACAGCGTGCCGCCGGTGTCGATCATGTCGTCAACCAGCACGCAGTCACGGCCAGCAACGTCACCGATGATGTGCATCACCTGAGAAACGTTAGCGCGTGGGCGGCGTTTGTCGATGATAGCCATGTCAGTGTCGTTGAGCAGTTTTGCCACGGCGCGAGCACGGACAACACCACCAATATCTGGGGAAACCACGATTGGGTTTTCCAGATTCTGTTGCAGCATATCTTCCAGCAGAATCGGGCTACCGAACACGTTATCAACCGGTACGTCGAAGAAGCCCTGGATCTGTTCGGCGTGTAAATCTACGGTAAGAACGCGGTCAACACCGACGCTAGAAAGGAAGTCTGCAACCACTTTGGCGGTGATTGGCACACGGGCTGAACGCACCCGGCGATCTTGACGTGCATAACCAAAATAAGGGATGACCGCAGTGATACGGCCGGCGGAAGCGCGGCGTAAGGCATCAACCATCACGACCAGTTCCATCAGGTTATCGTTAGTAGGTGCGCAGGTGGACTGGATAATGAAAATATCTCCGCCACGTACATTTTCGTTGATTTGCACACTTACTTCACCGTCGCTAAAACGACTGACGGCGGCGTCACCAAGGCTGGTGTATAAACGGTTGGCAATACGTTGTGCTAGTTCCGGGGTGGCGTTACCAGCAAAAAGCTTCATATCAGGCACGAGAAGAACCTCAGGCTTGCGTCCAGGGAAGACATTGGCTTATGGCACCACCGGGCGGTGAGCGATGCCACAGCATTATGCTTACGAGAAAAAATACTTCGGTACATCTTTACAACCAATACTACGGAAATCTTGGCTCTGTTACAGAGTGAGAGGCTGGCAAAGAACAGACACGGGAAACGGGACCGTGACGCTCTACGCTTTGCCTGCTGCTCTCAGCCATTCTTCGCGGAAACGGTGCAGGGGAGAGACGTTGACGCCCTTAGCTACAAACCCGGTGACCGACGATGGAATCTGATTCAAAACCTGACGGGCTTCATGCTCGGTCGCAAATTCGGCGAAAACGCAAGCACCCGTGCCCGTCATACGTGACGGCGCGTATTCTAACAGCCAAGAAACAAGCTGTTCAACCTCGCAAAAACGTTTTATCGCAATCGGTTGGCAATCATTTGTCCACGCTGTGCTTAAAAGCACATTTATCGGCCGTTTTGGCGTGTCGCGGGTTAACTCAGGATCGCCAAAAATCATCGGGGTCGGGATATGCACGCCCGGGTGGGCCACTAAATACCATTTTTCCTCAGGCGCGACGGGTTGCAGTATCTCGCCAATGCCTTCGGCAAAGGCGGCATGGCCCATCACGAACACCGGAACATCTGCGCCTAAGGTGACGCCTAACGCGGCCAGTTGTTCATCTGACAGGCCGCACTCCCACAGGGCATTCAGTGCTACCAATACCGTCGCGGCATTAGAGGAACCCCCGCCCAGTCCGCCGCCCATCGGGATGCGTTTGATGAGCGAAATGTCCGCGCCAAGCGAGCAGTTTGCGTGACGTTGTAACAAACGCGCGGCGCGAACCACCAAATTATCTTCGTCCGCGACGCCCTCGACGGGGGTAGTGAGGACAATTCGCCCGTCGTTGCGCGGCACGAAAGAGAGGCTGTCGCCATAATCGACAAACTGAAACAGGGTTTGCAGTTCGTGATAACCGTTGGCGCGCTGGCCGGTGATATAAAGGAATAAATTGAGTTTAGCCGGAGAAGGCCACAATTGCGTCATCTCAGTTTAAGGTCCAGCTGTCCATTTTCAATTTGATGCGCTGGTCGCCTTCGGTCAGTTCCAGGCGATTCGGCAATGATGGGATCATATCGTCGCTGTAGCTCTGATACACCACGGTGCCTTGCTGGCCGTGTTGGCTGTAGTTAACTTTGGACAGGCGGTACTGGCTGTCGAGGGTGAAATCACTCTCATCGCCCGGCAGGCCCAGCATCCACAGACGCAGGTTAGCCAGCGGAATCGACATGCCGGTCAGCTTCTGAATCATCTCATCAGGATTATTACTGGTGTACTTCTTGCCTTCATTATTAGTCAACTGGGCGACGCCGCTTTGGACTTTCAGCTCCATCTCGGTGCTGCCAAGTGGGTTGGTCAACAACAGGCGGTAGTTGTCACGCGTGTATTGCTGCCAGAAGAAGCGGGCATAAACTTTTTGTTTATCCGAGATATAGGCGAAGGAGCCACGCGTTTGATAGTGCTCTAATTGCTTGATTTGCGCCTCATGCTCACGCCACTGAGGGGAAGTCGGACTGGTCGCCGGACCCTTAGGAGCATTGATGGAACAGGCGGCAAGCACCAGGCTTGCAAGAGGAAGAAGACGAACTAAATGAGCTTTACGCATTGGCATAACAGATTAAATCCTTGGGTGCTGAGGCAAAATGCCTGGGCAAATTCGGCGATGGTCAGTTTAGCATACTGACGTCGAGCACGTTAGCCACTGAGAAAGGCCGCAATTGTTTCAAGAAAAAAGAGTAGCCCTTGATAGATCATGGCTATCATTGATATTGAAGTACGCAGTGAGGAGATCCAGTAAGCTCGAAGTCATCGAAATCGTCTGTTGCTTCAACAACTTTAACGGATAATGCTGCTTTGCTTTTATTGATCCGGCTCATCTTGTAGAATGCGCCACAGACGTAAACCCATACCAACATAAGTATTACTCGAAAAACGCTTCCTTATGACCCTGCTTGCATTAGGTATCAATCACAAAACCGCACCGGTTTCTTTGCGTGAACGGGTAACTTTTTCTCCCGAGACCATTGAACAGGCGCTCTCTAGTCTGCTCCAGCAACCCCTGGTGCAGGGCGGTGTCGTGTTGTCCACCTGTAACCGAACTGAGCTTTATCTCAGCGTGGAACAGCAGGAAAATCTTCAGGAACAGTTGGTTAAATGGTTATGTGATTATCACCATCTCAGTGCCGATGAAGTGCGTAAAAGCCTTTATTGGCATCAGGATAACGCCGCCGTCAGTCATCTTATGCGCGTGGCCAGCGGCCTTGATTCGCTGGTCGTCGGCGAGCCGCAAATTCTCGGTCAGGTGAAAAAAGCCTTCGCCGAGTCCCAACACGGGCAGGCGGTTTCGGGTGAACTTGAGCGCCTGTTCCAAAAATCCTTCTCCGTCGCCAAGCGCGTACGCACTGAAACCGATATAGGTGCCAGCGCGGTTTCCGTGGCTTTCGCAGCTTGTACTCTGGCTCGGCAGATTTTCGAATCCTTGTCTGACGTCAGCGTATTGCTGGTGGGCGCGGGGGAAACTATCGAGCTGGTGGCGCGCCATCTGCGTGAGCACAAAGTTCGCCACATGATGATTGCTAACCGTACCCGCGAACGGGCACAGGTGCTGGCAAGCGAAGTGGGCGCTGAAGTGATCACGCTGCAAGATATTGACGCGCGTCTGGCCGATGCCGACATTATTATCAGCTCCACCGCCAGCCCGCTGCCGATCATCGGTAAAGGCATGGTGGAACGCGCGCTGAAAGCTCGCCGCAACCAGCCGATGCTGATGGTAGATATCGCCGTGCCGCGTGATATCGAGCCTGAAGTGGGCAAACTCGCCAACGCCTACCTTTATAGCGTTGATGATCTGCACAGCATTATTCAAAACAATATGGCTCAACGTAAGGCCGCCGCCGTGCAGGCGGAATCTATCGTTGAGCAAGAAAGTTCTAATTTCATGGCGTGGCTGCGATCGCAGGGCGCGGTGGAAATTATTCGTGATTACCGTTCCCGTGCGGATCTCGTCCGTGCCGAAGCAGAAGCCAAAGCGCTGGCTGCCATTGCTCAGGGAGCAGATGTTTCTGCCGTTATTCACGAATTAGCACACAAACTGACTAACCGTCTTATTCACGCACCCACCCGTTCCCTGCAGCAGGCCGCCAGCGATGGCGATGTCGAGCGCTTGCAAATTTTACGCGACAGCCTCGGGCTGGATCAGCAATAGTTCCTATTTATTACAGGGTTAAACACCACGCATGAAGCCTTCTATTGTTGCCAAACTGGAAGTGTTACAAGAGCGCCATGAAGAAGTGCAGGCGATGCTCGGCGACGCTACTGTTATTGCCGACCAAGAAAAATTCCGCAACCTCTCCCGCGAATATGCTCAGTTGAGCGATGTCTCTGCCTGTTTTCTGACCTGGCGTCAGGCGCAGGAAGATTTGGCCGCGGCCGAAGAGATGCTCGATGACCCAGAGATGCGCGAAATGGCGCAGGATGAAATCAAAACCTGCAAAGCCACGCTGGAAGAGTTAGAGCAGAAGCTGCAATTGCTGCTGCTGCCAAAAGATCCCGATGACGAACGCAGCTGCTTCCTTGAAATTCGCGCCGGAACCGGCGGCGACGAGGCGGCAATTTTCGCCGGTGATCTGTTCCGCATGTACAGCCGTTACGCCGAAACTCGCCGCTGGCGCGTTGAAATCGTCAGCGCTAACGAAGGTGAGCACGGCGGCTTCAAAGAAGTGATCGCCAAGGTGTCAGGCGAGGGTGCCTACGGCCAGCTGAAGTTTGAGTCTGGCGGCCACCGCGTGCAGCGCGTGCCGGAAACCGAGTCGCAGGGGCGTATTCACACCTCGGCCTGTACCGTCGCCGTGATGCCAGAAATTCCAGAGGCCGAATTGCCAGAAATTAACGCCGGTGATTTGAAAATTGATACCTTCCGCTCCTCGGGCGCGGGTGGTCAGCACGTTAACACCACCGACTCGGCCATTCGTATCACCCACTTGCCAACTGGCATCGTGGTTGAGTGTCAGGATGAGCGTTCACAGCATAAGAACAAAGCCAAGGCGATGTCGGTGCTGGGCGCGCGTATTCGCGCGGCTGAAATGGCTAAACGCCACGCAGAAGAGGCGTCAACCCGCCGCAACCTGCTGGGCAGCGGCGACCGCTCCGATCGTAACCGCACCTATAACTTCCCGCAGGGCCGCGTGACCGACCACCGCATCAACCTGACGATTTACCGTCTGGATGAAGTGATGGAAGGCAAGCTGGACGCGCTGATCCAGCCGATTGTGCAGGAGTATCAGGCAGACCAGCTTGCTGCGTTGTCCGAGCAGGAATAATGGATTTTCAACATTGGTTGCATGACGCCACCCGTCGCCTGTCGGCGGGTGAAAGCCCCAAGCGCGATGCAGAAATTCTGCTCGGGTTCGTCACCGGCCGGTCGCGTACTTTTATTATGGCCTTTGGCGAAACGCCGCTGACGGCCAGCGAACTTGAACAGTTAGAGGCTCTGCTGGCGCGACGTGAGCAGGGCGAGCCGGTGGCCTATCTGGTCGGCGAGCGTGAGTTTTGGTCTTTGCCTCTCTCTGTTTCACCCGCCACGCTCATCCCCCGCCCCGATACTGAATGTCTGGTTGAACAGGCATTGCTGCGTTTGCCGCCTTCGCCGCAAAAGGTGTTGGATTTGGGAACCGGCACCGGAGCCGTGGCCTTGGCGATTGCCAGCGAACGCCCGGATTGCCAGCTCATCGGCGTTGATTTACAGCCCGAAGCCGTCAAGTTGGCCCAGCATAATGCGCAAAAGCTGGCGCTCGCCAATGCCAATTTCGTGCAGGGCAGCTGGTTTGCTCCCGTCGCGGGCCAGCAGTTTGCCGTCATCGTCAGTAACCCTCCTTATATTGATTCTGCCGACCCACACCTGGCTGAAGGCGATGTGCGCTTCGAACCTGCCAGTGCGCTGGTGGCGGACAACGCCGGACTTGCCGACTTACAGACTCTCATTGAGCAAGCGCCGCAGCATTTATTAGCCGGCGGCTGGCTATTATTGGAGCACGGCTGGCAGCAGGCGAAAGACGTCCAACAGCTGTTTCGTCAGGCGGGCTACCATCAGGTCGCCACGGTGAAAGATTACGGCGGCAATGACCGCGTCAGTCTCGGGCAGTGGCAGGGAGCGTAATGGCTCTTGCTGCTTCATTGCCTGCCCGTAACCCTTAATACACAAGGAAGTAAAATGTCTGCTTTTATGGCTTTTAAATACCTGCATATTGCCACCGTCATAGTGAGTATTTTTCTGTTTGTATTGCGCTTTTTTTGGAAATCGACAGGTTCTGCTATGCTGCAACAGCGTTGGGTGAAAATCACGCCTCACGCGGTGGATACGCTTTTGCTGGTGAGCGGCATTGCGCTGCTGATCATTGCCCGACTTTATCCATTCAGCCCGCAGACTCCTTGGCTGACTGAAAAGCTTTTTGGCGTTATCATCTATATCGCATTGGGGTTTGTTGCACTCAGTAAACGGCCACGTCGGCAAACCACTCGGTGGATTGCGTTTATTCTGGCAATAGGATGCTTAGCCTTGATCGTTAAGCTCGCCTTGACACAAATACCGCTGCTATTGGGATAACTATGAGTACCATTGCTGATTTCGAATTTAACGCCGCGCCGCTCAGCGCCGGTGTCATTCTGGTCACTCAGGCCATCCGCTATGATTTCAACGCGGATGACGTCAGTCGCCAGTTACAGTCGCTGGTTGAGGAGGCTCGCCGGGCTATCCCGGAAGATCTCAATCAGGATCAGCAGCTTGAAGTGTTAATTGAGTTGTTTTATCGCACCTGGGGCTTTGGCGGCGCGGGGGGCATCTATCGCCTGTCAGACGCCATCTGGCTCGACAAAGTACTAGCTTCGCGCCAGGGCACGCCAGTTTCGCTCGGGGTTATTTTCCTGCACATCGCCCACCAGTTGGACTTGCCGCTGATGCCGGTGATTTTCCCGACTCAGCTGATTATGCGTGCCGACTGGCTCGACGAAGAGATGTGGCTGATTAACCCGATTAACGGCGACACGCTGAGCGAACATATTCTGCATGTCTGGCTGAAGGGCAATCTGGGCGTCACCGCCGAGATTGAAGATGATGATTTGGAAGAGGCGGAAAATAACGTCATCGTCCGAAGAATGCTCGACACGCTAAAAGCCGCGCTGATGGAAGAGAAGCAGATGGAGATGGCCCTGCGCGCCAGCGAAACCCTGCTGGAGTTCGATCCAGATGATCCTTACGAAATTCGTGACCGCGGTTTGATCTACGCCCATTTGGATTGCAATCATGTCGCGCTCTCTGATTTGAATTACTTCGTCGAGCAGTGTCCTGAAGACCCGATTTCCGAAGTGATTAAAGTGCAAATCCACGCGATTGAGCACAAGCAAGTTACCTTGCACTGAGTTAGAATTAGCCGCAGAAAATTAAATAGGCATTTAAATACAGTGCATTACCTGTACAACTGCCCCTGATAGACAATCAATAAGGCCAAAGCATGAAACAAAAAGTGGTTAGCATTAAAGATATCAACGTCGCCAATGACCTGCCATTTGTACTGTTCGGCGGTATGAACGTGCTGGAATCCCGCGATATGGCGATGCGCGTCTGCGAACACTACGTGACCGTGACCCAGAAACTGGGCATCCCTTACGTGTTCAAAGCCTCTTTTGATAAAGCCAACCGCTCATCTATTCATTCTTACCGTGGCCCAGGTCTGGACGAAGGGATGAAGATTTTCCAAGACCTGAAGCAAGCCTTCGGCGTGAAAATCATCACCGACGTCCACGAAAGCTGGCAGGCACAGCCGGTTTCTGAAGTGGTTGACGTGATCCAACTGCCAGCCTTCTTGGCTCGCCAAACTGACCTGGTTGAAGCTATGGCGAAGACCGGCGCCGTGATTAACGTGAAAAAGCCACAGTTCGTCAGCCCGGGCCAGATGGGCAATATCGTTGAGAAGTTCAAAGAAGGCGGCAACGATCAGGTGATTCTGTGCGACCGCGGCAGTAACTTTGGTTATGACAACTTGGTGGTCGACATGCTGGGTATCAACGTGATGATCAACGCCACTGGCGGCCATCCGGTGATTTTCGACGTGACTCACGCCCTGCAAACTCGCGACCCGTTCGGCGCAGCCTCTGGCGGCCGTCGTGCTCAGGTAGCAGAACTGGCGCGTGCTGGCATGGCAGTAGGTCTGGCCGGTCTGTTCATTGAAGCTCATGAAGATCCGGCTAACGCCAAGTGTGACGGCCCGTCTGCGCTGCCATTGGCTAAATTGGAGCCGTTCCTAGTTCAGATGAAAGCCATTGATGATCTGGTGAAAAGCTTCCCGGCTCTGGATACCAGCAAGTAAGATTCTGTAGTACGGCGAGCTTATTGCCAGACACCAGATAAAAAAGGCGCCTCTGCAAACAGGGCGCCTTTTTGCTTTTCAGCCTTGATGCATTCTAAATATCTGGCTGGCTCGCGGCCTGAGCATCGGCCAGCGTGCTGTAGAAACTTAAACGCTGCTCGATAGGTTTGACGCCCGCGCGCGCCAGCGTTTTCAAAGGCTGGAAGGGAATATCGGTTATCACCAGCTCGACGTTCTCCGGCAACTCGTCAATGAAGTGTTGCAGGGCGCTCAGCCCGCCCGCGTCGAGGATTGCCACGCGGTCCCATACCAGAATAATGCGTTTGGCCTGCGAGGTGCGGGCTGAAAGCTCGCCAAACACTCGCTCGGCGGCGGCAAAGAACAGCGGGCCGTTGACTCGCCAGACGGCCTCATCGGCGGCGAAATCTCCGGCCACTTCGCTCAGGCGGGTCATCTTGGCGATGCGGCGCATAAACAGCAGCGATGCCAGCACAATCCCCGCTGTAATGGCGATCACCATGTCGAACAGCACGGTGAGGCTCATGCAGGTCAGCATCACCAGAATGTCGTCTTTGGGCGCGCGACGCAGCAGGTTGACCACTTTATGGGCTTCGCTCATGTTCCACGCCACCATTAGCAGCAGCGCCGCCATGGCCGCCAGCGGCAGCCATGAGAGCAGCGGAGCGAGCATCAGTAGCGCCAGAAGCACCAACAGCGAGTGAATGACGGCAGACACCGGAGAGGTCGCTCCGGCGCGCACGTTGGCGGCGGAGCGGGCAATCGCCGCCGTGGCGGTAATGCCGCCAAAAAACGGCGTCACGATGTTGCCAATCCCCTGACCGATCAGCTCATTGTTGGAATGATGCTTTTTGCCGGTCATGCCGTCGAGCACTACCGCGCACAGCAGGGATTCAATTGCCCCCAGCATCGCCATAGAAAACGCGGCGGGCAGAAGTGCCTGTACTAAGTCGAGGCTAAAACCTGAGCCGCCGCCGGTGGCTGCCCAAGGCAGGGTAAATTGCGGCAAAATTGCCGGAATGCCGCTGCCCTGCGAGCCGTCGGGAAGCAGGTAGTGGAAGCGCGAGCCGATGGTCGCCACTGAATGGCCGGTTTGCATAAATATCGCCATCACGGCGCAGCCCGCCAGCAGGGCCGGGAGATGGCCGGGCAACTTCAAGCCAAGCTTCGGCCAGAAAATCAGTACCGCCAGCGTCACGACGCCAATCGCGGCGTCGCCTATATCAAAGCTTGGTAAGGCCTGAACCAGCACCAGCAGCTTGCTGAGATAGTGTTCCGGCATGGCATCCACGCTCAAACCGAAAAAGTCCTTAATCTGCATGGTGGCGATGGTGATACCAATCCCTGAAGTAAATCCGAGCGTCACCGGCAGCGGAATATATTCTATCAGCCGCCCAAGGCGTAACACGCCCATTAGCACCAGCATCAGCCCGGACATTAATGTCGCCAGCAGCAGGCCGGATAAGCCATATTGTTGGGAAACCGGGTAGAGGATCACCACGAAGGCCGCCGTCGGCCCCGAGACGCTAAACCGCGAGCCGCCGCAGATGGCAATGATGATCCCGGCGACGGCGGCGGTATAAAGGCCGTTTTGCGGCGGTACGCCGCTGCCGATAGCCAGCGCCATAGCCAGCGGGATGGCGATGATGCCGACGGTGACCCCGGCAATAGCATCCTTGAGCAGACGCTGGGCAGTGTATTTCTCGTTAACGCAGGCGTCTTTTAAGGCGCTAAACAGGCGAAGAGGGCGATTGGCAGAAGTATGCATAACAGCGGGCGTCCATGGCGATGAGGATATTAAGGCGGGAAACAACCCCGTCATCGGCTAAGCAGTAAAGATACGCTCTTTTTCTGTAACAGTTATAGATGCAAATCAAGGACAAGACGGGTGACAAGCTGGATAGTATCCGCCGATTTTTGTGAGAAAAGTGCCGCTATCGACATAATTTCGGTACGGGGATATCAGCAAACTAAGAGTTCATCTATATTCAAGATAAGTCCTTATTTCTCTGGGTTTATTATTCAGGAAGCGTGATTCCCAATGCCCGATTTTACCTCCTTAGGGAAATTATATGCTGACGTTTGCGTCACTTACGCCACGCTATCCGTCGGCTATTTTATCCTCAGCCGCAGTGAGCCTTTCACTTCCTACGGCGACATCTGGAAACGCATCGTTTTTGGCCTGATGGCCGGCGTCGCGGCGCTATTTCTTTCCCAGGATCGGCTGATCCTCAACGATAATGTCTATTACAGCTTCGAAATGCTGCCGATGATTTTGGTGACCTTTTTTGGTGGCTGGCTCAGCGGGCTGTCGTGCTATCTCTTGCTGTTTGCGCTTAACGGCGGCTATTCGCTCAATAATCTGCTGATTGGCTGCATTATGCTCGGACTGTTTTTATTCCGCGTATGGCGCAAGCGCCAGCATCGGGTGTTTTATATCACTTTGCTGCTGGTGGGGCTGGGACGAATTGCGTTGGTATCGAGCCTTTATGGTTCGGTGGTGCCGTGGGCGACGCTGGTGCTTTATCAACTGGTCACCGCGAGCTGCATGATCCTGTGCTATCACGCCCTGAATTTTAAAGAAATCTACATGAAAAAGGTGTTCGCCATTCGGGTGAAGGCCGCCACCGACCCTCTGACACAAATCAGCAACCGCGCCAGTCTGGATTATCGGCTCTCGGTTCAACAGAGCCGTCGCCAAAGCTGTGGGCTGATCATCATTGATATTGATAATTTTAAGCGGGTGAATGATACCCATGGTCATTTGATTGGCGACCGGGTGCTGAGTGAAGTCGGGCGCGTGCTGCGCAATGTCACCCGCAGCAAAGATTTTGCCGGACGCTACGGTGGCGAAGAGTTTTTGGTGATCACCGCCGCCTATCAGCCCGAGGCGGTACTGGCAATCGCCGAGCGGCTACGTCAGGAAATCGAGCTTAATCTGATGATGCTGGAAGATGGCAGTCCGCTGAAGGTCACCGCCTCGCTCGGCGTGTCACTGTATCTGCCGGGGATGCAAATTCGCAAAGCCATAAAACTGGCGGATGAAGCCCTGTATAAAGCCAAGCATCAGGGGAAGAATCAGGTGGTCGCCAGCTCTATTTTGCAGTTGGCGCAATTGGGGGATAGGGAGGTTTGAAAAGCAAACGGCGGGTGATTACGCTATAGCCAAGGTGATCAGGGGTGCACTCGGGCCGTCCATGGCCCTCGCCCTGCGGGCAGCCTTCGGCTGTGCAAATTGGCTGTGCAGCAAAACTGCAGGGGAGAGTACGCTGAAAGCTCGGTGCTAAGGGGTGCACTCGGGCCGTCCATGGCCCTCGCCCTGCGGGCAGCCTTCGGCTGTGCAAACTGGCTATCCTGCCAGTTTGTCGAACCGAAGGGTTTTCACCGAGCCGCCCTCAGCTGAATAAATGAAAAAGGGCCCTGATTTTCATCAGGGCCCTTTTTCATTTATTTGGCGGTGAGAGAGGGGTTCGAACCCTCGATACGCGTTAGCGTATACACACTTTCCAGGCGTGCTCCTTCAGCCACTCAGACACCTCACCGTAGTCGTTACATCGCTGTGCGGTGCAACGGGGCGCTACTATAGGGAGAGCAGGTCAAAGGGTCAAGCATAATTTGCCGGATTAGGTTTGGATGGTTAAGACGTGGGCAATGTGGGCGGTGCAAAGGCAAAAGAGGGGGAGAGTACGCTAGATGATCGGTGCTCAGGGGTGCACTCGGGCCGTCCATGGCCCTCGCCCTACGGGCAGCCTGCGGCTGTGCAAATTGGCTATCCTGCCAAACGGAGGGGAGAGTACGCTGTAAGATCGGTGCTCAGGGGTGCACTCGGGCCGTCCATGGCCCTCGCCCTGCGGGCAGCCTGCGGCTGTGCAAATTGGCTATCCTGCCAATTTGTCGAACATAGGGTTCTCACCGGGCCGCTCCCAACGAATAAAAGCAAAAGGGGCTTGGATTTTCATCCAAGCCCCTTTTGCTTTTATTTGGCGGTGAGAGAGGGGTTCGAACCCTCGATACGCGTTAGCGTATACACACTTTCCAGGCGTGCTCCTTCAGCCACTCAGACACCTCACCGTAAGTCATTCCACGCCGTAGCGCTGCTGACCGGCGCTAATGTAGGGAAAAGCACCCTCAGCGTCAACACTCTTTTGCAGGAAAGCGATCGTTTACTCAAAGTTAGAGCAATTTGCTGATTTACAGAGCAAAAGTACCCTTAAGCGGCCGCAAAAGCCCAATTATTAATCTTGCTTATGATGCGCGATGGGTCATTAGCTATGCTTCGTAGCAGAACAATTATCAGGCAAACGATTTTAACACCAAGTAAATAACAAAATTATGTTGGGAAAAAACGCGGTGACGGGAGTATAACAACGGCCCTATCGGGTTATTGCCATATAAAAACCAGCTGTATGAGGGTTCTGGCAGATCTAACTTCTATCAGTACATTCAGTACATTTTTTGTAAGACGGGGTCAAATTTGAGTCAGTTCGAACACGCGGCGTCGCCGCAGCAGCCGCACCGGTCGAAGATACCGGCAGGCTCAGGGGCTTTATTCTTCATCCAGACCTTTGCCACACTCGGCTTTGCCGTGCTGTATTCCACGCTGGTGCTGTACGCCACAAAACGCCTTGGCTTTAGCGAAGGCAATGCCAACGCCATCATGGGCGTGTTCGGCGCATTTAACTATGGTCTGCACATGTTTGGCGGCTACCTCGGCGGGCGCTACCTGAGTAACCGTAACCTGTTCGTGCTGGGCATGGTGCTGCAAGTCTTCGGCTGTGGCCTTATCGCCATGGAAGGGGTAGAAGGGCTGTATTGGGGGCTGGCCATGTTCCTCACCGGCAGCGGGCTGAACGTTACCTGCCTGAACATGATGCTGACTCAGCGCTTTGCGCCAGAAGATGACCGCCGTGAATCCGCCTTCCTGTGGAACTACGCCGGGATGAACCTTGGCTTCTTCATTGGTTTCGCCGTGGCGGGTTACTACCAGCTGACTGAAAACTATAAGTCGCTGTTCCTGTTCGCCACCTTGGGCAACGTGCTGGCGATTATCGTCACGCTTTATTACTGGCGAATTCTGGCCGACATCAGCACGCCGCTGCGCGAAGCGAGCCGCAGCGTGTTTATGCGCCGCATGGTGATTGGCTTGGCCGTGCTGGTGGTGCTGGTGCCGATTATCCGCGTGTTGCTGACTCATGCCGAGTTCAGCAGCTACTTCGTGGTGGTGCTGGGCATTATCATCTTTGCCGCCATGGCCTTGCTGACTTTCCGTCATCGCGAACATGATGAACGCCGCCGCATGAAGGCTTACCTGATTCTGGCTCTCGGCTCGCTGGTGTTCTGGACGCTTTACCAACTGGCGCCTATGGGCCTGATGCTGTTCTCTGAGAACAATATCAACCTGAATGTGTATGGTTTCCAAGTCGCACCTCAGTGGATCCAAGACATCAATACCGTGGTGATTGTGGTCGGCGGCCCATTGATGGCGCTGTGGTTCAAAAAGCTGCGCCAGCGCGGCTGGAACCTCGACATTCCGCTGCAATTCTCCGCTTCTCTGTTCTGTATCGGTCTGGGGATGCTGGTTCTGCCGTGGGGAATTAGTCTGGCGGGCGGTGACGGCCTGGTGGCCTTTAAATGGATTGTGATTAGCTACGTTCTGCAAAGTATCGGCGAGCTGCTTATCTCGCCAATCGGCTACGCGATGATTGGCAAACTGGCTCCGGCGCGCTATCAGGGCGTGATGATGGGCTGCTGGATGATGGTGACCGGCGTGGCCTCGGTGCTGGCAAGTTACGTCTCTGGGCTAATGCCTGAAAACACCGGCAGCACGGCGGCGCTGACCAACCCGGGTTACAGCTCGGTGTTTAGCGTGCTGGGTTGGGGCTCTGTCGCCACCGGCGTGGTGCTCATCGTGCTGATCCCACTGCTACGCCGCCTGATCCAACGCGTTCCGGCGTAATTTGCAGTAGTTATTCATCAAATCAATTGATGCCAACAGGCTCCGAATATCGGGGCCTGTTCTTTTTTGTCTCTATGGGTTGCATCCTGATGATATTCGGGGAAATCTATCAGGGCTTAGGAGGCAACCATGATGAATATAATTTTTTACCACCCTACATTTGATTCGAAACAATGGATTGACGGAATAAGTAACAGACTGCCACAAGCTAAGGTTCGCGCCTGGCACCGTGGTGACGACCAACCCGCAGACTACGCCCTGGTCTGGCAACCCCCTCATGAAATGCTGGCTCCGCGCACCCAGCTAAAAGGCATTTTTGCCCTCGGTGCCGGTGTGGATGCCATACTGATGCAAGAGCAGCGTAATCCGGGCACACTGCCTGCGGGCGTGCCGCTGCTGCGTTTGGAAGATACCGGCATGTCGCTGCAAATGCAGGAGTACACGCTGGCCGCCGTGCTGCGCTATTTCCGCCGAATGGACGAATACCAGCTGTTCCAGCAGCAAAAGCAGTGGCGTCCGCTGGCTCCCCATGAGCATCAGAACTTCACTATCGGTATTCTGGGCGCGGGGGTGTTGGGCCAAAGCGTGGCCGAGAAGCTGGTAGAGATGAACTTCCAAGTGCGCAGCTGGAGCCGCAGCCCGAAAAACATCGTCGGAGTGCAGAGCTTCGCGGGGGATGACCAGCTGGATGAATTCACCACCGGCTGCAAACTGTTGATCAACCTGCTGCCGAACACGCCACAGACCGTCGGCATCTTGAATAAAAACCTGTTTGCCACGTTACGCCCGCAGGCATATTTGATTAATATTGCTCGCGGAATGCATCTGGTAGAAGGTGATCTGCTGCGCGCCCTCGACGCCGGCCAAATTGCCGCCGCCACCCTCGACGTGTTTGTCGAGGAGCCGTTGCCGGGCATGCACCCATTTTGGTCACATCCGCGTGTTAGCATCACGCCTCACATCGCCGCCAACACCTTACCCGAACAGGCGATGGACAATATCGTGGCCAATATATTGGCGCTTGAGGAAGGGCGAACGCCGACCGGGCTGGTGGATTTGCAGCGCGGATACTGATGGCCGTCGCGCATCCGACTCAAACCGCCCGCTACCTGTTACACCATCATGGCGAACATCGCCGCCCTGATGGTTCATTGTGAGGAGTTTACATGCCGTATCCCGTTGATTTACACATGCATACCGTTGCCAGCACCCATGCTTACAGCACCCTGCATGACTATATTGATGAAGCCACAGAAAAGGGCATCAAGCTGTTTGCGATCACCGACCACGGCCCGGACATGGCCGATGCGCCGCACTACTGGCACTTTATGAATATGCATGTGTGGCCGCGACTGGTGAACGGCGTCGGCATTCTGCGCGGCATTGAATCCAACATTAAAAATATTGAGGGTGACATCGACTGCACCGGCCCGATGCTGACCGCCATTGACGTCATCATCGCCGGTTTCCACGAGCCGGTGATGCCGCCTTCTGACAAAGAGACTCACACGGCGGCGATGATTGCCGCCATGGCGGGTGGCGAAGTGCACATCATTAGCCATCCGGGCAATCCGCGCTATCCGGTGGACATCCCGGCGATTGCCGCCGCCGCCGCGAAATACAATGTGGCGCTGGAGCTGAATAACTCCTCCTTTACCCACTCGCGGGCAGGCAGCGAGCCAAACTGTCGCGCCATCGCGCAGGCGGTGAAAGAGGCGGGCGGCTGGCTGGCGCTGGGTTCAGACTCGCACATTGCCTACTCGCTGGGCGGCTTTGAACAGTGTGAGCGAATTCTGCGTGAGGTGGATTTCCCAGAAGATCGTATCCTTAATGTCAGCCCGCGCCGTTTCCTCGATTTTCTCGAAGCGCGCGGTCGTCAGCCCATTGCTGAATTAAAGGATCTGTGACATTGTCACGCCCTTTGCTCGCTTTCATTTTTTCCTTTGGCTTAACAGGTTGCCGCTATGAATGAATTTTCGATTGTTTGCCGCGTACTCGGCTCGTTGTTTAACCGCTCGCCGCAAGACCCGGTGCTGGCTCCGCTGTTTGATTTGATTCAAAAGGGCAAGCTGCAAGAGCACTGGCCGCTGGAGCAGGATGCCTTGCTGGCCCGTCTGCATGAAAGCGCGGATCCACAGGCGCTGGCCGCCGAGTACGACCACCTTTTTGTCGGTGAAAACCGCGCGGTGTCGCCTTATCGCAGCGACTATGTTGATGGCGCGACCGAGCAGGACGTGCGTGCTTTCCTACAACAGCGCGGCATGCCTTTGGGCGAGAACCCGGCAGACAGCTTCGGCTCTATGCTGCTGGCCGCGTCTTGGCTGGAAGACCAGTCTGCCGAGGACGAAGTGGGTGCGCAGACCGCGCTGTTTGACGACTATCTGTTCCCATGGTGCGGCAAGTTCTTGGGCAAAGTCGAAGCCCACGCGACCAGCGGCTTCTACCGCACGCTGTCGGAAATCAGCCGTGAAGCGCTGCAAGCCATGCGCGATGAGCTGGAAGAGTTGGCGGCGTCCGACATTGAGAATGAAGACGACGACGAGCAGTGATCTGCCCATTTTAGGTTGAAATCTAAAAGCTAGAAATGCAAAAGCCCGGCGGGTGTTGCCACTCAGCCGGGCTTTTTTATGGCATTAAATCTGTTTAATCAGTGAAGGGAATGACCAACTCACCCGGTTTCACTTCAATGCCTTTCGCCAGCTTCTTGGCCATCGCTTCACCTTTGCTCTTATCGCCATTCAGCACATAGGCCGGCTTCTGGTCAAAGTAGGATTTCAGCGACTGGTTAAGGTAAGGCATCAGGCCTTTCATCACCGACTGCATCTTCTCTGGCTGGATGGTGTAATCCACCACTTCCATATCTTTCAGATAAATAGCGCCCTGGGCTTTATCAAAGCTCGGCTGGGCTTTTAGCGTCAGCGTCATGTCGGCTTTTTGCGGGCCGAATAGCGAGGTGACGTCCACGCTGGCGTTACCCGTCAGCGTCACTTTACCCGGCTCGGCGCGGCCGATTTGGCTATTAAGGTTGGTCAGAGTAATTTTTGCATCGACCAGCCCCGGCACGCCCAGCTGTTTCTGGAAATCATTGTGCTTCTGCAAATATTCATTCACTTGCTGCTCACTAAGCGTGTACTGCGTGAGCTGGTTACATCCGGCAAGCAGGCCGGCGAACAGCAGGGCAGCTGCCCCTAAAAATAGCTTTCTCATCTTATCCTCTGTGCGTAATACCGCGTGAACAGCCTAAAGCCATCGCAGCATGTTCTAATTCCATGACAATGCCTATAAGACAACGCTGATTAGCCTAAGTGCTTGGCGCACAGATTAAAAGTCCAAATCGTGCAGTAGAAGAGGCAGGGGAAGAGCAGCCGGAAGAGGCTCCGGCTGCTAAGGCGATTAAATCGCCAGACTGGTCAACAGATTGACCTGAGTCTGTTTCGCCATATTGTCGCGATAGGCCTGCACGCGAGAAGGCAGCACCACGCCTTTGACAATCGACAGCGAACGCAGCAGCGGCCACAGGCTGAAGTCATCTTCTGAGAGTTCGCCATTCACCGCGTTAGGCTCCTGAATCAGCTCATCCAGCGCACGCAGGTCGTGGCTGATTTTCTTCACCAGCCCCTCAGAGTGCTGAAGGTGCTCTTTGAAGTCGCCTATCGACGCCTGCTTTTTCTCGGTGAAATACTTCTTAGCTTCCGGGGTGGCAAACTCTTCCAGCGGGGCCTGCACAAAGCGCGGCAGCAGCAGCCTAGAGGTGTATTCAGACACCTGACGCAGCCAGGCGGCAATTTTCGGATTGGTCGCGCCGGTCAGCAGCGGCTTGCCGTCGCTCTTATCGATGAAGTGCACGATATCCATGCTTTCTGGCATAAAGCTGCCATCCTTTTTTTGCAGGATAGGGACAACTTTTTTACCCACCATTGAAATCGGGGTCTTTTCGTCATCATTAGCTAACGCTTTGATTTCAATGGGTATGTTTTTAAGGCCGAAGATCATTCGAGCTTTAACACAGTAGGGACAATGTTCGTAGATGTAGAGTTTCATAGTGCGGTACTCCTTTAATCCGTGGCGGGCCTACAAGGGACTGCAAAAAGGCCAGCCGTGTGTGACGCCATTTAGGAGTATGGGTAAAGATTAGGGGGAGATCAAACCGCTCTCGGCCGAGAGCGGCGTTTAATCACAATCAGTTACCGCTAAGCATCGCAGGTTCAATGCGTCGCAGATTGAACTGCCAGTAGAGGCCGGTGAGGGTGATCAAGCCGACAATCGCCAGTAAGAACCACGGCAGCTGAGGCAGTTCCAGCGCGCGCCCGGTGTCGTACATCCAGCCGCCGCCGGTATAGCCAATCACGCCGCCGAGAGCCAAACCTAAACGGCTGAAACCCATGTAACTGCCGCGTGCGCGGGCGTCGGCCAGCGAGGCGCCCAGCGTTTCACGCGCCGGTTCGGCAATGATTGAGCCGATATAGAAAAAGCCAATCAGCATCAGCAGCGGGTTGATAGAGGTCACCATGCCCACGGGCAGCAGGCTGAAGGTCATGATCAGCAGGCCGAACATCAAGCGCTGCTCGAGGCGAAAACGCTTTTCGCTCCAGCGAGCAATCGGGTACAGCAGGGTCAGCGACAGCACGGCCTCAATGGCGTACATCCATTTCACCGCCGACGGGCTGCCCGCAATGTCATTCACGGCAATCGGCAGCATCAACATCACCTGCACCGTCAGCATGTAATAGCCGGTCAGGGTCAGCACGTAGGCCACAAAGCGGCGGTCGCGCAGCACGCGCATCATGCCTTCACGCATCGGGGTGCGCATGGTGGAGATTCGGTAGGCGGGCAGCAGCCAAGCGTTACATAGGGCCGCCAGCACAAACACCGCGGCCCCGGCCCAGCAGACGTAGTGGAAGTCATACTGCAACAACCAACTGCCGATCAAGGCCCCAATAACGGCACCCGCGCTGTCTTGCATCATCAATAAAGAGTAAAAGCGACTACGCTCATGAGGACGGGTGAGTTTAATTACCAGCGCGGTGCGCGGTGGGTCAAACAAGGTGCCGCCGAGGCCGGATAAGATGCAGGAGCAGACCAAGATCCACGGCGCGTCGGCCATCGCCATGGTGGCGAAGCCGGAGGCGCGCAGCAGCATGCCGGTGACAATCATCGGTTTGGCACCAAAGCGGTCGGCAATCGCGCCGCCAAAGATGCCCAGACCCTGTTGGGTCAGTTGGCGCACGCCCAGTGCTAACCCGACGGCCATCGCGGCCCAGCCTAGCTGGTCTACAAAGCGAATCGAAATCAAGGGGAATACTAAAAAGAAGCCTAAAATAACCAGCGCATTATCTAATAATAGGAAGTATTTACCCAAGCTCCGAGCTTGCGAGACCAATGACATGCTTCACCTGAAAGGTTGTGGGCACCCGATCCGACAGGTGCTGCGAGGGGGAAAGAAGACCGTTCAATTCTGAACCTCAAACGGGCAATTGGATAGGGTGCTATAGATAATATTTTTTTATCGTCAAGCCGCGCTCAGACTGGCAGAATTGACGTTTAATCGGCGGATTGTTCATCCGGCTTATGGTTTCCTATCAATACTTCTTATCGACCCATGCGGACTGTGGAGGGAAGGGATGTTTGGCTATAAATCTGCCACACCAAGAGTGCGGCTTACCACTGACCGAATGGTATTGCGTTTAGTGCACGAACGCGACGCGCACCGTATGGCTGATTACTATGTTGAAAACCGCGCTTTCCTTAAACCCTGGGAGCCGGTGCGCGATGAAAGCCACTGTTATCCTTCCGGCTGGCAGGCGCGTCTTGGGCTGATAACTGAGATGCAAAAGCAGGGCAATGCCTATTACTTCATCCTGCTCGACCCGGACGAGAACCACGTGCAGGGCGTGGCGAACTTTAGCAACGTGCTGCGCGGCTCCTTCCACGCCTGTTTTCTCGGCTACTCGCTGGGTGAAAAATGGCAGGGCCAAGGGTTGATGTTTGAAGCACTGCAATCGCTAATTCGCTACATGCAGCGCCAGCAAAAGATGCATCGCATCATGGCTAATTACATGCCGCACAACCAGCGCAGCGGCGCGTTGCTGCATCGCCTCGGCTTTGAGCGCGAAGGTTATGCGAAAGATTATCTCTTGATCGACGGCAAGTGGCAGGATCACATCCTCACCGCTTTGACCTATCAGGATTGGACCGCGTCACGTTAAGGAAGCAGCATGAAACATGAATTAAGCGCCAAAGAGGCCCGCGTGGTGGGCTGTTTGCTGGAAAAACAGCTGACCACGCCAGAACAATATCCGATGTCGCTCAACGGCCTGACCACCGCCTGTAATCAGAAAACTAACCGCGAGCCAGTGATGGAACTGAGCGAAAGCGAGGTGCAGCAAACGCTGGATTTACTGCTGCGTAAGCATATCATTCGCACCCTTAGCGGCAGCCGCACCATGAAGTACGAGCACCGCTTCTGTAACTCCGAGTTCGGCAATTTGAAGTTCTCGCCGCAGGAAGTGGCCGTGGTTACCACTCTGCTGCTGCGCGGCGCACAGACGCCGGGCGAGCTGCGCACTCGCACCAACCGCCTGCATGATTTCGCCGATGTTAGCGACGTTGAGCAAACCCTGACTGCACTCAGCCAGCGCGAAGATGGCCCGTTCTGCGTGCGTCTGGCGCGTGAGCCGGGCAAACGCGAAAGCCGCTACATGCACCTGTTCAGCGGCGAAGTGAGCCACGTGGCATTGGCTAGTGAAGATGAGCCTTTGAGTGCCTCGGTTGCAGACAGTGCCGCATTGGAAGAACGCGTTGCCGCGCTGGAAAGCGAAGTGGCGGAGTTAAAACAGCGCCTTGAGCATTTACTCGAACGCTTGGCAGACTAGGAGTCGCGCGTGACAAAATTACGTATTGGCGTGGTGGGGTTAGGTGGCATAGCGCAGAAAGCGTATCTGCCGATCCTCAGCCATGCAGAAAAATGGACGCTAGCGGGCGGCTTCTCGCCGAATCAGCAGAAAGCGCAGGCCGTTTGCGACAGCTATCGCATGAACTGTTTTTCGCGGCTGGATGAGCTGGCCGCGCAGAGTGACGCAGTGTTTGTTCACAGCAGCACGGCGAGCCACTTCGAGGTGGTCAGCCAACTGCTCAAGGCCGGGGTGCATGTCTACGTGGATAAGCCGCTGGCGGCCGAGCTAGATCAAGCCGAGCAGCTGATTGAACTGGCTGAGAAAAGCGGCAAAAGCCTGATGGTAGGGTTTAACCGCCGCTTTGCGCCGCGCTACCGCCAGCTGCATCAGCAGTTACAGCAACAGCCGGCGGCTTCGCTGCGCATGGATAAACACCGTTCTGACAGCGTAGGGCACAACCTGCGCTTCACACTGCTGGATGATTACCTGCACGTGGTGGACACCGCGCTGTGGCTTGCGGGTGGCGACGCCAAGTTGCTCAGCGGCCAGATCACAGCAAACGCCGAACAGCAGATGATTTACGTCGAGCACCATTTCAACTGTAACGGCAGCATCATCACTACCTCGATGCACCGCCGTGCGGGCAGTTCGCGTGAAACCGTGCAGGCGGTGACGGATGGCGCGGTCTATCAGCTGGCGGATATGAAACAGTGGCAGGAAGAGAAGCACGACCTGCTGACTCAACTGCCGGTTGCCGGTTGGCAGACCACGCTGGCCCAGCGCGGATTCGAAGGGGCGATTCACCATTTCATTGAAAGTATCAGCAATCACACCGCGCCGGATACCAGCGGCGAGCAGGGGATTTACGCCCAAAGGTTGATTGAGAAGATGTTAGAAAGTGACGTTGTCACCATCTGATGACTGACAGGTAATATTATATAACAACTGCCAGTAGCTATTGCGTTTCGGATGCGTAGACTATGGCGCACGTTAGAGCTCTGCCAGTTCTTACCTCCCACGCCTGCTGCCGCAGGCGTGGCTGTTTAGCCGCTGGCAAATAAGAAAATTGATATGAATCTACTGAAATCTTTGGCCGCCGTCAGTTCAATGACGATGTTTTCCCGTGTATTAGGTTTTGCTCGCGACGCCATTGTCGCGCGGGTGTTTGGGGCAGGAATGGTGACGGACGCCTTCTTTGTGGCTTTCAAACTGCCTAACTTGTTACGCCGTATCTTTGCCGAAGGCGCGTTTTCGCAGGCTTTTGTGCCGATCCTCGCCGAGTACAAAACGCAGCAGGGCGAAGAAGCCACTCGTACCTTTATTGCTTACGTTTCTGGCCTGCTGACGCTGGTGTTGGCCGTGGTCACCGTGCTTGGGATGATTGCCGCGCCTTGGGTTATCTACGTCACCGCGCCGGGCTTTGTTGATTCTCCAGACAAATTTGCCTTAACCAGCGCGCTGCTGCGTATCACTTTCCCCTATATTTTGCTTATCTCGCTGGCGTCGCTGGTGGGGGCGATACTCAATACCTGGAACCGCTTTTCCATTCCGGCATTTGCACCCACCTTCCTTAACGTCAGCATGATTGGCTTCGCGCTGTTTGCCGCGCCTTACTTCCACCCACCGATTTTAGCGCTGGCATGGGCGGTGGTGGCCGGGGGCCTTTTGCAACTGGGTTACCAACTGCCGCACTTGAAGAAAATCGGCATGCTGGTGTTGCCGCGACTGAACCTGAAGGATGCCGGTGTCTGGCGCGTCATGCGCCAAATGGGACCGGCCATTCTCGGGGTGTCCGTCAGCCAAATCTCGCTGATCATCAACACCATTTTTGCCTCATTCCTGGTGTCTGGCTCGGTGTCGTGGATGTATTACGCTGACCGCCTGATGGAGTTCCCGTCCGGCGTGCTGGGCGTGGCGCTGGGCACCATCTTGCTGCCATCGCTGGCGCGCAGCTTCTCCAGCGGCGACCATATGCAGTACAACCGCTTGATGGATTGGGGCCTGCGCCTGTGCTTCCTGCTGGCGCTGCCAAGCTCTGTGGCGCTGGGTATTCTGGCGAAGCCGCTGACCGTAGCTCTGTTCCAATACGGCAAATTTACCGCCTTTGATGCCTCTATGACCCAGCGCGCGCTGATTGCCTATTCCGTTGGCCTGATGGGGTTGATCGTGGTCAAGGTGCTGGCTCCGGGCTTCTATTCGCGTCAGGATATTAAGACGCCGGTGAAGATTGCCATTATCACGCTGGCGATGACTCAGGTGATGAACCTGGCCTTTATCGGCCCGCTGAAGCATGCCGGTCTGTCGCTGTCGATTGGTCTGGCTGCCTGCCTTAACGCCGCGCTGCTCTACTGGCAACTGCGCAAACAGGATATCTTCCAGCCGCAGCCGGGCTGGCGCATCTTCCTGATCAAACTGATTCTGGCGGTTGTGGCGATGTCCGCCGCGCTGCTCGGCATGCTGTACGTGATGCCCGCGTGGGACGTCGGCGGCATGGCTTATCGGCTGGCGCGCCTGATGGCGGTGGTCGTGGTCGGGGTGATCGCCTACTTCGGCGTGCTGGGGCTGTTAGGCTTCCGCGTCAAAGAGTTCGCTCGCCGTCTGGATTGATTTCCAGCCCGCCAATAACCAAGCAATAACAAAAAGGCCAGCATCAGATGCTGGCCTTTCTTATGGCGCGGAAAACGCGAGAATTACATGCGTTCTACGGTTTCAATACCCAAGGTATCCAGACCGGTTTTCAGCGTTCTTTGGGTCAGCAGGGCCAGTTTCAGGCGGCTTTGGCGGCTGGTTTCGTCAGCAGCGTTGAGAATTGGGCAGTGCTCGTAGAAGCTAGAGAACAGGCCAGCCACGTCATACAGGTAAGCACACATGGTGTGCGGTGTACCTTCGCGGGCCACGGTAGTCAGCACTTCTTCAAATTGCAGCAGGCGAGTGGCCAGCAGGGCTTCGCGCTCTTCGCTGATAACCATCGGCTGAGTCAGGCTGTTAACGTCAATATCCGCACGCTTGAAGATGGACGCCACGCGGGTGTAAGCATACTGCATGTAAGGCGCGGTGTTGCCTTCAAAGGCCAGCATGTTGTCCCAGTCGAAGATGTAGTCGGTGGTGCGGCTTTTCGACAGGTCAGCGTATTTGATCGCGCCGATACCGACGGCGTTAACCAGATTTTCCAGCTCTTCGCCGCCCAGCTCTGGGTTCTTTTCGGTGATCAGCTTGCGCGCGCGCTCAATGGCTTCGTCCAGCAATTCGGACAGCTTGATGGTGCCGCCAGCGCGGGTTTTGAACGGCTTGCCGTCTTTGCCCAGCATCATGCCGAACATGTGGTGCTCTAGCGGCACAGACTCTGGCACATAACCGGCTTTACGCACGATGGTCCACGCCTGCATCAGATGCTGGTGCTGGCGGGAGTCGATGTAATAGAGCACGCGGTCTGCGCCAAGGGTTTCGTAGCGGTATTTCGCACAGGCGATATCCGTGGTGGTGTACAGGTAGCCGCCATCCTTTTTACGGATGATGACGCCCATAGGCTCACCTTCTTTGTTCTTATATTCGTCGAGATAAACCACGACCGCGCCTTCGCTATCCACTGCCAGACCTTTCTCTTGCAGGTCAGACACGATGCCCGGCAGCATGTCGTTGTACAGGCTTTCGCCCATGACGTCGTCGCGGGTCAGGGTGACATTCAGACGGTCATAGGTGATCTGGTTTTGTGCCATGGTGACATCAACCAGCTTGCGCCACATCTGGCGGCAATACTCATCGCCGCCTTGCAGCTTGACCACGTAGTTACGCGCGCGTACCGCGAACTCTTCGTCTTCGTCATAGTTCTTTTTCGCTGCGCGATAGAACTCTTCGAGGTCGGAAAGCTTCATCTCACCGGCGTTTTCATTCTGCACTTTTTCCAGATAGGCAATCAGCATGCCGAACTGGGTGCCCCAGTCGCCGACGTGGTTGGCGCGGATCACTTTGTGGCCGAGGAATTCGTTGGTACGCGCCGCAGCGTCGCCAATGATGGTGGAACGCACGTGGCCGACGTGCATCTCTTTTGCCACGTTTGGCGCAGAGTAGTCGATAACAATGGTTTGCGGCTCAACCGGAGAGATACCCAGTTTGGCATGTTGCAACGCGTTGTCGGCATTCGCCGCCACAAAGGCGCGGTCGAGAAAAATATTGATAAAGCCCGGACCGGCAATCTCGACTTTAGAGGCAATTCCGCTCAGGTCTAACAGCTCAACCACTTTCTCTGCCAGTTGTCGTGGGGCCATGCCCAGCTTTTTCGCCACGGACATCACGCCATTCGCCTGATAGTCACCAAATTGCGCTTTGGCTGACTGACGGACTTGCGCTTCGCTATCAGCAGGCGCGCCTGCTGCAGTCAACGCCTGACTGACTTTATCTGAAAGGAGAGCCTGTATATTCACCGAGTTACCTTTTGAATCAATACCCTTCACCTTCGCAGATGAGTTTGGGTAGGAGTTTGATGGTTTGCTGTTCACCTAACGCAGATGAACCAAAAATGATGCGTGTTTATATCATATAAGCCCCGCGGCGTCAGTATTGGCGCACGTTTGCCGCACAGCAAACGCGCAGAATGCGGGACGTATCTGGCAACGGCATGAAACCCTGTGTAAATTAGCCGCCGACAGAGATTAATTTTAAGGAAATAGCTACCATGCTGAACATGAAAGATGTCGCCGACTTAGAGGATTTAGTCGCGGACATGCCGCGTTTTGTTACCGCGCTTAGCGCCTTTGCGGAGAAGTTACAGCTCGATTTGTCGGCTTATCATGCTGATCATATTTCATTGCGCTGCCACCAAAACACCACGGCGGAACGCTGGCGCAAAGGCTTCGAGCAGTGCGCGTCGTTGCTCAATGAGACGGAGATCAATGGCCGCCCAATCTGCTTATATTCCTTGAACCAGCCGCTGGAGGTCGGGCCGCTGCGCATCGATTTGGTTGAACTGCCTTATCCGGGCGAAAAGCGTTACCCGCACGAAGGTTGGGAGCATATTGAAATTGTGTTGAGCGGCGGCGAAGAGATTTTTTATGCCCGGGCTTTGGCAGAGCTGGCCGATGAAGCCCTGACCGCGCCGGGCATTAAATTAAAACAGAGTTCGCCAAAGGGGGAGCACGAGCGTTTACCTAACCCGACGCTTGCCATCACTGACGGCACGGTGACCATTAAGTTTCACCCGCACAGTTTGCGGGATATTGTTGCCAGCGAAAAAGAGTAAGTTCTAGCCGTTCAAGGTTGCCAGCGCCTGTTCCATTCTCACCAGCGCCTTTTCCAGCAAGGCGCGCTGGCAGCCCAGATTGATGCGTACAAACTTAGGCGCGCCGAAAGCCAGCCCTGAGGTAAAGCCCACTCCAGCATCCACAAAGAAGCGATACGGGTTATCCAGCGGCAGGGCGGAGGCATCAATCCAGCCAAGATAGGTGCCTTCAATCGGCAACATTTTCAGCCCCGGCATGGCGTTGATCCTTTGGGTAGCGAGCTGCTGATTGCCCCGTAGATAAGCCAACTGCTGCTCCAGCCAGTCGTCGCCATGCCTATAGGCGGCGGTGGCGGCGACATAGGCTAAAATATTGACGTGTGGCACGATGCCTTCGGCGGTTTTCTCAAACTTTTTACGCAGTCCGGCATTAGGGATAATTGCCATTGAGGCGCCAAGACCTGCCAGATTAAAAGTTTTCGACGGCGACATCAGCGTGATGCTGCGCTGCGCGGCATCGTCATTCAGCGACGCAAAAGGAATATGCTTAGCCTGCGGGTCAAGCAGCAGGTCGCAGTGGATCTCATCGCTGCACACCACCAAGTCATGCATTTGAGCAAAGGCCAGTTGCTGCATCAACTCATCGCGGCGGTAAACAGTGCCGCCGGGGTTGTAAGGGTTGCAGAGCATCAGCAGGCGTTCGCCGCCGTCCATTTTCAGCTCGGGAGAGTGAAAATCAGCCACCCAGCGTTGGTCAACTTCTCTGACCGGAATGCTTTTATATTGGCGATCTTCCGACTCTGCGGCCTGAATAAAGGGCGGGTAAATCGGTGACGGCAGCAGGCTGGTTTGATGTTGGCTAACCGTGGCGCGCACCGCGACATTCAGCCCGCAAACCAGGCCGGGCAGTGAAACAATCCATTCAGGTTTAATATTCCATTGGTAACGCTTATTGGCGCGCTCAATGAAAAGTTCGATCAATTCTGGCGGCGTAAAGCCGTAGCCGAAAACCCCTTCGGCGACGCGCTGTTGCAGTTCAGCTACCACTTCTGGTGGTGAAGCGAAGTCAGTATCAGCGACCCAAAGTGGAATGACGTCCTGATTTTTATATTTGTTCCACTTAACGCTATCGCTGTGACTACGGTCTACCCATTGATCAAAATTGAGTGTCATAGTTAGCCTTCCAAAGCAGGCAATTGGGCGGGAGTGCTCATGCTAAAGCCTACGCGACATGGCCCGCTACAGACAAGTGTTGTAGCATGATGCCGTAATCAGGAGAGATCACATGACTAAGTTAGAAGTGTGTTGTTATAGCGTGGACTGTGCGTTAACGGCAGAGCAAGCCGGCGCTGACCGGGTTGAGTTATGTGCCAGCCAGGCCGACGGTGGCGTCACGCCAAGTTACGGCACGTTAAAACTGGCCAGAGAGCAGGTCACTATCCCCGTACATCCCATTGTGCGTCCGCGGGGCGGCGACTTTTGCTACAGCCAGAGTGAATTTAGCATCCTAAAAAGCGACGTCGCCTGTATTCGCGATCTCGGCTTCCCCGGCGTCGTAGTGGGTATTCTGGATGAAGAAGGCCACATTGATATGCCAAAAATGTGGGAAGTGATGGCGCTGTGCGGCAACATGGCTGTGACCTTCCACCGCGCATTCGACATGTGTCTGAACCCGAAAGTGGCACTTGAGCAACTCACTCAATTGGGCGTTGCGCGCATTCTCACGTCGGGCCAGCAACAGAATGCCGAAGTCGGATTACCGATGCTTCGGGAACTCAACGAGCTAAGTCGTGGTCCTATTATTATGGCCGGTGCAGGTGTTCGTTTGACCAACTTGCAGAAGTTTGTCGACATCGGTTTGAGCGAGCTGCACAGCTCGGCCGGGCGTCAGGTTCCGTCGCAAATGCGCTACCGCAAGGCGGGCGTGACCATGAGTTCTGATACCGATTTTGACGAATTTAGTCGTTACTGCGTGGATGGCGATATCGTGGCGGCGATGAAAACGGCATTAGAATTTGGCGATGAGATGTCTCGCACGGCGTAACAGTCACAGATTGCCGGGCAAAGAGAAGGGCGAACTCTTTGCACCACAGATTTAACCGGGCCTTACGGCCCTTATTGCGTCGCCCTGCGCAAGTACCAAGCCCCGTCATTTTGGCGGGGCTTCTTTTATTTATATCAACAAGTTACGTGATTTGGGGGTGCTGGTGGGGTGCTGGGGCATCTAAAAATACCAGACCAATAGCTGGGAATATTAAATAATAATCATAAAAAAACCGGGTTTCCCCGGCTGTTCACGCTTTGCTTTGCATACTCTCAAAAAGGTCTTTTCCTTTCTTTCTTTGCCTATCGAGATGGTCAGCTAAATCCTGAATATGGATCATTCTCGGTGATTTTTGGCTATCGCTAGCCCGAAAGGTAGGGACCGGAAACTGGCCGAGAGCCGCTTTATTTTCAGCTGTTGAAGGCTTCATTCCAAAGTAGCGCTCCGACACATCAGAGAGCGCGATTGTCGCAGTCTGGAATTCTGCCATCAGTAAAAACATAGTATTCATATTCATCTCCTCAAACTGCGCCAATCGCTTTCTGAACTACCCGATAACCCCGTTTCCGGGGCTTCTTCTTTGGGCTGATTTTCGCTGCAGCCACCCGTGGTCGTGGCGGCTCTGGCTCATGGATGCCGGTGCGCATTCGATACTTCTCGCGCATCTTCCACGCGTTCCATGCTGTCCAGTCGCATCCGTCATCAATTTCGACGGTGGCCTGAATTAATTTATCGTTCAGGTCCACCCGCTGATTTTTCGAAACTCTGTGCATGGTCGGCATCACGTTGCCACCTTGCTATAACCAGCGTTGATGATTTCTTTCGCGATACTGGCTGGTGTAGGAGTTTCTAACCACTCAGCTTCCTGAATAACTCGATTTAGTTCTCCCAAAAGCACAGCCTCATAAGTTTCAGGCCAGTGCTCACCGGGAATTTCATTGCCGTGATATTCGCCAAGCAGGTCGATAGTCAACAGAGCCGCCTCTTCCGCCGATTTTTCGGGTTTGCGGTAACTGGCTGCCCATACTGCGCTGGTGATATCGCCCGGATCAGCTCCGGCATTTTTGATGATTTGTGCGAGTTCAAATACGTTAGTTTCTACCATTGCATGTCCGCCCCAAGCTGCCGAGCCACTTCCTCTGGGCCCATGTCCTCTAACATTTCGCCAAACCGGTTCAAGCAGGCGCTGATCCAATGAATACCGCGAGGCTTTAATGTGGGGATTGCTCCCCAGTTAACGAAAAAACCTCTTGGCGCTTTCTCCAGTTCACCCAAGTCCAAAATTCTCAGGTAACGATTCAACCGCATAGCGTCTGACATACCATTCTCTTGCAGATGGGTGTCGATGAAGCCCGCCAACGAAGTCCGGTCAATCGCAAAGTCACCATACTTGTGTCGGTACACCGGTCTGCGATGCATGGCAATCTGATGATACATAAACGCTTCACATACCAGATGAAGAACCTGATTCAAGCGGGCGGTTCTAATCTTTCTCATATTCATCGTTCCAGCTCCTTCACCACCACTTTGTAGGCCCGCATGACCTTTGGTGTGCGACCTGTGATATGAGTTGTACGACGAACAATGCCAGTGCTGGTGGCTCTCACATCGGAGTGAAGTAAAGCGGCATCAACGCATCGATTATGCTGGGAAACCTGCGTTAGCCAGCTGGTTAGCGTCAGCGTGGCCGTAAGGCCGTGGATCTGATAGTCGATATGCATTATTTGGCCTCCGGCGTATAGACGGCTTTGTCGTGGCTGAACTCGCCGTTCCATGTGGTTTTCATCGGCAACTCACCCTTCAGGTACAGCGCATAAATACGGTGGCAACCTTTCTCAAGCAGCACTGGCGTTTTCTTGCGAAACGATTCTTTCCCATGAGGTTTGATTTCCGTTTCCTCTTCGGTCAGGTACTTATCGCGGGCATAAGAGGCGACGCGCCAGCGCGGTTCTTTCTCTGGGTCACGCTGTTCATCAAAAATCCAATTGCGAGTCAGCGCCCACCACATCACTTTGCTGGTATTTACCCCGTTCAGGCACTTGCAGAAGGCAGGGATCGTCATGCCCTTGGCGAAGTGCTTTTCCAAGCTATCGACGGTGGCTACCAAATGTTGGTTTTGCAGCCCCAGCGCTTCAAGCCTTTCTTCGGCTTCAATCACCATCATCGCCAACTGCTTACGACCGATTGAGGATGAGTCCACAGGTGCTGCCAGCGCCTGCCGCTTGGTGAAGTAGAATTCACTCAAATCGTTGAAGTATTCCCACGCCTGGTCAGTCTCCAGCATCTTCGAGTGATTGGCTGCGCCGCGTTCTGTCCAGAGCGTCAGGCTGCGCGTTTTGTTCGAAATTTGCGCGGGACTGTAAGAGATGCGCAAATTTTCAAGCTCGTTACCCGAGATCTGGAAGTAATGCTTACCTTCAACGAATCGAGATTTATTGCGGTTGAAGTTTCGGCGAATGTTCTCGGCGTCAGTACCATAACCCGCTGCCAGTTGCTCAGTAGTAACAACACGCTGGCCGCGATACTCGATAACCTGTAAATCCTTGGCACCCATAGGAGCCAGCTCAGTTTTAGTTGTCATGTGCGCTCCTTAATGGATAGATGGTTTTACTGGCGCTTTTTCATCAGCACGAAGCCGAGCTGCCACATCAATAAAAACCTCATCAAGAAAACCGGCGAACCAGTCCTCCCCAGCATCAGTAAGGCGTTCTTCATTGGCTCTATAGAACTGATAGACTGCGATAAAACGTTCCTGCTTGGTTTCAAGTAGAGGACTTTCAACGTGTTGCATTAGCACGTTTTCAACCAGCTCCCGAGTTAACCCAATAACGGTATTACCAGTTTTAAATTGATACTCTCCGTCACGTAGCCCCCAGCGTATTTCACATTTAATGAGGTAAAGCATGGCTACCGTGCCGCGTATCGACCGACAGCAAGCTTCGGCCCACTCATGTATTTCAGCGTCAGTTAACGCTCCTTTTCCGAATCTGTTCTCATCGAGCATCCAGTCAGGGAATTTATTCCCCGTGCGCTCCTGCATATGCTTAAGCTTTGCAACCAGTTGCTTCACTTCGAGTTTTTTACTGCTCATTATTTTCTGTCCTTCTGCGCGTTATATTTTTCGTGACTCATTAGTTGCCAGTTCTTGCCGTTGTCTTTCGATAGCAGCCGCCAGCGGTGATTTACTTTCAGAGAGAGGTTCCCTGTGCCGATGATCCGCACCGGGTTTAATCGCTGCTTCCGGTACTGACTCAGCACGTCCACCGCCCGGTTATGCACCCACTCTGGAACTCGTATTGCCGTCAATGTCATGGTTACAACGCCTCTGGCTTGCCTTGGTATTTCGCCCTGTAAGAGCAGCGGGCGGCGTTGCTGGCGCACTGATCTCGCTCTTTTTCGGTCAGGCCCAGCGCTAACGCTTCTCGCCAAGCCACTGCTGCGCGGCGGTGCCGTTTTTGCATTTCAAGCCCTTGCGCTTTGCTGCATAGCGCTGCGAATGAAGAGGCCATCAGATCACCACCTGAAGGTCTGACGCCTTAGGGTTCTGCAATGCTTCGGTCACCGCATCAGCCATCATCTCTTTCATGAAATCGTGGCCTGCTGGCGTCAGTTTCCCGCGACTGGGGTTGAACATTGAGGCGTAGGTATCAACTACCGCCTGTTCTCCATCAGCCGCGCCGCGCACCTCGTAAACAAGGCGCTCAATGTGGCCAATCATGATTCGGGACAGGCTCACTTCGGTTATTTCGACAAGCACCGGTAACTTGCTGGTGGGTACCGTTACTGGCACCTGATATCCGCCAAAATGACGGAAGCAGTAATCGAGATGGGCGAGGGCGATGCGCTGGCGGTCACGCTCAATTTTTTCTTTGTTAGTCATCGTAAATATTCCTTGTCTGGAATTTGGTTGCAGAATTCCCCAGCCGTGAGGCTGCAATTAATTTTTTTTGATATTTAACTCTGTATATTAATGATTAATTTGTTTTGCCTTTATTGTGTTTATCCACCGTGTCTTTTAGTTGCATTATTCGCGCAGCTATAATCATTAGCATTCCATCGAGCGTCATATTGTATTCAGCACGTTCAAACTTATTGAAGTTGTTAACGGCTGTTAGCATTGCATCAATGACATATAATTCATCGCCCACATCTAACATGTCGAAATCAACTGGCGTTAGTTTGGGATTTGCCATTAGAGGTGCTCCAATTCAAGTTGGTTTAGCATGTGACGAACCTGCTTGATATTTTCAATTGCTAAATGGGTGATGGAATATTCGTCTTGCCATCCTCCATCAGTCTGCAAATTATCGCGGACTACATGTAATGCACCTTCGGAGAAATTCAGGTCGAGAATGCAAGCACGAATCCCATTGAGTAAACAGCCTTTAGTTTCTGCATTCATAATTTCTGCCCCAATTCAGCCATGTTAGTAATAATTTCGAGAAGGTCGAGAGCTATACTTCTTTCTTGGTCACTTCCGGTTAGAAATGAAGCCGCATCTGCCAATGCTTTTATTTTAATTAGTGCATCCTCAGCGCTATATGGTGGTGTGTTTTTCATTATTGTGCCCCTCCCACTTGTGCTGCCCGGCTTGCCAATCCTTGTGCAAACTCAACAATTTCATTCGCCAAAATGTGGTCTGCATGGTTAAGTCTAATAATCATTGCGGCATCAAGAATTGCTGCCAAATCGCTTAAAATATCTACGAGGTTGATATCACCGTTTTTAACTGTTGCCATTTTGCATCTCCTTCACTTGATAACCTGCCGCTTGCGCCATTTCTAAAAAGCCCTGCAATGTGGTTAGGTGATAACCTGGCAGCATTGGTTCGTGCGACTCTAGCTGTCCATCATTAATGTGCAGCATTATGCGACCTGTGAATTCAGGCTTAACTTGAATGACGATGTTGTTATGCATATGTCACCTCGTTAATCGGGAGGCGAGAACCTAACGACAATACGTACTGACTTGACAGCTGGCGGCGAGCTTCTTTCTCACTGCGGGCCACAACGCGACGCATAACAGGCTTGGCATTAGGGTCTGAGCGCAAGACAGATGCAAAAACAAATGTGCTTGTGCTAGTATTCGACTCAGCCTTATTCTCAACACCGTCGCAGGTATTAATGTTTAGGGTTAGGCTCTGGTGTTTAACGGGCGTTGAAGCCAGAGCCGAATCACAGTGACATGTCACGTTAATCATACTTTCACCTCTGAGGTTCCACCTGTTGCACGTGCAACTTGATGTTTATTCCCGCGCTTGCAAATAATACGAGCCAATGACTCGAGGGTAACAAAACGACATTCGCACTCTTTATTTTGGCATTGATGGTGCCGCTCCTTGGTGGATTCACTCAAATAACGACTTGTGCGTGTATGAGCTACATGAGAACAAATAGGGCAGTGCATCATTTTATTTGTCCTTATTAATGTTGAAGCTTGCGCAAGATTCTATTTCAATCATTTTTTCCAGAATCTCCATATTGGCAGATATTAAAAGACCAACATTTTGCATGTCACTTTTCGCATCTGCATAATGATCGTTGCTAGCAGCCCAGAACATTAGGTTTGCAACTGAACGGATTCCATTAACGATATAATCAATCCCCATTCCTGCATTACTTTCATGAGCTTTGTATTCATCTTTGCTTAATTTCTTTCCATCTACAGAAATCATCAAATCAGCTAAGTTAGGCATTTGTATTCACCATGATTTGTTTGGAATGAATTTTTTTATTTGCTGGAACAGCAAACTGAATTTTTAAATTTGGGGGACTTGTCTAAAATCTCTTTAGCGTGGGTGCAAGCCTCTTCATATGAGTTGAAGAAATCCACAAGAACGAAACCGAATTCATTTCTTTCATAAATTTGGTATTCAGGCACATCGAGAAAAGAGGTGAAAAATATATATGCTGCATTCTCGTTATGACCTGATACAGGCATGAAATAACTTATTTCAGATCCGGCAGCTTTGAGTTTTTGATGAATATCGAAGGAAGTTGTTTGAATATTTATTTTTGTATCAGTCATCTCATTAGCTCCGTTGTTTGCCGCTGAGGTAATAATACTCAAAGTTCTAATATTAACAATACTAAAAGTATAAAAACGTAGTATTTAAAGTATTACTTATTGATTTACATGATATTAAATTTTATCTAAACCAAAAAAAACCCGCATTCGCGGGCTAAGACTGCTTGGTGGAGTGCTCACAACCACATCATGGCCTGAACAACTACTCCGATGATTTTGCAGTTTCCATTCACTTGGAGCAGAGGGTATTGAGGATTTAGTGGTTTGAGATATGTCGAACCACCATCAATCACCAATTTTTTGAATGTGGCCTCGTTTGCATCGGTTAGCTTAGCTATGACAAGGCTTCCGTTTTTGGCTTCTTTCCCTGTATCTACCAGAATATTCATTCCCTCTGGAATGCTCAGGCCTACAGGGGAGGTCATGGAGTCACCCTGTACCTTAAGCCAGAACGCCGTTCCCTCGACGTGGGCATCTGATTCATACCACTCTTCAATCTCTTTGAGTGTGTAGGGTTCTACAGCCTCACACCAAGAGCCAGCGCTTACCCAGCTTATTAATGGGTAACTATTCCTAGGCTTAGCTACGCTGACGTATGAAACATTGGACGCTCTCGATAGGCGTTCAGCCTCTGCCGCTATGGAAGGGCTGAAGTCGGCGATTTGCACTTGTAATAGGTTCGCGAAAACAGCTGCAACATTGAGGTTTATCGGGTTTCGACCGTTTAAGTAATGACCTACGGCACCCTGCGAGATCTCTAACTGATCAGCTACATCTTGCTGCGTAATGCCTAATTCTTTTTTCTTTGACTCATACAAAGCTTTAAGCCTGCTTGCGTCTTGAAGCTGTTCTGTCGTCAGGGTTCTTTTCTTTTCCATGATTTTATTTTAATACCTTTAGTTTGAAAGTGTCTCCTACATATAGTATCTTTAATGTTAATACTTTTGATATTATTAATCTATAGCTAGAGGTTATATGACTTCAATGACCCTTAAAGACTATGTAGCTGAACATGGGCAAGTCCGTACCGGGAATGCCCTCGGCGTAACTCAAATAGCCATCAGTAAAGCACTTCAGTCAGGAAGAACTATCCATGTTTCCGTTAAAGAAAACGGCGTTCTTGAGGCATACGAGGTGAAGACGTTCCCTTCGAAAAGAGGTCCACGAAGCAAATCAAATGGCTCATGACTATCACCGGACGGTTATGCCGTCTGTATTCAGTGAGGCAGATGGTGAGTGGATTCAAACCATGCTGAGTGAGTTAGGCCCAGCAGCAAGAGGGAAAATCGCGACAAGGTACGCAGAAGTTTACCAGATGGCATGGGATAGCGAGCCGGTAAGTTTTAAACAGGAAAACAAAGCGCGTCACGAAGCAAATACGCGCCTCAGGGAGTTTGTCCGGAAGTACTCAGCAGCCAGCTCAGGTTTAACAGCTAAACCGAAACTGGTCGGTGGGTGAGCCCTCCAAGAAAGCCTTCAGAACCTGTACTAGCAAAGTGGTACGAATGGGGAAGAGGGGAGAAAACTTTCTAGGGGGGTTTGGGGGGTGATCTTTGAAAGAGGGGTGTTAGGGAAGGCCTAGCCAAAGGAAGGGCTCTTTACTTAAAGATGATCACTGTCTTTAGAAAAAGCGACACAGAAGTTTAGATGGCTAGAAGGTTAGCCGCATAACCGGTCAGGGCTTCGGTTCTGGCTAAGCGAATTTATCACTGAAGGGGAAGTTTTCGATGAAATTCTATTTGAACGCTGAAACCTCGAAGGGAAGCAAGAAACCGACACGTCACACTTTGGCGAGTTATACCGTGCCGGTCCTTGCTGAGGTACAACATGCTTAACATCACTGCAAATTTAGCACAGCAACGAGCGCTGGACATGTTACGACGCGACTGGAAACAGTACAACTCGTTCATGGTCTACAGCCCTACAGGTAGCGGTAAGACTGGGCTAAGTGCATTCATCACTGACGGGTTCGTCTCACGCGGTATGCGCGTTCTGATGGTCTGCCCATACACAGTACTCATCACCCAAACAGCCAAACGCTTTGTCGAATATGGGCTACCAGAAGAAGAAATCGGCTTTATCTGGCGCGATCATCCTAACCACGACCCTGAGCGCCTTATTCAGATTGCCTCTGCTGACACACTGATCCGGCGTGATTTCCCTGAAAACATCGATTTGCTGATCATTGACGAAGCTCACCTTCGCCGCAAAAAGATGCTCGAAGTTATCAAGTTTCTGACAGAAGAAACCAAAGTGAAGGTGATCGGTCTTTCAGGCACCCCGTTTGCTCCATTCCTCGGAAAGTATTACCAGCGCCTGATCAAACCGACAACCATCAAAGAACTTATGGAAACAGGTGTTCTGTGCGGATATGAATTCTTCGCGCCGACTAAGCCGGATCTGAGCAAAGTCAAAACTACTCGTTCAGATGAATATGGCACCGATTTCAAAGAAGATGAAGTTGCCGAGATCATGTGTGGCTCTGAGCTGGTGGGCGACATCGTTAGCAACTGGCTTGCCCATGGTAAAGATCTGCCAACCGTTGCCTTTTGCGTAAACGTGAACCATGCCAATTTTGTGACGATAGGGTTTAATCAGGCAGGCGTGAATGCTGAGGTTATGACTGCTGATACGCCACACGATGAACGCCTGATGATTATTCACAGGTTTGAGCAGGGTGCTACGAAGGTTCTTGTGAGCGTGGGAACACTGATTGCCGGATTTGATAGTGACGTGAGGGCGATTATCTATGCACGTCCGACAAAATCAGAAACTCGCTGGCTGCAGACTATCGGGCGTGGATTACGCACTGCTCCGGGCAAGGATGCCTGTCTTGTGTTTGACCATTCAGGATCAGTTATCCGGTTAGGCTTCCCGGAAAGCATTGAATATGACGAGTTGCCAACGAAAAGTGACGGCATGAAAGATGCTGCAGCACAAAAGGCAGCGGAGAAGCTCGAAAAACTCCCCAAAGAATGTAACCAGTGCCATTTCATGAAACCGGCAGGGGTATACGTTTGCCCGAAATGTGGTTTCAAACCGTTGGTCGGGGAGGATGTTGAGACCGACACCACTCGTGGACTGAAAAAACTCAGCGGAAAGAAAAAAGTGCCCACGCATAAGGATAAACAGTCTTGGTGGTCGCAGATCATCTTCTATCAGCGCAAGCGCGCTATGGAAGGAAAACCGGTCAGTGATGGTTGGTGTGCTCACACCTTCAAGGACAAATTCGGTACATGGCCGAAGGGGCTAAGCGATCAGCCGGCTCAATTATCGCCTGAGGTTAGCAACTACATCAGACATAAACGCATCGCCTTTGCTAAGGGACGCGAGAAGCACAAGCCGGAACAGATGGAACAGGAATTCAAGCTCGCCAGCCCTGAACCAGCATCACCCGCCCAAATCACAGCACACCTCATTAAAGTGCGTGAGCAGTTATTAAATCGTTCACCAGGAGATAAACAGTGAAAACCCGTGAAGCAGCAATAGGCCAGTGGCCGAAGATTTTTGATTATTACGGGTTGCCTCCAATAACTGGAAAGCGGCATTTCAAGGGTAAATGCCCGATTTGTGAGGCCAAGGGAAAATACCGTTGTGATGACCTTGAAGGACGCGGCACGTTTATCTGTACCTGCAATCGTGGTGACGGGTGGAAGTTGCTCTCACTGACGCAGAGCAAAACCATTCAGGAATTGATGGATGAAGTTGACCAGATCATTGGCAACACTTTTGAGCATGAACAGAAACACGCGGCACCAGTTAAAAGCGATATCACCAGAACGCGCGAGCGGGTAATTGATATGTTTGGCCGACTGGTTCCGCTCAGCCATACCGATGGGGAGAAATACCTCAATAATCGCGGCATCTTTGAAATGCCTCCAGAAGCAATTCGCTACTGCGGTTCACAGAGGGCCGCTAATGGCTCAGATCATCAGGCGATGTGGTCACTGGCTACCGACGACAAGGCAAATCTGTGTTACCTGCACCGGACTTTGTTGGACGGTGATAAAAAGGCATCGGTTGCAGCCTCTAAGAAATTAATGGCCCTTCAGGAAGAGAACGTTTTGAAGTATGCGGAATCGGTAGCGATCCGAATGTACCCGCCAGCTACTACGTTGGGCATTGCTGAAGGAATTGAAACAGCGCTTTCTTGTAAGAAGATATATGGGGTGAATACTTGGTCAGTCATCAACTCGGGGTTCATGGCTAAATTTCGCGTTCCTCAGGGGGTGAAGCACCTGATTATTTTTGCAGATATGGACCAGCACTCGGCAACGGGCCATGCCGCAGCGTTCGCCTGCGCACACGCAAATCTCATTGCAAAGAATGACCTTGAGAAAGTCAGTATCCGCTGGCCGGATCACGGGGACTTCAACGACATGATGCTTAATGGCTGTGAAGTACGTGAACAGCCCTTCACGAAGAAGGTGGCAGCTTAATGAAACTCGAAAACGCACTGAAGCAGTTCAACCCTAAAAGCCAGATGATCACCAATGTCCCGCCAGCGACATCGTCTGATTCGTTAAGCGGCCCTGACCTTGCTGCGTGTTTGGGTATGGCTGAGTCTCAGGCATCTTTTGGCATGGCTGCTTTTCTCGGGAAGAACGGGATCAGCAAAGAGGACGGCCAACGCACGATTGAGCGCCTTGCAGCCTATGCGATGCAGAACGCCGGTAAGCACGTTGGTAAGGCAGCAGGCCGCCGCATGGCGCACTGCATGGTTATCCTTGCCAAGATGGCCTATGCGGAATACTGCCAGTCAGCTGGCAGCACTAGCACCTGCACAGATTGCGCTGGCACTGGTTTTCACGCAGCTGAGTGCGAGGTGGTTAAATATGCCGGTTACATTGGTGCTGATGGTGAAGTGAAGATTCCAGCAGTGACCAAAATCCAATCCGTTAGAGAGCTGTGTCATACCTGCAATGGAAAAGGGCAGATTTCTGCCCGTTGTCGCTGCAATGGTACTGGCCGAGTGCGCGACTTGGTTAAATCCAACCGCCTCGGGGTGCCAGTTGATAAGACCTGCGACCGCTGCACGGGGAGAGGATTTAAACGCACACCGGGCACAACGGCCCACAAAGCGATTTTGGCTCTGTTGCCTGAACTGCATGAGAGAACATGGAACCGTAACTGGAAACCGCTCTATGAGCTGCTGGTGGTGAAATGTGACAAGGAAGAGAGTCACGCCGACGCAGTGTTTCAGAGAATCACCAAAAGATAGGGTGATCGGGGATCTTATTGATCGGTTGAAATATAAATCTTGCATTTTGTCCGAACTTGGCGTAATTTCTCTAAATCATGGGCGTTTCTATAGATGAGCGCTTAGCAAAACATTCAAGACCTCGCTCCGGCGGGGTTTTGTCGTTTCTGGAGATGATTTTTAAATGAACTATTTTCATAGTCCTAAATTCCCTCCACCTTACGACCAGTGCAATGACAGGTTTTTGCTCTATAGTCGTTGCTTTGGTTATGAGTTAGCGGCGGCTTCTTTTGATGAGGATAGGATTTTCTCCAATTTTTTATGTTCCTCAGCGGGAGAAATTATTTCAATTCTCCCGGAAGAAATTGATGGTTGGCTCAGGCTTGAAGCGATGCCCGCTCTGGCAGGGTTAAAATAAACTCAAGAAACATATCTTTGTCTTTTTGGCTGACAGAACGCTGTAAATTAAGCTTTGTATAAAGTGGTTTTAGGTTTTCCTGAGTAAGAAAAACTCTCGCCTTCATCAATCTGTCGCGAATAAAGTTGAGACGTTCATCGAAGCGAGAAACTCTCACGCCCAAACGGGTTAGTTTGCGCTGAGTTATTTCATCTGGGTTGGACTGCTGCAAATCTTCCAGAACCAGTTTGATATCACGCTCAAACAAAATAGAAATGTCGTAGTCGTCAAGTAGGCAATCAGAATGCTGAACGTTTCCTATCACGACATCCTCATATTGTGGTTTTTTAGGTTTTAACTCATCGCCATAATCCGAGAAACCTTTTTGCGACATAACATCTTCTAATTCAGCATTGGAGTCTGACTTACGTCTGGAAATTTTTACTCTACCGTCATTGGATCCAGCCATACGTTTAAGTTCAACATATGCAGCACGCCCGATAATTTCTGGCCTGCGAGCATTGAGTATCTGATTAGCAATTATAAGCAGGGAAGGTTGTCCAGCCTCTAGTATCGCTTTTTTCTGATATAGAGAAAATATTTGCGATTTTGCTTCTTTAACAGCAACGAGGAGACGGTGGTAATTTGCCTGATTGGTAAGTTCTGTAGCCAGTTGCTCAAATTTAACCCCAAAGGCAGCGAAGCCACAATCATGGCCGATATTAGTTTCAATCCCATCCTCAGTAACAACGAGAACACCCTTAAAATGCTTGGTGCGGCAGTTCTTTTTTCCGCATGGAATTTTGTTTGCTAGCTCATAGTAACCAAACGCATCCATAAGTTTTTTACCTGTTAAATCAACAATACTTTGGAAACCATCTCGTTTTTCAAGTTCTTCCCAAGTTTCCAGCTTCTCAAAAGTGTTTTGATTCTTGATATAGATCATCTTTTATCATGCCGTGAATGTTTGCTAGGAATAGCCCTAATCCTCAAACATAACTCTGCTGTGATAAAAGATCATTTATTTTAATTTTCTCTAGACCGATATGTCATTTCTTAAATGCTATTTCATCAGGGCTATAACAGACTTAGCTCCATCAGAGCCTAAAGTGGGTGGACGCAGCGACTGCTAGAAGTGGCAAATAATTCTAACCTCAGTACTCGCCGGGTTCTTTTGCTTTCTGCGCAACAGAAAAGCTGCCTGACGAATTGAGCTGCATAGCGGCGCAATCGTGTTGTGAAACAGGCGGCTTTTCGTTGTGGTGAATATCATAACCGTAGTGGGCGGGCGTTAACTGCCTGACAAATTTCTTAAGGCTGCCTTCGGGTGGCCTTTTTTATTTCCCGATGACTACGCACCCAACCGGATGCCCGGAGGGGGAGACTATGAAAATGGACCAAGGCTCAGGAAACATCGTCACGCAGTTCTTTGCGTGGTTCGCTGCGCTTGCGGCCGCCTGCGGATTCACCACTCAAGACATGATTTACATGTTGTTTGGACTAATCGGCGTGATTATTTCCTTGGCGTCGTATGTCAGTGGTCGTCTGGACGCTCGAAAGGCGAGAAAAGAAAACGAGAAACGCACCAAGATTGTCAGTGACTATCTGGACGAAGCTCGAACAAAACCCGCTCATGAGAAACCAGCTGCTGCGAAGGTTATCAGCGAGGCACTTTCTAAAGCGGAAGTGTGATATGGCGAACCTAAAGACAAAACTCAGCGCGGCCATGTTGGGTTTAATTGCTGCTGGCGCTTCTGCTCCCGTGATGATGGAGCAGTTTCAGGACGAAAAAGAAGGTACAAGCCTGATTGCATACGCCGACCAAGGCGGAATATGGACAATCTGTGGTGGTGTGACACGAGTCTATGGGCAGCCAGTAGTAAAGGGGCTGAGATTAACCAGAGCACAATGCGACATTATCGATAAAGCCGAACAGGCCAAAGCGCTGGCGTGGGTTGATAAAAATGTACGAGTCCCCCTTACTGAGCCGCAAAAAGTTGGAATCGCTTCATTTTGCCCATGGAATATTGGCCCCAGTAAATGCTTCACATCGACGTTCTACAAAAAACTCAATGCCGGTGACCGGCGCGGTGCATGCGCTGAGATCAAACGCTGGATTTTCGACGGCGGCAAAGATTGCCGAATTCGTTCGAATAATTGCTTTGGACAGGTAGAACGCCGCGATCAGGAAAGTGAATTGGCTTGCTGGGGGCTTGATGAATAGCAATGTTTCGATTGTTGTGGCCTTCGCCGCAGGCATAGCGCTGACGTGGTGGATTGAGGGCATGCGCTGGGATAAAGACGTATCCAGCCTTAAAGAGTCCCACGCCCTTGCACTGAAGGCTGTTAGCGATAAAGCGGTTATTGATTTGGCCGCCGCCAACCGGCGCACTGCTGAAGCGCAGGCCGCCGCCGCAGAGTTAGATAAGAAGCATACCGAGGAATTAGCCAATGAACTGGCAAAAAATGAAGCCCTACGCGCTGATGTTGCCGCTGGCACTCGCCGCGTGCGGATCGCATCAGCCAACCTTGCAACCTGTCAGCTCACCCGGGGCAACAATACCGGAGGCAGCAGCGTGGGCAATGCAGTACAAGTCGAACTCAACGCAGCTGGTGGACGGGCTGTTCTCGATCTCCGAGCCAGCGCCATCAAAGACGGCCAAGTGATTCAGTATCTTCAAGGCTACATCACCAAGGTGGTGAAGCGGTGCAAGATTAACTAAATGGAGACAGGCATGACTGTAAAAGAAAAATCCTACTGCCATCTCATAAAAAGTCCGAAAGAAGATGCGTTCCGTTACATTCATATGCGACAAATTACGTGTGGTAGCGATGAACGGGCGATGTCCGGCATTATGACTATTAAATTGAATGAACAAATTAGAAGGATGAAAAATTTCAGGTGGAAATAACACCGAGCATCTTAATATAAGGTGCTCGGGAATAATCAATCCAGAGGGCTGATTGGGTCAGTCTTCGCTTGAGAGTTTCCTATAATTAACGACATCATTATTCCTCTTACTTCGGAAAATGATTGGCCTCTAATGGCATCACCAAGCACATCGTTTATTAAGGTGATGGAGTGACAGTATCCTTCTTTTGTCGGAATGGATATGAAGGTTTTTTGCCCGTTAGAAACTAAACCGCCAATAACGGAGAGCACTTCCTCACTCATTAAGACTGATGTGTGGTCACTTGATACGGGCTGAAAAGTCCAGTCACTCCCATTGAAACGCACCAGTAAATTAGAACGATCAGGCCTTAGTGCTGGCCCCATCATCGGCAGTATTCGCCATCCGCAATACCATGTCTTACAAACGGAAGGCCTATCATCATAGATGGCGCAGCCACCTTGGGGTCTCAAGTTACTACACGGAACGTCAGCTTGTTTCTTTAAAGTTGGCTCATTTATTCTGAGTGAAACACAACATGCGGAACATGAACCACACTTTCTTCCTTTAATAAGCATTTTTTCAAGACTCATCACACGTCCTTATTGGCTTCCAAAACTTATATATGTCAGGCCGTGCACCACCACGGCGTATAGCAAGCGTACCTTATGTATGGTTATTAGTAAGCCAATATTTTTACGAAATCAGATGCCGGCCAGCAGCAATCAAAAATTGAATGCATTCCTGATTACCACATCAAATAATCGACCGCATTCGGGCGGTTTTTTTATGGGAGCAAATATGCAGGTCACTATTGACGGTGTCCAGTATGCGCCTGCGTGCAATTCGGATTCCCGTATTGGCATTGCCATAACGACGCACAACCGGCCCGCTGTGTTGCTTAAGACGATCGAGCAACACTTAAAGCACCTTCCACTTGGTTCGAAGCTAATCATCATCGATGACGGATCAAATCCACCAGCAGTTGCGCCGGAGAGCTTCGAGGTAATCAGGCACGAGAAATCACTCGGTATTGTGGCTTCGAAGAACCGTAGCCTTGAGGCGCTGATTGACGCAGGTTGTGAGCACCTTTTCCTATGGGACGACGACGCTTATCCGATCAGTGATAACTGGCACATCCCATACGTTGAATCACCAGAGCCTCACTTGGCTTACCAATTCCTTGATCTTGCTGGCCCGAACAAACTGAGGGATTTGGGCGTGCTGTTCCGAGACGGCAGGAATATCGCCTACACCGGCCAGCGCGGCGTGATGCTCTATTACCACCGCAGCGCTATCGAAAAGGTTGGAGGCTTCGACCAGGTCTATGGGCGCGGAATGTACGAACATCCGGATCTTGCTTTGCGTATTCATAACGCCGGGCTGTCTACTTGGGCTTTCGCTGACGTGGTTGGCTCAGAGCTGCTTATTCACTCGCTTGATGAGCACGAACAGGTAACACGCTCATTGCCACGGCCAGACCGCGAGGCACTGGTAAAGAACAATGTTGGCATCTTCAACAGCCGCCGGGAGTCTGGCTATACAGGTTATGCGCCTTATCGCCGGGAGCAGAACGCAGTGATCACCTCCCTGCTAACCAGCCAATCTGACCCGCAGCGCAATACGAAAATGCACTGCTCCCCGGAGACTATTCAGGCGTGGGCCAGCTCAATAGCTGGTGGACGCGCGATAGTGCTGGCTGACGAATTGAAAGAGGCGCCCACCGGTGCAGAGTTGCACCAAGTGGCGGTAACGGCGATGAGCCCTTACTTAGCGCGCTGGCAGCACATCTACCAGTTCCTTCGAGATCACCCTGAATTACGTTTCGTCTGGTGCACAGATGGCACTGACGTTGAGATGCTGCACGAACCATGGGCTGAAATGGTGCCAGGCAAAATCTACGTGGGTTCAGAGCACAAGACCTATGACGACGAGTGGATGCATGCCAAGCATCACGGCAAAGCCTACACAGACTTCATACAGCAGCACCTGAATGAGCCAATGCTTAACGCTGGGCTGGTCGGCGGCATGCGCGCTGACGTGATGGAGTTTGCGCACCGCATCATCCGCCTGCATTACCGCATTGAGAGCCAGCGCTTTTGGAAGCAGGAAACCGCACCTGAAACGCTGGTGGACATGGGCGCTTTCGGTATAGCCGCTAAATCGTTTGGTGACCGCATTGTGACGGGGCCAAGGGTCAACACCATCTTTAAATCTGATGGCATCGGTAAGGGGTGCGCGTGGTGGAAGCACAAATAAAATTCGTTGTGGTTGGCCATCATGCCCGCCGCTCGCAAGCAGAGCATCTTGCCAGTTTAATCGGTGCTCACGTGCTGATGGATGAAGAGGGTAATGGCGCTAACTGGAACCACAGGCGCGCTATCGAATGGGCCAGCCAACAGGACTGCCGCGTGGTGATACTCGAAGATGACGCGGTGCTAATGCCCGGCTTCAATGATTCAGTGCGCCAATGGCTAAGCCGCTTCCCTAACGACTTAATCAGTTTCTATCTTGGTACCGGCCGCCCGCCGCAGTATCAGCAGCATATCGCCGCTGAGTTGATTCAGGCGGATAAGCTGAGGACAGACTTCATCACAATGAACCGGCTGATCCACGGCGTGTGCTACAGCCCGCCGCAGTGCGGCATTACGAAGATACTCAAGGAGTGGAACCGAACCAAGGCCGCAGACTATGCAGTCGGTGATGCGCTGGGCCGCCGGGTAATCTATCCATGTTACTCACTCGTGGATCATGCCGACGGTGAGACAGTCGAGCGGCACCATGACAATCAACCACGCAAAGAACGCCGCCGCGCATGGCGTCTGGCAATCAACTTTAAATGAGTGAGGCAGCATGAAACAGATTCAGTTAGCAAAGTTATATAAGCGCGGCATGTTCTGGGGTTATGGGATTGCGGTAGAGGGTGAGCTGGTTGGCCAGCAAGTAGAATCGAACATCATCACCGAGCCTAATAAGTTGCCAATCATCACCGCCAGCTTTTACATCAAAGAGCAGCAGGCTGAAAACCCAGTCACCATCAATCTGGATTAGCGTGAGACTAAATGAAAGAGCCACGAGTTTATGGCAGCCGATGGAACAAGGCGCGCCTGTCATTCCTCAGAGATAACCCGCTATGCATTATGTGCCAAGAGCAGCATCGCATAGTGGCCGCGTCAGTCGTTGACCACATCGAACCCCACAAGCTCACTGACGCCATTAAGTCAGGCAATCAGCAGGAAATCACGAAGGCACAGAAGCTGTTCTGGGATAAGAAGAACTGGCAACCACTGTGTAAGCCTCACCACGACTCAACCAAGCAGCGAATGGAAAAAGGCGGTGTTGTCATCGGCTGTGATGCTAATGGCTATCCTCTCGACCCAAACTCGCACTGGAGTAAGTAATGACGCAAGACCAACAAACCATACTGATGTTTAAAGGACTCATCGCATCACTGCCGGAGCAACAGCAGGTGAAGGTGAAAGAAGCCGAGAAGAAGATCCGCGAGATACTGCGCGACTATCCAGAGGGAGAGGCCACCGTGGCCTTCGGACTGATTGGTGCCGAGTTTCAAACCGATGGAATGGAAATGATTACCAAGTGAAATGGTTTCATTTGCAATGATATCGATTCGCATCTAGGGCGGGGGGAGGGGTAAATCTTCAAAGGCTTTGCCCCTAAAGACCGCTGCCAAAGTTCTATTTTAACGCTAACCCGATTTTTTCAGTTTTAAAGGTGTTGACATATGGCAGAAAAAAGAACCCGTTCCGACAGTTCGTCGGCGGCAATTCAAGCCATGCAAAATGCAACAGTGGACACCATCCAACCGCCAGCGCATGCGGGTTTGGAGAAAAAAGCCGAACCATTTTGGCATGACAATATCAGATCAAAAGCGCTGGACAGTTGGACACCGGCTGACCTGCTGGCTGCCGCCGAACTCGCCAATAATCAGCTCTATATTACCGTTTTGCGCAAAGATTTACGCAAAGAAGAGCGGGTGCGCGGCGAAGACCGTGACGAAGGACTTATCAAAGACTACCGCAAGCAGATAGTCGAATTGCAGCGAACCATTCTGGCCCAGCGCCGTGATTTACAAATTCACTCTCACGCCACTAATGGCGAGAGCCGAGACCAGAAGAATCGAAATCAGAACGACCGCGCGGCACGAAACACTAAATCGCACCACGCTGAAGAAGAAGACAACCTGATCGCTTTCCCTAAACACGGATAACAAATTATGACGCGAGGTGAGCGTGTTATAGCGTTCATTGAGCGCTTTTGTCTGGTACCAGAGGGCAAACTTATTGGTCAGCCAATGAGATTGGACCCGTTTCAAAAACGATTCATTCTGGCTATTTATGACAATCCTGTCGGCACCGACATGGCGATCCTTAGCATTGCCCGTAAGAACGGCAAAACAGGCCTCATCGCAGGGATTCTTCTTGCACATCTGGTTGGGCCGGAGGCTGTGCAAAACTCGCAGATCGTCAGCGGTGCTCTAAGTCGTGAGCAGGCGTCCATCGTTTTTAACCTCGCGGTGAAGATGGTTAATCTCAACACTGCTTTGCAGGACCTTGTGCATATCACGCCAAGCGGCAAGAAGCTGATTGGCCTGCCTTGCAACGTCGAATACAAAGCGTTGTCCGCAGAGGGTAAAACCACGCATGGCCTGTCCCCAATTTTGGCAATTCTTGACGAGACGGGACAGGTCCGCGGCTCTCAGGATGATTTCATCGACGCGATAACTACCGCGCAGGGCGCACATGAAAACCCGCTGCTGATTGTGATCAGCACACAGGCGGCTAATGACGCTGACCTGTTAAGTATCTGGATTGATGATGCTGTTAAGTCGAAAGACCCGCACATTGTCTGTCACGTTTACGAGGCTCCGAAAGATGCAGATATTAGCCTTAGAGATACGTGGTTAGCTGCAAATCCTGCACTAGGCACTTTCAGGTCTGAAAAGGACATGGCGAGGCAGGCCGAAAAAGCAGGAAGAATGCCGAGCTTCGAGAACACCTACCGAAACCTTAATCTTAATCAGCGAGTGTCTACCGTTTCACCGTTCATTTCCCGAAGCATTTGGGAGCTTTGCGGAGGCGTGCCGGTGAACTCGCCGAGAAAATGGTATGCCGGTTTGGACTTGTCAGCACGCAACGACTTAACCGCACTGGTCATTGCTGGCGAGGACGAAGATGGTATTTGGGATATCTTCCCCTTCTTCTGGACACCAGAAAAAACGCTGGTTGAGAGAGCGAAAACCGACCGCGCACCTTATGACGTATGGGTTAAACAAGGCCTGCTTAGGACGACGCCCGGCGCGTCCGTAGACTATGCGTTTGTGGTAAACGATATCGCAGAAATCATCAGTGATTTTGACATTACCTCTCTCGCGTTTGACCGCTGGCGAATAGAGCAGTTCAGGAAAGACGCTGACGCAATTGGTTTATCCCTGCCGCTGGTTGAATTCGGCCAAGGCTTCAAGGATATGGGGCCAGCCGTAGATACCCTCGAGTCCGTCATGCTCAACGGGCGCGTTAGGCACGGAATGCATCCGGTTTTGACGATGTGCGCTGTCAACGCGGTGGTTGTGAAGGACGCTGCCGGAAACCGCAAGCTCGATAAATCAAAAGCAACAGGCCGAATTGACGGCATGGTCGCACTCACGATGTCGGTGGGCGCGGCCAATGGGGAAGTCACTGAAAAAGGTGGTGACTTTGACGACTTCATATTTAAACCACTGAGCATGTAATGGAAGAACCTAAATACAGCATCGACCTCAGAACGAATAATGGCTGGTGGGCTCGGGCGGCATCATGGTTTGTCGGTGGTCGTCTGGTAACGCCAGAGAATGGCTCCCAAACCGGCCCTGTCTCAGCCAGTGGGCATCTTGGCGATTCAAGCATTACCGATGAGAGAATTCTTCAGATCTCCACGGTGTGGCGCTGCGTTAGCCTTATTTCCACCTTAACGTCAACTTTACCGCTCGATGTCTTTGAAACCGATAAAAGCAATAACCGGAGCAAAGTCGGCATCAACGATAACCCTCTGGCAAGGCTTTTACAGTACTCGCCCAACCAGTATATGACCGCTCAGGATTTCCGAGAGGCCATGACGATGCAGCTGTGCTTTTACGGCAATTCATATGCCCTGATAGAGCGCAATCGCTCTGGCGACATCATAAGCCTGCTTCCTCTTATGTCCGCAAATATGGACGTGAGAATGCAAGGGAAAAGGCTGATCTACCGATATCAGCGCGATAGTGAGTATGCCAACTTTCAGCAAAGCGAAATATTCCACCTGAAGGGGTTTGGTTTCAATGGGCTCGTCGGCCTTTCGCCGATTGCACATGCTTGTAAATCTGCGGGCGTCGCCGTGGCGATGGAAGACCAGCAGCGTGATTTCTTCGCTAACGGCGCAAAATCTCCGCAAATTCTTTCAACAGGTGAAAAGGTGCTAACCGAGCAGCAGCGCTCGCAGGTCGAAGCGAATTTTAAAGAGATTGCAGGTGGCCCGGTAAGAAAACGCCTATGGATACTTGAGGCAGGATTCAGCACATCAGCCATCGGTGTTACTCCGCAAGATGCTGAAATGATGGCATCGCGAAAGTTTCAGGTTAGCGAACTTGCACGATTCTTTGGCGTTCCGCCTCATCTCGTTGGGGATGTTGAGAAATCAACCAGTTGGGGATCGGGGATCGAGCAGCAGAATCTCGGTTTCCTGCAATACACGCTTCAGCCCTATATCTCCCGTTGGGAAAACTGCATCCAACGGTGGCTGCTTAAGCCTGACCAAGTCGGTTTCTTACATGCAGAACATAATCTCGATGGCCTTCTGCGTGGTGACTCAGCTTCTCGGGCTGCTTACATGAAATCGATGGGTGAAGCTGGCCTTCGTACCATCAACGAAATGCGCCGCATTGATAACCAGACACCTTTACCGGGCGGCGATGTCGCTTTCCGGCAGGCGCAGTACGTGCCAATCACTCAACTGGGCAACAACAACGAGACTCGCGAAAGCGGGTCTTAGTTTTTATGGGGGCCATGATGCCAGAAATTAATAAAACGCTGTCCTTTGACCAGACCGAAATCAAATTCACAGGTGATGGAAAGCAGGGGATCTTCGAAGGTTACGCCTCTGTCTTTAACAATACCGATTCAGATGGCGACATCATCCTCCCCGGCGCATTCAAGAACGCGCTAGCCAACCAGACCCGCAAAGTGGCCATGTTTTTTAACCACAAGACGTGGGATTTGCCCGTTGGCAAGTGGGATGCGCTGGAGGAAGACAGCAAAGGGCTTTTGGTTCGCGGGCAACTGACGCCGGGGCATAGCGGCGCGTCGGATTTGAAGGCTGCCATGCAGCACGGCACCGTCGAAGGTATGTCGGTCGGCTTCTCTGTCTCCAAAGACGATTACTCGATGGGGACGTCCGGACGAATCTTCAAAAACGTTGCCGCACTGCGCGAGATCAGCGTGTGCACCTTCCCAGCTAATGAATTGGCCGGGGTCTCTGCAATGAAGAGCGCTGAAGGCATCGAAACTATTCGCGACATTGAGAACTGGCTGAGGGATTCAGTCGGATTATCGAAGTCGCAGGCAGTGGGCATGATTGCCCGGTTTAAGTCAGCAATTCGGAGTGAGTCCGAGGGCGACCAAGACAAATCAGAAATCGCAGCTCTACTCGAGAGCATCCAATCTTTCCCTCGAAAATTAGGAAACCAATAATGTCCGAATTAGCCAATATTCAAAAAGCCATCGAAGAATCGCAGAACAACATGCAGCAACTTTTCGATGCACAGAAAAAAGAAATCGAAAGCACCGGTCAGGTATCCAAGCAACTTCAAGATGACCTGATGAAAGTTCAGGAAGAGCTGAAGAAATCTGGTGCACGTCTTTTCGATATCGAGCAGAAATTTGCTAGCGGCGCGGAAAATCCAGAAGAGAAAAAATCTTTCTCAGAGCGTGCCGCCGAAGAGCTGACCAAGTCATGGAACGGCAGCAAAGGTAGTTTCGATGCCAAGACCTTCAATAAGTCTCTTGGCAGTGATGCTGCCTCAGCTGGTTCGCTGATCCAGCCATTGCAGGTGCCGGGCATCGTCATGCCGGGCCTGCGTCGCCTGACCATTCGCGACCTGTTGGCGCAAGGGCGCATCTCCAGCAACTCTCTGGAATATGTGCGTGAAGAAGTATTCACGAACAACGCGGCCACTGTTGCTGAAAAAGCATTGAAACCTGAGTCAGATATTACTTTCAGCAAGCAGACGGCAAACGTAAAAACCGTTGCTCACTGGATTCAGGCTTCGCGTCAGGTTATGGACGATGCCCCTATGCTTCAGTCCTACGTGAACAACCGCCTGATGTATGGTCTGGCCCTGAAGGAAGAGGGACAATTGCTGAACGGCGACGGCACCGGCGATGATCTGGAAGGCATTAACCACGTTGCAACTGCTTATGATGCCACTCTGAACGCAACGGGTGATACCCGCGCCGACCTGATTGCACATGCGATTTATCAGGTCACAGAATCTGAATTCAGCGCGTCAGGCATCATTTTGAACCCGCGTGACTGGCACGGTATCGCGCTGCTGAAAGATAACGAAGGCCGCTATATCTTTGGCGGGCCTCAGGCATTCACCAGCAACGTAATGTGGGGGCTTCCGGTTGTTTCAACCCAAGCACAGGCACAGGGTACGTTCACCGTCGGTGGTTTCGATATGGCTTCTCAGGTTTGGGACCGCATGGATGCAAGCATCGAGGTTAGCCGCGAAGACCGAGATAACTTCGTGAAAAACATGCTGACCATTCTGTGTGAAGAACGTCTGGCGCTGGCGCACTACCGTCCGAAGGCACTCATCAAGGGCACCTTCGAATCTGGTTCTTGATAGACGGAGCGAGGCGGGGAAACCCGCCCTGATTGCTGATGGCTATTGCTGTAACTGACGTTGTGCCCATTGAAGAACTACGCCAGCACATCGAGTTTGATGGTGATGACCGAGACGCGCTGATCACCCGTTATGCGCAAAGCGCGCTGGATTATTGTCTGCGCTGGTGCGACGAACCCGCGTGGAAAGTAGCCAATGACATTCCTTCACCGGTTATCACCGCCATGCTCCTGATATTTGGCGATCTGTTTGAACACAGGACCAGCCAGACGGAGGTGCAACTTTACGTTAATCGCGCTGCTGAGAGTCTCATGTGGACCTGCCGAAACTGGGGAAATAGTACTTCAGTAGAGGAGACATCCTGATGGAACCCGGACGATTCAGGCATCGTTTAACGTTGCAAAATTTCAGGACAATAAAATCGCCGTCCGGGCAGCCGCAAAAAGAGTGGTTCGACGTGGCCACTAAAATTCCGGCCGAATGTAAGGCGATCAGTTCACGTGAAATCATGTCATCAGGTGCTGAAAAAGCGGAGGCCACCATCAGAGTTTGGATGCGGTACCGCGCCGATGTCACGGCATCATCCAGACTGGTCTGTGAGACGGGGCCGTTTAAAGGGATGACTTTAGAGGTTACCGGCATACCTTTGCCTGATGCCAAAATGGCGCGCCTCGAAATGCTATGCAAGCAGGGGGTGAAGTCTTGATTGATACGAAACTGGATTTTTCAGACCTGCTGGATATTTCAGAAGACCTTAACGCGTTGAGTAAAGCTGAGAATCGAAAGGTCATGCGCAATGCGACGCGGGCGGCGGCTACCATTTTCAAAGACGAAGCGGTAAAGCGCGCGCCAGAGCGTACCGGCAAGCTGAAGAAGAATATTGTTGTCATGACGCAGCGTGACCGTAATGGTGACATATCTTCGGGCGTGCATGTTCGCGGTACCAACCCACGGACGGGGAACAGCGATAACAAAATGAAAACCAACGACCGCCGGAATGCTTTCTACTGGCGATTTGTTGAGATAGGCACGTCTAACATGCCTGCAATACCTTTCATCCGCCCAGCCTATGACGCGCGTCAGGAAGATGCCACAAATGCCGCCTTTGCGACGGCGAATCGGGCCATTGATGAGGCGCTATCAAAATGACTGAGGCTGACGTTTATGGATTGATAGGGCATCTGGCCGCCGGGCAGGTATACCCGTATGTTGCTCCGCCCAATGCCGCCGGTGAGCCGGCTATTTCCGCGCCGTGGGTGGTTTTTAGCATTATAAGCGAGAACTTTGGTGACACGTTCTGCGGCCCAGCCGAGGAAACTGACTCGCTACAAGTTGATGTCTACGCCAACACAATCGACGAAGCCCGCGCTCTTCGTGAGCAGGTGCAGCTTGCGCTGGCCCCTCTGAATTTTACTCAACTTAATCGAACCAACGGATATGAGCCGGAAACGGGGCTCTACCGCGCCATGCTGGAAATTCAGAACCAGCAATAACTGAAAACCTCACCAATGGCCGCCAATGTGCGGCTTTTTTTATGTCTGGAGATCACATGACAAGTAAATACGAAGTCACGAAGGGTATGACAGTAGCCGTCACCGACGCACCGGTAACGTCAGCAGATTTTATAGCTCCGGGCTTTCCGGGTGCTGGGGTCAAATGGCTTGAAGCTGCCTGTGCGACCAAAGAAATCACGTTCACTGGCGGCCAGAAAGGCGACATCGACGTCACCACGCTGTGCTCTACCGAGCAGGAGCAGACCAACGGCCTCGCCGCGCCAGCAGAGATGAGCATCACCCGTAACTGGGTAGGCGATGAAGAGGCCCAAGAGGCTCTCCAGACGGCCTATGAAAACGACGAGCTGCGTGCGCTGCGCGTCTTGTTCCCTTCAGGCAACGGTTTTTATGTTCTGGTCGAAGTTCGCCAGAGCTCATGGTCAGCAGCAACGTCTTCGGTTGTAGGCGCGACGTATTCACTGCGCGTTCGCGGTAAGCCTCAGCGTATTCGTCAGGCGACATCTTAAGCGGCTCATGCCGCTTTTCTTCCGCTTTTCGTCATAATCAAACAGAGAGAAATTTAGCATGACCAAAAAAACATTAGCCGCTTCTTTACGTGCTCTGGCGCTGGCGCCATCTGGCGCATACCGCACCAAGGAGACAACTGTCCCTGAATGGGAAGGCGCGAAGGTAATACTTCGGGAGCCATCCGGGCAGGCGTGGGCGGACTTCCAAGCTCTTCTCAATCCTGAAGTGCCAGAAGGTGCAGAGCCGCAAAAATTAACACCGGCAGAAACTTTTAATCGTAACCGCGCTGCGGACGTGATCCTGTTCATTGACGTATTGCTTGATGAAGAAGGTCAACCAGTCTTTACGGCAGAAGATCGGGAGGCGGTCGCTCAGATTTACGGGCCTGTTCACGTTCGTCTGGTGCAACAGGCTATTGCTTTAGGCGTGAGTCAGGAAGTTGCTGAAAAAAAGTAAAAGAGCCGCTGACTTTCTTTCTTTTCTCTCTAGCGCTCCGCTTGGGGCGCACCGTTCACGAACTCCGGCAAACCCTCACCGCCAGCGAACTGAAAATGTGGATCGCCTATGACCGGCTTAGCCCTATTGGTGACTGGCGCGGTGACGTGCAGGCTGCGCAGGTGGCAACGGCCGCAATCAACGCACAGGGTGGGAAGTTCGGGCTTAACGACGTGTTACTTAAATGGGGGCCGTCGTCTGAAGAAGGTGAAATCAGCGAGCTTGAAGAATGGATGGGGGCGCTTTGATTGTGATTACTGATCTCCATATCAACCAGTGCTAGAATGCTGGAAATTGATACGGCAAGGATGGGGAAATGAAGAAATTTATAATTCCGGGTAATCCAACTGATTATTATGTTGCTTTGAAAAATGATAGTGGTGTTACTGAATTTAGTGCACTCAGAGGAAAAATTCGGAAGCTAGTTGAAGTTTATTCGGAGTGTATTAGAGATGTAATTTCATCTGGCGGCAACCCACACACTGCTTCATTAGATTATTCCGATGTCTTTAAAGAATTTTTATCCAATGAACCCATCGAAGCACAAGCGGTTGTATTAGAAGTATACGCGCAAGAATCTGAGGCAGCGGCTTCAACATCAATGGATAAAGTTGATGAATTATATGAAGAAGCAGCTAAAAGGAATGACACCGCTTCCATGTTCGGGAAATTTATTGGAGCAATAATATTGCTAATAGTTGTGGTGGCATTCATTTTGCACTAATCAGAACACTAAATTAAGAACCTCGCTACGGCGGGGTTTTTTTATGGTGAAAATATGGCAACCCTTCGTGAATTAATAATAAAAATCTCCGCCAACTCCAGTTCCTTTCAGTCTGAGATTTCCCGCGCATCTCGCATGGGGGCGGATTACTACAAAACGATGGAGCAGGGCGGTAAAAAGGCTGCTGCTGCGACGCGTGAGACTCAGCGGGCTATCAGCGATTTAAGCACAGAGCTTGCCTCTGTAAAATCTTCCGCTGCCGGGCTAGCGGGCGCTTTTGCAGGAGCCTTTGCCACTCACCAGCTAATTGAATTCGCCGATACGTGGAACCAGTTAAGCGGCAGGCTTCGATTAGCTTCAACCTCCTCGGATGATTTTTCCGCATCCCAGCGCGTTCTGATGGATATCAGCCAGCGCACAGGTACATCTCTACAGGCAAACAGCAATCTGTATGCACGTATAGCCCAGTCAATGCGCTCAGCCGGGTTTGCGTCCGCCGACGTTGCAAAGGTCACTGAGACAGTAGCGACGTCCCTGAAGCTTTCGGGGGCCAGTACCGAAGAGGCCAGCTCTGTTATCACCCAGTTGAGTCAGGCGCTAGCCTCCGGCGTTCTGCGTGGTGAAGAATTTAACTCCATCATGGAAAACGGCGGGCGACTGGCTAAGTTGCTGGCCGATGGCTTGGGTACCACCGTTGGCGGCCTGAGAAACATGGCGAATAACGGCCAGCTAACCACAGATAAAATTGTACCGCTACTGACCAACGTGCAGATCCTGCGCGATGAATTTGACACGCTGCCAGCCTCAATTAGTGGGTCAGCACAGAAAGTGCAAAACTCATTTCTTGCGTGGGTAGGCGGCGCGAACGATGCCGTTGGCGCGTCATCCACTCTGGCAGGAATTCTCGACGGGTTGGCGAAGAATATTGGTACCGTTGCGAATGTCGCTGGCACACTGGTTGGACTTGGTATCGCCCGCTATTTTGGGAGTATGGTCGGAAGCGTTGCTCAGTCAACAGCGGCGGTTATATCGCACACCGCCGCCGAAGTCGCGTTAGCTCAGGCACAAGTTCGTGGCGCACAGGTAAGCGTGGCGGCTGCAAGACAGACAGTTTACCGAGCGCAGCAGGCGAGAGCAGCAGCCACATCAATCGGAACCCAAATTTTAGCGGAGCGCCAATTGGCCGCGGCTCAGTCAACGCTGAACAGCGTCATAGGGGGCCGTTCGGCAGCTATTAACCAGCTTACCGGCTCGGCTTCTGTCATGACTCGTTTGGGCGGCGGAGTTTTGCGAATACTCGGCGGGTGGCCGGGGGTGCTTATTGCTGCTGGTTCTGCGCTTTATGGCGTATCTCAGCATATGGAGCAGGTGCATCAGCAGGCCGTGGGGTTTGCTAATAATCTCGATGAGATAAACGGCAAGCTTCAGACGATGTCGGTGCAGGGACTCAAGGTAACAGCCAGTGATGCCCGCTCGTCTCTGGCGGCACAAAAAAGCGATCTGGCAGATTTAGACGCACAAATCGCCAAGGTGAAAAACAGTCAGGCTGGCCTTGCCAAAATTCAGGAGGATTATAATAAATCTCCGAGAATGACGTATTTGAATACGTTCATGGATCAGGGGGATATAACAGAAAAGAATATTGCTCTGACTGACGAACTCAACAAGCTGGAATATGATCGAGAGAAAGCCGCGGCAAAAGTGGCTGCCACGCAAAAATTGGTTAATGATGCAACAGACTTAGCCGCAGAAAAAGCGGTAAAACAAGCCGGTGCTATTTCTATTTTAAATGGTGCCTATCAGCTTCTTAACCAGACCATGGCTGTAGTCCCAACAAACATTCCAAAGTTTGTATTACCGACCCTTCCTGTTTCCACCGCTACGCCACAGCAACAAACAGCGCTTGAAAAGTCGAGACGTGATAACGAGCTGGCAAGCCTTTCTGGTCTTCAAAAGCTCCATCAGCAGCACGTGTATGAAGCAGAAGACCTGAAGCTAACCGGCGCGCTCTATACCACCTATATCTACAACAAAGATCAGGCAGCCAAGAAAGATGCGGCAGCTGCTGAGGCGAAAAAGGCAGGCACGGCGGCGACCAGAGACCAGAACAAATCTGAGCGGGAAGCGGCGACCATCGCAGAGCAGTATGCCCGCAAGATGGCCGACCTGACCGTCGAGATCGAAGTTCAGAAAGTAAGAGCGACCGAGGGAGAGAAAGCGGCCGAGCTGTATGCCGCGTCACATCAGGCCGGTACCAAGTGGACGGAAGAGCAGCGTAAGGCTATTCGCGCTTCCTCTGAAGAACTTGCGAAGTGGAACCAGAAAGCTGATGAGACTGTGAGAAAGCAGCGTGAGCAGGCCGACGCGCTGAAGCAGTTAACGGAAGCCGCAAGAAAATACAGTGACGAGGCTGCGCTGACGACGGATGCGTCCGGGTTAAGTGATCGCCAGCGTTCACGCTTGGATGAAACCCAGCAGGTTAATCGTGTATTCGAGAAAACGGATAAAGGAGCTCAGGCCATCGCGGCTCGCAATACAGCGCTGGAAAAGTTGGATATAGCTTATAAGGCCACGGCAGCCGCCGAGGCTGACTGGCTTTCCGGCGCTTCCCGTGGATTCAACAACTGGATGGACAACGCATCGAACTATGCGGATCAGACAGCCAATCTCGTTTCTAACACGATGAGCGGCTTTGTGGATACGCTTTCCGGTGCGCTGAGTGGCAACAAGGCAAGCTGGGAGGACTGGTCTAAATCAGTGCTTCAGTCCATGCAGAAAATTATTCTCAACGCGATGCTCGTTAATAGCATGAAGTCACTCGCGGGTCCGGGCTTCCTTAGTTTTATGGGTTTCGGTGGTGCTGCCGCTGGTGGAGCATCAGCAGTTGGAGGCGCTGCCGCAGGAGCTGGCGCGATGGGCCTTTCAACCAGCTTCCAAGGCTATGATGAGGGAGGGTATACAGGCGACGGAGGGAAATACGAGCCCAAAGGCGTGGTCCACGGCGGGGAGTTTGTATTCACCAAAGAGGCTACGCAAAAAATAGGCGTTGAAAATCTATCTGCGCTGATGAGAAACGCTCGAGGATATGCGGGCGGCGGCTACGTCGGTAACAACCCAACGTCGATGCCTTTGACGCGCGGAACTAATTCCTATAACGGCGGAAATACGGTTGGTGACACGTCTAATGGCGCTGCTGGAAATGGGACAACTATTGTTCATCAGACTTTCCATGTCTCCGGAAACGGTGACGCAGCACTGAAGCAAGCAATGCAGGACGCGGCGCGTCAGGGGGCGCAGGACGGAGCGAAACAAGCCCGGCAGGAAATGCTTCAGGACTTCCAGACTAGAGGGCAAGGCCGCCGCCTGCTTGGCGTTTAACAGGAGAGAACTATGGCTGTGCTCGAATGGCCGCATGACGTATGCCCGGCCTCATTAACTTGGCGGCCGGAGAGTAACAGTAAGACTTTTCGATCCCCCTTCAACGGTGCTTCACAAACCGTTCGCTTCCCCGGCACCCGTTGGCTCTGTTCTCTGACCTTTACCAACCTGAACGATGACAAGTCACGACGCATTGATGCGCTGGTGGCGGCGCTGGATGGTGAGTATGGTCGGGTAAAAATCCGGGACTGGGGGCGTTCCGGGCGAACCCCCGCAGGCGCACCGGTTGTTTCGGATGCCAATCAGTCAGGCGTGTCACTGGGTACCAAAGGCTGGACGCCGGGGGTAGTCGTTTTACGCACCGGGGATTACTTCACCGTGAACGATGAGCTGAAGATGGTCACCGCCGACGCCAGCAGTAACAGCAGCGGGGTGGCTATCATCCAGTTTGCGCCGATGTTGCGCAGCTCGCCACCGGCGAATACCCCGCTCGAAGTCTCCGCGCCCTACGGTATTTTTAAGCTGAAGGATAACAGTCAGGGAACAGGAAACCGGATACCGGGCATATTTACCAGTTACACCATCGATTTTGAAGAGGCCTTTTGATGATAGTTGCGCCATTTACCGATGACATGATCACTTGGCTTTCTCGCGACAGGGTCACTGCCGTTCTGGCATCAAAAATTGAGTTTGAATCAGGCACCGTTTATATCCATTCGGGTACCGGCCCGATGGTTCTTAACGGTTTTGTGTTTACCGGCCTCGGCGAGATGGGCAGCGTGGATGATGTGGGCGAAACCAGCACGACTAGCCCCACGCAACTGAAGATGACGCTGTCCGGGCTGGATATGTCGCTATTTGCAACAACGCTAAATGAGCGCTGTGTCGGGCGGCCGGCAGAGCTTTACCTTGTCGCTCTGGATGATTCAGGTGTGCCGCAGGTCGCTGACCTGCTGTTTAAAGGCAAAGTGACCAGCACCTCGGCCAGCGCCGGTGCTACCAATGCCTTGCAGTACACCATAAGCAATGTTTTTGAAGACTGGCAGCGCCCTTTCCCGGACCGTTTCACCGATGAATCGCATCAGGCTTCACAGGCTGGCGACCGCATCTTTCGCTACGTTGCGCAGATGTCAGAACGCTCTATTTTCTGGGGAAGCAAGAAAGACGCTCCGCCGTTTACTTATTCATAGGGGATCGCATGAAGCATCCTGACTGGCAAAGAAGACTGATAGACGTAATTAAGGCCGCTGAAAAGCGGCCTTTTTTATGGGGCGAGCATGACTGCTGCCTGTTTGCCGCTGACTGCGCACAGGCAATGTGTGGAGAGGATTTCGCTTCTGATTTGCGTGGTACCTACAGCACTGCCGTTGGAGCAAAGCGCGTGCTGCTGAACGCGGGCGGTTCGATTGAGAAGGTGCTGGCACAGCATCTTGACGAAGTGCCGGTGACCCTGCGCCAGCGCGGTGACATTGCCGTAGTGATTAACGGTGGCAGCCGCTGTGCTGGCGTTGTGTTTGGCGGCGCTGTTTTTGTTCCGGGAGAGTCCGGACTGGTGAAATTGTCGGGCAAGCCCGAAAGCATCTGGAGGGTTCGTTAATGCCTGCTGCTATTCCTATCATTGCGACAGTGGCCGCTGGCGCCGCGGCTTCTTATCAGGCTTACGGCATTGCCATGGCGATCACCATTGCCGCTCAGGTTGCAACGCAGGCGCTGACCAAGAAACCTTCTCTTGACGGGTACCGTGATAACGCCGAGCGCAAGCAGGTTTTGCGCGCCGCCGCCAGCGCCAAGACGGTCGTATACGGGCAAACCATGACAGCCGGCACGCTCTTTTTCTCAGAAGAGCAGCCGGGCGATCAGACCGACGGCGAGATGCTGCACCTAGCGATCACGCTGGCTGGCCATGCACTTTCCAGTGTGGGAAAGATTTATTTGGGTGACGATGAGATAGCCACCTTTGGTGATTTCGCCCAGTTCGAAGTTCACATTGATCGGCAGACTGCGGATCCTTACCTGCTGGCTAATGCTCCATCATGGAAGGCCGACATGATTGGCAAGGGCATCAGTTGGCTGCGACTCACGCTGAAATACAGCGCTGAGAAGTTTCCATCAGGCATTCCGAATGTGCGCGTCGAAAAATTTGGTCGCTCGGTATACGACCCGCGCACCGGGCAAACCGTTTATTCGAACAATGCCGCGCTCTGCATTCTGGACTATTACCGCAATTACCTGAAAGTGCCTGATAGCGATATTCTCTGGGATCAATTTCAGGAGGCGGCCAATATCGCAGATGAGATGGTCACCCGCGCTGATGGCGCAAACGAGAAGCGCTACACCATCAACGGCGAGTTTGACCTGAGCGAAAACAAAGCCAGCATCCTCGAGTCTATGCTTGCAGCATGCGCTGGTGAGCCAACGTATACCGCCGGAAAGCATGGGATTCTGGTGGGGGCGTATTACGGACCAGCCAGCCTTATTATTACCGAAAGTCAGTTGGCCGGTGACATAGAAATCATGCCCGAAGTTTCGCAGTCCGAGCGAGTCAACACTATTAAAGGGACATTCGTAGATCCGCTACAGTTTTACTCCGAAACAGATTTCCCAGCAGTTTCAGTCAGAGAATGGGTAACTGAAGATGGGGTGGAAATCTCGCAGGATATGAAGCTCCGCTTTGTGACTTCCGAATTTCTTGGGCAGCGTCTGGCCGATATCAAGCTGAAGCGTACCCGCATATCGCGCACCATGAACGTAGTACTAAACCTGAGTGGCTACCGTTACCGGCCCGGCATGTACGTGAAAGTGAATTTCCCGACGCTGGGCATGAATAATATAGAAATGCGCGTCACTGACTGGAAGTTTGGCGTGCAGAATGGCGTGCAACTGACGCTTAAACAGGAAACCTCCGATGTCTGGGGGGATGCTATTGGCAAACCGATTGAGCGGCCGCCATTTACTCAGTTACCGCCGGGCGGGGTGGCTCAGCCACAGAACCTACGTTACATGGTCGAGGAAATTGGGCAGGTTGTACAGGGCGTGCTGTCTTGGCAGAACATAGGCCAAGTTTCTTACAACAACGTCATCATCCGCCGCGCCGGGGTTCCTGTACTTTCTGTTCAGGTGCCCGGCACATTCACGCGCCTGACGGGCCTGCTCCGCGATAGCTATACGGCGCACGTGATTGCCGTTAATCAGATGGGGGCGCAGTCTCCAGAAGGTTTTCTGGCGTTCAATATCGAGGCACCGCCGCCGCCGTCGTCTGTCAGCGTTGAGCAGGGATATTTTGCCATCACGCTGAAGCCGAAAATGGCGGAGCTCACCAGCGTTTCCACACAGTTCGATTTCTGGACCTCGGGCGAAACACGGCTTGCCAATACCAACACGGCAACGGTAGAGGCTGGCGCTACCCGGGCCGGAATGGGGACGACGTGGACAAGTAACGGTTTGCAGGTTGACCACACCTATTACTGGTATGTGCGCACAATCAATGCATTCGGGTCCTCTGCATTCGTTGAGGTTGCCGCGCTTTGCAGTACCGACACAGCCAGCCTGATTGATCAGATTTCCCACGAAATCGAAGGGTCGGAAACGTTCGCAAACCTGATCAAGGGAATTGACACCAATACAGACGCCATCATTGAAAACGCTATTGCAAACGATGCGGACGTACAGCGCCGCCGGGTAGTTGATGGGCAGAATGCAGCTGAATTTCTCAGTATCACGACGCTGATTGCGAATAATGATTCCGCATATGCTCAGAAGTTCGATCAGCTAACGGCAATTTCAGGCCAGAACTCTGCTGCTGTTCAGCAGGTTTCCAGCGCCTACGCGGATTTAAACGGGAAGTTGTCAGCGCAGTGGGGCGCTAAAGTGCAGGTCGACAGCAACGGAAATAAGTATGTCGCTGGGATACAACTGGGCGTCGAAGGCAATGGCGGTGACGTGCAGAGCTACTTCCTCGTCAGTGCCAATACCATGGGGTTCTATAATCCCGGCAACGGCGAAATGAAGCTGGCCATGGCGATTAAGAACGGACAGATGTTCATCAATGAGGCACTTATTGATTATGCCTCTATTACTCTGGCAAAGCTCGGCAGCTGGTATTCAGCCAATTATGTTGCCGGGCAGAGCGGAACAATTATGCGTGCCGATGGTTCGTTTGAGTTTAATGGCTACGCCCCCGGGCAGGGGAGAGTAACCCTTGATTCAAGAGGGCTCCGTGTATATGACGCGGCGGGGAATGTGAAGGTAAAAGTTGGGGACTTGAGATAATGACATTTGGAATAGAAATATCTGGCATGAAGTCTTATAACATGGACGATGCCAGACCTCTTACATTCTTGGGAAGTTTATCAATTGGCGCTAATATGGGGAATATAAACACATCGAGTGGTAATTATTCCTCTTTATGTCCCGCTGGCTCCCAATTGGTTTGTATACCTGATAATGCAATCGCGATTATCGGATCATCAGTATCACCAGCCATGCAGTTTAAATCTCTTGATATTGGAATAGATAATAACGCTAGAACAGTTTCAGTAACCCTTGACCTCAGAACAAATCTTCAAAGCCCTGTTTTCCGAAGCAGTGCTGCGGACAGGCCAAAATCAGTAAACGTCTACTGCGTTTACCCGCCAGTGGTTAACCTAGGCGGGTTTGGCTTTGAAGTATCTCAGGGCGGCTCTTTTCCCTATGTTGTAGATAGCTCCAGAGGAATGTTTTTGACGTATACCTATAACGGCATATTCAATGGAAACCTGCAACTTCCTATCAGCACACCATCAAACGTATTTTGTTATTGGGACCATCCCGAGGTTGCAATTTATTTTGAAGAGGCAACAAAAACAATAAGAGGCTACTCCAGCGGGGGGAGTCAATCAGGTATTTCAATAAACATACAGGTATGCGCATTCTCAATGAAGAGTCCTACCGTCCCTGATTGGGGGATACAAGTCTACGGTTTAGATGGGAAAACGAGTTTTACCAGTGAAGAAATGCCAATTGTTTATCGGGGGAATATTAACTCGCCGGGAAGAGGTGGTGCGACTACTTATTTCTCTGACCAAGCCCAAGCTAATAGGCCAATGATTCCTGTTTTAAAAATTGGAGGCCAACTTATAAGTAAAAGTTGGTTCCATTTAGGAATGGCGAGAAGCGGTAAATCTTTTTTCGGCAGACCAGCCGGATTTATAAATGGCGGTGATAACAACAATCAAGATCAGCAAGTTGTTGGTTATGAATCGAAGCCACTCCCATTCATTTACGCATCAGACTACTTTTAATTTCAATAGGAAATATTATGGCTTGGTATAGAGACGGAACGGTCAGAGTTACAAACGGCAGTGCGACGGTAAGCGGCACAGGCACTTTGTGGGGGGACAATAAACAGGGTATTGGCCCGGGGCAGATGCTACTTGTTCCTGCCGCCGGCACAGTTCAAGTTTATGAGATTCTGCGAGTAGACAGCAACACCCAGTTAACGCTGAAGGATAACTTTGTTGGCACGACCGCAGCCGCGTCCGTATACGCAATTCCTTCTTTCTACACGGATTCGGTACCTGATTTCGCTCGGCGATTATCTGCCCAGCTCAGCTATTACCAAAGCCAAATGGATGGTTGGCAACAGATTATGACTGGTACAGGCAGTGTTACTTTAACTACTCCTAACGGCCAGACAGTCACCATAAGCAGTTTTAAAAAGCTTACGGATGATATGTCGAATAAAGCCTCTCTTGTCAACGGAGCTGTGCCTATGGATCAGGGCGGAACTGGGGCGACGAATGAAGGCGATGCGCGAAAAAAATTAGGCGTTCAGCCCACTAACAACCCTACATTTACCGGCACTCTTACTGCGGGTATAGTTGCTTTATCGACTGAATCGACAATAAAAGCTAACGGTAAAAACATAATTTTCAGTAATGGCGCAACTGATGTAGCCTCAATCTCTTCAACCGGAATTTTCTCAGCAAACCCGATTGACTCACAAGGTTCATTCAGGTCTAGGCGGGGGACGGGGGGCGCAACAGGCGTTAATTTCTGGAACTTTTTCTATGATGGTGACGTACAGGTATATGTTGATTCGTCTAATCTAGGCTCGATAACACTAAGAACGGCATCAGATAAGCTACTAAAAAAAGACATTGGATATCAAGAAACATCCGGTTACTTACAGGAGGTCATGGAATGGATTCCTGCAAAGTTCAAGTACATCGCAAGAGGTGTTATCAAAGAATCAAATGAGATGCTTGGCTTCATAGCAAACGACCTTGTTAAAGTGTCTCCAGACTGCGTTACAGGTAAAGGATTACAGGAGGGATTTGATATGTTAAATCCTGAAGGCGCTTATGGATTAGATCAGGTGGCCATGATAGCCAAACTAACTGGTGCTATTCATGCGCAGCAGGCAATGATTGAAGCACTACAGAAACAGGTCGGCGATCTAACCAACAGTTCTGAACAGACCTCATAGTTTTCTTCCCTTAGCGATCAGCATCATAACGCAATCATTCAAAATCAGACTTCCCAACACAAAAAACTCATGATTATACTGTATGCATAACCAGTGTTTATGAGGGCTATTTTATGGGCTTCCCATCTCCAGCAGCAGACTATGCAACAAGTCGACTAACGCCGAACGACGTGTGCCACTGGTCTAACAATCCGGGCCAGTATCTCATGCGTTCCGCCAGCTCCAGCTGGCGCGCCGGTATCAAGAAAGACTCGCTGCTGATAATCGACTCAGCCCGCAAGCCCTGTGATGGCAGCATTGTCGTTGCGGAGGTTTGCGGTGAGTTCATGCTGAAGCGCATGCGGTTTCACCCTACGTTGTGCCTCGAGTCATTGGATCGGCCAGATGAGGTGACGCTAATTGACGGCGGAGACTGTGAAGGGGAAGAGACGATGATTTTCGGTGTGGTGACGCACGTGATCAATGATACGACCACTGAAGAGTTTGACGATAGTCCGTGCATGTGAGCAATGAAAAGTGCAGGAAGAGCGATTTATTACAGGTGTTGCAGGGATAAAATAACGGGCACAAAAAACCGGCCACTTAGGCCGGTGAAATCGGATTGCTACATAGATATTTTTGTTATTCGGGATAACCCAGTTCGGCGGCTGGGTTAAGGATTAGTTGTAAGGAAGCTTTACGCCATCAATAGAGGACTTATTAAAAATATCTTCCGCATAGAACTTAAAGTATGTCTTCAGCATCGAAGCGAAGTACCAATGATTCTCTTGCAAGTAAGTTTCGTCTAGGCTTTGATTACTTGGATAAACATATAGCATGCTGATGCCAATTTTAAGGGAGAAATCATCATTTTCTTGTCCATCCCTAAAGCCATAAACCGCTGGGGCGGCCTTAATCCTTATTGTGGCACTTGAAGCGTCAACAGTTAGGATACCACCTGCCTCGAACTCAATTTCACCATATTCTACTCTAATTTTTCCTTGCCCGGGCTCAGTAATGGCATGCTTGAAGATCACATCCAAAGTGTTAACTTCTATTAGCTTTATATCAGCGAGCAACATTACATTCATAATCCATGTGATTGGTTTTAATGACAAATCTCACCACCCTTGCTTCGCTGGTACCAACATCATTCGAGATATTGGTATAGCTCTCTCGCTCAGGGATTATGGGATGTGAAACATCCTGACCGTCTTTAAGTATTGCTAATTTAACCTCCGCCCCCAAAGCATAAGTAATATCTGAAAGGGTCTTAAGGGTAAGATTTCTATGACCGTCAAGAATTTGAGAAACAAAAGCCTTCGATTTGCCCATTTTTTGAGCAAGAGCGGTTTGAGTCATTGCAGAATCCTGCATTGCTAGTAGGATGTCTTCAGTAACATTGAATATCAACCGTTCGCTAGCCATGACGATATCGCTAACGTATGGTAAGTCAGCATTTTCTTCAGCGATTTTTTCAATTAGCATCTAACCCTCTCTCGATTCGATCCCAGTTATTGCAAACTTTCTTGACATCTGAATCATGTAAATCATCAAAATCTTTATAGATGTAATGACTTATGAAGTACGTCATAAACACCCTCTCAGATTCCCAGTAATAGCCGCGTATAGGAATCTTTTTTATAGCCCAGAAATTTTTACTAGGTCTGCCTTCATAAGATGGAAGCAGGCCTTCTTTTCTAATGCTTAGCTCAGCGGTTCTCTTGCCTGATGATAGCCTTTCAATCTGAAGTTGTAGAGATATCATCATGGATCTTTGTTTTTTGGAAGGTGATACACTTCTGATAGCCACAGCTAGAGATTTAATCGCACCATCACAATGGACCACTGTATGACACTCACCTTTGAAGGTAACCTGAACCATGTTAACGTTCCATTCTTAATATATATATTAACCTCTTCTTGCTAAGAAGGCTAGGGGAGTGGCAATTCTGAAATCGCGACATCCAAAATAACCTTCTCCAGCCGCAAGCTGTGTGTACTTCATCGGCAAATGCCGCAAAAACTTCATGCCGCATCTCTGCGACCTCACCCGAACGTCCCTTCAGGCTAGTGGGCTAGGTTTTGCGTGCTTTCGCGCTTAAACGTTCTATGTCCTCATTCCATCGACCTTGCCAACCTTGGCTTTTCGCTTGTTGGCATAATGATATAGCCTCAGAAAAATTCTTCTGCTTTTCCAGAATACTAATCATCTGGTTGTAGCCATGATGAGAGGGAATGAATCCATTCATTAAAGGGCTTCTCAAAAACAGACTCCCCATCTCTTCGGAGATGGCTATCTGCCATTGACAGGCTAAAACCGTTCGGTCAAGAGCGCCTTCTTTTGTTGACCTGTGGCGATATTCAATCGTAATGACGGAGCCTAGAAAAAAATGGGCATCAATAAGCTTTTGGCAATTTCTCGCTAATGAGGCACCTTTTGTAATTAATTTTTGAATGGTGTCGTAAGGTAACTTTGAGTGGAGTAGGTCAGTAATCACCCTTAGTTGGCTTACAGGGTCACCTTCCGAGTCGGTTCTGCTAACAACACATCCAGAATCAAGCTCTCCAGTTTCTCCTACAAGGGGACTGTATAGTGATTTAATCGAGGCCCTATCTATCTCCATCAAATCCCTATCCCACCAATCCTCAAGGCCAACATATCCAATTATCCCTCTGTTACTCATGAACTTACTCCTTATCAATTAGGCTGTGTTCACTTTTTGCTCTGTTGATCAATCCATTCGATGACGTGTTTTTTTACGTAAAGTGTGGGGTGGGTCTTTAGCGCAGCAGGGAAATCTCTATCACGCTCGTACCTATAGAGGGTATCGCGGGACTTGATATGAAGAAGCACCATAACGTCATGTTTTGAGATAAGCATAGATGTCTCACACCTTTAAAAAAGTGCTAGTAGTTTAAACTTAGTTATGTCGCTATTTCCGTTAACGTAATACCAAGTTTGAGCATCTGATAAACTTCCCCTCAGTCCAGAACCGTGGTTCTGGTACCGACATCTTCAATTCCTGCCTCGATGTAATCCACGCGCTTTTGCAGTTCTGCGATCAATGCCTTCGCTTCGCTGAGCCTGATCATGACCGTCTGGTCTGGATAGTCTTCGTGTTTCAGTGAAGAGATGGCCTTCAGGGTATCCACAAACGAAGACTGAAGAATAATGAACTCGCCCAACGCACTGTGAGCCGTCTGGAATTCCGTCAGTAAACGCATGCCGCCAAACTCGTCTTGTTTTTTCATTTGATGATTGATCCCTAAATGACTGGTAATGCATACAGTAGAACTGTTTTATTTACTGATCAACCTTGCGACTTCGATTTAAGAAGTTCGAACTTATCGTGCAGTGTCTGCGGGTAGATTTCGCGGTATACCTTCCACAGGATATCTAATGACTTGTGCCCAGTAACCTGCGCCACTTCTTCTAAGCTAAATCCTGCTTCAAATAATCGACTGGCACCTTCCCGGCGCAAGTCATGGTAGTGAAGGTCTTCAACACCCAATTCTTTAGTGACCTGTCGAAACGTCTGAGTTAGAGAGCGCTCCTTAAAAGGAAACACGCAGTCACCGTTCTCAGGTTGGTTTTCCAGTATTTCCCATGCCTGACCGAGAAGAGGTACAACCATGTGATTGCCCAGTTTTTTACGCGGGTCTTTCCGGTCTCGAACCAGAACCGCCCGGTTCTTTTTATCAACATCGGACCACTGAATTCTGGTGACTTCTCCTATCCTCATGCAGGATAGAATAGAGAACATCAAAATGTCTGCGAATGGTGCTCCCGAATAGGACGTAACTGTTTTTTCCTTTAACCGTTCAATAATCCTATCTAGCTCAATACCCGTAGGTCTTCGGCTTCGAGTCTTGCCCGTTCCAATGATCTCCATCTGCCGCATTGTTTCTCTAGCGGTGATAAAAGCCTCGTAATCGATAGAGATGTCGAAAAGTGGTTTTGCTGAGCTGAGGGCTTTGCCAATATAATTTATGTCATGAGCGGCAGTTGAGGGCTGAACGGTTGTCCGTCTCATAACCGCATGGTCAATATACGAGCTCGTGGTAAGTTCATTCAAAGGTATTGTCGCAATATGCGCCCTTAGCACCAAATTTAGGGTTTCTCTTTTCGAGCGTCCAAATTTCACATGCGGATGATCCATATACTTTTGAATCAACTCACCTAGGGTTAGAATTTTTTCGGCTGATTTAGCGGGTAGGGGTAATCCATTTTGTTCAATGTCAGCGACGCGATTGACACCCCAAGCTTTAGCTAAGCTCTGTTTTGCGAAAGTCTTTCTCTCACGATGAAGATATTTTCCATCCTCTTTAACGCCGACAGTGCAGCGGTAACGCAGCTCACCTGAAGCGGTGAGTCTTTTTTCGATACTGTAATAGGCCATCGTAAACTACCTCAGGGGGTGCTGCAGGGGGTGCTGAGGTGGATAAAATAACTTAAAACGTTCGCATAATCGACATAAATATACAGTATAAATAAACAGTATTCATATCAAGTAATTGATTTTATTGATGTTAATATCAAGGCGTGGAACGGCTCGCCCGTCATTTTGGCGGGGTTTTTTTTATTCTGCGCGCGGCGAATTCGGCGTGGTCAATTTTCATTCATAAGAGAAATTTAACCATAACATCTTTAAGTGCGTTTTCTCTTAAGCCCTATCGCTATTTTTCGCGGCATTGGCTATCTTTATAGAACTGGATTTTTCACTTCGCGGAGATTGCAATAGGCATAGTCCTAATGCACAACAATATGCCGGATATGCAAATTTATTGCGAAAACTGTGGGTCTGATAGATTTACAGTGAGCAAAACCAAACCGATGGATTTGGCGGTAAAAGCGCTGATTTGTCGCGCCTGTGGGACACCCACTCGGGCTGACACTATCGTGGTGTACACCGAGCATACCTGGATAAGCCAAACTCCGATTAATGAAGTGGATGAGGATTTCTCAAGGCGATCGATGTAGCGCTGCGACAGGGTTTTTAACATGCAAAAAATGGCGGATAAGACCGCCATTTTTTATGCCTGCTCTTGGCCATTTTCGGCCTGTTTCACCGCCGCACTAGGGCTTGTTGGCGATCAGCAAGGCGCGCCTTGGAGCCGGATAGCCTTCAATGGTTTTGGTCGGATCCTTAGGATCAAGGAATTCAGCCAGGGACTCGCTGGTCATCCACGGCGTGCGGCGCTGCTCTTCCAGCGTGGTCACGCTGACATCGGCGATGCGCACATTCACAAATCCGCACTTAATCAACCAGCCTTTCAACGCCTCGGCGGAAGGGATGAAATAGATATTGTTCATCTGGGCATAACGGTCGCCCGGCACCAGCACTTGCTGGCTGTCGCCTTCCACTACCAGCGTTTCAAGCACCAGTTCTCCACCATTTACCAACTGATTTTTCAGCTGATATAAATGGTCCAGCGGCGAGCGGCGGTGATAGAGCACGCCCATCGAGAAGACGGTGTCGAAGGCATTCAGCTCTGGCAACTGCTCAATACCCAGCGGCAGAAGATGGGCGCGCTGGTCCCCGCCCAGCAGTTTACGCACGGCTTCGAACTGGCAGAGGAACAGCTGCATAGGGTCGATGCCCACCGCCAGATGAGCGCCCGCGCCAATCATGCGCCACATGTGATAGCCACTGCCACAGCCGACATCCAGAATAGTGCGACCGGCCAGCGAGGAGATGTGCGGCAAGACGCGATCCCACTTCCAGTCTGAACGCCATTCGGTGTCGATTTCCACGTCATACAGTGAAAACGGCCCTTTACGCCATGGCATCAGGTTGCGCAGCAGGTTTTCAATCCCCTCGCGCTGGCCCTGAGGCAGAGGTTCCAGCATATTGGCCGTCACGCTGTGCAGCAGGTCGAGTTTCTCTGGCTGCAACAGCGGCAGGCGATCCACCGCGTTGAACCACATCTTAAATTTGCCGTGCAACGACTCTTTTTGCCACGCGGTCAGCTGGGATGGCAGGGTGTTCAGCCACGGGCTGAGCGGGCCTTTAGCGATGCGCTGATAGAAATCACCAAACTCAATCATTCGGCGTCTCCCGCTTTCAGAGCAATCAGCGAGCCGAAGTTAAAGCACTGGAACCACACTTCGGAGTGCTCGAAACCGGCCTGCTTCAAACGGGCTTTGTGGGTTTCCACCGAGTCGGTTAGCATCACGTTTTCCAGCATGCTGCGCTTTTGGCTGATTTCCAGCTCGCTATAGCCATTGGCGCGCTTGAAATCGTGGTGCATGTTGAACAGCAGCTCGCCGACGTCTTTATCTTCGAAACTGAATTTTTCGGACAGCACTAAGGCCGCGCCCGGACGCATGCCCTGATACACCTGATTTAACAGGCGCTGGCGATCGGCAGGCTCTAAGAATTGCAGGGTAAAGTTGAGCACCACCATGGAGGCGTTGCTCAGCTCGACGTCGAGAATGTCGGCTTCAATCACTTTGACCGGCGTCTCGGCGCGGAAGGCGTCGATGTGGCGGCGGCAGCGTTCAACCATGGCGGGGGAGTTGTCGACAGCAATAATTTCGCAGCCCGCGACTTTAATATTACGACGCATCGACAGCGTGGCGGCACCCAAGGAGCAGCCAAGGTCATAGACGCGTGAGTCAGGCTGCACGAAGCGTTCGGCCAGCATGCCAATCATCGAAATAATATTTGAATAACCCGGAACGGAGCGTTGGATCATGTCGGGGAAAACTTCTGCGACACGTTCATCAAATGTCCAATCGCCGAGTTTGTCTATCGGTGCCGAAAAAAGAGTATCTTGCTTAGCCATAGTACGAAGTCAGACCAAAGATTGAGGGAGCGTAATTTTGAGGGCAGATTTTAGCAGAGTACGCGTGAGGCAGATACCGGTAAAAACGACGTATTGTTGAGGCGGAGCGGGGAGGCAGAGCTTCCTCCCCGTAAATGCTGGCTACGGAAAACCGTTATGGAGAGAAACCACTACCAGCGAATATTGAGAAACTGCGACCAGGGTAGATAAAAGGTATTGACTCCTACCATGAGGAGTAAAGAAATATAGGTTGCGGCCATGCCGTTGCGACGCCAACCGAATTCCCGATTTTTTAACCCATAGTAATGACAAAGACGGCCCGCAATTAACATCAATCCACAAACGTGAACCATCCAGGCTTCGGCACCGTTCATCTCCATCATGACTAATAACAAGCAGCCAATCGGCAGATATTCAACGGCGTTGCCGTGTACCCGGATCGCGGTCTGGAGTTCATAGGAGCCGCCGTCGCCGGTGGAAATACGGTATTGCGTGCGTAAACGAACCACGTCGAATGACAATTTAAGCAGTAGCACTGCGGCGAGCACGACATATAACGCGCTGATCATTTTACAACCTCGATATTACAGAGTTGGCTTGGGGACTAAGGCAAATAATCCGCAGAAGCCACTGACAATTTTCGAGGCAATGATAACGAGGTAACATTTCAGTGTCTTGATGAATAACGCAAATCGCTAAAAAAAACGCATTAATAGAACAGCTCTCACGCCTCGCGATTTAGAACAAGGAGTCCTGCTCCGGCCAGTCTGGGGCGGGCGGCAGGTCAGGCAGTGTCAGGCGTAATTGCTGCCACAGCTTCTGCGCCTGCTGGGGGGCGTCGCTGCAATCTGGCGTATGAATAAACAGGTAGGGCTGATGCTGATTGGCCTGCCACTGTTTGAGCTTTTCCACCCATACCTTGAAGAAGTGCTGGTTGTCCTCCAGCACGTCGCCGCCGATTAAACGCACAATCGGGCGTTCGGCGGTGACCAGCGCATGCACAGGCAGCACGGGTTTCTTTCTCTGCGCCTCGCGCACGGCTTCGGTCAGCGGCTTGGCGTTATGCACCGGGCGGCTGTCTAATATCACCCGGCTGATCCCCCGCTGATGCAAACCTTGGTTAAGGGCGCGCTCATCTTCCCCTTTGGCGAAGAAATCTTGATGGCGAACCTCTACGCCGTAATCAAAGCCTGTTGGCAATGCATCCATAAACTGCCACAGCCGGTCTAGATCGCGCGGGGCGAAGGCGCTCGGCAGCTGTAACCATAACTGACCAATGCGCGAGCCGAGTGGCTCAATCACCTGATAAAACTCGGCAATATCCGCCTCGCAGTCGCGCAGCGCGGCCTTGTGGCTAATTAAGGAAGGGAACTTGAAGCAGAAGCGAAAATCTTCGGGAGTCATATCGCGCCAGCGCATTACGATTTCGGGTTTTGGCAGGGCATAAAAGGTGGTGTTGCCCTCGACACAATTGAAGTAGCGTGAGTAATCCGCTAAATCACGCAGACCGATTTTCCCCCACGCGCTGTGGTTCCACTGTGGCAATCCGATATACATTCGCTGGCCTTCCTTAATGAAAACGCCGCCCGGAGGCGGCGTAAAATTTCAATACCAAACAGACTAACCTTACTGCGGCAGGGCGGCAAGTACCTCGGCGGTAGAACGAACGCGGGAGATGCGCGGGAAGATGTTCTTCACGCTAGACTGGTGGTTGTCATTGTCGTGCGCACTGCAAGCATCTTCGGCGATAACCAGCGAGAAGCCCTGTTCCCATGCGTTACGCGCGGTGGACTCCACGCCAATGTTAGTGGAGATCCCGGCCAGCACGATGGTAGTGATGCCGCGACGGCGCAGTTGCAATTCCAGATCCGTACCGTAGAAAGCACCCCATTGGCGTTTCACCACTTGAATGTCGCTGTCGGTGACTTCCAACTGCTCGGGGAATTCCCACCAAACTGCAGGCAGGCCGCCTTCTGGCGCAGGGGACGGGCGATCCACTTCTTGCTTCAGCGCTTCTGCAAAGGTGTCAGACCAACCGACGCGAACCATCACGACCGGCGCGCCCAGTTTGCGAAAGCGTTTTGCCAAATCGGCCGAATTATCCAGAACCTGCTGTGCACTGTGCGGGCCACCGGCAAACGGCAAAATGCCTTTCTGTAAGTCGATTAATACCAGCGCGGTTGTTTTTGGGTCGAGTTTCATCGGTAAGGCTCCCGAAATGTTAAGTGATGACAATATAGAGAGGGAAAACGTGAATAACGTTGTTGGCTACCTAAAAAGGATGGGGCGAGTTTATGCCAAGGCAGGGGCGAAAATGTGCATAATTTTGTTAAATTATGTGTGTTATAGGTTAACGATGGAATTGCGCGAGCTTGGGCGCGTCTTCGCTCTTATCCTCAAGTGGAAATTCCTTTATACTGACCGCCTTTTTTCGAGCTGTAATAAAACTAATTCCGCGCGCCGCAGCCTTTGCGAGCGGGCGACCAGAGTGAATAACCGTTTCCGTACCCTTTGCTGTAAGGCCGGGTAGTGGGATCAAAAGGATACCGTTATGCGTACTGTATATTGTGGGAAACTGAATGCGTCCAACGTGGGCCAGGAAGTAACGTTGTGTGGTTGGGTTAATCGTCGCCGTGATTTAGGCGGTTTAATCTTCATCGATATGCGCGACCGCGAAGGCATTGTTCAAGTTTTCTTCGACCCGGATCAAAGCGCGGCCTATGAGCTGGCTTCCGAACTGCGTAACGAATTCTGTGTACAAATCACCGGTACGGTGCGTGCTCGTCCTGAGAGCCAGTTCAACAAAGATATGGCAACGGGTGAAGTGGAAGTGTTCGCCAGCGGCCTGAATATCATCAACCGTTCAGAACCTCTGCCGCTGGACTCCAACCACAACAACACCGAAGAAGCGCGTCTGAAATACCGCTATCTGGACCTGCGTCGCCCGGAAATGGCTAACCGCCTGAAGACCCGCGCGAAAATCACCAGCCTGGTTCGCCGCTTCATGGACACCCATGACTTCCTCGACATCGAAACGCCGATGTTGACCAAAGCCACCCCAGAAGGCGCGCGTGACTATCTGGTGCCAAGCCGCGTACATAAAGGTAAGTTCTACGCGCTGCCACAGTCGCCACAGCTGTTCAAACAGCTGCTGATGATGTCTGGCTTCGACCGTTACTACCAGATTGTTAAATGCTTCCGTGACGAAGACCTGCGTGCTGACCGCCAGCCAGAATTCACCCAGATCGATGTCGAAACCTCATTCATGACCGCCGAGCAAGTGCGTGAAGTGATGGAGAAACTGGCGCGCGAGCTGTGGACTGAAGTGAAAGGCGTGGATCTGGGCGACTTCCCAATCATGACCTTCGCAGAAGCCATGCGCCGCTATGGTTCCGACAAGCCAGACTTGCGTAACCCGATGGAGCTGGTGGACGTCGCTGACCTGCTGAAAGATATCGATTTCAAAGTCTTTGCCGATCCCGCCAATGACCCGAAAGGCCGCGTTGCTGCTCTGCGCGTTCCGGGCGGTGCTCAGCTGAGCCGTAAACAAATTGATGAATACGCCAAATTTATCGAGATTTATGGCGCGAAAGGCTTGGCTTACATCAAAGTCAACGAAATCGCCAAAGGTCTGGAAGGCATTCAAAGCCCGGTGGCTAAGTTCCTCAATGAAGAGCTGCTGCTGGCGCTGATTGGCCGCACCGGCGCGCAAGATGGCGATATCATCTTCTTCGGCGCAGCCAGCGCGAAAATCGTCACCGACGCTATCGGCGCGCTGCGTCTAAAAGTGGGTCGCGACCTGAAGATCACCAAAGAAGACAGCTGGGCACCGCTGTGGGTCATCGACTTCCCAATGTTCGAAGACACCGACGAAGGCGGCCTGTCTGCCATGCACCACCCGTTCACTGCGCCAAAAGAGATGACCGCAGAAGAGCTGGGCGCTAACCCAACTTCCGCGATCGCCAATGCCTATGACATGGTGATCAACGGTTATGAAGTGGGCGGCGGTTCGGTGCGTATTCACCGCAGCGAAATGCAGCAGACCGTATTCGGCATTCTGGGTATTAACGAGCACGAGCAACGCGAGAAGTTTGGCTTCCTGCTCGACGCCCTGAAATACGGCACGCCTCCGCACGCGGGCCTGGCGTTCGGCCTTGACCGTCTGGTGATGCTGCTGACCGGCACCGAAAACATTCGTGACGTGATTGCCTTCCCGAAAACCACCGCAGCGGCCTGCCTGATGACCGAAGCACCAAGCTTCGCTAATCCGGCTTCTCTGTTGGAACTGGGTATTGCGGTTGTCGCGAAGAAAGACACCTCGAAAGAAGTGAAGTCGGACACAGATTCAGAGAATAACTGATGAGCCATAAGCGTCCTGAGTCGATACTGTGCGTCATCTACGCCAGCAACACCGGCCGGGTGCTAATGCTTCAACGACGGGATGATGCGAATTTTTGGCAGTCGGTTACCGGCAGTCTTGAAGGCGAGGAGTCCCCGAAACAAACCGCGCAGCGTGAAGTTTTGGAAGAGGTGGGGATTGATATTGCGGGCGAGAGTCTGCATTTAGTTGACTGCCAGCGCTGCGTGGAGTTTGAGCTGTTTGCTCATTTGCGTTATCGCTATGCTCCCGGCGTGACCCGAAACAAAGAACATTGGTTCTGTCTGGCGTTACCCGCAGAGCGGGATGTGGTCATTACCGAGCATCTTGCTTACCAGTGGCTCGACAAATCCGCCGCGGCGGCCTTGACGGTGTCACCGAGTAACCAGCAGGCGATTGAAGAATTTGTAACTATTCAGTCTACGTAGACTATTTGGAGATATTTATGGCAGGTCACAGTAAGTGGGCCAACACTAAGCACCGCAAAGCGGCGCAAGATTCAAAACGCGGCAAAATCTTCACCAAAATTATTCGCGAGCTGGTAACAGCTGCGAAACTGGGCGGTGGCGATCCGGGTGCTAACCCTCGTCTGCGCGCGGCTATCGATAAAGCGCTGGCCAACAACATGACCCGTGACACCCTGAACCGCGCCGTGGCGCGTGGCGTGGGCGGCGATGACGACACCAACATGGAAACCATCATTTATGAAGGTTACGGTCCAGGTGGCTCGGCAATCATGGTGGAATGTTTGAGTGACAACCGCAACCGTACCGTGGCTGAAGTGCGTCATGCCTTCACCAAAACCGGCGGCAACCTGGGCACTGACGGCTCCGTGGCCTACCTGTTCTCCAAGAAAGGGGTGATCACTTTTGCTCCGGGTCTGGATGAAGATGCCGTGATGGAAGCTGCTTTGGAAGCGGGCGCCGAAGACATCGTTTCTTATGACGATGGCGCGATTGACGTCTTCACTGCGTGGGAAAATCTGGGCGAAGTGAAAGATGCGCTGGAAGCCGCAGGCTACAAAGCGGACTCCGCTGAAGTCTCCATGATCCCATCGACCAAAGCCGATATGGATGCAGAAACAGCCCCTAAATTGCTGCGTTTGATCGACATGCTGGAAGATTGTGATGATGTGCAGGAGGTTTACCACAACGGTGAAATCTCCGACGAGATTGCAGAAACTCTGTAATGCTCTTTGCCGCCGGTGGCTCGTTCACCGGCCGGCTATCCGCAGACCCTCTCTGCGGTCTATACTCCCCACTTATGCAAAACGACAACACAAGGCGTTGATTGGCTATGGCTATAATTCTGGGGATTGACCCCGGTTCACGCGTTACCGGCTATGGCATTATCCGCCAGACAGGGCGTCAACTCAGCTATCTCGGCAGCGGCTGTATTCGCACAGTAGTCGACGATATGCCGACCCGTTTAAAGCTAATTTATGCCGGCGTCAGCGAAATTATTACCCAATTTCATCCAGACTTTTTTGCCATCGAATCAGTATTTATGGCGAAAAACCCCGACTCGGCCCTCAAGCTGGGGCAGGCGCGGGGTGCGGCCATCGTGGCGGCGGTGAATCAGGATTTGCCGGTGTTTGAGTATGCCGCGCGGCAGGTGAAGCAGACGGTGGTCGGCACCGGCGCTGCTGAAAAGTCACAGGTGCAGCATATGGTACGTTCATTATTGAAACTGCCCGCTAACCCGCAGGCGGACGCCGCCGATGCCCTGGCGATTGCCATCACCCATTGCCACATGAGCCAAAACGCCATTCGCCTGAGCACGGATAAATTACAAATGGCACGCGGGCGGATGCGTTAGTGAGCTGTATCGCATTAGGCTGGATATTCATCCAGCCTTTTCTATGATATAAACAGCGCAGCATTTTGAAAATTTGATCCATAAAGGAAGGTGAAAGTGATAGGTCGACTCAGAGGCGTTATTCTGGAAAAACAGCCGCCGCTCGTGCTGTTGGAAACTAACGGCGTGGGCTACGAAGTCCATATGCCAATGACCTGTTTTTACGAATTACCAGATCTGGGTAAAGAAGCTATCATTTTCACGCAGTTTATTGTGCGTGAAGACGCGCAGTTACTCTACGGATTCAACGAAAAGCAAGAACGCGCTCTGTTCCGTGAATTGATAAAAGTGAACGGCGTCGGGCCAAAACTGGCGTTAGCCATTCTTTCCGGCATGTCTGCGCAGCAGTTCGTCAGCGCGGTCGAGAAAGAAGAGATCACCGCACTGATTAAATTACCCGGCGTGGGTAAGAAGACCGCAGAGCGTCTGGTAGTTGAAATGAAGGACCGCTTTAAAGGATTAAACGGCGATCTCTTTAGTAATCATACGGATATCACGCTACCGGCATCGTCCTCACCGACGAAAGAGTCTGATGCCGAAGGCGAAGCCGTCTCAGCCCTGATCTCTCTTGGCTATAAGCCGCCAGAGGCCAGCCGCATGATCAGCAAAATCGCCAAACCGGGTCTGGATTGTGAAACGTTGATTAGAGACGCGTTGCGCGCGGCTCTGTGAGGTAATAGATGATAGAAGCTGACCGCCTGATTTCGCCTGATGTTATCAGCGAAGAAGAAGTCATCGATCGTGCGATACGCCCGAAGATGCTGTCCGAATATGTCGGTCAGCCCCACGTGCGTTCGCAAATGGAGATATTTATTCAGGCGGCCAAGCAGCGCGGTGATGCATTAGACCACTTGCTGATTTTTGGCCCGCCGGGATTGGGTAAAACCACGCTGGCCAACATCGTCGCCAACGAAATGGGCGTTAATCTGCGCACCACCTCGGGTCCGGTACTAGAGAAGGCGGGCGACTTAGCGGCCATGCTCACCAACCTCGAACCGCATGACGTGCTGTTCATTGATGAAATCCACCGCCTGTCTCCCGTGGTTGAAGAGATTCTTTACCCAGCCATGGAAGATTATCAGTTAGATATCATGATTGGTGAAGGGCCGGCGGCGCGCTCTATCAAGCTCGACCTGCCGCCGTTTACGCTGGTGGGCGCGACGACGCGCGCAGGCTCGCTAACCTCGCCGCTGCGCGACCGTTTTGGCATTGTTCAGCGTCTGGAGTTCTATCAGGTCGCCGACCTACAGCACATCGTCGGGCGCAGCGCCAGCTGTCTGGGCTTAGAGCTGTCGGAAGAGGGCGCGCACCAGATTGCTCGCCGCTCGCGCGGCACGCCGCGTATTGCCAACCGCCTGCTGCGACGGGTGCGTGACTTTGCTGAAGTGAAAGGCGATGGCACCATCGGTGGCGATATCGCCACCAGCGCGCTGGACATGCTGGACGTCGATGCCGAAGGTTTCGACTACATGGACCGCAAGCTGCTGCTGGCAATTATTGACAAGTTTACCGGCGGCCCGGTCGGCCTGGATAACCTTGCCGCCGCCATCGGCGAAGAGCGCGAAACCATTGAAGACGTGATTGAACCCTTCCTTATTCAGCAAGGTTTTATTCAACGTACCCCGCGCGGCCGCATGGCGACCAATCACGCCTATAAGCACTTTGGCATGACGCGCGAAGAGTAGAACTGCGCTGTTTGCAAATGACAAAAAAGGACGCCTTGGCGTCCTTTTTTTATGCGTCGAGCTGGGTCAGGCGACCTGTTTTTTGCTCAGACTGAGCATAAACATAATTGCCGCGCTCAGCACCACCGACGGGCCAGCCGGCGTATCGTAGAAAGCCGAGAAAGCCAGGCCGCCGGAGACTGCCAGAATACCCACGGCAATAGCTACCAGCGCCATTTGCTCCGGCGTCTTAGCGAAGCGGCGTGCCGTGGCGGCTGGAATGATCAGCAAAGAGGTGATGATCAGCGCGCCGACAAACTTCATCGCCAAACCAATAGTCAATGCAGTCACCAGCATCAGCACGATGCGCGAGCGCTGTAGGTTAACGCCGTCAACGTGCGCCAGCTCTGGGCTGATGGTCATCGACAACAGCGAGCGCCACTGCCAGCAGAGCACGGCAATCACCACTACCACGCCAACGCCAATCATCCAGATATCGCTCAGCGTGACGGACAGCAGATCCCCAAACAGGTACGCCATTAAATCGACCCGCACGTTGGACATCAGGCTAACCACCACCAGACCCAGCGACAGCGCGCTGTGCGCCATAATGCCTAACAGTGTATCGACAGCTAGATGCGGCTTTCGCTCAAGGATCACCAGCAGCAGGGCCAGCAACAGGGTAACGGCAATCACGGCGTAGAAGGGATTGACGTTCAGCAGCAGGCCAAAGGCCACGCCGAGCAGGGAAGCGTGCGCCAGCGTGTCGCCGAAATAGGACATGCGTCGCCACACCACAAATGAGCCAAGCGGGCCCGCGGCCGTCGCCAGCAAAATCCCCGCCAGCCAGCCGGGGAGCAATAATTCAATCATGCGTCATGGCCTCCGCTTTTACGCAAAATAACTTTTCCTTTTAAATCATGACGATGATTGTGATGATGGCGATAAATAGCCAGCTGCTCGGCACCGCGATTGCCAAACATGGCGATAAATTCAGGGTGAGTGGACACCACTTCTGGGGAGCCAGAGCAGCAGATATGCTGGTTGAGACACAGCACTTCGTCGGTTTTCGCCATCACCAGATGCAGGTCGTGGGACACCATCAGCACCGCGCAGCCTAGCTCGCAGCGCAGGTTGTCTATCAGGTTATAGAGCGCGAGCTGGCCGTTAACATCGACACCCTGAGTGGGCTCATCCAGCACCAGCAGCTGCGGATTATTCATCAAAGCGCGAGCCAGCAGCACGCGCTGGTTCTCACCGCCGGAGAGTTTTTGCATCGGCTGGTCGAGTAGGTTCGCGGCCTGAACGCGTTTCAGGGCAGGGAGGATGTCGCCGCGCTTCACGCCGGGTTTGAGGCGCATAAAGCGGCTAACCGTCAGCGGCATGGTGGCATCAAGATGCAATTTTTGCGGCACATAGCCGATGCGCAGACCCGGCTCGCGAGTCAGGGTTCCGCTGGTTGGCGGCACTAAGCCCAGCACGACGCGCACCAGGGTGGATTTCCCTGCGCCATTTGGGCCAAGCAGCGTAAGAATTTTACCGGGTTGTAATGTCAGAGAGATATCCGACAGCACGCGTCGATTGCCGAAGGCAACCGAGATTTTATTAAGTGTGGTTAGTGTGGGCATGTCAGTCTTGTCTTGCAGAACAAATCGAATGTTATAATATTGCATTTCCGTGAAAATAACCAGTTTTCACCTTTAAGATGAAGAGGTAATTCCAAATGACAGACCCAAAAAAGACCTTTAAACGGATTTTATTAGCGACAAGTTTGCTGAGTGCATGCGCGGTGACCAGCGCTCAGGCTGACGTCGTGGCTTCGGTCCGTCCATTGGGATTTATTGCCTCGGCGATTGCTGACGGCGTGACGCCTACCGAAGTGCTGCTGCCAGACGGGGCGTCACCACACGATTTCGCGCTTCGCCCCTCAGACCTGAAAAAAATACGCAGTGCCGATTTGGTGGTGTGGGTCGGTCCGGAAATGGAAGCCTACATGACCAAATCTGCCGCCCAACTGGGGCCAAATCGTCAAGTGGAAATTTCGGCATTGCCGACGGTAAAACCGTTATTACAGAAAGGCAATGAAGAGGAAGAAGAGCACGATCACGACCACGCGGACGGCGGCCACGATCATCATCATGGTGAGTACAACATGCACGTTTGGATGTCGCCAGAGATAGCAAAACAGACGGCGATCGCGATCCACGCCAAATTATTGGAACTTATGCCACAAAACAAGGACAAATTAGACGCAAACTTGCGTCAGTTTGAGGACGGCTTGACACAAGTTGACAAAAACCTTGGTAAGATGCTGCAGCCTGTGCAGGGTAAGGGATATTTCGTTTTTCATGATGCCTATGGCTATTTCGAAAAACACTTTGGCCTTTCGCCACTTGGCCACTTTACGGTCAACCCCGAAATCCAACCCGGCGCGCAGCGATTACATCTCATTCGAACTCAGTTGGTTGAGCAGAAAGCAGTCTGTGTTTTTGCTGAGCCACAATTCAGGCCGGCCGTAATCAATGCCGTTGCCCAAGGGACAACAGTGCGTATGGGCACATTGGATCCGTTGGGAAGCGGCATCGCATTGGGTAAGGACAGTTATGTGAACTTCCTGTCACATCTGACTAACCAGTACGTGAGCTGCCTGAAGTAAGATTAAAAGGACCGTATTAAAGTGCAGCTGATAGCCCGCTCTATCGCTCTGGCGTATAACAACCTTCCACGGCCCCACCGCGTCATGCTGGGGTCGCTTACCGTAGTTACTCTCGCAGTAGCCGTATGGAAACCGTTCGTTTACCACCCAGAACAGAACCCTATCGTTAAACATATCGAACTCGACAGCGAGCAAGTACGTTCGCTGCTCCCTGAAGCCAGTGAACCCATCGACCAGCCGCCGCCTGCGGAAGACATTCCACAAGACGATCTCGACGAAAAAGTTGAATCTGAAACGGGCGTGCACGAGTACGTGGTTTCCACCGGCGATACCCTAAGCAGCATCCTCAACCAGTACGGTATCGATATGTCCGATATCTCCGCGCTGGCGTCCACCAACAGCGATTTGCGTAATTTGAAAGTCGGTCAGCAGCTGTCATGGACAGTCAATGACGACGGTGAATTACAGCGCGTGGTGTGGGAGAAGTCGCGTCGTGAGACTTACACGTATGACCGTTCCGGCTCCGGCTTTAAAGCTAGCCTTGAGACGCTCAAAGGTGAGTGGCAAGACAGCGTGCTGAAAGGGCGTCTGGATGGCAGTTTTGTCGCCAGTGCCAAAGCCGCCGGGCTTTCCAGCGGTGAAATCAGTTCAGTCGTCAAAGCCTTGCAGTGGCAGTTAGACTTCAAAAAGCTGCGTAAAGGCGATGAGTTCGCGGTGCTGATGTCCCGCGAAGTGCTGGACGGCAAGAGCGAGCAGAGCCACCTGCAGGGCGTGCGTATGCGTAGCAGCGGCAAAGATTATTACGCCATTCGGGCCGAAGACGGTAAGTTCTACGATCGCAATGGTAGCGGCTTAGCCCGCGGTTTCTTACGATTCCCCACCATCAAGCAGTTCCGCGTTTCCTCTAACTTTAACCCGCGTCGTTTGAACCCGGTGACTGGCCGTATTGCACCGCACCGTGGCGTTGACTTCGCTGTGCCAGTGGGCACCCCGGTGTTGGCAGTGGGTGATGGTGAAGTCATGGTGGCGAAAAATGGCGGTGCGGCGGGCAACTACATTGCTATCCGTCACGGCCGCCAGTACATGACGCGCTACATGCACCTGCGCAAAATTCTGGTTAAGCCGGGTCAGAAGATTAAACGTGGCGATCGCATCGCGTTGTCCGGCAACACCGGGCGCTCTACCGGACCACACCTGCACTTTGAAATGTGGATTAACCAGCTGGCCGTCAATCCGTTGACCGCCAAGTTGCCGCGTTCAGAAGGGCTGACGGGTAAAGATCGCGCTGACTATCTGGCTACGGTCAAACAAGTTATTCCGCAGTTGAAGCTGAATTAATTTCGCAAATCAGTTTGTTTCAGCGTCACGCTGACGTTTCAGGCATGCTTTTAGGGCATGCCTGAAGCGCTTTTTGCGTCTTTCTGCTCCGACGAGGTGGTGAGTTTCTTTGCAAAATCATGCACTACACTTATCATTGTCCGAATTATTGTTTTAAGAGCTATGTATTCAGAGCCATCTATGCAGCCAGAGAAAAAATCGAACGTCGAATTTATTCCAGAATTTCAGAAAGCCTTTTACCATCCGCGCTACTGGGGGGTATGGCTTGGCGTCGGTGCTATGGCCGCAATGGCGTATGTTCCAGTCAAAGTCCGTGACCCGATTTTGGGCAGCCTGGGCCGACTGGCGGGCAAGCTCGCTAAAGGCGCGCGCCGCCGTGCCCGAATCAATTTGCTGTACTGCATGCCGGAAGTGCCCGAGGCCGAGCGCGAACACATCATTGATGAGATGTTTGCCGCCGCGCCGCAGTCGATGGTGATGATGGCCGAGCTGGCCTGCCGCGCGCCTGAGAAGGTGCTTAGCCGCGTTAAGTGGCACGGCAAGGAGATTGTCGACCAGATGCAGGCCGACGGCAAAAACGTCATTTTTCTGGTGCCGCACGGCTGGGCGGTGGATATCCCCGCGATGCTGATGGCCGCCACCGGGCAACCTATGGCCGCCATGTTCCATAACCAGAAGAACCCGCTGACAGATTACCTGTGGAACAGCGTGCGTCGTCGCTTTGGCGGCCGCATGCACGCGCGCAATGACGGCATCAAGCCGTTTATCAGCTCAGTGCGTCAGGGGTATTGGGGCTATTACTTGCCGGATCAGGACCATGGCGCCGAGCACAGCGAGTTCGTGGATTTCTTCGCCACCTATAAGGCGACGCTGCCAGCGGTAGGGCGTCTGATGAAGGTTTGCCGCGCGTCCATCGTTCCATTGTTCCCGGTGTACAACGGCCACGAGCATCGTTTGGATATCTATATTCGCCCGCCAATGGACGATTTAGCCACCGCCGACGACACTCAGATTGCCCGTCGCATGAATGAAGAGGTTGAACTGCTGGTGGGGCCGAACCCCGAGCAGTACACCTGGATCCTCAAGCTGCTGAAAACCCGCAAGCCCGGGGAAGAAGAGCCGTACTCCCGCGACGAGCTTTTCCCTAAGTAAGCTGCCGAGTTAGCTCCCGATAGAACGTAAAAAGGCTGAGATCATCTCAGCCTTTTGCTTTCTGCCGTTTAACCTTAGTGACCCGGCTTTTTGCGCGAGGTTAAGAACAGGGTGATCAGCAAGGTTCCCGCCACGCCGCTCAGCAGAGTGAACTGGTTGAAACGAGCATTGCCGTCGGCGAAGTAGAGCAGCTTGGCGACCTCAATCCCCAGCGCAAACACTAAGATAGTGATCAGCCCCAGCGCCGCCGCCACGGTGCCTTTGCCTACGGCGCTTGAGAACAGCGTCAGGCGATATAAGCCTGCATTGACCAATCCTGAACCCATCGCGTACAAGCCCAAGCCGCCAATCACCCAGCCCCATGCGTGAGCAAAGAAGGTGGCGGCCACGGCGGTGATTGCCAGCCCAAGCACGATCGGCACGATGCCCAGCCAAATTGGCGTGGTGACTTTCACTTTGCCGCTGAGCTTGGTGAGCAGTAGATTGCCGATGATCAGACCGGCAAAAATCGGCACCTGCAACCAGCCATATTGCAGCGGCGACATGCCCGCATCCTGAATCAGAATCACCGGCGACTGCGCCACCCACGCCAGCAGTGGCAGGGTGATAAGCCCGATAGACAGTGAACCAAACACCACGCTTTTATTGCCCAGCACCTGTCCGTAATCGGCCAGCAGGCGGCGGAAGGAGAACGGCTGGCCGTCGCGCGGCGCGGTTTCCGGCATACTGCGCCATAAGCCCCACCATGCCAGCAGCGACACCAGCGCAAACAGCCCAAACATGGCTTTCCACGGCGCGTAGTGAATAAAAGCCGCGCCCGCCAAAGGCCCGAGCAGTGGCGCGATCAGCGTGACGTTAGCCATCAGCGCCATCAGCTTGATGCTCAAACTTTCGTTAAAGGCTTCCTGAATCGCGGCGTAGCCCACGGCGCCGATAAAGCACAGGCTCATACCTTGCAGGAAACGCATCAAAATAAATTGCTCAATGCTTTGCGTCAGTAAGGTGCCGAGGCAGGTGACGACAAAGAAAGCCACGCCGGTGAGTAATACCGGGCGGCGGCCCAGACGGTCAGACAGCGGGCCGAGCAGCCATTGCAGCATGATGCCGCCACACAGGTAGGCAGTGAGGGAGGCCGATACCCAGTCGGCGCTGGCGCTAAAGTCACTAATGACCTGTAGCATGCCAGGCTGGATCATGTCATGGGCGATATAAGTAGCGAATTCAAATAACACCAGCGAGAGCGGAAACAGCCACTGCCGACGGCCAAGCCGTTCTGCGGGTTGAAACACGGACGACATATCAAGACTCCATACCCAAGGCGATTGGGTCACATTTTCAAGGTTCCAGAAAACTGAAAAACGCGGCCTGCTAAGGCCGCGCTGAATAACTGCATAAAACGGTGAACGATCAGTTTTTATAGCGAGCAATCGGGTTGTCGAGGGTTCCGGCGAATTTCAGGTTTTGCGCCGGGTCCGACAGGTTGATCATCTGCTGGTTATTCGCCAGTTGCAGGCGGTTGAGGCAAGAGTGGGTGAACTCCGCGCCAAACATGTCGTAGCGCGCAAACTTCTCCGCCAGTTCAGGATATTGCTGCTGGTAGTCATGCACGGTGTCGGCGACCACTTTCCAGAAATCATCAGCAGACATCTGGTTTTGCTCTTCCAGAATGCGCGAGATGAAGCGGAACACCCCGGCGAACACGTCGGTGAAGATAGACAAGATCTTCAACTGCTCAGGCACGTCCACGGCAAGGCGTTTGGCTTTCTCCGGCAGCTTGGCGTCCGGGTTCATCACCGCGATCTCTTCGGCAATGTCCTTCATGTAGGCTTTGACCGGAATGTTGTTTTCAAACAGCAGGATCAGGTTCTCGCCGTGCGGCATAAACACCAAATCATAGTGATAGAAGCAGTGCAGCAGCGGGCTGAGGTAAGCCGTGGTGTAGCGTTTGAGCCAGTCGGCGGCGTCCAATCCAGAGGATTTGATCATCTCGACAATCAGCGCATCGCCGTTGAAATCAGTGTGCAGCAGCGACGCCATGGTCATCAGGCGCTGGTTAGGCTGCAACCAGGCCACCGGGTTTTGTCGCCACAGCGCGGCAAACATCTTCTTGTAAGCACTGTCGCCTTTAATCGCATTTTCGAAATAGTGGTTGTGGTAACCGAGGGAGGCCACTTCTTGCAGAATGCTAAAACCATTGGCTTGCAAATAGGCGTCGTTTTCCACCAATTCGGCCAGCCATTCGTTAATCCCCGGCGTGGTCGCCATGTAGTAAGGCGACAGCCCGCGCATAAAGCCCATGTTCAGGATAGAGAGCGCGGTTTTCACATAGCGATGGGTTGGCTGACTGGCGTTGAAGAAGGTGCGAATCGACTGCTGCGCCAGATAGTCATCTTCCCCTTCACCTAAATAAATCAGGTAATTACGCGCGATATCTGGCGCGAAGACGGTCAGCAGCTTGTTCTGCCACTGCCAAGGGTGAACCGGCATAAAGTAGTAATTTTTCGGGTCGAGGTTGCGCTCTGTCAGCTGCTGAGTGAAAGCCTGAATCTGCTTTTCACCCAACTCTTCGGCGATCAGCTTCTCGTAAGGCAGACCTTCAACGCTGGCGAAGTGCGCCTTATCGTGATGCACCGCCACCCACACCAGCTTCAGCGGGCTGGCGGCTTCTGGCGCGTAGCGCACATAGTCGGCGGCGTCGAAGCCAATGCGGCCGTTATTGGCAATGAAGCTCGGGTGCCCTTCAGTCATGCTGGTTTCCACGGTCTGGAAGTCAGCCTGACTCAGCGATTTGGCGGTGCTGTGGTTGTTTTCCAACTTCCACGCGCTGCCGTACAAGGTGCTGGAAATCTCTTCCATGTAGGTCGGCAGCATAGCCTGCGAAATACCGATTTGTTCGGCAAATTCGATGATGAACTGTAAGGCGTCCAATGGCTGCGGCGCGAGATTGTCGAGACGCTGGATACTGTCGAGATCAATCAGCCAGTCGTTCAGCGGCAGCAGGCGGGCGCGAAAACGGTACTCCACCACACTGGCCGGGGCGGCCAGCTGGTACTCGCTCCAGTGCTCGTCGCTCTTCAGCACTTTAGGTTCAATCAGCCGCTCGTGGGCTAACTCGGACAAGCATTTACGCAGCAGCAGGGCGTTGGCCTTGGCCCAGTTGGCCGGATGAAGGTGCTTGCCGGTTTGCATGGCGGCAGGGTGTTTCGACATGTTTTGTTCCTTTTGGCGGGCCAGTAAATAGTCTTCACGCTCACAAAAAGCCAGCCACGCGGTTTTATGAGGCAGAGTGATTTGGCGCTGGTATTGGAAACCGGCGCGTTTATTCAGGCGATGGATCTTGTCATTGCGCACGTCCGGCTCCACCACCACGCGCAGCACCTCCGGCAGGCTGAACAGGTACTCCATTACGGTGGAGAACACCTGCCAGCTGAAGTCCGGCAGCGGGCGGTCGGCTGGGGCCAGCAGAATGTGCATGCCGATATCACCGGGCTGGACGTCGTAATGCTCGTGCAGCGGGTCTTCCTGCACCGGATAGCACTCAATCAAAAACGCCGGTTTGCCATCGTGCTCGCCCATCAGCGTGGCGTGAGGGTTGCTGGCGGTCAGCTCGCGGTAAAACGTCTCCACGTCGTCGCGGTGGCTGTCGAGCATGCCCCAGAATTTGGCATAGGGCTTGGTCATCCAGCTATGCAGGGTGTCGGCGTCCTGCGGAAATTTCAGCGGTCGCAGCGTCAGGTTTCCGGCATCGCGCGAGCGGGAAAACAGCGGCTTGGGCAGCGTATCAAACATGGTCATGTCTCCTTGATTGGGGGTTATTCACCCAGTTCGCGGGCGCAAAATGTCTGGAACGCGATGGATTTTTCAATCGGGTAAATATCGTCACCGAGCATGGCGCGGATGATGCTGCTGTTGCGGTAGCAGGCCATGCCTAAGTCTGGTGTGACGAAGCCGTGGGTGTGCAGCTCGGCGTTTTGCACAAAAATCTGGTTATTGGCGTCAATGCTGTAGTTGCGATTGACCGCAAAACGCCCGGCGTCGTCCCACTGAATGCGCGAGTGAATGCCTTCAATGCACTGCGGCGGCTGGTAGCCATAGCCGGTCGCTAAAATCACCGATTCGGTATTGTGGCGATACTCCTGCTGCTGCTCTTGTTGCAGGAAGGTCATGTCCAGCGTGCCGTCAGGGTTGCGGCTCATGGCGGTTAATTCGGAATGGGTGTAGAGATTGACATTCAGCGGGCCGTCGAGCCGCTTGGTGTACATCAGGTCATAAATGTCATTGATTAGGCTGATGTTAATGCCTTTATATAACCCCTTTTGCTCGCGATTAAGCTGGTCGCGCTTGCTCATCGGCAGCTCATGGAAGTAGTCGATATACTCCGGCGAGGTCATCTCCAGCGTCAGTTTGCTGTACTCCAGCGGGTAGAAGCGCGGCGCGCGCGTCACCCACGTCAACTGGTAGTCATGCTTTTCGATGTCGGAAAGCAGGTCATAGTAGATTTCCGCCGCGCTTTGACCACTGCCCACCACGGTGATGGATTTCGAGCTTTGCACCTGCTCTTTGTTCGGCAAATAGGCGCTGGAGTGGTGAATTTGCTGGCTCACGCCGCGCGAGCAGGGCGGCATCCAGGCCGACGGGCCGGTGCCCAGCACCAGTCGCTTAGCCTGATATACGGCTTTTTCGCTGCTCTGCGTGGACTGGGTGTGCACCAGATAGCACTGCTTGGCTTCGTCCCAGGTGACCATTTCCACGCGAGTAGCGAATTTCAAATTAGACAGTTCGCTGCACACCCACTGGCAGTACTGGTTGAACTCTTTGCGCATCATGAAGAAATTTTCACGGATGTAGAAAGAGTAGATTTTGCCTTTTTGCTTCAGGTAGTTGAGGAAGCTGAAGCGGCTGGTTGGGTCTGCCAGCGTCACCAAATCCGCCATAAACGGGGTTTGCAGCATGGCACTCTCCAGCATCATGCCGGTGTGCCAGTCAAAGCCCGGATTTTGGTCGATAAATAGCCCGTTGAGCTGCTCAATCGGGTCCGTCAGGCAGGCCAGTCCGAGGTTAAACGGGCCGATGCCCACGGCGATAAAATCATAGGTTTGAGTGCTGTTTTGCGTCATAGACATAGTGTGTTCCTTACTCGCCAGTTCCTTGATGAAAAGCTGAGTTAAGCGCTGCGCTGGTCAGCTCTTTGCCGTAATGCACAACCAGACCAATCACGTCGGCAATGTCTGCGGCGGAGGTGGCTGGATTGAGCAGGGTAAATTTCAAATACTGGCGTTGATCCACTTTGGTACCGGCGATCACCGCATTGCCCGAGCGGAAAATGGCTTTGCGAATATCGGCATTCACCGCGTCAAGCTGCTCGTCGCTCAGCGACTGGCGCGGCACAAAGCGGAACACCAGGGTGCTGAGTTCAGGCTTATGCAGCACTTCAATATTCTGGTGATTCACCATCTGCTGGTGGCCTTCAACCGCCAATGCCAGCAGGGTGTCGAAGGATTCGCCCAGCGCCTGCTGGCCCATGATGCGCAGCGTCAGCCACATTTTCAGGGCGTCAAAGCGACGGGTGGTTTGAATGCTCTTGTTGACCAAGTTCGGCGTACCTTCCAGCTTGGCGCTCAGTGGATTGAGGTAGTCGGCGTACCAAGCGACATGCTCGAAATGCTTCTGGTCGTTGACGAAGAACGCGCTGCAACTCACCGGCTGGAAGAAGGATTTGTGGTAATCCACGGTGACGGAATCCGCTAATTCAATACCGTCAATGCGCTGGCGGTGCTGCGGCGATACCAGCAGGCCGCATCCGTAGGCGGCATCTACGTGCATCCAGATGTTTTCGCTGCGGCATACCTGCGAGATTTCGTGCAGCGGGTCGATGCTACCGAAGTCGGTGGTGCCGGCGGTGGCGACCACGGCGATAGGGATCAGCCCTTCGGCGTGGCAGCGTGCCATCTCTTGCTTCAAGGCGTCAGCGTCCATGCGGAAAGCGTCATCGCAGGCGACGGGCACTACGGCGTCATAGCCAAGGCCGAGCAGGGCGGCGGATTTTTGGATGCTGAAGTGGCTCACCTGTGAAGTGAAAATGCGCCAGCGGTTGGCGTCAGACGGCAGCCCCTGATATTTGATGCTGTGTTCAGGATGGGTGCGCTTGCAGAAGGCGTCGCGGGCCAGCAGCATCGCCATCAGGTTAGACTGAGTGCCACCGCTGGTGAAAATGCCGTCGGACTGCGGGCCGAATTTGATCCGCGCCAGCGTCCAGTCAATCACCTTTTGCTCAATCAGCGTGCCGCCTGCGCTCTGGTCCCAGGTATCCACTGAGGAGTTGATGGCGCTGATAAACAGCTCGGCTAATTGGGCCGGAACCACCGTCGGGCAATTAAGATGCGCGATATATTTTGGGTGATGAAAATAGACCGCATGTTGCAGATATAAATCATCTAACTCTTCCAGCGCCAATCGGGTGCCGGGCAGGGGCTGGGTCAGGTCAATATGGCGAAACTGATCGGCTAATTCTGCTGGAGTAATGCCGGAAAAAGGTTTTTCCTTGTTATTAATATGGCCTTTGATTATTTCAAGGCCATTTTCAATGTGTTTTTGCCACTCATCTGTGGAGTGTTGATTGAAAATAAAACCCTGATTTTCATTTACCATTTCGTGGGTAAAAGAGAGTTCGGAATAATTTATTTGGCTCATGAAACATTCCTTTTGCTATCCGTTTGGGCTTGCAGCAGGCGTGGGGAAGCCGCCAGCCTTAGCCGGGATAGTTAAATTAAGTTTATTAGTCATCAGGCACGGGCAAGCGCCGCGCTAATGCGAGTTTAGTATAATGATATTTAGTTAAGGTAAATTATCAGTCTTTTGTCTTGTGTAAATTCCTGTGATTGGCATTTTTTAGGTCATTAACCGATGAAGAACATTATAAATGCAAATCATTATCATTCAATGACAATGATAAACATTCTCATCAAAGTAGCATCGTTAATGATATTTTGTGATCTGCATCACGTTTTTGTGGGGTTTTGGCCGTTCTGGGGCATATTCACATAGGATCTTTCTACATTTGTTATTCCAAATGACGCTTTTAGTCCGGGTTTTAAATAACAAATATGGAATATTATCCATTAATAACATTGTGTCTTTTGATTGTTGCTAGCTAATCCATTATTACAATGTGGAATTATAAAGCACAAAAATAGCGGGTAAATAAAGCGGAATATTAATCTTGAGGTGAATTTATTGTGCATAAAATGAATAGCGCGGAGGGAATAATATGAAAAAGCCGATTCCACAGAATCGGCTTTTTATTACTAGATTATTACTAAGGGGAGGTGACTCCCCTTATGGTTGGACGGGTTATTACTCTACTCGTAATACGCGGCTGGTATTTGTTGTGCCGACGGTACTCATGACATCACCCTGAGTGACGATCACTAAATCACCGGATAACAGATAACCCTTGTCGCGCAGCAGGGTAACGGCGTCGTGCGCGGCGGCCACGCCATCATTATTGCTGTCGAAGAACACCGGAGTAACACCACGGTAGATGGCGGTGAGGTTCAGGGTGTGCTCATGGCGCGACATGGCGAAGATTGGCAGGCCGGAGCTGATACGTGACATCATCAGCGCGGTGCGACCAGACTCGGTCATGGCGATAAGCGCCGTTACGCCTTTCAGGTGGTTAGCGGCATACATAGAAGACATGGCAATAGCTTCTTCAATGTTGTCGAACTCCACGTCGAGACGGTGTTTAGAGACGTTAATGCTTGGGATCTTCTCCGCGCCCAGACACACGCGGGCCATGGCGGCTACTGTCTCAGACGGATATTGACCCGCGGCGGTTTCCGCAGAGAGCATCACGGCGTCGGTGCCATCAAGCACGGCGTTAGCCACGTCCATGACTTCAGCACGGGTCGGCATTGGGTTGGTAATCATCGACTCCATCATCTGGGTTGCGGTGATCACGGCACGGTTCAGCTGGCGAGCGCGGCGGATCAGTTTCTTCTGAATCCCTACCAGCTCTGGGTCCCCGATTTCCACACCCAAATCGCCACGGGCAACCATCACCACGTCAGAGGCCAGAATGATGTCATCCATGGCGGCGTCAGTTGCCACTGCTTCGGCGCGTTCTACTTTAGAAACGATTTGCGCGTTGCAGCCTGCGTCACGGGCCAGGCGGCGAGCGTAGTTCAGGTCTTCGCCAGTGCGCGGGAAGGAGACGGCCAAATAGTCGACGCCAATTTTTGCGGCGGTGATGATATCGGCTTTGTCTTTTTCGGTCAGGGCTTCGGCTGACAGGCCACCGCCCAGCTTGTTGATGCCTTTATTGTTGGACAGCGGGCCGCCAACGGTGACTTCGGTAAAGACTTTCATGCCCTGAACTTCGAGCACTTTGAGCTGCACGCGGCCATCGTCGAGCAGCAGGATATCGCCGGGAACCACGTCGGCCGGTAAGCCTTTATAGTCGATGCCGACTTTCTCTTTATCGCCTTCGCCTTTGCTCATGTTGGCGTCGAGCAGGAATTTATCGCCGATGTTCAGGAAGACTTTGCCTTCCTTAAAGGTCGATACGCGGATTTTAGGACCTTGCAGGTCACCGAGGATGGCAACGTGGCGCCCGAGGCGGGCGGCGATTTCGCGCACTTTGTTAGCGCGAATAATGTGGTCTTCAACGGTTCCGTGGGAGAAATTCATCCGAACTACGTTGGCGCCGGCGGCAATAATCTTTTCCAGATTATTATCACGGTCTGTAGCAGGGCCGAGGGTAGTAACAATTTTGGTTCTTCTGAGCCTTCTGGACATGTATTACTCCGTTGACTGGTGAACATTTGTCGTGCAAAAAACAGCGGTAACCTACTTCGGTGCGGTGTGTGATTTTAAGGCCATTGCGTTTCACCTGCGTTACTCGCCGCGTGTTTGGTTTTAGGCACTTCTGCGCACATTGATGGGTTCATCATTGAGGCTGAGGGTGCCAAACTCCCTAAAAAATGTCTAATTTGTGCGGTCCCAATGTTCAAAATGTGCCTTTTAAGGCGCTTCTATTTCATTCGGTCTACGCTTAGTCAAAAACGCTGGGGACGGGCATACCCTTATCAAAGCGCGATTCTTTCAACGCGTCTTTGACCCGCTTCAGGTTATCTCTAAATTTTGCCCCGCGACGCAGGGTAAATCCGGTGGCGAGCACGTCAATCAGGGTCAGTTGAGCCAGACGCGAAACCATCGGCATATATACGTCAGTGTCTTCAGGGACATCCAGCAGCAGCGCCAGCGTGGCTTCGTTAGCCAGCGGCGTGTTGTGCGAAGTGATGGCAATCACCGTGGCGTCGTTTTCCCGCGCCAGATGGGCCAGTTCTACCAGATTCTTAGTGCGCCCGGTGTGCGAAATCAACACCACCACGTCGCCTTCGGTGCAGTTCATGCAGCTCATGCGCTGCATCACGATGTCGTCGAAATAGACCACCGGAATATTGAAGCGGAAGAACTTGTTCATCGCGTCATGAGCCACGGCGGCAGAGGCCCCGAGGCCAAAGAAAGAGATCTTTTTCGCCTGAGTCAGCAGGTCAACCGCGCGGTTTACCGCGCCGATATCCAGCGAGTTTTTGACTTGGTCGAGGGTAGCCATGGCGGATTCGAAAATCTTGCCGGTATAGGCATCGGCGCCGTCGCTTTCATCGACGTTACGGTTCACATAAGGCGTGCCGTTAGCCAGACTTTGCGCCAAATGTAATTTAAAATCTGGAAAACCTTTGGTATCGAGGCGGCGACAGAAACGGTTTACAGTAGGTTCACTGACATCGGCCATGCGGGCCAGGGTCGCGATACTGCAATGGATGGCGGTCTGGGGTGAGGCGAGAATTGCTTCTGCGACTTTCCTCTCGGATTTGCTCAGAATGTCCAAATGGCTTTGGATTTTTTCTAATGTATTCATTAGGGTGCCACTCATAGGTTTCAACGATTTCTGTGAAAAGAGGAAATCATGTCGGTTTGGTGAAAATATACTACGAGCTAACCGCGGTTGGCAGGAGCAAACTGGTGTAATTCAAGCTTTTATCACCAGAGTATGACCGAGATCTAAATTTCAATCTGGTAAATGGCTATCAGTTTTGTCATAAAATTACATATCTTCGGGTGATTTTTGAACGATTTTAACAACCATGACAAAATATGTGGTTTTAATTCATTTATTAAGGTCTTAGATCGAGGTTTACTGCTTACAACCGATCAGAGTACATTGTGGCTGAAATAAAATTACAATAGATACCCCGAATAAATCGGGTTGTGGGAATCGACCTGCAACATGAATTATGAGGGTGATTCCTGCACTAAGGAGAAGAACATGGCGGTAACCCAGACAGCCCAGGCGTGTGACCTGGTTATTTTCGGTGCTAAAGGCGATCTTGCGCGCCGTAAACTGTTGCCTTCCCTGTATCAATTAGAAAAGGCTGGCCACATCCATCCTGACACCAAAATCATCGGTGTAGGTCGCGCGGAGTGGGACAGAGCTGCATATGTAGAAGTTGTTAAAGAAGCTTTGACGACTTTCATGAAAGAAAAAATGGAGCCAGAGCTGTGGGAAAAACTCAGCGCTCGTTTCGAATTCTGTAACCTTGATGTCAACGACCTCAAGCACTTCAAAGTGTTGGGCAAAATGCTCGACCAGCAGAACCGCGCCACCATCAACTATTTCGCCATGCCGCCAAGCACCTTTGGTGCCATCTGCCGTGGCCTGGGTGAAGCCGGTCTGAACAAAGAGCCATCGCGCGTCGTGATGGAGAAGCCGCTCGGCACCTCTTTGGAATCCTCCCAGGTTATCAATGACCAAGTCGCAGAGTATTTCAACGAATCTCAGGTCTACCGTATTGACCACTATCTGGGTAAAGAAACCGTTCTGAACCTGTTGGCTCTGCGTTTTGCTAACAATCTGTTTGCCAGCAACTGGGATAACCGCACTATCGACCACGTGCAGATCACCGTGGCGGAAGAAGTGGGTATCGAAGGCCGCTGGGGTTACTTCGACAAAGCGGGCCAGATGCGCGACATGATCCAGAACCACCTGTTGCAAATCCTGACCATGATTGCCATGTCACCTCCGGCTGACCTGAGCACCGACCGTATCCGTGATGAGAAGGTTAAGGTGTTGCGCTCGCTGCGCCGCATCGACCAGTCTAACGTGCGTGAAACCACAGTTCGCGGCCAGTACACCGCCGGTTTTGTGCAAGGCAAGAAGGTTCCGGGTTATCTGGAAGAAGAGGGCGCCAACAAGACCAGCGCCACTGAAACCTTCGTGTCTATTCGCGTGGATATCGATAACTGGCAGTGGGCTGGCGTACCTTTCTACCTGCGTACCGGTAAACGCCTGCCAACCAAATGTTCAGAAGTCGTGGTTTACTTCAAGAGCCCGGCACTGAATCTGTTCCGCGACTCTTACCAGCAGCTGCCTCAGAACAAACTGACCATTCGTCTGCAACCGGACGAAGGGATCGAGATCGAAGTGCTGAACAAAGTGCCGGGTCTGGAGCACAAACACCGTCTGCAAACCACCAAGCTGGACCTGAGTTTCTCCGAGACCTTTAACGAGCAGCACATTGCTGATGCTTACGAGCGTCTGCTGCTGGAAACCATGCGCGGTATTCAGGCGCTGTTCGTGCGTCGTGACGAAGTGGAAGAAGCCTGGAAATGGGTAGACTCCATCATGAACGCGTGGGCAGCCGAGAGCGAAGCACCGAAACCTTACCAGTCTGGTACTTGGGGCCCTGTGGCTTCTGTTGCGATGATCACCCGCGATGGTCGTTCATGGAACGAGTTCGAATAAAGGGAAACTGATGGCCAATTTTGTCGAATTTTCCGGCGCGCTGGCGCTGACCCAAAACTTCGCCGGAAAGATTGCGGATGCGCTGCGTGAAGGCATCAAAGCAAACGGCAAAGCCAGTCTGGTGGTATCAGGGGGCCGCACGCCGGTCGACCTGTTCACGCTGCTGGCACGTCAGGAGCTGGATTGGAGCAAGGTGGTGATCACCTTGGCTGATGAACGTTGGGTCAGCCCGGACAATAGCGCCAGCAATGAAAAAACGGTGCGCAACAACCTGCTGCAAGGCCCGGCGCTCGCCGCGACCTTTATTGGCCTGAAGAACGATGCCGCTTCGCCGTTTGAAGGGGCATCCGCTACCGAAGTGGCGTTGCAGCAATTGCCGCGACCTATCGACGTGGTGATCCTCGGCATGGGCGATGACGGCCACACGGCGTCACTGTTCCCCGGTGCGGCAAACCTTGGCGAAGCCTTGGATTTGGACTCGGGGCGCACCTGTCTGGGTATGACCCCGCTGACTGCGCCTCTGGACCGCATTACGCTGACCTTGCCGGTGCTGCTCGACAGTCGCAATATCTATTTGCATCTGAACGGCGAAGCCAAGCGCGATGTCTATGAGCGCGCTGAAAAGGGGACCGACGTGAATGAAATGCCGGTCCGCGCGGTGCTGAATCAACAGCAAACGCCGGTCAGCGTCTATTGGTCGGCTTAACAGCACTCACTAAAACCGTTGCCTATGCAGCGGTTTTTTTATTTTGTTTTTTCAGATTTACTATCCCCAATCATTCGGCTGTAAAGTAGCTATGTGGTGTGGTCGGTAACCTGCAAACATGCAGGCCCTGTGGCAGGGGCGCGCCAACAATCACAACGATGCCTGCGGGCATGAACGGAGACAACGATGAAAAACTGGAAAACAAGCGCGGAACAGATCCTGACCTCAGGTCCGGTGGTTCCGGTGATTGTGATTAACAAACTCGAACACGCGGTGCCGCTGGCGAAAGCTTTGGTTGCGGGCGGCGTGCGAGTGTTGGAAGTGACTCTGCGCACCGCCTGCGCGGTTGACGCTATTAAAGCTATCGCCAAGGAAGTGCCGGACGCGATTATCGGCGCGGGCACGGTGTTGAACCCTGAACAACTGGCCGAAGTAACCGCCGCTGGCGCGCAGTTCGCCATCAGCCCGGGCTTAACCGAGCCGCTGCTGAAAGCTGCCAATGCTGGCCCAATTCCGCTGATCCCTGGCATTAGCACGGTGTCTGAACTGATGCTGGGTCTGGATGCCGGTCTGCGCGAGTTCAAGTTCTTCCCGGCGGAAGCCAACGGTGGGGTAAAAGCGCTGCAAGCCATCGCAGGGCCATTCCCGCAGGTGCGTTTCTGTCCGACCGGCGGCATTACGCCAAACAACTACCGTGACTACTTGGCGCTGAAAAGCGTGCTGTGCATCGGCGGTTCATGGCTGGTTCCGGCAGATGCGCTGGAGTCAGGGGATTACGCGCGGATCACCCAACTGGCCCAAGAAGCCGTGGCGGGTGCCAAGCAGTGATCTGCGGCTGTTTTGCAGCATAAAAAAACCTCCCGCGGGAGGTTTTTTTGTCTTCATCATTTGGCGCTAAAAGCGAATTAACGCGCGGCGATGATTTTAATTTCAATCTTATATTTCGGGTTCATCAGGTTGGCCTGCACGGTGCAACGCACTGGCGCATTGCCCGGAGAAACCCACGCATCCCAAGCTTCGTTCATCGCTTTAAAATCTTCTTTGTGCACCAAGAACAGGGTGGCATCGAGGATTTTGCTCTTATCAGAACCCGCTTCTTTTAACACGGCGTCAATGATAGCCAGTGTCTCAGCCGTCTGCGCTTTGGCGTCGGCGTCCAGATTTTCCGGCACGGCGGTGTAATACAGGGTGTCGTTATGGATCACGACGTCGGACATGCGCGGCTCGGGTCTGATACGTTCGATAGTCATTTAGGTGCTCCTGTTTGGCATCTTTTTTAATGTTGCTAATAGGGTATCACAAAGGCTTATTGCAATGGACCGGCACAAGTCGGTGGTAGAGAGGGGTAAGGATTGGCATAATCACTGCTGATCCGTACAGGTAGAGAGACAGCGTGATAGACGATTTTGCACCAGACGGCGCGTTAGCGCAGAAAATTGAAGGTTTTAAACCCCGTGAACCTCAGCGTCTGATGGCGCAGGCCGTCAGTACGGCTATCAAAAATAAGCAAGGTTTGGTGGTGGAAGCCGGTACAGGTACCGGTAAAACTTACGCTTATCTGGCCCCCGCGCTGCGTTCCGGTAAAAAAGTCATTATCTCCACTGGCTCGAAAGCCCTGCAGGACCAGCTCTATTCCCGCGACCTGCCAAAAGTCGCCACGGCGCTGAAATTCAAAGGCAAATTAGCTTTGCTGAAAGGGCGCTCCAACTACCTGTGCATTGAGCGTCTGGAGCAGCAATCGCTCTCCGGCGGCGAGCTTGCCAGCCAGTCGCTGAGCGATTTAGTGCATCTGCGTAACTGGTCGAGCATGACCGAAGAGGGTGACATCAGCACCTGCTCGGTGGTAGCCGAAGACAGCCACGTCTGGCCGCTGGTCACCAGTACCAATGACAACTGTTTGGGCAGCGACTGCCCGGCCTACAAAGACTGCTTCGTAGTGAAGGCGCGCCGCAAAGCCATGGATGCCGACGTGGTGGTGGTCAACCACCACCTGTTTATGGCCGACATGGTGGTGAAAGAGAGCGGCTTTGGCGAACTGATCCCCACCGCCGACGTGATGATTTTCGACGAAGCCCATCAGATCCCTGACATTGCCAGCCAATATTTCGGCCAGCAGGTGACCAGCCGCCAGCTGCTGGACATGGCGAAAGACATCACCATCGCCTATCGCACCGAGGTTCGCGACTCGGTTCAGTTGCAAAAGAGCGCCGATCGCCTGAGCCAAAGCACCATGGACTTCCGCCTAGCACTGGGCGAGCCGGGCTTTAGAGGTAATCTGCGTGACGTGCTCAATCAGCCCGCCATCCAGCGCGCGCTGCTGTTGCTTGATGACGCGCTGGAGCTTTGCTACGACGTGGTGAAGCTCTCCCTTGGCCGCTCGGCCTTGCTGGACGCGGCGTTCGAGCGCGCTACGCTGTATCGCAATCGCCTCAAGCGTCTGAAAGATGTCTCTATTCCCGGCTACAGCTACTGGTACGAATGCAACTCGCGCCACTTCGTGCTGGCCCTGACGCCGCTATCGGTGACTGACAAATTCAGCGAAATGATGACTGACAAACCGGGCGCGTGGATTTTCACCTCCGCGACCCTTTCGGTGAACGATCAGCTGCATCATTTTACCGAGCGTCTCGGCCTGAACGACGCCGAAACGCTGCTGCTCGCCAGCCCCTTTGATTACGCCAATCAGGCGCTACTCTGTGTCCCGCGCTTCCTGCCTTCGCCCAACGAGCGCGGCGGCTCGCGCCAGCTGGCGCGCATGCTGCGCCCGGTGATTGAAGCCAACAAGGGGCGCTGCTTCTTCCTCTGCACCTCGCACCAGATGATGCGCGAACTGGCCGAAGAGTTTCGTGCCAGCATGACACTGCCGGTTTTGGTGCAGGGTGAAACCAGTAAGGGCCAGCTGCTGGCGCAGTTTGTCGAGGCGGGTAACGCCTTGCTGGTGGCAACCAGCAGCTTCTGGGAAGGGGTAGACGTGCGCGGAGAGGCACTGTCGTGCGTGATTATCGACAAACTGCCCTTTACCTCGCCGGATGACCCTCTGCTCAAGGCGCGCATTGAGGACTGCCGCCTGCGCGGTGGCGATCCGTTCAATGAAGTCCAGCTGCCGGACGCGGTGATCACCTTGAAGCAGGGCGTCGGGCGTTTGATCCGCGACACTGACGATCGCGGCGTGATGATTATCTGCGACAACCGGCTGGTGATGCGCCCTTACGGCGAGGTATTTTTAAACAGCCTGCCGCCGACGCCGCGCACCCGAGATTTAGACCGCGCAATCCGCTTCCTGCAAGAGTCTCAACAGCAGAAATAGCGCCGCGCTTGTGTTAATATTCGGCCGCGAAAAAGGCCCATAACTTTTCTTTCCCGCCTGAGGTTTGGCATGTCCACACGAATTTTAGCAATTGATACGGCGACTGAAGCCTGCTCGGTTGCGCTTTACAATAATGGCGAAACCCTCGCTCATTTCGAACTTTGCGCCCGTGAACATACGCAGCGCATTTTGCCGATGGTGCAGCAGATCCTGTCCGAAGCCGGCTTGACGCTGAATCAGGTTGACGCGCTGGCCTTTGGCCGCGGCCCTGGCAGCTTTACCGGCGTGCGTATCGGCATTGGCGTGGCGCAAGGGCTGGCCTTCGGCGCTGAGCTGCCGCTGTTGCCCGTTTCCACGCTGATGACCATGGCGCAGGGCGCCTATCGCCTGACCCAAGCGACCCGCGTCTTGGCGGCGATTGATGCCCGCATGGGCGAAGTCTACTGGGCTGAATACCTGCGCGGTGAAGATGGCGAATGGCAGGGCGAGCAGTCCGAAGCCGTGCTGAAACCCGAGCAGCTGTTACCCCGCGCTCAGGCACTGACCGGGCGCTTTGCCACGGTTGGCACCGGCTGGCAGACCTACCCAGATTTGCTGGGTGAATCATCTGCCGTGGAATTATTTGATGGCAAAATGTGTCTGCCGCAGGCCGAAGATATGCTGCCTCTGGCCCTGAACATGTGGAAATCCGGCGTTCGCGTCAGCGCTGAGCATGCCGAGCCGGTTTATCTGCGTAATGAAGTGACCTGGAAAAAGCTTCCTGGCCGTTAAGTTTTAGCAACTTGTGAACTAAATCGTGGTCAAAAGTGTAAGTATCGTCCAGGAGTTCTCACAATGCGTAGGTGGTCGGCAGTGCAACAGTTTTCTGGTTTTAAACGTTCTGTTTTTCAGTCTAAACGCCTGGCGCTTAGCGCCATTGGGTTAAGCGTTTTGTTGCTGTCCGGCTGTGTTACCGTGCCTGCGGATATTCGCGGTACCACGGATACACCGCAGATGAATCTGCAAGTGGTGCAGGGCGCGCCGCAGCTGTATGTCGGCCAAGAGTCGCGCTTCGGCGGTAAAGTGATCAGCGTGACCAATGAGCAGAACAAAACGCGGCTGGAAATCGCCACCGTGCCGCTGGATGACGCAGCAAGGCCGATTCTGGGCGCAGCGTCGCTGGGGCGAATTCACGCCTATGTGAACGGCTTTGTGGATCCGGTCGATCTGCGAGACCAACTTGTCACCGTCGTCGGGCCAATTACCGGCGCGGAGAAGGGCACCATCGGCCAGTCCTCTTACAATTTTATCACTGTGGACGTGAACAGCTACAAACGCTGGCACCTGTCTCAACAGGTGGTGATGCCGCCGCAGCCAATTGGCCCGTGGGGCTACTACGGTCCGTATAACTCACGCTGGGGCAGAGGCTTTGGTCCAGGCTGGGGACCGGGCTGGTATGACCCACAACCGGCTCGTGTAGAAACCTTCGTGACCGAATAACTAAGCAGTAGAGTAAGACTTTTAAGGCGACTCTGGTCGCCTTTTTCTTTTTTGGGCCATGGAAGTCCACAACAAATTAGTGACAAGCCTCTCAACCTCAACATTGTTTGAACCGCAACTGGTAAGCTGAGTTAAAATATTGTTACAGGCATGATAAAACTCGTCATATTGAGATGGCAGCAGCACATTATTGCAGGAGTGATACCTTGGAAAAGGTCTGGCTAAAACGTTACCCTTCTGATGTTCCTGAGAACATCGACCCGGATCGCTATAGCTCATTGGTCGAAATGTTCGAAAACGCTGCCCTGCGTTTCGCGGACAACCCGGCCTTTATCAATATGGGCGAGGTGATGACCTTCCGTAAGCTCGAAGAGCGCAGTCGCGCTTTTGCCGCCTACTTGCAAAATGAGTTAGGGCTGAAGAAGGGCGACCGCGTTGCGCTGATGATGCCTAACCTGTTGCAGTACCCAATTGCCCTGTTTGGCGTGCTTCGCGCCGGGCTGGTGGTGGTCAACGTTAACCCGCTTTACACCCCGCGTGAGTTAGAACACCAGCTGAATGACAGCGGCGCGTGCGCCATTGTCATCGTGTCCAACTTTGCCCACACGTTGGAAAAGGTGGTCTACAAAACCCAGGTTAAACACGTAATTTTGACCCGCATGGGCGACCAGCTCTCCGCCGCCAAAGGCACGCTGGTGAACTTCGTGGTGAAATACGTCAAAAAGCTGGTGCCGAAATATCATCTGCCAAATGCCATCTCATTTCGCAGCGTCCTGCAACAGGGGCGGCGGATGCAATATATTAAGCCGGATGTTATCAACAGCGATTTGGCTTTCCTGCAATATACTGGCGGCACGACCGGCGTGGCCAAAGGCGCGATGCTGACCCACCGGAATATGCAGGCCAACCTCGAACAAGCTAAAGCCGCCTATTCTCCGCTGCTTAAACCCGGCCATGATTTAGTGGTTACCGCGCTGCCGCTCTACCATATATTCGCGCTCACCGTGAACTGTCTGCTGTTTATCGAAATGGGCGGGCGCAGCCTGCTTATCACCAATCCAAGGGATATACCCGGAATGGTGAAAGAGCTGGCGAAATATCCATTCACCACCATCAGTGGTGTGAATACATTATTCAACGCGTTGCTCAATAATGAAGATTTCCGCGAACTGGATTTCTCCACGCTGCGACTGTCTGTGGGCGGCGGGATGTCGGTGCAGAAGTCAGTGGCGGATAAATGGGAAAAACTCACCGGCAAGCATCTGCTGGAGGGTTATGGCCTGACGGAGTGCGCGCCGCTGGTGGCGGGCAACCCTTATGATTTGAAACATTATAGTGGCAGCATTGGTTTGCCGGTGCCATCGACAGAGGTGAAGCTTGTCGACGATAATGGCCAGGAAGTGCCTTTCGGCGAGCCGGGCGAGCTGTTAATTCGCGGGCCACAGGTGATGCTAGGCTACTGGCAGCGCCCCTCAGCGACGGATGAAGTGTTAAAAGATGGCTGGCTCTCAACCGGCGATATCGTTACAGTGGACGAGCAGGGCTTTTTACGCATCATTGATCGTAAAAAAGACATGATTCTGGTCTCCGGTTTCAACGTCTATCCTAACGAGATTGAAGATATCGTTTCCCAGCATGAGAAAGTGCTCGAAGTGGCCGCTATCGGCGTGGAGAGCGAATCATCAGGGGAGATCGTCAAGATCTGCGTCGTGAAGAAAGATCCGTCGCTGACCAGCGAAGAGCTGCTGGCGCATTGTCGACGCATGCTGACGGGTTACAAAGTGCCGAAGATTGTTGAGTTCCGCGATGAACTGCCAAAGTCGAACGTTGGCAAAATTCTTCGTCGTGAGCTCCGTGATGAACATAAAAAACCTAAGCCAGACGCAAAGCAGAGCGCGGCCTAGCGAATTAGGTTCATCATACGCAGATTCCCACGACGCCGGCTAAGTCCGGCGTCGTTACGTTTTACGCAATAATATCCATCCTTCGATTGACAGTCAGAAGGCGGGTATATGATTAAGAGAATCAAAGTTTGAACTATCAGTTGATTACCACTAATGACGCGCTTGCGCAGGTTTGTTTGCAAGCTCAGGCTCATAGCCAGATTGCCCTTGATACCGAGTTCGTCAGAACCCGCACCTACTACCCGCAGTTAGGGCTGATCCAGCTGTTTGATGGTGAAACGCTGACCCTGATTGACCCACTGCCGATCACCGCGTGGCAGCCCTTTATTGACCTGCTGGTGAACCCAAACGTGGTGAAATTCCTCCATGCAGGCAGTGAAGATCTCGAAGTATTCCTCAACGCTTTTGGCGTGCTTCCCGTTCCGCTGATTGATACTCAGATCCTCGCGGCGTTCAGCGGTCGTCCGCTCTCTTGCGGCTTTGCACGTTTAGTGGCGGAAACCACGGGCGTTGAGCTGGATAAAAGCGAGTCGCGCACTGACTGGATTGCCCGCCCGCTGAGCGAAAAGCAGTGCGTATACGCGGCGGCCGACGTGTGGTATCTGCTACCACTGGCCGAGCAGTTGATGCGTGAAACGCAGGAAGCAGGTTGGATGGACGCCGCGCTGGACGAGTGCCTGTCGCTGTGTCGCCGCCGTGCTGAAGTGTTGCAGCCGGAGCAGGCTTATCTCGACATCACCAATGCTTTCCAGCTACGTCCGCGCCAACTGGCCTGTTTGCAGAAGCTGGCGTCATGGCGTTTAACACAGGCTCGCCAGCGCGACCTGGCGGTGAACTTCGTGGTGAGAGAAGAGAATCTGTGGCAGGTGGCGCGCTATCAGCCGACGTCACTAGGCGAGCTGGAAGCATTAGGCCTGAGCGGCCCGGAAATTCGCTACCACGGCCGTACGCTGTTGGCGCTGGTGGCCGAAGCCAATGCTATGGACGAGCAGGAGCTGCCTGCACCATTGTCGAGCCTGATTGACCAACCGGGCTACCGCAAGGTGTTCAAAGATATCAAAGCGCTTATTCAAACCGTGAGCGAAGAGAGTGGCCTGAGCGTCGAGCTATTAGCCTCAAGACGCCAAATTAACCAGTTATTAAATTGGCACTGGCAGTTAAAAACCAAAGAAAGCGAGCCGGAAATTATTAGCGGTTGGCGCGGTGATTTGTTAAAAACGCGCTTGCTGGAAATCCTCAAAGATTATTAAAACCCAGCGGCTGATAAATAAACAGTCGTGCTTTGAGATAGCGTTTGAGATAAATCACAAATTAAAGAAGGGCAGACCGGTTCTGCTCTTTTTTTATTTATCGAGAAACGTATTTTTAGCGGAATGAAATAAGGGGGGATACTACACGAATTAGGGTCAGCAATTATTGCAGAATAGGGCAAGGTTAAGTGAGTAAGAATGGGACAACTCTCAATCGAGTTTTATGGAATATTAACAGCGGAAACGAGTAACTTGTATAAATATACAGTTACCCCCTGACGAACAGGGGGCAGCTATTTTGAAGCAAACGCCTTCAAACAGAACATGTCCATCTCTGTCATTTAGGCGCTTCTTCCGAGTCCGGCAGCGTCACGTTAAGCTCAAGTACCGAGATATCGTCACCTTTCTGTTCAAACTGCACGTTGAGCATTTCAGGGTCAATCTGAATGTACTTACAGATGACCGCTAAAATATCACGCTTCAGATCTGGCAGATAGGCGGGTTCACTGTCCCCGCGGCGTCGCTCTGCTACGATGATCTGTAGCCGTTCCTTGGCTATATTGGCTGTCGGCTTTTTACGGGACAGAAAGAAATCTAACAAGGCCATGGTTTATCCCCCAAAAAGGCGTTTCAGGAAACTCTTCTTCTCTTCCTCAATAAAACGGAACGCACGTTCTTCACCAAGCAAACGGCTGACGGTGTCGTCGTACGCCTTACCTGCGTCAGATTCCTGATCCAAAATGACCGGCTCGCCTTGGTTAGACGCGCGCAGTACAGACTGATCTTCAGGAATAACGCCGACCAACGGAATGCGAAGGATTTCAAGCACATCCTCCATGCTCAGCATGTCACCACGGCTTACACGGCCTGGGTTGTAGCGAGTCAGAAGCAGGTGTTCTTTGATTGGATCTAAGCCTTTCTCAGCGCGGCGGGATTTTGAAGACAAAATACCTAAAATGCGATCGGAGTCACGTACAGAAGAGACTTCTGGGTTGGTGGTGATCACAGCTTCGTCAGCGAAATACAGTGCCATCAGAGCACCGGTTTCGATACCAGCGGGTGAATCACAGACCACGAAATCGAATTCCATGTCGTTAAGGTCGTTAAGAATTTTCTCTACGCCTTCACGAGTTAATGCGTCTTTGTCACGGGTTTGGGAAGCAGGAAGAATGAACAGGTTGTCAGTGCGTTTATCTTTGATAAGCGCTTGATTCAACGTGGCATCACCTTGGATCACGTTAACAAAATCATAAACAACGCGGCGCTCACAGCCCATGATCAGGTCAAGGTTACGCAAACCGATATCGAAGTCGATAACAACGGTTTTTTTACCTTTTTGAGCTAGACCGGTAGCAATGGCTGCGCTTGAAGTGGTCTTGCCAACGCCCCCTTTACCCGATGTAACAACTATAATGCGTGCCATGAAAGGATTCCTTGTCAAAAGGGCTTAGTTTAAAGGTTGTATGGTTAACACGTTATCTAACAGGCTGAGGCGGGCTGCCTGTCCATAATAGTCGGACGGGATTTGGTCACTCAACCAGTACTGCCCTGCGATAGAGACTAGCTCAGCCCCCAGGTGCGTGCAAAATATCTGACAGTTTGCATCACCTGCGGCACCGGCCAGCGCACGGCCGCGCATCATGCCATATATGTGGATGTTACCATCGGCAATAAGTTCCGCACCGGCGCTCACACTGCTGGTCACAATGAGATCGCTGTTACGGGCATAAATTTGTTGGCCAGACCGGATAGGGGTACTAATGATCCGAGTTTTCGCTGGCGCATTGTCTGGTACAACAGGAGCAGGCGGCTCGGCGGCTACGCGTTGGGCACGGCCTTCACTCAGCAGCGGCAAGCCGGTGCGAGAGATGGCGCGCTTTTGGCGCTCGTCTTTACAACCACTGATGCCCACAACGCGAAAACCAGCAGAAGCGACAGCCTGTTGAATGTCTTTCCAGTTCGCTTCGCCAGTCAGCGCAGCGACGTTGATAACAACAGGGGCATTTTTCAGAAAAGCAGGAGCTTGCTCCACTTTTTCTTGTAACGCCTGATAAATAACCTCAGGTTGTGAACTATGTAAATGAACAACCGATAAGGTAAAACTGCTGCCTTTTAGTTCTATTGGCGATTGTGACATCTATCCTGACTCAGTCTCAGCAACTTTAAATCCCCGGAATACCACTCGGGGGGCGATATTCCGATGTACGTTAAGCATGTTATAGTTACAGTTATATCTAGGCAAGCCACCGTTTCAATAAATTAGAGTTAAAAAAATGCTTTGTGCGATCTATAGAAGTACCAAACGTGACCAGACTTACCTGTATGTCGAAAAAAAAGACGATTTCTCTCGCGTTCCTGAAGAATTATTACAAGGTTTCGGCCAACCGCAGTTCTCAATGTCGATTAATCTGGGGCAAAGAGAAAAGTTAGCCACCGCCGATATTGAGAAAGTAAAACAATCACTCCTCGAGCAGGGCTATTATTTGCAAGTGCCACCGCCGATGGAAAGTTTATTGAATATGCATCTGCAAAACGGCGAAAAATAAAGCGAATACTGTCCTTCTGGGTAGGTTTTTGTAAATTCAGAGCTGTCGGGTTGCATTCATCTTCTGGCTCATTCAGGTTGTAAACAACGTGTAAGTGCTTTGATAAAAGGAACAGATTGATGAAATTGTCGGTACTGGCTGTGCTTATTACCAGCGTAACGCTGAGTGGTTGTGCTAAGGAAAGTGTTGCTACCCCCGCGTCTCCGGCGGCCCAAGCCCCTGCGGCTCAGGCTCCTGCCGCAGAGAAGCCTGCGAAAACCACGTTGGCCGAGCAGGGGCGTGACCCGGCTCAATTTCCAGGCTACGTTGAGCAACTGAAAACTCAGGCTCGCCAGCAGGGGATTAGTCAGGCGACTATCGACAGCGCCTTTGCCAATGTGCACTTTATCGATCGGGTAATTAACTCCGACCGTAACCAGCTCGAAAAGAAAATTACCCTCGACGATTACCTCAAGCGCGTTCTGCCTGAAGCCAAAATCGAGCAGGGGCGAATCAACTACCAGCAAAACCTGCCTGCGTTAACTCAGGCCAGCCAGCGTTACGGCGTGCAGCCGCAATACATCGTTGCGCTGTGGGCTATGGAAAGCAACTTCGGCAAGATTCAGGGTAAAGAGGATGTCTTCTCGGCCCTCGCCACCTTGGCATTTGAAGGCCGCCGCGAAGCCTTCTTTACTAAAGAGCTGATGTCGGCATTGAAAATCGTCGATTCCGGCCACGCAACCAGCGACATGATGAAAGGCTCGTGGGCGGGCGCCATGGGGCAGTCGCAATTTATGCCGTCCTCCTATCTAAACTACGGCGCTGATGGCGACGGCGACGGCAAAATCGATATTTGGAACAATACCGACGACGTCTTTGCTTCCACCGCTAACTACCTGTCTACCGAAGGCTGGAAAGCCAATCAGAGCTGGGGACAGGAAGTGAAACTGCCTGCCGGCTTTGATGCCAGCAAAACCGGCCTGAAGAACAATCAGATGCACCCGGCCAGTTATTGGCAGCAGCAGGGCGTGACGCAGGTAGATGGCAGCCCACTGGCTTCTAACGCCACCCGCGCATGGATTATCACCCCGGATGACCTTCAAGGCCGCGCCTTCCTGGTCTATGATAATTTCCGCACAATAATGCGCTGGAACCGTTCGACCTATTTCGCATTGAGCATCGGCATGATGGCAGACGCCGTCACGCAACAATCACAGGCTGCACCAGCTGAGCAAAACTCAGATCCGGCTGCGACCTCTCCGGCGCCGACGGGGCGTAATCCCTTTGGCGGCTGACTGACACTTTCAGGAGCTTCCCATGTATCAACACCGTGACTGGAATGGTGCATTACTTGATTTTCCGGTGAATAAAGTGGTGTGTGTTGGCAGTAACTACGCCGACCATATTAAAGAGATGGGCAGTCAGGTTGCGCCCGAGCCGGTGCTGTTTATCAAACCAGAAACCGCGCTCTGCGATATTCGCCAGCCGATTGCCATTCCGCAGAACTTAGGTTCGGTGCATCACGAAGTGGAATTGGCGGTGCTGATCGGCACGCCGCTCAAGCAAGCCAGCGAAGATCGCGTGGCGAACGCCATTGCCGGTTACGGCGTTGCGCTGGATTTAACCCTGCGTGACCTGCAAGCAGGCTTCAAGAAGGCAGGGCAGCCATGGGAAAAAGCCAAAGGCTTCGACGGCTCTTGCCCAATTAGCGGTTTTATTCCGGTCAGTGAGTTTGGGGACGCCCAGTCGGCTGATCTCCAGCTGATTGTGAATAATGAAGTGCGCCAGAGTGGCAACACGCAGGATATGTTGACTAAGATCCTGCCCCTGATTGCCTATATGAGTCGTTTCTTCACGCTGCGCGCGGGAGATATTATTCTCACCGGTACGCCACAGGGCGTCGGCCCGATGGCCGGCGGCGACACTATCCAAGTCGCGGTTAACGGCAAGTCGGTGACCACTCGCGTTATTTAGCGCTTTCTGATCTACCTCAAGACAGTGGGTCGCCCGGAGACATTTCGGGCGGCTTTACTTGCATCTCTGCACTAAAGTGTTTATATAAGCCCCCTCATTTTATACTTGAACCGGATGCCACCATGACTGAACCCAACTTTTGGCAGAAAAAAACGCTGCCTGAAATGACCGACGAAGAGTGGGAAGCGTTGTGCGACGGTTGCGGGCAATGCTGCCTGCACAAGCTGATTGACGAAGACACCGATGAAATCTATTTCACCAACGTGGCCTGCAACCAGTTAAACATTAAGTCCTGCCAATGCCGTAATTACGAGCGCCGCTTCACGCTGGAAGAGGATTGCATCAAACTCACCCGTGAAAACCTCACGACCTTCGACTGGTTGCCACCAACTTGCGCGTATCGCCTCATAGGCGAGGGTAAGCCGCTATTCCCATGGCACCCGCTGCTGCATAAGTCATCCAAATCCGCCATGCACACCGAGCAAATTTCCGTGCGCTACATCGCCGTACGCGAAGACGACGTCGAGGACTGGCAGGACCACATCTTAAATAAGCCTAGCTGGGCGAAGTAAGAACCATATTTTCCAGCCTCAAAGCCATTATGCAAAACCCGCCCGTAAGGCGGGTTTTCTGTTTATCGAACTAAACATTCTTAATAGCTGGTGCCATCTTTATGATGAGACCCCGTGCCGCCGGGTGGGTACCTTTCGGACATGCCATTGCTGAAGCTGAAGTAAGAGGATTCAAAGGGGAGGGAAACCCAAAAAGAAAAGGCCCCGAGTGTTCGAAAACAACTCAGGGCCCTACCAATCATTGCTACATGAAGTGGACGGCGATTATGTCTAAAGCTAATCAATTAGTAAACAACTAAAACGCTGAGTGATAGGTGTTTTTTTTGTAGGTATCGTTAAAATAATGCTTGCTCAAGAAATCGGCGATTGGCGCTTTTTCTGGCAGAATTTTGTGAAAAAGCGGTGATCCGCGTTTGATACATTGCCTTCGCTCTCCTCGCTGCTATGATTCGACTATCAATTTTTTGTATATCAATTGGTTCGTCAATTCAGGAAAACCAAAATGAATAAAACCTTTATCGCATTGGCCGTGCTGATGCTCGCCGGTTGTGCGAAAAATCCCTACCAGGCAGCGCCGCAGGTGATTCAATCCGATGTGATCACCCAGACTGACCCGAGACTCAAAGCAGAAGTTGATCCGCAAGCGGACAAGGGCAAAACGCGAGTGAGACTGCACCGTGCCGACCAGTGGACGCTGGTGCCTTTCGAGAGAACCTGTCCGCTGTACGTGCGCGTGGACAATAAAGTGGTGGCGGCTTTGCAGTTTAACGAATACGTCGACCTTAACCTGATCAACGGCAAAAGAGATGTGAAGGTGAGCCTGGCTTGTACTCTGACCGGTCGTTCGGCTGAAGCCGTGATTCAGGCTGATGGTACTCCGCAGGAGTATGAAACTGACAGCGGCTGGTACGGCCAACTGCGTTTGTGGCGCACCAAGTAAACTTTCGCGTCATATCACATGCAATAAAAAAGGCGCCTTAGGCGCCTTTTTCGTTAATGCAGAATCGGGTTATTAGCGAGTGAACAGGTCACGGCGTTTTGGTTTAACGAACTGCGCGATTAATACCAGCAGAGCGATAACCATAAACACGCTGAACACCACCACTAACCACTGTGGCATACCCAAAGTCAGGAATTCCCACTGTTTCTCTGCACAGTCACCGGTAGCAACGAACACGGACGGCAACCATTTGTCGAGAGGCAACCAGCTTGGGAAGCGGGCGGCGAAGTCACAGGTGGCGAACGGAGAAGGATGAAGCTGAATCATGGTGTGTTCCCATGACAGGCGGATCCCTTCGTAGGCGCTGTAAATCCAAATCAAAATACCGGCATAGCGCAACCAGGTCGAAGGTGCGATAGCACCAACAATTCCGGCACCCAATACGCCAAACAGTGCGCAACGCTCATAAATACACATTACGCAAGGTTGTAATAACATGACGTGTTGGAAATAAAGAGCAACCAGTTCTAACACCAGCGCAGTTAACGCTAACAGCAGCCATGCACCGCGCCCTTGGGAGCAGCGGTTTAGATATTGCAACATAGTTTTGTTTCCATGCAGTAAGCAACTGCCAAGCAGTGTAAACGAATTCACATTTGCTGCCAGCCTGCCGAATTAAAATTCATGTAAAAAAATAGCAGTAAAAACACACACTTTTTCATTCTGTCAGAGTGTTTACATTTCACAGAATGCCTGAACATTTTTACCGCCGATATCTTTTCTTTATCTCCGCACGCTTAAGGCAGAATTTCTTTGATATTAGGCAGAGTTATCCAATGCATATCGATAAACCACTGGGTTAAATCCGGTAACAGATATTGCACACACAGCCAGCCGACCAGCGTCATCACCACGGTGTAAGGCAGGGCCATCCACACCATGCGCCCGTAGGACAGGCGAATCAGCGGGGCTAAGGCCGAGGTGAGCAGGAACAGGAAGGCAGCCTGACCGTTGGGTGTCGCCACCGACGGCAAATTGGTGCCGGTATTAATGGCGACCGCCAACAGTTGGAACTGCTCCAGTGAGATGACGCCATTCTCCAACGCCGTTTTGGCTTCATTGATATAGACCGTGCCGACAAACACGTTATCGGACACCGATGAGAGCAGGCCGTTAAATAGATAGAACAGCGACAGCTGGTTGGCTGGCTCGGCGCGTAACACAAAGTGGATGATCGGGCTGAAGAGATGCTGCTCGATGATCACCGCCACCACCGCGAAAAAGACCGTCAGCAAGGCGGTGAAGGGCAGCGCATCCTGAAAAGCTTTGCCGATGGCATGTTCATCGGTCACGCCGCACAGGGCGGTCGCGAAGATAATCACCGACAGGCCAATCAGGCCCACTTCCGCCAGATGAAAGGCCAGGGCGATAATCAGCCAGACGCCAATCACCGCCTGTACCGCGAGTTTAATCCGCTCCTGCTTATCCCTTTTGGCGGCGTTTTGCAGATCGTACTTTTTCAGAATATCAAACACGTTGGCGGGAAGTGCCGCGCCATAGCCAAACACCTTGAAGCGCTCCACCAGAAAACAGACCAGCAGCCCGCAGAAGAACACCGGGACCGACACTGGCGAGACGCGCAGGGCGAAGTCGGCGAACTGCCAGCCCGCCGATTTAGCAATAATCAGGTTTTGCGGCTCGCCAACCATGGTCATCACGCCGCCCAGCGCGGTGCCGACGCCCGCGTGCATCATCAGGCTGCGCAAGAAGGCGCGGAACTGTTCCAGCGTCTGCTGATGCTGCTGGGAGTCACTGAAGCCAGTGTCATCGTTGACATCTGCCTGATCCCCGGCGTTGGAGGCGACGCGGTGGTAAATAGAGTAGAACCCGACTGAGACGCTGATCACCACCGCCACCACGGTTAAGGCGTCGAGGAAGGCGGAGAGAAAGGCCGCCGCCAGGCAGAAGGAGAGAGAAAGGGCGGTTTTGCTGCGAATGTTGAGCAGCAGCTTGGTGAACACGAAGAGCAGCAACTGCTTCATAAAGTAGATGCCTGCGACCATAAAGATCAGCAGCAAAATTACTTCCAGATTGGAAAATACCTGCTCTTTAATTCTCTCCGCACTGGTCATGCCGATCATCACGGCTTCAATCGCCAGCAGGCCGCCGGGCTGTAATGGGTAGCACTTTAACGCCATGCCAAGCGTGAAAATAAACTCAACGACTAACAGCCAGCCGGCAAGAAAAGGACTCACCAGAAAATAAATAATAGGGTTAAGAATTAGGAAGCCAATAATGGTTAATTTATACCAATCGGGGGACTGGCCGAGGAAGTTTTTGACGAACGCGCGTCGAAAAGTCATGTCCATGGTAAGGACGTCTCCATTTTTGTAATGCAGCAAAATCAACTGACTAGGCTAGGTAATTCCACTCAGCAATGCGAGTCAAATTGCATAAATAAGGTGATTACTGCTTAAATATCGGAAAATTTTGACGGCCTATGCACAGTTTCACTATAAGTTCGGAAAGGCCGCTATAACATGCCATTTACGTCTGGTATGATGAGCAGAATTATATCGCCAATAAAAGTCCTAAACGGAATGTAAACACCATGGTTATTAAGGCGCAGAGTCCTGCCGGTTTCGCCGAAGAGTACATTATAGAAAGTATCTGGAACAGCCGCTTCCCGCCGGGATCAATTCTTCCCGCCGAACGCGAACTTTCAGAGTTAATTGGCGTGACGCGCACCACATTGCGTGAGGTTTTACAACGGCTTGCGCGTGACGGCTGGCTGACCATTCAGCACGGCAAACCGACCAAAGTGAATAACTTCTGGGAAACGTCAGGGCTTAATATCCTAGAAACGCTAGCCCGTTTGGACCACGCCAGCGTCCCGCAGTTGATTGATAACCTGTTGTCGGTTCGCACCAACATTGCGACGATTTTTATCCGCCGCGCGATGCGCAAAAACCCGGAAGAGACTCAGCAAGTTCTGGCTAAGGCGCATGAAGTTTCTGACAATGCTGAAGCCTTTATGGAGCTGGATTACGGCATTTTCCGTGGTTTGGCTTTCGCTTCCGGCAATCCGATTTATGGTTTGATTATTAATGGTTTACGCGGTTTATACACCCGAGTTGGCCGTTATTACTTCTCCAACTCTGAAGCGCGTAAACTGGCGATTGCCTTTTATCAGCGCCTGTCGCGCATTTGCGAAGAGAAGAGCTACGATCAGGTGGTTGACTGCGTGCGCGAATATGGCCGCCAAAGTGGTGAAATCTGGCACAGCATGCAAAGCACCATGCCGGGCGATTTGACCGACAAGAAACGCTAATCTCGCTGTAGACAGCAGTTAGTCGCAGTAAAAGAAAAGGGCGCCTAGGCGCCCTTTTTGCTGGCTGAGAGGCAGTGGTGGATGAGATGAACCGTTAAAGCGGCGCTGGCCTTGGCGGGCAGCGTTCAAGAAGCTCGACGCTGCCGTCCTCATTTAACTGCTCCATAAACACGTCAAAGCCCCATAGGCGATGAATGTGCTTCATCACTTCGCGACGGCTTTTATCCAGCGGGGCGCGATCCTGCGGAATATAGCGCAGGGTCAGCGAGCGGTCGCCGCGCAAATCCACGTTCCACACTTGAATATTCGGCTCATGATGGCTCAGGTTATACTGCGCTGATAACTCCTCGCGTATCGCCCGATATCCCTCTTCATTGTGAATAGCGGCGATTTCCAGATAATTATTTCGGTCATCGTCGAGCACGGTAAACAGCTTGAAGTCGCGCATCACTTTTGGCGACAAGAACTGGCTAATAAAGCTTTCGTCTTTAAAATCGCGCATCGCAAAATGCAGCGTGTCGAGCCAGTCTGAACCGGCGATGTCCGGGAACCAATACCTGTCCTCTTCCGTTGGCGACTGACAGATTCGCTTGAGGTCCTGGAACATGGCGAAGCCCAGCGCGTAAGGGTTTATGCCGCTGTAGTACGGGCTATTATAAGGCGGCTGGAACACCACGTTGGTGTGGCTGTGCAGGAATTCCAGAATGAATTTGTCCGACACTTTACCTTCGTCATACAGATGATTGAGGATGGTGTAGTGCCAGAAGGTCGCCCAGCCCTCGTTCATCACCTGAGTCTGTTTCTGCGGATAGAAATATTGGCTGATTTTACGCACGATGCGCAGGATCTCGCGCTGCCAAGGTTCGAGCAGCGGGGCATTTTTCTCCATGAAATAGAGAATGTTTTCCTGCGGCTCGGAAGGGAAACGGCGGGCCTGCTCGGGCGCGTCCACGCTGTCTTTACGCGGCAGCGTCTTCCACAGCGAGTTAACCTGACTTTGCAGGTAAGCCTCGCGACTTTCCTGACGCGCTTTCTCTTCTTGCAGTGAGATTTTCTGTGGGCGCTTGTAGCGATCGACGCCGTAATTCATCAACGCGTGGCAAGAGTCGAGCAGGCGCTCAACTTCCTCTACGCCGTAACGCTCCTCGCACTGGCTGATGTAACGGCGTGCAAACAGCAGGTAATCGACAATTGAGCTGGCGTCGGTCCAGCTGCGGAACAGGTAGTTATTTTTGAAGAACGAGTTGTGCCCATAGCAGGCATGCGCCATCACCAGCGCTTGCATGGTCATGGTGTTCTCTTCCATCAAGTAGGCGATACAAGGGTTGGAGTTGATGACGATTTCGTAAGCCAGACCCTGCTGCCCCTGCTTATAGCGCTGCTCGGTTTCGATAAATTTCTTACCAAACGACCAGTGTGTATAGTTGATAGGCATGCCAATGCTTGAATACGCATCCATCATTTGTTCGGAGGTGATGACTTCAATTTGATGCGGATAAGTATCAAGTCGGTAAGACTTCGCGACCCGGTCAATCTCTTCGAGATAGGTCTGCAATAGATCAAACGTCCAGTCCGGTCCATCGCTCAGACGCTGGTCTGCCATTTTAAAATCTTGGGTCTTTGTCGTCATAAGCCGCACCCTCATTCAGTTACGGACGCAACAGAGTGTTTGATTCAGAACTGTTTATTACGAAATTTGTGCGCCCATAGATAATCGTAGCTCAATCTGTTGGTTATGCAGATAGCGCTGGTTTAATAAGCATGAATTATTGCTATCAAGCCGACAGCTTCATCAAACGCTTATGGCATAAAACAGTCAATCGCTACGATGAATTCAGACAATATTTCCCATAACTCAATCTTTAGAGGATTGTTCTGCAAAATTGCCTTTTGTTTGGTTTTAAATAACAAAAAGAATCTCGGGTTAACTGCTCGTGCTGAAAGTGATGGTTTATCGCGACTGCCGCAATATGCCGCTGCTTTGAACAGCATAGGGCGCGGGGTTGGGGGATATTGTTATTTTTATGTGACTGTTGAAAAATAGAGGTAGATACAGGATAAATAATTGTGAAATCCATCGCGGTTTTCGCCGCAGGTGTTGGCAATTGGCCGCTGTCAGGTTAGTTTCCGTCTCACAGAATATTATGCTTTATATTGCCTTTGATTGGAGTCGAGTATGCGCGTGGTTATTTTGGGCAGTGGAGTGGTTGGTGTTGCCAGTGCCTGGTATTTGGCAAAGGCCGGACATCAGGTGACGGTCATTGACAGACAAGCCGGACCGGCGGAAGAGACTAGCGCGGGGAATGCCGGGCAAATCTCTCCCGGTTATGCTGCCCCTTGGGCTGCGCCAGGCGTGCCATTAAAGGCGATTAAGTGGATGTTCCAGCGCCACGCGCCGCTGGCGATCCGCCTCGACGGCAGTAGCTTCCAGCTGAAATGGATGTGGCAGATGCTGCGTAACTGCAACATGGACCACTACCAGACCAATAAAAGCCGCATGGTAAGACTGGCAGAGTATAGCCGTGACTGCCTGAAAGCACTGCGCGAAGAGACCGGTATTCAGTACGAAGGCCGTCAGGGCGGGACATTACAGCTGTTCCGCACCGCCCAGCAGTTCGAAAGTGCGTCGAAAGACATTGCCGTGCTGGAAGAGGCGGGCGTGCCTTACCAACTGCTGGAATCCAGCCAGCTGGCGACGGTTGAACCTGCTTTGGCTCAGGTGGCGCATAAGCTTACCGGCGGCCTGCGCTTGCCGAATGATGAAACCGGTGACTGCCAGCTGTTTACTCGTCAACTGGCTGAAATGGCGCGTCAGGCGGGCGTGGTATTTGAATTTAACCGCAGCGTCGACAAGCTGCTGGTGGAAAATGGTCAGGTCACTGGCGTGCAGTGCGGCGCGGAAGTGGTCAAAGGCGACGCCTATGTAGTGGCTTTCGGCTCCTACTCGACGGCCCTGTTGCAAGATTTAGTCTCGATCCCGGTCTATCCGTTGAAGGGCTACTCGCTGACTATTCCAATCACTGACCCGGCCTCCGCGCCATTCTCCACCGTGCTGGATGAAACCTACAAAATCGCCATCACCCGTTTTGACGACCGTATTCGCGTCGGCGGCATGGCGGAAATCGTCGGCTTCAACACCCAGCTGGCGAAGGCTCGCCGCGAAACGCTGGAGATGGTGGTGCGCGACCTCTACCCGAACGGCGGCAACGTCGAGCAAGCTTCCTTCTGGACCGGCCTGCGCCCAATGACCCCAGACGGCACGCCGATCGTCGGTAAAACGCGCCTGAAAAATCTCTACCTGAATACCGGCCACGGTACGCTCGGGTGGACCATGGCCTGTGGCTCCGGCCAGCTGCTGTCGGACATTATCACCGGCGTGACCCCGGCTATTCCGGCCGACGATTTAGCCGTAGAGCGTTACAGCCCGGACTTCGCCGCGACGCATCCAAACATTCATAAAATGCATCCTATCGGCTAATAGCCCATTCAATGTTGAGCCGGTCAGCAGGCGTTATTGGAAGACCGGCTCATTGATTCGCCTCTGGAGACTGTATGCCACGCCCGATTTCCGCTACGTTGTCACTTTCTGCGTTATCCAATAATTTGCAGGTTATCCGCCGTTTCGCGCCACGCAGTAAAGTCTGGTCGGTGGTCAAAGCCAATGCTTATGGCCACGGCGTTGAGCATGTGCTGAGAGGCCTATCGGCCACTGACGGCTTTGGTTTGCTCGATTTTAAAGAAGCCGTTTTGCTGCGCGAGTCGGGCTGGCAGGGGCCGATTCTGCTGCTGGAAGGCTTCTTCTCACCGGCCGATCTCGAGGCGATTGATCAATATCGCCTGACCACCGCCGTGCACAGCGACTGGCAGATTGACGCCATCAAGCAGGCCAAGCCTGGCGCGCCAATCAATGTTTATTTGAAGATTAACAGCGGCATGAACCGACTGGGCTTCATGCCGGAAAAGGTTGAGGCCGCGTGGCACGCGCTGAAGGCTTTGCCGCAGGTCGGCGAAATTACCCTGATGAGCCACTTTGCTCACGCCGACGGCCCGGAAGGCGTCGAGGGGCAGATGACACAGATCCTTGCCGCCGGGGAGAACATCTCAGGCCCAAGATCGCTGGCTAACTCGGCGGCGACGCTGTGGTACCCCGAAACCCATTATGACTGGGTCCGTCCGGGCATTATTCTCTACGGCGCGTCGCCGAGTGGCAAATGGCGGGATATCGCCGACAGCGGGCTGAAACCGGTGATGACCCTGAGCACCGAAATTATCGCCACCCAGCAGTTGCGGGCGGGCGACCGCGTGGGCTACAGCGGCCGCTATCGCGCGGCGAGCGAGCAGCGCATTGGCATCATCGCCTGTGGCTATGCCGACGGTTATCCGCGCCACGCGCCGAGCGGCACGCCGGTATGGGTGGATGGGGTGATGACGCAAACCGTTGGCACAGTGTCGATGGATATGATTATGGTCGACCTAACGCCATGCCCGCATGCCGCCATAGGGTCGAAGGTTGAGCTGTGGGGAGCCAACCTGCCGGTTGACGATGTGGCGACCGTGGCCGGAACCCTGGGCTATGAGCTGTTGTCAGCCTTAGCGCCAAGAGTCCCGGTCAGGTTAGTTGACTGAATCGAGTGACATAAGTTTCTTATTAACCAAGGCGGGTCAAGCGGCCCGCTGATTTCTTACTGGCGCGACGTGCTAACAGCGCCAGACAGCCTCCCGCCAGCATCACCAGTGCCAAACTCAGTTTCGGCTGCAGCGGCAACGCCATGGCGATAAAGCCAAACAGCGCGCCTCCCGCCATCTGTACAGAACCCACCAATGCCGAGGCCACGCCCGCTTCATTGGAAAACGGCTCCAGCGCGTAGCTGGTGGCTGGCCCAATCAGGAAAGCCAAACCTGCGCAGGCGCTGGCGACGGGCAGCATATACAGACAAGTGGCGTGCTGCTGTTCCGGGGCGATAAGGGTTAAGCCCGCCAGTAATCCCGCACAGCCGAGGAACATTAACAACGCGCCGGAAGCCAGACAGACCGGGCGTCCCACCTTCTGAATAATACGGTTAGCGATAAAGCTGACCGCCATGATCCAAAATCCGTTTGCGCCGAAGACCAGCGAAAACTCGAACGGCGTCAGTCCCGCCTGGCTCATCAGCACCGTCGGAGCCAGAGAGACATAGGTCAGGGCCATGCCCATCGCTCCGGCGTTGACCGCGGCGAAGGTGATGAAGCGTTTGTTGAACAGGATCCGGGCGTACTGTTTGAACGGCAGGCCGCCGGACTGGGTGTCAGCAGGGCGCGTCTCCGGCAGTTTGAACAGCACCAGTGCCAGAATCAGTATGCTATAGCCACATAGCGCCCAGAAGGGCGCGCGCCAACCAAAGAACTGGGCAATCAGGCCGCCAATCAGCGGCGCCAGCGCCGGAATGATGTTCAGCGTGCCGTTGAGGAAGCCGTAGGCGCGGGCCGCGTCATCGCCACTCATTCGGTCGCGCACGCTGCTAAACACCACCACCGAGGTACAGCAGACCGCCAGCCCCTGAATCACGCGGGAGAACATAAACATAAACGCCGTCTCCGCCGTGGCGGCGACAATGGCGCCAACCAAATAGACGATCACGCCAATAATGGCGATCGGGCGGCGGCCGTAGCGGTCAACCAATGGCCCGGCAATCAGTTGCCCCAGCCCCATCACTAAAATAAACAGCGAAATAGAAGATTGGATAATGGTTTCTGCGCTGTTCAATCCCTTGGCAATCGCCGGGATAGCAGGGAGATAGAGATCAATCCCCAGTGGTCCAAGCAGGACCAGCGTTAACAGCAGGAAAAGGAATTTTTGCATATAAAACATCACAGTCCGTGTTCGAAGGGAGGCTAAGGGTAATGATTTCATCCCGCGATGGAAAGGAATTGTTAAACAATTATAGAGGCACTGCTGGATAAAAAAACGGACACCCTGGGGTGCCCGTCAGAGGGTTGGTCGTAATAGAAGTCTTATTTCTTTTTCCAGAAATCATCAAACACGGTAACCGGCGGCTGGCGTTTATGCTCGGTGCGCAGATACCAGCCCTCGATGGTTGATGCGGCTTTCTGGTCAATGGTTTTGCCTTCCAGATAGTCGTCAATCAGCTCATAGGTGACGCCCAGCGCGACTTCGTCCGGCAGCGAAGGGCGGTTCTCTTCCAAATCGGCGGTCGGGGCTTTGGTATAAAGATGCTCTGGGCAGCCGAGGTGCTTGAGCAGGGCTTTGCCCTGACGCTTGTTCAGGCGGAAGATAGGGTTGATGTCAGTGCCGCCGTCGCCGTACTTGGTGAAGAAGCCGGTCACGGCCTCTGCCGCGTGGTCGGTGCCGACCACCACGCCTTTTTTCATCCCGGCGATGCTGTATTGCGCCTTCATACGTTCACGCGCCTTCTCATTCCCTTTGATGAAATCGCTTAATTCGATACCGATTTCGCGCAGAGTCGCTTCGCTGGCTAATACCGCATTTTTGATATTTACCGTCAATACCTGATCGGGTTTGATAAAGTCGATGGCGTCAATGCAGTCTGATTCATCGGCCTGCACGCCATAAGGCAGACGCACGGCGATGAACTGATAGCTCTCATCTGAGGTTTCCGCACGTAATTCACTAATTGCCGTTTGGCAAAGTTTACCGGTAAGAGTAGAATCCTGCCCGCCGCTGATGCCCAGTACCAAAGATTTAATAAAGGGATGGGCCAGCAAATAACTTTTTAGAAAATCGACGCTGGTGCGAACTTCTTGTGCCGCGTCTATTTGCGGTTTGACGTGCAAAGCCTGAATGATTTCTTGTTGTAAAGCCATGACCACTCCTCCTGAAGGCAGCCGTCGAGGAACTCGCGGCGCAATAAGATATTTTCAACAGGTCTAAAGCTAACTCGCCTCGTTCAAAAGGACAAGATAGCGCATCCGGTTCGGCCGAAATCTGTGCAGTCTTGGGGTGGAAAACGTTGAGCGCCCAAAATGGGAAACGGGTTAAAACAATTTTCAAGGGCGCAAGCTCAGAATATGGAAACAAATTGTAATGATTACGTTTGGTTCTATTTCAGGAAATATTTGTCACTCGGAACACTCTAAAAAGTCCGGTTAAAAAAGGATATTAGCCACTATGTGCTGTATATTCGTTGCGGGTTTAACCAGTATGTATCAGTTCGTGCGTTATTGAAGGGAATTGCCAGGTTTGCTTAAAGGACCTAAATGAACGGCAAAATTATTTCGATATGCAGTTATCTCAATGTGTAGGGGATCCAGAGTTAAATCATCTTGGGCCACCTTGTACTATTTGCCTTAAGTCGATTGGGGAAGCAAAATGTTTTTTCGGGTTGTTCGTCGTTTACCAGCTTGCGCGGTAGTTTGCGGAGCTGCGCTGTTCAGTATTTCAAGTTTGGCAGACACCACTATTTTCACCGCGCTGGACGATCCTGCTACGGCGAAAAAGCCGTTTGAAGGCAATATTCAGGCGGGTTATACCGCGCAAACCGGTAACACCACTAACTCATCTCTGAGCGCTGACACCACCATGACGTGGTTCAACACCAATACTGCTAACAGTATCTGGGGTTCAGCACGCAACACTTCTTCTTCCGGTGTGCGTTCATCCGAGAAATATCAGGCTGGCGCGCGTAGCCGCTACAACCTGGATGACAATAATTATGTGTTCGGTCAGGGCAGCTGGCTGAGTGACCGCTATAACGGCTATCGCGCGCGCGATGTCGGTGCAGTCGGTTACGGTCGTCAGATCTGGAGTGGTCCGGTACACACGCTGAACCTGGAAGCCGGTCCGGGTGTTCGTCACGATGAGTTCGAGCAGGGCGGTAACTCGACTCGTGCTTTGGCTTACGCATCTGGCGCTTACAGCTACAAAATCAGCGACACGGCTAAATTTACCCAAGGCCTGTCTGTCTTAGCGAACGACGAAACCACCTATAACTCAGAGACGGCGTTGACGGTTGCTATCAACAATCATTTTTCTCTGAAACTGGCTTACGACGTGACTTACAACACCAAACCACCAGCCAGTGCGCCGGATAAAACCGACACTGTGACCTCAATCAATTTGGTTTACGGTTTATAAGTTCGCTATTAATAAGCTACCCCAGTTTATTAAGTCGTTAATAGTTTGAGTTTTAAAAGCCAGCGGAGCAATCGGCTGGCTTTTTTATTACCTGCAATCAGGCTAACTGCCAATAATAGCCGCAAAATACCCATGTAATAACTAGGCTTATTTGATTGCGAGTGCGGCTTATCTCAGAAAACAACAGCTGGTTTAATTACTGTTTAAACTCATTAGGAACTGTACTTAAAAGGCACAAATAGCATAAAATTGTAACTACAAATTTAGAATAAATCTGATTTATAATATGGTCATATTTATAATTCGTAGAGGATGGACCCTATGACGGCCATTATTATTCTTACCATTTTTGTGATTAGCTTTATTTATGCGCATTCGCGCGGCAAGGTTAAACAGAAGTTTTCGCGCCAACTACTCGATCACTCGACTTTTATGGGGCCGGTAAATATGTTTATGACCGGCTTTTCTGCACTGCCATCGAAACCTTATTTCCCGGCGGAAGATTTCCCGGAATTACAGCGTTTAACCGATAACTGGCAAACTATTCGTGATGAGGCCGTGCGCCTGCAAGACCATATTAAAGCAGCACAGACCAATAACGACGCAGGCTTTAATACTTTCTTTAAACGCGGCTGGAAACGCTTCTATTTGAAGTGGTACGGCGACAGCCATCCGTCGGCGGAAAACCTCTGCCCGAAGACGGTGGAACTGTTAAACAGCATTCCTTCTGTTAAAGCCGCGATGTTCGCCGAGTTGCCGTCGGGCAGCTATTTGGGTAAACACCGTGACCCCTATGCCGGTTCCGTGCGTTATCACCTTGGCCTGATGACGCCAAATGATGACCGCTGCTTTATCGAGGTGGACGGCATCAAGCACAGCTGGCGCGACGGCCAACCGGTGATTTTCGATGAAACCTTTGTTCACTGGGCGGAAAACAAGACTGACGAAACGCGCATTATTCTTTTCTGCGACGTAGAGCGCAAAATGAAGTGGCCGTGGGCGCAGCGCGTTAACCATTGGGTTGGCAGCACGCTGATGTCAGCCGCCAGTTCGCCTAACGATGAGCAGGACCGCACCGGTTTTATTAATAAGATATTCAAGTATGTCTATGCATTGCGTAACGGCGGGCAGGCCTTAAAAGCGCGTAGCCGTAAAACCTATTATTCGTTGAAATGGTTGGTGATGATTGGCATTTTGGCCGCTATTATTCTGCCAAGTATCAGTTAAGTCATTATATTTTTTAACGGTTAGGCGAAATAGAAAACGGCCAGTTAAATCAATTAACTGGCCGTTTTATTAGGCAGCTTAAGTATAACGCGCTTAATTTTCTTGAACTTGCTTATGGAACAGCTCGCGGAATACCGGGTAAATATCCTCCGGCTCGCGAATATGTTGCATGGCGAAATTACCAAACTTCTGCTGCAATACTTCATATTCGCGCCACAGCGTTTGATGAGCCCGCCGGGTTATCTCGATATAACTATAATAACGCACCATAGGTAGCAGCTTCTGTGCCAATATTTGGTGGCACAGCGGTGAGTCATCGGCCCAGTTATCGCCGTCAGACGCCTGCGCTGCGTAAATATTCCACGCCGCCGGGTCGTAACGCTCCTGAATAACTTCGTCCATTAACTTCAACGCGCTGGATACAATAGTCCCGCCAGTCTCCTGCGAGTAGAAAAACTCCTGTTCATCCACTTCTTTGGCCTGAGTATGGTGGCGGATATAGACTACATCGACGTTTTTATAGGTTCTGCTCAGGAACAGATAGAGCAGAATATAGAAACGCTTGGCCATATCTTTGGTCGCCTGATCCATGGAGCCGGAGACGTCCATCAAGCAGAACATCACCGCCTGGCTGGAAGGCTCAGGGCGCCGCTCGTAGTTCTTGTAGCGTAAATCAAAGGTATCGATGAACGGCGTTCTGGCGATTTTCTGCCGTAGCTCCGCAATCTCCTTGCGCAGCCGTTCTTCTTCTAACAGTTGCGCGGGCTCGCTGTTTTCGACTTCCGTCAGCGTGGACTCCAGCTCGCGCAACTCCCGTTTTTTCCCTGCGGTCATCGCCGTGCGGCGGGCGAGGGAGTTCTGCAAAGAGCGAACAACACTGATATTGGCCGGGACACCGTTTGAGGTAAAACCCGCGCGGTGCGTTTTGTACTCGGTCATCTGCCGGAACTGGTTTTTCTGCAAATTCGGCAGGGCTAAGTCTTCGAACAACAGGTCAAGATACTCGTCTTTCGAAATCTGGAAGGAGAACTCATCCTGGCCTTCACCGTCCTTGCTGGCGTCACCTTGGCCGCTGCCGCCGCCACCGCCCCCTTGCGGTCGTTCGATGCGGTCATTCTGCACAAAGTGATCGTTGCCGGGGTGAACGCGGTGGCGCAAGCCGCCGCGACCCTGATGAAACATAGGCTCGTTGATATCTTCATTGGGGATCGAAACGGACTCCCCGCTGTTTACGTCGGTAACCGAACGCTTGTTGATGGCCTCGGCAATCGACTGTTTGATTTGCGACTTATAGCGGCGTAAAAAGCGCTGGCGGTTAACCGCGCTTTTATTCTTGCCATTCAGTCGACGGTCAATAAAGTACGTCATATTTCCCCCAAACGACGTTGCCAACGATCCTCTGTTACGAAGATTTTCTCACGCGCAGATACCATTCACACAACAGGCGAACCTGCTTGCGTGTATATCCTTTCTCCATCATTCGGTCGACAAAGTCATCGTGTTTTTTCTGTTCATCGGTCGACGTTTTGGCATTGAATGAGATAACCGGCAGTAATTCCTCAGTATTCGAGAACATTTTTTTCTCGATAACCGTGCGCAGTTTCTCGTAGCTGGTCCAGTTCGGATTACGGCCGCTGTTCTGTGCTCTGGCGCGCAACACGAAGTTGACTATCTCGTTACGGAAGTCTTTCGGGTTACTGATCCCGGCTGGTTTTTCGATTTTCTCCAGTTCGGCATTCAGTGACTCGCGGTCAAACAGTTGGCCGGTATCCGGGTCGCGATACTCCTGATCTTGGATCCAGAAGTCGGCATAGGTGACATAACGGTCGAAAATGTTCTGTCCGTATTCCGAGTAGGACTCAAGGTAAGCCGTCTGTATCTCTTTGCCGATAAACTCAGCGTATTTCGGGATCAGGTAGCCTTTCAGGTGCTCAAGGTATTTCTCGGCCACGTCCTGCGGGAACTGCTCGCGCTCAATCTGCTGCTCAAGGACATAGAACAGGTGGACAGGGTTAGCGGCGACTTCCGCGTGGTCGAAGTTAAAGACGCGCGACAGGATTTTAAACGCAAAGCGTGTCGACAGGCCGTTCATCCCTTCATCCACACCGGCGTAGTCACGGTATTCCTGATAAGACTTGGCTTTCGGGTCGGTATCTTTCAGGCTTTCACCATCATAGACGCGCATTTTCGAGTAACTGCTCGAGTTTTCAGGCACTTTCAGGCGAGACAGAATCGAGAAGCGCGCCAGCGTTTCCAGCGTTCCCGGCGCGCAAGGGGCGTGCACCAGCTCACTGTTGCTCAACAGCTTGTCGTAAATCTTGATCTCTTCGGATACCCGTAGGCAATAAGGTACTTTGACAATATAAACGCGGTCGAGGAACGCCTCATTGTTCTTATTGTTGCGGAATGTCACCCATTCTGACTCGTTGGAGTGAGCCAAAATGATGCCGTTGAACGGCAGGGCGGAGATGCCTTCGGTGCCGTTATAGTTACCTTCCTGCGTGGCAGTCAGTAACGGGTGCAGCACTTTGATTGGCGCTTTGAACATCTCTACGAATTCCATCACACCCTGGTTAGCGCGGCACAAAGCACCGGAATAGCCATAGGCGTCGGGGTCGTTTTGCGCGTGGTTTTCCAGCTTACGGATGTCCACTTTACCCACCAGCGCGGAGATGTCCTGGTTGTTCTCATCGCCAGGTTCAGTTTTGGCGATAGCAATTTGTTCGAGAATGGATGGCCAGACTTTGACCACTCTGAATTTGGTGATATCACCGCCGAATTCGTGCAGGCGTTTGGCGGCCCACGGCGACATGATGGTGCCGAGATAGCGAGTCGGGATGTTGTATTCTTTTTCAAGAATGGTCGCATCTTCTTGCGGATTGAACAGGCACAGCGGGTGATCATTCACCGGGCTGCGCTCGCCGTTGGCACTCAGAACGTAGATAGGCACGCGCTGCATCAGCGCTTTCAGCCGTTCTGCGAGGGAGGATTTACCACCCCCCACCGGGCCTAATAAATAGAGGATTTGTTTCTTTTCTTCCAAACCTTGAGCGGCATGTTTTAGGTAGGAAACGATCTGTTCGATAGCTTCTTCCATACCGTAAAACTCTTCGAACGCGGGGTAACGAGCAACAACCCGGTTGGAGAATAAACGCGACAGGCGTGGTTCTAGCGCGGTGTCTACCATCACTGGTTCACCGATCGCCATCAACAGGCGTTCCGCGGCATTGACGTAAGCACTTTTGTCTTGCTTCGCAATGGTAAGGAATTCCTGAAGTGTGAACTCTTCGTCCTTGGCAGCTTCATAACGCTGGCGATAATGGTCAAATATGTTCATACGTTGCCCGTCCTTCGTTAATTTATCCGCGGCAATTGAAACCGAGACTTCAATGACGTTGGATATAGCACAGGTTAATGAGAGCGTTGGAAATCAAAAACAGCTCCCGGAAAAAAGCTCTCCATCTCAGTGCAGCAACCCTTATGCCAACTTGCAGAAACCCATTTTTCACACGAACAGATTTAAATTATTGCGACTGCCGTGAACCAGCGGGTCGGGAAGTGCCTCAGATGAAGTCTTTCATCTATAAATAAGCGTAGTTTGGCATTACAAAAATTTCCTCTCCTCAGATCCCATTTTTTAAGACATATCAATGACTCACTTCAGGGCATTCTACTTTGAAGCCTTGTAGGACGTGGGCTGCGCGGGTAATGCCTCGCGTTTAGTCATTTTTATTTCATACTTTGCATATAAATTATGCGATCGCCTTGGTTTTTCTGCGTAAGTTATTCACGACAACTGTAAATGCTAAGCGAAGCGATTATTCTTCGCTTACACTACTGGCGGTTTTTAAATTAAGGGAATTAATAACAATGAAAATTTCGCATTTCAAAACATTGTCCATCGCAACCGCAGCCGTCCTGTTTAGCCACGCCGCTGCGGCGGGGACATGGTCGCTGGGTGCATCAGCATTAGTCGACGTAAATCCGTATAAAGGGTATGACACTAAAGTTCTCCCAGTTCCGATCATCAGTTATGAAGGCGATGATTTTTATTTCCACACGCTGACTGCCGGTTATTACCTGTGGAAAGACGATCAGAACAAATTCAGCCTGACCGCGACTTACATTCCGTTCGGCTTTAAGCCTGACGATTCTGATGATTCCCAGATGAAGCGTTTAGATAAACGCCGTGGGACATTGATGGCGGGTCTGGCTTATTCACATATCGAAGACTGGGGTACTATCCGTACCACCTTCAACGGCGACGTGCTGGATAACAGTGATGGCATGGTGGCTGATCTGGCTTACCTCTACACCTTCCACCAGGACAATTGGGCGCTGGTACCGGGTATTGGTGTGCAGTGGAGCAGCAGTAACGAAAACCAATACTACTACGGTATTAACAGCAACGAATCACGCCGTAGCGGCCTGAGCAGCTACTCGCCGGATGACAGCTTCAGCCCGTATTTGGAGTTGTCTGCCAAATATAACTTCAACAAAGACTGGCAGGCCTTCTTCATGGGCCGTTACATCCGTCTGGATAGCGAAGTTAAAGATAGCCCGATGGTGGATAAATCTTACTCCGGGATGTTGTGGACTGGCGTGACTTACAGCTTCTAAAAACAGACACGCCCCAAAATGGGGCGTAGTTTGCTACAAAATGGGGCGATTCGCCCCATTTGCACATCTGCAGTGCGACAAAAAGTCAGGGCACTATTTTTTACTAATAGTTACAGCCAGTTTGGCTGGTTTAGACGCGGTGCTCTTCTGCGCCTGCGTGACGCAGCCGGTTTCCACACACACCATGGTCTTGTAGCTGTCATCCGCCATATCTTTCATGCTGGTGGACAATTCCACACCCGGGTTCCAGGCAATCACGTCGCTATTGTGGTGATGTTCTACCACCAGCGTGCGGTTGAATGCTGAATCCACGATCAGGCTGGTGGCCTCTGGCTGGGTGAAGATGCGGTCAACCTGGCCGTTGAAGGTCAAATCGCCTTGCATCTCAGATTCTTTCCCGCCATTCACTTTGTCAATGAAAGGCTGGCCGAGGCCGGTCACTTTTACTTTGTCGATGTCGCCAATGTTGAAGTAGGCGTGCAGGGCGCTGGTGGTTTCAAAATCACCGGTGGACTCCAGCTCAATGTGACAGGTCTCGCCGAGGGTAAATTTGGCGGTCAGCTGGAACTCGTGTGGCCAGAGTTCGCGGGTTTCTGCGCTGTCTTTCAACGTCAGAGCCAGCTCGACGCCTTGCTCATTTTCAATATGAGAAGTCAGTTCCCACGCCAAATTGCGCGCAAAGCCGTGCGAAGGTTTACCCGCCGGGCCGAACCAAGGCCAGCAGATTGGCACGCCGCCGCGAATAGCCACGCCAGGCTTGAACGCGGTTTCTTTGCTCAGCCAGATAATAGGTTCTTCGCCTTCAGGCTGCCACGCCACCAAATGAGCACCTTGTAAGGTGATGGCTGCGCGTAATTTAGGATGGGTGATAACCAGAACCGGTAATTCATCAATCTGACGCTGGCTGATTGCCGGCGTGATTTGTTTTAAGACGGGTAGAGTAAAGAGTTTTGCGGTCATGAGTTGAATCCTTGATCGGCAGAAAGCAAAAGGGCGACTTAGCGTCGCCCTTCAATCATTTCTTCACATCAGCCAATTATTTGGAGATATGAGAAATCAGGTCCAGAACTTTGTTTGAGTAGCCAGTTTCGTTATCGTACCAAGAAACCAGTTTCACAAAGTTGTCGTTCAGAGCGATACCTGCTTTAGCATCGAATACTGAAGTCAGTTTTTCGCCGTTGAAATCGGTAGAAACCACTTCATCTTCGGTGTAGCCCAGAACGCCTTTCAGCTCGCCTTCAGCAGCGGCTTTGATCGCTTCACAAATTTCTTTGTAAGAAGCTGGTTTTTCCAGACGTGCAGTCAGGTCAACAACAGAAACGTTGGTGGTTGGAACGCGGAACGCCATACCAGTCAGTTTGCCGTTCAGAGCAGGGATAACTTTACCTACAGCTTTAGCTGCACCGGTAGAAGAAGGGATGATGTTCTGAGATGCGCCGCGGCCGCCGCGCCAGTCTTTGTGAGACGGGCCATCAACGGTTTTCTGAGTAGCGGTAGTTGCGTGAACAGTGGTCATCAGCGCTTCAACGATACCGAACTTGTCGTTGATAACTTTAGCCAGTGGTGCCAGGCAGTTAGTAGTACAAGAAGCGTTAGAAACGATTTCCTGACCTGCGTATTCTTTATGGTTAACGCCCATAACGAACATTGGGGTGTCATCTTTAGATGGACCAGTCAGAACAACTTTCTTAGCGCCAGCTGCGATGTGTTTACGTGCAGTTTCGTCGGTCAGGAACAGACCGGTTGCTTCAGCAACAACGTCAACGTTAACTTCGTTCCATTTCAGGTTAGCTGGATCACGCTCAGCAGTAACACGGATGGTTTTGCCATTTACAACCAGATGACCGTCTTTAACTTCAACGGTACCGTCGAAACGGCCGTGGGTTGAGTCGTACTTCAGCATGTATGCCATGTAGTCAGCGTCTAACAGATCGTTGATTGCTACGATCTCGATGTCAGAACGTTCTTGAGCAGCACGAAAAACAATGCGACCGATACGGCCAAAACCGTTGATACCTACTTTGATAGTCATATATTCCACCAGCTATTATTTAGTGAATAAAAGGTTGGTTGTAAAATTACAAAAACCTTCCTAAGCGTCAAGCGGAATCGTGTCAATACTTGCTGTAAGTCAAAGCTGAGACTCACTTTTGCTCGGATATTGCACATTCCGTTTTCTAATCGGCTAGAAAAGACATGGGGGCCATTTCGCCGAATATAAAGTGCATCGAGTACAAATATGTGATCTGTATCACATTGCCCTTTGGCCCAACGCCGATGGCATACAGTTTAAGCCAAAACGTGCAGACTCGTTGTTAATTTATTGTTATAATAAGCTGTTATTTTAGTTGATTTTCCTATCTGGCAGAGAATGACAACCATGGCCAATGAATCCAAAGATCCATCTTCTTCAGTACAACTCACTGAAATCCAGCATTATGTGACGCAAGAGCGCGGTACCGAACGCCCGTATACCGGTAAATTACTGCACAATAAACGTGATGGGATCTATCACTGTCTGGTGTGCAATTCGCCGCTTTTCTACTCCGATACCAAATATGACTCCGGCTGCGGCTGGCCGAGTTTCTATCAGCCAGTGACCCACGACGCAATCACGTATCTGACTGATAATTCTCACAATATGGAAAGGGTGGAAATCCGCTGCTCCAACTGTGACGCCCATTTGGGGCACGTTTTCCCAGACGGCCCAGAGCCAACCGGTGACCGTTACTGTGTAAACTCGGCCTCGATGAGCTTTATCGATGGTGAAAACGGCGACAAAACAGCGGGCTAAATGGTGGGATAAACACCTGCTAAAGTTGGGGTGTAATTTAAACGACAAAATCGATTCAGCCATTATTCACCACCCGATGAATAATTAGCCAAGACGAGAGAGCGGTTGATGGAAATTAATGATTTGGTCGGCGTGATGACGCCGGAGATTTACCAGCGACTGGCGCAAGCCGTGGAATTGGGGAAGTGGCCGGACGGCGTGAAGCTGACGCCGGAGCAGAAAGAGAACAGTCTGCAAATGGTGATGCTCTATCAGGCCCGCCACAACACCAATGCCCAGCACATGAGCATTGGCACTGACGGCCAAATCGTCACCAAGAGCAAGCAGGAGCTGAAGCAGCAGTTTGCTCAGGAAGCCTTAATCCGCATCAAACCGGAATAAGCGCGCAGCACTATGAGCAATAAGAAAAGGGCGCTAATGCGCCCTTTGTCATATCTGGTGGTCAGAGGTATTAGCTCAGATCAGCGAGGGTAGTAAGCTCAGCCCCGGCCTGCTGCATCTCATCAATCGCCTGCTGGCTGTCCTGCGGGTTAAGATTCACCCCTCGGCAGCCTTCGACCAGCAACTCAACCTTATACCCCAGCTCTAGCGCGTCCAGCACGGTAAACTTGACGCAGTAATCCGTCGCTAGTCCCATGACAATCAGGCGTTGCACCTGCTTTTCTTGCAACCATTGGTGTAATCCGGTGGCGGCGCGATGAGCATTATCGAAAAACGCGCTATAGCTATCGATAGCGACGTTTTGACCTTTGCGCACCACGTGATCGAATTGCTGGCTATCAAGCTGCGGGTGGAATTCCGCGCCGCGCTGGCCCTGGACGCAGTGTACCGGCCACCACACCTGCGGCAGGCCGTCGAGTTCGCCCAGCGTCCACGGCTCTTCATTGGCGTTTACGGCAAAGCTGCCGTGGGCCTGCGGGTGCCAGTCCTGCGACGCCACCACGGCAATGCCCTGTGACTTACAGGTCTCAATAGCCTGATTCGCCACGCTAATCGTGGCATCGCCTTCCTGCACCGCCAGCGCGCCGCCGGGGCAGAAATCATTTTGCAGGTCGATCAACAATAATGCGGATTTCATCGGGCGCTCCTGTTATTCGGTCAGTTCACCGCGCAGGTTTTGCTGCATCAAGACACGGATTTCCTCAGCCGACAGCGGCTGGCTCAGCAAGTAATGCAGTTTGGTTAGCGTGGCTTCCACGGTCATATCAAAGCCGCTGATCACGCCGGAGTGCGCCAGCGCGTTGCCGGTGGCATAGCCACCCATATCCACACGGCCGGAGATACACTGGGTGAGGTTAACCACCACGATGCCGCGCTCGGAGGCGTCTTTCAGCACTTTCAGCAGGTCGCCTTTCTGCGGCGCATTGCCCACGCCGTAGGAGCGCAGGATCAAGGCCTTAACCGGCTGCATCAGGAAGTTTTCTACCACTTCGGCAGAGATCCCCGGATAAATCGTCACCACGCCAATCGGCTGTGGTGTGATGTCATGCACCTTCAGCGGGCCAGTGGCGGGCGGGATAGAAGGCGTAGACAGACGGCGAATGTGGATCCCGGCCTCCAGCAGCGGCGCAAGATTTGGCGACGCAAAGGCGTCGAAGCCGTCGGCATGGGCCTTGGTGCTGCGGTTGCCGCGATAGAGGCGATTGTTGAAGAACAGCGAGACTTCGTTCACCGGATGGTTCGCCGCAATATAGAGCGAATTCAGCAGGTTAATTTGCCCGTCAGAGCGCAGAGCCTCCAGCGGGATTTGTGACCCTGTCACAATGACCGGCTTGCCGAGGTTCTCCAGCATAAAGGAGAGCGCCGAGGCGGTGAACGCCATGGTATCCGTGCCGTGCAGGATAACAAACCCGTCGTACTCATCGTAATGGGCCAGAATATCGTCGGCGATGTGCTGCCAGTCTTCCGGCGTCATGTCGGAGGAGTCCATCAGCGGTGCGTATTCTTGAATAGTGAACTCAGGCATCTCCGGGCGGTGGAACTCAGGCATCAGCGCCAGCTGGCGCTGCAGGTGGCCGGAGACCGGGATATAGCCGTTTTCAGAGCGTTGCATACCGATGGTACCGCCGGTGTAGGCGACATAAATTGATTTTTTGGTCATGACTGGATTCTTTGTTTTTTAGAAAGATTGCTTTCGGAATATAGAGCTTTTCAGAAATACAAACTGCGATGGCTGGAAGTATAAGGGCAACAAGGTGTTTGTCTCAAAAATAAAAAAGCCCGGCGGTTAAGCACGGGCTTTTGGCAGGGCGAGGTGAAACTTATTTCACGTCGCCGCAGGTCAGGCACAGCGCGTAGCGGTTTTGCGGATCGTTCATGTTATTGAACAAATCAGCCTGAGATTTCAACTCCAGCGCCATTTTGGTCACCGGCGCAGGCAGGTAAGCCTGAACCGCCGCTGGCAGCATGGCGTGCGCCGAGGCGCTCACCTGTGAAAACACCAGATCGGTGAAGCTTGGCTCGTTGACGTACCAGTTCAGCTGCCATTTTGGCAGTTTCGCCAGCTCGGCGGCTTTCTTCACGGCGTCATCGAAATCACCCAGTTGGTCCACCAGACCGTCATTTTTGGCATCAGAACCAATCCAGACGTGGCCTTGGGCAATCTGGTCGATCTGCTCAGGGGTTTTATTACGCGCTTTTGCCACTAAACCGATGAAGGTTTTGTAGCCGTTCTCGATGTTCAACTGCATCATCTGCGAGAACTCCGGCGGCAGGGCTTTGGTCGCGGCAACGTCGGCCAGCGGCGATGTCGCCACGCCGTCGGTATGCACGCCAAAGTTGTCGAGGGTATTTTGGTAGGTGTTAATTACCCCGAAAATACCGATCGAGCCGGTCAGCGTGCTTGGGCTGGCAATAATGTAGTTCGCTGGCGTTGAGATCCAGTAGCCTCCCGATGCCGCCATGCCACCCATGGAAACCACTACAGGTTTGCCCGCCGCGCGCGCTGCTGCCAGTTCAGAGCGGATCACTTCAGAGGCGCTGACGCTGCCGCCCGGGCTGTTTACGCGGAACACGATAGCTTTGATTTTTGGATCAAGGCGCGCATCGCGAATTTGCTGGGCGGTGGTGTCGCCACCCACTGCACCGGCTTGCTCTTCACCGTCGTTAATTGCGCCGTTAGCGAAGATAACCGCGATTTGCGGATCGTTATTATCCGGCTTCGACTTGGTGGAGTAGTCGTAGATGCTGGTGTAGTTAAAGTCTTTGGCCTGCTTGTTCCAGCCAAAGGCTTTCACCATGTCGTTATCCGCTTCATTGCGCGAAGCCAGAGTATCAACCAGCTTAGCTTTCAGCGCGTATTGCGCCATATCGCCGCCGGTCTGCTGCATACCGGCCAGAACGCCAGCCGCGCCAGGGAACAGCTGCTCAGGGGTGATTTGGCGGTTAGCCGACACGGTATTGAGGTAGTTGTTCCACAGTGCGCCAATCCAACGGCTGTCGGCTTCACGCGCGGCAGGGGACATGTCATCGCGAATCAACGGCTCAACCGCCGACTTGTAGGTCCCCACGCGGAAGATATTGGTGGTGACCTTCAGTTTGTCGAGCAGTGACTTGTAATAGAGGTTATTGGTGGCGAAACCGTGTAAATCCACCGCGCCCTGTGGCGACAGGTAGATCTTGTTGGCATAACTCGCCAGATAGTATTGCGACTGGTCATAGCTATCATTGATGGCGTAAATCGGCTTGCCGCTGTCGCGGAATTCGCGCAGGGCTTTACCGATGTAGTTCAGCGACGTTTGGTCAGTGCCGGTGAAATCACTCAGTTGCAGCACCATGCCGGTGATGTTTTTGTCATCTTTGGCCTGACGAATGGTGTCGACCAAATCAAACAGTGAGTTTTCCTGTAGGCGGTTGCTGGAAGTACCCAGCAGCTCGCGTCCCCACTGGCGAACCTTGTTGTTCACCGACGGCTTATCCACCACGGTTCCGCTTAAATCAACCAGCAGGGCACCCTTAGTGGTGGTATCCGCAGGTTTGGATTGGAATGAGAAATAGACTCCGACACACAGCAAAATGAGCAGGATGAGGAATACGTTGAGGATGAACTCTCTGACGAAATTAAGAAGACGCCAGGTCCACTTAAAAAAACCGGCGATTATTCGCCACAATGTGCGCATGGTCTCTCCAACAAGACGGGAAAAGTATCGCTATCCTAATGACCCGCCGGAGAAATGTCAGCTTTAAATCATGTCAGAATTTGGCAAAGGGGCAGTAATCACGCGGTGCTATGACGAAATCTGTGGTTAGCAAAAGGCTGACTGCTTATGTTAACGTTAGGTAAATGCCTATCATTATCAAAAGCGCTTAGGGAGATTTAAATGGACGCTCTAGACTTATTGTTGAATCGCCGTTCGGCTTCACGCTTGGCGGCTCCAGCCCCGGCGGGCGAGGCACTGCAAAACATCATTAATGCGGGTATGCGCGCCCCTGACCACGGAGCCTTGCAGCCGTGGAAGTTTGTTATCGCCGAAAACGACGGCCTGACGCGCTTTAGCGAACTGCTGCGCGCCGCCGCCATCAAAGACGGTGCCGATGAGAAGGCGATTGAAAAGGCTACTCAGGCACCGCTGCGTGCGCCGCAAATCATCACCATTATCGCCAACTGCAAAGAGAGCGCCAAAGTGCCAGAGTGGGAGCAGGTGGTTTCTGCCGGCTGTGCGGTGCAGGCGATGCAAATGGCCGCGCTGGCTCAGGGCTTTAACGGCATCTGGCGCACCGGCGCGTGGACCGATCACCCAGACGTTCGCGCCGCGTTCAAATGTGGACCAACCGACAAAATCGTCGGCTTCCTCTACCTTGGCACGCCGCAGCTGAAGTCCAGTACTCAGGTGATCCCGGCCGACAGCAGCGCTTTCGTCTCTTATCTGTAATGAGCTTCAGTGGCAGATAAACCGCCATTCGCTGCTCTGAAATTCGCCGGTTTAGCGGGCATTATTCCGATAAACCGGTATTTCGCTGACTTTGTGAGCGACCATTCTACTCTCGACCCCTTCGTGACTTACCAATTCCTCCGCCAACGGCTAACATAGTCCTACCTGCACCCCCAACGATGCTGTGAACAAAGGATGGACGATGAGACTCAGGGCGATAAAAACGGTTTTACCCAATCCGACAGTTAAGGATGCTGCCTGATGCGTTTATTTATTGCCGAAAAGCCCAGCCTGGCTCGCGCTATCGCTGACGTTTTGCCAAAACCTCATCGTCGCGGCGACGGTTTTATCGCCTGCGGCAACGATCAGGTCGTTACCTGGTGCGTCGGCCACTTGTTGGAACAGGCGCAGCCCGATGCCTACGACAGCCGCTATGCGCGCTGGAACCTCAACGACTTGCCGATTATCCCCGAAAAATGGCAGCTTCAGCCGCGCTCTTCGGTCGCTAAGCAGCTGAATGTCATTAAAAAACTGCTGTTGGAAGCCACTCAGGTTATCCACGCGGGTGACCCGGATCGTGAAGGGCAACTGCTGGTGGACGAGGTGCTGGACTACCTCGAACTGACGCCGGAAAAACGCCAAAGCGTGCAACGCTGCCTGATTAACGACCTCAACCCACAGGCCGTCGAACGCGCCGTTGAGCGCCTGCGCGATAATCGCGACTTTATTCCGCTCTGCGTCTCGGCTTTGGCGCGCTCCCGCGCCGACTGGCTTTACGGCATCAATATGACCCGCGCCTATACCATTTTGGGGCGCAACGCGGGCTATAACGGCGTGCTCTCCGTCGGACGGGTGCAGACGCCGGTACTCGGGCTGGTGGTTCGCCGCGACGAAGAGATTGAGAACTTCGTTCCCAAAGATTATTTCGAAGTCAAAGCCCACATCGTGACGCCGCTGGATGAGCGTTTTGTGGCGCTGTGGCAGCCGAGCGAGTCCTGCGAGCCTTATCAGGATGAAGAGGGCCGCCTGCTGCACCGCCCGCTGGCCGACCACGTGGTGGCGCGAATTGCGGGCCAGCCCGCACTGGTCACCGGGTACAACGATAAGCGCGAAAACGACACCGCGCCGCTGCCATTTTCTCTTTCCTCATTACAGATTGAGGGTTCGAAAGCCTTTGGTCTCAGCGCCCAGCAAATCCTCGATATTTGCCAGCGGCTGTACGAAACGCACAAATTGATTACGTATCCGCGCTCGGATAGCCGATACCTGCCTGAAGAGCATTTTGCCGGACGACACGCGGTACTCAACGCCATCAGTATCCACCAACCCGATTTACTGCCGCAGCCGGTGGTAGATGTCGACAAACGCAATCGCTGCTGGGATGACAAAAAGGTCGATGCTCACCACGCGATTATTCCGACGGCGCGCAGCAGCAAGGTGAATCTCACCGACGACGAGCAGAAAATCTATAATTTGGTGGCGCGGCAATACTTGATGCAGTTCTGCCCGGACGCCGTATTCCGCAAATGCGTGATTGATTTGGATATCGCCGGCGGCAAGTTCATTGCCAAGGCGCGTTTTCTGGCCGAAGCGGGCTGGCGCACCCTGTTGGGCAGCAAAGAGCGTGATGAAGAGAACGAGGGCACGCCGCTGCCAGTGGTCGCCAAGGGCGATGAGCTATTGTGCGAACGGGGTGAAGTGGTCGAGCGGCAAACCCAGCCGCCACGGCCTTTTACCGACGCCACGCTGCTCTCGGCCATGACCGGGATCGCCCGTTTCGTGCAGGACAAGGCATTGAAGAAAATCCTGCGCGCTACCGACGGCTTGGGCACTGAAGCCACCCGCGCGGGGATTATCGAGCTGCTGTTCCGCCGCGAGTTTCTCTACAAGAAGGGGCGCTATATTCACTCTAGCGACACTGGCCGGGCGCTGATCCACTCGCTGCCGGACATCGCCGGACGCCCGGATATGACCGCCGACTGGGAGTCGACGCTGACTCGCATCAGTGAGAAAAATTGCCGCTACCAGGACTTTATGCAACCTCTGGTGGCGACCTTACAGAACCTGATTATTCAGGCGAAAACCACAAGGGTATCCTCGGCGTTTCGCAGTATTCCGTCCAAACCGGCGGGAACGGGCAAGGCGGCGACAGGTGCCAAAGGCGCGAAGAGCGCCCCTAAACGCCGTAAGGCACCGCCAAAAGGTAAGGAAGCGACCCATGATGAATAAACTGATAATGGCCGTGTTGGGCAGTTCGCTGCTGCTGGCCGCGCCCGCGATGGCCAATCGTCCTGGCATCGGCAATGGTGCAGATATCGTGGTACCCCTGCCGCCGCAGGTGTGGGAGAACAGCGCCAATGCCAATCAAAACAGCGCGCCGACCTGTCATAACTGCTGCATTTACAATAACAAAAGCTACACCGAAGGGGCGGTGGTAACAGCAGACAGCATTGTATTGCAGTGCGTGCGCGACCCGCAGGTGGTGGGCACTAACGATTTGAAATGGGAACGGATGAAGAAGTAACGCCAGCCGTTCTGCAAGTGATCAGTGAATAGCAAAAGGGCGCCGAGAGGGCGCCCTGAGTCTTTATGAACAGAGTCTCTATAAACTTAGCCTTAAAGCGTGGCGCAGTAGGCTTCCAGCAAGGGGACATCGGGCGGGGCCAGCGCGTAGCTAAACGCCTGTTGCGGCGTCACCCAAACATATTCCGAGTGACAACGTAACGTAATGTCACCTTGGAAGGCTGAAACTCGCCACGCGTGCAGGCGAATGACTCGCGCCGTCTGGAGAGTGTCGTGGCTGGCAACCCAAGCTTCCACCTGTACATCGATGGCCATCTCTTCCTGCAACTCACGAACTAGCGCCTGCGGCTGAGTTTCCCCGGCTTCAACTTTGCCACCGGGGAACTCCCACAGGCCTGCCTGATCGCTGGAGGCGTCGCGGCGAGCCAGCAGAATGTTGCCATCCCGCTCAATGATCGCCGCCACCACATCCACTATCGGCAAAGCCGCCTGGTCGGTCATTTCAGGTCGAATTCGGCCCACACCGGCGCGTGGTCGGAAGGCTTCTCCATCCCACGAATGTCGTAATCGATGCCTGTGGCGATGCAGCGCGCCGCCAGCGGGGTGCTGGCTAACAGCAGGTCGATTCGCAGGCCGCGATTTTCGTCAAAGCCTTTTGAGCGATAGTCGAACCACGAGAACCGATCGTTCACCTCTGGGTTGGCGAAGCGGAAAGTATCCACCAAGCCCCAGCCTTTCAGGCGATCCATCCACTCGCGCTCTTCTGGCAAGAAGGAGCACTTGCCGGTGCGCAGCCAGCGTTTGCGGCTGTCTTCGCCAATGCCGATATCCAAATCGGTCGGGCTGATGTTCACATCGCCCATCACCAGCACCGGATTTTGCACCGACAGGTGATTTGTCAGGTAGTCCTGCAAATCCTGATAGAAACGCGCTTTGGCGGGGAATTTGGTCGGGTGGTCACGACTTTCACCCTGCGGGAAGTAGCCGTTAATCACGGTCAGCAGGCCCTGCGGGGTTTCGATATCCGCCATGATGATGCGGCGCTGGGCGTCTTCTTCGTCGCCCGGGAAGCCACGGCGCACGGCAACCGGCTCCTGCTTGGTGAGCATCGCCACGCCGTAATGACCTTTCTGGCCATGATAGAAAACGTGATAGCCATGCTGGCTAACCTCTTCCAGCGGGAACATATCGTCATGCACTTTGGTTTCTTGCAGGCCGATAACGTCTGGCTGATGTTGCTCTATAAGGGCGGCAAGTTGGTGCGGACGTGCGCGCAATCCGTTGATATTAAAGGAGACGAACTTCATAGTCGGGAACCATTTTAGACGGTGAAATCAGCAGCCGATGTTAGCAGATAATTTTTGCCAATGGTACGAGGGCGGCACTGCTCAGCTTTTGAACATATTTTCAAAAATTGAAGATAATTGAGTCTTGTCCTAAGATTTTTCTGCTAATTATTACAATTTTCTGTCAACATTTTGTGACAGTCTCTTCTTCCGCTGTACTTGAGAGAGTATTATTCTCACCAGCGATTTCCGCACCGGCAGAAAAAGGTCAACACTGATGCGTCTGGAAGTTTTTTGCGAAGACCGCTTGGGTCTTGCCCGAGAGTTACTCGATTTATTGGTTCTGCGTAGCATTGATCTGCGCGGCATTGAGATTGCGGCCAGTGGTCGTATTTACCTTAATTTCTCCCAACTGGATTTTGACACTTTCCGTGCGCTGATGGCCGAGATCCGGCGCATCGACGGCGTCACCGATGTCCGCACCGTGGCATTCATGCCTTCCGAACGCGAGCACCGTGCGCTGCGCGCCTTACTGGTTTCCATGCCAGAACCGGTGTTCTCCATCGATATGAAAGGCAAGGTTGATCTTGCCAACCCGGCCGCGCTGGCGCTGTTTGAAATGGACGAAGACAAAATTCGCCAACAGCCCGCCGCCAGCCTGATCACCGGCTATAACATTACCCGCTGGCTGGAGAGTGAATCCAGCCGCCCGCACTCCGAGCGAGTGGTGATCCGCAGTCAGGATTTCCTGATGGACCTGACGCCGATTGAGCTAAACGACGAGCAGCAGGCCAGCGAAATGGTCGGCGCGGTGGTGATGCTCAAATCCACGGCGCGCATGGGCCGCCAGCTGCAAGACTTAACCGTTAACGATGACAGCGAGTTTGACCACATTGTGGCGGTGAGCAGCAAAATGCGTCAGGTGTTGGAGCAGGCGCGCAAGCTGGCGATGCTCGATGCGCCGCTGCTGATTGTCGGCGATACCGGCACCGGCAAGGATTTACTGGCCCACGCCTGCCATCTGCGCAGCGCGCGCGGCAAGAAGCCGTTCCTCGGCTTGAACTGCGCCTCGCTGCCGGACGAAGTGGTGGAGAGTGAGCTGTTTGGCTACGCCGCCGGGGCTTACCCAAACGCGGTAGAAGGCAAAAAAGGCTTCTTCGAGCAGGCTAACGGCGGCTCGGTGTTGCTGGATGAAATCGGCGAAATGTCGCCAAGAATGCAGATCAAGCTGCTGCGCTTCCTGAATGACGGCACTTTCCGTCGCGTGGGTGAAGAGCATGAGGTGAAAGTGGATGTGCGCGTGATGTGCGCCACCCAGAAGAATCTGGTGGAGCTGGTACAGCGCGGCGAATTCCGCGAGGATCTCTATTATCGCCTCAACGTGCTCACCGTGACGCTGCCGCCGCTGCGCGAACGTCAGGCCGACGTGATGCCGCTCACCGAGCTGTTCGTGGCGCGTTTCTCCGACGAGCAGGGGATGCCGCGTCCGAAACTCTCTTCCCAACTGGCCAATTACCTCACGCACTACGGCTGGCCGGGCAACGTTCGCCAACTGAAAAACGCCATTTACCGGGCGTTAACCCAGTTAGAAGGCGGCGAGCTGCGCCCGCAGGACGTGGTTCTGCCTGACTTTGATGCCGAAGTGGCGCTGGGGGAAGAGGCGCTGAACGGCTCGCTGGACGACATCAGCAAGCGTTTCGAGCGTTCGGTGTTAACCCGGCTTTATCGCACTTATCCAAGTACACGTAAGCTGGCGAAACGCCTTGGCGTCTCCCACACCGCGATTGCCAACAAGCTGCGCGAGTACGGCCTGAGCAGCCGCAAGCCCGACGGCAGCGACGAATAATCGCCGTATTCAGCTTTAACAAAACCATAAAAAAGCCCTGCAAACGCAGGGCTTTGTCTTGTAAGCCTTAGGCCAGGGCAGACTATTTCAGTACGGCCAGGGCAGCTTCGTAATTAGGTTCAGTGGTGATTTCGTTAACCAGCTCACTGTGCAGCACGTTGTCCTGACCATCCAGAACGATAACGGCACGGGCAGTCAGACCCGCCAATGGGCCATCGGTGATCGCCACGCCGTAGTCATTCTTGAACTCGCCGCCACGCAGGGTGGAGAGGGTAACTACGTTTGACAGGCCTTCCGCGCCGCAGAAGCGTGACTGCGCGAACGGCAGGTCGGAAGAAATACACAGCACCACGGTGTTGTCTACTTCGCCCGCCAACTGGTTGAATTTACGCACGGAAGCCGCACAAACGCCGGTATCAATGCTTGGGAAGATGTTCAGCACCTTGCGTTTACCGACAAAACTGCTCAGGCTGACATCAGAGAGATCTTTTGCGAGTAAAGTAAAAGGCTTAACGTTATCGCCGACCTGTGGGATTTGGCCAGCAACGCTAACCGGGTTGCTCTGAAAATGTACTGTCTGGGTCATAATATTTTCCTTTGTACAGATGAGACAAACGGCCCTCAGTTTAGGATAACAATTGTGAATTGGATATATAAAGTTTGCTAAATAATTGTTTTCCCGTCGAAGTTTTGGGCGAAGCCGCGCGGGCTGTGCGCGATATCCCAAGTTACTGATCCAAATTAACTTCAGGTCATTTTGTGACTTGCTGAAAAGCGCCAATTTCAACTACTTTGGAAAAAGAGACGCGGTGTTAAACCTTTGAGCATGGGCCGAAGGTGGCAGAGGAAAATTGGGAGCCGTTATGAGAAGTGTGCGCTTTTATCCAGAAGCCTGGCCGTTACACACGGCCTTTGTCATTTCACGCGGGAGTCGAACCGAGGCGAGAGTGGTCACGGTAGAAATTGAACACAATGGCGTGCGCGGCGTCGGCGAATGCACCCCTTATCCGCGCTATGGCGAAAGCGAAACCAGCGTCATGGAGCAGATAGCCAGCGTGCTGCCCGCTATCGAGCAGGGCGCCAGCCGCGACGAGCTACAGCGCCTGCTGCCCGCCGGAGCGGCGCGCAACGCCCTCGACTGCGCGCTGTGGAATTTGGAGAGTCAGCAGACCGGGCGCAGCCTTTGGGATCTCACCGGCATTGAGCCGCTTTCCTCCATCAGCATGGCCCAGACCCTAAGCGTGGATGCCCCCGAGGCGATGGCCGCCGCCGCCTTAACGCACCAGAAAAACGGCGCAACCCTGCTGAAAGTGAAACTTGACGATCGCATGATTGCCGAGCGCATGGTGGCGATCCGCAGCGCCGTGCCGCACGCGACGTTAATCGTTGATGCCAATGAGTCGTGGCAGAGCGAAGGGCTGGCGTCGCGCTGCCAGCTGCTGGCGGATTTAGGCGTCATGATGCTTGAGCAGCCACTTCCCGCCGGGCAGGACTCCGCGCTGGAGAACTTCATCCATCCACTGCCAATTTGTGCCGATGAAAGCTGTCACACGCTGGAAGGGCTAGAGGCGCTGCAAGGTCGCTATGAAATGGTCAACATCAAGCTGGATAAAACCGGCGGGTTGACCGAGGCGCTAAGGCTGGCGTCAGGGGCCCATGCGCTAGGTTTTGACATCATGCTGGGCTGCATGTTGTGTACGTCACGGGCGGTGCGCGCCGCGCTGCCGCTGGCCGCCGGGGCGAAGTTTGTTGACCTCGACGGCCCAACCTGGCTCGCGCAGGACGTCGATCCGCCGCTGGCTTTCCACTGCGGAGTGATTGACCTCGCAGGCTCCGCCCAGTAAAAAAGTTAAGGCTCGTCCGCCGCGCCGGTGAGCAGGTCGATCAGCGCCTGTAGGTAGACTTCACTGGCGTGGTCCGCCGACACCGGCGGGTATTCCGCCGTAATACAGTGCAACCCCAGGTCCTCGCACCAGCTGCCGAAAGAGCCGGGCGTGGCGTAACCCACGCTGGTCACCAGCGGCAGGCTGAAGGCGTTAGCCAGCCAAGCCCCCAGCGGCGAAGTGTGCGGGTCTTCAATGCAGGCCAGCGGCTCGTGAAACGTCACTACCCACTTCGGAGCAAGCTGGTGGATCAAATGGCACAGCGCCTGCGTTTCCAGCTCTGAGCCAGCCTTTTCTCCAGTCGACAACACTACGTCACGCTCCTGCGCCGCGCTGTTCCAGCGATAAACCGTGTCGCCGCTTTTCCAGTTAGCGCTGGGGAAGTTGCGATTGAGATCTACCCCGTTGGCATTGGCGCGCAGCCCCAGCTGGCAGCCGTCAGGGTTCACCGCCAACACCACGTGATGGCGCAGCTGCTCGGGTTTAATCGAGCGCAGCGCGCAGGAGAGCGAGACCACGGCGGCGGTTTCATCGCCGTGAGTCCCCGCCAGAATCAGCCCGGTACTGGCATCGGGCTTGGCAGCCGGAAAATAGATCAGCGGCGCGCCAAGCAGCGACTTGCCGTAGGGCAATCCAAGATTACTGAGTTTTCCGCGCAGGGGACGGGGAATTAAGGCGCTCATAACAGTTCCGTTATTAGAGGTTTGAATAACTTTTTTTACCGCAGTTTGCCCGTTGAATGTAGTTTTATTGTCTACAGCAGGGCGCGAATCACCTTTTTTCTGCAAACTGCGCCGGCTTGCCGAAGTTTTGTGCGCCAAGACAAATCTGTAACGAATTTTTATAGGGTATGAATTCAATGAATGGTACAACTCAGTAACATCATTAAATCAATTGCTTGTCGGGAGTCGACCATGCCTCAGGGAAAACAGTCTCATCTCTTCGCTTATTCGCTTTGCGCCGGTTTAGTGGCGCTGTCACTAGGAACCGCAAGCGCCGCGCAGGTTCCGGCCGGGACCCAGTTGGCCGATAAGCAAGAAATTGTCCGCCATATCAAAGATGAACCCGCCTCGCTCGACCCGACCAAGGTCATTGGCCTGCCTGAAGCTCAGGTGGTGCGCGACCTGTTCGAAGGGTTAGTCAATCAGGATGCCAATGGCAAAAGCGTGCCGGGCGTCGCCGAAAGCTGGCACACGCAGGACAACCAAACCTTCGTCTTCAATCTGCGCAAAGACGCGCGCTGGTCAAACGGTGACCCTGTCACGGCGAAAGATTTCGTTTATAGCTGGCGTCGACTGGTGGACCCGAAAGGGCTGTCCACCGGCGCATGGTTTGCTGGCCTGGCCGGGATTCAAAACGCTGACGCCATTATTGCGGGCAAAATGCCGGTGGATAAGCTTGGCGTCACCGCCGTCAGCGACACCCAGCTGAAAGTGCAGTTAGAGCGCCCGGTGCCTTACTTCGTCAGCCTGCTGGCGAATTTCAGCCTGTTCCCGGTACATCAGGCCACGGTTGAGAAATATGGTGAAGACTGGACCAAGCCCGGCAATATGGTGGGTAACGGCGCTTTCGTACTGAAAGACCGCGTGGTGAATGAAAAGCTGGTGCTCGAGCCGAATCCGCATTACTGGGATCACGCCCATACGGTGCTGACCAAAGTGACCTTTGTGCCGATCAACAAAGAGTCCAATGCCACCAAACGCTATCTGGCCGATGATATCGACATCACCGAATCTTTCCCGAAAGACCAGTATCAGAAGCTGCTGAAGGACATTCCGGGGCAGGTTTACACGCCATTCCAGCTGGGGACTTACTACTACGCGTTTAACACCAAGCGTGCGCCGACCGATGACCCGCGCGTGCGTCAGGCTCTGTCCTACAGCATCGACCGTAAAATTATTGCTGAGAAAGTCTTGGGCACCGGCGAGATACCGGCTTATCACTTCACGCCGGACGTCACTAACGGCTTCAAGCCGAGCAAAAGTATTCTCCAGCAATACTCGCAGGCAGAGCTGGACTCGCAGGCTAAAGGGCTGCTGGCGGCGGCGGGCTATGGCCCTAACAAGCCGCTAAAGCTTACCCTGCTGTACAACACCTCTGAGAGCCACCAGAAGATTGCTATCGCCGTGGCCTCAATGTGGAAGAAAACCCTGGGGGCCGACGTCAAGCTGGTCAATCAGGAGTGGAAAACCTACATCGACAGCCGCAATACCGGCAACTTCGACGTGATCCGCGCCTCTTGGGTCGGCGACTACAATGAAGCCTCCACCTTCCTGTCGCTGCTGACCTCTACCCACAACAGTAACATCAGCAAATTCAGTAACGCCGATTACGACAAAGCCGTGAGTGACGCCAGCCGTGAAACCAACGACGCGCGCCGCAACGACGATTATAACCGGGCCGAGCAGATCATCGCCGAGCAGGCTCCGATCGCGCCGATCTACCAGTACACCAACGGCCGCCTAATCAAACCTTGGGTGAAAGGCTATCCGATCACCAACCCGGAAGACGTGGCTTACAGTCAGGAAATGTACATTCTTAAGCACTAATTATATACCAGAGCTTTTTAACGATTGACCACGATTTGGAAATACGCAGAGCGCCCAGCAATGACGGCGCTCTTTTTCTTTTATCGGCATAAAATAGGTTCGGGAAAGAATTGCGGAGGTCGCTGAAGGCAGATTGCTGATAAAAGCTCTGCCTGCAAGTCATATAATCCTGAGAGATGATCTATTACACGGGGTTCTAAACAGGCATCCTAGTGGATGCAAGGGTGAGATTTTGTGACGACAGATAAACTCAAAAGCTTGAGGTATTATAGAAAAAATAGCAGAGTATATAAATTGAGTGGTGAAGCTCTTTCCCCACTGCGCCCGTTAAACTCTTGTGGCGGTATTTTGTTGTCCATACCAAGTAATATTCGCAACGTCAAAACACATGTGCTGAGCTTATATAACTGCTCATGTCAGTGATTCCCTTCTTACTTGTGGTGAGTAAAATGGAATTTTCTGGCATAGCTTTCCTTCAGGATATAGCCTCAAAGGGCCAATGACCACCTCCATGGGAGGTGGTTAAAAGCTGACATTAAAAGCGAGGCGTCATTAGACGCTTTGTTTTCTATTCAGAAATCTTTTTTGCCAGTTTTGAACCGGCATTTATAAATGGTTTTTCTATTACATTAAATATCACATACGATAAACATATTGATATTATTATTGAAGATATATATAGCGGCGCAGACCTGGAGTTAATATCTAACCCAATGGACTGACCATATAGTTCTATGAATTTCTTTACAGGAACATGAATTAGGTAAAAAGAGTAAGATATTGTCCCTAATGATATAAGTATATTGCCGAATTTTAGTATGGAGTTTTTCTCAAGGATTATTACACAAATTACAATTGTGAATGCAATATATGCAGACCTCGTAAGTCCGTGCCCTTCAGATACACCATTAAACCAAAATACAAAACAAAATCCAAGCAACGCTATAGCAAAACTGTTAATGACGCCATTGTTTAAGTTGTATTTGTTAAATAATGGAACCAATTGAGCAATAACCATTCCAAGAATAAAATCATAGACAATTGGATTGCCTATAAATCCAAAGTGAGATATTAAAACACCACCTTGAAAGTAGTATCTCTGAGCATCAATAATTATATTGTTGTTGAAGGCCAAAGATAGTGCAATACTTACGGTTATCATTGTTATCGATGAAATTACAGCTCTATATTTAATACTTATTGTCATCGACATGGCAAATATAAGGTAGAAATACATTTCATATCCTAAAGTCCACGAGGCAATGATAGTACCCCAACCATAATAAGGTGGTGATGAATTCCAATCGAGAGGAATTAAAAAAATGGATCTGATAATGCTATTGGTGGATAAACTACCACCTTCTGGTACTCCTGTGTAAAGATTTTTATAAAAAATAAGAACATATAGTGCTAGAATCACAAAATATACAGGGTATATTCTGAGTATTCTTTTGACAAGGAATGCTGCGGCATTGTGGAAGGATGCCGAAACTATGCTTTTCGTAGAATGGCAAATGATGAATCCACTTATTATAAAGAATACTTCAACACCAAATATAGCATTTGCTGTGAGTCTATCCATAAGGGAGCCTGGGACAATCCGGTCGAGTAAGCTTCTATTGTGTCCAAGCGCGACTGTCATTGCAGCAATGCCTCTTAGCGCCTCTATACCATTGAGTTTTTCTGTTTTCATACTTATCTTAAATTAATCCCGCGTTATTAAAAATATTTAAAATCTTAAAAAAATTATAATCACATGCACTACCATACTATGAGCATGGCTGTCTTAAAAAAACCGTAAAGTTGTAACTTGTTTTGTATTTATAAACGCTATCACGATTAGCAAAGCTGCAAACTTTACAAGATAACTTGAAGTTGACTCCATCATCTATATCTTCCACAGGATAAGTTTACTACTGACCTACCAATCACTGATTGATTTACTTGGGACTAGAATGCTGCCCAAAACTTCAATGTACCCAACGTTGAGAAAAAGATAGGACTGAAGCTGCCGTAGGGTGTTTTTTGATTGCGTGGGGTTATTCTTTTTCAATATTGATTGCACCACTTTCCGCATCAATACTGCGTATTAGAAGCTGCTGTCCAAAGACTTAGTAGCGCTTCTTGAGCCATTAACCTACATCGTCGTCATGCTGCTGGTGATATCTACTGTTGTTGATGCTTACGCATATACTGCGTCGCGTAGCAATCAGGCAATCCTTGATAATCTGCACTGCTCACTGTCTATTAAGAATTCCGAGCCAGTTTATGTTGAAGTCAAAGTCCCGGTTGCGGTACCGTGTGACCCCGGCGCAATTTCAGCGCCAGCCTTCGCCGTTGACCGTCTACCGATTGATTCCTCCATTGATAAGCAGATGCAAGCTAAGGGCAGAACGCCACCAGCGCATAGGTTACGAGAAAGGACTCAAGGCTGCTGTTGATTCTTGCCGTTCCACGGCAAAGCCGGGTTAACTTCATCCAGCAACGGTATTGAAGACGGTATAATTAAGGTTGGATTTTATAAATATCAATAAATACAATAATATAAATGCTCTGTATATAACAAAGCACTGATTTGCGGCCTAAAAAGCCCACGCAGCAAAGAAGAGCACCCTGTCGCAGAGGTGCTCTTTCTCTTGGTGGCGATGAACAAAAAACCATAAAACGGAGTTAGAAAATGGAAGAAGTGAGTAAAGCCAAGCGCCCGATACTAGCGATGGTTTTGGCGGTATTCTTGGTTTTAAAAATGCTTTCTGGCTGGGATTTTGTCATGAAGGCATCGGGGCCGACGGTGTATATCGTGGCGCTACAGCTGCTGATCGTGGCGTACGTGGTATTTAAAATGAACACGCGCGGCGGGGGCGTGAAAGCGATTAACCTGCTGATGGGGCTGGTGGCGATAGTCATCCTGCTCGATATGTCGATTATTGGCATCATCTTCAGCGGCAAGGCGATCCCCAAAGAGTTCTACCCGCAAATGCTGGGCGCCGAGCTGATCTATATTCTGACCATTATTTATCTCTATTTCTCGAAAAAGCTCAAAGCTTTCAAAGCTGCGTAGTCGAGAATTCAGCACGGATTCTCCCCGCTATTTTCACCCCCGTAAAACCATGCATTTACGGGGGATTCTTCTAAGCAATTCAGTGACTAAGCTTAGCAATTCAAATCACTTGTGGTTTCCCCCTCGCTGATTAATCTCTGGCTGATTAATTCATCACATTTGCCAGTGGATCATCATGAGTAGAAGGGCATCGGTTTATTTAAATGAGCAGCAGCGCGAGGCGGTGCAGGCGCTGCATCGCAGCTGGTTGTGGCGCACGGAGCTGCCAACCTGGCTGCTGATCATCACCATTTATAGCGGCTGGTTTGTTACCGTGGCCTACTGGCAGACACTGGGGCGGCTACCCGCGACCCTGCTGCTTATCTGGTTCAGCACTTGGTATATGTCTCTACAGCACGAGCTGCTGCACGGCCATCCGACCCGTTTCCCCCGGCTTAACCAGCTGTTCGGCCTGCTGCCATTTTCCATCTGGTATCCTTACGGCACCTATCGCGACCTGCACCTTAAGCACCATTTTGATGAAGATCTCACCGTGCCGGAAACCGACCCCGAGAGTTACTATTTTACCGAGCGCCGATGGCACCATTTTAACGGCCTACAGCGCCAGCTGGTGCGACTGCGCAATACCTTTCCGGGGCGACTGCTGTTAACGCCGTTGCTAACCATGCGTTTTACCTTCGTCAATATTTGGCACTCTTTTCGCTATCGCCGCCCGGCATCGATGGCGATGTGGTCGGTGCATCTGCTGTTACTGATTCCGGTGCTGGGCTGGCTGGTGAAGCACGACTTTGGGGTGATCTACTATCTGCTGGCAGTGACCTGGCCGATGCTGGCGATGACCAAGGTGCGATCTTTCTTCGAGCACCGCGCGGCGGAGGATCCCGAAGCCCGCACGGTGATCAACGAGGCGGGCTGGTTTTGGCGGCTGCTGTTCCTTAATCTCAACTACCACTCGGTGCATCACGACCTGCCGCGCGTGCCGTGGTACGGCTTGCCGCAGGTCTACCGCGCCAATAAAGCTGACTATCTGGCGCGCAATCAGGGTTTTCTGGTCAACGGCTATGGCGAGCTGATGCGTGAACACCTGATTAAACCCATCAAGGTGGAAATCAATACCTATTTCCCTCATGGACGGGTTGAGCAGCAGGAACAGGCGCAGGAGGAGTGAACTACACTCTGGTGATAAAAAAGGCCCATGTCGGGCCTTTTTGCTTTCTATTCGAAGACTTACTGAGGTTTAGCGAACTGATTAACCACCGGCGGCAGTCCCAGCTTTTCACGCAGGGTTCCGGGCTGGTAGGCCTGTTTCATCACGCCACGGGCTTTCAGCAGGGGCGCGACCTGCTCGATAAAGTTGTCAAGATCCACCGGCAGGAAGGGGAACATCAGGTTATAGCCGTCGACGGCACCGGCGTGGAAGGCCTCGGTCAGCTTGTCTGCCACCTCTTCGGCAGTTCCCAGCACCAGCCAGCTGTCGGAGCTTTGCAGCAGCAGGCGGCCCAGCTCCAGCACCGTCAACTTCTTGTCGTAGCCGCGAATGATACTGAGCGCGGTGCGCAGGCCATCGAAGTCCTGCTCATCCGGCAACGGCGGCAGCGGGGCGTGAGGATCGTACACGCTCAGATCCATGCGCAGATAGGTGCTGAGCAGGTCGAGCGCCATCTGGTCGTTCATTAGCGATTCGATCAGCCCCTGGCGCTGCTGTTTCTCTTCTTCACTGTTGACCACCACCGGCAGCACGCCGCCGAGGATTTTGAAATGCGCCGGATCGCGGCCGTTTTCGCGCAGGCGGCTGTCCATGTCGGCGCGGTAAATCAGCCCCTTTTCGATATCACGCATAAACACAAAGTGAATATCAGCCTGCGCAGCGGCCAGCTGTTTGCCGGATTCTGAAGAGCCGGCCTGTACCACAATAGGGTGGCCCTGCGGCGGGCGCGGCAGGTTGAGCGGGCCGCGCACCCTGAAGAATTCTCCTTCATGGTTCAACTGATGCACTTTTTGCGGGTCAGTGAAATAGCCGCTCTGCTTGTCAATCAGCACCGCGTCATCCTGCCACGAGTCCCAGAGTTTGCGCACGACATCGATAAATTCGGCGGCGCGCTGATAGCGCGTGTCATGCTTCGGCAGCTGCTCTAAGCCGTAGTTAGCGGCTTCTTCTGGCAGCCACGAGGTGACCACGTTCCAGCTGGCGCGGCCCTCGCTGAGAAAGTCCAGCGAGGCAAAATAGCGGGCCAGATTGTAAGGCTCGTTGTAGGAGGTGGACGCGGTGGCCATCAGGCCAATGTGCTCGGTGACGGCCGAGAGCGCGGCGAGCAGGGTGATCGGCTCCAGGCGCGGATTGGCGTAGTGGGCCATGCCGCTTGGCACGGTGTCCCAGACGGCCACGTGGTCGGCGATGAAAATGTTGTCCAGCGTCGCCGCCTCGGCTTTGCGAGCCAGATCGGCGAAATATTTCAGCGTGAAGATCTCTTTTCCCGGCGCGTCGGGGTGGCGCCATGAGAAACGATAATCCCCCTGAGGATTGAAGAAAAACAGATTGAATATGGCGGTTTGTTGCGACATGTCGGCTACTCGCTGTGAAGATGAGGACCCTCCCTGGCCCGCGGACGGCGCTATTTCGCCGCCAGTTTGTCTTTAACCCACTGCTCGGCGACCTTGGCCGGATCTTTATGATCCACGTCCACCTGCTTGTTCAGTTGGATAATGTCTTGGGTGGTCAGGTGCGCAGAAACGTTGTTCAGCACCTCTTCCACTTTTGGCGACACCGCGCCTTTATGGATCAGCGGCACCAGATTCTGCGCGGGTTGCTCGTGCTTATCGTCTTCCAGCACCACCCAGTTCTCTTTCGCCAAATCGCCTTGAGTGGAGATGATGGTCGCCACGTCAATTTTGCGCGAATTAAGCGCCAGACGGCTCAGAGGCCCGGCGATATCCAGCGATTTGAAAGATTTAAATTTGATGCCATAAACGCGTTCCAGACCCGGCAGGCCGAGGGCGCGGGTGGCGACTTCTGGCGGGCCGCCGACCACCAGCTCAGGGGAGACTTTGGCCAAATCAGACAGGGTTTTCAGGTTGTATTTCTTGGCGGTTTCCGCGCGCACCGCCCAAGCCGTAATAGAACTGGCCGGAGAGGCGTTGAGCAGCTGCAAGTCGGCTGGCAGCGTTTGCTTCAGCTCGTCAGAAACTTCCTGCTCGGTGGTGGCCTTGCTGCCGCCGTGGTAGTAGTTGAGCAGCGCGCCGAGATACTCCGGCACCACGTCCAGCTCGCCAGATTTCAGCGCCGGAATAATGATTTCGCGGTTACCCAAGTTCAGGCGCGTTTTCACCTCAATCCCTTGCTGTTTTAGGGCGCTGGCATAGATGTTAGCCAGAATGGTTTGCTCGGAGTAGTTGGCGCCGCCGATAGTCACCGTCTCGGCGTGGGCCGCGAAGGCCGCGCTTGCCATCCCAGCGGCTAACAGACTCAGCCGGAAACCTTTACCTGTTGCGGACAACCAATTTTTTATCATCATCATTGTTTCTCTTTTATGGGTGGATGTTGTTATGAGCGTTGTTGTGGATGTTTTTATGGCTATGCTTGCGGGCAATTAGCCCGCGTTTGAAACCGAAAAGTGCAGCCAGCGTTTCGCCACCAGAGACATCAGCAGCTCGCAGATAATCGCCAGCAGTGAAATCACCAGAGAACCCGCCACGACCTGAGGAAAGTCGCGCTGGCCCAGCCCGTCGATCAGAAAACGCCCCAGCCCGTCCAGCCCGGCGTAGGCGGCGACCACCGCCGTAGCGATCAGCTGCAACAGCGAAGTGCGAATACCGGCGAAAATTAGCGGCATCGCCAGCGGGATGCGCACTTGCAGCAGGCTCTGTAACGGCGTCATGCCCATGGCTTTGGCGGCGTCGCACAGGGTTTGGTCGGCATTGCTGATGCCCACATAGGTGTTGGTCAGCATCGGCGGAATAGCCAGCGCCACCAGCGCGATAAACACCGGCACGTCGGTAAAGCCAAACAGCATGATGCACAGCAGAATAATGCCCAGCGAGGGGAAGGCCTGGCCGATGTTAAACAGGTTGATAACCAGAAAACCGCCGCGCTTCCAGTAACCAAACAGAATGCCCAGCGGCTGGGCGATCAGCACGGCAATCACCAGACTGACCAGCACGTAATAGAGGTGCTGCCCAAAGCGTTGCCAGATACCCAAATCGCCGGACCAGTGGTCAGCCTGCAAGAACCAGTGCCAGGTTTCAGTAATGATGTTCATCAGCGCGTCCACCCTGTCAGGCGATAGCCGAGGTGGGTTATCGCAAAATCGAGAGTCAGCGACAGCATTAGACTGAGTAACAGGCTGACCAGAATGGGCGTCAGGAAGTTTTGGTTGAAGCCGAGGATCATCAGCTGCCCCAGACCGCCTTGCCCAATCAGCGCGGTGACGATCACCAGCCCGACCAGCGTCACCGAGGCCACGCGCAGCCCGGCAAACAGAGAAGGCAGGATCAGGAAGATTTCGATGTCGATAAAGCGACCAAAGCGCGTGTAGCCAAGGGCGCGGGCCGACTCCAGCACTTCAGCGGGGAGCTTCTGCATGCCCGCCAGCACGTTACGCAGCAGGATCAGCAGTGAATAGAGGGTCAGGCCAATCACCGAGGTGGTCATCGACAGCCCGGTCCACGGCAGCAGCAGGATAAACAGCGCCAGCGAGGGAATGGTAAACAGCACGCCGCTGACTGAAATCAGCGGGCCAGCCACCGCGGGCCAGGCAATAGAAACCAGCAGCATGAGCGCGGTGATGCCGGTGCCGAGCGCCAAAGAGAGCATCACCATTTGCAGATGTTGCAGCGTCAGTTCGCCAATCATTGCCGAGTTATCGGATATCCACTGCCATTCAATCATGGGTATGCAGCTCCTGATGATGGCTTAACGCCTGACTCAGCAAACTGGCGTCGATGGCTCCGGCGTAGGTGCCGTCGGCCGCCACGCGCACCAGCACGCCCTGCGGCACCTCCAGCAAATCGCTGTAGGCTTTGCGCAATGAGTGGTGCTCCTCCGCGACCTGTACCGCAACTTGCTGGCCATTCTCCTGCCAGTAGAGTGGTCGGCGTTTGTTATCCAGCACCAGAGCACGTGGCTGGCCGAGCAGGGGATATTCCCCGGTCAACGGCTGCCCGTCCTGGGTTAACAGAGAGACGCCGTGGTGCGGCAAGTCGCCGACGCGCATCATGCCGAGGCGTTTGAGATTCGGCTCCGGGCCGATGAAATCGCGGACAAAATCGCTGGCCGGGAAGGAGAGAATATTGTCCGGCGTGTCGAACTGCGCCAGGCGCCCACCCTGTTGGAAGATGGCAATGCGGTCCCCCAAACGAATGGCTTCATTAATGTCATGGGTGACCAGAATAATGGTTTTACGCAGTCGCCCCTGAAGCTCTAGCAGCTCGCCTTGCAGCTTATCTCTGACCACGGGATCGATGGCGGCGAAAGGCTCATCCATCAACAGCACCGGCGGGTCGGCGGCCAGCGCGCGGGCGATGGACACCCGGCTCTGCTGCCCGCCAGAGAGCTGGTGGGGGTAGCGTTTGAGCACAAAAGGGTCGAGGGACATCAGCGCCACCAGCTCGTCGATACGGCGGGCGATAGTGCGCTTGTCCCAGCCGAGCAGGCGCGGCACGGTGGCAATGTTCTCCGCCACGGTGCGATGGGGGAACAGCGCCGGGCTTTGCATCACAAAACCGATTTTGCGCCGTACTTGAATAATATCGGCAGTCGACAGCGGCTGGCCCTGAACATAGACCTCGCCGCTGTCGGGAATATCCAGACGATTTATCATGCGCAGCGTGGTGGTTTTGCCACAGCCGCTGGGACCGACAAAGGTGCAGAACTCGCCATCATTAATGGTGATACTCAGCGAGTGAATGGCGTGCTGGGCGTTGCCCGGATAGGTCTTATTGATATTTTCGAGTTGGATCATAATGCGTTTTAACTTCCCATACTGCCCAGCCGGTGCTTAAAAACTCAGGGATTTCCCTTAAGTTTCAGTGCGCTATTCGGGGCAGTATTGCAGAGTCGATCGCATTCACAAATCCATCATGGTTCTAAGAATTGCCAAAAAAAGGCTATATACCGAAATATATAGCCTTGGGAGGTTTTGCGCATAAAAGCGCTGTTTTTTGAAGATTTAGTTGTGCAGGTGATGGCTTCTCAATCGCACCCAGAGGCTGGCAGCGGCGGCGAGGGTGGCGACCAGCACCACGGCCGACCAACCGCCGCTTTGCAGCGCAATACTGCCCAGCGAAGATCCCACCGCCATGCCGATAAACATGATGGTGAACAGCACGGCGTTGAGCCTGCCGCGCGCCGCCGGTTCCAGCCCAAACACAATACTTTGGTGGGAGACCAGCGTGGCCTGTACGCCCAAGTCAAAGCCGATCGCACTGAGAACGATCAGCACCAGTTGGGCATTTGTCGACAGCAGCGGCAGTAGGAACATCGCCGCGAACGACAGCATCACAATTCCAGAACCCAGCTGCGTGACCCGCGACGGACCCGATTTATCCGCAATGGCGCCGGCCAGCGGCGCGGCCAATGCGCCTGCTGCTCCGGCTAATCCGAAGGCTCCGGCTACCGCGCTGCCAAGGTGATAAGTGTCATGCAGCATAATCGCCAGCGTGGACCAAAAGGCGCTGAACGCCATCGACAGCAACCCCTGAGCAATCGCCGCGCGGCGCAGTGTCGGATAGCGCTGCCACAGGTGGTACATGGATAACAGCAAGGTGCCATAGCCCAGACGCGCGCCCGGCGTGAAGCGCGGCAGGATCCGCCATAGCGCAATGCCAATCAGCGCAATGCTGAAAGCCGCCAGTTGGTACATCACTCGCCAACCGTAATATTCCGCCACAAAGCCGCTGACTACTCTCGATAGCAAAATCCCAATCAAGATGCCGGACATCACGGTGCCCACGGTTTTCCCTCGCTGGGCCTCTGGAGCCAGCGCCGCCGTGGCCGGGACAATGTCCTGCGTCATGGTGGCCGCAACCCCGGTCACCAGACTGGCAAACAGCAGGTCGTGAATGGAGGGCACGAGGCTACACAGCAGCAAAGCCAAGGTTAAAAACAGGCTTTTCAGCAGAATAATCGCACGACGGTCATAACGATCGCCCAGCGGCAGCAGCAATAAAATCCCCAGCGCGTAGCCCGCCTGAGTCAACATCGGCACCATGCCGATGCTGGCTTCCGACGCGCCAACGCCGTTACCCATCAGACCCAGCATAGGCTGGCTGTAATAAATCGAGGCCACCGACAGGCCACCGGCCGTGGCTAGGGTGAAGATCATTTTGGCCGAAAGTGGCAAAGATTTGGCACTCGGCGAGGACGCGATAAGCGAAGTATCAGACATACTATTTTCTCAACGGTGAATTTGATCGGCATTCTTAATGATTAGAAAGGCAAGTGGTAGCCAGCTAACAGGTAATACTGTTATACACTTAACGTATGAACATGATGAATTCTTCCGGAACAGACCGTATAGACCTGATGCGAACGTTTGTTCGTATCGTCGAGAGTGGAAACTTATCCGCCGCGGCCTTACAGCTTAATACCAGCCAACCCACGGTGAGCCGCCGGTTGCAGACGCTGGAGCGCATGCTCGGGGTGACGTTAATCCTGCGCAGCACCCACGCCATGAAACTCACCGACGATGGCGAACGCTGCTACGAGCAGGCAAAACAGCTGCTTGAGCGCTGGGCGGCGCTGGAGGACGAACTGCGGGTGGGCGATGCCGAGCCGGTGGGCAGGCTGCGGGTGCGCGCGCCCCACGCGTTTGGACAAAACCAGCTGATTGAGCCTCTGACGCGCTATCTGCAACGCTATCCGCACGTCACCGTTGACTGGATCCTGAATGACACCCGACCAGATTTCATCGCCGAGGACGTGGATTGTGTTATTCAGGTCGGGCATGACAATGATCCTGCGACCATCAAAGTGCTGTTGGCGGAAATCCCGCGCATTGTGGTAGCCGCGCCGTCGCTGCTGGAGAAGCATCCGGTGAGCCAGCTCGAGGAGTTGGCTCAGGCACCTTGGGTGGCCTTGAGCCTGTTTTACCGCAATGAAGTGGTGCTGCGCCACGGCGCGGACGGCTCGATGCATCATCTGAATATCCGGCCGAGAATGGCGACAGATAGCCTCAACGCCTTGCGCATGTCGGCGCTCTCGGGGCTGGGCGTGGCGATGGTGTCGTCGTGGATTGTGGCCGACGATTTGGCCTGCGGCGAATTGGTGCATGTCCTGCCGGAATGGGAAGCAGTGGCGCTGCCGGTGTATCTGGTTTATCCCTATTCCAGCTACTATCCCGCCAGGCTGCGCACCTTCATCGCCATGATCCGCGAGGTGGTGCCAAAGTTTGCAGAAATAGCCATCCCCAGCGGTGAGCGTTAGAATTAACAGCATAAAAGTCAATAAAGACAACAGCGAGGAATGTCGTGGAAGTGATTAAGGGTAAAGAACTCCAGGTTTCTGATGCGGTGTACGCCTACCAGCTCGACGGCAAAGGCGGTGTAAGTGAAATCAATACCCAATGTGTCGCCAGTGACCAACAGCCTTGCTGGCTGCATCTGGATTACACGCTCCCGGCCAGCGAACAGTGGATTAACAGCACGCCGGTCCTGCCTGATAACGTGCGTGAAGCGCTGGCGGGGGAAAGCATTCGCCCGAAAGTGGTGCGCATGGGCGAGGGTACGCTGATCACCCTGCGCGGCATCAATCTTAACGCCAATTCCAGACCCGACCAGCTGGTGACTATTCGCGTTTACCTCACTGACAAAATGATTGTCTCCACTCGCCATCGCAAAATTTTGTCCATGGATGAGCTGATTAACGACATGCAGCACGGCACGGGGCCGACCGACACCGGCAGCTGGCTGGTGGAGATGTGCGATGCGATGACCGATCACACCAGTGATTTCATTGAAGATCTGCATGACAAAATTATCGATATCGAAGATGACCTGATGGACCAGCAGGTGCCAGAGCGTGGGCAGATGGCACTCTTGCGTAAACAGCTGATTGTGCTGCGCCGCTACATGTCTCCGCAGCGCGACGTTTTCGCCCGGTTAGCCAGTGAGCGCCTGCCGTGGATGAATGACGACGAGCGCCGCCGCATGCAGGAGATTGCCGACCGACTGGGGCGCGGATTGGACGATTTAGACGCCAACATCGCCCGTACCGCCGTGCTGGCGGATGAAATTGGCTCGCTGATGGCCGACGCGCTGAATCGCCGCACCTACACCATGTCGATGCTGGCGATGGTGTTTCTGCCTACCACTTTCCTCACCGGGCTGTTTGGGGTCAACCTCGGCGGCATCCCGGGTAATACCTCGCCTTACGGCTTCGGTATCTTCTGCCTGTCGCTGCTGATTCTGGTACTTGGCGTGGCCTGGTGGCTGAAGAAGAGTAAGTGGTTATAGCGGGAAGTGACTGAAAAAAGGCAAAAAAAAGCCGGTCATAAGACCGGCGCTGTTCGAATTAAAGTGTACTCGCTTAATTCTAAAATAAGTAAATAAGACAATATGGAGCACAACGCCCATCGCTTGACGTTGCATTCACCTGCGAAATAGATATTGAACCTGTTGAGCGGGCCTTATGTTGATTTCGCTCAACCTTTTGGGGATTTTTGCCAGCGTTTGATGATTTGTTAGTCGGACGGTGGGTTATGCGACGCCTGTCGTGCAAGAAAAACGATTACTGTGCAGGAAAATACCATGCAGTCGAAGGATGCTATTCATCAGGCATATGAGAAGGTCACTAATAACTCGCTGGCATTGTGGGAAACCTCGGCTGGCCGCGGCACCCCCATCGAGACCCCTTTTTACCATCCGACCAGGCTGGCGGTGTCCAGCGGCAACCGGCCGCATCTGTGTGATTCACTGTTAGAGCTGCTGATGGCGCTCAATCAAGTGGCGCAGAGTGACCCGCTGGTGGACGTCAATCCGCCGCAGGGGGTGCATTTTAGCTTCTTCCCCATCACCCGCGATATTTACGATAGCCCGCAAGAGGTCGAGAACATTGAGCAGCTACAGGCGATTTTCACCCGGTGCTGTGCCGACCACGTGATGCATATCAGCCAACTGCGGCTGGTGGCGCTGCCCAATCAGATTCTGCTGGCGGGCATCCCGGATGAGAAAAGCCTGCGAGTGCGCCAGCGTCTGGCCGATGTTTTGCTGGACTCCCCGTGGCGCGAGAAGGTCAGGGCGCGTTATCCCTCTGGCGATATCCCGCAGCTGTTTTGGCACAGTACCCTGATGCGCTACAGCGCCGACGTGGTGTCGCCGGAGATCCGCGAAACCTTTAAACGCTTCCAGCACCTGGATTTTGGCCAAGTCCAGCTTCCAGTGCGACTGGTGCTGTGCAGCTATAACTGGCAGCGGCTGTTCACGCTGGCCTAGCGGCAGCGATAAAAAAGCCCGCATCAAGATGAGGCGGGCGAATTCCCGTTACAGCTATTTTTATGGCTTAGAATGACTTAATTTCCAGCACCTGCAGGCGCTCCATCGGCGCAGCATTGTCATCTTCTTCCGGCTGCCAGCCAACCGGCTGCATCGGAATATCTTCACGGTCAAAGGCTAAATCTCCGCCATCCACCACGGCGTCACCATGCTTAATGCCTTTAAAATCAAACAGGCTGGTATCGTTAAGGTGGGAAGGCACCACGTTTTGCATCGCGCTGAACATGGTTTCGATACGGCCCGGATATTTCTTGTCCCAGTCCTTCAACATATCGCCAATCACCTGACGTTGCAGGTTCGGCTGCGAGCCGCACAGGTTACAAGGGATGATTGGGTATTCGCGCGCAATGGCAAAACGCTCGATATCTTTTTCGCGGCAGTAGGCCAGCGGGCGAATAACGATGTGTTTGCCGTCGTCGCTCATCAGTTTTGGTGGCATACCTTTCAGCTTGCCGCCGTAGAACATATTGAGGAACAGGGTCTGTAAGATGTCATCGCGGTGGTGGCCAAGGGCAATCTTGGTACAGCCCAGCTCGGTGGCGGTGCGATACAAAATTCCGCGACGCAGACGCGAGCAGAGTGAGCAGGTGGTTTTGCCCTCTGGGATCTTATCCTTAACGATGGAGTAGGTGTCTTCGGTGACAATCTTATATTCCACACCCTGCTGCTCAAGGTACTCAGGCAGAATGTGCGCCGGGAAGCCCGGTTGTTTCTGGTCAAGGTTCACCGCGATCAGTTCAAAATTCACCGGCGCGCTCTGCTGCAAATTGCGCAGAATATCCAGCATGGTGTAGCTGTCCTTGCCGCCGGACAGGCAAACCATAATGCGATCGCCTTCCTCAATCATACCGAAATCCGCAATCGCCTTACCGACATCGCGGCGCAGACGCTTTTGCAGCTTGTTGAGGTTGTACTGTTCTTTCTTGTTGGCAGTTGCGTTATCTAACATTTTATTTTGTGACCGATTCGTTCATGGGCAGCACAGGCCAAACGCCTATCCCGCGAGATTCTGGTTATGCATCACGCATAAGTGTGCCGCGTATAATACGGATTACCTCGACGAATGTCAGCGCGTTTTGTAGCAGCAGGGCCCAAGAGCGGGAGCGGGGCGGGATTTTGCCTCCGTGTTTAAAGGGCTATCCACATCAATCTTAGGGGCAAATCCTTGGGTTAGGTTGGGATGAGTGCTCGAGAGTTAATGCGCACGCTGGGCATCCAGTTGGATAAAGATCTGAAAATGAGGGAGCAGGCTTCTCCCGCAAAATAGGAAGAAGCCCTTTTTAAAGCTGAATTGCCTTACCGCGCGTCTTTCGAGCCTTCCACCGCCATCGGTGCCCGGAAGCCTTTCAGCCGCAGGGCGTTGCCGAGTACAAACACGCTGGAAAGCGCCATCGCGGCAGCGGCAAAGATAGGCGACAGCAGGGTGCCATTGACGGGATAGAGCGCGCCCGCCGCGACCGGGATCAGCACCACGTTATAGGCAAATGCCCAGAACAGGTTCTGCTTAATGTTGCGAATGGTGGCCTGACTGAGCGCGATAGCATTCGGCACGCCGCGCAGGTCGCCGGACATCAACACCACGTCGGCCGCCTCGATGGCGACGTCTGTGCCGGTGCCAATTGCCAGACCGACGTCGGCCTCGGCCAGCGCCGGGGCGTCATTGATACCATCGCCGACAAAGGCCACGCGCGCGCCGCCGGTGCGGAATTGCTTCAGGGCGGCGACTTTGCCGTCCGGCAGGACTTCGGCGGCCACTTCATCAATCCCCAGTTGTTTGGCAATGGCCGCTGCCGTTGCCGCATTATCCCCGGTGATCATCGCCACTTTCAGACCCAGCGCGTGCAGAGCTTTTATGGCCTCCGGGGTGCTCTCCTTGATAGGGTCGGCGACGGCGATAACTGCCGCCAAACGGCCATCAATGGCGGCATACAGCGGACTTTTTCCCTGCTCGCCAAGGCGTTTTGCGGTGGACTGGAAGCCCGCCACGTCCAGCCCCAGTTGGGTCATAAACCGGTCGGCACCGACCGAAATGGTGCGGCCATCTACTTTGGCGGAGACACCAAAGCCCGGCGTCGCCTCGAAGCTCTCTATGGCGGCAAGTTTGATATCACGCTGCTTGGCGGCGGCGACGATAGCCTCGGCGATAGGGTGCTCGGAGCGCGTTTCCACGGCGGCGACCAGTGACAGAACTTCGTCATACTCAAAACCTGCGGCTGGCTCGAGGTCGGTCAGCTCAGGGCGGCCTTTGGTCAGGGTGCCGGTTTTGTCGAGGGCGATCACGCTCACGTCGCGCAATGCCTGCAAGGCTTCCCCTTTGCGGAACAGTACGCCCAGTTCGGCCGCCCGGCCAGTGCCGACCATGATGGAGGTCGGCGTTGCCAATCCCATGGCGCAAGGGCAGGCGATGATCAGCACCGCCACGGCGTTAACCAGCGCGAAGGTCAGGGCAGGCGTCGGGCCGAGGAACAGCCAGAGCAGGAAGGTGACCAGCGCCGCCGCCATGACAGCCGGAACGAACCACATGGTGACTTTATCGACCAGCGCCTGGATCGGCAGTTTCGAGCCTTGAGCTTCCTCTACCAGACGAATAATTTGCGCCAGCACGGTGTTGGAACCGACCTTGGTGACGCGGAAACTAAAGGCACCCGTTTTGTTAATTGTGCCGCCAACCACCTCGGCTCCGGCATTTTTCGAGACCGGTACGGGCTCGCCGGTGATCATGCTTTCATCTACGTAGGAGGAGCCTTCCACCACTTCGCCATCGACCGGGATCTTCTCGCCGGGACGCACCAGCACGATGTCGCCGGTGGTGACCCGATCGAGAGGGATTTCAAGGGTTTCGCCCTGACGCTCGACGCGTGCCGTTTTGGCCTGCAGGCCAACTAAACGTTTAATCGCTTGTGAAGTGCGGCCCTTAGCGCGGGCCTCTAGCGTGCGGCCAAGCAGGATCAGCGTGACGATAACCGTGGCGGCTTCGAAATAGACGTTCGCCGTGCCCTGCGGCAGAATTTGTGGCACAAAGGTCGCAATCACCGAGTAGCCGTAAGCCGCCGCCGTCCCCACCGAAACCAGCGAGTTCATATCAGGGCCAGCGCGCAACAGCGCCGGGATCCCTTTGCGAAAGAAGCGCAGGCCGGGGCCAAACAGCACCAGCGTGGCGAGTACAAACTGCAGATACCAGCTGTTCTGCTCGCCAATAGTGGTCATCACCCAGTGATGCATTGGCGGGATCAGGTGCGAGCCCATCTCAAGGATAAATACCGGCAGGGTGAGCACGAAGGCAATCAGCAGCGAACGACGCAACGACTTGGCCTCGTTTTCCCGGCGTTCGCTGTCCTGGTCAGCCGAATCGGCCGTTTTCTCCGATAAGCGATGTGATTTATAACCCGCCTGTTCGACGGCATTTTCAAGGTCGTGAAGGGTCACCACGCCCGCCAGATGGCGTACCTGCGCGCGTTCGGTCGCCAGATTGACACTCGCTTCCAGCACTCCCGGCAGTTTGCGGAAAGCCTTTTCCACCCGACCGACGCAGGACGCGCAGGTCATCTCTTCGATAGCCAGTTCGGTAGTTTCTTCGCGAACCTCATACCCCGCATTTTCAATCGCTTTAATCGCCGCCTGCGGGTCAGCCTGTTCGCTGAAAGTAATATCAGCACGTTCAGTGGCAAGATTTACTGCCGCAGTCTCCACGCCGGGCACGGCTTTTAATGCCCGCTCAACGCGGCCAACGCAGGAGGCGCAGGTCATCCCTTCGACCGGCAAACTCAGACGCGTGGATAGGGTGGAGCTAGATGGAAGAGCCATGATGTTACTCCTTGAACATGATGTGTTGCAGGAAGCTTAGACCTTCCAGTCAGGGGAAGGTCAAGGAGTTTGTTTTGGGCTGGCCGCCCACACCGACCTCAAAGGTCAAAACCGTGGGCTCGCCGCCCACACTGGCCCAAAGGGTTTTAAACGAAACCCTTTGGAATCCTGCGTTTTTGGCTGTTGGAAGATCGAGGCTTCGCAGGGTCTGAATGGACGTGTTTCAGGCACCTTTGTGATCGTCGCGAAGTGCCGCCGCTTAGGCGGTTCCCGAATTTCAGGCTTCGAGCCTATGGTCTCGAACCATTCATTCGGCGTCACTTCTGAACGCGACCTACTGGCATTTCAACCGTGCCGTTTCAGGTTTTTTTCTTGGGGTTGTGTTTGCTCCTCCCCTGAAAAGGGGGAGGCTGGGAGGGGGTATTACAAAAAATTCAGCGGCTTACAGTAGATTGCAGCCTGGCTTACTCCTTCTCCTTGAAATGGAGAGAGCGCAAATATTACCAGACCAGATCAGAAACTATTTTAAATGCAACCATTCACCCATTCCCCCTCCTAATGCTATGTTTCGTCGCGATTTTCTAAAACATAATTAAGGGAAGCATATGTGGTTCTTACTGGCTGCATCATTACTCGTACTCCAATTTAATAAAAAACTGTCCGTTGCTCTGCTGGTGGTGACTGCCGCTATTGGGGCAGTCACCCATGTTCTTGACTGGCGCGCGCTGGCGTTTTTGGTCGTGCTGGCGGTGATTGCCGGGGTTTACTGTAAATTCAACGGCAGGGCGCTGCGCACTGGGCTGGAGATTTTACTGGTGATGGTCTCGGTAGGACTGATGCTGCACCTGATCCCCGGATTCCATAACCTCAAAGTGCTGGATGGCGTTAAAGCCGGGCCGGAAAGCGCGCCTTTCTCGATGTATTACAACCTCGACAAAGCGCTGGTGCCTTTCGTATTGCTTATCTGCCTGAAGTCGTTATTCACCGCGCCGACCCACTCGCAGGCCAAGTCTTGGCAGTGGCTGGCGTTGGTGGTGGCGGTGCCCGCGCTGTTAATGGTGGCGGTAGCGATGGGTGGGTTGAAGGTGGAGCTTCACCATCCGGCGTGGTTGTTCCAGTTCGTGCTGGCGAATATCTTCTTCGTTTCGCTGGCGGAAGAGGCGTTATTCCGCGGCTATATTCAGCAGCGTTTAGCGTCGGTAATGCATCCGGTGCTGGCATTGGTGATCGCCTCGCTGCTCTTTGGTGCCTTGCATTTCGCGGGTGGGGCTTTGCTGGTGATTTTTGCCACGCTGGCCGGGCTGATTTACGGGCTGGCGTGGATGTGGAGTGGAAAACTGTGGGTTGCGGTGCTGTTCCACGTTGGGTTGAACCTGTGCCAACTGCTGTTCTTTACCTATCCGGTACTGCAACACGTTAAAGCGGCATAAAAGCAAAAGCCTCTGTTTCAACAGAGGCTTTATTGCACTACTTGCTTCTACTGATAAGGCTTAGCGACCGAACAGGCCACTGAAGAAACCTTTCACCATAGAAGTCGTGGTCTGAGCCACGTTGTAGGTCAGGTTTTGGGTGCAGTTGATTACGTCGTTAACCATTTTGCCAGCGTCGTGTCCAACATCATAACCTGGTTTATCGCTACCCGCGGTCAGTGCACCTTTCAAAGCATCAAACAGGAATCCGCCTTGTACTGATTCCATTTCTTGAGTTGTCAGTTGTTTCATTATCTTTTCCTTGATAAGGCTGATGGGCTAATAAGGTTAGGGCAGCGCCATCAGCGTTCATGTAGTTGCCCCGGTGAGGAAATCTAAATAAGTGATCGGTTAAATACCACTGAAGTATTTATTTAACGCCGTATGTCATTTGTCTGTATTGACATGAAAACCATATTAAATGTATGTCTTTATGGCATAATCCTCTGGCTGCAAATTTGTACTCAGATCACCTTTGCGACGCCGAAAGTCGCTGTCTGGCCGCCAGCGCCGCGCCGCGTTCTGCACTGCGATGCAACACCCAGCCAAAAATCAAAATGCTCAGGGCGCATAAGAGGAATAAGCCCCGGCCCCACAGCGGGTTAGGCACCAGCACCATTAGCAGCAGGCCTGCGCCCATGTACATGGAAATCTTACCAATCTTGTCTCGTTGTAGGCGGTCAAACTCGTCTTGCTCATCATCGGCATACACCGGACGCTGCATGTCGCGGAAGAAGGCGTCGCGAATGGCCGAGCGTTCGCTGGTTTGCTCCCGATAGAACAGGGTGGTCAGGCAGAAGAAGCCGCCGGTGAACAGCAGATGGGAGAAGATATTCCACATGATGGCGATATCCAGCATCTCGCGGTTGGTGAAAGTTAACCCGAGCAGTTTTACCAGATCTGGTGCGGTAAACACGTTCGCCACCACGTAAGACACGAGCAGGCCGAACAGCACCGTGGCCCAGCCCGCCCAGTCAGGGGTTTTGCGAATAAATACCCCAAGAAACAGCGGCACGACGATCGGCGCCTGCATCAGCGTGCCGACTTTCATCATCAAATCAAACAGGCTAACGGTCTGCATGGTGTGCATGTATTGCGCCACCAGAATGACCAACACGCCGTTGACCACGCAGGCCGCCTGGCCCACGCGCAGCTGGTATTTATCGCTGCGCTCGCTGTGGCGGTTGACGATAGGCGTCCAGAAGCTGCGCACGAAAATTCCCGAATTGCGATTCAGCGCGCAGTCCATTGAAGACATCGTCGCGGCGAACAGCCCCGCCATCAGCAGCCCGACCGTGCCCAGCGGCATGGCGCGCTCGGCGAAAATTAAATACACCGCGTCAGTGGCGTTTTTGCCCAATTCTGGGTGAGCCGTGGCGGCGTCGGGGTAAAGCACCGCCACGGCCCACGGCGGAATAAACCAAATCAGCGTGCCGATAAACATCAGCACCAGTGCGAACAGCGCGGCTTTTTTGGCATTAAAACTGTCTTTGGCATTAAGAAACCGGTAGGAATCTTGCAGATTATTAATGCTTTGCACGTTTTTGATGAAGAAGAACAGGAAGCAGGCCACCAGCAGCGTGATGTAGTGCGGCCCGACGTCCGGCCCGGTGAAGAACCCCGAGGGGAATTCGGTGACTAAATTCACCGGCCCGCCCACCTTGATCAAGGCCACCACGGCGCAGGCAATAGAAATAATCGCCACTACCAGCGTCTGCACAAAGTCACTGGCGACCACGCCCCACGCCCCGCTCAGCAGGGAGATCACCAGCACCACCAGCCCGGTAACCCACAGCGTCAGGGTGACATCATGGTGGAACACCGCGCTGGCAAACACTGCCAGGCTGTTTAGCCACACCCCGGCGCTTAGGATACTTAGCGGGATGATCATCCAAGTGAAGAACTGCTCATTGCCTTTGCCGAAGCGATGATTGATCGCTTCGGTGGCGGTATCGACGCGCAGTTGGCGAAAACGGGTGGCGAACCACCACCATGCCACCAGATAACCAAACACGTTACCGGCGAACACGCTGACCACGTTGAACCCGTAGCGATAGGCCTGCCCGGCGGCGCCGGTGAAGGTCCAGGCGCTAAACTGAATCATGAAGGCCGTCGCGCCGACCATCCACCACAGCATACGGCCGCCGCCGCGAAAGTAGTGGCTGGACGAGCCGGAGGCCATCTTCTTGAACGCGTAACTGATCGCAATCATTAACACGAAGTAACCGATCATCACTAGAACGTTAATATCCATCGTCGTTAATCTCTTCGGTGTTGGGTGAGTGTTTGTCGAGAAGCTGCTTTTGGTTATCTTTTGCGCATGCTCAGTGAGCAATAGTAGGAGAGGGATTTGAAATTAAAAGTCGGACAAATAAGAAAGACGGTATTTGTTGCTAAGTTGTGAAGAGTGTCACTTTGTCAGCCTTTTATCGCATTAATGAAGTGAAAAGGCGGAGCGAAACGTGGCAAATTCGAAAATAGTCTGCTTTATTTGTATTACTAAAAGAAAGGTAGACCAGCGCGAACAAGGGAAGGACATGACATTATTCAGCTCCATTTTTCGGCCATCTGCCCGACTGGCGGTGGCTATTAGCCTTGGGTTTAGCGGATCGCTATTAGCGGCTGAACCGGCATTTTTACAACCCGCGCAGTTGGCCGTGGTGAAACAGCAGCTGGCGCAACATCAGGCGGCGCAGCAGACCCAAGAGGCTTACCGCCAACTGCTCGCGGCGGCTGACAAGGCGCTGGAGAAGCCGAACCTCAGCGTGACGGACAAAGGTATGACGCCGCCGAGCGGCTCCAAGCATGACTATCTCAGCCTGAGCGCCTACTGGTGGGCGGACAGCAGCAAGCCGGACGGCCTGCCGTGGGTGCGCAAAGACGGCAAGGTGAATCCGGCCAGTAAAAATGACCAGAGCGACGGCGTGCGCCTGGCCGACTTTACCGCGCGAGTGCAGAACCTGACGCTGGCGTGGTACTTCTCCGGCGAGCAGAAATATGCCGATAAGGCCGCCAGTCTGCTAAGGACGTGGTTCATCAACCCAGAAACCCGCATGAACCCGAACCTGAATTTTGCCCAAGGCGTGCCGGGGATTGCGGCGGGTCGTAACGCGGGCGTGCTCGACGGGCGCTACTTCTCGACCCGAATTGTCGACTCGCTGGTGCTGCTTGACGGCAACGCAGCGTGGAAAAAGCCAGACCAGGAGGCGATGCGCCAGTGGATGTCCGAATATCTCGACTGGCTGCAAACCAACAAGCTGGCGCTCAAAGAGAGCCGTACCAAGAACAACCACGGCAACTGGTATGCCACGCAGGTGGCGGGCATCGCCTGGTATCTCGACCAGCCCGAGGTGGTGAAAAAGATGATCAAGCTGATGAAGAGTAAGCTCGACGTGCAGCTGATGCCTGACGGCACCCAGCCCGCTGAACTGGCCCGCACGCGCTCCTTCCATTACAGCTACTTTGACCTGCAGGCCATTAGTCTGATGGCGGTGCTGGCGCAGAAAGAGGGCATTGACCTGTGGCATTACCAGACACCGAGGGGCGGCGGCATTCTCAAGTCGCTGGATTTCATGGCGAAATATACCGACGACGGCCAGCCGTGGCCTTACAAATCCCTCGACCGGATCAGCGTGCGCCCGGTGACTTTGCTCTCCTGGGCGGACAACGCCACCGGCCAGCCGCGTTATCAGCAGCAGATCCGCAGCGCCAGCTTCACCTTGCCCGCTGCCGCCAAGTCGCAGAAATCGGGCTATCACGAGGATGTGTCTCGTGGTGCGATCCTTGAGGCACAGCGCGAAATCTGGCTATTGACGCTGCCGACCTGGGCCAAGGGCTTTGTTGCGCCGACGCCCGCCTTAAAGTCTTCAGAAGGATAAAACATGAATCACTGGCAGCCGCTGTTTATCACCCCGGACGACGCCGAGCAGTTACGCGAAGAGCTAACGGCGGAGAGCTTGATGGGCCGCGTGCTGCGCAGGCAAATAGCCGAGTTGGATGAATTTATGGCGCAGCCCGTGGCGATCCCCGGCCAAGGTGAGGCGGGCGGCCCGGAACATTCGCAGCACAAACAGAATTACCGTTTCATCAATCTGGCGGGGCGCATGTCGCTGATTTTCCAGCGGCAGGATTATCGCGATTTCGCTCTGCAACTGCTCAACGGCTACGCCGAGATTTATCCCGGTTTGGGCAGTGCGGTAAGTAAAGACAGCAATGCGCCGGGGCGGCTGTTTCATCAAACCCTCAATGAGAATATGTGGCTGCTTTACGCCGTCGAGGGGTACCACTGTATTCAGCCCAGCCTGAGCGCCGCCGAGTGCCAGAAGATTGAAAGCCAGCTGTTTCGCGTGATGGTGGATGACGCACTGACGCTGCACGCCAAGGATTTCGATATCGTGCATAACCACGGCATCTGGTCGGTGGCGGCGGCGGGGATTTGCGGCTACGTGCTGGGCGACCCGTCGCTGGTGGATAAAGCCCTGTACGGGCTAAAGGGGGATAGCGAGAGCGGCGGCTTCTTTGCCCAGTTGTCGCAGCTATTCTCACCGGACGGCTACTACATTGAAGGGCCGTACTATCAGCGATTTGCGCTGCGCCCGCTGTTGCTGCTGGCCGAGGCGATTCACCATCGCCAGCCGGAATTAGCCATTTATCAATTTCGTAATCAGGTGGTGCGCAAAACCTGCGAAGCCCTGATGCAGGTGGCTTTCCCCGACGGCACTTTACCGGCGCTGAATGATTCCTCGAAAACCATCAGCCTGCGCGATGACGGCGCGGTGGTGGCGGCCAGCGTCTGTTTCTATCGCTACGACGGCAACCCGCAGTGGATCGCCGCCGCCCACTGGCAGGATTCCCTGTGGGTGAGCGCCGCTGGGTTAGCTCTCTCCAACGCGGCCCAGAAGACGCCCGCCCAGCCGATGAACTGGGGCAGTTTGACCCTTACCGACGGGCCGCAGGGCCAGCAGGGGGAAGTGGCTATCCTTCGCCAGCCGCGAAACGGCCAGCTGACCATGGCGCTGATGTGGTATGGGCAGCATGGCAGCATTCCACGACTGCACTCGGCGCTGAACCACGGCCACTTTGACGGGCTGCACCTGAGCCTGTTTAGCCACGGCCGCGAGACTTTGCGGGATTACGGTTTTGGCCGCTGGGTGAATGTCGAACCCAAATTCGGCGGGCGCTACATCGCGGAAAATAACAGTTATTGTAAGCAGACCGTGGCGCACAACACGCTGGTGGTGGATCAGCAGAGTCAGAACCTTGGCCAAAGCGCCGAGGCGGAAAAGCGTCACGGCGAGCGCCACTTCTTTGTCAGCGAGCATCCCGCCGGACAGGGAATGAGTGCGCGATTGCGCGACTACTACCCCGGCGTCACCCTCCAGCGCACGGTGCTGATGCTCAATTTGGCCGAATTCGAAAACCCGCTGCTGGTGGACGTGCTGCGCATCAGCAGCCAGCAGCTGCACCAGTATGACTACTGCCTGCATCATCTCGGGCAGTTTGTGCGCAGCGACAGCCCGCTGCGGGTGGCGAAGCAGCTCAGGCCGCTGGGTACGGAACACGGCTATCAACACCTGTGGGACTGCGCGCGGGCGGAGGTCACTCCTCAGCACTCTATCCTTTATAGCTGGCTCGACGGCCACGGCTACACCTCGCTTATTAGCGCATTAGCCCTCGGCGGCGAGCTTATCGTGGCACGAACCGGCGCGGGCGATCCGCATTTCAACCTGCGCAATGAGCCTGCGCTGCTGCTGCGCCAGCAGGGGGACGACGCAATATTTGCCAGCGTGATTGAGAGCCACGGCTATTTTGACGAAGCCACTGAAACCTCGCGCGACGCGCGGGGCAAGGTGAGCCGGGTAGAAGTGCTCTCCCAAGACGCCACCGGCATCGAGTTGCTGATCCACTGTGTGGATGGCCGCCGCCTGCGGGTTTTCATTAATAATCAGGATCGGCCTGCGCATGGCGCGGCATTTAGCGCCACGTGGCAAGGCTGACCTATTTTCCGACCCTGTACCCTAGCAACTTACCGAGGAACTTTTATGTTCAATGACTTGAAAGACAAACGCGTGCTAATCACCGGTTCCACCAAAGGCATTGGTTTGGCGACGGCGCAGGCTTTTGCCCGCGCTGGCGCGAAAGTGGGGCTGAACGGGCATCGCAATGACCCGAGCCTGCAAAGCTTGGCCCAAGAGGTGGCGGCGCTGGGGGGCGAAGTGGCGTATTTCGCCGCCGACCTGACCGACACCGCCCAGTGCCAGCAGCTGGTGGCAGCCTTCGTGGAGCGCTTCGGCGGGCTGGACGTGCTCATCAATAACGCCGGCGGGCTGGTGGGGCGCAAACCGCTGAGCGACATTGACGACGAGTTTTATCAGCAGGTAATGGATCTTAACGCTCGCTCGGCGCTCATGGTCACCAAGTTCGCCGTACCGCACCTGCGCAGCGCGGCCAAGCAGACCGGCGAAACCACCTCGGTTATCAGCACCGGTTCTATTGCCGGGCGCGAAGGCGGCGGGCCGGGAGCCTCGATTTACGCGGCGTCCAAGGCGTGGCTGCACAATATGAACCGCCACTGGGTGAAGGAGTTCACCAAGGACAATATTCGCTTCAACGTGGTGTCGCCGGGCACCATCGACACGGTTTTCCACGCCGACAAAACGCAGGAAGTGCGCGACAAGATCTCCAGCGGCATCGCCATGGGCCGTTTCGGCACCAGCGAAGAGTTGGCACCGAGCTATCTGTTCTTCGCCTCACACGCCTGTAGCGGCTACATCACCGGGCAGATCCTTGATGTCAACGGCGGCCAAATGGCGCCGTAACGGGTGATTGAGCACATTCGGGGCGACGAGGGCATGCGTCGCTCCGCTTCCTGAACTATCATGACGGTCATCTGCACCAATAAAAGGGAATAGCATGACGATGCAGTTTGAAACAGCCGCCGGGTTAACCCGTGGTTTGAACACCCACATCGCTCGCGACATCGCCCGAAAAATTCTCTCCGGCGAGCTGGCCTCTGGCGCCATTTTGCCGAGCGAAATCGAGTTGGGCGAGCAGTTTGGTGTCAGCCGCACCGCGCTGCGCGAAGCCTTGAAGCTGCTGACCTCAAAGGGACTGTTGGAATCACGGCCGAAAGTAGGTACCCGAGTGAAAGATCGCGCCCAGTGGAACATGCTAGACCCGCAGCTGCTGGAGTGGATGCAGGGGATGGAAGCCACCGAAGAGATTTATCAGCAGTTTCTTGAGTTTCGCAAAGCTATTGAGCCGCACGCCACCGCGCTGGCGGCGGTCAACGCCAGCAAGGAGCAGCGCATCGAGCTGTCGCGCATTTACCGGCAGATGTGTCAGGTCGCCGAGCAGTTTGACCAGGCGCAGTGGGTGGAAATAGACACCCAGTTTCACCGCATGATTTTTATCTCCTCCGGCAACTGTTTTTACGTGCCTTTCGGCAACGTGCTGACCACCATTTTTAAATGGTTCTTTGAATATTCCTCAAAGGAAGGCGGCATGTGTTTGCAAGAGCATAAACTGATTTATGAGGCCATTATGGCCGGGGATGAGGGCGCAGCTTATTCGGCATCGCTGAGTCTGATGAAAGGGCATAAACATCGACTTGGGGGGTGATTTTTGGGCTGGCAGCCCAAGCCCGCTTTTAAATTCAACGTCAAGGTCGGGGGCTCGCCGCCCACACGTAGGTCTTTAAATTCAAAACCGTGGGCTCGCCGCCCACACTGGCCCAAAGGGTTTTAAACGAAACCTTTTGGAATCCTGCGTTTTTTGTTGCTGGGAGATCGAGGCTTCGCAGGGTTGGAATGGACATGTTTCAGAGGCTGAGGTTATCGCCGCGAAAAGCCGCCGCTAAGGCGGTCCCCTCGCTGCGGGATTCCAACCCGCGTAAAGAGACACGCGGTTTTTCACCTCTTGCTCGGCGTCATTTCTGAACGCGGCCTACTGGCTTCTCAGCCGTGCCTTTTCAGTGGGTTTGGTTTTGCTCCTCCCCCTGGCAAGGGGGAGGAGCAAACAACGTCTTTAACTTTACTCCGACTCCCCATTCGTTCTCTTACCCGCCAGCAGCTCCAAGAACTCATATTTCTCCTGTAACTCCTTCTCTGCCGCCGCATACAGCTGAGTGGCGACTTCCGGCTGCTGGGCGTTGAGCCTTCTGAAGCGCTGTTCGTTGTTCAGCGTCTCCGTCAGGTTGCTGTTTGGCGGGCGGGAATCCAGCGCCAGTGCGGCTTTACCTTCCTCTACGCGGCGCGGGTCGAAGCGATACAGCGGCCAGAAACCGGTGGCGGTGAGCTGCTTCATCTGGTCGTGACTCAGGGCCAGATCGTAGCCGTGCTCCTCGCATGGGCTGTAGGCGATGATCAGCGACGGGCCGGGATAGGCTTCGGCTTCCTGAATGGCTTTCACCGTCTGGTTCAGCTGCGCGCCAAGGGAAATCTGGGCCACGTAGACATGGCCATACATCATCATGCTGACACCCAAATCTTTGCGTGACTTGCGCTTGCCCTGTTCGGCAAATTTGGTGACGGCGCCCAGCGGGGTGGCTTTCGACTGCTGGCCGCCAGTGTTGGAATAACACTGGGTGTCGAGCACCAGCACATTGACGTTTTCCGTCAGGCTCAGCACGTGGTCCAAGCCGCCGAAACCAATATCATAGGCCCAGCCGTCGCCGCCAATCAGCCAGATGGATTTATCCACCAGATAATCGGCGTCGGTGGCTAACTGGCGGGCGTCTGGAGAATCAATCTCGGCCAAAATCTTACGCAGCTCGGTCACGTGCTGGCGCTTCACTTCTGGCGTTGAGGTTTCATCGCGCAGGCCGCCCAACAGCTCGGCGGGAATATGCTCGGAAAGCGAGTCAATCAGGCGCGTGACGCGGCGGCGGTGTTGGTCTACCGTCAGGCGGAAGCCCAGACCGAACTCGGCGTTATCTTCAAACAGCGAGTTGGCCCACGCCGGCCCGCGCCCTTCGGCGTTAGTGGTGTAAGGCGTGGAAGGCAGGTTGCCGCCGTAAATAGATGAACAGCCGGTGGCGTTGGCAATCAGCAGGCGGTCGCCATACAGCTGGGTTAACAGCTTAATGTAAGGCGTTTCGCCACAGCCGGAGCAGGCACCGGAGTACTCAAACAGCGGGGTGATCAGCTGCGAAGTGCGAATGTCGATACGCTCAAGCTGGCTGGCCTCGATTTCCGGCAGTTTAAGGAAGAAGTCGTAATTGGCCTTCTCCTCTTCTAAATGCTCAATGCGATCCGCCATGTTGATGGCTTTGATTTCTGGATTCTGGCGATCTTTCGCCGGGCAGACTTCCACACACAAATTACAGCCGGTGCAGTCTTCCGGGGCCACTTGCAGCACGTATTTCTGGCCGCGCATATCGCGAGATTTCACATCCAGAGATTGCAGGGCGGACGGCGCGCCTTCCATGGCTTCGGGTTGCACCACTTTGGCCCGGATAGCCGAGTGCGGGCAGGCGGCGACGCAGTGGTTGCACTGGGTACACAAATCTGGCTGCCAGATGGGCACTTCTTCGGCAATGTTGCGTTTTTCCCACTGGGTAGTGCCAGTCGGCCAAGTGCCGTCCGGCGGGAAGGCGGAAACCGGCAGGGCGTCCCCCAGACCGGCGAGCATCGCGGCGGTGACGGTTTTAACGAAATCAGGCGCGGCGTCAGACACAATCGGCGGACGCTTGCGCGGCTGCTCAGGAATAGCCTGCAACGGCACTTCGACCAGCTGTTCAAGAGTCGCGCCCAGCGCCTGCCAGTTGCGCATCACCAGCTCTTCGCCTTTGCTGCTGTAGCTGCGAGCAATCGCGCCTTGCAGCTCTTTCAGGGCCTGATCGCCCGGCAGAATTTGAGTCAGGTGGAAGAACGCCATCTGCATCACGGTATTGATGCGCGCGCCTAGCTGGCATTCGCGGGCAATTTTTGCGGCGTTGATAATGTAGAAACGGGCATTGTTCTTATGCAGCGAAGACTGCACTTCCAGCGGCAGGCGTTCCCACACTTCTTGTGCCGAGAAAGGCGTGTTGAGCAGGAAAATGCCGCCGGGGCGCAGGCGCTCGGCCATCTGGTACAGGTCGATAAACTGCCACTGGTGGCAGGCAACGAAGTGCGCGTGGCTGACCAAGTAGGCCGATTTAATCGGCTGCGGGCTAACGCGCAGGTGAGACACCGTCAGGCCACCGGCCTTCTTGGAGTCATAGACAAAATAGCCCTGCGCAAACAGCGGCGTGCTATTGCCAATGATTTTGATGTTGTTCTTGGTGGCCGAAACCGAGCCGTCACTGCCCAGCCCGTAGAACAGGGCTTCCAGCGTGGCGTGCTGCGGCAGTTGCTCGTCATTCACCGGCAGCGACAGGCCGGTCACGTCGTCATAGATCCCCACGGTAAAGCGCGGGCGCGGCTGGCTGAGGGCCAGTTCGTCGAAAATCGACAGCACGCAGTCTGGGCCAAACTCTTTGGAAGAGAGGCCGTAGCGGCCGCCAATCACTTTCGGCAAGCTGTCGCGTTCCCCGCGGCTGTAGGCTTCCGCCAGCGCGGTCATGACGTCGAGGTACAGCGGCTCGGCAAGGGAACCCGGCTCTTTAGTGCGATCCATGACGGCAAGCGTTTTGACGCTCTGCGGCAGCACGTCCAGCAGGTGTTTGGCGCTGAATGGGCGATACAGGCGTACTTTCAACACGCCAACCTTTTCGCCGCGCTCAATCAGGGTTTCAATCACTTCTTCGCAAGTGCCGATACCGGAACCCATCAGCACAATCACGCGCTCCGCCTGCGGGTGGCCGACATAGTCGAAAGGCTTGTAGGCGCGGCCGGTGAGGGTGGAAAAGGCCTCCATGGCGTCAATGACGTGCTGGCAGGTAGCGTCGTAATACGGGTTGGTGGCTTCGCGCGACTGGAAATAGGTGTCCGGGTTGGCCGAGGTGCCGCGGATAACCGGGCGGTCCGGCGTTAAGGCGCGGGCGCGGTGGGCGTCAATCTGCTGCTGTGGCAGCATCTGTTGCAGCGTGTCATCACTCAGCGGGGCGATTTTATTGATTTCATGGGAGGTGCGGAAGCCGTCGAAGAAATGAATAAAGGGCACGCGGCTGTTGAGGCTGGCAACTTGAGAAATCAGCGCGAAGTCCTGCGCTTCCTGCACGCTGGCGGCGCTAAGCAGCGCGCAGCCTGTCTGGCGAACGGCCATCACGTCGGAGTGATCGCCAAAAATAGACAGGGCGTGGGTCGCCACGGTGCGGGCGGCGACGTGCAGCACGAACGGCGTTAATTCACCGGCCAGCTTGTAGAGGGTGGGGATCATCAGCAGCAAACCCTGCGATGAGGTGAAAGAGGTGGAGAGTGCGCCGGTTTGCAGCGCACCGTGGACGGTAGAAATCGCCCCGGCCTCTGACTGCATTTCCATCACGGTTGGGACATCGCCCCAGAGATTTTTCTTACCTTCACCGGACCACGCGCCGGCGATTTCGGCCATGGTCGAACTTGGCGTAATAGGGTAGATAGCAATTACTTCATTGGTGCGATAGGCCACGGAAGCAACTGCGTTATTACCGTCAGTGGTGATCATGAAAACCCCTTTTTCATTTCCTAATGCTTGCCGGAAACAGCGATGCCGAACCGGTTCGAATATGAAAAAGTTTACACGCGGGGCATCGATCGATTTATCCTGATTGTGTGCAGGGTTAATAGTTGAGTGAAATGATAGGGTTACTGGAAGAGGGGAAGTCGTAGGAATTCTATTACTTCTGCGAGGGCCAATTCCCCTCGCAGCTTGAGAAAATACGCGTCAGCGCAGTAAGAGGTTAATTGATATCAATACGTTTAATACCCTGAACGGTCATGATGGCTTCATACAATTTATCAACGCTTTGTTTCGGTTTTAACACCACGTCCATCACTAATTCGCACTTACTTTCATCACCATCGTCGCGCTGATTAACTTTAATATGGCCCGGACGAATACGCATTTTCTGCAATGCTATTAATACCGAAGGCACGCTTTGCGGCGCGAGGCGTATTTCAATCAGATGGTGATGGCCGATCAGCCTATTACTAATTTGGCGGAACATTTCCAGTACAATTAAGGTCAGGAAGGCGCCGTAGATACCAATCTCATAAAGTCCGCTACCAATAACTAAACCAATCGCGGCAGTAACCCATAATCCGGCAGCGGTGGTTAAGCCTTTGACCACCTGTTTCTGGATGATGATGGTCCCGGCACCCAAGAACCCCATGCCGCTCACCACCTGCGCTGCAACGCGGCTGGGGTCAAAACTGACGTGGGTGAGGTTGAGTAAATCGGCGAAACCGTATTTCGACACAATCATAAACATCGCGCTGCCGATACCCACTAATACGTGGGTTCGCAGACCGGCTTCTTTCGCCCGCAGCTGGCGCTCAATACCAATTAGCCCGCCCAAAACGCCCGCCAGCGCAATACGAATTAAAAAATCTGTCACCATTATAAAATGCCTCCCTGTTGTGCTTATTTTAAGTAGTTGATACTCAAAAACGGTGAATGAGCCCTAAGTTTATGAGCCAAAGAAATAACGGAACGAAATAAAGTGTATCTAATCGTTTATTTTTAGGAAAAAGTTGATATTAATTCTTGCTAACACTCGACGCTGGCGGAATGGCTCGGCTATGATGATTTCCACTTAATTCCCCGACACCCCGTTATTCTTCAGGAGCAGGACTGATGATCACTGCCTTACGCGTATTATTGGCCGGAGCCGTTCTGGTGTTGGCCGCCTGTAGCAGCCACGATGATTCCAACGAGGTTCCCCAGAAGGGTAACAGCGTTAACCTTTCTAACCACAGCGTCAATATGGACAGCCCGGCCTTCGCCGCATGTTCCATGGCCGGTGGTCAGTTGCGAATGGCACCTCAGTTAGACGGCAGCCGCGTAGGCATGTGTTCAATGTCGAATGGCCGCCAGTGTTCGGAAAGCGCGTTAATGGCAGGGAGATGTACGGCGGGGTAAGGCGGGCTGCCTTTGAGCGCTTTTAAATTCAAATTCAAGACCGTGGGCTCGCCGCCCACACTGGCCCTTTAAGGTCAAAATCGTGCGCTGCCACCCACACTGGCTAAGGTCAAAACCGTGCGCTGCCGCCACACAGGCCTCAAGGGGCGCCTATCGCCGCGCCCCTTGAGAATCCCCGGCTCTTTACTCCGCGCTGTCGCTCGCTGGGCGGACGTGTTTCAGGAGCTTCAGTTCTCCACCGCAAAATGTCGCCGCTTAGGCGGTGCCTTCGCTTCAGGCTTCGAGCCTTTGGTCTCGAACCGTTCGCTCAGCGTCATTTTTGACTGCGGTTTTGAGGCATCTCAACCGTGCCGTTTCAGTGGGCTTGGTTTTGGGTATGTTTTTTTACGAATTGAATGGAAAGGTACGGTGTAAATGCCAGTAAGTCGCGTTCAGAAGTGACGCCGAGGGAGTGGTTCGAGACCTATGGCTCGAAGCCCGAACTGAGGGAACCGCCTAAGCGGCGGCACTTCGCGACAATCACTAAGGTGCCTGAAACATGTCCATCTCAACCCTGCGAAGCCTCGATCTAACAGCAGCAAAAAAACGCAGGATTCCAAAGGGTTTCGTTTAAAACCCTTTGGGCCAGTGTGGGCGGCGAGCCCACGGTTTTGACCTTAGGCCGACGCCCACAGTCTGACCTAAAAGTTACCTGTAGTTTCCTAAACTACAAAACATTCGGGCATGGCTGCCCTTTCGCCAGCTGATCCACATTCAGCAATGTTGTCTCCGAAATACTGGTCAGCGCGTCGCTGGTCAGGAAGGCTTGGTGCCCGGTGAACAACACATTGTGACAGGATGAGAGGCGGCGGAACACGTCGTCCAGCACCACTTCGTTGGAGTTGTCTTCGAAGAACAGATCCCGCTCGTTCTCATACACGTCCATCCCCAGCGCGCCGATTTTCTGCTTCTTCAATGCGTCAATGGCGGCAGTGGCGTCCAGCAGCGCGCCTCGGCTGGTGTTCACAATCATCACGCCGTCTTTCATCTTGGCGAATGACGTGGCGTTCAGCATGTGGTGGTTTTCCGGCGTTAACGGGCAGTGCAGGGAGATAACGTCCGACTGAGCGTACAGCGAATCGAGATCCACATACTCGGCACCCAGTTCAAGGGCCAATGGGCTTGGATAGGGGTCATAAGCCAGAATATGCATGCCGAAACCTTTCAGAATCCGCATCGCGGCGACGCCGATTTTACCCGTGCCGATGATCCCCGCCGTGCGCTGATGCATATTAAAACCAATCAACCCTTCCAGAGAGAAGTTCGCCTCTCGGGTGCGCTGATAGGCACGGTGAATGTGGCGGTTAAGACACATCATCATGCCCACGGCGTGCTCGGCCACGGCTTCCGGTGAATAAGCCGGAACGCGCACCACCGAAATACCCAGCTCTTTGGCGGCGTCTAAATCCACGTTATTGAAACCGGCACAGCGCAGGGCCAGCGTCTTAATGCCCAGCGATTTCAGCTCTTGCAACACTTCGCGGCTGCCATCGTCATTGACGAAGATACAGACGGCATCGGCGCCGATGGCGGTTTTCGCCGTCTGCGGGGTCAGCAGGAAGTCGAAAAACTCCAGCTCATATCCATAATGCTGATTCACCAACTCGAGGTATTTACGATCGTAATTCTTCGTGCTGTAAACGGCGAGTTTCATCCTATTTCTCCACGATAAGTTGTTATGCTAATTATGGTATCTTATAGCGGTTTCGTGAAAAACAAGGCATATCATGAGGAAAGGACTGAGATATTTTGCACTGGTGTGTCTGGGAACCGTGCTTACCTTGCTGTTTTTGGCCGGGGTGTTATGGAAAACCGTGCCTCGCTGGTTGCCTCAGGTTGCCCAACATTGGCTACCGGCAGGGACCAGTCTACGCCTTTCCGCATCACCTAGCTGGTCTAATGGTACTCTCGAGCTGCCGGGAATGCGCTATATGGCGGGAGAATGCGAACTGGCGCAGGCCACCAATGCGCGTCTGAGCCATGCCAGTGGCCGCTGGGCGCTGGAGGCCGATAGCCTGAATGTCGATACCCTGTGTCTGAGCAACCTGCCGAAAAGCGCCGATAGCTCACCTCTTTCATTAGCTGATATCCAACAGAGCCTGCCTGCGGGCAATGTGATCATTCACCGTCTGGTGGTGACGCCGTGGCAGCGTTACGCCGGTGAACTGCGTCTCGACAATCAGGGCGCGACCCAGCACCTGACGCTACAGGGCGAAGATCTCAATCTGGACGCCACGCTCGACAATCAACAACTCGCCATTAACTCCCTGCGCCTGACCCCGCCGGGCAGCCAACAGCCCATTGCGCTGAGCGGCAAATTGACGCTGCCCGCTACGCTGGACCAGTTGCCGCAAACCGGCGAACTGCGCGCCGAAATGCAAACCGCACAGGTGCCGAATCCGCTGGATATTTTACTGCAATGGCAGCAAACCTCAGGCGTGCTGACGATTGCCGAAAAGGGCAGCCAGCAGCCTCTGGCGACCCTGCCGTGGACTCTGCACGGTAAGAATTTACAGATAAGCCAGGGGCAGTGGCACTGGCCCTATGCCGCGCAGCCGCTCGCCGGTGGCATCAACCTGACGCTGAGCGATTGGGCGGATACCTTCGACCAGACCCAGCTCGCGGCGCGGCTCAACGTGCTGACTCAGGGGCATAATGGTAAAGCCAACGTGGTGCTGACCATGGGGCCGGGCAAGGTTGGGCTGCTGGACAGCGATTTGGCTTTCCAGCTCACTGGCCAAGCTAACCTGGTGGCTACCTCACTGAGTGCCTCGCTGCCGGGTACGCTGAGCGGCTCGGTGCTTAATCCGACGCTGGCGCTGCGCAGCGGCGCTCTGCTGCGCGCGTGGGGCAAACCTACTCCTGAGCTACTGTTACAGGACGCCCGCTGGCCGCTGGCGGGGGTGAAGGTTTCTGCCGAAGGGGTGAGCGGCCCGCTACAGGCGATTGTTAAAGCTCGGGATACCTACTGGGGTAGCTTCGACCTGCACCTTGACGGTAAGGCCGAGAAATTTTGGCCGGATCAGGGACTGTGGAATTTCAAATACTGGGGCAATGGCAAACTGCCGCCGCTGGCCGGACGTTGGGATATGGCCGGTAAAGGTAATTGGGATAACAATCTCATCACCCTGACGTCGCTCTCGACCGGCTTTAACAAGCTACATTACGGCTTGATTAATGTGGACGCGCCGCGCCTGACGCTGGATAAACCGCTGACTTGGCGTCGCCCGGTACCAGAACGCTTCAAAAAACAATTCCCGGATTTGCCGCCACAGTTTATGGGCGACATCAAGCTGGTGGCGAAGAAGATTGCGCTGGATAACGGCGGCTACCTGCCACCCAGCGAGCTAATGCTGCACCTCAGTGGTAGCGACCCGCAGAGCTTCATCATGAAAGGCACGCTGGACGCCGACCCGATAGGGCCGATCAAGCTCAACGGTCGTTGGGATGGCGAACGTCTGCGCGGTGAAGCCTGGTGGCCGAAACAGCAGCTGGCGGTATTCCAGTCGCTGCTGACTCCGGAGTTGAATATTCGTCTGCGCGAGGGCACTTTCTATGCGCAGGCGGCTTTCTCCATGGCGCGCGGGCAGGGATTTATCGGCGGCGGTCACTGGGTGGTGAAGGACGGCGGCATGTGGTTGCCGGACGGCGACGTCAGTGGGATGGACTTCAGCCTCTCTTATCGGCTGCAAAATCAGATTTGGACGCTGGGTGTGAAACAGCCGGTAATGCTGCGGATCCGCGAAGTGAATAACCTCGTTAAGCTGGAGAACATTACTGCCGACCTGCAAGGGACTTATCCCTGGTCGGAGAGCACGCCGCTGACCCTGAGTAATCTCGGCGTGGATACCCTGCGCGGCCACATCAGCATGTCGGCGCTGCGCATGCCGCAGCATGACGCGGCGGTGCTTAAACTGCAAAAAATCAGTCTCAGCGAACTGTTCACCGCGCTGAAACCCAAACAGTTGGCGATGTCCGGTAATATCAACGGCGAGCTGCCACTTTATGTTAATGACCCGCACTGGATTGTGCGCGACGGCTGGATACAAAATGATGGCTGGCTGACGCTGCGCCTCGACCCACAGTTTGCCGATGCCATGGCGGCTGGCAATCTGGCTAACCGGCTGGTGATTGAGTGGATCCGTTATATGGAGATCCGCGAAATGATTGCCAAGGTCAATCTGGATAACCTCGGCGAGCTGACCATGAAATCTCACGTTACCGGAGCCAATACCTCGGGTAAGCAGGACAGAGAAGTGAACCTTAATTACACCCATCAGGAAAACATTTATCAGCTGTGGCGCAGTTTGCGCTTTGGCGACAACTTGCAAGAATGGTTGCAACAGGAGATCTCGCTGCCGGCGAACTCCCTGTCTCAGCAACCGGATGCACCCTCTAAGGATAAGAATTTGAGGACTTTACCATGAAGCTGGCTATCGCTTACCGAACCACGCTCTGCACGGCGACCGCTCTGGCCGTCGTGATGCTTAACGGCTGCGTGCCGCGCATTGAACTCTCTGCACCGAAAGAGCCGATCACCATCAATATGAACGTCAAGATTGAGCATGAGATCCACATCAAGGTCGATAAAGATGTCGAAAATCTGCTGAAAAACCAGAGTGACCTGTTCTAAATTGGCGCGGCTGGCAAGCCGGTGTGGAGAGTGGATATGCGTGCGTTAACCTTCAAAATGTTTAAAACCGCCACGGTGAAGAAATCTGCGCTGCTGGTGCTGGTTTCAACCCTACTGTTTAGCAGCACGGCCTTTGCCCTGACGCTGGAAGAGGCCAAGCAGCAAGGTCGGGTGGGCGAAACCCTGTCGGGCTATCTGGCGCCGGTCAAGCAAGATGCGGAAACCCTGTCACTGGTGAAACGCATTAATCAGGGCCGCGAAGAGCAATATAAGCAAGTGGCGCAAAACAATCAGGTGACCAGCGGCGACGTGGCGAAACTTGCGGGGCAGAAGCTGGTGGCTCGCGCCGGAGCCGGGGAGTATGTGCGCGGGATTAATGGTCAGTGGCTGCAAAAATAGGCAAAAAAAAGCGCGCTTTTCAGCGCGCAATGGTGTTATCACAACATCATCAGGAGAGGGGTTTAACAACCGATTCTGAGGGGAATTGACCCTTCCAGATTGTGATAATACTTGGCAATCTTAAATCTTAAGCTGCGGCGACTTGCTTGATAGCAGCGTCGATAGCTTCTTTCGCAGCGGCCTGTGCTTTGGTCGCCACTTCTGGACCGTAAGCAATACCTTCAGCGAAGATGAATTCTACGTCGCTCATTCCCAGGAAACCGAGGAACAGTGACAGGTAAGGCGCAACCAGATCGCTGCCAGTGTCTTTATGGATGCCACCACGGCTGGTCAGAACGATAACTTTCTTACCTTTAATCAGACCTTCTGGGCCTTTCTCAGTGTATTTGAACGTCACGCCAGCACGGGCTACCAGGTCAAAGTAGTTTTTCAACTGAGTCGGAATGTTGAAGTTATACATAGGTGCCGCGATAACAATCACGTCATTGGCCTGCAGCTCTTCAATCAGCGTATTTGACAGCGCCAGCGCTTCTTCCTGACGTGGAGTCAATGGCGCGTCGGAAGGGCGCAGAGCACCTACCAATTCACCATCCAGAACCGGGATTGGGTCAGCAGCCAGGTCACGAACGGTAACTTGTGAACCGCTGTGAGCAGCCTGATATTGCGCTACGAAGTAGTCTGACAGTTGGTTTGACTGAGAGAAGTTCGCCAGAATGCTTGATTTCAGAACCAGTACTTTGCTCATGAGTAAATCCTTAACTGAGTGCGTTGCAAGGGCGGGCGCCCCGGAATGAAAGTTACTTTATTCACAAAAGTTATTCAGTGATAGCGTAATATTTCGAGTGCTATGTTCAATATTACTGAACGACTTCTGTTTGGCGCTAAATTCAGCCCGCTTTCAGCATCTTCAACAGCTTGTGGTAACATATTGCTAACCAGGCATAGGTTCATCCGCTGCTACTTCAACACTAAACCTTTCAAATTCAGCCGATATCGCGGTTTATCCTCGAGTCGCCTGACGAGCAACAAGGAATGCCGAACGTGAAATCTCCGCTCGCGGCACTGTCAGCGCAGTTAGACGGGCTGATGCTTCGTGACCGCCAACGCCTGCAACGACGTTTGCACGGCGCTAAGGCGCTATTGAATAAAGCGCAGGACGACCCGAAAGCGGTCGAAGGTATTACCCAAGAGATTGAAAACGCTATCGCCCAGAGCCTGCAAAAAGTCAGCGCCCGCGAAGCCTCAAGACCTAAAATCAGCTATCCGGACAATCTGCCGGTTAGCCAAAAGAAAGACGACATCTTCAAAGCCATTCGCGACCATCAGGTGGTGATTGTGGCGGGGGAAACAGGTTCCGGTAAAACCACGCAGATCCCGAAAATCTGTATGGAGCTGGGGCGCGGCATTAAAGGCGTGATTGGGCATACTCAGCCAAGGCGTCTGGCCGCCAGAACCGTGGCGAACCGTATTGCCGACGAGCTGGAAACCTCGCTGGGCGGCACCGTCGGCTATAAAGTGCGTTTCAACGACCAGGTGGGGGATAACACGCTGGTTAAGCTGATGACGGACGGTATCTTGCTGGCGGAGATCCAACAAGATCGCATGCTGATGCAATACGACACGCTGATCATCGATGAGGCCCATGAACGCAGCCTGAACATCGACTTTATCCTCGGCTATCTGCGTCAGCTGCTGCCGAAGCGCCCGGACCTAAAAGTCATTATTACTTCGGCGACCATCGACCCTCAGCGCTTCTCGAAGCATTTTAATCATGCGCCGATTATCGAAGTGTCGGGCCGCACTTATCCGGTGGACGTGCGCTATCGGCCGGTGGTGGATGACGCGGAAGACACCGACCGCGACCAGCTTCAGGCGATTTTTGATGCCGTAGACGAGCTGGGCCGCGAAAGTGCCGGTGATATTCTGATCTTTATGAGCGGCGAGCGGGAGATCCGCGATACCGCCGACGCGCTGAATAAGCTGGATCTGCCGCATACCGAAATCTTGCCTTTATATGCCCGCCTTTCCAATAGCGAGCAGAACCGCGTGTTCCAGTCTCATGCCGGTCGCCGCATCGTGCTGGCCACCAACGTGGCGGAAACCTCGCTGACCGTGCCGGGGATTAAATATGTTATCGACCCGGGTACGGCGCGTATTAGTCGCTATAGCTTCCGTACTAAGGTGCAGCGCCTGCCTATCGAGCCGATTTCTCAGGCTTCGGCGAATCAGCGTAAAGGCCGCTGCGGACGTGTCTCCGAAGGTATCTGTATTCGTCTCTATTCCGAGCAAGACTTCCTGTCGCGCCCGGAGTTTACCGATCCGGAAATTCTGCGTACCAACCTAGCCTCGGTCATTCTGCAAATGACCTCTTTGGGGCTGGGCGACATTGCCGCGTTTCCTTTTGTGGAAGCGCCGGATAAACGCAATATTCAGGACGGCGTGCGCCTGCTGGAAGAGCTGGGGGCAATCAATAACGCGCAAGACGGGCGTTATACCCTGACGCAGTCCGGTCGCCAGCTTGCCCAGTTGCCGGTGGATCCGCGTCTGGCCCGCATGGTGCTTGAAGCGCGCAAAGACAGCTGTATGCGCGAAGTGATGATCATTACCGCCGCGCTGTCGATTCAGGACCCGCGCGAACGCCCGATGGACAAGAAGCAGGCGTCCGACGAGAAGCATCGCCGCTTTGCCGACAAAGACTCCGACTTCTTGGCCTTTGTGAATCTGTGGGACTACCTGAAAGAGCAGCAAAAAGAGCTCTCTTCGGCCCAGTTCCGCAAAATGTGTCGCAGCGACTACCTCAACTACCTACGCGTGCGCGAATGGCAGGATATCTATACCCAGCTGCGCCAAGTGGTGAAAGAGCTGGGCCTGCCGGTGAACAGCGAACCTGCCGATTATCGCAGTGTTCACTGCGCCTTGCTGACCGGGCTGCTGTCGCATATCGGCATGAAAGACGCGGATAAACAAGAATATACCGGCGCGCGCAATGCCCGGTTTGCCGTCTTCCCCGGTTCCGGTCTATTCAAAAAGCCGCCGAAATGGGTGATGGTCGCCGAGCTGGTGGAAACCAGCCGCCTGTGGGGCCGTATCGCCGCGCGCATCGAGCCAGAATGGATTGAGCCGCTGGCCAAGCATCTGGTGAAGAGCAGCTTCAGCGAGCCGCACTGGGAGAAAGCGCAGGGCGCGGTGATCGCGTCTGAGAAAGTCACCCTGTTCGGCCTGCCTATCGTCGCAGCCCGCAAAGTGAACTACGGCAGCATTGACCCAGTACTATCCCGCGAGCTGTTTATTCGCCATGCGCTGGTGGAAGGTGACTGGCAGACGCGGCACGCGTTCTTCCGCGCCAACCTCAAACTGCGTGGCGAAGTGGAAGAGCTGGAGCACAAGTCCCGCCGCCGCGATATTTTGGTCGACGACGAGACGCTGTTTCTGTTCTACGAGCAGCGCATTGGTCAGGAGGTGGTGTCGTCTCGCCACTTTGATAGCTGGTGGAAGACCCAGCCCGCCGATAGCCTAAACTTCGAAAAGAGCATGTTGATCAAAGAGGGCGCGGGCAACATCAGCGCCCACGACTACCCGAACTTCTGGCATCAGGGCAATATCAAGCTGCGCGTGACCTATCAGTTTGAGCCGGGGACCGACGCCGATGGCGTGACGGTGCACATTCCGCTGCCGCTGCTCAATCAGATTGACGAGCAGGGCTTCGACTGGCAGATCCCCGGCATTCGCCGCGAGCTAATTATGGCGCTGATTAAATCACTGCCGAAGCCGATTCGCCGCAACTTCGTGCCCGCGCCGAACTACGCCGACGCGCTGCTAGGCCGCCTCAAGCCTTTCGAACAGCCTTTGCTGGATGCCATGGAGCGCGAACTGCGCAAAATGAGTGGCGTGACGGTGTCACGCGACGACTGGCAGTTGGAGCAGGTTCCAGACCATCTCAAAATGACTTTCCGTATTTTGGATGACAAAAACAAAACCCTGCGCGAAGGCAAAGACCTGACGGCGCTGAAAGCAGGTTTGAAAGAGCAGGTGCAGCAGACGCTGTCTGCCGTGGCCGATGACGGCATCGAACAGAGCGATTTGCACGTCTGGAGCTTTGGCACGCTGCCCGAGCGCTATGAACAAAAGCGCGGTGGTTACGAAGTTAAGGCTTATCCGGCGCTGGTCGATACCAAAGACAGCATCGCGATCCGCCTGTTTGACAGCGAGCTGGAGCAACAGCAGGCGATGTGGGCGGGTGTGCGCCGTTTGCTGCTGCTTAATATTCCATCGCCAATCAAATACTTGCACGAAAAGTTGCCGAACAAAGCCAAGCTGGGTCTGTACTTCAACCCTTATGGCAAAGTGCTGGACCTGATCGACGACTGTATCTCCTGCGGCATTGATAAATTGATCGCCGAAAGTGGCGGTCTGGTGTGGAAAGAGGAGGAGTTTGCCCGACTTCACGAGCATGTTCGCGCTCATCTCAATGACGCCGTGGTGCAGATTGCCGTGCAGGTGGAGCAGATCCTGACGGCGGTATTCAATATCAACAAGCGCCTTAAAGGCCGTATTGATATGACCATGGCGCTGGCGCTCTCTGATATTAAGAGCCAAATGTCAGGGTTGATCTACCGCGGCTTTGTCACTCAGAACGGCTGGAAACGCCTGCCAGATACGCTACGCTATCTCAACGCGATTGAAAAACGTATGGACAAGCTGGCGATGGATCCTCATCGCGACCGCGCCCAGATGTTGAAGGTCGAGCACGTCGAGAAGCTGTGGCAGCAGTGGCTCAATAAACTGCCACCGGCTCGCCAGCAGAGCGAAGAAGTCAAAGAGGTGCGCTGGATGATTGAGGAGCTGCGCGTGAGCTATTTCGCCCAGCAGCTGGGCACGCCTTATCCGATTTCCGACAAACGTATTTTGCAAACCATGGAACAGTTAGTTACCGGTTGATTGAGGAGTGAGAATGGCAACGTTATTCGTTTATGGCACTTTAGGCCCCGGCCGCCCAAACGCCCACGTACTTGAGGGGATTGGCGGCAGTTGGCAAGAAGGGCACGTAGGGGGAACCCTGCTGCACAAAGGCTGGGGGGCTGAAATGGGCTTTCCGGGGATTGTGCTTGATGACAGCGGCAACCGGGTAAATGGTTTTGTCTTCAGCTCTGATAAGCTCGCTGAAAACTGGCAGATTCTGGATGATTTCGAAGGCGAGGGCTACGAGCGCGTGCCGGTCGAAGTGACCACCACCGACGGCAGTACGGTAACTTCCTGCATTTATATGTTGAAAGCTGACGCCTAACTCGCCGCAGCGTCAATAAAAAAACCTAAGCCACTTGTGTGACTTAGGTTTTTTTTTGCACCTTTTCCGGCAATTATTGCGCAGCTGGCATGGCGCTGACGGCACCTGACGAGAGCTTATTCAGGGCGTCGCGGATGGCTGGAACGGCCAGTGCGCGGTTATCGGCTAAATAGCGATCTTGCGCCGCCGGGGCCGAGCTTTGAATACCAATCAGTGACCATTTATCGCCGGTTTTTAATAACAACGGCGAGCCACTGTCGCCAGGCAGGGTGTCACATCGGTGCGACAGCACGCCAGGCTGCGCCCAGCCGGTGATCAGGCAGTTTTGATGGCTGTATAAATCATCCAGATGATCTTCCGGATAACCCGCCTGCGTGATCTTACGGCCATTCTGCTTCAGCGCGGCAGTAAGCTGGTCGCGGGTGCCTTCCCACAGCGGCAGCGGGGTGATCGGCAGGGCGATATTCTCATCCGTCAGGCGAACCAGCGCAAAGTCAAACGCGGCGGCTTTAGAGGGCACAATCCAACCTTCGCCATCGGCTTTCAGCTTTTTTCCTAACTTGGGGTCAACCAGCGTTTCTAACGCCGTGACCTGATAACGCCATTTTTGCTTGTGAGAAATAAAACGCAGTGCCACGACTTTATCAATCTTGCCCGGAGGAGCCAGCACGCAGTGCCCGGCGGTTAACACCAGATGCTTGGATATCAGCGTTGCCGTACACAGATTGCCACTTTCGGTTTCAATCTGTCCGATGGCTTGCCACGGCCAGTCGCTGGTATTGGCGACGGCGGTGCGATGATCGTGACCAAAGAACAGGGCAGTCTTTTCTTTCAAACTTATGGTTGGCGCATCGGAATCTGAATCGGGTTCAGGAACGTCCGCATGAACAGAGGAAATGGTGCAACAAAAAAGGCTCAAAACTAAAGGTAACGCGATGCGCATAACATTCTGACCTTGAAAGCAGGGAAATCCCTTGAATCGTATATTATGGAGTGATTATAGACGCTTGCAACTGGCGGTGTGATCACCGGAGGGATTTTGTTCAGGTGATATCACAAGTAGAAGAACAGGGTAATTAAACCGCACAGTATCAGTGCGCTAAGGGTGATTTCGAACAGGTATCGGCGCAGCATCTTCCATCAATACCTCAATCTGAAAACTGGAGAAAAAAACACCCGGCGAACCGGGTGTTAATATTCAGTCTTACTCTAAGGGAGTGGAATCACTCACCAAAAGTCTTACTTATTTAGCAGCTGGAGCAGCTTTCTTAGCGTGTTTCACGTGTTTTTTAGCAGCCTGAGCTTTCTGCGCTGGAGCAGCTTTCTTAGCGTGTTTTACGTGCTTTTTAGCAGCCTGAGCTTTCTGTGCTGGAGCGGCTTTCTTAGCATGTTTCACGTGTTTTTTAGCAGCCTGGGCTTTCTGTGCTGGGGCAGCTTTCTTAGCTTTTTTGTGTTTCTTAGCAGCTTGCGCTTTCTGAGCAGCTTTCTTGTGTGCTTTCTTATGCTTTACAGCATGCTTAGTTGGTGCTTTTGCAGCTGGAGCAGCAGCCGCTGGAGCAGCGGTAGTTGCAGCTGGAGCAGCAGCAGGAGCTGGTGCAGCAGGAGCTGGAGCAGCGGTAGTTGCAGCTGGAGCAGCAGCAGGAGCTGGTGCAGCAGTAGTGTCAGCAGCGAAAGCTACAGAAGACAGACCCATTGCAGCGGCAACAACCAGAGCTAATACTTTTTTCATCTTAAATTCCTCAGAATGTTCGTTTATATGTCCACCCCACTGCGGGGCCGGTAGGAGAATAGTAGGCGCGGCAGTCTGCTTTGTAAGTGAGTGATTGGTGTCGGCGTGTAACGCTTTGTACAAACTCCATACGGCAATAAAATCAATGGGTTACTTCGGTTTTGTCAACTTCTGTACGTAGAGATACCTGTATTTAGTTACAACATACAATGTTATTTATGTACTTGAACACTCTGTGGCACCGCAAATCCTTGAGAAATCATGGGATCTGGAAGATTTATTGAGAGGATTCTTAGCAGGGAGGGTGGTTTTTGAATGGGGATAGCGAGAGTTATCGGAATCCGAACTGCTCCCTCCCCTAATTAGGGGAGGGTTGGGGTGGGGTATTTCTCACATAAGCCACTGAGTTTGCTGCAATACCCCCTCCCAGCCTCCCCCTTGTCAGGGGGAGGAGCAAAAGGCAACTCCAAACTGCTCTTTGAGGCAAAACCTACAAATAACGATTTTCCAAATGTTTGCGGAAATACGCCGGATTCAACGTCTCGCCGGTGGCATTCTGAATCAGCTGGTCGGTAGTGAAACGACTGCCGTGCTGCCAGATGTTCTGCTGCAACCACTGGAACAGGGCGGTCAGGTCGCCACGGGCGATATCATCTTGCAGAGTTGGGATCGCGTGGTTGGCGCACTGGAACAGCTGTGCTGCGTACATGGCGCCCAAAGTATAGGTTGGGAAGTAGCCGAAGCCGCCGTCGGTCCAGTGAATATCCTGCATACAGCCGTCGCGGTAGTTGCCCACGGTGTCGATGCCCAGATATTCCTTCATCTTGCTGTTCCAAAGAGCAGGGATGTCTTCGACTTCGATCTCACCTTCAATCAGCGCTTTTTCGATTTCATAACGCAGGATCACGTGCGCCGGATAGCTCACTTCGTCGGCATCAACGCGGATAAGGCCTGCCTCAACGCGCTGATTAAGCTTGATGAAGTTGCTCTCGTCTAAGCCTTCGCGCTGACCGAACTGCTCGATAACCAGCGGATAGATAGATTTCAGGAACGGCTCGCTGCAACCCAATTGCATTTCAAACAGCAGGCTTTGCGACTCGTGCACGCCCATTGAGCGCGCGTTGGATACCGGCTGGCCTAGCCACTCTTTCGGCAGGTTCTGCTCGTAGCGCGCGTGACCAGTCTCATGGATGACGCCCATCATGGCGCTGAGGAATTCGTGTTCGTTGTAGCGCGTGGTGATGCGTACGTCCTCTGGCACACCGCCGCAGAACGGGTGAGCGCTGACGTCCAGACGACCGGCGTCAAAGTTGAAGCCCAGGCGTGCCATCACTTGCAGGCCCAGCTGACGCTGTTTCTCAATATCAAACGGACCAACTGGCGTGATACGCGTTTCTGATTTCTGCTTCTCAACCACGGTTTTCAGCAGATTTGGCAGCCAGGTTTTCAGGTCGCCGAACAGCACGTCCAGTTTGGCGGAAGTCATTCCCGGCTCGTACATGTCGAGCAGGGAGTCATACAGGCCGACGCCCGTCGCTTCTGAGCGCAACTTCGCTTCCTGACGGCTCAGGCGAACGACTTCACGAAGGTTCTCTGCAAAACCTTCCCAGTCATTGCCTTTGCGCTGCACGCGCCAAGCGTGTTCGCAGCGTGCGCCCGCCAAGGATTTCTCTTCAACCAGGCTTTCAGGCAGCACGGCGGATTGCTGATATTTACGACGCATCTCGCGCAGGTCGGCACGCTCGAGATCGTTCAGGTCTTCGCTTTCGGCCTGTTCTAGCCAGTCGCCAACCTGTTTTGCGGTCAAAATCTGGTGAGACAAAACGCTCAGCTCGGCCAGTGCTTCAGAGCGCGCTTTGCTACCGGCGGGCGGCATCATTGCGGCCATATCCCAGCCAGCGATGGCGGAAAGATGGTTAAAGCGGGACAGGCGGGCGAAGGTACTGCGCAGTTGTGAATAAGCTGTTGTCATTATTTACTTCCTTCGAAATTATTTTTAGCGTGGTTCTGTATTGAGATTAAAAACGGTTTTGGCAGGCCAGCTGAAACGTATGCAAGCCCCGCCGAATGATGGGCTGGACTCCACGCTGACGCGGCCTTGGTACGCTACGGCAATCGAGTGAACAATGGCCAGCCCTAAGCCACAGCCGCCGGTAGCGCGGTCGCGACTTGGGTCCAGGCGAACAAACGGCTCGAAAACGCGAATGCGCTCTTCCTCTGGGATGCCCGGTCCGTCATCTTCCACCTGCAAACTGGCGTTCTCGCCGTCCAGCCACAGGCTGATGTGGATTTTGTCGTTAGCATAGCGCAGGGCGTTGTTCACCAGGTTATCCAGCACGCGCTCCATTAAACGTAAATCAACCCCGCCGAAATCTACGCTTTCTGGCACCGACAGGGTGATGCCGCGCTCAGCGTTGATCAGGCGGAAGTCATCAACCTTATCCGCCAGCCAGTCTGCCAGATTTACTTTCTCAAGATTAAGCGCAACCTGCGGTCGGTCCAGACGCGCGTAGGTCAGCAGTTCGTCGATGAGAGATTCGAGCTGGCCGATATCGCGGTTAATTGCCTGCTGCTCGGCTTCTGGCAGGTTTTCACTGATCGCCAGACGGTAGCGCAGACGCACCAGTGGGGTACGCAATTCGTGGGCGATGCCGTCAATCAGCTGCTTCTTACTGGCGATCAGCGTGTTGATGTTGTCCGCCATCTGGTTAAAGGCAATGCCTAAACGATTCAAACTTGAGGTGGAATCAAAATTGGTTCGCTCGTCCAGATAGCCATTGCCCAGCCTTTGGGCCGACTTCTCAAGCTTAAGCAAATCCTTCCAGTGCGGGCTCATCCACAAGAAGACCGGCAGGGCGAGCGACAGGCCGATCAGCATCATGACCACCAGATCCAGAATGCGCATCTCGTGCATGTAGAACAGATAGGGAATAGGGCCGACTACTAAGACGTAGTGACTGCGCGGCACGCGTTGAATAAAGGTGTATTCATCATCGAGCGCGATAATTTCGCCATCTTTCAGGCGCTTATCCAGTTCAGGGCTAAGAACCCGTTTGCCCAAAGGCTCAATGTGCAGCTTAAAAGAGAGGTTAAGATCCAGCGTGTTGATGGTCTTATTCCAATCCTTAATGGGGATTTCGCGCAGTTCGCTGCGCATTAAGTACAGCGAGCTTTTCATCAAGTCGTTGAGAGACTGGCGCCCGGTTCGCTCGGCGGTGACTTTATAAACCAGACCGACCAGCATGGTCATCACCAGGAAACAGACCAGCAACAGCAGGAAAAACTGGATGAAAAGCTTTCTCATTCCTGTCCTGTCTCCCAGGCATTAGGGGCGAAAAGGTAACCTTTATTACGAATGGTTTTGATGCGGAACGGCTCGAGGGCGTTGTCGTAGAGCTTGCGGCGTAACCGAGAAATCGCCACGTCGATGCTGCGATCTAAGCCATCATAGCTGACGCCGCGCAGGTTTAGCAGCAGGGCCTCGCGGTCCATAATGCGACCGGCGTGAGTTGCCAATTCCCATAACAAGTCAAAGTCAGACGTGGAGAGAACAATCACTTCATCAACCAGCGTCACTTCGCGGTTCACAGGATCAATACAGAGTTGGCCAAAGTGCAGCGCATTGCCACCCTGCAAGGATTTGCTGGCCGGTTTTTCTTCACCCGCCGATTGCGGCGCATGCTGGCGCAAGTGCAGGCGCAGGCGAGCCAGTAATACGGCAGGCGGCGTGGTTTTGAGGATGTAATCGTTAGCGCCCATTTCCAGCGACAGAATGTGGTTCATGTCGCTGTCAAGGGAGGTCAGCAGCACGATGGGGCCGCTGTAAGTAGGGCGCAGGTCGCGACAGAGGGTCATGCCATCTTTGCCGGGCAGCATGATATCTAGCAAAACTAAATCGGGCTTTTCACGCGCGATGCGATCCTGCGCGGTGTCACCACGGGGTTCGACTAACACTTCAATGTCGTGTTTGCCTAAATAGGCCGCAATCAGGTTACCGACTTCTGGATCATCTTCTACAAAAACGATTTTATTCATTGGATTGCTGTTAATTATTATCCGATGGTCAGCATAGCCGCAGACACAGGCTATGGCTACAAGACATGCGTAATAGGAAGTGACAGTTTTTCAGAGTTTGCGACCCTTTTGTAGAGACAAACGTAGAAAAACTGACAATATTTTAACATTCACATTATGCGACACAGTATTGCGTTTTGCCCGCTCAACCGACTAGCGCACGCTTCGTGAAATATGCCATTATAGAGGCGAATATACTTAACGAAATATATTACGCTGCATTATATTAACTGATTCATTCTTCGTGCGTTTAACCGTCCTAACACTGGCCAGGAGAGGAATAGGGGATGAGCGATAATCGCCTGATACCCGATGTGCGCAGTGAAAAAGCTTCCTTCGATTACATGGAATACCTTTCTGCATCATGCAAAAAGCAGTGGAGCTTTATCGACGCGATTTATGGAGTGCTGCCTTTCTTCGGCATGGTACTTCGATCCCGCACCTCACAAGAAAAATCTAAGCAGGAGCGCCTGAGAAGTTTAGCGCTACAAGTGGTTTCGACGCAGGTAAGCGATGAAACCAATATTGTGCGTTTAATTGAATTGGCGGAACAGCAGGGGCTTTATAGCGTGGATATTAATTTGCCCTATGCGCTTAACGATGAGCAGTTGAATACCATAAAAAGCGAATGCAAACATAGCTTGCAGCTAGTGCAAAGTAATGACCATTTGCGCGTGGAAATTCTGCAGCCTGTGCATCAGCATTAAACGTCGTTTAGGTTGATGTTGGCCGTAACAATATAAAGATATTGAGTAAAAGAGCGTTAGCAAAAAGGCAGCCCGCAGGCTGCCTTTTGTTATTTCTAACGCGGTAATTATTTGAACAAGTCAGCGCTAACCGTCAGGTTACCACCACTCTTGTTTTGCCACTGGCGAGTGATGTGATAGAACTTCGCGCCTTTGGCTGCTGCACGGTTCGCCACTTCTTGAGAGACGTCGGTGATGCTGTTGAAGTGGCCGGTGAAAGTGATGGAATCAAACGGAGCCATCTGTGCTGCAGTCACGTTGTTCACTTCCTGAATCTTCGCGCCGTTGGTCGCCGTTACGGTATAACGCTGCCCGGTGGAAGATTGAGTTTCGAAGAAGCGACCCACGGAACGGCTTGGGCTACCAGAAGAAGCGACGCCTGGGATTTCCACTTTCTTAGCCGCGGCACCGCCAGCTGCCAGCGCGGCTTTACCTGCTTCGGAATCAGCTGGGATAGCGTCTGGATCCTGCACGACGCGTTTTGCAGCATCTTTCTTGTAGATGAAAGCCGTAATGTACTGGTTGCCACCGCTGTTGGCATCAACCTGACGCACGATGAAGAAGGAGTAAGCCCCTTTCTCTTTCGCGGCTTTGGTGATGGCATCATTCACGTCTGGCTGGCTACGGTAGAAGCCGCTGACGGTCACGGTGTCATAAGGCTCAAGCAGGTAAGCCTCTTCTTTCGGTAATTCTTTTACGCCATTAATTTCACGGTAAGTGGTTTTCTTACTGACTTCGGCCGCATCTTTTTTATAGATGTCCGCGACGACGCGCCAGTTACCGCTGTTACCTGAGCTGTTTGTGTCTTGAATATAAAAATAATCTGCACCCAGTGCATCAGCACGGCGAGAAACGGCGTCAGCGGCGTCCCCCAGCGTGTTGAAACGACCGGAAATTACGATGCGATCAAAGGGTTTGATGGCGGCTGCTTTTTCTGGAGCGATTTCCTGGGCTGCCTGTGCTGCTGACAAGGCGGAAATAGCCGTTAAAGATAAACACAGAGCCGATGCGATGATCGTTTTGGTCAGCTTCATAAAAAATCCTTTCACCTTGCGCAGTAATGTTGAAACGTGCTGAATTCTTGATGTGTAACAGGTTAGCGGCCGATTATTGCATGTAACAATACCGAGTGTCTCAGTAATTTATGTCATTAATGATGTTGCTAACCGCTACCTGCATCACTTTTTTTTCAGCCCATAACTTATATAAGTTTTAGGTATATTCCAAGAGGTGAAATAAATGTTAATTATTCACCTTTTGCTAACCTTAAGGCTGATTAGACGTGGAGCCGAATGTTCTTCTTTTCGGCAAACGGCGGCAGTTATGCTGCGAAAACGTTAATTGGCTCCCTATTTTTTAGCGCTTAGCGGCAAATTTCTTGCCCATCATCATGAATTAATCATTCATTCTCTGGCTATTACTGCGATACGTAGATTATTAATCACAAATTCAGTAGGTTATAAACAGTCGGAAAAAATAACTTCGGTACGGTAACAATTCGACAGGTTCAGCAATAAAAAAGCGCTGTCGGCGTGTTAATCATCAATAAAAAGGGTGAAGGGAATAACTATGCGTATTGGTGTACCAAGAGAGCGGTTGACCAATGAGGCCCGAGTCGCAGCAACGCCGAAAACGGTGGAACAGCTGCTAAAGCTCGGCTTTACGGTTGCCATTGAACAAGACGCCGGAAAATTGGCAAGCTTTGACGACGCGGCCTACATACAGGCCGGGGCACAAATTGTCAGTTCGGCTGACGTCTGGCACAGCGACATCGTGTTGAAGGTTAATGCCCCTGAAGGCGATGAAATTACCCAACTGCAGCCCGGCTCAACGCTGGTCAGCTTTATCTGGCCTGCGCAAAACGCCGAGTTAATCCAGAAGCTGGCCGAGCGCAATGTGACCGCGCTGGCTATGGACTCCGTACCGAGAATTTCCCGTGCGCAATCCATGGATGCCCTGAGTTCCATGGCCAATATCGCCGGTTACCGCGCGATTGTTGAAGCCGCTCACGAATTCGGCCGTTTCTTCACCGGGCAGATCACCGCCGCAGGCAAAGTGCCTCCTGCCAAAGTGATGATCATCGGTGCGGGCGTCGCCGGCCTCGCGGCGATTGGCGCGGCGGGCAGCCTTGGCGCGATTGTCCGCGCTTTCGACACCCGTCCTGAAGTGAAAGAGCAAGTGCAGAGTATGGGCGCGGAGTTCCTCGAGCTGGACTTCGAAGAAGAGGCGGGCAGCGGCGACGGCTATGCCAAAGTGATGTCCGATGCCTTCATTAAAGCTGAAATGGCCCTGTTCGCGGCGCAGGCGGCGGAAGTGGATATCATCGTCACCACCGCGCTGATCCCAGGCCGTCCGGCACCTAAATTGATCACCGCCGACATGGTGGCGTCAATGAAACCGGGCAGCGTCATCGTTGACCTTGCCGCGCAAACCGGCGGTAACTGCGAGCTAACGGTCGCAGACACCATCACCACCACGCCAAACGGCGTCAAAATCATCGGCTATACCGACTTACCGAGCCGTTTACCGACGCAATCCTCCCAGCTGTATGGCACCAACCTGGTGAATTTGCTGAAGCTGCTGTGCAAAGAGAAAAACGGTGAAATCGAGATCGATTTTGAAGACACCGTGGTGCGCGGCGTGACCGTGGTGAAAGCCGGTGAAGTCACCTGGCCGGCACCGCCGATTCAGGTTTCCGCCCAGCCTAAGGCCGCCAAACAGGCTGCGCCTCAGGAGAAAGTCGAGTCCAAGCCCGCGTCGCCTTACACCAAATACATCATCATGGCCGTGGCGATCATCTTGTTCGGCTGGCTGGCGAACGTGGCGCCGAAGGAGTTCTTGTCTCACTTCACCGTGTTCGCTCTGGCCTGCGTGGTGGGTTATTACGTGGTATGGAACGTTAGCCACGCGCTGCACACGCCGTTGATGTCAGTCACCAATGCCATTTCAGGGATTATTGTCGTTGGCGCGCTGCTGCAAATTGGTCACGGGGGCTGGGTTAGCTTCCTGTCGTTTGTTGCGGTTCTGATTGCCAGTATCAATATTTTTGGCGGATTCACCGTCACTCAGCGCATGCTGATGATGTTTCGTAAGAATTAAGGGGTAGCATATGTCTGGGGGATTAGTTACAGCAGCCTATATCGTTGCCGCTATTCTGTTTATATTCAGCCTGGCTGGATTGTCAAAACACGAAACGTCAAAACAGGGCAATATCTACGGCATCACCGGGATGGCGATCGCGCTGATTGCCACCATTCTTGGGCCTGATTCCGGCAACGTTGGCTGGATAATCGTGGCGATGGTGATTGGCGGGGCCATTGGTATCTATCTGGCGCGTAAAGTTGAAATGACCGAAATGCCGGAGCTAGTTGCCATTCTTCACAGCTTTGTGGGTCTTGCTGCGGTGCTGGTTGGCTTCAACAGCTACCTTGACCACGGCGCGGTTGCCATGGACTCGGTAATGGAAAACATCCATCTCACCGAAGTGTTCTTAGGTATCTTTATCGGGGCCGTAACCTTTACCGGCTCAATCGTCGCGTTCGGTAAATTGCGCGGGATTATCTCTTCCAAGCCACTCGCCTTGCCGCATCGCCACAAGCTGAATCTGGCCGCATTGGTGATTTCATTCCTGCTGATGGTCACTTTTGTTCGCACCGATAGCGTCGGTTTGCAGGTGTTCTCACTGCTGATCATGACACTGATTGCCTTGGCGTTCGGCTGGCATTTGGTTTCTTCCATCGGTGGCGCGGACATGCCGGTGGTCGTCTCCATGCTCAACTCCTATTCAGGTTGGGCAGCGGCGGCGGCCGGCTTTATGCTGAGCAATGACCTTTTGATCGTCACGGGTGCCTTGGTGGGTTCTTCCGGTGCAATCCTGTCATTTATCATGTGTAAAGCGATGAACCGTTCGTTTATTAGCGTGATCGCGGGCGGCTTTGGTACGGATGGCTCTTCTACCGGCGATGCCGAAGAGATGGGCGAGTACCGCGAAACCAGTGCGGAAGACGTGGCGGAAATGCTGAAAAGCGCCAGTTCGGTGATCATCACGCCGGGCTACGGCATGGCGGTGGCGCAGGCGCAGTATCCGGTTCAGGATATCACCGCCAAACTGCGCGCCCTGGGTATCAAAGTTCGCTTTGGCATTCATCCGGTGGCAGGGCGTCTGCCGGGCCATATGAACGTGCTGCTGGCCGAGGCAAAAGTGCCGTATGACATCGTGCTGGAAATGGACGAAATCAACGACGACTTTACCGACACCGACGTGGTGCTGGTCATTGGTGCCAATGACACGGTAAACCCGGCGGCTCAGGAAGATCCGCGCAGCCCGATTGCCGGTATGCCGGTGCTGGAAGTGTGGAAAGCGCAGAACGTAATCGTGTTCAAACGCTCAATGAATACCGGCTACGCTGGCGTTCAGAACCCGCTGTTCTTCAAAGACAACACCCAAATGCTGTTTGGCGATGCGAAAGAGAGCGTGGAGAATATTCTTCGCGCACTTTGACGGTTTCCCCGCAGTAAAAGCAAAAAAGCCAGTTCGTAATGAACTGGCTTTTTCTTTGGCGTTTCCCGGTGAATAAAATCCGTTATTCGTCGTCGTGCTCTTCAACATCTTCAGAAGTAATAGGGCATTCAAAATCATCTGGCTTAATCGCCAGCAAATCGCATTTCAGATGGTCGATCACCTGTTCGGTGGTATTCCCCAAAAACGCGGCGGACAGGCCGGTGCGGCCGATAGTGCCGATAACCACCACGCCGGCTTGTAGATGCTCAGCGAGATCTGGGATCACTTCTTCCGGCAGGCCTTTTTCAACGTGGGTAAATTTCTCATCCAGTTGGAATTTCTGCCTTAGGGCTTTCATCGCAATCAGGTGCTGACCGCGAATAGCGTCGTTGTAAACGCTCGGATCAAAATCAGGCAGCTCAATGGCGATATTAATTGGCGTGACCGGATAAGCGCCCACCAGATGCACTTCGGTGTGGTTCACGTGGTCCGCCAGCTCGATGGTTTCTTTTACCAATTTGATGTTGAGCGGGTCGTGGTAAGGCTCTTCGCTGGACAGGTTGACCGCCACCAGCGCTTTGCCACTTTCTGGCCAAGGCTGGTCTTTCACCATCCATACCGGGCAAGGGCATTTGCGCAGCAAATTCCAGTCCGTCGGGGTGAAAATCACCGACTCCAGACGGTCATGCTGATGCGCCATCTTGAGCAGCAGGTCGTGCTCACCGGCAATCACTTCCTGAATAATGGCTTCGAAAGGTTTGTTATGCCACACCACTTTGATTTCAATCGGGATACCGGCTTCCACATAGTAGCGAGCCTGTTCTGCGATCCACGCCGCCCGTTCGTTAATCACGCTCTGACGCATGGCTAAACGCTCATCGGGGGAGAGCATGGTGGTCATTTCATAGGAGAAGTCATAAATCGACAGGAAGGCTTTAATTCGCCCGCCGTTTCGTTGGACCAAATAAACCGCGCGTCGCAGGGCGGGTTGGTCATCCTGATTTGGGTCAATTGCGACCAGAAGGTTCTGATACTTAGCCATGAGGAAACTCCTTAACACCTGTGATTGAACAGCGTTATAGCTCAGTGTATTAAGTACAGAGTAAACCAAGATTAAGCAATCGGACAGAGCAGAAATTGAGTCGGATCAACAAATTATTGTCTTTGCTGATCCGATCGGAGAGAGGACTTATTTATGAGCAGCTTATGAGCTACGCGGTGACGGGTACCGAGTGACCTGCCAGCTGGGAAAGCATCGCGTGATTTTCAATAGTGATATATTTACCTTTCACGCTAAGCATTTCCGATTTCTGGAAACGGCCTAATAAACGACTGATAGTTTCAACCGTTAAACCAAGGTAATTACCAATATCGCCACGAGTCATGGTCAGGCGGAATTCGCGCTGAGAAAAACCACGTTCAGCAAAACGACGAGAAAGGTTGTAAATAAATGCCGCTAAACGCTCTTCAGCATTTTTCTTCGAGAGCAGCAGGATCATATCCTGGTCACCCTTAATTTCGCCGCTCATTAAACGCATCATTTGCTGACGCAAATTAGGCATTTTGCCAGACAGGTCGTCGAGGGTTTCGAAAGGAATTTCACAGACCATGGACGTTTCTAAAGCCTGAGCGAAGCTCGGATGCTCTAAACCACCAATAGCGTCAAAACCAACCAAATCACCCGCGAGGTGGAAGCCGGTAATTTGCTCATCGCCTTGTTCTGTAATGGTGTAGCTCTTAATGGTCCCGGAACGGATGGCATACAGGGATTTCAACTCATCGCCTGCTTTGAACAGCGCCTGGCCTTTCTGGATCGGTTTCTTCCTTTCGATAATATTATCGAGTTGATCCAACTCGTGCTCATTGAGCGTGAAAGGAATGCAGAGTTGACTAATGCTGCAGTCTTGGCAGTGGATTGCACAACCACCAGATTGGATACGACGAATAATACGTTTTTCCGGGATCATAATAGATTCACTCTGGCAATATTGATATGGGTCAATTTTAACATCTTTTGCCAGAATTGATAAGTGGGGAATATAGGCCAAAAGGGCTAAATTATTAAAATACCCGATTTTTAAAGGGATTTTTTTCTTATTATTTGATCTCGACTGCTAAAAAATAAGTCAATCGAGAATCAATAAGATCTAAATTAGATTAAATGTATTAAAAAAGTGAATTTTGTTGATCAAATAAATAACCTTCATGCACCAATAACCATTTTTTTCTTTCCACCCCACCGGCATAGCCGGTCAGCGTTCCGTTGCTGCCAATCACCCGATGACAAGGCACCACGACGCTGATGGGATTGGAGCCATTTGCCAGCCCGACGGCCCTTGACGCGCCTGGGTTGCCGAGCTGTGCGGCCATCTGCCCATAAGTCATAATTTGCCCGCACGGAATTGTGCGCAGCATCTTCCACACCGTGCGTTGGAATTTAGTTCCGGCCGTTGCAACGGGCAGGGTGTCAATGGCGGCTAAGTCTCCGGCGAAATAGTCTTCGATTGGCTGGCGAATATTTTGCGCGACATTATCTTGATGGAGGGAAAAACCTGGTTTAGCGGCAGATTTTGCGGTTGAGGCTGTGGAAGGATTTAACGAATGGTCAGGCCCATAATGGCGTACTAACAGTTGCAGCAAACGCGAGTGAAAATCCGCCCACTCCAGAGCGCGCAGCTGGCCTTGGGTATCGGTAATGATCTCAAGTTCACCAAGCGGGGTGGCGATAGTCTCACTCTTTAACGTCAACATAGGTTTCTCCGACAGTTTTCCGACAGTTTCTTCAACAAAGACCAAGACGCGTCGCGAATTATTGCATGACCCATAGCATTTTTCGACTTTCAATACCCAACATCAGCACAACCGCTTACAATGCAACAATCGTTTAGCTTTTGTTTACTTATCAGGAAGTGCAATGCAGTCAGTCTCTTTGGGATTCCCGCCGGAAACCACCGCCGTTTTTGTTGTCGTCGCCGTCGCGGCGCTGCTTATTGATATTCTGGCTCATCGCAGTCACAAGCCTATCGGGCTGAAAAGTGCCTCTCTGTGGACCACCTTTTGGATCGCCGTTTCACTCTCTTTCGCCGGTTTTCTCTATTATCACCACGGTAAAGAGGTCGCCAGCCTGTTCCTCACCGGCTATGCCTTAGAGCAGGTGCTGTCGGTCGACAATCTGTTCGTTATCATGGCGATTTTTGCCTGGTTCAAAGTGCCGGACGGCTACCGCCATCGCATTCTTTACTGGGGCGTGATTGGCGCCATCGTCTTCCGTGGCATTTTCGTGGTGATTGGCACCAGCCTGCTGGCGCTAGGACCTTGGGTTGAAATGGTTTTCGCCATTGTGATTCTCTGGACCGCGATTTTGATGATGCGCGCGGGCAATGACGACGAAGAGTCTGATGACTACTCCGACCACATCGCCAACCGCCTGGTGCGTCGTTTCTTCCCGGTGTATCCGAAGTTGATTGGTCCAAAATTTTTGGTCACCAGCCAGGAAGTGGAAGCCGATCTGGCCAAGCCCGAGAACAAAGATTTTAGTTTTAAAGTGAAGCAGGGGGTGCGTTACGCCACGCCGCTGCTGCTATGTATTGCGGTGGTAGAGATCTCAGACGTAATGTTCGCCTTTGACAGCGTGCCGGCGGTAATTGCCGTTAGCCGCGAGCCGCTGATTGTCTACTCGGCCATGATGTTTGCCGTGCTGGGCCTGCGCACCATGTATTTCGTGCTGGAAGCGCTGCGCAAGTATCTGGTGCATCTGGAAAAATCGGTAATTTCACTGCTGTTCTTCGTGGCGGTGAAACTGGCGCTTAACTCCAGCGACCATCTGTGGCACCACGGCTACAACATCAGCGCCATGACCAGCCTGTACGTGGTGCTGGGCGTGTTGGCGCTGGGCATTGTCGCCAGCTTCCTGTTCCCCGGTAAAAAACAACAGGACGCCTAAGCGTCCCGTTACTTTCTTTTGTTAAATTCTCTTGAAAAGGGCGCCTGCTATGGCGCCCTGACTTTTTGGTTTACACATCACCTTCATTATCTAACTCAACGGCGTCATGCAGCCGATCGAGCATATCCGGGAAGGCCGACTGTACGCGGCTCCAACTCGGAATAAAGGGTTTCTCACTCGGCGTATCCACAAAGGCCTGACCGGCCTCCATGATCGCTTTGGAGAACAGCTCTACGGCCGACTCTTCGTTATGGCGGTCGAAGGACAGTCCGTTCATCCGTGCGTCATTTTCAAAGCCGTCAATCATATCCAGCGCGTTGCGATAGTAGGTCGCTTTCAGAATGCGGAAGGACTCGCTGGTGATATTCACCCCCAGCACCGCCATCTTGCGATACAGCGCCTTGGTGATATCAATACTCATACGCTGCAAGCCGTTGCTGGCATCTTCTTCCGACATCGGCTGATGTTTGTGGTCATAGTTGTCGGCGATATCCACCTGACAGATACGCTTGGTGGCGGTATTGCGATGCATCTCTGACAGCACGCCAATCTCCAGTCCCCAGTCGCTCGGAATGCGCAGGTCATTCAGCACGTGGGTGCGCATAGCGAACTCGCCAGAAAGCGGATAGCGGAAGGTGCGCAGATAGTCGAGGAAATCGGAGTTGCCGTAGACCTTTTGCAGCGATTTGAGCAGCGGGAAGACCAGCAGGCGGCCGACGCGACCGTTAAATTTGCCATCCGCCACGCGGGCATAATAGCCTTTGCAGAAGTCATAGTTGAAGTTCGGGTTGGCGACCGGATACATCAGGCGCGCCAGCATATCGCGATTATAAGTGACAATGTCACAATCGTGCAGCCCGACCACCGAGGTACGGCGCGAGGCGAGGGTATAACCGACGCAGAACCAGACGTTGCGGCCTTTGCCCGGCTCCATTGGCGACAGGCCTTTCTGTTGCAACTCTTCATCCAGCGCTTTTAGGCGCGGGCCGTCATTCCACAAAATGCGATGTCGCTGCGGCAGGCGCGAGAAGAATTCACGGGCAAACAAAAATTGCTCGCGGTCAGCGCGGTCGAGGCCGATGACAATCTCATCCAGATAGGGAACTTGGGTCAGTTCATCAACAATCTTGGTCAGCGCCGGACCTTCCAGCTCGGAGAACAGCGAAGGTAAAATAAGCCCCATTGAGCGACGACCGGAGAAGACCTGCAGGTCATACTCCAGCTCTTCAGTCTTGCGACGAGTCAGATTGTGGAAATTGGTAATGATGCCATCCTGATAAAAATCGCTCATAGAACACTCCCGTAAATGAGTAAAGTATTAAAATCAAAGGGATAAAAAGTGATCCAGCCCTTGTTTCCAGCCTTCCGGACCATACAAAGTGGTGCGATAAATATTGTTATCGGCCTTGTTTAGCGGCATTTTTTGGTCATGCTTTCCACGGATAACCACCGCGAAATCAACGGCTTCAAGCATGGAAATATCATTCGGGCCGTCTCCCAGACCCAGACTCACCAGCGGCTTACTGCGCTGCTGCTGATAGTGCTCAGTCAGCCACTTGACCGCCTGTCCTTTGCCCGCCTCGCGGCCCATGACGTGCCAGAAACGACCGCCGCGGGTTAGCGCCAGGCCTTCCTCCGCCAGCAGTTTTTCCAAATGGGCGAAATCCGGCTGACTGCCAAACCACATCAAAGGCTCCGAGCCTTGGCGCTGCATAGCCAGCTTCGCATCGTCGAGAGACAGCCCGGTCCAGTCCGCCACTTGCTGCGGGCTGACATCGCCAAAGCCGCGAAACTCAAAATCGTACCTTTGACGAAGTTGGACTAAAATTTCACGCACTCGCTGATAATCCGCACCAATCACCTGATGCTGCGGACCCTCACTGGCGGGGAGATGAATATAGGCCCCGTTCTCCGCGATAAAGGGCAAGTGACTGAGCTGCAAATCACGCTGCAAGGAGGAGACTTCGGCCGAGGTTTTACTGGTGGTGATAATCACCGGGATCTGGTGCTGGGCTAACTTCTCCAGCCAGCCTTGTGCCGGTTGCCAAGAGTAGCTGTCGTGATCGAGTAAAGAACCATCGAGATCGGTAAAAACGATCAAGGAATCATCAAGGTACGGCATTATTTCTCCTCAATTTCATTAAGGAACCGAATACAATCACGAATGATTATTTCGCTCCCTAATCATTCAGTATATACGGAAAATTCAGATTCACTGGGCGAGGGGAGACTCGCGAGAGCAAGGGAGAAAGGTTTCAGCAGCCTAAACCGGCCTCTTAGCGGCCACGGCACGGGACTGTTACTAAGGGCAAAATTAGGTAAACTAAGTGAGTAAACGGAGGGCGTTTAGATGAAAGATGATGAGCAACTCTTCAGTCAGGAAATGGCCGACGTCAGGCCGCTGGCTAGCGATAAACGCGTGGTTTACCTCAAAAGCGGCGGGCATCCGGCGGCAAAGAATAGCGTGGAAACCGAACCTGAGCGGCCAGAGAACACCTTCACCACCGGCTTTCTTGATATTCTGCCTTTTGATGAGCCGTTGGAGTACAAACAGAGCGGCGTGCAGCAGGGCGTGTTGGATAAACTGCGGGCGGGGAAATATCCGTTAGAAGCCAGTTTGAATCTGCTCAGAAAGCCGGTCGAAACCTGTCGTCAGGAGCTGTTTAACTTCTTCTGCGAGTCACAAACCCACAGTTTACGCACGCTGCTGATTATCCATGGCCGTGGTCGTGACGATGACAGCCACGCCAACATTGTCAGAAGTTATGTCGCCAAATGGCTGAAGCAGCTCGATGAAGTGCAGGCGTTCAGCGTCGCGCTACAGCGAGACGGCGGGGCCGGGGCCTGTTATGTCGCGCTGAAGAAAACCGCCCAGGCCAAACAAGAGAACTGGGAACGCCATGCGAAACGCAGTCGTTAATTCCTTGTTTAAGTGACATGTCGTACTGTCCCAACACTTTTACCGCTTGCTCCGCAGGCGGTTTGTTTTTTTAGCGAGCCAACTACATGTTCCAATTTAAGCGTTCCTCAATCTCGCTGGCATTAAGCCTGGCGGGGGTTATTGCCGGGGCAAGCCTGCTCTCATCCTGTGACAACGTCACTAATTCTTCGAAAGATGCGCTGGTCATTGACGGCAAAACCATGGGGACTTTCTACCGGGTTAGCCTGCAAGGCGTGGATAAGAGCCGCGAACCCGAGCTGCGTAAGCTGATTGAGGCGCAGCTGGCGGAAGATGACCACGAGATGTCGACCTACAAAGAAGACTCGGTGCTTTCACGCTTTAACCAATATCTGGGTACCGCGCCGCAGCCCATCAGCGCGGGGATGGCTGACGCCATTGTGACCTCGCTGCGTATCGGGCAGAAAACCGGTGGCGAAATGGATATCACCGTCGGCCCGTTGGTCAATTTGTGGGGCTTTGGCCCTCAAAAACAGCCAACCAAAACGCCGACCGATGAGCAAATTGCCGCCGCGCGTCAGGAGATTGGTTTACAGCATCTGAAAGTGATCCAGCAGAGTGACGGTCAGTATCTGCAAAAAGATATGCCGAACATGTATGTCGACCTGTCCACCGTGGGCGAAGGCTACGCCACCGACCATTTGGCGCGTTTGATGGAAGCTAACGGCATTAGCAACTATCTGGTGTCCGTCGGCGGCGCCGTGGTGTCTCGCGGGCACAACCCGAAGGGCAATCCTTGGCAGGTGGCGATTCAGAAGCCGACGGATAAAGATAATGAAGTGCAGGCCATTGTGGATCTACAGGGCATGGGCATCAGCACGTCGGGCAGTTATCGCAACTATTATGAGCTGGACGGCAAGCGCCTGTCGCACATCATTGACCCGGCGACCGGCCATCCGATCACCCACAAGCTGGTTTCCGCCACGGTGATTGCTTCTACCGCGCTGGAGGCCGATGGTTGGGACACCGGGCTGATGGTGCTCGGCACCAAAAAAGCCATGGCATTGGCAGAGAAAGAGCATCTGGCGGTGTACCTGATCACCAAAACCCCGGACGGCTTTGAGGTGCACATGACCCCGCAGTTTAAGGCGTATTTGCGCGATCCTGAGTAAGCTAAGGTAGTGGGACTGCAACAATCACTCTCGCCCCATCGCCTGACTTAAATAGTCGAGAAAGGCGCGCAGGGCGGAGGATTGCCCTTTCTTATTGGCATACAGCGCCGAAATATACGACGGCGCGGTGTGCCACTCTTGCATCACCACCTCGAGTTTTCCCTCTGCCAGCGCGTCCGCGCAGACGTGTTCTGAAATCAGCGCAATCCCCAGCCCCTCAATGGCGGCCTGCTTGATGACCAGCAGATTATTGCTGCGCAAACGGGACTGCACCTGCACGCTTCGGCTGCCCAATTCGGCGTGATGGAGCTGCCATTCGCTGCGCGGCGTGGTGGCATGGCGAGTCAGCACCGGCAACTGCTCAAGGGTGTCGATACTCGGCGCAACGGAGCATTGGGCGATAAATTCAGGGCTGGCGACCAACAGATTTTTCAATTGCCCCAGAGCGCGACGGTAGAGCGAGGAGCTCTCCAGCGGCGCGTTGTGCGAGAGAATCGCCACATCAATGTTCTCCTCCAGCAGATCCACGGTGCGATTCATCGCCAGCACTTCACAGGTCACTTGCGGATAAAGCTTGAGAAATTGGCTAATAATCGGCGCGAGGACGATTTCTGCCATCATCACCGGGGCAGTGACGCGCAAAAAGCCTTGCGGGAACTGCCGCGATTGGTCAATCACCTGCCGGGCGGCCTGAGCCTGCTCGAGCATTTTTCGACACTCTTGGGCATAACGCAGGCCGACGTCCGTCACGGAAAAGTGCCGCGAGGTGCGATTTAACAGCCGCACGCCCAGACGAGCCTCCAGCGCCTCAATGCGTCGACTCAGTACCGATTTCGACACGCCGATCACCCGCCCCGCGGCGGTGAACCCCTGATGCTGCACCACGGCGGCGAAGTAAGCCATGTCATTCAGATCGTCTTGCACGGTGTCGTCCTTATTTCACAACGATATGTTGCCATTATGCGCATTTATCAACTTTACGACAACGACTAGACTGCGCCCATTCACCCTCCCGAATTAAGGCCGCAGCATGAAAATCTTACATATTGATTCCAGCCCCTTTGTTGAAACCTCCGTCACCCGCGAGTTATCGGCGTGGATTGTCGCTGAACTGCTGAAGATCAACCCGGACGCCGCCGTGCGTTATCGCGATGTAGGTACCACGCCGCCGCCGCACTTATCAGCAGCAGCCATGACCATTTTCCATGACGCCAAAGAGACGGCGATCACCCCTGAGCTGCAACAGGAAATCGACGGCATTTATCAATCCATCGAAGAGGTGATGGCCAGCGACGTCATTGTGATTGGCGCGCCGATGTACAACCATTCTATTTCCAGCAACCTCAAAGCCTGGATCGATCAGATTTCGCAAAAGGGCATCACTTTCACCTATACCCACGGCGGGGTTAAGGGCCTAGTCACGGATAAAAAAGTGTTTATTGCTTCATCGCGTGGCGGGATTTACTCCTCAGAAGCCGGGCGGCTGCACGATTTTCAGGAACCTTATTTAGTTTCTATTCTGGCGCTGATGGGTATGAATGACGTCAGCGTGATCACCGCCGAAGGCGTCAGCATGAGCGCCATTGGCCGGGAAACCGCGCTGGAGAGGGCGCGTCAGTCGCTGCGCGAAGCTATCAGTGGCGAATGACAGGCAAAAAATAGGGCGCGAATCGTCTGACTCGCGCCCTGATGTTGTGACGTAACGTTTTACGCCGAGTGCTTACCGGCGCTTATTAGCTCGAACAGCGCCACGGTGCGCGACGGGCAGATGTATTCCCGGCCAAAATCAAAGTTGTGCTCATTGACATCATCCGGCTGGAAGGTGTCAAAAATGTGCCGCCAGCTCTCGCCGTGAGCCACCGACGGTAAGGTGAACACCACCTCTTCATGTGAGGCGTTAAACAACAGCAGCACGGTACTTAGCGAGCCGTAGCGCAGTAACCCGGTAGGCTGTGCGCGGCCATCGAGCAGCATGGCGATGCTTTTGGCGTGAGGATCGGCCCAAGCCTCGTCGGTCATCTCCTCGCCGCGTGGCTGGAACCAGCTCACATCCTTCACATTCAGCTTTTCATGCACGGCACCCGTCAGGAAACGCCCACGGTGCAGAATGGGGAAACGCTTCCTCAGCGCAATTAGCCGATAGGTAAAGAGGATCATCGACTTGCCTTTATCCTCGATGTTCCAGTTTACCCAGGCGATGTCGGTATCCTGACAGTAGGCGTTGTTGTTGCCGTTTTGCGAGCGGGCGAATTCATCGCCCGCCAGCAGCATCGGCGTGCCCTGTGAGAACAGCAGCGTCGCCAGCATATTGCGCATTTGCCGCAGCCTTAGCTCATTAATCGCCGGATCGTCAGTCGGTCCTTCAACCCCGTAGTTGGCGGAAATATTGTTATCGCTGCCGTCCTGACCGTCTTCACCATTGGCCTCATTGTGTTTGTTCTCATAAGAGACTAAATCGTTGAGGGTGAAACCGTCGTGGGCGGTAATAAAGTTCACCGAGGCGTAAGGCTTACGGCCGCGATGGTTAAATAGGTCGGCAGAACCAGAGAGCCGGGTGGCGAACTGCGCCAGCTGGCTTTCGTCGCCACGCCAGAACTTGCGCACGGAGTCGCGGAAACGGTCATTCCACTCGGTCCAGCCGGGAGGGAAGCCGCCTACCTGATAGCCGCCGGGGCCGCAGTCCCAAGGCTCTGCTATCAGTTTGCACTGGCTGAGCACCGGGTCCTGACGACAGGTGTCGAGGAAGCCGCAGCCTTCATCAAAACCATAACTTTCACGCCCCAGAATAGTTGCCAGGTCGAAGCGGAAACCGTCAACCTGCATCTCGGTCGCCCAGTAGCGCAGGGAGTCAGTCACCATTTGCAGCACGCGCGGATGGCTCAGATTCAGGGTGTTGCCGGTGCCGGTGTCATTGATGTAATAACGCTTATTGTCTGGCATCAGGCGGTAGTAGCTGGCGTTATCAATCCCTTTGAAGGAGAGGGTCGGGCCAAGCTCGTTGCCTTCCGCCGTATGGTTGTAAACCACGTCGAGGATCACCTCAATGCCCGCCGCGTGCAGGGTGGCGATCATCTGTTTGAATTCGTTCACCGTGTGGGTCGCCATGTATTGCGGGTGCGGCGCGAAGAAACTCAGGGTGTTGTAGCCCCAGAAGTTGTGCAGCCCTTTCTCCTGCAAATGGCGATCGTCGGTAAAGGCGTGGATCGGCATCAGCTCTACCGAAGTCACGCCCAGCGACTTAATGTAATCAACGATTTGCGGGGTGCTCAAGCCTGAGAAGGTACCGCGCAGATGTTCTGGCACCGCCGGATGACGCATGGTATAGCCGCGCACGTGCGTTTCATAAATCAGCGTCTCTTCCCACGGAATATGGTTCTTGCGCGATCTGGCCCAGGAGAAGGCCGGGTCAATCACGCGGCACTTCGGCAAAAATTCGGCGCTGTCGCGATTGTCGAGGTGGAGGTCCTTTTTGTCGCTCTGCATGTCATAGGCAAACAGCGCATCGTCCCATTTCAGTTCGCCGACAATCTGCTTGGCATAAGGGTCGAGCAGCAATTTGGCCGGGTTGAAACGGTGACCGTTATGCGGGTCATAAGGCCCGTGCACCCGGTAGGCATACAGCAGGCCGGGGCGGGCGTCGGGCAGATAACCGTGCCACACCTCGTCGGTGTATTCCGGCAGTTCAATGACGTCATACTGCTCGCCTTCATCGTTGAACAGGCACAGCTCGACTTTGGTGGCATTGGCAGAGAATAGGGCGAAGTTGACCCCCAAACCGTCCCAAGTTGCACCCAAAGGCACGGGTAAACCTTCCCGGACCCGCGTTTGGTGCCCCGAGTCGAAGCTTTTGACGATTTCACCATCGCTGTAGGGATGAATGATCCTGACGCCACCCTCATCCACGGCGACATTCACTTGCTTGTGAGGCGCGGTGGAGGGCTTGGCGGCTGGGGTTTCGGCGGAAGTTGTGGATTTAGGGGATGCTTTTTTTGCCATTCTTAACGTCACTCCTGAACAGGGAAATCAGAATAAAACCTGAAGGAACATTGAGCGAAGAACATCAGCGGCAGATAAAGCCGTGTGCACGAAGCCTCGATTGAGTGTAGACCTTGATGCAATTTTTTACCTTTTAAGCCTCTGATAATGCGCTTATTGGCTGTACAAGGCTGTGCCATTCGCCGATAGTCAAAACCATAATCAAAACCTCTTTAAGCCAATATTCGTTGTTTAATCAGGAGCTATCATGAATGTCCCGCTGCTAAGTCATGTCCCCCTCGAAGCCGGTTATCCAGAACGTTTTGCAGCCGCAGGCTTCCAGCTGCATTACGCCATAACCCCGGAAAGCCGGGTGAATCTCGACCCTGCCGTGGCCGAGAGCATCCGCGCCGTATTGACCATTGGCACTATCGGGCTGACGGGCGAAGAGATGGATAAGCTGCCGAATCTGGCCATTATCTGTGCACAGGGCGTGGGCTATGAGTTAGTTGACGTGGCCGCCGCCAAGCAGCGCGGCATTGTGGTGACTCACGGTCCCGGCACTAATAGCTCGTCGGTGGCAGACCATACGCTGGCGCTGATGCTGGCGATCACGCGCCAAATCCCGCAGATGGACGCCAAGGTGCGCCGCAGCGACTGGACCCGCGCCGGTACTGACGTCGGCGGCATGTTTGGCAAAAAACTCGGCATTCTCGGGCTAGGCAATATCGGCGAACAAATTGCACGCCGCTGCGCCGGTGGCTTCGACATGGCGGTCGGCTACCATAATCGCAATCCACTCACTGACAGCCTGTGGCGCTATTTTGACAGCCTGCACGCCTTGGCAGAGTGGGCCGATTATTTAGTCGTCGCGACGCCGGGCGGTCAGGGCACCGCCAAACTGGTAGATGCGTCAGTATTGCGCGCCTTGGGCGAGAAGGGCTTCTTAATCAACATCTCCCGCGGCAGCGTGGTCGACACCCAAGCCTTGGTTGCCAGCCTGACGCAGGGTGACATCGCTGGCGCAGCGCTGGACGTCATTGACGGCGAGCCAAAAGTCCCGGAGGAGATCATCCCGCTGACCAATCTGGTGATCACTCCGCACATCGGCGGGCGCTCTCCCGAGGCGATGAACAACATGATGACGTTGGTGATCGACAACCTGCTGGCCCATTTTGGTGGCGCGCCGGTGCTGACTCCCGTCCGTGCCTGACTGAGATCAGTCGCCATCTCTTAACGCCGGTTTCCGGCGTTTTTCGTTTCTTTAGTCGGAAAAAGCATAAGTAACCGTTTTTTCGTATTTGTCCTGCGCAGCAACAGGCCGTAACAATAGTGCTACGCAAAAAGATTTACGCACATTTACGAACTTCAAGAGGCAGAAAACGGTGAATTTCCAACAGCTAAAAATCATTCGCGAGTCGGCGAGATGCAACTACAACCTGACGGAAGTTTCCAACATCCTGTTTACTTCTCAGTCGGGCGTGAGCCGCCATATCCGTGAGCTGGAAGATGAGCTGGGCGTGGAGATATTCATCCGTCGCGGCAAGCGTCTGCTGGGATTGACCGAGCCGGGTAAAGAGCTGCTGGCCGTCGCCGAGCGAATTCTGAATGAGGCGCAAAATATTCGCCGTCTGGCCGATGTGTTTTCTAAGGAAGACGCCGGGGTTCTGACTATCGCCACCACCCACACTCAGGCGCGCTATAGCTTGCCGAAGGTGATCAAGGAGTTCCGCGCTATTTATCCGGGCGTGCGCCTCGAGCTGCAACAGGGTTCGCCGCAGGAAGTGCTGGCCATGCTGTTAGGCGGCCAGGCGGACATTGGTATCGCCAGCGAAAGGCTGATCAACGATCCGGCCGTCGCCGCTTTCCCTTATTACCGTTGGCATCACTCGGTGGTAGTGCCTAACGATCATCCGCTAATTAACCAGCAACCGTTAACCTTGCAACACCTGAGCGAGCAACCGTTAATCACTTATCGTCAGGGCATCACAGGCCGTTCGCGCATTGACGAAGCCTTTAACCGCGCGGGCCTCAGCCCGGACATCGTGCTGAGCGCGCAGGACTCCGACGTGATTAAAACTTATGTCGAGTTAGGTCTGGGCGTGGGTATCGTCGCCGACAAAGCCTTTGAAGCAGAGCGCGACAGCGGCCTGACGCTCATCAACGCCGAACACCTGTTCGAAGCCAACACCGTCTGGCTAGGGTTGAAAAGGGCGCAGTTACAACGTAACTATGTTTGGCGATTTATCGAGCTGTGCAACCCACGGCTGTCAGTTAATGAGATTAAAGAGAAGGCTTTCGCACAGCCACAAGAGGAAGAAGTGGTTATTGATTATCAGATCTGAGGGGCTGCAGTTCTGAGCTGCTTTTAGAATCTTTAAATTCAAATTCAAGTTCAAATTCAAAACCGTGGGCGTCGGCCCACACCGACCAAGGGAGGCGTAAACGCGCCTCCCTTGGAACCCTGCGTTTTTTCTTGCTGTGAGATCGAGGCTGCGCAGAGTTGGAATGGACGTGTTTCAGCGGCCTCAGTGCTCGTCGCGAAGTGCCGCCGCTTAGGCGGTCCCCTCGCGGCGGGATTCCAACCCGCGTAAAAAGCCACGCGGTTTTCCACCTCTTGCTCGGCGTCACTTCTGAACGCGACCTACTGGCATTTACACCGAACCGTCTCATTCAATTCGTAAAAAAACTAAACCCAAAACAAAGCCCAGTGAAACGGTACGGTTGAAATGCCTCAAAACCGCAGTCAAAAATGGCGCTGAGCGAACGGTTCGAGACCAAAGGCTCGAAGCCTGAAGCGAAGGCACCGCCTAAGCGGCGACATTTTGCGGTGGAGAACAGGAGTACCTGAAACACGTCCACCCAGCGAGCGAAGCGCGCAGTAAAGAGCCGGGGATTCTCAAGGGGCGCGGCGATAGGCGCCCCTTGAGGCCGGTGTGGCGGCAGCGCACGGTTTTGACCTTAAAGACCAGTTTGCGTGGCAACGCAAGGTTCCAGCCAGTGTGGGCGGCGAGCCCACGACCTTGAACTTGACCAGCTTTTAAAAGCGCAAATTACTGTGCTGGTGCATCCTGACTCGTCCCAGTCTTGGCACTGTCATCGATGCGATCGGAAGTCTTGGTGTAGACGATTTTCTGCGTGTCGTTTTCGCAGTGACCCACTACCTGACCGCCAGCCTGATCGGCTTGATCATTTGGCACGATATCTAACTTGAAATTGGCTTCAGGCAAGCCGTTAGCAACGATTTTTTGGGTGATATCGGCTTTCACGCTGTCGCATGATGCTTGAGCTGCTAAGGGTGCGAGGGCGAGAATGGCCAGTCCGGCTAACATGGTTTTTTTCATCATCTAATCCTTTTATGATTATTAAGTAAAAGAAGGTCTTCTACTTAAGTTTAGCAGCCTGAGCGCAAAGGGGGGCTTTTACGCTCGTTGGCTGTTAACTCTGCGTTACGGTGCTAACAGGGCGCGGCCGGTGCGGCGGTCAAGACAGCGCTCAGTGTTAGGTTCCCAGTAGGCATTCAGGTTTTGGCTGGCTTCGCAGGCATCGCGCGCATCCACGGCTTTGTCGAACTTATTGAAGCTCTTGGTCGCCCGCTGGTTGATTGAATGACGCAGCTGCTGTGTGTCATTCCACTGCTCTTTGCTCTGGCGCGCGGCTTCGTTATTCACCGCGTCATTGCCGGTACCGCTGAACACGCAGGTACCGCCGGAACAGTTGGTATTTGCGGCCTGTGCAGAAACCTGCCAACTTGCCGCCATGACCAACAGGGCAACCGGTAACAACCGGCGGGTCATTTGGGTCATAAACATTGTATTCATTAGCTCTTCCTTATAGGTTTACACATCGCTCAGGCGAATAAATAAATTATACCATTGCGACCACGAACGTCACTCTTTGACGGACGAGTGGTTTATTCCTGATTGAACTATGGACTGTAAACTTCCGCCATGCTCAAAACTACCATACTGTTTTTTGTCACCGCGCTGGCTGAAATCATCGGCTGCTTCTTGCCTTATCTGTGGTTGAGAAAGGGAGGAAACGTTTGGCTGCTGTTTCCCGCGGCGCTGAGCCTCGCGGCGTTTGCCTGGTTGCTTACCCTGCATCCGGCAGCCAGTGGCCGTGTTTATGCGGCCTACGGCGGAGTCTATATTATGACCGCGCTTTTGTGGTTACGTTTTGTCGATGGCGTGAAATTAAGTCATACCGACTGGCTGGGAGCCTGCGTGGCTCTGGCTGGAATGCTGATCATCGTCTCTGGCTGGAAAGCGAGTTAAGCCTTATCTCATGATTCAGCCATAAAAAAAGCGCCCAGCGGCGCTTTTTTGCTTTCCAGCTTGCAAAATTACTCTTCGCGATGCACCTGCAAGCCCGCCAAAGACTGGCTGACTGGCATCATTTCAATGCTATTGATGTTGACGTGAGCTGGCAACGTTGACACCCAGAAGACGGACTCAGCCACGTCGGCCGCGGTCAGTGGGTTGGTGTTGTCATAGGTTTTGCTGACCTTTTCGTCATCGCCTTTGAAGCGCACATTGGAGAACTCAGTGCCGCCGCACAGGCCCGGCTCAATATTGGTCACGCGAACGTGAGTGCCGTGCAGGTCGGAACGCAGGTTGTAGCTGAACTGGCGAACGAAAGCCTTGGTCGCGCCATAAACGTTGCCGCCGGCATATGGCCAGTTACCGGCCGTTGAGCCGATGTTAATGATGTGGCCCACGTTGCGCTCAACCATGCCCGGCAGAACGGCACGGGTCATGTACACCAAGCCTTTGGCGTTGGTATCAATCATGTTTTCCCAGTCATCCACATCGGCTTTGTCCGCTTTTTCCAGACCCAAAGCCAAGCCGGCGTTGTTGACCAGCACGTCGATATTGCGCCATTCGGCAGGCAGCGCGGCGATCGCTTCGCCAACCGATGCGCGATTGGTCACATCTAGCTGCACCACGTACAGCGCATCGCCCAGCTCAGATTTCAAATCGGCCAGACGCTCTTTTCGGCGTCCAGAGGCGATAACCTGATGACCTGCTTTAACAAATTTACGGGCAATTTCAGCGCCAAAACCAGCGGTTGCGCCTGTTACAAAAATAATCATCCCAAGAATCCTCAATAGTTATCACGCATTAAAATGTGAAGCTGCACACAGTATTAGCATAAATGAAGGCAAATCGGCAGTGTGCTTAACCCATTATTTTCCGCCCGAGGCAGCAGGGGCTGACGGGGCTTTTTTACGGCGGATTTCATCCCCGGCGGTCGGGCTAAGGGACAGGTTATTCAAGGTGCCGACCAGCGAAAACAGCCCGATAATAATGAAGGCCACGTGGAACTGCTCGAGGTGCACCGAACTTCCGGCGTCGGTCTGGAAATGCTCCGCCACGCGCAGTGAAAGGGCGCCAATGGTAATGCCCAACCCGGTGGAAAGCTGCTGCACAGTGTTTGCCAGGGTGTTCGCGCCGCCCATTTGCTCACTCGGCACCTGAGAAAATGTTAGGGTATTTAACGCGGTGAACTGCATTGAACGCGTCATGCCGCTGGCGAAGAGTAGCAATAATGTCAGCGAGGTCGGTACCTCAGGAGTCAGCAGCGCGCAGGCAAAAATAGTCAGGCTGTTAAGCACCCCGTTGACCAACATGACCGAGCGAAACTTAAAGCGATGCAGAATGGCCGAGGTAAAAGGCTTCATCGCCAGATTTCCGGCAAACACCGCCAGCACCAGCAGACCGGCATCAAAAGCACTCATGCCATAGCCCAGCTGGAACATCAAAGGCAGCAGAAAAGGCAGGGCGCCGATGGCGATACGGAACAGCGAACCGCCATAAATAGTGACGGCGTAACTTTTTATCTTCATCGCCACCATCGGCAGCAGTGGGAAAGGTGCGCGGATGGAGTGCAGCACCGTTAAGGCTCCCAGCAGGATGCTTGCCGCCACGCAGGTGATTGGCAACCAGCTCACCCCGTGCTGATTAAACAGATCCAGACCAAACATCAGGCCCAGACAGGCCGCGCCGGTCAGCACAAATCCCAGCCAGTCGAATGGCACCCCTTTTTCACCGGGCAGCGCGGGAACCAGCTTCTGGCTGAAATAAAGCGCCACCAGAGAGAGCGGCACGTTAATGATGAAAATCCAGTGCCAGGAGGCAAAAGTGGTAATAAAACCACCCAGCGGCGGGCCGATAATCGGCGCAACCAGCCCCGGCCAGGTGATAGTGGCGATGGCGCGGATCAAATCAGACTTGGAGGTATTTCTCAGCACCACCAGACGCCCAACCGGCACCATCAATGCGCCGGAAAAGCCTTGCAACATGCGGGCTGCGGTAAAGGTGGCGAGGCTGGTACTGACCGAGCAGAGGATCGACGCCAGTGCAAAAAGCACGATGGCCATCGAGAAAACTTTACGCGTGCCGAAGCGATTGGCAATCCAGCCGCTGGCCGGAATAAACACCGTGGTAGTCAGAATATAGGCCGAAACGCCGATATTCATATCGACCGGGTGTACGCCAAACGCCTGCGCCATTTGCGGCAGCGCGGTGACAATCACCGTAGCGTCTAGGTTCTCCATGAAGAATGCGCCCGCCACCAATAAAGGCAAGGCGGAGCCAGCAGGGAGGCTGAATTTGAACGACATGAACCACTCCGAAAAGGCGACTGACGATGACACTCATTTACGTTCAGACTACCTTTTCGCGAGGAAGCTGTCACAGGGAATGTTACTGAAATGTAATGAAAAGCAGCAGGATCGAGCGGGCAATCGACTTAATCCAGATGAAGTGAAAAATGGCGAGCTAAGGCGATTTTCCCCTTAGCGGTGAACGACAACTGGCGGCTGTCGAGGTGGCGTAACACCCACTCTTTTCGTTCAAAAGTAGCCAATATTGCCGCGCCTAAAGCACCGCCAAGGTGAGCTTTGCGCTCGCTCCAGTCAAGGCAGCTACAGGCAAAATGGCGACGTGACGCGGGCTGGGAGCAATCAACGCCCACGGCGGTCAGATTTTCACGACCTTCCTCGCTTAGCTGGTAGTGCTGATCGCCACTCAACCAGCCCGCGCGAAACAGGCCGTCATGCAGCTTCACCGCCACGTCACCGGCCATGTGGTCATAACAGGTGCGGGCAAATTGCAATGCGCCGGGAGTCGAGCTTTTCACCACCGGGCGTTCGACGCCGACCATCGCCATCAGCGATTCCAGCAGCTGGGCGACCTCTAAACCGGCCAGTCGAAAGTAGCGATAGCGCCCCTGTTTGACGCAGCTAATCAGGTTCTGCTCCATCAGTTTTGCCAGATGTGCGCTGGTTGTGGATGCCGCGACATCCACCGCCGCGCTCATTTCCGTGGCAGTGTAAGCCCGACCGTCCATTAACAGGCACAGCATGCGGGTTCGGGTTTTGTCGGCCATGGCCGCCGCGAGGGCTGCCAGCCGTTCTTCAATATCAATGTTATCCATACTTCGAGGTTAAGCGAAGTATGGCGTTCGCGCCAGTCGTAAACTCGCAACCTGTAAACACATCAGGAGAATGCCCATGATTGCTGTCATTTTTGAACTACAACCCGTAGATGGCCAGCGTGAAAGTTATCTGGCTATTGCTGCCGCGCTGAAGCCCTTGCTTGAAGAAATCGACGGCTTCATTTCCATCGAGCGTTTCCAAAGCCTTGCCGATCCCAACAAGCTGCTTTCTCTCTCTTTTTGGCGCGATGAAGAGGCGGTAAAGCAGTGGCGAAACCTCGAGCCGCACCGGCTGGCGCAGACCAAAGGACGGGAGAATATTCTGGCGGATTACCGGCTGCGCGTAGCCGAGGTCGTGCGAGATTATGGCCTGAAGGAGCGCGATCAGGCTCCGGCTGATAGTCGATGCTGTCATGGTTAAAGGCTGATTGACCTGAATACGGCGTCCATGGCAAAGTCTATTAAATATTACTTCCCTCAAAAGAGGACATCATGGCGCTGCGTATCGGACTGGTAATTTTCCCCGGATTTCAAATGTTGGATCTGGCGGCTCTCTCTGTTTTTGAAATTGCCAATCTGGAAATGGCCATGCGCGGCCATGAAGAGCCATATTATCAGTTCGACATTGTCTCGAGTCAGGGTGGCCTGATCAGCAGTTCGGCTGGGGTCAAAATTGATAGCCAGCCGATTGAGCAGCTCGAGTTCGACACCGTTATGGTCGGCGGCAGTACGGATATTCCACACGTCGGCCCGCTATTAATCAGCCAAATTCAACATGTTGCGTTGCAAACGCGGCGCGTTTCCAGCATCTGTAGCGGCGCATTTATCTTGGCGGAGGCGGGGCTTTTAGACGGCCACATCGCCACCACGCACTGGGGACAGGCGGCCGCGCTGCAACAAAGATTCCCCAAAGTGCGCGTCGATCAGGACAAAATCTATATTAATGAAGGCCAAATCTGGACCTCTGCGGGTATGACGGCCTGCATTGACTTGGCTCTCGCCATGGTGAAGCAGGATTTAGGCGCAGAACTGGTCAAAAGCGTGGCGCGAAAACTGGTGGTTTATCATCGCCGGATTGGCGGCCAGTCGCAGTTTTCAACCGTGGCCGAAATGGAGCCCGATTCCGATCGCGTTCGCAAAGCATTGGAATTCGCCAAAGAGAATTTGTGTGAACCCTTAAACGTTGAGCAACTCGCCGAGCAGGTTCACTGGAGCCCAAGACATTTCAGCCGCGCATTTCAGCATCAGACCGGCCATTCACCAGCCAAAGCGGTAGAAAAATTACGCATTGAAGCCGCAAAATCGATGATTGAAGCTGGGCATTCTTCTATTGCGCAGATTGCTTTAAAAACGGGATTTGGTGATGAAGAACGCATGCGGCGCGCCTTTTTACGCACGCTCGGGCAGCCGCCGCAGGCGTTATTGCGGGAGATCCGTTCCCGCCAGCCTTATGTGGAACAGGCACCCACAGTCGAGTAATACCTGCATTTTCAAGCGGTTATAAATAGCGCGGGCCTGGGGTTTTATTAGCAAACAACCCGGAAAGCTCAACGCGCGCTGCATCATAAGCCAGCCATTTGTCACCGTCCTGCAACGGCGGGATGGTGACAACTTCGCCCTGATCAAAACCGCGCAACGACGCGTCTACCATCGCTTCGGCACTCATTACCCAGTCCTGCGGCAAGTTGGAGGCGTGAGTTCCGGCCACGTCCCAAAATTCGGTGGCCGTCGCACCTGGCAGAACCACTTGAACTTTAATGCCTTTATCCGCCAACTGGTGATGCAGCGACTGAGTGAAGTTCAGTACATAAGCTTTGCTGGCGTTATAGACATCGTTCAGCACATTGGTACTGATCGCCACGATGGATGAGATATTGATGATGGCGCCGTTGCCGCGTGCCACAAATCCCGGTACGGCGGCGTAGGTCAGGCGGGTCAGGGCGGTAACGTTCAGGTCGATCATCTGTTCCATTTCATCGACATTGGCATTCAAAAGTGGGAACACTGAGCCAAACCCCGCGTTGTTGACCAGCAAACTTATCGGGCTATCTTCACGGCGTAACAGGGCTTCCACCTGACGTAATTGCTCAGGCTGACCGAGATCCGCGGCCACCGCGGTAACGCCAGCGCCCGTGCTTTCCTTAATAATATCAGCCACTTTCTCTAAGCGAGACTGGTTACGCGCCACCAGAATTAGGTCATAGCCACGGCGTGCTAAACGGTCTGCATAGATAGCGCCGATGCCAGTAGAAGCGCCGGTGATCAGAGCAACAGAGCGAGCAATAGATGTTGTCATTTTTAAAGTCCAATAGTGTCTCAGTAAGGAAACCCAGTATTAATCTTTAAACCACTTTAACAAATGACATGAAACCCTCTTTTTATGCCATGGTGAAATGACGCGTTCTGGCGAATTCTGCATGGGCAGAGTAGGCAGACAGTTACAATTTTGGCACAGCGTTGCCTTGATTATTTCAAGATGATCGGTCATTAATGAATTAAGGCCAATGTCTCTATGAACTGAGAAGTGTCGTGGGTTTTGGCTACACCGCGTGTCTTTTACTTAATAGCAGGATATGAAGCGATGAAAAATGTAGTCGTCGGGCTGGTTGTGACGCTTTCGACATTGGCCAGCTTGCCAAAGGCAGTGGCTGCGGATCAGGATCCCTTATCAGCACAAACCCGAGAAACCATCAGGAATGATTTTATTCATTTGGCGGATTTGGCGAACAAGCACGATATTACGGGGATTCACAATATGTTCTGGCAATCGCCGTCAGCCATGTTGGTAGCGAAAAGCGCCAATCCGGCAGTGGAGGGCAATTGGTCGGCAGTGTGGGGAAATGCGGCTATCGATCAGAAATTGTCAGACATCGCGCACTCCGGCCCGGTAGTTTTGACCCCGGATCTGAGTAAGTTAAAAGTGGTGGGATTAACCAAAGATGTGGCCCAAAGCTACGCGCCGGTGACCATTACCGTGTCCTACGCTGGGCAAGACGGTAAGCCGAAACCTTTCCTGTTGATTCATAACTGGTTGAAAGTTAACAAAGAATGGAAGATCGCTTCAGAAATTATTCTGCCAGTTCCGCCAACGCCGCCGGTTAAGAGTTAAAAAGAGTTGCGGCCGAAAGGTCGCAATTTTTATGCTAAATAAAAAGGACCGAATCATAAAATAAGCCATGGAAAACAACAGGGGATGAGGTAAGCCAGTCAGGCTGGTACGCTATGATATTAAATTTAACATAATATACATTATGCGCACCTAGATAAGGGTACGTAGAATCTGGGGCTTTGGCGCTGTCATTGTGCTGCTCGCGGATCTGCGGTTTTGCGCCATTTCACCTGTCTCGCTTACATTCACTCCTTCATTGCTGTTCCTTGATGAAATCTAATTTGCCAGTCATAAGGCTCTGACCTATTGGAACGTGTCGACGCATAAAAAAAGAGCTCATAAAAGATTATGAGCCCTTTTCAATAACAGCGGATCCTTCAAGTATTTCTTAAACTAATGGCATGTCATAACGCGACGTGGCATCAGAAAAGAAAAAACATATCAGCAGTGATCCGTTAGAAATTGTATTGGTAATTCATCAGAATACCTTTGTCGCTCACGCTGTCTTCTTTCCACTGGTAGGCATCGAATGCCAGACGACCCGCCTCACCGCCGTAACTAACACCCGTGGAAACCACGCCGTTAATACCGCCACCTTTCTGATCGTTGTCGACCATAAAGCGCGAGTTACCGGCACCCTGCAACGAAGCAGTCTGCGCGGACTGATTGTAACTGACGTTCGGTCCGCCTTCCGCTAAGGCATTGACAGACCAGCCGTTAGAGGTGACGAATTTCAGTTTCAAACCAACCAGCGCGTCCACCGCCGTTTCGTTACTGTCATCCATGGTCAGGTTGAAGTCACCCGCCCCGCGCTCGCTGTAGCCGTTGTTCGCCGTGTGGCGCAGTTTGAGGCCCGCACTTGGCGTCAGGCTCAGGCCTTCGGCAACGTCAAAACCTTTGCTGAAACCGCTGCGCCATTCCATATATTGCTGGCTATTGTCTGATTTCGCCGTCTGGTTAGCGCCGGAGTAACGGATGCTGCGGTTGCTTTCCAACTGGTGCACATCATAACGCAGGGCGTTGGTCAGCGTCAGGCCGCGGCCCATATCCACGCTGTGATTCAGCCCGAAGAACTGGCTGTACCCGCCGGTGATCCCGTTGTCACCCGCTTTCTGCTTGCCGTTCACGCCGTTCCCGTCCAGGCGCGCGATACCGTACTGCATCTGCATTTTCTGGCTGGCGCTCAGGTCAAAACTCTGACTTAAGGCCATCATATCGTAGCGGGTGTCGTTGCCCAGCTCCGCGCGCTTATCGTTTTTGTCCACCAGATTGAAACCGAATCCGGAAGGCATCACAATTGCGTTATCCGCCAGCATATTAAAACGCTGGCTTAACACGCGGGCCTCTTTAAACGCGGAAGTGGCGTTCGCGCCGGATAGCTGACGCATCGCACTTTCTACGTCAGCAGACGTTTTCAGATTGAGGCTGTTGTATAAGGCGTTATTGGTGTAGTTGTTTTCCAGCTTGCTCGCCATGTTTTGCAGCCCGGCGCTGTCTTTCACTACGTCCTGATAGCTTCTTTTGGTCATGGTCACGTCGACGTTACCGTTAGTATCGGTTTGCGCGCGGGCATTCCATACTGCACTGGTTGACTTAACGTTCTGCGTGCCCTGAATGTCCTTGCCGGTGAAGACGTTATCGAAAGTTTTGGTTTTCGCATCCGTTCCTTCGGTGAATGTGGTATCCACGGAAACGTCTTTTAGGTTCGCATGAGACACGTTCATGGTACCGGCAGTGCCGTTTGCCTTGGTGCCCACGGTGTAGTTTTTGATCGTGCTGCGGTACACCGATGTGGTATCCACAACGCTGGCATTTTCCCCTCTCACCAGGCCCCATTCGGTTACGCCATCGCGGACGTTCACCGTGCCGGTATTGACCAGGTGTGCCGTCGTGGTGCCGTTACGGTCAAAGACGTAAGACTGGTTGGCGTTAATGTTCACCGTGCCCTGATTATAGGCGGTAACCTTTTCCCCCACGGCTTTAAAGGCGGTTAATCCCGTCCCGTTATCAGCAATGGAATTCTCCTTTGACCCTAAATTAATGGTGCCGTTATTGACTAAGGTGGTGTTTCCTTCACCGTATAATGCGGTAGCATCATCCCCTTTGACAGTGATCGTGCCGTTATTAATGAATGTGCTGATATTTGAATTTTTTGATCTAAACTTACTTGCCATACCCAATGAAATCGCGGCAAATAGATGATAGGGATCTGATGACGCATAACTACTAGTCAATGGCACTGTAAAATCTATTAGCCCGTTATTAACCGCATTAATCGTTACCCCGCCTTGAGTTGCTGCATTTGACAAATACCCACCATTGGAACCATCAACCCAACTCCACCTCGTATCATCTGTAATAACGTTGTAGCCGTGGTTGGCAGTGATCACGCCGTCCGCGGCATTTTCCCAATAAATAGAATTGGAAGTGCCGTTTCCTCCAAAGGTAAAGACACTTTCGTATCTCTTCTGAATGTCATTTGGAGAAGGATTTTTTATCCCGCCTGTCGCATTAATCTGACCGTGATTCACCATGGTCGAATTATCAAGCATACCTATACTTCCGCCCAAAAGGGATGAATATTGGTCACCCTGAGTCAGATCGCCAAATTTAATTTCAGCGCCTTTGGCATTGAACAGTGTACCTTTATCGGTAATGAGAATTTGAGAAATCGCATTATTGGAAGGTAATGCCGTATCTCTTGTGAATTTCATCGTGCCCGTATTTAAGAATAGAGCATTTTCTCCAACCTTTATTTGCGACATACCCCATTTCGGAACCGGGGATTCTTGCCGAGTACTGTAGAAACCCGTCAGCGTGCCCGCATTTTCAATAACCAGAGGTTCTGAGGCTGACGCATTGTAATTTAGAAATTGTCCATCAGTTAGCGCCAGCGATGTACCCTTAGGGTTCAGCAGATTGTAATTCGATGTCCACTTCTTAATACCGATTGGCGTAGTGCCATCCAGCGTCCATAATTTACGATCAACAATGCTGTAGCCTTTTATCTCGCCGGTGGTCCGATCGAGCGTCTGGGCAACATACGTTTTCCCGGTCGCCGGGTCGGTGATCAACCACGTGCCGTCGGACTGTTTGGTGGCTTCCATCGATACACCATTTAAGGTCAGCGTGGCGGTGCTGGCCCCTTTAATCATGGTGACGGATAAGCCGTTCGGATAAGTCGTGGTTTGCGCTACCGGATCGACTGGCGGAACGGGTTTATCACCGCCATCGCTTGGCGGAACGGGTTTATCACCGCCGTCGCTTGGCGGAACGGGTGTATCACCGCCGTCGCTTGGCGGAACGGGTGTATCACCGCCGTCGCTTGGCGGAACGGGTGTATCATCGCCATCGCTTGGCGGAACGGGTTTATCACCGCCGTCGCTTGGCGGAACGGGTGTATCATCGCCATCGCTTGGCGGAACGGGTTTATCACCGCCGTCGCTTGGCGGAACGGGTTTATCACCGCCGTCGCTTGGTGGAACGGGTTTATCACCGCCGTCGCTTGGCGGAACGGGTTTATCACCGCCGTCGCTTGGCGGAACGGGTTTACCACCCTCCGAATTACCGCCGCCACCGCCACCCGCAGCCATTGCAATACCTACTACTGCTGCAACACCGGCAATCGCACCTCCAGTGATCCATAGTTGCTGATCGGTGAAACCGGTTTTCTGACACTCTGCTGGCAGCGCACTTTTTTCAGCTTTGCTGAGTTTTGAGATGTCTTTAGGACATGTGGCCCCGGCGGCATAACTTTGGGGAATACCTAAGGCGAGAGTAATACACACGGACAATGCTTTCATTTGCATTTTCATATAAGAAATCCTTTCTTTATGACAGACAATTAATCTTAGTAATAATAGGATGATGAATAACTCAGATTTTTAACATTCACCCTGTGAATGTTATTGATTTCAATTCTGCGCTCCTAAACATTTGAGAGTGTTTTGCAGAAAATCGAATCACTGAATAAGTTCATTTGCGGTAAAAAGAAATTTACCAGGAGTGTGAATTTATCTGATAACAGAACTAAGTCAACGTGAAGTTTTGCTTTATGACAAATTAAGTAGGGCTAAGCCTGTTTTTAAATTATAACCCTGCGTTATGAATGCGTTTTAGTGATGATTTTTTCGCTGGTATTATTATTATGTATGATTTGCCTGTTTTATATGCTCTGGTGCGTTTAGGATCTTTACCCACCGCTGACAGGCGCATCTCACATATGAGGCTTTTAGCTAATTTCGTTTGCGAAGAAAAAATTGAAATAAATACTAAAAATAGAACCCACATTAATTTAAGCCGTGTCGGAATATTCTTGTATATTAAACTTTGAGGTAGCTTAAGCGGAATACGTTGGAAGTGGCGTAGTAAAAAAAGAATTAGTCTTTTTTTATCTAAACCTATTTTTCTTACATTCACTCCTTTCTTACTGTCCCTTGATGAAATCTCATCTGCCAGCCGTAAGGCTCTGACCATTGCCAAATTGAACTGCGCAATGTGCGCCGCACTATCACGTTGTCTGGCGTTAACTCGAAACTTTGATAAGTCAGAATGACCACGCCTTCGCTGATTTTGCCCAGCGCAAAGTTTTCGGCTGCTACCTTCGATTGATGGGTTTCAGCCAATAACGCCTCGACAACATCCTTCCTGCTGTACAGCTGCCCCGAACGGCCAATCTCTGCAAACTCACTATGCAGCAAATGCTCGAGTGTTTGATCATCGCGGCGTGAATTGCGTTGATGCAAACGCGTTTCTAGCTCGATGATGTGCTGCATTAAATCTGCGTCATTTGTCATGTGCTCGTCAGCCATCTCAGTGGGAAGAAATAAACTCGGTGGCCTGATGCTCAGGCGGCACGGCGAAGTTCTCTTTCATACGTTTCACTTCTTCGACCGGCGTGCGGCCAAATAAGCGTTTGAATTCACGGCTAAACTGCGAAGCACTTTCATAACCGACTTGCAGCGACGCCGTTAGCGCCGTGATCTCCTTTCTGACCATCAACAGTCTGGCTTGGTGCAGCCGCAAAGACTTCAGATATTGCATTGGCGATGTCTCAGTGATCAGCTTGAAGTGGCTGTGGAAAGTCGCCGGACTCATATTGGCCATTTGGGCTAACTGATTGATATCTAAGTTTTCGCTATACGCGCTATGAATGTGGCGAATCACGTTATAGATACGGCCAAACTGGCCTTGCAGCTGTAACGCGGTGCGGATCCCCGCGCCCTGCTCGCTGGTTAATACGCGGTAGTAGATCTCGCGAACCAGCGCCGGGCCTAGGATTTCGGCATCCCGTGGTTCACTCATCACCTGAAGAAAACGCAAAACGGAGTGCTGCATGGCATCGCCCATGGGTGTCGAAACCATGCTTTGCGGCCTTGGTGACTCTTGAGCAGAGTTTGGGTCAATCTTCATGATCAGTTCAGCGGCGACAGAAAAATCGAGATGCATATAAATGGCTAACAGCGGCTGTTCAGCGCTGGCGTCGGTTTCCATGGTGAAAGGCACCGGCAGCGCCACGGCGAGAAAATGCTGTGCGTCATAAACGTACACCCGGTCACCAAAATAGCCGCGTTTTGTCCCCTGACAGACAATCACAATGCCCGGGTCATATAGCACCGGCATGCGTTTTAATGGCCGATTGGAGCGCAAAAACCGCACATCCGGCACCCGCGACAGGTTATAGCCTTCAACCGGCGCCAGCTTTTCCAGCAGTTTCACCATCTCCTGCTGCACTGCCCCAACCTGCCCAACGTTTACGCCGTTCATGCCAATCACCTCATGGATTACTCTGATGCAGTGTAGCAAGTTGTGATGATGATAAAAACAGCGCTCATAGTTTTAGGCAATAAACTCCGAGTTTCAGGTCTCTTGCTGATGACAGATTGGCGCTACTCTAAGCTCTGTGAAAAGCCGTATTGGCTTTATCAATGCTTTTGGAGAAATAACCATGTCTGATACTAAAAACATTTTGATCACCGGCGTAAGCAGTGGCTTTGGTCGCGCTCTGGCGCAAGAGGCGCTGTCTGACGGCCATCGCGTGATAGGCACCGTGCGCAACGCCAGGGCGGCTGAAGAATTTACCGCGCTGCACCCGACTCACGCCACTGCGCGCATTTTAGATGTCACCGACTTTGCCTATATTGACGAAACCATTGTTGAAATTGAAGACAACGTCGGGCCAATTGACGTGCTGGTGAATAATGCGGGCTACGGCCATGAAGGCGTGTTCGAAGAGTCGCCGTTGGAAGAGATGCGCCGCCAGTTTGACGTCAACGTGTTCGGCGCGGTGGCCGTCACCAAGGCCGTGGTGCCCTTTATGCGCCAACGCCGCCGGGGCCATATTTTGAATATCACCTCCATGGGCGGCTTCATCACCATGCCGGGGATTGCCTACTACTGCGGCAGCAAGTTTGCTTTAGAAGGGATTTCTGAAGTTTTGAGCAAAGAGCTGGCCCCTTTCAACATCTTCGTCACCGCTGTCGAGCCAGGCTCGTTCCGTACTGACTGGGCCGGTCGCTCGATGGTTCGCAGCCCGCGCTCGCTCACTGATTACAACGCCCTGTTTGACCCGATTCGTCAGGCGCGCGAAGCCAAAAGTGGCAAGCAGCTTGGCGATCCGCAGAAGGCCGCTCGCGCCATGTTGACGCTGATTGCCAGTGAAAATCCACCAGCCCACCTGCTGTTAGGCAGCGATGCCCTGCAACTGGTTCGACAAAAACTGGCCAGCTGGAGTGAGGAAATTGATCAATGGGAAAGCCTGACTTGCTCAACTGACAGCCAATAGCCGCGCTTAATGATCGCCAGTCGTTTACATTCTCCCGGCGCTTCATACAATGGGTGTAAAACGGCTGGCGACACCTATGTGGGACTTTTCGCCAATCAGATGATCAGGCAATAATTTTCCGGCCAAATAATAGGAACAGCAATGAAAAACATCACTTTCTTCTCGCGATTCGAAACCGACATTCTGGCCGAGCGCAAAACCATTACCCTGCGCGAAGCCAGCGACGCCCAGTTCTCAGCGGGTGATAAAGTCCGGGTTTCGCGCTACGAAGATGGGGTGTTTTTCTGCAACATTGAAGTGATTGCGGTGACGCCGGTGCTGTTTTCAGAGTTAAACCAGCGCCACGCGGATCAGGAAAACATGACTTTAGAGCAGCTCAAACAGGTGATTTCAGAGATTTATCCGGGGCTAAATGAGCTGTTTATGATTGAGTTCCGCCTGCTTAAATAAAGCCTATTTGCCTGCGGCGGGGTCCTCCTGCCGCACCATTTCAATGAATTTATCCCGCGCCCTATCCTCTATTCTTGGGTCCCAGGCAATCCCCGTCTGCCAGCTTAAGCTGCGCCCTTTGAGTGGCACTATATTCAGGTCCGACGGCGCAATATGCACAATGCTTTGTGGCAGCAAAGCCACGCCCAGCCCGGCGAGCACCATAGCCAAAAGCGTATGAATATCAGCAGCATATTGTTCACTCCTCGCCTGATAATGCTGCTCATGCATAAACAGATCAATCTGCCGATTCAGCCCCTGCCCGCGCCCGGACTGCAACCGCAGCAGCGGATGTTTTGCCAGCCACTCTTCTACTGACAGGAAATGGCTCTCCGGGGTGATCAGCACCAGACGGTCCTCAAACAGCGGCAAATACGCCAGCGGGCTGGGTGGCGGAACGCGCACGAAACCAATCTGCAATTCGCCCTGCTGCAACATCTGTATCTGCTGGCTTGAAGGCAGATCCTGCAAAGTGATATTGATGGCCGGAAAACATTTGCCAAACTTAGCCACGCTTTGCGGTGCATAGACAAAGCTCGATAAGCCAAATCCTATGGCGATTTTGCCCTCCATTCCCTGAGCCACCAGCCCGGCGTGCTGCATAAACAGGGCGGACTGCTTCAAGACTTTCTGCGCTTCGGGCAGCAGTTGCGCGCCGCCGGGCGTAAGCTGCGTCCCTTGCCTGCCACGGCTAAACAGCCGCACGTTAAGCTCCGCCTCGAGCAGATTGATCTGCTTGGTCAGCGCCGGTTGGGTCATCGACAGCGCTGAGGCTGCTTCGGCGTAATTGCCCTTCTCCGCCAGCATCGCAAAGGCTTTCAGCAGCTTGATATTCATGGTTTTGCATTCCATTTGGTAATCAATATTAGAAAATACTTCATTATAAAGTTATCAGTGAAGTTGCTGTAATACCAGCCAGTGAACCGAAGTGAACGGGAGAATGACATGACTGGTAGCAATCTGATTAAAAGCGCCGTGGTGCAGTTTCAGCACCAGGCGGGCGACAAGAAATACAATTTGATGGTGATTGAAAAGTACATAGAACAAGCCGCGCTGCAGGGCATCCAGATCCTCGCCTTCCCGGAGATGTGCATTACCGGCTATTGGCACGTGCCGAAACTCAGCGCGGATGAGGTGCGGCAGCTGGCTGAGCCGCTGTCAGACAGCCCTTCTCTGGCGCTAATTCGCTCGCTGGCTATGCGCCACAATATGCTGATTGGCGTGGGGTTAATCGAGCTGGCCGACGACGGGCGTCTGTTCAATGCTTATGCGGCCTGCATGCCGGACGGCAGCTTCCACACTCATCGTAAACTTCACGCCTTCGAGCATCAGGCCATTAGCAGCGGCGATGCTTATACCGTGTTTGATACCCCTTGGGGCGTTAAGGTCGGCATTTTGATCTGCTGGGATAACAATCTGGTGGAAAACGTCCGGGCGACTACCCTGTTGGGCGCTGACATTCTGCTTGCGCCGCACCAAACGGGAGGAACGAACTCCCGCAGCCCGCACGGTATGAAGCCGATTCCACTGGATTTATGGCAACAGCGGCATGAAAAGAAAGAGGAAATTACCGCCGCCTTCCTAGGCCCGAATGGCCGTGAATGGCTGATGCGCTGGTTGCCTTCACGGGCGCACGACAATGGATTGTTTATTCTGTTTAGCAATGGCGTGGGGGCTGATGACGATGAGGTGCGAACGGGCAACGCGATGATCCTCGACCCCTATGGGCGGATCATCAATGAAACTTGGGCGGCGGCGGATACCATGGTTACAGCCGAGCTGGATCTGACGCTTATCCCTCTGAGTACCGGGCGGCGTTGGATTTACGGCCGTCGCCCAGCGTTGTATCAGATTCTGTCTGAGCCGCAGGGCTACGAGCGTGACGCCATCAGCGCGCGTTTCTCCGCAGAAGAAACCGCCGTGGCCAGCCACAATATCAAACAGGATTAAGCCAAAACCCCGCGTCACAGCCTGCGGCGCGGGTCAATCCCTCTTAATTACGCCTTCCAACGTGAAGCGCGGATAACCTGGCAGAAATTACCTTTCATAAAATCTGGCTCTTTATCAGCAATGACGTCGGCTTTCACGTTACCGAAAGTGGTATCCGGCTTGTGTTTAATGCCGTCGTAAAATGCCTGAATAATGTCTTCTTTAAATTGCGCGGTGCGTGGGAAAGCCGCCACCACGTCTTCGCGAACTTTATCCTCATAGCCGCCGTAGTTAATGCCGAGCACGTCCATCTCTACCCCGGCGGTGACCAGCGCAATCACTGGGTCCATAAACTCCGGGATGCCCGGCGTGGTGTGCAGCGCGATGGCGGTCCACACCTTGTCGATATCCTGAGCTGAAACGCCGTACTGCTGCATAAAGTCACGGGCGGTGTTGGCGCCATCCACTTCGAAGCGTTTATCGCAGCTACAGTGCTCGTGGGTCAGACCCATGTCGTGGAACATACAGCCGATATACAGCAGCTCCTGGTCGACGGTCAGATTGCGCTGTTGCCCGGCTAATGCTGCCCAGTAGTACACGCGGCTGGAGTGGTTAAACAGCAATGATGACTCGGTGTCGCGCACCAGTTCTGTCGCCTCGCGGGCCATCTTGCTGTCGGGAATGCGAATACCGTTAATGTTTAGACTCATGATTGTTCCTCGTTGGTAAGCAGTGATGCAGTGAGTTGCATGAGCAGAGAATAAGGGGGATGATAAATGTCTTCAAACGTCGCAGTACGACTAAAAGCGACATTGCGTTGTTACGTGACAGGAAAACAGAGGAAAGTGCTCAGATGGTAAAACAGGTGATTATTTTGGCGGTGCCGGGGGTGCAGCTGCTCGACGTCTCAGGGCCACTCGACGTCTTTGCCGAAGCCAATGCCCAACTGGGCCGCGAGCTGTATAAGCTTCGCGTGATGGCGCTGGATGACCAGCCGATCGTCTCCTCTTCCGGCGCGCGGCTGTTGCCAGACTTAAAGCTTTCTGATGAGCCAACCCAGCCTATCGATACCTTTTTACTGGCCGGGGCGCCAGTGCTCGACACCTTTGTCTCCGATGCCTCGGTGCTTGCTTCCATTCGTCGCCTAGCCTTGCAAAGCAGCCGTTATGGCTCAGTGTGCAGCGGCGCGCTGCTGTTAGCCGCCAGCGGCTTGCTGGATAACCGGCGCATCACCACTCATTGGGCGGTAGCCGAACAGCTGGCGCGGGACTACCCGCAGGTGCAAGTTGACGCCGATGCCATCTTCCTCTGCGACGGCCCGCTGCGCACGGCGGCGGGCGTGACCTCCGGCCTAGACTTAGCGTTGAATATGGTGGAGGAAGACGTCGGGCGGGAGGTTGCCATGCAGGTGGCTGCCCAACTGGTGATGTTCTTCAAACGTCCCGGCGGCCAGTTGCAGTTTAGCCGTCACGGCAAAGCCTCGGTCAGCGGCCGTTCTGCGTTACAGGATGTGCAGCGCTGGGTGCTGAGCTCTCTGGCGGCGCAGCACAATGTGCAGACCATGGCGCAGCATATGGGGGTTAGCGTCAGGCACCTGACTCGGCTATTCAATCAGGAAATTGGCCAGACTCCGGCAGAATGGCTGGAGCAACAGCGCATTTCCCAAGCCAGAACCTTGTTGGAAAACGACGAGCTGGCGATTAAGCAAATCGCCGATGAGTGTGGCTTTTCCAGCGTTGATATTTTGCGTCGGGCATTTCTGCGCCAGCTTAAAGTGACACCGTCACAGTATAAGAGGTTTTATGCTAATGGCGAGGTGAAAGCTTAACTTCCCCTCCCGATAAAGGAGAGGAAGTGATTGAAGCCGTTACTTAAAGTCGGCGTAAGGCACCAGCGGGCGCGGTGGCATATCCAGATCGCCCTGCCAGCCCGCCAGCGAGTAGCGGACATAGAGCAGATAGTGGCTCGGGGTGTAGTCCTTGGCCTGCTGAATATCAATCGCCGCGCCGACCGTCCAGTGCGAGCTGACGCGTCTTTCAACCAGCGCCTGCGCCGTATAACCAAAACCGGAGCTGCTGCTGCCCTGTTCTATCGCGTCTTTGTCCACCAACCCGTCAGGGATCAGTCCCGGCAGCGGATAGCGCTTCTGGTCTTTGGTGGAGGAGCGCGACCAAGAGACCGACCCGCCCACTTCCCATGACCAGTTGTCCGACCGCTGGCGATAGTTCACCGGCACCGCCAGCGAGAAATACTGCTGCGGACTGTAATAGCCGCCCTGTCCCAGCGTGTAGCCGCTGAGGTCTTTCTGGTAGTGCCACAGCATGGAGTTCAGTCCCACTGTGGCGCGGCGGTTATCCTCATTGATGACTTTATAGTAGTAGCCACCCATCAGGCGTTCGCGGCTGTTGTCGGCGACGTTTTTGCCGGTCAGCTGATGAGCGCTGATGTCGCCCCACAGCCCGTGCGCTTTGCCTTGATCGTAACTGACGCCGAGACTGACACCCGTGGCACGCACGCCGCCCCATTTGATGCCGGTATGCGGATCTTTCGCCCCGGCGTGGAGAGCATGGAGCTGGAGATTGGCCGGCGCGACGCCATCGCCGTCCAGCCAATATCCTGCCAGTCACTGCTGTAGGCCAGCCCGCCAACCCAATCCACCACCGGGAAGCCGAGCGGCGTGGTGCCCAGATCGCCCTCCCAGGTTTGGTCTTTATAGCCCGCGCCGAGACTCACGCCGCTGGCCCGCTGACCATAATCGCTGTCACATTTCACCTGACTGCTACAGGTGCCAAACAAGGTGCTGTACCCGTCGTACTGGCCCTCATCGTTGGTGACATTCTCAAAGGAGCCGTTATCCATGCGCACAATGTCGGAACGCAGGAAGGCGCGCCCCTGATACCAAGGCATATCGGCCTGTAGCATGGTGGTGCTGGCTTTAAGGTCGGATTTGCCCGGCGTGCCGCTGTTGGTGGACATATCCTGATCGAGAGTGAAATTGACGTCCTGCTGGCGGTAAAGGTCATGGGCATCGGCACGAATACTGCGATTGAGCCACTCATCCCCGGCCTGATTGCGCGTCAGCCGGGTGTAACTGTCATTGTCGGCAGGCATTTGGGTGGTCATGCCGCTGGCGAGCATCGCCTGCTGGTAATCTTCACGCGCCGCCTCAGGCTGGCCTGTCTGCTGCTCAAGGCGCGCCGAATCGCGGTAAATCAGCGCCTTGTCTTGGCCGATGGGCAAATCGCGGGCCGCGGTTTTCACTGGCTGAAGCAGACGAGCGGCCTGCGCCGTCTCTCCCACATCATGCCAGGCCATCGCCACGCGGCGCTGCTGGTTGAGGCTCAGCGTGCTCATCGGCAGCTGGCTGGCGGCCAGTTTCTCCCGCGCCTGCGGTTTCTCGCCGTGGGCAATCAGCTGGTCAATCTCACTCAAGGTCTTGTCGAGGGTGATGCGCTGCGCCAGTTCGTGCATATTGCTGTCCCAGCGCGCCTGCGGCACTGAGTTGAGGTGCTGCACGGCGGCGGCATCGCGATCTGTGCCGGAAAGATACAGCGCGTAGGCGTACACCTGCTGCGGATCGTCCGGATGCTTGGCGATGAGAGGCGTGAAAGCCGCGTCGGCCTCGGCGTTGTGGCCTGCCTCACGCAGCGCATTGGCATAGTGATAAGTGGCCCAAACGTTATCCGGATCCAGTTTGAGCAACTGCTGATAGCGCTGCGCCGCCGCGGCCCACTGTTTTTGGTTGGCCAGGCGCTCGGCCTCGTCAGCCAGTTGGCTATTTTCAATACCGCGCTGCATATCCTCGAGCTTGGCGCGCTGCGCCGCGGGGAGCGTCTGGATGTAATCCAGCGCCTTTTGCGGCGACTGGCGCTGATAGATATTCGCCAGCCCGCGCTGGGCGCTGCTGTTCCCAGGCTCAAGGCGCAGGGCGCTGAGATACGCCTGCTCCGCCTGCGTATCGTCGTGGCGCGCCACGGCGATATCCCCCAGCCCAACCCAAGCCCACGGGTCGCGGCTGTCGATCTGCCTTGCTCGCTGATAGTGCTGGCTGGCCTGATTGACATTTTGGGCCTTCAGCGCCTTATCACCCTGCTCGATTTCCAGCCAGTAACTGTCGGCTTTAATCAGGCTGTCCCACTTATTGCCATAAGCGGCGTTGAGGTCGGCTTTTTTGGCCTGCCGGTAGTACGACAGGGCCTGCTGGCGGTTGCCCGCGCGGGAATAGGCCTGACCCAGCGCGCCAAGCACGTCAGCGTCATTGGGGGTTTGTTGCAGGGCTTCTTTCAGAGGCGCGATGGCGGCGGTCGAGGCCCCTCTGGCCACTTTTTGCAGCCCGCTGACCCGCGCCTGATAGCGAGGATCGGCCAATAAGGCCTGCTGGCGCTGTAGTTCCTGCTGGGCCTCAATCGCCGAGTCGCCACTGGGGAACACTTGGCCAAAATGCTGCAATTCCGCGACCGACTGATTGCTCACCGGCTGGGATTTTATCTCGGTTAACCACAGGGCCGCCGCCTGTTCGCGGCCTTCATCGGAATTGGAAAGCTCGGTGACCAGCGCAATGGCGCGGACATTTTGCTGCTGGGCAAAGGCCATTTTCGCCAGCTGTAGCAGCACATTCACATCACCGGGGTAATGCTGATTGAGCGCCTGCAATTGGCGTTCGGCCATTGCGCTTTGCCCCGGCATGCGGGCAACCAGCTGCCAATACTCCAGCGCCAGTTCACGCGGCGGCGGCTGCCCTTGCAAGGCCTGATCGTACAGCGCCTTGGCCTCTGGCAGACGGCCAGCCACGGCGAACAGGCGCGCCTGTTGCACTAAAGCCTGCTTGTCCGGCGAGGTCAGTTCCAGACTTAGCTTCGCCTGACGGTAAATCGCCGAGTTGGGCGCAACCTGCTGAATTTTATCCAACTGCTGCTGGGCCAGCGCTTGATTATCTTCCCGCAGCGCGAGACGCATACGGGCAGATAACACCTGCGGATTTTCCGGGGCCATCAGCTCCAGCCGATACAAAGACTGGCGCACCAAATCATCGCGATGGCTGGCTTCACCAATGCGCACCTGCTCCAGCAGCCACTCTTCAGGGGCCACTTGCTCGGCGGCAAACAGCGCCGTGGGAGTCAAACAAAGCTCCAGCGCCAGCGCCAGGGCGCTCAGTGACAAAGGCACTCCTCGAGAAATCTGCCTCACGGGATTAATCCTGATCGTCGGATGAGAGACGGCGACGGCCCAGCGCGCGTAGCCCATTCCACAGCAATACGGCGATCAGCACCACCGCCACCACCGCCATAAAGGCCAGCAGCACCGGGTGCGTCGCTAACTTGTTCCACACGCGCTCCCACCAAGGCAGGTGGCCGACATAGTAGACATCGCCCACTTTCAGGCTGTTAACGCCAGAATCGCGGAAAATCGCCACCGAGCCATACACCAGCGCCTTCTGTTTGCTGTCCTGAAGTGAATGATTGAGCAATGCGAAGCCTTGCGGGCTGTCGGCCAGCAGCGCCACGACACTGCGCTGAGCGTGGTAAGGCGACTGTAGGCCGACAATGGCGGAAATCGGCCCTTGGGCGCTAATCTGCACATCGGCATCCGGCGTGGCATCGCTGGCTGGCGCGGTGTTCTCCGGCAAAGCTACCTGACGGTTGGGCATATTAACGGCGGCGCGGGTGGCGTCGAGCAGCAGGTTCGCCTTCTTATCATCACGGATTGAGGCGTCGCGCAAATCCTCCGGCAGCGCGCCAATCATCAGGATATCTGCATCGGCATTTTTGGCCTGCGACCAGTCATTGCTGACCGCCACGCCGGTTGCCGGGTAGCCGGTCAGTGAGCCAATGTTGCCCAGCTGATCCAGCATGGTGGTGAGCTGCACCGGCTGTGGCTGAGCTTTCACCAGCACCAGCGTCTGTGACAGGTCTGCAAGACGGCTGAACGGGAAACCGGCGTTGGTAAAGGCGCGCAGGTCCGGCATCGACATATAGTGGCGATAACCGGAGAAGTCGATGGTGGAGCTGTCATCAATCACCACGTGGTTTTGCACCGTAGTGTAAGTCTCACAGCGCCCTTCGGCGGTGCCCGCCAGCAGCGAACTGTAGTCAAAATCAAAACGTAGCTGGTTCACCGCACCCAGTTTTAAAGCGGGGATCATCAGGTCTTTATGGTCATCCAGCAGCCCCTGCAGCATGGTCAAGTGCAGCAGTTGCGAACCCTGCTCGCTGCCCGGCACCAGAGTGAAATCTTGCAGGAACTGATTGTTCAGGCTGATGCTCAGGCGCGAAGTATTCTTCACCTGCGGCGAGGTGTAACGGTACTTCAGCCGCATATCGATGCCGTTGCTGTTGATCAGGAACAGGTCCGGCGGCAGGTTCATATTCAGGGTGATAGGGTTGGGTTCAATGCCGTTACCCTGTAACTGTTCGGCGTACTGCTTCAGTTCGCCAAAGTGCATCGGGCGGTCGGTGCGCACCCAGTTTGGCGCGTCGTAAGGCTGGCGCGGGTTGATCTGTTCGACATTATCCACGCTGACATTTGACCCACGGAACAGTAGATTCCCCTGCGCAATGCCCTTAGCGGCGGTCACCAGATCTTTATCGTCACGCCCCAGCACCAGCAGCATTTTGACGTAAGGATTGTCCGGCTGGCTGACCATCTGCACCGTCGGCCCTTTCACCGGCGGCAGGTCGCGCAGGAAGTCCGGGCGATGGTCATTGGTGGCGAATACCACGGCGTGGCTGTCCGGCAGTTGGTTATAGAGCACCGGGAAGGTCTGGCCGCGCCACTGGGCTTTAACCCCAAACCACGAGGCCAAAATGGCGGCGGCCTGCTGCTCACCGGCGTCCGGGGCGGCGGAGAACACCATCGGCAGCGTCAGCGGGCGGCTATCGCGGGCATCAAAGAATGGCACCGGGAAGTGGGCCAAGTCGTTGCTCAACGGCAGCTTCTGCACGGTCAGCGACAGAGAGCTGCCCTTGCCCACTTCCAGCCACAGCGTGCTGTTGGCCGGGTTTTCGCAGACATTCTGATAATGGCCGACAAACTCCAGCCGGATGCGGTTAAAGTCGGAAATATAGCGCGGGTCGATAGCCATTTTTAACTGATTCGGCTTGCCGAGCTGTTCTTTCTCGATGGTTTGCACGCCCATCAGCTGGTCATTGAGAAACACCTTCAGGTGCGACTGCACCGGGATCAGCGACGGCGACGGCGTGTATTGCAGATTCAGGGTGGACTGAGTCACTACTTCATCACTACGCACACCAAACTCAATCACGCCCGAGGGCTTGAAGCCGCGCAGGGTCATGGCGCCCGGCTCAGGCACCATCGCCTGAAACGGCAGATTTACCTCACGCACCGGCGCGCCGGGAATAATCATCGGCACCGCCGCCGGAGCAACCAGCGGAATGGTGGTGGCCTGCGGCGAATCCAGCGGCGCGGTTTCGGCATGCAACGCCGGAGCTGCCGCACCCCATGCCGCAGTCATCAAAGTGAGTAAAGGAAGTAGTTTCATTTTTTTATCATCGTTAAGGTTGATTCATCAGGCTGCACGGACAGCGACGGATTGCGAGGCAGGAAGGAGACCGCCCAGCGGCCAAAAGTGTTGCCGCGCGCGACCAGCGGCCGGAAGCGATAAGGCGCAATATCCAGCATGCGCAGATAGCCACGAATACCCAGCCCTAGCACTTCGCGCAGGCTTTCCAGCGGCTTGTCCTCAGGGAAGCTGTCGCTGCGTACTACCCAGCTGTCGGCGCGGGCGAAGGTACATTGAATAAAATCGACGTGCTGCGCGGTGGTCATTGGCAACAGCTGCACGCCAATGTTTTCACCAAATACTCGGCTTATGCGGCACGGGAAAGCATATTCCTGCTGGCCGCGAGGCAATAATAAAGTGACATTGTCACCTTTTCTGAAGTGCGCGGCACCGGCCGTGGCGATACCTGCGCCGCTGTCCGAGAAGTCCTGCATGGTGGCGACATAGATATGGCCATCTTCGCGGGCCAGCGCGGCGGGCATGGAGACTTCCACGCGGTGCGCCTGCCTGACCTGCTTGGCTTCAAAGGCCACGGCGATGGCGCCGCCCAGAATAATCATGTTGTAGGTCACCCACGCGAGGCTTATCAGCACGGTATAAAACTCGTCGGAATGCGTGTGGAACAGACGCCAGATCCCCACGCCAAAGCCCAGCAGATTGAGCAACATCAGAAACTGATAAGGCCGGGTGATTTTCCAGTCGACGTAGGATTTGTCGTGCATCCCCCCTTTCGCCGTGACGTTAAAGCTCCCGGCGCGCGGGTTAAACAGCGCCACCGTGGTTGGCCGGGCGATATACCACGCCAGCACGGTTTCATAGATTTCACTCCAGAAAGAATGGCGATATTTCCCCTGCACCCGTGAGGTCGCCAGGCTGGCATGAACCATGTGCGGCAGCACGTACAGCGCGATAGCCAGCGCCGGGGCATAGATGATGTAGGCATTAAGCAGCAGAAAAGCCAAAGGCGCCGTCAGGAAGATCAGGCGCGGGATGCCCGCCAAGAAGTGCAACATGGCATTGGCGTAGCACAGACGCTGCGCCAGCTTCAGCCCTTTGCCCCACAGCGGGTTGTCGAGGCGGAAAATCTGCACCATGCCGCGCGCCCAGCGAATACGCTGGTTGACGTGGGCTGACAGACTTTCAGTCGCCAATCCGGCTGCTTGTGGAATGCGAATATAGGCAGAGGTGTGGCCGTGGCGGTGCATGCGCAGTGAGGTGTGGGCGTCTTCGGTGACGGTTTCCACCGCAATACCGCCGATTTCATCCAGCACGCTGCGGCGCAGCACGGCGCAAGAGCCGCAGAAGAAGCTGGCGTCCCACAGGTCGTTGCCGTCCTGCACTAAGCCATAGAACAGCTCGCCCTCGTTTGGCGTGCGGCGCACTCGGCCCAGATTGCGTTCGAACGGATCCGGCGAGAAGAAGTGATGCGGGGTCTGCAACATGCCGAGCTTGCTGTCTTTGAAGAACCAGCCGACGGTGAGCTGCAAGAAGGAGCGCGTCGGCACGTGGTCGCAGTCGAAAATCGCCACCAACTCCCCTTTACACTGCTTCAAGGCATTGTTGATGTTGCCCGCCTTGGCGTGTTCGTGGGTCGGCCGCGCAATATATTGCACGCCGATTTCCTTGGCGAAATCAGCAAACTCGGGGCGATTGCCGTCGTCGAGCAGCCAAATGGTCAGCTTCTCTTTCGGCCAGTCCAGCCCCAGCGCGGCGTACATCGCCGGTTTCACCACGCTAAGAGGTTCATTATACGTGGGGATCAGCAGATCCACCTGCGGCCAGACGGCGATGTCCGTGGGCATTGGCACCGGTTTGCGGTTCAGCGGCCAAATGGTCTGGAAGTAGCCCAGCACCAGTACCACCCATGAGTAGGTTTCCGCCGCTAACAGCAGCAGGCCGCAAATCAGGCTCACCGGGTCATCCCAGTTGAGGGTCGAGGTGTAGCGCCACCACAGATAGCGACAGGAGACGGTCAGCGAGAGGACGATCAGCATCAGCGTCGGGAAGCGCCCCGGAATGCGGCGCACCAGCATGGCGAGGCTCCACAGCAGCACCACAAATATGAACTGCGCCAGATAGCCGAAGGGCTGCGAGATGCAGAACATCACCAGCACGGCGGCGACCAGCGAACCGATGACGATCAGCGCCCTTCTTGCCAGCTTGCTCAGGCCACGCATCGGATGCATCACCTTCTCTGACAAGGGGCTATGGGTGATGCGCGCGGGCATCGCGTCCAGCCAGTTGTGCATCTTGGCGCGTAAACGCTGCGGCCAGTCACTGACTTTTACCCGCCCGCGCAGGCCGCCTGCCGGAATAAACAGCAGTAGCCAGCAGGTTTGCAGCAGGTAGCGGATGGGGTCCGCCGGGCGCGGGCGTTGGGCAGAAATATGGGGGAACCACTGGGCGCGGCGCTGACGCACGCGCTGCCACGCTGGAGACTCAAAGCGCAGCAACAGCCAGCCCAGCGTGACGCACATCACCATCAGCAGACTGGCGACATGCGACGCGCCCTGCTGGCGATAATTGCGATAACGCTGTTGTAAGGCGCTGGCGACCGGAGGCACCAACAAGGCGCGAAGCAGGCGACTCATTACTTCTGCCCCGCGCGCAGGTGGATTTGGCACCAGCTGGCGAGAGCCTGCATCTCTTGGCAGCTTTTGCTCAGTGGGGCCATTTCGCCCACCGGACGCTTAGCAGCCAGAGACTCCGCCATGGCTTCGTCACGGTGCAGGATCAGCGGCAGCAGGCGCGGCAGGCTCTGTTGCCATAGCAGCAGAATGTCTTGCTGCAACTGGCTGCCAGGCATGAACTGATTCACCAGATAATGGCTATTGGCGGGCATCGGCTGCTGATGCAAACGAACGTGCGACTGGCTGTCGGCGTGCAGCAAGGTGAAAGCGTGGTCGGCAATAGAGAGTGCCTGCGCCGCCAGCGCCGGTTGGTCAACGGGCGTGTCGAGCAGCACCCAATCATAGACGCCAGTATTGTCAATTTTTGTCAGGTTATCTTGCCAGTCGCAGTAAACCTGCGTTTGCTCGATGGCAGGCAGTTGGCCGAAAGGCAAGAAATCGAGATGGGAATGATAGCGCATCGCGCCCTGCTCCCAGCCCTCGCCTGCGCGCACCGCCGTGGCCCAGCCACGCGGCGAGTCGTAAGGCATATTAAAGTGTAAACGTAAGAGATTAGCGGGCGAAAAATCGATAGCCAACACCTTCTCACCGGCCTGAGACAGCGCCCAGGCTAAAGACGCAGTGACTGAGGTGACGCCGGTTCCTCCCCGGATCCCCTGAAGGGCAATAACAGGCATGAGATCACCCTTGGTTGTGAGTTAATTCGTGGTCGGGATGAAAATCCGCTTTCGGAGATAATTCAGCCAGCAGTGGCCAGCGTTTTAATACCTGCGGAATTTTTTCTTTACGGGCTATATCGATATAATGTAATTCAGGTAAGGCAAAAAGGTGACTTAACGCCAGTAAATCATCGTTTTCATTATCTTTTTCGCTATTGACTACTGGGCTATCAGGTCGCATCTCTTTTTCACTCCGCTTCCCTCACATTTCCTGAGATATAAAAACAACACCGCCGACTAAAAATAAGTTGTGGTATTAGGATGTTCTTTACTGGATATGGGATGGGGCAATGCCCGAAATATTTAGATTAAGAAATTTCGGTTATTATAATCATATTTCTAATTGTCTCCAAAGCATACTTTCAATTAAAATGATGTTACACCTTATGCCAGCAAGTCAGTCAGACTTATTCCGGCAAACTTATTTAGGCTATACAAATAATGGCTCTTTCCCTTTCTTTTGGCACCAAGCAATTCTGGAATGAATTGGCTGAAATGCAGTCCAGCGGGCTTTACTGGGTCAACGCAGATAGCCAAAATGCGGCTTACGAGCTGGCGGGTCAGGTGCTTGATGCACAAGAAATTAAAATAATAACGACGATTATTTATCCTCAAGAAAATCTCATTACGAGTAACAAGCAACGCCCTCTTTCCCCGGACCACGTGCTCATTTCGCGCCTTATTTCGTCCGCCCCCTCGGTCAAGCAATATGCGATGCCGACGGATAAAAAGGCGTTCAAATCTCTGTCGCGTGATCTCAATCGTGTGATTGGTGAACAAAATAAACTGGTGGTTTTATTGTTTCCCAACGGCGTTTGGCAGGGGTTCAGCGAGCAAGAGTTTGCCCATTGGCTGCATGAAATCAGCGCGCTAGCGAAATCTAAGAAGATTGCGCTACTTATTATTGCCCATGGCAAATCTGAGCAGAACCTTAAATTAAAACTCCATACTTATCATCGTGCTTTATATGGTCTTTGCCATTTGCGCAGTGATATTGAGCCAGCGCAGTGGGTTATTTCCTGGTGGCATAACCAAGTGACCGCGGAGGCCAATACCACTTACGCGCTACAAAAGCGCCCGCTTGGCTGGTCGGTAATGCCCAAAGCCGCCGCCGACGCTGGCCCGGCCGCGCTCAGTGACGATCAGTGGGCCTTTTTGGCCGAGCGCGGCGTGCTGGAAGGCGCGCCGCCTCTCTCCGGCAACTGGCAGCTGTTTGAAGACAACGCGGCACTGGCCGAAAGTGGTATGCGTGCTCGCTCGGCTACGCTGATTTTCGCCCTTAATAGCAATGAGCAGGTTGAAACCCTCGCCCGGCAAATCCACCTGCTGCGCACCCAGCGCGGCGGCGGATTGAAAATTGTAGTGCGCGAACTGGGCGCTGCTCTGCGCTACGCCGACCAGCGCCTATTGCAGGCCTGCGGTGCCAATTTGGTGGTGCCACAGGCGGCGCGTCTTTCCAGCTTCCTCACCCTGCTGGAGGATATTCAGCCTCTGAGCTTCACCCGTCAGGTGTCGGACGATATTGAGCAACTGCTGCAAGGCCGCCTGCCGACCCATCACAAAGGCTACCTGCCGCTGCCGGCCTTCTGCAAAGTGATGCAGTCCATCTGGAGCCACGCCGAGCAGCAGACCGACGCACCGGGCGTGCTGATTTCCCTGCGCCCGGTGACGGGCATCAATCCGGCGCAGTCGATGTCGCTGTGTCATTTGCGCCGCGACGGCGATATTTTGTCACTGACCGAGCGTCATCTGCTGCTGTTTCTCTCCAACTGCCAGGCCGGCGATGTAGAGCAAGTGCTGCGTTCGCTGTTCAGCCTGCCGGTGGATGAAGTGTTCGCCAGCCGCACGGTTTGGCATCAAGCTGATGATATTCAGTCGGAAATTCGCCGTTTGGCCGCCAAACCTGCTCTGCCGGACCCTGTCGCCGAGCCGCAGCAGATGACCGTGCCGCCGCGTGACGCCGCCAACGCGCCTGAACCGACGCACCCGCAGCCAATCAATTTGCTTTTAAGCGCCACGCCTCATCGCGCTAAGGATCAGCAATAACCATGAATATCAGCGACATTATCGAAATATTCATTCTGGCGGCGATAATTTTTATCCCCTTTGGAATGTTCATCGGCCGCCGTTTGACACGGTGGAAACTGAGCTTCGAGGCGCGCTTTTTGTCCCCTCGCTACCTTAAACCGATCACCGCTAAAGAGGCCCGCCGCGCGGAGCAAGCCTTCGCCGCGGCTGATTTAGCGCCAGACTCATCGAATAGATCATCATGAATAACAACAAATTAAACGCATCTCGCCTTCCCCTGTGGCAATCCTGGCGTGGTCTTGGGGCATGGAATTACTATTTTCTGCTGAAATTTATTCTGCTTTGGCAGGGTTATCTCAATTTCGACGCCATCGGCAACCTGATTTTTGCCGCCTGCCTGCTGTTCCCCCTGCCGTCTCTGCGCCTGCATCGCTGGCGACACTGGCTGGCCCTGCCGTTTGGTTTAGGGCTGTTTTATCACGACACCTGGCTGCCGGGCTGGCGCACCATCGTCAGTCAGGGCGGCGACGTCAGCGGATTTAGCCTCGACTACCTGCTCGAGTTGGCCGACCGCTTTATTAACTGGCAGTGGGTTGGCGTAGCCTTTGTGCTGCTGGTGGCTTATCTGTTTGTGGCGCAGTGGATCCGCATCACCACGCTAACCGTGGCGGTACTGGTCTGGCTGAATGTCAGCCTGCTGGTGCTGCCGGGCTGGTCATCGCCCGAAGCGAAAGCCGTGGCGAACATTTCCACCCCAGTCAGCCAGCCGGTGGCTCAACCGCGCAGTGGCGAATCCCTGCCCAATACCGTCAGCGGGCCGCCAACTAATGAAAATCTGAATGCCTATTTAGAGCAGTTCTATCAGCGCGAGCGCACTCGTCAGACGCTATTCCCTGAAGCTCTGCCCGCCGACGCCCAGCCGTTTGATCTGTTAGTGATCAACATCTGTTCGCTGGCGTGGTCGGATCTGGATGCCGCCAATCTGGCGAATTCTCCGCTCTGGTCGCGCTTCGACATGGTGTTCAGCAATTTTAACTCCGCCACCTCCTACAGCGGCCCGGCCTCGATTCGCCTGCTGCGCGCCAGCTGTGGCCAGACGTCGCACCACGATTTGTATCAAACCTCTGGCCAGAAATGTTACCTGTTTGACGATCTCGCGCGCCTGGGTTTTGGTTCCCAGTTGGCGATGGATCACACCGGTGAGTTTGGCAACTATATTAAAGACTTACGCAAAGATGCTGGGTTGCAGGCACCACTGATGTCGCAAGCCGGGCTGGGCCATAATCTGACCTCTTTCGACGGTTCGCCAATCTACAACGACGGTCAGTTATTCACCCGCTGGCTGGAGAATCAGCAGAAAGCCGGCAGTAATCGCACCGCGACTTTCTTCAACCTCGTGCCGCTACACGACGGCAACCGTTACGTCGGCACCAATAAACCGGCGGATTACCGCACCCGCGCCGAGACGCTGTTCGCTCAACTGAATACTTTTATGGATCAGCTGGAGAAGTCTGGCCGTAAAGTGATGCTGGTGGTGGTACCCGAGCACGGTGCGGCCTTAGCAGGAGATAAGATGCAGATCTCCGGCCTGCGCGATATCCCAAGCCCGAGCATCACCCACATTCCCGTCGGCGTGAAGTTCTTCGGTATGCAGTCCCCGCACCCAGCCACGCCGCTGAAAATCGATCAACCCAGTAGCTATCTGGCCCTCTCCGAGCTGGTCTCCCGCGCCGTGGACGGCAAGCTGTTCACCTCTCCCACCGTCGACTGGCCAACCCTCAGCGGCAACCTGCCTGAAACCCCAAGGGTGTCAGAAAACGAGAACGCCGTGGTCATGGAGTATCAAGGGAAGTTCTACATCCGGTTGAATGGCGGGAGCTGGGTTCCCTATCCACAGTGAATAAGGGGCAGCCCTTTGAGCTGCTTTAAGGTCAAGGTCGTGGGCGTCGGCCCACACCGACCAAGGGAGGCGTAAACGCGCCTCCCTTGGAACCCTGCGTTTTTTCTTTTGTGAGATCGAGGCTGCGCAGGGTCGGAATGGACGTGTTCCAGCCGCCAAAATGATCGCCGCGAAGTGCCGCCGCTTAGGCGGTTCCCTCGCTGCGGGATTAGAACCCGCGAAAAAAGACTCGCGGTTTTCCACCTCTTGCTCGGCGTCACTTCTGAACGCGACCTACTGGCTTTTACACCGTGCCTTTTCAGGTTTTCTGTTTGTTATTGCCTTGCTCCTCCCTCTTGTCAGGGGGAGGAGCCGAATAGAACTTCACTGAAACGGCACGGTCGAAATGCCTCAAAACCGCAGTCAAAAATGGCGCTGAGCGAGAGGTTCGAGACCAAAGGCTCGAATCCCGTGGCGAAGGCACCGCCTAAGCGGCGACATTTTGCGGTGGATAACGGAAGTCCCTGAAACACGTCCGCCTCACGAGCGAAGCGCGCAGTAAAGAGCCTGGGAGTCTTGAGGGGCGCGGCGATAGGCGCCCCTTGAGGCCTGTGTGGCGGCAGCGCACGACCTTGACCTTAAAACGGTGTGGGCCGACGCCCACGACCTTGAAGTTGAATTTGAATTTAAAAGCGCGTTTGGGCCGCTGCCCAAGGCTAAAAAGCGACGCCGACTGTTTCCCCCAACAGTCATAAATCCTTCATCAATCCCCTTTAAGCTCCAGCGATACATTAAATCCCAAAGAGGATAGTTCCCATGACCACTCCAGACCTTGCGGCTCTGGGATCGCGCCCCTGCGCGTCTTCCTTGCCCGCAATCGCTGTTCATCAGGTTTGTTACCAATTTGGGGCAAATCGGGTACTCAATCACGTCAATCTCGAGGTGCCGAAAGGTACCATCATCGCCCTGCTCGGCCCTTCGGGCTGCGGGAAAAGTACGCTGCTGAAACTGTTAGCCGGACTGCTGCATCCGTCATCGGGTGAGATCCACTTTGGTGCCACTCGCGTAGCTGCCGGTCGCTTTAGCTTGCCGCCGGAGAAACGCTCGTTGGGCATGGCGTTTCAGGATTACGCGCTTTGGCCGCACATGAGCGTGATGCAGAACGTCGCGTTTCCCTTGCAGATGCGCGGCGTGCGCGGAGCGGAGCAAAAGCAGCGCGTGATGGCAACCCTCGAGCGCGTGGGGTTAGCGGATTTCGCCGCACGCCGCCCTGCTGAGCTTTCTGGCGGGCAGCAGCAGCGCGTGGCGCTGGCGCGGGCGATTGTCGCCGAGCCGCAAATCCTGCTGTTCGACGAACCTCTCTCCAACCTCGACCGTCACCTGCGCGAAACCCTGTGTGAAGAGATGGCGGTGCTCCTGCGTCAGCTGGGCACTACGGCGGTTTACGTCACCCATGACCCGCAAGAAGCCCAAGCCTTGGCGCACTGCGTGGCTCGCATGGAGCACGGCCAGATCGCGCGACTTGACCATATTGAACCTTCCCGCGTTGTTCCTTTTGCTCTTTAACCTCTGATGGATAACTGATGATGAAACGCACTCCTTTTATATCGAAAACAGGTTTAATCACCGCAATGACTCTTTCTCTCGCAATGGCGGGCAGCGCAAATGCCCTGACGCTCTACACCGCCGGGCCAGGCTCTCTGGCTAAAAAATTGGCCGCAGGTTATGAAAAGCAGACTGGCGTCAAAGTCGACGTATTTCAGGCCACCACCGGCAAAGTGATGGCACGCCTTGACGCCGAACAAGCCAATCCGCGCGCGGACATTCTGATTTCCGCCTCGTGGGATACCGCCGAAGACCTGCAAAAACGCGACTGGCTGCTGCCTTACCAAAGCCCTAACGCGGCGCAGGTTCCGGCGCAGTTCAAAACGCCTTATTACGTGGCTCAGGGCATTTCGGCGTTGGGGATTGTCTGGAATACCAAAAGCGGCACGCCGGAGCCAAAAGAGTGGGCTGATCTCGCCAAGCCTGAATTTAAAGATAAAGTCACCACGCCTGACCCGGCGCTGTCCGGGGCTTCGCTCGATTTGCTGATCGGGTTACAAAATGCCCAGCACGAGCAGGCATGGAAGCTTTTTGACCAGCTAAAAGCCAACGGCATGGTGATTGCCGGGCCTAATGCGCAGGCCCTGACGCCAGTGCTGCAAGGGGCGAAAGCCGCGGTATTCGGCGCGGTGGATTATGTGTCCTACAGCAGCGTGCAGGACGGTGAGGCGATTAAAGTGATTTTCCCGTCTACCGGCACGGTGATCGCGCCGCGCCCGATGATGATCCTTAAGTCGAGCAAAGAGCAAAAAGAGGCCAAAGCCTTTATCGATTACGCCCTTTCGGAAGAAGGCCAGAAGCTGGTTGCCGAAGCCTGGCTGATGCCAGCGCGCACCGATATCGACGCCAAGCGCCCTCTGTTTAAGTCTTTGAAACTGCTGCCAGAAGAGGCTCAAGCCTCGGCATCGCGCAAAGAGGTTCTTGACCGATTTGCCGCTCTTTTTGGTCAACGCTGAGTCATCCATGTTCAGGGCCGCAAGCCGGCCCTGACGTTATCTTCCCTGTTTACACCAACAGACACTCTTCTGATGAATAAGACGCTCTTGTTACCCGCGCTCACCGGCGCTGCGCTGCTGCTTCTGGTGGGGCTGCCGGTTAGTTTTGTCGTATTGCAGGCTATCTTTCCACATCTCGACGGCGGTGCTTTTAGCGACGCTTTTGCCCCTTTTGGCCGACTTTTTAGTGATGCCCAGCTGCGGGAAATGGTCATTAGCACGCTGAAAGTCGGGCTTGGCGTGGCGCTGTGCAGCGCCATTATTGGCATTCCTCTCGGCGCGCTGCGCGGGTTATTCGCCTTGCCCGGCGCGGCGCTGTGGGACTTAGTGTTTCTGATCCCCTTCATGGCGCCGCCCTACATCGCCGCCCTATCGTGGATGCTGGCGTTGCAAACCAATGGCTATCTGGAACAGCTTCTGGCCGTGCGTCTCAATGCGTTTTTGTTCTCAGTGCCGGGAATGATTGCGGTGATGACCCTCAACATCTTCCCAGTGGTCTACTTCGCAGTGTCGCGCAGCATGGCCGCCAGTGGCAGCAGACTGGCCGACGTCGCGCGCATTCACGGCGCGGGGCCGTGGCGGGCATTTTTCCGCGTCACCCTGCCTTTAGCTCTACCCGCCATGGCCTCCAGCCTGCTGCTGGCCTTCACCCTGACGATTGAAGAGTATGGCGTGCCCGGCGCGTTGGGCGCACGCAGCGGCGTGAACCTGCTGACTACCGGCATTGAGCAGAAGCTGGCCGACTGGCCAGTGGACATGCCCGGTGCCGCCGTGCTGTCTTTGGTGCTGGTGTCTCTGGCGCTTTGCGCCTACTGCGTGCAGCACGCGGTGCTGGCCGGGCGCAATGTGGAAACCCTGACCGGCAAACCGGCGGACGTGGTGGCGAAACCTCTGGGCGCGGCGAAATGGCCGGTGTTAGCCCTGTTCTCGCTGGTTGGCTTGGTCACGGTGGTAATGCCGCTGTGCTCTATGGCACTGACGGCATTCTCAAACACGCTGTCCGGCGGCATTTCGTGGCAAAACCTCTCACTTCGCCACTATGCGGCGCTGTTTGAAATTGACGGCGATGCGCTGGGCGCGCTCAGCACTAGCCTCGGCTTGGCCTTGGGCACGGCGCTGATCACCGGGGCCGTCGGCCTGTTGGCGTCGTGGCTGGTTGTGGTGCGCAAGACTCGCGGCTCGGCGGCAATTGACGGGTTATCTCTGCTCCCCGCCGCGCTGCCGGGCATTGTGGTGGGTGTCGGGCTAATACTGGCGTGGAACCGAACCTTCTGGCCGGTCACGCCTTACAACAGCTGGGCGATTTTGCTGCTGGCCTACTGCTGTCTGCTGCTGCCTTATCCGGTGCGCTACGCCAGCGCCGCCCTAAAGCAGATTGGTGGCAATCTCGACGCCGCGGCCCGGGTGCACGGCGCCAGCGCGGGTCAGGCGCTGTGGCGGATCCTACTGCCGCTGGTTCGCCCAAGCCTGCTGGCCGCCATGATGATGGTGTTCGCGGTGGCCTCGCGCGAGCTGGTCACTTCGCTGCTGCTGGCTCCCGCAGGTGTACAAACCGTGTCGGTGTTTGTCTGGCGGCAGTTTGAGCAAGGTTCGGTTGGCGACGGCATGGCGATGGCGTCGATTGCCGTGCTGATAGGCGTCACGCTGATGCTGATCGCGGTGAAATTGCAGAATCGCAAGTTGGCGTGACCTGTAATAGCTATATCCCCGCCATTTTTGCGAGTTGTCTCGGCACCTTCACTTTAAGCACTCGCGCCAAAATCCTGACACTTTAGAATGCTCAAAAGGAGTGTTTTGCAGCCATACATGCTGTTTACACTCCTAATGCGACATTCATTCCAATAAAGGAAAGTAATCATAAATGGTGACTTTACTTATTGGTTAAAAACATCATAATTGATTACTCCAAGGATGGCGGAATGTATCAAGTCGCTTTAACCCGCAGTGCTCAAAAAGAGTTGGAGCAGTTACCCCCTTCAATGGTTGCCGCAATGCTTTTTGGTTTTACGCAACTGACAGAGTTTGGGCCTTTCTTGCAGGAGCCGCAGGTGAGGTATGTAGGAGAAGGCATTTGAGAGCTTCGGGTCACCAGCCTTGATGGGCAAGGTCGCGCTTTCTATTTTTTCATGGAAAGACGTCAGATTAACGTGGTGCATGTGCTGCACAAGAAAACACAAAAGACACCACGGCAATCATTGAAATTAGCCGTTCAGCGAATGAAGGCGATAAAACGGAGGTCATAGCATGGCGATTAAAAACGAGAACGATCTGTTGCCACTTCAGCAGGTCATGGATGAAGCACTAAAAAATCCGCAGGTTCGCGCGGCCTTCGACGCCATTGAAATTCGCCAAGCGATGCTGGCACAGCTCAAACAGGCCCGGCAGGCGCTCAACCTCACCCAAGAAGACATTGCGGAAAAAACCGGGATGAAAAAGCAAAACATCAGCCGCATGGAAAACGGCGTGGTCTCCCCCAACTTAGAAACCGTGGCCCGCTACGCCCAAGCCGTCGGCGGCATGTTTGTCTTTCAGCCTTTCAGTGAAAAGTGAGTTTTTGTCATTAACCCACTGATGCAGAACAGCACTCCCCTGAAAAGGCACGGTTGAAATGCCAGTAGGCCGCATTCAGAAGTGACGCCGAGCAAGAGGTGGAAAACCGCGAGTCTTTTTTCGCGGGTTGGAATCCCGCCGCGAGGGAACCGCCTAAGCGGCGGCACTTCGCGGCGATCATTTTTGGCCGCTGGAACACGTCCATTCCGACCCTGCGAAGCCTCGATCTTTCAGCAGCAAAAAAACGCAGGATTCCAAAGGGTTTCGTTTAAAACCCTTTGGGCCAGTTTGCGTGGCAGCGCAAGGTTTTGACCTTAAGGCCGGTGTGGCGTCAGCGCACGACCTTGACCTTAAAGGCCAGTTTGCGTGGCAACGCAAGGTTTTGACCTTAAGATGAAATTGAAAAGAAAGCGCCCAGAAGTCGCTCTACTTCAACAACACCTCATATTGCGGATTAAACTCATCAAATATCGGTAAAGCCGCAGCACCCAGCGCGGCGGTGTCGGTGCCGGACATCCCCATTCTTAGCCGCATGCCGCGCGGATAGCGGCTTCTTACTGAGCTATAGAGCGGCGTCAGGCGTTTCATCAGCTTTTCGAGCAAGGGCTGTGGCACCATGCCGCCGATGATCACGCATTCGGCGTCGAACACGCACTCCATAATATTGATAGCCTGGCAGGCGGGTTCGACGGTGGTATCTAGCCAACGCTCGAAGGCGTCGTCACCCACTTCTAACAGATCTTCCGGCTTAGCGGACATCGGATCCAACCCGCAGGCTTCATAGGCGGCCTGCAGTGACAGATAGCGCTCGAGGCAACCCTTGTTGCCGCAATAGCATTCTCGCCCGCCGGGTTGCACCACTATGTGACCGACCTCGCCCGCATTGTGTGCATGGCCAGTGTAAATCCGCCCGTCCATAAAGATCCCAGCCCCCAGTCCAGTGCCGATATAGAGGTAAATAAAGGAGGTGAGTTGCTTAGCGACGCCGTGAAAACGCTCGCCGATTGCCGCAACGGTGGCATCGTTTTCCAGCGTGACTGGCCAGCCGGTACTGCTGCGCAGTCGCTCTTCGACATCGACGTTATCCCAGCCGTGCAAGGTGGTTGGGCCTTCGGAAGAGATACCTTCGACGCCAAAAGGCCCCGGCATCACGATGCCAATCCCCAGCATTTTTCTCCAGTCGATTTTCACCTGTTGGCGCATTTCTTGCAGTATCTGCTCTATCAGGGCCAGCGTCGGTTCCGGCTGTGGTTTTTGCACCGCCAGCCAGTGGCGAAAACGCACGCTGCCGGTGAGATCTACCAGCACAATCAACAATGACTGATGGTCAAGATGAATGCCGATGGAGTAAGCGCTGTCAGGATTGAGGGTCAGAGGCGTGGCCGGTTGCCCTCTTCCTCCCGCTTTACGCGGCAGATGGGAAGAAAGCACGCCCGCTTGTTCAAGCTCGGTGGCAATATTGGAAACGGTTTGCGGCGTTAAGGCCGTCATACGGGCAATTTCAGCGCGGGTGAGTTCACCATTCAGGCGAATCGCCTCGATAACTACCCGACGATTGTGAGCACGAGCATGCTCTAGGTTAGTACCAGAAGTTGTCATAACTGCCTATGCACGAAGGGAAAGCCTGAAACCAGTATGCTGATAGATAATTGAGCAATCAAATTGATTTTATTAATCACCCTGCGCCGATCTAAGTGTTGAGAATGACGCCGCTATCACAGCTTTCGGTGTTATGAGCATGTTAAGTTTTTATTATAATTTTGCGTGATGATAATTCAAATACGGCATTATCTTCACGGTCATCTTTAAAACCACGTGTAGCAGCGATGGAAATTCGGCATGGATGCTGCCCCAAAAGGGGCAAGGGGCGGAACTTTTTTTTCGCCCATTAAAGCAATCAAATTGATTTAATTATCCACCCACCCATTACCGAGTTATTGGAGATGAAGATATGCGATTAACCCCTGCCGCCACCCTTTGCGCCCTATCCGCTTTAGCGTTCAGTTATTCCGCAAATGCGCTGGCTGAAACCCAGCTCAGCGCCCTGTTTATGACTCAGGCGGCCTATAGCGAAGCTGACATTCGCGCCATGACCGCCGACTTCACCAAGCAGCATCCTGATATCAAGGTCAATCTCGAATTCGTTCCTTATGAAGCCCTGCATGACAAAATCGTCGCCGCGCGCGGTGCCGGGGCCAATGGCTATGACGTGGTGCTGTTCGACGCCATCTGGCCTGCCGAATTCAACAAATACGGCCTGCTGCAAGATGTGACCTCACGCATCAGCGCTGACGAAAGCAGCAAAATCTTCGACGGCGCTATCTCCACCGTGACCTACAAAGAAAAACGCTGGGGCATGCCGTGGATCCTCGACACTAAATATCTCTATTACAACAAAGCCATGCTGGCGAAGGCCGGGATCACTACCCCGCCAACCACCTGGGCCGAAGTGGAGAAGCAGTCTGAAATTCTGAAAGAGAAAGGCATCGTCAAGTTCCCACTGGTGTGGAGCTGGTCGCAGTCAGAAGCCTTGCTGTGTGACTACACCACGCTGGTCTCGGCGTTTAAAGGTGACTTCTATAAAGACGGCAAGCTGAATTTCAACAATTCGGGCGCGCTGAAAGCCGTCGACTTCATGAAAGAGACGCTGGATAAAGGTCTGACAAACCCGAACTCCCGCGAGTATCTGGAAGAAGACGTGCGTAAGTCCTTCTCCAACGGTGACGCGGCCTTCGCGCTGAACTGGACCTATATGTACAACATGGCGAATGACCCGAAACAGAGCAAAGTGGCGGGCCAGGTTGGGGTTATTCCGGCGCCGGGTACGGTGGCGGGTCAGGCGTCTGGCGTCAACGGATCCATGGGTTTAGGCATCGCCAAGGCCAGTACGCATCCGGATCAGGCATGGCAGTACATCACCTATATGACCTCCCAGCCGGTACAGGACAAATACGCCAAGCTGAGCCTGCCAATCTGGAAATCGTCTTATGATGACCCGGCCGTGCAGAAAGATCAGGAAGCGCTGATCGCCGCCGCGAAGACCTCACTCAACGTGATGCTTTCTCGCCCGGTCACCCCTGATTACTCTCGCCTGTCCAACATCTTGCAGCAGAACCTGCAAGGCGTGCTGCAAGGCAAAGTGAGCGCCAAAGATGGCATGACCACGGCGACCGAAGCCGCAGACCGTCTGCGTTAAGTTCCACTTTATTAGCGAAACCAATGCCCCACATAGCGATATGCGGGGCAAATCAACACCACGGAACTTAGAACATGCTTACTTTACCGCAACGAGAGCGACGTCAGGCTTGGCTGCTGCTGGCGCCGATGCTGCTGATGATGTTTCTGCTCACCGCATGGCCGCTGGCCCGCACGCTTTGGCTGAGTTTTACCGATGCCGGGCTGATTGGCGACGGCACCGCGCCTAACTGGGTGGGCAGCGACAACTTTATTTATGCCCTGACCGACCCGGATTTCCGCGCCGCGCTGTGGCGCACCCTCTATTTCACGCTGGTGTCGGTGCTGTTCGAAGGCATTATTGGCGTGCTGGTTGCCCTGCTGCTCAATCAACAGTTCTGGGGGCGCAGCGCCCTGCGGGTGCTGGTTATCCTGCCTTGGGCGCTGCCGACCATCGTTAACGCCACCATGTGGCGACTCAACTTCAACCCGGATTACGGCAGCATCAACGCCCTGCTGACCCAACTCGGCGTGCTGGATAGCTACCGTAGCTGGCTGGGCGATACCAGTTCAGCCCTGAACGCGGTGATGTTCGCCGATATTTGGAAGAACTACCCGCTGATCACCTTGCTGACGCTGGCGGCGCTGCAAACCATTCCCGAAGACCTGTTCGAAGCGGCGCGGTTGGACGGTGCTTCGCCATGGCGACGCTTTTGCAAAATCACCTTCCCGGCGATTGCGGCTCCGCTGGCGGTGGCGCTGGTTCTGCGCACCATCGACGCCTTTAAAGTGTTCGATATCATCTACGTGATGACCCGTGGCGGCCCGCTCGATAGCACCAAAACGGTGAGTTTCTTCGTCTATCAAGAGTCGTTTAGCTACCTGAGAGCCGGCAGCGGCGCGGCTTACGCCATTCTGATGACCCTGATTTGCGGGATTTTAATCTTGATTTACATGCTGATGTTATTGCGCCAGCGCCGTTCAGGGAGCGTGGAATGAAATCGAAAATTCGTCTGGTTCTGCGTTACACCTTCGCCCTGCTGCTGGCCGTGTCGATTCTGGCTCCGCTGCTGTGGATGTTCTTGATGAGCGTCAGTTCGGCGGAAGATCTCACCCGCATTCCGCTGGAATGGCTGCCGCGCCACTGGGATTTTAGCCGCTACGTCAGCCTGCTGACCCTGCAAGCCGGGCAGCCGGGGGCGCTGTTCCTGCACGCGCTCGGCAACAGCCTGCTGGTTGCCTGCGGCGCGACCATTATTTCGCTGCTGCTGGCGATCCCGGCGGCGTACAGCTTCTCGCGCTATCCGGGGCGCAACGGCTGGCTGTTCGGCAGTCTGGCGATTTACATGGTGCCGCCGGTGGCCTTCGTGCTGCCGCTGTACTTCATTTTGCAAAAGCTCACCCTGCTCAACACCCATTTGGGGCTGGTGCTGGTTTATTGCTCGATGATTTTGCCTTTCCTGACTTGGATGCTGAAAAACCAGTTTGACGCCCTGCCGGTGGATATCGAACAGGCCTCGCGCCTCGACGGTTTGCGCTATTGGCAGGTGCTGCTGCGTATCACGTTGCCTCTGGCCAAGCCCGCGCTGGGCGCGTCGGCGATGTTTGGCTGGCTGCTGGCGTGGGATGAGTTCTTCTACGCGCTGCTGTTTACTAACAACATTGATGCCCAAACGCTCCCCGTGACTATTGCCGGTTTCACCGCCGGGCGCGCTACCGACGATGGCCTGATCGCCGCCGTCGGTATTCTGGCGGCTATTCCGCCTCTGTTTATTGCTCTGTGGCTGCAAAAAACGCTGGTTAGCGGCTTAACCAGCGGCGGCAGCAAGGGATGAATGTCAGCATGATGGGAAACTTCGACAACATGAATAAGCCAGAAACCCAGTCCACCCTGTACGTGGTGGGCAATCTGAACGTTGATTTGATCATGAGCACCCTGCACCAGTGGCCGCAAAAAGGCACTGAAACCATGCTGGAAACCAGCTCGATTCGCCCCGGCGGCTCGGCGGGAAACTGTGCATTAGCGCTGGCGGCGCTGGGGACCCCGCACCGTCTGGTGGCTAATCAGGGCAATGACCAGTTCACCGACTGGCTGGCGAGCTTGTTCCCGCAAAGCGCGCCGCACTGGCCGACCGTGGACTGTGAAACTTCGCTGACTTTTGGTGTAACCCACCCCGACCACGAACGCACCTTCTTTAGCAATCAGGGGCACATCGTCCGGCTGAATCTCGACGACGTGCTGCTGCAACTGCCTTCTCAGGCCCAACCCGGCGACTGGGTGTTGCTGTGCGGCACCTTCCTCTGCACCCGGCTGTTCGAGCAGTATCCGCAACTGCTGTCGGCCCTCAAGCAGCGCGGTTATCAGGTGGTAGTGGATAGCGGCTGGCCGCCGCAGGACTGGAGCGACGCCCTGCGCCAGCAAATCACCCCGTGGCTGGGCTATTGCGACGCGCTGCTGCTCAATGAGGTAGAAACGCTGGGCATGTCTGCCCGCAATACCTTGGATGACGCCGCAGCCTACCTGCTGTCGCAGATGGCGGAAAACGCCTTTGTGGTCGCCAAGTGTGGCCCTGACGGCGCGCGGCTATGGTCGGCCCATGGGCAGCTGCATCAGGCAGCGGATCCGGTGCAGGTGGTTGACACCATCGGCGCGGGCGACAGCTTTAACGCCGGATTCTTGTCGGCGCTGATTTATGGCCAAGAGCCGCAGCAGGCGCTGCAATGGGGCGTGCGCGTGGCGGGAAGCGCCATCAGCAGTAACCCGCGTCAGTATCCAGATTGGCAGGTTTTGCTTTCACTTTCGGCAGAAAAAAATTCGGTGGAGAAATAATCGATGGCATTGGTTGAATTAGTAAAAGTTGCTAAAAACTATGGCAAACAGCAGGTGTTAAAGCCGCTGGACCTGACCATCAAAGATGGCAGTTTCACTGTACTGGTCGGGCCGTCCGGCTGTGGTAAATCCACCCTTTTGCGCCTGTTGGCAGGACTTGAGTCGCTGTCCGACGGCGATATTTTGCTGGATAAGGTGAAGATCAACAATTTCGATCCCGCCGACCGCGATATCGCCATGGTGTTTCAGTCTTACGCGCTCTATCCGCATTTAACCGTCGCGGAGAATATGGCGTTTCACATGCAGGTGAAAAAGGTGCCGAAGGCAGAGCAGCAGGCCAAAGTGGCGCAGGCTGCTAAGGTGCTGGGGATTGATCATCTGTTGCAGCGTCTGCCGAAAGATCTCTCCGGCGGCCAGCGCCAGCGCGTCGCCATGGGCCGCGCGCTGGTGCGCAATCCGAAGGTATTTCTGTTCGACGAGCCGTTATCCAACCTCGACGCCCAGCTGCGAATGGAGCTGCGCGCCGAAATCAAATCCGTGCATCAGCAATTCCGCACCACCACAGTGTATGTGACTCACGATCAGGTGGAAGCCATGACGCTGGCTGACAATATCGTGGTGATGAAAGATGGCTATATCGTGCAGCAAGGCTCGCCGCTGTCGATTTACGATCAGCCCGCCAACACCTTTGTGGCGCGGTTTATCGGTTCTCCGCCGATGAATCTTCTGGCCGGTTCTTTTATGAATATGAGTGGCACGCCGGGCGTGGCCTGCGGCCAGCTGTGGTTCCCTCTTCCCGAGAAGTGGTGGGCCCAGGCTCGTCATTCCGAAGGCCAGCCGGTGACGGTAGGTCTGCGGCCGCATGATGTGAAAATTGTCGAAAGCAGCCTGCAAACCCCGGCCGAGCTGCGCCTGTTAGAAGTCACCGGCGAAAGCAGCCTGCTGCACGTCACCTGGAGCGGCTTCCCGATGCACGTCCAGTGCGCGGGCCGCGCAACCGCCACCGCCGGTAAGCCAGTTTGGTTAGAAGCGAATAGCGGGAACATTCATCTGTTTGATGCCAAGTCCGGGATACGGCTGGAAAGTGAATGATTTAAGGTTCTAGCGGCTTCTCCTCTCAGAGGAGAAGGTTGGGATGAGGTAAGGGATTAAGGTGCGGCCTTGAGCCAAAGGCCGTCGTCGAAGCAATGTGGCGTAAGCCCGGGGCTGTCCACTTTGAGCTGAAAAATATCGCCAGCCAGCGGGTAACGCCGCAGCTCCTCTTGGCTCATGCCAAATCGGGCGCTGGTGATATACAGCGTCATTAAATCTTCGCCGCCGAAACAGCAGCTGGTCGGGCGTGGAACCGGCAGCTCGACTTTGCGCAGCAGTTGGCCGCTGGCGCTGTAATAAAGCAGGCAGCCGCCGTTGAACTGGCAAACCCACAGATTGCCGTCTACGTCGAGGGCGATACCATCGGGTCTGCCAAGTTCAGCGGGCGTGTGGGCAAATACTCGCGGTTGTAGCGGCTGGCCTTTGGATAGCGGCCACGGGGCCTGATAAATCGCCTGCGCGACGGAATCGACAAAGTAGATTGTGCCGCCATCGGCCGACCAGGCAATGCCGTTGGGAAGTCCCATTCCAGTAAGCAAATCGCACTTTTCCCCTTCAGCCCCGTAGCTGTGCAAACTGCCAGAACGGGCGGAGTGCTGTTCATCCATCAGTCCGGTAATGAATTGCCCTTCTGGGCTACAGGCCCCGTCATTATAGCGATAAGACGGGTTGACGCTGGCCTCGGCGCTGCGTACCACCACCCGTCTGGCGGGAAGTTCGAGCATGGCGACTTGGGCATCTTCGGTGAAAATCAGGTTTGCGGCCCTTGTCAGCGCCAGTGCCCCCACTCGCCGGGCTGAGCGATAAAACTCTTGCGGCGCATCGCCCGGCTGAATGGCGAAAATCGAACCGGCGGTAATGTCGATATAAAACAGCGTTTGCCGTGCGGCATCCCATACCGGGCTTTCCCCCAGAGTGGCCTGAACCCCGGCAAAATGGCGAGCTGACTGGGTAACGTCCATTTTACTGCTCCCTTATCTGCGGCCAACGTTCGGCAAAGTCTTCGGCGTTATCCACGGCGATGCGTGCCAAATCCCGCGGGTAATCCACCCCTTTATTCTCGAGAAAACGCGTGGCGGTGAACTGGCCGTTGCTGGCGCGCAGGATATATCCGCTGTCGCGACACTCAGCCGACGCCAGATAGAGCACGCCCGGCACCACGGACTCGGGGGTGAGATCTGTCGGCGCGCCCTGCACGCCCCACATGCGCGTTTTTGCTACCGGAGACACCGCGTTGATGAGAATGCCCTGCGGTTTGCCCTCCAACGCCAGCGCGTTCATGATGCCAATCTGTGCCATTTTGCCTGCCGCGTAGCCCGCCAGCCCGACCTGCGCATAGCCGGCGAACATCGCCCGGTCCGAGGTGGTGAGCACCACGCGAGGACAGGCGGATTTTTTCAGGTGTGGCCAGCCGTATTTGCACAACCACAGCGGCGCATAAACATTGATGCCCAGTGCGCGCTGTAGGAATGCGCCGTCCGTCTGCTCAATGGGCTGATAGTCCACCCATCCGGCGTTATGGATAAGGATATCGATGCCGCCAAACTCACTGACTGCCCTCTCAATCAGCGATTTACAAGCCGCCTCCTGCGCATAGTCCCCCTGATGCGCCCGCGCCTGATAGCCCCGCCGCTGAAGAGCCTGCGCCGCCTGTTGCACCACGCTTTCGTCGCTGCCCTGGCCCGAATTGTCGGCCCCCGCGTCCCCTAACACCACCCGCGCCCCGCGTTCTGCCAGTGCCGTGGCGTAAGCCAGCCCTAATCCGCGCGCCCCGCCGGTGATCACGGCCACTCTGTTGGTGAAATCCATCCTGATACTCCCTGAGTTAAGTGTTGAAACCCAAGCCTAGCGAGTTGGTGAACAAAAGTTGAATACCGATGGCCCGCGACATTGATACAAAATTAATATCAAGTGATGGGTTACACTTACTCATCATGTATCTGCGCAATGTGCTGTCCGAGAGTAAAAATGATTGAAACCCGAGTGTTGAAGCAGTTCGTCACGGTGGCGGAAACTCTTAACTTCCACCGCGCCGCTGAGTTGCTGCATATGTCGCAGCCGCCGTTGAGCGTGGCCGTGCGGCAGTTGGAGGAGAAGCTGGGCGTCAGGCTGTTGATTCGCGATCGCGGCGGTGTGGCGCTGACCCCGGCGGGAACGGCCTTTTTGCACAGCGCGCGCGGCCTGCTGCAATCCCTCGACGCGCAGGTGAACCACGTGCGCAATGTGGCTCAGGGGCTGGCGGGAAAGCTGACCATTAGCTCGGTGTCTCTCGCGGCCTACCCCCAGTTGCTCAACGCCCTGCGGCAGTTCAGGCAAGACTATCCGCAGGTTGAGCTGGTGATTAAAGAGATGCCGTCGGCGATGCAAATTCAGGCAGTGCAACAGGGCGAGAGTGACTTAGCCTTTATCCGCCAGCCCGCCGTGCAGTTGCGCCACGGCCTGCTGACGCCCTTTCTGAGCGAAAAGATTGTCGTCGCCCTGCCTGCCGAGCATCCATTGGCGACGCAGCGGGAGATTGATCTCGCCGCGCTGGCCGAGGAAGCCTTTGTCTTCACCCCGCCGCAGCTCGGCGAAGGCTACTACCAGCAGCTGATTCAGTTGTGTCAAAGCGCCGGTTTTTACCCGCGCATTGTGCAGCATGCCGCACAAATCAGCACCCTGATTGCGCTGGTTTCCTGCGGATTTGGGTTGGCGCTGGTACCTGAATCGGTAAGGGGGATTACCTTGAATGATAAAGTGCGGTTCTTGCCACTCAGTGAACCTACGCCGCAGGCCGAAGTCCCGCTGTTTATGCTACAGGCCGACACTCTGCCGGTTGCTGCGACGCTAGCGAATTTTCTGGCTTTGCTCGATACGCCTTAACTCATTCGGAATTTATTATATTTCTTTTTTATTTTATCAACTTAGCTATCCATGATAAGGATAGCTAAAGTTAATTCTGGCTTTATCCTTAGTTCAAAGATCGGCCAGAGCCTGGCGCAAATTCACCTCACTCGACGAACTCTCTTCCAGCGCCAGCTGCTGCTCCAGCTCATCCAGATGCTCAATCATCACGGCGGCGGCCTGTTCATTATCCCCCGCTTCCAGCGCGGTGATAATCGCCTGATGCTCGTCTGACTGGCAGGAAGGCACGTCGTTACGCTGGTAGAGCGCGACAATCAGCGAGCTGCGCACCATCAGATTATTGAGGATTTCGCTCAGCACTTCATTGCCACAAATCTCGCCCAGCATCAGGTGGAATTCGCTGAGTTCGCGCACGATGGCGCGGCGATCGCTAGAGTTAGTCGCTTCGCGCTCGCCCTTTAAGTGGCTGGCGATGCGGTGGCGATGGCGGCGCATCAAGTCAGGGGTAATGGTTTCGACAATGGCGCGTTCAATGGCGCGGCGGGCGGTGAACACTTCTCGCGCCTCTTTGGCGGTCGGTTGGGCCACCATGGCGCCACGATTGGGTTCAATCGTGACTATACGCTGCATCGCCAGACGCTGTAGCGCCACCTGGACGTGGTTACGGTTGGCATTCAGTGCCTCGACGATCTGGGCTTCTATCAGGCGAGCGCCGGGGCGCAATCGGTGTTGAGCAATGGCTTTGGAAAGGACGTCGACAATACGCTGGACTTCCAGCTGTTTTGCGGTAGTAGGTTGATTGCTCATTAAAACCGGATGCCTCGTGTTCTATGACTGACTGTGATCGCATGGTGCGGGTGAAAACCCAATACTCGCCGTAAAAAGGCACATATTGTCACCTCAGTTTATCATTGCAGCACGGTTTGCCCAGCAGATAATAGTTCTCATCCGTATCCTTTTCAGACTTTTCGTCGCGCCCGTAGCGAGGAGAAGATTCATTGAACAGAAACGGGAAAACTATAAATGAACCAAGTCATTTTGCGGCATGTCGTCAACTTTTTACTGCTCAGTGCAGGGGCTTTTCTGGTGGTCGGGGTGATCTATCTCGACGTGGCAATTTTCAAGAATCAACTGGGCGAAATTTCCGCCACGGAAATCTTGCAGGAAGCGGCGCTGCTGAGTACTTCCGCCCTGTTCTTCTTACAGGCTAAACGCCACCCCGCGCTGCGCGGCGGAATGGTGCTTATTGGCGGATTCTTCGGCTGTATGTTTATTCGCGAACTGGACGCGCTGTTTGACCTGATCCACTTAGGGGCCTGGGTCTATTTCGCCAGTCTGCTCGCCGTGTACTGTGTGATTTGGGCGGCCATTACGCCAAAGACCAGCGTCCGCGGGCTGTCGGCGTTTCTCGCTCATCCGGCCTGTCACTATATTGTCTGCGGTCTGGTGCTGATTCTGGTGTTCTCACGGCTGTTCGGCATGAATGAAGTGTGGCGAGCCGTGATGCAGGATGAGTATATCCGCACGGTGAAGAATATTGTCGAGGAAGGAACAGAGTTTATGGGTTACGTGCTGTGTCTCGGCGCGGCCATCGCCTTCTTCCGCCGTCAGGAACCGTTGAAAACCTTAAGCGCCAACGCCTAGAACAGTGGGCTATTTCTTACATAAGCCACTGAGTTTGCTGCAATACCCCCTCCCAGCCTCCCCCTTACCAGGGGGAGGAGCGAAAAACCGTTTACTCGCCAATTCCCTTCAAACGCTTTGTTAATCATTAAGCATCACTGAATAACAAATGATAATGGTTATCATTTTAGCATGAGCTAGGTGCTGCTAATTTATTGGCAAGGGGTTAATACGGTTGAATTAATGAGGGGGTTCTTGATATGGCTAATAACCGTTTCGGCAAAGATTTTTTTAAAAAAGCATTCGGTGATGCCTTTTATATTTTTTCAATCCCTTGCGTTGTTAACTATTTAACTACCAGCATTGACAATAACAATTATTACTTTTTATGGCTTATTTCTCTTTCTTTAGTTGTGGGCTTTGTCATCTCTTATTTTAAAATAACATAGGGAATGATAAAAATTAGACCTTAAGCCAATGAAGTCTGCTCCCTCTCCTTTTTAAGGAGAGGGCTGGGGTGAGGTTTGTTCCATAATACAAAGAGTTAAACCACTCCTCATTCCAACCTTCTCCTCAGAGAGGAGAAGGCGTTAACCAAAAATTACTGACTCACCGCATCCCTAATTGGCGTTTCACCGCCGCGTAACTCCCACTGTTTGCCGATTGAACTTGGTGCCTGTAAGACGGCGGCGACCACCAATGCCACGTCTTCGCGGGTCACTTCACCGCGCCCGGCGTCTGGGGAGAGTGTGACCAGCCCAGTGGCCGGATCGTCAGTCAGCGGGCCAGGACGAATAATAGTCCAGTCGAGGCCGGTTTTTTTCAGCTCGATATCCGCGTCGCGTTTGGCTTCTATATAAGCTTTCCAAACCGGATCGGTGTCTGGCTTGATTGGGTTATCGACGCCAATCGCTGAGATTTGCACATAGCGGCGAACGCCTGCCAGATTGGCCGCCTCGGCCAGCAGTACCGACCCGGCGAAATCTACGGTGCGCTTACGCTCGGCGGAAGAGCCCCCGCCTGCGCCTGCCGCGAAGACCACCGCGTCAACATCTGCGCCCTGTAGGCAAGTTGCCAGCTGATCGGCGGTGGCGTTTTCAATATCTAACAGCACGGCTTCGGCACCCAGCTTCTTCATGGTGGGAACCTGCTCTTCTTTGCGAACGATACCTATAGCGCCCAGCCCTTGTGCGACCAGATGTTTGATAAGTAGCTGGCCAATTTGACCGTGTGCTCCGACTATTGCGACCTTGGTCATAAATACTCCCTTGGTGGTTTGCGTCATGTTTCACATGGAACATTAACTGTAGCACATAGACTTTTCACTGCGGGCTGGCTCCACGCCGAGGGGCCTTTCGTGCTATTCTCATGCACATTGTTATCCCATGACCTTTTGCCGAGAAGCTCCCGTGACCCGCTCAAACAGCCCTGAATCTCGCTCCCCAGCACTGCGTTTTTTACCTGAAACCATGCACGTCGGCCGCCAATTGCGCACTTACTGTGACGCGCGGTTTAAGACGATTGGGCTGACGCTGGCGCGTGGTCAGGTGTTGCTGCATCTCGAGGCCGCACAGGGGCGACTGCCGCAATCTGAGTTAACCACCCTGCTGGACGTCGAGCATCCCACGGCCATTCGCCTGATCGACAGCCTGCAGGCCCTGGGCTATCTACAGCGCAGTCCGGGCGAGCTGGATCGCCGCTCAAAAGACGTGGTGCTGACCGAAGCGGGCACCGCCCTCGCCAATGAAGTCCGCGTTATGACTGATGAAATCATCATGAACGTGATGCAGGAGATCCCCGAGGAAGAGGTGTCCGTGGCGCGCAAAGTGATGGCCAGCATTAGCGCCAAGCTGGCGGCTATGTAGTCAGCTTTGACAGCTTGCGGTTATCTGACAGTTTGAACCATTCATATTTCAGCTATTCACGCTTGTAAATATCCACAAATTGAATAATTCAGCTAGACACATCTGTGACTTCTGTTTACATTATTTTAAACATGTAGCTTGATACATATTAGCCGGGTAATCACTCGACTGAGGCAGAAGTTAAGAGGTTTAGCCCAGCATCATGACAGCCGTTTCTTCCCCAACCCCGCAAAATGCCCCAGCCTCGCCCCACCATCCTTTCGCTGAACAGGTGAGCCAATGGCTTAGCCAATACCCGCGCTGGCGCATCATGGTGTATGCCATGGCCTCTTTTATTATCGGCATGACGCAGGGGCTGGGCATTAATCTGGTCGCCTCCAATCTGCCGGGCATTCAAGGCTCGTTGGGAATTACCGCCACGGAAAGTTACTGGCTGGTTGCCGCCTATACCGCGACCAGCATTAGCGGGACGCTGCTGCTGTACAAGGTTCGCACCCAGTTTGGTATTCGCCGCTTCGGGGAATATGGCCTGCTGTTTTTCGCCGCCGTCTCTCTGGCGCAGGTTTTCACCCATGATTTTCAAACTGCCGTGGCGGTTCGCGCCGTGATGGGCTTTGCCATGGCTTCTCTCGGCCCGCTGGCGATTTTCTATATGTTTGAAATCTTTCCACCGGCCAAAAAACTGACTGCCGGTTTGTGCCTGGGGCTGGCGGGGAGCCAAATCGCCTTGCCGATTTCGCGCATTATCTCCCCCTATTTACTGGACCTCGGGCACTGGCATCAACTGGCATTTTTGGAGTCAGGGCTGGCGCTGATCTGTCTGGCCATCATCTGGGTTTTGCCGTTGACCCACCCGCCGCGAGTCAAGGTTTTCGAGCGTATCGACTGGCTGAGTTACCCGCTGATTGGTATCGCCATTGCCTGTATTTCAGTGGTGCTGACCATGGGGCGTTACTACTGGTGGTTTGAAAAACCCTGGCTGGGCGAAGTGCTCGTGGTCGGCATCGTGACCTTAACGCTGGCCTTTATGGTGGAGTTAAAACGTAAAAATCCCATTATCGATTTACGCTGGCTGATGACCCCGGAAATGCTGATGTTTACCGGCTCAATGCTGTTTGTCCGTATGCTACTGAGTGAACAAACCACCGGCATGGTGGGCTTTCTGACGCTGGTTGGCCTGCAAAATGACCAGCTGATCACTCTATTTTGGGTGGTGCTGGTGATGACTTTTGCCGGACTGGTGTTTATCAGCATCATTCATAAGTCCGAGCGCATTGTTTACATCCACCTGTTTGCCATGTTGCTGATCGCCGGCGGTGCATGGATGGACGCCCACTCGACCATTGATACCCATCCCGAACAGTTCTATCTCAGTCAGGGCATGATTGCCTTCGCGGGAGCGATTTTCCTGCCGACCGCCCTGTGGCTGGGATTTGTTCGCGCCTTACAATTCGGCCAGAGCCAGATCATCAGCTTTATTCTGGTGTTCCTCAGCACGCAGAACATTGGTGCTCAACTAGGCAGCGCCTTTCTCGGCACTATCCAGATCCTACGCGAGAAATTCCATTCCAGCGTGATGACCGACAGCATCCAGCTGCAAAATCCGCTGATTGCCGAACGCGTGGCGCACTACCGCCAGGCGCTGAAAGCCGCCCTTGGCGATGATGTCCAGTTACAGGCCCAGAGCCTTGCGCGCCTTATACCCAGCAGGCCGGGATTTTGGCCTACAACGATGTGTTTATGGTGGTGTTTTATATGGCGCTGGGCTGCTTCGCCGTGCTGTTGCTGCATCGCTGGGTGGCCAGTTTTTACTCTAAAGAGAACTCGTAGAATCCATGAAGAATATTTTTCGCTATCCGTCGATTTTGGTTGTGCTGTGTCTGGGCATCGTTGGCGTTTTTGTTGTGCTCTACAGCTGGCAGCTTTTCCCCTTCACCTCAAAGGTGGAAACCACTGATAACGCCTATGTGCGCGGCAACGTGACCCTTATCAGCCCGCAGGTTTCAGGCTATATCACGGCGGCAAAGGTGCAGGATTTTATGGCGGTGAAACAGGGGCAAGTGCTGTTCAGCATTGACGACAGCACCTATCGGCAGGAGCTGTTACAGGCCGAAGCTGCCGAGGCCCAGCAGCAGGTGGCGCTGGATAACTTTGGGCAAAATCGCGGCTCGGCGGAGGCCAGCCTGCAACTGGCGCAGGCTGAGTTACAAAGTGCGCAGGCCGCCGCCAACAAAGCGGCGCAAGATTCTCGGCGCAATGCCCCGCTGCTCACCAGCGGCGTGGTGTCTAAAACCACCGGGGACGAAGTGCAGGCCGCGCTGCTCAAGGCGCAGGCCGACGTGGCGAAGGCCAAGGCCTCGGTGAACATTGCTCGCCAGGAGCTGGGATTGATTGATGCCGGTAAAGCCTCGTTGCAGGCCGCATTAAAGTCGGCTCAGGCTAAAGTGGCGGTGGCGCGTATCAACTTACAACACACGCAGATTGTGGCCCCCACTGACGGCCAACTGGGTGAAGTCAGCGCGCGGGTCGGCCAGTATGTCTCGGCAGGCAGCCTGTTGACCTCCGTCACCCCGGAGCATGTGTGGGTCAATGCTAATTTCAAGGAGCGCCAACTGGCGGAGATGCGGGTCGGCATGCCGGTGAGTTTTACCGTCGATGCCTTAAAGGATCGGCAATTCAAAGGCCATATTGCCTATATTGCTCCGGCGACAGGTTCTGAATTCAGCGTATTGAAGGCCGATAACGCCACCGGTAATTTCACCAAAATCTCCCAGCGAATTACCGTCAGAGTGGCGATTGATGACAACCAGCCCGGCGGCAATCAGCTGCGGCCGGGCATGTCGACGGTGGTGAATATTGATACTGCGGTGCAGGCGCGCGATTAGCGGCGGTGAGCCAGCGAGCGCACGATCCGGTCGCCGAGCATTTGGATGATTTGTACCATCAGCACCAATATGACGATGGTGGCGACCATCACCTGATTGTTAAAACGCTGGTAGCCGTAGCGAATGGCTAAGTCCCCTAGCCCGCCGCCGCCGATCACTCCGGCCATAGATGAGAAACCAATCAGCATCACGATAGTCAGCGTCACCCCCGCCAGCAGCGCGGGGAGCGCCTCGGGCAATAGCACGGTGAAAATCACATAACGCAGCCCGCCGCCCATCGCCTGAATAGCTTCAATCCGGCCTTTATCCACTTCATCCAAGGCATTTTCGACAATGCGCGCAAAGAACGGAATAGCGCCAAGAGTAATAGGCACTACCGCCGCCGTACTGCCCAGCGTCGTGCCCACGACCCAGCGCGTTAGCGGGATAAGGGCAATCAGCAGAACCACAAACGGCAGCGAACGGCCAATATTGACGATGGTGCCCAGCACCGCGCTGAGTTTTGGCGACGGCGTTAACCCCTGGCGGCGGGTAATAAACAGCAGCACGCCTAGCGGCAGGCCAACCAGCAGGGTAAAAAGTGTCGCTAATGCCACCATGTACAGAGTTTCTCCGGTGGCGTTGAGCACTAAATCATAGAGGTCATCCCACGCCATGCTGTTTCTTACACCCATTCGGCTTTTACTCCACGTTGGTTGAGGAACAGCATCACTTCACTCAAATCCACCCCGCCACTGGGTGGCTGGAAGCCGACGCGCAAACGCCCGACCCTCTGCCCAGCGATCGACTCCACGCCGCCGCCAAACAGGGTCACACCAACGCCGTGCTGCTGGGCCAGCGAGCTGAGCACCGGCGACGCCAGCAGGGTGTCATAGAAAGTGAGTTCGGCGACCGGCAACAGCGGATTTGGCGCGGCTTCGGGCAGCCCGCAGTCCGGCATCAGCGCCTTGCCGAGTAGCGATTGCGGGTCAGCCAGCAGTTGAGAAATGGCACCCGACTCCAGCACTTTTCCTCCTGAAAGCAGCGCGGCGTGGTCGCAGATGGATTTCACCACATTCAGCTCGTGGGTGATCATCACAATGGTCAGCCCGAGCTGCTTATTGATGCTGCGCAGCAGCGCGAGGATGGAGTCCGTGGTTTCCGGGTCCAATGCACTGGTGGCTTCATCGGACAACAAATAGTTTGGCCGTGCCGCCAAGGCGCGGGCGATGCCCACGCGCTGCTTCTGACCGCCGGAGAGCTGTGACGGGAAAGCCTGCGCTTTGTCGCTAAGTCCGACTAAATCGAGCAATTCCGCCACGCGCTTTTTGCGTTCAGCGCGACCCACGCCGGCGATTTGCAGCGGCACCGCCACGTTGTCGCTGACGTTACGGGCGTGCAGCAGATTGAAGTTCTGGAAAATCATGCCAATACGCTGGCGCTGGCGGCGCAGATCGGCGTCATTCAGGGTAGTCAGGTCATGGCCATCCACAAGAATACGGCCCGAATCGGGCCGCTCAAGTAAATTCAGGCAACGGATCAGGGTGCTTTTCCCCGCGCCGCTGCGGCCAATAATGCCGAACACTGCCCCGCCGTTGATGGTCAGGGAGACGTCCTGTAGCGCGGCGACGCCCTGTCCGGGGTACTGTTTGGTCAGATGTTCGGCGACTATCATGATTTATCGCCTGCCGCCGCCACTGGGATCACTGAACCGTTGTACTTATCAGCGATAAACTTCGCCACCTCTGGCGATTCGAGATCTTTCGCCAACTGCTTAATACGCGGGTCAGAAGCCAGTTTCTCGGTGGTCACCAGAATGTTGGCGTAAGGGTTGCCTTGGGCTTTCTCCAGCCCCAGCGCATCTTTCGCCGGGCTGAGGCCCGCTTCAAGGGCGTAGTTACCGTTAATCACCGCCAGATCGACATCATCCAGCGAGCGCGGGATTTGCGGTGACTCGATTTCGAGGATTTTTAGGTGCTTCGGGTTATCGGCGATGTCTTTTGGCGTGGCCTGATCTTTCGCCGGATCGTTAAAGCCCGGTTTCAGAGTGATCAGACCCTGATCGCGCAGTAAATAGAGCGCGCGGCTGAGGTTAGTCACGTTATTCGGCACGGCGACCTTAGCGTTGTCCGGCACATCCTTGAAGCTCTTGTATTTGCTGGAATAAATCCCCAACGGCTCAATGTGCACGGTGGCGGCCACGGCAAACTTCACTCCCAGCGCCTGCTCTTGCGAATGCAAATAAGGCACGTGCTGGAAATAGTTGGCATCGACATCGCCGTGGGCCAGCAGCTCGTTGGAGTTCACCCCGTTGGTGATTTCGATGATTTTCAGATCCAGACTCGGATCGATTTTTTTCACATACGCCAGGATTTCAGCGTGCGGAATCGGGTCCGCCGCCACGCGCAGTGGCTCAGCGGCAAAGGCAGAAACTGACGCGACCAATAATGCTGCCGCAGAAATACGTGTGACCAATGTTTTAATAACCAGAGTTTTGAGCATGTTGTGACCCTTATTGTTATTGATGGTGTGTAGAAAATTTCGATCCGTTTGAAAGCAAAAATCAGGCAGTGGCCGCCAAAATGTCAGCATAAAAACGCTTCGCCACGTCAGGATGCGAACGCAGACGCCCCTTGAGATAGTTGAAACCGACGTCACGAAACAGCGGATTTAGCGGATCGCTGGCCGGGCCGCGCGCATCCTTGGCTAAGTCAGCCGGTAATGGGAACAGCGGCACCACGGCGTCGAGCTGCGCGCCAAGGAAGAAGGCTAATGACAGGCGATCTTGCCCAGACGGCGGAGAAACTACGCGGTGCACCGTTGCGCGCAGGTAGCCGTTGGTGGCCAGCTCCAGCAGTTCGCCAATATTTACAACCAGCGTATCTTCAATCGGCAAGGCATCTACCCACTGGCCCTCTTCCACTTCCACCTGAAGTCCGCGCTGGTGGTCTTGCAGCAGAAAGCTGAGGAAGCCGGAGTCTTTGTGCGCGCCGACGCCCTGTCCGCTTTGGCCTGCGCTGTGGCCCGGATAGCGAATCAGTTTGATATGTTCGTTAGGCTTCTCGCCGTACAGCGGATCGAAGGTTTTCTCCGGCAGGTGCAGCGCTAGCGCGAAGGCGCGCAGCAGACGCAGCGACATCTGGGTCATCTCTTTTTGCCAGCGCAGCAGCAGCGGACGCAGCTCCGGCAAGGATGCCGGCCACTGATTCGGCCCCTGCAATCTGGCCCAACCCGGCGTCTTGGCATCTATGCTCAGCGCGGGGCGTTCGGCCCCCAAGTCAAACTGTTCACGCCAGTCAGGCTGGCCGCGAGTGATCTCCGACGCCGCACGGTTATAGCCGCGAAAATGCGGGGAGTTGATCATGCCGACGGCCAGTTTTTGCTCTTCCGGCAGGGCAAAGAAGTCGCGCGCAGCTTGCTGGACGTCGCTTAATAACTGTTTATCGATGCCGTGGCCTTTTAAATAAAAGAAGCCAATATCGCGCGCGGCGTGGCGCAACTGAGCGAGGAATTTTTCGCGAGATCCCCCAGATTCGTCGAATTGGGAAAAATCAATTAATGGAATAGTGCTCATCATTTTCTCCGATATAGCGGGTTGTAATAACGCTAACACCGGCGATGTTGCTGGCTCTAATATTTAAAAAGTCTAAGTTATGACCTGAATTTATTGCATGATAAATCACCACCTAACCGAAAGTGAATGGTGGTTATCTCTATGAATCTACGTAGTATTTTATTTTCAGTGATATGAAAAATTTAACTTAAGCCGGGCGGCGGGAGAGGTTTTGCATTTAATTGCTAAAGGGGAATGCCCCCTCTTCTATTTAAGTCGAGGGGGCGGCGAGTTTTATAACTCAATAATTAATCAATATTATTTCTTATCGCCTAAATAACGGTAAACCACGCTGAGGTCTTGCTCGCCATATCCGGCATCCACCGCGTTTTGCCATGTTTGACTAATGCTTTTCATCAGCGGCAATTGCAATTTTTCACCGGCTTTCAGCGCCAGATTAATATCTTTTAATGCCCAAGTGAGATGCATCTGCGGGGTGTAATCGCCGCTTTTGAACATGTCCATTTTCATTTTAATATAAGGTGCCGCCAGCGGGCCGCCTTCCAGCACGTTCCACAGGTCATCGGTGGTGAAACCAAACTCGTCGGCCAGCTGGGCGCTCTCGGCGATGCCTTCCATCATGGAGATAAGCCAGGCGTTAATCACCAGTTTCATTTTGGAGGCGCGCCCGGCTTCGCCCAGCCATTTCACCCCTTTGGAAATGGCAGCAAATACCGGTTCAACTGCCGGACCGGCTTCACGGTCGCCACTGGCAAGCACCACGATTTGCGCGTTTTCCGCCGGGGTTTTGGTGCCAGATACCGGCGCATCGAAGAACACCGCGTCAGGGCGCTGCTGTTTAACCAGCGCCATCAGAGCTTCATTCGCCTCCACGCCAATGGTACCCATTTGGGCAATAATGCCACCCTGCTTCAAGCCTGCCAGCAGGCCGTCATCACCAGAAAACACTGACTGGGTGGTTGGGCCATCGGCCAGCATGGCGATAACTACATCCACACCCTCGACGGTTTCGCGCACGGTTTTGCCCTGCTTGGCGCCGGCCTTCACCAGCGCTTCGCCGCGCGAGGCGGTACGGTTCCAAACGTGAGTTTCAAAGCCATTTTTCAGCAGGTTAGCCGCAAACGCGTGGCCCATCGCGCCCAGACCCAGTACGGCTACAGAGGGTTTCTGACTCATCATTCTTTCTCCTGATAATGTGAAACAAGATCACGCTTGTGGTGATCGCAATGAAAAAAATGCTAGCACTGACCCGTAGCCCAAAGCTCACAGGTTCTGTAACGGAATGCGTCAAATAACGTCTTGGGTGAGGTTATTCCCTGCCCGGCGAGACAATCTTGGCAACAAAAAAGGGTCCCAGCACTGGGCTTTCTATCGTAACATGCCCGGTTGTGGCGTTATGATTTACATCGGATTATCAACGTAGTCTATAAATCGCATGATATCTATGCACAGACTGCTCAGGAGAGAACGTGGTAGGAAATAAAAGCAAAGTGGTGTTAATCGGCATGATTTCAGCCGTGTTTATTATCATGGTGGTGATGCTCGGCACGGTATACCTGTACCCAATGTGGATGCAGCGCACCACGCCAGAAGCCTGTAAAGACATCACCGCGCAGAACGCCATTGACAGCGTAACCCGCGATTTTATGCAAAACCGCATCCCGAACTGGGGCAACGATAAAGACTATATCGGCACCGCCGTGCCTGTTCTGTCGTTTGTCAGCGATAACGTGAAGGATGAGAAAGGCACTTACCGCGTACCCTTCACGGCTAAAGGCGCGAGCGGCGAACTGAAGTATGTGGGGCATTTTAACTGCACGAATCATTACATTAAGTATGAGAGCGTAGATTGAGTTTGGGCTTGCAGCCCAATCCCGCAAATTCAAATTCAAAACCGTGGGCACCGGCCCACACCGGCAAGGGGGCGGCCAGTCGCCGCCGCCCCCTTGACCCCCGGGCTTTTTTGCCGCTGGAAGATCGAGGCTTCGCAGGGTCGGAATGGACATATTCCAGCGGCCACGATGATCGCCGCGAAGTGCCGCCGCTTAGGCGGTTCCCTCAGTTCGGGTCTCGAGCCTTTGGTCTCGAACCACTCCCTCGGCGTCACTTCTGAATGCGGCCTACTGGCTTTTTAAACCGAACCGTTTCAGTGGGTTTTATCTTGCTCCCTCTCCTTTTTAAGGAGAGGGCTGGGGTGAGGTTTGCTGCATTTAGCGCTGAATTAAACCACTCCTCATCCCTGCCTTCTCCTCTGAGAGGAGAAGGAGCAAATCCAAAAAACTATATGAAACGGCACGGGGTAAATGCTAGTAGGTCGCGTTCAGAAGTGACGCCGAGCAAGAGGTGGAAAACCGCGAGTCTTTTTTCGCGGGTTGGAATCCCGCAGTGAGGGAACCGCCTAAGCGGCGGCACTTCGCGACGAACACTGTGGTTGCTGAAACATGTTCATTCCAACCCTGCGCAGCCTCGATCTACCAGCAGCAAAAAACGCAGGATCCCAAAGGGTTTCGTTCAAAACCCTTTGGGCCAGTGTGGGCGGCGAGCCCACGGTTTTGACCTTAAGGCCGGTGTGGCGGCAGCGCACGGTTTTGACCTTAAGGGTCGCAACCCCAAGCCCCCCGTCAACACGCCTCTTCACAACATTTTCCTGATGCACATCACACAAATGTTAATTAGAATGCAAACCGTTATCATTTGCATTTCAGGGAAAATCACGTGTCTACTCATAAAAAGAACCACTTCGCTACAAGCGGGTTTAAAAAATCCGTACTAGCGCTGGCTGTATTGCACTGCTCTCCACTGCTGGCGGCGACTGACAGCGCTGCGCCAAAAGAGGATACCCTTACCGTCACCGCCGATAACCCGGCCTACTCCACGAACTACAGTACCAGCGAGGCTTCTGTTGCTGGCAAAAGCAAAACGCCGATTAACGACATCCCGCAATCGGTAAGCGTCGTCACGCCGTCGATGATTAATGATTACCAAATCACTTCGCTGGACGAGGCGATGAAATTCGTCAGCGGTGTGGCGCAGGGCAACACGTTGGGGGGAATTGAAGACGGGTTTGTTAAACGCGGATTTGGCTCTAACAGCGATGGCTCAATCTTCCTCGACGGCGTGCGCAGCAATCAGGGGCTGGGATTTAACGCCACCACCGACCATGTCGAAGTGCTGAAAGGCTCAGCCTCCCTGCTCTACGGCATCCAGAACCCCGGCGGGATCATTAACGTGGTGAGCAAAAAGCCACAATATGACTGGAACACGCGCCTCAGCGGCAGCACCGGTGGATTTGGGGGAGGAACGGGCGGGATTGATGTCACTGGCCCGTTGGGCAACGGCTTTGCTTTCCGCATGATTGCCGAGCGCCAGTCGGAAGACTACTGGCGAAACTTCGGCAAAGACCAGCATAGCCTGCTGGCCCCTTCCCTGAGCTGGTATGGCGAAAAAGCCAGTTTCAATATCAGCTATCAGCAGTACAAATATGATATCCCTTATGACCGTGGCACCGCCTTTATTAACGGCAAGCCGCTGGATATCCCCTATGAGCGCCGTCTGGATGAACTCGCTAACCACGCCTGGGGCACCAACAAACGGCTGAACACTACGTGGGAATATGAGCTGAATTCCGACTGGAAAACGCGCCTAACCTACGGCTGGATGCAGCGCCGCTACGACAGTAACGAAGTTCGCGCCACCGCCGTCAATGTGGATACCGGCATTGTGTCGCGCCGCGCCGACGCCAACCGGGGCTTCAACCATCAAACGGATTACACCGCGTGGGACTGGATTGGCACCCCGGAAATTTTCGGCATGACCCATGACGTGCTGTTCGGGGTGGATTACGAGAAGGACGAAACCTACAAACAGTACTCCTATCGCGGCAAAGGCAATAATCCGCTGAACATGTACGACCCGGCGTATGGCGTTGAACCTATCACCAACGCCAGCACCTACAGCGACGCGCAGAGCAACCTGCGCAACACCTTGTTTAACAAATCGGTCTACGTCAAAGACAGTATCCATCTGACAGACCAGTGGATCGGCGTGCTCGGCGGGCGCTATCAGCATTACAACCAGAAAGCCTCCAGCGGCTTTATCAATCCGACCGAAACGCTGGATAACAGCGATAACAAATTCCTGCCGCAGCTGGGGCTGGTGTATAAGCTGACCGACGATTTATCCTTCTACGGCAGCTACAGCCGCTCCTTCACTCCGTCGACCGACACCGACGATGACGGCAATGTCGCTCAGCCGGAAACTGGCACGACCTATGAAGTCGGCACCAAATGGCAGGTGTCACCTCGGGTTGACGCTACGCTGGCGCTGTACCGTATTGATGAAAAAGATATGTCAGTGTTTATCAACGGCGTGACGCGTAGCATTCCGAAAGCGCGTTCTAGCGGCGTGGAGCTGGAAGTGAATGGCGAAGTGGCAAAAGACTGGAACCTGAGCGCCAACTACAGCTATGACAAAACGGAGATCACCGAAGATATTAACTCGGCCAACGTAGGCAACCGTCTGGTGAACGCGCCGACGCAAATGGGCGGGCTGTATTTGAGTCACACCCTGCGCTGGGTGCCGTTACAAGGGGATGTTCGCGTGGGCGGTGGTGCGCGCTACGTGGGTAGCCGCGCGGGTGACCCGGAAAACAGCTTCACCATGCCGTCTTATACCGTGGCGGATGCGTTTGTCGCTTGGGATACCCCGCTGTTGGGTAAACATACTCAACTTAAGCTGAACGTTAATAACCTGTTTAATAAGGAATATTACACGTCCAGCGCGGGGAATTTACGGGTTATCGAGGGCGAACCGCGCAACGTGGTGCTGTCCGCGGTGGTCGATTTCTAAAGATTATTTCTTCTTAGTTGCTGCAATTAAGGTGTCAGCGTTAGTGATGTGTACTTTATGTTCGCCAGTGCGCTCATAAAGACAGAGTTTTCGCTCACGCTGCACCTTATTGTTTTTGCTCGGAATAGTTCCTTCCAACAACAGCGCCGAACCGACGTTGTCCTCAAAAAGCACGATATCTCCCAAGGGTTTCACATTCTTCAACCCGCTGGCTTTGATGCAGGCGGCTTTGACATCGGCGTCATGCTGCGCCCAGGCATCCGAGCTTGAGGCCAAAGCCTGAGTTGAGAGTAAAAGTGCGCCAGTCAACAGCACCAATGATAAAGACTTCATAGTAACTCCTTGTAAATTAACTTCTACTTGGCCGGAAGTTGGCTCCAGTAGGTGCCGCTAAACGGGATCGGCAAGAACTGATCATAGATGGCTTTGACGGTTTGTTGTGGGTCTATGTCAGCAAAAAGTTGCGGATAGAGCGTTTTGGCGAACACTTCCACATCCACCATATGATAAGGGCTAAGGTAGAAATTATGCCAGACGCTGTAAGCGCGGCCATTTTTGACTGCTTGTAAATTGGCAAGCAGCGGCTGCTGGTCCATCACCTGCCGGAAGCTGCTTTCGGCCTGCTCCTGCGACACCAAAGGCCCGAGCTGGATATTCCCTTGCGACTTGCCGTCCGGCGTGCCCATTCCGGTACTGATATAGACATCAGGATTGGCGGCGATCACCGCCTCCGGGTTCATCTGGCCATAAACGCTTTTGAAAATGCCGCCGGCAATATTGTCGCCACCGGCGAAGGCCACTAAGTCAGCCAGATTGCCATGTGAAACCGTGGTGCAGCAGGTCTGACGGCGGCCAAGCTGGAGTTGCAACATCACGGTGGTTTTCTTGCCGTGGTAGCCCGCAATCCGCTCTTTAATCAGGTTCATATGTTGCTGGTAGAAGGCGATAAAGCGTGCGGCTTTCTGCGGGTTATTCAGCACGTCGCCCAGCAGTTTGATGCTCGGAATGGTGTAGTTGAGCTGGTCGATGCGCAGATCGACGTAAATCACCGGAATGCCTGCCTGCGTCAGGCGGCCAAGCATTTGGTCTTCGTCAGTCGGCGTTTTGGCGTAGCGCGGCAAAATCACCAAGTCAGGCTTTAGCGCAATCACTTTTTCCGCGTTGAACTGAGTGAAGTTGTTTTTGCCCATTTGTGGAATTTGGGCGATTTGCGGGAAGGCTTTGACATACAGCTGCCAGCTTTGCGGGTCAAGGTTCTGCATATCCCCCGGCCAGCCGATAATATTTTTAGCCGGATTGCCATCCTCGACCAGCGCCAGCGTGTAGAGCATCCGGCTTTCCCCCACCACGATGCGCTGCGGGTTGTCGGGCACTTCTACAGTTCGGTTAGAGATATCTACAACAGTTTTAGCACTGGCCAGCGCCGGGGCTAATAGGCTGGCTAGCAACAACATTCGGCAGGTGATACGCATAACGTCTCGGGATCAAATGGGCAGGGAAAAGATGATAATGATTATCGTTAAATTCCGCAATTGACTCTCATCTGGGTAAGCTTTCTTGAGTCCGGCCGCTGAGTGTATTTGGGGTTCACGCGGCATACGGCAGCGCCGCTCTGCTCATGACATAGCGGGCGGAGATCGGTAGCACCAACTTGGATCATCATTGATCAGCAACCGATCCTTCTTCAGATTAGCGGCGAGGTAGAGGCCTGCGATGAATAAGACCTATTCTTCGCAGGCATTGGCGGTTAGGGAAGCGTAATATTTTGCTGCAAAATCACATTATCAGCGGGTACAGGCTGGGCAATGACGGCGGTGCTTTTCAGCCGATTATTCACGGCGATCAATGAGCTGGTCGCGGGGTTAAAGGCCGTGAAGTCGAGGCGGCTATTGGTGAAGACTGAGGCAAAAATGTTGTACTGCGCCGCCCCGCTCCCCTGCCACGTCAATAACCCGCCATCAATCCGGCAGCTATCAAAGGTCAGTTGGGTCGAAGAAAGCAGGATCGGCGTGCTGGTCACATCACCCACGAAGTCGCAGCGCACAAAGCTCAGCGGCGCGGTGCTGGCGAACGGATGCCCGTTGATCCCTTTGAACACCGTATCAATAAAGACGATCGGCGAGGTGACGTTGACCCTCACCACCGGCGCTTTGTCATCCAGCAAAGAGAACTGGCACTGCTGAATCACATTCTTGCGCGCCGAGCGCCGCGACACCTGACTGATCCTCAGCGTGCGATCCGCCGTACAGCCCGTCATGTGCAGACCATCGACATTGACCCACAACATGCCGGACTGGGGAATTGCCGGGTCGGCGATCACCACCACGTCTTCCAGCGTCAGTTCGCTCACGCTGGACTGCGCCACAAACCACGGGCAAAGCTGTTTGCGCACATTAATGCGTTTAGCGCTGCCGCCCCAGGTTGCGCCGGAGTTGGCGAAGGTCATCAGCCCGGAGTTGCCGGTGTAGGTCAGGTCATGCTCATACTGGCCGTGGGTGACGAATGGCCCCTTTTCGGCACTTTGCCCGTTGGCGTGGCAGTTTTCTACCAGACAATAGGCCGAGCCGGTGAAGTCATTTAAATGCCGCGCGTTGGCGACGTTGCAGTCACTGACGTGGCCGTACAGACAGTAAATTTGCTGGGTCAGATAACCCGCGCCGCCGTAGGCGGTGTTCGGCGGGTTCATCAGTGAACACTGTTTGGTGAAGTAATAGGTATTCCAGCGCCGCATCACCACCGGCCAGAAAGAGCCAGTAGAGTGAATGCCCTGCACGTTGGCATAAATGGCGTATTCAAAAGCCACAGGATGGCTGCCGGTCAGCTGGTCGGTGCCGGCACCGATAAATTGCAGATTTTGCACCGTAACGTGATGAACTGGCTCAACCTTCTGCCAGCTAATCACCCGCCCCGGCTGCAGTTCCCAGCCGTTGGCATAACCCACCTGAATATGCGTTGGGTCGATAATGGCGATCACTTTCACCAACTTTTGCAGCTCGCGCTCGGCAGAACCCTTGATGGCTTTGACTTCGACGGCGAACCAATCCCCCACCTTAAATTGCGTGGAGTCACCGACCGGGAAGATATCCGTCAGTTCGGGCAAGGTATTGGTGAGTGTGAAGGTGATGGCCGAGCCGACCAGTCCGCCCTGAAAGAACATTACGGCGGCAAAGGGATCGTCTGGCCCGGTAGGCTCAATGCCGTGGGTATAAAGGGTGTGATTTTGGAAGTCGAGGGTGATGTCTGAACGCGTAAAACGATGTCGGCGCTGAAACAGCAGGTCGGAGTAGGCATAAATCTGGCTGAACGCGGCGTCATTCACTAAGGCATCGAGGGCATCATCGGCGGGGATAGTATTATCAAAAATGCCGAAGGTGCGGAAATCGCCCACATCCTGATCGAGCAGCAGCCAGCGCCCGCTCGAGCTGTGGACCGAGCCAATTACCGTGCCCTGATTCACCGATTTACTGCTTGGCGGGTCCCAATAATAGTGCCCGCCGCCGCCGTCACCCGCCGAGTAATAGCCTTTTACAAATACGTTCATATCTTCTTGTGGATCTTGGTTTTGCAATTCAGAAATAGTATTGAGCGTTTTCATAGGGATTCCTTATTGATGTTTGGAGTGAGCACCTCTACGTTTTCAAATTTCTCGCTTCGAGGCGATGATGCGTTGATTGCTGGTCCCTGACACAACGGTAATAGCCGTGCGGCAGCTGAAAACGGGTAGCAATGAGGCTCCCAGAGGGTGGTGAGCCTGGCGAGGGATGTGCAGAAGATAATGCAGATCTCCTGTCACGGAGAGTATTGCAAGGGTGGAAGTTAAAGCGAAAAAACCTAGTAAATTTAGCAGGGTATGGCGTTACGCCTTCAGTCGCAGGGGGAGAAGGCGTGAGTTGGAGGATTAAACGGCAGGTGAAGGAAGCGTCACATCGCCCTCCCCTAATTCCAGCTGAAGCAGCACGGTGTCCACCCAGCGGCCATGCTTAAAGCCGACGCTTTTTAATGTACCGATGGTCTGGAATCCCAGCGATTGATGCAGGCCGATAGACCCTAAATTCTCGCTATTGCCAACGTTGGCAATCATCTGTCGCCAGCCACCCTCGGTGGCGCGGCGGATAGCTTCCTGCATCAGCCTTTTACCAATGCCCAGCCCCTGCTGCCCTTCGGCGATATAGACCGAACTTTCACAGGTAAAACGGTAAGCATAGCGCGGGCGATAAGGTGCCAGATAGCAGTAACCCAACACCTGCTTATCCCGTTTGGCGACCAGATAGCACATATTTTGGCTGAGCACTTTTTCGCGGCGAGTGAGCATTTCGTCAAGCGTCGGCGGCTCAGTTTCAAAAGAGGCAATGCCATGGATCACGTGGTGAGCGTAAATCGCCTGAACCTGAACCATGTCGGCTATGGTTGCATCATGCAGAGTGATGGTATAGCGCATTAAAACAGACATGTTTTGTTCTCTCAGAAGCTAACATTTTCATTGTTAAACAAAAGAATATGCTTGCAGTGTCGAATTGGATAATAAGTAAATCTTATAGATAAAAGGGGCTGAAAAGGCGCTACACTGAAGGTCACTTTCCTCACACGGATGCAGCACAATGAAAAGACTTACCCAGCAAGATATGACGGAAAGCGAACAGCGCGAACTTAAAACGCTGCTTGACCAGAGCCGTAAAGCTCAAGGTCGTGATCTGACCAATTCAGAAACCAACCGCATCAAAGACAATTACATTGATAAATTGATGGAAGAGAAAGAGAAAGTTGCCGCTAAAGCGCGCGCCGAGAAGCGTCGTCTGAAAGCTGTACCCAGCTCGACGGCAACCTACGACTGGACCGCCAGAACGCATCCACGCGGCCGTCGTTGATTGACATTTTGTTTACAGGGCTCAGTGATTGAGCCCTGATTCTTCCCCGCTAAGCCTGTAATAATTTAAAGCCGTGAGTCCCGTCCTTCTCCAACTGCGCCACTAAACCATACTCCCAGTCCAGATAATCCTGCATCGCCTGCGGGCTGACGTCGGTGCCCTCATAGGGGCGACGGTAGCGATCTTGCGCATTCACAATCCACACAGAGTCGCCGAGCTCCAGCGGCAGACCCGCATCAATCCAGCCCACCGTGCCTTTTTGCAACAGATAGGCCGGAGAGCCAGTGAGCGCCGCCACTTCGGTGACAGCGTAACGTGCTAACAGCCCGCTGGTGCAGGTGACTACCCAGCGTGACACCGCCGGATGGCGGCGAACCGCCTGAGCGATATTGGCGCGAGTGGTCCACAACGCGCCCGGAATGCGGCGATTGCGGAAGTTGGCGCTGGTTGTCAGGTCAATCACGCCAGTACTCCCCTCCTCCAGCCACTGCTGTAGCTGGGCGGGCAGCACTTCTTCGACAGCCGGAGCCGCCGCCGTTTTCGCCTGCCAGTGACCCTGCTCGGTGAAATCCGCCCCCGCGGCGTCAAGCACCGCGACTTCCCAGTTCATCTGTGCCAGCCAAGAGGCCGCCAGCTCGGCGCGCACCTGCTGATCATCGGCCAGCACAATCCTTGCGCCGCGCACGCTGGCGTAGTGGTCAGTTTCTTGCACTAATTGCCCGCCGGGCACGTGGCGCGCACCGGGGAAATGCCCCGCCGCGTACTCTTCCGCCGTGCGCACGTCGAACAGATACAGCGTGCGGGAACTGTCTTGCTGCCATTCGGCCAGCGTTTCGGCTGAAATGTATTTCACCCCGGCGCGACGGGCTACGTTTTGGGCACTCTTTGCCGCCGCCTGTTTTGAAGAGAAACTCAGCGGCGGGAAGCTGGCCTGCTGCTGATGTGCCAAAGTCTGCCCCGCCAGCGTCCAGCCGATAGTGCCGTTACGCAGCGCCGCCACCGGATTAGGAATGCCCGCGTTGATCAGCGACTGGGTACCAATAATGCTGCGGGTGCGTCCGGCGCAGTTGATAATCACCTGCGTTTGCGGGTTCGGCACCGCGTCGCGCAGGCGCAGGACCAGCTCGCCGCCCGGCACGCTGACGCCGTTGGGAATGCTCATGGTGTTGAATTCGTCGAAACGCCGTACATCCAGAATAGCGATGTCCGCCCCTTGCTGTTGCAGCGCCTGCACCTGCTCGGCGCTGAACGATGGCGTGTGGTAGTGGTGTTCAACCCACTCGCCGAAAGCTTTGCCCGGCGCGTTCACATCAATAAAGATTTCGCCGCCCGCTTCACGCCAGCCCGCCAAATCCCCGGCTAACAGCGTAATATCGCGATAACCCAGCGCCTTGAACGTCGCCAGAGCGCGGGTGGTTTTGCGAATCCCCTGCTCCTCATCCCAAAACTCGCCGTTGTCGTACAGAGTGATGGGCGTGTTGCGGCGCGGCAGGCGATCCAGTGCTTCTATCTCCAGTTTGGATAATGGCAGATTGACGGCAAACAACGGATGCCCGGTGGCAAAGGCGGCCTCTTCGCGCAAATCGATCAGGGCAACTTCTTGTTGATTGAGCAGCGCGTCGCGCAGTTCGGCGAAATGACGTAAGGGCGTGGGCGAAGTTTTAGTCATGTTGTTTCTCTTTCAATAGATGTTGCTCTTTCGACAGGTCCCAGACATTAGGCAAGGTGCGATTGGAGTAACCGGAGATAAAAGTTTTTTGCTGGCCGTCCGGCAGGTAAACCGCGCGCGACACCGCGCCAATGTTGCCACCGTAAACGTGAATACTGACCGAAACCTGGTCGCTAAACGCATTGCTGACTTGATGAATATCCAGCTCGGACGGGGAGATTTTCTCGACGGCTCCCGGCGTTAATCGCACCGGCTGGCCTTCTGGCACCAGCTTCCCCAGACCGTTTCGCACATAGTTTTGGCTAATCTCTTCGCCGCGCAGCATGCCAATCAGCCCCCACACGCGATGGTCGTGGATTGGCGTGATTTGGCCCGGTCCCCAAACAAAGCTCACCACCGAAAAGCGCGACAGCGGGTCGGCATACAGCAGATATTGCTGGTAATGGTCGGGATGCGGCACGGCAAATTTGTCATCCAGCCAGGCGTCGTTCGCCACCAGTTGGCCCAAAAGCTCCGCCCCCTGCGCCAGCACCTCCTGCTCCTCGTGCGGCTCGCTCACTAATCGCGTGAGCGACGCCAAAAACTCCCGTAACGGCGCGTAATGTCGAATTGTCATAATTGCCTCTTAAGATAAGCCCTTTTTGCAGGCTAGCATCGCCACTGACCAAGCAAAATTCATTTTATGGATAAGCTAATATGCAAATCACACATAAAAATGTGCTGTGAGTGCCGACTTAGGGCCACGATTTGCTTTATGCTGGACTGATTGTCGTCTTCGAAGACGCGACTTAAAGGGACTGCTCCACTTATGAAAATAGAAGATCTGACGGCATTCGTCGCAGTGATCCGTCTGCAATCCACCCGCCTCGCCGCCGAGGAGTTAGGGCTGACCCAGCCCGCTATCACCCGCCGGGTGCAGAACTTCGAGGAATCGCTGGGCATCGCGCTACTCAATCGCCAAACCAAACCCCTCAAGCCGACATTAATGGGTAAACGCGTCTTTCAGCAGTGCCGCAACATTCTTCGTGAAGTAGAAGCCCTGAGCGATTTGGTGGCGGCGGATCACCCGCCGTCTGGCCTGCTGCGACTGGCCGTGCCGCAAAGTTTGAGTGAAACCAGCCTGCTGCCGGCGCTGAAAATGTTGTCTTCCGACTTCCCGCAGGTGCAGCCGCGCCTCTCCAGCGGCTGGGGTGAAGAGCTATTGCTCCGAGTTCAGCGCCAAGAGCTGGAAGCCGCAGTGGTGCTGTTCCCCGCCAGTAAGCAGTTCCCTTCCGGTTTGGAAAGTCAGGCACTTGGCTCGGTGGACTTGGTAGTGGTTGGGCCGAATGACCCCAAGGTGCCGCCACTGCGTAAGCTGGAAGAAGGCTATCAGCGTGGCTGGATTTTGAATCCGGAAGGCTGTGGTTTTCGCGCCGCGCTGCAACGCGCCCTGACGGAACAAGGGTTGCCGCTGCTGCTGAATCTCGAGGCGTTTGGCGTCACCTTGCAGCTGTCGCTGATTGCCGAAGGTCGCGGATTAGGGCTGATGCCTCGCGCCTTGGTCGATCGCCACGCCCTGCGCCCGCAGCTGCAAATTTACAGTTTGCAGGACTTCGCGCCGCGCAGCCAGCTGTGGCTGGTGTACCCGAACGTGCCCGCCAGCCAAATTCCGGCCATTGACGCCTTCGCGGCGGCCATCGCCCAAGGGCTGGACCTCGCCCCTCTGGCTGTCGATCAGCCGCAGGCATAATATCCAATCCTTTTAATGCACAATTTTTATATTAACTTATGATAAAAATTAATTTCTAACATAGTAAAAGGCTGTCTAAGGTAATACGCTCCTGCCATCGCCTATGCGCTGGCAACTTATGCAACCAGGAGTGACAGCCCATGAGCGTGCAATTCATTGGTATGATCGGCCATCGTTTGGCCTCCGAAATAATTCCCGCGACGGGGCCAATATTCGATAAGAAATATATCGCCGACTTCGCCAAAGCCCACGAGGATGCGGGATTTGACCGCATTCTGGTGGCTTACGCCTCCGACCAACCTGATGCCTTTTTAGTCACCGCGCACGCGGGAGCTAACACTTCCCGTATCCACTTCCTGTTAGCCCATCGCCCCGGGTTTGTAGCCCCGACACTTGCGGCGCGAAAGCTGGCGACCCTCGATCACCTGCTCGACGGCCGTTTAGCGGTGCATATCATCAGCGGCGGTAGCGACGCCGAACAGCGCCGCGACGGCGACTTTGTGCCGAAGTCCGGCCGTTACGCACGCACCGACGAGTATATCGATGTGCTGAAAAACGAGTGGTATTCGGTCAAAGGCTTTGACCATCACGGGGAGTTTTATCAGGCGGAAAACGCCTTCTCGGCCATCAAACCTTTCAATCAGCATTTGCCGGTGTTCTTCGGCGGTTCTTCGGAAGACGCCATCCGCGTGGCGGGCAAGCAGGCCGATGTGTTTGCCCTGTGGGGCGAGCCGCTGGCCAGCGCAGCCGAAACGGTACAGGCGGTGAAAGCCTCCGCCGCGCGCCATCAGCGCGAGATTGAATTCAGCATCTCCTTCCGCCCTATTCTCGGCCGTACCGAAGAAGAAGCCTGGGCCAAGGCCGAAACTATTCGCGAAAAAGCCGCCGCGCTGATTGCCCGCAACGGCCAGTCTCAGGCGCCAAAACCGCAAAGCGTCGGCGCCGAGCGGCTGCTCAACGCCGTGGCTCAGGGGGATCGCCTCGACGAGCGTCTATGGACCGGCATTGCCGGTCTGATTGGCGGCGGTTCGAACTCCACCGCGCTGGTCGGCACGCCGGAGCAGGTCTCCGACGCGTTGCTGAAATATTACGATTTAGGGATCCACACCTTCTTAATTCGCGGCTTCGACCCACTCAACGACGCAGTGGAATATGGCAAAGAGCTGATCCCGCTAACGCGCAAAAAAATCGCCGCGCGTCTGGCTCAAAAACACCCTCAACACGAATCGACGGTATAAAAATGACCATAATGAAATCATTGGGAAAATTGCTGGTTGCCACCACCCTGATGGGCAGCGTAAATCTGGCGTGGGCCGATGAAGTGACGCTGCGCGTCGCCGACCAGAAAGGCAATATGCGCGCCCAGCTGGAAGCGGCGGGAAAGCTGGATAACCTGCCGTACAAAATCGAATGGTCGGAATTCCCCGCCGCCGCGCCTCTCGCCGAAGCGCTCAACGCGCAGGCCGTGGACGTAGGGATCATTGGCGACGCGCCGCTGCTGTTTGCCGAAGCCGCCGGGGCGCAGGTGAAAGCCATTGCGGTGGATAAATCAGACGCCTACGGCACGGCGCTGCTGGTCAAGCCTGACAGCCTAATCAAAACAGCGGCGGATTTAAAAGGTAAAAGCATCGCCACTAACCGTGGTTCTATTGGTCACTTCGTGGCGCTGAAGGCATTGGCCTCGGCCGGGCTTTCCGCCAAAGATGTTACCTTCCGCTTCTTACCGCCGAGCGACGCCAAGCTGGCGCTGACGCAGGGTTCAGTAGATGTTTGGGCGACGTGGGAACCTTACACCGCCTTCGCCGAAACGCAGGATCATCTGCGGGTAGTGGTGAATGGGCGCGGACTGTGGTCTGGCAACAGCTTCCTGGCCGCCACCGATTCAGCGCTGAAAGATAACGCCAAGCGCCAAGCCATTACTGACTACTTGCAACGCCTGAGCGATTCGCAAGTGTGGGCCTATCAGCATCTGGATGAGTACAGCCAGCAGTTGGCAAAAATCATCGGCTTCCCGCTGCCTGCGGCTCGTCTCTCCTTCGAACGCCGTAAATCTTACTGGCAATCTATCGATGAAGAGACTCAAACCCAGCAGCAACAAACCGCTGATTTCTACCATGATCAGGGCTTACTGCCGGTCAAGCTGGAGGTGAAGAACACCTTCGACGAAAGCTTTAAGGTCAAACAGCCTTAATCACTGCCCTTCCCGCTGCGCCGCGCCCACCGGGCGTTCTCCCGCCGGAATTAATCTTCCGGCGGCGAGCGCAAACACCGAAATCACCGCCGCCACGATAAACACCCAATGCAGCGACGCCGCCACGCTGTCGGTGATCATGCTGAGCTGGGCGGAGTCGATATTGGCCCGCTGGCTTTTTTCCATCAACTGTTGCACCGGATCGCTAATATTCGGCAGGCGTTTTTCCAGATTAAGGTTCAAGGTTGCGCCAAGCAGCGCCGTGCCAATGGCCGACCCGAGCATGCGGGTAAACACCGTTGACGCCGTGGCAATGCCGCGGATCGCTGGCTCGGCGGCATTTTGCACCGAAACCAAAAACGTGGTGTTACACAGCCCCATCCCCGCGCCGATAGTTAAGGCCGCTAATCGCGCCCACCACAGGCCGGAAGATGGCGATAACAGCAGTAAAATCAGGCTGCCGCTGACCAATAGCAGACCGCCGATCATCGCCGTAGCGCGGTATGACGTCGCGTGCATAATTCTGCCACTCAGCATACTGGCCAACGGCCAGCCGATAGACATCAGCGCCAGCGTGGTGCCCGCCTCTAAGGGCGTTCCGCCCATCACCCCCTGCACGAAGGTCGGCAAAAAGGCGCTAATGCCCATCATGGTGGCACCAATCACCAGCCCGCCAATATTCCCGGCGATAATCACTTTGCTCTGCCACAGGGCCAGTGGGAAAAGTGGCTCAGGAGCTTTGCGCTCTTGGCGAACCAGCAGCCAGCCGGTGAACAGCGCGAAGGCAACCAGCGCTAAGGCCCAGTAGCCAAAAGCCTCAGCTTGCAGCATGGCAAGTAATAGCGCGGCGACCGACAAGGTCAGATAAGTGGTTCCGGCCAAGTCCAGAATGTGCTGCTTGCGCTGGCTTTCCGCCGGTAAAAAGCGCCACAGGATCGCCATGGCTAACAGCCCTAAAGGCACGTTGACCCAGAAAATGACCGCCCAGTGGAAATGCGAAACGATAAACGCGCCGAGCAGTGGACCGGCAATCGCTGAAACGCCCCACACGCTAGCAAGGTAGCCCTGCGCCTTGGCGCGCTCCTGCGGGCCATATACATTAGCAATCAGCGTGGTGGCAATCGGGGTGATCGCTCCGGCGCCCAGACCCTGTAAGGCGCGGAAGCCAATCATCCACGGCAAAGACGGCGAGAAGCCACAGAGCACCGAGCCAATCAAAAACAGCGTAGTACCAATGAAAAACACCTTTCGGCAGCCGTATAAATCTGCCAGTCGGCCATAAATCGGCACGGTGATCGCCTGAGTCAGCAGATAGACCGCAAACACCCAGCCGAGCAGCGAGAACCCGCCCAAATCGGCAATGATGGTGGGCATGGCGGTCGCCACAATGGTGGCTTCGACTGCCGCCATAAACATCGACAACATGCAGGCGATCAGGATAAGGGGGCGGCGCTTGTGGCTGACTAAGGGGACGAAAGCAGTCTGATTCATAGGCTTAATCTGTTGTTCTTATGTTTCAGTCGAGGATGAATTTTGCAGTATATCAGCGAGATTGCGGGAAGGTTTATCGGTCGCGTGCTAACGAAATTGAAAAAGCCCCGCCGGATGAGAGCCATCCGGCGGGGCGAAAAGTGGTCACTTTCACTGCAATGAATCAGGCAGTCTTGCTATGACCAATAGGCAGCAGGGATAAATCGATATATTTCGCCATATCGCGAGATTCAGCGCGCGGTAAATAGGGAATTTCCCCCAGCAGCGGCGCTGAAATATTATGGCTAATGGCATCAATTGTTTGCTGATAATGCGCAAGGCAAGGGTTAATACGATTGGCGACCCAGCCCGCTAACGATAACCCATCGGTATTAATAGCCTGAGCACTTAATAAGGCGTGGCTCACGCAACCCTCTTGAATACCCACGACTAAAATAACCGGAATATTTTCCAGACGAACCCAATCAGAATAAAAACGATCGGGGGTGATCAAGGTTCTCCAGCCATCACAGCCTTCAACCACCACAATATCACCGCCCTGACGCATAAACTTCAGGCCAGAGGTCATTATTTCAAACACATTATCTGGCGTATTACTGGCATAAATATCTTCATCTAACAGTGCCAGCGGCGTTATTTTGTCATAAGGGTAAGAAATAGAAGATGAATTTTGCAGTATCACGGCATCTTTATTTCGAATGCCATCTGCCAGTTCCTGACTCCCTGTCGCAATCGGTTTATAGCCCAATGCGCAGTGCCCCTGCGCGGCTAAAGCCTGTAGCAAAGCACGCGTCACGATGGTTTTACCTACGCGAGCGTCCGTACCCGTGACGAAAAAGTGCGTTAACATGGAATGTTGGCTCCAGGATCTTCCGTTTAACTGAGGATTTATCTCCGGCGAGTGCGCCTGAGACAATGTACAGGGGAAAGTCTAGGCGATACCAATCGATAACGATTTGCGTTAGCGCAATGTTTTGTCCACTGGCAAACAGAAGTTTGAATTTAGGATTTTTATTATATTGGCGGGAAACCTACAAGGTTAATTCATACCAATAATTAACCTTGTAGCAGTTGAATTAACAGAGAGCCGTTATACAGCGCGTCTTTGACTAATGCCGCGCCCGGCATGGTGCCTTTGTTATAAAACTCAGTGGATTCGAGTTTTATATTTTCGCTATAAGCCGGCAGAGACTGCTGTTGAATGCAGGACATTATTGCCGGATGGAGAATTTCTTTGGCAAAATTAAGCGGCGAGCCGATCAATATTTTCTCAGGATTAAACAAGTTAACCATGATGGCGAGGATCCGCCCTACGCTATGGCCGACATTAATAATTACATCGCGGGCCAGCTGGTCGCCGCGATTTGCCGCGTCGCATACCGCCTCAATTGTCAGCGGAATTCCCTGCAGGCTGGAGTTGACCGCCTGAGTTAATCGCTGGCGAACCAACTCAAGAATATTATCAGTGCTGGCGACGGTTTCGAGACAGCCGTGATTGCCGCAATAGCAGCGTTTGCCGTAAGGATCGACCTGCGTATGGCCCATTTCCACCACGCTGCTGCTACCGCTGTGTAGCACTCGGCCGCCGGTGATCACCCCTGCGCCGACATTGTGGTCGATAACCACCTGAATCACGTTTTGACTACCGCGAGAGGCGCCATATAAGGCTTCGGCCATGGTCCAGGCGCCAATATCATGCTGCACGAAAACCGGCAGGCCGGTATGGGCTTCCAGCGCTGCGCCGAGCGGCATTTCATCGACGTCGGCGTAAAACGGCATGCGATGCACCACCCCTTCCCGCGCATTGATCATGCCGGGCAAGGTAATCGCGATGGCGGTGAGGCGCTCTAGTTTGCGCTGGTGACGGATAAAGAATTGATCGATTTCAGCGACAATGCGCTCAAGCAGAGGTTTATCCGCCGCGGCGGGCAGAGCCAGTTCTTCTTCAACCACCAGTTTACTGCTTAGATCACGCAGCCCGAGGGTAATTGCCCCTAAGCTGATGCGCGCAGAAAGGTAGTGCCAAGCATTAGTGTCGAGCACCAAGCCGATAGCAGGACGCCCGCGACTGCCCGGCTCCTGAAACTCAGTTTCTTGCACCAAATGAGCTTGTAACAGTTCACGAACAATCTTGGTAATACTGGCGGGGGCAAGCTGCGCTTTTTTCGACAGCTCGATACGCGAAATGGGTCCAAACTGATCTATCAGCCGGTATACGGCACCGACGTTCGTTTGCTTTATTTGATCAATATGCCCAGGCTGCCCATCAGGGATCACAGAAAAAACTCCGTTATTTTTCGCGCTTCAAAATAAAGATTAATGGCTATGGTGGGGTTTTTGCTATATGTCGTCAACTATTTGATTCGTTATGTGATTTGGTGCACATATTGAATTAAAACCCTTTAAGAATTGACTGTAAAAACAGCGGTTTCACGGATTTTTATCCTGCATCATAAGTTTCATAAAAGCGGTCGCTGGCGCACTGAGCTCGCGATGACGGTGATTGACCATCCAAACCTGCGTGTTTCCCTGCTGCTTGCCGAAACGCAAATAGCGCACGCCGTCCACCTGAATGCGCAAATAAGCCGCAGGTAAAATCGACACGCCCAGCCCCGCCGACACCAGACCTATAATGGTTAATGGCTCGCCCACTTCCTGAGTAATAAAGGGCGTGATGCCGTGGGAACCGAGCAAGGCGCGAATATCGTCATACATCGATGTTCCCGAATCCTTGGAGAAAAACACAAAAGGCTGGTCAGCCAGGTGCTGAAAAGTCAGCTCACCTTCAGGAAGGTTCACCAGCGGATTGTCCTCATGCACCACGGCTACCAGCGACTCAGAGAGCAGCAGTTGATGGTGCAAAACCTCCGGCAGTTGGCGATTACGCATGATCCCAAGGTCGATCCTTCCTTCCAATAAAGGTTCGATCTGCTGGGTGCTATTCATCTCTTCTATCCGAATGTTCACTTCGGGATATTGCAGGTGAAAGCGTTGAATAGTGCGCTGAACGCGACGCAGAAACGGCGCGGAAGAGGTCAAGCCCAGCGTCAGATTGCCGGCAATCCCCTGATGGATTTTCGACGCTTGCAGCGAAGCGTCTTGCACCCGGCTGATGATCTGGCGCGCCTCTTTTAAGAACGCCTCTCCGGCTTGGGTCAGGCTGACATTCCGATTATTGCGATTAAGCAGCTTAGCCCCAATCGTGGCTTCAAGTGATTGAATCTGCTGACTTAGCGGCGGTTGCGAAATATGCAGGCGCTCCGCCGCGCGGCCAAAATGCAGCTCGTCGGCAACAGCAATAAAATAGCGTAAATGGCGAAGTTCAATGTTATTCATAATTATCCATTGAGAGGTTTAACGTCTTAATCAACAGAGATTAATATATTAGACAAAAGATGTCCCACTGATAAAATTTTTACATCTTTTTTGTATTAATTTGGCTCTCGCTAAGGAAACTCAGTGAACATCGCAGGGCGAAAAACCGCCACTCTCAATGAAGATCGGCTGTCAGTTAACGATGACGACTTAATGCCGGCCACACCGACCACTCCTTTAAGCAAAACACCTTTTATTAAACGTGGCACGCCGCAGTTTATCCGCGTGACGCTGGCGCTGTTCTCCGCCGGTCTGGCAACTTTTGCCCTGCTCTACTGCGTTCAGCCGATTTTGCCCGTGTTATCGCAAGAGTTTGGCGTGTCACCGGCGGCCAGTAGCCTCTCTTTGTCAGCCTCAACCGGATTAATGGCCATTGGCCTGTTGTTCACAGGCCCGGTGTCCGACGCCGTGGGGCGTAAATCGGTGATGGTGGTGGCACTGATGCTTGCCGCAGGATGTACCCTGATTTGCGCCTTTATGCAGAGCTGGAACGGCATCTTGGTGATGCGGGCACTGATAGGCCTCTCCCTCAGCGGCGTGGCCGCCGTCGCCATGACCTATTTAAGCGAAGAGATTCACCCGAGCGTGGTGGCCTTTTCGATGGGCCTGTATATCAGCGGTAACTCTATTGGCGGCATGAGTGGCCGACTGGTGACCGGCGTCTTGACTGATTTCTTCTCCTGGCGGGTGGCCGTCGCCGTGATTGGGCTGTTTGCTTTATGCTCCGCCATTATGTTCTGGCGCATTCTGCCCCCTTCCAAACACTTTAGGGCCAGCTCGCTGAAGCCTCGCAAACTGGCGATCAATTTCAAACTGCATTGGCGCGATAGCGGCCTGCCGCTGCTGTTCCTCGAAGGTTTTCTGATCATGGGTAGCTTCGTGACCATGTTTAACTACATTGGTTATCGCCTGCTCGGCACCCCTTATCATCTGAGTCAGGCGGTGGTTGGCGTGCTGTCAGTGGTGTACTTGATGGGAACCTATAGCTCACCGAAAGCGGGCGCGTTGACCGGGGTTTATGGTCGCGGCCCTGTCCTGCTAGGGTCAATCGGCCTGATGCTGGTCGGCATTCTGATCACCGCTTTGCCCGCTGTCTGGAGCATTTTCATCGGCATGGTGCTGTTCACCGGCGGGTTCTTCGCGGCCCACTCGGTTGCCAGTGGCTGGATCGGCCGCCGCGCGCGCCGCGCCAAAGGTCAGGCTTCATCACTCTATTTATTCTCCTACTACGCCGGTTCCAGCGTGGCCGGGACCTTGGGCGGATATTTCTGGCACAGCTTCGGCTGGAATGGCATCACCACCTTTATCTGCCTGATGCTTGCCGTCGCCGTGCTGGTCGGTTTCCGTCTGATGCATCTCGCCGAATCTAGACAAGTCGCCGTTAAGTAACTTCCTCCATCTAAGGGCGTTCGCGCCCTTTTCTTTCTGCCAGACAAAATTTCCTCAACCTTAAAAACGTCTCAGAAGATGAGTTGTGCACCTTTTCACTTTTCGACTATATTGTATGTTGTAACTAAATGGAGGCGGTATGGCGAATTACGACCTAATTGGGCGAATGAACAGTTGTTTCAATGAGTTAGAACTGGCACTTGGCGATCTCAGCCGTTTGTTAAAGCAGTTGGAGCTTATCCAGGCGCGGGTTTTCAGCCTGCCGGAGATCGCCAAAGGCGAGGAGCACAACCCTGCCGACCGTATTCAGGTGACGCCTTACGTCGGTGAAGCCGCGCAGCAGCTGGCGCTGCAGCATTTCCAGAATCTGTTTATTCACCATCAGGGGGAGAATGTTAGCAGTAAGTCCGCCGTCCGCCTGCCCGGCGTGCTGTGCTATGCCGTTGATGCTGCAGAACATCAGGCCGCCCTGCTGTTGATAGAGGAAGTGAATAAGCTGAAAGCCGAGCTGGAACATATTGTTACCGTGGAATCCGGTCTTGCCCGCGAGCAGCGTTTTGAATTTGTGCACACTCACCTGCGCGGTCTGATTACCTTGAATGCCTATCGCACGATTTCTTATTTGAATGACCCGGATTCAGTGCGCTTCGGTTGGGCGAATAAGCACATCATCAAGAATGTCAGCCGCGATGATGTTCTGGCCCAGTTAGACAAGAGCCTGAAAGCCGGTCGCTCGGTGCCGCCTTACAGCCGTGAGCAGTGGATGGATAACGTCACTCGTGAAATCAATGACGTAAAGCGCATTCCGGAACATGCTATTTTGAAGATTAAGCGCCCGGTAAAGGTCCAGCCCATCGCCCGCGTGTGGTATCGCAATAGCCAGAAGCAAGTTCAGCACCCCTGCCCACTGCCCCTCATCGCCCTCTGTTTGAAGTCACCCAATGTGCAAGTGCCCAAGCTTGGCGAGCTGCATGATTACGATGTGAGTGCCGTGAAGCACAAATATAAGCCCGAAGCGCAGTCGCTGAACTTGCTAATAAAGCGGCTGCATTTATATACGGATTGGTCGGCTGATCAAGTTGTTGAGAGCTGAGTTTAAGCTACTGAGTTTGCTGCAATACCCCCTCCCAGCCTCCCCCTTTTCAGGGGGAGGAGCAAAGACCAAACCTACTGGAACGGTTGTGCTGAGGCAAACCTCACCCCAGCCCTCTCCTTAAAAAGGAGAGGGAGCAAAGTCAAACCCACTGAAAAGGCACGGTTGAGAAGCCTGTAAGTCGCGTTCAGAAGTGACGCCGAGCAAGAGGTGGAAAACCGCGTGTTATTTTACGCGGGTTGGAATCCCGCAGCGAGGGAACCGCCTAAGCGGCGGCACTTCGCGACGATCACTAAAGTGCCTGAAACACGTCCATTCCAACCCTGCGCAGCCTCGATCTCACAACAGAAAAAACGCAGGGTTCCAAGGGAGGCGCGTTTACGCCTCCCTTGGTCGGTGTGGGCCGACGCCCACGACCTTGAATTTGAAGTTGAATTTAAAAAGGGGCCCCAAAACTGCCCCAAGTTTACAACCTACTTCATGCTCCCCACCATATCCTCCGGCTTAACCCACTCGTCGAACTCGGCTTCGGTCAAATAACCCAGTTTCAGCGCAGAGCCTTTCAAGGTTAGCCCCTCTTTGTGCGCTTTTTTGGCGATTTCAGCCGCTTTGTCGTAACCGATATGGGTGTTGAGCGCGGTAACCAGCATCAGCGACTCGTTGAGTAGCTGGGTAATACGGTCGCGGACGGGTTCGATGCCTACGGCGCAGTGCTCGTTAAAGCCGCGCATGCCGTCGGCCAGCAGGCGAATGGATTGCAGGAAGTTGTGAATGACCATTGGTCGGAAGACGTTCAGCTCGAAGTTGCCCGACGCGCCGCCGATGTTGATCGCCACGTCGTTACCCAGCACCTGTGCGCACAGCATGGTCATGGCTTCGCACTGGGTTGGGTTCACTTTACCCGGCATGATGGAGCTGCCCGGCTCATTTTCAGGGATGGAAATCTCGCCTATGCCGCAGCGCGGGCCGGAAGACAACCAACGCACATCATTGGCGATTTTCATCAGCGACGCCGCCAAGCCTTTCAACGCGCCGTGGCCTTGCACCAGAGCGTCGCAGGTCGCCAGCGCTTCAAACTTATTCGGCGCGGTGACGAACGGCTGTTTAGTCTCTTCGGCCAAGGCTTTGGCGACGCGCACCGCGTACTCAGGATGGGTGTTCAACCCTGTACCAACCGCCGTGCCGCCCAAGGCTAATTCTGCAATGTGCGGGATACTGGCTTCGATATGCACCATGCTGTGGGCCAGCATTGCCACCCAGCCAGAGATCTCTTGGCCGAGCGTCAGCGGCGTGGCGTCTTGCAGGTGGGTACGGCCAATCTTGACGATATCTTTGAAAGCCTCGGATTTCGCCGCCAGCGTCTTGTGCAGCTCTTTCAACTCAGGCAGCAGCGTTTCGCGCAGCTCAATGACGGCGGCGACGTGCATCGCCGTCGGGAAGACGTCATTCGAGCTTTGGCTCTTGTTCACATCATCGTTCGGGTGAACCTTGCGCCCTTCTCCACGCTCGCCGCCGAGGATCTCGCTTGCCCGGTTAGCCAGCACTTCATTCATGTTCATGTTGGTTTGGGTGCCGGAACCTGTCTGCCAGATAGCCAGCGGGAATTCGGTAGGATGCTTGCCAGCCAGCACTTCGTCGGCGGCGGCAATGATCGCATCAGCGCGCTCTTTCGGCAGCAGGCCCAAATCCAGATTGACGCTGGCCGCTGCGCGTTTGGTCTGCGCCAGTGCGTGGATCAGTGCCTCAGGCATCTTTTCGGAGGAAATACGGAAGTGCTCGAGAGAGCGCTGAGTCTGTGCCCCCCAGAGTTTATCAGCCGGTACATCGATAGGCCCCATTGAGTCCTTTTCAGTGCGTGTTGCCGCCATAATATTTCTCCTAATTACGTTTCTGGTGAAATTTAATATTTATGCTTTGCAAAGGTTTACCGCCAGGAACTGCCACGCAGATCTTCTTTAGGCGACTCGTCGAGTATAGGTCAGGCATCGCGTTTCAGAATCGCTAATTGATAATTTCTCGCATTTACAGCACTTTTTCATCATCAGGAGTTGCTTAACCGCCCGCGCTCATTGTTTACTACGCCACAGTAATTTTCTTCACATCATCCCCTGCATAACGGGGATTTCAGGACGAAATATGCAAAAAATGAACAACGGTGTACAAAACTACGCCTGGGGCAGCACCGACGCATTGACCCACCTTTATGGCATTGCCAATCCTGAAGGTAAGCCGATGGCTGAACTTTGGATGGGTGCTCACCCGAAAAGCAGCTCCTACGTTAAAGGAAGCGACGGTCAGGAAATCGCCCTGCGCAGCCAAATTAGCGCCAACCTGGAGCAAGAGCTGGGGGCGAAAGTCGCCGCGCGTTTCGGCGAGCTGCCTTTCCTGTTTAAAGTGCTTTGCGCCGATCAGCCGCTGTCCATTCAGGTTCACCCAAGCAAGCGTGCGGCGGAGTGTGGCTTTGCCAAAGAGAACGCCGCCGGTATCCCGATTGATGCCGCCGAACGTAACTATAAAGACGCCAACCATAAGCCTGAGCTGGTCTATGCCTTGACGCCTTTCCAGGCGATGAATGGTTTCCGCGAGCTGCGTGAAATTGTGTCGCTGTTGCAGCCGGTTTCTGGCGCTAACCCGCATATTGCTGAATTCCTGACGCACCCCGATGTAGAGCATCTGCGCACCCTGTTCGCCAGCCTGCTGAGCCTTGAAGGCGAGGCAAAGTCTCTGGCGCTGGGCGTGTTGAAATCGGCACTGAATAACCAGAAAGGCCAGCCTTGGGACACCATCCGCAGCATCAGCGAATTCTATCCGGACGACAGCGGCCTGTTCTCCCCTCTGCTGCTCAATGTCATCACCCTCAAGCCGGGCGAAGGCATGTTCCTGTATGCCGAAACGCCGCACGCCTATCTCAACGGTGTGGCGCTGGAAGTCATGGCGAACTCGGACAACGTGTTACGCGCAGGTTTGACGCCGAAATACATTGATATCGCCGAGCTGCTGGACAATCTGAAATTCACTGCTAAACCTGCTGGGGAGCTTTTAACCTCGCCGGTGGAAAAAGGCGCTGAGCTGAGCTTCCCGATCCCAGTCGAAGACTTTGCTTTCTCGATTCACAGCTTGTCACCTGAGCCACAAACGCTGGCGCAAAACAGCGCGGCGATTATCTTCTGTATTGAAGGTCAAACGGTGTTGGAAAAAGGTGAAGAGACGCTGGTGCTGAAGCCGGGGGAATCTGGTTATCTTTCCGCCAGCGAATCGCCGGTTGAAGTGAGCGGCAACGGCCGAATTGCACGCGTGTTTAATAAGCTTTGATGCTGAACGTGATGTAATCAAGCAGTAAATATAAGTAGGGGTTGAGGCGAAATGCTTCATTTTTGTGAAAAATTTGCCATTGACGCCCCACTTACACCACAATAAATCGCGCCGTAAGGCGTTTTTTATTTCGGGACATTATCTAAGGATGAACAGAACTATGAAAAAATCGTTAGTCGCTGTAAGCGTCATTGTGGTACTTGGCGCGGCCTGGACAGGCGTCTCGTGGTATACGGGCAAAATGATTGAGCAGCATATGGCTGAAGTGGCGACCAACGCGAATAGCCAGATCCAATCCTCTTTCCCGAAAGCCGGGGTTAACGTCTCCTATCAAGACTACCACCGTGGGCTGTTCAGCAGCCAGGTGCGCATCATTCTGAAACCTGATGCCGCAGCCGCTGCTGCTGGCACCAGCGCGCTGAAAACCGGTGATGAAATCTCCTTTATCGAAACTATCGATCACGGTCCCTTCCCGGCAGCTCAGCTGAAAAAATTCAATCTGATCCCAAGCATGGCGTCAGTGCACAGCGAACTGGAAAACACCGCCACGCTGAAACCGCTGTTTGACGTGACTAAGGGCAAGTCTCTGGTGACGGCCGATACGCGCGTTTCCTATAACGGCGACAGCTCTTCAGCAATCAACTTCATCCCGGTTGATTACGATAAGAACAACAGCAAGTTGCAGTTCGGCGGCGCGGACATCAATGTCGCAGTGGATAAAGAGCTGACCAAGATGAAGTTGGATGCGAAGAGCGACAGTATCGCCATCACTTCTCAGAACCAGTTCGGCCAGCAAGAAAAAGTGACCCTGAACGGCTTCTCTTTGGATAGCGACACCAATCAGGGCGCGTCTAAAGTGGGCATCGGCGATCAAAACCTGACCATTAAGCAAGTGGCTGTCAATGTTGATGGCAAAGACGCGGCTTCTTTGGATAACTTCAAGCTGGTCAGTAAATTCAGCGAAGAAGGCAGCAATATCAAAGGTCAGCAGGATTACACCATTGATGCGCTGAAGATTCAGAATACCGATTTTGGCTCAGGTAAGTTGACGGTGAAAATCGACAAACTGGACGCCGCCGCGCTGAAAGCCTTCTCCGACAGCTACAACCAGCAGTCACAGCAGTTGCTGTCACAGGCTGGCGATATTGACCCGGCTGTCTACCAGCAGCAGGCGACCGAGCTGTTAGCCGCTAACCTGCCACTGTTGTTGAAAGGCAACCCAAGCATCAGCATCGACCCGCTGAGCTGGAAAAACAGCAAAGGTGAAAGTACTTTCACCTTGCAATTAGATCTGAAAGATCCGGCGGCCGGTTCTCAGGCACAGTCTGAAGATCAGCTGATTTCCCAGTTGGTGAGCAAGCTTGACGCGAAACTGAACATTCCACTGGCAATGGCCACCGAGCTGACCACCCAGACGGCGAAAATCGAAGGTTATACCGGCGATGACGCAGAGAAACTGGCTAAACAGCAGGTTCAAGGTCTGGCAGCTATGGGTCAGATGTTCAAGATCACCACGCTGAAAGACGACGCTATCTCCAGCAGCTTCCACTACGCCGACAATCAGGTTGATTTGAACGGCCAGAAGATGACCCTGCAAGAGTTCGCCGGTCTGTTTGGGATCTTCGGCGGCAACGCGGTTCAGCCACAAACCCAGGCTCCAGCAGCCTCCCCGCTGGCTCCACCAGTTGCCCCTGTAGCGCCTAATACGCCGTAATAATTGCGTTTGTTTAGTGAAAAGCCCACTTTGGTGGGCTTTTTTTTTTAATTACTAAGCAGAACAGCACTCCACTGGAACGGTACGGTATAAATGCCAGTAGGTCGCGTTCAGAAGTGACGCCGAGCAAGAGGTGGAAAACCGCGTGGCTTTTTACGCGGGTTGTAATCCCGCAGCGAGGGAACCGCCTAAGCGGCGGCACTTCGCGACGAGCACTGTGGCCTCTGAAACATGTCCATTCCGACCCTGCGCAGCCTCGATCTTCCAGCAGCACAAAAACGCAGGATTCCAAAGGGTTTCGTTTAAAACCCTTTGGGCCAGTGTGGGCGGCGAGCCCGCGGTTTTGAATTTGACGTTAAAGAGTTTAAAAGCAGGTCAGGGCTGCCGCCCATAAAACCCTTACGCTGAGGCCCTCTCGATCAACCCCGGTGCCACAATAATATTCTGCGTTTCGAGGTTCTGGCCCCCTATTCTCTGCAGCAATCTTCGAGCGGCGGCGTGGCCTATCTCGCGGGCGGAGCTGGCAATAGAAGTTAAAGGCGGTTCGGTGAGTTCAGCCTCCGGGGCGTCTTCCATGGCGATTAACGCGATTTGCTGCTGGAAGAAATTATCCACTGCGCCGCCACCAATGAGATTGCCGGTGCGCATCACGCCGAAATAGGCTCCCATGGCGACCGACGACTTATGGCAGACGATGGCGCTGATCTTGGGATAGTGGCGCAATAACGTCTCGGCGGCGTCGGCGGCGCACTTCTGCTGATAGTCACACTCGATGATCCATTCGCTGCGAAATGGCAACCCGTATTGCACCAGCGTGGCGCAAAAGCCGCCCAAACGCTCCGCGCGGGTGAGCGAGTCACTTAACCCGCCGAGATAAGCAATCTGCTTATGGCCGCGTTTAATTAAATATTCCGTCGCCATTTTTGCCGCCAGCATATTGTCGGGCCGCACTAAATCAACCCCGTCGATGCCGCTGGCGCGCGAGGCGCAAATCAGCGGCACGCCCTGCTCGCAGGCTTTCTCTTTCAGTCCTGCCGGGGCGTGCTCTCCACCAGCAATCACTATGCCGTCAACGCCGTGAGTCAACAGCGTCTCGAAGCAGCGCGCTAAGCCTTTGCCTGACGAACCACTTTGCAATAAAAACAACACTTTACCCTGAGCTTCAAACATCTCGCTCAGACCGGCGGTCATCTCGGCATAGAAAGGCTCGCAGATATCACGCACGATCAGCCCCACCACGCCGGATTCCCCGCCGCGTAGCGTACTGGCTTGCCGATTACGCACAAACCCTAACTGCTCGACGGCCTGATTCACCCGCTCGGCGGTGGCTGGAGAGATACGCCCTTTACCACTAAGCACCAGTGAAACAGTGGTCACGGACGTGCCTGCATGCTGGGCAACATCAATTATGGTGACTTTTTTCTGGCTCATCCTGTGACTTCTTTCATTAAAACTCCATGAGTGGCGGGTTTATTGCATCACCCGCCGCATGCTGAATAAATCGACTTTAGGTTAAACGTTTAATCTAGCGCTAAGCTTATCTTGCGGGCATGCGTGAGTAATGTGAACCAAAGCACGATTTATTTAGGTAAAACGTTTTATCTTATCCGCCATAAGATTAATCCGGTTCATTTTTTCGCTTCAGGGGAATAAGTATGCCAGCCAATAAAAGACAACGCGTCACGCTTTGGGAGTTTTTCCAAAGTTTAGGTAAAACCTTCATGTTGCCAGTAGCCTTGCTCTCCTTCTGCGGCATTATGCTGGGGATCGGTAGCTCATTAAGCAGCAATGATGTCACCACCCTGTTACCGGCTTTAGGTAATCCCATCCTGCAACTGATCTTCACGTGGATGAGCAAAGTCGGTTCGTTCGCCTTCAGCTTCCTGCCAGTGATGTTTGCAATTGCCATTCCACTTGGTATGGCGCGTGAAAATAAAGGCGTCGCGGCGTTCTCCGGCTTTGTGGGTTACGCCGTGTTGAATCTGGCGACTAACTTCTACCTGACCGCCAGCGGCGTGCTGCCGACGGTGGACCCGCTGATCCTCAAAGCCAACAACATCCAGATGATCCTCGGCATCCAGTCTATCGATACCGGTATTCTTGGCGCGGTAATTGTCGGCGTAATCGTCTATGTGCTGCATGAGCGTTACAACACCATCCGCCTGCCGGATGCGCTGGCGTTCTTCGGCGGTACCCGTTTTGTACCTATTGTCACGACCGTAGTATTAGGTCTGGTTGGTCTGGTCATTCCTCTGATTTGGCCGTTCTTTGCTGCCGGGATTAACGGTTTGGGTCGCCTGATCCACGACGCCGGTATTTTTGGGCCGATGATTTTCGGCTCCGGCGAACGTCTGTTACTGCCGTTTGGCCTGCACCACATTCTGGTTGCCCTGATCCGCTTTACCGAAGCGGGCGGCACCATGGACGTTTGTGGTCGTGAAGTGAGCGGCGCGCTGACTATCTTCCAAGCCCAGCTCTCTTGCCCGACCACCCACGGCTTCTCTGAAAGCGCCACCCAATTCCTGTCTCAAGGTAAAATGCCAGCCTTCCTCGGCGGCTTGCCGGGTGCGGCGTTGGCAATGTACCACTGCGCTAAACCAGAAAACCGTCATAAAATTAAAGGCCTGCTGATTTCCGGCGTGGTGGCCTGCGTGGTCGGCGGGACTACCGAACCCATCGAGTTCCTGTTCCTGTTTGTTGCGCCAGTGCTGTATATCATCCACGCTATTTTGACCGGTCTGGGCTTCACCATTATGTCCGTGCTGGGCGTGACCATCGGTAACACCGACGGCAACATCATCGACTTCGTGGTGTTTGGTATCCTGCACGGTACGGCCACCAAGTGGTATCTGGTGCCGGTGGTCGCCGCTATCTGGTTCGCCGCTTACTACGCGATTTTCCGCTTCTCTATCCTGCGCTTTAACATCAAAACGCCGGGCCGCGAATCTGAATCTATGCCAAGCGCAGCGCCAGTGGCCTCTAACAGCAAATCTGGCTACAACGTGCCGGTGATCCTTAGCGCGCTGGGCGGCGCGGACAACATTGTCTCGCTCGACAACTGCATCACCCGTCTGCGTATGTCAGTGCATGATATGTCGCTGGTTGACGATGCGACGCTGAAAGCCAATCGCGCCATCGGCGTGGTGCATCTCAACGAGCACAACCTGCAAGTGGTGATCGGCCCGCAGGTTCAGTCAGTGAAAGATGAACTCGACTGGCTGATCCGCGACGCGAAAAATAGCGCCGCCCCGGAACCGGCCACCATATAGTCATCCAAGCTTACAGGGCGACGTCAGGTCGCCCTTTTCACCTTCTAGAATGACCCGATTTCAGGGAGCGAAAATGTCCACAAGCCTTTTTGATTTCTCCACCCCGGTTGACCGCCACGGCACATGGTGCACCCAGTGGGATTACGTCGCAGACCGTTTTGGCAGTGCTGACTTGCTGCCTTTCACCATCTCCGACATGGATTTTGCCACCGCGCCCTGCATCCTCGAGGCGCTGCAAAAACGCCTACAGCACGGCGTACTGGGCTATAGCCGCTGGCAGCATGATGATTTTCTGGGCGCGATTGAGCATTGGTACCAGCAGCGATTTAACAGCCAGATTGACCGCAACATGGTGGTCTACGGCCCTTCGGTGATTTACATGGTCGCGCAGCTGATTCGCCAGTGGACCCAGCCGGGCGACGGCATTCTGACCTTCACTCCCGCCTATGACGCCTTCTTCAAGGTGATTGACGGCAATCAGCGCAAGCTTATCGCCTGCCCGCTGGAGAAACAGGGCAACGACTGGCTGCTCAATAGCGATTTGCTTGAGCAACAGCTGGCCGCGCCGGATTGCACCCTGCTGCTGCTGTGCAGCCCGCACAACCCAACCGGTAAAGTATGGAGCAGAGCCGAGCTGACGCTGATTGCCGAGCTGTGCCAGCGCCACAATGTGCGCGTGATCAGTGATGAAATTCACATGGATATGATTTGGGGAAATAACTGCCATACGCCGTGGAATGAAGTGGCAACCGGCCAGTGGGCGCTGCTGACCTCCGGCTCGAAAAGCTTCAACATTCCGGCCCTGACCGGGGCTTATGGCCTGATTAGCGACCCGGCGCAGCGCGACGCCTACCTGTATCAGTTGAAAGCCTGCGACGGCCTCTCCTCCCCGGCTGTGTTAGCCGTACTGGCTCACGTCACGGCTTATCGTCAGGGCGACGTCTGGCTCGACGCTCTGCGCCGCTATCTGGAGAGCAACCTGCACTATGTCGCTGACACCCTGAATGCGGCCTTTGAGGAGCTAAACTGGCAGCCGCCGCAATCGACCTATCTGGCGTGGATTGACCTGCGCCCGCTGAAGCTGGATGACAAAGCCTTGCAGCGCGAACTGATAGATAACCAGAAAGTCGCCATCATGCCGGGTTACACCTATGGCGCGGAAGGCGAAGGTTTCTTGCGTTTGAACGTCGGCTGCCCGCGCGCCAAAGTCGAAATGGGCGTGGCGAAGTTAATCGCTGGGATCCGCGCCCTTAAGGCGTAAACCACTGCAATCCTTCCGTTTTGCACTATTTACGCGCAACAAAGTGCTTATTTCTCACTTTGTTGCGCAACAAAATTTCACAAATCCTTCCCAACGGTTATAATGCCCCGCACTTTTCAAACGATAATGAGTGCACTCTATGATTGATACACGCCTCCCTCTGACTGACATTCATCGCCACCTTGATGGCAATATTCGCGCTCAAACCATCCTCGACTTAGGTCGCCAGTTCAACCTCACTCTGCCCGCTACCGAGCTTGACGCCCTGCGTCCCCACGTTCAGGTGACCAAAACTGAGCCAGATTTAGTCAGCTTTTTGCAGAAACTCGACTGGGGCGTGAAAGTGCTCGGCGATCTCGACGCCTGCCGCCGCGTGGCGCAGGAAAACGTCGCTGACGCCGCCAATGCCGGTCTGCACTACGCCGAGCTGCGCTTCTCACCTTATTACATGGCGATGACCCACAATCTGCCAGTAGCGGGCGTGGTTGAAGCCGTGATCGACGGTATCCGTCGTGGTCGTCAGGAGCATGACATTGACGTGCGCCTGATTGGTATTCTCAGCCGCACCTTCGGTGAAGAGGCCTGTCTACAAGAGCTGGACGGCCTTTTGGCGCACCGCGACGGCATCACCGCGCTGGACTTAGCCGGTGACGAGCTGGGCTTCCCCGGCAGCCTGTTCCTCAGCCACTTTAACCGTGCGCGCGACGCGGGCTGGCGCATTACCGTTCACGCAGGCGAAGCGGCAGGTCCGGAGAGCATCTGGCAGGCGATTCGCGAGCTGGGCGCAGAGCGTATCGGTCACGGCGTGAAAGCGGCGGAAGACCCAGAGCTGATGGACTTCTTAGCCAAGCACCAGATTGGTATCGAGTCCTGCCTGACGTCGAATATTCAAACCAGCACCGTGGCGGCGCTCGACAGCCACCCGCTGGCGACCTTCCTGCGTCACGGCGTTCTGGCGTCAATTAACACCGATGACCCGGCGGTTCAGGGGATTGAGATTGAGCACGAATACCGCGTTGCGGCACCGGCGGCGGGCCTGACCTCTGATGAAATCCGTCAGGCGCAGGAGAATGGCTTAACCATGGCCTTCCTCAGCGAGGCTGAGAAAGAGGCGATTCGCGCCAAAGTGAAAGCCTAATGAGACGGGGATGAGACGGTGAACGCCTCATCCCCTCTTTCTAACTGACTGCTTTACTGCTCTAAAGCTGCTTTATTGCCTTCCCGCTCGACGTCTTCTTTCGCCACTTTCTTAGCGTAACGCTGAGCCAATACCGCGCAGACCATCAGCTGAACCTGGTGGAAAATCATCAGCGGCAGCACCATTGCGCCCACCGCGGAGGCTGGGAACAGCACGTTGGCCATCGGGATGCCGTTCGCCAGACTCTTCTTCGAGCCGCAGAACACAATGGTGATTTCATCTTTAGTGCTGAAGCTCAGCCAGCGCGCTACCAGCGTATTGATGATCAGCACAATCGCCAGCAGTACCAATGAGCAACCGAGAATCGCCAGCAGCGACCAACCGTCGATTTGGCTCCAAATCCCCTCGACCACGGCTTCACTGAAGGCGACATACACCACCAGCAGAATCGAAGAACGGTCTGTGATATTGACGATTTTCTTGTGGCGCTGCACCCAGCCGGCAATCAGCGGGCGGCACAGATGACCAATAATAAAGGGCACCATCAGTTGCAGCACGATGGAACCGATGGCGTGCAGCGTATTGCTGCTGCCGCCCTGGGTGTGCATCAGCAGGCCAACCAGCACCGGGGAGAGGAACACGCCAAGAATGCTCGACGCAGAAGCACTACAGATAGCTGCCGCGATGTTACCGCCCGCCACCGAAGTGTAAGCAATGGCAGACTGCACGGTGGCAGGCAGCGCGCAGAGATAGAGGAAACCGTAGTACAGCGTCGGGGTTAAAATGCCCAGCGGCACCAGCCATTTCATCCCTAAACCGAGCAGCGGGAACAGCGCAAAGGTGCTGAGAAACACCACCAGATGCAGCTTCCAGTGACTGATCCCGGCCATGATCGCCTCACGCGACAGCTTGGCGCCGTGCATGAAGAACAGCAGCGCAATGGCGGCGGTGGTCAGGTGTTCAAAAATCGTTTTGTAGATCCCCTCACAGGGAAAGAATGACGCGATGACCACCACGCTGACCAAAATCAGCAGAAATTTATCAATACGCAGTCGCTGTAACCAAGACATGTAGAGTTCCTTGCAAAAAAATCGCCGCAATGCGCGGCGTCTAAGTCATCAATGTCGCTCAACTTTTCGGTACTTTCAAGGTGGCTTGCTGATGGGAAGAGTGAATACCTAGCTCAATCAACTCCATCACGCGAATAGCATCGCTGGCCGGAACCGGATTTTCCCCCAGCCCGAGAATGGCGTCGCGCACTCCGGCATAGTAAGCCGGATAATCGCCGGGCAAGGTGGGCAGAGGCTTATCCGCCAGCACGCCTTCATAGCTCAGAATCAGCACGCCGTCGTGCGGATCTTCTCCCCACTTGGCCTGCGGCGGGCGCTGCCCGGCTTTCAGGGACTCTTCCTGCGTGTCGAGGCCATACTTCACAAAACTGCCCTTTTCCCCCTGCACGATAAAGCGCGCGGTCTCGGCCGAGGCGTAAACCGTGCTGTGCAGCACCACGCGGCGGCGGCCGTAGGTCAGCGTGGTGTTGAAGTAATCCACCGCCTTGCCGCCCGGCCTGACTACGGCCAAATCGGACTGGATGGTGTCCGGCAGGCCAAACAGCCGCAAAGCCTGATCCAGCAGGTGTGAACCTAAGTCATACCAAATGCCGCTGCCCAGCTCGTCATTCTCCCGCCAGCGCTGCTGCACCTGGGGTTTGAAACGATCGTAATGGGATTCGAAATAGACAATCTCCCCCAGCGTCCCTTCATTGATTAAGGCCTGCACGGTGAGGAAATCCGAGTCCCAGCGGCGGTTGTGGAACACCGACAGCACCTTGCCTTTCTCCTGCGCCAGAATGTTCAGCGAGCGCGCCTCGCCCAGCGTGACGGTAAAAGGCTTGTCGACAATCACGTGCTTCCCGGCCTCAAGCGCCTGCTGGGCCAGCGGGAAATGGGTGGCATTGGGGGTTGGGATCACCACCAGATCAATAGTCGCATCGGCGAAGATTTTCTCCGGGCTATCCACCACCTGCACCGAAGGCCAGTCCGCCTGCACTTTGCTGGCGTCACTGCTGGAGACCACTGCCAGCTCAAGGCCCGGCGTACCGGCAATCAGCGGGGAATGAAAAGTTTTACTGGCAAAGCCGTAACCGACTAGCCCAACGCGCAGCGTTTCAGACATCTTCATCTCCTTCGTAACAAACAAATCACCCAGTGTTTTTATTCACAACATGGATGATTACCTTGATAAACATCATAGACGCTATGTGCCCAGATTGTGCACAGTGCTTATCCATGTCGTTATTTATGCATCATTATTTCTTATTTCTGGGGATCTGAATCTATGTGGGACTTGCTTATAGGGCTAGTGATAACCGTTATCGTAGGCCGCTACATTATTAAAGGCTATTCGCCCACCGGCGTGCTCATGGTGGGCGGGCTGCTGCTGTTAATCATCAGCGCCCTAATGGGCCACAACGTGTTGCCGGAAGGCACTAAATCCACCGGCTGGAACAGCACCGATATCGTCGAATATGTCAAAATCCTGCTGATGAGTCGCGGCGGCGACCTCGGCATGATGATCATGATGCTATGCGGCTTTGCGGCTTACATGACCCACATCGGTGCCAACGACGTGGTGGTGCGCCTGGCTTCGCGCCCGCTACAGATGATCAACTCCCCCTATATCCTGATGGTGGCGGCCTATATTCTGGCTTGCCTGATGTCGCTCGCCGTCTCTTCGGCCACCGGCCTTGGCGTGCTGCTGATGGCAACCCTGTTCCCGATCATGGTCAACGTCGGCATCAGTCGCGGTGCCGCAGCCGCCATCTGCGCCTCTCCGGCGGCGATCATTCTCTCGCCAACCTCCGGCGACGTGGTGCTGGCCGCGCAAGCTTCCAACATGCCGCTGGTCGATTTCGCTTTTAAAGTCACCCTGCCAATCTCTATCGCCGCCATCGTGGTGATGGCGATTGCCCACTTCTTCTGGCAGCGTTTCCTCGACAAACGCGAAGCCGGCACGGCGCAGATTATTGAAGAAACACCCGTCACCACCGTGGAAACCAATGCCCCTTGGTTTTACGCCATCCTGCCATTTACCCCGATTGTCGGCGTGCTGGTATTCGACGGAAAATGGGGGCCGAACCTGCACATCATTACCATTTTGGTTATCTGCATGGCGCTGACGGCGATTATCGAAACCTTCCGCAATCGTAGCGGCAAAGCCGTATTCGCCGGGCTGGACGTCGCCTATCGCGGCATGGCGGACGCTTTCGCCAACGTGGTGATGCTGCTGGTCGCCGCCGGGGTATTCGCCCAAGGCTTAAGCACCGTGGGCTTTATCAGCAGCCTGATTGGTTTGGCGCAAAATGTAGGTTCCGGCGGGCTGGTGATGATGCTGGTGTTGGTGATCATCACGGTGCTGGCGGCGATGACCACCGGCTCGGGCAACGCGTCGTTTTACGCTTTCGTCGAGCTGATCCCGAAACTGGCCACCAAAATGGGCATCAATCCAGAGTATTTGGTGATCCCGATGCTGCAAGCCTCAAACCTCGGCCGCACCATCTCCCCGGTTTCCGGCGTGGTGGTCGCCGTGGCGGGTATGGCAAAAATCTCGCCATTTGAAGTAGTGAAGCGCACCTCGGTGCCGGTACTGGCGGGCCTGATTGTGGTGGTGGTCGCCACCGAGATTTTTGTTCCGCTGCACTGATGATATTTCCCTTCCCCGCAAACAATAACGCCTGAGCAAGCTCAGGCGTTTTTTATGGCGTCGGTTGTTGAACGTTTTCGCGTCATTTGATTGTCAGGGATTAACCAATATTGCTCATCCATAAGCCACTCAGGGTTCAATCACATGAATACGATAGAGCTGGCTTACATCTCAGGGTAAACTTCTGCGCCTTGAATAGGGCTATATCGCCCGTTTATTCGGCATCCAAAGTAACTTAAGGCTGATTATGTCTCAACAACCGATCTCCCGTGAAACGGAATATAAACGCATTGGCGGCTGGTTACTCGCTCCTCTGGCTTATCTGATTGTTACGCTGTTGAGCGTCGCGCTGACCTTGGTCCTGTTCTCGATGGCGCTGTTTGTGCCCGAGTCGCGCGAATATCTGATAACTAATTCGCAAGCCTTTACTTTGCAATGGTATTTCTCCGTAGTGACTGCGCTGGCCATGGGTGCCTTTACCATCGTGCTGCTGATGCAGTTCTGTAAACGTCGCCGAGTGGTGCCGAAGGTATTCACCATCTGGCTGCTGTGTACCGTGCTGCTGGCTATCAAAGCCTTCGCGTTTTCGCCAATCAATGACGATATGGCGGTGCGCAATCTGTTGCTGTCACTGCTGCCAGCGGCGCTATTAGTGCCCTATTTCAAACGTTCTCGTCGCGTTAAAGAGACGTTCACGGAATAACCCTACAATGACTCCGTTGTCTGTGGAGAGGTTATTTCAGACAATATTTTTAGCTTTAGCGGTTGTCGCGCCTGCCCATCATGCGCGGATCTCTCTACAGTAATTAACAGTAATCTTCAGGCAATGTTATGACTTCATACTTGTTACTGTTCGTCGGTACCGTACTGGTGAACAACTTTGTTTTGGTTAAGTTTCTCGGCCTCTGCCCGTTCATGGGCGTGTCGAAAAAGCTGGAATCCGCGATCGGCATGGGATTGGCCACAACATTCGTTATCACGTTGTCGAATATCTGCTCGTGGATCGTAAACACCTTCGTATTAATGCCTTTGGGGCTGGTCTATCTACGCACCATGGCCTTCATTTTGGTGATCGCCGTGGTGGTGCAGTTCACCGAAATGGTGGTGCGCAAAACCAGTCCGTCGCTTTATCGCCTGCTCGGCATCTTCCTGCCGCTGATCACCACCAACTGCGCGGTACTGGGCGTGGCGCTGCTGAACATCAACCAGGCGCACAACTTCATGCAGTCCGCGCTGTACGGCTTCGCCGCGTCTCTTGGCTTCTCACTGGTGATGGTGCTGTTTGCCGCTATCCGCGAACGCCTGGTGGTGGCGGATGTCCCCGCGCCCTTTAAAGGCTCTTCAATTGCACTGGTCACCGCCGGTTTGATGTCTCTGGCCTTTATGGGCTTTACCGGTCTGGTGAAATTCTAATGTTTGAATTATGGGTTGCGATTGGCGCGCTCACGGCGTTGGCACTGGTTTTCGGGCTGCTGCTGGGCTATGCGTCGCGCCGTTTTGCCGTTGAAGGCAATCCGGTTGTCGATCAGATTGACGATATTCTGCCGCAAAGCCAGTGCGCACAGTGCGGTTATCCGGGCTGTAAGCCTTACGCCGAGGCCGTCGCCAACGGTGACAACATCAACAAATGCGTCCCCGGCGGTGAAGCCGTGATGCTGAAACTGGCTGCCCTGCTGAACGTTGAGCCGCAGCCACTGGGCGATGACGCCGCGCCAGCCGTGCCCGTGCGCACCGTAGCCTATATCGACGAAAGCAACTGCATCGGCTGCACCAAGTGCATTCAGGCCTGCCCGGTTGACGCCATCGTCGGCGCGACCCGCGCCGTCCACACTGTGATAACCGATTTATGTACCGGCTGCGATCTGTGCGTCGCGCCTTGTCCGACGGACTGCATTGAAATGCTGCCGATTAAAACCACCACCGCAAACTGGAAATGGGATATGAAATCCATTCCGGTGCAAGTCATTCATGCGGAGTAAGCGGAACGCCATGTTTAATCTGTTTTCTGCGCTCAAGAAAGACAAACTGTGGGACTTCGACGGCGGCATCCATCCGCCAGAAATGAAGACCCAGTCGAGCCACGTGCCCCTGCGCCGCGTGCCGCTGTCCGAGCGCTATATTATTCCTCTGCAACAGCACCTCGGCCCTGAGGGCGAGCTGTGCGTGAAATCCGGTGATCGGGTATTAAAAGGCCAGCCGCTGACCACCGGTCGCGGCCGCACCGTGCCGGTTCACGCCCCGACCTCCGGCGTTATTAGCGCCATCGAGCCACACATCACCGCCCATCCGTCGGGCCTGAAAGAGCTGTGCATCCTGATTTCTGCCGACGGAGAAGACCGTTGGTGCGAGCGTGACGTTGTCACTGATTATCGCCAATTGGACGCCGCCGAGTTGAATGCGCGTATCCATCAGGCCGGTATAGCCGGGCTGGGCGGCGCGGGTTTCCCTACTGCCAGCAAGCTTCAGGGCGGACTGACCTCTACCCGCACGCTGATCCTCAATGCCGCCGAGTGCGAGCCTTACATCACCGCCGATGACCGGCTGATGCAAGAACACGCGGCTGAGATCCTCGAAGGCACGCGCATTCTCTGCCACATGCTTAAGCCAGAGCGCGTGCTGATTGGCATTGAAGACAATAAGCCCGAAGCCATTAGCGCCCTGAAGCAGGCGATTAAAGCTGAACAAGCTGACGGCGTGAAGTTCGAGCTGCGCGTAGTGCCGACCAAATACCCTTCCGGCGGTGCCAAGCAGCTCACCAAGATTTTGACCGGACTCGAAGTGCCGAAAGGCCATCACTCCTCGCATATCGGCGTGCTGATGCAGAACGTCGGCACGGTGTTCGCCATCAAGCGCGCCATTATTGACGGCGAGCCGCTGATTGAGCGCGTGGTGACGCTGACCGGCGAAGCGATGGAAAAGCCGGGCAACGTCTGGGCGCGTATCGGCATGCCAATTTCTCACCTGATGGTTGAAGGCGCGCTGCGCCCCCAAAGCCCACAGAAGATGGTGATTATGGGCGGTCCGCTGATGGGCTTCACCCTGCCATCTCTCGACGTGCCGGTAGTGAAAATCTCCAACTGCCTGCTGGCACCTTCTGAAAGCGAAATAGGCCAGCCCGAGCCGGAAGAAGCCTGTATCCGCTGTAGTCTGTGTGCCGACGCCTGTCCGGCGGGCCTGCTGCCGCAGCAGCTTTACTGGTTCAGCCGGGGGCAGGAGCATGAAAAAGCGCGCAATCATAACCTGTTCGACTGCATCGAATGCGGCGCCTGCGCCTATGTCTGCCCAAGCAATATTCCGCTGGTGCAGTACTACCGCCAGGAAAAAGCCGAGATCCGCGCAGTCGATTTAGAAACCGCCAAAGCCACCGAAGCCAAGGCGCGCTTCGAAGCCAAACAGGCGCGCATGGAGCGCGAGAAGCTGGCGCGCGAAGAGAAACATCAAAAAGCCGCCGTGAAGCTGGATACTCCAGCCGTGGATAAAGCCCCGGTTGAGCAAGCCGCCGAGGCTGCTGCCCCTGCTGCATCTCAAGAGAAAGCGGCGGAAACCGATCCGCGTCAGGCTGCTTTGGCTGCGGCGATTGCTCGCGCTAAAGCTAAAAAGGCCGCTGCCGAAGGCGCAGACGTTGCCGCACCAGAAACTGCTCCTGCTGCTCCAGCCGCCGAAAAAACCGACAACGACGATGCCCGTAAGGCCGCCGTCGCTGCCGCCGTGGCCCGCGCCAAAGCTAAAAAAGCGGCTGCCACGCAGGAAACACCTGTGGCCTCCGAAACCGTCACCACGCCTTCTGCTCCAGTCAGCAGCGATGACGACGCCGCGCGTAAAGCCGCGGTGGCTGCCGCTATCGCCCGCGTGAAAGCTAAGAAAGCCGGTAACAGCGGCGTGGTGGTTGAAGCCACTGACAGCACGCTTTCCGTGACACCGTCACTGACTGAACCGTCGGTAGAGGACAAGCGTAAAGCGGCCGTCGCCGCCGCCATTGCCCGCGCCAAAGCCAAGAAGGCCGCCGCGCAGGAAGACGCGTCTGAACAGGCTGCATCAGAACCAACACAACAAGAAAGCGATCCACGCAAAGCCGCCGTGGCTGCTGCGATCGCTCGAGTTAAGGCGCGTAAAGCGGCTGCTCAGACTATGTCGAACGAGGAATAAATGGCTTTTAGAATCGCGAGTTCTCCTTTCACCCATAACCGGCAAAGCACCAGCGCCATCATGCTGATGGTGGTGGTGGCTTGTATTCCCGGCCTGCTGGCGCAGGTCTGGTTCTTTGGTTACGGCACGCTGGTCCAGCTGGCACTGGCTATTGTGATTGCCCTGCTGACCGAAGGCGCGGTGCTGCAACTGCGCAAAATGCCGGTCAAAAAACGTTTGGGAGATAACACCGCGCTGCTCACCGCCGTGCTGCTAGGCGTCAGCCTGCCGCCGCTCGGCCCGTGGTGGATGGTGGTGATTGGCACGATTTTCGCCATTGTGATCGCCAAACAGCTGTACGGCGGCCTCGGCCAGAACCCCTTCAATCCGGCGATGGTCGGCTATGTAGTACTGCTGATCTCTTTCCCGGTGCAGATGACAACCTGGATGCCGCCGGGCGCCTTGCAGCATCACCCTGTGGGCTTTACCGACACGCTGCTGACCATCTTTGGCGGCCATAACAGTCAGGGGCTGACGGCTTATCAATTGCAGATGAACGTCGACGGCATTACTCAGGCGACGCCGCTGGACGCCTTTAAAACCGGACTGCGCTCCGGCCACAGCACCGATCAGGTATTGGCCGAGCCGCTGTTTGGTGGCGTTCTGGCAGGTCTGGGCTGGCAGTGGATCAATTTCGGTTTTCTGGTCGGCGGCCTGTTCCTGATGTGGCGCAAAATCATTAGCTGGCACATCCCGCTGAGCATGCTGGCCATGCTGACCTTCTGCGCCAGCGTTGCCTGGGGACTCTCACCAGAGGCTCACCCCTCGCCGCTGATTGGCCTGTTCTCCGGGGCCACCATGCTGGGCGCGTTCTTTATCGCCACTGACCCGGTGACGGCTTCCACCACGCCGAAAGGCCGCCTGATCTTTGGCGCGCTGATTGGCCTGCTGGTGTGGCTTATTCGCACCTACGGCGGTTATCCGGACGGTATCGCCTTCGCCGTATTGCTGGCCAACATCACCGTGCCGCTGATTGACCACTACACCCAACCGCGCGTTTACGGGCATCGCTGAGGACAGTATGGAAAAAGGTAAAATGCTTCAAACCATGCGCCGCCACGGTGTCACGCTGGCGGTGTTTGGCGCGCTGATGACCGGCATGACCGCGATGGTTAACTTGCTTACTAAGCCAACCATTGCCCATCAGGCGCTGTTACAGCAAAAAAGCTTGTTTGACGAAGTGATCCCTTCCAGTGTCTATAACAATGACATGCAGAACGAATGTTACAACGTCACGGACGAATCACTGGGGACTGCCACACCGCACCGCCTCTATCTGGCGCGCATGGATGGCAAACCGGTGGCCGCTGCAATTGAAACTACCGCCCCTGATGGCTATTCCGGCGCGATCCAACTGTTGGTTGCCGCTGATTTTCATGGCAAAGTTTATGGCTCGAGGGTTCTTGAACACCATGAAACGCCCGGTCTCGGCGACAAAATCGAAGTTCGCATCTCTGACTGGATCAAAAGCTTTGCTAATCAGGTGATTAATGGCCCTGACGACCCGCGTTGGGCCGTCAAGAAAGATGGCGGCATGTACGACCAATTTACTGGCGCGACCATTACCCCGCGCGCCGTGGTGCGTTCAGTAAAACGCACGGCACTGTTTATCGAGACGGTACCGTCTCAGCTTTCAAACCTCACCCCTTGTGGAGCCCGTGATGAGTGAAGCCAAGAAGATAATTGTTCAGGGTCTGTGGACCAATAACTCCTCGCTGGTACAGCTGCTGGGCCTCTGCCCGCTGCTGGCGGTGACCTCCACGGCGACTAACGCGCTGGGGTTGGGTCTGGCAACCACGCTGGTGCTGACCTGCACCAACGCCATGATCTCGGCCTTCCGCCGCTGGGTGCCGAATGAGATCCGTATTCCGATTTACGTGCTGATCATCGCCTCAGTGGTCAGTACCGTGCAGATGCTAATCAACGCCTACGCTTTCGGCCTGTATATGGCGCTGGGGATCTTCATCCCGCTGATCGTCACCAACTGTATTGTGGTGGGCCGCGCCGAAGCCTGCGCCGCCAGTAGCCCGGTGCATCTGGCCGCCCTCGACGGCATGATGACCGGCCTGGGTGCCACCGCCGCGATGTTCGTATTAGGCTCGATCCGTGAAATTCTCGGCAGCGGCGTACTGTTTAACGGCGCAGATTTGCTGCTCGGCAGCTGGGCCAAGGTGCTGCGCGTCGAAGTGATCCACCTCGATAACCCATTCCTGCTCGCCATGCTTCCGCCGGGCGCGTTTATTGGTTTGGGCCTGCTGTTAGCAGGTAAGTACCTGATTGACCAACGCCAAAAAGCGCGTCAGGCCGCCAAAGCACACGCATCCCAGCAGTCAACCTTGCCGAAAGGCAGCGCGGGTAACGCGTCATGAATAAAGAGAAGCGCATCAGTATTCTCAGCCGGCTGCGGGAGAATAACCCGCACCCGACCACCGAGCTGGTGTACACCACGCCATTCGAGCTGCTGATTGCGGTTCTGCTTTCGGCGCAGGCCACTGACGTGAGCGTCAATAAAGCCACCGCCAAGCTGTATCCGATTGCCAACACCCCTGCCGCAATTCTGGAGCTGGGCGTGGACGGCGTGAAGGAGTACATCAAAACCATCGGCCTGTTTAATTCCAAGGCTGAGAACGTGATCAAGACCTGCCGCCTGTTGCTGGAAAAGCACGGCGGCGAAGTCCCCGAAAACCGCGAAGCCTTAGAAGCCCTGCCCGGCGTCGGCCGTAAAACCGCCAACGTGGTGCTCAACACCGCCTTTGGCTGGCCGACCATCGCCGTCGACACCCATATTTACCGCGTCTGTAATCGCACCAATTTCGCCCCCGGCAAGACCGTGGAGAATGTCGAAGATAAGCTACTTAAAGTGGTCCCCGCCGAGTTCAAACTCGATTGCCACCATTGGTTTATCTTGCACGGGCGCTATACCTGTATCGCACGTAAACCACGGTGCGGGTCCTGTGTGATTGAGGACTTATGCGAGTTCAAAGAAAAGGTTGAATAAGCTTTTTCAGCTTTTAGAAAGCAGAGGAAACTTTTAAGGGCAAGTTCAAGGTCGTGGGCGTCGGCCCACACCGACCAAGGGAGGCGTAAACGCGCCTCCCTTGGAACCCTGCGTTTTTTCTCGCTGGAAGATCGAGGCTGCGCAGGGTTGGGATGGACGTGTTTCAGGAACCACGGAGATCGTCGCGAAGTGCCGCCGCTTAGGCGGTTCCCTCAGTTCGGGCTTCGAGCCATAGGTCTCGAACCACTCCCTCGGCGTCACTTCTGAACGCGACTTACTGGCATTTACTTCGAGCCGTTTCATTCACAAAAAATCTGAAAATCACTGAAAAGGTACGGTTGAGATGCCTCAAAACCGCAGTCAAAAATGGCGCTGAGCGAACGGTTCGAGACCCAAGGCTCGAAGCCTGAAGCGAAGGCACCGCCTAAGCGGCGACATTTTGCGGTGGATAACGGAAGTACCTGAAACAAGTCCGCCTAACGAGCGAAGCGCGCAGTTAAAAAAGCCCGGGGGTCAAGGGGGCGGCGGCGACTGGCCGCCCCCTTGCCGGTGTGGGCCGGTGCCCACGACCTTGAATTTGAATTTGAATTTGAATTTGAATTTGAATTTAAAGATTTTAAAAGCGGGTTTGGGCAGCCGCCCAAGACCTTAGCGGAATTGGGCCGCACACCCAAAAATCAAATAAAGGATTTCGCCTGCTTCAACACCACATCACAGGCTTTTTGTTTCACTTTCTCTTTCACCTGCGACAGGCCGTTCCCCAGATTGTTGAGGTCAACGTTCTGCCCTTTGCCGGTTTGCAGTAAGCCGCCGAGGCCGTTTTGGTAATCCTGGCTCTGCGCGCCTGCGGCACTTTCAATGCCCAGCTTGCTTAACAGCTTGTCTTTCACATTTTCGGTGCTGGCTTGCGACAACACGTTATTCTTCACGCAATACTGCAAAACGCCCGCAACGTTGGTGGCGCTTTTCGAGGTCAGCGCGCTATCACCGCCGTTGAGCAGCGACATCAAAGAAGCCCCTGAATTGGCCCCGTTGCCCGCCGTGGCACCGTTACTGCCGTTTAATTGCTGATTGGCTGCGTCCTGCAATGAACTCAACAGATTATTTGCCTGCGCACCGCCGGCAACTAACACACCACTTGCCGCGATGGCTAACAACACTGTTTTTAATGCTTTCATGTGTAACTCCATTAATTTCTCTTACGGGCTTTGATTGCCGCTTTTATGCAAAATAAGCCCGTAAAGCTTGGTCTTAAACATTCATTTCATCAATAGGAAAACGTCTCGTAATGTTACAGAACGAAAAGCTTCAGGGTTGAAGGTTAGGCTGTTGTGCTATCCATAGCGCGGCGGCGTTGAAAAAGTGCTGGGCCAGCGGCGTGGCGCGCCCTGCTTCAGCTACCACCAGCGCGGCGTGGCGACTCATTGGCGCAATATCCAACGGGCAGCGTTTCAGCGCCGGATGCATCTCATCAATCAAATGACCACGGGGAACCAGCGCGCAGCCCAGCCCGACAAAAACGCCCTGCATCAGTTGGAAAATCGAGGTGCTTTCAAGCGTCGGGTGCAGCACCAGACCGGCCTGACGGAAGTGATTATCCAGATAGCGGCGGAAATAGCGGCTCGGCTCCGACAGGCACAGAGGCAGCTGGGCGGCCTGCTCGGCGGTCAATAACGTCGCATTCTGCAACTGCGGGAAGTGGTCGGGGTGATAGACCACGTCGACGCCCCCATCGTCAATCGGCGCCAGTTGGAAACGCAGTTCATTGAGGGTGGAAAACTCAAAAAAGCCGATACCGACGTCCACAGCGTGACTACTCAGGGCTTCGATCAGCTGATCGGCGCTGACTTCCGCCACGCGATAATCCAGCCCCGGATGGGTATCATTCACCGCCTTTATCAATCGCGCTAGAGAGATGCTGCACTGCGGCATCACGCCAATGCGCAAGGTACCGCTCAGCCCCTGCTTTAGCGACTCCACTTCCAGCTTGAGCCCTTCATAGACCGCAACAATCTCACGCGCCCAGCTCAGTACCCGCAGGCCTTCCGCCGTAAAACCTTCGAAATTATTACCGCGATTGATCAAGTTGAGATCTAGCTCTTTCTCAAGATTTTTCAATCGCATAGAAAGCGTCGGCTGGCTGACAAAACTAGCCTCTGCCGCACGGCCAAAGTGCCGCTCGCGTTCAAGATTGCAGAGGTAAATGAGTTGCTTGATGTCCATAGGGTCGTAAAGAAGCCGCGTGATAGATAGGAGTAATGGTAGAGAGTATAACGGCGCGGCGGATGAAAGTCGTGAAGGGACCATTGTTATAGATAACGGTGGTGAATAGTGGCTGCACAAAAAAGTGTGACATTTTGTAAAACCGGATTATTCTTAGCCGCAACATTTAAGGAGGAAAAGATGGCTAATCAGATGCATACCAAAGTAAGAGTGTATATGGCCAGCTCACTCGATGGCTATATCGCAGGCCCGAATCACGAGCTTGAATGGCTGAATAAGGATCATTCCCGCGCCGGAGATTTAGCGGACGACGCCAACTTCCTGCAATTTGATCCATTTATGGAACAAGTGGGATGCATGCTGATGGGCCGCAACACTTATGATGTTCTGGAAGCCATGGGCCAATGGGTTTATGGCGATGTCCCAGTACTGGTCGCCACCTCGCGGGCTATTGCGCGCCCTGCTTCTGCGACCATCAAGACAGTGTCTGGCGACATTCACGCGTTGATTGCCCAAGCCACAACGCTGGCGAATGGCAAAGACGTTTATATTGATGGCGGGAATATGATTCAGCAGGCGCTATCTGCGTCACTGGTTGATGAAATGACCCTGACTTACATTCCTGTCCTGCTCGCAGAGGGTGTCAGGCTTTTCGATAATCTTGCCGGGCAGTCGGCGTTGCAATTCACCGGCAGTGCCAGCCACGGCGGCATGTTACAAGTCTCAAGTCGTTTGGTTAAAGAGTAGATATCCCAGCTACCCTCTGAACTTAAACAAAAAGGGAGGCGTTTTCGCGCCTCCCCCACGTCATTCAGCCCCAAGCGCTGAACTAGATCTTTAACTTCACATAATCCACTAAACGGCTAAACATCCCGCCTTTAGCGACATCTTCCAGTGCCACCAGCGGAATGGTTTTAATGGTTTTGCCGTTATCAACAATGTTGATGCTGCCCAGCTCTTGGCCTTTTTTCAGCGGCGCGTCGATCTGTGGATTGGTCAGCACGTATTGGGCTTTCAGCTTGTCGGCGTCGGACTGCGGCACGCTGATGAACACGTCATCCAGCGAGCCGACCTTGACGTCCTGATGGTCGCCGAACCAAACTTTCTCTGTCGAAACGGTTTGTCCCGCTTTGAAAATCTGCTTGCTGGTGTATTCGCGGAAGCCCCAGGTCAGCAGCTTGCGCGCCTGCTCTTCGCGCCCTTTTGAGCTTTTACCGCCCATCACCACGGCGATCAGGCGGCGGTTGCCCTCGGTCGCAGAAGCAATAATGTTGAAGCCAGCGCTTTCGGTGTGGCCGGTTTTCAGGCCATCAACTTGCAGGTTTTTGTCCCACAGTAGGCCGTTACGGTTCTGCTGAGTGATGTTGTCATAGGTCAGCGATTTTTCGCTATACATATGATATTCCTCAGGTTCGCCGCCAATAATGGCGCGAGAAAGCTTGGCTAAGTCATAAGAGGTGGTGTACTGGCCCGGCGCGTCAAGGCCGTGAACGGTTTCAAAGTGGCTGTTGGTCAGCCCCATAGAGGTGACGTACTGGTTCATCATGCCTACGAACGCGTCCTGGCTGCCGGCCACGTAGTCGGCCATTGCCACACAGGCGTCGTTACCGGAGGTCACGATAATGCCGCGGATCAGGTCGCGCACTGTGACGCGGTCGCCCGGCTTGAGGAACATCAGGGAAGAACCGGCCAGACTTTTGTTACCTGCCACCCAGGCTTCTTGCGGCACGGTGACCACGTCATCCATGGTGATTTTGTGTTTATCCAGCGCGCGGTCGATAACATAACCGGTCATCAGTTTGGTCAGGCTGGCCGGGTTACGGCGCTCGTCCGGGTTGCCCGCCGCCAGCACATCACCACTGCCGTAATCCATCAATACAAAGGATTCTGCGTCAATACTTGGCGGAGCCACTGGGAAATCTAATGGCGCAACGGCTTTCGCCGCGCCTGCTGATAACATTAATACGCCAGTTAATACACTCAATACGCTACGTTTCACGGCTTGTTCCTTTATAACGCCAAACGCCACAGGCCGCATTTAGCTCGGCATGTGGCTAAAATAGATTCAATACTCCCCAAACCTTGTTCCATGAAGGCTAAAACAGCGAAATTTGCAGGAGAAAACGGATTGGCGCATAGGGTGCACTATAAAGACGCACGACTAAACCCTGTTTATTTTTCTAAGCGTTTCATAATGAAACGGCTTAGTTACAATTTGTTGATATTTCCCGCGATAAACGCGCTCTATCTCACGATTGCGCCATTCGATTAGACGAAATCCCCTCTTCAGTCCTAAACTTGTGACATAAAATTAACAATCGGTTTAACAATTCAGCGCCACCGATTGCATGTCACTTATCACATTCGGCTTTTCGAATGACACCTGCGAAGCGAAAATATGAAATTCAAAACTGAGATCAAACCTTATACCGGTGCTGCCGGTGGTTGGGGATCATTAGAAGCCACCACCCGTTACGTCTTCGACAGCAAAAAAGTCCTTTCTAACCTGCGCAACCTGATGCGCGTGAACAAGGGTCGCGGCTTCGACTGCCCGGGCTGTGCCTGGGGCGACGACAACCACAGCACCTTCAGCTTCTGTGAAAACGGCGCCAAAGCCGTCAGCTGGGAAGCCACACGTAAAGCCTTGGAGCCTGAGTTCTTTGCTCAGCACAGCGTGAGCAAACTGCGCGAACAGAGCGACTATTTCCTTGAGTACCAGGGCCGTTTGACTCAGCCGCTGCGCTACAACCGCACCACTGACCACTATGAGCCTATTAGCTGGGACGACGCCTTCTCGCTGATCGCCAGCCATTTAAAAGGTCTGGAAAGCCCGGATCAGGCTGATTTCTACACCTCCGGCCGCGCCAGCAACGAAGCTTCTTATCTGTATCAAGTGTTTGGCCGCATGTTCGGCACCAACAACTTCCCTGACTGCTCCAATATGTGCCACGAAGCCAGCGGCGTTGGGCTGAAGCAGAGTATCGGGGTGGGTAAAGGCACCATTCGTCTCGACGACTTCGAAAAGGCCGATGCCATTTTCGTCTTCGGTCAGAACCCCGGCACTAACCACCCGCGCATGCTGCACAGCCTGCGCCACGCCGCCGATCGCGGCGCGAAAGTAGTCAGTTTCAACACCCTGCGCGAGCGCGGTCTTGAGCGTTTTGCTGACCCACAAAAACCGCTGGAAGTGGTCACCACCAAATCAGGCCGTATTAGCTCCGCCTATTACCAGCCAAATCTTGGCGGCGACATGGCGGCGGTTCGCGGCATTGTTAAAGCCCTCTTGGAAGCCGATCGCGACCGCGTGTCCAACGGCCTGAGCACCATTTTCGACGCAGACTTTATCGCCCAGAACACCGCGGGCGTGGATGAGTATCTGGCGGTGGTGGATGCTACCTCTTGGGAGAAAATCGTCGAGCAGTCTGGCCTTTCCGAAGAAGAAATTCGCGAAGCGGCGTCTATCTACGTGCAGGCCGAGCGCGTGATTTGTACTTGGGCGATGGGTATCACTCAGCACAAACACTCCGTGGCTACCGTGCGTGAAATCACCAACCTGCAACTGCTGTTTGGCCAACTCGGCAAGCCGGGCGCGGGCCTGTGTCCGGTGCGCGGTCACAGTAACGTGCAGGGCAACCGCACCATGGGTATCGACGAAAAAGCGCCAAAAGCCCTGCTCGACGCCATGGAAGCCCACTTCAAATTCACCCCGCCACGCAACCCGGGCCACAACACGGTTGAAGCGTTGGAAGCCATGTTGAAGGGTGACGCCAAAGTGCTTATCTGCCTCGGCGGTAACTTAGCGGCGGCGGCACCGGACACCTTGCGTACCGAGAAGGCGCTGAGCAATCTCGACCTGTCAGTGCAAATCAGCACCAAGCTGAACCGCAGCCACTTAACCCCGGGCCGCGAAGCCTTGATCCTGCCTACCCTTGGTCGTACCGAGCTGGATATGCAGGCCACGGGTTCGCAGTTTATTACCGTTGAAGACTCCTTCAGCATGGTTCACGCCTCCGAAGGTGTGGGTATCCCGTTATCTCCAGAGCAGCGTTCCGAGACGGCGATTGTCTGCGGCATTGCTAACGCCGTGCTGGGCGACAAATACCTCGACTGGATGGCGCTGGCGGACGATTACAACCTGATCCGCGACCATATCGAAGCCACTATTCCAAGCTTTACCGATTTTAACGCCCGTTGCGACATTAAAGGCGGCTTCTACTTGGGTAACGCAGCGGCCGAGCTGAAATTCAACACGCCAACCGGTAAAGCCAACTTCAGCGCGGCAAGCTTGCCTGAACAGCTGATCCCGCAGGGCAATCAGGATGCGCCGTTTACGCTGCAAACCCTGCGCTCCCACGACCAGTACAACACCACCATTTACGGGCTTGATGACCGTTACCGTGGCGTTTACGGCCAGCGCGAAGTGCTGTTCATCCACCCTGACGACTTAGCGGCATTAGGTATGAAGGATGGCGAACTGGTGGAAATCGAAACCCTGTGGACCGACGGCGTCGAGCGCAAAGTGACCGGCTTCAAACTGGTGAGCTACGACATCCCGCGCGGCAATCTGGCGGCCTACTACCCGGAAACCAACCCGCTGGTGCCAATGTCCAGCTTTGGTGACCAAACTCACACCCCTACCTCTAAAGCGATCCCGGTGGCTATCCGCCGCTGCGAGCAGAAAGTCGATCTGCAACGCATCGCCTAATCTTCAAGTCTGCATTCCCTCTTTCGCGACAAGGTTATGTCGTGAAAGAGGGGGTTATTGCTTGCCGCACGCGGCCATTTCGCGTAAAACTGTCTGCCGCTAATCGAGCCACTTTAACCCCACTCTCTGGACGATATGTTTCAAGATAACCCGCTGCTCGCGCAGCTAAAACAGCAACTTCACTCTCAGACTCCCCGCCTTGAAGGCATCGTTAAAGGAACTGAGAAAGGCTTTGGCTTTCTTGAAGTAGACGGTCAAAAAAGTTACTTCATTCCGCCTCCGTACATGAAAAAAGTCATGCACGGCGACCGCGTGATTGCCTCTTTACAGACCGAGAAGGACCGCGAAGTGGTTCAGCCTGAGACGCTGGTTGAACCTTTCCTCACGCGCTTTGTTGGCCGCGTAACCAAGAAAGATGACCGTCTGTCTATCGTGCCGGACCATCCTTTGCTGCGTGACGCCATCCAGTGCCGCACCGCGCGCAACATCAATCACGAAGTCAATGACGGCGACTGGTGTGTAGCAGAAATGCGTCGCCACCCGCTGAAAGAAGGCGATCGTGGTTTTCAGGCCGAATTAACCGAGTGGATCACCACCGGTGATGACGATCTGGCCCCTTGGTGGGTCACGCTAGCGCGCCATAATCTGGAACGCGAAGCCCCTAAATCTGAAATTGCAGAAATCCTCGATCAAGGTCTGACTCGCGAAGACCTGACCGCCCTGCCGTTTGTCACTATCGACAGTAGCAGCACGCAGGACATGGATGACGCGCTTTATGTTAAAGACAACGGCGACGGCACCCTGCAACTGAATATCGCGATTGCCGATCCCACGGCTTATGTGGCCGAAGGCACCGAGCTGGACAATATCGCCAAAAAACGCGCATTCACCAACTACCTGCCGGGCTTCAACATCCCGATGCTGCCGCGCGAACTGTCTGACGACCTGTGCTCGCTGTGGCCGGACGTTCAGCGCCCGGTGCTGGCATGTAGCGTCACCCTCGCCGCCGATGGCGCGCTGGGTAGCGACATTCGCTTCTTCGCGGCAACCATCGAGTCAAAAGCAAAACTGGCCTATGACGATGTCTCCGACTGGATTGAGCAGGAAGAGAAAAGCGCATGGCAGCCACAAAGTGATGTGATTGCTGACCAGATTCGCCTGCTGAAACGCGTCTGTGACGTGCGCAGCGCGTGGCGTACCGCGAATGCGCTGGTGTTCAAAGACCGCCCTGACTTCCGCTTCATTCTGGGCGAGAAAGGCAACGTGCTGGAAATCGTCGCCGAGCATCGCCGCATTGCGAACCGCATCGTAGAAGAATCGATGATCGCGGCGAACGTTTGTGCCGCCATCGCCCTGCGCGACACCCTTGGTTTCGGCGTTTATAACGTGCACACCGGCTTCGACCCGCTGCTGGTTGAGAACGCCATCACCGTGTTGCAAGCCAATGATGTTGAAGCTAATGCTGAAGAACTGCTGACCTTGCCGGGTTTCTGCGCACTGCGTCGTAAACTTGACGCGATGCCAACGCAGTTCCTCGACAGCCGCATTCGTCGTTTCCAGACTTTCGCCGAAATCAGCACCGTTCCTGGCCCGCACTTTGGTCTGGGTCTGGAAGCCTACGCCACCTGGACTTCGCCAATCCGTAAATACGGCGATATGGTCAACCACCGCCTGTTGAAGGCGATGATCACCAAGCAGGCCGCTGAGAAGCCACAGGACGAGATGACCGTGCAACTGGCAGAGCGCCGCCGCGCCAACCGCATGGCCGAGCGCGATGTGGGTGACTGGCTGTACGCCCGTTATCTGGAAGATAAAGTCGGTACTGACACTAAGTTCAGCGCCGAAATCATCGACGTCACTCGCGGTGGCCTGCGCGTTCGCCTGCAAGACATCGGCGCCGTCGCCTTCATCCCTGCTCCGTTCCTGCACAGCGTGCGCGACGAGTTGGTATGCAGCGCCGACACCGGCACCGTTCTGATTAAGGGCGAAGTCGCCTACCGTCAGAGCGATATCATCGACGTGCAAATCGCCGAAGTTCGCATGGAAAACCGCAACGTGATCGCCAAACCAGCCGTTTAGGGTTTCGCTTGAGCGATGGTTAGAAAGGCTGGTCAGGGAAAGCTGACCGGCCTTTTTTTATTTCAAATTTAAGGTCAAGGTCGTGGGCGTCGGCCCACACCGACCAGGGGGCGGCATATCGCCACCGCCCCCTGGACCCCCAGGCTCTTTCACTGCGCGCTCCGCTAGTTGGATGGACGTGTTTCAGTCACTTCAGTTCACACCGCAAAATGTCGCCGCTTAGGCGGTTCCCTCAGTTCGGGCTTCGAGCCTTGGGTCTCGAACCACTACCTCGGCGTCATTTCTGACTGCGGTTTTGAGGCATTTCAACCGTGCTGTTTCAGTAGTTTCAGGATTTTTTTTGAATTGGAATGAAACAGTTCGGTGTAAATGCCCATAGGCCGCGTTCAGAAATGACGCCGAGCAAGAGGTGGAAATCCGCGTGTCTTTTTACGCGGGTTGTAATCCCGCAGCGAGGGAACCGCCTAAGCGGCGGCACTTCGCGACGAACACTGCGGCCGCTGAAACATGTCTATTCCAACCCTGCGAAGCCTCGATCTACCAGCAGCAAAAAACGCAGGATTCCAAAGGGTTTCGTTTAAAACCCTTTGGGCCAGTGTGGGCGGCGAGCCCACGGTTTTGACCTTGGGGCCGGTGTGGAGGCGGCATCCCTTGCCGGTGTGGGCCGGTGCCCACGATTTCAACCTTGAAGTTGAATTTAAAAGCGGTCAAAAGATTGACCGCCACCCCTTCAAATGATAATTATTATCATGTAAATCATTTTCTGCCGGACAGGTTCCATGAGCTTTAATTCTGAACACTCTTCCGCTTCATGTTGCATCGTTGGCGGCGGCCCTGCGGGTTTGATGCTGGGTTATCTGCTTGCCCGCCAAGGTATTACCGTTACCGTATTGGAGAAACATGCCGATTTCCTGCGTGATTTCCGTGGCGACACCATTCATCCCTCGACGCTGGAAATCATCTGGCGATTAGGCTTTCTCGACGAGTTTTTGCAGCTACCTCATCAGCGCGCTGAGAAGCTTTATGGCGAAATCAACGGCAAGGAGACCACGCTGGCGGATTTCAGCCATTTGCCGACTCAGTGCAAATTCATCGCCTTTATGCCGCAGTGGGATTTCCTTAACTTCATCAGCAGCAAGGCCGCAATGCTGCCTAACTTCACTCTGCTGCATAACGCCGAGGTGAAAGGTCTGATTGAAGAGAATGGCGTGGTGAAAGGCGTGAACGCAGTGGTTAACGGCGAGTCGCGACGGATTGACTCTACGCTGGTGATTGGCTGTGACGGGCGTAACTCTATTGTGCGCGAGCAGGCCGGGATGGAAATCCGCCGTTTCGGCGCGCCTCGTGATGTGTTGTGGCTGAAAATCCACAAACTGGCGGATGACCCGCAGTGGTCGATGGGCCATCGCGGGCCGAAAAAGAATTTCATCATGATTGACCGTGGCGACTACTGGCAATGCGGCTACTCCATCGCCAAAGACAGCCTCGACGCGCTGCGCGAGAAGGGTTTACAGCCCTTTGTCGAGCTTATCGCCGAGGTGTCGCCTTTCGAGCTGAGCCGCCTGCAACACGACATCACAGACTGGGATCAGGTCAAGCTACTGAAAATCCGCATCGACCGCCTGAAAGAGTGGGCCAAGCCGGGCATCTTGTGCATTGGCGACGCCGCCCACGCCATGTCGCCGATTGGCGGCGTCGGGGTGAATTTGGCGATTCAGGACGCCGTGGCTACCGCCAATATCATCAGCGCCCCGCTGCTCAAAGGCAGGCTGGAGTTGAAGCACTTACAGCGCGTCCAGCGCCGTCGCGCCTTTCCTACTTGGGCAACCCAGTCTTTGCAAATCATGATCAGCAAAGCGGGCCAGAAGAAACGCAGCAAACCACCGGGCCGTATGGAGCTTTGGTTGCGCAGCCGTAAGTTTGTGCCCTTCCTGTTTGGCAGGCTGATTGGTATAGGTTTCTATCGGGAAATCCCCAAAGGGCTGTGATGCAGCCCGTCCATCGACTGCCAAGGCTTTTGTAAACGATTTGAAGCAACTCAGTTTGTTACCTGACACAAACTGAGTGGTATTATGCGCGCATTCAATGGACCACCAAGGAAGACGCCATGCCGCAGTCTGCGCCCCTTTTAGACCTTCAGGAAGTCAGCTTTACCCTCAATCAACGCCCCCTGCTGGAACCCGTTTCATTTACCCTCAATCCGGGTGAATTCACGCTGCTGACCGGGCCTTCGGGCAGTGGCAAAAGCACGCTGCTGAAGATCATTGCTGCGCTGCAAACCCAGACCGGCGGTACCATCAAGTTCAAAGGCGACGATATTACCGGCTTAAAAACGGAAAAATATCGCCAGCAGGTCTCCTATTGCTTCCAGACCCCTTCGCTGTTTGGCGATACCGTGCGCGACAATCTGGCGCTGCCTTATCAAATTCGCGGCCAGAAGATGGATGAAGCCAAAGTGAAACAGTGGCTAGAGCGCGTCAATTTGCCGACGGATATGCTTGATAAGAAAGCCCAAGAGCTGTCTGGCGGCGAGAAGCAGCGCGTCTCATTGCTGCGCAATCTACAATTTATGCCCGATATCCTGCTGCTGGATGAAATTACCAGCGCCCTCGACGAAGAAAATAAGCACAACGTCAATCAGATCATCGCCGATTTGGTCGAGCAGGAGAACCTCGCTGTACTCTGGGTCAGCCACGACAGCAATGAGATCCGCCACGCCAAAAACGTTATCACCCTAAGCCACCGCGCCGCCGAGAGCATCGACCATGAGCCAGCATAACATCACTAACGAATCACTGGCGCTGGCCCTCATTCTGGTCATCGTCGCCCTGCTGGTCAGTAAACGCGAGAAGCTGGGACTAGAGAAGGACATCGTTTGGAGCGTTGCGCGGGCCATCGTGCAACTGGTGGCAGTCGGCTATGTGCTCAAGTACATTTTCGAAATCAACGACGGCTGGCTGACCCTGCTGATGGTGCTGTTCATCTGCTTCAACGCCGCCTTTAACGCTAAAAAGCGCAGCCGGAATATTGATAACGGCTTTGCGATTTCCTTTATTGCTATTACCGCCAGCACCGCGCTGACGCTGGTGATCCTGATCCTCAGCCGCTCGATTGAATTCCTGCCGATGCAGGTGATCCCCGTCTCCGGCATGATTGCGGGCAACGCCATGGTGGCGGTCGGGCTGTGTTATAGCAATCTCAACCAGCGCTTTATGGATAACCAACAAAAAATCCTCGAGATGCTCAGCCTCGGCGCATCCACCAAGCTGGCGTCCGGCTCGATTATTCGCGACAGCATTCGCGCCGCGATGATCCCCACCGTCGATGCCGCCAAGACCGTCGGCATCGTCAGCCTGCCGGGCATGATGTCCGGGATGATTTTCGCCGGTATTGATCCGGTAAAAGCCATTAAGTACCAGATAATGGTCACCTTTATGCTGCTCGGCACCGCCAGCGTCTCCACCATCATCGCGGGCTACCTCGCCTACCGCCGTTTCTATAATGAGCGTGCGCAACTGCGCGTGATGAAGTAAATTTAGCGGCTTTCCTGCAATGGGGATTTTATTCAAGGACGACCATGGGCCCTTTACAACGACTGGATTTATTTCTGACTCAACCCCGCGAAAAGCAGCCAATTCGCGGAGTTCGCCGCTTTTTAACCGAATTTATTTTCTTCGGGGTGAAAGAGGCGCGCGCCTGTATCTTCGTCGGACTGTTCTTTTTGGCGGTGTTTTTGGTGCCGCGCGGCGGCATATTCCATGTCCCGCGCTATGACGTTTTGCTGCTGGTCGCGCTGTTTATTCAGGTGTGGATGCTGACCAGCAAGCTTGAAACGTTGGATGAGTTTAAAGCCATCATGCTGTTTCACGTGGTCGGTTTTGCGCTGGAAGTTTTTAAAACCTCGTCGGGCATTCGCTCGTGGAGCTACCCGGATTTCGCCTACACCAAGCTGTTCGGCGTGCCGCTGTTTTCCGTCTTCATGTACGCGGCGGTGGGCAGTTATATGATTCAGTGCTGGCGGCTGCTGGACGTTAAAGTGCGCAACTACCCGCCCTATACGCTGGCCGCCATCTGCTCGCTGCTGATTTACGTGAACTTCTTCACCCATCACTACATTGGCGATTTCCGCTGGTACATCACCGCGCTGGTACTGGGGCTTTACGCCCGCAGCTATGTGGTGTTCACTCCCTACGATACCCCACGCCGCATGCCGCTGATTTTGGCATTTATTCTGATTGGCTTCTTCATCTGGCTGGCGGAGAACATCAGCACCTTCTTCACTATCTGGCGCTACCCTAATCAGCTCAGCAGCTGGTCCGGCGTGCATCTGGGTAAATGGAGCTCCTGGGCGCTGCTGGTTATCATGACTTTCACCATGATCACCTGGCTGAAAAACATCAAAAAGCATGTTCACGTGCCGGTTTAATCTTCGCCATAAAAAAGGGCAAGCTCGCGCCTGCCCTTGTCTTTCTAACTTAGCTTACTCACACCATTGGCAGGTTTAGGTCATTGCGTTTGGCGCAGTCGATGGCTTGCTGATAACCCGCGTCGGCGTGGCGCATGACGCCGGTTGCCGGGTCATTCCACAGCACGCGTGACAGGCGGGCATCGGCTTCTTTGGTGCCGTCGCAGACAATGACCATCCCCGCGTGCTGAGAGAAGCCCATGCCTACGCCGCCGCCATGGTGCAGGCTGACCCAGGTAGCGCCGCCCGCCGTGTTAAGCAGCGCGTTGAGCAGCGGCCAGTCAGAAACCGCGTCGGAGCCATCTTTCATCGCTTCGGTTTCGCGGTTTGGCGAGGCCACCGAGCCGGTATCCAGATGGTCCCGCCCAATCACTACCGGCGCTTTTAGCTCGCCGTTACGCACCATTTCGTTAAAGGCTAGTCCGGCGATATGACGCTCGCCGAGGCCCAACCAGCAGATCCGCGCCGGCAGCCCTTGAAACGCGATGCGCTCGCGAGCCATATCCAGCCAGTTGATCAGATTAGCATTGTCCGGGAACAGCTCTTTCAGCTTGGCGTCGGTTTTATAGATATCTTCCGGGTCGCCGGAGAGCGCCACCCAACGGAACGGGCCTTTGCCTTCGCAGAACAGCGGGCGGATATAAGCCGGAACAAAGCCCGGGAAATCAAAGGCATTCAGCACACCTTCCTCTTTCGCTACCTGACGAATATTGTTGCCGTAATCCACGGTTGGAATGCCCATGGCGTGGAAGTCGAGCATCGCCTGCACGTGTTTCGCCATCGACGCGCGAGAGGCTTTCACCACCGCCTGCGGGTCAGAGACGCGTTTGTCCTGCCACTGCTCCAGCGTCCAGCCTTCCGGCAGGTAGCCATTGAGCGGGTCATGGGCCGAAGTCTGGTCAGTGACGATATCCGGGCGCAGGCCGCCCTGCTTGGCGCGCGCCACCAGCTGCGGCATCAGCTCCGCCGCGTTACCCAACAGGCCAACGGAAATCGCCTGTTTTTCCGCGCAGGCTTTCTCAATCATCACCAAGGCTTCTTCGATGCTGTACGCTTTGTAATCCAAGTAACGGGTGCGAATGCGGAAATCGATGCGCGACTCCTGACACTCAATCGCCAGCACGCAGGCTCCTGCCAGTACGCCAGCCAGAGGCTGTGCACCGCCCATGCCGCCAAGACCGGCAGTCAGGATCCACTTACCGCGCAGATTGCTGTTGTAGTGCTGGCGGCCCGCCTCGGCGAAGGTTTCATAGGTTCCCTGCACGATGCCCTGCGCGCCGATGTAGATCCACGAACCGGCGGTCATCTGGCCGTACATCATCAACCCGGCTTTATCCAACTCGTGGAAATGGTCCCAGTTCGCCCAGTGCGGCACCAAGTTAGAGTTGGCAATCAGCACGCGCGGCGCGTCAGCGTGGGTGCGGAAAATCCCCACTGGCTTGCCGGATTGCACCAGCAGCGTTTCATCAGCGTGCAGCTTGCGCAGGCTGTCTAAAATCGCTTCGAAGGCCGGCCAGTTGCGCGCCGCTTTGCCGATACCGCCATAAACCACCAGATCTTCCGGGCGCTCGGCCACGTCAGGATCGAGGTTGTTCTGGATCATCCGGTAGGCCGCTTCAATCAGCCAGTTTTCACAGCTCAATTCCGTGCCGTGAGGGGCGCGAACCGCGCGAGCAACCGCCGTTTTCTGAGGTGCATTCATGTTGAATTCCTTATTAATCAGTTAAAACTCGGTAACAAAGCTTCAATGACCGATGGCCACTGCCCGCGACTGGCCCACAGGCGCATGGCTTCTACGTCAGGTGCCATCAGGCGATCTTTTTCCAAATAGGCCACGTCTTGGCGAATGGCCTGTAACTCTTTCTCTAGCAGCGGAGAGCTTTTCAGCGGGCGAATGAAGTCGATGCCCTGCGCGGCGGCCATCGCCTCAATGCCCACCACCACGGAGGTGTTGAAACACATGTCGCCAAGGCGACAGGCGGCGTAGGTCGCCATAGAGACGTGGTCTTCCTGATTGGCGGAGGTTGGCAGGCTGTCCACGCTGCCCGGATGCGCCAGCGATTTATTCTCAGAGGCCAGCGCGGCGGCGGTCACCTGTGCAATCATAAAGCCGGAGTTCACCCCGCCGTCATTAACCAGGAACGGCGGCAGGCCTGACAGCCCGGTGTCGAGCAGCAATGCCAGGCGGCGCTCGGAAATAGCCCCAATTTCGGCCACCGCCAGCGCGATGATGTCGGCGGCAAAGGCTACCGGCTCGGCGTGGAAGTTACCGCCAGAGATAACATCACCATTCTCGGCAAACACCAGCGGGTTATCCGAAGCGGCGTTAGCTTCGATTTGCAAAACGCGGGCAGCGTGTTGCAGGTTATCAAGGCATGCGCCCATCACCTGTGGCACGCAGCGGATAGAATAAGGATCTTGCACCCGGCCGCAGTTGGCGTGAGAGGTGACAACGTCACTCCCTTCCAGCAAAGCCGTCACTGCAGCTGCAACGGAGATTTGCCCCAGTTGGCCACGCGCTTGGTGAATGCGCGCATCATAAGGTTTCACCGAGCCTTTGATGGCTTCCAGCGACAGTGCTCCGGCCACCAAGCCTGCGGAGAAGACTCGTTCAGCTTCAAACAGCCCGGCCAGCGCCAGAGAGGTCGATACCTGCGTGCCGTTTAGCAGCGCCAGCCCCTCTTTTGGCCCCAACTCAATAGGTTTCAAACCGACGGTTGCCAGCCCTTCTACCGCCGACATGCGAACGCCCTGCGCGGTGACTTCCCCTTCGCCGATCAGCATCAGCGACAGGTGGGCCAGCGGAGCCAAATCTCCCGACGCGCCCACCGAGCCTTTCTCTGGAATACACGGCAGCACGCCCGCATTGAGCAAGCTTATCAGTGCATCAATCACTTCCATGCGAATACCAGAATGGCCGCGCGACAGGCTGAGGATCTTAGTGGTCATCACGAGACGCACCACGTTATCGGCCAGCTCTTTGCCAATCCCGACGCTGTGCGACAGCACCAGATTGCGCTGCAGCTCGGCCAGACGCTCTGCCGGAATGCGAGTTTGCGCCAGCTTGCCAAACCCGGTGTTGATGCCATAAACCACCTTGCCGGACTCGACGATGCGGTTCACCGTTTCCTGTGACGCCAGCACGCCCCCGCGCGCCTCCTCGGCCAGTTCAACGCGAACGCTCCAATATTGCTGCTGGTTTTCACGCTTTTCGGCGGAGTAAATGGCGCGCAGTGTGGCAAGGTCAACCTGACCGGGGTGCAGATGGGAGACGCGAATGTCGTGAGATGCAGATGACATAATCTAATCCTGTATAGACAAGTTAGGGGCAAATAACGCCCGACACAGTGAAATGGCCGGGCCCTTTATTGAAATCGCTAAATCAGCGGGTGATTTCTACCCAAAGCAGTTGCGCATCTGGCTGCAAAGCCCGGACTGGCTGGCTTTTTTCTTGGTTCGGCTCAAAAGCCCAGTACAAGCCATCTTCCGCGGCCAGTTTGATGGAGGGCGTCACCTGCCACTCTCCGCGCAGAACGTACAGCAGCCCGGCGGTTTGCCAGTTGACCTCAAAGTCATGGCTTTGCGCCCTGACCTGCGCCGCGCAGCTGCCGCGACGGGTCATAATGTTGAAATCCTTGGTCACGCCGCCCAGCAGCGTGGCGACGATCGGCACTTCTCCAGCGAAAGAGTAAGGCGCGCCAATCTGAGTTAAGGGGTGGTCGACACCCTGCTCACCGTGCAGATGCACGCCCTCGCCACTTAATAAGGTGATCGAGCGGTCAATACCGGCAAAGAGAGAAAAAGGCCCATCAGCCGCAATGGTGGCGATGCTGGCCCGCCACTCAAAATCGCGTTGACCCTCAGGCCAGCTGATAATTTCACGGGTTTCTCCCCCGCCGTTGCGCCAAGGGCTGACAGGCAGACTGGCGTAGGAGAATCGGGTTAATGCGCTCATGCCGCGTCCCTTGCCAGTTGCTGGAGCAATGCAAGGAAGTCCGCGCTGGCCTGAGACTGTTGAGGATGGCGGCCATTGACCACTTTGGCTTTGCCCGCCACAAAAACGTCACGAATTTGCGCGGCGCTACCGGCAAAAATCCACCGATTGAGCAGTTCGCTGTCTGCCGCCGCCGCGAGGTACGGGTCTTCACCGTCTAGTACCAGCCAGTCGGCGCGATAGCCCACGGCAAGCTGACCGATAGCCGCGCCGCAGGCTTGAGCACCGCCCCGTAGCGCCTGGGTGTAGAGCAAATCCCCTACTGAAGTATGCTCAGCGCTAGTCAGGCGATTGCGGCGCAGGTCGCGCAGACGCTGGCCGTACTCCAGCCAGCGCAGCTCTTCCACCAGGTTGAGAGACACATGGCTATCAGAGCCAATGCCCCAGCGCCCTTTTTGCGCCAGATAATCCACGCCGGGGAAAATGCCGTCGCCGAGATTCGCCTCGGTGGTTGGGCACAGGCCGATCACCGCGCCGCTGGCCGCAATGCTCGCCAGCTCGAAACGGTCGGGATGGGTAGCGTGGATCAGGCACCAGCGCGGGTCCACGTCGATGTTGTCGAACAGCCACGCAATAGGCCGTTGCCCGCTCCAGGCCAGACAGTCATTCACCTCTTTCTGCTGCTCGGCAATGTGGATATGCACCGGCAGATCCTCTGGACTAGCAGCCAGCACCTGCTGCATTTGTTCACGAGATACCGCGCGCAGCGAATGGAAGCACAGCCCCTGATTTTGCAGTGGTTTGTCTTGCAGCTGCGAAGCAATCACTTGCTGTTGATTGAGGTAACTCTCTGCATCTTGAATAAAGCGTCTTTGGCCAGTCTGAGCAGGCTGCGCGCCAAACCCCGAGTAGCTGTAGAGCACCGGCAGCAGCGTCATACCAATGCCCGCCTGCTCGGCGGCATCGCTAAGCTGGGCAGTCATTTCACCCATGTCGCTATAAGGCTGGCCGTTGATATCATTGTGTAAATAGTGGAATTCGGCGACTTGGGTATAACCGCCTTTGAGCATTTCGATATACAGCTGGCGGGCAATCACGCCCACCTGCTCAGGCGTCAAACGGCCAACCAGCCGATACATCAGATCTCGCCAGGTCCAGAAACTGTCCTGCGGGTTGCCCGCCACTTCAGCCAGACCGGCCATGACCCGTTGAAAAGCGTGGGAGTGCAGGTTTGGCATCCCCGGCACAATCGGCCCGTTGAGCCGATAAGCTCCTTCCGGCTGGGCATTGGCCTCTACCGAGGTCAGCACGCCCAGTTCATCAACGGTAAGTCGCACGTGACTCGCCCAACCCTGTGGCAACAGTGCGCGTGTGGCGAAATAAGCAGGCATAGAGACAGTCCTAAATCTTGAGATTGAAGGTCTACAAATGCAATTTATAAGAAACAATTGCGAAACGTTCCGGCTACTTGTCTATACATATACATATGCCCGATTGCGCTGTAAACTTCGTCGAACGTTTTTTTTAATATTTTCGTTTTTCATCACGCATTGATGACGCGCATTTGGCGTTCGTTTACTCTGTCGGCGTGGGTGAGCGGCTCTGCCCGTACCCGGCTGATTTTTCTTAATGAGGTAGTGTATATGTCCGAATCCACACCGTTGTCCCAACAGGGTGTTTCACAGCAACGATTATCCGAGCTGGCCGCCGCCATTAGCGACACCCCAGCGCCGATTTATCAACGCGTGAAACAGGCCATCGTCGGGCAAATTCGCGACGGCGTGTGGAAGCCCCATCAGCGCGTTCCCTCAGAAAGCGAGCTGGTAAACGAGCTTGGCGTCAGCCGTATGACCATTAACCGCGCCTTACGGGAACTCACCAACGAAGGATTTTTGATGCGCATGCAGGGCGTCGGCACCTTCGTGGCCGAAGCAAAGGCCTACACGCCGATGCTGGAAGTGCATAATATTGCTGATGAAATCGCCCAGCGCGGCCACCGCCACAGCAGCGTGGTGATGGCCTGTGAAACCCGTCAAGCCGATGCCGAACAAGCGCTGCAGCTGGAGATTAAACCCGGCGAGTCGCTGTTTTATTCGCAAATCGTCCATTTTGAAAACGACGTGCCGGTACAGATTGAAGACCGTTATGTGAACCCTCAGGCCGCGCCGGATTACCTGCAAAACGTGATGAACAACGCCACGCCTTACACCTATTTGATGCGAATCGCTCCGCTGACCGCAGGCGAGCACCGCGTCGAAGCTATTAGCGCCAGTGACACCCAGCGCCAGCTGCTGCAACTGAAAGAGCATGAGCCTTGCCTGCTGATCCACCGCCGTACCTGGAGCGGAAATCGCGTCGTCACCTCGGCCCGTCTGGTTTATCCCGGCTCTCGCTACCAACTGTTTGGTCGTTTTACCAGCCACGGCTAATCTCCCTGTTGCCATTCCCCTCTCCATAAAATGCCCTTTTCGCGGGTTACTGTATAAATAAACAGGTTTCCCGTCTAATACTAATGCCTATTTTTGGAATACACCTCGAAAAAAATTAAAAACCTCTGGCGATGGCTTGTCGCTTTTCGGCGAATACGTTAGGTTGACTAGAGTTGTCTATACAAGATAAACGCGGTCAGGAGCCTTACATGCCGTCATCGATTTCTCCTTTGAACACTGCTTCAGACAGGCTGGTTTGCGACAGTCTATGGACCGGCGCGACGCTAGTTACCATGCGAGATGGAAGCTATAACCTGATTGAAAACGGGGTGTTAGCTGTCAAAGATGGAAAAATAGTCTGGATCGGCACTGAGGAAAGTAGCCCGAAATTTGTCGCCTCTTCCCGCCACCACTTCGAGGGCGGCATCGTCACCCCCGGCCTGGTGGACTGCCACACACATCTGGTTTTTGGCGGCGATCGCAGCGCCGAGTTTGAGCAGCGTTTGAACGGCGTGAGCTATGCCGAGATAGCGGCTCAGGGCGGCGGGATTTTATCGACGGTGAATGCCACCCGCACCGCCAGCCAGAAAACCCTGTTTGAACAGGCGCGTTTTCGCCTCGCCCCGCTGTTAGCCGAAGGGGTGACCTGCATCGAAATCAAATCCGGCTATGGGCTGAGTGATGAGAGCGAGCTGAAAATGCTGCGGGTGATCCGCGAGCTGGCCGAAACCCAGCCCGTGAAGGTTAAAGCCACCTGCCTTGCCGCCCACGCTTTGCCGCCTGAGTATCAGGGTCGCGCCGACGAGTATATCGACCACATTTGCCAGAACTTACTGCCTCAGGTGGCAGCTGAGCGTTTGGCGGACGCCGTTGATGGTTTTTGCGAGCACTTAGCCTTCTCCACCGAGCAAATTGAACGCGTTTTCAAGGCGGCGCAAAAGCTTGGCCTGCCGGTTAAGCTGCACGCCGAGCAGCTCTCCTCCCTGCACGGCAGCCAGTTGGCAGCACAATACGGCGCCCTGTCCGCCGATCATCTGGAATACGCCACCGAGCAGGACGTCAAAGCCATGGCCGAGTCCGGCACGGTCGCCGTGCTGCTGCCCGGGGCTTATTACATGCTGCGCGAAACCCAAGTTCCGCCGGTGGCGCTGTTCCGCCAATACGGCGTGCCGATGGCGATTGCCAGCGACGCCAACCCCGGCACCTCTCCCGCGCTTTCCCTGCGTTTAATGCTCAATATGGCCTGTACTTTGTTCCGCATGACGCCTGAAGAAGCTTTGGCCGGCGTCACCTGCCACGGCGCGCGGGCGCTGGGTTTGCAGCAGACTCACGGCTCGCTTGAAGTGGGAAAAGTGGCTGATTTTGTGCACTGGCCGGTCGAGCGTCCGGCAGAGTTAGTTTATTGGCTGGGTGGTCAACTGCCCTGTACCGTGGTTTATCGAGGAGATGTTCGTTCATGAGTCTGAATAGCGCGCCAACCATTGCCGATCCTTACCACTTCAGCGCGGGTCGCAGCCCTTTGCTGATCAGCATTCCCCACGCCGGAACCAGGCTCACGCCTGAAGTCGCCAGCGGCTTGAGCGACGACGCGCTGCCCCTGTCGGACACCGACTGGCATATTCCACAGCTCTACGCCTTCGCCCAATCTCTCGGCGCCAATATTTTGGTCGGGCAGTATTCGCGTTTCGTGATTGACCTTAATCGCCCCGCAGACGATCAGCCGCTGTACACCACCGCCACCACCGGCCTGTTCCCCGATACGCTGTTCGACGGTCGCCCAACCTTTAAAGCTGACGGCCAGCCCGACGCTGCAACCCGTCAGCGCTATCTGGATGAGATCTGGCAGCCTTATCATCAGAAGATTGAGTCCGAGCTTGCTCGCATGAAGCAGGAGTTCGGCTACGCGCTGCTGTTTGATGCCCACTCCATCGCCTCGGTGATCCCACGCCTGTTCGAAGGCCAGCTGCCCGATTTGAACATCGGCACCAACAGCGGCGCGAGTTGTGCCCCAGAGTTGAGCGACATGCTCGACGCCCTGTGCAAGCAGCAATCCACCTTCAGCCACGTGTTAAATGGTCGCTTTAAAGGCGGCTACATCACCCGCGCCTACGGCCAACCGCAGGCCAACCAGCACGCGGTGCAGCTCGAACTGGCGCAGTGCAATTACATGGATGAGTTTGAGCCCTATCCGTATATCGAGGATAAAGCGGTTGTTTTGCAGGGGGTGCTGAAGCCAATGTTGGAGGGGATGATTTCGTGGGGATCGAAGGTATATGGGCGATGATTTTTCTTTTTCAATTACATCTCCAAAGGTAAGACATTGCGTTACCACGCGGACTGACTTTTAAGGTCAAGGTCGTGCGCTGCCGCCACACCGGCCTTAAAGGGCGCCTATCGCCGCGCCCCTTAAGAATCCCCGGCTCTTTACTGCGCGCTGTCGCTGTCTGAATGGACATGTTTCAGCTACTTCCGTTATCCACCGCAAAATGTTGCCGCTTAGGCGGCACCTTCGCTGCGGGTTCAAGCCTTGGGTCTTGAACCTCTTGCTCAGCGCCATTTTTGACTGCGGTTTTGAGGCATCTCGGACGTGCCGTTTCAATGGGCTTGGTTTTGGGTTTGTTTTTTTACGGATTGGATGGAATGGGTCGGTGTAAATGCCAGTAGGTCGCGTTCAGAAGTGACGCCGAATGAATGGTTCGAGACCAAAGGCTCGAAGCCTGAAATTCGGGAACCGCCTAAGCGGCGGCACTTCGCGACGAACACCAAGGCTGCTGAAACACGTCCATTCCAACCCTGCGAAGCCTCGATCTCACCACAGAAAAACGCGGGATTGCACAAGGGGGCGCGTTTACGCCCCCTTTGCCCGGTGTGGGCCGGCGCCCACGACCTTGAATTTGAATTTGAATTTGAATTTGAATTTAAAAACCTTTTTGCCAGCTTTTTCCAAAAAAGCGTCACCCCTCTAATAATTGATCATACACATGCTGAAGGTGCGCCTGCATCGCCGCCCTCGCCTTAATTGCGTCCCCCGCCAGAATGGCGTCAGTGATCCCCTGATGGTCGGTGTTCATCTCGCGGGCGAAATCACTCTCGCTGTAGTGGCGCTCAAGACGCACGAAACGTCGCGAACTACGCTTATCCCACAGGTATTCCATCATATCGCGCAGCACTTCGTTGCCCGTCATCTCACTAATCATCAGATGAAAACGGCGGTCCTCCTCAAGAAAACTGTCGTTATTAATGTTCAACTGCACCAGCGACTGATTAATCTCGGCGAGTTTCCGACGCTGCTCGTCAGTGCCATTAAGGGCGGCAAGCTCTGCGGTGGTGCATTCGAAAATCTGCCGCGCCTTGAGTAGTGACTCGAGGCTGAATCCCTCTTCGCTCGGCGTCGCAGGCTGCTCGGGTAAGGGGTTGTTGACGTAGACGCCGTTGCCGGTGCGAATTTCAATCCAGCCGGTGATTTCCAAGGCGATTAACGCCTCGCGAATCGACGAGCGGCTCACGCCAAACTGCTTCGACAGATCGCGCTCGGACGGGATCATCTCACCCGGCGCAAACTGGCCATTTTTGATGCAGCCAATCAGCACGTTTGAAATCTGACGGTACAGCCTTTCTACTTTTAGCGTAGGTAATTCCATGGTTCTCTCCGGCTGGTGCGGCGAAGTCTGGCTTGCCTGAGACAAAAATCACTGGCGTTAGCAAAACTGTCGACCGGATCACATTAATGATCCTGAGCATCCTGAATGATATATCGGTCAGGTGGCCTGACCACCCTACCACCTGACCTGTAATGTTAATAGAGTGAACTGGCACGCTGCCTGACGTCAAGAAAACTAAAACAGCCCGCGTCACAGATTGTCCATTTTCACGCTTCCTCGCACATAAGCTGACTTAGGTCGCAAACAAGGAATTTCACATGGAACAAACATGGCGCTGGTACGGCCCGAAAGATCCCGTGTCGCTGGACGATGTCAGACAGGCTGGGGCAACCGGGGTGGTTACTGCCCTGCATCACATCCCTAATGGCGAAGTGTGGACCGTCGAAGAGATTAAGAAGCGTCAGGCAGAGCTGGCAGAGAAAAACTTGACGTGGTCGGTGGTGGAAAGTATCCCGGTTCACGAAGAGATCAAAACGCGCAGCGGAGACGTTGAAAAGTATATTGCCAACTATCAGCAGTCGCTGCACAATCTGGCGGCCTGCGGCATCGACACCGTCTGCTACAACTTCATGCCGATCCTCGACTGGACCCGTACCGACCTCGGCTATTTGCTGCCGGACGGCTCGCGCGCGCTGCGTTTCGACCATATCGCCTTTGCTGCCTTCGAGCTGCATATCCTGCAACGCGCCGGGGCCAAGCAGGACTACTCTGCTGAAGAGCAACAGCAGGCCAGCGACTATTTTGCCGCCATGAGCGAAGACGAAATCGCCACCCTCACCGCCAATATTATCGCCGGTTTGCCGGGTGCCGAAGAGGGTTACACGCTGGACCAGTTCCGCGCGCGGCTGGCCACCTATGACGGTATTGATAAGGGAAAATTGCGTGAAAACATGGCGCACTTCCTGCGCAGCATCGTGCCGGTGGCCGAGCAGCATGGCCTGAAATTGGCGGTACATCCTGATGATCCGCCGCGGCCAATCCTCGGCCTGCCGCGCATTATTTCTACTATTGAAGATATGCAGTGGCTGAAAGAGACTGTGGATAGCCTGCACAACGGTTTCTGCTTCTGTACCGGCTCTTACGGGGTGCGCGAAGACAATGATTTAGTGAAGATGATGACCACTTACGCCGACCGCGTGAACTTCGTGCATCTGCGCGCCACGCGGCGCGAAGCCACGCCGGGCAGCTTCCACGAGGCGGATCATCTGGACGGTGATGTCGATATGGTCGCCATTATTAAAGCGATTTTGACTGAGGAACAGGCTCGCCGCCGCGCCGGAGATCTGCGCCCTATTCCGATGCGCCCGGACCACGGCCACCAGATGCTCGACGACCTGCACAAAAAGACCAATCCGGGTTATTCAGCCATTGGTCGTTTGCGCGGTTTAGCCGAGTTGCGCGGCGTGGAGCGCGCGCTGAAACAGACGCTGTTCGCAGATTAATCATAAAAAATGGCTCCTGAGGCGAATTGCCCCAGGAGCCATTTCCTCCAACCTGTTTAGCCCATTACTCGCCCCAGGTTCTTTCCAGCACGTTAATCCAGTTCTGATGCGCAATTTTGGCAATCAGCTGCTCGCCGTATCCCGCTTTACGCATCGCCTCAATTAACACCGGCAGCCCGCTGACGTCGCGCATGAAAGGTGCCATCGGCGCGCCGTCGAAGTCTGAACCAAAGCCCACGTGATCCTCACCCAGCGTTTCCACCAGATAATCCAGATGGCGCAGATAGTCCTCGGTTCCCGTGTCGGGGCTGTTTTTGCCGTCTTCGCGCAGGAACGGCGTGGCGAAGTTCACGCCGACAAAGCCTTGTGTTTCTTTAATGGCGGCGAGCTGTTTGTCCGTCAGGTTGCGCGACTGGGCGCACAGGGCAAAGGCGTTAGAGTGGCTGGCCACCAGCGGCGCGTCGGACAGTTTCGCCACATCCCAGAAGCCCTGCTCATTGAGGTGCGACAGATCGATCAAAATACGTTTGCGGTTACAGGCTTGCACCAGTTTTACGCCTAAGTCAGTCAGGCCGGGGCCGGTATCTGGGGAAGTATTGAATTTAAACGGCACGCCGTGGCCGAAGATATTCGGACGGCTCCACACCGGGCCGAGCGTGCGCAGGCCCATTTCGTAGAGGACGTCGAGGGTGTAGAGATCAGGATCGATGCCCTCTGCGCCTTCTATATGCATCACCACCGCCAGCGCCTTGCTGGACAGTGCGCCGCGAATATCGGCGGCGCTGCGGCAAATTTTCACCGCGCCCTGCGACTGCTGCTCTATGCGCAGCAGGAAAGCCATCATGGCGATGGTGGTGTCGCGGGCCGATTCAAACGATGGCGTTGGCGAAAAATCAGGATGCTTTTGAGTCCCTTCCAGCAAAAAACGCGCGTCAATTTGCAGATCCGGCACGCTACTTGCTGCATCAAAACGGGGGGATGGCACCCACGCGGCGAACAGACCACCTGCAAAACCGGCCTGCTGACAGCGAGGTAAATCCATCTGGCCGCTGGCCGGGCCTTGGAGGAAAGCCTGCTCGGGGTTTTGACGATGCTGCTCCCACAATTGCAGTAAAACGTCATTGTGGCCGTCAAAAATGGGGATAAGCGTTTCCGTTCCGCGTTCGGTGTTATTCATAAAAGGGTCTACTCTGGTTAATTATGAAAAAAGCATAACGGTATTTATCGGCGCTAAAAACGACCGGCTAAGCACATTTTCATCTTAGGATTTCAATGAGATGCATAAAGATGGCGACTAAAGCCCATCTCTCATTAAAACCATCGGCTCGCTCACAAGTCAAGGTCAGCTTTACGCACCTTTGAGCCAGAATTGTGGCGCAAAATGGTGTTGAAATGGGCTGGCTTCTGGGAGAAGTGAGTAACAAGGACGGAGTGGCCATGCCGCTCTTTCTATCACACATGACTATTAGATAAAGGGGAACAGCAATGACATTCACCCTACGCGAACCACCGACGCCTTTGCAGTGGGACGCGGCGCTGGCAACGGCGAAAAGAATCACCGGACAGTGGAACACCCCGGGCCAACCCGGCGGCGCGATCAGCCTGTTTACGCGTGATGAAATCAAAGGCAGTGCCACGGGCGGACTGGCGAACCTCGGCAGCGGCGAGCCTTTCACCCTCGACAACGTGGTGCGCTATGCCTCAATAACCAAGCATATTTTTGCTACTCTGGCCCTGTTTCGTAGCCATGCTGGGTTATCACTGCAAGACCGTTTGGGGCAGCACCTGCCCGCATTAAAAACCCCGATGGCTGACGTCACTATTGGACAGGCGCTGGATATGACCGGCGGTTTGCCCGACGTGCGCGAAACCCTCTCGCTGCTGGGCATTTCGGTTTATAGCGCCACTGACCCCCAACCCATTTTGGACTTCCTTGCCCAAGACGGCGCGCTGAATTTCCCCGCAGGTTCTGAGATTTCCTACTCCAATACCGGCTATCGCCTGGTGGAAGCCATTCTCAACGCCAAAGGCATTCAATTTAATGACCTGCTGCGCGAGCACGTCGCCGCGCCGCTGGATATCGCCCTGCACGCTCCGGAAACCTGGTTTGACGTGGTTGCCGATTTAGCGCCCGGCTATTGGCGCGACGGCGACAGCTGGAAAACCGCCAGCGCGGGCCTGCATCTTTCGGCCTCCGGCAGCATCACCGGCAGCCTGCGATCCCTGACCACTTGGCTGCAAAGCCTGCTGGCGAATCAGGGACCGGGCGAGCAAGTGCTGGAGAAGCTGACCCAGCCGCGCTATTTGCAAGACGGCACGCCAAGCGCCTATGGTTTGGGCATCTCCTCAACGCAGGTCGGCGTGCATAAAGTCTATGGTCACGGTGGCTCGCACGCCGGATACAAAACTTACTTTTTACTCCATCCGCAGCTGGATGTCGGCGTGGCGATGGTGTCGAACCGCGAAGACACACCGGCCTTCGATACCGCCTTTGAGGTGATGTCTGCCCTGCTCGGCGCGCCTCTTCCGCCGCGCAGTCAGGCCATTCCCGACGGTGTTTATGCCAGCATCGCCGAGCCTTATTGGCTTGAGGTTAAGCAAGGAGTAGCGAATTATCTCGGCGCGAGCGAAAAGCTCTATCAGGGCGCGGATGAAAACGAAGCGATTTCGCTTTCCGCCCATATGCCCATGCGCCTGCGCTGGGACGGCAAAACGCTGCAAGGCGAGATGGGTCACGCGACGCGCTACTTTGTGCCCGCGACGCCAACCCAGTGCTTATCACTGGTTCAGGGGCGCTGGTTCCATCCGCAATCTCAGGCGGCCTTTGATATAGAAGAGGATTATCTGCTGATGGGCATCGGCCCACTGCGCGCCAAAGGCAAGCTAAAGGCGATTGGTCTGGGTCGGTTATTAGTCGAAATGCCTGACGGCCCGTGGCAGAAAACCTTCTGCCTCTATTTCCAAGGCTACAATGTGCAGCTGATTGCCAATCGCAGCCGGGTGCTGAATTTCCGCCGCGATGAGTGTCGGGCGCGCTGGCAGCCGGCAGAGTAATTTGGCCTGAGCCACAAAGATAAAAGCCTTCCAAATGGAAGGCTTTTTTATTGCTGGACAAAGAGTTAATCAAAGGCGGCGCTGTGGAAATCAATCTCCCACTGCAACACCTGCCCATACAGCGCTGACAGATGCTGGCGCTGCTCCTCGCTCAGCGACGCGGCGCAGTTGTCCAGTTCTGCCTTCAGCCAACTTGCCTGATCGATAAAGGTTTTCTCGGCATGCATCACCACCCAATCTTTCACTTCCGGGTCAGCAATGGCGGACTGGCTGACGCGCGTACACCAGTGGTAGTACATCCACTCGGCACCAAACATCAGGGTGAGGATCTCGGCATAACTGCCGTTTTGCGCGGTGCGCAGCATCCCCTGACTAAAGCGCGAGACGTCCGGCGCACTGCGCTGATAGTCCGACGGCGTCACCTGGCGCTTTTCCATCACTCGCTCGAAATAGGCAATTTGCTCATTTGCCAGCGCGTCGAGCACGCCAATCAGCCAGCGCTGATGGCGGATATCCGGCGCTTTAATTACCGCATAGGAAAATATGCCAATGGCCGTGGCCACGAAATCCCCTTCATACACCAGATATTGATTAAATACCTTGGCAGGCAGACTGCCGTCTTCAATGCCGGTGACAAAAGGATGGTATTGCATGGCGTGCCAGACTTCCTGATGCTCCTCAAGCAGCCAATCGGTAAACGAATTCTGACTTTTTCCCATTGCGGTCGACATATTAGTCCTCCAGTTCAGCGCGAGCGATAGACATGAAGTGTTTGACTCGCTCAAGTTCAACCTGATTCCACCACACGCCGCCGAACTTCAGCGTACTGGCCACAATCACTCCCTGCGTGCGCTGTAAAATAGCGCAAATATTGTCCGGCGTAACGCCTGAACCTACCAGCAGCGGCAGCTCGGTGGCGGAGCGGATTTCGTCGATTTCCTCCATGGTGGCGCTATCGCCGGTGCGCTGGCCGGTGGCAATTACGCCGTCTGCCAAGAAGAAATCCACGTCGCGGGTTAATTCAGGTATGGAACGGTCGGCCACAATGGCGTGACTGCCGTGTTTAACATGGCTGTCGGCGAAGATTTTGATGTGCTCGGCGCGCAGCTGGGAGCGATAGCGTAGCGCAATGGCGGCAGCCCCTTCGATAAAACCTTCGTTGGCAATGTAGGCGTTGGCCCACTGGTTGACGCGGATAAAATCTGCGCCGCCGGCCAGCGCCGTGGCTAATGCTGGGATGGCGGCGTTGGCTAATACGTTAATACCCAGCGGCACGCCGAACTCTTGTTTAATTCGGTCAGTGATCACCGACATAAATGCCGCCGTTTCATGACCAATATTTTCTGGTTTAGAAAAAGGAATGTCACCGTGGTTTTCAATAATCAGCCCGTGAATGCCGCCCTTTAAATAAGCATCGGCATCTTTTAACGCCACGTCGATTATTTTATTAATTGATTTACCCTGATAATTTGGCGAACCGGGAAAGGCTTCACAATGCACTACACCCATTATTGCTTTAGAACGAGAAAATATTTCTTGAATCGCGCTTGGTTTTCCTGCTGATATAGATGCCATCTTCATTCACCTTCTAGGGGATTAATTATGCGTGTATTCGTCGTAGGTAATACAGGCGTTGACGAAACGTATGTAATAAATGAAATACCTGAAAAAGGCGCATCAATTCACGGCCAGAAAATAAATCAAGATCTGGGCGGTAAAGGCGCTAATCAGGCGGTTATTCTTTCACGTTGCGCGGTGAGCACTGTGCTAATTGCCGCAACCGGAAATGATAATCAGGGCCAATGGTGTCGCCAACAATTAGCCCAAGAGTTATTAACTTTATTTCCGGAAGAATCATTAAACTGTCGCACAGATACCTCACTTATATTAAATACCGCCGACGGCGATAATTCTATTATCACCACCACTACTGCCGCCGATGCATTATCATTAGCGGATATTGAACAGGCATTAAATAAAGCACAGCCTGGTGATGTTGTATTACAGCAGGGGAATTTCTCATTAGAGAAAACCGCCGCCGTTTTCCAGCTGGCCCGTCGCCTAAGCTTGCGGACCGTTTTCAATCCTTCGCCTGTCAAACCGGCCTTCTCCCAGCTATGGCCACTGGTCGACTTACTGGTGGTCAACCGAGGTGAAGCGAGCTATTTCACCGCGCCTCAGCTGCCGCCGGTGGAAGCCGCCAGCGAACTGCTGCGTGCCGGAGCCTCTGCCGTAGTGGTGACGCTGGGAGCTGACGGCGTCTATTTCGCCACTGCCGACCAGCAGCTGCATGTCGCCACGCCGCCGTGCAAAGTGGTGGATACCACCGGCGCTGGCGATACCTTCTTAGCCGTGATGCTGGCCTCAATGCTGCGCCGCTCGGCACCTTCTCCTCAGCAGCTAGACCTGCAACGCGCCGCGCGGGCGGCGGCCATCACCATCAGCCGTACCGGCACCTTTAGCGCATTTCCAAGCCAAACCGAACTGGTGGAAATACTCAATTCGCCTCTGGCCTAGCGGCTAGCGGGTTACGCTGAAATCACGTAACCCGCTCTTTTCTTTCTATTTTTAACGACTTTTTTTGCCACTGCTTTTCATACTTGATTAAGCTTATTGCTTAAATAATGGACGGAATGTATCCACGTTAGCTTTGGTCACGATAGTGGCCGGAACCTGAATAGTCTTGTCGACCGTTTTGCCATCTACCACCAGCGTATTCAGTGCCTTAACGGCTGACGCGCCCATGTTCTCAGGGTCTTGTTGCAATACCGCCGCCACATAGCCCTGATCAATGCCGCTGACGGCTTTCGCAGTCAGATCCCAGCCAAACACTTTAATATCTTTCTGGCGGCCCTGGTTTTCCACTGCGGCAATCGCGCCCAGCAGCGCAGGCTCGCCGGTGGCGTAAATCGCGGTCATATCCGGGTTGCCGGTGATCAGGTTTTCTGCCGCCGTCAGGGCGTCATCCTGAATATTTCGGCCATCGACCACGCCCACCACTTTGATGCCATCGTGGCCTTTCAGGGTGTCTTCAAACCCTTTTTGGCGCTGGTTTTGAATCGCGGAATTCAATGCGCCGACGATGCCCAGCTTGGCTTTTCCACCCATATTGTCTTTGACGTATTTGGTGAAGTAATTACCAATCAGCGCCCCGCCCTTATTATTATCTACGCCAACCTGCGCCTTTTGCGGGCCTTCTGGCAATACGGCATCGATAGCAATAACAGGAATATTTTTAGCGGCGGCTTCTTTGATGGCCGGCATAATGCCGTTTACATCAATAGCATCCACCATGATCCCTTTAACACCTTGCTGAATATAGGTTTCAATCGCATCGTTTTGTGAAACCGGATTATCATTGGCGTTGAAAATAACTAATTTCGCCCCAGACTTGGTGGCTTCTTCTTGTGCGCCTTTATTCATTAAGTTGAAGAACAGCGCCTGTTGGTTAATTTGCACCAGAGCATATGTCGGCGCGTCTGCTGCAAAAGCTGAATAACTGAACATTGAAAGAGTCAGAGTAGCGATAGCTGTGTAGGCCGCTTTTTTTAATTTCAAAGCGTTAAAGGGAGAAAGTGATTTTTTCTTTCCGGTGTTGTTCAACATAATGACATCCTCAAGATTTGGTGATGACAATGCAATAAGCTGGCGGCAACAACTTTAGAGAGTCGTTGAGCAGCTGAAACCTGAACGAAAGCATATAACTATGCACACTCAGGAGAATGTTGGCGGGAGGCACACGTCAGAATGTCGATTTAACGAAACAGACCGTTCCAAACGGAGAGTATTCGCTGAAGCTGGTAATGCGGGTAAACTGTTAATTACAATTAAACGACGTCAAAAAATTGTCAAGTATAAATTTTATCTGATCCGTGGCATTGTGAGCAGCGTGTCAACTGAAGCCCTTATGTGAAGGATGAAAAGTTAATGGGAACAAAACGGGTAGTGTTGTCCGACGTCGCGAAATACGCCGGTTTGTCGAAAGCGACGGTCTCGCGTTACCTCAACAAAAGCATCTCTCTGCCCCAGCCAACGGTCGCGCGGATTGAAGAAGCCATTAAGGCGCTGGATTACCGCGCCAACAGCCTGGCCCGCAGGCTGAGCAAGGGCGGCAGTGAAACCATAGGTTTAGTGCTGCCGGACATCGCCAACCCCTTCTTCGCCGAGCTGGCCGATGCCGCCGAGGAAGCCGCTTCCCAGCATAAATACAGCCTTGTGTTGTGCGTCACCCGCAACAATCTGGAGAAAGAGTGTCAGTTCATTCGCTGGCTGGATACGCGCCAGGTCGACGGCCTGCTGTTCACCACTAACCGCCCGGATAACGGCCAGCTGCGCGAGCAGTTGAAGGGCCAGCGCCACGTGGTTTTGCTGGATGAAGATGTGCCCGGCAGCACGGTACCCAAAGTATTTTCGGATAATGTTCACGGCGGCGAGTTGGCGGCGAACAAGCTGATTGCCGCCGGGCATCGGCACATTGCCTTTGTCGGCGGGCCGGATGAATTGATGAGCGTGCGCGAACGTCATCAGGGTTTTCGTCAAGCTTTACTCAACGCGGGCCTGCCCTACAGCGCCGACATGGTGCTTTATGGCGATTACAGCCGCACCTTTGGTCGCGCCGCGCTGGACCAGTTGCTGGCCCTGCCGCAACCACCGACCGCCATTTTTGCCGCCAGTGACTATTTGGCCCTTGGCCTGCTCGACGGCATGCGCCAGCGCGGGCTGGCCGTTCCGGCTTCACTCTCTCTGGTGGGTTTCGATGACGCCATCTACTCCGATTTGATCACTCCGCGCCTCTCCACTATTCGCCAGTCGGCAAGGGAGTTGGGGCGCGTCGCGGTTGAAACGCTGATCAAGCTGTTTAACGATGAACCCGACGTGTCGCAGGTGTCGCGAATTCCCGTAGAGTGGATCTCACGCGACTCGGTTGCCCCTCCAGCGAAATCGTAGATTGATTAGTTTTAGTGCACGAATCAGGCGCATTTGCGCCTTTTTTGTGCAACTAAAAAACCTGCACCCCTATTGCCCGCCTTGCTTAAACCTGCTCAGCTGATGTGAATTAGCTCTCAAATAATAAAATTTTAGCCTTTTTGTCACTTAATCATCACATTGATTATTAATGGATTTAACATATCTGCTGTTTATTTTTTGAACCCGATCACTTTTCCCCGCGAAATTAACTGGCATACATTCTGCTAGATTCAAACCGGCGACACAGAGTTCCACACTCAGAATATTTTTGACCATTACGGGTGCGGGAAAAGACATCGCCGTTATTTTTGCCTTTTGGGTAAACCGGTTTACAAGGATAGAGAAATCGGAAGAGGCAAGAAGACGGCATTGTCAGCAGCGGCAGGTTTATGGCGCGGCACCCGCAAGCCCCTCACCAGTTGGAGAGCAATTATGTCTCAAGAGATGTCCAGAAACTTATCTGGTTCACCCCGGGTCGAGATGGTAAATATCACCAAAACCTATGGTTCAATCCGCTCTTTGCGCGGCGTAAACCTGAGTTTGGCACCCGGCGAAGTGCTGGGTTTGGTCGGTGATAACGGCGCGGGTAAATCCACGCTGACTAAAATTTTGGCCGGTGCCGTGGTGCCGACCGGTGGGACCCTGCGCATTGACGGTCAGGATGTCCATTTCGCTAACCCTTCTGACGCGCGCCGCTGCCATATCGAAATGGTCTATCAGGATCTCTCGCTGTGCGACACGGTCAACGTGGCGGGCAATCTGTTTATGGGCCGCGAACCTCAAACTCGCGTGTTGGGCATCCCCTTCCTCGACGAGAAAAAGATGCACGAAGAGGCCCACGAAATGCTGCAAGGCTTGGGGATCTCCATCCCCGACACTCGCCTGCTGGTGCGCAATTTGTCCGGCGGTCAGCGTCAGGCCATCGCCATCGCCCGCGCCGCCGCCTTTAACCCGAAAGTGTTGATCATGGACGAACCCACGGCCGCGCTGGCGGTTGCCGAGGTGGAAGCCGTGCTCGAACTGATTCGCCGGGTCAGCGCACGCGGCGTCAGCGTGATCCTCATTACACACCGTCTGCAAGATCTGTTCCTGGTTTGCGACCGTATCATGGTGATGTACGAAGGGACCAACGTTGCCGATCGGCAAATCTCCGAAACCAGCTTGTCCGACATTGTGAATTTGATTGTCGGCGAGAAGTTCGAGGCCCACTCTGCGCGCGAAGCTGTGCACCACTAAGCGCCGTCTGGTGAATTAAAAGGGTAAGCCCATGAGTATCATAAACATGTCCAGTCCCCGACTTATTAAACAATCGGTTACCCGGCGCATGCTGCACAACCATTCAGGCGTGGTGAGCATTGCGGTATTTTTCATTTTCTGTTGCGTGGTGTTCTCTTTCGCAACGGACAATTTCCTCAGTGGATACAACTGGTTAAACATCCTCCGTCAAAGCGCGCCGCTGCTGATTGTCGCGGCCGCTATGACGTTGGTGATCACCACCGGCGGCATTGATTTGTCGGTCGGTTCGACGCTGGCGCTGGTCGGCGCGTTATCCGCTATCGCCTTGAATAACTGGGGACTTCCGTGGCCCGTGGTGCTGATTGGCGGGCTGGCACTCGGCGGCCTGATTGGCGCCATCAATGGCTACTTCATTGCCTATGAGGGCATCCCGGCGTTTATTGTCACCTTGGCAACCTTGGCGGTGATTCGCGGGGTGGCGCTGTTAATCACTCAGGGCTACTCCATCCCGATTCCGGCGGACAGCCCGTTCACCCTGCTCGGCCGCGCCTGGGTTCTTGGCCTGCCGCTGCCCGCCATTATCGGCGTGCTGGCGTTAGTCTTTGGACACGTGCTGCTCAACCATATGCGCTTTGGTCGCTATGTTACCGCCATTGGTGCCAATGCCGAAGGGGTGCGTCGCGCCGGGGTCAATACTAAATCGACCACCATGTGGGTTTACGTGATTTGCGGGATGGCAGCGGCCTTAGCCGGAATGATCATTACTGCGCGTCTGGGCAGTGGTTCGTCAAATCAGGGCGAAGGCTTTGAATTGCAAGTGATCGCAGCCGTTGTTTTGGGCAGCACCAGCCTGTTTGGCGGCTTCGGCACCATTATCGGCACCCTGCTTGGCGCGCTGTCCATCGCGGTTATCCAAAATGGTCTGATCCTGTCGCACATGTCGCCGTTCTATACGCAAATCGCCACTGGCTTAATCATTCTGCTGGCTATCTGGCTGAACACCCGCATTTTCAACCCGGTTCGAAGTAGTAAAGGATAGCGCCATGACCTCTAAAGACGGTTTCGCAGGTTCTTTATTTAGACATGCCGACCCTTTCCCGCTGGGCGCGGAGAGTGGTTTCGCCATGACCGTGCTCGGCCCGTTGGCGGTGGAGAAACTGGGCGTCACCCTGATGCACGAGCACATCCTGCTCGACGCCTCGGGCAAGTGGGTGCCGCCCTGCTGCTGTAGCGAGCGGCACATCGCCGAGATGCCGGTGAAAATTGAGAATCTGGGCGAATTGCAGCTTAACCCTTTGATGAGCCGTGATAATTGCCAGCTGTTTGATTCTGACCTCGCCGTGGAAGAGTTAATGAAGTTCCGCGCGCTGGGGGGCGAAACCGTGGTTGACCCGACCAATATCGGCATTGGCCGCGACCCGAAAGCCTTGCAACGCATCTCAAGACTGACGGGTTTAAACATTATTATGGGTACCGGCTTCTACCTTGAGCCGTCTCACCCCGACTATGTGAAAAGCCGTTCGCTGGAAGCGCTGACCGATCAGATTATTTATGACGTCGGCGGCTTCAGCGATAAACCTGAGGTGGTGGCCGGGCTGATTGGCGAAATTGGCGTATCGGCGGCCTTCACCGCGAATGAGGAGAAATCCTTGCGGGCGGCGGGTCGCGCCAGCGCCAAAACTGGCGTGCCGATGCAAATCCACTTGCCGGGCTGGGAGCGTTACGGCCACAAAGTGTTGGATATTCTGGCGGAAGAAGGCGCCAACCTGCGCCACGTGGTGCTGTGCCACATGAACCCGAGCTTTGCGGATAAGAACTATCAGCGAACGCTGGCCGAGCGCGGCGCTTTTCTCGAATACGACATGATTGGCATGCCCTATTTTTATGCTGACGAAAGCGCGCAATCGCCCTCCGACGAAGACAACGCGCGGGCGATTCGTGAGCTGATTGATGACGGGTTTATCGAGCAAGTGTTGCTGTCGCAGGACGTTTTCCTCAAGACCATGCTGACCAAGTTTGGCGGCCACGGCTATGGCTACATTCTCAAGCATTTCGTGCCGCGTTTGCGTCGCCACGGCGTGACGGGTGAACAGCTGGAAACGTTGTTAATCGGCAACCCGCAGCGCGTTTTCAGTCGCTAAACCAGTCGCAAAAATCTGCATTAAGGAGCGCCAAATGGATCAAGACGTTATCGCCCTAACCCGCGCTCTGCTTGGCTTCAACACCATTAACCCGCCGGGCGACGAGGTAGAATGCCTAAGCTGGCTGGCGAGTTTTCTGAGCGACACCGGGTTCGAGGTCAAACTACAGCCTTTCGGTGAACGGCGCTGCAACCTGATTGCCACTTTAGCAGGCTCGGCGGCGGGTAAACCTCTGGCGTTTACCGGCCATCTCGACACGGTTCCGCTGGGAAACGCCCGGTGGAAGTTCGATCCTTTTGCCGGAGAGATCGCTGACGGTAAGCTTTACGGCCGTGGCAGCAGCGATATGAAGGCGGCCATCGCGGCCTTTATTGTCGCCTGCATTCATCGCCAAGGGGTCATTGCGCAGAACAGCGGCGTGATGCTGATCCTAACCGGCGGCGAAGAGACGGGCTGCGACGGCGCGCGCGCCATGATTAATGATTCAAACCTGACGCTGGCCCAGCCGGGGGCGCTGATTGTCGGCGAACCCACGGGCAATTACCCGATGGTCGGCCACAAGGGCGCACTCTGGCTGCGTTGCGCTACCCATGGCAAAACCGCCCACGGCGCGATGCCGGAGCTGGGGATTAACGCCATCTATCTGGCGGCTGACGCTATTGGCAAGATTCGTCATTTCGACCCCGGCCCGCCGCACCCATTAATGAAGAAACCGACGCTCAACGTCGGCACTTTTCAGGGCGGATTGAACATTAATTCGGTGCCGGACAGGGCCAGTTTTGATGTGGATATGCGTACCGACCCAACGCTGGCGCACTCTACGTTGAAATCGCGTTTGCAACAGCATTTAAGTGACGTTGTCACTATAGAGACCTTAGTTGACCTTCCCGCCGTGCTGACTGAGCGGCAAAACCCTTGGGTGCAGAGCGTATTCGAGCACTGCCAGCCGCTGCATGACACGCCGGTCGATGCCAAAATTGTGCCCTATTTTACCGATGCCGCGCTGTTGGTTGACGCCTTGGGCAATCCGCCCTGCCTGATCCTCGGGCCGGGCGAGCCTTCAATGGCTCACCAGACTGACGAGTATTGTCGGGTTTCACGGCTGGAAGAGAGCGTGGAGTTATATCAGCAGATCATTGAAGACTATTATCTGTTGATCGACAAAGGGGCCCTATAAAGGAGGGAAAATTGAGTTTCAGGCAGGGTTCAGCAGTTGCCCTTCCAACTCCCACAGCTTGTGGCGAATCAGCTGCTGAAGTTTCAACGCAGCCTGTGACGCCGGCTGATCTTTGCGGCTGAGCAAAATCACCTCGAAAGGCAGATACTCCACCACTGGCAGGATTTTCAGCTGCCCGCGATAGCGGCTGGCGGTGAAGGTATCCACCACGCCGACGCCGCCTCCGGCCAGCACCACATCGGCAATCACCGAATAGGTTTTGATATACAGCTGCGAACGCGGCGACAGGCCATGCTCGTGCAGAACGCGATTTAGCACCTGCCCCAAAGGGTCCTGCTGCTGCAACATTAATAACTCGTTGTCACACAGCCAGCTCAGCGAAACTGGGCCTTCCTGCGGGCTATCCAGTGGCAACAGCGCCACCATGTTGGCCTGATAAACAGATTCGGCAATCAGCTCGCCGGGCACCTGTTCGGCGAAAGTCAGGGCAAAATCCATCTTGTATTGCAGTAGATCCTGACTCAGCGTGTTGAAGTGGGTAGTCACCAATTCAACGCTGCCGCCGGGCGTCTGACGGCGGAAATTGGCTAACACCGGGGCCATAATCACCTGCCCGAGGGTATGAGCCGACCCCATGCGAACGTGCTGGCCTTCCCCCTGACGCAGCTGCTCGGCCAAGGCAGAAATAGTCTGGATATGGCTAAATAAGGCGTCAATTTCCGGCATTAATCGCCGCCCTTCTGGGGTCACAATCAGCCCCTGCGGGCTGCGCTCAAACAGCGCAAAGCCCAGTTGCTGCTCGGCGTGGTTGAGCACGCGGCTAACGTTAGGCTGCGACACGTTAAGCAAACGCGCCGCGCCGCTGACGCTGCCCGCCTGTAAAACGGCTTGAAAAACTTCAATGTGACGAAGACGCATGCGCCAGTGGCTCCAAAAAAACACTGATAACTGAAGGTAGCAAAATGGCTGTCACTTGGCTGCAACATCTGTGTTCAGATACGGTAAATCAGCCCTGTTCTTTGATCCACTGCGCCACCTCTTGCATACCAAAGCGCACGGGATCGGTCGCCGGCACGCCAAACTCGGCGCTAATTTCCGCTAGTGCGGCTTTGGCCTGTTGCTCATCCACCGCCGAAGTGTTGAGTGAGAAACCGGCCAGTCGAACATGTGGGCTGGTCAGCCGCGCCGCCGCGAGATTGGTTTCTACGCACTGGCGTAAACTTGGCAGCGGCATATGAGGTAAATGGCGCATATGCGGACGGCCAAGCTCATGACACATGACCAGCAAATCGGCCTGTGCGCCGTGGATCAGCCCCATGCTTACCCCGGCAAACGATGGGTGGAACAGCGATCCCTGCCCCTCGATAATGTCCCAATGATTGTCTTGATTGGCCGGAGCCAGTGTTTCTACCGCGCCGGAGATAAAATCGGCAATCACCGCATCAATGGCAATTCCGGCTCCGGCGACTAAGATGCCGGTCTGCCCGGTGGCGCGAAAATCTGCCTGAATATCCAGCTGGCGCAGCGCCGCTTCCAGCGCCAGCGAGCTGTACATCTTGCCGACAGAGCAGTCGGTGCCGACGGTCAAAATACGTTTTCCGCCACGGCGTTTGCCAGTCCCGGTGTCCAACGCGGGTTGCATATGGCGCACGTCAAACAGTTCCACCTGATACTGTTTGGCAAGCTCCACCAGCTCAGGAACATCATTCAACCCTTGATGCAAGCCGTTCGCCACGTTTAAACCGGCGCGGATCGCCGCTTTAATGGATGTTAACCAATGCCCAGGAAGCTTGCCGCCAGAGTTGGCGGTGCCCAGCACCATGGTTTTCGCCCCCTGCTGCTTGGCTGTAACCACATCCATTTCTTCCAAGCCGAGAGAAATGGAGTCCTCCGCCAGACGTAGTTGGCCGATACAGACCTCAAGGCGCCAATGGTGGATGCCGCGCGCCGTTTTGACTGCCAGCGGATCGGTCACATCACCTAAAAACAGTAAATAAGGTTTGGGAATGGTTTGCATAGACTTGGTGCTCCTTAACTTGGGCAGCTAATAAAGGAAAACACGACTATTCCATGCGAGTTGCGAAGTGACGAATACTTGTTTAGTGCAGCGCTATACCTTCAGGCTATGGGTTAAGCGATTGAAGTGTAAGGTATGAGAACGAAAGGCCAGCGAGGCAAATTCAAGACGAAAAAAAGGCAGAGCCAATGAAACTCTGCCTTTTACCATTACCATTTTCAGACACAGAAACGGGTAATAATGCTTTGAATCAACTTAGAAACGGTAAGTCAGGGCAACGGTAGTGATATCGTCGGTGTTCAGGCCCAGCTTGTTGTCGTCGTTAAGTTGGTTGATCAGGTAGTCAACATAAACGTACATGTTTTTGTTGAAGTAGTAAGTTGCGCCCACTTCGAAGTATTTAACGATGTCTGCATCGCCGATACCGTTTTCGATATCGTGAGCTTTAGACTGTACGTAACCTACAGAAGGACGCAGGCCGTTTTCGAATTGGTACTGTGCAACGAACTCGATGCCTTTGGTTTTGTTAGCAAAACCAGAAGTAGCTGGAACCGCGCCAGTCGCTGGAACGCTGATTGGAGTCTGGTTACGAGTTTCGTTGTACATCGCTGCCAGGTAAACCTGGTTAGCGTCATATTTCAGACCGGTAGCCCATGCAGAAGCTTTGTCGCCTTTGCCGTAGGTAGAGTTAGCTTGGCCATTGGTACGGTCAGAAGAAGAACCTGCCAATGCTGCGCCGATACCCGTGCCGCCGATGTTTTCATAATCCAATGACGCGCCGTAGCCGTCGCCATTCGCTTTACCGTCTGGACGGTTAGCGTCACCTTCGTTTTTACCCTGATATTGCAGAGCAAAGTTCAGACCTTCAACCAGACCGAAGAAGTCTTGGTTACGGTAAGTTGCCAGACCGTTAGCACGACCCACCATGAAGTTGTCAGTGTAACCGGTGTCGCCGCCGTACTCAGGCATCATATCGGTAAACGCGATTGCGTCGTAAACAACGCCGTAGTTACGACCGTAGTCGAAAGAACCGAAATCTTTAACTTTCAGACCTGCGAAGCCCAGACGAGTTTTCGTACCCTCGGTGCCTGCTGATTCAGCGTGGTTAGCCTGAACGTTGTATTCCCACTGGCCGTAACCGGTCAGTTGGTCATTAATTTGAGTTTCCCCTTTAAAACCAAAACGGACATAAGTTTTGTCGCCGTCAGAACCTTTGTCATCGCTGAAGGCATGTTTGCCGTTCACGCGACCGTACAGGTCTAATTTATTGCCGTCTTTATTATAAACTTCTGCTGCATTAGCAGCTGAGGATGCAACGATTAAAGAGACCACTACGGCCAGCACACTGCGCTTCATCATTATTTTATATTCCTTGATTTTATATAAAGGATTTCTCATGCCCGCTTTTAAATATCGAGCTGTGAGTTTTTTAAATGTTTATAAATGCTTCTGTCTGTAAAACGATTCGAACCTTAGCATTAAGCACGAAAAGTTAAAATGGAAAAGTTCGGGCGATAACGTTAATTTAACGCAAAGAGTTGTAACAATATGTTTCTATGCGAGGTCTGTAACTTACTGATTATATGCGTTTTTTGCATAAAGAATTGCACCACAATAGTGCATTGCATGGTTTTGGTGCAATTTGTGTTTAGGAATGTATGTTTTCTGTTATTGGGATCACTGTTCTGCGGGGGTTGCCGGATGTTAACAATCATTAATAAAAACACATTCGGAATAGTAGTAATGCCTTTTTATAGTGCATAGCAGGGTAACTATTTTTTAGTGTTCTTTTATATCCATTAAATAGAAAAGGTAATTCTAATTTTATGAACCTACTCCATTTGTTTAATTTTTTTTGATTAGATAATTAATAAGTCAAATTTAAAACTTTCACTAAATTGCAATAATGAGATCTTGATTCAAATTTCAGTTAACCATTTATTCGCCACATGACCGTTTTGATGCTTTTTTATTCTTAGTTCGAAAGGTAAGAAAAGAAAGTAATAAATCTAGGGATAAAAAGCGCTGCCGCTTTCCCCTCTGCTGAGAGAAAAACGGCGTTTTGCGGAGTTAAGGCAAGCGGGTTATCTAAACTGTGCGGCGTGGAGTTGAGCGTAGCGGCCCTGCTGGGCGAGCAACTGTTCATGGGTACCCTGCTCGACAATGCCTTCCTTATCTACCACCACAATGCGATCGGCGTTTTGAATGGTGGCCAGACGATGGGCGATAACCAGCGTGGTACGGCCTTGGGACAGGTCAGCCAGTGATTGCTGAATCGCCTGCTCGGTGGCGGTGTCCAGCGCAGAGGTGGCTTCATCCAGAATCAAGATTGGCGGGTTCTTCAGGAAGATACGGGCTATCGACAAACGCTGCTTCTGCCCGCCGGAGAGTTTAACGCCCCGCTCGCCAATCACCGTGTCCATGCCGAGTGGCAAGGCATTAATCACCTCATCAAGCCTTGCCTGACGCGCCGCCTCGCGGATTTCTGCCTCAGTGGCGTTCAGTTTGCCATAGGCGATGTTCTCGCGAATGCTGCCGCCGAACAGGAATACATCCTGCTGCACAATGCCGATATTGTTGCGTAGCGACGCCTGCGTCATATCGCGAATATCAATGCCATCAATGGTAATTGAGCCGCTATCCAGCTCATAGAATCGCGGCAACAGCGAGCACAGCGTGGTTTTCCCCGCCCCCGATGGCCCGACAAAGGCCAGCGTTTCTCCGGCTTTAATCTGCAGATTGATGCCATTGAGGATCTTACTGGCGGGCGTATAGCCAAATACCACGTCGCGATAGCAGATGTCGCCGTGCAGATGCTCAACGGCCCGCGCATTCGGGCGGTCAACGATATCCGGCGCGGTGTCAATCAGCTGGGTAAAGCGTTTAAACCCGGCAATGCCTTTCGGGTAGCTTTCCAATACCGAAGTGATTTTTGCCACCGGGCGGAAGAACACTTCCACCAATAATAAGAAGCCGACAAAACCGCCGTAGCTCAGTTGGCCGTTAACCACGTACCAGGTCCCGGCGATCATCACCACAATTTGAATAAGCCGCGTGCTGAGGTAGCTCAGCGTCAGGCTGGCGGTCATGATGCGATAGGCTTTCAACTTGGTAACACGATAGTTTTCGTTGTCGGAGGCAAATAAGGTTTTCTCATGGGCTTCGTTGGCAAAGGCTTTCACCACGCGAATACCGCCGATGCTCTCTTCAATCCGAGCATTAAAGTTACCCACCTGACCAAACAGGCGACGCCAGGTTTCGGTCATTTGCGCGCCGTAACGGCTCACCAGATAGGTCATAAAAGGCACAATCACGATGGTCATCAGCGCCAACGGCAAGTGCACCGTCGCCATCAAAATAAAGGCGCCGATAAAGGTCATGATCGCGATGAACAGGTCTTCCGGGCCGTGGTGCGCCACTTCCCCCACTTCTTCCAAATCTTTGGTGACGTGAGTAATAATGTGGCCGGTTTTGGTGTTGTCGTAATAGCGGAAAGAGAGTTTCTGCAAATGGCTAAACGCCTGACGGCGCATATCCGTTTCAATCCCCACGCCCAGCGCGTGTCCCCAATAGTTGACCACCGCCATCAGCCCGGTATTAATCAAATAAATGCACAGCAGCCCGACGGTCGCTATCAGGATCACCACGAAGTCATGGGCTGGCAGCAGTTTGTCGATAAAGGTTTTGATTGCCATAGGAAACCCCAGCTCCAGCAATCCACCGAGGATCGCGCAGCCAAAGTCGAGGTAAAACAGTTTTTTATAAGGCGCGTAATAAGAGAAGAACCGGCGGAGCATCGTGCATCCTCATTGGAATGGCCCGTGCGCGGGCAAGTGCGCCAGTGTAAATGAATATCGTTATCAGCGGGAGGGGGTTTTGATGCTTTGGAAAGCATCGGAAACTTTTTCAATCTTTAGAAAGATTGAGGTCAAAATTAAGGTCAAGTTCAAAACCGTGGGCTCGCCGCCCACACTGGCCCAAAGGGTTTTAAACGAAACCCTTTGGAATCCTGCGTTTTTTTGCTGCTGGGAGATCGAGGCTGCGCAGGGGTGGGATGGACGTGTTTCAGTGGCCGCGGCGATCGTCGCGAATTGCCGCCGCTTAGGCGGTTCCCTCGCTGCGGGATTACAACCCGCGCAAAAGACTCGCGGTTTTCCACCTCTTGCTCGGCGTCACTTCTGAACGCGACCTACTGGCACTTACTCCGAGCCGTTTCATTCACAAAAAATCTGAAATTTACTGAAAAGGTACGGTTGAAATGCCTCAAAACCGCAGTCAAAAATGGCGCTGAGCGAGAGGTTCGAGACCTATGGCTCGAGCCGAGCGAAGCGAGACTGCGTTGCAAAGCAACGACCCGAAGGGCGAGGCCAGAGGCCGAGTAATCCCGTGGCGAAGGCACCGCCTAAGCGGCGACATTCTTTATTGATAGGGAGGGCGGTGGAGAACTGAAGTCCCTGAAACACGTCCGCCCAACGAGCGGAGCGCGCAGTAAAGAGCCGGGGAGTCTTGAGGGGCGCGGCGATAGGCGCCCCTTAAGGCCGGTGTGGCGGCAGCGCACGGTTTTGACCTCAGAGTTGCAATTGAAAACTCACTCTTTAGGCGTCTTAGCCTTCTTCTTCAATACAAACCAGCTGATAAGCCCCAGCACGCCACCAAAGATGATGAACCAAATTCCTAAGGCGAACTGTGGGGGCATTTCGCCATTGGTGGCGTCGGGGTTGCCGACCACTAAACCGTGCACCACGGCGACTATCCCGATGACGATCAGAATCAGGCTGTTACGCAGCAGGCGGCGCGGCAGGGAGAATTGTTTTCTTTCGATAGCCATGGTGAGCATCCTTGATGAAGTGGCATTCAAATTAAAAAATAAGGGCGCATCATAGCGCCCTTCTGTTTATTGCCACAACCCTGACGGTCAGCGGCGGTTACGCACCAGCTGGTAGCGGCGAGTCAGATACTCCACCGGCGCGCTCCAGATATGCACCAGTCGGCAGAATGGGAACAGCAGGAACAGCGTCATACCCAGCACGATGTGGATGCGGAAAATCAGCGCCACGCCGTCAAGATGGGCAGATGCCCCACCGTGGAAAGTAACCACGGCTTGCGCCCAGCCCACCAGCTTCATCATCTCGCTGCCATCCATGTGCTGCGCGGAGAACGGAATGGTCCCGAGGCCCAGCGCACACTGCACCACCAGCAGAATGATGATCATAATGTCGCCAAAGCTCGAGGTGGCGCGCACTCGGTCATTGCTTAGACGACGATAAACCAGCATCAGCCCGCCAATCAGCGTCAACACGCCACAGGCGCCGCCCGCCCACATGGCCATTTGCTGTTTAACCGGCACTGGCAGGAAAGACTCATACATCCAGTGCGGAGTGAGCATCCCGAAGGCGTGACCGGCGATAATGCCGAGAATCCCCACGTGGAACAGCGGCGAAGCAATGCGCAGCAGCTTCTTCTCCAGAATCTGGCTGGAGCCCGCACGCCAGCTGTATTGGCCGTAGTCATAACGCATCCAACTGCCCACCAGAAATACCGTGCCGCAGATGTAGGGATAGATATCAAACAAGAACATATTGAGAAAATTCATGGACGTGCCTCCCCAGCGTTGGCGGAATCAAGGTCAAGATATTGTGGTTGCACCGCACCGACAAAACGCTTCTGGTGCGCGGCTTCTTCACCGCTGGCGCAGCTCTGCTCGCCGAGGAACTTGATCTGCTCCTCTTCCCATACCGCGTCGAGCGCGGCAGGCGTATCGTCCCTTGCCTCTTGTTGCAGGCTTGGGCGCACGTCTTCGCTGACCATCGCGCTGCCAGACAGGGCCAGCAGCAGGTCGAACAGCTGGGAATAGGCGCTGTTTCGCTCCTGCAAACGCGCCCCCAGCAGGGCCAGAATCGGCGCAATATCGTTCAAGCCTGAACGGGCTTCATCAGCCGCCAGCGTGGATAAATACTCCAGATACAGCGGCAGATAGTCCGGCAGCTCGCGGCTGTCGATATCTAATCCGGCGGCGTGATACTGCGCCAGCAAATCCACCATCGCCTGCCCGCGATCCCGCGACTCGCCGTGAACATGTTCGAACAGCAGCAGCGAAGTGGCGCGGCCACGGTCAAACAGCCCCGTATAGGAAGACTGCGCGTCGAGCAGATCTTGCTGGCAGAATTGGCGAATATAGCCCGCCAGCTCAGCTTGCTGCCCGCCAGTTAGCTCAGCCGCTTCGCCAATGATCTCCAGCAACTCGCTCTGACTCTCCCACAGCAGATCGTCGGGATAATCAAGCAACAAACCTAGAATGCGTAGACTGTTCATTGATCACCTCGCGAGGTTTTGGCGCTCACATCAATGGCGTCAATACGTTTGCTGTTGAACAGATTGAATTTGGTGTCGCTGCCGTGGCAGCCGTCGCCGAAGCTGAAACCGCAGCCTTTGGCCTCTGGGAAGGCTTCGCGCGCCTGCTCCCGATGGCTGGAAGGCACCACGAAACGGTCCTCGTAGTTGGCAATGGCCAGATAGCGGTACATCTCCTGCGCCTGTGCTTGGCTCAAACCCACCTGCTCCAGCGCGCTGGTATCCACCACGCCATCCACGGATTCGGCACGTTTGAAGTGGCGCATCGCCAGCATGCGTTTTAAAGCCAGCAGCACCGGCGCGGTGTCTCCGGCGGTCAGCAAATTCGCCAGATATTGCACCGGAATACGCAGGCTTTCGACATCCGGCAGCACGCCGGTGTGCGGCAATGCGCCCGCGTCGGCGGCGGACTGAATTGGCGACAGCGGCGGCACGTACCACACCATCGGCAGGGTGCGATATTCAGGATGCAGCGGCAGCGCCAGCTTCCACTCCATCGCCATTTTGTACACCGGGGACTGACGCGCCGCGTCCATGACCGACATCGGAATGCCGTCTTTTTCGGCCTGGGCGATCACTTCCGGGTCATTCGGATTGAGGAAGATACTCATCTGGCTTTCGTACAAGTCTTTCTCGTTTTCCACCGAGGCGGCTTGCTCGATACGGTCGGCGTCATACAGCACCACGCCGAGGTAGCGAATACGCCCAACGCAGGTTTCAGAGCAGACGGTCGGCTGGCCGGCTTCAATACGCGGATAGCAGAAAATGCATTTTTCCGACTTGCCGCTCTTCCAGTTGAAGTAGATTTTCTTGTACGGACAGCCGGTCAGGCACATACGCCAGCCGCGACATTTATCCTGATCGATCAGCACAATGCCGTCTTCGCCGCGTTTATAAATCGCGCCGCTCGGGCAGGTCGCCACGCAGGCCGGGTTCAGGCAGTGTTCGCACAATCTTGGCAGGTAAGCCATAAAGGTGTTTTCGAACTCGCCATACATCTCTTTCTGCATGTTTTGGAAGTTTTGGTCGGCAGAGCGTTTGCTGAACTCAGTGCCTAAATCATCTTCCCAGTTCGGGCCGCCGACGATTTTGTTCATGCGCTTGCCGGTCAGTAGCGAGCGCGGGCGCGCCACGGGCTGGTGTTTGCCCTCTTTGGCGGTGTGCAGATGCTGATAGTCGAAGTCGAAAGGTTCGTAATAATCATCGATTTCAGGCATATGCGGGTTAGCAAAGATTTTGTGCAGCAGGTTGGCTTTGTTACCCATGCGCGGCTGCAATTTGCCGTTAATTTTGCGGATCCAGCCGCCCTTCCATTTCTGCTGGTTTTCCCAATCATGCGGATAACCCAGCCCCGGCTTGGTTTCCACATTATTAAACCAGGCGTACTCCATACCTTCACGGCTGGTCCAGACGTTTTTACAGGTCACGGAACAGGTGTGGCAGCCAATGCATTTGTCGAGATTCAGCACCATGCCGACTTGTGAACGAATTTTCATTTGGCTTTCTCCTGCGCAACCGCGCCCTGCACGTAGTCGTTACCTTCGTCGTCTAACCAGTCAATACGGTTCATTTTGCGCACAATCACGAACTCATCGCGGTTCGAGCCGACGGTGCCGTAATAGTTGAAGCCGTAAGAGAGCTGCGCGTAGCCGCCAATCATATGGGTTGGTTTCGGGCAGACGCGGGTCACTGAGTTGTGAATACCGCCGCGCTGCTGGCTGATTTCAGAACCCGGAATGTTCACGATGCGCTCCTGCGCGTGGTACATCATGGTCATCCCCGCCGGTACGCGCTGGCTAACCACCGCGCGGGCGCTCAGCGAGCCATTGGCGTTGAAAGCTTCAATCCAGTCGTTATCTTCAATGCCCAGTTGGGTGGCATCGTCTTCACTCAGCCAGACAATGGGTCCGCCGCGCCCTAAGGTCAGCATCAGCAGGTTGTCGCTGTAGGTGGAGTGAATGCCCCATTTCTGGTGCGGCGTCAGGAAGTTCAGCGCCATCTCCGGGTTGCCGTTTGGCTTGGCGTTGAGCAAAGGCTGCGCCGCGCGGGTATCAATCGGCGGGCGATAAACCAGCATGCTTTCGCCGAAGGCGCGCATCCACGCGTGGTCCTGATAAATCTGCTGGCGGCCGGACAGCGTGCGCCACGGGATCAGCTCGTGCACGTTGGTGTAACAGGCGTTATAGGAGACATGTTCATCTTCCAAACCTGACCACGTCGGGCTGGAGATAATCTTGCGCGGCTGGGCCTGAATGTCGCGGAAACGGATTTTTTCGTCTTCTTTATTCAGCGCCAGATGCCTATGGTCGATGCCGGTATTAGCACTCAGCGCCGCCCAGGCTTTTACCGCCACCTGCCCGTTGGTTTCAGGGGCCAGCGTCAGGATCACTTCCGCCGCGTCAATTGCCGTGTCTATGTTCGGACGGCCTTTGGCTGCGCCATCTGCCTTGGTGTAGTTAAGCTTTTTCAGCAGCTCGACTTCACTGTCGGTATTCCAGTTAATGCCTTTGCCGCCGTTGCCCAGTTTGTCGAGCAGCGGGCCGAGGGAGGTATAACGCTCGTAAGTGTTCGGGTAGTCGCGCTCAACCACCATCAAGTGCGGCGCGGTGACGCCCGGAATCAGCTCACAGTCGCCTTTTTTCCAATCTTCGACGCCAAACGGCTGCGCCATTTCCGCCGCCGAGTCGTGTTGAATTGGCAAGGTCACCACGTCGCTTTCAACGCCTAAATGCCCCACGCAGACGCGGGAGAATTCTTTGGCGATGCCTTTATAGATTTCCCAATCGCTTTTTGAATCCCAAGCGGGGTCCACGGCGGCGGACAGCGGGTGAATAAACGGATGCATATCCGAGGTATTCATGTCGTCTTTTTCGTACCAGGTGGCGGTCGGGAGCACGATGTCGGAATAAAGACAGGTGCTGGACATGCGGTAATCGAGAGTCACCACCAGATCCAGCTTGCCTTCGCCGCCCTGTGCCTGCCACTCCACCTCTTCCGGCATGATGCCGCCCTGCACGCCGAGATCTTCCCCCTGAATACCGTGTTCAGTACCCAGCAGGTATTTCAGCATGTACTCGTGGCCCTTGCCGGAAGAACCTAGCAGGTTCGAGCGCCAGACAAACAGGTTACGCGGGAAGTTTTGCGGGTTATCCGGCTGCTCTGCGGCAAAGCGCAGGCTGCCATCTTTCAGGCTTTCTACCGCGAACTCCTGCGTGGTTTTACCCGCCTGCTTAGCCATGGCCGCCAGATTCAACGGGTTGACGCTCAGCTGTGGCGCAGAAGGCAACCAGCCCATCCGCTCGGCGCGCACGTTGAAATCAATCATGCTGCCGGTGAACTGGGATTTGTCCGCCAATGGCGAAAGCAGCTCTTGCGGCGCGACGGTTTCATAGCGCCACTGGCTGGAGTGGTTATAGAAGAAGGAGGTGCTGTTCATTTGGCGCGGCGGGCGCTGCCAGTCCAGACCAAAGGCCAGCGGCTGCCAGCCGGTTTGTGGGCGCAGCTTCTCTTGGCCAACATAGTGTGCCCAGCCGCCGCCGCTTTGACCGACGCAGCCGCAGAAGATCAGCATGTTGATTAGGCCACGGTAGTTCATGTCCATGTGGTACCAGTGGTTCATACCGGCACCGACGATGATCATCGAACGGCCATGGGTCTTATGGGCATTTTCGGCAAACTCGTGGGCAATACGCACGATATTTTGCTGAGAAACGCCGGTAATTTTTTCCGCCCACGCCGGGCTGTAGGCTTTGATTTCGTCAAAGCTTTGCGCGCAGTTTTCATCGTTCAAGCCGCGCTCGACGCCGTAGTTTGCCAGAGTCAGGTCATAGACGCTGGCCACCAGCACGCTGCTGCCGTCGGCCAGTTGCAGGCGTTTAGCCGGCAGTTTGTGCTGCAACACTTCTTCCAGCGCCACGCTGTTGAAATGCTCGCTGACCGCGCCGCCGAAGTATGGGAAGCCGACGCTGACCACTTCGTCGTGGTTGTCCAGCAGGCTCAGCGTCAGGCTGACGTCCTGCTGCGCCTTGCCTTCGCGCGCTTCAAGATTCCACTGGCCCTTCTGCCCCCAGCGATAACCAATCGAGCCGAGTGGTGACACCAGCTCGCCGCTGGTTTCATCAATGGCGATGGTTTTCCACTGCGGGTTATTTTCTTGACCCAGATTATCCACCAAGTCAGAAGCGCGCAGCATGCGGCCCGCCGCGTAATAGCCCTCTTCACGCTGCTCGAGCATCACCAGCATTGGCATGTCGGTGTAGCGGCGCACGTAGTCGATGAAATATTGGCTTGGGTTATCAAGGTGGAAAGATTTAAGAATGACGTGGCCCATGGCTAGCGCCAGCGCGCTGTCTGTCCCCTGTTTTGGTGCCAGCCAGTGGTCGCACAGCTTGGCGACTTCAGCATAGTCCGGGGTAATGGCCACGGTTTTGGTGCCTTTGTAACGCACTTCGGTGAAGAAGTGGGCGTCCGGGGTACGGGTCTGCGGGACGTTAGAACCCCAGGCGATAATATAAGAAGAGTTGTACCAGTCGGCGGATTCGGGCACGTCGGTCTGCTCGCCCCAGGTCATCGGCGAAGCCGGTGGCAAGTCGCAATACCAGTCGTAGAAGCTCAGGCACACGCCGCCAATCAGCGACAGATAGCGCGCCCCGGCGGCATAAGAGACCATCGACATCGCCGGAATTGGCGAGAAGCCGATAATGCGATCCGGGCCGAAGGTTTTGGCGGTGTAGACGTTAGAGGCGGCAATCAGTTCATTCACTTCCTGCCAGCTGGAGCGCACAAAACCACCGCGCCCGCGCGCCGCTTTATACTGTTTGGCTTTTTCCGGCTGATTGACAATAGAGCCCCAGGCATCTACCGGGTCGCTGTGCTGCAACTTGGCTTCGCGCCACAGCTGGATCAGCTTTTTGCGCATCAATGGGTATTTCAGGCGGTTGGCGCTATAGAGATACCACGAGTAGCTGGCGCCGCGCGGGCAGCCACGCGGTTCGTGGTTTGGCAAGTCAGGGCGAGTACGCGGGTAGTCGGTCTGCTGGGTTTCCCAAGTGACCAGACCGTTCTTGACGTAAATTTTCCAGCTACATGAACCGGTGCAGTTCACGCCGTGGGTGGAACGCACCACTTTGTCGTGCTGCCAACGGCTGCGATAACCGTCTTCCCAATCACGATTGGTGTTAAGCGTCTGGCCGTGGCCGTCAGCGAAGGGTTCAGCTAGGGTTTTAAAATAGCGAAACCGGTCAAGGAATTTGCTCATCCGGGACTCTCCTGTGCAGCCGCCTGAAGCAGGCTGTCGTTATGAATGTCGACATTGCTTTTAATATCAGGAGGGTAAACAGCCCCAGAGTGTCTCTACTTGATTGCGATCAATCCCGCGTCGTTAAGCAACTATTTACATAGCGCTAAATACTCCCAAAGGGGTAAGTCATGAAAATCACTTAAGTTATTGATTAATAATTACTTAATACGAATACGGACTGTTATTGATTGCCACAGGCATGACGCAGGAAAATTGGGGGTATTGGCGGTTTTGCATTGTGACAGAAATATGAAACTCGCTGTCTGCATATTGTATTTAGGCCGAATACTGGCGTAATAGGCCAATCCGTTTTCCACCTGCAGAAAACCTATTTCATGCCGAGCGAAAGACCTGCCGTACTCAATTTTAATGATGAAGTGACCGGGCTGATTTATGGCTTTATTTTTCGCCCCGGCAGGCCGCCGGAGCGCGTCTCTTCACAACAGGTGCAAGAGGCTTATCAGCAAATTTGCCACAGCGAAGGCTTTATCTGGCTGCACGTCAACCTGACACACGCGATGGCGGAAAAGTGGCTGAAAAAGCATTTCACCATTGATGAGTTATTCTTTGAAGAGATCCGCGAAGGCTCGCGCAGTACGCGGATTGAGCGACAGGGAAACAGCCTGCTGGCGGTGCTTAATGACGTGATTTTCAACCCTGAAGAGAGCGTCGATGAAACCTCCACCCTGTGGGTCAGCTGTCACCCACAGCTGGTGGTCACCGCGCGCCACAAGCCGGTGCGGCTGATTGAATTGCTCTATAAACGGCTGGACTACATCAGCATCAGCTCGCCTACCGAGCTAATGGTCTATCTGCTGCAAGAGCAGGAAGATCTGCTGGAAAACATCGTGCGGCGCGCCAATCTGTATGTCGATCGCATCGAAGAGTGCCTGCTGACCCACCATGTGAAGAAAAACCGCGCCAACCTTGGCCGTTTGCGCCGCATGCTGCTGCGCTTTCAGCGCCTGCTGGCACCCGAGCCGACCGCCCTTTTCCGCCTGTTAAATCGCCCACCCGCGTGGATTGCCCCCGAGGTGGTGCAGAACTTCCGCCAATTCACCGAAGAGTTTTCGGTGGTGCTCAATGACCTGATCGCCCTCACCGAGCGCATCCGGCTGCTACAGGAAGAGATCACCTCAAGGCAGATGGAACAGAGCAACCGCACACTCTACGTGCTGACGGTGATCACCGTGCTGGCCCTGCCGATCAACATCGTGGCGGGCTTTTTCGGTATGAACGTCGGCGGCATCCCCCTCGCCAATAACCACCATGGCTTCCTGCTGCTGGTGGTGATCGTCGGGGTATTTACCCTGCTGGCAGGCTGGTGGGCGCTGCGGCGGCGGGATGATAGTTAAAGAAAATTCTTCGCCTTATTCAATAGCGCCGCTTTGGTAATGACGCCTAGCAGGCGGCGGGTTTCGGGGTTTTCTAATACCGGCAGACGCTCGAGGGGGGAATCGCTGAAGGTCGCCCAAGCCTGCTCGTAGCTGGCATTTTGGTACAGAGTGGTGAATTCCTGCTCGATAAAACTGTCAATCGGCTCGTCGGCTTTTAGGCTGCCGTCGATGATGCCGCTGGCCAGCACGTTGGTCGGCACCACGCCGAGAAAACGCTCTTGGCTGTCCACCATATAGACATATCGCGTGCGCTGTTTTAGCCCTTCGCCCACCACTTCCGCAAGCGTCGAGTGCACCACCATTCGCGAACAGGGGGTGATAAGAGACGCCACCGAGCTGTTTTCAAACTCATTTTTCGCCATAAAGCGTGCATTGTGGCGAGCCAGCACCGGATAGGTTCCCGCCGCCTTGAGCCTCGACGCCACCACGTAGGAGATAGCCGTCGCCAGCATCAATGGGAACAGCAGCGAGCTGTTGAGAGTCATTTCAAAGGCCATCATGATCGACATCAGCGGAGCATGGCTGGTTGCCGCCAGCAGCGCGCTCATGCCAATCGCCGCGTATAGCCCAATGGGGCCAGGATCGAAGCCCAGCCACTGGAGAAAAGTACAGACCAGCGCCCCGCTGGCTGCGCCAATGAGTAATGAAGGCGTGAACAACCCGCCCACCGCGCCGGAGCCGACGGTGATCGCCGTCGCGACGATTTTGAGCAGCAGCACCATCCACAGCGCGGTGTGCAAATCGCCGTCATTCAGAATCAAATCAATCACTTCGAATCCGTTACCCAGCACCAGCGGCGACACCATCGCCACCAGCCCGACGCCCAGCCCGCCTAGCCCGAGGCGCAGGGCCGGGTGGGAAATCGGCTTCATCCACTGGCGCACTTTATCAATTGAGCCAATAAACAGCGGCCCGAGGGTGCCGGTGGCCACGCCAATCACCAGCACGGTCAGCAGCGCGCCGGGAGACGGGCTAAAGGTGGCCGACGAATAGAGATACAGCGGCTCGTAGTCGGTCACTGAACGCACGGTCAGCACCGCCACCGAGGCGGAGATAAACAGCGGGATGAGCCGCTGCACCGCCGTTACGCCGAAGGCGATTTCCGCCACAAACAGCGCCCCGGCCAAGGGAGCGTGATACACCGCCGCCAGCCCGCCCGCCGCCGCCATGGCAATCAGGTCGGATTGATGTAAAGCGCGTAACCGCGAGAAACGCCCGAGCAGGCTGCCGCTGAGGGCCGAAAGCTGCACCATCGCCCCTTCGCGCCCGATAGAGCCGCCGCTGGCGATGCTGGCGAGAGAAGACGCCGCGCGCAGCAAGGTGCTGCGCAGCGGAATGCCCGGCAGGCGTTGGTCAATCACGTCGAGATAATCCGGCATCTTGCCGTGCTTGCGTTCGACATTCAGCGCCCACAGTAGGATAAACCCGGCAATCACCCCACCCACCGTAGTGATAATCGGCCAGACCAGTTTGGGGTATTCAAGGAAGGCCTTGGTGATATCCGTGCCGTCGGTGAACATCAGGTCGTTGATGCCGGAAATGGCGCTGCGAAAAGCAATAGTCACCAGGGCGGCGATGATCCCCGCCGGGATCGCAATCAGCAAATTAATCAAGTCGCCCTTCTGCCAGGCATCAAGCACTTTCAACGTCATAGTTCTTCCGTATGGTGGGGATAGCGGCCGATGATGCAGAGTAGCATTTTCCTCCCCCTCATCGCACCTGCTGGCAGCACGGCACGCGGCCTTTTTCGCCCACTTTGATGCTTCGCAAAAGATTCATATAAATGTCTTATATTTGACCACCTAGCTCACATATTGACCACTAAACCGCTTTACTAAACCGGTTTACTTTGTTATCACCTTGCTACGGAGATGTTCTAAAGAGGCCCTCACCAGGGGAATTCATTCAGGAGAATATGGGTATGACTAAACGCGTGCTGTTGTTAGGTGAAAGCTGGGTCAGTTCCGCGACTCACTACAAAGGTTTTGATCAGTTCGGTAGCGTCACTTTCCATTTAGGCGCTGAGCCGCTGGTTAATGCGCTAAAAGGCAGCGAGTTCGAGCTGACCTATCTGCCGGCTCATGAAGTGGTGGAAAAAATGCCCTTCGATCTTGAAAGCCTGAAAGCCTACGACGCCATTATTTTGTCGGACATTGGCGCTAACTCCCTGCTGTTGCCGCCTGCGGTCTGGCTGCACAGCAAACCTATGCCTAACCGTCTGAAATCATTACGTCAATGGACCGAAGAAGGCGGTGGCTTGATGATGATCGGCGGCTACTTCTCTTTCCAAGGCATTGATGGCAAAGCGCGCTGGCGCAATACCCCGGTAGAAGACGTGCTGCCGGTCACCTGCCTGCCGTACGACGACCGCCTTGAGGTGCCGGAAGGCTTCTCGGCTAAAATCACCGGCGACAAAAATCACGCCATTCTGCGCGGGATAGAAGGCCCATGGCCGCTGCTGCTCGGCGCTAACGAAGTGGTGCTGAAAGAAGGCGCGCAAGTGCTGGCCACTCTGCCAGACGACGAAGGCGGCCACCCTTTGTTAGTCACCGGCAGCTACGGCAAAGGGCGCTCCATCGCCTGGACGTCGGACATCGGCCCGCACTGGGTACCCGGCGAATTCATCGCATGGCCGGGCTATGACCAGCTGTGGAAGAACTGTCTGAGCTGGCTCACCCACCTCGACAACGCCTGATAGCCCAAGACTCTACGGGAGATTCGCCATGGCTCAGCCCTATGTTCAGGCCGTTAACATTACCAAGCGTTTCGGGGCGTTAACCGCCCTGCGCGACGTCAATCTGGAGATTTATCCCGGCGAAGTATTGGCCCTGTTGGGTGATAACGGCGCCGGTAAATCTACCTTTACTAAAGTGCTGGCGGGCGCCCATCCGGCCAGCGGCGGCGAGTTGGTGGTCGATGGCAAAGCAGTGAGTTTTCACTCGCCGAAAGACGCCTCGGACTGCGGCATCGCTACCATTTTTCAGGAGCTGGCGCTGTCCGAAAACCTGTCTATTGCGGAAAACGTCTTCCTTGGGCGCGAGTTGAAACACTCCTTCTTAGGCATTCCTTTTCTTCGCCAGCAGGCGATGCGCTCAAAGGTCGCCGAGCTACTGCACGAGCTGGAAGCCCATATTTCTGACCCAGAAGCGCCGGTTGGCAGCCTCTCCGGCGGCCAGCGGCAGGCGGTGGCTATCTGCCGCGCGCTGAACCTCAACGCCAAGCTGGTGATTATGGATGAGCCGACCGCCGCGCTGGCCGTCGCCGAAACCCGCAAAGTGCTGGCCCTCACCCGCAAACTGGCGGAGCGCGGCTGCGCGGTGGTGTTAATCAGCCACAACATTGCCGACGTGTTTGAAGTTGCCGATCGCATGGTGGTATTCCGTCGCGGCAGAAAAATTGCCGAGCGCCGACGCGCCGACACCACGCCGGAAGAGATTGTGTCGCTGATCACCGGCGCGCATCCCGAAGCACGAGCGTTTGAGGCCGTAACGGCCTGACGTCAGATCCACGAAGTTGCATCACCAAACAACACAACGCCAGATCCACATTACAAAACCAAAAAACACAGCAGTTATCTCTCACATTCATGACAGGTGGGCTTTCTATGTTGAAAAAAATGATCAGCACCATGGTGGCATCTGCTCTGCTCGGCGCGACGGCTTTTAGCGCCTTCGCCCAAGACAAACCGAAAGTGGCCTTTGTGCCGCAAATCGTCGGTATTCCCTATTTCAAAGCGATGCAGGACGGCGGCAACCGCGCCGCTAAGGCTTTTGGCGTGGATTTCATCTATTCGGGGCCAGTGGATACCAACCCGATGGACCAGCTGCAAATCGTGCAAAACCTGATTGCTCAGGGCGTTAACGCTATTTCGGTCAGCGTGCTGGATGCCTCGAGCATCGCGCCGGTGGTCGAGCAGGCCAAAGCCAAAAATATCAAGCTTTTCACCAGTGACAGCGACGCACCGGACAGCGGCCGCGCGGTCTACGTGGCGCAGGCCACGGACGAGGGGCTGGGCGATACGGTGATTGACGAGATGGTGAAACGCGTCGGAGACCACGCCAAGATTGGCATAGTTTCCGGCGAAGCCACTGCCTCAAACCTCAACGCGTGGATTGGCTTTATGCAGCAGCGCGTCAAGGCCAAATACCCGAATGTCACGCTGCTGAAACCGCAGTTTGCGGGCGGCACCTCCAGCCGCGCGGCGCAAATTTCTGCCGACATGATTGCCGCCAACCCTGACCTGAAAGGCATTATCGCCGTTGCCTCTACCACCTGTCCGGGCGTGGCGCAGGCCATCGAAACCGCTGGCAAAATCGGCAAAGTGGTGGGTACCGGCTATTGCAGCCCAGACATCGCGCGCGCCTACCTGAAAAGCGGCTCCTTTGGCTTCTCCGTGCTGTGGGACCCGGAAAAACTCGGCTACCTCACCGTCTGGGCGGGCAAACAGCTGATCGACGGTAAAACCTTTAGTGCCGAAAACAGTGTGCCGGGTCTGGATCAGAAAGTGGCTTATGACGCGAAAACCGGCGTGCTGCTGCTCGGCGCACCGGCGGTGTTTACCAAGCAAAACGTCGACCAATTCCACTTCTGATTTTTATCGCAAAAACTGAATCGCAACACTGAGGGGACACTGCCGTGGCAACATCCTTCACGCCCGCCCTGAAATTCTCGGGGCGGGAGCTGACGCTGGCCTGCGTTTGTCTGGTCGCCATCGTTATTTTCAGTCTGGCATCGCCCTATTTTGCCACGCTGGATAACCTGACGACCGTGCTACGCAACAGCACAGAATTACTCTTGATTGGGCTGGGCATGACCCTGCTGCTGGCAATGGGCGGCGTGGACGTGTCGGTCGGCGTGGTGATGGGGCTGGCGGCAATTGTTATTGGTCAGTTGCTTAACGCGGGCGTTTCTCCCGGCCTGACCGCCCTTTCCGGCCCGCTGGTGGGCGCATTGATTGGCGTTATTAGCGCGCTGGTGGTGGTGGCAGGTCGCATTCCTGCCATCGTCGGCACGCTGGGGCTGTATGGCGTCTATCGCACGGCGGTGTTTGCCCTGCTCGGCGGCCAGTGGTTGTCGGGGCTGCCGGACTCGCTGACCCAGTTAGTCAGCGCGCCGCTGCTCGGCCTGCCCGTGACTGTCTGGGTGATTGCTCTGGCCTACGGGCTGGTCTGGCTGGCGCTGCGCCGCACGCCGTATGGCTTGCACCTGCTGGCTATCGGCAATTCGGAAGACAAAGCGCGGCTTTCCGGCATTGCGGTCACCCGGGTTCGTTTCGCCACGTTCATCATCAGCGGCCTGCTGTGCGGGCTGGCGGCTACCTTCTATGTCGGCACCTATCGCAACGTCGAAATGACTATCGGCAGCCAGCTGGCGCTGGAAGCCATTGCCGCCGTAGTGCTGGGCGGAACCGGCATTATGGGCGGCCACTGTAGCCTGCTGGGCACGGTACTCGGCGTGTTCCTGCTGCGTATCTTGCAAAACGGCCTGCTGCTGATTGGCGTGCCGTCTCTGTGGCAAACCGTGGTCACCGGAGGCCTGCTGTTGCTGGTGCTCACAGCCGAAGTGCTCAGCGGCAGGTTGCGCATTCACAACATGAACCTGCGTAAAAATCGTCTTAAAGGAGAAGGAACCGCATGACTCTCACCGCGGGAGCTTCCCGCCTTTATCGTAAAAATCTGGTGCTCACTCTGCTCTGCGGGCTGTGGGTGGCGCTGGCGTTAACCCTGCTGATTGGTCAGCCGTCGATTCTGTCTGGCGCAACCTTAACCAGCATCTTGCAGTTCGCCACGCTGTTGGCGCTGGTGTCGCTGGGGCAAGCCTTGGTGGTGCTGGCGGGCGGCGCGGGGATTGACCTGTCGGTCGGCGGCAATGTGTCGCTGTCCGCCATTGCGGGCGTGATGGCGCTACAGGCCGGGGTTCCGGCGGTGCTGCTGCCGGTGGTGTGTCTGCTGTGCGGCTTCCTGCTCGGCGCGGTAAACGGCCTGCTGATCGCCAGGCTGAAAATCTACCCGCTGATTGTCACTCTCGGCACCTTCTACGCCTACTCGGGTCTGGCGCTGTCACTCACCGGCGGCGCGGCGCAGTCCGGGGTTCCGGCATGGGTCTTGCCTTGGGGGCGCGGCGTGCTGGCCGACATTCCTCTGCCATTCCTCACGCTGGTTATTCCCGCGTTTCTGATTGCCGCCCTGCTGCTGTCGTTTACCTCGTGGGGGCGCTGGATTTACGCCATGGGCTTTAACGAGCATTCGGCGCGACTGGTGGGCATCCCGGTCGATCGTGCGCGCATTCTACTCTACTCCCTGTGCGGCATGCTGGCAGGCGGCGCGGGCTTTGTTTCCCTGTCGTGGCTCGGCAGCGGCAGGCCGAACGCGGGGGTCAATCTTGAACTGGAATCATTAACCGCAGCCCTGCTGGGTGGCGTGGCGATATTTGGCGGCAAAGGGGGCGTGGCGGGAGTATTCGCCGCCGTCCTGCTGCTGGTCACGCTTAAAACCAGCATGTTGCAGTTTGGAATTAACACCGTTTGGCAAGTGGGCGTGGTCGGTCTGTTACTGATCGCGGTGCTGCTGGCCGATCGTCTTTCAAAAACCCGGAGCTAATCAATGACCTTTTCTACTCAGGCGCTGGCGGACCATATCGACGCCAACAAGCAGCGCATCGTCCAGACGCTGTGCGATATTTTGTCGTTCCCTTCGATCGTGATGGCAGACCCTACTCAGGCCGGGCCGGGCGAGCGCGATTGCCAGCTCTATCTGCAACAGCGCCTGCACCAGTTGGGCATGGAGACTGACCTGTGGGACCCAGATGGTCCGGCATTATATGAGAAATACAAAGGCCGCCCCGGCGCTAATAAAGGCCGCACTTTTGAAGGTCGCCCCAACCTTGGCGGCACCTTAAAAGGCACCGGCGGCGGCAAATCCATCATGCTGACCGGGCATATCGACGTGGTGCCACCGGGCGCGCGCTCCCACTGGCGCACCGATCCCTTCTTGCCAGAAGTGATTGACGATTTCGTGTACGGGCGCGGCGCGGTGGACATGAAAGGCGGCGTCGCCTGCATGCTGATGGCGGTGGAGTTTTTGAAAGATCTGGGCGTCGAGCTGTCCGGCGACGTGGTTTTCACCACGGTGGTCGATGAAGAGATTGGCGGCATGGGCTCGCTCGCCATGGTCGATCGCGGTTTCCGCGCCGACGCGGGGATCATGACTGAGCCAAGCGCTAACCAAATCGCGCCAATTTGCCACGGTATTTTGTGGGGCAAAATCATCGTCAACGGCGTGGGCGGTCACGCTGAGCTGACGCCAAATTCGTGGGACAGCACCGGCCCGGTGGACGCCGTCGAGCTGTGTCGCCAGATCATGGACGGAATCGACATTCTCAACCGCCGCTGGCAGTACGATCCGAAGAAGAATCACCCGCTGATGGAGATGCCTAACAAGGTGATGATCACCCAGTTGAAAGTGGGCGAGCACCCTTCTTCCACCGCCGGACACGGGGAAATCATCATTGACGTGCAGTATCTGCCGCACGAGAAAGATGAGTTTGGCTTAGGCGGACACGTGAAGCGCGAGGTCGAAGAACACATCGCCCGCGTGTGCGAAGCCGACCCTTACCTGCGCGCCCATCCGGCTTATATCGAATGGATTTTGGACGCCGACTGCGCCGAAGTGCCGTCGGATCATCCTTTCGTGCAGACTTTCCAAGAGGCGGTAGTAGAAGCCAATCTGTCGCCAGTGCTCTCCGGCTTCGGCGCGCACAGCGACATCGGCCTGCCAACCGGCATGGGCAACACGCCAACCGTCAACTTCGGCCCCGGCGACCCGGCGCAGTCGCACCAGCCCAATGAGCGCGTATCGGTCGAGGATCTGGTGAATTGCACGAAGGCGATTGCTTTAGCGATTGAGAAGTGGTGTCGGTGATGGGACGGGGGGCGTCCCTGGGCCGCTTTTAAAGTCAAAATCGTGGGCTCGCCGCCCACACGGGCCCAAAGGGTTTTAAACGAAACCCTTTGGAATCCTGCGTTTTTTTGCTGCTGGAAGATCGAGGCTTCGCAGAGTTGGAATGGACATGTTTCAGCAGCCATCGTGTTCGTCGCGAAGTGCCGCCGCTTAGGCGGTTCCCTCGCTGCGGGATTCCAACCCGCGAAAAAAGACTCGCGGTTTTCCACCTCTTGCTCGGCGTCACTTCTGAACGCGACCTACTGGCATTTACACCGTGCCGTTTCATTCAATTCGTAAAAAAACTAAACCCCAAACAAAGCCCATTGAAACGGCACGGTTGAAATGCCTCAAAACCGCAGTCAAAAATGGCGCAGAGCGAACGGTTCGAGACCTCAGGCTCGAAGCCTGAAGCGAAGGCACCGCCTAAGCGGCGACATTTTGCGGTGTATAACGGAAGCTCCTGAAACATGTCCGCCCAACGAGCGATAGCGCGCAGTATAGAGCCGGGGATTCTCAAGGGGCGCGGCGATAGGCGCCCCTTGAGGCCGGTGTGGCGGCAGCGCACGGTTTGGACCTTAAAAGCCTGTTTGCGTGGCCACGCAAGCTCCCATCAACGAGCTTTCTTCGTCGCAAACCCCTTATCCAAATTCCGCCAGTAAACTACCCATGTGATCACCGCGCACACCACGTAAAACACCAGGAACACTTTCATTGCGCCCGCCGGAGAGCCGGTCATGGCGAGGGATGTGCCGAAGGCTTTCGGGATGAAGAAGCCGCCAATTGCGCCAATGGAGGAGATAAAGCCTAATGCCGCGGCAGTGTCGGTGATGGCTTCGCGCTGGGCGGATTCTGCCGTTTCGCCGCGAGCCAGTGCTTGGTCGGTGGTCAGTTTGCGGAAGATCACCGCAATCATCTGATAAGTCGAACCACTGCCCAGACCGGCAGTCAGGAACAGCACCATAAACACGCCGAAGAAGGCTGGGAAATTGCCACCCGCGCCGCCGCTTGGCAGCGTTAAGAACAGCAAGGCGGCGGCAATCGCCATCACCACGTAGTTCCAGAAAGTCACGCGAACGCCGCCTAAACGGTCAGACAACATGCCGCCGCCGGAACGCGCCAGTGCACCGAAGAACGGGCCGAAGAAGGCGTAGTGCATGATATTCACTTCAGGAAATTGGGTTTTGGTCAGCATGGCAAAACCGGCGGAAAAGCCGATAAATGAGCCGAACGCCGCCAGATACAGCACGCACATGATCCACAGGTGACCGCGCTTTAACACCGGCAACTGCTGGCGAATCGAGGCTTTCGACGACGCCAAATCGTTCATGCCGAACCACGCGGCGACGGTGCAGATAATCAGGAAAGGCACCCAGATCCACGCGGCATTTTGCAGCCACATGCTGCTGCCATCGGCCAAGGTCTGTGGCTGGCTAAAAGCACCAAAAATGCCCAGTGAAATAGCTAACGGAGCCAGCAACTGCATCACGCTGACGCCCATATTCCCCAAACCGCCATTAATCCCCAGCGCGCCGCCCTGCTTGGCTTTCGGGTAGAAGAAGCTGATATTTGCCATGCTGGATGCGAAGTTCGCGCCGCCGAAACCACAGAGCAAAGAGATAATCAGGAAAGTATTGTAAGACGTGCTGGTGTCTTGCACCGCAAAACCCAGCCAGGCGCATGGGATAATCAAAAATACCGTGCTGATGGCGGTCCAGCGACGTCCGCCGAATAGCGGGATCATAAAGGAGTAAGGCACGCGCAGAATGGCACCGGACACCGATGGAATGGCGGTCAGCATAAACAGTTGGTCGGTGGTGAAGTTAAAACCCACCTTGTTGAGATTGACCGCGACCAGGCTGAACAACATCCAGACGCAGAACCCTAACAAGAGCGAAGGAACAGAGATCCACAGATTACGGCTGGCCACTTTATGGCCGGTTTTCTCCCAGAACGCGGAGTCTTCCGGCCGCCAGTCCTGAAGGAGTCTCGACGGTTTAGACGCGGGTGTTGCTGAAGTATGGGGCATGGAAAACCTCGAATTGGCAGAGCATTGTTGTTATTAATGCTGCCAACACTAGGTAGTGCTCCCCTGTGGGATGTTGATGCAAATCAAGCAGATCGTGGTTAAGTTTCGGCCTCAAAATCACCATGCGTCCTTTGTGGGTATCCCCGCCATGATTGATAATTGACTATAATTCATAGAGTTGATGTCATTATGCATATCTATTGATAGCAGGCGTTATCCCGGTGGAAATAAATAGGTACTCCTATAGGAGTATAGGGATATCACGCCGGATAATAAAAAATATGCCCACACTAACCGAATGCCCTTATCCCTTAACGTTACTGACAGGAATGACAAGATGCTTAGACGCGCTGTGACGCCGCTGTCGCTAGTCAGCCAAATTGCCCTGCTGATGCTGTTGCTCGGCCTGTTGGGCATTGGCGGGATGAGCGTCGCCGCGTGGATGGCGCAGAGCATTCAGGGTAACGCCCATGCCATCAATAAGGCCGGTTCGCTGCGTATGCAGAGCTATCGCCTGCTGGCCTCGGTGCCTCTGACCCCGGCCAATAACGCCTATTTGCGCCAGATGGAGCAAGATCAGGACAATCTCGATCTGCGCCGCGCGGTGCAAAGTGAAGATCTCCAGCCAGAATTCGATGCCCTGCGCCGCTACTGGATGACCACGCTGAAGGACCAAATTCGCCAGGCACAGACTCCCGCGCAGGTGGCCTCCAACGTGGCGGTGTATGTCGGCCAGTTAGACAAACTGGTGGCCGCGCTGGAGCATAAGACCGAATACCACCTGACGCTGATTTCACTGGTTCAGCGCGGCCTGCTGCTGGTCACGCTCTTACTGCTGGGGCTGACGATTTGGTTTCTACGCCGTCGGCTGCTGGAGCCGTGGAAACGGCTGCTGGCGCAGGCCAACGCGGTGAGCGCCAGCGATTTTAGCCAGCGTTATCAGGTAAGCCAGACGGCCCGCCCGCACAATGAAATGGATATTCTCGGCCAGTCGCTGAACAGTATGTCGCAGGCGCTGGAGCGCACGGTGGACAGCCTGGCGCAGCTGGTAGATAACAAAACTGCCGATTTACAGCAGAAGAATCAGGTGCTGGATTTTCTCTATCGCGTCAGCCGCCAGCTGCATACCAGCGCCCCGCTGGAGCAGCGTTTGGTGCCGGTGCTGGAGGAGTTACAGAAGCTGACGCCGCTACAGTCCGTGCAGCTGCGGCTGTATGAGAACAACAGCGCCGAGCTGTTTAATGATATCGGCAGTCCGGCTGCAAGCCAGCACCATTTATATAGCGACAACAACGCATCGGCTGAAAATAGCCACCAGCAACCTCTCAGCTGGAGTTTGCAAGACGAGCGCGAGAATTACGGGGTTCTGCTGGCGCAGCTTCCACAGGGCACCTCGCTAACGCGCGACCAGCAGCGTCTGGTGACGACCCTACTGGAGCAACTGACCAGCACCTTAATGCTGGCAAGACAGGCTGAACATCAGCAGCAATTGATGCTGATGGAAGAGCGTTCCGCCATTGCCCGTGAGCTGCACGATTCGCTGGCGCAGTCCCTCTCCTGCCTGAAAATCCAAATTGCCTGTTTGCAAATGCAAGGGAGCGAGTTGACGGCAGAAAACGGCCAGCTGGTGCAGCAGATGCGCGACGAACTGAATACGGCTTATCGCCAGTTGCGCGAACTGCTGACCACTTTCCGCCTACAGATGAACACCCCCGGCCTGCGCGCCGCCTTGCAGCACGCGGTAGATGAGTTCTCGGCCCGCATGGGGATCACTATCGCTTTTGACTACCAGTTACCACCGCGATCGGTACCGGCCAATCAGGCGATTCACCTGCTGCACATTGCCCGCGAAGCCCTGAACAACGCCTTTAAGCACGCCAATGCTGCGCAAATTTCACTAAGACTCAGCTGTGAGCACGACGAAATTATGATGCAAGTGACCGACGACGGTCATGGCATCCCAGAAAATATCGAAAGACAGCACCATTACGGCCTGATCATCATGCAAGATCGCGCCAAAAGTTTGCACGGCCAATGCCAGATCACCAGCCGGGAAAGCGGTGGGACACAGGTCACCGTCCGCTTCCGTCCAGACGCATTGCCGATTAATCCTCAGGAGCAAGTATGAACGACGCCACCCCTTCCACCATTTTGTTGATTGATGACCACCCGATGCTGCGCAACGGCGTTAAGCAGTTGATCGCGCTGGACAGCACCTTGCAGGTGATTGGCGAAGCGAGTAACGGCGAGCAAGGCGTTGAACTGGCAAAACAGCTCGACCCGGATTTAATCCTGTTAGATCTCAATATGCCCGGCATGAACGGCCTCGATACGCTGGATAAAATGCGTCAAACCGACCTTTCTGGGCGCATCGTGGTGTTTAGCGTGTCGAATCATGAAGATGACGTGGTGACCGCCCTGAAACGCGGCGCCGACGGCTATCTGCTTAAAGATATGGAGCCCGAAGACCTGCTCGCCGCGCTACACAACGCCGCGGGCGGCAAGATGGTGCTCAGCGAAGCCCTGACGCCAGTGCTGGCGGCCAGCCTGCGCGAGAGTCGCCCGAGTGGCGATCGCGACATTCAATCCTTGACGCCGCGCGAGCGCGATATCATCAAACTGATCGCCGAAGGCTTGCCCAATAAGGTGATCGCCCGCCGCCTGAACATCACCGAAAGCACGGTAAAAGTTCACGTGAAGCACCTATTGAAGAAGATGAAACTCAAATCCCGCGTCGAAGCGGCGGTCTGGGTGCTACAAAGTAATGTGATTTAACGGTAACTTTTTTTGTTTGGTTTTGGTTTTTTACTCCTTCCCCTTTCAGGAGGGGAGGAGCTGAATGGCCTTATTTTTGACTTTCCGCATCTGCCCAAAATCGCTGCTGACCATCACTTTCCTTCAATTAGCCGCACTGCCAGCTCCGGGCTAAAAACGCCCGCCGCCGGGCCGTTGTGGCAGTCGGCGCTGGGGGAAGACGCGCCGTCGGAATCGCCGGGCTGCTTGACCCAAACTGCCATCGCGTCAGCTGAAATCTTGCCCGGCAAACTGCCAATTTTGCGCCCCGGCGGGTTGCACCACTGGCCGTTTTCAGAGCCGTTGCCGCTGCGTCCGGTGTCTATCAGCATCGATTTACGATAACCATAATTGGCCGCCAGCCGGGCGTTAATCGCCTCGCCGTAAGCCGTCGATTGCTCAAGCCGATAGAAGTTTGACACGTTCAACGCAAAGCCCTGCGCCAGATTAATGCCCGCCGCGTTAAGCAGATCCGCCATGGCATCTGCGGGCTTCCAGCCTGCATTTCCCGCATCCAGATACACCTTGGTCTTTACCGCGTGCTGCTGAAACTGCTGCAAAGCATAGTGAATTAGCCCCAGCCGCTCTTGGCGCTTGGCGGGGGTCAGGCAGTCGCTATCGGCCAGCGCATCGGGTTCGAGCACCACCATCGCCGTTTGGCTGCCGACGCCGCTGATGAAATTATCGATCCAACCGCGATAGTTCTGAGCATCGCTCGCTCCTCCGGCAGAAGCTCCTCCGCTGCAATCCCGCCCCGGCAGGTTATAGGCTACCAACAGCGGAATGCGCTGAGCCTGGCTGGCGGCATTCACATAGCGGCTCACCGCCTGCGCCAGTTGGTCGTTGCTTTGGCTGGTGCCGGTAAACCACATCGCCGAAGGCACTTGGGCAATGGCGGTGTTAATGGTTTTGGCGCGAGGGTCGTCAGGGTGAGCTTTCACCCACTGGGCGGCAGAAGAGTTGGGATTAATATAGAAGCTATCACTGGCCAATGCGGCCAGTGTCCAGCAGGAACTGAGTAGGCAGATGCCGATCGCTGCGCGCTTTAGCATGGGTAAGTTCTCAAGATTAAAAAGCCATTATAAATAGCTTAATTAAACGCCGGTGAATCACCCATTAAAAATTAAACTTCTGCTGCTGCATATCTTCACTCAGCGGCGGCGGCGTGACGTTAAGGGTGATCCAGTTAGATGTGACATGCTGGTCTTTGCTGTCCACCACGGTGACGGACAGACGGTAGCTGTTGCTGGCATCCGGCGAGCTATCCCACGGCGGCACAATCAGGCTCCAGCCATCGGTGTCGCGGTTATTGTGCGGCGGCGTCAGGCTTAGCGCCTGAGTGTCGCCCTGCCAGCTCAGCGCGCTGACACTGTTGAGTGCCCTGACCTGCAATTTCAGCTCGACGGTTTCACCCGGCTGTAAATTCCACGGCGGCGTCGCCAGATAAACCGACAGCGTTTTGCGCTGTTTGAAATCCATTACTGGCATGTTATTGCGCTCGACCACGTCCATCCGGCTGCCGCGCAGCGAGTGCGCCTCGGCCACATTGTTGGCAGAAAGCTGCTGGGAGAGCGGCACCCCAAGACGGTAATTGAGCGTCAACTCGACGCTGTCCTGATTGTCGCCATCCTGCCCGGCCTGGTGGGCGGCCTTCACCGTCACCAAAGGCACCGGCGTGTAATTCACTCCAAAGGTCATGGCCGAAGGATTGGTCTGCCGCGTGCCGTTGCCGAACAGGTCCACCTGATTGCCATAATACTGCTCGAAGCTCAGCGAGGCGCCAATCTGGCGATAAAACGGCAGATAGCCTTTGGTGGTGATGTCATAGCCGCGTGCCTGACGGCGAAGCTGCGGCGAACTGCTGCTGTCCGCCTTATAAGAGGAAAACGGATGATAATAGTTGGTGGAGAAATGCAGGTAATCGGTCCACGCCTCGGCGCCCAAGCTGCCACGGCTTAGCTGATGGTCGAAGTCGTTATCCACAAAGGCGTTATAGCCCAGCATCCAACTGCCCTCATTCCAGCGCTGCCCCAGCCCGAAGTTCCCCACGGTAGAGTCCGTGGCGCTGACCAGCCCCACCTGACTGTAAGTCAACAAATGGTCGTTTTGGTAAAGCGGGCTGAAGAGCTGCCCCCGGCTGCCGTCGAGATTTCGCCCGCTGACGTCGAGCGACATGCTGGCGGTGCCAAGCGGCGAGAGCAAGCTGCTGGTCTCTTTCTGCACCAGCTTGGCGGCCTGCGTTAGCGCCAAACTTTCCGCCTGCTCGCGCAATGGGTCCTGACTGTCGCTGGAGGTGCTCTGCTCGCCAAACTGTTTCAGCGTATTGGCGATTTTGGTTTCAGCCGCCGTCGCGCCGCTGGCGGGCTTGTAATAAGCGCTACCCAGACTGGGCAAGGTGTTGGGATCTTGGGCAGGAGTACCGGCATTGAACATCGAATTGGCATCGCCAGCGGGAGCTGAGAGGTCAGCATCGGGAGAAAATCGCTGGTAAGCGTCTACCGTCAGCGCATTGGCGCTTGCAGTATAGAAAGCCGATCCCCACAGAATAAGCAGTGAGGCGCGCAGTGGCGGCGCAATTCGCTTCAATAAATTGGGAAAAACTTCTGTGACGTCTGTCATGTCCTGCACAAATAAAGAGTGAACAACGATCTTAACCCACAGAGGACATTTATCAAGGCACAAGAGCACTTTAGGCTACTTTCGGTAACGCTTTAGGTAAATTCTGAAACATTTTTTACATTTGGTTTAAGTTTCGTTCACCTCCCGTCAGTTATACCTCGTTGACCTGATCCGTGAGCACGCTGTCATTCCCTGATGACGTCTGGGAACGACGGATTGTCGCTTTATTGTTGCGGAGACAACGGATGCAGAAAGCATCAAAACAACGTTTTATTGGTTTGGAATGGCTGCGCTTCCTGCTCGGCTGTTATGTGATGATTTACCACACGGTTCATCAGTACCCGCAGCGCGGTTCGGTGCCCTTCTTGGCTGAACTCACCAGCATGGGGTTCTTCGCCACCAGCACCTTCTTTGTGCTTTCCGGCTTTCTGCTTACTCACGTCTATTTCAACGGCAACCAGATGCGCGAGTCGGGCAGAAGCTTTCTAAAAAAACGCTTCTGCAACCTCTACCCGATTCATATTGTGGCGCTGGCGTCGTCGATTTTGGTGGTCAGCCTGATGCAGTGGCTCGCCATTCCGCCCGAAGGCCCCGGCTCAAGCCTGCGCTTTGTGGTGTATGACACCAACTCCGAGCTGGCCGGCACTAATCCCGAACTTTTCCGCCACTATATGACTAACGCCCAGTTGGCATTTAACGGCGTATTACAGCTGCTGATGCTGCAAGCCTGGAACCCCTATTTCCTGACTTTCAATGCGCCGCTGTGGTCACTCTCCACCCTGTTTTTCTTCTATCTGTTCTTCCCGTGGCTCGGCCCGAAACTGCTGGCGCTGCGCCATAAATGGCTATGGATGGCGATCATCTGCGCCCTCTACCTGCTGCCGCCCATTTGGGTGATTTGGCAGCAGCAGTACGGTATGCCTTTCACCGGCCTGTTGCAGCGTGGGCCGCTGTTCCGCCTGCCGGAGTTTCTGGCGGGGATACTCGGGTATGGCATTTTCCGCCAGCACCAGAGGGCCAATCTGGTGATTGGCCGTTCGACGCGCACCCTGCTGGCGCTGGGGATTTTGCTCTGCTTCCTGATTGGCACCGCGCTGTTTACTCACGGCAACGGTCGGCACTGGTACTTCCTGCTGCACAATGGATTATTACTTCCCTCGCAGGTCTGTTTGGTCTACCTGAGTGCCTTGGCACACGATCCGAAAAGCGCCTGGCTGCGACACTGGTCGCCACGGCTCGGCGCAGCCTCTTTGTCGATTTTCGCCCTGCACGTTCCGCTGTTCAGCCTGTTCCGCACAGTGGAACAGTTACTGCGCGGCGCACCGATGAGTTGCTTTAATGATTGGCAAGGTTGTATTGATGCGGCGGGCAAAGTGCAGCTCAGCGTGCCCGGTTATGTGATTTATCTGCTACTTACTGTGGCAATTTGTGTGATCTTCCAAGAAAGGTTTGTCGTGCGGATGCGCAATTTTCTGCTACGACTCTTCCCTGCGTCAGCAAAACCACAACGTCAGTAATGACAGGGGCTGCAGAGGAATTTCGCCGCACTTTGTAGCCCTTAAGTTGTGTAAATTAAACACGGTTCCTATAACAGCTTTACCCAAATTTACACATTTCATAACATTTTTAACATCTAAGACCGTTCTCGTTACAAGGATTAATCATCTATCCTGTCTAGGTAAATTTGATTTTAGTTACGCCACCCGAATGCAGATTTTTCTTTGCATCGCGTGACTATGATCACAATTAACGATCTACACATAATGACAAATTTGCACGCCGTATCCCCTCGTTAGACAGCACAGATTGTCTGATGAGAAGTGCGCATTCTATAAAACAAGGGAACATAGATGAGCAAAAAAACCTTGCCCGGCGTTACGCGTCGGCAGATCCTGACGTTTTCCGCCGCGTCCGCCGCTCTCGGCGTCGCCAAGGCAGCAAACGCCATTACGCTCAAAGGAACGCCCGTGTGGAGCCCCTTTGACGCCAGTCCTCCCCCGCAGATTGAAACCGAAGGTTGGGTGTTCTTTACCGACGCCGAAGCCGCCGCGCTGGAAGCCATTGTTGACCGTCTGATCCCCGCTGATGAACTGAGCGTGGGGGGCAAAGATGCCGGTTGTGCCGTTTTTATTGACCGCCAGCTAGCCGGTTTCTACGGCACCTACTCCCGTCTGTATATGCAAGGCCCGTTCAAGCAAGGCACGCCGGAACAGGGCGACCAGTCACCTCTGGTTCCCCAGCAGCGCTACCGTTTGGGTCTGGCCGCTTTAGAGCAATACACCCAGACGGAACACAAAAAATCCTTCAAAGATCTGACCGGCGACCAACAGGATGAAATCTTGGGTGGCTTACAAACCGGAAAAATAGCTTTGAATGGCATCGATTCCAAACTGTTCTTCGATATCGCGCTGAAGAACACCATGGAAGGTTTCTTCGCCGACCCGATTTATGGCGGAAACCGCAACATGGTGTCATGGAAAATGCTCGGGTTCCCGGGCGCGCGTTACGACTATCGCGAATACATCGGCAAACATAACCAGAAGTTAGATCTGGAACCGCTGAGTATCTCCGGTGGAGATGCATGGAAGATGAAAAGCTAGGGGCGAAAGAACAGATTATGGCAAAGAAACTACCCAAAACTGACGTGGTGGTGATTGGTCTCGGCTGGGCCGGGTCGATTATCGCCAGCGAATTGACCGACGAAGGTCTGAACGTGGTCGCTATTGAACGCGGCCCGTGGCGTGATACCGCGCGTGATTTTAACGTTGCTACCGTCACCGATGAGCTGCGCTACAACAGCCGTCAGGAGCTGATGGTGCAGACGGCGCAAAACGCCATCACCATCCGCAACAACCCGTCGCAAACCGCCCTGCCGATGCGCGAATGGGGTTCGTTCCACCCGGGTAACGGCACCGGCGGCGCGGGCAACCACTGGGCGGGCATCACCTTCCGCTTCCAGCCAGACGAATTCCGCCTGAAAAGCCACCTGACCGAGAAGTACGGCGCGAAGGCCATTCCAGAAGAGTTAGTGCTGCAAGACTGGGGCACCGACTGGGCAGAGATGGAACCGCACTACTCCTCTTTCGAGCGTTTGGCGGGCGTTTCCGGCAAAGCCAGCAATGTGAAAGGCGAGCACCACGAAGGCGGCAACCCTTACGAGGGTATGCGCTCCATCGAATATCCAACCAAGCCAATGGACATGCCGTATGGCCCAACCCTGTTCGCCGAAGCCGCGCGCAACATGGGTTACAAAGCCTTCCCGGTGCCATCCTCACTGGTGTCCGAAGCCTACACCAACCCGCTGGGCGTTAAGATGGGCCCGTGCACCTACTGTGGTTTCTGTACCAACTACGGCTGTGCCAACTATTCGAAAGCTAGCGCCATCACCACCGTGCTGCCCGCGCTTATCCGCAAAGAGAATTTCGAAGCCCGTACCAGCTGTGAAGTGATGCGCGTGGTGAAATCTCCAGACGGCAAACAGGTCACCGGCGTGGTGTATATCGACTCCTCCGGCGACGAGTGGGAACAACCGGCTGACTTGGTTATCGTCACCGCGTTTACCTTCGAAAACGTGCGCCTAATGCTGCTGTCAGGCATCGGTAAGCCATACGATCCGATCAGCGGGACCGGTACCACGGGGCGTAACTATGCCTACCAAACCGCCAACGGCGTGCAGCTGTTCTTCGATGACAAGAACTTCAACCCGTTCATCGGCGCAGGTGCCGTGGGCATGGGCATCGACGACTTCAACAATGACAACTTCGACCACAGCGGCTTAGGCTTCTTCGGCGGTGGCAGTATTCGCGTCACGCCAATCGGTGGCGCACCTATCGGCTATCGCCCTGTCCCACCGGGAACGCCGAAATGGGGTAAAGAGTGGAAGAAAGCTACGGTAAACAACTACCTGAGCAGCATGTCGATTGGTTGTGAAGCCAGCAGCTACACCACGCGCACCAACTATCTGTCTCTTGACCCGAACTACGAAGATCGTTTAGGCCGTCCGCTGCTGCGCGTCACCTTCGACTTCCCAGAAAACGACCTGAAAATGGCCGCGTACTGTACCGGGAAAGTCGGCGAAATCGCTAAAGCCATGAACCCGCGCCAATATGTCGAAAACCCGATGAAAGGCCACTGGAACGGCGCGCCGTATCAGTCCTCTCACGTGGTGGGCGGCTTCGTAATGGGCGCAGACCCGGCAACCAGCTCGGTGAACAAACACCTGCAGGTGTGGGATGTGCCGAACCTGTTCGTGGTCGGCGCTTCCGCCTTCCCGCAGAACCCAGGCTATAACCCAACGGGCACCGTTGGCGCGCTGGCGTTCAAGGCCGCAGAAGCGATTCGCAAGTATTATCTGAAGAAACCGGGAGAGATGATTGCATGAAAACTTTAGCTTGCTTCTCACTCGGACTGGTAGCCTTAACCCTGTCAGGTCTGGCTCACGCCGCGGGCGATGGCGCTTTCGAGCAGGTTGAGCGCGGCCGTTATCTGGCCACCGTCGGCGACTGCGCCGCGTGTCACACGGCTTCAACTCCAAACGCTAAGCCTTTTGCTGGCGGCGTGCCAATCGAAACGCCTTTCGGCCGCTTGGTGGGCGCGAACATCACGCCTGACCCAGAAACCGGCATTGGTAAATGGAGCTTCGACGACTTCCAGCGCGCGATGTCCGAAGGTATCGGCCACGGCGGCAAACGCCTGTACGGCGCCATGCCGTTCACGGCTTACACCAAGGTGACCCGCGAAGACAACGCCGCGATCTGGGCCTATTTGCAGACGGTTCAGCCGGTGCATAACGAAATCGAAAGCAACCAGCTGCCCTTCCCCTTCAACGTCCGTACCAGCCTGATGGGTTGGAACTGGCTGAACTTCACCAAGGGTGAATACAAGCCGAAAATGGATAAGTCTGCTGAATGGAACCGTGGGGCTTATCTGGTTGAAGGTTTAGGCCACTGCGGCACCTGCCACACGCCGAAGAACCTGATTGGCGGCGACAAGGAGAGCCAGTTCCTGCAAGGCGCAGTGATTGAAAACTGGGTTGCTCCAGACATCACCGTGAACCAGCACACCGGGATTGGTAAGTGGACCGAAGAAGACCTGATGCAATATCTGAAAACCGGCGCAAATCGTTTCGATATCGCCTCTGGCCCAATGGCTGAAGAAGTGGATCACTCGTCCCAGCACTGGACCGACGCCGACCTGAAAGCGGTCGCGGTTTACCTGAAAGACAGCGGCCACGACAGCGGTTCTAAAGCACCAGAGCCAATCAAAGCCGATGATAAAGCGATGATCGCCGGGAAGCAGATTTACGCCGACCGTTGTTCAGCCTGCCATACGCCAAACGGCCAAGGTCAGGAAGGTCTGTTCCCGCGTCTGGCCGACTCTGCGTTGATCAATCAGGATCACGCCACGTCGCTGATCCGCGTCGTGCTAGCCGGCAGCCGCCCGGTCGCCACCAAAGCCGCCCCGACCGCCCCGTCAATGCCATCCTTCGATGGTGTGATGAGCGATCAGGATGTCGCCAACGTGCTGACCTATATCCGTAACAGCTGGGGTAATTCAGCATCAGCCGTATCGAGTTCGGATGTTAAGGACTTGAGAGCTGAACTGAAGAAATAGTTATTAAGGTTTGACCTTAATAATCCTCAAGTGGGGGCGCTGAAAAGCGCCCTTTTTTTTTCGCTTGTAAGCGGTCAAGGTCGTGGGCGTCGGCCCACACCGACCAAGGGAGGCGTAAACGCGCCTCCCTTGGAACCCTGCGTTTTTTCTTTTGTGAGTTCGAGGCTGCGCAGGGTTGGAATGGACATGTTTCAGGCACTTTAGTGATCGTCGCGAAGTGCCGCCGCTTAGGCGGTTCCCTCAGTTCGGGCTTCGAGCCATAGGTCTCGAACCACTCCCTCGGCGTCACTTCTGAACGCGACTTACTGGCTTCTCCACCGTGCCTTTTCAGTTGCTCCCTCTCCTTTTCAAAAAGAGGGCTGGGGTGAGGTTTGCCACATTTAGCGTTGAGTCAAACCACTCCTCATCCCTGCCTTCTCCTCTGAGAGGAGAATGAGCAAAACCCAAATCCAAGACAAGGCCCCCTGAAACGGCACGGTTGAAATGCCCCAAAACCGCAGTCAAAAATGGCGCTGAGCAAGAGGTTCAAGACCTAAGGCTTGAATCCCGCAGCGAAGGTACCGCCTAAGCGGCGACATTTTGCGGTGGAGAACAGATGTACCTGAAACACGTCCATTCAGCCAGCGACAGCGCGCAGTAAAGAGCCGGAGATTCTTAAGAGGCGCGGCGATAGGCGCCTCTTAAGGCCGGTGTGGCGGCAGCGCACGACCTTGAACTTTGGGCCCGTGTGGGCGGCGAGCCCACGGTCTTGAATTCCCCCCCCCAAAATTCGCAATTAAAACCCCCTCAATAACAATTCATCACTTTTCCTCTCCCCGCCTGTTATGCGCATAACTCCCCCCTCCTGCTATGCTTTCAAACACATTCCCATCCGAAGGATTCACCATGCCCGCATGTAAAACAGTGTTAAAAACGACTCTCGCCGTCACGCTCGCTGCGTGGTTACCGCTCGCCAATGCGGCGGGTATCTTCACCCTTACCTCTGGCGACTTCAAAGATGGTGAGATGATGGCGCAGAAGTTCGCAGGAAATATCAAAGGCAATCAGTTCTGTACCGGTGAAAACGCTTCCCCGGCGCTAAGTTGGGAAAATGTGCCCGAAGGCACCAAGAGTTTGGCGTTGACGATGGTTGACCCAGAGGGGCGCGGCGGGCTGGGGGTGAATCATCTGGTGGCTTACGGGATTGCGCCGGATGCCAAAGGCTTTGCCGAAAACGATTTGGCGAAAGGCAAAGGCTTTGTCGGCGGCAAAAGCACCCAGGGTAACGGACATTACAACGGACCTTGCCCGCCGGTCAGCGCCGGGGTTCACCACTACACCTTCACGCTGATCGCCACCGACCTGACGCCGGATGCCCTGCCTGCGGGCCTGACGCGCGAACAGCTGTTGGAAAAACTCGACGGACACAGCAAAGGTGCCGCCGGGATAATTGGCCGTTTCGGTAACAAATAAGCCGACTGGCAGGCGGTTTCAGGCCGCCTGCTGCTTATTTCCCCGCGCCGCCAGCAGAGAGATGCCGGTAAAAATTTGCCAAAACGTGATGCTGTAAACCGAGCCTCGCTCAGCAATGCCGATGGGTAGTAAAATATCTTGGGTTAAAACCACGACGCTAAGCAAACCAAAAACGCCCAACAGCCAGCTTAACCGGCTAAAAATCAGCCATGACGGCTTATTCCACTGGCTCCAGCCCGCGCACAGCAAGGTCAGATTCCCGCCGACGATCGCCAGAAATGCGCCGAACTGATGCAGCGACACGCCATGAAAAACAGTGTCTGAAGGTTCACTGTGGAACAGGGCAATAAGAATTCCGCCTACGCCGTGCAGCAGGCCAAACAGCAGCATCAGCCTTGCCGACAGGCCGCTAAACAACGGCCGCAAAAGCCAGCAGGCGATGAAAAACAGCACGCCTTCTATCGCAAAACCGGCGTTCATCACCCCATACAGCGGCGAGCAAATGTCTCGTCCGTCCGGCATCACGCCGCACTCGGCAACCCCCAGATCGCTAATGTAATTATTAACGTAGCTGTAGGCCGGTTGCCGCCAACCCAGCGCGGCGATTTTCTCTGCCAATAAGTAGATCAGCCCGCCAAGCATAAAGCTCAGCGCGCCGCCAATTTGACTCTTATTTACCTGCTGCATAAGCCCCTTAAATCTTCAAAGTTCAGCTGATAAAACCTCTATCAACTTGCAACATTTCATTAGCGCGATCATTGATTGTGACCCTACTCACAAAGCTATGCTCTGCCCTAGCCTATTGAAATGACGTGGCTAAATAGCTGCTACTGTCATAACTCCTCGTATTAAAAATGAAACACGATTAGTACTTTTTATTATTTTTTTACTCAGGAGAAAGTGACATGAAGAAGCATAGCATTGCGATATTCACCGCGTTAGCCGTCGCGGCAATTTCTGGGCAGGCGCAGGCCCAAAACGACGCCCCAGAATGGGTCAGCAAAGCGGTTTTTTACCAGATTTACCCCTCCTCATTTAAAGATTCTAACGGCGACGGCGTCGGCGACATTCAGGGAGTGATCGACAAGCTGGATTACATAAAATCCATCGGCGTGAACACCTTGTGGTTCAACCCGATGTTCTCCTCTGAATTCAAAGACGGCGGCTATGACATCACCGACTTCTACTCCATCGACAAACGCTTTGGCACCAATGCCGACTTCAAACGACTGGTGGAAGAGGCCCACAAACACGGCCTGCGCGTCTGTTTGGACTTGGTGGCGGGACACACTTCCGACCAAAACGCTTGGTTTTTAGAGTCGAAGAAAGGCCCGGACCAGCGCTACAGCGACTACTACATCTGGCCGGACAGAATTCCCGATGACGTCAAAGGCAAAGAGAAAGACCAAATCAGCGGCGTAATTGGTGAAGACAGCTTTGTGAAAAGCGACTCAGGCCGCTCGCCGTTTTATATCAAAAACTACTACGATTCCCAGCCAGCGCTGAATTACGGCTACGCCAATCCGAATCCGCAACACGCGTGGGAGCAGCCAATTGACGCCCCCGGCCCGATGGCGGTACGCCGCGAAATCGAAAACATTATCGCGTTCTGGATGGACAAGGGTGCCGACGGCTTCCGCGTGGATATGGCCTCCAGCGTGGTGAAAAACGATCCGGGCAAACTGGCCTCCATCAAAGTCTGGCAGGACATCTCCTCATGGTACAAAGCCAAGTATCCCGAAGGCGTGCTTATCTCCGAATGGAGCAACCCGAAGGAGTCCTCCGCCGCCGGGTTCAACATCGATTTCATGATGCACACCGGCAAATATAACTTCTCCTCGCTGTTCTTTAACAAGGTCGGCGGCGAGTTCGAGCCGCAGGTCAGCTACTTCGCCAAACAGGGCAAAGGCCAAATCAAGGAGTGGTACGATCTTTACACCGAGCAATACAACGCCACCAAGGGCAAGAGCTATATCTCGCTACCGACCGGCAACCATGATATCCAGCGCCTGAACGCCGGTGACCGTAACACTCTCGACCAGCTGAAAGTCACCATGACCTTCTTCCTCACCATGCCGGGCACGCCGTTTATCTACTATGGCGATGAAATTGGGATGAAATTCCAGACCGGGCTGTGGAATAAAGAAGGCAGTCAGGGGCGTGCCACCAAGAACCGCGCGGGTTCAAGGACGCCAATGCAATGGGATGACTCGAAAAACGCCGGATTCTCCACGGCGGATTATTGGAATCTCTACCTGCCGGTGGATAAAGACGCTAATCGCCCGACAGTAGCTAAGGAGGACAAAGACCCTGCCTCGCTGCTCAACTACACCCGCCAGCTACTGACGCTGCGCAAAGACAGTCCGGCGCTGTCGGCAGATGGCGACTGGAAGCTGGTGAGCGACGTCAATCAGCCCTACCCGATGGTCTATTTGCGCTCCTCGGGCGACGACCGCTATCTGGTGGTGCTCAACCCAAGTGAGCAGCCGCGCGATGTTTCCGTCCCCGCGTTGAAGGTAAAAACCGCCAAACTGGTGGCCGGAGATAATGCCCAAGGCAGCTATAAGCCGGGCGAGCAAAGCGATGCCATCCACGCTGGCGCAATTTCTGCGCAGGTTTATAAACTGGATTAAGCTACTAAAAGCTTTACCACTTAAGCAAAAAGCCCCGCTAAACATCGCGGGGCTTTTTATCTTTCACTCTACTTTTATTTATTCACCGTATCCAAATACAGCTGGCTACCCGCGACGTTCTGGCTGGCACCCGTTACGTTGTCACGTAAAGCTACCAGTAGTTTGCTTTGCAACGCCACCACGAATGGCGAATTGCGCTGCAATTCACGTTGCAGATCGGCGTAGCGCGCCAGACGTTTGGTTGGGTCAGACTCTGCCGCCGCTTAGCGGGTCTGCTTGCTGATTTCAGGGATCACCCACTGAATACGCTGGGCCAAGGTTTTCGGGCCGTCCGGCACGTTATAGGCGAAGGTGCTGGCGTTGGTATTCGGGTCGAGGTAATCCGCGCCCCAGTAGGTGAAGATGGACTGGAACTTGTGCGCACGCATGCGAGTCAGCACGTCGCTTTCCACCAGCGGATGTACCACTAAGTTAATTCCCGCCTTGGCGAAGCTGGCTTGCAGCGACTGGGCGATATCCGAATAGGGCGGCTGGTTGATCACCAGCAGGTCAATTTTGGTGCCTTCGGCGATACCCGCTTTGCTCAGGATCTCTTTCGCTTTGGCGACATCCAGCTTGAACGGCTGGTCGTCAATCGCGCCAGCCAGACCGTCAGGCAGGAAGGTTTGGTGGATGGCGTACTGGCCTTTCAGCAGGTCCTGCGAGATGCCTTTATAGTCCACCAGCCAGCGAGCCGCTTGCCACAGCGCCGGGTTGTTCAGCGCGGGCTGAGAGGTGTCGCCGGTGTTGAAGGCCAGATAGAACACCTTGGCCGCCGGGAATTCAGAGACGCGCACGCCCTTCTCTTTTTGCAGCGAGGCGAACTGGTCGGCCCCCAAATCATAGGCAATGTCTGCGTCGCCATTCAGCACCAGCAGGCGGCGGGTTGCCGGGTCCGCGACGTTTTTAAACAGCACGTTTTCCAGCTTCGCCAGAGGGTGCGCGTTCGGGTTGCGTTTCAGCACCAGCGCCTCGTGCGGCACGTAGTTACGCACTTCAAAGGCACCGCTGCCCGCCGAGCGAGAGCGCAACCAGCTGTTGCCGAAGTCGTTATTTTCCGCGTGGGATTTCACCAGCTTGCTGTCGACAATCGCCGCCACCGGCGCGGTCAGCACGCGCAGCACCAGCTCGCTGCCGATATCCGCAGGCCAGCTGATTTGCAGCTTATCGTCACCCACTTTTTTGAATTGGGCATCAACGTTGTCCGGCGTCCAGCCCAGCTCGCCGAGGATAAACGACGGGCTTTTGTTGAGTTTCACCGCGCGGGTGTAAGAGTAAATCACGTCATCCGCCGTCACCGGATTGCCGCTGGCGAACTTCACTCCCGGCTTGATGGTAAACACCAAACTGTGTTCGCTATCGCCTTTGGTCCAGCTTGAGGCCACGTCCGGGTCCAGCGTGTCAGGGTGCTGGCGGTCTGGAGAGACAATCTGCTGATAAATATTGATTAAATTTCCCGAACTCACGGTTTCAAAGCTTTCAGCCGGGTCGAGACTGATAATGCCCTCAAGGGTGCTGGCGATCACCAGCGTATCTTTCGGCGTCGCCGCATGAGCACTGAACGCCGCCGCAACGGCCAAGAAAAGCAAAGAAGGAAGACGAACTTTCATGAAGGCAAAACTCCCGAAAAATTAAGTGTTTTTCGAGTGTAAGGACACTCACTCCAAGGCAAAACCATGAAATTAAGCAATATAATTCAGAAAATTAGCTAAGGCGGCGTTAAGCCAAATTTAAAGCGCGGTTAAAGGCTGGTGCTGATTTTTCGGCCACCTCGGATATGCGACTTCTATCGCAATATCAATCCCCTAAGTAGGTTATTACTGAGCGGCTTGTTTGTATATAAATCAACTATTAAGGATGATAATGATGAAAATCACACCGCTGAGCCTCGCCGTTTCGGCCTTACTGCTCTCCACCCCTCCGACTTTCGCCAATGATGATCAGCCCGAACTCAGCCAGCGCGATGTCACCCTGTTGACCGTCGATGGGTTGAAGTTCAAAGACCTCAATCATTCGGGAAAACTGGAACCTTATGAAGACTGGCGGCTGACGCCGGAGATGCGCGCAGCGGATCTGGTGAAGCGCATGACGCTGGAAGAAAAAGCCGGGGTGATGATGCACGGCTCTGCCCCCACGGCTAACAGCCCTATCGGCGCGGGTAGCAACTATGATCTTAACGCTGCGAAACAGATGATTGCCGGGGCCAAGGTGAATAGCCTGATCACCCGTTTAACCGGGGAGGATCCGGCGGCGATGGCCGAAGAAAATAACAAACTTCAACAGATTGCCGAAGGAACGCGGCTGGGTATTCCCATCACCATCAGCAGTGATCCCCGCAACGCGTTTGAGTATTTAGTGGGTGCCAGCTCGTCAGCCGGTAAATTCACCAAATGGCCGGAAACACTGGGCCTGGCCGCCATCGGCGATGAAAAAACCACTCGCCGCTATGCCGATATTGTCCGTCAGGAATATCTGGCAGTGGGAATTAGAGAAGCCTTGTCTCCGCAGGCCGATCTGGCGACCGAACCCCGCTGGGCGCGAATCAGCGGCACCTTTGGCGAAGATCCGACTCGCGTCCATAACATGGTGCGTGGCTACATTGCGGGCATGCAAAACGGCAACAGCGGGCTGAATCAGGGCAGCGTTATCTCGGTGGTTAAACACTGGGTAGGCTATGGCGCGGCGGAAAACGGCTTCGACAGCCACAGCGTTTATGGTAAGAACGCCGTTTTCCCCGGCAACAATCTTAAAGAGCATATTTACCCCTTCACCGGCGCGTTTGAATCTCAAGTTGCTGGCGTCATGCCCACCTACTCCATCCTGAAAAATGTATCGATTGAGGGCAAACAGCTGGAGCAGGTCGGCGCGGGCTTTAGCCACCAGCTACTGACGGATATTTTACGCGGGCAATATGGCTTTAAGGGCGTGATCCTCAGCGACTGGCTGATCACCAATGACTGCGATGAGGTGTGTATCAACGGCGAGCCGGACGGCAAAGAACCGGTACCTGGCGGAATGTCGTGGGGCGTCGAGCAGCTCACTCCCCAGCAGCGTTTTGTTAAGGCGGTGAAAGCCGGTATCGATCAGTTTGGCGGCGTAACCGACTCCCAGCTTTTGGTCAACGCAGTCAATGAAAAACAGCTGACCGAACAGCGGCTTAATGAGTCCGTGGTGCGCATTCTCCAGCAAAAATTCCAAACCGGCCTGTTTGAAAATCCGTACGTTGATGTGCAGAAAGCCGCGCAAACCGTGGGCCGGGCTGACTGGCAGAAAGAGGCCGATGCCGCACAGTGGCGCTCGCTGGTGCTGTTGCAGAACAAAGACGCCATTTTACCTCTGAAAAAAGGCAAAAAAATCTGGCTGTACGGCGTGGCGGCGAAAGCGGCACAGGACGCAGGATTTACCGTCGTCGACTCGCCGGAAAAGGCCGATGTCGCGCTGATCCGCGCCCAGGCGCCATATGAAAAGCTGCATCAGAACTGGTTCTTTGGCAAACGCCATCATGAAGGTTCGCTGGCCTTTACTGAGGACAATGCCGATTATCGGGCAATCATTAATGCCAGTAAGCACGTCCCGACGGTGGTTAGCCTGTATCTGGATCGCCCGGCGATTTTGAGCAATGTACAAGATAAAGCCAAAGCCATTATCGGCAATTTTGGGGTCAGTGATTCGGTGCTGTTTAGCCACTTGACCAGCAGCGAAGCCTTCACCGGCAAACTGCCTTTCGAGCTACCTTCCTCCATGGAAGCCGTGCTCAAGCAGCAGTCCGATATGCCGCACGACAGCCAATCGCCGCTGTATGAAATTGGCTTTGGGCTAGCGCGCTAATGAGTCACCGGCCCTAACGCTCGCTTGCCTCGTGCTAGGGCCGGTAGACTACATCACCCGACAATATGCCCCTTCGCCATATGCACGGCTCGGTCACACATGTGGTCAATCACATCGGCGTCGTGGCTTACCAGCAGCATGGTCAGATCCGTTGAAGCTTTCAGGTCATTGAGAAGATTGAGGATTTCAGCCTGCACCGACATATCCAGCGCCGACGTCGGCTCATCCAGCAGCAGCAATTTCGGCTTAAGCAGCAGAGCGCGAACGATTGCCACGCGCTGGCGCTGGCCGCCGGAAAGCTGATGTGGATAGCGACTCATCAGGCTGGGATCGAGTCCTACCTGACGAAAACCTTCGGCAATTTTTTGCTCGATATCCTGCTCTTTCAAGATTTTCAGCGGCTCAGCCAAGGTGCGGCTGAGGCGATGTTTCGGGTGCAGCGAGGCATAGGGGTCCTGAAACACCATCTGCACGTCGCGGCGCAGGCTGCCGGTGAACGGCTTACCCGGCACCAGCTTCTGACCGAGCATGGTTAAGTCACCTTCCCACTGGCCATTTAACCCAGCCAACACCCAAAGCAGCGAGGACTTACCACAGCCTGACGGGCCGACTAGGCCAAAACACTCGCCCTGCTTAATGCTCAGACGCACGTCATGCACCACGGTGCGCAGCTCATAGCCGTGACGGTGTGAAACGCTGAGGTGGTCTAATTCAGCAACGACCTGACTCATGGCTGTGGCTCCTGTGAGGAAGCATCTTTCGATGAAGCGGATTTCAATGACTCAAGCAGCGCGCGGTCAAGCACCGGCAGGCGCTCGCCGTGGGTGAACTTGCTCGGACGGCATGACCACAGAGTGTGAGTGTAAGGATGCGTGGCGTGCGCCAGTTGGTCAGCTGGCAGTTCATCCAGCAGGTCGCCCTTGTACATCACCAGCACGCGTTCGCAGAACTGCGACACCTGCTGCAAGTCGTGGCTAATCAAAATCAGCCCCATGTTGCGCTGCTCCACCAGACGCTCAATCAAGCCCAGCACCTGCTCGCGCATGTCAAAGTCCAGCGCCGAGGTCGGTTCGTCGGCAATCAGCCACTGTGGATCATTGATCAGAGCAATCGCCAGCATCACGCGCTGTCCCATGCCGCCGGAAAGCTGGTGCGGATACTGCTTGCACAGGCGTTTCGGGTCTGGCAGGCCCACGGCGTTAAGCATCTCCAGCACCTTCTCCTGCCGCTCTTTGCGACCAAGGCGAGTGTGCAGACGCAGCGGCTCCTCCACCTGCCAGCCAATAGGCTGCGACGGGTTGAGAGCGTGTTTCGGATCCTGCATCACCATGGAGACGCGATTACCGCGCAGCTGGTTCCACTGGCGTTCGCGCAGGGTCAGCAGGTCTTGGTCGCCCAAGGTTAACTGGCTGGCGCGCACTTCGCACGGGTGCGGCAACAGGCCCATCAGGGCGCGGGCGGTTAAGGATTTACCCGAGCCGGACTCCCCCACCAACGCCACGCGCTCTTTGCCGACGCTGAAAGAGAGCGACTTCACCAGCTCCACCGGGCGCGGGCCGGGCAGATAGACCGTCAGGTCTTTGGCAACAAGCACGTCATTGTGCAGCGTCTTTTGTTGGTTCTTCTCGAAATCATTTGCCATGTCGCGGGTCCATTTTGTCACGCAGGCCATCGCCCAGCAGGTTGAATGCCAGACTGGCGAACAGGATGGCACCGCCCGGCGCGGCGGCGACCCACCACTGGTCGAAAATCACTTTACTGCCCTCGGCAACCATCGAACCCCATTCGGCGGTCGGTGGCTGGATGCCCATACCAAGGAAGCCCAAACCGGCAGAGGCCAGGATAATGCCGCCGAGGCTCAGCGCCGCGCGCACCACGGCGCTAGGCAGGCACAGCGGCAGAATATGGCCGAACATCAGGCGTAAGCCGCCAATGCCCTGCATACGCGCCGCCGCCAGATAGTCACTGCGGCGCAGCGCCAGCGTCTCCGCCCTCGCCTGACGGGCAAACGGCGGCCAGCTGGTGAAAGCCAGCGCCAGCGCGCCATTCATCAAGCCCGGACCAAGAATGGCCACCAGCGCCAGCGCGATAACCAGGCTTGGCAGCGACAGCACGATGTCGGTCAGGCGCATAACAATGCGCTCATACCAGCCGCCGATATAACCGGCGCTGATCCCTACCAGCAGGCCAATGGGGATGGTCAGGATCAGGATCAGCGACACCAGCAGCAGCGTAGGCCGCGCGCCGTAAATCACGCGGGAGAGCAAATCACGGCCAAAGCCGTCAGTGCCCAGCCAGTGCTCGGCAGACGGCGGCAGCAGGCGAAATTCAATATGCTGAATGTTCGGGTCGAAAGGTGCCAGCAGCGGCGCGAGCAGCGCGCAGGCAATCAGGATGATGACCAGCGCGGTGCCAATCGACAAGGTGGTGATACGCCTTGCCGGACGCCATTCGGTCGAGGCATCGACCTGCGTTGGCTGGTCAGGAATAAGTTGAGTCATATCAGTCAGCCACTTATCGGGTTCGCGGGTCAAGAAGGTAAGTCAGGGCATCAGCCAGCGCATTGAGCAGCACGAAACAGGTGCCAATCAGCAGCGTCGCGCCAAGAATCGCTGGCGTGTCGGCAGCAAACAGCGCGGTGGTCAGATAGCGCCCCACGCCCGGCCAGGCAAATACCGTTTCGGTTAATACCGCCCCTTCCAGCAGGCTGGCATAGGAGAGCGTTAACACAGTGATGAGCGTACCCAAAACGTTAGGGAAGACGTGACGCAGCAGCACGCGGCCCCGGCCAGCGCCCTTCGAGCGCGCCAGAATCACATACTCTTTGTTCATTTCGCCCAGCATTGAGGCGCGCAGCAGGCGGGTGATCCCCGCCATGGAAAGCAGAGCCAACACGGTTACCGGTAGCCACAGGTGGCTGATAGCGTTGAAGAACATCTCGCGATCGCCGGACAGCCAGGTGTCAATCAGCACAAAACCGGTTTTTGGCTCCATGCTATAGAGATACACATCGTCCAGCCGCCCCGGCCCGCCGGCCCAGTGCAGCACGGCGTAAAACAGCAGCAGCCCTAGCAGGCTGAGCCAGAAAATCGGCACCGAATAGCCGAGCAGCGAAATCAGCCGCGCGGCGTTATCCAGCCAGCTTCCCGGTTTCCATACCGCCAGCAGCGCCAGCGAAATACCAAAGAAAGCGCCGAAGATGATGGCGCAGGTAGCTAACTCGACGGTAGCCGGGAAGGTGCGCGCCAAATCACTCGCTACCGGCTGCGCGGTGATGCGCGACATACCCATATCGCCGTGAGCCAGATGCTCAACATAGCGACCAAACTGCACCGGCACCGACTGATCCAGCCCGAGATCTTTGCGGATCTGGGCGTAAGTCGATTCGCTGGCGTGGTCGCCAGCCACTTGCAGCGTAGGGTCAATCGGCGCGAGGTGGGAAAGCGTAAAGGTAAACGCCAGCAGGCCGAGCAGCGTCAGCGCCAGTGAAATCAGGCCGGTCAGCAGACGGCCTGACCAGCGCCAACCCTGCCGGACGAATCCGGCGGGTGTTGAACTATCAGTCATTACTTAGTGACCTTGCTGTAGAAGACCATGTCAGGGTTGATACCCTGCACGTAGCCCTGAATGTTGTCACGCACGGCAATCAGGCTCTTGGCCTGCAAACCAATCACGAACGGCGAGCTTTTCTGCACTTCTAATTGCAGTTTACGGTAATCCGCCACGCGTTTAGCTTGATCTGGCTCGGCGGTCGCCGCCAGCGTCAGTTTATTCAACTCTGGAATTGACCAGTTGGCGCGCCATGCCAGCGTCTGGCCGCCATTCTCTGCGTTATAGGCAAAGGCCGAGGCGTTGGTGTTCGGGTCGAAGTAATCAGGACCCCATGAGGACATGTACGCGTCGTACTCGTGGGCTTTAACCTTGGTAGAAATCTGCTGGCTCAGGCCCGGATCCAGTTTCACCGTCACCCCGCCCTGCGCGAAGCTCGCCTGCAAGGCTTGAGCGATGTCCAAATACGGCGGTTGGTTGGAGGTTGAAATGGTGAAGGTGACGTTTTTCAGCCCGGCTTTTTCCAGAATGGCTTTAGCCTTGGCTGGGTCATAGGTGTAAGGGTTGTCATTCAGCGCGCCAAGATAGCCCTCTGGCAGGAACGCCTGATGCACCTGGAAGGTGTCTTTCATCAGATCGTGGGCGATGTGTTTGTAGTCAAACAGGTAGCGCGCTGCTTCCCAAAATGCCGGATTGCCCAAGGCTGGAGAGGCTTTAGCGTTAAATTGCAGGAAGTACAGTGACGCGTAAGGGATCGCCAGCGGCTTCACGCCCTTTTTGCCTTCCAGCGCGGCCATTTGGTCAGCACCGAGGTTACGCGCCATATCGGCATCGCCCTGCTCAATCAGCAGGCGGCGAGCAGCCGGATCCGGCACGTTTTTGATCAAGATGGTTTTCAACTTAGGCGCGCCCTCTGGCGAGCTTGGGTTGGCGTCGAGCACCACCACTTCATGCGGCACATAGGTGCGGATTTTGTACGGGCCGCTGCCCGCGGAATGGCTGGCCAGCCACTCATGGCCAAGGTCGGTGCCTTTGGCATTCTCTTTAACCTGCTTGCTGTCGATGATGGAAGAAACCGGCGCAGAGAGCAGGCTCAGCACGAAGTTCGGGCTGACGTTGGCGGTCCAGCTCACCTTCACGTGGTGATCGTCAACTTTGGTCAGGAAGCTGTCGACGTTTTTGGCATCCCAACCCAGCTGGGTCAGCACGAAGGATGGCTCGAGGTTGAGCTTCACCACGCGAGACAGGGAGAAAATCACGTCGTCGGCAGTCAGCGGGTTGCCGCTGGCGAACACGGCTTTAGGGTCGAGGGTAAAGGTCAGGCTGCGGTTGTCTTTGCCTGCTTCCCACGAGGTCGCCAGCGTCGGTTTTAAATCGATTGGGTTATTCGGGTCTGACTGCACCAAACGCTGATAAATATTGTTGAACGCCTGCACGGTGGTCAGCTCAAAGCCCTGCGCCGGGTCAAAGCTTGACGTGTCATCGATAGATTGCGCAATAACCAAGGTATTCGCCGGCGTGGCTGCCTGAACGGTAAAGCTGGCCGCGATAGCCGCGAACAGAACGGAAGGGATAAAGGCTTTCATGGTGATGACTCTCCAACATAGCGAAATTGCTAATAATTTCCTGAGTGTATGTGAGTCGCTAACTCACAAGAAAGTCGTTTAACGACTAACCTTATGCTTTTATCGCATAAGATTATGAGTATGGTTATTAAAGCGGCGTTTAGCCAAATGTTCAGTATCAAAGTGGGGAGGGAAAGGTGCCAAAAAGCCTTGCCTCCCCTGTTCCCAAGGGAGGCATTGGTGATTAGAAATCGTAGGTGGCGGAGAGTTTAAACTGACGCGGCGTGCCCTGCGTCAAATAGCCGCCGGTGGCCGAAGCCCAGTAGTTCTCATTGGTGACGTTTTCCAGATTGGCGCGCCATGTCAGAGTATGTTCCTGCATCGGCATAGCGTAACGCACGCCCAGGTCGAGGCGAGTCCAGGCATCTATTTTTTGCGTGTTGGCTTCATTGAGATACTGCGAGCCGGTGCGGATCACCTTGCCGGTCAGCGTCACGTTCTGCACGCGCGGGACATCCCACTCGCCGCCGAGCACCACCTGATAATTCGGCACGCCGATGGCGTCGTTACCATCATTCAGGCCACCGTTGGTGTCCGTCAGCTCCGGCTTGAGCCACATGGCGCTGCCCAGCAGGCGCACGCCGTACATCGGCTCACCAAACACGCTCAGCTCGACGCCACGGTTACGCTGCATGCCGTACAGGCCATATTCGCGCGTCACGCTATTGGTGTAAGAGGCCGGTTTTTTGATTTCAAACAGCGCCAGCGAGCCGCCGAGAGTGCCGAAATCAAACTTGGCACCCACTTCATTTTGTTTCGAGGTAATGGCCGGGAATACCGCACCAGCGTTGGATGCCGAGCTTGGCGCTGGGTCGCTCGGCTGAAGGCCCTCTATGTGGTTGGCGTAGAGCGAGACATGCTCCCACGGCTTCACTAACAGGCCGTAAGCGGGAGTGACCTTGGTGTCGTCGAAGGCCGCATTCTGCACGCCGTCATAGGTGTAGCCACGCGTCAGAACCTCCTGACGGCGCGCCCCCAGCGTCAACAACACTTTGTCATCCAACACGCCCAGGGTGTCAGAAACCGCGATGCCACTGCTGCGGCTGCGGTTACGCACTTTCGGGTCATCCATATGGCCGCCGGTAAAACTGGTTGGCGGGTAGTTTATAGGCTCAGGATCATAGAGGTTGTACGGTCCGCGATCGGCGGTTTTCGGCATGGTGTAGCTGGTGCGAGTCTTCACATAGACGCTGGAGAAGCCGACGTTAACCTTGTGCGACACAAACCCGGTGTCGAAGTCCCCGCGCAGCCCCGCCATGGTGGAGATGCGATCGGCGAAGTAAGGCACGCTGAGGCGTCCAATGGTGCCGTTTCCATTAACATCGGTTACGGTTGGCGAGGCGTAATCGCCGGTTTCGTGCGCATGGCTAGCACCCAGCCCGGCGTAGGCCGTCCAGTGGTCGGTGAGGTCATACTCCCCTTTCAACATGCCGAATTCGTTCTCGGTATGGGTGTTCGACCAGGGCTGCGCGTAGTTAAGGGTTGATGATGGCGCATCTGGAACTTTGGTCAGCGTCGGGCTGAGATACACCGGCGGGCGGCCATTGCCGACGACCTGCTTTTGATAGCCAAGGTCGAGTGAGCTGCGGAAACGATCGCCGCGATAGTCCAGACCGATAGAGCCAAGGGTCGTACGGCGATATTCATCGTCCACCGCCGCGTCCCCTTCGCGGTGCAAGGCGTTGACCCGCACGCCCCACTGATCGTTGTCGCCAAAGCGGCGGCCGACGTCAATGCCGGTGCCAATCTGCGAGGAGCTGGTGTAATCCATCGTGACGCGAGTGAGTGGCGCGGAAGAGGCGCGTTTTGGTTCGACGTTAATCGCACCGCCTACCCCGCTGCCGCCTGGGGTGACGCCGTTGATAAAGGCGTTGGAGCCTTTAAACAGCTCGACGCGATCGGCGAAGTTGCTGGCGACCACCTGACGCGGCAGCACGCCGTACATGCCGCCGTAGGAGATATCATCGCCATTGAGCGAGAAGCCGCGCACCATAAAGGTTTCGGAGAAGTTGCCGTAGCCGTAGCCGCTCTGCACAGAGGCATCGTTGCTCAGCACGTCGGCCAGCGAGCGCGCCTGCTGGTCCTGAATCAGTTTGTCGGTGAAGCTAATCACGTTGAACGGCACGTTTTTAGCATCCTGCTCGCCCAAGATCCCCAACCTTCCGCCGTTCGCCACGCCGCCGTCAAGATAGGCTGGCACCGGGGTGTTGCCCCCAGCCTTGAAGTCATCCGCCACGGCGGTGACGGTCAGGGTATCTTCTCCTTTCGGGCTGGCTGTGCTGTCTGGCGCCGTTGTCGCTGGCGCGGCGGCATAGGCCAGCGGGCTGGCGATAGCCGAGCAGATCAGCACAGATAATAAGCTACGGGTCAGGCGACCCGCCGACGGTGAGCGGTGTGACGTTTGCATAGAGGTTCCCCAATGGACAAAATGAGAATGCCAATGATTCTCATAAAGATTGGGATTATGCGTATTGACTGCTTGATTGCAATAAAAATGGCAATAAAAAAAACCGCCTTTTGAAGTGCATCAAATGGCGGTTTAGTGGGTTGCGTTAATTGCAGCAGTAAGTCTTAGCCGAGGCCGGGAACCCCTTCTGCCGGAGATACCGCCAGCAGCATGCGCACCTGATTAACCAGTTCGCTCATGCAGTCGTCGCGCATGCCGTAGGTTTGCAGCTCTTTCTCCAGCGCGAACAGGTATTGCGCATTGGTGCCGAGTGGCCCGCTGGCTTTGGCAATCAGCGGCGCGATCACCTGATATGAGGTGTCAGCTTCAAACAGGGGGTGTGCCGGGTCCATGATGAACACCAGCGCGGTCACTTTGCGGCCGTCGTCGAGATCCAGCTCGCACCACGTCGGGCAGTAACAGCCGGTGACCATTTCACGTTTCCACAGCAGTTCCAGCTCTTCTCGCAGCTTATCTTCCGGCAGGCGGAACGCCAGACCCGTAGTGCGGCCGCCCTCTTTCAGCGCTAGCATGCGGCCCGGCTGAGTATGCGTCCCGCGTCCCGAGGTCAAGCGCAGACAGAAAGCGCGGTGATAGCCGTTAAGTGTCGCCGGTCGCGCCTCATCCGAGTCAAACACCGGATTCCACATCAGAGAGCCGTAACCGAATATCCATACCGGGCTATTGTCCGGGCGTCGCGCCAGCGTGCAGTCGAGCGAGGCGGAACGTTGTTCGGAGGTCAATAACATCGACTCGTCGATGCTGCCGAATGCTGTTTTGCAATCTGCGTTACGCAGAAAATCTCGGGTTAACATTCATCGCCTCCTTCAAAACCACTGCTTATAGAACTTGCCATACTGTTGACGCTGTTTTCTCCGTTATTGCGCTTTATTCCTTTTCGTCACGGCGAAAAAGGAAAAAAACATAAGAATTTCTTTATGTCGTTAATAGTTCAAACCTTATGCGTTTCTGCGCCAGCAATCAAGATTGAAGGTGATCACAAAACGAAAATATGATGAACATTTAGTGAACATTGATATAAGAGCGGCACAAATTAGAATAAAGCGCAGAATTGAGGAAAAAGAAAACCCGGCGCGATGGCCGGGCGAACTGTTTTCAGCATCTGAAAGAAGCTTTATTTAGCTCTTTTTGGGGTGCCATTTATCATCATCCCCTTTCTGGTAACCGTGCTTAACCGCCGCCCAGGCTACCTTGTGCGCGGTTTCTTCCCGGCTGTCATCACCCTGCCTGTCTTTGGATTTCGCATATTCATCCCACGCGCTGTTAAAGGCTTCTTTATAGATGTCTTGAGCATGAGGCGGGAGCACATTACGCACGGAATCCGGTAAAGATGATCGGTTGTCATAAGGCATTTCCAGTCTCCTCGTTAGTCGTCTGGGTTATTTGATAAAGCAACAAAGTCTAAAAACCCCACTTTTTGCTGCCTCTATCGGTGTTTCATCACCCGTTTTGCTACATAACAAAGTCTAGCTGCTACGCTAAATAGGGTTATAGGTAATGTTCCGATAAGCCTAATAGGGCTGAAAATGATAAAGATAATTCAGTAAACGTAAAGCAGCGTAAGTGCGGGCAGGAAATCCATTAAAAAATGGGGTTATTCGATGACTCAGATGAAAACTTCTCATCATCGTCATAACTCTAACTTATTAAACTAACTCTTTGTTTTTAATATTATTTAAAGTATTAAAAAACATATCTACCAGACTTAATTAGCGTCTTATATTAAGTTATAGCGCTTAAAATCGATGTCTTATGATTTTTTATTACCAAAGCAAGCTTATATCTATCAATTAAGTCGTTTTTCTTATATAGTGAACGAGTTAACGCGCCATGGCATAACGAGTTTGTTGTGCTCTATGACGCGTTCTTTGCTGGCAGTGAAAACACTGCTGTTTCGTGAAGCCGGTTCGTCCGAGCCACGTAAGTTTTGCACAGGAGAATAATCATCATGGTGTCATCTCAGGAGCATCCGAAGCATAAATCCCGCCATCAAGAATATTCACTCGTTTTCCCTATTGCTGCCTTATTAGTCTTGGTCTTTTGGAGTGATAGCAGCAATTTCCTCGCCGTCATCGGCATCAACGCCATCGCACTGGTGGGTATTCTCGCCAGCGCCTTCAGCGTTGTGCGCCACGCCGACGTTCTTGCCCACCGCTTAGGCGAACCTTATGGTTCACTCATCCTCAGCCTGTCGGTGGTTATCCTCGAAGTGAGTCTGATTTCCGCGCTAATGGCAACGGGTGACGCCGCCCCGGCGCTGATGCGTGACACGCTGTTCTCGATCATCATGATCGTGACCGCCGGTCTGGTTGGTTTCTCTTTATTGCTGGGTGGCCGTAAGTTCGCGACTCAGTATGTGAATTTGGGTGGTATTAAGCAGTACCTGATGGCGATTTTCCCGCTGGCGATCATCGTGCTGGTTCTGCCTGCCGCCCTGCCCGACGGTAACTTCACTACCGTGCAGGCGCTGATCGTCGCCGTGATTTCTGCCGCGATGTACGGCGTGTTCTTGCTGATTCAAACTAAGACGCACCAAAGCCTGTTCATTTATGAGCACGAAGATGAAGGTGAAGAAGACGGCCACGGCAAGCCTTCTTCCAAGAGCAATCTGACCCACACCCTGTGGCTGATTGTCCATCTGGCGCTGGTTATCGCGGTGACTAAATTCAACGCTGACCCGCTGGAAGAGCTGTTAACCGAGCTGAACGCCCCGGCGCAGTTCACCGGCTTCTTGGTCGCGCTGCTGATCCTCTCCCCTGAAGGTCTGGGTGCGTTGAAAGCCGTGATGAAGAATCAGGTGCAGCGCGCGATGAATCTGTTCTTTGGTTCGGTTCTGGCGACCATTTCCCTGACCGTACCTGCCGTTACCCTGATTGCCACCCTGACCGGCCAGGAGCTGATCTTCGGTCTGGCGCCGGCGAACATCGTAGTGATGCTGTCAGTGCTGATTCTGTGCCAGATATCCTTCTCCACCGGCCGTACCAATGTATTAAACGGTACTGCTCACCTGGCGCTGTTTGTGGCGTACATGATGATCATCATGCTGTAAGCCTGCTTACAGGTAAAACTAAGGCCGCCTCAATTCACATTGGGCGGCCTTTTTATTAGAGACAGGTGCGAGGGAAGAATTAAGAGTAGGCGTGCAGGGTGCGTTTACACAGCTCTGAACGCACGCAGTCCTCTTTACCAAACTGAATGATGCCAACCATCTCGTCTTCTTCGAAGCGAGACATTGCATCGCTAAGCCCTGATACTACCCCACGCGGCAAATCGCATTGGGTAACATCCCCGTTTACTATTACCGTCACATTTTCGCCGAGACGGGTCAGGAACATTTTCATTTGGCTGGCCGTGACATTCTGGGCTTCATCCAGAATAACCACTGCGTTTTCGAAAGTGCGCCCGCGCATATACGCAAAAGGTGCAATTTCAACCTTGCCTATTTCCGGTCGCAGGCAATATTGCATAAATGATGAACCCAGACGACGTAATAAGATGTCGTATACCGGACGGAAATAAGGTGCGAACTTCTCAGAGATATCGCCGGGCAAGAAACCGAGGTCTTCATCGGCCTGCAATACCGGACGGGTAACAATAATCCTATCTATCTCTTTATGTATTAATGCCTCTGCAGCTTTCGCCGCGCTAATAAATGTTTTGCCACAGCCTGCTTCGCCGGTAGCAAAAATTAACTGCTTATTCTCTATGGCTGATAAGTAATGACCTTGAGCTTCGGTTCGTGCCTGGATTGGAGAGGTATCGCGAGAGTCGCGAGCCATTCCAATCGATTCCACACCGCCCATTTGGATTAAAGAGGTCACAGATTCTTCCTCACGTTGGCGGTGACTGCGTGAATCACGACGAATAACACGTTTCGCTTCACGACGAGCTTTGATCACTTCTTTCTGTCTTCCCATAGTGGCACCTTACAGTTTGATTCACTTAACGCTAAGGCATAGGCCCGCACGGTTATGTTTCACTAACAAATGAGGTTTTGGTCTCCTTTTAGACCAAGTTGAGCCAATGAATAACGTGAAGAGGAAAATAACGTCGGGTGATTAATAAATGAGCGCCCTGCTATTTTCTTTAGACATACTGTCTGTTCACGAGGAGGCATTGCCATTAATGACAAACCGCTGACCTTGGAAGCAATAGAACCAGTTAAACGGCCAGACAAATAGCCAGTTGGTTGCAGTGTAAGTGTGGGGTCAGTTAAAGAACGGAGGCGCTGTTGTGTGGTTGAAAAGTGACGAAATAATAAAGACGTGGAAAAGGTTTGGTCGGTTAATATCAGAGAGTCGAAGTCTTGGCCCTCGTTTGCGGTTAAGCAGTGACAACGAGTGGAGAGGTGTAAATATGTTTTTTTATTACTCAGCCCAAAATAGGACTTTCTCATTCGCGATCCCCGCTGTGATATTTACGACCTTGGCCGCTCACCGAGTAAACTTTTTAATCCTGCTCAATTCAATTTATTAATTTGAACCTACTGAGCGTTAACTAAAAAGTACCGCCTGATAATGACAGTATAGTGACAGCTGCCATCTTTGCTAAGAATTTTCATTACTAACCTGTTACTGAAATGTAAGAAAGTTTGTTGGATTGGTCAATAGGATCTTTCACGATCTAAAAAAGATCCTATTGTCCTGCCGCACGCAGTGATTAACTCTTATTAGCCTCGAAAGCCTTGCTGCAAAGGCTTTGCACCGCGATTGAACCCGTTACCGCGAATAAAATCGGGATCAAAAAATCATGCCCAACGCGGGTAAATTCCATAATTAATACCACCGCCGTCAGTGGCATTTTCATTGAGGAAGCTAAAAAGGCCGCCGCACCGATAATCGCAAAAGCGCCGAGAGAGGTGCCCGGCCAATAAATATTCCACAGCCCGCCCAACACGCAGGCCAGCAACGCGCCGTTAGACAGCCCCGGCGTCAGCAACCCGCCCTGCGCACCCGCCCGCAGCGTGCTCCAGGTGATAGCCACCTTCGCCACCAGCAGCAGCGCCGCCAGCGCGATGGTGATCTGATTGTCGAAGCTGATTTGCGCCGGGCCTTTACCATTGCCCAATAGTTCCGGCAGCCAACCGGCCAAAATGCCGATAATCGCAAAGTTAATCAGATTGAGCGCGATCAGCCTGGCGTCGCGTGGGGCCTGCGCTTTGGCCTTGTTGGTCAGGCGCGTAAACCAGTAGGCCGCGAAGCCGAACACCGGCCCCATCACCACCGACCAGACCAGCAGCGACGGCGTGATATCCAGCGGCATCAGGTGGTACTGGGACTCATTGCCCAGCCCAATCCAGGCCACCAGGGCAGCAATAGAAGAAGTACAGATCGCCGGAAGCAGCAGCTGCCAGCTAAAAGCGCCCAGCAGCACTTCCAGCACGAAGACCGCCCCGCCGAGCGGCACGTTATACACCGCCGCCAGCCCCGCGCCTGCGCCACAGGCAATCATGATTTGGGTTTCACGCACGGTGAGAGCAAAACGTTGGGAGAGCCAGTTAGCGGAGATAGCGCCAATTTCTCGCGGTGCCACTTCGCGGCCCAGAGGTGAACCCAGCGCCACGGTGATGATTTGCAGCAAGGCGTGAATCGTGGTGCTGAAGAACGGCATATCGGGCTTATCGGATTTCACCGCCGCCGCGATGCTCACCAGCGGCTTGCCCCAGCGATAGAGCGCCCACCAGCCGATCCCTGCCACCAAGCCACACACCACCAGCACGGCAAAGCGCCGCCCATGCGTCGCGGCAGTCACCCCCTGCAAAAAGCTTTCATTGCTGATGATAGCGTTCTGGCTGTAGCCAAACGCCAGGTGCTGAATGCTGTGAAGAATAAGCGCCAAGGTCATGCCGCCTAGCCCGGCTAGAATGCCGGTAGCGACCGTGGCGAGGGTTAGGCGCCAAATCGGGCTGGAAATTGGTGTCTGACTCAACTGTTCTCTCCGTAATTTGGCCTAAGGTCCTGCGCCAATGAGTAAATTTTTTAGCTTACTCATTCAATTTACAAGAAAACGGTTAAACGGCAGGTCAGCTCAGCAGATTATTTTTCTTTTCATTGAGGAAATAACTGTTGATCCCCTCGGCCATCGCGCGAGCCATCTTCTCCTGAAATACCGGCTCGCCGAGCAACTTTTCTTCATGCTTATTGGTGATAAAGGAGGTTTCTACCAGCACCGACGGGATGCGCGGAGACTTCAGCACGGCAAAGCCCGCCTGCTCGGGGTGCGGACTGTGCATAGGGTGAACTTTGATAATGTTTGACGCCAAATGGCGGCCGAAATCCAGACTGCGGCTGATGGTTTCGCGTTGGTCGAGGTCAAACAGCGTCTCTTTGAGATAGGGATCGTCAGTCTTGAAATCATCGTCATACAGCACGTCGACGCTGTTCTCACTCTGCGAAAGGTAGCGCGCCATGGCACTCCCCGCACCGTGTGGCGACAGCGCAAACACCGACGCGCCCGAGACATCATCATTGGTAAAGCCGTCGGCGTGAATCGAGATAAACAGGTCGGCCTGATGTTGATGCGCCAGACTCACCCTATGATATAGCGGGATAAACACATCATCCTGCCGCGTTAGCACGGCGTGAATGCCATGTTCCTGATCCAGCAGGCTTTGTAGCCGTTTGGCAATATGCAGTACCACGTGTTTTTCATAGGTGCCTTCATTGCCAATTGCTCCCGGATCTTTACCGCCGTGGCCGGGATCAATCATTACCAGCAACGGCTTCTTGGCGGCGGGCGCAGCGGCGGTTGGCAGAGCCTGACTGACGGCCCCTCCCGGCAGGCTAATGCCGACCTGCAACTGGCCCGCCGTCTTGGTGCGCTGCAAACGCGGCGCGGCGCTCAGTTGCAGCACAATCCGGGTGATTTGCGGCGTGAAATGGGCAATCTGGGTATGAACCAGCCACGGGAATTTTTGCTTCAACACGGTCAGCGAGTGGATTAGCGCGGGAGGAAACGCCTCCATCGGCACATCAATCACTACTCGCTGCGGGTTATCGAGGGTGAACACGCGGCTGCGTTTATCAGCAGACGGAATTGTCACGTTAATTTGCGCGGCGTCAGAGGTCAGCGAGACCGGCGCGGCAACAGATTTGGCATACACGCGCGGCGCGGTCAGGGCCATGCCCATACCTAAAATAAGCAGTTTTCGGCGCTGATGGTTGATGGTCATAAACAGGGTTTCCTCGGACATCGTGACGACTTAGCATCATGACATTCCTCAGATTTTTATGAATTAGCGGGAGTATTAACAGGCGGTGAATTCGGTAACGAGGCGTAAGAAAATGAAATCTATCCCCCCTTTCTCCTGACAGAGCTAAGGGGGATATTCTGCGGTTTGCTGAATTATGCTTCGATCAGCGACTGACCCAAATAGTGGTTCTCATCCTGCACGCCGGGCAGCGTGAAGAAGAAGCCGCCGCCCACCGGGCGAATGTACTCTTCCAACGGCTCGCCGTTCAGGCGTTTTTGCACCGCGAGGAAGCCCTTCTCCAGGTCGTGCTGGAAGCAGACAAACAGCAGCCCCATCTCCAACTGGCCGGAGTTAGTCACTCCCAGCGAGTAGCTATAGCCGCGACGCAGCATCAGGCTGTCATCGGTGGCTTTGGTGCGCGGGTTGGCCAAGCGAATGTGGGCATCAAGCGGAATCACCTTGCCTTCTGGGTCTTTGCTGTAATCCGGCACGTCGTGCTCTTTCGCCATTCCCAAGGGCGCACCGCTGTGTTTGTGGCGACCAAAGATGGTTTGCTGCTCCTGCAACGGCGTGCGATCCCAGAACTCGACGTGCATCGGGATAATGCGCATTGCCTGATAGCTGCCGCCCACGGTCCACGCCGGTTCGCCCTGCTCTGGCGTCACCCAGATGGCTTTATCCATCAGCGGCGTGTCTTTGGTGTCCGGGTTGGCGGTCCCGTCTTTAAAGCCCAGCAGGTTGATTGGCGTCTCTTTGCCCTGACTGCGCGCGGCGTGGGAAGAGATAAAGCCGTCGCGACGCCAGCGCACGCTGAGCAAATCCGGCGTGTACTTGATGATGTCGCGCAGCGCGTGGATCACCGTGTCGCTGTTGTTGGCGCAAATCTGTAGCAGCATGTCGCCGTGGCACAGCTTGGCGTCCAGCGAGTCGTTCGGGAAACGCTCCATGCGTTGCAGCTTCAGCGGTTTGTGCGCGGCGAGGCCAAAACGCTGATCGAACAGGGAGTCGCCGACGGAGAGCGTCATGGTCAGGTTGTCCGGGTAAATTTCCGGCCCCATCACGCCTGAATCCATCGGAGGAAATTTCGGGTCAACCTCCGGCGCGGTGCCGCCCGTGGTGAGGAAGGCAAAACGGCTGGTCAGTAAACGGAACAGGCGCTCAAGGTCCGCCTTGCTGGTTGCCAGCACGTCGAAGGACACCAGCATCATCTACGCCTGCTGCGGGGTCAGAATACCCGCCTGATGCACGCCGTGGAAAGGCTGTTTACTCCAGCGCTCATCGGGGGAAACCGTGCCCGGCGCATAGCCCGGCTTTGAACCCGTGGTCTTCGACGCCTGCTGGTTATCAACACCGGCCGCCGCCGCGCCGCCAAGGGCCAACACGCCGCCCATCAAACCCACACCCTTCAACAAACGGCGACGTGAGGAAGAGACGTCCTGAGATTCAGGGGCTTTATCGTTTTTGTCACTCATTGCTTTGCCTCAACAAACTCTACTGCTTGCCACTACGCGAAAGGAGCGCCGCGGCGCTCCTTTATTGTGATATTTCAAACGCCTAACTAGTCACTTCCCCAAAATAATTCGTGTTGCAGGAAGGCGGCAACCGAAGGAACCCGATGAGCTGACTCAAGTCAGTGATTCGAGTAACTAAGGGCAGCCAATGCACCTGCTGCGCGAAGTATGAAGAGGAATCAATCTAAGCCCAACACGCCACGCAGCTTAGCCAGATCTTCCGCCAGCGTGGTGATCGGCCCTTTCATCGCGATGCGGTCGGCATCGGTCAGCTTCTCATAGCTCTCGTAGCCATCTTTGGTTTTGTATTTATCCAACAGCGCATCGACGGTTTTGAAGTTTGCGTCAATCTTATCCAGCAGCGGCTTGTCGGCTTTTTCCAACAGTGGGCGCAGCAGGTTAACGATTTTCTGCGAACCATCAAGGTTGGCGCGGAAGTCCCACAGGTCGCTGCGGCTGTAACGGTCTTCTTCACCACTGATTTTGCTGGAGGCCACTTCTTCGATCAGGTCCGCCGCGCCGCCAACCACTTTGTTCGGTGGGAAGGTCAGGTCAGTGATGCGTTTTTGCAGATCCTGTACGTCGGTGTAGAGCTTATCGGCGTAAGGCTCGGTACCTTTGGTGGTTTTATCCGCAAACAGGATTTTCTCCAGGCGGTGGAAACCAGTGAATTTCGGGTCTTCGGCTTTCTTCTCAAAGTCATCTTCACGGGCGTCAATGCTGCTGTCGAGGTCGGAGAACAGCTCGGCGATTGGCTCAATGCGCTCGTAGTAAATGCGGGTAGAGGCGTACAAAGATTGCGCCTGTTTCAGGTCGCCTTTCTTAATCGCGTCAGTGAAAGCTTTGGTGTGGGAAACCAGTTCGCCCACTTGCTGAGTCACATAGACTTTATATTCCGCGATTGGCCCCACCAGCGCCATGGCGTCAGGTTTGGTGGCTGTGTTTGCGCCTTCGCTGGTTACGGTCAGCTTGCCTTTCGGGTTGCTCAACAGGCCGCAGGTCATGTCATATTCGCCTGGCTCCAGATTGGCCGTCATCTTCTGGGTGAAGCCCGGCGCGATGTTCTCACGCTCTTCCACCACCATCACGCCTTTGAGGATCTCCCACTCCAGCCCTTTCTGGCTGGCGTTGTGCACCACAAATTGCGTTTTGCCGGCAGGCACGGTCAGTGACATTGGGTCACACTGTTTATCGTTCACCGTGATTTTGACTTGTGGAATATCCGCCGCAAGCGCATTGGCGCTCAGGCCGAAAAGCGGCAAGGAGAGCAGAGCAACCTGCAAAGCGGTACGGCGGAACAGCGTGTTTGACTTGGACATCGGGTAACACCCCTATTAAAGACGCCCTGTTAAAGGCGGTTGTTAAAATTATTAAACCACTGTTATCAAAGAAATCGTCATGCTTAGCGCGGGGTCTTCTGGCCAGCGGCAGGTGCTACCAAAGGTTGTTTCCCTTGCGGCAAGAAGAACAGAATCAGTGCTGGGATCAGATAGAGGAAGTAGACCGAGACTTCGCTGACGGTCGGTGCTTCCTGATAACCAAACATGCCTTCCAATAAGGTGCCGAACAGAGAATGCGTCGACAGCACGTTGCTCAAGTCAAAGGCGATGTCCTGCATGCTGTTCCACAAACCGGCTTCGTGGAAGGCGCGGATTGCCCCGGCCGCCAGACCGGCAGCCACGAACAGAATAAACAGGCTGGTCCATTTGAAAAATTTGGCGAGGTGCAGCTTCACACCGCCGTAATAAATTAAGAAGCCCAGCACCACGGCGGCGGCCAGACCGAGAATGGCCCCGATTGGCGCGGCAATGCCCACATCCTGCTGGAATGCGGCCAGCAAGAAGAAGACCGACTCCAGCCCTTCACGCGCCACGGCGAAGAACACCATCGCCACCAGCGCCCAGCCCTGCCCGCGCCCCGAGTTCAGCGCGTTATCGATAGCCCCTTCCAGATGCACTTTGATTGAGCGCGACACTTTACGCATCCAGAACACCATGTAAGTAAGAATGCACACCGCTATCACCGCCACGATGCCTTCAAACAGCTCTTGCTGCTTCTGCGGGAATTCGCCGGTGGTTTCGTTGATGAAAATGCCCAATGCCAGACAGAGCGCGGCGGCGATGAAAACGCCAATCCATACGACGCCCAGCCACTGCCCGCGCTGGGTGCGCTTGAGGTAACTGGCAATCAGACTGACGATTAGCGCGGCTTCAAGCCCTTCGCGAAACATGATGAGAAAGGGAACGAACATAGCTAAAACTCCCGGCACCGCGGTGCTGAAGAACTAAAATTACCCACTTTCCTGTCACCGGCGAACAGCCGAGGATCAAGGTAAAGCATGTAAAGATAAGTAAAAATGAAAACGATAGTGATTATCATTCCTGCAAAAATAAAAACAAGTGGCTACCCGCGCTTTTTTGCGCCAACTGAGGGCTTTTAGCAGGAAATTTTATTGCTGATTATTTCAGAGAAAACGCCAGAAAAGGGCTGAGATAAAAAAGGGCGGAGCCGGTTTCCCCGCTCCGCCCTATTACTTAGGACCCATGTTCAATACAAAACGGCAGTGATCAGACGGTTTTGTACTCTGCCTCTGCGGCGTTGAAACGGTTTTCCACCGCAATTGAAGGTTTGCGGCCCATCAGGCTCACAATCCAGATAGCCAGTGAGGCAAAGATAAAGCCCGGAATGATTTCGTACAGGTCCAGCCAGGCGTACTGTTTCCAGATAAGCACGGTGCCCGCGCCTACCACCATACCGGCCAGAGCGCCGTTACGGGTCATGCGACGCCACATCACTGAGATCAAAATAACCGGGCCAAATGCCGCGCCGAAGCCTGCCCACGCATAGCTTACCAGCCCTAGCACGCGGTTATCCGGGTTCGCCGCCAGCGCAATCGCCACCAGCGCCACTACTAGCACCATCACGCGGCCAATCCACACCAACTCAAACTGGCTGGCATTTTTACGCAGGAAGGCTTTGTACAAATCCTCCGTGATCGCGCTCGAGCACACCAGCAGCTGGCAGCTCAGGGTACTCATCACCGCCGCCAGAATCGCCGACAGCAACACACCCGCCACCCACGGGTTGAAGAGGATTTTGGCCAGTTCGATAAACACCCGCTCGCCGTTTTCCGTTACGTTTCCAGCCTGCGCCGGATTGTTGTGGAAGTAAGCAATGCCGAAGAAACCCACCGCGATAGTACCCGCGAGGCACAGGATCATCCACGTCATGCTGATGCGGCGGGCGCTGCGAATGGTGCGATGCGAGTCAGCGGCCATGAAGCGCGCCAGAATGTGCGGCTGCCCAAAGTAGCCCAGCCCCCAGCCCAGCAGCGACAGGATCGCCACCAGATTCATGCCTTTGAACATATCCGTGTATTCTGGGTTTTTGGCGTTGATCACCATCATCGAAGTATCAATCCCGCCAACCGCCAGAATGACGATAATCGGCGTGAGGATCAGCGCGAATATCATCAGGCTGGCCTGTACGGTGTCGGTCCAGCTAACCGCCAGGAACCCGCCAATAAAGGTGTAAATGATGGTAGCCGCCGCCCCAGCCCACAGCGCGTTGGCGTAAGTCATGCCGAAGGTGCTTTCAAACAGGCGCGCACCGGCCACGATGCCAGAAGCGCAATAAATAGTGAAAAATACCAAAATTACGATGGCTGAGATGATGCGCAGTAACTTGCTGGAATCTTCAAAACGGTGGGTGAAGTAGTCCGGCAAGGTAAGCGCGTTGTTGTTGGCTTCGGTGTGCACCCGCAGGCGCCCCGCCACCAGCTTCCAGTTGAGATAAGCGCCGATCGTCAGGCCGATGGCAATCCAACTTTCTGAAATTCCAGAGATAAAAATCGCGCCCGGCAGGCCCATCAGCAGCCAGCCACTCATGTCCGAGGCCCCGGCTGATAACGCTGTCACCACGCTGCCCAGACTGCGGCCGCCGAGAATATAGTCATCGAAATTCTTAGTGCGCAGATAGGCGATCAGCCCAATCAGAATCATTCCGAAGATATAAACGCAAAACGTCACCGCCATAGGTGTATTCATTGTCATGCAAGTTCTCCACTTGTAATTTTCAATCTGTAAAAACCCCTGTCTGCTGATATGCCTCTGTGGGCCGTTTTATTAGTGAAAAATATCAGCGTATAAATCCAATCCGGCAGGATAGTTATCGACATAAACCGCAATTACAAGATTTTTAACATGCCAGTCACATGAAACAGATCCCCTATCACATTAATTATGATTGCGGGTTGCACCTTACATCGCGCGCAGTTGTACCGCCCACAACTCCCATTAACCAAAGCCTTTAGCGATCCCCGTCACAGCTAAAAATGTTAATAATTGAGCCAGATTTAGCATTGCTGCACATCATGCAATTAACAGGGTTGCACAAAGTTGCAACATAGAAGATATTGCTGCTCAGAAAACATCAACGATTGCCCTATCAGGCTGACTTATGGAGTGAAAGATGGGAATGACGACAATGGGCGTGAAGCTGGACGAAGCGACGCGTGACCGTTTGAAAGTGGCCGCGCAGGGTATCGATCGCACGCCGCACTGGTTGATTAAGCAGGCTATTTATTCCTATCTGGAACGCCTGGAAAATGGCGATGCTCTGCCGGAAATCCCTGCCTTAAATGCGGCGGGCATGAGCGATCATGAAGAACAACCGGCCCTGAGCCTGTTGGAAACCCATCAGCCATTCCTCGATTTTGCAGAGCAGATTTTGCCGCAGTCGGTTAGCCGTTCGGCTATCACCGCTGCCTACCGCCGCCCAGAGCCAGAAGCCGTCTCTATGCTGCTCGAGCAGGCTCGCCTGCCAGCGGATATGGCCCTGGCCGCGCACAAACTGGCCTATGATCTCGCCAGCAAACTGCGTAACCAGAAAAGCGCCAATGGCCGTGCCGGTATGGTGCAGAGCCTGTTGCAGGAGTTCTCGCTCTCCTCGCAGGAAGGCGTGGCGCTGATGTGTCTGGCCGAAGCTTTGCTGCGTATTCCTGATAAACCGACCCGTGACGCGCTGATCCGCGACAAAATCAGCACCGGTAACTGGCATTCGCACCTTGGCCGCAGCCCGTCGCTGTTCGTCAACGCCGCGACCTGGGGTCTGTTATTCACCGGTAAACTGGTGGCGACCCACAACGAAGCCAACCTTTCCCGTTCGCTGAATCGTATTATCGGTAAAAGCGGCGAGCCGCTGATCCGCAAAGGCGTGGATATGGCAATGCGCCTGATGGGCGAGCAGTTCGTCACCGGCGAAACCATTGCCGAAGCCTTGGCTAACGCGCGCAAGCATGAAGAGAAAGGCTTCCGCTACTCTTACGACATGCTGGGTGAAGCGGCCCTGACCGAGAAAGACGCACAGGCTTACCTGCTCTCCTACCAGCAGGCTATTCACGCCATCGGCAAAGCTTCCAACGGCCGTGGTATTTACGAAGGTCCGGGCATCTCCATCAAGCTCTCCGCCCTGCACCCACGCTACAGCCGCGCCCAGTATGAGCGCGTGATGGACGAACTCTACCCGCGCCTGCTGTCACTGACTCTGTTGGCCCGCCAGTACGATGTCGGTATTAATATCGACGCCGAAGAGGCTGACCGTCTGGAAATCTCCCTCGACCTGCTGGAAAAACTCTGCTTCGAGCCAGAGCTGGCAGGTTGGAACGGTATCGGCTTCGTTATTCAGGCTTACCAAAAACGCTGCCCGATGGTGATTGATTACCTGACCAATCTGGCCCAGCGCAGCCGCCGTCGCCTGATGATCCGTCTGGTTAAAGGTGCCTATTGGGACAGCGAAATCAAACGCGCGCAGGTTGACGGCCTTGAGGGGTATCCGGTTTATACCCGCAAAGTCTATACCGACGTCTCATATCTGGCCTGCGCCCGCAAACTGCTGGCGGTGCCAAACCTGATTTACCCGCAGTTCGCTACCCATAACGCCCATACGCTGGCGGCGATTTACCAACTGGCGGGCAACAACTACTATCCCGGCCAGTATGAATTCCAGTGTCTGCACGGCATGGGTGAGCCGCTGTACGAGCAAGTGGTGGGCAAAATTGCCGATGGCAAGTTGAACCGCCCGTGCCGCATTTATGCCCCGGTCGGTACTCACGAAACACTGTTGGCCTATCTGGTGCGTCGCCTGCTGGAAAACGGGGCTAACACCTCCTTCGTTAACCGCATTGCCGACGCCACCTTGCCGTTAGACGAGCTGGTCGCAGATCCGGTGAAAGCCGTAGAAACGCTGGCTGCCAGCGAAGGTCAGGTCGGCCTGCCGCATCCGCGCATTGCGTTACCGCGTCACTTATATGGTGAAAAACGCGTCAACTCGTCCGGTTTGGATATGTCCAACGAGCACCGTCTGGCCTCCCTGTCCAGCGCCTTGCTCAGCCGCGCGGCCCAGCCAATCACCGCGCAGCCAATGATCGATGCCGAGTTAGATGAAGGCCAATTTGTAGATGTGATTAACCCTGCTGAACCGACTGACGTCGTGGGCCAAGTTCGCGAAGCCACCGAGGGTGAAGTCAGCCGCGCACTGGGCGCCGCTGCCGCCGCTGGCCCTATCTGGTTTGCGACACCTCCCGAAGAGCGCGCTGCAATCTTGCAACGTGCCGCAGAATTGATGGAAGGCGAGCTGCAAAGCCTGCTTGGCGTGCTAGTACGCGAAGCCGGAAAGACCTTTAATAACGCCATTGCCGAAGTGCGCGAGGCGGTCGACTTCCTGCACTACTACGCGGGTCAAATTCGCGAGCAGTTTGATAACAATACCCACCGCCCGCTGGGCACCGTGGTGTGTATCAGCCCGTGGAACTTCCCGCTGGCGATTTTCAGTGGCCAGATTGCCGCCGCCCTCGCCGCGGGTAACAGCGTGCTGGCTAAACCTGCCGAGCAGACGCCGCTGATTGCCGCTCAGGCCGTGCGCATTCTGCACGAAGCCGGGGTTCCGGCAGGGGTGCTGCAACTGTTACCGGGTAAAGGCGAAACCGTCGGCGCTCAACTGGTGAATGACGAACGCGTGCGCGGCGTGCTGTTTACCGGCTCCACCGACGTGGCTGGCATCCTCCAGCGCAGCATCGCCGGGCGTCTGGATCCGCAGGGCCGCCCTGTTCCGTTGATTGCTGAAACCGGCGGCCTGAACGCGATGATTGTTGACTCCTCTGCCTTAACTGAGCAGGTAGTCACCGACGTGGTTGCTTCCGCCTTCGACAGCGCGGGCCAGCGCTGCTCTGCGCTACGCGTGCTCTGTATTCAGGACGACGTGGCAGAGCACACCCTGCAAATGCTGCGCGGCGCGATGGCCGAGTGCCGCATGGGCAACCCTGAGCGCCTTTCCACCGACATCGGTCCGGTGATTGATCAGGAAGCCAAAGCGGGCATTGAGAAGCACATTGACGCCATGCGCGCTAAAGGCCGCGCCGTGTATCAAGCCGCCCAGCAGCAAGGTGAAGATCAGCAAGAGTGGTCACGCGGCACCTTTATCCAGCCAACTCTGATTGAGCTGGAGAGCTTTGGCGAACTGAAGAAAGAGATCTTTGGGCCAGTGCTGCACGTGGTGCGCTATGCCCGTCAAGACTTGGATAAGTTGGTCGACCAAATCAACGCCGCGGGTTATGGCCTGACGCTCGGGATCCACACCCGTATCGATGAAACCATTAACCGCGTGACGTCGAAAGCCAACGTCGGCAACCTGTATGTGAACCGCAATATGGTTGGCGCCGTGGTTGGCGTGCAGCCATTCGGCGGTGAAGGTCTGTCCGGCACTGGCCCGAAAGCCGGTGGCCCGATGTACTTGTATCGCCTGCTGTGCAGCCGTCCACAAGAAGCCGTGGCGCAAACCCTGAGCGTACAGGATAAGTCGCTGCCATTGGATGTCTCCCTGCGCGAAGCCCTGCTAGCGCCGCACCGTGCGCTGCAACAGTGGGCCGTTGAGCAGAAGGATGACTCACTGGCCGCGCTGGCTGAACGCTTCGCTCTGTCGGCTCAGGGCGGCACCGTCCGCACTCTGCCGGGCCCAACGGGTGAACGCAACACCTACGCCCTGCTACCGCGTGAGCGCGTACTGGCGCTGGCGGATAATCAGCAAGACGCGCTGATCCAGCTCTCTGCCGTCACCGCCACCGGCTGTCGCATCCTGTGGCCTGATGCCCCTTTACAGCGCGACCTGTTCAAACAGCTGCCAAAAGCGGTTCAAGAACGCGTCGATTTCGCCAAAGAGTGGCAGACCGCCGCGCCAGAGTTCGACGCGGTTATCTACCACGGCGACGCCGATCAGCTGCGCGAGCTTTGCCAGACCATCGCTAAGCGCGCGGGTGCTATTGTGTCGGTTCAAGGTTTTGCACGCGGTGAGGACAACATCCTGCTGGAACGCCTGTTGATCGAGCGTTCACTGAGTGTGAATACCGCAGCGGCCGGGGGTAATGCGAGTTTGATGACTATTGGCTGATAGTCAGGGGCAGCGCAGGGCTGGCTGCCCAAAACCCGCTTTAAATCTTTAAGGTCAAGGTCGTGGGCCGTGGCCCACGCTTTTGAAGTTGAAGTTGAAGTTGAAGTTACGGGTTTGGGCAGCCGCCCAAACCTTTTTAACTAGCGAGTTAAAAACTTCTCAAGAAACTGTTTTGTACGCGCGTGCTGCGGATTCGAGAACAGCTCTTTGGCGGGGCCTTGCTCGACGATCTTCCCTTGATCCATGAAAATCGCGCGGTCGGCGACGTCGCGGGCGAAGCTCATCTCGTGGGTGACGATCACCATGGTGCGGTGCTCCTGCGCCAAGGCGCGGATGGTGTTGAGCACTTCACCCACCAGCTCGGGGTCGAGCGCGGATGTCGGTTCATCGAACAAAATCACTTCCGGGTTCATGGCCAGTGCGCGAGCGATGGCTACGCGCTGCTGCTGGCCGCCGGAGAGACGGCGCGGATAGGCGTCCTCTTTGCCGCTTAGCCCTACTTTCTCCAGCAACTGGCGGGCATAGGCGACGGCTTTCTCGCGCGACTCGCCCTTCACGATGACCGGACCTTCAATAATATTGTCGAGAACCGAACGGTGCGGGAACAGGTTGAAGTTCTGGAATACAAAACCCACCTGTTGGCGCAGTTTACGCACATTCTCTTTCTGCTTACTGATAGAACGGCTGCCGTCGATCTCAATATTACCAACCTTAATGGTGCCGGAATTTGGCTCTTCCAACAGATTAATGCTGCGCAGCAAGGTAGTTTTACCCGATCCGCTTGGGCCGATAATGGCGACCACTTCACCAGAATTTACCTGTAAATCGATACCGTGCAGTACCGTCTGACCGTTGAATTTTTTGGTCAGCTGTTTAACGTCAATAGTGCTCATGGCTGCTCCCTGTCTTGACGGTTAACGCGGTCTTCCAGACGATTTTGCAGGAAGGACAATACGGTGGCCAACACCCAGTAAATCAACGAGGCGGCCAGATACATGGTGAACACTTCCAGCGTGCGCGATGTTACCAACTGCGCCTGGCGGAACAGCTCTGGCACCTGAATGGTCGCGGCAAGGGAGGTATCTTTCACCAGTCCGATAAAGCTGTTACCCAGCGGCGGCAACGCGGTGCGGGCGGCCTGCGGCAAGATCACGCGGCGCATGGTCTGCCATGAGCTCATGCCGATGCTGGCGGCGGCTTCCCACTGGCCCTTTTCAATAGACGAAATCGCGGCGCGCAGGGTTTCGGAGGTGTAGGCAGCGGTATTGAGCGACAAACCAATCATCGCGGAAGGAATAGGATCCAGCTCAATGCCGAACTGCGGCAGGCCGTAGTAGATCATAAACAGTTGGGCAATCAGCGGCGTTCCACGGAAAATAGACACGTAGAATCGCGACAGCCATGACAGCGGCCAGAACTTGGACAGGCGCATCAGCGCGAGGATAAAGCCCAACAGCAGACCGAACACCATCCCGCCCAAACTGAGTTGCAGCGTGAACAGCGTACCTTTCAATAAAAATGGTGCTGAATCCAGCACCAGTTGAATACTTTCTTGCATCTATAACCCTTAGGTCTTTTTACATCTTCAGCGTAGTTCTAAGCTCAAAAGCGTTGGGGCTGAATCACGCTTAGTCGCGCAGAGACAGCCCCAGCGTTGGCCGACATTACTTAGTTACGTCAGCACCAAACCACTTATCGGAGATTTTGGCCAGTGAACCATCTTTCTGCATATCAGCAATGGCTTTATCAATCGCAGCCAGCAGCTCTGGGTTGTTCTTACGCAGCGCCACGCCAGATTCCTGACGAGCAAAAGGTTTACCCGCAACCGCTAAGGTGTCGCCGGTTTTCTTCACCAGATCCAATGCTGCCAGACGGTCAACCAGAATCGCGTCGATACGGCCTACGCGCAGGTCTTGGTATTTAGTCGGGTCATCATCATAGGTACGGATGTCCACGCCCGGCTCGTTAGCGCGCAGCCACTGCTCGTAGTTACTGCCCAAACCAACGCCAACTTTTTTGCCTTTCAGCGTGTCAGGCGTGGCGAAGTTGCCTTCGTTGCCCTTCTTAGTCAGCACCTGAATACCCGAAACGGTATACGGGGTGGAGAAGTCATATTTTTTCTGGCGCTCGGGAGAGATAGTCACCTGATTGATAACGACGTCAATACGCTTAGATTCCAGCGAGGCCAGCATGCCGTCCCATTTGGTCGGTTGCAGCTTGGCTTTAACCCCCATGTGCTGGGCCAGAGATTGTGCGAATTCGACTTCGAAGCCGGTCAGTTTGCCGTCTTCACCCTGGAAACTAAATGGCGGGTAAGTTCCCTCGAGGCCGACAATCAGCGAGCCGCGCTCTTTGACTTTAGCCAGCAGGCCTTCGTCAGCCGCGAAGCTGCTTGTAACCATGCCGCTGGTCAACGTGACAGCGACCGCACCCAGAAGTAAACGACGACGCAGTGTTGAGAAACCCATATTCACCTCATGAATTAATTATTTTGTTAGTGGCGCACGTTAGCATCGGTTGAAAAGATTATCAGGAATATAATCCTCTAATCTTAGTGCAGAAATGCATAAGTAGGAGCCAGCAAGCATAAGCGCGGCAAAAGGCTAGGCCTATCAATGCCATTGCCGCCCCCGCTTGCAATAAATATCAGCCAGTTAGGACAGTTTTAAACCTGAGGATGATAGGCAAACAGCGCCGGTGCGCCGCCAGTATGGATGAACAGAATCGGGTCGGATCCGGGGAAAAGCCCGCGTTCCAGACCGTCAATCAGCCCGGCCATCGCCTTGCCGGTATAAACCGGATCCAGCAACATGGCTTCCTTCTCAGCGAGGAGTTTGATGGCGGCTAACCCCTCCTCGCTCGGCTCACCGTAGCGCGGGCCGAAATAGCTATCCCACAGGTGGATCTCTGGCAAAGCCTCGTCGAACTGCAATCTTTTGGCGACATCGCGAGCAATAGCTTCAACCTTCGGGCGCTGAGCCTCGGCAGTCCGTGACACCGTCACGCCAATCAGCTGGGTTTCCGGCATCAAATGCTTTAATGCAACGGCAAGCCCGGCATGGGTTCCCGCACTGCCCGATGCCACGACGATGGCGCTGAAATCAACAAAGCTGGAGGCGCTCTGCTCGGCAATCTCCAGCGCGCACTGCACGTAGCCCAAAGCGCCCAACGCGTTAGAGCCGCCCACCGGCACGATATAGGGGCGGAAACCCTGTGCTTCGAGCTTTTCGGCTTCTTCGGTTAACTGGCTCATCGGGTCATATAGCGCGTCGCACATCACTACTTCAGCATTAAACAAGTCCAGCAACAGACGGTTGCCGTTAGTCAGGTAGTTAGCCTGCGTGGTGCCAATCGGGTTCTCCAGCAGCGCGACGCATTTCAAGCCCAGCTTGGCGGCGACGGCGGCGGTTTGGCGCACGTGGTTAGATTGAATGGCCCCGGCGGTGATCAGGGTATCGGCCCCCTCTTCCAACGCGGCGGCGGCCAGAAACTCGAGCTTTCTCAGTTTGTTACCACCGAGCGCCAACGGCGTGACGTCGTCACGTTTAATGTAGATCGGGCGACCAAAATAGTCGGAAAGACGGTTAAGTCTTTCGAGCGGCGTGACGCTACCCAACAAGTCCACGCGCGAGAAGGCTTCCAGCCGATTTTTAAGCAATGAAATTTGAGCAGGCACAGTGTTCCCCTGAAGCGCTTGCGAAAGCCGCTATCGTTATGATGTATAAAGTCAGATCGAGATAAGATGTTCAGCTTGATATCAATAAATTATATAGCGAATTTATACAAGCGATGACAGATGTCAGGCAAAAAAAACAGGCTCCCGGGGGAGCCTGCTTCTTATATTTCGCATGATGTAAGCAACGAATCTGCCGATTATGCTGATTTTTGCCACGCCAAATACTGGTCATACTTACGCAGCGCGATACGGTAGTTATCATGAGCTGCCACCGGCAAGTCATTGATAATACGCTCGTGAATGCTATCGCCCTTGGTGCGCTCATGCGGATAGTTCTGGGCAACCAGAATCTCATCCAAACGACGCAATCGGACAACGTATTCACGCACCGTGCTGTGGTTCATCTCGGTTTGTTCGAACAGATATTGTTTGAACGCCATGATGTCGAAGTAAGACCAATGGCTGTTACAGCTAATTTCGCTGCAAAAGCGGCAAAGTGCGGTCAGTTCTTGCGACAGGTTGTTCCAGACTTCGTCATCAATAGGCTGGTCCATCTTGGCGATGGCCTCTTTATTGATGATCTGGCCGCGAAACACCAACGCCATGCGATCCAGCTCCTTGCCACATTGTGAACATTGAGTCTGGCTATGTTTAAAGTCTTTTAAGTAACGGCTTAACGGCCGCGTTTTGAGTCCGGCTGGCATAAACTTATTCCTGGTGAAGGATGATCAAATGTAAAACCGGCCAGGAAAAAGCGGATCAATGGTCATTTGCCAAGCGAGCGCGTAAACGCTTGATCGCCTGGCTATGTAGCTGGCTAACGCGGGATTCCCCGACGTCCAGTACTGCCCCGATCTCTTTTAAATTCAACTCTTCCTGGTAGTAAAGTGTCAGAACCATTTTTTCCCGTTCTGGCAGTGCGTCAATGGCGTCCATTACCCGCTGGCGTAAATTACCCTCCAGCAAATGGTGCAATGGGTTGGCCTCTTCGTGCCCTTCCATTAACGCTTCGGCGGTATCGCCGTGTTCTTCGCGCCATTCGTCATAAGAGAACAACTGGCTGCTATTGGTATCCATCAATATCTGGCGGTATTCCTCAATGGGAATATCTAACGCCTGTGCCACTTCGCCTTCGCTCGGTGGGCGTCCTAGCCGTTGCTCGGCATGATGCATAGCCTGAGACACTTCACGCGCATTACGCCGCACGCTGCGCGGCACCCAGTCGCGACTGCGCAGCTCATCGAGCATCGCGCCGCGAATGCGTTGCACAGCATAAGTCGTAAACGCCGTGCCCTGCATGGCATCAAAACGTTCAACCGCATTCAATAACCCAATGCCCCCCGCTTGCAGCAGGTCGTCCAGCTCTACGCTGGCGGGAAGCCTAACCTGCAAACGCAGGGCTTCATGGCGCACTAGAGGAACATAGCGCTGCCACAAAGAATTTTTGTCTATCACGCCGCTGGCGGTATACAGATCGCTCACTGTCGTAACCTGGCAAATTGAGGGTCTGTACTATTATGCGTATGCCCGCTTTTTCCAATCGCCAGAATAAGGACTGAAAAGCGCGGCTATTTGGATTATGTCGGCGTGCCTGTACAAATAACGCACAGTGACTATATCAGTGAATGCGCCGCGCAGATTACAGTAAAAAAGTAAGTAAAAGTGAATAAGTGATGAAGAAAAACGAAAAAACCCGCAAATGCGGGTTAAACCAGAAGCTGGAGGACGGAAAGATCGTCGTTACGTTTGACGCTGTCGATGCCTGCCATGAATTCCGCTTTAGTCGTATCACTATGCTGGCGATAAGAATGGTAGCTATACATGACCTCGACAAGCGTCTTCTCATCGATTTGCCCCTTCTCAAGAGCATAGGCCGATAACAAGGATTTTACGTAGAAATAGTCCACCACCAGCAAGTAGAACTGCTTAAGAATGGGCACCGATTTATCGATAGCAAAACGGTCATGGTAAAGCCGATACTGGAAGTAATTGCGCAGAATATACGGACGCTCGTTCAGCCAAGGCAGAACAATATTGTCCCAACTTTGTTTGAGTGCGCTCAGATTTTCTTCAAGCGCTAACTGAGTGAAAGTGCCTACAAAATGCTGGTTGAGTCTCTCAGTATAGTGGTACAACGTCCCTCTTCCACGTGTATGAGGGTTCGTTTGAATCGCGCCATGTATTCCACTAAACAGAGCAAGTTCTAGTAAAGGTTCACCATTGATTTTCGCAATAGATTGCGAAATTTCGCCATTGGACAATTGCTGAGCGAGTGCTGTGTAAACCTGCTCCATACTGGAGAATTTGTGATCTAGCGACCCCGTTAGTTTCTCCGCGTAAAGCAGGAAACACGCCATAGCATAGAGATTATGCTCGACTTTATTCTGGTTGGACATCATGAGATTGGCACAGAATAAATTAATAATTTTACCTTCAACGCTTATATCAGCTCTCGCATTGAAATTAGTCTGCGCCACAGAGTGATTATTAATATTGAGTGCGGTGTCATTGAGCAGCACCTTGCGCGTTGCTTCCGGGCAAGAGAGGCTGAGACTCTCAATACGCTCTTTTTTATATAATACATATTGTCGCGGGTAGGCAGAACAGGTATCACTCAGCGCTTCCGGCCCCATAGTTTTATGGATTTTGCATAGATTATCGGACTCTAAGTATGAACAGTTACCCTCCCCATTGAGCTTAACCAGCGCCCAATTACTGTGGCTTTTTTTAGTCTTGATAATGCTTTCAACCGCAATATTTTTAACGCCGGGGATTTCACTTTTTAGGTACTTATTATACGTGGGTTTATCCAGCGTGATATTCCATTGCTTACAACAGTGATCTTCACATGCAGAACCAATACAGCGGAAATTCTGCACATACTCAGGTTGGCTCACCAGAATCTCTTTCATCGCATCATACCTCCAATAACCAACCCGCAGTATGCCCCGCGAGTCTCACTTTCAATCAAAGAAAAAGGCGGCCAAATGGCCGCCTTTATAAGCGTTAAAACTGAGAAGCGATTAGCCCTGCAGCAGAGACAACACTGACTGAGGAACCTGGTTAGCTTTAGACAGTACTGAAGTACCAGCCTGTTGCAGGATCTGCGCACGGCTCATGTTGGAAACTTCGGTAGAGTAATCAGCATCCTGGATACGGCTACGTGCTGAAGTCAGGTTATCAACAGTGCTGCTCAGGTTAGTGATGGTAGATTCGAAACGGTTCTGAGAAGCACCCAGAGCTGAACGTTGAGTATCAACCGCTTTCAGAGCAGCATCGATGTCAGCCAGTGGGGTTGAACCTGCTGCAGTACCATCATTCTTAACGGTACCTTTCAGAACGTCGAAGCCTTCTGCAGCCACTGTACGCGCGTTGCCGTTTACCGCTTCTTTAGCATCGGTAGAGGTTTTCAGAGCGGTAGTTACTGCAGTATTTTTAGTGTCTAAGTCAGTTTTAGCAGTTGCGGTAGCAGTTGCTTTAGTTGTATCAGTTGGATCTGCATCAGATGCTGCTTTAGCTGCCAAGTAAGCTGTGTTAGACGTGGTTGCTGCAGTTTGTGCAGTTTTCAACGCAGTCAGCGTAGTTGGTTTGTAAGTGTTGATGTTGTCGCTAGAAGTGCCGTCACCGTTAGAAGCAGCCAGGTTCCAGCCAGCGCTTGAACCGATACCGATGCTGATTTGCTCGCCATCTTTAGAACCAACCTGGAAATCGTAGTTGCTGGTAGCAGCAGTACGGTTGTCCAGAACTTTGATGCCGTTGAAGTCAGTTTGCTTAGTAACGCGGTTGATCTCTTCCATACGCTGGTTAACTTCAGACTGGATGGAGTCGATGTCAGATGCGGAGTTAGAGCTGTTCTGCGCTTGAACGGTCAGGTCACGAACACGTTGCAAGTTGTTGTTGATTTCGCTCAGTGCGCCTTCAGCGGTCTGTGACAGAGAGATACCGTCGTTTGCGTTACGGGAAGCAACGGTCAGGCCATTGATGTTAGAAGTGAAGCGGTTGGCAATCGCCTGGCCCGCTGCATCGTCTTTTGCGCTGTTGATACGCAGACCTGAAGACAGACGCTCAATGGCGGTGCCCAGGGATGCTTGAGATTTGTTCAGGTTGTTCTGAGTCATCAGGGACAAGCTGTTAGTGTTGATTACCGCCATAGTATGATTTCCTTAAATTCTGTTATTTAGGTTTAGGCTTTCGGCCTACGGCTTTATCACCGTCCAAACTTGTATCGGCGCTACACCCAGAACCTTTAGTCAGAATTTAAAAAAATTATAAAATAATCCCCGAACGCAAATTCCTTCCTTTATTGCACCTGCAAATAATGGCGCAAATTGCCCCTAATATGCGCGGTTATTCTTGCCATAAAATTTATCCAGCCGGGTATAAACTTCGTGCCATCCTTGCCGATAACACTGGTAACACCCTTCTCTCTAAGGAATATAAATAATGGCTAGTGTAAGTTCTCTCGGTGCAGGTACCAGTCTTGACCTTAACAGCTTGATGGATTCACTGACCAAAGCTGAAAATGACCGTCTAACACCGCTGACCAATCAACAAACTTCTTATAAAGCGAAGCTGACCTCTTTCAGTATTTTGCAAACATCATTGGATAAGCTGAAGACTGCCGCCACCGCGCTGCAAAACGCCAGCCAAATCGCGGGCACTTCTGTTACCAGCACCAATACCTCTTTTAGCGCAGCGTTGACGCCAAATGCTTCTGCTCCGGCAGGCTCATACCAAATCAATGTCACGCAGTTGGCGCAGGCGCAGTCTCTGCTGTCGGCTTCAAAGTCTGACCCAAAAGCCGCGTTAGGCACCACGGGCGCAGCTAACCGCTCTATCACTATTGCGCAGACGGGCAAAGATCCGGTCACTATTCCGCTGACGGATGATCAAACCAGCCTGAACGGTATGCGCGATGCCATCAACGCCAAGCAGGCCGGCGTCACGGCCAGCGTGATTAAAGCGAACGACAACACCTATTATTTGTCTATCACCGCAAATGATACCGGCGTAGCGAATGCCATGACCGTCAGCGTATCTGGTGATGACGCGCTGAACAGCGTAGTGGGTTACAACCCCTCTTCCAGCACCAACGGCATGAAAGTCACCACGGCAGCGCAAGACGCCAAATTCACTATCAATAATAATGTTGAAATCACCCGTAGCAGCAACGTGGTTTCCGACGCGCTGGATGGCGTGACGCTGACCTTAAAATCGCTGACCAGCGCCAACGCCAACAGTTCTGGCCCTGAGACCTTAACGCTGACGCAAGATCCTAGCGCGATGACCAAGGCGATTCAAAACTACGTTGATGCCTATAACTCATTGCAAACCACTATCGCCAGCCAGACTGCTTACACCGCGGTTGATAAAGGGGCTGATAGCCAAAACGCCAGCAACGGCGCCCTGTTCGGCGACGGCACCGTGCGTACTATTTCTACCCAGCTGCGCGGCAGTATTGCGTCTTCCCAGCCAAATACTGACTTCTCAACCTTAGCCAGCATGGGTATCACCCAAGACGTCAATGGCAAATTGACAGTAGACAGCACCAAATTAAACAACGCGATCACTAAAAAGCCGGGCAGCGTGGTGCAGTTCTTCGCGGGCGACGGCAAAACTACCGGTTTCGGTACGCAAGCGACCAACATGCTGACCAAGATGCTCGACCCAACCAACGGCACAGTGCAAGCCGCTGAAGACGGTATCAATAAATCGCTGAAAAACCTGTCAGATCAAATGACCAAGACCCAAGCCAGCATCACGCTCAATCTGACTAACTACAAAAACCAATTTACTAACCTATCCGTACTGGTTAACAAATTAACCAACACCGGTAGCTACTTAACGCAGCAATTTGCCGCGATGAGTGGAAGTCAATAAGGACTGATTATGTACAAGAACTCCGGCGCTAAAGCCTATGCGCAAGTCGGTCTGGAAAGTGCGGTAATGAGTGCATCACCCCATCAGCTGGTGGTGATGTTATTTGACGGGGCGCGCAGCGCCCTTATCCGCGCAGGTATTCTTATCCAGCAGGGGGATATTCCAGGGAAAGGCAATGCGCTGTCGAAGGCCATTAATATTATCGATAACGGACTCATTGCTGGCTTAAGCCGTGAGAAAGGCGATCCAGAATTAGTTGATAATCTGGAGGCGCTCTATTCCTACATGGTTCGCCGTTTAATTCATGCCAATTTGCATAACGATCAGCAGGCTATTACTGAAGTTATGGCATTGCTGGAAAATATAGCCGATGCCTGGCGGCAAATCGGCCCTAACTATCACCCCTCGCAGGACCAATATAATGGATCGACATCAGTACCTGGTTAATGAGTATCAGATGATCCTGACGCTAAGCGAACAAATGTTGCTGCTGGCGAAAGACGAAAAGTGGGATGAATTGGTAGAACTTGAAGTCAGTTACCTGAAGGCGGTAGAGGCAACCACTACACTGCCGCTGTCAGAAGAGACCTCATTAAATATCCAGAATATTATTCGTCAGAGTCTGCGACGTATTCTGGATAATGAAACTCAGATTAAAACGCTATTGCAGGCACGAATGGATCAGCTGGCTGAGCTTATTGGCCAGTCCGTAAAACAGCAGGAGGTCAATTCGACCTATGGGCGTTTTACCGACAGAGCAATCGCTATGCGCGATCAATAATAGTTTCCCTAATACCATTGCTAGCCACTTTCTTAGCTTCTTGTGTATATTAAAGGCTTCAGAGACAGAGAATAAGCCGCCCTTACCCGGTGTCTTTTCTCTGTCGCCCTCACTAATATCGTTTTCACCGACGAAAATATCGGCAACTGTTCAAGGGTAATTAAACTCTGGAACAACGTCGGCAATATGACGTGCGGCTTCGGGCAAAATCGCGATGGTTCGTAAAATAAAAGTATCTCCAGGGATTGGTACATCCTCACTGCTTATTCAGCACAGTGAGCTGCTTACCAGCGATATTTTCGTCGATAAACCCGAACTCATATTAATCCTGCAGGGGCATTCCACACTGCGCCACGGCATGCAAGAAAGCCGCATTCAAAGTGGCGAGATGCTGGCGGTCAATAGCGGCCACTCGCTGAGCATTACCAATGTTCCCTCTGATGAGGGCATTTTCAGCTGCGCGATTATGGCGTGGGACAGCTCGCTTTTTTGCGATTCCCGCCTCTACGTCTCGCCATTTGAAGGCGTACTGACCACGGTCGAAGACATTCGCGTTATCCCGCACATTCCGCCGGCCTTTAGGCAATCGTTTACTGATACCCACCATTCGATGATGTGGCACAAGAGCCTGCCGCCGACCATTGCCCGCCATCGCATGATTGAGCAACTGCTGTGGCTGTCTCATCTGGGGATCAGCTACTCGAGGCAGCATAGTGAAAGCATCACTCAGCAAGTTCGCGATTTACTGGTCAACAATCTGCACAAGTCATTTACGGCTGCCGAAGTGGCTGAAAAATTGATGATGAATGAAGTGATGCTGCGCCGCAGGCTGGCGACAGAGAACAGCGTGCTGCGTAATTTGATGATAGATGTGCGCATGACCCACGCCCTGCGCCTGCTGCAATGCACGGATTTAGCCATTTCCCACATTGCCCATCAGGTTGGCTACGAAAGCAGCTCACGCTTTGCCGAACGTTTTCGCAAACGCTTTGGCTTTGCGCCCACCTCGATCCGCGGCCACCTGCGCTCGCTGTAAGCTTTCAGGGCGGAACGTTAACGCCCTGTTATTTCAACGCGTAAATCTCATGTGCAGATGTAAACTCTGTAAAAATGTGACCTAAAACACACATTATTTGATTACCAAATGTTAACGCCCTAGAATATGCCCTGCTTTATCTATTTTGGCTGTATTAGGGGTATGTCGTGCACGTGTGGTGGGAAGTCATTAAAACAATTTACTGGGGGGGTTTGGCGCTGGCAGCGGTGTTTACCCTGTTGGTCAGCCGCGATACGTTCAAAATCCGTCTGTTAACCTCGGCGCTGATCGGTTTTACGTGGCCAATGAGTTTGCCCGTGGTGGTGCTGTTTTCTCTGTTCTAACGACTGAATTGTTCAGAAATAATGACCCGGCGTCGTGCCGGACAGCCTACGAAACACCGCGATAAAAGCGCTGGCGTTGTCGTAACCCACCTCCAGCGCGACGTTCTGCACCGCCATCCCCTGAGCTAAAAGCTCCATCGCCCGCATCATCCTGGCCCTCTGCCTCCAGGCGGTAAAAGTTAGACCGGTCTGCGCCGGGAATAGCCTCACCAGCGTCCGAACAGATAATCCTGCATACTCTGCCCACTGCTCTTCCCGCAGTTGCACACTCACGTCACTCAGCAATCGGCGCACAAGACGCATTAAACGCGGATCCTCGGGCATCGGCAGTTCCAACGCCGCTGCGGGCAACGTCCTGATTTCGTCCAAAATGACCTGCGTCAATGCCCCTCTGGCCTGCTCTGGGACACTCTCTTCGCCCCAGCTTTTTACGCGCTTTAACGCTTCGCGCAGTAACCCTTCCACACGAAAGGTTTTCGGCGTTTGCGGCAGCTCGTGGGTCAAATCTTCACGGAAGTAGAGGCTCCAGCCGTCAAAAGCGCCGTGCGAACGCATACCGTGAGGATAGCCAGAAGGCACCCAGACGGCGTAGCTTGAAGGGATAGCCCGCTGGCTATGCTCAAAATCCAGACTCAGCAACCCCACATGCGTGCCGAGCAATTGACCGTCAGCGTGATGATGCACCGGCGTCGTTTTCCCCTGCGGCGCGACGAAATCTGTCCAGCGCAATCCGTTCCCCATGTCAGATTCTGAGATCATGGCGTAATCACCGTATAAGTTGGCCTGATAGCAGTCATGACGCCAAAAATAACCCTCTATAGTCAACCTCGTCAATGCAACCAACGCGAGGAACATCCTATGACACACACTCAGGCACGCCAATTTCTCGGCCAGATTTTCAATTCGCTGTTTGATCCTGCTGAAACGGCGGAGCAGACGGGCCGCTATTTCGCCCCGGAGTATCAGCAATTCGCCGATGGGAAAGTGTTAGATCACGCCTTATTCGTCGAGCACGCCCGCACCTTAAAGGCCACGCTTCAATCCGCCACCGTCACTTTTGAAAAGGTGATCGCCTGCGGCCAGTCACTGGCTAGCGTGCACATCGTTGATGCCATCAAACACAATGGGCAGAGGTTAAAAGTGAAAGTCGTGGCGCTGTATGAGGTGGAAAATGGGCTGATTCGTCGCGTGGATGAACTCAGTCATTTGCTCGAAGGGGAGGATGAAGACAGGGATTTAGGCACGCGCCACCATTAGGCTTAGGCCAAGGCCCCTTCCGGCAGATTGCTCTCTGCCGGAAGGGTGTTATTACTCGTGACTCAGATGAAGGTCATTTTCCTGCGCGCCCTGCTGCGACAGGGCCGCCAGCAGGCGATAACCCGTCAGCATGGCGACTAATGCCACACCGCCGCCCACTACCGCGATCCAGAATCCGTTTGAAGCGCCGAAGTTATCGATAGTCCAGCCCGACGCGGCCGATCCGGCGGAGAAGCCAATCAGCACGCCGGTCATGGCGTACGTAATACCCTCGGTTATCTGCGTGGTGGGCACGATACGCTCGATCAGGGTCATGCCGGTAATGAAGGTGGGAGAACTGATCGCCCCGCCCACAAACACCATCAGCGTCATCATCCACAGCGACGTGACGAAAGGCAGAGGCAAGGTAGTCAGCACCGCCACCACGCTTGCGATTAACAGGCGATTCGCCAACGGCTTTTTGAATTTGATGGCGCCGAATACCAGCCCAATACCGCAAGAACCTAGAGCATAGGTGGATAAGATATAGGTCGCGGCGCCCTTGTTACCTAGATCCTGCGCGAAGGCAATGACCGCCACTTCCACCGTGCCAAAAATCATGCCGATACCCACAAACACCGTCACCACGTACCACATCGCGCCGTGCTTCATTACCGACTGCGTGCGCTTCTGCTTGATAGGATTCACTTTTGGCTCAGTGGATTTCTGTACCACAAACAGTAATGCCCCGACGGCGAGGAAGGTCGCCGCCGCCAGCACGCCCGCCTCGGGGAACAGCGCGATGCTCAGGCCGATGCCAAACACCGGCCCGGCCATATACACCAGCTCATCCAGCACGGATTCAAAGGCAAAGGCCGCGTGCAGTTGCGACTTGCCGCGATAAATCTCGGTCCAGCGCGCGCGCACCATGGAGCCAATGCTCGGCATTACGCCGGCGATTAACGCCAGTATAAACAGCATTTCATTGGGTGCATTGAGCCACGCCGCCAGGCATAAACCGATTAATGCCAAAAATGCCAAGGTCACCATCGGGATCAGCACTTTCGCCTGCCCTTTGACATCCACCCAGCGCGAAATCTGTGGAGCGATAAAGGCATTGGCCATGGCAAAAGTGGCAGACACCGCGCCGGCCAGCCAATATTCACCATGGGTTTGGGATAACATAGCCACAATGCCAATGGTGGTCATCGGCAGAGGCAGACGAGCAATAAAGCCTGCGGCAGAAAAGCCTTTGGTTCCTGGGCGCCGGAATATCTCGGCGTATGGATTAGACATGAAAGTTCCTTATTTCACAGAGAGGCATGATTTCAATTAAAAAGAGCAGCCGAATACCCTGCCCAATGCACGCGGCGGCTAACAAAAACATCAATATAAAGCTCAATTTAGAGGCGACATGATGCCTGAGAGGCAATAAAGAGTCTTTTCGTTTCGTGTTAAATGTTTGTGATATTTAGGCAATAAAAAACCCGACCTATTGGTCGGGCTTATGAAATTGAGGAACTTTTAGGCAAAAAGCGCCTTAATTCATTACTTACGCGTCTGGATCCAGAATGCGTGGATCAAACCTGGCAAATAGCCGCACAGTGTCAGCACAATGTTCAGCAGGAACTGCAAGCCAAGGCCGTTACCAATCAACACGCCCAGCGGCGGTACCAAAATCGTAATCAAAACTCTCCAAAAACCCATGCTTCTCTCCTTTTCATGATTGCTGAGTTAAAAGTAGCGCAGTAAATCCGACCTAACAATCAGATAGTTCGGGAAAAGTTGCCGAGCTTCCTGATAGATAAATAATCAGTCAACAAACAGCAAGGGTGACAATAATAAGATATCGGTTTCTGGCATTTCATCCTAAGGTGACTCTTATCAGCACGCTACTCAGCACCCATAAAGGAAGTATTTATGCAGCCCATCTCTTCAGATACGCCAGCCAAAAAACGTGACCCCTTCCGTTTTCACCGTAAACATTCCCATTTAGCTCCGACCTTCGGCGAAGGCTGGTTTGCGCTGAAAGCAGAAGCTTTCGCCCGGTTCTTCGGCACGCCGCTGTTTTTAGGCGCACAAACTCTGGTGGTGGCCGTGTGGATCATCATCAACGTCACCGGGCTAGTGAAGTTCGACGTTTACCCGTTTATCTTACTCAATCTGGCCTTCAGCCTGCAGGCCGCCTATGCCGCGCCGCTGATCCTACTGGCGCAAACTCGCCAGGCGGAGCGCGATAAGGCCCATGCCGATGCCGATGCCCAGCATCGCGAAGAGTTAGCTCAGGCCAATGAGCAGCGGCAGGAGATGGCGGCGCAGCACACTCAGCAGATGCTCGAGCTGTTAAAACAGAATACTGACCTGACCAATATCACTAAACAGCTAAGCGAACGGATTGAAGTCCTGACCTCGCAGCTACATAAGAAAATGCTCGAACAGTAATTGTCGCCCTTCTACTGCCAAAAACATTTTGTGATAGCGATCACATTTAAGTTTTTGCTTAAGTCGTGTTCTCAGTCCTGCCCTATAATTTATACCAAGCTAATTATCTGCCATTCAGGCAGGTAATTGGCGGGTTGCTTGATGTCCTGTTTTTGCTGCGCGATTTCATTCATTGTTCGCAGCGCCTCATTTGAGCGTTCCCGTGTGGGAGAAAGTGCTTGTATCATCAATCACTTATTTGGAGGAGTAATAATGTCTGAATACCATTATTTGCTTCTGGGAGGAAGTCGGCATGGACAGAAACATGTCGACCGTTGTCATCAGTTTTCACTCTATTTCTGGGCAGACAATCGGCTCGAAGAGCGTCAGTCTGACTCAGCAATTTTTGCAGTGCAAAACGAGCGTTATAAAGTATCTCCAGAGAAATGTGCTGACGGCAATTGGTATCTGGTCGGTTACTGTGGGGCAAGACCTGAGATCCCCGTGGATGAACTGACTGATTTGATACTGGATAACAACGTTAAGCCCATGATGTAACACAGCGGCTGCTAAGTTCTACTCTCATCAGCGCTGTGAAGTGACGTTCAATGAAGTAAAAACCCCGCCTTCGCGGGGTTTCTTGTTTTTAGCGGGTCGGAATGCTTAATCTCACCCGGCATTGCCCTGAATATGCGCGGCGCGGAACTCCACTACCGTCCCGGCTTCGAAATGGCGTTTTGCCGAGGCTGGAATGCGCCCTACCGGCGCGGCTTTAATCACTTCCCCTTCAAACTCGCCATCGATGATTTGGCGAATGGCGACATCCAACTGGTAGCTCGCCGAGTCATCACCCACGGGAAAAGTCAGCAGTTTCACCTTATCCCCAACTTGCCAGCGGGTCAGCATCGGCAATGGGGCTTGTTCGAAAATGTCCTCATTCATCTGGCTTTTCCTTATTTTCAGGTTGATTAATAAGAGAATAGAACAATTCCGGTGCCGCCGCTTGAAAATGAAAGTCTTCTGGAATCCGTGTCGCAGACCGTCGTGGATTTGCACCGCGAGCCGCTGCGTAACCTGAGATTGACGCCGTCGACCTATACTGAGAATGGGTGATTGCATGGCATAGCCATGGCCGTAATAATGACGGCATCCCTGACCACCCGAGGGCGGAGTGTTTATCTCTGCTGATGGAAGATTTGTGAAATGAATGTCCTGTCGATGGCCCGCTACCGTCAGCCTGAAACGAAACAAGGAATTGAAATGCAAAAGTTAACGCAAGAGCAGTGTGTGATCCTCACCGGGTTTACCGGCATTCTCCACGGCGAGTTTGAATGGTTCCACGCTGATTTGGAAGCCCGCCTCGGTCGCGAAGTACAAACCTCTGAACTTGGATATCCAGAGTTTATGGACGAGTGTAAGGCACTGTATGAAGAAGATTTTAATGGATTGATGCCGGAGTAAGCATCACGCCTTTTTCGCCCCCGCCCACAGGCCATCGCTGCATGTGGGCAAAAAGCTTTCTGAGCAATCAGACGCTCATGTTCATGACGTCCTGATACGCCGCCACCAGCTTGTTACGCACCTGAATGCCCAATTGCAGAGAAATTGATGATTTCTGCATATCGACCATCACGTCATTTAAGCCTACGCCCGGCACGCCGAGTTCGAATTTCTGCGCCTGCAATTTGGCGGTGTTTTGCGTTTCGCTGATCTTGCCCAGCGCGGCTTTCATCTCGCTGGCGAAACCGGCTTCCTGTAGGGGTTCAACAGGTTGCTTCATTCCTGCCTGCAGCGCGGTGGCCTGCAACTGCTGCAAAACACTCTCAATGCCTTGAATTGCCATAGATTCCTCAATTTTCGCACGGTTCTGAATGGGGGATGAAACCGATTTGTGTTTCATGGAACGACACCCTATCACATAGGAATTTCCCTAAACGCGCTAATTGACCGCAAAAACCATGGCTTATCGGGCCATTAACTTTGCATAAAGCAGCAAATAATGGCTCACCTGAAAAATCAGGTTCTTCTCTTATTGTGGAGAGGGGCTAAAAAAATGACACGCTTGTCTGTTTTACATCAGCAGGATTGCGCACTTGGGAGTCTGTTTTGTCACGACACAACACGAACATCAACGTTCAACAGCTGAATAGGGATCTGGTATGAGTTCTGCAATTGCTGGCGCAGAAAACCCTGAAAGCGGATTGACAGCGTTTATCAACCGCCTGCGTGCGAATCCAAAAATCCCCCTGGCCATTGCCGCAGCCGCCGCAGTGGCCATTGTTGTTGTCTTGACGCTGTGGGCCAAAGCGCCGACATATCGCGTACTGTTCAGCAATCTGAACGACAAAGACGGTGGCGCCATCGTCACCCAACTGACCCAAATGAACATCCCTTATCAGTTCTCTGATAACGGCGGTGCCATCTTGATCCCGGCGGATAAAGTCTATGAAACTCGCCTGAAACTGGCCTCTTCCGGCTTGCCAAAGGGCGGCGCGGTAGGCTTCGAACTGATGGACCAAGAGAAGTTTGGTATCAGCCAGTTCAGCGAGCAGATCAACTATCAGCGCGCGCTGGAAGGCGAACTCTCGCGCACCATCGAGACTCTGGGGCCGGTACAGAGCGCCCGCGTTCACTTGGCTATCCCGAAACCTTCGCTGTTCGTGCGCGAACAGAAGAACCCTTCTGCCTCGGTGACGTTGAACCTGCAATCCGGCCGCGCGCTGGATGACGGCCAGATCAACGCCATCGTTTATATGGTATCGAGCAGCGTCTCCGGCCTGCCTCCGGCCAGCGTTACCGTGGTTGACCAGAGTGGCCACCTGCTGACTCAGGCCGACGGCAACGGGCGCGACCTCAACGCCGCGCAGCTGAAATACGCCAATGAAGTGGAAGGCCGCCTGCAGCGCCGGATCGAAGCCATCCTGCAACCCGTGGTCGGCAGCGGCAACGTGCATGCACAAATCACCGCGCAGATTGACTACGCCGTGCGCGAGCAGACTGACGAAAACTACCAGCCGAACGGTTCGGCAGATAAAGCCGCAGTGCGCTCCCGCCAGTTGAGCACCAATGAGCAAATTGGCGGTTCAGGCGTCGGCGGCGTGCCGGGTGCCCTCTCCAACCAGCCCACGGCTCCGGCGACAGCGCCTATTACTAATCAGGCGACCAACGTTAATAACCCGAACGCCGCCAACGGCCAGCAGGCGAATGGGCAGAACAACGCGGCTAACCGCAATGCGGCCACCGCCGCGCCGTCCGGTCCGAGCAGCAATCGCCATGATGAAACCACCAACTACGAGCTGGATCGCACCATTACTCACACCCAGCACAGCGCGGGCGGCATTCAGCGCCTGTCAGCGGCGGTGGTGGTCAACTATCAGCCGGGCGTGGATGGCAAAGCCAAGCCGCTGACCGACGAGCAGTTGAAGCAGGTTGACTCACTGGTGCGCGAAGCGATGGGCTTCTCCACCGAGCGTGGCGATACCCTGAACGTGGTTAACACGCCATTTAATGAAACCGCCGATGAATCCACCGAACTGCCTTTCTGGAAATCTCCGGCCTTCTTCGACCAACTGCTGAACGCCGGTCGCTGGTTGCTGGTGCTGATTGTTGCTTGGCTGCTGTGGCGCAAGATGGTTCGCCCTCTCCTGCTCAAACAGCAGGCCGACCGCGAAGCTCAGGCTGCGGCGACCGTCGCGGCAGCCGTGCCAGCGCCGGAAGGCACGCAGCCAGCCAAACTGTCTAACGACGAGCTGGCCAAGCGCCGCCGTTCACAGCAGCGCGTCAGTGTTGAAGTTCAAACCCAACGAATTCAGGAGCTGGCGGATAAAGATCCTCGCATCGTCGCCCTGGTTATCCGCCAATGGATGAGTACAGAACAACCATGACTATGACCGGAACCGAAAAAAGCGCCATCCTTATGGTCACGCTGGGTGAAGACCGCGCGGTGGAGGTGTTTAAGCACCTCAACCCGCGTGAAGTTCAGCAAATCAGCGGCGCGATGGCTAACATCCATCAGATCTCCAACAAACAGCTCAGCGACGTGCTGAGCGAGTTTGAAGATGAGTCCGAGCAGTACGCCGCGCTGAGTGTCAACACCAGCGAATACCTGCGTTCGGTCCTGACCAAAGCCTTGGGTGAAGAGCGCGCCGCCAGCCTGCTGGAAGACATTCTCGAGTCGCGCGAAACCACCACCGGCATGGAAACCCTCAACTTTATGGAGCCACAGATTGCGGCCGACCTGATCCGCGACGAGCATCCGCAGATCATCGCCACCATTCTGGTACACCTGAAACGCGGCCAGGCAGCCGATATTCTGGCCCTGTTCGACGAGCGCCAGCGTAACGACGTCATGCTGCGTATCGCCACTTTCGGCGGCGTACAGCCAGCCGCGCTGGCCGAGCTGACCGAAGTGCTCAACAACCTGCTCGACGGCCAAAACCTCAAACGTTCGAAGATGGGCGGTATTCGTACTGCGGCGGAAATCATCAACTTGATGAAAAGCCAGCAGGAAGAAGCGGTTATCGAAGCCATGCGTGGCTACGACGGCGAGCTGGCGCAGAAAATCATCGACGAAATGTTCCTGTTCGAGAATCTGGTGGACGTCGACGACCGCAGCATCCAACGCCTGTTGCAAGAGATCGAGGGCGAGTCGCTACTGGTGGCATTGAAAGGTGCCGAAGCGCCGCTGCGCGAGAAATTCCTGCGCAACATGTCCCAGCGTGCTGCCGATATTCTGCGCGACGACTTGGCAAACCGTGGCCCGATGCGCATGTCGCTGGTGGAAAACGAACAGAAAGCCATTCTGCAAACCGTGCGTCGTCTGGCCGAATCTGGCGAGATGATGATTGGCGGAGGCGAGGATACCTATGTCTGATGCCCTGACGCCACAAGACCCGCCGGCCGAGAAAAAGACGCTGGCCGAGCGCAAAGCCGAACAGCTCAACGCCCTGCCGTGGCAGCCGTGGAAGCTCAACGACCTCAATACGCCCTCTTACTCCAGTAAAGAGTATAAAAACGCCATCGAACCGCTGTTTGGTGAAGAAGATGGCGAAGAGCATGACACTGAGAGCAGCGAGCCCCTGAGCCAGTTTCAGGTTGATCAGAACGAGCTGCAACGTCTGCAAATTCAGGCACAGCAGCAGGGTCATCAGCAAGGCTTTGAGGCGGGCAAGCAGCAAGGTTATCAGGCTGGCTATCAGGCCGGTCAGGAAGCGGGCCAGCAGCAAGGTCTGCAAGAAGCCCAACAGCATCAGGCGGTGCTCACCGAGCACTGGCAGCATCTGGTCACTGACTTCCAGCAAACGCTGGACGCGCTGGACAGCGTGATCGCTTCGCGCCTGATGCAAATGGCGCTGACCGCCGCCAAGCAGGTGCTCGGCCAGCCGCCGATTTGCGACGGCTCCGCCCTGCTGACCCAAATTCAACAGCTGATCCAGCAAGAGCCGATGTTCAAAGGCAAGCCGCAGCTGCGGGTGAACCCAGCCGATTTCGAACGCGTTGAGCAGCACCTTGGCGTTACCCTGAGCCTGCACAGCTGGCGTCTGCTGGCTGACAGCCAGATCCACGCCGGCGGCTGCAAAGTCAGCGCAGAAGATGGCGACATGGACGCCTCGCTAGCCACTCGCTGGCACGAACTCTGCCGCCTCGCGGCGCCGGGTGATCTCTGATGACCGCCCGCCTTAGCCGATTGCTGAAAACCCTCGATGACGCTGAAAAGCGCATGGAGCGTACTCCCGCGCTGCGCCGCTACGGTCGCCTAACCCGCGCGACCGGGCTGGTGCTCGAAGCCACCGGCCTGCAACTCCCTCTTGGCGCGACCTGCCTGATTGAACGCCATGACGGCAACGTCGTGCAGGAAGTCGAAAGCGAAGTGGTCGGTTTTAACGGCCAACACCTGTTTTTAATGCCGCTGGAAGAAGTGGAAGGCATTCTGCCGGGCGCGCGGGTGTATGCCCGCATCTCGCCAGAGGGCCACACCGCCGGTAAACAGCTGCCCCTCGGGCCACAGCTGCTTGGCCGCGTGCTCGACGGCAGTGCCAAGCCGCTCGACGGCCTGCCGCCGCCGGATACCGGCTATCGCGCCGCGCTGATAACCCCTCCTTTCAACCCATTACAGCGCACGCCAATCACTGACGTGCTCGACGTCGGCGTGCGGGCGATTAACTCCCTGCTGACCGTCGGCCGCGGGCAGCGTATGGGCCTGTTCGCCGGCTCCGGCGTGGGTAAATCGGTACTGCTCGGCATGATGGCGCGCTACACCCAGGCCGACGTGATCGTGGTCGGGCTGATTGGCGAGCGTGGGCGCGAAGTTAAAGACTTTATCGAAAATATTTTGGGTGACGAAGGCCGCGCTCGCGCGGTGGTGATCGCCGCCCCGGCCGACGTGTCGCCGCTGCTGCGTATGCAGGGCGCGGCCTATGCCACCCGTATTGCGGAAGATTTCCGCGATCGCGGCCAGCACGTGTTGTTGATCATGGACTCTCTGACCCGCTACGCCATGGCCCAGCGTGAGATTGCCTTGGCCATCGGCGAGCCTCCGGCCACCAAAGGCTATCCGCCATCCGTGTTCGCCAAACTGCCCGCGCTGGTTGAGCGCGCCGGTAACGGCATCAGCGGCGGCGGCTCGATCACCGCCTTCTACACGGTACTGACCGAGGGTGATGACCAGCAGGATCCGATTGCAGACTCCGCGCGCGCCATCCTCGACGGTCACGTGGTGCTGTCGCGCCGTCTGGCGGAATCTGGCCACTATCCGGCGATTGATATTGAAGCTTCTATCAGCCGCGCCATGACCGCCTTGATTGACGATGCCCAGTACGGGCGCGTGCGCGATTTCAAACAACTGCTGTCGAGCTACCAGCGTAACCGCGATCTGGTGAGCGTCGGCGCTTATGCCGCAGGCAGTGACCCGATGCTGGATCGCGCCATTCGGCTCTACCCGCAAATGGAAGACTTCTTGCAGCAGGACATCATGGAGCGCAGCTCCTACGAAGATGCCTGTTTGCAATTGAAGATGATGTTACCGAGCTAATAACCAGAGGACTTGTGTATGGAAAGTTCATCACCTTTAGTCACTCTCTGCTCTCTGGCGCAGAAAGCCTTGGATCAGGCGACCAACCATTTAGGTCAGGTCCGACAGTCGCACAGTCAGGTGCAAGAACAGCTGTCGATGCTACTCAATTACCAGAATGAGTACCGGCAGAAGCTCAACACCACCATGACCGGCGGGATTGCCGCCAACACGTGGCAGAACTACCAGCAGTTTATTTCGACGCTGGAAGTGGCTATTGACCAGCATCGTCAGCAGTTGATGCAATGGAACCAGCGTCTGGACGCCGCCGTCAGCCAGTGGCAGGACAAGCAGCAGCGGCTCAATGCCTACCAGACCCTGCAAAGTCGCGCCAGCGAGCAGCAACGCGTGCAGGCCAATCGGCTGGATCAAAAGCAAACGGATGAATTCGCCCAGCGCGGCACCTATAGGAAATCACAGTCATGAATATGAATATTCAGCCCGCCGCGGCCTCCACGGTGAAAGGTGCCGGTCACAGCAAACCTACCGGGGCAGCCGCCCTGCTGGCCGATCTCGACGCCGGTAACGCGACGCAGGATTTTGCCAGCCAGCTGGAAGCCCAGCTCGGGCCAAAACTCAGTTCCCAGCTGGGTCAGTTAGGCCAGCAGCTCGCAGCCAAGGGGCAGGTGGTGGATAAAAACAGCCTGACGCAAGCCGTGAATACCGGCGAGCAGGAGGGCACGCTGTCGCTCGATGACAATCAGCTAAGCCAAATCATGGCGGCGATTCAGGCTCTGCCAAACGGCAATTTAAAAACCGCCGATGCCAGCCAGCTGAAAAATGCCGCTTTGAGCGATAAAGAAGACGCCAAAGACCCGACAAGCCAAGACGCCAACGCCCTGCCGATTCAGGCACTGTTTGCCATGCTCGCCGCCCAACCGGCGGCCCAGATGACGCCAGCGACGGCGCAAAATGGCGCTTTGCCAAATAGCGGCGATAGCAAAGATAAAACCGCCCTGCTTCAGTCACTCAGTGGCGACGCCAAATCACTGCTCACGCAGGGTGACGACAAGGCTGCTGAACATAAAACCGCCGTGACCGACACCAGCGGCAAAGGGGTCAGCCAGCACGGCGATGCCCGCGCGGCGAGCAGCAAATCTAGCGATTTCAATAATGCCCTGACGGCAATGAGCACGGCTAACGGCGCAGCCAGCCAGCAGCCGAATAGCGAGTTGAAAAACAGCGATAACGGCGCACTGCTGCAAAATATTAATCAGATCAACAGCGCGGCGATGGCGGCCTCTTCGGTGCCGGTGTCCAGCACGCCAACCAGCACCACGCTGGTATCCGCCCCTAACGTGCCGCAGCTCAACGCCCAGTTGGGTAGCCCGGAGTGGCAGCAGCAGCTAGGTCAGCAGGTGTTGATGTTTAACCGTCAAGGCCAGCAGACCGCCGAACTTCGCCTGCATCCGCAAGATTTGGGTTCTATCCAGATCAGCATGAAGATTGAAGACGGTCAGGCGCAGATGCACTTTGTTTCCGGCCACAGCGGCGTGCGTGCCGCGCTGGAAGCGGCCATGCCTCAGCTGCGCACCTCGCTGGCTGATAGCGGCATCAACCTGAACCAGACCAACGTCAGCAGCGATACCTCGCAGTGGCAGCAAGCCTCTAACGGCGCACAGCAGCAATTTGGCCAGCAGTCAGGTTCATCGCAAGGCAGCGACGCCAGCTGGGCCGCGTTTAACGGCGTTGGCGCGGCCTCCGCCAGCGACGCCCTTCCCGTTCCAGCCTCGCTTCAGCAGTTAGCCAGCGGCAAAGGCGGCGTTGACATCTTCGCCTGATTGACCCTATTTGCCCCCGCTATACGTTGAAAGATCGCGGGTAAACGGCAGAGCTAACCGCGTTTAACCCGCCTATTCCCTCTATTGAAATTGGGGATAGGCGGGATAATCATCCACAGAATTATCATTTACAGGAAATTCCCTTATCCATGTCTGACTCTGCTATTGCGACCAAGCGAAAAGGTAAGCGCTCAAAATTAATCATCATATTGGTTCTGCTGGCTCTGATTGCCGCGGCCGGAGGTGGTTACGCCTGGTGGATGCTGCAAGGTCATTCGTCTGCGCCGGGCGCAGCTCAGGTTAAGAAAGAGGAACCGCCTGCTCCGCCTGTTTTTTTGGCGCTGGACACCTTCACGGTTAATCTGCAAAACGCGGATAACAACCCGGATCGCGTGCTATATATCGGCCTGACGTTGCGCCTGCCGGATGAGAAAAACCGCGCCGCGCTGAACGAATATTTGCCAGAAGTCCGCAGCCGCCTGCTGTTATTGCTCTCTCGCCAGAAAAGCTCTGATCTGGTCAGCGAAGCGGGCAAACAGCAGCTGATCACGGACATTAAACAAGCTTTGAGTACTCCTTTTGTCAAAGGTCAGCCTAATCAGGTGATCAGCGACGTGCTTTTCACTGCTTTCATACTGCGATAATCAAATTATGGGCGACAGCATTCTTTCACAGGCCGAGATTGACGCACTGCTTAACGGCGATAGCGACGGCGACAGTGCGCAACAGGTTGATACCAGTCCCCTCAAGGCTGACGATGGCGTAAAGCCGTTTGACCCGACCACGCAGCGACGCGTTATCCGCGAGCGTTTGCAGGCGTTGGAGATCATCAACGAGCGCTTTGCCCGTCACTTCCGCATGGGGCTGTTCAACTTATTGCGCCGCAGCCCGGATATCACGGTTGGCCCGATCAAGATCCAGCCCTACCATGAGTTTGCTCGCAACCTGCCGGTGCCGACCAACCTCAACGTGATTCACCTTAAGCCGCTGCGCGGTTCGGCGCTGTTCGTGTTCGCGCCAAGTCTGGTGTTTATCGCGGTGGACAACCTGTTCGGCGGCGATGGTCGGTTCCCCACCAAAGTGGAAGGCCGCGAGTTTACCCATACCGAGCAGCGCGTGATTAAACGCATGCTGACGCTGGCGCTCGACGCCTATCAGGATGCGTGGAGCGGCGTGTATAAGCTCAGCGTGGAGTATGTGCGCGCCGAGTTGCAGGTGAAGTTCACCAACATCACCTCGTCGCCAAACGACATTGTGGTGACGACCCCCTTCCATGTGGAGATCGGCGCGCTGAGCGGCGATTTCAACATCTGTATCCCGTTCAGCATGATTGAACCGATACGCGAGCTGTTAACCAACCCACCGGTAGAAAACTCTCGCAATGAAGAGAGTCAGTGGCGCGAAAACTTAGTACATCAGGTGAAGCATTCACAGCTCGAACTGGTGGCAAACTTCGTCGATATTCCACTGCGACTGTCGCAAATCCTCAAATTACAGCCGGGTGACGTTTTACCGATTGAGAAACCGGACCGCCTGATCGCTCACGTCGACGGTGTCCCGGTCTTGACCAGTAAATACGGCACGCTTGGCGAACAATACGCCCTGCGCGTTGAACATTTGATTAACCCAATTTTGAATTCCCTGGATGAGGAACAGCCCCATGAGTGACATCAATAAACCGTCTGACAGCGGATCGGAAAACGTAGACGATTTATGGGCTGATGCGTTTAACGAACAGCAAGCCGCCGGTGGCAACGAAAAAGCTTCCACCGATGGCGTATTCGCGGCGCTGGGCGCGCAAGAAGGCACCGGCAGCCTGCAAGATATCGACATGATCTTGGATATTCCGGTCAAGCTGACGGTGGAACTGGGCCGCACCAAGATGACCATCAAAGAGCTGCTGCGTCTTTCGCAGGGTTCTGTAGTGGCGCTGGACGGACTGGCGGGCGAGCCGCTGGATATCCTGATCAATGGCTATCTGATTGCCCAAGGCGAAGTGGTGGTGGTTGCTGATAAATACGGCGTGCGCATCACTGACATCATCACCCCGTCAGAGCGTATGCGTCGCCTGAGCCGCTAGTGAGACACTCCCTTGACTACCGCTAACAGCTCGGCCAGCAGCGATTCACCTTATATCACGCCAGCCGCGACGCACGGCACGGTGCAGCAACAGGCTGCACCCGCTATTCCAACCGGCTCGGCGTTAACACAGGTGAGCACCGTGCTCGGCGGCATTTTGCTGCTGATCTTGCTGATTGGCTGGGTGGCAAAGCGTCTGGGCTTCGCGCCGCAGACCAAGAATTCTAAGTTGTTAAAAGTCACCGCCAGCTGTCAGGTCGGGCGCTCAGAGAAAGTGGTGATTGTCGAAGTAGATAACACTTGGCTGGTGCTGGGCGTGACCTCGCACCAAATCACCCCGCTGCATACCCTGACTTCACCGCCAGTTATGCCGGAGAGTGCTGAGGTGACAACGTCACAGAAACCGATTGATTTTGCTCAACTGTTAACCAAAGTGCTGAAACGTCCGGGAAATAAAGAATGAGCGTGCTGAAATCCTCTCTACGCTGGAGCCTGCCGCTGCTGTTATTAGCAAGCCCTGCCGCCTTCGCGCAACTTCCGGGCATTGTCAGTCAGCAACTGTCGAACGGTGCACAGAGCTGGTCGCTGCCGGTGCAGACGCTGGTGTTCATCACCACCCTGACCCTGCTGCCCGCCATGCTGCTGATGTGTACCAGCTTTACGCGCATTATTATCGTGCTGGGTTTGCTGCGAAATGCGCTGGGTACCCCTTCTGCGCCGCCGAACCAAGTGATGCTCGGGCTGGCGCTGTTTCTGACCTTTTTCGTTATGTCACCGGTGTTCGACAAAATCTATACCGATGCCTACCAGCCGTTCAGTGAAGACAAGATCAGTATGCAGGTGGCGATGGACAAAGGCGCCGAGCCGTTGCGCCAGTTTATGCTGCGCCAGACCCGCGAAACCGACCTGGCGCTATATGCCCGTTTAGCCAACCTGCCGCCGCTGGCAGGCCCGGAAGCCGTGCCGATGCGTATTCTGCTACCCGCCTATGTCACCAGCGAGCTGAAAACTGCCTTCCAGATTGGTTTCACCGTATTTATTCCCTTTATGATCATCGATCTGGTGGTCGCCAGCGTGCTGATGGCGCTGGGGATGATGATGGTGCCACCCGCCACCATCTCGCTGCCCTTTAAGCTGATGCTGTTTGTGTTGGTCGACGGTTGGCAGCTGCTGCTGGGATCGTTGGCACAGAGTTTTTATAGCTAACGCTCCCTCTCCTTTTTAAGGAGAGGGTTGGGGTGAGGTTTATGGATGGCGACGCTCGAGTTGCCTGCTATACCCCCTCCCAGCCTCCCCCTTTTCAGGGGGAGGAGCAGTCCGACTTCCCCGTTACTTCGGCGGAGTCATGAGATTTTGAGTTTCTAGAGAAAAGACACGATGACTCCTGAATCGGTAATGGCGATTGGCAACCAGGCAATGAAAATAGCGCTGGCCGTGGCTGCGCCGCTGCTTTTAGCCGCGTTGGTCACGGGTCTTGTCGTCAGTTTGTTACAGGCGGCGACGCAGATTAACGAACAAACCCTGTCCTTTATTCCGAAGATTCTGGCCGTGGTGGCAACCATCGTTATCGCCGGGCCGTGGATGCTCAATCTGCTGCTGGACTACATGCGCACGCTGTTCACCAGCCTGCCTTACATCATCGGCTAGCCATGGTTTCCTTCGACAGCACCCAGCTTGCCGGATGGCTCAGCATGTACTTCTGGCCACTGCTGCGCATTTTGGCGCTGATCAGCACCGCGCCGGTGACCAGTGAAAAGCAGGTGCCGAAGCGCGTGAAGCTTGGCCTCGGCATGATGATCACCTTCCTGATTGCCCCCAGCCTGCCACCGATTGAGGTGCCGATGTTCTCTAGCGGCGCGCTCTGGCTAGCGGCTCAGCAAATTATTATCGGCAGCGCCCTGGGCTTAACCATGCAGCTGGCCTTTGCCGCCGTGCGCATGGCGGGCGAGATCATCGGCCTGCAAATGGGTATCTCTTTTGCTACCTTCTTCGACCCCAGCAACCGCCTTAACTCCCCGATTTTGGCGCAGATCTTAAACCTGCTGGCGGTACTGCTGTTTTTGAGTTTTGACGGCCATCTGTGGCTGATCTCCCTGCTGGCCGACAGCTTCCAGACCCTGCCTATTCGCTCTCAACCCTTGAATGGCAACGGTTTTATGGCGCTGGCGAAAGGAGGAAGTATGGTCTTCAGCAGCGGCCTGATGCTGGCCCTGCCGATTGTCACCCTGCTGCTGACGCTCAACGTATGCCTCGGCCTGCTTAACCGCGTCACGCCGCAGCTGTCGGTGTTCGTCATTGGTTTCCCGCTGACGCTAAGTATTGGGATTTTGGCGATAAGCCTGATGATGCCGATGCTCGCGCCGTTCAGCGAGCACCTGTTCAGTGAAACCTTCGATAAGCTGGTGCTTATCCTTGGCCAGATGGCGAACCGCTAACGGCGCGAAAGCAGCGTTAACACTTCGTAGTGCGCGGTGTGCGGGAACATGTCAAACAGCTGCACGCGCGCGACGCGGTAATCCGGCATAGCGGCCAAATCTTTCGCCATGGTCTGAGCATTACAGCTGGAGTAGAGAATAGTTTGCGGGGCCATGCGGCTGAGATAGTCGCACAGTGCCTGACCAATGCCACGACGCGGCGGATTGACCAGCACCAGATCGGGAATGCTCTGCCTGCCGGTGGCAAAACCGGTGGAATCCAGTGCCTGAAATTCCACCTGCTTCAGCCCCAATCTGTCAGCCGACGCTTTGGCGCAGGCAATGGCCTCGGCGCTGATTTCAATTCCGGTCAGCTTCATCTCCGGCGTGGCGCAGTGCAGGCCAAAACCGCCAACGCCGCAGAACAGATCCCACATGCTGCCGACGTTCAGCTCGCGCACCCAGTCGCGCGCCGTGGCGTACAGCGCGGCGGCCACCTGCGGGTTAGTCTGGAAAAAACTTTGCGGGCGGATAAACAGCGGCACCTGGTTAAACTCTTCTTCCAGCGCCTGCTGCTCGGTCAGCGCAATCTCGCGCTCGCCTTCCAGAATCGCCATATGCACCGGCTGAATATTGGCGGAAATCACCTTCAACTGCGGCAACTGCTGCTGTAACCACGGCAGCGCGGCGCGGAGCTGTGCCAGCTTGGCTTCTGAACGCAGCACAAAGCGCAGCATCATACCGCCCTCTTTCTGACTTTCAGTTAGCAGCAGGAATTTCAGCTCGCCGCGTTTACGGGCGACGTTATAGGGGGTTAATCCGGCGCGGGCGATAAAGCTTTTTAGCACGCCAAACACCTCGGGGAAGCTGGCGGGATAAAGTGGGCAGTCGCACAAATCCACCGGAGTGCCGTCGCGATGCAGCATGCCGAGCAGCGGGCGCTCCACGCTGCCGCTCACCACCATTTTGGCTTTATTGCGAAACGCACTTTCCGGCCCGGTGACCGGCTCCAGCCATTCGCCTACCGCCAGGTCGGCCAGCAGCTGACGCAGATCCTGTTGTTTATCGACCAGTTGGCGAGCGTAAGGCTTGTCCAGCCATTGGCAGGAACGGCAGGTCCCGGCGGTATAAAGTGCGCAATGCATGAAAATTGACCGTTATTGAATGAGCGGAGAAAAACGTGGCGCGCAGTGTATCACCGCGCGGCCTGAAAGGCTGCTCTGCGGCGCAGGAAAAACTGACGGCTACTCTGTGGCGCAAACAGCAGCAGGAGCACCACCATGTCGGGGACTTTTTGCATCAAGAGTGCATAGAGAAATTGCCCCTGAGTCTCGGTTTCGAAGCGGAAGATCTTCGGCCCGAACCACTCGAACGACGCCAGCAGCATGTAGCTCACCACCACCGCCTGACAGCCGACAAAGGCCCAGCGCCCCCAGTTGCGCCCGCGCATCATGGCGTAGGACGCATGGCACTCAATCCATACAATCAGCAGGCTGGCGAGCAGGATAAAGCAGTTAACCCACGACTCCGCGCTGGCCTGAACAAAATCCACCACACCCGCCACGCCCATGGCATCGAACAGCAAAATAAACTCTAGGCAGCGCGTGGCGACGATCGCCGACGCGCCAATCATTACGGGTACGGGTATAAATCTCATCTTTCCTTAGATCCCCTGGGTTTTGGGCGTTGCCGCGGCGCTGAGAGCATCAACGCCCATGACTTTGGGTTTATGTATAAGGTTAAAAATTAATGCCGATAAGCGCGCTGCATATCTTTGATTCTCTGCTTCTCCGCCCGCGACATAAACCACCAGGCAATCAGGCCGATGATGCCAACCACCAGCAGGATCAGCGTTGCCAGTGCGTTGATCTCTGGGTTCACCCCCATGCGCACGCTGGCGAACACCAGCATTGGCAAGGTGGTGGAACCCGGCCCGGCCACGAAGCTGGCAATTACCAAGTCGTCGAGGGACAGCGTGAAGGCCAGCAGCCAGCCGGACACCAGCGCTGGAGCAATCATCGGCACCGTGATAATGAAAAACACCTTCAGCGGCGTCGCGCCGAGGTCCATCGCCGCCTCTTCGATAGACCTGTCCAGTTCGCGCAGACGCGCCGCCACCACCACCGCCACGTAGGCGCTACAGAAGGTAACGTGCGCCAGCCAGATGGTGAACATGCCGCGCTCGGCGGGCCAGCCAAAGGCGTGCCCCATCGCCACGAACAGCAGCAGCAGCGCCAGGCCGGTGATCACGTCGGGCATCACCAGCGGCGCGGTCAGCATAAAGGCGAAGCCGGTAGAGCCTTTGAAACGGCCAAAACGCACAATCACCACCGCGGCAAGCGTGCCGACGATGACCGCCATGGTGGCCGCCGCCGTGGCGATACTCAGACTCATGCCTACTGCGCTAATCATTGCAGAATCATGGAATAATTGAGTATACCAGCGAGTTGACCAGCCAGCCCAGACCGTAACGAGCTTGGAGCTGTTGAATGAGTAAATAACCAGCATCAACATCGGCGCATACAAAAAGGTGAAGCCAAGCACCAGAATAAGAATTCGCCACGGTGAGCGAACAACCGGCAAATTGTTCATTCTTTGTCTCCCAGCTCTTTGTTTTGGTATTTGTGGAACCAGAGGATTGGCATGATGAGCAGCAGCAACATAATCACCGCCACCGCAGAGGCCACCGGCCAGTCGCGGTTATTGAAGAACTCCTGCCACAAAATTCGGCCAATCATGATGCTGTCCGGCCCACCCAGCAGCTCAGGAATAACGTACTCCCCCACCGCCGGGATAAACACCAGCATCGAGCCAGCTATAATCCCGCCCTTGGTCAACGGCATAATCACTTTGAAGAAAGTTTTCAGCGGGCGGGCGCCAAGGTCCAGCGAGGCTTCCACCAACGAGTAGTCAAGACGGGTTAGCGCGGTGTAAATCGGCAGCACCATAAACGGCAAATAGGAGTAAACGATGCCGATATAGACCGCCAGGTTGGTGTGCAAAATCACCAGCGGCTGGTCGATAACGTGCAGCCACATCAGGAAGTTATTCAGCACCCCGTTATCTTTTAAGATACCCATCCAGGCATAGACGCGGATCAGGAATGAGGTCCACGACGGCAGGATCACCAGCAAAAGCAGGATATTACGCATAGACTTGCTGCTGTGCGCCACGGCCCACGCCAGCGGATAGCCAATCAACAGACAGCAGACCGTGGAAATCGCCGCCACTTCCAGCGATTGCAGATAGGCTTCGATATACAGCGGGTCGTCGGTCAGCGAGATGTAATTGCCCAAATTCAGGGCAATATCCAGCATGCCGTCCGAGAAAGTGACTAAATCGGTGTAAGGAGGAATGGCGCGGGCCATCTCCGCCAGGCTGATTTTGAACACGATAAGGAAAGGCAGCAGGAACAGCAGCAGGAACCAGACCAGCGGCAGCAGGATCACCAGCTTGCGGCCGTGCTTTTGCTGCATGCGGCCAATCCAGGCTTTCACCCCACCCGGTGGTTTGGCAGGCTCGGGATGTGCGGAAATAAAGGACATGGCTTCAACTCCCCTTAAACGGTCAGCACGACACAGCTGTCGGCTTCCCAGCACAGGCGCACTTCGTCGCCCCAGGTCGGCATGCCTTTGCGGAAGCGATGGCCGTTTTGCAGCTGTGCGGTGATCATCTGTCCACTGTGTAACTTGACGTGGTAGATGGACAAATCGCCCAAATAGGCAATGTTGACCACTTCGCCGACGGCGAAGTTACAGCCATCTTCAGGGATCTCTTCGCACAGCAGGATTTTCTCCGGCCGCAGCGCCACGAACACCGGCACGCCGTCGACCACCGAGGAGTCAGCATCGACTTTCAGCGGATGCACTAAGCCCGGGCTGCTGATGATCAGCGCCTCGTCCTGACGCTCTTGCAGCACCCCCTCGAAGATATTCACCGAGCCGATAAACTCCGCGCTAAAGCGGCTGGTCGGGTGCTCGTAAATCTCCTCCGGCTCGCCTATTTGCACAAACTTACCGCGATTCATAATGGCGATACGCCCCGCCATGGTCATCGCCTCTTCCTGATCGTGGGTCACCATCACGCAGGTCGCGCCGACGCGTTCGAGGATATCCACCACTTCAAGCTGCATGCGGTCGCGCAGTTTTTTGTCCAGCGCGCCCATAGGCTCATCAAGCAGCAGCAGTTTAGGTCTTTTCGCCAGACTGCGCGCCAAGGCCACGCGCTGGCGCTGCCCGCCGGAGAGCTGGTGCGGCTTACGCTTGGCGAAATCCTCCATATGAACCAGCGTCAGCATCTCCGCCACGCGGCTTTTGATCTCCGCCGACGGCAGCTTGTCCTGCTTCAAGCCAAAGGCGATGTTCTGCTCGACGGTCATGTGCGGGAACAGCGCATAAGACTGGAACATCATGTTAATCGGGCGCTGATAAGGCGGCACCTGCGACAGATCGACGCCGTCGAGTACGATTTGTCCCTGCGTTGGGGTTTCAAAGCCCGCCAGCATGCGCAGCAAGGTGGACTTGCCGCAACCAGACGCGCCCAGCAGGGCAAAGATTTCGCCTTTATAGATAGTCAAACTGACGTCATCCACGGCGGCCTGACCATCAAAAGATTTGGTTAAATTGCGGATTTCCAGCAAAGGCGTGAAGCCTTTGTGAGTTTTCGGCTGAGGACGGGGGATTGCATCATTCACTCAGAAACATCTCCGGCAGAAGGCGGTAAAAAGCCGCATAGATTGAGGAACCGAAATAGAAGCAGTGGCTCGGCGCGTTTATTTCGCAGAGCCACTGGGGTAATAATCAATATCATTCGAGTTGCATCATGGCGGCAGCTCGAAGGATGAAGAGTATTATTTGTTGGTTTTCACTTTAGTCCAAGAACGGGTAATAACACGGTCGATTTTCGGATCCTGAACTTTCAGCGTAAACATTTTGGCGCGCACGGCATCCGGTGGGTAAATCCCCGGGTTGTTACGCACGTCGGCATTCACCAGCGGCGTGGCGGCAAGGTTGCCACTCGCGTAGTAAACCGTGTTGCTGATCTGCGCGATCACCTTCGGCTCCATCAGGTAGTTGAGGAACTTATAGGCTTCATCCAGATTTTTTGCATCCGCCGGAATAGCAAACACGTCGAAGAAGGCCAGCGCCCCCTCTTTCGGAATGCTGTAAGCCACGTTGACGCCGTTTTTAGCTTCTTTCGCGCGGTTAGAGGCTTGCATCACGTCACCCGCCCAGCCAATCGCCACGCAGATATCGCCGTTTGCCAAGTCGTTGATGTATTGGGAAGAGTGGAAGTAGCGAATGCTTGGGCGCAGCTTCAACAGCAGGTCATTGGCGGCACCGGTGTAGTCGCTGGCTTTGGTACTGTTCGGGTCGAGGTGCAGGTAGTTCAGGACTGTGGCGTAGATTTCAGCCGGTGCGTCGAGGAAGGAGACACCGCAGCTTTTGAGTTTCTCAAGGTTTTCAGGCTTCAGCACCAGATCCCAGCTGTCCACCGGCGCGTCTTTGCCCAGCACGGCCTTCACTTTATCGACGTTATAGCCAATGCCGGTGGTCGCCCACAGGTAAGGAATGGCGTATTTGTTGCCCGGATCGTGCTGCGCGACCATTTTCAACAGCTCAGGATCGAGATTTTTGTAGTTTGGCAGCTTGCTCTTGTCCAGCGGCTGGAACACCCCTGCCGCCAGTTGGCGCTCAAGGAAACTCGCCGACGGCACCACCAGGTCGAAGCCAGTGCTGCCCGCCATCAGCTTGCCTTCCAATACTTCGTTGGAATCAAAAACGTCGTATATCACCTTGATGCCGGTTTCCTTCTGGAAATCTGGCACCGTATTCGGCGCGATATAGTCAGACCAGTTGTAGACGTGCAGCGTTTTTTCTTCCGCTGACGCTGTGACGGACGCGGCCATAACCAGACCGGCGACAACACCCGATAACCACTTTTTACGCAGGGTGAACATCCGTTACTACCTCCAATACAGGGGGAAAAGGAAAATTAAACTTGTATCTCAAATGGATACAAAACCTTTCATAACCAGACCAACCGTCGCGCTCCGATCTGCATAAGCATGCATCGCCAAGCCCAACGCTGCGAGCCGAATAACCATTTGGTTTTACGGTGTAATTAACCTATAGCGCAGAATCAGCAGAATACTCCCTGCGCCCCCTTGGTACTAGACCGCACGGGCAAAACCACGATTTATCGATTAATTATGCATTTTTGCTCTATGCCCTGTGGCACATAAGCCATTAACAAAGTGAAATGTATGGCAACAATGTGCAAATAACAGAATAACTGTTTGTTAAAGAGTGTAGTGGAAGCGGAAAAAATCACCAAAGCCGCGGGAATTCGCGGCTTATGCGAGAAATTTGCAATGGGGAAGTGTTAAAGCGAGAGAGGATTAATGCAGAATGGGGACATTGAGGTTGGTTAGCGGCTCGCCTTCGTCCGGCTCGCCTACGAACAACATGTCATTTGCATGGGCTTCCAGGATGATCATCGACATCTGCTCTTCTGCCTGTTGCAGGAAGTGAGCAAACTGCTCCACCGTCACGCCTACGGCAATCGCCAGCGACTGGCAGACAATCAGCTTCGGCAAGTTGTCATCCTGAATGTCGATAAACGCCTTCACCGTCAGCGAACTGGCGTTGATTTGGCTGAGGTCGGCCACAATAGGAATCAGCGCGGTGGGTTTCACTTCGGCCAGCGCGGAGAACAGGATCACGTTATCAACAATGTCCAACTTGGCGTCAAACACGCCATCAAAATTCTGCATATGCGGCAAATGGAGAGCCTGACAGGAATCACACTCGAAAAATGATATCCCCAACTGATCCAGCCAGCGCCGGAGCAACGCCAAATCAGGGACGATGAGCGAATCCATAAAATGCCTCACAAGTTTAAATCAATGAAGTCGACAGCAGAAAAGCGCGCCCTTAAAGGGCGCGAAGGGGACATAGCTTACGGAATTATGTCAGTAAGCGCTATGATCAATACGCGCTTGCTGCACATTAATGCGGGATAAGGCGCTTAGCCGCCGGATTTCAGGCGAAAACCAGGGCGTGCGCGATGCTCAATGTAGTCAATCATCATGCCCGCGATGTCCAAGCCGGTGGTGCTTTCGATCCCTTCTAAGCCAGGCGAAGCGTTAACTTCCATCACTAACGGGCCTCGGTTAGATCGAAGGATATCGACACCGGCGACATCCAGACCCAAGGTTGCCGCCGCTTTCACCGCAATGGCTTTTTCATCGGCGGTGATTTGCACCTTGTTGGCGGTACCGCCGCGATGCAAGTTTGAGCGGAAATCGCCGGGCTTGGCCTGACGCTCAATGGCCCCCACCACTTTCTTACCCACCACCAGACAGCGAATATCCCTGCCCTCGGCTTCGCGGATATATTCCTGCACCAATATATGCGCATTCAGCCCACGGAAGGCGTCAATCACGCTCTCCGCCGCCTGACGCGTCTCGGCCAGCACCACGCCAATACCCTGTGTTCCCTCCACCAGCTTGACCACCAGCGGCGCGCCGCCGACCAAGGCAATCAGGTCAGCGGTATCGTCCGGCATATTGGCAAAGCCGGTGGTCGGCAAATCGATCCCCTCGCGAGCCAGAATCTGCATCGAACGCAGCTTGTCACGCGCGCGAGTGATGGCGACGGATTCGTTGAGTGGGAAGCTGCCCAACATCTCAAACTGGCGCAGCACCGCCGTACCGTAGAAAGTAATGGCCGAACCAATGCGCGGGATCACTGCGTGATATTTATCCAGCTGGCGGCCGCGATAATGCACGCTAGGCGCCGCCGGATTGATATTCATATAGCAGGACAAGGGGTCGATGATATCGACCGAATGGCCGCGACACTCCGCCGCTTCAAGCAGCCGCTTGCACGAATAGAGACTGCCATCGCGAGAAAGAATAGCTATTTTCATCAGACGCCCCGTCAAGGATGGAGAGTGTTAGCGCGTTGCCCAGCCCTGCTTGTGCAAAGCAGCCAGCATGTGTGGGCGCTGCTCTTTTTTCAGCGTGCGGATAATCAAATCGCTCCAGGTATCGCGACGCGCATTGCTGTCACGCTGCAAGTAATAGGCGGCCAGCTGCTCATCATACTCCGCCAAGGTTTGGGGGTTGAGCGGCTGATAGCTGTTTTCGTGCACTAGCATAGATTGCGGCATACGCGGCTTCACCTGATGATCCTGCGCCGGATGGCCGATACACATACCGAACAGCGGCATGACAAACTTCGGCAGCTTCAGCAGGCCAATCACCTCTTCAACCTGATTACGGATACCGCCGATAAACACCCCGCCCAACCCGAGTGACTCCGCCGCCGTCATGGCGTTTTGCGCCAGCAGCGCGGTGTCCACGCAGCCCAGCAGCAGCTGCTCAGCTAACCCTAGCTCGGCCTGCGGATTGATTTGTTGATTGCGATTAAAGTCGGCGCAGAAAACCCAAAATTCGGCGGCGCTGGCGACATATTTCTGCCCGCCGGTGAATTCCACCAGCTTCTCACGCAGCGCGGGATCGGTAATGCGAATGATTGACGAACACTGCAAAAAGCTTGAAGTCGATGCGCCCTGAGCCGCGCTAAGAATGGCTTCGCGCTGCTCATCGGTGATCGGCTGGTCGGTAAAAGAACGAATAGAACGGTGGGAGCGCAGGAGGTCAATCGTGGGGGTCATGGGAAATCCTTGAACGAAAACAAGATAAAAGCCTAATAGCCGACAATCATTGATGCTAGCTCACGGCTTTGCAAGTCCATTAACCCCAAATGCTGTAACAAAACGCAGCGTTTTTTTAGGGCAGAAAAAAGGTGATAAACCCGTTTGTTCGTCGGCCTGATAGGCGCAGTGCATCAAACTGACAGGTAAATCCTACTGTTTTTTGACGTGCGTAACAGGCATAGTACCGATATCAAAAGGTGATGCAGTTAACAAAATAAAAATGCATCACACTTTAACTTATTCATTTTACTGGCATTAAAAAATCAAGGAGTCTCCATGTTTGCAGTGATTTTCGGGCGCCCGGCGTGTCCTTATTGTGTACGTGCAAAAGAGTTGGCTGAAAAACTGACTGAAGAACGTGATGATTTCAATTTCCGTTATGTTGATATCCACGCTGAAGGCATTTCAAAAGCCGATTTGGAAAAAACTGTCGGTAAGCCGGTTGAAACTGTTCCACAAATCTTCATTGACTCCACCCACATTGGTGGTTGCACAGATTTCGAAGCTTACGCTAAAGAACATCTGGCTCTGTTCCAGTCTTAATTTGACTGAGACGTGGCAAAGTCTACACAGCAAAAAGGCGCTCAATGAGCGCCTTTATTTTTTAGCTTCTTTCACACTACTCTTTGGTCATATGCAGCACGATGGCCCGAATCAGCAGGTAAAACAGCGCGCCCATCACACACCAGAAAATGGCGCTACCGGCATAAGCCATCTCTTGTACAAAAGTACGCACGCGTACGAAGTAGACAATGCGCAGCAAGTAACACACCGGAATGGCAAGCAGCGCACCGAGAAAGGCATAAAATAGCGCCGACCGCTGCACAAGGTGAGCAGTGATGATGCCGGGAAAAATAAACAGCAGCAGGCCATATTCCGGACCCGGGGTAATGTGGCGAACCACAATCACTTCCGTTTTCAGTAAGACAAAAATCAGCGTGAAAAGCACGCAACAAATGATAGGTCCGACGCGCGAACGCAGATGCATCAGTACTTCCTCCTTAAAGTTTTGCTCATAAGCGACAACAAAATTGAGTCAATTCGTCCCCGCCCCGCAGTTCCCCTGCTAAGCTGCACTGCCTGTGCAACACAAAACATGCTTAAAAGATGCTAACACCCGCTTTTATCTGGCTGAATGAACAATCTATGACTAAAATAACGCGCTAAATTGCGTTGTTTTAGTGATCGTTAATATCCTTAGCCTTAGAATAAACGGTTAAAATATAATGCAATTGAATTTATCCCTTACAACCCCTTATATCAAGAATTTGTTGGTAAACAATAAGTTATCCTTGTGAACATAAACGTCGCTAGTTTGTTAAACGGGAATTACATCCTGTTATTATTTGTAGTTTTAGCGCTCGGACTTTGTCTGGGAAAAGTACGATTGGGCTCGGTCCAACTCGGAAATTCTATAGGCGTATTAGTCGTTTCCCTGCTTCTCGGCCAACAACATTTCAGCATTAACACTGAGGCGCTCAATCTCGGTTTCATGCTGTTTATTTTTTGCGTCGGGGTTGAAGCGGGTCCGAACTTTTTCTCCATTTTCTTCCGCGACGGTAAAAATTACCTGATGCTGGCGCTGGTGATGGTCGGCACGGCGATGCTCCTCGCGCTGGGACTTGGGCGGCTATTTGGGTGGGACATTGGGCTGACCGCCGGTATGCTGGCTGGCTCTATGACCTCCACGCCGGTTCTGGTGGGGGCGGGAGATACTCTCAGGAACACCCTCGGCGGCAGTAAAATGCTCGGTCCGGAACTGGATAACCTGAGCCTTGGCTATGCCCTGACCTACTTAATCGGCCTGGTGAGCCTGATTTTTGGCGCGCGCTATCTGCCCAAATTACAGCACCAGGACCTGCCAACCAGCGCACAACAGATCGCCCGCGAGCGCGGCCTCGACACTGACAGCAAGCGCAAGGTTTACCTGCCGGTGATCCGCGCGTATCGCGTGGGTCAAGAGTTGGTGGCATGGGCCGATGGCAAGAACCTGCGCGAGCTGGGTATTTATCGCCAGACGGGCTGCTACATCGAGCGTATTCGCCGTAACGGCATTTTGGCGACGCCGGATGGCGATGCCGTATTGCAAGTGGGCGACGATATCTCGCTGGTTGGCTACCCTGACGCCCACTCGCGCCTTGATCCAAGCTTCCGTAACGGTAAAGAAGTCTTTGACCGCGACCTGCTGGACATGCGCATTGTGACTGAAGAAGTGGTGGTGAAGAACAGCAGCGCGGTGGGCAAACGCCTGAGCCAACTGAACCTGACCGACCACGGCTGCTTCTTAAACCGCGTTATCCGCAGCCAGATTGAGATGCCGATCGACGACAGCATCGTGCTCAACAAGGGCGACGTGTTGCAGGTCAGTGGTGACGCGCGTCGCGTGAAAGCCGTGGCCGATCGCATTGGGTTTATCTCGATTCACAGTCAGGTCACCGACCTGCTGGCCTTCTGCGCCTTCTTTATTCTTGGCCTGATGATTGGCCTAATCACCTTCCAATTTAAGAACTTCAGTTTTGGCGTCGGCAACGCCGCCGGGCTGCTGTTCGCCGGGATCATGCTCGGCTTCTTACGAGCCAACCACCCTACTTTCGGCTATATCCCGCAGGGCGCGTTGAACATGGTGAAGGAATTCGGCCTGATGGTATTTATGGCCGGAGTAGGCCTGAGTGCCGGTGCGGGGATCAACCAAGGTCTGGGCGCGATTGGCGGCCAGATGCTGATTTCAGGGTTAATCGTCAGTCTGGTGCCGGTGGTTATCTGCTTTATCTTCGGTGCTTACGTGCTGCGCATGAACCGCGCGCTGCTGTTCGGCGCCATCATGGGGGCGCGCACCTGCGCACCGGCCATGGAGATCATCAGCGACACCGCGCGCAGCAACATTCCAGCCCTCGGTTATGCCGGAACCTACGCCATCGCTAACGTATTGCTGACCTTGGCAGGTACCTTGATAGTGATTGTCTGGCCGGGAGGCTGATGTAACCCATTGATTCGCAATGCGCGTTAAAAAAATCAATAATTTTTTTAGATTTTTGCAGCATTGAACGAACTTTGTTCAGGAAAGGCAGTCTTAATTAATGCCACTGCTTTTCTTTGAAGTCCCCACTTTGGAGAGCCCGATAATCCCGCCTGTTTAGGTTCAAGATTATCGGGTTTTTTCTTTTGTACTTCCCTCATCCCGCCTAACCCACTCATCCACCACGTCGCCCAGATTCTTAGCTGCGCCGCTGCGGATCCAAGCCATAAAGTCTCTGTCGAATTTGAAGTTTTCCCCGCACTCCTGAGTGAGAAAACGGCGTACGTTTTGGGTGTTTTTATAGTGGTTATCTATCACCGTGCCGCGGGATAAAGGTGCGCTATGCCAATCGAAGGTCATGCTTTGCTCCGGCCTGAAAATCAGTTGGCTTAGCTTAGTCGTTATCTGAGATTGGACCAATACAAAAGCCCCGATAAACGGGGCTTCTTCAAATACTTTTGGGAAAGTTACAGAGGGAACTTGCCGCCAATGGTACCTAAAATTCCGCCCAAAATCGGGCCGACAATCGGTACTGGCGTCACAATTTGACCCACGTTACCCAGCAAATCACCGATCAATCCACCACCACTTACAGCATCAACTTCGTCCATAGACAATTCGCGCAATTCTCTGTTTTCTTTCATGAATATACCCTTATTGCAGTTGAATGATTAAGCCAGAGCTATTAAATACGGGCTATGTAGGTGAGCGGCTTATGCATGATGCCGGCACCTGATTAAAAATTAGACCATGGTTTAACAAATGCAATGTGTAAGAGGTGCTAGTGAACGGAATAAAAACACATCTGCATGATTTTATTATGAAGATAATTTATATAATTTTTAAAAGCATTAATTTACATAACCATTGGTGATTATTTATTAATGCTCTATGTGTTAGATTTCAAGGCTGGAATGCCTGCGCAAGCCAAATGGTGTGGCCGCCGCATTCAGGGTCTTCAGCTATGGTTTTCACTACGCGGAAACCGTGATCAGCTAACAGTTGGCGGTACTCTTCTGGGGCTAAACTGGCGTGATACAAAGTTTCGCCATTGAATTCGCCAATCGCCTCGCCGTTGGCGGGGCCGCTGGTAAACATCAGTGCCGCGTTGGGTTTGGCGTGCTGCTCAAAGAGGGCAAACATCCCACGCTGATCGTCGCGTTTAAGATGAAAAAAACTGTCCCACGCCAGAATGCCATCAAATTTCTGCCCAAGTGCAAGCTGCCGCATATCGGCCAATTGCCAGTGATGGGCAGGAAAACGCTGGCGACAGAGGGCAATCATCGCCTCAGAGGAGTCGACGCCCGTAACTTGATGCCCTTGCTCGACAAAGAACTGAGCTATCGGCTTGCCGGAGCCACAGCCGATGTCCAGAATGTCGGCTACGGCGGGTTGCAGGTTGAGAAAGCGCTCGAGCCAGGGCAACTCGAAAAGCTGTTTGCCGCGAATATCATCCCAATAATCACTGTTACGCTGGTATAAATCGATAATCTTGTCTGCTGAAGGGTGATCCACGGGCGCTCCTGGTGATGGCCTAAATGATGCGATTGACGGTCTGAGAAGGCCCGCCGATACGGCCATCGACCTGATTCCACTCTTCAACGTAAGACTCGTAGGCAAAGACAAAGGCATTGTGCCCGGTCGAGAACCAACGGTCGGGTTTGCGTTTCCAGCCAGCATAAGGATCGTAGCGCAGGATCTCAAAACCGCGCGGCTGGGAGCGAATAATGTAGGTGTAATGCTCGTAAAGCTCTTCATCCGCGGGGATCTCTTCATTCTCTGCCAGCGTGATAAACAGCCCGCCCAGTTTTACTCTGACCATTGCGCCTTCCTTCTCATCCTAATTCCTTTTTCATTGTCCACAGCGGCGTGATTTGCGTCTGCGTCACATAGGCGGATTCACGATGAATCACCATGCCCTGACGTTGATAAAATGCGATAGCGGCAGTATTGCTTTGCAACACGGTCAACCAAAGTAAGTTCTGCTGGCGGTTTTTTGCCTGTTGCTCAACGTGGTTGAACAAAAGCGAGCCCAGCCCCCGGGATTTCGCGCCAGGCTGCAGATAGAGTTTACAAAGCATAGCACCGCGCTGTTCGCTCTCCGGCAGCGTCTGCTGGTCGTGCACTTTGGCAAACCCCAGCAGTCGCCCCTCTTCACAAGCCACCCACCACTGTTGCTGCGGATCGCTAAACCCTGCGGTGAGAATCTCAAGGGAGAAGTCACTTTCCAGAAACGCCTCAAGCTCCGCCGGGCTTTGCCACAACGCGCCAAAATAGTGGCGATAAGTTGAAATCCCTAGCTGCCGAAGTGGCTCAATCTCAGCCAGTACCGCCTGTCGAATCTCCAAACGTTTTTCTCCCGGACTTTTTTCATTACACTATGTGGGCCTATACGGCACAGGATAACGTTTTAAAGGAAGCATTAATATGGCTCAAAACATTTATGACGATCAGCAATTTTTCGAGGGTTATTCACAACTTAACCGTTCGATTCATGGTTTAGACGGCGCGCCGGAATGGCCTGCCCTAAAAGCCATGCTGCCCGACCTTCGCGGGGCAAAAGTGGTTGACCTCGGTTGTGGTTATGGCTGGTTCTGCCGCAATATGCGCGAACAGGGGGCGGCGCAGGTCTTAGGGTTAGATATTTCTGCAAAGATGCTGGAAAAGGCCCGCAGTATGACGGCTGATTCTGGTATTGAATATCGCCGTGAAGACTTGGATCAGCTGAGATTACCGGCTGAAACATACTCTTTGGCCTACAGTTCTCTGGCGCTGCACTACCTGCAAAACCTCTCAGGGCTGTTTGACCAGGTGTATCAATCTCTGGTTCCGGGCGGGCATTTTGTCTTTTCAGCCGAGCACCCAATTTTCACCGCACCGGCGCAACCGGGTTGGCTAACGACCACCAGCGGGCAGAAAACCTGGCCCATAGACGGCTATCAGCGGGAAGGCGAACGCGTCACAAACTGGTTTGCCGAAGGGGTTGTCAAACAGCATCGCAAACTGGCGACTTACATTAACTTGCTGATTAAAAGTGGATTTATTATCACCCAGCTTGATGAATGGGGTCCTTCTGCCGAGCAATTGGCCAGCACGCCCGCTCTGCAAGAAGAGACCGAACGCCCAATGATGTTCCTGCTCGCCGCGCAAAAACCGCGTTAATCACTCACTGCATTAAAAAACACGCTCTTTCCTACCTCATCACCATTTTCAGACTGTTTAAGTCGGGAGGCTCGTCCTCCCCCGGCTTAAGGATTTCTTAATTTTCACTCCATAAACTGATTTCACTCTGAACCTATACCGTAGCTCAATGAAATTGGGATATTCAGACGATCCCCCTTTACCCAGCGCTTAACTCAAACTAACGTTGAACCGAATTTTGGAATTATGGTCAGTAAGTTACTAGAACATTTTCAGCCGCCTATTTGGCTGACTCCAATGATGATGAGGGTAGTGATTTTGCAGATTCAAAGTGAACAAAAAACCGTGCTGGGGTACCAAGCATGGAGCAATTAAACCATCTTTTATTTACCTGGATTAACGCCACGCCAGACTCCCCGCCCGCGCTGATCAAATTTGCCACTTTTATGGCCAATGACATGATTATGATTGTGCCGATGCTCATTATTGGGCTTTGGCTATGGGGTCACCGCGAACATATCGTTTTCCAGCGTACCTTGGTGACAAAAACCGTTATCGCACTGTTGTTCTCAATGAGCTGCGCAAAAACCTTATCGATGCTATTCCCGCACGCACGTCCGTTCGTTGAAGGCTTTGGCTATAACTTCCTGCATCACGCGCCCGATGATTCCTTCCCTAGCGACCACGGCACCGCGATTTTCACCTTTGCGATTGCTTTCCTGTTCTGGCATCGCCTGTGGTCCGGCGCGCTGTTAATCGTCACCGCCCTCGGCATTGCCTGGTCACGCGTTTACCTCGGGGTACACTGGCCGTTGGATATGCTCGGCGGCCTGTTGGTCGGCATGGTGGGTTGTCTGTTCTCGCAGCTGGTGTGGAACCTGTATGGCGAGCAGATCTCAGCAGGCTTAGACAAGCTCTATCGCTTTAGCTTTGCCCTGCTCATCCGTAAAGGCTGGGTTCGCGAGTAATCTCTTATCGCGACGCGTCACAAGACACGAAAACAAAAGGCCCGGCATACTCATGCCGGGCCTTTTAATTACAGACAATGATCAAATTATTTGCCGAAAATAGAACCAAACAGGCCGGTGATTTTCATCATCACGAAATCCCAGATACGGCTGAAGAAGCCGCCCTCTTTCACTTCCTGCAACGCCACCAGCGGGCGTGAGTCGATGACTTTGCCGTCGAGGCTAAAATCAACCGTTCCCACCACCTGATTCTTGCTAAGCGGGGCTTCCAACTCTTTGTTGGTCAGATTGAAGCTGGCCTTAAGGTTTTTGAGCTGGCCCTTTGGCATGGTCAAAGATGCGTCTTCCGCCACGCCCAGCGGCACCATTTTCTCCTCGCCGAACCACACGCGCTGGGTGGTGAAAGCATTACCCGCTTTAATCGGCGTCAGCGTTTCAAAGAAACGGAAACCCCAGGTCAGCAGGCTTTCGCTTTCGCTAAAACGAATACGGTCACTTGGCGCGCCCATCACCACGGCAATCAGGCGCATGCCGCTTGGGTCACTGGCCGAAGAAACCAGGTTATAACCCGCGCCGGAGGTATAGCCGGTTTTGATGCCGTCAACGTTGAGACTGCTGCTCCATAACAGACGGTTACGGTTAATCTGGCGAATATGGTTGAAGGTGAATTCTTTTTCTTTGTGCAGCGCGTATTCGTCCGGCGTATCACGGATCAGCGCCTGAGACAGCAGCGCCATGTCTTTCGCCGAGCTGTACTGCCCGTCTGCATCAAGACCGTGGACGGTTTTGAAATGAGTATTATCTAACTTGAGCTGCTGCGAATAGCGGTTCATCAGGCTGACGAAAGAGTCTTGGCTTCCGGCAATGTAATCAGCCAAGGCAATGCTGGCGTCGTTACCCGATTGAATCACGATCCCTTTGTTCAGCTCGGAAACCGGCACCTTGTCGCCCGGCTTGAGGAACATCAGCGAGGAGCCGCGCAGCACCGGGTTGCCGGTCGCCCAGGCATCCTGCCCAACTGAAACCATGTCATCAGGAGTGACTTTGCCAGATTTAATCGCCTGACCCACCACATAGCTGACCATAATTTTGGTCAGGCTGGCCGGGTCAAGACGGGCATCGGGGTTGGACTCAGTCAGCACTTTGCCGCTGTTATAGTCCATTAATACCCAAGATTTCGCGTTAATCTGCGGGGCTACGGGGTTGGTATCTGCTTGTGCAGCAGGAAGCGCTAGCAGCATAACGCCGCCGCCGAGCGCGCATAGGAAGGTCCGTTGGAATTTAGGAGAAATTGTCATAGGTTATCAGCGCTTTTGTCCATGTAACTGAAATTTATCTTATCTTTCAAACAGATTTACGCCTGAAAAGTGAAACGTTCGCCGAGACTAAAACCTACCGTTTTATGCGCGGCGATGAAACCGTTGCAATGTAAAGATTGTTAGAATAGTCGCGATTTTTAAGCTTTGTTGCATTTTGCTGCGCAATATTTATTCTCATCGCGCCTCTTGACCAGATAATGTGACTCGGGCAAGTTTGTGCCACGGCATTGATTATTGACGATAACTATAAAGTGCTTACCCGCAATGGACTCTCAACATAGCGCGGTAATACGATAGGAAATAAAAGATGGGTCTGCTCATAAAAGCGCTGATTGGTGCGCTAATGGTCGTGGCAATAGGCTTATTGTCGAAAACCAAAAACTACTATATCGCAGGATTATTACCTCTATTTCCCACATTTGCGCTGATAGCCCACTATATTGTCGGCACTGAACGCAGCATTGAAGCGTTACGCACTACCACCATCTTCGGGCTGTGGGCCGTGATCCCTTACATGGTCTACCTGATTGCCCTCTATTTCTTCGTCGGCTCAATGAAACTGCCCTATGCCTTGCTCGGCGGCGTTTTGTGCTGGACGGTAGCCGCCTGGCTGTTGATCTCTCTTTGGACGCGTTTTCACAGCTGAGCCGCATTGCTTATTTACTTGTAGGAGTCATCACCATGTTAACGGTCTGGGGTCGTGAAAATTCGACCAATGTGAAGAAAGTGTTGTGGCTGTTGGATGAGCTTGGTGAGCAATATCAGCTGATCAACGCCGGTGGCCAATATGGCAAAAACACCGAAGCCAGTTTTCTGGCGCTCAATCCCAATGGCTTAGTCCCTTGCTTGCAGGACGGCGACTTCGTGCTGTGGGAATCCAATGCCATTCTGCGCTATCTGGCGGAGCGCTCCGCGCAGCCTGAGTTCTGGGGGGCAAATGCCCAACAGCGCGCTTCTGCCGATAAATGGCTGGACTGGGCCAGCGGCACGCTGGCGATCCCCTTCCGGCAGGTCTATGTCAGCCTGATCCGCACGCCTGAAGCACAGCGCGATGCGCAGGTTATCGCTACCGGCATGGCGGCTTTTGAGAAGGCCTGGGCCACGCTCGACGAGGTGCTGGCGAAGCAAAAATGGTTATCCGGGGAACAGTTTGGCTTGGGGGATATCCCGCTGGGCTGTTTAGCCTATGCGTGGTTCAATTTGGATATTGAGCGCCAAAAGCACCCACACGTTGAGCGCTGGTACCAACAGCTTACTCAACGCGCGGCGTATCAGCAGCACGTGATGATCGCATTAACTTAATATGCTTCTGGCCGGAGACAGCTCCGGCCATTTTCGCCCTAGGCTCCCGGCGCAACCTTCAGCAACTTGCCATTACTTTCATCGGTCAACACGTAGATATAGCCATCTTCCCCCAGCCGCACCTCGCGAATACGCTCATTACGCTCGCTTAACAGACGCTCTTCCGCGATGATTTTGTTACCCTGTAACGTCAACCTAATCAAGGATTTCCCCGCCAACGCGCCAATAAATAGTGAGTGATCCCACTGCGGGAATTTAGACGCGTTGTAAAACGCCATGCCACTCAGCGCCGGCGATACCGGCCAATAGTAGAGCGGGTCCTCCGCCCCGTTAAGATGGGTTCCTTTGGCCTCGGGTATCGGCTGCCCTGAATAGTTTATGCCGTAGGTCGCCAGCGGCCAGCCGTAGTTTTTGCCTGCTTGCGGCAGATTGACTTCATCCCCGCCGCGCGGTCCGTGCTCTGTCTCCCACAGCGCGTGACTCCAGGGATTAATGGCTAAACCTTGCGCATTGCGATTGCCATAAGTCCAGATTTCCCCCTTGGCCGCTGGCTTATTCACCAAAGGATTATCTTGCGGAATGCCGCCTTCAGGGGTCAGGCGTAGGATTTTACCCTTGAGGCTATCGAGCCGCTGGGCCGACATCCGCTGGTTGTTATCTCCCGTCGACATGAAGATATTGCCCTGCGAATCAAAAGCCAGCCTGCCGCCGAGATTAATCCCGCTGCTCAACGCCGGTTGTTGCACAAAGATCGTTTTGAAGTCTTTCAGGCCGCTGCCATCCTCGGCCAGACGCCCGTAGCCCAATGCCGCATTGGCCTGTCCCTTATCTCCCTGCTGCGCGAAGCTGAGGTAGACGCGGCGGCTACTGGCGAAATCAGGCGCCAGACGGACATCCCACAGCCCAGCCTGCCCTGCAACCCACACTTTTGGTACTCCCGCCAAAGGCTTAGATAAGCCTTTATCAACCCGCCACATCCTCAACTGCCCGGAACGCTCGGTGATTAATGCGGCCTGCTGGCCGGGCAAAAATGCCAAAGACCAAGGATGATCCAAGCCCGCTGCCAGCTCTTCAACCTTGGCGTTGGCTTCAGGGACCGACTCTGGGGATTTATCCACGGCAAAGGCGGGAGAGAGGAACAATGCGGCCAGCACGGACAGCGCTGTGGGGCGAAAAAGAGTATTCATCAGATCTCCATTCGATTATTTTTCGTCCATTAAGAATAGAGCCAAATGCCATAAAGCAGGGCTTCCTCGCAGCAAAACAACGCAACTTTGCAAACCTAAGCCGTTTTTCTGTTGCCCGATCACAAAAATAAATAAACGTAATTTCAGAAGTAAATAACTCAATAGCCCATACCCGCGACAAGGATTAAAACTGCAAGCTCACATTGTTGATATGGACGTCTCGTTATGAGCTCTGAAGTGCGATCGGTTTCTGAGGTTCTTTCGGTAAAAGAAAAAGTGGGATACGGCTTAGGGGACGCGGCTAGCCACATTATTTTTGATAACGTCATGCTCTATATGATGTTTTTCTATACGGACATTTTCGGTATTCCCGCCGGATACGTGGGCACGCTGTTTTTGCTGGCCCGCGCGATGGATGCGATTTCCGACCCTTGCATGGGGTTACTGGCCGACAGAACCCGCACCCGCTGGGGACAATTCCGCCCCTACGTGCTGTTCGGTGCCATACCTTTCGGCATAGTGTGCGTGTTCGCCTACTCTTCTCCCGATCTCAGCATGACCGGAAAAATGGTCTATGCCGCAGTCACTTATACCTTGCTGACGATAATGTACACGGTGGTTAATATTCCTTATTGCGCCCTTGGTGGCGTTATAACAGCCGATCCGACTCAACGTATTTCGTTGCAGTCCTATCGGTTCGTTTTAGCCACCGCCGGTGGCATGCTGAGCACCGTCTTAATGATGCCGCTGGTGCAATTGATCGGTGGCGAGGATAAGGCGCTCGGTTTTCAAGGCGGGATCGCGGTACTGGCGGTGGTGGCCATTGTTATGCTTGCCATATGCTTTGCGACCACCAAAGAGCGCGTCAGCGATGAAGGTAAACCGACCGGCACGATGCGCGAAGATCTCCGGGATATCTGGCATAACGATCAATGGCGCATTGTCGGCCTGTTGACCATTCTCAACATCATGGCGGTAGCCGTTCGCGGCGGCGCCATGATGTATTACGTCACCTACATTCTGGGCAATCCGGTGCTCTTTGCCTGGTTCCTCGGAGCCTACTCGGTGGGCAACCTCTTCGGCAGCGCGCTGGCTAAACCTCTGACCGATTGGAAGTGTAAGGTCAGCGTCTTCTGGTGGACTAACGCCATTTTAGCAGTACTCAGTGCGGCCATGTTCTTCCTGCCGATTCACGCCAGCGTCACCATGTTTGCCTTCATCTTTGTGATTGGCGTATTCCACCAGTTGGTCACGCCGATTCAGTGGGTAATGATGTCTGACACCGTAGATTACGGTGAATGGAACGACGGTAAGCGCCTGACGGGGATCAGTTTTGCCGGGACGCTGTTTGTATTAAAACTCGGTTTAGCCCTTGCTGGCGCGCTCATCGGCTGGGTGTTGGCCGGTGCGGGATATCAGTCCGGCGCAGCAACCCAAAATGGCGGCACCCTCACCAGCATCATTGCTCTGTTTACTCTGGTTCCCGCCGCCTGTTATCTGCTAAGCGCCATTATCTGTAAACGCTTTTACATCCTGCGCACCCCACTCTTACGCCGCATTTTGGACGAAGTTGCCAGCGGTATTCGCCGTAATCAACGTGAATTTTTCAAGTAAGACATTAATCCACATTTTAAATTGGCTCAGGATCATGAGAGTAAGGAGAGTGAAAAATGAAAATCAGTGATGGTAACTGGTTAATTCAAGAGGGACTGGTCCTAACCCATCCACTGTATGTGTCGGACGTCCAGTTTTCTGATCAAGAAATGACAGTATATGCCGCGCCGAGAGAAGCCAGTGAGCGAGCCAACCAGCTTGATACGACGCTCTTTACGCTGCGTTTCTTCTCCCCGCAGCATGGCGTCATTGGGGTACGAATTACCCATTTTGATGGCGGTTTGGATCTCGGCCCGCAGTATCCGCTCAACGTCGAAACTCAGCACGACGTCAGGTTCGAAAACGGTGAGGAATATTGCGCGCTGCACAGCGGCGACCTCAGCGTGCGCGTGACCAAAGGCCCGCACTGGTCGCTGGACTTTCTGCGGCACGGCAAGCGCATCACCGGCAGCGTAGCCAAATCCAATGGCTATGTGCAGAACAACCGTGATGGCAAAAACTACATTATGGAGCGTCTGGATTTAGGCGTCGGCGAAACTGTCTATGGTCTGGGAGAACGCTTTACCGCACTGGTAAAGAATGGCCAGACGGTAGAAACCTGGAACCGCGATGGCGGCACAAGTACCGAGCAAGCCTACAAAAACATTCCCTTTTACCTCACTAATCGCGGGTATGGCGTGCTGGTGAACCACCCTGAAGCCGTCTCCTTTGAAGTCGCCTCCGAGAAAGTGTCGAAGGTGCAGTTCAGCGTGGAAAGCGAATACCTTGAATACCTGGTCATTGACGGTCCGACGCCCAAAAAAGTGTTAGACCGATATACTCGGCTCACCGGCCGACCAGCACTGCCTCCCGCCTGGTCATTCGGCTTATGGCTGACCACTTCGTTTACCACGAACTATAACGAAGAGACGGTGAATCGCTTTATTGACGGCATGGCTGAGCGCAACTTGCCGCTACACGTTTTCCATTTTGACTGCTTCTGGATGAAAGCCTTCCAATGGTGTGATTTTGAGTGGGATCCGCAAGTGTTCCCGGACCCACAGGGCATGCTCCGCCGGCTTAAAAAGAAAGGATTAAAAATCTGCGTATGGATTAATCCCTATATCGGGCAGAAATCTCCTTTGTTTAAAGAAGGCAAAGAACGCGGCTATTTATTAAAACGCCCGGATGGACGCGTGTGGCAATGGGACAAATGGCAGCCTGGTCAAGCCATTGTTGATTTCACTAACCCACAGGTTTGCACATGGTATGCCGGTCATCTAAAACGGCTCATCGACATGGGCGTAGACTGCTTCAAAACTGACTTTGGCGAGCGAATTCCCACGGACGTGGTGTGGCATGACGGCGGTGATCCGCAGAAAATGCACAACCACTATGCGTTTGTTTATAACCAACTGGTCTACGAAACATTACAAGACAAACTGGGCGCGTCGGAAGCCGTGCTTTTTGCACGTTCGGCCTCGGTAGGAGCGCAGCAATTCCCTGTTCACTGGGGCGGCGACTGTTACGCCACCTATGAATCCATGGCGGAAAGTTTACGCGGAGGGCTATCCATCGGCCTGTCCGGCTTTGGTTTCTGGAGTCATGACGTAGGCGGTTTTGAAAACACGGCTCCTGCACATATCTATAAGCGCTGGTGCGCCTTTGGCCTGCTGTCGAGCCATAGCCGATTGCATGGCAGTAAGTCTTATCGGGTTCCCTGGGTTTATGATGAAGAGGCCTGCGACGTCTTGCGCCTGTTTACTGAACTCAAATGCAGACTGATGCCTTACCTTTATCCAGCCTCCACTCAGGCAGCAAACAATGGAACGCCAGTAATGCGCGCCATGATGCTTGAGTTCCCTGAGGATCCGGCCTGTGACTATCTCGATCGCCAATATATGCTCGGCGATGACCTGCTGATCGCCCCGGTATTTAGTGAACAAGGAGAGGTTGATTTCTATCTGCCTTCGGGCCGCTGGACCCACTTGCTCTCTAACCAAGTGGCAGAAGGTAATCGCTGGCATCACCAGCAGCACGGCTTTGACAGCCTGCCGCTCTATGTGCGGCCTAATACGCTGCTGGCGTTAGGCAGTAATAATCAGAAGCCAGATTATGACTATAGCGTTGCGCCAGAATTCCACCTTTTCGAGCTGGATGAAGGTCACACCGCCGAAAGTAAGCTGACCGATTTGCACGGCAATACGATTTTCACCCTCACGGCGACCCGCTCAGGCGAGCAGATAATCTTTACTGCTGAGGGTGAAGCTACAGACTGGAGTCTCTGTCTGCGTAATGTTCACAAGATTAGCTATGTTGAAAACTTCGCAACCAGCGAAAGTGATAAAGGCATCCTCTTTAAGCCGACAGAAAGTAATGCACCCTTAAGTATAACGCTGTAAAAACCTGCATTAGAAGAACAGGAAGATAATTTTTTCGATAAATGATCGTTGCAAGAATTATCTTCCGCCACCCACTTCTTAGTCACCCCATATATAGTGCATAGACTGCTGTCATTAATAACAGGAAAGCAGATTTTAAGTTCTCTAAATGATTTAACTTCGCTAATACTTCTCTCATCAATTTATTCTCTTGTGCATCATTGATTATTTTTGAGGAATATCCCATGAGAAAAGTATTGACCACTTTGCCCTGCTTATTCGGGCTAGCGGCTTTCCTCCCCGTACCTGCTCTTGCGGCAGATTCTCAAATCGACGTTGATTGTAGTTTTAGCCATATGAAATCTGACGATCCGATTTTAATGTTCGGCAAACCTGGTATGGCGATGTCCCATGATTTTTTTGGCAATCGCTCTACTAACGCCTTTTCCACCGCCGATATCTTATTAACCAAGTCAGGCACGACTTGCAACAACGCGGCGGACAGCACCGCCTATTGGGTTCCCACCATGAAACTCCCCAATGGTGGGATCGTCCATCCGTCCTATATGAAGAACTACTATCAGGCCAATGATGTTATTAACAACCCGCTAACCCCCTATCCACACGGGCTGCAACTCTTAGCCGGTGACCACGATGGTACCGGCCCAAATCCGCATATTACCTTCTTATGTGCCAACGGTACTGGATACACCAACAAGGCAGACCAAATCTGCGGGCTGAGATCTGCCGGTGACGCCGTGCAATTAAATATCGGCATTGCTTTCCCCAACTGTTGGGATGGAAAAAATCTCAAAGCGGGCGCCGACGTCATTAACGCAACTTATAGTACTAATAATCAATGCCCGACGGATTATCCGGTGAAACTCGCCACCGTCAATATGAACATCGCCTACGTCTTGCCACAAATTACTTCTCTGGATGTGAGTAAAATAGAGTTATCGATGGACCCTACAATAGTTGATGGCGTATTAACGCCTCGCTGGGGCAGCCCTTATACAGCTCACGGTGATTTTATGAATGCATGGACAGACCAAGCCGCAACATTCATGACCGAACGCTGTATGAATTATAAGATGGATTGTGGAAAGAATATTCCATATAGCTATACCGACGTGATTGAAGATACTTATATTAGTAATTTGGAAGATAGTGATAAAAACTTTAATGACCAAACTACTATGTTAATTCAAGACAACTGGAACCCTCCGGGTCGAGATGTGAATAAACAGAGTATGGCATTATTAAAATTCACTATTCCGCCACTCCCGAGCAATATGGAGGATTATCCGGGCGTAACCTTTACCTATAAAATTCGCGTCTGGGATGGCAATACCACCGACTCCGCAGTCAGAAATATCTTCTTCTATCCGACGGATCCTAATGCCTGGAGTGAAAAGAGCGTGACGTGGAACACTCGACCACCATTCAATTACACCGCCGATGGCAGTATGCAGCTGAACAATAACCAGCAGTTCCGTTATGTGACCGTAGACAAACCCGTCAGGGCCGCACTGGCGGCAGGTAAAACTGAAATTTCCTACATCGTAGGCGGTGAACGTCAGGGGAGAGTCATTTCGATGAGTAGCAAAGAAGGTGGGAAAAACGCCACATTAATGCTTGTCGGATATCAGGAAGTCAAAGAGCCATAAAAGGCCTGAGATTGATCAAGTTGTGATTTATGTTGCCCCCGGTGCCCGGGGGCTTTTTTATGGCTCAATAAAGGACTTCGCCATGCTTATCACGATACTCTTTCGGCGTCATGTCATAGCCTTTTTTGAATACCGAGTAGAAATACTGCAATGACGGATAGCCACACATTTGCGAGATCTCATTGATAGATATTGAGGTTGCCGCCAGCAAGTTCCGCGCCCTATCCAGCTTTTCATCATGAATAATGCCATGAATAGTTTGGCCGGTTTCATCTTTAAAACGCTTTTCAAGGTTTGAGCGTGATATGCCAATTGCATCAAGCACCTGCTCAACCTTAATGCCTTTGCATGCGTGGTGGCGAATGTAATGCATAGCCTGGATCACGGCAGGGTCACGCAAAGAACGAAAATCGGTAGAGCGGCGTGCCATCACTTTTACCGGCGGAACCAAAATACGCTGCAACGGCAATTCTCGCTTATCCAGCAGTTGGTGAAGTAACTTGGCCGCCCGGTAGCCCATCTGTCGCGTGCCTTGCACCACGGATGACAGCGCGACGCGCGACAGGTAACGGGTAAGCTCTTCATTATCTATGCCAATAACGCTCAGTTTCTCCGGCACCGCGATATCCAGATGTTCACACACCTGGAGCAGATGGCGAGCGCGTGCATCCGTCACGGCAATGATCCCCGTCTGCTGGGGCAAAGTTTGTATCCAGTCGGCCAGCCTGTTCTGCGCGTACTGCCAGTTCTCCGGCGCAGTTTCCATCCCTTGATAGACCACGCCCTGGTATTGCTCTGCCGCAACCAGTTGGCGGAAGGCGTGTTCTCGCTCTTGCGCCCAGCGCTTGCCGCCGCTGCCGGGTAAGCCATAGAAGGCGAAACGGTTTATCCCCTTCTCTTTCAAGTGCATAAACGCGGCTTCCACCAGCGCATAGTTGTCAGTCGCGATGTAGTGTACGGGGGGATAATCCTCCTCGCGGTGATAAGAACCGCCCACGCCCACCGTCGGCACATTGAGATTGTGCAGCATGTGCTCTATTTCACGATCGTCAAAATCGGCAATAACGCCATCCCCCAGCCAATCTTTGATGTTATCGATACGACAACGGAAATCTTCTTCAATAAAGATATCCCAATCGCACTGTGACGCCTGTAAATACTCGCCGACGCCTTCGACCACCTGCCGGTCATAGACTTTATTAGCGTTGAATAGCAGTGTTATGCGAAAGCGCTTATCAAACATGCCGTTTCCATCTCAGCCAAAGATAGTTAAGAGAGGGCCCCAGCGTATAGAAACAGATGGGGCACAGTGAGTTAGCTCAATAACATGACCGCGACAAATCCGCGCCTTCGGCGTGAGAATTTGTGATGTTTACTGGATTTAATCGCCATTTGTCCCCTTTCAGATAAGCCGCCTCGTGAATAAGTCTCTTTATGCGCGCCGCTTGGTGGCCGAGTCCATCCATACTGCCAGCAGTAGAATCGCGCCCTTGACGATATATTGCCAGAAGGTGGGAACATCCAGCATGCTCATGCCGTTATCCAGTGAAGCCATAATGAAAGCTCCCATCACTGCCCCCGCGACGCTGCCCACCCCGCCAGCCAAGCTGGTTCCGCCAATAACGCAGGCAGCAATGGCATCCAGTTCGGCAATGTTACCCGCCGAAGGTGAACCCGCGCCAAGGCGTGAACTGAGAATCAAACCGGCAATCGCCACCATCAGGCCGTTAATAGCAAAGACCGCCAACTTGCTGCGCTCAACATTAACGCCGGAGAGTCTTGCAGCATCGATATTGCCACCGATAGCATAAATTCGCCGCCCAAAGGCCGTGCGCGAAGCCATAAACATCCCCCCCAGCATCAGCGCGACCAGAATCAACACCGGGGTCGGCACGCCACGATATTCATTCAACAGTAAGACTGCGCCCAGAGCGATCACCGCCGTCAGTGCCTGTCGGGTGACATCGTTTTTCGCCGCTGTCACCGGCAAACCGAGCGCTGCCCGCTGATTACGCTTACGCCACTGAAAACCAATAAACAGCACCAGTGCCACCACGCCAACTCCAAAACCCAGGCCATTTGACAGATAGCTTTGACCAATCAGCGACATTTGCGGCGTGGTCGGTGCTACCGTGGTCCCACTGGTGATACCAATTAAGATGCCACGGAATGCCAGCATTCCCGCTAGCGTGACAATAAACGATGGGACTTTGCGGTAGGCGACCCACCAGCCATTCCATGCACCAAGCAGCAATCCTAGTAGTAGCGTGACGACAATGGTTAACGGCAACGGCCATCCCAGCCAGACATCAAAAATGGCCGCCACGCCGCCGAGTAAGCCCATCATTGAGCCGACGGAGAGATCAATCTCCGCTGAGATAATGACGAACACCATTCCCACGGCCAAAATCCCGGTGATAGCTGTTTGGCGCAGCAGGTTGGAGATGTTACGTGAACTGATGTAGGCGCCATCGGTAGTGATTGAAAAGAACACAATAATCACCGCAATAGCGGCGAGCATGACATAGACCTGCAGGTTTATATTCTTAAGGCGATGCAGTGAAAACCCTGCTGATTGATTAGCCGTTTCGCCAGTGACTGGCGGGGATATTTTAGACATTAACTTCACTCCTTAAGGCGGCTTCCATCACTTGTTGCTGGGTCAAATTATGGTTATCCAGACAGGTCTTGCACTGGCCAAGATGCATCACCAGCACCCTGTCGCTTAACCCCAACACCTCTGGCAGTTCGGAAGAGATAACAATGATTGCCATACCCTCTGCCGCCAGTTGACCGATCAATTTATAAATCTCATGTTTTGCGCCGACATCGATACCGCGCGTCGGCTCATCGAGAATGAGGATTTTGGGGTTGAGTAACAGGCAGCGGGCCAAAATCGCTTTTTGCTGATTGCCGCCACTCAGACGACCAATTGCCAATTCGGAAGAGGAAGATTTGATGTTCAGTTGGCGCACCGACTGCCGGATGGTCTGCTGTTCATTGGCTTCGTGGATCACGCCGCCGCCGGTGAAATTATCCAGTGCCGCCAGAGTGATGTTGCTGCCTACCGCCATAACCGGCACGATGCCGTCGCGTTTGCGGTCTTCCGGCACCATGGCTAATCCCAGTCGCATCGCATCACGGCAGTTGTTGATGTGGGCAACCTTGCCGGCAATGGTCACTTCGCCCTGCCAGCGCCCCGGATAAACCCCAAATAGGCACTCCACTATTTCAGTACGTCCAGCCCCCACTAGCCCTGCAATGCCCAATACTTCTCCGGCATGCAGATGGAAACTGACGTTATCCACTCGCTTAATGTGACGGTTAATCGGATGCCAGGCGGTTAGCTGCGATACGCGCAGCACCTCTTTGCCAATCCGCCTCTGGCGCTCAGGGAAGAGTTCGGTCAACTCTCTGCCGACCATCATCGCAATAATCTCCTGCTCCGTGACTCCGGCTGCATCCCGCGTGGCAATATGTTGCCCATCACGGATGACGCAAAGCCTGTCGGAGATTGACTTCACCTCATTCAGTTTGTGCGAAATATAAATGCAAGCGATGTCGTGATTGCGTAAATCGCGGATGATATCTAATAAGATTTCCGTCTCACTCTCAGTGAGCGAGGCGGTTGGCTCATCCAGAACCAGCAGACGCACTTGCTTGTTGAGCGCCTTGGCAATTTCAACCAGTTGGCGCTGCCCAAGACCTAATTCTCCCACCAACGTATGAGGATCAATGTTTAATTTAACCTGGGCTAACATCCGCCGACAGCGTAAATACATCTGGTCGGTATCGAGGAAGCCGAACTTGCCCCACTCGTTACCAAGGAACATATTTTCCAGCACGCTCATCTGCTTCACTAGCGCTAATTCCTGATGGATAATCGCGATGCCTTTCTGTTCTGTCTCACGAATGCCTTTGGCTAATAGCGGCTCGCCGGAGAAATAGATCTCTCCCTCATAGCTACCATAAGGATAAATACCGCATAGCACTTTCATTAAGGTTGATTTTCCGGAACCATTTTCCCCACAAAGAGAAAGCACTTCGCCGGAATCTAGCTTAAGACTAATATTATCGACGGCTTTAACCTGACCAAATTTTTTGGTGATGTGTCGCATTTCCAGCAGACAGCTTTTTTCCGATAATACAGGCATGAGTTACCTCGCATTGCTCGGACATTCAGACAGTAAAACCGTCGAATGCCGAGCGAGTCCCATTGATGGCAAAAACCATTAACTCAATATCAATTAAGTTCCGACTTTTTATGGAAGCCATCGGCAATCACGGTTGAGTCGATATTTTCTTTATCAACTTGAATAGGGGTTAACAAATAGGAAGGCACCTCTTTCTTGCCATTACTTAAGGTGGCATTGGACGCCGGTTTCTCATCTTTGCCTAACTGAACGGCAATTTCAGCGGCCTTATCCGCTAACTTGGTGATAGGTTTATAAACCGTCATAGTTTGCGTGCCGGCTTGAATACGTTTTATCGCGGCAAGGTCGGCATCTTGACCTGAAATCGCTACTTTACCTGCCAGCCCCTGGGCAGAAAGCGCCTGAATAGCACCGCCTGCCGTGGCATCGTTAGAGGCTACAACGGCATCAATTTTATTGTTATTGGCAGTCAATGCGTTTTCCATAATTTTCAGCGCGTTTTCCGGTAGCCATCCATCTGCCCACTGGTCGCCAACAACCTTAATTTTACCCTCTTTGATTAATGGATTAAGCACCTTCATCTGCCCTGCTCGGAACAGCTTGGCATTGTTATCGACAGGCGATCCTCCCATAAGGAAATAGTTACCTTGAGGCACTCGCTGGACCAGACTTTGTGCTTGCAGTTCGCCCACTTTTTCATTATCAAACGAAATATAAAAATCGATATCAGCATTATTGATCATGCGATCATAAGCCAGAACCTTGATCCCTTCTCGCTTCGCCTCGGCAATAACATTACTCAATACTTCGCCGTTATAGGGAATAATCACTAAGACATCCACGCCGCGATTGATCATATTTTCAATCTGCGCCATCTGTGTTTCTTCATTACCATTGGCCGATTGTACAAAAACATCCGCACCCAATGTTTTCGCCTTGGCAACAAATATATCCCTATCTTTCTGCCAGCGTTCTAATCGTAAGTCATCGATAGCCATGCCAATTTTAATTTCTTTAGCGATACCAGCGTGGCTGATAAACAACATTGCGGCACAGGCTGTAAGTAAGATTTTTTTCATTTTCATCTTCTAAGACCTTTTTTATATCGAGGCTGAAAAGGAGAAGCTCTGGCTTAACCACCAAAGATTGCTCATCAATGAAGAGTTATTGTCGCCGTGGAATTGTTGTCTCTGACCCTCACTTCGGCAATTGCAGATTTTAATCGCCGCGTTATGTTTTTTAGTTTCTTTCCGAATGTTTGATGGATGTCATAGTTTTATGGTAAGGAGCTGCACTTCGCTCAATTTATTTACGTGACATCACGTAACTCCTGAAAATAAATCGTCCCGATCTGCTTATTTATGCGATCTACAGCACATTTAATAATTAAGTTAATTTGAGTGTGAAATAACGTAATTGTTAGCAAGGCGTTCAACTCCGAAGATTAAAACTCACTTCCCAGCCGATCTGGGCCAGTTTCCAAGGAGTTTTCAATGCACGCTTATTTCGACAAGCTTGACGCGGTTCGCTACGAGGGAATCAACAGCACCAATCCTTTGTCATTCCGCCATTACAATCCCAATGAAGTCATTTTGGGTAAAACCATGGCAGAACATCTAAGGTTTGCGGCCTGTTACTGGCATACCTTCTGCTGGAACGGCTCTGATATGTTCGGTCTGGGGGCATTTGACCGCCCTTGGCAGCAGCCGGGAGAGGCTCTGGAACTGGCAAAAGGCAAAGCAGACGTCGCTTTCGAATTTTTCCAAAAATTGAATGTTCCTTACTACTGTTTCCACGACGTGGATGTCTCCCCTGAAGGCGCGACCATCAAGGAGTATGCCCATAATCTCGCGGTGATGACTGACGTATTAGCCAGCAAACAGGAGAGCACCGGCGTTAAGCTACTGTGGGGAACCGCGAACTGCTTTTCTCATCCACGCTACGGCGCGGGGGCGGCGACCAACCCCGACCCAGAAGTGTTCGCTTGGGCAGCAACGCAGGTGTGCAATGCGATGGCAGCGACCCAAAAACTCGGGGGCGAAAACTATGTGCTTTGGGGGGGCCGCGAAGGCTATGAAACCCTGCTGAATACCGACTTACGCCAAGAGCGCGAGCAAATTGGACGCTTTATGCAGCTGGTCGTTGAGCACAAACATAAAATCGGTTTTCAGGGCACGTTGCTTATTGAGCCAAAACCGCAAGAGCCCACCAAGCATCAGTATGATTTTGACGTGGCGTCGGTGTATGGCTTCCTGAAACAGTTTGGCCTGGAGAAAGAGGTTAAAGTTAACGTGGAGGCCAACCACGCGACCCTTGCCGGCCACTCGTTCCATCATGAGATTGCCAATGCGATCGCGCTGGGAATTTTTGGCTCCGTTGATGCCAACCGCGGCGACCCACAGTCGGGCTGGGATACCGACCAATTCCCTAACAGCGTGGAAGAGAATGCGCTGGTCATGTATGAAATCATTAAGGCTGGCGGTTTTACCACCGGCGGCCTGAACTTTGATGCCAAAGTGCGTCGCCAAAGCAATGACAAATACGATCTGTTTTACGGTCATATTGGCGCGATGGACACCATGGCGCTCGCACTAAAAGTGGCGGCTAAAATGGTGGAAAGTCGCGAGTTGGACAAGCACGTCGCCCAGCGTTACGCCGGCTGGAATGCTGAGTTTGGTCAGCAAATTTTGCAGGGCAAGATGTCTCTTGAAGCATTGTCCCAGTTTGCTCAGCAGCATCAGTTAGCTCCGGCTCATCAGAGTGGTCAACAAGAAAAACTAGAGAATCTCGTCAACCGCTATTTATTTGGCTAAGCCCCATAAGATATAAAATCTGCTTCGCCCGGCATGATAATTGCTGGGCGAAGCAGACTCATGCAGCAGCCTACAGGGAGAGAAGTGTTTATGTATCTCGGTATCGATCTTGGCACGTCGGGTGTCAAAGCCATCTTACTTAATGAACAAGGTCAGGTCGTGGCTACGCACACGGAACCTCTCCCCCTTTCCCGCCCTCACCCTTTGTGGTCGGAGCAAGATCCCGCCGACTGGTGGACAGCCACCGATAACTCTCTTCTCGCGTTGGGGGCTGATCATAACCTTGCCACAGTTAAGGCCCTTGGGCTGACGGGGCAAATGCACGGCGCCACGCTGTTAGATCAGCAGGGGCAAGTGCTGCGTCCGGCCATTTTGTGGAACGACGGGCGTAGCGCCAAGCAGTGTCAGGCGCTTGAAAAGGCAGTGCCCAACTCGCGGGAAATCACGGGCAATATTATGATGCCGGGCTTTACCGCGCCGAAGTTGGCATGGGTTAAGCAATTCGAACCTGATATTTTCAGCCGCATCGACAAAGTGCTGCTGCCGAAAGACTATCTGCGTTGGCGCATGACCGGCGTTTTTGCCAGTGATATGTCAGATGCCGCAGGCACGATGTGGTTGAACGTCGCCAAACGAGACTGGAGCGACGAGATACTCGCCGCCTGTGGCCTTTCGCGCAAGAAAATGCCACGACTGTTTGAAGGCAGTCAGATCACAGGCGAGCTGAGTGCCGAACTGGCTCAGCGTTGGGGTATCCCACGCGTGCCGGTGGTCGCAGGCGGAGGAGATAACGCAGCCGGTGCGGTGGGCGTTGGCCTCTATCGGGCAGGCCAGGCGATGCTGTCACTCGGCACATCGGGCGTCTATTTTGCAGTTAGCGAAGGCTTCCTCAGTAATCCGCAGCAGGCGGTGCACAGTTTCTGTCACGCCTTGCCCAATAAATGGCATCTGATGTCGGTAATGCTGAGCGCCGCTTCTTGTCTGGACTGGGCGGTAAAACTAACGGGGATGGACTCGGTAGCCAGTCTGCTTAAGCTGGTTGAAGAATCGACGCCGGCCCAAAGCCCCGTCTGGTTCTTGCCCTATCTTTCTGGCGAGCGCACGCCGCACAATAATCCGAACGCTACCGGAACCCTGTTTGGCTTAACACATGAACACGGCCCGGCCGATATTGGTCGGGCCGTATTAGAAGGCGTAGGATTCGCCCTCGCAGAAGGTATGGATGCCCTTCACGCCACGGGTCTGAAACCTGATTCCATTACTCTTATAGGCGGTGGGGCACGCAGCGCCTATTGGCGGCAAATGCTGGCGGATATCAGCGGGCAGACGCTGGAGTATCGAACCGGCGGCGATGTTGGACCAGCCCTTGGTGCAGCGCGTTTGGCGCAGTTGGCGATGAACCCGAATAAGTCGATGGAAGAGCTGCTACCCGAGTTACCATTGGAACAAACGCATCGCCCTGACGGTGCAAAGCAGCAGTGCTATCTTGAACGACGAAAAATCTTCCACCAGCTTTATCAAAGCCTGCTGCCCTTAATGAAATGAGCCACCACGTGCCCTTTTACCGTTTCAAAGGGCACGCGGACGTTCTATCAACCACGTCAAAGCTGAGATAAAACTGCAAAGTTACCTTAGGTACGTTTCCAAAATGGCATACACTTCATGCATCAATTTCATACTCCTTTTTGTGGTGCAGATCACACTTTAATTGTATGATGAATGCGTCACCTTACTGGGATGAAGGCTATGCGCGACGTATTAACTTTGCTTTTACAATATATAAGGTCATTTATTTTGATCTATGCCTGCTTATACGCTGGCATCGGAATTTCATCACTGCTGCCAATCAGCATTCCCGGCAGCATTATCGGCATGCTGATCCTTTTCTGCCTGCTTTCGACGCAAGTTTTGCCTTATCGCTGGGTGAAGCCGGGCTGTAATGTGCTCATTCGCTACATGGCCCTGCTCTTCGTACCCATCGGTGTCGGGGTGATGACCTATTACGATATGCTGCGCGCCCAGTTCGGCCCTCTGGTGGTTTCTTGTCTGGTCAGCACTTTAGTCGTACTGGTGATCACGGCTTACTGCTCGCACTTTATTCATCGTGAAAAGCCGCTGGATAATGACGCGGAGGAGAAATCATGATCGACATTCTCTGGTCGTTACCTTTAACGCTGCTGGTATTTTTCGCCACCCGCAAGCTGGCTATCAAGCTGAAACTTCCGCTGTTGAATCCGTTGCTGATGTCGATGGTGGTGATCATCCCACTACTGTTAGTGACCAACATTCCCTACGCCCGTTATTTTGCTGGCAGTAAGATTCTGAATGACCTGCTACAACCGGCGGTGGTGGCGCTGGCTTTCCCGCTGTATGAGCAGTTGCACCAGATACGCGCCCGCTGGAAGTCGATCATCAGCGTCTGTTTTATTGGCAGTATGGTGGCGATGACCAGCGGCACGGCGATAGCCTTATGGATGGGCGCGACGCCTGAGTTGGCCGCCTCAATATTACCAAAATCAGTGACCACGCCGATTGCCATGGCAACGGCTCACTCGATCAACGGCATCCCGGCGATTAGCGCAGTCTGCGTGATTTTCGTGGGTATTCTTGGCGCGGTGTTTGGTCACAGTATTTTGAATGTCCTGAAAATCACCACCAAAACCTCACGCGGTTTAGCCATGGGTACCGCCTCCCACGCCCTAGGCACGGCCCGCGCCGCAGAAGTTGATTTTCAAGAAGGTGCCTTTAGCTCGCTGGCACTGGTGATATGCGGGATCATGACGTCACTTATTGCACCTTTCCTGTTTCCGGTGCTGCTGGCAATGTTTGGGTAAAGCAGATCATTGGGTTTTGCTTTGCTCCCTCTCCTTTTTAAGGAGAGGGCTGGGGTGAGGTTTGCCTCATTGAGCACGATTTAAACCACTCCTCATCCCAGCCTGACCTAACCCACTGAAACGGCACGGTGTAATTGCCAGTAGGTCGCGTTCAGAAGTGACGCCGAGCAAGAGGTGGAAAACCGCGTGGCTTTTTACGCGGGTTGTAATCCCGCAGCGAGGGAACCGCCTAAGCGGCGGCATTTCGCGGCTATCACTTAGCTACCTGAAACACGTCCATCCCCCCCCTGCGAAGCCTCGATCCTCCAGCACTAAAGAGCGCGGGTGTCCAGAGGGCGCGCGCTTTCGCGCCTTCTGGGCCAGTTTGCGTGGCAACGCAAGGTCTTGAATTTAAATTTGAATTTGAATTCAAACCCAAAGATGCAATTGAAAATAAAAAGTGTATGTCACCCTGCCCTTAGGCTGACAAAGTGACATACAAACTGAACGCACCCGGTTTAAGTACGCTCAGAAAAGGTGTAGATGAGAAGGAGCCAGCAGGCCCCTTTCAGTGAGACGTTTTAGACATGAATTCGCGGGGAATTAAGAATTCATTTGGAACAGCGACAGCCCTTGCATGCTGGTAAAGGTTTTGTACGACGCCTGTAGTGCGACTTGCTGCAAGCTGTATTGCGAAATAGCCGCCGTCCAGTCGGTGCCGACCAGCGCGTTAAGCTTATCGCCGTTAATCAGCTTGGTGTCGTCGCCCATCGAATCCAGCTTATCCAACTCGTCCAGCTGGGTACCCAACTGAGAGCGCACGGACAGCACGTTGTTCAGCGAGTTCGACAGGCCGCGGTTGCTTTTGTCGATGGCTGCCGTGTAATCAGAAGGGCTAGCGAAATTAGCTTTTGGCGTTTTCAACGCGGCGATAGCGCCGTCGATGGTTTTGAAGATATCGGTCTGGCTTGCCGTGCCGTCCGGCTCTTTCACTGGGTTAGACGTCAGCGTGTTAAATACCTGCGTACCGGTGTGGCTGATGGTCATGGTACGGCTGGCATCAACCTGCTGGGAAATCGCTTCATCCCCGCCGCTATAGGTCACCGCCCCCGTCGTTGCATCCACGCTGTACGGCGGCTTATCACTTTTGTAACCGCCAAAGATATAGCGCCCGTTACCGTCTGTGCTGTTCGCCATATTGACGATTTGGTCTTTAATACCCTGCAACTTGGTCGCCAATGACGCGCGGTCATCATCACTCAACGCACCATCACCGGCGTTAACGATCAGGCTCTGCGCGCTCTGAATCGCGGTGGTGACGTTGTTCAGGATGTTCTCTTCCTGACTCATATTCTGGTTCGCGAAGGTACGCGCGATGGCGTATTGATCGTTCTGCGCCTGCGCCTGTTGAACCATAATCGCCTGCGAGGCGGCCAGCGGGTCATCCGACGGCTTGTTCACCCGATTGCCGGTAGAGAGCTGCACACCGGTATCCTGCCACAGCGACTGAGCATTCGAGACGCTGTTCATATTCTGCTGGTAAATCATGTTAGTACTAAGGCGCATGGCATCAGTTCCTTATCGAGTCGCGGTGAATGCGTTACAGGTTAATGATCGCATCGAAAATGGTTGATGCCGTCTTAATCACTTGCGCGTTAGCCAGATAATATTGCTGATAACGCTGCAAATCGCCGTATTCTTCGTCGGTGTTAACGCCCGAGATCGACTGCTGTTGCTGCTGCAAGTTGGTGACGATGTTGGTTTGCGCCGTGGTGTTGGTTTTCAAACTGGCAACCTGATTACCCACGCTGCTCACCAGGCTGGCATATGCGCCGGTCAGGGTTGATTTACCTTCCACCAGCTTGGCGGTTTGCAAATCCAACAGTTTCTGCGCGTTGGTGTTATCGCTGGCGCCGGAATCTGTTTTACTGGCGGCGGCAATTTGCGAACCGTCGGTCAATGCCACATTCAGGCTGCTCGCGGCATTGCTTACCGTTTTCACCGTGATGCTGTCTTTTTCAGCCGGGGTGCCGGTGACATCAATCTTGATGCCGTCGAAGGTCATGGTAGTGACGTTATTGGCATCGGTGCTCTGCGTCGGGGTGATTTTTGCCCCATCGGAAGTGCGCGTTGCCGTCCACTTGCCACCTTCGTAGGACATCACATAATCGCTGGCTTTCACTGCGGTTGCGTCGGCGTAGGTCACCGTCATGTTAGCCGTGCCGGTGTTTTTGGTGTTCGAAATGGTCGACGGATTGCTGAAGTTGAAGAAGTTCGTCCCAGCGTTACCGGATACATCAAAACCAGCTTTGTTCACGCCGTTGAAGCTGCTGCCAATGGAGAGCGCCAACTGGCCCAGCTGGTTTATGGCTGGCTCAAGGTTGTCTTTACGGAAGGCCAGCACGCCACCCAAGGCACCCGTGGTGATGCGGCTTTCGCTAACCTGGGTCACGCTGCCATCTGGCTGAGTCATACCCACAGTCAGTTTGCTCGGATCAGCGCTGGACGGCGTTGCCACTACGGTACGGGTATCGCTGCCCTGCACTAAAGGCACGCCGTTGGCGAAGGAGACGTTATAGGCGTCGCCGTCTTGCTGAGTCACGGTTACACCGGCGATATCATTCAGTTTGCTGACCATCTCATCGCGTTGGTCCAGCAGCGCGTTTGGCTCCTGCCCGGTGCTGCCGCGCGTGGCGGTGATCTGCTGGTTCAGCTTGGCGATTTGTGAAGCATAGTTATTGATTTGGTTCACATTATCGGTGATTTGCTGGTTAATACCGGTATTCATATCAGCGAGGTATTTTGCCGCGCTGTTGAACTGTGCCGCCATCCCCTGCGCTTGCCCCAAAACGGCCTGACGTGACGCGCTGTCACCGGCGTTGCTGGTCAGGGTTTGCAGACTTTTGAAGAAGTTCTGCATGGTGCTCGATAAGTTGGTGGTGCTGTTCGACAGCAGATTATCAATCTGGCTCGCCTGAGCGTACTGGGTGCCCAGCGCGCTATTGATGGTGCTGGCGCCTAGTAACTGGTTGGAAACAAAGGCGTTATATTCACGGTTGATGCTGCTGACGTTAACGCCGTTGCCGATGTAACCCGCCGCCGTGCTATTGCCGTTGCTCTGAACAATGATCGCGGTCTGGCGGTTGTAGCCCGCCACGCTGACGTTGGCGATGTTGTTACTCACCGTGCTCAGTGCAGCCTGAGCCGCATTCAGTCCGCTCATTGCGGTATTAATTAAGCCATTTGAGGACATGAGTGACCCTTCTGCTCCCGGAACCAGCCCGGCGAATGATATAAAATCAAAGTGTTATGGAAATCGGGATTCGCGCCCTTTTTCCGCTCTGAAAGAGTTATCGGCTAATGCCTTGAGAACTTGAGACGTAAAAGACAGTTTTTTCAGAAAATTTTGCTGAGATCCGTGCTGTAGGCTTTGACCGCCTGCGCGCCGGCCCCTTTGATTTTCTGGATAACATTCACCAGCTTAGCGGCGTAGTTAGGATCGGTGGCATAACCGGCTGCTTGCAGCGCGTGGGCCGCCTGTTCCGGCGTGTTGGCGGCCGCCACGTGGGCATAGCGCGGGTTGTTGGTCAGCAATTTCACGTAATCGCTGATGGCTTCGACATAGGAGCCATAGACGCGGAAGCTGGCCTGCACCTTCTTCGCCACGCCGTTGGTGTATTCGGTGGTGGTGATTTGCGTGGTTGGCCCGGTCCAGTTGCCGCCCGCCTTAATACCAAACAGGTTATAGCTCTGCTTGCCGTCGCTAGTGGGAATTTCGCGCTGGCCCCAGCCGGATTCCAGCGCGGCCTGCGCCATAATCAGCTGGTGCGAAATGCCACTTTCCTGACTGGCGACCTGCGCCGGAATGCTCAGGCGCGACACAAACTGGCCGCTGTCCTGCGGCAACGGTGCGCCGCCCAAAGTGCGGTCCGGCGCGTTCGGGATGGCTTTGCGGATCATCTGCTCCATTGCCTGAAGTGGCATGGTGCTCAGTACTTCGTTGTCCAGCGCCATTGGCACCGTACCCGCCTTCTCGGAGGGCTCGGGATTACCGCCGGTGAGCTGTTTCACCATCATATCGGCCATACCCAGCCCTTTAGCCGACATGTCCTGCGCAATTTGCTGATCGTACATCGATGTATAAAGCCGGGTTTGGTCGCTGCTCAGCAGGCCGTCCTGCGGCAGTGCGGAACGCATGCTTTTCAGCATCATCTGCACGAAAACGCCTTCGAACTGCTTCGCCACTTCCCTCACCTGCCCTTGTGGATCGTTCTTGGCCGCCACTTTCAGTTTATTAAGCGACTGCGCGTCATACGCAGCGCCGGACATCGACATAAGATCGCTCATTAGATGATTTCCAAATCAGCGCGCAGGCAACCTGCGGTTTTCATGGCTTGCAGGATAGACATCAGGTCAATCGGCGTCGCACCCAGCGCATTCAACGTGCGCACCACATTGTTGAGGCTGGCGCTCGACTGCACTTGCTGCAAGGCCCCGCCCGACTGGCGCACGGAAATATTGGTGTTTGGCGTCACCACGGTTTGGCCGCCGCCAAATGGCGTGTTTGGTTGGGAAACGTCGTTTTGTCTGTCGACTACCACGGACAAGTTACCCTGCGCCACGGCGCAAGAGTCCAGCGTCACGTCGCGGTTCATCACTACCGAGCCAGTACGGGAGTTGATGATCACCTTGGCATCCATCGGGCCGACGGTCACTTCCACGTTCTGGATCTGCGCCAAAATGCGCACCTGCGAGCTGTTGCCGCGTGGCACCATCACCTGAATGTTACGGGCATCCAGCGCGGTCGCCGTGCCCATGCTGCCCTGACGGTTAATGGCGTCGGTCACCTGTTGAGCCAGGTTGAAATCTTCATCATTGAGTTGAAGATTGATCACCCCTTCGGTGCCGAAGGTGCTTGGAAGTTCGCGTTCAATGGTCGCCCCGCCGGTAATACGGCCGCCGGAGAGCTGGTTAACCGTCACGCTGCTGCCGCCCGCCGAGGCTCCGGCGCCGCCCACCAGCACGTTACCCTGTGCCAGCGCGTAAACTTGGTTGTCTACCCCTTTCATGGGGGTCATCAGCAGGGTGCCGCCGCGAATACTTTTGGCATTACCCATGGAGGACACCACCACGTCGATGGCCTGTCCGCTGCGAGCGAACGGCGGCATCTTGGCGGTAACCATGACCGCCGCCACGTTTTTCAGCTGCATGTTAGTGCCGGGTGGCACGGTGATCCCCAACTGGGAAAGCATGTTAGTCAGCGTCTGGGTGGTAAATGGCGTTTGGGTGGTCTGGTCACCAGTGCCGTCGAGGCCAACCACCAAGCCGTAGCCGATCAGGGCGTTATCACGCACGCCCTGAATGGTCGCCAGATCGCGAATTCTTTGCGCCGAAGCCGGCAGCGCGGCCGCCGCGCAGAGCGTAATACAGAGTAAGCCGGAAATTAGTTTTCGCATGAGTGCCTCATTAGTACGGCGATACATTTAGGAAGAACCGCTGCAACCAGCCCATGTTCTGCGCTTCATTGATGTAGCCGTTACCCACATATTCGATTCGGGCATCCGCCACCTGCGTGGACACCACGCTGTTGGAGCCACTGATGGTGCGCGGGTTCACCACGCCGGAGAAGCGGATAAACTCGGTACCCTGGTTAATTTCAATTTGCTTCTCGCCAACCACGCGCAGGTTGCCGTTGGCCAGCACTTCGCTGACCGTCACGGTCAAGGTGCCGCTGAAGGTGTTGTTCGCCGCCGCGCCGCCTTTGCCGCCGAAGGTGTTATCGCCGGAGATATCCATATCGGCGCGGGCATTGCCGAGCAGGCCTTCCAGATAACGCGGCGCGGTCGCCACGCCAAACTTGCTTGAGCCATTACGGCTGGCGTTGGCGGAGGAGCTTTTGCTGGCACTGACGTTTTCTTGCAGTACAAGCGTCAAGGTATCGCCGACGTTACGCGGTCGACGGTCTTCAAACAGGGGCTGATAGCCATAGTTCATCGGCTGAACGGATTGGAAAATCGAACCGTTCGGAACCGGTGGTGCCGCAGGAGCAGGTTGAGCCGTGGTGGCGCCTTCGACCAAGGGTTTATGCGGCATGTACGCGCACCCGTTGAGCAATAAGGTCACTAATAGCGGCAGAGCCAACACGCCATGTCGGTGAAAATGTGCACTGTTTACCGACGTTAATTTCATGGTCACCACGGAAATCGCCTTCGAAAAAGAATGAATCGGAGCCTGAAATAACGGGGGCGGCGTACCGTCCCCCCGCAGGCCAAGGTAACGCCGGGCGTTACCTTTCTTACTCTTAAAGCTGAGTTAACTTCTGCAACATCTGGTCGGATGTTGATACTGCTTTACTGTTGATCTCATACGCGCGCTGGGTCTGGATCATGTTGACCAGCTCCTCCGCCACGTTTACGTTTGAGGTTTCAACATAGCCTTGGTACAGCAGGCCTGCGCCGTTCAGGCCCGGCGTGCTTTCCGTTGGCGCGCCAGAACTTTGGGTTTCCTGATACAAGTTTTCACCGGTGGACTCTAAGCCTGAGTCATTGATGAAAGTGCTGAGCGTCAGTTGCCCAACCTGCTGCGCTGCCGCCTGCCCCTGCACGGTCACGCTGACAATGCCGTCACGGCCGACGGTGATTTTCAGGGCGTTAGCAGGGATGGTGATAGCCGGGATAACCTGATAACCACTGGAGGTCACCAGCTGACCGTTTTGGTCAACTTGGAAAGAGCCGTCACGGGTATAGGCTGAGGTCCCGTCAGGCAGCTGCACCTGGAAGAAACCCTGCCCTTTGATGGCGATATCTTTACTGTTATCCGTCTGCGACAGGTTGCCCTGCGCATGGATACGCTCAGTAGCGACCGGGCGAACACCGGTACCGATCTGCAAGCCTGACGGCAGATTGGTCTGCTCGGAAGACTGGGCACCCGGCTGGCGGATTGTCTGGTACAGCAAATCTTCAAACACCGCGCGCTGGCGTTTGAACCCGTTGGTGCTGACGTTCGCCAGGTTGTTGGCGATGACGTCCATGTTGGTCTGCTGCGCGTCAAGGCCAGTTTTCGCGATATATAGCGATGGGATCATGTTGTTACTCCTCTGCCGCCGTTAGGTCATCGACAGCAGTTGGTTGGCGCGTTGTTCGTTTTCATCCACGCTGTGGATGACCTTCATTTGCATTTCAAAGCGACGGGCGTTGGCAATCATGTCAACCATGGTTTCCACCGGTTTGACGTTGCTGCCTTCCAGCGTTCCCGGCATCACGTGGATGGTCGGGTCGGCCTGCAGGGTATTGCCCCGAGCCTGGGCAGTGGCCGGCGTGAGACGGAACATGCCGTCATCGCCACGGGTCACTTCACTGCCGTTGGCTTTCACCAGTTTTAACTGAGCCAGCTGGCCCATGGTGTTAGGGTCCGCACCCGCCTCGAGCACCGAAATGGTGCCGTCGGCCGAGATGGTCAGTTGCGCATTCGGCGGCACTTCAATCGGGCCGTTGTCACCCATCACTGGGTTCCCCTGAATGGTTAACTGATTGGTCGGCGAAACCTGAAGATCCCCGTTTCGGGTATAGGCTTCAGAACCATCAGGCATCTGCACCGCCAAAAAGCCGTCCTGCTGTAACGCGACGTCGAGCGGGCGACCGGTGTAGTTCAGCTGGCCCTGAGTCATGTCGGCACCCGGCGTTGAAGCCGTCACCAAAGTACGTGTCTCAAGGCTTGGCCCATCGACCGGCACCGCGCGCAGCGCCATCAGTTGGGCACGAAAACCCGGCGTTGAGGCATTGGCCAGATTACTCGCGGTGACCGACTGCTGGTTCAGCGTCTGGCTGGCAGCACCCATCGCGGTGTAGATAGCGTGATCCATAGTGCGTTCCTTTTGCGTCTGTCATTCAGCGCGATTAGCGCAGGTTGACCAGCGTGTTCAGGATCTGGTCCTGGGTTTTGATAGTCTGCGCGTTCGACTGGTAGTTACGCTGAGCCACGATCATGTTGACCAGCTCTTTACTCAGGTCGACGTTTGACGCTTCCAGCGCCCCGCTTTTCATCTCACCAAAACCGCCTGCACCCGCAATGCCGGTGATTGGCTGACCAGAGGACTGGGTGGCGGACCACACGTTATCGCCTTCGGATTTCAGACCTTCCGGGTTAGAGAAGTTAGTCATCACGATCTGACCCAAAAGCTGGGTTTTCTGGTTGGAGTAGACGCCGGTGATGGTGCCGTCGTTATTGATTTGGTAGCCGGTCATCTGGCCCGCGGCATAACCATCCTGATTCAACGCGCCGATGCTGTTACTACCGGTATTCTGCTGAATACTGCCAAGGAAGCTCAGCGAGACGTTTTGCGGCGTCGTAGCACCGTTGGTGCTGTTATCCATCGGCAGAGTGAAAGCAAAAGCCGTCGCAGTTGGCGTGCCGTCAGCATTGGTGGTGCTCGCCAGAGTACCGTTTTGGTTGAAGTTCAAGGTGCCTAGCTTGCCCGCTTTAGAGCCTGAAACGCTGGTATCTTGTGAATAGACGTCCCAAGAGTTTGGGGTCGCTGGGTTAGATGACTTAACGAAATACACGTTGTTGTCATGCTTATTACCCAGTGAGTCATAGGTGGTAATGGTGTTGACGTAGTTGTAGCTGTCCGGATCTGAACTGGAGAAAGTGGCGTTCTTCGGCAACTTATCGCTGGAGTTCAGGTTAGCCACCATCAGGCCGCTGCTGCTTGGCTTGGCGATCATCATGGTGTTCGGAATGGTCAACGGCACTGGCTGTGCGCCCTGAGCGATGGTTGGCGGAGTCCCGGTTGCCGGGTAGCCCGTCACGCTCAAACCTTGGGTGTTCACCAGATTGCGTTTGTCATCCAGAGAGAGCTGGCCGTTACGCGAATAGAACACGCCGCCGCTGGAGTCAGTCAGGCGGAAGAAGCCGTTGCCGCTCAGCGCAACGTCTAAACCACGGTTGGTATTGGTGGTGGTACCGTCGCTGAAGTCCTGAGTAATAGCTGCCACTTTGACACCCATACCTACTTGAGAACCGGCGAACATGTCGGCGAATGAGGCGGTGCCTGATTTGAAACCAGCGGTGGCGGAGTTGGCGATGTTGTTACCAATCACGTCCAGGTTGGTCGATGCTGCATTCAGGCCGCTGACTGCTTGGTTAAAGCTCATGGTCTGCTCCTTTTTGCTTATCATCCTTCTTGTTGCAGGGCTGCCTCCAGTCCTGAAACAAGATCGATTTAAAGCAAAATCAATGGGTTAAAGTTATAAATTTCTGTTTATGCTGCTGTGTGAAATCTTCAATCTGCTACAAAATCTGTCGAACATTGGCGAGCGTGGTGGTGCCGCGCACGCCGAGATCCAGCACTGCGCCGGAGCTGTCATTGGTAACGCCGTTGACCAGCGCGTAGTTCAGCGCGGTGGCGACCATCTGCTGGCCGCCGTTGGTCGAGTTGATGCTGAAGGTGTATGCGCCGTCCGGTGCCGCCGTGCCGTCATCCTGCTTGCCGTCCCAGGTGTAGCTGTGGACGCCGGCAGTCTGTGAACCCAGCGCGATGGTTTTCACCACTTTGCCGGTGGAGTCACTGATCACCACATTGTTGGTGTCCGCCGCGCTTTCGAGTTGCAGACCAAACGGCGTGGTGCTGACCTTGCCGTCAGAGCTGCCCACCAGAATAGCCCGCCCTTCAATCATCACCCCGTGACCAATCAGCGCCGTGGCCTGAACCGACTGGTTGCTGTTGATCTGCCCGGAAATGCTGCCCAAGGTGGTGTTGAGTTTTTCGATGCCGCTCACGGTATTGATCTGCGCCAACTGGCTGGTGAGCTGGGCGTTGTCCATCGGGTTGGTAGGATCTTGGTTCTTAAGCTGGGCGACGAGCAGGGTCAGGAAGTTATTCGACAGGTCATCCGCCGTGGATTTCGGCTTGCTGTTGTCGGTATTAATGGTGTTGTCGGTGCTGTCGTTGACTGAACTTAAAACTGACATAAGCGGCTCCGTTATTGACCCAATGTCAGGGTTTTCATCATCAACGATTTGGTGGTATTCAACACCTCGACGTTGGCCTGATAGCTGCGTGAGGCGGAGATGGTGTTAACCATTTCGCTCACCACGTCGACGTTGGGCATCTGCACATAACCCTTGGCATCCGCCATGGGGTTGCCGGGCTGATACACCATGCGCATGGGGGCGGGATCATCCACCACCTCGGCCACTTTCACGCCACCGGTTTCTTGGCCAGGCGCGGCGTTGACTTGAAAGACCACCTGCTTGGCGCGGTATGGCTGACCATCCGGGCCGGTCACGCTGTCGGCGTTGGCCATGTTACTGGCGCTGACGTTCATGCGTTGCGACTGGGCAGAAAGCGCCGAACCGGCGATATCAAAAATGTTGAGCATCGACATACTGGTTATCCTTGAAGTACCGACATCATGCCTTTCACCTGCCCGGTCAATACGGTCAGGTCAGTCTGATATCGCACACTGTTATCCGCGAAATTGGTACGCTCACGGTCCATATCCACCGTGTTGCCATCCATCGACGGCTGATCGGGAATGCGGTACATCAGGTCAAGATCCGGGCCTGAGCTGGTCGCCGCTGGAATGTGGCGCGCGTTGGTTAACTCCAGCGACATGCCGCTGCCGTTAGCTCGCCCTGCTTCCATCACTTTCTGTAACTGACTGGCGAAATCGATATCGCGCGCCTGAAACCCCGGGGTGTCGGCGTTGGCGATATTCGCCGAAAGAATTTCTTGCCGCTGGGCGCGCAGGTTGAGCGCTTCCTGTTGGAACTGTAGTGCGGCGTTCAATTTGTCGAGCATGCGCCCTCCGCAAAGTGAGAATTTGGAGCCGACAGCATAAATCCCTATGTCAACAACCTATCGCGGGAATAAGCGCAAAATGCCCCGCTATTTGTCCCTTTAGGAAATGCAAACTGCGGGTAGACTTGTCGCCAGAAGTGGGGTTCCCCCCAAAAGCCATCATGACGAGGCGCAAGGCGAAATGACTAAGCTGAAGAGTGGACAAGCAGGCGCGTTTTTACTGAGCCTGATACCGGGTGCAGTGCTGGCAGCAGCGCCGTCGGCGGCGTCAGACAATAACAACACGCCCTTGGCTGGACATATTCAGCAGTTTTTCAGTCAGCAGTACGCCGGGAATGGGACTCAGGTGAAAAGCCTTATTACCACCCCTGCCGCCCGCCAGCCGCAGTGCCTTTCACCACAGCTTTCTCTTTCTCCCAATGCGCGGCCTTGGGGAAATGTCTCCGTGGCGGTGAACTGCAACGGGCAGAAAAGCTACGTGCAGGCACAGGTGCAGGTCAGTGGCAGCTACTGGGTGGCGGCGCGAAACGTCTCTTCCGGCGCGCATCTGACTCAGGCCGATATGCAGCAGAAAACGGGGAGATTGGACTTATTGCCGCCACGGGCTATTCTTGACAGCCAGCAAGCCATCAACGCGGTGACGCTGCGCAATATTAATGTCGGTCAGCCCCTAACTTTATCGATGCTGCGCCGCCCGTGGATGGTCCACGCGGGGCAGGAAGTTCAGGTACAGGCGACGGGAACCGGGTTTAATGTTTCCAGCTCTGGCAAAGCGATGAATAACGCCGCCGCCAGTGAAACCGTGCGGGTCAGAATGCCTTCCGGGCAGATTGTTAACGGCAAAGTAGCAGCAGATGGCACAGTGAGCATCGCCATCTAGCGAATGTTTCCCTGCCATTGCAATAAAGGCTAAAGTTTTTCCGTAAAGTGTCGATAACCTGATATCAAAGCCGCAATTTGACGGCATATCAGATTGGGAGAAGTATTATGAGCATCGAACGCACTCAGGCATCGCAACCGGTTAGCCCGATTCAACAGCGCGATCCGTCTGACACCAATGCGCAAGTGACACGCAAAGAAAGCACCAACAGCGCGCCGGTTAGCGGCACGGCTGTCACCCTGAGTGATGCTCAGGCCGTGCTGACCAAATCAAGTTCACAAGACATTAATACTGCACGTGTAGAACAGTTAAAGCAGGCTATCCGTGACGGCAAACTGACGATGGATACCGGCAAAATCGCCGATGCGTTGTTGCAGGACACGCAGGCCTATCTCAACGATATTTAAGTCAATAAGCTTAAGTTGAAAGGTAAAGAAGCCCGATGAAAGATTTTATCAAGACCATGAAGACGCTGGTGGAAACGCTGGAAGCGCTGGATTTGATCATTCAACATGAACAAACCCTGCTCTGCTCAGGCCGCGTCAATGGGGTAGCTTTGCAAAATATAACTGAACAAAAAAGCTCCCTGCTGACCACCGTCGATTATCTTGATAAACAGCGTCGGGAACATGACGCGAGATTGAAGCAGACTGCGCCCTATTCGCGTCAGCCTGAAATTGCCGCCATGTGGAAGGCCGTGGTTCAACTGAGTGAGAAGCTCAGCGCGCTAAACCGCCACAACGGTATGCTGCTCAATAAGCAAATTGACTACAACACGCAGGCCATGGCCATTCTGGGTGCCAGCCAAACGCAAAAGTTTTATGGCCCAAACGGCCAGACTTCAGTCAGCGGGCAGACCGTGCGTAAAATTTCGGTATAACTTCTCCAACTTTATCCTCCTTTTTCCTGCTCATAAATTCTCAGCCTGCCAAAACTCAGACAAAAAAATATCGCCGATATCAGCGATATTTTTGTGATTGACGGCAGGATTGGTTTTAAAAGCCAGCCCTAGCAACCCATTTAGCGATAATTCACGATCACCTGCTGACTCACCACGCGCAGCGGCGGGTTTAACCTGCCTTGTCCCTCAACCCCAAATACCAGTCTGAAAGAAGACTGCGCCGACTGACCAAAGAAGTTACGCGTTTGCCCCTGCGCGGCGTCCAGATGCTGGCAGCGGTTGCTGCTACTGCACAGCTGCACCTGCAAACCCGCCGGTTCCGGACCCAGCAGGCTGTAGCTCCAACTTATAGTATCGATAACCGCCGAGGGCATCTGCATCACCGGCGCGTTGGCTGATGGGCTTAGCGTTAAAGCGGAAGCCATCTGCCCGCGATTTTGTAGCGTGATGCCCGCCTTGCTGTCCGACCAGGAGCCAGAGACCGCAAGAGCGGACGCCGAGCAGCACATGATTAAAAGCCCCGTAGCCATTTGTTTCATCATTACTCTCCGCCAATGGTGGCAGTCATACGAATCTGGCGGCTGTCGCTCATCTCCAAATTCGACATCACGGCAATTTGCGGCAGTGAACGACGCAGGAAGCGAGACAGCAAAGCGCGCAGCGCATGGTTGACCAGCAATACCGGCGGCGCTCCATTGACCTCCTGTTGTTGCAGCGCGGCCTGGGCCTGCGTCAGTAGACGCTCCGCCAGCCCCGGCTCCAGCCCGCCGCCGCCCTGCAGTGCTTGCAGCAGCAGGCGCTCAAGGGCGGTATCTAATCCAATAACCTGCACTTCACCCGTGCCCGGGAACCACTGTTGAGTGATTGCCCTGCCCAGCGCGACGCGCACCACGGCCGTCAGTTCGTTGGCGTCAGTTTGATTCGGCGCATGCTCGGCCAGAGTCTCAATAATGGTGCGCATGTCGCGAATAGAAACGCGCTCCGCCAGCAGGTTCTGCAATACTTTATGTAAGGTAGTCAGCGTTACCACGCCCGGGATGAAGTCCTCAGTCAGCTTCGGCAACTCTTTGCTGACGCGCTCCATCAGCTCCTGCGTTTCCTGACGGCCAAACAGCTCTTGCGCATGCATGCTGATTAGGTGATTAAGGTGGGTGGCCACCACGGTACTGGCTTCCACCACGGTAAAGCCCTGAATTTGTGCCTGTTCGCGCAGCGCCGGTTCAATCCACACGGCGGCCAGGCCAAAGGCCGGATCCTGAGTCACTTCACCCGGCAATTGACCAATCGCGTTGCCAGGGTTAATCGCCATCCAGCGGCCCGGATGAGCCTCGCCGGAACCTATTTCCACCCCTTTCATCAAGATGCGGTATCCGGCTGGCGGTAATTCAAGATTGTCGCGAATATGGATAACCGGCGGCAGATAGCCCATCTCCTGCGCGAACTTCTTACGAATGCTGCGGATACGCCCCAGCAGCTCGCCGTTCTGCGCGTGGTCGACCATCGGGATCAGGCGATAACCCACTTCCATACCCAAAGAGTCTTCCAACTGAACATCCGACCAACTGGCTTCCACCAGCTGCTGGCTTTCGGTATTCACCTGCACCGTCTCTTTCGCCACTGCCGGTTTCTGCTGCTGGCCGCGAGTCCACCACGCCAGAGCCAGTAAAGCCCCGGTGAATAGCAGGAAGACGAAGTTCGGCATACCCGGCACCAGGCCGAGCAGGCCCAAAACGCCGGCGCTGAGCATCATCACGCGAGGGTTGCGGAACAGCTGGGTGACCATCTGCTCGCCGACATCTTCATTGGTGCCCACGCGGGTAACGATAACGCCCGCCGCGGTCGAGATAACCAATGCTGGGATCTGCGCAACCAGGCCGTCACCGATGGTCAGCAAGGTGTAGCTTTCAGCCGCGTGGCCGAGATCCATTCCGTGCTGCAACACACCCACCAGAAGGCCGCCAACCACGTTGATCACCATGATCATCAGGCCCGCGATGGCGTCGCCGCGCACGAACTTACTCGCACCGTCCATTGAGCCGTAGAAATCGGCCTCCTGAGTCACTTCGGAACGGCGTTTTTTCGCTTCTTCTTCGCCAATCAGCCCGGCGTTGAGGTCAGCGTCAATGGCCATCTGTTTACCCGGCATTCCGTCTAACACGAAACGCGCGCCCACCTCGGCAATACGCCCGGCACCTTTGGTGATAACCATAAAGTTGATCAATACCAAGATGATGAACACCACGATACCGATGGCAAAGTTACCGCCAACCAAGAAGTGGCCGAACGCTTCAACCACACGCCCCGCCGCCCCTGCGCCGGTATGGCCTTCGAGCAAAATGATACGCGTTGAGGCCACGTTGAGGGACAGTCGCAACAAGGTAGAGAACAGCAGAATGGTTGGAAAAGCAGCAAACTCAAGGGTGCGCTGGGTGAACATCGCCACCAGCAACACCATGATCGACAGGGCAATGTTAAAGGTAAACAGCAGGTCGAGGATGAACGGCGGCAAAGGCAGCACCATCATCGACAAAATAATCAGGATCAGGATAGGCCCGGCGAGCACCTGCCATTGTGTATCTTTGAAGCCCGGTAAGCGCAGCAGCGCGGCCAGATTACCCATGTGTTTCTGTTTCTCCAGCAAAGTCCAATGCTTCAGGCACCGGTAAATGTTCAGGTTTTTTCGGGATTAATCCGCCTTCACGCTTCCAGCGCTTAAGCTGATACACCCACGCCAGCACTTCCGCGACCGCGGCATAAAGCGCGGCGGGGATCTGCTGACCAATATCACTATGACGGTAAAGCGCACGCGCCAGCGGCGGGGCCTCCAGCGTCGGAATTCTATGTTCGGCAGCCAGTTCTTTTATGCGCAGCGCCACGTCACCCGCCCCTTTCGCCAACACTTTCGGCGCGCTCATTTTGCTTTCGCTATATTGCAGCGCAACGGCGTAGTGCGTCGGGTTGGTAACAATAACGTCGGCCTTCGGCACGTCGGCCATCATGCGGCGACGCGCCATGGCCCGCTGCTGCTGGCGAATACGGCCTTTAACGTGCGGATCGCCTTCCTGACTCTTAAACTCGTCGCGAATGTCTTGTTTACTCATCCGCAACTTTTTAATGTGGCTCCAGATTTGCCAAAAGACGTCGAACGCCACCATTGGGATCAGGCCGAATACCACCATCATGGCGCAAAACGCCACCATGCTTAGAGCCTCGGCCAACGCCGGAATGGTCGGCTGCGCCATCAGGCGCATCATGTCCTGCCAGTGATGCCACAGGTAAAGACCGCAAATGAAGCCAACAATGGTGGCTTTCAAAATGGCTTTCAGGAGTTCTGCCAGCACCTGCGCTGAAAACATGCGCTTCAGCCCGGCAATGGGGTCCAGACGATTGAGCTTCGGCGCAAAAGATTTGCCGCTAAAGTTCAACCCGCCGAGCAGCAGAGGCGCGGCCAGCGCAACCAGAACTAACCCACCAATTACGGGCAGCAGTGCCCAAACTGCACGCCCCAGCAACGACGCCATTTGCCGCAGCATTTGCCGGTCATTGCTGATGATGTCGTGATCGAAATTCAGACCTTGTGAAATCATCACCGCTAACTGCCGCGCCATCGACTCCCCGGATACCCATAGCAATGAAAAACCGGCCCCCAGCATCAGCATGGAGGTCAGTTCGCGCGAGCGCGGTATCTGCCCTTCTTCGCGGGCCTTTTCAAGCCTGTGGGGTGTGGGGGCTTCGCTTTTTTCGAGATCGCTTTCTTCAGCCACCGGTCGGTTCCTGTTGGTGCATCATCCATCGCCAAAAAGCCATGGATACAATTTCAGGCATAGCATGCCAAAACCTTGTGGGTCTGATTGCTGGAACAAAGGGGATAAATGGGGGTTATTCTTGAGATAAATGGCTTGAAGGTGATTGCTGAGATTACGCCACGCGCAACTATAGAACGCGGAGTGACTTACCCAGCGAAGGTTTTTTCATGACAACTTTCATAATTCCTCTCATATTGCCATGAAATGGAGCCACATAATTAAATAAGCGGCACTAACTCTTACAAATCGTTATATATACACCATCAAAAAACCATGGATAGGTAATCAAAATAATGCAGAACTTTTTAAATCAGCAAGAAATAGAGAAAATGATTGCGGCAACGGCAATGGGTAAAAACCGTGCGCGTGATGAATGCATGTTGTTAATGTGTTTTATACATGGACTGCGCGTGACAGAGTTAATTAATTTGCGGTTCAGTGATATCGAATTACAAACAAAAAGGATTTCCATTTCCCGTTTAAAAAACGGTTTTACTGTCCAGCACCCTTTGCAGCCCCGCGAAATTGTAGCTATAGAAAATTGGTTACAGATACGTTCAGGCTTTTTAGATGCAGATACCCCTTGGTTGTTCCTATCAAAACATGGCGGACAGCTTTCCAGACAGCAATTCTATCGACTCGTGCGTAAATATGGCGAAATGGCCGGGCTGGATACTCAGGTTCATCCCCATATGCTTAGGCATGCCTGCGGCTATGCTTTAGCCGATAAAGGCTTTGATACAAGATTGATTCAAAATTATTTAGGGCATCGTAATATTCAAAACACCGCTATTTACACTACCAGCAATACGCCACATTTTGTGGCGGTAGAGATTTAATCTCAGTTGCCGAATCTGATGTTTGACTCTCGCCCTTCACTATAAAGTTGAAGGGCGAGCCTACTTATCTGCACCCTATTTTAGATATACCCTATGTTTAGAGATAAAGTTTATCTTTCATCAAAAATAATTCAGCATCATTTTTAACGGATAATTTACGCATAGCATTACACTTATGGGCACTGATCGTCTTAATACTAAGACTTCTCAGAGTAGCAATTTCTCCCAGACTCATTCCATTAAACAGATGCTTAAGCACTTCCTTTTCACTGCAGGTAAGTTGACGAGCAGAGAGATCGGCTGAACTATTTTGCAAGGCAAGATAGCCACAGATCTTCTGGCTTAGAAAACGTCTCCCTTGTAAAGCCTGCCTAAAAGAATCAACAATTTTGGCTAAAGGCTCACTACGTGCAATAAGACTGATATTAGGCTCGCAAAGCAAGGGGCGCATTTGCTCTCCTGACTGACAAGATGTGTAGACAATCATAATCAGATTAGGATACTGCGAACATAGATTTAGAATAATATCTCGTCCTTCGATGAAGGACTCACTCTGGCTGTACAAATCAGTGACGAGTACATCAACTGACTGATACATAAAGGCTTCGCTCACCTTTTTAAGACTGTTTTCTTGCAAAATGACATCTTTCACGATACCTAGTGAATCAAGAAAATAGCATAGACCGGCAAGTGCTAGCGGGCTGCTATCCATTAATGCTATTTTGAGTGGTGTAGTTGGCATGACACGCAAAATATAACTCCCTGTATTATTAGATGTATGCCGTTTTATTGGCCGACCGTTATTACGTCAGAAGACAACGCCGGGCCAAGCTTTCATCATCCATATTCCTTGTGCAAACAGCTCACTGTCGTTCTTAAATCCCAACTTCGCCATGGCGTTGCGTTTATGAGTGCTAATTGTGCGGATATCACGATGCATTTTCGCTGCCACTGAAGAGACATTCATACCGGAAAAAAGATAGGTCAACACATCCAACTCGCGTCGTGTCAGCGCAGTTATCTCTTTTCCCGAGTCTGATAAGCTCAACAACTGTCGCAGCTTAGGGCTGTAAAAGTTCCCCCCTGATACAATCTGCGAGATACATTGAACAAAGGCTATCGTCGGCTCACTTTTCAATAAAATGCCGTGAGCACCTGATGAAACGACCAATTGAAGTATTCTGTATTCGCTAAAAGCGGTGCAGACAATAACTTTTACCTCCGGCCAGCGAGAATGTAATGAAGGCAAAAGCCTTAATCCATCCAAAACAGATTCTTTTTCCCCGCATAAATCCATCAATAAAAGTTTTGGGCGATGAGCCTTAATTAGCGGCATGATGTCCGCCAGCGAATTGGTATGAATAATATCCTTACCTACATCGCAACTCTCCAGTAAAAGGCGACGCATCCCTAAAGCTGTCACGGGGCAGCTCTCCATAATGATCACCCCGTTATTTTTAACGGCTTGAGGTTTCATGGATGATGACGATGCACAACGGTGTAACTGCGACATTGGAAAATTATTCATCTTCTCATCTTTATGTTCGGAAAATAGAGAGTGTTATTAAACTGGCTTAACGCTTTCATTTCTAATAGTTAGCAACAATAGTGAAGTCCTTTTATTTATTACAAACTCAAAGGAACAAAGTATCATCGTTTCTCAGCATCAAAATACTACTTATTGATATGTGAAGCTAACCTGCATACTGCCTACTATTGATCCTGGGGTGACATTACCGGAAACAGTATATGCACGCGCTTGTAAATTAAACTTTGCCGTAGAACTTGCGCTCTCTATTGCCTGCGTAACATTGGCGCCGTTACCTAACATCCGACTGTCACTGATATTTTGTACTTGGATCTGTAGGTTAGTTGCCGAACCTGTGTTGATAAAAGTATCTGAGCCTGCGGAGGCTGGGGTCCCATTCACTGTCATTGTGACACTTTTGGTGGTTTCAGGGCATGCGCTCAATTGCAGACTAAAATTCACCCAGGGTGCTGCTGAACCAGCTGATGATAGAACATATTGATGTATACCATCACCCAGGTTTACCTCAACGCCAGAGGTCGGGAAATTAACCCGGCAAGCCGCGGCTTTTATATTGCCGGTGATTTGCAAAGTCGTGGCTGACTTTGAGGAAAACGAGGTGGCACTTAAAATCAGCATTATTGACGAAATCACCTTGAATTTCGTCGCTGTAAAAATCGTCATATCTACATCCTTCTAACCTTTAAGTAGCATTCACTTTTAAGGTGAATGCTATGGGATGTTGCTTGTCAGCTTACTCAAGCTCAGCCTGAATCGTTGCAGTCGCAGTAAAATTACCGGTGCCCGGTGTTCGCCCAGTGGTATTAATGGGGTAGAGCTTTATCTGGGTAGATGCAGATTGCGACGCGTAATTCATATTTAAAGGCAGGTCTCCGCTTATTGGTGGGATAACTGCGCCTGAAGCATTTTCAATTTTTACGCCGACATTTTCGTTAGTGGTTGCCAGGACGCTGGGTTCACTTGGGTCTGGCGTCCCCTGAAACGAAAGGCTCACCTTGACACCCTCTGAAATATTGTTACAGGCGACATTAAGTTGCTGGTTTTTAGGCACAAAACCTTTGGCCATCTCACCTTTAGTATTAATATTTGTGGCGATAATATCGCCGAAAGGAATAGTGATCACTCCGCCGCCGTTGATAGTGCAGGATTGGGGTACAGTTACTGTTCCACTCATATAAACAGAAGAAACGGGCACTGTTGATTTACTGTCACCATCAGTAGCAACAAAAATATCAACAACTTTTGTCATTGGAATAGTCTGTACGCCGACGAAGGCTCTTCTAAAATAGAGTGAAACTGAACCTTTATTACCGGTTTCCCAAGAACCACTTCTTTCACAGGATGTACCCGTAGGATTTTGATTGCTCATATGGAAAGGTGCAGGGATAATTTTCCTTAAACCACCCGCGACAAAAATACTACTAGCCACCCCCAAGTAAGGGCTTATCCCATAGTATTTATTAGTACCATCGTTATAAACCACCCCACCACTTTCAGGTACTTTTGCGGTAATGTATGGTGCCCAAAAAACCCCACGGCAATTGCATCGAATGATGTAATCACCCGCGGTATTCCAGCTAAACGCGTTGGGCTTCAACATTCCCGCGGTATTTTCTGATGGCGTGGTTAAGGTATAATTCATATTAAAATTATATACTTTAGTACTGGTATCAGGCCCGCAGGTAGCAGAATTTGCTGTTCCACTAAACGCGAATAATGCAATACTCGTCCCTAACAGCGTAAACGCTCTGGCATATCCAACTTTGTTCTTGGCAGAGTTCATTAACTGCGAGAAAACAGTGCTATTTATATTATTCATATTCGAATTCCATTTCATCGACATTCCCCTTTCAACAACTCGATATTGGCAGCGTCAATCGATTTTTGCAGGCGATAATCCACTTCGCAGGTTTGCGATGCAGCATTACCCCATTTCACACTTAAGCGTCCTGAGTCACTCATCCCGGTAAGATAAACCTGACCACCGTCACCGACGATATTTCCGTTATAACTCTTGTTACTAAGATCAGTAACCATGGCACCAAAGGGCACTGGCTCACCATTACTACGGATAAGAGTCATTAATACACGCTGGCCAACGCGAGGGTTGAAATCGGCACGTACTACAGCTCCTCGAGCAGGAATGACCGATGTTGAACTCATGGTGATATCTACATCGTCAGGCAGGGATTGAGTATCAAGCACAATTTGGTTATTACGATATGGCGTTGCATAAGGTACGACCGCGTATCCGCGCCCATCAGTGATAACGCCTGAGTTGCCAGTTACTCTTACATTTCCAGCCCCTGGTGCTTTCACCAAGACCATGGTTTCACTTAAAGGTTGAGAGAGGGTTAAACCATTTTCATGGACTATCGCTCCACCTTCTAAACCATAACTCAGACGGCGTTGGTTTTTGTCATAGCTATAGCCAACATTGAATTCGCCTTGGCCCCCTTTATAATCGGCGGCGGCGCTTCCACTGGATCCCTGACCTTGACTGCCATAGCCCTGACTCAGGTTATAACTTAAATTATCATCAGCCAAAGCTGTACCACTTAAGCCTAGGTTATTAGTGGTATTGCCTTTTTTACTGGTGCTCATACCATAGGTGGCGTATCCGCCCGGTAACCATTTATTCAATGGTATGCTGACGTTAAGGGCAAAAATTTGGTCAGTATATAAAGTACGGGAACCGTAGCCGTCCGTACCATTTTTGTTGTAGGTGTAATTCAGGCCATACGAAATACCAGACCATGTATTGTTATATCCCACTCCGACAGATTCAGTACTGCGATTATTATTCCAATACTTTTCTTTAACCATGCTGACTGAAATCGCACCGCCCTTCTGCCACAGATTTTGGCTCATGGTCAGCTCAAAACGGTTCTTTTTCTGATCCGAAGTATAGCTATTGCCGTTGTTATAACTGTCTAATGCTTCTTGCAGGGTATAGAAACCCGCCGTTGAATAACGGTAGCTAGCAAGACTGAAGTTAGTCCCTGTTTCTACGAAGCTTTTCCCGTAGCGCAACCGATATGATTGACCACTGGTTTTAGGGGTATCTTGCTGAGTGGTCCAAGCCTGGGTGACATCAGCAGACAACGCACCAATTCGCCCTAAATTTTGCCCCAAACCAGCGACTAAAGCCTGATATTTAGTGGCAGCCTGTACCCCACCGTAAACAGTGGCCCCATAGCGCATGCCATAAATAGCAGTGCCCTGTGAAAAGACTGCTTTCTCAACATCACTGTTGCTTGAGCGGTATTGACCACTGGTCAGGCTATATTTGAGTCGGCCTTCTCGCTGAAGTACCGGGACAGCGGCGAAAGGAACAACCAAATTCTGTTCACTTCCGTCGGCCTCTTTGATAGTGACCTGTAAGTCACCAGAGCCAGATGTTGGATAGAGATCCGAAATATTAAATGGACCCGGTGCAACATAGCTTTGATAAATAATATAACCATTCTGCCTGATAGTGACCTGCGCATTACTGCGCGCAATCCCACGCACTACCGGCGAGTAGCCTTTCATGCTGTCAGGGAGCATGTCATCGTCAGAGGCCAGTTGCGCACCGCGAAACGAAACAGCATCAAATACTTCACTTGGCGAAGCACTATCACCCAGAGTTAACTGGCTCTTTAATACTTTAATATCACGCTGCATATAGGTATTAATCGATTTCCAGCGATCCTTACCATCATCGTCTCGGCTCCACGTGGAGTAGTTACGCAATCGCCAATCGGCTAGGTTAATGCCAGTTCTGAGGTTTAAATAATAGGTGTCCCTATCCTGGGATATACTATTTTTGGCTTCTTGGTTGGCGCCGGTGAAGTTGTAGTTCATCAGCAATGCTGGAATACCGTTATCCCATTTTTCCGGAGATACGTAGCCACGAGCCTGTTGATTTAGTGCTGCTTGAGGAAGGCTAAGGTCTAAACGCTGCTGTTCAAAATCAAAACGTGCAGATGCCTGCGGAATATCCTGGCTGAGGTTCACGCACTCATCCGTTGCATTGATTTTTGGATACAGCGCGAGTTTGACGCCCAACTCTTTTAGCATCTCACTATTTAGGCAGGGTTGAAGGCTTTGGGTTCCTGCTGCATCAGTGAATAAGTTAAAGTTGACATCCTGTGTGGTGATCATTGTCCCGTTGAGATAAATATCAACGCGATAAGTCCCTGGTGGCTGATTTCCACTTTTTTCAAAAATTGAAAGATCAGCATTTCCCTGCATTGGGTTATCTATTTCAAGTAAAGCCGGACTAAAATATTCCTCAGCGTTCGCGATCCCGGCTCCGCCAAGCATTGCAGCAAGCTGGCAGGAGATGAACCAAGCGAGATAGGAATGTTTGAAGCCGACTGAGCGGTAACTCTTCGGTTTTTTCATTATTTTGATTCCATTCTTATCACCGCCAAATAATCGGCGTGATAGGTAGTGCGCATCCATAGCGCCCTGACGTTATTTACGCCTACTTAGTGGCTATTAGCGATCATAATGTCTGAACAAATGATTGGCTTGTGCCGCCATAATCGTTGATATATTGCCAGCTTAAGGTGTTACCGGAGATATTATTCGGTAATGTAAAACTGGCGTTTGAATATGGCGCCACCATTGGGACATCTTTAATTTCCGCGCCGTTAATTTTGACGTTAAAGAAAGTGAAATAGTGGGCTGAAGAGTTGGTGATCTGCACAGAATTTCCCGTACGTTTCCATGTCAGATTTTTTACGGCATCTTCAGGTGTAGTTTCGATACCCGCAGGTCTATATATCAACTTAATCCGCGTCTTGACGGCAATTTGCAGTGTATTCTCTCTTTTTTCCGCATAAGGAATTGATTTGATATTCATCCAGAATATAGATTCCCTATCCTCCGGCAGATTTCCTCCGGCGCGTACCACGCGCAAAACATTCTGCCGTTCAGCATCCAGACGGAATAATGGCGGTGTAGCGAGAAATGGCGCTTTTTCTGCTTTGTTCTGCCCTGAAACAAGCTCGCCGTCTACCCAGGATTGAATAAGGAAAGGAACCTTGTCAGGATTATTTACAGTGATTGATGCTTCTTTCTTATTACCTTCGTAAATAAGACGTGTGCCGCCAATGACAATCCCTGCTTGTACCGATGTGGTTATGAGCAGCAAAAATGCTGTGATAACCGTAACTCGCCATCTTTCCATGATGTTTACCCAATAAAATATCTTAAATAGATCAAGGGCAATATCTACCCCTGATCTGATATATCAAATCGCTTCTAAACCATTGTGTTTAATGACTGAGATTTATTGATATATAATTGTAAATTGGGCTGCACCTTCTGCTGCACCAGCGGTGACGGTACTAGAGAGAGAGACATAACGTGCCTTGAAATCAAGGTTATTAGCAGTAGTCTTTAAAGTATAGGCCGCTGAATCTTGATACAAACTAATCGGGTTATCATCTTTGTCATAAATTTTAATACCGACGCCAGTCGCTTTACCTGTACCAGTAGCAACGGCTAATACGGTATTATCACCCGCCACTTGCGTACCATCAAAACGCACTTTGGCACTGGTCACTGTTGAAGGGCAACCTGTTAATACCAAGGTGAATTTTTGAGCAGCAGATAAAGATCCAGATGTTGGAAACGCTGTAGTACCAATTTTACCCAGTTGAACATCCAGATTTTTGGATGCTGCACTAACAGTACATGGGTTACTAATAACGTCGCCCTTAAAATTTATAGTACCGTCAATAGCGAAAGCTGAAGAAGAGATTACAGAAGCAACCAACAAAGCAAGACCAGTAATATTTTTTTTCATTTCAAATTTCCTTTGAACATATGCATAGAGGACGCCGTCATTGGCGTTCGCATTGTTTTTGACAAAACCATCTGCCATTCCATTACTTTGTTCTTTAGAGGTTCCACCTCTTAAATAAACGGCTAAGTCATTACAGTAAATGCTCAACAATTCATTCCGAAGCAAAGTGGCTCTACTTTAGTTCCGCTAAAAAAAACTGTCAATAGACAGTCCATTATAATAAAAAACTTTAAATTAACCATTAAAAATCAGTAGCTTGCTTTAAAAATTCGAACTTTTGCCTCCATTTAAATCTAAGTATTTTCTTACGCTACAATTAGTCTTTGCTTTTATATGAACGCCTGATATGAAAGCACTAACTTTTTATTCCAAGAAATATAGAAATTTTGAACGCATGCTCCATAAGCAATGTTTGGTTAGCATATAAAGCCAAATGTGTCATTTCAGTTTAAAATGAATTATTTGAATTAAAGCCTAGTATTTATATTAGCCCCTGACGTCAAGATACCTGTAAACACTCAAATCCACTGTCACATTAAGCCAGACGAGTTAACTAACTCACTAATAAAAGGCAACGATAGCAGCCTTGTAGTTAACAATTAAACACGTAGAGGTATGGCTAAGCGAAGCCTTTACTTTAAAAGGAACTGGGTAAGATATTTCTAATGTTTAGCTTCTGTTTATACTACTGACCGAGATTGGAGAAAAATTAACAAAACAGGATGAGAGTGTTGTGAAAGAGAGGAAGAGGGAGTGGGAAAACAAATGCATCAAATTGAACATCAAGAGTAAAGGTGCCCTTGATGTTCATTTAACGTTGATAAGTCAGTACTGGAGAGAGGTGTCAGGCGGTAAGGCCGCCGTCAATAACTAACGTCTGGCCTGTCATGTAACGGGCACCCTCGCCGACCAGCCATGATACGGCATTGGCAATGTCTTCAGGTTGCCCCAATCTTCTCATCGGAATGAGGCTGCGAATGGCTGTCATTTTCTCTTTGGGTAGAGAGTGCAGCATTTCACTATCAATAAAGCCAGGTAATAAGCTATTGACCCGAATGCCAAACCTGCCTAACTCTACTGCGAGAGAGCGGCTCAAGCCGATCATGGCCGCTTTGCTGGCACTGTAAGCCGTCTGCCCAATATTGCCTTTAATGCCTGATACTGACGACATCATGACTATCGCCCCCTCCCTTTGCGCAATCATCGCGGGAAGCAAGGCCTTGTTCCAATTGAACACGGCATTAAGATTGGTATCCATCACCTGTCGCCAGTTGTCGGATGTCTGAAACATATGCAATGCATCAAGCGTAACGCCCGCGTTGTGAATGATGCCATAGGGAGCGCCAAGGCGTTGAATAAGCTGAGAAGCCGTGTCATTTACCGCCGCCTCATTCCGACCGTCACAGCGAATCCCTTCAACCTGCCCAGGTAATGACTCGCACAATGCCAGAAGTGATTGGCTTTGCTGTTCAGCACTCTGCCAGGTGAACACAACATTCCACTCTTTCGCCAGCTCGAGAACCGTCGCCCGGCCAATACCGCGGCTTCCGCCGGTGACCAAGATCCATTTGTCCAGCATTGGCTATTCACCCTTCTCACTAATGAATTCGCAAAGCTCACGTAGAGTGAGATCAGGTTGGTCAGCGAAAACGTCCGTTTCTATCGTAACGCTGAACTCTTTGTTGGCCAGAAGCATCAGTTCAACATAATCCAAACTGTCTAACTTGAGCTGTGAAAGGGGCATGTCTGGAGAAATGGACTCCATTTCGAGGTCTTTTGCTTCACACAGCATGGCGCAAACTTTGTTATAAACTTCATTGTAATCAATCATTTTAATTCCCTTAAAAGCTATGTTTTAGGTGTTTTATTCAACGCCAAAAGTTGTCGCTTTCAATGTAATGGAGCTTCTTATCAACGCTTTCCTATCCACAAAAGCTTGGATAGCTACTCGCAAAATAAACCCGCTATGGCTTTTACCAACCATTAGCGCAGGTAAAATAGAGAAGCTCAGGGGTTCGGCGAAAACGGTTATGTCATCATGCGCTAACAGACTGGGAGAGAAATGCGTTTCGTGATGAGTTTGCACCATCTGCATTTGACTAAATACTGCCATCAAATCTGTACAATCCAGCTCTGGCAACACATCACGAACGCGGCACATGGTCTCTGGCGAGTGAATAAGCTGCTTAAACAGCAGAGCGTCTAGCACATTCCATGAGTTGAGACTCTGCCCGGTCATTGCAGACAATTGCCGCGACGATGTGAGCATTTCCAGCGTTGAGATCTGGCCATCCTCGGCCTCCGGGCCTTTAGTCAGGTCAGGTGCTGCGACCAGTTTGGCATTGATACACCCCTCCTGGCTTAGCGCATTACGCAGGGTGCTACGCAGTTGGATCTGGCCGTTGCGTGAGAGTTGCTCAGTCTCCAGCAGGTGGGCTTGCTGATAAAAAACCGGCTTATCCAAACGACAGCTAAACAGCAGGCTTTGATCCTGTGGCATGACAACGGGTGCCTGAATCCCCAGACTCGCTTTGATATCCAGCATGGCGCGCATGCCATGGATGCATAACACATCCAGCCCCAATTGGCGGGCTGCAGCTAAATTAAAGTGAATAGGATTGTTATCGCCGGAAAATGCCGCCCACTGCTCGGCATCTTGCAATTGGTACTGCATTGACATTACTCCCCCTTACCTATGATCAGGGCGGCGTTTGCTCCACCAAATCCAAAACTAAGATTCAGCGTATTTTTCACGTCGCCGCGACGGTGCCCTTCGACGATGTAATCAAGGTCACAATGGGGATCGGCAGTCTGCATATGATGAGTCGCGGGCATGATTTGATGCTCAAGCACCTGCAAACAGACGATACTTTCAAAGCTGCCTGCCGCGGCAATAAGGTGTCCGGAATAGGATTTAGTGCTGGAACAGGGGGTACTATAGGCGGCCTGTTCGCCGAGAGCCTGTTTGATGGCCTGTGTTTCGTTTAGGTCATTCAGCGGGGTTGAGGTTCCGTGCGCATTGATATAATCAATGTCATCGGGAGTTATCCCGGCCTGCGCCAATGCGCGGCGAATCGTTTCTACGCGAGCAATTTTGTCTTCCGCAGGGGCTGTGAAATCAAAGGCATCAGAGTAATTGCCATAACCTTTAATCTCGCCAAGGATCCTTGCTCCGCGCGCCAGGGCGCTTTGGCGATCTTCCAGACAGAGCACGGCTGCCCCCTCGCTCAAGACGAAGCCGTTCCGCTCGGAGCTAAACGGGCAACAGGCCTTAGTGATGTCCTGCGGCTCGCGGCATAGCGCCCCGAGAATATCGATATTCCAGGTCGACGAGTCAGAACGCAGCGACTCACCCGCCCCGGCCAGCATCATCTTGGCGCGCCCGGCTCGAATCAGTTCGAAAGCATCACCAATGGCGATGGTGCCAGTGGCACAAGCCGCCACCGGCGAGTTTTGATATCCCCTCAAGCCCCACAACAAACTGACCGCCGCCGTTGCTGAACTGGGCATCGAAAAGAAGCAACCAAAGGGTGAACCCATATTGTTGCGCAGGTAATCTTCATGCTGCACCTGCGTTTCATCCTGCCCAGCCCAGCCTGAGCCTATGATTGCGCCGCACTCAAGCAAATCGTAGAACTGCTCAGGGCGCTTTTCACCAAAGGCCATCTGCATGGCCTGTTGCGCGGAGAGTAAGGCCAGATGTGCAAAGCGCGGCAGCCGGCGACGGATCGCGGCGGGCACCGACTTAAGCGGCGGCTCATTATCAATCAGGCCGAAAAAGCGTGATTTAATCCCCGCCGCCGACCTGTCGTAGTAACGGTAGCCGAGGCGGTAATTCATGATAGCGTCCCAGCTTTCAGTGGCATTTGCTCCCATTGGCGTCACCGCGCCGTAACCTGTGATCACTACACGGCGTGGAGAATTCCCCGCGCCAGCAATATCCTTATTCATCTTGCATTCCTTTAAATTTCTGGCGGTTAAATCAAACTCCGCCCAACGCCAGCCAGAGTTTCATCGTGGCATAGAGATAGTTGTATTGCGTTTGCATCAGCGTATTTTCGCTGTTTAGCAAACTGTCCTGTGCATCAAGCAATGTCTGATAGGAAACCGCACCCGCGCGATACTGGCTGTTTGCCAGTTGCAGCCGCTGCTGGCTAAGTTGCAAATCAATCAATTGGCTCTGTTTCTGCTGTTGATAGGTCACGCGCTGCGACATGGCGTTATCCACGTCACTCAGAGCGCTATACACCTTGCTGCGAAATTGAATAGCTGCCCGTTGTACCTCAAGCTTTGACTGCTCAATGGTCAGCTGCACCCTATTCCATTCAATGAACGGCAGGGAAAGCGTGCTTCCCAGCGTGCGCACCGGATTACTGAACCACTGCTGAAAGGCCGTGGCTCCGGCCCCGAGTCCAGCACTTAAGGTCAGTTTGGGATAAAAATCGAGGCGTGCCACGTCTGACCCCGCGAGGGCTGCCCGAAGGTTCCACTCCGCGACCTGCACGTCCGGTCGCTTGGCGATGACCTCCAACGGCAAATGCTCTACGACCGCGACCGACTGATGAATATTTAACGTTGCTGGCTCCGCCTGTCTCTGATGAGGACCACGGTTAAACAGGATCGCCATCGCGTTACGCGCTTCTTCGCGCTGCCGCTCGAGGTCACGCTGGGTCACGCGGCGGTTGAGCACTGCCTGTTCCGCCTGCACCACGTCTAAACGGCTGACCTCCCCGGCGTTAAAGCGTGACATGGCCAAACGCTGAGAGCTTTCGGCGATATTAAGGCCTTGCTGGCCGTTAATAATTTGCTGGTTGAGACTACCCAACTGCCAATACAGCTGCGACAGCGTGCCAATCAGCGTCAGCGCCGTGGCCTGCCGGTCTTGCTCTGATGCCTTAGCCAACCATTCGGCCTGATCCCGGCTGCGTGCCAGCCTCCCCCACAAATCTAACTCATAGGAAGCGTTTAATGCGCCGTTGTAATTCTCATCAGCGTGGGCCGAGGTGCTGATATTTTTGCTATTGCTGGCCCCCAGCGACGCGGTGAAATCTGGCGTCATATTGGTCTTTCGCAGGCCTGCGGTCAGTTGGGCTTGCTGAAGCGCCAAAGTTGCCAGAGCCAAATCGTTATTGCTCTCCAACATGGCGTTAATGGCCCGAGAGAGCTGCGGGTCCTGAAAATTGTCCCACCAATGGGCGCTGTGGCTAAGGAAGGATGCGCCGGTTGAGCCGGTATTCTCGCTTGCGCGCCACTGTTCGGGGATGGATAACGTCGGGCGTTGATAGTCACTTTTGAGCGCGGGTCCACATCCCGACAGGCAGAGCAGCATGATCAAACCAAGTATTTTTCTCATTCGCGAGCCAGTGCCTCCGTTGGGTGTAGACGGGCCGCGTTGCGAGCCGGGACAAAACCGAATCCCAAGCCAATCAAAGCGGAAAAGGCGCAGGCCATGACAATCGGTGGCCAGGTAAAGACCAGGGTGAAGGCATCCGTGATCTGGGCGAAAATCAGACCGGCAATGCCAGACCCGACAATGCCGATAGCGCCGCCTAGCGAGCAAATGACCATGGCTTCGATTATAAATTGCCGCATGATGTCGCCCGGGCGCGCGCCGACGGACAAACGAATGCCGATTTCATGCGTCCGCTCAGTCACCGACACCAGCATGATATTCATGACCCCCACTCCGCCCACCAGCAGCGAAATACCGGCAATGGCGGTGATCAGCAGCGTCATCGAGTCGGAGGCGCTTTGTATCGCTTTGGTCATTTGGTCATTGGTCATGGTGAAAAAGTCGCGTTGACCGTGTTCACGCTCCAGCAGTTTCTCAACTTTCTCCTGCACGTTAGCAATGGCATAGCCCTCGGCAACCCGCAGGGTGATTGACGCCAGCGGCTTATCTCCCGACATTCGCTGTAGCAGCGAGGTATAGGGCATCCAGGCTTGCAATAGGTCCCCGGCATATTTCGGGCCGGGCTTATTGGCAACGCCAATCACTCGAAAAGGCACACCGGCCAGTTGGATAATTTGCCCAATAGGCTCTTCGGAGTGAGGAAAAAGGGTGTTTTTGATATTGGTATCGATGACGATCACCGGCTCGCGCTCGTCCACGTCTTGCCGAGTAAAGCGACTGCCCGCGCTGAAAACGGCCCCCAGCACGTCAAAATACCCCTCGCTAACGCCAGACAAGGAAGTTGAAACCTGCCTGCCACCGCGCACCGCCATTACTGACTTGCTGACCACGGGTGAAAGGCTGTCGACATAGGGCTGGCGCTGCAACAGTTCTACATCACTGATTTTCAGCGCCCATTGAAACTCCGGGCGCATTTGTTCCCAGCTCAATCCAGGAAGTATTTCCAAAGTGCTGCTGCCCAACTGGCTGATTTCGCTAAGGATGCTCTGTCTCGCCCCTTCTCCTACCGCCACTGAAGATACTACGGAGGAGATACCAATGATGATCCCGAGCATTGATAAAAACGCTCTGCCGCGATGGCCAAGCAGCGAACGCCACGCCATGCGGATAGACTCTTTTACATCTCGCCACGCGGGAGATCGGCCGGTGTCGACGGCCACGGGCAAGGCGGTGTTGATCGGAGCCTTTTGCCACTCTGGGTTCGCGCCGTCCGCCACAATTTCGCCATCGCTAATTTCAATAATCCGTTGGCACTGGCGGGCAATGCTACGGTCATGGGTAACGATAATCAGCGTGTGCCCTGCATGGTGCAGGCCGTGTAAAATGGCCATAAGCTCCTGCCCGCTGGTGCTATCGAGCGCCCCGGTCGGCTCATCGGCCAGAATAATATTCGCGCCATTCATCAATGCGCGGGCAATACTCACGCGCTGCTGTTGGCCACCAGAAAGCTGTGACGGGCGATGCAACATGCGCCCGGCAAGGCCCAGACGGGTTAATAAATGCTGTGATCTGAGTTCGCGCTCTGCGGCGGGCATGGCGGTGTATAACGCCGGAATAGAAACATTTTCCTGCGCGGTTAAGTAAGGTATCAGGTGATAACGCTGGAAAATAAAACCGATAAACTGGCTGCGCAGCTGCGCCAACTCGGCGCTGCTGGCGGAGCCGGTGGGGACGCTCATGATGTGCATTTCGCCCTGAGTCGGCTTGTCGAGACAACCAATAATGTTCATTAGCGTCGACTTTCCCGAACCGGATGCGCCAATGATGGCGACCATCTCGCCACGATGAATATTCAAGGAGATATTCTTCAATACCTCCACCTGCTCACTGCCAGAGACAAAGCTGCGGGAGATATGCTTGAGTTCGATCAGCGCTGTCGAATCAGCCATTTTCACTCTCCGTCATAGCTTCAGCCGCCGTCACCACCGACTCACCTTCTTGCAGCCCTTCAAGCACTTCCACGAACTGGCGATCATTGATGCCAACGTTAATCAATCTTGACTCAGCGCGGCCATCTTTAAGCACTTGCACTTGATAGCGATTTTTACCCTGCTGCGGCCCGAGGGCGATCACCGGCAGGCGCAGTGCGTTCTTCGCCTGCTCCACAACGATAAACACCTGCGCAGTCATCGAGGTGCGCAGCACGCCCTGTGGGTTGGCGACGTTGAACATTCCGTTGTAATAGACTGCGGAGGGTTGATCATCGAATGAGCTTTCGCCATTGCTGTCTTGCAATGCCTGAGTCGGCGCGTCTTGAATCGCCTGCATCTGGCTGTCATAGCGCCGTTGCGGTTCGGCGAGCACGTAAAACCACAGCGGCTGGCCGACTTTTACTTTTAGAATGTCCGTCTCGGAAATGCGGGTGTGGACCGACATAGTGCTGACGTCAGCGAGAACCAAAATGGTTGGTGCACTTTGCGAAGAAACGATGGTCTGCCCCTCTTGGGTAACAATCCCCAAGACGACACCATCGATGGGCGCGCCAATTCGGGTAAAGCCCAGATTGGCTTGTGCCGTTTCTAGTGACATCTGCGCTTGCACTATCCCAGCCTGATTGACATCAATTTGCGCCTTTTGAGTGGCCACCTTGGCCTGTGCTTGTTCGAGGGTGCTGCGCGTCCCCGCCCCTTCTCTGTCGAGGCGCAACTGGCGATTGAGTTCCAACTGATATTGCTCAAGGGTGACCACCGCCGCCCTTTTTTGCGCCTCGGCGCTTGCCAGCTCTGCCTGAGACTTGCGCAATTCGCTAAGCTGCAACGTCGGGTCGATTTCAGCCAGCAGTTGGCCTTTCTGTACTCTCTCACCTTGGCGGACATGAACCTTGGTCAATTGCCCATTGACCTGCGCCCCCACGTTGACTTGCAGAGAGGGTTTGAGGGTACCGGTCGCCAGCACGGTTTTCTCAATATCACCGCGGCTCACCGCGACCGTGGCAATCGAGGTATCGCCGATGGCGCTTGCCTGACGCAGCCATGCGCCGACAATCAGCATGACAATGACGACAATCACTACCGCCGCCGCTTTGCCGGGCTTGTTTTTCATTAAAGCGATAGCTCTTTTCATTCTGGCGTGACCTCTTGACTCAGTTGAGCAATATGGCCGGAAGACATGCGGTAGACCTTGTCAAACAGCGCTAAGGTCGATTCGCTGTGGGTGACGGTGATCAGCGATTTGTTAAATTCGCGGCAGTGCTCGATTAAATAGGCCATGACCCGGTAAGCCGTCTCATCATCGAGATTGGCCGTGGGCTCATCCAGCACTAAGACTGGGCAATTGCTGTACATGGCTCTGGCTAGCAACAGGCGCTGGCGCTGTCCCAAAGAGAGCGCGGCATGACTTTCGCGGATCAGCGCGTGCTGTTTGCCCGGAAGCTGCTCAATTACCTCGTGCAACTTCAATCCCATCAGCGATTTATCAATGCGGCTCTGTTTTTCACCATCAACGTAGTTATCAAACAGCGTGATATTTTCCAGCACCGAGGCGCTAAACAAGATGTCCTCCTGGCTCTGCAAGAAAAACAGTTTCTGCAATTGCTGACTGTCTAATGCATCACCATCAGCCAATATTTCCCCCGACTGAGGGCTAACCAGCCCGGTAATAATTTTCAGCAAGGTGCTTTTACCAGCCCCTGACTCGCCGACAATGGCAATTTTTTCACCACGCTGGACGCTAAATGACAGCTGCTGCAAGAGAGGCTTGGCGGCATCATAAGCAAAATTGATCTGTCGATAGCTCAGGCACTGGTGAAAGTGAACCGCCGGGGCAGCACGCTGGCTCTCAGGCTCCACCTTGCTTGCGCCATGGGGGAACAAATCATTCGCGCGGGTATCGATGACATGGAGCTGGTTTTTTTGCAGCACTGAAAAGAAGATTTGCGTGATGTAATTAGTAAAAATTTGGCGCACAAAGCTATAGGCAAAAAACTCTCCCAGCGAGATAACATTGTTTTTCAGCAAAGGAAGCGCCAGCAGCATAAACAGCACCATTTCCAGACTACCGATAAACTGATACAGACTGCTTTTCACCTGCTCGTACATCTTTTGTTTTTGCTGGCAGATAAATAGCGATGAGGCGTAGGTGGCGAAAACTTGCTGGCGCTGAGCACTGATACCCGCCGACTTTATAGTGGAAAAACCCTGAATGGTTTCCAGTAAGAAATCACTCTGTTCGGCGCTTTTGACCTGCAATTGCTGCGTGTAAAACCGGTCGCGATAAATCGCCCAGACGCTCACCAGCCCCATCGATGTCACCCCCACCGCCGACACCATCGCCAGCAGTGGACTCATATAACACATCACGCCGAAGGCAATGGCACCCACGATCCAGTCAGTTCGCAGGCCGTTATCAAGCTCGATTTTCTGCGCCGCGGCCAACTGCCAACTGGAGAAGCGACTGTAGATTTCGCCCGGGCTGCGCTTATCAAAAAAGCTTAAAGTGTTGCTGAGTAACCGTGAAAATCCCGCCACGCTTTGCAAGACAACAAAACGCTTAATGAATCGCTCTGTGACACTTCTAACCACATAGGCCAGCAGGGTCGAGACAATAAAGGCGAGCAGGAAATAGAAATAGGGAAAATCAGCGTTACCCGCTGATGAAAACACCGTATTGATGGCGCTACTCACCATGATTGGCATGATGAAGAGCGTTAGCGACACCAGAAATGCCAGCACCATCAGGCCGTAGATACCGCGAATGGCCGCCGTCTGTTTGAGGCTCATGCACTCCAGCAGGCGAAAACGGCGATTGCGCTGCACGGCGGCAACGGCCTGTGGGTCAGGCGGCGTCTCTGAGTCAATCACCAACGCGTAGCCACTGATTTCTGCCTTAAGGGCCTCCACAGGCAGCAACTGTTCACCTATGCCGGGATTCATCACACAAACATAGTTGCCCTGCCGATAGGCCAGCAGCACATAGTGGCTAGCCCCATAATGGAGAATGGCGGGGAGTGGGATCTCAGCGAGCTCTTGCCGCTCGAACACCACCGGATAGGCCGGAATAGCCAATTCGGATAAAATTTCACATAGCGTCGACAAGGCAGTGCCGTGAGCCGAAGCGGGAAAACGCTCGCGAAGCTCTTCCAGAGAGATGCTGATCCCCTGCGTTTCAGCAAGCATACTGATGCAGGCTAAGCCGCACTCGTTGGTTTCGCCCTGAAAAATTAATTTCGGAATAATATTATCCATAATTGACTGTTTTAACGTCCTGTTAAATTAATGCGCAGTAATGGGATCTCGGATGTTACTCATTAATAAAGTAGAGTGAATGTGCATGCCATAACATCCAATCATCGGCATGCTCTCTAATCGACTGTTCAATAATTTCTGGCATCTGCTGTTTTAATTGCCTGGCCTGCATCGGCGGATAAATCTTTATCTTCACGCCCCCTTCATAATAGAGATGATAAAACACCACCTGGGCGGATATCGCACGTGACAACCTCACAATGCCATTATGTAATTTGGCCGGGCGTTGAAATAATTGGCACGCCAATTTAGAGGTTTGCCCTTGGTAAGCGCCAAGAGTGAATTCAGGGGTAATATCGGGGAACAATATAATATTACGATCACCCTGCGCCGCTCCCATCACAGACGTCATTAAGTTTCCGGCAATAACATTGCTCTGGTCATGAATCGAACAGTAATCAAGGTTCAACCCGCCTAGTGTCAGCTCTTCAGGTGAATGAACCTGCTCGCCAAAGGAGGCAATCACCGTGGCTTTACCAGGATAAACCCCGGCTGCCACCATGGTCGCCAGAATGTCCGACACCATATGGAGCGGAGCCAGCATCACTGGCTGTCCCTGTCGATGTAAGGGTTCAACCACTGCATTAAGTTGCACGGTGCAGGCAGCAATCTCTTGAAGAACCTGAGCATTACGCCCATAGGTCGCGGCTTTCACCAGCCACTCGCGGCGCTGGGTTAACCAGATATAATCAAGGGGTTTACTGTCTTGCAGCAAGGACGCTTTATTCGCCCGCGCAACCTCGGCCCGCAGCCTGAGCCCACGTCCGGTCATGCCTAACGTTCGACTCATGTGCGGTAACATGAAAAGCCAGCGATAGCGAATATGGCGCAGTAAAAAATAGCTAATTCGCGTCCCAATACGCGGAAAGAGATCACCCACTCGCCGAAAATAAGTGGCAAGATTCATCCAGGCTAATAAGCATCGCAACAGCAGGAGTTTCATTACTGCTCCAGTGGACGGTCTGTATTCAGCAAGGATAATAACTGGTCAGCAAATTCAGGGAATGAACGATCCTGAATCGCTACCCACTTCTTAGCAACGATAAAAGTCGGTGTGACGGTGATATTATAATCGCGGGTCACCTGGGTCATATACGCCAGCTTCTCTTTCACGACAGGTGATTGGCGCGCTTTATTGTATTCCGCCAGACTAATTTTATTGCTTTTAAGCCAGGCTGTTAGCTGTGCGACATCACCTAAATCAATATTATCTTTATTGACTGCCTGATAAGCGCTATCACGATATTTGGCTTCTACGCCCATGGCATCAAGGGTGGCAAATACTGCGGCATAGCGCCCCAATCCGGACTGGTCGTCATAGCTTACATGCAAACGCACCAGCTTTTTCCCCGCAGGCAGTCGTTTTTCAAGCTGTTGGATATTTTCTTCATTCGATGCACAGTAATGGCAACCATAAGAGAGGATTTCAATAATATCCTGCCCATCTTCGATAATACTGTTGGTGACGTTATCTGTACTGAGCGATGTTAATAAATCTTGAGAGGATTGTTCGTTTTTATTTAAAACAAACTGGTGAAAATAGGCCGTAGTGATCAAGGCAGAAATGACCGCAATGAAAATCGTATATAAAGTAACGGAGATTATTTTTTTACGCATGATCCACTCAATCCTTGAGTATAGGGAGGTAATTAAAAAAATGGGTACAAAGTTATAACTAACAATGTACCCAACTGACTAAATCAACTTATCGACTCATCAGTTTGCTAAACAGTTTGAACCTGAGCTAACGGTCATTTTCTTGTTGATAACACCGTGCTTATCAGTACAGGTTTTTACAGAATAGCATGCGACTTTACCGTTAGGGCCCATACTCTGCTCATAGGTGTTGTTGCAATAGCTTTTAAAAGTACCGCCAACGATGGTAGCTGCTTGTGACATAGTCATCTTTTTCATGGGTAATTTCCTTATATATAGTCAATTGTTACTGCTACATTTATTGGTTAACAATAACCAATATCCTTTTTTTCCTCTGTTAATTAAAATGAGGAAATATGTTCAAAGATAACAAGAAGAGTTATTGATAACGCTAATAACCTCTTGATGCGGCGCAGTATAACGACAGCATTTTAATGGAGCAATACTTTGGAAAGCGTATTTGCTAATAAAACCACATACATTAAATGCCTTTAATTGGGATATTTCTCGGTTATATATTCCAAGCATCGTGCATAAGAAACTCATGAGAATGAAATTCTTAGAAATTAAACAGTAGAGGCAATTATTTCTCGCTTAGAATTAACTAAGAAAAAAGGATCATTGGTTTAGATTTATTCTAATAAGCCGGGTAACTATTTTTTGAGAAAAAATGATTAAGCTGCGCTAAAGATCGCTATTACTGACTCCATCCGTTTGCCCAGAATACAAACGGATGGAATATGGGAGGTAGAGATAAGAGAGGAAGGCGTCGATTTAGAAGCCCAAACTGTCCAACAAGTCATCAACTTGTTCTTGGGAAGCCACCACGCCGACGCCTTCTGCATTGAGTTGCGGGCCATTCAACAGACTGTCGTTTTCACGCTTGGCTTTAATGTTCTGCTCAGGAATGTTATCCATCAGCACGGACAGCAGCTGATTCTCAATCTCTTGGACCACGGTCATCATGCGTTTGATAACTTGCCCGGTTAAGTCCTGGAAGTCCTGCGCCATCATGATTTCCAACAACTGCGCATTGGTAAAACTGGTGTGCTCAGGAACTTCTTTCAGATAGCTTCGGGTGTCCGTCACCAGTTCACGAGCATCGGACAGCTCGATTGGGTTTTCGAACCACTCGTCCCAGCGCGCATCCAGTTTCTTCGCCGCAGATTCAAGTTTGTTTTGGCGCGGTTGCGCCGCTTCAACACAGTTTAAAGCACGTTCTGCCGCCTGAGCGGTCATGGTGACAACGTAATCCAGACGATCGCGGGCATCAGGAATGGCTTCCGCTGCCTGGGCGATGGCTTGATCAAGCCCCAATTCGCGCATACTGTCGCGCAACATGCGTGTCAGTTGCCCAATCCGGGCGATAATATCGCCCGCGGTTGCTGCATCGTTTGCAGGCATTGTCATTCCTGGAGGAAGTAAGTCAGCCATATCTGCTCCTACATGCCTAGTTTTTCAAAAATTTTGCCGAGCTTCTCTTCCAGAGTCGCGGCAGTAAATGGCTTAACGACATAGCCACTGGCGCCAGCCTGAGCGGCTGCCACAATGTTCTCTTTCTTGGCTTCTGCGGTGACCATTAGCACCGGCATTTTTGCCAATGCGGCGTCGGCGCGGATAGTTTTCAGCAGATCAAGACCGTCCATGTTTGGCATGTTCCAGTCAGACACCACGAAGTCGAAACCACCGGCACGCAATTTGTTCAGTGCATCAACGCCATCCTCGGCTTCTTCCACATTCTGGAAACCAAGTTCTTTCAGCAGGTTGCGCACGATGCGGCGCATAGTTGAAAAGTCATCTACCACCAGAAAACGCAGATTTGGATCGGCCATGTTTTAGTGCTCCTAAATTGTGCTGCTTCATCACCCTAGCGGGATGAAAAATTAAATACGTAAAGCCTGTCCGGCTGATATTTGTGCCAGCATGCGCTGGCTTATTTGGCTGAGATCCACCACCTCATTGACCCCACCGGAGGCGATCGCCTCACGGGGCATCCCGAACACCACACAACTGGCTTCGTTTTGTGCCAGGGTATAGGCCCCGGCGCGGTGCATCTCCAGCATGCCGGCAGCGCCGTCATTGCCCATTCCTGTCAGGATCACCCCAACAGCATTGCGTCCGGCGAACTGCGCCACCGAACGGAATAACACGTCAACCGACGGGCGATGGCGATTCACCGCCGGGCCGTCGTTCAACTTGACCTGATAGTTTGCCCCGCTGCGGGTCAGCTCCATATGCCTGTCCCCCGGCGCGATGTAAGCATGTCCCGGCAGCACACGCTCGCCGTCTTCCGCCTCTTTCACCGTGATTTGGCAAAGCTTGTTCAGCCGGTCAGCAAAAGAGCGGGTAAACCCAGGCGGCATATGCTGAGTGATCATCAGTGCCGGGCAGGTCGGCGGCAACGGCTGTAACACGTGGCGAATCGCCTCGGTCCCGCCGGTAGATGAGCCAATGGCAATTAACTTCTCACTACTGAGCAGCGGCGTATGGCTCAGCATGCGCGGCATATCAGCATTGACGTTCTTATTCAGTCGCGCCTTTGACGCCGTGCGGATCTTGTCGGCAATCAGTTCGCTATAGGCCAGCATGCCTTCGCGGATCCCCAACTGCGGCTTAGTGACAAAATCAATGGCCCCCAGCTCCAGCGCCCGTAAGGTAATTTCCGACCCCTGCCCGGTTAAAGAAGAAACCATCACCACCGGCATCGGGCGCAGGCGCATCAATTTTTCGAGAAAATCCAGTCCGTCCATGCGCGGCATTTCGACGTCAAGCGTCAAAACCTGCGGATTGAATTTTTTTATCAGGTCGCGCGCAACCAGCGGATCAGGCGCGGTTGCCACCATTTCCATATCCGGATGACTGTTGATAATTTCGGTCATCAACTGCCGCATCAACGCCGAGTCATCGACACTCAACACTCTGATTTTATTCATTACCTCTCCTTGGCGAGACCGTAAACAGTTTGGCCACGCAAATAAAATTCCCGGCTAATCTGGCTGAAGTTTTCGGAATGTCCGGCAAACATCAGGCCGCCCGGTTTTAGTAACGGAACAAATCGGCGTAAGATTTTTTCCTGCGTCTGTTTGTCGAAGTAGATCATCACGTTCCGACAAAAAATCGCATCAAATGGCCCATTAAGCTGCCAATGGCCAGCCAGCAAGTTGATCTGCTGAAAAGCCACCATTTGCGCCAGCTCCGGGCGAACGCGCACCAACCCACTGTGCGGGCCTGTGCCTTTCAGGAAGAACTTTTGCATCTGCTGGGCACTGAGCGTGCGCAACTCTTCCTGACGGTAGACGCCAGCAACGGCCTTCTCTAATACCTGCGTATCAATGTCGCTGGCATGAATGCTGCAACTGGCCATTCTTGGCCCCAGTGCTTCACTCAGGGTCATGGCAATGGAGTAAGGCTCTTCCCCGGTTGAGGCGGCGGTACTCCAGACGCTGTAATTGTTCGGCCGAGAGCGAGCATGTTCAGCGAGAATAGGAAAATGATGAGCTTCGCGAAAAAAAGCCGTCAGGTTGGTTGTTAAAGCATTAATAAATGCCTGCCATTCGGCGCTATTCGCATCACTTTCCAGCATCGCCAGATACTGGCCAAAATCATTAATTCCTAGAATTCGCAATCGACGAACCAGTCGGTTGTAAACCATCTCTCTTTTGTGATCCGCCAGAACGATACCGGCGCGCTGATAGATAAGCTCACTGATACGGCGAAAATGGATGTCCGACAGCGGTAGCCGTTGGATCATTTGCGCCATAATTGACGCGTTATCCGGAACATGGTTTGAATTAGGAGCACTCATAATGCGGACTCCTTAAACGACAGATTCTGTTGCTGTTGCCCAAATGGCTTTCCCTACTCTCATTACCGACGCATCAGAGGCGGAAACCGCCCCTGTCATGCTATTGCTACTGTTAAATGCTCAATGACTTACTGCTTAGAAGGTTTCCCAGTTTTCAGTCAGGTTGTTGCTAGCGGCACCTTTGCCAGCTGGCGAGGAAGAAAGATTTGGCGTTAGCAAAGGTTGACGAGCCGAGGTAGTGGTCGGGCGAACGACATTCACCTGATGCTGGCCAAGGCTGAATACCGCCACGGACTGCGTCAACAGGCTCGCCTGCTCTTCTAACGCCGCGGAGGCCGAGGCTGATTCTTCAACCAACGCGGCGTTCTGCTGGGTTACGCGGTCCATTTCGGTAATGGCCTGCGCCACTTGCTCGATGCCACGGCTCTGTTCATCAGAAGCAGAGGTGATTTCGCCCATAATGTCGGTCACGCGGGTGACGGCGCTGACCATATCACTCATGGTTTCACCGGCGCTTTCGGCCAGAACGGAACCGGTATTAATGCGGCTTACCGAGTCATCAATCAGGCCTTTAATCTCTTTCGCCGCCTGAGCGCTGCGCTGCGCCAGACTGCGCACTTCCCCAGCAACCACGGCAAATCCGCGGCCTTGCTCACCGGCGCGGGCAGCTTCAACCGCCGCGTTCAGTGCCAGAATGTTTGTCTGGAAAGCAATACCGTCGATAACGCCGGTAATGTCGGTAATTTTCTTCGAACTAGCGGCGATATCGCTCATGGTTTGCACCACGTTAGACACCACTTTGCCGCCCTTCTGCGCCGTTTCGGAGGCACTTAGTGCAAGCTGGCTCGCCTGGCGCGCGTTTTCGGCGTTTTGTTTCACCGTCGCGGTCAGTTGCTCCATGCTGGCGGCCGTTTCTTCCAAAGAAGACGCCTGCTGTTCGGTGCGTGAAGAGAGATCGTTGTTACCCGCAGAGATTTCACTGGCGCCGCTATAGATAGCGTCCGCGCCCTGACGCACGCCAGACACCGTGCGGATCAACTCGCTTTGCATGTCTTTGATGCTTTCAGCCAACAGACCAATTTCGTTACGGCTTTCCACCGTCACTTGCTGCGTCAAGTCGCCGCGAGCAATGTGCTGAATGCTTTCCACCAGTGAACGCAGTGGGTGAACCAACACGCGCTGCACGCCGAACCACGCCAGGCCGATAAACAGCACCAGCACCATCAGGATCACACCCAGCACCCAAAGTGAGCTGCTAAAGGAGTTTTCGCTGACGTTAACTGCGTGGTTATACAGTTTGTCGTTTTGGTCGATATAGTTGACGAATGCTTTCTCAAATCCGTCCTGATATTGCTGGGTCGGCTGTTCGAAGAAGTCATTGATGCGTCCCAAGCCGATAAGGTCAATCAGCTCGCTCAGCGCGCCGTTAAGAACGTCATAATTCTTTTTAATATCAGCCGCTAATGCCGGATTCTGGCTCGCATCGCTAGGAATTTTTTGATATTTGGCGTAGTGCTCGCCGGCAACTTTCAAATCCTTTTGCGCGACGTCGATAAGCTCTTTAACTGTCGCCCCACTCCCCATTTGGTTGGCATCGAGCATAAAGCGTATGCCCGCGCGGTTGAGGGTATTACGGGTTTGCAGAAGATAAATCCAACTGGCATTTAGCTCAGCCTGCTGCACACGAATTTGCTGCGAAGTGGCGAAGTTATCTTTATCGGTTTTAAGCGATTTGAAGAACAGCCCACCAGAAACCAACTGTAACGCCCCAAAGACCACCAGTAAGACAACGATGGCCGTGACCACTTTCATACGCTTAAACATCATGTTGTGCCTTTTTCCATTAATTCATCTACAGAGGGTTATCGGCAGGGCGATGTATAACTTGAGAGCGGTTTTGTAAAACCGCTGAAAACGAGTTCACGGTCAAGGTCAAAACCTTGCTGTTTCAGTGGAGTGCTATTGTGCTCCTCCCCCTGGCAAGGGGGAGGCTGGGAGGGGGTATTGCAGAAAAGTCAGCGGGTTAAAGTAAATTCGAGTTAGGTTTACTCCTTCTCTTCTCAGAGGAGAAGGCTGGGATGAGGAGTGGTTTAACTCAACACTCAATGCGGCAAACCCCACACCCCACCTGACCTCCTCTCATGAAAGAGGAGAGATAAAACCAAGCTAAATCAAGCTTTTGCCACACTTTCTACCAGTGCCATTTCTTCGCTGCTCAGCAACTTCTCGATGTCGACCAAAATCAACATCCGATCGCCCAGTGAACCAAGGCCGGTTAAGTATTCGGTAGAAAGCGTTACCGCGAACTCTGGCGCAGGGCGAATTTGCTCCTGAGTCAGAGAGAGCACGTCAGACACGCCGTCAACCACAATACCCACTACCCGGTTTTCGAAGTTCAGCACGATAACCACGGTGTTTTCATTATATTCAACGTTCTGCTGGGCGAACTTAACCCGCAGGTCGATAATTGGAACGATGACGCCGCGCAGGTTGGTGACGCCCTTGATGAATGCCGGGGTGTTGGCGATGCGGGTTACCTGATCGTAACCACGGATCTCCTGCACTTTGAGAATATCGATACCGTATTCTTCATCACCCAGCGTAAAAATCAGGAATTCCTGTCCTACCGTTTCACCTGCCATTTTTGTCACGGTTGCAAGTCCGGCCATGTTATTCACCCTTCATCGTTCGGCTAAAATTGAGCCTCACCGGCGTCACCAGTGAGGGCTTTTTCGTTTTAAATTTTTTATGCAACGGCCGAGTCTACGGCACGTTTGTCACGGTTAAGCGCCTGCAGGGCTGATACATCAACAATCAGCGCCACGCTGCCGTCGCCCAAAATGGTCGCGGCGGAAATCCCCGGTACTTTGCGATAGTTACTCTCGAGGTTTTTCACCACCACTTGATGCTGACCGATCAACTGATCCACCAGCAGCGCGTAGCGGCGTCCGGCACTTTGCAGGATCACCACGATGGCCTGCGTCGCCTCGGTTTTCGCCCCGGTCACGTCAAACACGTTGTACAACTCGACCAGCGGCAGATATTCGCCACGCACTTGCAGAACGCGCTCGCCACCGGCCAGCGGATGTAAGTCTTCAGCCAAAGGTTGCAGAGATTCCATCACCGCGTTTAATGGCAGGATAAACACCTCTTCGCCGACTTTGACGGACATACCGTCCAGAATCGCCAGCGTCAGCGGCAGAAGAATGCGGATGGTGGTGCCTTTACCCTGTTGAGAATGGATTTCAACGTGACCGCCCATCTCCTGGATATTTCGTTTCACCACGTCCATGCCCACGCCACGGCCTGAAACGTCAGTCACTTTTTCCGCAGTCGAGAAACCTGGCGCGAAGATAAGCATCCCGACTTCTTCATCACTCATATTGTCGTTGACGTTCATCCCCTGCGACGCGGCTTTGGCCAAAATCTTCTCGCGATTCAGACCCGCACCGTCATCTACCACTTCAATGCAGATATTCCCGCCCTGATGTTCTGCGGAAAGGGTCAGATTGCCCGTCGGATGCTTGCCGTTGGCGATACGCACGTCGGGAGACTCCACGCCGTGGTCCAGACTGTTACGCACCAGGTGGGTTAATGGGTCGATGATTCTTTCGATCAGGCTCTTGTCCAGCTCGGTCGAACTGCCGAGCAGCGTCAATTCAATCTGCTTGTTCAGCTTGCTGGCAAGGTCACGGACAAGACGCGGGAAGCGACTGAAAACGTACTCCATCGGCATCATACGAATGGACATCACCGACTCTTGCAGGTCACGCGCGTTGCGCTCCAACTGCCCCATACTGTTGAGCAAATCGCTGTGGGCCACCGGGTCCAGCAGGTCAGAACGCTGGGCCAGCATAGACTGGGTTATGACCAATTCGCCGACTAAGTTAATCAGCTGATCCACCTTCTCAACCGCCACGCGGATGCTGGTTGATTCAGCGGCTTTTGGCGCGCGCGCTTTCGCCGGTGGCGCCGAGTCAGGCACGACAGCCAGAGCGGGCGCAGCGCGCGGCGCGGCTTCCTCAATTGGCGCGACAGGTTGCGCGGCCACGGCCTGTGGTTCAGCAACGGCCGGCTCGACGTCATTGGCGGCGGGCTGGCTAAAGCTGATTTGTTCAGGTTCGATAACAAAGCAAAGCACGGCGCTGATGTCGTCTTCGCTCAGCGTGGTGTTGAGGGTCGCTTCGACGCTATTCGCTGTCTGTACGGCGTCCTGCACATCGCCAAGATTGCCCAGCTCTTCCAGCATCAGCGGCACTTCGGCCTCTTTCAAGCCAGAAAGCAGAATGCGTAAACCGCCGCTCGAGGCCGCCGTCGGCGCAGAGTTCACCGCCGCTGACTCCGTCACAACGTGAAGATCGACCGTCGGTGCGCCCTGCAGCTGTGCTTGAGCTTCAAGCGCCAGTTGGCGCAGCGCGGCGCAGATGTATTCGAAGCTTTCAGCATCAGGGTCCTGAGAGGATTTATAGGCGTCCAGTTGCTCCTGCATAATGTCTTTCGTTTCCAAAAACAGGTTGATGATGTCAGTGCTCAGGCTCATTTCTGCGCGTCGTGCACCGTCGAGCAGGTTTTCCAATAAATGGGTGGTTTCCTGCAGAACTGAGAATCCAAAGGTGGCGGCCCCGCCTTTAATCGAGTGCGCCGCGCGGAAAATCGCGTTGAGCTGCTCGATATCAGGCGTCTGGGGGTCAAGCAGCAACAGGTGTTGCTCCATATCCGCCAGCAGTTCGTCTGCTTCATCGAAAAACGTTTGGTAAAAATCACTAATATCCATGCTCACGTGATCACCTCTGCTGTGAATCGCGGCTTGCCGATGATGCCGGTTGCGCCGTAACGTCCGCCGCGGCAGGGATCGCCGTGGTTGGTCTGTTAGACGAAGAAGAACTTTCCGGAGTCACCGTCTCACTCTTGGGTTGTTGTTGTTCTTGTGAGGGCTGCGTCGGTAAAGATTGCCCTGATGTTGGTGGTGTTGTTGATTCTGTTGGCGGTTCCTTGGATGTCAGGTGCGGCGCGAAAGCCGATGACGCCTTGGCGCTTGGTGGCTCAACCGGGGCCGGAGCCTGAGTGTCACTGCCCGGAACCATCTTTTTCAATTCGCCCGCGTCGCTAATGGTGACGGCTTCACCCTCGCTGTTTTCGCGCTCGATGGCCTCTTCGGCATGTTTATTCAGCACTAAAATACTGATGCGACGGTTAATCGCGTCGCCGGACGGATGGTCTTTCAGCTGCATGGTGGAACCCATGCCCATCACGCGCAGCACTTTGCCTTCGCTCAGGCCACCGGCGGTTAATTCACGGCGCGAGGCGTTGGCGCGATCGGTCGACAGTTCCCAGTTGCTGTAGCCGCGTTCGCCCATGGCGTACGGCATATCATCGGTATGACCGGCGAGGCTTATCTTGTTGGGAAAATCATCCAGCACCGGAGCAATCGCCCGCAAGATATAGCGCATATAAGGCTCTACCGTGGCGCTGCCCAGTTGGAACATCGGGCGGTTCTGGCTATCGATAATCTGGATACGCAGCCCCTGCTCCGTGAGGTTAATCATCAGGTGCGGGCGCAAATCTTTCAGACGCGGATCGGAAATCAGCATCTGCTCTAGCTTCTCTTGCAGGCGCTGCAAATCACCGATTTCACGCTGGTCGCCCTGCGACTGGATCATCTTATGCACTTCGCCATCCTGCTGGGTTGGGTCATCCCCGCCGCCCGGAATCGGGCTGGTGGCGTCGCTGCTGCGCGGACCATTGGTAATGGCCACGGCCAATGGCGTACGGAAGTATTCAGCAATCTGCACCAGCTCTTTCGGGCTGGAAATGGAGATAAGCCACATCACCAGGAAGAATGCCATCATCGCCGTCATAAAGTCGGCATAAGCAATCTTCCACGACCCGCCGTGATGCCCGCCGCCGTGCTTGGCCTTTTTCCTGCGCACCACAACGATGGGATGACTCTGATGCTTCATACGTTTTCTTCTTCCGCTTGCTTGTTAGGCGATTTGACCTGACGAACGTGATCTTCGAGTTCGACGAATGAAGGACGCTCGGAGGTGTAAAGCGTTTTACGACCAAACTCGACGGCAATCTGCGGCGCATAGCCATTCAGGCTTGAAAGCAAAGTCACTTTGATGCACTGCATCATCTTGGTGTTCTCAGCACATTTCTGACGCAACACTGCTGCCAGCGGGGAGACAAAGCCGTAGGCCAGCAAAATACCAAGGAAGGTGCCGACCATCGCGTGGGCAATCAAAGCACCCAACTCAGCCGCCGGACGGTCTGCGGCGGCCAGGGTATGAACAATCCCCATGACCGCGGCCACGATGCCGAACGCCGGGAGTGAATCCCCCACCAGCGCTAGACTGTTGGCGGGCACTTCGCTCTCTTGCTCGTAGGTTTCAATCTCTTCATCCATCAACGCTTCGATTTCAAAAGCATTCATGTTGCCGCTGACCATCAGGCGTAAATAGTCCGTGAGAAATTCCACCAAATGTTTATCGGCAAGAATGCGCGGATAATTAGTGAAAATGTCGCTTTCCTGCGGATTATCGATGTCGTTTTCCAGCGATAGCATCCCCTGTTGGCGCGATTTGGCGAGTAAACGATAGAGCAGCGCCATCAGATCCATATACAGCGCCTTGCTGTAACGCGATGCGCGGAACAGTTTCGGCAGTGCGCGAAGCGTTGATTTGATGGCTTTGCCGTTGTTACCAACCAGAAACGCACCAATACCGGCGCCGCCGATGATCAGCAGTTCTGCGGGCTGATAAAGCGCGCCCAGCTCGCCGCCAACCAGCATGAAGCCGCCAAAGACTGAGCCCAGGACCACGATGTAACCGATGAGTACTAGCACGATAATTCCTTAATTCGATGTGGCTTTTGGGTATAGGCCAGACCAGGGAAAGCGCGCTTGAGGAGAGAATTGAGGTTTTTGTATCGTCAGGAGACAACAAAAAACGATCGGGGATGTTGGGGAGGTATTGTATAGAGTGGCATTTCACCACTCTTTATCATCACGTTACCTGTCGCACTCTGCTGCCCACATCATCTCAAACTGCGCGCTTGACCTTTTCGTCCAGCTCTTGAGATGTACTATCGGCAGCTTCCGGGGAAAGTTTACGTTTTTTTACTGCTCGTGAAGGTGGTTGGCAAAGACTGCACACAAAACCGTGACGTGGCTGATGTGCATGGGTAATAAAAGAACCATCGCAGCAGTTGCAAGAAGAGAGTTGCAGCATGCCGCTGTCAACAAATCGAACCAATGTCCACGCACGGGTCAGGGCCAAAATCGGCGCTTCACCCGGCTGCTCTGGACACTGCTCCAGATACAGACGATATGCCTTGATAACCGCCTCAACGCCATTGCAATGCCCGCTCTTCATCAGGAAGGTGTAGGCGTTGTAGAACATCGAGGAGTGAATGTTTTGTTCCCACGTCATGAACCAATCGGTGGAGAACGGCAACATCCCTTTCGGTGGAGGGCTACCACGCAGCTCTTTGTAGAGTTTAATTAACCGACCACGGCTAAGCTGCGTTTCGCTTTCCAGCATCTGTAAACGGGCACCCAGCGAAATCAATTCCATCGCTAACTGAATATCCCGCGCTTCCTGAACAATACTTTTTTCGACGGGTTTGGCCGAAGCCTCTCTCGGTGTCGATGGTGCTTTTATCAGGGACATAGTTATGCCCTTTTCTTAGAGGCGCTGCTGTCTTTAGCTGAAAGCCCTTTCAGCAAATGGCTAGACAACAGAATACCTGTGTGGATTTGCTGTAAATCATCCACTCGCGACTCTTGCGTCAAACGCTCAATCGTCTTGCTGTCGTCGAAACGAAACTGGCACAGCAACTGATTCGTTTCAGCTAACTTCACCATTTGCGGCAAAGTCAGGCCAGCTAACGCGTCAGCCATGACATCGTCGATCCCCAACCGGAACATCGCGGAAGCCTTTTCGTCGTTTATTAACCGCTGTGCTAACAGCAAATATGACAGATTGATGTCATAAATATGTTTAAGCAATTCTGACATGCTTGTTTACCCCATACCGTCAGCTATGAATTCATAACTGGTTGATAGATATAATCACTGCTTGGTTTTTTAGTCCGACAGAGTATTTTTTTACTATCAAAACAATTGGCTCATTGGACGATGAACATCACATTTCATTTTTTCAAAGAAATGTTTGCGAGGACAAAACAGGTTTATCTCGCGGTTTTATATTCACCGCCAATACAAAGTAGTTCCTGATGTAAACTATAAATGTGACAATTTCACGGCTAATTAAATTTAATAATTTATCAGTTGTAGCTTTTCGGCAGGGTCCGTTGCTGTGATTGCGTGTCATTCAGTGAAACGCTTTTACATACATTATTAGGATTAATCTTAATACGACGCAAATGTAACCCCGAATCATTAGCACATACAATCTAGGCCTCAGCGAATTTTGGATAAAGTGTGACGCAGATCACAAAAATAAAACTTATTTTTATCCAAAAAGAGTGATTTGGGTAAAAAATCAGCTCAAAATTTAACCAAAAGTAAAAATGCGTCTTAAAATCCCTTCTCAGCCCCGTTTTTTCATTCATTTTTAGATCATTTTGTACAACTTCTAATTAAAGCGAAATTAACCATACAAAAACATGATTAACACATTTTATTTAGATTTATAATCTACATTTAAGACATGAATTAGCAATAAATCCAGATTGACTGAAAAATAACTTTTTATTCAAAAATGGCTAGATTGAGTGCTGTTTAGGAAGGTTTTTCAGGGTAAATCTGGGATAAACGAGGGGATTGCGTCAGTAAGTACGGCTTTATAAGCGTATAAAGTCAAGGTGTGTAACAAATAATTTTTGCAGCAGAAAACCTTCTGCCCTCAGGGAGGATACAGAAGTGGCGGTAAAGTGAGTGGCCCAATGTAGGGGCAAGAGAGGTATCGGCACCGAAAACAAAAACTTTAGCGCCGAATACATAAGGTGGTTTATGCCAGCAAAGAGTAAAAGCTCAGACCAGTCTTAGGATTTTTATTATTAAGGCATCATAAGGCATGGGGTTTTAGGTCCAAAAAGTGCTAGCAGAAGCGTAGCCAAGGGCGGTGAAAATTTATTTCGCAGAGTAATAGTAAAGAAGAATTAAAATATCCATCACCAATTTGTCATCTAAAGAGTTATTAAAACCCTCCAATATCGATCAAAAAATAATTAAAAGCTCAACTGAAAACGTTAACAGCTAAGTTTTATCACCCTATTTACTCTTATTAATCGGTTTTCTTTATTTATAAACCCAAAAAAAACCCTCTGCTTTTAAGAGGGTTTTCCGATTGATTAGCTTGCGGCAGATTAGCTAACCGGCATCATTTCAGGATCTGGGTATTGATACTCGAAACCCAACTCTTTGCAGATGAGGCTGCCGTCGATCAGCTTGCCGCTCGGCTGCCCTTCAGCAACTTCAGCAAACTGCGGTTCCGTAAGCCCAAGCTGGCGAGCAAAGGCAGGATAGAAATGACGTTTTTGGGTATGCACCGGCGCGCACAAATTATAAGTATGTCCGCCCTTCGGCAAGCCGAGCAGAAGAGTGATGGCCTGAATAACATCATCCTGATGGACCAAGTTGACGCCATCGTCCCCGCCCTGTACGTCGGTCTTGCCGGCAAGGAAGCGTCCCGGATGACGATCCGCGCCCACCAGCCCCGCCAGTCTAAGTACATCAACCGAGGTATTAGGCAAGCGATGGAACCAGTTTTCCAGCTCCTCAAGCACTCTGCCGCTTGGCGTTACCGGACGCAGCGGTGAGTTCTCACGCATGGTTCCCGTGCCATCACCATAGACAGATGTCGAGCTAGTAAAGATGATGCGGCCAACATTGTACGCCAGCGCGCTGTCCACCAGCTGCTGAACCGCCTGAAAATAGAGCTCACTGCCCTCCACCGTCCGGCGCGCCGGCAAGGTGATGATCAGCGCGTCGACATTTAATAGTACATCCAGATCGGCCGCTTCACACTCCATCTCCGGCTTAAAGACCAGAGGGAAACAGTTGATACCACACATGCGCGCGGCGTCGACGCCGTCCGGCGTGGTCTTACTGCCGACAACCTCATACCCCTTCATGGCCAGAGACATTGCGAGTGGCATACCTAACCACCCCAACCCCACTATTGCGACTTTTTTCATTTATTACTCCATTCTGTTCGCGCCATGCGTTCCTGCATGATCAAGGCCGAAAAGTTCTCATCCCACTTAGTTTAACAATTTATGCCTGTTCATTCGTTCAGGCAATGTCGGAAGCTGTCAGCTTTTTCTTATAAATGTTACAGACTGGTTCTCCTACGCGATCATTCACGTTTTAGATGAAAGTAGCGCCGGTGATAAGAAAAATTTATCTTCCTAAAAAAAGGTTGCGTCGCGGCTACCTCATAGTTTAGTTTTATTGACACAAGAATTGATACTCGCTGTGAATGATACCTTTAATGGCATTGACGACGCAGTTAAAACACTAAGCACCACCAATAAGAGAAAGACTCATGACTAACGTTCTGTTCAACCACCATCATCACCATCACCCTGACTAGTCTTTCAGGCGTTTGGTGCTGGGAGACTGTTTAGATCTTCCAGTGGCGCAGAACCTAAAGAGAGCCCTCGGAAGATCAACTTCCGAGGGTTTTTTTTTGCCCCTCCCCTTCATAATTCAAGTTACAGGTGCGTTGGCTGCTTTTACTCACCCGAATCACTTACTTCAGTAAGCTCATCGGGATTCGCTCAATTGCCGCCTTCCTGTTACTCGAATTATTTTGGGGTAAAAAGAATTAAGCAAACACAACAAAATTAAATACTTATAAGGTCGAGGTTTTTATGTTGGATAAATCACGTTTACGGATAGCAATGCAGAAGTCAGGTCGCCTGAGCGACGATTCACGCGAACTGCTGGCACGCTGTGGGATCAAAATTAACCTGCAAGAGCAACGCCTGATCGCTTTCGCAGAGAATATGCCGATCGATATCCTGCGCGTGCGCGATGACGATATCCCAGGGCTGGTGATGGACGGCGTGGTGGACTTAGGCATTATCGGCGAAAACGTGCTGGAAGAAGAGCTGCTGAACCGCCGCGCACAGGGCGAAGACCCGCGTTACTTCACCCTACGTCGTCTGGACTTCGGCGGCTGCCGCCTCTCATTGGCCACCCCACTGGACTGCGACTACACCGGCCCGCAAAGCCTGCAAAATGCCCGTATCGCCACCTCTTACCCACACATCCTTAAACAGTACCTCGACAAGCAAGGCGTAGAGTTCAAATCCTGCCTGCTGAACGGCTCTGTCGAAGTGGCACCGCGCGCCGGTCTGGCCGACGCCATTTGTGACTTGGTCTCTACCGGCGCAACCTTAGAAGCCAACGGCCTGCGCGAAGTGGAAGTCATTTACCGTTCGAAAGCCTGTCTGATTCAGCGCGACGGCGAAATGCCGCAAGAGAAACAGCTGCTGATCGACCGCCTGATGACCCGTATTCAGGGCGTGATTCAGGCTCGCGAATCCAAATACATTATGTTGCACGCGCCAAGCGAGCGTCTGGACGAAATCATCAGCCTGCTGCCAGGTGCCGAGCGCCCTACTATTCTGCCTCTGGCGGGCGACCAGCAGCGCGTGGCGATGCACATGGTCAGCAGTGAAACCCTGTTCTGGGAAACCATGGAAAAGCTGAAAGCCCTCGGCGCCAGCTCCATTCTGGTCTTACCAATCGAAAAAATGATGGAGTAAGACCATGCAGCCAACCGCGTTCAGTACCCCTATTGACTGGCAGCAATGTAGCGAAGAGCAGCGTCGCGATTTGCTGACTCGTCCGGCAATCTCCGCCTCTGACCGAATCACCGAGTCAGTCAGCGAGATCCTTAGCCGCGTTCGCAACGAAGGCGACAGCGCCTTACGCGAGTATTGCGCCAAATTCGATAAAACCGATGTCGCCGACATTCGCGTCACCGCCCGGCAAATCGAAGACGCCTCGGCTCGCCTTGGCGACGACGTGAAACAGGCGATGGCGCACGCGGTACGCAATATCACCACCTTCCATGAAGCGCAAAAGCTGGCGGTGGTCGATATTGAAACCCAGCCCGGGGTGCGCTGCCAGCAGCTGACCCGCCCGATTCAGTCGGTGGGTCTGTATATTCCTGGCGGCTCTGCGCCGTTGGTATCGACGGTATTAATGTTAGCGACGCCTGCAGCGATTGCGGGCTGTCAGCGTGTGACGCTGTGCTCACCGCCACCGATTGCCGATGAAATCTTATATGCCGCCAAGCTGTGTGGCGTCAGTGAGGTTTACCAACTCGGCGGCGCGCAGGCCATCGCCGCTCTGGCCTTCGGGACAGAAAGCGTGCCTAAAGTGGCTAAAATCTTCGGGCCGGGCAATGCCTACGTCACCGAAGCCAAGCGTCAAGTTAGCCAAAGCCTCAATGGCGCGGCGATTGATATGCCAGCCGGACCGTCCGAAGTGCTGGTGATTGCCGACAGTGGCGCAACGCCTGACTTCGTGGCTTCTGACCTGTTGTCGCAAGCAGAACACGGCCCGGATTCACAGGTGGTGCTGCTGACGCCTAGTCTGCAGATGGCAAAAGCCGTGGCCGAAGCCGTAGAGCGTCAGCTTGCCCTGCTTTCGCGCAAAGAAATTGCCCGCCAGGCGCTGGAAAGCAGCCGCCTAATCGTGGCGAAAGACTTAGCACAGTGTATTGAAATCAGTAACGCTTACGGCCCGGAGCACCTGATTTTACAAACCCGCGAGCCGGAAGCCTTGGTAGACAGCATCACCAGCGCGGGCTCGGTGTTTCTCGGTGACTGGTCACCGGAATCTGCGGGAGACTACGCCTCGGGCACCAACCACGTGCTGCCGACCTATGGGTATACCGCCACTTACTCAAGCCTCGGGCTGGCGGATTTCCAGAAACGCATGACGGTACAACAGCTTACGCCGCAGGGCTTGCTGGGTCTGGCGACCACCATTGAAACACTGGCGCAGGCTGAACAACTGACAGCTCATAAAAATGCCGTAACCCTGCGCGTCAATGCGCTGAAGGAGCAAGGACAATGAGTGATAAAAGCAATCTCAGCGTTCAGGCGCTGGCCCGTAAAAACGTTCGCGAGCTGACACCTTATCAGTCAGCTCGTCGTCTGGGTGGCAATGGCGATGTCTGGTTAAATGCCAATGAATATCCGCTGGCTCCGCAGTTCGAACTCACCGCGCAGACTTTCAACCGCTACCCAGAATGCCAGCCGAAGCTGGTGGTGGAGCGCTACGCGGCCTACGCCGGTCTGGATGCCAGTCAGGTAATCGTCAGCCGTGGCGCCGACGAAGGCATTGAGTTGCTGATCCGCGCGTTCTGCGAGCCGGGCAAAGACGCCATCCTTTATTGCCCGCCTACTTACGGCATGTACAGCGTCAGCGCCGAGACTATCGGCGTGGAAGGTCGCACGGTTGACGCCAATGAAGACTGGTCGCTGAACCTGCCTGTCATAGAGGCGGCGCTCGACGGCGTAAAGCTGGTCTATATCTGTAGCCCAAACAACCCGACCGGCAATCTGATCAATCCCGATGATTTGCGAGCCGTGCTGGAATTCACGCGCGGCAAGGCGATTGTTGCTATAGATGAAGCGTATATTGAGTTCTGCCCGCAGGCCTCGGTCGCCGGCTGGCTGCAAGAGTATCCGCACCTCGCCGTGCTGCGCACCCTCTCCAAAGCCTTTGCTCTGGCCGGACTGCGCTGTGGCTTCACCTTAGCCAGCAGCGAACTGATTGCTCTATTAATGAAAGTGATCGCCCCTTATCCACTGGCAACGCCGGTTGCCGACATTGCCGCGCAGGCGCTGAGTGATGAAGGCTTGGCGGTTATGCGTGCGCGGGTATCAGAAATCAGTGAAACCCGTGGCTGGCTGATCGACCAATTAAATCAGTGCGAATGCGTAGAGCAGGTATTTACCAGCGAAACCAACTACGTGTTGGCTCGCTTCATTGCTTCCAGCCAGGTCTTTAAAACACTGTGGGATCAGGGCATTATCTTACGTGATCAGAATAAACAACCGGGTCTTTCCGGCTGCTTACGCATTACCGTAGGCACCCGTGCCGAGTGCCAGCGAGTCATCGACGCGCTGCGCCCACTGCCCGGCGCGGGCCAGACGGCAGTAACCACTAATAATGAATTTGCCCCAAGAAAGGAGCCTATGTGAGCCAGAGCCCGTTAGTACAAAAGATCTTATTCATTGACCGCGACGGTACGCTGATTTCCGAGCCGCCTGAAGATTTTCAAGTAGACCGTCTGGATAAGTTGGCGCTGGAACCGGGAGTGATCCCCGCTCTGCTGGCCCTGCAAGGCGCGGGCTTCAAACTGGTGATGATCACTAATCAGGATGGTTTAGGTACGGCGAGCTTTCCACAAGAAACCTTCGACCCGCCTCACAACCTGATGATGCAGATCCTCACTTCACAAGGCATTGTGTTTGACGAAGTGCTGATTTGCCCGCACTTGCCTGCTGACCACTGCGCGTGCCGTAAGCCGAAAACCGAGTTGGTGAAGGGTTATCTGGACAGCGGCGTGATGGACGTCGTTAACAGCTATGTGATTGGCGACCGTGATACAGACCTGCAGCTGGCGGCCAATATGGGCATTGCTGGCTTACGTTACCAGCGCGATACGCTCAACTGGCCAGCGATTGCTGAACAGCTGACCAAACGCGACCGCCACGCCCAGGTTAACCGCGTGACGCGCGAAACCGCCATTGACGTAGATGTCTGGCTGGACCGCGAAGGCGACAGCAAAATTCGCACCGGCGTCGGCTTCTTCGACCACATGTTGGACCAAATCGCCACCCACGGCGGCTTCCGCATGAATATTGAAGTGAAAGGTGATTTGTACATAGACGACCACCACACGGTTGAAGATACCGCGCTGGCGCTCGGCGAAGCCTTGAACAAGGCACTGGGCGATAAACGCGGCATTGGCCGTTTCGGCTTCGTGTTGCCGATGGACGAGTGTTTGGCTCGCTGCGCGCTGGACATCTCTGGCCGCCCGCACCTCGAATACAAAGCGGAGTTCAACTATCAGCGCGTAGGCGATCTTAGTACCGAGATGGTGGAGCACTTCTTCCGCTCACTTTCTTACGCCATGGCCTGTACCCTGCACCTGCGCACTAAGGGCAAAAACGATCACCACCGCGTGGAAAGCCTGTTCAAAGCCTTTGGCCGCACACTGCGCCAGGCGATCCGCGTTGACGGCAACACCCTGCCGAGCTCGAAAGGAGTGCTTTGATGAATGTCGTTATCCTTGATACCGGCTGTGCCAACCTCTCTTCAGTGAAATATGCGGTCCAGCGTCTGGGTTATGAGCCGCAGGTCAGCCGCGATCCGGAAATTGTTCTACATGCCGATAAGCTTTTTTTACCCGGCGTCGGCACGGTTCAGGCTGCCATGGATCAGCTTGAGCAGCGCGAGTTAATCGACTTAATCAAGGCTTGTACTCAGCCCGTGCTGGGCATTTGCCTAGGTATGCAGCTGCTTGGTTCGGGCAGTGATGAGAGCGGCGGCGTGGCAACTCTGGGGATTATCGATACGCCGGTGCAACGCATGCAGGACTTAGGCTTGCCTTTGCCGCACATGGGCTGGAACCAGGTGATTGCTAACGCTGACAGCCACTTGTTCCGCGGGATCGACGAGAACGCGTACTTCTATTTCGTCCACGGCTATGCGATGCCAATCTGCGAAAACACCATCGCGCAGACGCTTTACGGCGAAGCCTTCACCGCTGCCGTGCAAAAAGATAATTTCTTCGGCGTGCAGTTCCACCCCGAGCGTTCCGGTGCAGCAGGCGCACAGCTGTTGAAAAATTTTCTGGAGATGTAAGCACCATGATTATTCCCGCTTTAGATTTAATTGACGGCAGCGTGGTGCGTTTGCATCAGGGCGATTATGGTCAGCAACGTGATTACGGCAGCGACCCGCTGCCACGACTGCATGATTATCAGCAACAGGGTGCCGAAGTGCTGCACTTAGTGGATTTGACCGGCGCGAAAGACCCGGCGGCCCGCCAAATCCCGCTGCTAAAAAAACTGCTGGCTGGCGTTAGCGTGCCCGTGCAAGTCGGCGGCGGCATTCGCACCGAGCAGGATGTCGAAGCGCTGTTATCTGCGGGCGCAACCCGCGTGGTTGTCGGCTCAACGGCGGTAAAAGACCCTGAGACAGTTCAAGGCTGGTTTAGCCGTTTTGGCGCTGACGCGCTGGTTTTGGCGCTGGACGTGCGTATTGATGAGCACGGCACGAAAAGCGTGGCCATTAGCGGCTGGCAGGAGAACTCGAACGCCACCTTAGAACAAGTGGTCGAGCAGTATCTACCTTTCGGCCTCAAGCACGTGCTGTGCACGGATATCTCCCGCGACGGCACCCTCGCCGGCTCAAACGTAGAGCTGTATCGCGAAGTCACGGCGCGTTATCCGCAAGTGGCATTTCAGGCATCAGGCGGCATTGGTAATTTGGATGATATCGCCCAACTGCGCGATAGTGGCGTAACAGGCGTGATTGTCGGGCGCGCACTTCTCGAAGGCAAATTTAGCGTGACGGAGGCAATTTCATGCTGGCAAAACGGATAATCCCCTGCCTGGATGTTAAAAACGGTCAGGTAGTCAAAGGCGTGCAGTTCCGCAATCACGAAATCATCGGCGACATCGTGCCGCTGGCAAAACGCTATGCGGAAGAAGGTGCCGACGAATTAGTGTTTTATGATATTACCGCCTCTTCCGACGGGCGCGTGGTGGATAAAAGCTGGGTATCTCGCGTGGCGGAAGTGATCGACATTCCTTTCTGCGTGGCGGGCGGGATTAAAAGTGCGGAAGACGCGGCGCAGATTTTACAGTTTGGCGCGGATAAGATTTCCATCAACTCCCCTGCACTGGCCGACCCGACGCTGATCACCCGACTGGCGGATCGCTTTGGCGTGCAGTGCATCGTAGTTGGCATCGACACTTGGCATGACGCTGAAACCGGCAGCTATCAGGTTCACCAGTTTACCGGCGACGAGGCGCGCACCAAAGTCACCACCTGGCAGACCCAAGATTGGGTGAAAGAAGTTCAGCAACGCGGCGCGGGCGAAATTGTGCTGAATATGATGAATCAGGATGGCGTACGCAATGGCTATGATTTGCAGCAGTTGCAGTTGATTCGCGACGTTTGCCGCGTTCCTCTGATCGCGTCAGGCGGCGCGGGCACGCCGAAGCACTTCCTCGATGCATTTTTACAAGCCAACGTTGATGGCGCACTGGCGGCATCCGTGTTCCACAAACAAATAATTAATATCGGCGAGCTGAAGAGCTATCTGGCCGAAAATGGCGTGGAGATCCGCTTGTGAGTAATGAAAATTTGAATAATGCGCGTTTAAGTGAAGAGCAGATTGCCCAGCTAGACTGGGAAAAAGTCGATAATCTGATGCCTGTTGTTGTCCAACACGCGGTATCCGGTGAAGTATTGATGATGGGATATATGAACCAGGAAGCCCTGACCGAAACTCAGGCTTCTGGCAAAGTCACTTTCTATTCTCGAACCAAACAGCGTTTGTGGACCAAAGGCGAAAGTTCGGGCAACTTCCTCAATCTGGTCAGCATCTATCCCGACTGTGACAACGACACCCTACTGGCGCTGGTCAACCCTATCGGCCCGACTTGTCACAAAGGTTACAATAGCTGCTTCCATCCTGCCGCAACCGACTGGGGATTCCTCTTCCAACTGGAAGAACTATTGGCTTCGCGCAAAAACGCCGACCCAGAGAGTTCGTATACCGCCAAACTCTACGCCAGCGGCACTAAGCGCATCGCGCAAAAAGTCGGTGAAGAAGGCGTCGAAACCGCCCTCGCCGCCACGGTCAATGACCGTTTCGAACTCACTAACGAAGCGTCTGATTTGGTGTATCACCTGCTCGTGCTGTTGCAGGATCAAGATTTGAACCTGAGCACGGTGATTGAGAATTTGCGACAGAGGCATAAGAAGTAATTTAGTGATTTTTAAATAAAAAAAAGGCCGGTTTAATTGATAAACCGGCCTTTTTTATTTAACGAATAATTACGATTTGCGAGAGTAATTTCTCAAAGCATTGCGTCCCAAGACTACACCTGCACCAAGAATGACACCGATTAATGCACCCAGCACTAATATCACACCTTTTTGTGGACTATCACGGCGAATAGGCAGGTTCGGCTTCATCACATAGCGGAAAGAATACGTGGAGTCTGGTTTAGACTTTAATGCGCTAATAGCCAAAAGTGACTGACGGGCGTCGTAGTAGGACCCATCCAGTGGCAACGGACGCGTAGCTTCATTCTTTATAATAGATGAAAGCGCATCACTGCCTAAAGCAAACAGAGTATCTTCAGATAAATTTTCAGCTTGTTGCACAATCGTATTTTTAGTATTGGACTGCTCAGCAACAATCAGTGCCTGATTTAGGATCTCAAGACGTTTATCTTTCTTCTCCTGAGCGACCTTTTCTTTGGTTGCTAGGTCTTCTTTCAAGTCACCAATTTTCGAATTGATGCTCGACTGTAAATCATCATCAAGCTCGTTGACTACGCGCTTATTGATTTGTTGGATATAAGTAGTGAGTGTCTTTTGCGCGTCACCTGCACTTGAAGCCGTATAGCTTATTTTAACAGGCACAGGTTGATCTTTAGTGGAAGGTGCTATGATTAACTTCTCAGGTTCAGCTTGGTTATCAAGTTGTTCGGATAATGCAGAAATAGCAGCATTAAATCGCCCAAAAAAGCGCTGCTGGACTTCAGTAATTGCAGGATTTTGGTTATACAGAACTCCCATTGCATTCGTATAGTTCGCAACTTGCCCTGAGTCCGGATAGGTCACAATAGCTTCGGAAGTCCATTTTTCTTTAGCAACGACTAAATAGGTTATCGCAATTGCTAGAGCTAAAATCACACAAATAATAATTGTCACTTTCCCGCGCCAAAGCTGCATAAAAAGTTCAATTATATCAATAGAGTCATCAGCATCATTGCTGTGTCTTCTCATCCCGTCATTGTTATCTTGATTCATGGTCACCCTAAGCAAAATATTTAAGCAATTGTATGCGTGAAGTAATTATAAGCTTGTAATTTCAGGAATACCTAACTGAAAAATAGGTATTTTGTTCGGATTGCACCGAAATTCAACAGATTCTGAAATTAATAATACCCAGAAATAACTTTTAGCATTCCTGCTGAGTCAGTAAAGCAAATAAAAAAACGACCCACTTAAAGGGTCGTATGATTATTAATCAGCAACGAGTAAATTTAACTTAATCCAACCACTCGGTGTGGAACACGCCGTCTTTATCAGTGCGTTTGTAAGTATGTGCACCGAAGTAGTCACGCTGTGCCTGAATCAAGTTAGCTGGCAGAACCGCAGAACGGTAGCTGTCATAGTAGTTGATCGCAGCAGAGAATGTCGGAGTCGGGATGCCGTTCTGAACAGCATAAGAGACTACATCACGCAGCGCTTGCTGGTATTCGTCAGCAATGTTTTTGAAGTACGGAGCCAACAGCAGGTTAGCAATTGACGCGTTTTCTGCGTAAGCATCAGTGATTTTCTGCAAGAACTGAGCACGGATGATACAACCAGCGCGGAAGATCTTAGCGATTTCGCCGTAGTTCAGATCCCAGTTGTTTTCGTCGGATGCTGCTTTCAGCTGTGAGAAGCCTTGCGCATAAGAGACGATTTTACCCAGATACAAAGCACGACGGATCTTCTCGATAAACTCTGCTTTCTCTCCGGAGAAAGGTTTAACGGTTGGGCCAGTCAGTACTTTGGATGCCGCAACGCGCTGATCTTTCAGAGAAGACAAATAACGAGCGAATACAGATTCAGTGATAAGAGTCAGTGGTTCACCCAGATCCAGAGAGCTCTGGCTGGTCCACTTACCGGTACCTTTGTTAGCTGCTTCGTCCAGAATCACATCAACCAGATATTTACCTTCTTCATCTTTCTTGGTGAAGATGTCTTTGGTGATATCGATCAGGTAGCTGCTCAACTCGCCTTTGTTCCACTCAACGAAGGTGCTAGCCAGCTCTTCGTTGGTCAGACCCAGAGACTGTTTCAACAGGGAATAAGCTTCAGCGATCAGCTGCATGTCGCCATATTCGATGCCGTTGTGAACCATCTTCACGTAGTGACCTGCACCATCAGCACCGATGTAAGCAACACAAGCGTCGCCATCTTCAGCACGAGCAGCGATTTGCTCAAGGATCGGAGCAACCAGCGCGTAAGCTTCTTTCTGACCGCCAGGCATGATAGATGGACCTTTCAGAGCGCCCTCTTCACCGCCGGAAACGCCGGTACCGATGAAGTTGAAACCTTGCTCAGACAGTTCGCGGTTACGGCGAATAGTGTCTTTGTAGTAGGTGTTGCCGCCATCTATCAGGATGTCGCCCTTATCAAGGTGCGGAGTCAATGAAGCAATGGTTTTGTCTGTTGCTTCGCCCGCTTTCACCATCAGCAGGATACGACGCGGTTTTTCCAACGAGTCAACAAACTCTTCGACGCTGTAGTGCGGAACCAGATTTTTACCCGGGTTTTCAGCGATCACTTCATCAGTCTTGTCGCCTGAACGGTTATAAATCGAAACGGAATAACCACGGCTTTCAATGTTAAGCGCGAGGTTACGGCCCATTACCGCCATACCGACAACGCCGATCTGTTGTTTGGACATTAGCAACTCCTGTCTAAAATAGTTGATTGCTCAGTTTATGGTCTAAACCCATGTAATTAGTGAGTTTATACAAGCTGGGCTATACAAATGAACATCAGCATTGTACATGAGTTTTCGAAAGGAGGAACCTATCGCAGCGATCACAAAGTGCGATTTGACGTACTTAACTAACGAGCGATAAAAAAAACCAACTGCATATTTTTATGCCATTCCCCACATTAACAATGTGAAGGATAAAGATGAATAGAACTCAAAGAAATGTAAACACCAAGCCGTTTTATGGTAATACATTTTTAAGTCATTATTTTTGAGGACTTAATTAATAAGCCAGTGTACATGACTCTTAACTTTTTGTTTTCCTTTTCATCATAAGCACACAGGTTAATAGCAGTAATAAACTAATAGACTCTACTGCAATAATAGAATATACAGCGCCAACAGCACCACATTTTAGAACTAAAAAATACATCAAAGGGACTGCCACAATAATACATACACTCGCCGTATAGAGGCCAAATCGGTAAAGTCCTTGCGATTGTATTATAGACGTGAGAGCACCATTAACACATTTTATTGAAGCAACAAGCAAGAAACATATCACAATGGCATTGACATCACTAGAATATAAAATAACATTATGACCAAAGGTGGAAACAGCAAAATAATATAAACTTGAGCTAACTATACCATAAAGAATGACACAGAACAAAAAAGGAGATATTTTTTTTATAAGATTCCCTTCTCTTAAATCATAATGACTAAACCTGGCATAAGCCACGGTAGAAAACACCGAAGATATCATTACCAGAGGATCTATTAATCTAAAAACTTGCCCGTATGATGCCAAGCTTGCTGGGTCGAAGTGCTTAATATAAAAATTATCGAGTCGACTATAAAAGATAACAATTATTGCATTAAACCCAATACTTTTTGTTTTATTATATAATGATAATATATTCTTTAGTGAAGCTTTTCTTAACTGTGGTAAAAATGTTAAGCCTAAGTATCTTAAAAGAAAAAAAGAAACCGCAGAAACGAAGGAAACCTCCACAAAAAGGTAATACCAAGCACTAAACCCCACCTTCATTACATAGCCAATTAATAAGACGCAAACAACAAGTGTGGTTACCATGATAATAATAGGCGTAAGGGATTTATTTGAATTCAACGATTGAAAGAAACTACCGGCCATATTGAAAAACATTGCGAAAAATAATGAAATAGCAATTGGCCCATAAACGTTGAAACTATAACCTGCAAAATAGCAGTAAACAAAGAAAAGAAAAGAAAATAAGGAACCTGTAATGAGTTTTTGACAGAACACATTGCCTAATAATTCTAATCTTCTTTCGGCTTCTGTATACTTCCTTATCACATAAACATCAACACCAAAGTCCGCCAAAACTCTTAAAATCTCGAGTGTTCCGACTAAAAGAATGAATGAACCACCATTCTCAATACCGAGTTCACGCGTGATCATAAGAATTGAAAGTGTTTTCGCTCCAAAATAGCACACTTTATTTAAAAGTGCATAAATGCCATCAGTGAAAATATCCTTCAGCATTTTAACACCCTTTTATGTTACGTGATTTAAAAAAATGCAATGTTTTTTTCATCGTTCACTACTGCTTTTCGATATTAAAAAAGGCGAGACCATTATTATTGGTAGTGATTTGATAATATATGCAAATGGTAGAATTAATTCCCCCCGCACGGAATAAAAGAAACCAGGCAGCATAGCTATTGCAATGAAGTTTACAAATGTAAGCTTACTGTTCAAACCTTTTAAAATCATAGACATTACTATTAAAAGATATGATAAATAGATCACAACATTGAAATTCAAACTTAAAATACTAGACTCAAGAATGCCAGAAGACGATAGAGCTATTCCACTAGAAATATCACCTAAAACAATAATTGAGAAGTCTTTATAAATTTGATTGTCGTTTAAAAAACCAAACCCGCTTAACGGTAGAATTTGCGTAAAAATTGTCACTGAGTGCAATTCCCCCCATCCTTGACTCATAGGAAGCGAATACAGATTCTGTAAACCTGCAAGTGTAGACGATAATGAGTCCAGAACCACAACCAAATAATCAATAAAGTTTATTTGATAACCTTCCCGAAAATATGAAATAAGTGAAAATATTGTAAACCCTAAAAAAAGATATTGCGGGCGAGATATTATAAGGAAAACACGCTTAACTTTTTCTTTATTTACATATAAGGAAAGTACAATAACACAAATTAATGAAAAGAAAAATTTACTTCTAATACCAATCAACAACTCTGAAAGCAATAGAGTAAAAGCTATAACCTTGAATTTTTTTGGGCTATCATAATAAAAAATAGCCAATGACATTACCAATGACAAGCCACTGATAGCACGAACTATAAACGGTACATTGGATAAGAGTTCTTCACCTTCTGTGTAGATTGCTAAATGCCCCAACCCTGAACTTAAGATGAATTTTAAATACACGCCGACTTTAATAACCTGGCAAAATGAAACCAAAAAAAAGATATTTTTGAAATAAGCGTTTATTTTATTTTTTTGTTGGACTACGCCCCCATTAATTGCAGTCAAATAAAGAACTATATTAATAAGTATGCCCCACACACACACTAACTCAAAACCACTATTGGCATCTTTAAAAAAATACAAATAAACAGCTGGCAAACCTATTATCATCGAAAAAATGAATGCAAATAAAAGTTGCATTGAGAAATATTTTGCTCTGTTTATGTAGAAGTACACCATTATATAACAAAATAGAGCGGTTGATATAACTGCCAACACATCTAAGGTTGATTTGAATAATACTGCACTAATGGTGTTCTCTAAAAAAACAAAGAGTAAAGAAGCCAGGACAACAATATATATAGTGCTATACTTCAACACATTCGTATTTCTATTAGGATTTTCATTTTTAGCGTTCATATTTCTCGCAGCATAAATTAAATAGGTGTTATTAATAACCAATCAACATCAATGGCTTAATCAATGAGACAATAATCGCAACTAAACATTTAGAGAAAAATTAAAAGTGCATCCCGCATTGATAGCAAGATACACTTCAGTGTTTATTATCGACGAATTATTTTCTAATTTTCTTGAGTAGCTCAGCTGTTTTTGATGCCATCAACGCCTCGTCCGCTCTTGACTCAACATTTAGTCGAATAACAGGTTCGGTATTGGAACTTCTCAAATTGAAACGCCATAAATCGTAATCTATGCTAATACCATCAGTATAATCAACGATAAGAGCATCCGTTTTATAATCTTCTAGAATAGAATCGATGATGTTTGCCTGATCTATGACTTTACTATTAATTTCACCACTAGCTGGGAATGCCTTCATTCGATCATGAACCAATTCGCCCAATGATTTACCTTTTAAACATAAGAGTTCAGTTACTAATATCCATGGGATCATTCCGCTATCACAGTATGCAAAATCACGGAAATAATGGTGTGCGCTCATTTCTCCGCCATAAATAGCGTCTTCTTCTCGCATACGCTCTTTAATGAATGCATGACCAGTTTTTGACATAACTGGAGTACCACCTGCGCGTTTCACTATATCAACGGTGTTCCAAGATAAACGTGGGTCATGAATTATTTTTGATCCCGGCTGTTTTTCTAAGAAAGCTTCGGCCAATAGGCCAACAATATAGTAACCTTCTATGAATTGCCCTTTTTCATCAAACAAAAAACAACGATCGAAGTCACCATCGAATGCTATTCCCATGTCTGCACCATGCTCAATCACAGCATTACTAGTATCAGCACGACATTCAGGTAACAGCGGATTAGGAATGCCATTAGGGAAGTTACCATCCGGCGTATTATGTACTTTAATAAAAGTAAGCGGTACTTCTAGAGCCTTAAAACGTGCTTCAATGGCGTCAATAATTGGCCCTGCTGCTCCGTTACCAGAGTTGATAACCAGCTTCAATGGCTTAATGTTATCTATATTGATGTAAGAGAATAAGTGGTCAATATAAGCTGTAACAACGGAGATTTTTTTGTATGTACCTCGCGTAGCATCATCTGTTAATGAGAAGTCATTTGCCTCTGCCAAACGCTGCACATCACGGAGACCAGTATCGCCGCTAATCGGCCTAGCCCCCTGACGAACCAACTTCATACCATTATAATCCATCGGGTTATGGCTAGCAGTGACTTCGATACCACCATCTACATTGAGGTGCCAAGTAGCGAAATAAATCTCTTCAGTACCTGACATACCAATATCAAGCACATCAACACCAGAGTCTTGTAAACCGCGTGCAAGCGCTAGTTTCAAAGATTCACTTGTCAGGCGCGCATCACCTCCAAGCACGATAGTTTTTGGTTTAAGATAATCACCGTAGGCTCGTCCAATACGCCAGGCAATATCTTCATTTAATTCATCGCCCAACCGACCACGGATGTCATAAGCCTTAAAACATGTCAATTTTTGCATCTTATTCGCTCCTTCAAGCAATGCTCAATTCGTCCACAAAGAAAATTCTTGTGCAAATGATATAAAAACTAAATGCGGCCGTAGCGATCTTTAAATCTAACAATATCGTCTTCATTTAAATATGTACCGGAACGCACTTCAATAAGTTCAAGTGGGATTTTTCCAGGATTTTCCAAACAATGCTTTACGCCAAGAGGTATATAAACTGATTCATTTTCGCTTAAGATTTTTTCTTCATCATTAATGATAACCTTTGCGGTTCCTGCTACAACAATCCAATGTTCAGCACGGTGGTGATGCATCTGAAGCGATAATCCCTCCCCCGCTTTAACCGTAATTCGTTTAACTTGATAACGCTCACCTGAGTCGATAGAGTCGTATTTGCCCCATGGGCGATATACCTCTCGATGCACGTGGTGTTCATGCCGTCCTTGATCCTTGATTTGTTCAACTATTTTTTTTACATGTTGGACAGAATTGCGGTCAGCAACTAACAAAGCATCCTTAGTCTGTACGATGACAAGATCTTTAACACCGACAGTCGCTACTAAGCTAGATTCTGCATATATATAACTATTTTCGGTGTTGAAACTAATAACATCTCCGTAGTTAACGTTTCCTTCAATGGATTGATCACAGACCTCCCATAGGGAAGACCAGGAACCTACATCACTCCACCCGGCATCCATTGGCATCACGACCGCATCAGCAGTTTTTTCCATGACAGCATAGTCAATAGATTCGTCTGGACAAGCTAGGAAGGCTTCCTCATCTACACGTATGAAATCAAGATCAGGGTCAATACCAGTCATTGCTTTTTCACAAGCTTCAAGTATATCTGGGCGGAATTTAGCAAGCTCTTCGAGGTAACGAGTAGCACTGAATAGGAACATGCCGCTATTCCAATAATATTCACCTACAGAAATGTATTCTTGTGCTTTTTCAAGATTCGGCTTTTCAACAAACTGAGCCACTTTATATGCAGTTAAATCGGAAGCTTTCGCTAATTCATCTCCACGGCGAATATAGCCATAGCCAGTTTCAGGTGTTTTAGGCACAATACCGAAGGTAACAAGTTTGCCATCATTTGCGTATGGAGTGGCGTTACGCACTACATTACAAAATACATCTTCATTCTCAATCATATGATCTGCTGCGAGTACGAGCATCAGAGGATCAATATCGGAACTACTTCGTTTTGCAGCAAGTGCCGCTAGAGCAATTGCAGGTGCGGTGTTACGTCCAGCAGGCTCCAAAATAATATTTTTTGTTAGCTTGTTAAGCTCCCTCAATTGTTCTGCAACAATAAAGCGATGCTGCTCGTTACAAATAACCACAGGGTTTTCACAATCGATATCATTCAGTCGCTCAACTGTCGATTGTAACATCGTTAATTTACCTTTGAGGCAAAGAAACTGTTTAGGATAAAGTTCGCGAGATAAAGGCCATAAACGGCTACCAACTCCGCCGGCCATAATCACAGGTATTATTTTTCTTTTGCTAACCATCTCTCTACCTCATTTTCCAAAACCACATGATATTTAATTTCATATTCTTCTTTGCACGGTGCCAATAGTGCACTCGTATATATTTTTTCAAATGAGTTAGTATTATACAAAAATACATTATCATCTTTATGCTCACGAAAAGCCGGTATATTTGTCGCAATAACATTAAGGCCACAAATCCGCCCCTCAATCACTGGTCTTCCAAAACCTTCATGAGTTGAATGAGCCCACATTAGAGATGAGTTTTTGATAATTTGGACTAACTCTTTATCTGACAAAATGGGCAGTATATCCACATTCGTTTGATGAAATTTATCTACAATCTTGGATGCCCATATTTTATGAGCTCCCAATCCAACAACTTTCAGACGTGCATTCGACTGATTGGGTAAACTACTCCAAAGCCCCATGGTTGTTTCAAATTGTTTATTTGAGCCATTACCAGAAATTAGAACTACATAGTTATCACTCTCGGGTTCGATACTTCGTAGTGTATTAAACGTACTCTCGAATAGATAAAAAGCATTTGGGAATAGATAATGATCACACTTTTTAAGCCAAGTGACATTTCTCGCAATTCTGTAGGTTGTTGAGGAAACAAATGCAACGTCTCGTTTCAACCATGCATGTATTCTTTGCGAAATTACGATATACAAAGAGGAAATACTTTTCGCTGACTTTATTTTTCTATTCGGAATAAAATCATGAATAATAATCAGTGATTTTTTTGTCAGCGCTGATAATATTGAAGTGGAATTATAAGGGTATATGACTTTATCATACCCCCCTAAAATCCCAATGATTGGTACTAAAATTTGTTCAGAGAAAACAAACATTATATCAATTATTGCCCGCGGCAATTTAGCTATAAATTTCGGACAGATGAATTGCTTTACTTCACATCCGTCTTTTTTCAGTGCTAATACTAAATTATCGGTATAAATAGGAATGCCACGTAACAAGATCCCTTTATAAAAGTTAAATATCAAAATTTTTTTCATGACATACAATCCTGTAACCTTACATTAAATGATTTATTTTATTCCAGCTATATTCTTTTTTAATCAATTCATAGGCATTCTCTACAATTGATTCGGTTGGAAATTCATTCCGTGAAAACTTTTCAATTGCATCAATGAATTCTTCTTTTGAATTAGCTATAATCGTACAATTTTTTGATGATATTATTGAGGCCATTACTATACTTGTGGTAATAACGGGTATTTGCAGCGAAAATGCCTCAAGCACTTTATTCTGTAACCCTGAACCATCTAGTATTGGGAAGACAGCTACATCCATTGATGTGAGAAGATCTTGTAAGTTTTCCACATAACCGTAAACTTTAATACCAGGCACTTCATCCAAACTCATGATTTTTTTTGCAGGATTAGCACCCACAATATGCAATTGGAATTTATTTTTAGGTAATGATTGGAATATTTCTGCAAGGAGAATCGCAGCTTTCACATTTGGGTAATATCCCATGTTTCCAAAAAAAACGATATTTATCGTTTTATTATCAGCACTCTCTATTTTTTTTAAAATATGTTCTTTTGGTAAGTTAACACCATTTGGCACAATATGAAAATATCCGGCATTGATATAATCGGCATCTCGTTGAGAAATTATTATTTGCTTATCTACCAACGGGAATATTTCACGTTCACATTTAACTAATTGTTTTGACTCTCTCCGGCAAACTAATTTTTTTAACGTTTTTTCAGAGTTAGCTCGATTCTGCATATTAAGTGACAATGCATCAACATAATCACAATATATTTCAAAATTTAACTCTCTTTTGTTTCGTAAAGATGCGGTTTTTTTTACATACCATTCCAATCTGACCAACTGGAAAATGACAATATCATAATCGTTATTAGTTATAATTTTGCTGAGTATCTTCCAAGCTGAAGAGTCAACATACATTGCTGATTGTAGCGGCCTATCATAGAAATTAAATATAATATTAAAAGCCTTTTGTAGTCTTCCTACATTAGCCGAATATATATTTCTTGTTATATTAGTAATTTCATCACTTTTAATACTTACTGGTTCAATAGAAAAAACATCGACATAATGATCTTCAGCAATATGTTTTATCTGGTTATAAGCACGAAGTGCATCTCCGGTGATCAGAGGGAAAGGAAATCGACCTGTTACGTATAATACTTTTTTCATGATGTTGTTTATCTTTATTTTTTGTCTATTAAAAGAACACTATTCAGTGAAAATGAGATTATCGAGTGCAACATCACAGTACAACATAGTGATTCAGCTCGTGAAGTCAGCTCAGAGATATTAACTGATAATCTCGAACTTTCCATCCTCTAATTAACTAAGTCTTACGTCTATTATGTAGTATGAATGCGTGGGTTTTGGCTATAAGGAAAAATATAGATTGTCACTATATTTGAATTATAGTGAAGTACTAGAACTTAAAATATTTTATTGCTGTAGCCTATCAATAGTAAAAAAATTATTTATATTCTTCGACGATTAATTCCACGATCCAGTTAAACGTTGAATGAATGAAAAGCTAAATAACGTAAACATAATGAGCAGGCATATAGTAGAGCTATATCATATGGAATATTGCTCTTGAGTGAGTAAAAATAATTCTAATTCAAAGTTAAATAAGCTAGTTTTATAAGATATTGTCCGTAACTGTTTTTTTGGAATATCCGTCCTCTTTCAAGCAGTTCTTCATCATTTAACCAACCATTACGCCACGCAATTTCCTCGGGACAAGCCACCATCATACCCTGCCGCTTTTGAACTGTTTCGACAAAGCTTCCGGCCTCTATAAGGCTGTCATGGGTCCCAGTATCTAGCCATGCGAATCCGCGGCCAAGTAACTCAACGTGAAGTTTCGATCTTTTAAGATATTCTTCATTAACGGCCGTTATCTCTAATTCCCCACGTTTTGATGGTTTGACATTTTTTGCTATTTCTATCACATTGTTGTCATAAAAATATAGCCCTGTGACAGCCCAATTTGACTTAGGTTTTTTAGGCTTCTCTTCAATAGAAATAGCATTGTATTGGGAATCAAAATCCACAACTCCAAATCGTTCTGGGTCAACAACTTGGTAGCCAAAAATAGTTGCCCCCTCTGACCTTTCAGCAACCGAACGCAATTTACCGCTGAAACCCTGACCAAAAAAGATATTATCACCCAACACTAAACAAACACTATCAGCACCAATAAACTCCTCACCAATAATGAAAGCTTGTGCTAAACCGTCAGGATTCGGTTGAATTGCATATTCTAAATGAACACCAAAATTATCACCATTACCTAGAAGACGTTTGAAAGAAGCCTGATCTTCGGGAGTAGTGATAATGAGAATATCCCGAATACCCGCCAGCATTAATACTGAAAGCGGATAATAAATCATCGGTTTATCATAAATTGGTAATAATTGCTTCGAGACCCCCATGGTGACTGGATATAAGCGGGCACCAGAACCGCCTGCAAGAATGATACCTTTCATATTTTTATTCCAGACCTAAGCGTTCACGTTGATAACTGCCATCCTGCACTCTTTTGCACCATTTTTGATTTGCGAGATACCAGAGGATGGTTTTTCTTATACCGGATTCAAACGTTTCTACCGGTTGCCAATTCAATTCTCTATTAATCTTATTTGAATCAATAGCATAACGCCGGTCATGTCCCGGGCGGTCGGCAACAAAAGTAATTTGCTCTCGGTATGATTCTGTATTGGGAATAATCTCATCAAGTAAGTCACATATTGTTAGCACAACATCAAGGTTCTTCTTCTCATTGTGACCACCGATATTATAAGTCTCTCCCAATTGGCCTTGGGTTACGACAGTATAAAGCGCACGCGCGTGATCTTCGACATAGAGCCAATCCCTAATTTGATCGCCCTTTCCATAGATTGGTAATTTTTTCCCCTCAAGTGCATTCAAAATTACTAAAGGGATTAATTTCTCTGGAAAATGATATGGACCATAGTTATTGGAACAGTTGGTTACTATGCACGGGAGCCCATAGGTGCGTTGCCACGCACGGACTAGATGATCACTTGATGCTTTTGATGCTGAATACGGACTACTAGGTGCATATGCTGTACTTTCCGTAAAGAGTGGCAACGCCCCCTGCTCTTTCCATTCATCTGGATGTGGCAAATCACCATACACTTCATCAGTTGAAATATGGTGGAAACGGAATAGTTTTTTAGGTGACTCATCAAGCTTGGACCAATATGCTCGAGCAGCTTCCAATAAAGTATAGGTACCAACAATGTTAGTACCTATGAATTCTGCTGGTCCCGTGATTGAACGATCCACATGACTTTCAGCAGCTAGATGCATAACTGCATCGGGCTTCTGAAGCATAAAGATATTTTCGATAGCGTTTTTATCGCAAATGTCAGCTTGCATAAAGGTGTAACGCTCGCTCGAAGACACTTCTGCCAGTGATTCTAAATTCCCAGCATAAGTTAGCTTGTCGATATTGATAACACTATCATTTGTATTGTTAATAATATGACGAATAACAGCAGAACCAATAAAGCCTGCACCACCGGTTACGAGAATCTTCATTTATAGAATCGCTATCTTCGAGTAATGTAAATTTACTTTATATCAGCGTATGTAACTAATTAAATTATAAATGCTTTAACAATAATTAAACCTTAGAATTAAGCCACATAACGTCACAGATTTTATCTGTTGGTGTAAATCCAGTGGGTGCTGCAAGCAATAGTTCACGAATGCGTTGCTGATCAAAACGGCTACATGCCTCATTCAATTGCTGTAGGAAATCAGTCAATTCAGCCCAAGGCATCATCACTTCGTTCGCAGTCAAGATGCGCGGGTGGAGGGTATTCATCACATTTTCCCCAATGAGTAACTCTTCAAAAAGCTTCTCACCAGGTCGTAAACCCGTCGTCTTAATTTCAATGTCGCCTGTAGGGTGTTCAGCATCACGGAGTTTGAGGCCGCTCAGCGTAACCATTCTATGTGCGAGATCGATAATTTTTACCGGTTCCCCCATATCTAAAACAAAAACGTCGCCGCCATTACCCATTGCCCCAGCCTGTATAACTAACTGTGCTGCCTCAGGAATAGTCATGAAATAACGAATTATATCTGGATGAGTTAGAGTGATAGGACCGCCAGCACTTATTTGCTTTTCAAAAAGCGGCACTACAGAACCAGATGATCCTAACACATTTCCAAAACGAACCATGCTAAAGCATGTCGTACCCTGTGAAGATGACAGCCCTTGGAGAACTAATTCTGCTAAGCGTTTAGTTGCCCCCATGGTATTAGTCGGTCGTACTGCTTTGTCCGTTGATATCAGGACAAATTTAGGGACGTTACAGGCTATAGCAGCCTGGGCACAAGCAAGCGTACCAAATACGTTATTGCGCACACCATCAGTAACGTTATATTCCACCAATGGCACGTGCTTATACGCTGCAGCATGGTAAATAGTTTCAGTTTTGAAGCTACGCAATACTCTTTCTAAATGCTCTTGGTCTTGAACATTACCAAGGATAGGATAGAGCGTAGTTCTTAGATTCTGAGATTTAATAATCTCAGCAAGCTCGCGTTCAATTGCATAAAGAGAATATTCAGATACTTCATAAAGCACTAAAGCTTGAGGTGAATTGCGTAGAATCTGACGACACAACTCGGAGCCAATCGAACCACCAGCACCGGTTACCATTACCGATTTATCAAGGATATTACGCGCAATAAGTTCTGGAACTGGGTCAACAGGATCACGCCCAAGTAAGTCGGTAATGGATACTTTACGTAGAGTATCGATACTTGCTTTACCTTCAACCAGATCAACCATCCCAGGGATGGACAATACCTCACAAGGTAGACCTTCTAATTGCTTGATAACTTCATTTTTACGCGCCCGGCTTGCACTCGGCATAGCGAGAAGGATTTTTTTGACTTCATATTTCTCGACTAACCATGCCATTTTCTTAGGTGAGTAAACCGTTACGCCATGCATTACGGTCCCCTGAAGGCGCGGATTATCATCGACAAAGGCAACGGGGTAATATTCGGATGCCTGACTCAAAGCTGGTAACAGCTGTCTTCCTGAAGCACCCGCACCATAGATGATGATTTTTGTGCCCAATTTCAGTCCACGGTTAATTAACATCCTTAGAGTCAGACGGGAACCGGTGATCATCAATAGCCCAAAGGCAAAATAAATGATTGGAACAGTACGTGGTAAGAATAAATTGGTGTAGAACGCAGATATAATTAGCAGCATAGATGAGGCTATCATGCCAATCGCTACAGCGACCAATATCTTAGCTGTAATATATCGAATGACCGCACGATATAGACCAAGTTTGATAAAGAATATTAGCGTAACAAAAACAATAGAAAGGATTAAAATCCAATGCGGCAAACTTGATACTGGCGTCATTGAATCAATACGCACCCAAAATGCAAACCAGAAGGCGCACAACAACAGCACTACATCAATAGCCAGTGTAATAATCCTTTTCACCGGCCTTGGTAACGAAAGTAAGAACGTAAGCATAGTTTTAAACCGAGTAGAGTATCAGAGCATCAAGCTCTAGTTTCTAAAACTGTTCCAGGAGCACATTTGGCATAGGGTTCAATATGGCAATTATATCCACCACTTGAACCAGCCTGTACAAAAGCACTTCTACCAATAAGACTATTTCCTGCCAAACTGACCCCCACGCCTAGATGGGAAAAATCTTCGAGTACGCCATCGTGATCAACAACTGTCTGACAATTAACAATGACGCCCTTTCCGATTTTTACATTCGCTCCAATAATAGCTCCGGCCAGAATAACTGTACCCATTTCTATTTGCGCTGACGGGCTCACCATAGCTCTGGGGTGTATAAGGGTTGAAATAATCAATCCAGCATCCATTGCCTTACTTTGCAATGTTTCACGAACACTATTGTTGCCGATCCCCACGACAGCATGAGTATACTTCGGCGCAAATTCACAAAGTTTATGTATTCGGCCAATAATATTTTTTTCTAGGGCTTGCTCCGCAGAATGAGCGCCATCATCTAGAAAAGCCACATGAGTAAACAAATCCAAAGAAATAGCCATTTCATAAATTGAACGACCGTGCCCACCAGCACCAAGGATAAGGAGTGAATTAACTATCATTACACATTTACCCGGTCCTTAACTCCTGCCCCACATAAGTATGCAACAACTATCAACGGCAACCATGCGATCAAAATGCCAATCACACCAGTCATTGAGCCAGTGGCAATAAACATTGCAATAGGTGCGAGCCATAGGAGGTTGATAATCAATGCAGCTAACGTAACTGTTTTATGGCTTCCATATTTTCTAGCTAGAATTTGGTAAGTATGACTAGCATGAGCTTCATATACTTTTTTCCCAGCGAATAAACGGCGTAAAAGAGTCACAGTAGCATCAACAATAAATATTCCTAATAATGTAATCTCTGCTAGAAACAAATTACTGTTTAACGTGGCAACATGGAGAACAATGAGACCGATAGTTATTCCCAAAAAGCCACTACCTGCATCCCCCATAAAAATTTTTGCTTTAGGGAAGTTCCAGAAAATGAACCCTAATGCTGCAAAGCCTAACAGCAATAGCATGGTAAATTGGCTTGTTTTTAATGCTTCAGGCACAGCTAAAATAAGCAGAGCACATGATGATAAGGAAAATGTTATCGCCTCCATGCTTGCTAATCCATTAATGCCATCCATGAAATTATAGAGGTTTAGCATCCAAGCCAGATAGACTAATCCAAAGACCATTCCAGCCCAACCAGCATTAAGCGTATAACCAAACAGATCGATAGAGGGGAATTGTCCCAGGAAAAACAGCCCAAACGCACCTGCAAGGAAATGCATTAACAAACGCCAGCGGGCAGCTATATGACCATGGTCGTCGAGAAAACCGACGATCGCAATAATCAGCCCAGCGATGAAAAGTGATGCTAGCTGAGTTAAGGAAATAGCATCAATAACTTTTAATACTAATAAACCTATAAGGAAACTAATAACAATTGCTACACCACCACCGCGTGGTGTTGGAGTGGAATGCGAACTGCGCTGATTAGGAACATCAATCACGTTATTCTTTAATGCATAAACTCGCAATCCCCAAGTAAGTGCAAACGACAAAATAAAGGTCGCAATGGCAATGATTATTTCAAACATTATTTGTTTCCCTTGCTATAATATTTAGCTGTTCTTTCCATTGTTTCAAAAATCGTTACTGGAGCTTGCCAATTTAGTAAACGAGTGCTTTTACTGGCATCAATTTCAAGAGAACCATAAAGTTGTTCATAAAGACTTTTCTTGCCAACTAAGGTGAGTAATACACCTAATATACTTGAAGGAAACCAGATAACACGAGAAGGCTTATTCATACCTAGAGAAAAGCTTTTAACTATTTCCTCAGTACTTGGGGCATCTTTATCAGCAAGAACAAAGAGTTCATTCTTAGCTAATTCATTTTCAATACACGCGACAACAAAGCTAACCACATTGTCCAGTGATACCATGCCGCGCTTATTTTTAAGCCCTTTAAAAGGTAGAGGTAAGCCGCTTTCAACAATTTTTAGAAGTCGACGGATATTTCCGGGAGCATTTTCGCCACAAATTAATGCTGGTCGAATGATCGTAATAGACATTGTACTATTAGCAAACTGTGACTGAAGAGCCTGCTCTGCTTCTAATTTTGAGATAGCATAGTCTGAAGTCGGCTGAGGTGTTGATAGTTCATTAAAGGGTTTACCTTCAGTTTTATTGCCATTTACACCAATCGAACTAATAAAGATGAAATGTTTAACCCCGGCTTTCTGTGCATCATGCGCAAGCTTCAAGGTTGCAGCACAGTTCACTCTACGGAATTCAGCGAGCTTATCTTCGGCACGATCATCAAGAATATGTGCACGTCCGGCGGTATGAACAACCGTATCACAACCTTGCAGTACTGCAGACCAATCCGTTTTTTCCGAAATCTCACCAACATTGATCAGGTTTGAAGATTCCCCCTCCGGCCCCCGGCGGGTAGTACCGACAACATGATGGTTTCTTGCTTCTAATGTTTTGAAAAGATTGCTTCCGACGAATCCTGTCGCGCCTGTTATAAGAATTTTCACCCTGAGCCCTTTTGAATGCTATTAGTGCAAGTTCAGTATTGATGCACAATATTGTGTAGTGAAAATAGAGCAGCGGTGCTGTCTCACTTTTATTAAATACTCAATTTTTCTATCAGAATAAAATTTAATAAATAGGCCATCTAGACATCGCTAATATGATCGTTGACGACAAAACGTGGCCTATTTATTGAATCATTCTTACTCATGGGTAGGTTCTAGAAACTTTGAGGAATTTTCAGACAGGTTGATTGCTAGTTAAGGAATGTAAAGTCTTAGGCACGCTACCGCCCTTGGCTCTTAAGCTACCAATGCACTTATTGTTTTTAATAAAGTCTTGAAATTTCACGTGCTGCTGGGGTGAGTAAATCGTTGAGAATTTTACCCTTAACATCACTTATAGCAAGTCGCAATTATCCTAAATATCACACAATTAGGCTATGAGTAGACGTATCTTTTAGTGAAAATAATCATAGATACTGAATGAAAAAGCACCATGTATATGGTGCTTGGAATATTATGTGAGACCTATGATTACTTAGCGGTAAACTCTTTCAACCAAGTCTCAAATGCTGCGCCCTGTGAAGGATGGCGGATGCCATACTCAACGAAGGCTTTCATATAACCCAGCTTGTCGCCACAGTCGTGTGAACGGCCAGTCATGGTGAAAGCTTCTACCGTTTTCTTCTTCATCAGCAATGCGATAGCGTCGGTCAGCTGAATTTCGTTGCCTGCGCCATAAGGGGTGACTGCCAGCAGTGGCCACAAATCTTCGGAGAAGACGTAACGCCCTACTACTGCCAGATTAGATGGGGCATCTTTCTGATCGGGTTTTTCGACGATTGCGGTCATTGGTGCGCTTTCGCCTGGCTCAACTTCAACGCCGTTACAGTCAACGATACCGTATTTAGACACATCTTCTTCCGGCACTTCTTCAACCATAACCTGGCTGTTACCGGTTTCTTCGAAGCGACGCAGCATGGCTGCAAGGTTGTCTTTACGCAGATCGCTTGTTGAGTCATCCATCAGAACGTCTGGCAGAATGACGGCGAAAGGAGAATTGCCGATCAGTGGTTTTGCACACAACACAGCGTGGCCCAGGCCTTTTGACTGCCCTTGACGCACGTTCATGATAGTCACGCCTTTCGGGCAGATTGACTGAACTTCTTCCAGCAGCTGGCGCTTAACGCGCGACTCGAGCATGCTCTCCAATTCAAAAGAGGTATCGAAGTGGTTTTCGATCGCATTCTTGGAAGAGTGCGTAACCAAGATGATTTCTTTAATACCCGCAGCGGCACATTCGTTCACAATGTACTGGATAAGAGGCTTGTCTACGATCGGCAACATTTCTTTGGGAATCGCTTTGGTTGCTGGCAGCATGCGTGTGCCAAGACCGGCAACAGGGATAACAGCTTTTAACATTGTAAAGGATACTCCTTGAAACCAATAGTTTGGAAGTTCAGCCAGTCAGAATATTAGCACTCACCTAGCTCACTGCACTGAAACCGTTTAGCAATTCTGTGTCGTTCCACGTGATCCCACTAGTATAGACCTTCAAACCTTAACGGGGGAGCACATAAAGCTAATAAACACCGATTTTTAACTTGGTGATACGATACCAGTAAGCTTTCCCAAACGGTAAGCGAAACGCTGAATTTTAAGAATGTTTCCCTCGTTCGCGTTTTTTCTAACCGATTCTTGATGATTTATGAGTCATTCATAAACCTTATATCAACGTACTCTGCCTCTGCAGTAACCTGATGGATGATACTCGCCCTACTCCGCAGGTTGGGAAAAGTTGAGTTTTCACGCCATGACACCCATCATTCACATGTAACTCACGTCATTAAACCTAAAGGTAAAAAATAGCTATGGAATGGATCGTCGATCCGTCAATTTGGGCCGGGCTCGCTACACTGGTCATTCTGGAAATTGTTTTAGGCATTGATAACCTGATATTTATTGCCATTCTGGCGGATAAACTGCCTAAGCGGCAGCGTGACAGGGCGCGCGTGACGGGCCTGCTGCTGGCGCTGGTAATGCGTTTACTGCTGCTGGCGTCCATCTCTTGGCTGGCTACCCTCACCCGCCCCTTGGTCACCCTGTTCTCTCATTCGTTTAGCGCTCGCGACATCATCATGCTGCTGGGTGGGATTTTTTTGCTGTTCAAAGCCACGATGGAGCTTAACGAACGGCTAGAAGGCAAGGATGAAGAGCATAGCGCGCAGCGTTCCGGGGCGAAGTTCTGGGCAGTCGTCGCACAAATTGTGGTGCTCGACGCGATATTCTCCCTCGACTCGGTGATCACCGCCGTCGGCATGGTTGATAACCTGGCCGTGATGATGGCGGCGGTGTGTATCGCCATCCTGCTGATGCTGCTCGCCAGCCGGCCTCTGACCCGTTTTGTCAATGCTCACCCCACTATCGTCATCCTGTGCCTGAGCTTCCTGCTGATGATTGGTTTTAGTCTGGTTGCCGAGGGCTTCGGATTCTATATCCCGAAAGGCTATCTCTACGCGGCGATTGGCTTCTCGGTGATGATTGAGGCCCTGAATCAACTGGCGCAGTTCAACCGGCGACGATTTCTCTCATCCAGCCGCTCTTTGCGAGAAAGGACGGCTGATACCGTACTGCGGGTGTTGCGCGGTAAGCATGAAGAAGCAGAACTCGACACGCACTCTTCCAACATGATTTCAGATACCGAGGGCAACGAAATATTTAATCAGCAAGAACGCCATATGATTGAGCGCGTTCTTGGGCTCGCCCAGCGCAGCGTCAGCAGTATCATGACCTCCCGCCACGACGTTGATAACCTCGAGTTGAATGACCCCGTCGACGTATTAACCCAGCAAATAGCCGACAATCAGCACACTCGCATTCTGGTCACTGAAGACAGTTCCACCGACGAACCTCTTGGCGTGGTGCATGTTATTGACCTGCTCAAGCAGCAGTTGCTGCACAACGAGTTAGACCTGAAGGCGCTGATTCGCCAGCCGCTCATATTCCCCGAGCAACTCTCCCTGCTAAAAGCGTTAGAACAGTTCCGCCTGGCGAAAACCCACTTTGCCTTTGTTGTCGATGAATTTGGTTCCGTTGAGGGTGTGGTGACGCTGACTGACGTGATGGAAACCATTGCCGGTAATCTGCCGGAGAACCATGAAATCGCAGACGCAGACCCAGATGATGATATTGAGCAACGCGAAGACGGCAGCTGGGTGGTGAGTGGTTCCATGCCATTAGAAGATGTCGTGATGCACATTCCCCTCTCTATGGAAGAAAAGCGCGATTACCACACACTGGCCGGATTGCTGATGGAACACGCTCAAGTGGTTCCACAGGAGGGTGCCAAACTGACTATTGGTGATTATCAGTTTGAAATTCTGGAAGTGAATAGTCATCGCATTTTAAAAGTTAGGGTTACACCCCTTGCCCCACCCAATAGTGATGATTACGAGGTCTAATTCCTGCGAATTTTAAATACAAAAAGGGCCTCATCATGAGGCCCTTTCACATTTTGCTGGCTTAATATACCTTCAATTACTTATTGATAATGGATTTCAGCTCTTTGTTTTCTTTGGCGTTCTTGTTTTTATCAATCCAATTTTGGATAGCGCTTTTGGCTTCATCTTGTAACTGGTTGCGCAGGATCTGGTCTACCTGCAGCTGATAGTTCAACTGCGACCAAGGGCCATAGACTCGCAAAGGCACGTCGGTATTTTGCAAACGCTGAATAAGATTATTGTTACCTTTCCAGCCGCCAGTGACCCGCACACCAAGCGTCAAATCACACTGCTTATCAGCAAAGTTAATCTTGCCATCGCCTTTAGCATTTAACATTTCAGACTCAGCCATCAGATTGGATAGCGTCAGCGTCCCCTTGTTCAGCACACCCTCTGCCTGCAGCGACTTTATCTGCGTGTAATGGTCATAGCGTTCCAGGCCCTGCACGCTGTTGTTGTTACGGGCAATGGCTTGTTGCACTAATTGCTGAATATTCATGCCGTTAAGTCGCGCATCGTCCATCGACATATGCATTTTACCCGCCCAGCTATGGCTAAAATCATACGACGATAAACCGCTGCCATTCACCGCGCCGCGCAGGGTGAATTTCCCCGTGAGCGCTTCAGGCAGGCCGTAAGCGACCAGCAACTGACCCAGCTCGATATTATTCACAATCGGCTGCAGGTTGATTTTCGCCAGCTTGCCGGTGACATCCATACTGCCTGGCAGGGAGAAATCGCCCGATGCCATTTTGCCACTCAGGGTTTGCAGATTAACTTTACCCTGCTGATTGGTAGCCAACAGCTGGAAGTCTTGAATTTTCAGGCCGCGATAAGTGAGATCGGCCACCTTCAGCGCGACATTTGCGTTAAAGCTGTTGAGAATACTGAAGTTATTCGGCTGGTCGCTAACATTGCGCGCGATAACCGGCGCAGAAGTCACGGCGCGAGCCGCCTGAGACGTTTGATCCGGCGTTTTCGGCTGCCAGCCTGATAAAGCGTCAAGGTCCAGCTTGGCGGCATCCAGGTTAACCTGATAATCGCCGGTATCGGACAGGGTCGCCGCCGCGTTGCCGCTCAACTGATTATCATTGGCCGTCAATGCTAGCTGGCTGAGGGTCAGGCGCTGCGTGTCGCGATGATAGTTTGCCTGCATGGTTCCCGAACCCTGCAAACCTTTCGCCGGAATATCCGCTCCACTCAGTTGATAGCTAAATTTATTAATATCGGCGGAGAACTCTTGCGGATACTTTTGCATATCCAGGTCGGCAGACATGGAGAAGGCGAGATCGCGCTGATTACGATTAATGCGGCTGGAAAGCTCAAGAGTAGCCTGACGGTGCGCATTTTGCTCAAGCTGCATATTAATGTCGCGCACATTAATTTGGTCGTTTTCACCGCGCTGCCAAATCAGCAGGCTGTCCGCCACGCTGATTTTATCAATATCAAATTTCCAGCCAGCTTCTAATTCAGAAGGAGGCTGAACCGTTGATGTCGGGGCTACAGGAGCATCCGGCACGTCGGCTTCGCTGTCCGGTGTTAATCGCACCACCGCGTTTTTCAACATCACTTCGCGCACGGCTAACTGATGGGAAAGCAAAGGCCAGAGTTTGACATCAAGACGCATGTTTTCGGCCGTGACGACCGGCGCTTTCGCACCCGGCGCAGTCAGCGAGGTTTGGCCGGCGATAATGCTTAACTGAGGCCAAACGTGCCAGCGTAAATCACCGCGAATCGCCAGTTGATAACCACTTTTCTGCTCGACACGGTCTACCATGTACTGGCGGAAATCGTTGGGATTAATTAAAAATACCAGCGAGGTCATTCCTGCAATAATCACCACCAGCAATATAACCAGCGTTGTCAGTAGTCTTCTCATGCCTTCCTCTTGCCCTTTTACCCACAGCAACTCGGGTAAAGACCTGAATCAGTCTTTGTCGATACGGCTTGCAACTGCACTCTGCTGGTCGCGATATTTGGCATCCTGGCGGCTGTTGTAAGGACGAGCAGCGGGGCCAGAAAGCGGCTCGAAGCTCAGCGCGCCGATGAGCATGCCCGGACGCAGTGCCAGAGGCAACTTACCTGAATTATAGAACTCCAGCACGATTCGGCCTTTCCAGCCCGGATCGATACGATGAGCCGTTACGTGAACCATCAACCCTAGTCGAGCAAGTGAAGAACGTCCATCCAACCAGCCAACTAAGTCATCGGGAATAGAAACGGTTTCGAAAGTCACGGCGAGCGCCAGCTCGCCGGGATGCAGGAAAAACGCCTCGCCTTCTGGCAAAACGATTTCGTCACTCATGACTTTATCCAGCGCGGCGCTGACTTCATCTTTCGGGCCACTAAGATCGATAAAACCGGCGTTATGCCCTAAAAAGACGCGGAATCCATTCCCCAGCCGGACATCAACCGTTGCCCCGTTGATTCGTTCGATGGGAGGGCGCGGGGAAATCGCTAACTTTCCGCTGTCCAGCCAGGCTTCGATGTCTCGATCGCACAGTCTCATCGTTTCTCTCTCCGTGTTGTTGCTGCTGAAAATGGTCTGGTGAAACCTTGGCCATTAATTGAAGAACTGACTAATTTTCGCTTTAAGAATATCAATCGCAATTCGGTTTTTACCGCCACGAGGGACAATGATATCTGCATATTGTTTAGAAGGTTCAATGAATTGCAGGAACATCGGGCGAACGGTTTTCTGATACTGCGCCATGACGGAATCCATCGAACGACCACGCTCGTTGACGTCGCGCTTCATACGGCGCATCAGGCAGATGTCCAGCGGCGTGTCGACGAAAATCGAGAAGTTCATCTCTTGACGTAAACGGACGTCGGTCAGCAGCAGTATGCCTTCTAAGATGATCACTTTTTTGGGCTTCAGGGTCACCGTCTCACCCAGTCGGGTGTGTTCGATAAAGCTGTAGCTCGGCAACTCAATAGCATGCCCTGCCTTTAGACTCTGCAGGTGTTGGAACAATAAATTGTGGTCCATGGCGCTGGGATGGTCATAGTTGGTTTTAACCCGCTCCTCCATGGTCATGTGGCTTTGGTCTTTATAGTAGCAATCTTCTGGAATAACCCCGATGTGTTCATCACCCACCTGATCACGAAGTTCACGATATAAGGTACTGGCAATGAGGCTTTTTCCAGAGGCAGATGCGCCAGCGATACCTACGATGACACACTGATGGTGCTTGTCAGACATAAAATTAAAGACCTGATTTGGAAGTTTGAAGGGCAAGCACGGGGACGGTGCTTTGATCGCGCCAATTATAGGTACAACACCTTGCCGATGCCAGCATTTAGGACGGTAAACTCTGGCATCGGGCAATTATTAGCAGACTTTGGACGTTAAACCGCCCGGAAGGCGATTTCTGTCGGGATAGCATCCCCTCGCCAATAGAGCTGAGCAGCGATGCGCGCAGCTAACTGACGATACATTAAGGTAAATTCGCTCTGCGGGTTGGAGACCACCGTCGGCTCGCCGCGATCCAAGTCTTCGCGCAGTGAAATGTGCAGCGGCATTTGGGCCAAGAGTTCGCAGCGATATTTCTCTGCCAGCTTTTCTGCACCACCGGTGCCGAAAATGGGCTCATGATGCCCGCACTGGCTACAAATGTGCATGCTCATGTTTTCGATAATGCCCAGCACCGGCACTTTCACTTTCTCGAACATCACAATGCCTTTCATGGCGTCGAGCAGCGCGATGTCCTGCGGCGTGGTCACCACCACGGCGCCCGTTACAGGGATATTCTGCGACAGGGTCAGCTGGATGTCCCCCGTGCCCGGCGGCAGGTCAATCACCAGATAATCCAAATCCGGCCACAGGGTATCTTGCAACATTTGCATCAGTGCTTTGCTGGCCATCGGGCCGCGCCATACCATGGCATTGTCATCCGTCACCAGATAACCAATGGAATTAGTCGCCAGCCCGTGAGCCATGATCGGCGCCATATGCACGCCGTCAGGCGAGGTTGGGCGTTCGGACTCGGTACCCAGCATGTTGGGCACCGACGGGCCATAAATATCCGCATCGAGAATGCCCACTTTGCCGCCTTCGGCCGCCAGCGCCAGCGCGACGTTTACCGCCGTGGTGGATTTCCCCACCCCGCCCTTGCCGGAGCTGACAGCAATAATGTTACGCACACCTTTGATGCCCGGCTGATCGTTGGCGCGGCGCAGCGTGGCGACGTCATGACGCAGCCGCCATTCAATCGCTTTCGCCCCGGTCACGCGCAGCAGTTCAGCGCTGGTTTGCTCTTTCAGCGCATCAAAGCCGCTCTGCCAGACGAAAGGCAGGGTTAAATCGAGATGCAGCACGCCGTCCATCAACGCGCAGTGGTGCACGGCTTTGATCGACACTAAATCTTTTTGCAGGGTGGAATGAGTAAAAGTGGACAGTACGCTGGCCACCAGGGCGCGTAGCCCCTCGGGGGATTGAGATGTCATCCCGGCTCCTTGAAGCATGTTATTAAACGACATTGATATTTTACGTAGCATATACTCAAAACCCGCTGAATTCAGTAACCGCGCAAGGCTCTTGTCGATCAGGGTGTACGGCTTGTTTACGCAGGGAGGCCGTTTCGGTTAACATCAATACCCCTGATTTCAACTAAAGAAAGCAAGCTCTTACTATGGCTCAAGTCGCGAAAAAAATTTTGGTAACCTGTGCACTTCCGTACGCCAACGGATCTATTCACCTCGGACACATGCTCGAGCACATCCAGGCTGACGTCTGGGTCCGTTACCAGCGAATGCGCGGCCACGAAGTTCACTTCATTTGTGCTGACGATGCGCACGGTACGCCGATCATGCTGAAAGCTCAGCAGCTCGGAATTGAACCGGAGCAGATGATCGCCGAAATGAGCCAGGAGCATCAAAAAGATTTCGCAGGCTTCGGTATCAGCTATGACAACTACCACTCGACACACAGCGACGAGAACCGCGTGTTGTCCGAGCTTATCTATGGTCGCCTAAAAGAAAACGGCTTCATCAAGAATCGCACCATTTCCCAGCTGTACGACCCGGAAAAAGGCATGTTCCTGCCGGACCGTTTCGTTAAAGGCACCTGTCCGAAGTGTAAATCTCCGGACCAATATGGTGACAACTGCGAAGTCTGTGGCGCTACCTACAGCCCGACAGAGCTTATCGAGCCTAAATCCGTGGTTTCCGGCGCGACGCCAGAACTGCGTGATTCCGAGCACTTCTTCTTTGACCTGCCTGAATTCAGCGCCATGCTGCAAGCCTGGACCCGCTCCGGCGCACTGCAAGAGCAAGTGGCGAACAAGATGCAAGAGTGGTTCGAGTCTGGCCTGCAACAGTGGGACATCAGCCGCGACGCCCCTTACTTCGGCTTTGAAATCCCTAATGCGCCGGGCAAATACTTCTACGTCTGGCTGGACGCGCCAATTGGCTACATGGGTTCCTTCAAAAACCTGTGCGATCGTCGCCCAGACCTGAGCTTCGACGAGTTTTGGAAAAAAGATTCCACCACAGAGCTGTACCACTTCATCGGTAAAGATATCGTTTATTTCCACAGCCTGTTCTGGCCAGCCATGCTGGAAGGCAGTGATTTCCGCAAGCCAACCAACCTGTTCGTTCACGGCTACGTCACGGTCAATGGCGCGAAGATGTCTAAGTCTCGCGGCACCTTTATTAAGGCCGGCACTTATCTGAACCATCTGGACGCCGACTGCCTGCGTTATTACTACGCCGCCAAACTCTCTTCGCGTATCGACGATATCGACCTGAATCTGGAAGATTTCGTGCAGCGTGTAAATGCTGACATCGTCAACAAAGTGGTCAATCTGGCTTCTCGCAACGCGGGCTTCATTAATAAGCGTTTCGACGGCGTTCTCTCTGACAAACTGGCTGATGAAGCGCTGTACAAAACCTTCGTCGATGCCGCCGAAAGCATTGCCGAAGCTTACGCCAGCCGTGAGTCAAGCCGCGCCATTCGCGAAATTATGGCCCTCGCCGACTTGGCAAACCGCTATGTTGACGAGCAGGCGCCTTGGGTTGTGGCGAAGCAAGAAGGCCGCGATGCCGACCTGCAATCGATCTGCTCCATGGGTATCAACCTGTTCCGCGTGCTGATGACTTATCTAAAACCAGTACTGCCATCGCTGACTGAACGCGCTGAGGCCTTCCTCAATGCTGAACTGACCTGGGACGGCATCGCTCAGCCGCTGCTGTCACACAAAGTCAGCCCGTTCAAAGCCCTGTTCAATCGTATTGAGCTGGATAAAGTGAGCGCCATGGTGGATGCATCGAAAGAAGATATCGCCGCAGAGAAATCCAAAACCGTCACCGGCCCGCTGGCTGACGCGCCGATTCAAGAAACCATCACTTTTGATGATTTCGCGAAAGTGGATATGCGTATTGCGCTGATTAAAAGTGCTGATTTCGTAGAAGGCTCTGACAAGCTGCTGCGCCTGCAGTTAGATTTGGGCGGCGAATCGCGCCAGATTTTCTCTGGCATTCGCTCCGCTTACCCAGATCCAAAGCTGTTGGAAGGCCGTTTGACCATCATGGTCGCCAACCTTGCCCCGCGCAAAATGCGTTTCGGCGTGTCCGAAGGCATGGTGATGGCGGCAGGCCCTGGCGGCAAAGAGATCTTCCTGCTCAGCCCTGACTCTGGCGCACAGCCGGGCATGCAGGTGAAATAAACCCGTCTGGGTTTTGGGCAAAGACCTAACCGGTGAGGAGCGATCCTCACCGGTTTTTTATGGGTGGCGTTCTGTTCCTCTCAGAGGAGAAGGCTGGATGAGGAGTGGTTTAATTCAAAGCTCAATGCGGCAAATCTCACCCCTACTCTCACTTCGGCCATGTCGGCCATACCCTCCCGTGCTCTTTCTCAATATCCGCCTTACTTAAGCCAATGTCTTTCAACTGGCAATCTGTCAGCCCGTTCAGAATGTTGCGCTGAATGCGTTTCTCATTCCACATCATCACAAACTGTACTGACCTGGCCATCCAGCTATCGGCTCTGGCGGGTGCCTCGTCAATGGCTTTGCTGACTACCGGACCCGCGCCCACGGCGCAATCAGACTCACAGTATTGGCGTTCTTTATTCACGTTTTTCATCATCACATCCCCTATTTACCCTGTCGCCATAGAATGCAATGAGCGCGAAATACATTACAGATTCAGATAATCGATATTTAAACCATACAGCAGTGGAATGAATGACAGTTTATGGGCTAGATTAAGCGCATCTGTACTGGTTTTATTTTCAACAAGTGGGGAGTAAAAAGTGAATCGCTATGAAAATCTCGCCAATGTGCTGAGCGAACGCATCGAGCAAGGCCTGTATCCTGCCGGGGAGCGCCTGCCTTCGGTGCGTATCCTGAGCAGTGAACATGGCGTGAGCATCAGTACAGTTCAGCAGGCGTATCGCATGCTGGAAGAGAAACTGCTGGTCGAGGCGCGGCCGAAATCAGGCTATTTCGTCACCTCCGCCCGGCCGCAGGCGGCACTGCCCGCCGTCTGTCGCCCGACTCAGCGTCCGGTGGATATCAGCCAGTGGGATCAGGTGCTAGAACAGATAACCCAGCAAGATACACCGGGCTTTATTCAGCTCGGGCGCGGTTCGCCGGATGTCACCGCCCCGACTCTGCGCCCCCTGAACCGAGCGATGTCCCGCGCCGGACAGCATCAAAATCTGCTGGCGCTGAAATACGACACTATTTATGGCGCGCTGGAGTTACGTGAGCAAATCGCCCGTTTGATGATTGATAGCGGCAGCCACATGGACGCCAGCAATATACTGATCACCACCGGCTGCCACGAGGCCCTTTCCATTGCGATTCGCTCAGTTTGCGACGTCGGCGATATCGTGGCGGTTGACTCTCCGAGCTTCCACGGCGCGATGCAGACCCTCAAAGGCTACGGCATGAAGGCGCTGGAGATCCCCACTGACCCGGTGACCGGCATCAGTATTGAAGCCTTGGAAATGGCCCTTGAGCAGTGGCCGATTAAAGCCATTCAACTCACGCCAAACTGTAATAACCCGCTGGGTTACAACATGCCCGACGAGCGGAAAAAGGCGCTGCTACGGCTGGCACAGTGCTATGACATCGCCATTATTGAAGATGACGTGTATGGCGATTTGGCCTATCAATATCCCCGCCCGGCGACCATCACCTCTTTTGATGAAGATGGACGCGTGTTGCTGTGCAGCTCCTTCTCCAAAACCCTGGCACCCGGCCTGCGCGTCGGCTGGCTGGCTCCGGGGCGTTACCACAATCGTGCCTTACATATGAAGTTTATCAGCACCGGCGCGACCTCCACCCTGCCGCAAATCGCCCTGACCGACTTCATCAAACAGGGGCATTACCTGCAACACCTGCGCAGAATGCGCAATCAGTACCAGCGTAACCTCTGCACCATGACCTGCTGGGTGAGTAAATACTTCCCGTGCGGCGTGGGAGTCAGTCGTCCGCAGGGGGGGTTTATGCTGTGGATTGAACTCGATGAGCGCCTCGACGCTCAGCGGCTCAACCGCCTGCTGGAAGCCCACAAAGTGCAAATTGCGATCGGGTCGATATTTTCTGCATCAGGCAAGTATCGCAACTGCCTGCGAATCAACTATGCTCAGCCACTAACCGAGGCTTATGAGCAGGCCATGCAGCATATTGGGCAGACCATTGCTGAAATGATGGCAGAACTTTGATTCTGCCTCTCTACTGGAGCGAATAAAGACGTGCAGATAGAACCTTTACCACCCCTAAACACCTTGGTGGCCTTTGAATGTGTTGCACGTTATTGCAGTTTTTCACGCGCGGCGGATGAGTTAAATCTGACGCAAAGCGCCATCAGTCGGCAAATCTTGCAGTTAGAAGAGATGCTGGGCTGCAAGCTGTTTCAGCGTAGCCAGCGCAAGGTGACGTTGACGCCTCGCGGGGAGATTTACGCCGAGCAGGTGCGAAAGCTGTTGGGTGATATTTCACAATCCACTGCCGAAGTGATGGGCTGGAGCGGCCTGCCGCAGGTGACGCTGGCCTGCACCAGCGCGATGGGCAGCCTTTGGCTCTCATCGCGCCTTTCGGCTCTGCGCGGATTGATGCCGGATTTGCAGATCCGCATGAAGATTTCGGACAGCTTCTCTGACCTTAAATCCTCAGAGTTTGATCTGGCGATTTTCTACCTGCGCACCCCGCCCGCGGGCTATCACGCCGTGCCGCTGTTCGACGAAGTCTGTTATCCGATGTGCTCACCTGCGTTTTTACGCCAGCTTCCCGCCGACCCCGACGCCGCCGAATTACTCAATCACACGCTGTTAATTCAAGACGATCCCCAGCGCGAATGGACCGGCTGGCGCGACTGGTTTACCTCGCAGGACGTGCACCATTTCGCCCCAAGGCAGACGTGGCGAGCCAACAACTACCCGTTTCTGGTGCAAGCCGCCGTTCTCGGCGACGGAATTTTGCTCGGTTGGGAAGGCTTAGTGCAGGATTATGTCGATAACGGACAGCTGGTCCATGCCCATCCGGGCAAGCTGGCCGCTGACGGCAAATGTTATATTTTGACGCCGCAAGACAGGTATTTGAGGCCCGTCATTCGACGGGTGATCGAATGGCTTTTGCAAAGCCAGTAAACCTAAAATCGCGACTTTGCGATGTGTTGCAAACTGGCCCCAAGGTCAAGGTCAAGGTCGTGGGCGTCGGCCCACACCGACCAAGGGAGGCGTAAACGCGCCTCCCTTGGAACCCTGCGTTTTTTCCTGTTGTGAGACAGAGGCTTCGCAGGGTCGGAATGGACGTGTTTCAGCAGCCACGGTGATCGTCGCGAAGTGCCGCCGCTTAGGCGGTTCCCTCAGTTCGGGCTTCGAGCCATAGGTCTCGAACCACTCCCTCGGCGTCACTTCTGAACGCGACCTACTGGCATTTACACCGAACCTTTCCATTCAATTCGTAAAACAAATCCAAACCTCATTGAAAAGGTACGGTTGAAATGCCTCAAAACCGCAGTCAAAAATGGCGCTGAGCGAACGGTTCGAGACCTATGGCTCGAAGCCTGAAGCGAAGGCACCGCCTAAGCGGCGACATTTTGCGGTGGATAACGGAAGCCTCTGAAACACGTCCTCCCAACGAGCGATAGCGCGCAGTAAAGAGCCGGGGATTCTTAAGGGGCGCGGCGATAGGCGCCCCTTAAGGCCGGTGTGGCGGCAGCGCACGACCTTGACCTTAAAGGCCAGTTTGCGTGGCAACGCAATGTTTTGAATTCAAACCCCAACTTTTCATTAATTTTACCAAAATTCTTAACTGCGTTTTAAATCTCAATTTCTGGAATTTTATTCTTCTCTAAATAACGGCGTTTCCGCGCCGCTCGCATCCCAATTAAGGTAAACAACAACCAGCATGACTGGGAAATACAAGACGCCAAATTAAAATCATGGCTCAGGGAGTAGAGACCAAAGGTGCCGCCAATAATATTAAGCCAGGCATAAATATCAGCATCTACTGCTAGTTTGCGCATTTGAACTAGTGCATATGCCAGCAGGTAGCAAAAGACGCCAATTAAGCCAATCAGGGTATGGAAGTCCAACGGTTATTTCCCTTCGCCGAATTCAGATACAGGCAAAATAAAACGTTTCAGGGTGTTCTGCCGCGCATTTTTCGCATACTCTCATGATAAATTCTCATGCAAATTCATCAGAGTGTTTTGATATAAATCACTAAGCAATAAATATAAATTATTCCTTTTTTCACCTGCGCCTATCCCCTATGCCCTTCGCGTTGAATCAAGGCAGCATGCGAACAAACCCCGGTTAGCTTACCTGCGTAAGTGTTTCAGGCGAATGAACGCGGCCAACCTTGAGACAAGACGCAAGAGCCTGGAGATAACAGGTTTTCGCCACCCCGGAGATAATTAGATGAAAGATAAAAATTCCGCTTTGACGCAATTAATGCAGGATGCAAAACTCAGCCGCCGCGGCTTTATTACCAGCGCTGCTGCTATGGGTATTACCACCGCCTATGGTCTTTCCCCCCTGTCTGCTTTTGCAGCCGAGCCAAAAAAAGGTGGCGTATTAAAATTGGGAATGTCAGGCGGTAACACCAGCGATTCTTTAGATCCCACATTATTCAGCGACTGGGTTCCGTTAAATCAGGCATATATGCTGATGAACGGTTTAGTCGAAATAGATGAAAATAACAAAGCGATTCCTGAACTTTTTGCCGGTTGGGAAGCCAAACCGGGCGCAACCGAATGGATATTCACTCTGCAAGACGGGGTAACATTCCATAACGGCAAGAAACTCGATGCCGACGACATTATTTACTCCATCAACCTGCATCGCGGCGATAAGACCAAAAGCGCCATCAAAACTCAGCTCTCGCCAATCACCGGTTTGACCAAACAGGGCGACAACCAAATCGCTATCACGCTGGAGAGCGGAAATGCTGACCTGCCGTACCTGCTGGCTGACTACCACTTGCTGGTGGTGCCGAACGGCTTTACCGACTGGTCACACCCGATTGGCACCGGCGGCTTTGTGTTTGACCAATACGAGCCGGGCGTGCGCTCGCTGTTTAAACGCAACCCTAACTATTGGAAGAAAGACCGCGCCTTCGTGGATGCCGTGGAAGTCATCGTCATCAATGACCCAACCGCGCGCACCAACGCCTTGATTTCCGGGCAGGTTCACGCCATTAACCGCGTCGATTTCAAAACCGTCGATTTCCTCAAACGCAGCCCGGCGCTGAACATCGTGCGCTCCTCCGGCGGCCAGCACTTCACCTTCCTGATGGACTGTAGCGTCGCGCCGTTCAATAACAACGACGTGCGCATGGCGATTAAACACGGCATTGACCGGCAGAAGATCCTCGACACGGTGCTGCGCGGCTACGGTTCACTCGGCAATGACCATCCCATCCCAAAAACCGACCGCTTCTTCAACCACAGCCTTGAGCAGCGTGTCTACGACCCTGACAAATCCGCCTTCTATCTGAAAAAGGCCGGGCTAACTGACCTCAAGCTCGAACTCTCCTCCTCCGACGCTGCCTTTGCCGGTGCTCTCGATGCCGCCGCCCTGTTCCAAGGGGAAGCGCAAAAAAGCGGCATTCAGGTCAGCATCAAGCGCCAGCCCGCTGACAGCTACTGGGACGACGTGTGGATGAAAGCGCCATTCAGCATGGGGTACTGGGGCGGCCGCCCGACGGCGGACCAGATGTTCTCCACCGCCTATCAGTCGACGGCGAAATGGAACGACACTCACTGGAAAGATGAGAAGTTCGACGCCCTGCTGCTGCAAGCCCGCTCCCTGCTGGACGACGGCAAGCGCGCTGAAATCTATGGCGAATTGCAAAGCATTGTCCGCGATAACGGCGGCGCGATGATCCCCCTGTTTGGCGACTATCTTGACGCCGCCAACAAAAAAGTCGGCGGAATTAAACCGCATCCGATGTTCAACTTCATGGGTGGTCGTCTGGCCGAGCGCGTCTGGCTGGAGGCATGATGAAGAAGAAGATTTTACAACGCGTGCTGCTTGGGGTAGGCACGCTTTGGCTGGTTTCACTGCTGATTTTTGTGGGAACTGAAATGCTGCCAGGGGATGTGGCAACCGCCATTCTCGGCCAGAGCGCCACGCCGGAAACCGTGGCGGCGCTGCGCCTGCAACTGGGGTTGGACGAGCCGGCCGTGCTGCGCTATCTGCACTGGCTGGTGGGAATTCTGCACGGTGATTTAGGTAACTCTTTGGCGAATGGCAGACCTATCGGCAACGAGCTGCTGCCGCGTCTGGGGAATACCCTATTTTTGGCCGGTTACGCGGCCATTATCGCCATCCCGCTGGCCGTCGGCTTGGGGATTGCGTCCGCCATTTGGCGCGGCTCAATCTTCGACCGACTGGCCAATACCCTGACCCTCATCAGCATTTCGGTGCCGGAGTTCTTCGTGGGCTACGTGCTGGTGATCGCCTTCGCCATTCGCCTGACGTGGTTCCCCAGCCTGGCGATGGTCGACCCCAGCTCCTCGTTCGTCGACCAGCTCTACGTCTGCACTCTGCCGATGCTGACGCTGACGCTGGTGGTGCTGGCCCACATGTTGCGCATGACCCGCGCCTCGGTGACGGCGGTGATGTCCAGCCCGTACATTGAGAGCGCGGTGCTGAAAGGCGTGTCGCGCTGGCGGATTGTGGTGTCCCACGCCCTGCCCAACGCCCTCGCGCCAATCATTAACGTTGTCGCGTTTAACCTTGCCTATCTGGTGGTGGGGGTGATTCTGGTGGAAGTGGTGTTTGTCTATCCGGGTATTGGCCAGTACATGGTTGACGCCGTGACCAAGCGCGACCTGCCGGTGGTTCAGGCCTGCGGCCTGCTGTTTGGCGGCACCTACATCTTCCTCAATACCACCGCTGATTTGCTGGCGATTTGGTGTAACCCACGTTTACGCCACGCGCGCTAAGGCAGGAGCAACATGAATCATTCGCATAAAGCTTCATTTATCAGCAACATCCCGCTGTCAGCATGGATTGGCATCGTGATTATTGCGGTCAATCTGCTGGCGGCGATTTTCGCCCCGTGGATCGCGCCGCACAGCGAAACCGAACAGGTGGGTGATATCTGGCTATTACCCTCGGCGGCCACGCCGTTCGGCACCGACAGTTTGGGGCGCGACATGCTTTCACGCATTCTGTTTGGCGCTCGCACCACCATCGCCATCGCGCTGACCATCACCATTGCGTCATTCATTATTGGCATTATTAGCGGCTTCGCGGCGGCGATTTATGGCAAATGGGTGGACGTGGTGCTGTCGCGCATTGTCGATACCGTGATGTCGATTCCCGTGCTGATTTTCGCCCTGATGGTACTGTCCGTGATGGGCACCTCCATTCCGGTTCTGGTGCTGACTATCGCCCTGCTCGACGCCACCCGGGTTTTCCGTTTGGCGCGTTTGGTGGCGCAAGCCATTGTTTGCCAAGAGTATGTCGAAGCTGCTCGTCTGCGCGGTGAAGGACTGCGCTGGGTGCTAACCAAAGAGATCCTGCCCAACGCCATGCCGCCGCTGCTGGCCGAGTTCGGCATGCGTTTCTGCTTCACCTTCCTGTTTATCGCCGGACTGAGCTTCCTCGGCTTGGGCATTCAGCCGCCTTACGCCGACTGGGGCAGCATGGTGCGCGACAACGCGCAGGCGATTAACTTCGGTCAGTTCGCGCCGCTCTACCCGGCTGCGGCCATCGCGCTGCTGACCATTGGCGTCAATTTGGTAGTTGACTGGCTACTGGCCCGCAACAGCCTGCCGCACGGAGAAGAAGCATGACGGACAACAAGCAAGACCTGATCCTCGAAATGCGCGGGCTGCGCATCGAAACCCTCGACGGCTCGCCGCTGGTGCAGGACATCTCCCTCACGCTGGCGAAAGGCGAAATCCTCGGGCTGATTGGCGAATCTGGCGCGGGAAAATCCACCATTGGCTTAGCCGCGCTGGGCTATGCGCGACAGGGCTGCCGGATCAGCGGCGGCGAAGTGATTGTCGATGGCACCGATATTGTTTCCCAACCCGCGCGAGTCAAACGCCAGTGGCGCGGCCGCCGCGTGGCCTATGTGGCACAGAGCGCGGCGGCGGCCTTCAACCCGGCACTGACCATTGAAAAACAGGTGTGCGAAGGGCCGATTCGCCACGGATTGATGAGTAAAGAAGAGAGCCGCCAGTGGGCCATCACCCTGTTCCGCTCGCTGGATCTGCCGGACCCGGAAAACATTGGTAAACGCTATCCGCACCAGCTTTCTGGCGGCCAGTTGCAGCGCGCGATGGCGGCCATGGCCATGTCCTGCAAGCCTGACTTGCTGGTGATGGATGAACCTACCACTGCGCTGGACGTTACCACTCAGATTGAAGTGCTGGTGATGCTGCGCAAGCTGGTGCGCGAGTTCAACACCGCCGCGCTGTACATCACCCACGACCTCGCGGTGGTGGCCCAGCTGGCGGACCGCATTATGGTGTTGCGCCACGGCAAAGAAGTGGAAACCGGCAATACTGCGCAGATCCTTAGCTCGCCAAAAGAGGAGTACACCCGCCGCTTAGTGGCCGAGCGCGAACACGCGGCAGAAACCGTGACCGCCGCGCAGCCAGAAGCCCTGGCGGCTTTGCTGACCATCAAACAGCTGAGTACCGGCTACAACGGCAAGAAAGTGGTCAATGACGTCAACCTGCAACTGGCGCGCGGCAAAACGCTGGCGGTGATTGGCGAGTCGGGTAGCGGCAAAAGTACCCTCGCCCGCGCGCTGGTTGGCCTGCTGCCGGATACCCAAGGCAGCGTCGAGTTCGACGGCGTCACCCTCTCGCCGCTCTACCAACAGCGGCAGAAAGAGACGCTGCGCCGCATTCAGATGATCTATCAGCTACCGGACGTGGCGCTCAACCCGCGCCAGACCATTCTTGAGCTGATTGGTCGCCCGGTGGCGTTCTACTTCGGGCTGAGTAAACGCGAAGTGCGAGCCAAGGTGGAAGAGCTGCTGACCCTGACCGAACTGCCGCTGAAGCTGATTGACCGATATCCGGGCGAGCTGTCCGGCGGCCAGAAGCAGCGCGTCTGTATCGCCCGCGCGCTGGCGGCCCAGCCGGAGCTAATTATTTGCGATGAAGCCACCTCGGCGCTCGACCCGCTGGTGGCCGAAGAGGTACTTAACCTGCTGCGCCGCCTGCAAGAGCAGTTGGGGCTTTCCTACCTGTTCATCACCCATGACCTCGGCACGGTGAAGCGCATTGCCCATCAGGTAGCGGTGATGTATCAGGGCAACATTGTTGCCAGCGGCGATACCCGCGTGGTGTTCAGCCCGCCTATGCATCCGTACACTGAAAAACTGCTGACCTCAGTGCCAGAAATGCGCACCGACTGGCTGGACGACGTGCTGGCGCTGCGTTCCTCCTCTTCTTCCGACAAGACATCTTTGACAGGCGCACTATGACCACAAAACGCATTATTACTGAGTTCCCGCATTCGGTGACCACCATCGAGCATCTGTGGATCAAACTGAGCGACGGCACCCGCCTCGCCGCCCGTTTATGGCTGCCGGACAGTGCGGCGGACCAGCCGGTTCCGGCCATTTTGGAATACATTCCCTACCGTAAACGAGACGGAACCCGCACCCGCGACGAGCCGATGCACGGCTATTTCGCCGGTAATGGCTACGCCGTGGTGCGCGTGGATATGCGCGGCAGCGGCGAGTCCGACGGGCTGCTGGCGGATGAATATCTGATGCAAGAACAGGACGACGCGCTGGAAGTGATTGAGTGGATCACCCAGCAGGCGTGGTGTAGCGGCAATGTCGGCATGATGGGGAAATCATGGGGCGGCTTTAACGGCTTGCAGGTGGCGGCACGTCGCCCGGCGGCGCTAAAAGCGGTGATCACCGTCTGCTCCACCGACGACCGCTACGCCGATGATATTCACTACAAAGGCGGCTGCCTGCTCAATGACAACCTCTGGTGGGGCGGCATCATGCTGGCTTATCAGAGCCGCCCTTCTGACCCGGCGCTGGTCGGCGAAGGCTGGTACAACGAGTGGCTCAATCGCCTCGAAAACATGCCGTTCTTCCCGGCATTGTGGATGGAACACCCGCTGCGCGATCGCTACTGGCAGCACGGTTCCGTCTGCGAGGACTGGTCGGCGATTCAATGCCCGGTGTTAGCCATTGGTGGTTGGGCAGATGCCTATAGCAACGCGGTGTTCCGCCTGATGGACAACTTGCAGGTGCCGCGCCGCGCCATTATTGGCCCGTGGGCGCATATTTACCCGCAGGACGGCACGCCGGAACCGGCGATTGGCTTCTTGCAAGAGGCGGTACAGTGGTGGGATCACTGGCTGAAAGGCGAACAAAACGCCGCAATGGACGGCCCGATGGTGCAAGCCTGGCTGCAAGACAGCCAGCCGCCGTCGGCCCAGCGCCCGGTGAGCAAAGGCCAGTGGGTCGGCTTTGATAAAGGCACTGCCAGCAATGTGACTCATGAGCCTCGCTGGCTAACGCGCGGGCAGTTGAATGCTCACCCGGACGCAGAAGCCGGCGTGATTTCCATCTGCTCGCCGCAGAACCACGGCCTGATGGCCGGTGAATGGATGGGCGCGGGCGTGCTGGGTGAAACGCCGCCGGACCAGCGGGTGGATGACGGCAATGCCGAAATCTTTGAGGGCCAGCCGCTGGCAGAGCCGCTGTCTGTCTTCGGCTTCCCGCAGTTCACCGTCGAGCTGAGCAGTGATAAACCGGCCGCCATGCTCTACGTGCGGCTGTCGGACGTCTCGCCAGAGGGCGCGGTCAATCGCGTAACCCACGGCTGGCTGAATCTGAGTCACTTACAGGGGCATGATAAATCTGTAACGCTGGTGCCGGGGCAGAAAGTGCGGGTACCGGTACAGTTGGACGGCATTGCCCATCGTTTCGAAGTCGGCCACCGTCTGCGGGTGTCGCTGGCCACCACCTATTGGCCGATGATTTGGCCAATGCCGGAAGCCGCCACCCTAACCCTCGACCTGCACAGCGCCCAGCTTTCGCTGCCGGTGTGCCACCAGCCGCTGGTGATTGACGGCCCCATCAAAGAGCCGCAAAGCGCCGCGCCGACGCCGCAAACCGTGCTGACTCAAGGCCGCGTTGACCGTTCGATCAGTTACGACTTCCTGACGGATGAGTGGACCAGCGTCACCAATGGCGAAGGCGGCGTGTTTGGCGAAGGGGTTTATCGTTTCGACGACATTGATACCACTGTAGACCACAACCTGCGCCGTGAGCTGGTGGTCGGCAATGCTGACCCGCTGTCGGCGCGCTATCTGCTCACCCAGACCATGAAAATTGGCCGCGAGGGCTGGCAGATTGAGGCGGTGATCACTTTAGAGATGCGCAGCGACCTGACCCATTTTATCGTCAGTGGCGATATGGTGGTCAGCCTGAATGGTGAAGAAGAGTTCACCAAGTACTGGCACGAGCGTATTCCTCGCTAACACGGGTTATTTTTTCTGCGGCTGAATGGCCGTGATCTCGTCATAGCTTAAAACCCGCCCATCTTGTGAACGCAGCTCTATGGTTTGCAAAGGTTGGCGGGTTTCTTTATCCACCATTTCGGTGAAAGGTTCGTTCTCGTCAAACAGGTATTTGCTTCCCCACTGGCTTAACGCCACCATGATCGGGCGCAGCGCTTTACCCTTCTCCGTCAGCACATAGTCCTGATACGCCGATCCGTCGGCGGCGGGTTCAATACGCAAAATCCCTTCAGCCACCATCGATTTCAGCCGCGTGCTGAGGATATTCTTCGCCGCGCCCAGACTGCGCTGAAACTCGCTAAAGCGCGTTAAGCCAATCATCGCATCGCGCACGATAAGCAAGGTCCACCAGTCGCCAATCAAATCCAGCGAACGTGTGGCCGGGCAGACGCTGTCATCCATTCGGGTTCTTTTCATTGCCGTTCTCTCTTAGCTGTTCTCTGCAAACTGTTCTCTATGAACAGGGCCGAGTAGCAAAATGTGCCCTGCTTAAAAATCTGGTTGCATTATAAAACCACCTGCCGTACAAATGCATCTAGTTTAATAATTAAACCAACCCAAACACTGAAAAGGAACACCCAAATGTCGCAATCAACTCAACACAAACCCGTTGCTTTAATCACCGGCGCTTCCACCGGCATTGGTGCGGTTTACGCCGATCGCCTGGCGAAACGTGGCTATGACCTGGTGCTGGTCGCCCGAAATGCCAAACGCATGGAAAATGTGGCGCAGCCGCTGCGCGCGGCAGGCACTCAGGTGGAGATCATCGCCGCCGATTTGACTGAGCATAACGACCTGCTGCGCGTGGAAGATTTCATCCGCCAACACCCGGAGATTTCTCTGCTGGTGAATAACGCGGGTTCCACCACGCCGGGCGGTTTTGGCTCGACCGACGTTGAGTCGATTGATCATCTGATTCGCCTGAATGTCACCTCGGTGGCTCGTCTTTCCCGCGTGGCGCTGGACGGCCTGCTGAAACACAAAGATGGCGCGATCATTAACATTTCATCGGTGATGGCCTTCGCCCCTGAGCTGAATAAAGCGGTGTATACCGCCTCGAAATCCTTTGTGCTGACCTTCTCACAGACGCTGCAAAGCGAGCTGGAACAGCAAGGTCTGTACGTGCAGGCCGTGCTGCCAGCCGCGACGCGAACTGAGATTTGGGACCACGCGGGTCAGAACGTGGACGACCTGCAAGGGGTGATGGAAGTGGCTGATTTGGTTGACGCCGCGCTTGTCGGCTTTGACCTTAAAGAGAAAGTTACTATCCCGCCGCTGCAGGATGAAAAGCTGTGGACTGACCATGAAGCGACGCGCATTGGCCTGCTGACCAACTTCGCCCACTCCACGCCGGGCGCCCGTTACACTCGCTAACAGCCGCAGGATGGCTGGCGAACAAATTCGCTGGTCATCCGCTTTACTCTTTGCAAATATAACATTCCGTTAACGTCATTCGGACATGTGAAGTATGCCAGCCCCCGCCACCAGCGTGACTTATGGAATGTCGCAGCGCAGCGACCGCCCTGACTTTTATATCCGCGATCAGTCCGAACGCCCGGCGTTAATGCAGCCACACCGACATGACTACTTCCAGATCCAGCTCAACTGCGGCACGGATAGCGTCCAGCACATTGGCGGCGCCATTCGCCCCTTTACCTATCGCACGCTGGCCTTTATTCAGCCGCACCGCCTGCATTTCATTCCTCATCCCGAGGATGGCCGCTCGATGGTGATCAACATTTCTGCGCCCTTTTTGCTGCGCAATACCGCCATGGACACGCTGGATTTAGACGACATTCCGCTGGCTGACGTGCCGGAATTAGCGCCGTTTCGCTTTCAGGAGTATCTCGACTTTGTGATGTCCGAAGAGGATTTTGCCGAGATAACCTTGCTGCTGGAGAAGATGCGCCAGTGCGACCGCCAGCGGGAGTTTGGCGATGATCTGCGCCTGCGCGGCTACCTGCTGCAACTGCTCGGGCTGGTGTGTCATCGTTATCAGCAGCCGCTGCAAGAGATGGCGGCGCGTAACGCCGAGAAACGCGGACAGCAGGCGGCGCTCAACCGCACCTTGCGCTATATCCGCCGCCAGCTGGCAGACCCACAGCTGAACCTGACCGATGCCGCCGCCGCGGCCTTTATTTCTCCTAACTATTTGACCCACCTGCTGCGCAAAACTATCGGCAAAACCTTCTCCGAGCTGGTGCTGGAGCGGCGGATGCGGCTGGCGCGTATGAAGCTCACCACTAGCAGTGAGAGCATTGCCGAGATAGCCCGCCAGTGCGGCTATACCGACGACGCCTACTTCTCACGGCGCTTCCGCCAGGCCCACGGCGTGCCGCCGGGCAAGTTCCGCCAGTCGCCGACTGACTTCTAACGCCGATATCCTCTTTTTGTCCAAAAACAGCATGGATCTGTCCAGTTTCAACTTGGCGGTTTTACGCGACACTGCAACTCAGACATCGCCATAAACCGAAGGAAGACAATATGACTGATTACGTATTTCCCCCTGCCACCACGCCGTCTCTGGCGATTGAAGGTGAAGAGGCACGCTTCCCATTACGCCGCGTTTACTGCGTCGGCCAGAACTATGCCGCGCACACCCGCGAAATGGGCCACGATCCTGACCGTGAATTGCCTTTCTTCTTCAGTAAACCGGCGGATGCGGTGATCCCAGCCAGCGGCAACGTGCCTTATCCGTCACAGACTGAGCTGCTGCATTATGAAGTGGAGTTAGTGGTGGCGATTGGCGTTGGCGGCAAAAATATCGCCGTGGACAACGCGCTAGACCACGTGTGGGGCTACACGGTGGGTGTCGATTTAACCCGTCGCGACCTGCAATCCGTAGCTAAAAAGGCGGGACGTCCTTGGGATTTAGCCAAAGGCTTTGACGCCTCTGCGCCGACCAACCCGCTGCTGCCGGTCAGTAAGGTGGGACATCCGGTGAAAGGAATTATTTGGTTGAGCGTGAACGGTGAAGAGCGCCAGAACGGCCATCTAAGTGAGTTGATTTGGAAAGTGCCGGAAGTGATCAGCCTGCTGTCTGAGGCGGTTGAACTGCAACCCGGCGACCTGATTTTCACAGGGACCCCGGCAGGCGTAGGTGAAATCAAACGCGGCGATGTGGTGACTGGCGGTATCAAAAACATCGGGACGTTCAGCTTCACCCTCGTCTGATAAAGGCTGGCTTGTTGTTAAATCAAAGGTGTTAAATTATTGGCGTCCGGTCACCGGGCGCTTTCTCCTCTAAAGTGCGCTCCACGATGGGTGCCAACTTCTCAAAACCACAGGCCGTCGCCGTGTCGAACAGTGAAAGTGACTCAATTTGATTGAGCAAAATCACCTTGCGGAAATTCAACGCGTTATTCGGCTCAGACACCGGGGTTATCCAGTGCTTCTGGTAGTAAGCCGCATAGTTATGCTCCACCACCAACTGCTGGGTGTCGCGATCGCGAAAACCACTGATCATCGGGATAACCACTACGTTATCTGATGACGAGGTTTCACAGCGCGCGGTATGCACCATGCCGATATATACCCGATGCGAGTTCAGGGTGATATACACCATGTCGCCCTGTTCCATGCACTGATACAAAATCCCTTCGACGCCGTTGGCGCTGGTCAACTGCTTATAAAGCTGCCTGCGCCCGGCTGTGTTCAGCCTCAGCCCCGGCGACCAGGTGGTGCGGATCAGACAGAGCATCACTGACACGCAAAGCATAATCACCACGGGTGCCTGAATACCCAGGAAACTCCAGTTAATGAAGTCGCGGTGGTAATGCACGTGCTCGGGAATCGCCCGCATCTCCGGCAAATGGTTAATACCAATGGAAATGCCCCACAGCAGCAGATAAACCAACGCAATCACTATTACGCCCTGCAAAACGAAAATGCAGCCGTACAGTGCGACCAGGAAATAGACATCCCAGCCAAAGGTGCGTTTGAGTTTAAAGCGCGTGGAAACGTTGCGCGTGGTGTACCAGTAGCCGCACACCATTAAAACCATAAATACTGCTGTTGCCATTAAAGTACGCTCATCTTTTTGACGTGACGGGTGAAGTCCTGCTGCACCTGCTCGTTGGCAGGATTCACAGACGCGATGCCGTTTTCATCAATCAGAATACGCTCACCCTCCTCGATAGTTTCCTGAATGTCATTCGCACTAAACAGCCCTAAAAATTGCTCAGGACTGGAAAATATTCGCATGACGATTTTCAGCATATTGCCTCCATTTTGGTTTAAGAAAGATAGAGTGTAGTCAAGAAAGACGGCAAAGCACGGTATGGCGGGGGTTTTCGGATTAGTTACTGGTTGAACTTACAGGTAAAAAAAGAGCACAGCGCGATGCTGTGCTCCTGAGTTTGCTCGGTCAGTGGGAAAAGGAATTAGCTTTTCGCTTCGCCGGCATGGTGCGCTTCTTCATGCGCGGCCTGCTCGGCTTTGACTTCTTTGGCGCGGTTACGCAGACCAAACCAGCCCAGCACCAGCAGAAGAATCAGTACCGGAATAGTGGCGACGGTGTAAGTACCGTTCGGGTAGTCGAAGGCCATCAGCACCAGTACGCCCGCCAGGAAGGCTAAGGTCAGCCAAGAGGTCACCGGCGCCCAAGGCATTCTGAAAGACACCTCTTTCGCCTTGCCCTCTTTGATGGCTTTACGCAGCTTCATCTGGCAAACGATGATGAATGCCCAAGAGCTAAGAATACCCAGCGACGCGACGTTCAGCACGATTTCAAACACCTGCGACGGCACGTAGTAGTTAAGCACCACGCCGATGATGTAGATTGCCACGGTCACCAGGATCCCAGCGTAAGGCACCTGCTGGGCGTTCATTTTAGACATGAACTTCGGCGCGGAGCCGCCCATCGACAGGGAACGCAGGATACGACCAGTAGAGTACAGGCCAGAGTTGAGGCTCGACAGCGCTGCGGTCAGAACCACGATATTCATAATGGTGCCGATGTAAGGCACGCCCAGCTTGCTGAAGAAGGTCACGAACGGGCTTTGGCCTGCCTGATAGGCATTCCACGGCAGCAGCAGCACCAACAGCACCACGGATCCGACGTAGAACAGCGCGATACGCCAGATAACGCTGTTAATGGCTTTCGGCAGAATAGTTTCAGGATCTTTAGTTTCACCCGCCGCCGTGCCGACCAGTTCGATGGCGGCGAAGGCGAAGACCACGCCCTGCACCAGCACTAAGGCAGGCAGCAAGCCGTGCGGGAATATGCCGCCGTTTTCGGTGATCAGGTGCAGGCCGGTTGAGCCGCCCGCCACTTCTTTGCCGGTGCCCAGCACCACCACGCCGACAATCAGGAACAGCGCGATGGCCGCCACTTTGATCAGCGCAAACCAGAATTCCATTTCGGCGAACCACTTCACGCCAATCATGTTCATGGTGCCGACGATGGCCAGTGCGCCAAGGGCGAACATCCACTGCGGTACATCACCGAAGGTGCCCCAATAGTGCATATAGAGCGCCACGGCGGTGATATCCACGATGCCGGTCATTGCCCAGTTGAGGAAGTACATCCAGCCCGCCACGTAGGAGGCTTTTTCGCCTAAGAACTCACGGGCGTAGGAAACGAAGCTGCCGCTGGTTGGACGGTGTAAAACCAATTCGCCCAGTGCGCGCAGGATGAAGAAAGAGAAAATACCGCAGACCGCGTAGACAATTGCCAGTGCCGGACCCGCCATTTGTAAGCGCGCACCTGCACCTAGGAATAAACCGGTACCGATAGAACCACCAATGGCAATCATCTGAACCTGACGATTGCCCATACTCTTGTGATATCCGTCTTCGTGTGAATCCAACCAACGTCGCTTAGCGGCCTGTTTCGCCTCAGCGGACTTTCTATGTAATCGCATTCTTTCCTGTTCTCCAAAAATGCCCGCAGCCTGAATTCTCCCAACAGGCAAACGGTTGCAGATGTTGACGCTTACGCGGTGTGTTCCGCTCTATTATTTTTAGCCTAACTGAAAATACTCGGTGAACTGACTTACGTGAAAGCAGCAGCCAACCCTGCTGTGGAGTGCTGGATTGAGAGTATTAACGGCGGTGGATGCTACCTGTATTGTGCATTTGAGGCAAAAAAAACCTATCTCTAAGTGTGAGGAAAATCGCCTTATGGATGGATTATTAAGAAGAGTCCTAGGTATAAATGCCGCAAAAATAGCCGATTGATAATGGCTTATTCTGGCCGCTACTGGTGTCACCAGACAAAAAGCCCGCGCTGGCGGGCCTTTATGCTTTATGAGTTGTCACTCGGCGGTTTTGGTTCCACAACTTTCTTTGCGCACCCTTTCGATGTTGATGGAAAGGTACATCATCTCTTCCTTGCTCAATGCGCGTTGATAGGTGGCGGCGAGGAAGAGACTGATCTTCTCAGCACAGCCCCAGGCCTGCGGATAGCTCTCTTTAACCGCGACATAGAGCGCGACATCGTCGTCCGGCACCTGCGCGTGGCTGAACATTCGCTGGGCGAAAAACTTCAGGTGAGTGACAAAACGGTGGTAGCTCAGCGCCTCCTGGTCATACTCCAGCCTTAGCTGATATTTCACCAGATGTAGGATCTCCTGCATCACCTTGGTGATCTGTTTCACCTGCGACATATCGCCATCCAGCTGCCCGTTGACCAGGTGCAGCGCGATAAATCCCGCCTCGTCGTCCGGCAGCCTGACGCCCAGCCGACTGGCAATAATCGCTAACGCCTCGACGCCCAGCGCGAACTCCTTCGGGTAGAGCCGCCGGGTTTCCCACAGCAGCGCGTTGCTCAGAGGCACGCCCTGCCTCTGCCGTTCCAGCGCGAAATAGCAGTGATCGGTCAGCGCAACATAGAGATTCTCCTGCAATTTCCCCAATCGCTGGCTGGCAAGCTGGATGATCTGGTCGCAGGTGGTCATCACCTCCATGGGAATGTGGCTCAGCAATTCCGAGAGCCGCGCCACCAGTTGATCGCTTTGCAGCGCAAAGACTTTTTCCACTTTGCTATCGTCAACCCGATCGCCAACCTGCTTCTGAAACGCCAATCCCCGGCCCATCACGACCTGTTCCCGATGCTGTGGGTCGAGCACTAACACCACGTTATTATTGAGTATTTTGGTGATTTCCATTGCCTTCCCCTGAAAAACAAAAAACCTGACCCCTTCCGCAGAGAAGTGATCAGGTTTTGCCTGCCAAAGCAGTAACAATCCAGAACCGAACTTTACCAGTTCTCGCCATCCTCTCAATCAGAGCGCGGCGCAAACGTGATAAGGATCGCGGGTTAGGCTTTTAACGTGGCACCGTGGTTTTTAATAATATCGGCATACCAGTAGAAGCTTTTCTTGCGGCGGCGTTCCAGCGTCCCCTTGCCCTGATCGTCGCAATCCACGTAAATAAAACCGTAGCGTTTGGAGAATTCCGCCTTAGAAGCGCTCACCAGATCGATAGGTCCCCAGCTGGTGTAGCCCATCACTTCCACGCCATCGGCGATGGCTTCGCGCACCTGCACCAGATGGTCATTGATGTATTGAATACGATAGTCGTCGTTGATGCCGCCGTCGGCTTCAACTTGATCGCGCGCGCCCAGCCCGTTTTCGACGATAAACAGCGGTTTTTGGTAGCGATCGTACAACTCATTCATCAAGTAGCGCAGACCGACCGGGTCAATCTGCCAGCCCCACTCAGAGCTAGCGAGGTGCGGGTTGGGCACCATATTGAGAATATTGGCGCGCGCCGCCTGATTCTGCTGCGGGTCGGTGGTGACACAGCCGGTCATGTAATAACTGAAGGAGATAAAATCCACCGTATGCTTCAGCGTCGCGATATCCTCAGGGGTGATGTCCAGCTCAATCTGATGCTGTTTGAAGAAACGTTTCATGTAAGCCGGGTAATAACCGCGCACCTGCACATCGCCAAAGAACAGCCAGTCGCGGTTCTGCTGCTGGGTTTCCAGCACGTCGACAGGCTTGCAGCTCAGGGGATACAGCGTGCCGCCCAGCAGCATATTGCCGACTTGGCCGCCTGCAACAATCTCATGGCAGGCTTTTACCGCGCGGGCGCTGGCCACCAGCTGGTGGTGGATTGCCTGATAGATCGCCTGTTTGCTACTGTCCGCCGCCAGCCCGACGCCGGTAAAGGGCGCGTGCAGTGACATATTAATTTCGTTGAACGTCAGCCAGTGCTTCACTTTATGTTGATAACGTTCGAACACCGTACGGGCATAATTTTCGAAGAAATCTATGGTTTTACGGTTGCCCCAGCCGCCGTAGTTTTCCACCAAACCATAGGGCATTTCGTAGTGTGACAACGTCACAAGCGGCGTAATGCCGTACTTTTTCATCTCATCGAACAGCCGATCGTAGAACGCCAATCCGGCTTCATTGGGCTGCGTTTCATCTCCCTGCGGGAAGATACGCGTCCAGGCAATCGAAGTACGCAGCACGGTGAAGCCCATTTCGGCGAACAGTTTGATGTCTTCGGGGAAGCGATGGTAAAAATCAATGGCCTTGTCTTTGATGCCAAAATCACCCGGCAAGCGCTGCTTTATCTCGCCGAAGATCCCCTGCGGCTGGAGGTCCGAGGTGGACAGCCCTTTGCCATCCGCCAAATAGGCCCCTTCCACCTGATTTGCGGCTACGGCCCCGCCCCATAAAAACCCGTCTGGAAAACGTTGAGTCATTGGTCTCTCCTTTGATTAGCGTAAAAGTGACAATAGTGGGCTTTGCTCCGCCACCTGCTGGCCGATGGCTGAAGCAATAACGTCCAGATAATCATCGCTGTTGCTGATAATTATCGGCGTCGTCAGGTCATATCCCGCGTCGGCGATGGCCTGTAAATCGAACTCGAGCAGCAAGTCTCCCTGCTTTACCTCGTCATTCACCTGCACGCGCGGGGTGAAGAAACGGCCATCGAGTTTCACCGTATCAATGCCGACGTGAATGAGTATTTCGGCGCCATCGCGGCTCTGAATCCCTAAGGCGTGATGCGTGCGGAACAGCGACACCAGCGTGCCGTCGCAGGGTGCAACGACTCGCCCAGTCTGTGGAATAACCGCCGTCCCCTTGCCCAACATGCCGCTGGCAAAAGTGGCATCCTTCACCTCGCTGAGCGCAATACAGTGGCCAGCCAGCGGGCTAAAAAGTGCTTCTTTGCTGCGCACCGGGGAAGATGTGACGGAGGTTGCCGGTGAAGCCGGAGTCGCGGCTTCACTGCTCTCTTTGGCTGGCGGCGCGGCCTTGGCGGACAGCCCAAACAGCCAGGTTGCCACGGCGGCGAAGGCGAAAGCGAAACCGGCACCGACCAGCGCCGCCGTCACTGAACTGTCAAAGCCCGTCGGGGGGATCATCTGCGCGAAGGTGAACACGCTGGGCATGCCGAAGGAGTATGTGGTGCTGTGGTAGAAGCCCAGCACGGCGGCACCGATTGCGCCGCCGATGCAGCCAAAGATAAAGGGACGGCGCAGCGGCAGGGTCACGCCATACACCGCCGGTTCGGTGATCACAAACAAACTGGCGCTAAATGCCGAACCCGCGATGCCCCTGAGTTTAAGATCTTTGGTGCGCAGCAGCACACCCAGCGTGGCCCCGGCTTGCCCCATCACGGCGGGCAGCACCAGCGGCATCAGGGTGTCGTGGCCCAGCACGCTGAGATTGTTGATCATCATCGGCACCAGCCCCCAGTGCAGGCCGAAAATCACGCAAACCTGCCAAAACGCGCCGACGAACAGACCGGCAACCAGCGGGCTAACGCCATGAATATATTGATATCCGTTAGCCAGTTGCTGGCTCGCCCAGGTGGCCGTCGGCCCAATCAACAGGAACGTCAGCGGCACGATCACCACCAGACAAACCAGCGGGGTGAAGAAGTTGCGAATCGCGCTCGGCAACCTTGGGTTGATGCGTTTTTCAAGCCAGCAGGAGGCCCACGCGGCGAAAATAATCGGGATAACCGAGGAGCTATAGTTGATAAAAGTCAGTGGGATACCGAAGAAATCCAGCGCCACGCTGTTGGCGACCAGTGAGGAGTCAAAGGCGGCAATCATCAACGGGTGAGTCATCGCGCCACCAATCGCCATAGTAATGAAAGGGTTACCGCCAAACTTCTTGCCGGCGGTATAGCCCAGAATAATAGGGAAGAAATAGAACAAGGCATCACTGGCGGCGAACAACACCTTGTAGCCGCCGCTGTCGCTGCTCATCCATCCGAGGGCCAGCGCCAGCGACAAGAAGCCTTTCAAAATACCGGATGCTGCCAAAATGCCGATAAACGGGGTGAAAATGCCGGAAATCACATCAATAAAGCGCGCAAAGATGTTCTCTTTCACGCCGTTATTGCTGGCGGCGTCGCCAGACTCTTCCCCTTTCATCGCCAGCGCGTCGAATACCTCGCCGACATGATTGCCAATGACTACCTGAAACTGCCCACCGCTCTCCACCACCATAATCACGCCGGGGTTGAGTTTCAGGGTTTCGGCACTGGCCTTGCCGCTGTCCTTAAGCTTGAACCGCAAGCGAGTGGCACAGTGCACCACGCTTTTTACATTTTCCCGTCCACCCACTCCTGAGAGGATTTCATCCGCTAAAACCTTATATTCCATTATCTTATCTCGTTCTGATGTGGTTGCGCCGTGCAGAGGCGAATCGCTAAGCACCTGAGTAAAGGCCAAAAAAAAACCTAAACTTGCTGTCTCTTGCACCGGCGGGGGTGAAGAAGCAGAAAGTTTAGGTTTTGCCTGATGAACAGTAACAATCCTGTTTTCTAGCCCTGAGTCTCTAGCGAACTATTCAAAGTTACAAGGGGGAAAAATAACCGGAGCGGGTAATTGTGATCGGGTTCATATTTCACCCACCCCGGCAGAGGCGAATTAAGGCACCGACTGCGGCAGTTCGTGCGGGCAGCCCTTGCGCCCGTTGAACAGCAGGTAACTTGCCAGCGCCAGCAGCCAGACGCCCAGCGCGCCGTAGAGCAGCAGCAGGCCAAAGCCGTCAATTAGCGCCTGCTGAATGCCTGCGTTGAGCGTCGCGGATTCCGCTCCCGCCGCCACTCGCTCGGCCAGCGCGTAGAGTTCCCCCGAGGCCATATTCACCGCACTATTCTCCCGCAGGCTGGCGGCGATGCCTGCCACCAGCAGGCTGCCCATCAGCGCGATATTTATTGCCAGCGTGATAAGCCGCGCGCTGATATCAATCCCCGAGGCAATCCCCGCCCGGTTGCCCGGTACCGATCCCGTAGTGGTATTGGTCACCGGCGTATTAATCAGCCCCAGCGTAGCCCCCGCCAGCAGTGCGCCGGGCAGCAGCGTCCAGCCGTTGGCGGCAGCGATTTTCATCAACATAAAACTCGCCCCGAGGGTGAACAACCCCAGCGGGATAAAGCGCGCCGCGCCGAACTTCGCCACTAATCGCTCGGCCAGCGGCGGCATAATCAGCGTCGGCAACGTGTAGGCCAGCAGCGCCACGCCGGTGGCCAGACTGCTATAACCCAGCCCGACCTGATAGTAGACCGGCAGGTAAATCATCAGCGGCCAGAAGCTAAAGTTCATGCCAATAGAGCCCATCAGTGCGCCGGAAAATGGCCGAATGCGGAACACCGAAAAATCAAACATCGGGTGAGGATGGCGTTGCTCAATCCAGACAAACAGCAGCGCGCTCAGCAGGGTCAGCGCCACCAGCCCATAGGCCAAACTGCCTTGCCAGTCGAGGGTACTTCCCTGTGTTATCAACCAGGTACTGCCTAACACCGCAAGTGACAACGTCACAAGCCCGCCAATATCCAGCTTTTTGGCCTGCGGATCCCGTGAATCCACCACATTGTTCAAGGCTAAAAACAGTGTCACAACGGCGATAAACACGTGTACCAGAAATACCCATTGCCAGCTAAAGAGTGCCACCAACCCGCCGCCGATAATCGGCCCGAACCCTAGCCCAAAGCCAAACACCACGCCCCACGCGGCGAAGGCCGTGCTGCGCGCTCTGCCCTGTGGGAACTGGGTGGAGAGAATGGCAATCAGGCAGGTCAGCATCGCCCCGCCGCTCAGCCCTTGTAAGAAGCGGCCGAAAATAAGCCAGGGCGCGGTGGCCGCCAGCCCGCACATCAGCGAGGTGATTCCAAAGGCCGCGATGCTTACCAAAAAGACGCGCTTACGGCCGAAACGGTCCGCCAGCGTGCCCACCGCCATTAAGACCGAAGTACAGGCCAGCGTGTAGGCATTCATGATCCACTGTAGGTCTTTAAAGCTGGCGTGCATCTGCTGCTCCAGCACCGGTAAAATCACCGGCACGCTGGAGATCTCCAGCCCCGACATCAGCGCCGCGAGGCAGACCGCCACCAGCGCTAGCGTATTTTTAGTGTTTGTTGGCGTGCTCATACTCTTCCTACCCAAACGTTAAGTTGGCCCAGTATGGAAGATTGTAGGCGTGGTGGTAATTGGCACGGATGCCATGTATCGTCAATATTGTGCCAACTTTAGCCACTATTCATCTAAGGCCCGCCATGACTGCTTTCACACCCTCCAATTCGCATGCTCCCTTTAACCGCCGACTGGTGCTGCTGGCCTATGAGTGCCTGTGCACCTTTGAGTTTGGCACGGCGATAGAGGCCTTTGGCCGCGTCGACGACCAACTCGGCACGCCTCTCTATGATTTGGACGTCGCCTCGGTGGAAGACACCACCATTGGCGCGCAGGGTGGCGTGCGCCTGACGGTAGACGGCGGGCTGGAGCTGCTGGAAGACGCCGGAACCATTGTGATCCCCGGCTGGCGCAGCGTGCATGAAGCGCCGTCCCCGCAGCTGGTTGCCGCGCTGCAACGCGCCTACCAGCAGGGTTCGCGGATTGTTTCTATCTGTGCGGGGAGCTTTATCCTTGCCGCCACTGGCCTGCTGGATGGTAAAAAAGCCACCGCCCACTGGAACAGCACCGAGGAACTGGCGCGGCAGTTTCCACAAGTTCAGGTACAGCACGGCGTCATTTATGTCGATGAAGGCAGATTGATCACCTCGTCCGGCGGCGCGGCGTGCGTGGATCTCTGTCTGTATCTGATTCGCCGTGATTATGGCGCGCAGGTGGCGAATCGCACGGCCCAGCGCATGGTCACTTCAACCCATCGCGAAGGCAATCAGGCCCAATATCTGCGCCAGCCGGTGTCGATTCTGCCGGGCAAAACCCTCTCGCCGCTGTTAGACAGCCTGCGCACCCGACTGAACACGCCGCTGGTGATTGAACAACTGGCCGCCGAGGCGGGAATGAGCCGCCGCACTTTCCTGCGCCGTTTTCACGACGCCACCGGCACCACGCCGGGGGAATGGATGCTCAGCGTAAAAATTGAAAACGCCTGCGCCCTGCTGGAGAGCAGCACGGTCAGCATTGAACGGGTGGCTGAAGAAGCCGGGTTTGGCTCGGTGGAGACGCTGCGCCACCATTTTCGCCAGCGCCTGGGCACCACGCCGACGCGCTTTCGCCAGCAATTCAGCGATCGGACAGCCATTTAGCTTTAGCCATAAAAAAGGCGCACAGGAGTGCGCCTGAATCATAATTCTTCTTGCCGATCAGCAGACGGTTTTGTTTTCCCACTCGGTCAGCAACTGCATGATTTGGCGGGAGTCCTGCGGGCGAACCGCCGGGCGAGCCAAGGCTTTCTCGCCGTTTTGCAGCGCCTGCCACACCGCGCGAACCTGATAGTGGAAGGCGTCGCCGTCGGCGCTCACCTCGTGGCGCTGCTCTTCCCCTTCATACGGCAAAACGCGGATCACGTTGGCCTGCGCCTCTGGCAGCCACGGGTTGGAGATGATTTCCATCCGCCCTTTGCTACCTGCGACCGAAAACGCCCAGAACATACCGTAATCTTCCGCACAGTGCAGCTGCGCCAGCGCGCCGTTGGCGAACTGAATGGTTGCCGCCGTCTCGCCGATGTTGCCGTCACCCAGATTGCGGCGGCCGTGGGCCGTCAGCTCCCACGCCGGGCAGGTGCCATCCGCGCTGGCGCTCTGCATCACTAAATGGATCAGCGACGCCGGGTAGCAGCCGAGGTTGTAGATAGCCCCTTTGCTGCCCGGATTGACAAACTGGGCAATGGACGCGCAGTAGCTGGCGTTGATAGAACGCACCTCGCCCAGCTCGCCGCTGGCAATCACTTCGGCAATTTTGCTGGCGAAAGGATGGGTTAAGTACATCAAGCCTTCGAGGAAGAACACCCCGTTGCTTTCCACAGCGGCAAGGGCGGCGTCGGTGTCCGCCATGGTCACTGACAGCGATTTTTCACACAGAATGGCTTTACCGGCGTTGGCGGCTTTCATCACATATTCATGGTGAATATGGTTTGGCAGGCCGATATACACCACGTCCACGGCGGGGTCGTTAATCAGTGCGTCGTAATTGTCATACTGAGTTGGCGTCGGGTGCTGGTTTAAGAACTCCTCCAGCCCTTTCGGTGAGCGCCCCGCGACGGCGTAGAGGGTCGAGCCGTCATGCTTTTCAATGGCTTCGGCCATAATGCCGGAGATAAAGCTGGTGCCCAGCAGGCCCCAGTTCAACGTTTTCGTGTGGCTCATGCGACTGGCTCCTTGACCGGCAATTGGCACAGGGTGGCCTGTACAAACTCAGTCAGACCGGAATGGATAAAGCGCTGTGTATGGGCCTCGTCGAAATGGCGCTGCGACGCGGCTTCATCTTCATAGCGTTCCCAGAGAATGATGCGGCGTGAGTCCTGTTTATCCTGCAATGCCATGGCGAATGAACAACCGGCCTCGCTGTTCATGTCGGCGCAAAATTGCTCAATAGCGGCCAGGGCCAGGTTAATATCCACCTCTTCTTTGATGCGGATCTCAGCGTTAACAAAATGTCCTTGTATAAACATATTTTCCCCGGGGTTTGATAAAGATTGGCAGGTAATGCAAAGAGCGAGATGCGGGTAACGCGGCTCTTTATAATAAAAATCTGCTCACCAAAATAGTGCGAATTAATAAAATTCTCACCACTTCAGGGCATTATTTAAAGTAACAGAGTCTGTTTGTTCCTTTTTTGAACGCAATCGATTGCTCGTGACAAACATTATGAAAAAATCAGGTGAGTTTTGTGACGTTGCTGCTATAGTGCGCGCTTTAAAACACCACTCACACTCATTGGAGCCTTTATGGCGTCAAATATATTGCATTTCCTTCTGAGCCTTATAATGATATTCGGTATCGGCTGGCTGATAAGCTACAACAAACGCGGTGTTAAATTGCGGTTTGTAGTGCAAATTCTGGTGATTGAAATCGTACTGGCATGGGTGCTGTTATACAGCCAGGCCGGTGTGTACTTGATCTCTGGGCTATCTGGCGTGTTTACTAACTTGATGAGCTACGCTCGCGTCGGTACAGACTTTGTATTTGGCGGTCTGGTGAATGACAACCAGTTCAGCTTCTTCTTATTCGTATTATGCCCAATCATCTTTATTTCCGCGCTGATTGGTATTCTCCAGCATTTACGTATTCTGCCATTAATGATTAAAGGCATCGGCTATCTCTTATCCAAAATTAATGGAATGCCGCGTCTGGAATCCTTTAATGCCGTGAGTTCTTTATTGGTCGGGCAATCAGAAAACTTCATCGCTATTAAAGATATTGTTCCGCACCTTAATGAACGCCGCATGTATACATTATCGGCAACCGCGATCTCTACCGTTTCCATGTCTATTGTGGGTTCTTATATGACCCTGTTGGAACCGCGTTACGTGATGCTCTCGCTTATCCTGAATATGCTTTCGACCTTCGCCGTGTTGCAGGTGGTTAACCCGTATTCTGACGAAGCCGATAATCAAATGCCGAAACTGAACGTGCCGAAACACAGCTTCGTAGAAATGCTGGGCGAGTACATCATGGCCGGTTTCAAAATGGCGATGATCGTTGCCGCGATGCTGGTTGGCTTTAACGCCCTGCTGGCGATGGTCAACGCCATCTTCCTCGGCGGCTTCGGTAAGAGCTTCCAGGACATCATTGGCTATCTGTTCTACCCTGTGGCGTGGTTGACCGGCATCGTGAGCCAAGACTCACTGACCGCTGGTAGCATCATGGGCACCAAAATCGTGGCTAACGAATTCGTTGCCATGCTGCAGATGAAAGACCTGATTGCCCATTTGGAACCCCGCACCGTGGCGATTCTGTCGGTGTTCCTGGTCTCCTTCGCTAACATTTCTACCGTTGGCATCATCGCCGGTGCCGTAAAAAGTATCGAAGAAGTTCAGGGTAACATGGTAGCTCGCGCCGCCTTCCGCCTGCTGGTTGGCGCAACGCTGGTGAGCCTGCTGTCTGCTTCAATCGTGGGTCTGGTTTACCGTTAATCCCCGCGAACTCTCAGGGTGCAGCCGCCACGGCTGCAACCTGCTTCTCCTCCCGCTTTAATTCACTTTCTTCACCGTCAGCTCCAGCCTTGAGGCTCTCCCCGCGCCAACAAATACGCTATTGGTCGCCACCCGTTTTAATCGCGCCTGCCCCTCCGGCTCGCCGCTATTGGGGTTGCAGTCAAAATGCGGGAAGTTGCTGCTGGCGATATCCAGTCGCAGGCGATGGCCAGCGCGGAACAGGTTACAAGTGGCGAAAGGCTCGATGACCACTTCCACCGCCTCGCCCGGCGTCAGCATCTGCTCCTGCTCCCAGCCGTTGCGATAACGGCAGCGAATGATCCCGTCGGTGATATTCATCGCATAGCCCTGCGGGTAGTCCTCCGAGGGCGGGTAGATATCCACCAGTTTGGCGGTGAAATCGGTGTCTGGCGCGTCACTGGCTACCCACAGGTGGACGCGGATCTCCCCCGCCACCAGCAGGTCTTCAGTCAGCGGGCCGGTTTCAAACACCAGAATGTCAGAGCGGGCGCTGAGCGGCAGATTGTCTCCCCGGCTGCCGAAGAACTCCGGCGTTTCCCGCTGGTCAAAAGCGCCCCCCGCAAACACCGGCAGGCCGGAGGTCAGCGCCCCGCCGAGGGTTGGCACCGGGTGGCGCGGGTCGGCCTGATAGCGCAATTCGCCCTGCGCTCTCTCCGGCGGCTGCGACAGCAGGCTGTGGTCGGCATGCAGATACAGCACCTGTTTTTGACTCTCCGCCAGCGGCCATTGCACATCGTGCAGCCACTGGCCGCCGTGAATGAGTCGCCCATTGTCATCTTTCTTGCCACTGCCGCCGCCCATGGCGAAAACAGTAACCTGATGGCCCTGCGGCTGGGCTTCAGCCGGTTTGAGCCAGCGGTCGAACCAGTCGATTCGGCAACTCAGCCAGTCAGTCTCCACATTGGCGTCAAAGGCCGCCGCCTCGCCAAACTCCACGTTGCCGCTATAAGTCACATTACGATCGCCGTGCAGCCACGGCCCCATGATCAGGCGCTGCGGCGCGGTTTTCCCACGGCAAAATGCATTAAAGTTATCCAGCGTGGAGCTGACGTAGGCGTCATACCAGCTCGACATAAACAGCACCGGCATATCCGGGATGTGCTCATAGCTCCCCTCGGCACAAATACCGTTTTGCTGCCAGTATGGCCCGAAGGTGCCCTGCGACCACTGCTCGAACAGATAAGCCTCATACTCCGGCACGTGGCGCAGCGGCGAATGGCCCGGCGTCCACGGCATGGCGGCAAACCAGTCGCGGATATTTTCCTGCTCAAGAGCCTGAAGGATCAGTGGATTTTGCTGTGCTTCCGGGCTCTCTTTCGCCTGCTTATAGGCCCAAGTGGCCTGTTTTAGCTCGAACGCACCGCCCTGACGAATACCACAGCGATAGGCATTGCTGAACCCGCCGGAGTCCAGCACCATGGTTTTCAGCCCCGGCGGGTTGAGGCAGGCCATCGCCATCTGGGTGTGGGCGGCATAAGATAACCCCATGCTGCCAATCTGCCCATTACACCAAGACTGCTGGAGGATCCACGCCAGCGTGTCGACGCCGTCCGGCCCTTCCGAAGTGTATTTGGTAAATATTCCCTCCGAGCCGTAGCGACCGCGACAATCCTGAAACACCACCGCGTAGCCACGCCGGACCAGCGCCAGCGCCATGGCTTCGCGCGATATCTGCGTACCGTCGCGATTCACCTCCGAGCGCGATTGCCCGCGCTTGTCATAGGGCGTGCGCTCGATAACCACTGGCAGGCGCGCAATCGGCGCATCCGGCAGATAGACATCGGTCGACAGATGCACGCCGTCGCGCATCGCCACCCGGCAATCGGCCAAACGCACCATCCCCTGCCTGACCACTTCAGACTGACTTCTGTTCACAAAACGCTCCTTGTTTTCATTAATAGCCAATCGAAACGGCAAAGGTCAGCATGGCGATACTCAACAGCATGAAAAAGATAAATAGCGGCAGGATAAATTTCGCCCACTGGGTCCAGCCCACCTGCGCCGAGGCAAGGAAAATCAGCAGCCCGCTGGAAGTTGGGGTGATCATATTGGTCAGCCCATTACCGAATAAGAACGCCAGCACGGTCGTTTGCGGCGCGACGCCGGAAAGCTGGCCGAGCGGCCCGAGGATCGGCATGGTCACGGCGGCCTGCCCCGAGGTTGAAGGGATCACGATGTCGAGCAGCAGCTGGCAGATAAACATGCCGTAGGCCGAGACATAGGCGCCGTGCTGCCCCACCAGCTGCACCAGATCGTTAATCAGCGTGTCCATCACCTTGCCTTGGCTAAGGACGATTTCCACCGCCGTCGCCAGCCCAATCAGCAATCCGGCAATCAGCACTTTCTTCATGCCGCTGACAAAGGCGTCGGCCGAGGCGCTGGCCCCTAAGCCACTCATCGCAGCGAAAATCATGCTCATAAACAGATAGTAAGAGGCCAACTGGGCGTTTTTCCACTGCCACTGGTTGGCGGCGTACACCATGAAAGCGATGCCCACCGTCAGGGTCAGCATCATCAGGGTGTGGCGCGAAGAGAGGCGCGTGGCGGAAAACGCCACCGTGGCGTCCTTCAGCTTGCCGTGTTTGCGAATGGCCCACAGCACGTACAGCACGCCAAAAAACATAAACACGCAGTAAGAGAAGACGCGCATGCTCAGGCCGCTAAAAATTTGCAGGCCGACCAGCGGCTGGGCGATGGAGAGTGCGTAAGGGTTGGTGATCGACGCCAAATAGCCGACTTTTACTGCGATCGCCACAATAGCCAGCCCCAGAATATTCGGCAGCCCGAGGCGATTCATTAGCGCCACCACAATGGGGATCACCAGCAGATACTCCTTGGCTAGCCCCATAAAGGTGCTACCCGCCGAGAAGGCAATCATCAGGAAAGGCACCAGCAGGTAGATATTGCCTTTAGTGACGCTGAGCAGCCTTTCGAGCGACGCCGAGATCGCCCCCGCCTCATTCAAAATGCCAAACATGCCGCCGATGAACAGCACCATGACAATCAGGCTGGCCTGCTTGATGATGCCAGCCGGGATCGCCAGAAAGCCGTCAATCAGGCTGGCGGGCTGGGCCTGCGCGCTGCTGTCCGCTGCGCCAAGCCCCACCACTTGCCCCAGCGAGAAGCTTTTGTCGATCACCTGATAGGTGCCGGGCAGCACTTTTTTGCCTTCATGCTGAAACTGCCCGGAGTCCAGCACCCAGGTCATCACCACTGCCAGCAGCACGATAAACAGCAGTACCAAAGTTGGATTCATCTGGCGCATAGGCGAGTTCGCCGGTGCAGCCTCTTTTGAGAGATCAGCCATCAATTTCCGCCTTATTGTCATGATAGGAAGCGAGGAGTGGAGCCAGCGGCAGCGAGCCATAGGCCGGACTGCCCAACTGGTGAGAGATCTGCGCCGCGGCGCGATGCAGCGCCTCAATCATCGGCTGCTGATATTGTTCCGCCCGACCGGCGGGGGCGCTAAGACTGAGGGAGGCCGCGCAGCGATTGTGATTATCAAAAACCGGCACGGCGAATGCCCAGACGCCCGTGGTTAATTCGCCCTGTGAACAGCAGAGCTGCCGCTGACGAATGTCGGCTAATAAGGCGCGGAGAGCCTCCGGCTGCGGCGACTGCTGCAAAAATTCATCCCGCAGCTCTTCCGGCGCATAGGCCAGCAGCAACTTACCGGAGGCCCCGGCCCCCAACTTGCGGCGGTTGCCCACCGCGCTGCGCACTTGCAGCACTTGCCGCGAGGTGCGCACGGCGATCTGCACGATTTCACTCCCTTCGCGCAGACGAATTTGCAGGTTTTCATTCAACTGCTGGCTGAGTTGGTCGAGCACCGGCTCGGCGATTTCCGTCAGGTTAATCTGCCGACGGGCATTGACGCCCAGCACCAGCAGCTGATGCCCCAGCCGGTAAGTCACCGGCTCCCCGGAGCGTTGGACAAAAAACTGGTTTTCCAGCGTGCACAATAGGCGATAGGTGCGCGACTTGGTGAGGCCGCTTTTGCGGGCGATCGCACTCAGCCCTAGCCCCGGGTTTTCCGCCAGCAGGTTAAGCAAACGCAGCGCGCTATCCACGCTAGCCACATTGAATTCCGTCATTAAATTTCCTTTATTATCAATCGGTTCACTAGATGAACCAATGTTTCATTTTAGGAGAAAATGCAGACTTGCATGTTTCTTATGCGCTGACAAGGCAGGGGCATTTGGCGCAAAGCGATTGGGGATGGTGTTTAATAGCAGCAGATAAAAAATGGACAGTTTTTACTTTGGCGGAGAGAGGCAATGACAGGCGAGATCACTGGATTTTGTTCTACGCGAAGATTTTTAACAATTTGTTATCTTTTTCGATCTTTGCGATCCAGAGTGGGCCTAAGGTGAGAAAACCATTTCGCGGCTACAGTTAACTTAACTGATTAACCTGAGGTTTTGCCGCGCCATGTCCCTCTTCCCCATAAAGCACTATGTTCATAACCGCCCGCGCCTGCTCTGCGCCATTATCGCGGGAGTGGCGTGCTACTTTTTATTGCCACTATTTTCGGTACATCTGTCTGTTTTTGAACGGTTAATGGTCAGCTGGAATGTGCTGGCGTGGCTCTACCTGATTTTGATTTGGGTACAGATGATGACCGCTAAGCCCGAGCGAATTCGCGAAGTGGCGCAGTCGCAGGATGAGAGCGCCACGCAGGTGCTGACGCTGGTCAGCATCACCTGTCTGGTGAGTATGCTGGTGATTTTTATGGAGCTGAGCACGGTGAAACAGCTCTCCGGCACGGCGAAATCCTTCCATTTAATTCTTACCGTGACCACGCTAATTGTCTCCTGGTCGCTGCTGCCGACCGCCTTTTCGATGCATTACGCCCATCTCTATTACCGGCGCGGCGTGGAGTCCCATAAGGCGCTGCTATTTCCGGATAAGATCGACAAGCCGGAATATTGGGACTTCCTCTACTTCTCTTTCACACTGGCGGTGGCCTGCCAGACTGCCGATGTCGCCACCGGCAACACCGAAGTCCGGCGCATTACGCTGATCCAGTCGGTGCTGGCATTTGTGTTTAATCTGGCGGTGCTGGGGCTGTCGGTAAACGTTGCGGCGGGGTTAATGAGCTAGCTCACAGCTGCCGCTCCAGCTCCAGTAGCAGTAATTGCTTCAGTTGTTCTACCACTTCAGAAGGTTTCGGCTGGCGCTGGATCAAGCCGATGGCCATGGAAGGTAGCGCGGGCAGCTGGGCACTGAGGTTTGACGTCAGAGAGTCCGGCACGCCAATTGCCGAGCGCACGGTGATCCCTAATCCCGCATTCACCGCCGCCCATATCCCGCCCAGACTCTGGCTGACAAAGGCTACCCGCCACGCAATGCCCGCCGCGTCCAGCGCGTCGGTGGCGCATTTGCGAAACAGACACGGCGACTCGAACATCACCAGCGGCACGGGTTCGCCGCGCTGGAGATAGTCACTCAGGGGGAAGTCCGGGGTAGAGATCCAGCGTAGCGGTAATCTTTTCAACGGCGTAAAGGCATTGTGTGGCTGCTGCTGGCACCAGATCAGCGCCAAATCCATCTCGCCGCTTTCCGTCGCTTCTATCAGCACCTGATTGCGGGCGATATGCGCCGTCACCTGCACGCCGTCGTGGGCTTTGGCGAACTGCCCGAGCACCGGCGGAATAAAGCTTTCGCCAAAATCTTCCTGCAAGCCAAGCTGCACGCTGCCCTGCAATAACGCACCGCGCAGCGACATCAGGGCTTCATCATTGACCGCCAAAAGTCGTTTGGCGTAGCCCATCAGCCGCTCACCGCTGGGTGTCAGCACCAAGTGACGCCCCTGCTTTTTCACCAGTTGCGCCTGACACTGCTGCTCGAGCTTTTTGACGTGCACGCTCACCGCCGAGGTGGATCGGTGCAGGCGCGCGGCGGCCTGAGCAAAGCTGCCGCACTCAATTCCCACCACAAAACTGCGCAGCGCGTCGAGATCCAGCGTTGAGGTAATAGGCGTCATAACACTCCCGATTTAATGGACGTTTCATTGCAAATATTTCGATTTTATAAACCTTATACCCGAGCAACAATCCTCCTGTCATCCCTTATCAGGAGTTAACCATGTCCCAACCGTTGAACCGCGAAACCCTGCAACGGGTTGCCCCAAAACTGTCCGAACTCACCCACGACGTGCTGTTTGGTGATATCTGGCAACGCCCGGATTTAACACCCCGCGACCGGAGTTTGATCACGCTGGCGACGCTCACCGCCCTTGGCCGCAGCGGGCAGATCCCCTGGCATATTGATTTTGCGCTGAGCAACGGCGTCGAGCGCCAAGAGATGGTCGAACTGTTCACCCATTTGGCGTTTTACGCCGGATGGCCCGCCGCCGTGGCCGCCCTTGAATGCTTGCCGCAGGAGTAATCTATGCCGATTTCGCGCATTACCTTTCACCAAGCCAGCTACGACGCGGAACAAATAACACAGGTTTCCGCGATTTTGCACCAGACACTGGTGGATGCCTTTGCCGTCCCCGCCAATGACCGTTTTCAGGTGCTAGAACCCAAAGCGCCGGGCGAACTGGTGTATGACCCGCACTATCTGGCGCAGGGCCGGACCCCGCGTTTTCTGCTGTTTTCAATTCTTGGCGGCAAGCCGCGCAGCAGCGCGCAGAAAGCCGAATTCTACCAGCTGCTGACTGACAGGCTAGTGGCCGCCCTTGCAATCAGCCCGTCAGACGTGATGGTGACGGTGCAATTCAACAGCCTCGATGACTGGTGTTTTGCTGAAGGAAAAATAGCCTCGGCCTAAAACTTGCACAACACATTAGTATCTACTAATGTGTTTATATGAATGAAAATGACATCTTTAAAGCGCTGGCGGACCCCACCCGCCGCGCCATCTTCGACAAACTGGTGGCGGGCAGTATGAATGCCAGCGCCCTGCGCGAAGGTTTGACCATCAGCCAGTCCGCCATGTCGCAGCATCTGGCGGTGCTGCGTAACGCCCATCTGATCCGCGAAGAAAAACAGGGAAGATTTGTGAATTACGACGTCGACCCGGATGGCGTCGCCCTTATCGCGCAATGGCTGGCGAAGTACCGCGCCTTCTGGCCTGAGCGTATCGACAGTCTTAAAACCTTGTTGAAGGACATGGAATAATGACGCAAAAATCGCCCCCACGGCTTGAGCTGGAATACCGGCTCGACGCCCCGCCGGAAAAGGTCTGGCGGGCCATCAGTACCCCCACTCTGCGCCAGCAGTGGCTGCCGGATAATCTGCTCGCCAGTGCCGAACCGCTGAGTACCACCCCCAACCAAGAGCTGCGTTTGCGCATGCGCGACGACCAGCCGCCGTACCTCGAAAGCACGGTGCTGTTTCAGATTCGGCCCGACCACGGCGACGGCAGTGTGCTGAAGATTGTTCACACCCTAGATGATGTCAGAATTGCCGCCAACGATGCCGACGCCCTGCTGATGTGCGCCGCCTAACCACATGTAAACTATGGAGGTTTTATGCCAGACGCGATGCAAATTATCCCGATGGTGGTGGAGCAATCCAGCACCGGCGAGCGCTCTTTCGACATCTATTCGCGTCTGCTGCGTGAAAGGATCATCTTTCTCAATGGCGAAGTGAATGACGGCATGGCGATTTTAATCTGCGCGCAAATGCTGTTTTTAGAGGCAGAAAACCCTCAGCGGCCGATTAATCTCTACATCAATTCCCCTGGCGGGTCAGTGACCAGCGGATTGGCGATTTACGACACCATGCGCTTTATTCAGGCACCGGTGCACACGCTGTGCATGGGCACGGCGGGCTCGATGGGGTCATTCTTGCTGATGGCCGGAGAGCCGGGGCATCGCCTCGCCTTGCCAAATGCCTCCGTGGTGGTACATCAGCCGTCGGGCGGATTTCAGGGGCAAGCCACGGATATTTTCATCCACGCGCAGAACATGCAGCGAACCAAAAGCTTGATGATTAAGCTCTATGCCGAGCACTGCGGGCGCACCACCGAAGAGGTCGAGCGAGCGCTCGACCGCGATAACTTTATGACCGCCGAACAGGCGGCCGAATGGGGATTGATTGACCGCGTGCTGCACCATCGCCAGCCAGCGGAGAATCTGCTTTAAGTGCTCTTTGCCGGGTTCTGTGTAGGACAAAAATGGTAATTGTCAGCGAGGGCCTAAACGCGTTGACAACCTTTCTCGAACCTCCTAAAACCTGATTAGCTGTCGAGCTTGGTGCCGATACAGCAGGCACAGGAGGACTTATGTCCGCGATTAAAATCGGAATTGTAGTATTTAACGATATCATCCCTTTCCACCTCTCCGTGCCTTGCGCCGTGTTTGAAAAGGCAGTGGATGCCCAGGGTAAACCTTTGTATCAACTGTTTGTTTGTGGCACAGAGTCCGGCCCGTTGCGCACCAACACCGGCTTTTCCATCGTAGCGGATCACCCGCTACATAAGCTGGAAGAGGCGGATATGGTGATTGTGCCGAGCTGGAGTCAGCCGGAGGTTTTGCCGCCACAAGAGCTGATTGATGCCCTGCTTCGCGCTCACCAGCGCGGGGCCAAAGTGGTCGGCTTATGCATGGGGGCTTTTGTTCTGGCAGCGGCGGGGTTACTCGATGGCCGCCCGGCCACCACCCACTGGAACTGGATGAACGATTTTATCCGCCTCTACCCGTCGCTGAAGGTGGACCAAAACGTACTTTATGTAGATGACGGCGACATTGTGACCTCCGCAGGCACCTCGGCCAGCATTGACTGCTGTCTGCATCTGGTTCGCCAGCAGTGTGGCGCGGACATTGCCAACTCGGTGGCACGCCAGTTGGTGGTTCCGCCCCACCGTCAGGGCGGACAGGCGCAGTTTGTTGAGCGGCCGGTGTATAACACGGCGGGCGGCGACCGCTTTATGCAGGCTTTGAACTGGGCCTCTTCCCACCTGCAACATGCATTGACCGTAGAGCAACTGGCAGACAAAGCCTTGATGAGCCGCCGCAGCTTCACCCGCCGTTTTCAGCAGGTCACTGGCACCACTTTCACCCAATGGCTGTTAAACCAGCGCCTTTCCGTCGCCCAACGCTTTCTGGAAAAAACTGACCAGCCGGTTGAACGCATCGCGCAAGAAGCAGGTTTCGGCTCTGCTCTTTCCATGCGTCGCCACTTCCAGCAGCAATTTAAAACCTCGCCTTCACTGTATCGCCGGGAATTTAAAACGCTGGGAGAATAACGCGGTTGGAATGTCGCCAATAAAAATCCCGCCACGGCTGATATCACCGGGCGGGAATAGTGGATGCTGGCTTAGTGTGAATTAGTGAACCGGCAGTTCCAGCACGGCGTCAGTAGTTTTGATTTCAGCAAATACGTCAGCCACGCCCGCCAGCGCTGCGCGTTGCAGTGTTGCGTGATCCACCACCTTGTTATCCCAGGTCGCCAGGTCACGGGTTGCAGTGGCGTCTTCTGGAATAATCACTTCATAGTCCAATGGCACGGCGTCGCGCGCCGTGGAAGAGACACACATGTGGGTCATCAAACCGGTGACCAGCAGCTTCTTGATCCCCAGCTTTTTCAGCTGTTTATCCAAGTCAGTCCCGACGAAGGAGCTTGGCGTGGCTTTGGTGATTACGTGGTCAACGCTGGTCGGTTGCAGGTCTTTGTGGAACTCAGCAAATTTACTGCCTTCGGCGAACAGCGGGCCATTGGCTGGGCCAAGGTGGCGGACGAAGAACACTGGCATTTTGTGGTCATGGGCGAATTTCACCAGACGCTGGGTGTTTTTTAGGGCTTTCATACCATCAGGAATCGGCATTTTCCCGCTGAAATATTCGTTTTGGAAGTCGATCACAATCAGCGCCGTGGCGTTGGCTTCAAGAGAAGTCGTCGCCTGCGCGCCGGACATGGTGCGAATAGTCGGAGCCTGTGCCGCCGTGGTGGCAAACGCCAAACTAGAAGCTGACATAGATAACGCCAGTACGCTGCATGCAAATAACTTTTTCATTGAATTTCATCCTAATCATTGGTCGACAGAAGACATTTCCCGTCGCAATTTGTGGGATGCATTGTGCGACTCGCCGCACTTTTCAGACAGTCACCGGGGTCACCAAAAGCAGTCATATTGGGCCAAAATAGGCATGGGAAAGTGTCATATAAGATGTTTATTATGTTGGCAGGCATTAAACCGCAGTCACCTAACAGGCAGGAAGATAACCATGAGCAATCAAGATTCCCCACGCGTGGCGCTAATTGGTCCCGGGGCAATTGGCACCACTATCGCCGCCGTGATGCACGAAGTCGGGCGTACTCCGGCGATTTATGGCCGCACGCCCCATCCGCAGCTTGAGCTGCGCTTCGACGGCGGCGAGATCCGCGTGCCGGGGCCGGTAAAGGTGGATGTTCCACAGTTGAGTCAGCCTTACGATCTGGTTTTTGTGGCGGTGAAAACCACCCAGATTGACGCCATAGCCCCCTGGTTGTCCGCCCTCTGTGGCCCGCAAACCGTGGTCTGCGCCCTGCAAAACGGTGTTGAACAGCAAACCCTGCTTTCCCCTTATCTTGCCGGAGGGCCAGTGCTGCCTTCGGTGGTATGGTTCCCCGCCCAGCGCGAAGCCGACGCGTCAGTATGGCTGCGCAGCAAGCCGCGCCTCACCCTGCCCGACATGCCCGCCGCTCAGCGTGTTATTCAGGCACTCGAGGGGACGAGGTGTTCAGTCGAAGTCGAGGCTGACTTCATTTCGGTGGCGTGGCGCAAGCTGTTGCAGAACGCCGTCGCCGGGCTGATGGTGTTGACCGGCCGCCGAGCGGGGATGTTCTCTCGCAGCGATATCACCGACCTGTCGCTGGCCTACCTGCGCGAATGCCTGCTCGTGGCGCGCGCCGAAGGAGCAACGCTGGGGGATGATGTCCCACAGCAGATCATCGCGGGCTTCCATCAAGCCCCCGCGGATCTGGGTACATCGATTCTCGCCGACCGACAGGCGGGACGGCAGCTTGAATGGGATATTCGCAACGGCGTGGTGCAGCGCTATGGCCGCAAACACGGCATTGCCACGCCAATCAGCGACTTAGTGGTGCCGCTGTTGGCAGCCGCCAGCGACGGCCCCGGCTGATAAGCTATTTATTTTCCAGCAGTTTAAGAAAGCGCAGCACCGCCTTGCCGTTGTCATTGCGTCGCCACGCCAGCGCCACCTGCGTGGTCAGCGACGGGCCGGTCAGCGGCAGGAAGCTGACATTCTCGTCGTCGATTTTCCCCAGCGACGCGGGCACCACCGCGTAGCCAAAACCGGTCGCAACCATGCTGATTGCCGACGTCACCTGAGGTGACTGCTGGCCCAGCTTCGGCGTGAACCCGGCTTCATTGCAGGCGGCAATCACTGAGTCATACAGGCTCGGCGAGATGTCGCGTGGGAAGGTGATCAGCGTTTCATCTTTCAGCGATTCAAGGCTGATATTGCCCCCCTGCGCCAGCGGATGGGCGTGCGGCAAGGCCACCACCATCTGCTCGAAATCAATCACCCGCGTGGCAAAATCTTTGCTGCGCTCACACGGCAGGCGAATAAACGCCACGTCAATGGCGCCGTCGGCCAGCGCGGTCATCAGCGCCGACATCTCCTTCTCCTGCGGCAACAGCTCCATTGCCGGGTAACTGTCTCGAAACGATGCAGCAGCGCAAACACCTGCGGGTTAAACGCCGTGGAGCTGGCAAAACCAATGCGTAACGTTCCGCTAACACCTCGCGCCACGCTGCGCGCCCTTTCCAGCGCCACATCGGTCAGTTTGAGGATGTTTACCGCGTCGTCATACAGGGTCTTCCCCGCCTCGGTCAGCTCAATACTGCGTGTTAATCGCCGCAGCAGCGGCGCGCCAATTTCATGCTCAAGCCGTTGAATTTGCTGGCTAAGCGGCGGCTGTGAGATCCCAAGTTGCTCGGCCGCGCGGGTGAAGTTCCCGGCTTCGGCCACCGTCACGAAATAACGCAGATGACGAAGTTCCATATCAAAAACGTCTCAAAGTGAACATTCCATCATATTGGAACTCCCTGCTGAATGGAGTCAACCTTTAGTTAACAACGCTAACCATTTTCAACCGGAGCGACACCATGACAGCCCACAAACTTCACCGCCACGATGACCACAGCGACTGCTCTTGCGTGGCGGATATCACGCGCAGTGCCCTGCAACTTCAGCAGCAGCACCCTGAGCGCGTTATCTACCAGTCCTCAATGATGAGCGCCCTGCTGAGCGGGGTTTATGAAGGCAACACCACCATGGCTGACCTGCTGAAACATGGCGATTTCGGCCTCGGCACTTTCAACCATCTTGACGGCGAGCTGATCGCCTTCAACAGCAACATCTTCCAACTGCGCGGCGACGGTACGGCGCGACGGGCGCAGCCGGATCAGAAAACCCCGTTTGCCGTGATGACATTCTTCAACCCGACTAATGAATATCACCTCGACAAGCCCCATAGCCGCGATGAAATTCACCAGATCATTGATGAAGTGATTGCCAGCAATAACACCTTCTGCGCCCTGCGCATTGACGGCGTGTTTAGCCGCGTTGACACCCGCACCGTGCCGGAACAGCACCGTCCGTACAAGCCGATGCTGGAAGCCATTGAGGCCCAGCCGACCTTCCATATTGAGAATTCCGAAGGGGTGCTGATTGGCTTCCTCACGCCGGAATATATGCAAGGCATTAACGTCGCCGGTTACCACGAACACTTTATTAATCGCGAGCGCAGCAGCGGCGGCCACGTGCTGGATTATCAGTTGGAAAGCGGCGTTTTAACCTTCGGCACGGTAGACAAATTGCTGATCGACTTCCCAACGGACAGTGACTTTATGCAGGCCGATCTCAGCCCCGAAAACCTTGATGACGCTATTCGCTCGGTTGAAAGCTAATCCCACAACATCCACTCAGGAGCAGTAATCATGAAAAATTCAGACAGCAAAAATGCGTGGAAATGTGGCGCGGACTTAGTGGTAGCCCAGCTTGAACAGCAGGGCGTGAAGCACGTGTTTGGTATTCCCGGCGCCAAGATTGACCGGGTATTTGACTCGCTGGTCGACTCCTCTATTGTGACCATTCCGGTACGCCACGAGGCTAACGCCGCCTTTATGGCCGGGGCCGTCGGCCGCCTGACCAGCAAAGCAGGCGTGGCGCTGGTCACCTCGGGGCCCGGCTGCTCAAACCTGATCACCGGCGTGGCGACCGCCACCTCAGAAGGTGACCCGCTGGTGGCCATTGGCGGCGCGGTAAAACGCGCCGACCATGTGAAACAGGTCCACCAGACCATGGACACGGTGTCGATGTTCCGCCCGGTGACCAAGTTCGCCGCCGAAGTGACTTCGTCATCTGCCCTGTCCGAAGTGCTGGCGAACGGCTTTCGCGCCGCCGAATTTGGCCGCCCCGGAGCCTCTTTTATCAGCCTGCCGATGGACATTATCAATGAACCGGCGCAGGGCCGCTTGCTGAGTGCACACTCGCCAACCCTCGGCAGCGCGCCGCACGACGCGATCCGCCAAGTCTCCGCCTGCCTGAAGAAAGCCAAAAGGCCGGTGCTGCTGCTCGGCCTGATGTCTAGCCAGCCGCGCAATGCACAAGCCATTCGCCGCTTCCTCAACAAAAGCGACCTGCCGGTCACCAGCACCTACCAGGCGGCGGGCGTGATTGAACAGGCGCACTTCCATCGTTTTGCCGGACGCGTCGGCTTGTTCAACAATCAGGCCGGTGACCGCCTGCTGCGCAATGCTGATCTGGTTATCACCGTCGGCTACAGCCCGGTGGAGTATGAACCGGCGCAGTGGAGCAACGGCACGGCGGAGCTGGTGCATATTGACGTGGTGCCTGCCGAGACGGACAGCGACTACACGCCGGATGTTGAACTGGTGGGCGACATCGCCGACACGCTGGACTTGCTGACCGAGCAGGTCCACCAGCAGTTTACCCTCAGTACCGAGACACTTTCGATCCTCGATGACCGCCGCCAGCAGCGCGAACTGCTGGCGCAGAAAGGCCGCAGCCTGAACCAGTTCGCCATTCATCCTCTTCGTTTGGTGCGGGCAATGCAGGACATCGTCAACAGCGACGTCACCCTGTGCGTGGATATGGGCAGTTTCCACATCTGGATCGCCCGCTATCTGTATAGCTTCCGGGCGCGGCAGGTGTTGATTTCCAACGGCCAACAGACCATGGGCGTGGCGCTGCCGTGGGCGATTGGCGCGGCGCTGGTAGAACCCGGCCGCAAAGTGGTGTCGGTGTCCGGCGATGGCGGCTTTATGCAGTCGAGCATGGAGCTGGAAACCGCGGTGCGGCTCGGCGTGAATCTGCTGCACATCATCTGGGTGGATGATTGCTACAACATGGTGGCGATTCAGGAAGAGAAGAAATACCAGCGCACTTCCGGCGTAAAATTCGGCCCGATAGACTTTAAAGCCTATGCCGAAGCCTTCGGCGCTAAGGGTTTTGCCGTCACGTCGTCCGACACGCTGGAAAGCACCTTGCGCGCCGCCATGGACGTGCAAGGCCCGGCGGTGGTCGCCGTGCCGGTGGATTACAGCGACAACGCCCTGCTGATGGGGCAATTAAATATGGGTGAAATGTTCTAGCGAAGCGTGCACTGCCCCGAACGCCCTTTTCAACAAGGGCGTTATTTCCCCCTTTTCGGTATTCGTTAGCAGGCTACTTTAGCTCTTTATGACAATCCGCCTCTCTCCCTATCTCCTTCTGCTAAAGGTATGATAATCCTCAGGCGATGGGCATTTGCCCATGTAAATTTCTATCCTAATCAGGAGATTTCCGTCGTGTCAGACAGACAAATCATCACGCCCCCGGCGATGCAAGCGTTAGCAGAGAGAGCCGGTTACGCCCCAGCGGTGCTGGTCGGCAATACCCTTTATTGCGCTGGTCAGGTTGGCCGTACGGCAGATTTGCAAGTGATCAGCGATCCTGAAACACAGTTCACTGCCTGCTGGGAGAACCTGCGTACCGTGCTGGAACAGGCGGGATGCACCTTCGACGACGTGGTGGAGATGACAACTTATCACGTTGATATGAAACAACATATGGACGTTTTCCGCCGGGTCAAAGACCGTCTTTTCCCTCGCGGGAAATGCGCATGGACCTGCATCGGCGTCACCGAGTTGGCTCATCCGGGCTTACTGGTTGAAGTGAAATGTATCGCGGTGAAGCGCCCGGCCTGAGCGCTTTAGAAAATTAGCCTTAGGGGAGTCTGGCTGAAACGTTGGGCTTTCCCCTTAAATCAGTAAGTCGCCATTTATTATTGCTGACAATAGAATCCTCCGAGTTCCCCGTCGCTGCATTCATCTCTTTCTCCCGATCGGGTATATTGCTACTTAGATCACAAAATCCTTAGAGGAAAATGCCGCGCTATGATTCATCGTTTCACCCTCGCCGCCGTTGCGGCTGCTTTTGCGCTTACCGGTTGTGCAAAACACGCCCCAGCCGAGCCAGCACCTGACTTTACCTCAGGCCCGACCCGCGTCACCGTGACCCACGTTCCGGCTAAAACTGACGATGGCACCAAAGTATTTGTCACCGTAGACGGCAGCGATGCCGGTGCACTGGCGATTGGTGAAAGCATGGAAGTCCACCTGCCAGCCGGTAAGCACCAAGTGGGCGGCTATGCCCGTTCGCTGATTGGCCGCGTGACCATTCCATCGGTAGAAGTCACCACGTCGCCGGATGATGAGAAGTATGTCGGTTACTCGGTTGCCACCTCCAAGCCAGCCTTCTCCGAGCTAAGCACCCCGCCGACCAAACAGGCCGTGGCCGAGCCACAACCTCAGGACCCGCAAGGCCCTAAAATCACCGACATCACGCAGGACCCGCAGGCTTAACCCGCCCTTCCTCGCGCCTGATATTAAGGTATCAGGCGCAGGCACTTCCCCTCTTCAATGTGCCCTTTATGGACAAGGTAGTTTTTGTTGATGATCGCGCTATTATTAGTAGCTAACTCATTAGCCCACCGAATCCACTATGCCCACCACCCCATCCTCATTACCTCTTAGTGCCCGTTTAATTGTCCATCCTGCCGGTGGCGGTGTGCCGACGCATCAACACCATAGCGGGCAATTGACGGTGGTGCTGGGCGGGACAATGCGCGTCACGGCGGATAAAGGTTGGTGGCTGGCCCCGCCGGGACTGGCGGTATGGGTGCCGCCGCAGACGCCGCACGCCGCGTCTTACAGTGAAACGTCGTCGCTGATAAATGTTAACTTCCCGCCGCAGATTGCCCAGCGCCTGCCCGCCGAGTGTCGGGCTTTGGCGGTGTCTGATTTACTGCGTGAACTGGCCCGCGAGGCGGTAAGGCTGGAGGATGAGCAGGAGAAAAATGCGGAGCGCGTGGCGCAATCGTTGGGGCTGATTGCCGAACTGATGGTATTACAGCTGGTGCGTCCCGTCGCCACGCCCGGCCTGTTTGTGCCTCACGGGCAGGACCGACGCTTGCGCAAGGCGATTGCTATTTTGCATCAGGAACCGGGGGCGGATTTGAGCATTGAGGCGCTGGCCGCACGGGTGAACAGCAGTGAACGCACCCTCTCCCGGCTGTTTGTCGCCGAGACGGGGATGACTTTCCGCCGCTGGCGCGAGCATATGCGCCTGGTGACCTCTATCGATAAGCTGGCTCGCGGTCATACCATCACCGCCACCGCGCTGGAGCTGGGCTATTCCAGCGCCAGCAGCTTCACCACCCTGTTCACCCGCGTGCTGGGCGTGCCGCCGCGACGCTATATGTCTTTGATGCGCGAACAGTCGGAAGAGGCCTAGAGTTAACGGCTTGCGTGAGTGAGCGAAAGTGCCTCTTTTAGCGCGTCAACCAGCCGTGGAAGATAAGGACTCAGCCCTTTGGCCGCCTGAGCAATCGCGCCATCCTCAGCGAACTCCAGCTCGGAGAGTTTAATCTCAATGCCCGCACTCAGCGGCTGCATGTGAATACCTTCCAATACTTGCTTTAACTGAGTTGCGGCCTTACCGCCGCCGCGATTGGCGTAGCTGATCATCAGGGCTGGCTTGTCTTTCCACTCATGATAAAGGTGGTCGATGGCATTTTTCAGCGCCGCTGGGTAGCCCCAATTGTATTGCGGGAAGACAAAAATCATCATCTGCCCTTGGCTGATTTTCTCACTCCAGCGCAGCGTGTGCGGCTGAAGATATTGGCCGGAAGAAGGCATAAACGGCTCGTCGTCCATCGGCAGCGGCCACTGCGCCAAGTCGATAATTTCTGCGCGACACTCTTCGCCTGCGGCTATCACGCTGTCATGCACCCACTGGGCGATTTGCGGGCCAATACGGCCTTCTCGAACACTGCCAATAATGATCTGTATTTTCATTGGTTACCTTACGATTAGCCGAAATAGCACGCTGCCCATAAACACCCCGAACGCGCCGATAATGCCGGTTAGCGTGGGCGGTGCAGGCAAAGGCACGCGCAGCCATGAGAACAGCAGGCCGACAAACAGGCCCGCGCCGAGCGCCAGCAGCATCTGCATCACTTAGCCCCCAGCCTGATTTAACTGGGCCGACGCGGCCTGCGCTTTGTCGATAAAGCGCGCCATTTGCTGGCGGATAAACTCGACGCTACGCAGGTCAGTCAGGCGATTATCTTCGACCTTCTCCCCGATGTGCGGGATGGCAATTTCACCCATCGGCACAAAGTTACAGTGCATGGATGCCAAGGTTTCGCGCAGCTGATATTGCGCACGCACGCCGCCCAGCGCCCCCGGCGAATGAGTCATAAAGAACACATATTTGTGTAGCATCGGGCTGTTAAAAGCCGGCCGTGAGAGCCAGTCCAGCGTGTTTTTCAGCACGCCCGGCATACCGTGGTTAAACTCCGGCGTGACGATAAACACCGCGTTGGACTCACTGACCGTCGCGCGGGCATTCACCACGGATTCCGGCAAGGCGTGGCGCTCAAGATCTTCGTTGTAATGCGGCAGTGCGCCGATATCGATATTGTGCAGCGAGCCGCCTGCGGGCAGTTGTTCCGCCAGCGTATTCATAATCATGTGAGAAAAAGAGCCTGCGCGCAGACTTCCGGCAATCCCCGCCACTTTCAAAGTTGTGTTCATGTTCACTCCGGTCAAGGCATCTACCCAGATGGTAAGTTGATGACTGAAGTTTATAAGCAATAAATATTAGTTTCTTTCGCCAATCCGCCAATGTGTTTTTCCTGATTGCCAATCGTCTGCCTATTGCCTCATCAAGGCAGCTTTGCGCGCCATTTCAACCCGTTGATCCCCTGCACGATTCGCCGCAAACAGGCTTCGCAAGCTAACTCGCATAATGTATAGTCCGCGTTTTACGGAGAAACCATGCTGACTAACTCATCTATTCGTCTTAACAAATACATTAGCGAGAGCGGCATCTGTTCTCGCCGTGACGCCGATCGCTACATTGAGCAAGGCAACGTTTTTATCAACGGTAAACGCGCCGCCGTTGGCGCTCAGGTATTTGCCGGTGACGTCGTGAAGGTTAACGGTCAGCTTATCGAGCCGCGCGATGAAGAAGATTTAGTGCTGATCGCACTGAATAAGCCGGTGGGCATTATCACCACGATGGAAGAAGGCGAGCGCGACAACATCAGTGATTTCGTCAACCACAGCAAGCGCGTCTTCCCGATTGGCCGTCTGGATAAAGACTCGCAGGGGCTGATTTTCCTGACCAACCACGGGGATCTGGTCAACAAAATTCTGCGTGCTGGCAACAATCACGAGAAAGAGTACGTGGTGACCGTGAACAAGCCGGTGACCGACGAATTTATTCAGGGCATGAGCGCCGGTGTACCGATGCTCGGCACCGTGACCAAGAAATGCAAAGTGAAGCAGGAAGCCCCTTTTGTCTTCCGCATTACGCTGGTTCAGGGGCTTAACCGCCAGATCCGTCGCATGTGTAAACACTTTGGTTATGAAGTCACCAAGCTTGAGCGCACGCGCATCATGAACGTCAATCTGAAGGGAATTCCGCTGGGTGAATGGCGTGACCTGACCGACGACGAGCTGATCGAGCTGTTCAAGCTTATTGAAAACTCTTCTTCAGAAGATAAACCGGCGAAGAAACCTCAGTCCAAGCCAGCGGCCAAAAAACCGACTATCAGCAAACCTAAAGTGGCCGAAAAACCCGACGGCAACGCGGCCTCCCGCAAGCGATTTGCACAACCGGGGCGCAAGAAAAAGGGCCGTTAAGCCCTTTTCATTTTCATTTCTCACTGCTCACTTTCCCACTCTCTGCCCGCCGCTCAGGCGGGCGAAGCAATAAGCCTTCTTCTCCTGCCGGAGAAAAATCAGTCAGGCAACATGCTGTCCCATCTCATTGGCCCAGGCGGTAAGTTGCTCTTTAGAGATCACTTTAATCTGAGTAGGTTCTTTCGGATTATCCGACGTCGTTAAATAAACCAAACAAGGGAAAAATTTAGGGCACAGTCGCTCTGCTTCCGGCAGGAAATCAAATTCATACGAAATTGGCGAGGAAATGTCGCGCAACGCAGTTTCTGATGAATAATAAAACTCCTCAATCAGCCATGTTCTGAACTCAGTCACATCATTGATTAATTTCATGCAGCTACCATTCTTAGTGATGATGATTAAAAGTTAATGATAATAGGGCTATATGTTTTAATTATTTATTACCGCGTCTTGAGTAAATCCTAAGGTGTCGCCCCCCTCATGAAAATGTTGTTCAAGCCACTTGGTTAATGAGGTGAACATTTCATTTTTTAATGAAGATTTATTAAACATCATGTAAATAGGAATAGGAATGGAACTGAATGCTTGAGTGAGGGTTCGTACTTTAAAGTTACCTTTCAGGCGCTCATAGAGCCAAACGGGAATAACGCCGACAATATCCGTCGCTTCAATGACGGAAAGAATAGTCATCAGTGAACTACTTTTTATCGCGAAATTGCGTTCACCAATAGACTTGTTAATGTGAACCTGAAAACGCTGTATATCTATGCCTGAAGAGTCCAGCATGCTGAAGCGTTCTAATGCCGCCTCCTCCCGAGTAATGCAACTTCCAAGCCTTGGATGCCTCTCCCGACAAACAAATACGGCCTGCTCTTCCAGCACTCGATGAGTTTCAAGAGATAAATTGTAGGCAGGGAGAACATCCAGCACCAAATTGACCCCACGCTGTAAGAGCAGATCTTCGGGAGTATTCTGGCAACGAACCAATTCGCGATGGACAATCTTACAACAGGGCGCATTCTGCTCCATCCACCAGGCAATGGCCGGCATCATACGCAATCCAACATAAGGATGACATTGAATAATAAGAAGATTTTTACTACTTGTCTGCGACAGATCCTCAAGGCTTGCGATCAAACTGTCATATTTTTCGGACAGCTTGCGATGAACATCCGTTGCCGTAGCCGTTGGAGCCAGTCCAGAACCCGCGCGCACAAATAATGGATCAGAAAAAAATTCACGCAGTTTGTGTAATGACTGACTGACTGAAGATGGTGCATGCCCCATTGCTTCAGCAGCCTTGGTCACGCTATTCAGCCGATAAACTGTATCAAACACGCTCATTAGATTCAGATCGAACTGGCTAACCGCGCTCTTTTGTTTCTTTTGCAATTCTGTTCTCCAGGAAAATATTGTTAAAAATTATATATTCACAAAATATAGATTTGGCGGTTAGCACTCTGAGTCATAAATTCTTAAACCTAACCTTCATGATTAAGATCGCTGCACCTGGTTTTGCCATAGGTAAAAGCGACCCTTTTCATAGTCTTCTTTAGTGGAATCGAAAAAAAATTAATGTTTTATTCTAGGCTCAGTACAGAGGTTATCCATCTATTCTAACTACAATTATTCCCACATTAAAAGAATGAGTAATTTAATAAAAAACTGCATCTCAATTTGCTATACCACAACTTAATAAATGTAAATGACATGTTATTCATTTAACAAATACAACCGCATGATAGCTATACCAAAATGATTTTTCGAGATTATCAAGGTTTGTTTTTTTATGGCTAATTCATAAATTACGAAAACGCTTTTCGTATTATTGCGGGTTCACAATATTTGTATTTTGGTGGATGATCATGCAAATTAACTCAGTGCAGATATAAATATGCACTAAAGATCTTATTTGGTGATTCTATTTAAGAAGTAACTATTAATCATCTTTTACCTTTAGTTTACGCAGCCAACTTAATAACAAATCGCTCGATCACATTGATGAAAGCTGGGCTATTACGTTGTGTTACGCGACTCCATTATTAAGAGAAAGGCATTCATGAAAAGTAAAATGACTTGTTGCAGCCTCATGATTACTGGCGCTTTGTTAGCATTAACCCCTGCGCTGACTCACGCCACCGGCATGGTTCCAGAAACCTCAGTTTTGCTTATTGATGAAGCTGATGGCGGCGGCAGCATGAACGTCAAAAATACTGACGACAAGGCTGCCCTGCTCTACACCACCATTCAGGAAACTGATGGCAGCAGCAACAAAGGGGTCATGCTGGTTGCGACACAGCCAATTGTGCGCCTCGAAGCGGGCCAGACCCAGCGTGTGCGCTTTGTCTTGAACACCACGGCTCCGCTGCAAGTTGAACAATACAAACGCGTTATCTTCGAAGGGATCCCGCAGGCCAAGGCCGTGGGTAAAAAGCAAATCACCACCACCATTCGCCAGAATCTGCCGGTCATCATTCATCCGAAAGGCCTGCCGGAATTCACTACACCGTGGGAAAAACTGGAGTGGAAGGCTGAAGGTAAAGTTCTGAAAGTTACCAATCCGAGCGCCTATGTCGTGCGTATGTCACCGCAGGTGCTGACTCAGCCATCCAATATCGCAGGCACTCTTGGCAAGACCTTCATCCTCCCGGGCGAGACGCTCAGCATCAACCTGGCTTCCGCCACTTCTGACAAACAAGTGAAAATTTTCCCATCATCACGTTTCGGCTTTGATGCAGGAAGCTACATCGCCACGCTGAAATGATTTTCATATCAGGGATATCAGTTCTCAAGGATGGATGAAAGCAAAATGAAAAAGACGCACCTGTCGTTGCTCATTGCGGCGGCATTAGCCGGCGGCTCGTACGATGTCCGGGCTGGTGAAATGGCAAGAGAGATTCAAGCCAGCAAAGACCCAGTCGCGATGGCCGCAGTGACACCAAGCCCTGCACCTATAGAGACCGCAGCCATCACCCCCTCAGACTCGGGCAGTGATTTGGCATTAAATTTTGATATGGAAACGCTACGCTCTCGCGGCGTCGACCCCTCTATCGCTAAATACTTTGCCCGAGCTGCACGCTTTTCGCCCGGTCGTAAGTTAGTGTCATTTTCATTAAACGGTAATCCGAAAGGCAATATTTCGGTCACCTTTGATTCTCAGGGGCAACCCTGCGTTGATCGCGCCTTTTTAGAAGCTGCTGGTCTGAAAATACCCAAAGACGTGCATTCCACGCCGGTTCAACCCACCGAGCCACTCCCTGAGCAGAAAGGTCAGCCAACTGCCGATGCAGCTCCCGTTGATATTCTGTTACCTGAAGGCATCCCTGCAAAAGATGATGCTGGGGTGTGCTACGACTATGCGAACGCTTTTCCCGGTACCGCATTTAGCCTCTATCCGAGTGAAGACCGCATTGAGCTGGTGACTCCGCCAGAAGCACTTCAGCCCCTGTCCATGCAGACCGGTAACTACAATACTGGCGGCACGGCAGCTCTTCTTAACTACTCACTGTTTACCAGTAACAATAGTTTTGACGGTGGTAGCAGCAAGTACAACCAAGGGATGTTCGAAGCGGGTTTCAATATCTCCGATTGGTTACTGCGCAGTAAGCAGATGGTCAGCGATAGTGACGGCAAGGTAACCAGGGATTCCCTCTACACCTATGCCCAGCACTCCTTCACTGGCATCAAAAAAATTGCCCAGATCGGGCAGATTAACGTCAGCAGCACGCTGTTCTCTGGGAGCGCCATTAACGGTGCGCAACTGATACCGGAAACCGCCCTTGATGGAGACGGCGGCAGTGGCGTGACCGTCACAGGTTTGGCACAAACATCGCAGGCACGTGTAGATATCAAACAGTCCGGTGCACTGATTTATTCGACGCTGGTTCCGGCAGGCCCGTTCACGTTGGACAACGTCCCTGTTATTAGTGCTAACACCGATCTGAATGTCACCATCACTGAGTCCTCCGGCTCCACTAGCCATTTTACCGTCCCCGCAGCCAGCCTTTCAGGGACCAATCTTGGCCGCCCTCAAGGGATGTCCATGGCGGTAGGTAAAGTACGTGACGTTGATACCAATTTTGGCGATCCGTGGCTTGCCACTGTTTCCAATGGCTGGAAAGCCACCAAGTATATGAACCTCAACGCAGGTCTGATGGGGGCTAATCAATATCAGGCCGTGGCGGGCGGCGTTGACCTTTTGCCAATCAAAGACCTCATGCTGAGCGCCAAAGTGCTAAGCGCCGCTGATAAACGTAACAACAATAGAGGCGAGCAGCTCACCCTCTCTGCCAGCTATGCCGCGCCTTATCAACTGAGTTTCAATGTGTCCGGCACGCAGAACAGCCAGGGCTATCGTGACCTACAAGACACCTATGTTCAGGACGATAAGAGCAGCCATACCAAAAACGACTACTCGCTCTCCACCGGTTGGTCAAACGACATCATGGGTAGCTTCTCTCTGGGCTATTCCCGATCAGTGGGTTTTGACAGCAGCAGCGACTCCAAACGCGTCATTGCTTCATGGAGTAAGACCTTTAAGTACGCTTCGGTGAGCGCTAACTGGCAGCACGAAATTGACAGTAACAACAACCGGAGTAGCAGCAATACCAATAATTACCAGAATTACAATGACGACCGGGGCGACACTTTTTACATCAACGTTAGCATTCCGTTTGGTAAACAAAGCCTCAACAGCTATGCACGTAACGATGGTCAAGACACCAGCTACGGCATGCAGACAGCGGGCAATATTACGCGCGATCTGGGTTACACCGTGTCGGCTGAAAATGCCAATCCGGGTAGCAAAAACAGCGTTAATGGCGGCCTGAACGCCAACCTGCATTACACGCGACTTAGCGTGAATGCGGGTGGAGACTCGGACAATAGTCGTAATAGATCTGCGACGCTTGATGGTGCAATTGTAGCCCACAGCGGCGGCGTAACCTTCTCTCCTTATGCTGTGCAGGATACCTTCGGCATTGCCTCACTTGGCAATAATGTGTCTGGAGTAGAAATCAGCACGCCACAAGGCACGGTATGGACAGATAAGTGGGGTCAGGCTGTCGTGCCTTCCCTCAGTCCATATAAAAACTCTAACGTGATGGTCAATACCGAAACATTGCCGAAAAACGTTGATGTGAACAACGGGATGAAATCTCTGAGTGCCGGGCACGGCTCGGTGAGCAAACTGCATTTTGGCGTGCTGACTGTCAGAAGGGTCATGCTGAAGCTGACGATGCCAGACGGCAAACTCGTCCAGAAAGGCGCGGTAATTTTCGACAGGAACAACCAGTACGTCACCACTGCGGTGGAAGACGGCGTGGTGTTTGTGACTGACGTAGCCAACGCAGGTGATCTGTTCGCCCTGACGGATGATGCCGGCCATAAGTGCAAACTTAAATTCTCGCTTAGCGACACGCCCGATCTGAATGAATTCTATGAAAACGTAGGCGCAACCTGCCTGGCCGAATAAAGGCCAGCTAACTGCTATCGCCCACAGGAGATAAAGACATGCAAAAATTTAGAAATATATTGAAAACCAAAACCCCCAAACTTAAGGGAGACGCCGGTTATGTGATCATCATGCTACTGGCGCTGGCCTGCACCATGCTGGTCAGCGAGCCAGCCCAGGCTGATATCAATAACTGCACGATAACGCTCTCCCCTAGCGGGCAAAGCTACGGTGAGTTGCTCAAAAGCCGCCAAACTTTTGTTAGCACTGCGCAGGGAAATGCCACAGCGCTGACCCCGCGTAGTAGCAACCTTACGATCATCTGTCCACAGGCAGAAAAGATGCATTTGCGCTTCACTGGCAACCGTCTAAATGATGGTGACTTCTCATTTGGTCAAAAAGGCAAAGTCAGCGCCATCTTGAGTTCAGCAGTGCTCGACGGTAATGCCGTGCAACTGACAAAAACCAAGCATAAAGGCGTGGCTATTGCTCCTGCTATCGCAGACAGCCAAACCTTAAGTTCAGATGATGAGATCACCATTGGTGACACTAGCAGCCTGCAAGGAACGAATTTGAATGCCGTACTCACCATCACTCCTTACCTAATGGAGTCAGCTTTTGTGGTACCGGACGCTTATGTGCAAGAAGAGTTGCTCAATATTGAATTAGTACCCGTGAATTAAGCCGAAGTAGTGAAAAGCGTTGTAAAAGAAGCAGTGAGTACCCTGCGTTAAACGCAGAGCACTTATTAACAGTTAAATAAAAACCATGGTTTTTATTGCTGTCTTAAATGGAAAGTTAAACAAATGGAGAGTATTAACATGAAATCAGCCCTGAAAATGACCGCTATCGCCTGCCTGATGGCAGCCGCCACCTCCGCCTTCGCTGGCCCGACCGCGACCCTGCGCATCACCGGCACCATCACCCCGGGTGCCTGTACGCCGGTTCTGGGTAACGGCGGCATTATCGACTTTGGCGCAACCTCTGTCGACCAACTGCCAAATACCGGCACTCTGGCGCTGGCGGCGCGCTCCGTTACCGCCACCGTCACCTGCACCGGCGCCACCAAAGTGGCGATGAGCTTTGTTGACAACCGCGCGGACTCCGTGGCGGCGCACAGCAATGAGCCAACGTCGGCGACCACGGCGTTTGGCCTGGGCAAAGCGGGCGATGTCAACATCGGCTCCTACGGCCTGAGCATCTCCGCCATCAACGGCGACGCCACCGCCGGCGACCTGCTGATGAGCTCGGATAAAACCGCGTGGAGCAAAATGACCCTCGACACCCTGCTCAATAACAACACCGCGCGTCAGTACCTGACCTACGCAACAACCGGCACCACCGCGCCGAAAGAGGCCACCGTGTTCACCTTCGATCTGAAGGCCACGCCGGCCCTCAGCGCTGACCTGCGCGGCATTACCGAGACGGCTAATCTGGACGGCAACGCCACCATTAATTTTGAATATCTGTAAAAGCCTTAAAGGTTAATATGGTTAATTCGGCTCGCCGAAATAAGCGGGCCGGATTAAAGACGCGATAAAAGGAAAACAACTAATATGGAAAACCAAATATGGAGAGTATTAACATGAAATCAGTCCTGAAAATGACCTCCATCGCCTGCCTGATGACCACTGCCTCCTCCGTCTTTGCCGGCCCGAGTGCTAATTTGCAGGTTAAAGAGGCGGTGACTCAGGGAGCATAGATACCTACGCTGGTAATAGTGGCGTTGACCATACCTAAATTCCTAACGCCATATGTAATAGTTCAGCTTTAAAGCGCATAAAGTTTTTTCTTTTTCAAAAAAATATTTTAATTATTAAATTTATGTGTAGTTTTTTCGCTAATACCTTGTGAGTCACTATTCCTAATGGTTGGAAACAACTATCAAATCTATAGAATAAGGCGGCTATCGCTTAATCATTCGCTTGGCTATCTTAATGATGAAACATCCATAAAGAGGGTATGCAAGTGAGCGAATTAATTGATAACAAGAGCGAGTCATCTCCCGGTAAATGTCCGTTTCATCAAGCGAAGCCTAATGAAACTGCTGGCGGCGGGACAAATAATAGAGACTGGTGGCCAAGCCAGTTAAGAGTCGACATTTTAAATCAGCACTCCGACCGTTCTAATCCTTTAGGTGAAGATTTTGATTACCGTAAAGAGTTCCAAAAGCTCGACTACTACGCGCTTAAAGCCGATATCAAAACCCTATTAACCGACTCTCAGGTTTGGTGGCCAGCCGACTGGGGTAGCTATATCGGGCTGTTCATTCGTATGGCTTGGCACAGCGCAGGTACCTACCGTTCTGTTGACGGTCGCGGCGGCTCGGGTCGCGGTCAGCAACGTTTCGCTCCCCTCAACTCTTGGCCAGACAACGTAAGCCTCGACAAAGCACGCCGCCTACTGTGGCCGGTAAAACAGAAGTATGGCCAGAAAATCTCTTGGGCCGACCTGTATATTCTGGCGGGTAACGTCGCGCTAGAGAACTCAGGTTTCCGCACCTTCGGTTTTGGTGCCGGGCGTGAAGACGTTTGGGAGCCAGATCAGGATATCAACTGGGGCGGCGAGAAGACCTGGCTTGAGCATCGTCACCCGGAATCACTGGCTCAGGGCGCACTAGGTGCTACCGAAATGGGCCTGATCTACGTTAACCCGGAAGGCCCGGAGCACAGCGGCGACCCGGCTTCCGCAGCTTCGGCTATTCGCGCCACCTTCGGCAATATGGGGATGGACGACGAAGAGACCGTGGCCCTGATTGCCGGTGGTCACACGCTGGGTAAAACTCACGGTGCCAGCTCCGCCGACCATGTTGGCGTTGACCCGGAATCCGCCCCGATCGAAGCCCAAGGCTTTGGCTGGAACAGCAGCTACGGCTCAGGTTCCGGCGCAGATGCTATCTCTTCCGGGCTAGAAGTCACTTGGACCCAGACCCCGACCCAGTGGAGCAACTACTTCTTCGAGAACCTGTTCAAATACGAATGGGTGCAGACTCGCAGCCCTGCGGGCGCGATCCAGTTCGAAGCCGTGGATGCCCCAGACATCATTCCTAACGCCTTTGATACGTCGAAAAAACACAAGCCGACCATGCTCGTTACCGACCTGACGCTGCGCTTCGACCCTGAGTTCGAGAAGATCTCTCGTCGCTTCCTCAACGATCCGCAGACCTTCAACGAAGCCTTTGCCCGCGCTTGGTACAAGCTGACTCACCGCGATATGGGGCCAAAGGCGCGCTACATCGGGCCTGAAGTCCCGGCTGAAAACCTGATTTGGCAAGATCCACTGCCGGAAGCCACCTATCAGCCAACCAGCGGCGATATCGCCTTCCTGAAAGAGAAGATTGCTGATTCTGGTCTGACCGTTAGCGAACTGACCTCGGTGGCATGGGCTTCTGCTTCTACCTTCCGTGGTGGTGATAAACGCGGTGGAGCCAACGGCGCGCGCCTCGCGCTGCTGCCACAGCGCGAGTGGGAAGTTAACGCCACGGCGGCTCGCGTGTTGCCAACGCTGGAAGGCATTCAACAGCAGTTCCACAAAGCCTCTCTGGCCGACATCATCGTGCTGGCGGGTATCGTGGGCGTCGAGCAAGCTGCGAAAGCCGCAGGCGTGACCATCGAAGTGCCGTTTGTCGCAGGCCGCGTCGATGCGCGTCAGGAGCAAACGGATGTGGAATCTTTCAACCTGCTCGAACCTAAGGCAGACGGCTTCCGCAACTACCTGAAAAACACCCTGCACGGCGCGACGGAAAACCTGCTGATTGATAAAGCCCAGCAGCTGACCCTGACCGTCACTGAACTCACCGTGTTAGTGGGTGGGTTAAGAGCCTTGGGTGCCAACTTCGACGGCAGCCGTCACGGGATTTTCACCCATAACGTGGGGGAACTTAATGCTGACTTCTTTACTCATCTGCTCGACATGCGTAATGAGTGGAAAGCCATTGATGGCGCGAAACAGCTGTTTGAAGGCCGCGATCGCGTGACCGGCGAGGTGAAATTTACCGCCAGCCGCGCGGATCTTGTTTTCGGCTCTAACTCCGTTTTGCGTGCAATTGCCGAGGTTTACGCCAGCGCCGACGCCAAAGAGAAGTTTGTGAAAGACTTTGTTGCCGCCTGGAGCAAAGTGATGCATCTGGACAGATTCGATATCTAGTTGATGTTAATCGGGGGATGTCGCCATCCCCCTTTTTTTACGACCATAACGATGCTACAACGATAGAGAAGGAGTGACCATGCCCGCAGAACAACTGGACTTCAATCCCCAAGGCAACCATGGCGAGCTTCGCGTTATCTGTTCCCACTCGCTGGATCATCAGAGGATCACCAGCCTTTCTCAGCTGGGCCTCTCCTTACAAGATATTGAAGCCATCACCGGGCTGAAGAAGGCCGAATTTCAGCATTTGGTGAGGGATTAAGTCTCTGCGTGACACCGTGCTGCCCGGCCACGCCACTCCCTATTGCCCCCTTTGCGCACTTCTCCCCCTAGCCTTTTACCCGTAATGCAATCACCAGCGCGGCTAGCAACATCACTAGTCCAGAAACCACAAAGACCCCGCTGACGCCGCTAAATCCAAACACCAGCCCGCCCAAAGCCGCGCCTGCAGCGATGGAGGATTGCACTGCCGCAACCACCATGCCCCCTGCACTTTCGGCCTGATCGGGTAAGGATCGCGCCACCCAGTTTGACCAGGCGACGGGGATGCCGCCGAAAGCCAGCCCCCACAGTGCCACTAGCAGCATCAGGCCCGTGGCCTGAACCGGCAGAGAAACCATCGCCAGCGCGGCAATGCCCACCAGCGACGGCATGATGACCAAGGTGGCCCGCAGGCTGCGTTCCATCACCCACCCGGCCAACAGCGTGCCGGCAAAGTTGGCAATACCGAAGCCGAGCAGCATCAGTGCCAAACCGTCGACATCTATTTGCACCACGCTTTCTAAGGCAGGTCGAATATAGGTAAACAACGCGTACTGCCCGGTGTGGGCCAGCACGCAGCCAAACATGCCAATGCTGATACCGGGCCGGCGAAGCAACGCCAGCACTGACGCGGTTTTCAGCAGTTTTCGCGCCGCCATCTGTGGCAAGGTGCACCACTGGAAAACCAGCGTGATTGCGCCCACGGCGGCGGCGGCCACAAACGCACTGCGCCAACCATACAGCCCGCCGAGGTAACTTCCGAGTGGGACGGCGACGACCGTGCCCACCGCAATGCCGCTGAAGATAATCGACAGCGCGCGCGGCACCCTTTTTTCCGGGACCAGACGCATGGCAACCGCCGCCGCCATACTCCAGAACCCTCCGAGCGCAATCCCCAGCAGGATGCGCATGATTAAAACAATTGTCAGGCTGGACGATAAGGCCACCAGCAGGTTGGAGACAATCATCAGCAGGGTGAAACTCAGCAGTACCAGGCGGCGATCTAAGGTGCGCGTCAGCCGTGGCACCAACAGCCCGGCAAACAGCGCCACGACAGCGGTCACGGTGACGGCCTGCCCGGCCAGCGCCTCAGAAACGCCAAGGTCAGCGGCCATCGGCGTCAACAAGCTGGCGGGAAAGTACTCCGCCGTTAATAGCCCAAACACCCCCATCGCCAGTGAAAACACGGCCACCCACGCGGCGGAAGTGGGTTCAATCTGGCCTGCCGCTACGGCATCACAACGGTTATTACTCATGGAAAACTTCCCTTAAAGAATCGTAGAGCGAAATTCTAGGGAGAAGGCTTAGGATGATCTATGATGGTCACTCCTGAATCTTTGACCAAAACACCTGAAATGACGGAACACGAACAATTTGCGCTGTCGTCGGATCTGATAAGCGAGCTGCTGACCGGCATGCGCCTGCGCGGCGTGCGATATCGCCGCATTCAAACCGGGCCTGATTTTGGTCTGGCGTTTGAAAGCCGGCCGGGCCACGCCTATTTCCACTTTTTGGCCGTGGGATCGGCCTTCCTGCGCACTCACGACGGCACCCTGCACCGGCTGTCTGCGGGTAATGCGGTATTGCTGCCGCAGGGCAGTGCTCATCAGTTGCTCTCCGCCCCTGACCTGCCGGTGCAGGGCATCGACACCCTCGCCGCGGCTCCGCTCGGCGATAATGTCAGCGGCGTGAACACCTGCCCGAGCACCCATCCTATCCCAAGCGCCGTACTGTTCTATGGCTGCATGGAGTTTGACCTTGGCGGCATGCAGAGTCTGGGCAAACTGATGCCGGACATCATGGTGGCTGACGTCACGGGGGCGCGTTATTCCGACTTAGTGCCGATGCTTGACGCGATGAAGCGCGAGATTTGTGCCGGACGCATTGGCTTTGCGGGCATTCTGGCGAGGCTGGCAGACGTGGTCGCGGCGATGATGGTGCGCGGCTGGGTCGAGTGCGGGTGTGATAACGCGTCGGGGTTGGTGGCGGCACTGCGCGATCCCCGGCTGGCACGCGCTATACTGGCGCTGCATCGGCAACCGGGCCGAGACTGGACCGTGGCCGAACTGGCGGCGGAATCCCATACTTCGCGCTCGGTGTTCGCCGGACGCTTTAGCGACACTATCGGCGTGCCGCCGCTGCGCTATGTGGCAGAATTAAGAATGCGGCTGGCTAATCAGCTACTGACTCAAGAAAGGTTGTCGATAGAAACCGTGGCTCAGCGTCTGGGTTATACCTCGCAGGCGGCGTTCAGCCGGGCGTTCAAACGCATCACAGGACAATCCCCCGGTGCCAGCCGGCAGCTTTTCAGCGAGTGACGCGAGAAGGTTTGTTCCCACCCTCTGCTGCCTCGCAGGGTTTTGTACTCTGTCCGTGAAAATCGCGTATTTCCCAGTATCGCCATCTTCTTACCTTTCAATCATTAAGGGACTTGTTGGTATAGGGAAAGCAACCCGTGTAGAAATAGTTATTTCATTGATTTTTAGAATAATTAATCTCACCACGGTCAAATTGACAGTAACTCACCGACAGCAGGATCTTGTTTCAGAGGCTCGCCATTAGGCTCCCAACTAAATTCCCTTTGCTGACAAGGCCTTTATCCAAACGGCTCTAAATCGACTTGATCCATCACGCAGATCAATAATACTGTATATAAACACAGTTACCATTGAGAGTAGAACCATGGAGTTTTTCAAACCTGCGGACATCCGCCCCGTGTCAGAGTTGCCGCTGTTCATTGATCGCGTTCCCTGCGGGTTTCCTTCCCCCGCTCAGGACTATGTTGAGCAGCGCCTTGACCTGAACAATCTGCTGGTGAGCCACCCTAGCTCGACCTATTTCATTAAGGTGAGCGGCGACTCCATGGTTGATGCGGGCATTAAGGATGGCGACATGCTGATTGTCGACAGCTCCATCAAAGCCGAGCACGGCGACATTATTGTAGCCGCGCTGTCGGGGGAATTTACGGTTAAGCAGTTGATGGTAAGACCCTTTCTGCACCTGAAGCCGATGAATGCGGCACACGCCATCATCCCGATCACCGAGCCGGATCAGTTTGAAATCTTTGGCGTCGTGAAGCACTCCATCATGACCTTGAGGCGCTAATGTTCGCGCTCGTTGATGTGAACTCATTTTATGCCAGCTGCGAGACGGTATTCAGACCTGATTTACGCGGCAAACCAGTGCTGGTCCTCAGCAATAATGATGGCTGTGTGATTGCCCGTTCAGCCGAAGTTAAAGTCTTAGAGATCCGTACCGGCGCGCCTTATTTCAAAATAAAAGATGAGATAAAGAAGCATAAAATCCACGTATTTAGCTCTAATTATGCGCTGTACGCGGACATGAGCAGCAGAGTGATGACCACGCTGGAGGAGCTAGCGCCGTCGGTTGAGATATACAGCATTGATGAAGCTTTTCTTGACCTGACCGGGTTTCGCAACAGCCGGAGTTTGGAAGAGTTCGGGCGGGAGATCCGGGATCGCGTCAAGCGCGACACGCATCTGAACGTGGGTGTCGGCATTGCTCCCACCAAGACCTTGGCAAAGCTGGCCAACCACGCGGCGAAGAAGTGGCCGCAAACGGGCGGCGTGGTGGACCTGTCAAACGTCGAACGCCAGCGAAAACTGCTGGCGCTAACGCTGGTAGAGGACGTATGGGGCGTGGGCCGACGCATCAGCAAGAAGCTGAATGCCATGGGTATCCTGACGGCTAAAGACCTGTCGGAGCAAAGCACCTACGTCATTCGCAAACACTTCAACGTGGTGCTGGAGCGCACGGTGCGGGAACTGCGCGGAGAGCCCTGCCTCGAGATGGAAGAGTTCGCGCCTACTAAACAGCAGATCGTCTGTTCTCGCTCCTTTGGTTATCGCGTCACAGAGTATGCCGATATGCGCCAGGCGGTCTGCTCCTATGCCGAACGGGCCGCCGAAAAGCTGCGTAGCGAAAAACAGTACTGCCGGCAGATCGCCGTATTTGTCCGCAGCAGCCCGCATGCCGTTGGCGAAACCTTTTACGGGAATCAGGCGATGGGCAAGCTATTAACGCCATCAAACGATACGCGCGATATTGTCCGTGTTGCCATGAATGCCCTTGATAGCATCTGGTTGGACGGGCCGCGATATATGAAAGCCGGCGTGATGCTGGGCGACTTCTTCAGTCAGGGCATCTCGCAACTGAACCTATTTGACGAATTCAAGCCGCAGGCCAACAGCGAAGCACTAATGCGCGTCGTCGATGGCCTGAACCAGAGTGGCAAAGGTAAATTATGGTTCGCAGGACAAGGCATCCAGAAAAGCTGGGCAATGAAACGTGACATGCTTTCCCCTGCTTACACCACCCGATACGCGGACCTGCCGGTGGCGAAATAGCTAACCCGAGCTTGGTGCCGGGTTATCCTTTCGAGCCGTTAATGGTCAATGCTTTTGCTCTGTGCGAAGGTTTCCGCCAATAAATCAATAAAAGCTCTTAACCTCCCGGTGACATAGCGCCTGCTGGGATAGAGACACCATAAAGCCAGCTCAGGGTCTTCACTCACGCCCAGAGAAATTAGCCGGTTTGCTTTGATGTCATCGGCGACTAAGGCTTCTGGCAGCAGCGCGGAGCCGAATCCCGAAATAATGGTCGAACGGGTGATAAACGGAGACGAGATATACAGCTCGGTGTTCACATTAAACTCTCTTGGCTCCCCTTCCCAAACCGTGCTGACCTGAGTGGGTTGCCAGTGGGTTCCAATACTGATGAATGGCAGCCCGGTGACGGGCTCTGCCGCAGCCAGCCTCTCTTTGTATTGTGGTGACGCGACAAAGACTAACGTCTCTCGGAATATTTTTACGCCGATCATCTCTTCATCCACCTTGGGATTTACCCGAAGAACGGCGTCAAAACCCTCGCGAATCGGATCCACCAGTCGGCTGTCAGCCACGAGTTCCAGCTCAACCAATGGATAAAGTTCTCTATAACGCGCAGCCGCTTTGCCCAAAATATCAAAGGCGATAACGGGAGGAACGCTAACGCGCAGTTTTCCCGACGGGCTGGCGGTCTGTTCTATCATGTCCGTTTTGATGTCGTTAAGCTCGTTCACCAGCGGCTTTACCCGCTCGAATAGCATGGCCCCTTCTGAGGTCAAGGCGAAACCGGTGTTGGTACGCTCAAACAAGCGTGTTTGCAGTTCATCTTCCAACTGGCGGATCCGCCGCGAAATAGAGGCTTTAGGCGTCACCGTTGCGCGACTTGCCGCGCTGAAGCTGCCGTGGGTGATCACGCTGATGAAGTCCTGCAAGGCATCCATATTCATATGCTGTCTCATTTTCGGTACGCGGTGTTCATAATTTAGCATCTTATTAATTATTTTTGATACGGGTACAGTTTGAAAATAACTGAGGAGATAAAACATGAATAAACCACTTGCAGCCGTTATGTACCGTTATGGTGCCCAGGACACGATTAAAATTGAGCCAATCACACGGCCTAAAGTCTCTTCCGGCAAAGTCATTGTAGAAATCAAGGCCGCAGGGATTAATCCCCTTGATTGGAAACTGCGTGACGGAACATTTAAGAATATATTTCCATTAGTCCTGCCCTGCGTTCTGGGTGTGGAATTTGCCGGAGATGTGATTGAAGTGGGCGAAGGCGTCACGAGCTTCAAGGTAGGCGATCGCGTCATTGGGAAGTCGCTTAACTATGGTGCATTTGCTGAAATCATAGAAACTACGCCGGACCTGTTAATCCCTACTCCCGATAATTTAGACGACAGCATCGCGGCAACCCTGCCGGTGGCTGGCCTGACGGCGTGGACCGGGTTATTTGATATCGGCGCCTTGAAGTCCGGGGAAACAGTGTTGATTCAAGGCGCGGCCGGTGGCGTAGGTTCTTTGGCCGTTCCATTGGCGCAGCGCGCCGGGGCAAAGGTAATCGCCACGGCATCGAAAAAGAACAAGAGTTATGTCAAGTCATTGGGAGCCGCGGAGGTCATTGACTATAGCGACCCAGAGGCTTTAGCGCAGATAAAAGACGTCGACCTCATTCTTGATTTGGTGGGTGGGAAATCCCTGACAGCTCTCTGGAGCGCTCTGTCACCGAACGGCCGTATTGCAAGTGCGGTTGCGGTTGATATCGCCGGAAAAAAACCAGACGGCCAACCGGGCAAAGGGACTTTTTTCCAAATGAAATATAACGCTGCCGTATTGGGTAATGACTCCAACTTATTGATAGTGTTTTATGTTCAGATAATGCCCGATGACTTTGTCATGCAGCTCCACCGATTTTGAGAACGACAGCGACTTCCGTCCCAGCCGTGCCAGGTGCTGCCTCAGATTCAGGTTATGCCGCTCAATTCGCTGCGTATATCGCTTGCTGATTACGTGCAGCTTTCCCTTCAGGCGGGATTCATACAGCGGCCAGCCATCCGTCATCCATATCACCACGTCAAAGGGTGACAGCAGGCTCATAAGACGCCCCAGCGTCGCCATAGTGCGTTCACCGAATACGTGCGCAACAACCGTCTTCCGGAGCCTGTCATACGCGTAAAACAGCCAGCGCTGGCGCGATTTAGCCCCGACATAGCCCCACTGTTCGTCCATTTCCGCGCAGACGATGACGTCACTGCCCGGCTGTATGCGCGAGGTTACCGACTGCGGCCTGAGTTTTTTAAGTGACGTAAAATCGTGTTGAGGCCAACGCCCATAATGCGGGCAGTTGCCCGGCATCCAACGCCATTCATGGCCATATCAATGATTTTCTGGTGCGTGCCGGGTTGAGAAGCGGTGTAAGTGAACTGCAGTTGCCATGTTTTACGGCAGTGAGAGCAGAGATAGCGCTGATGTCCGGCGGTGCTTTTGCCGTTACGCACCACCCCGTCAGTAGCTGAACAGGAGGGACAGCTGATAGAAACAGAAGCCACTGGAGCACCTCAAAAACACCATCATACACTAAATCAGTAAGTTGGCAGCATCACCCTCGATTACCTAGCAGAAATCATGATATCAACAGTAAACTCAACTTATACCCCGCGCCAATCTTTAAAGTGCTTTTCGTGATTCTGAATAGTTGCCAAATTATCAATATGTTTATCTTTTTACGATGTCAACTCTTGCCACAGGGCTGCTGTTGCAGCCCTGACAACCTTAGACTTCAATCGACTCAGAGATCTCTAACGCATCATCGACTTCAATGCCCAGATAACGCACCGTGCTTTCCAGTTTCTTATGCCCCTACAGAAGTTGGATCACCCGGAGATTCTTGGTTTTCTTGTAGTTTCAGGTAAGGTTTTGTTCTTTTCATTGAATGTGTGCTGTGAAGTGAATCTTCAAGACCAAGCTTTACTACTCCCCCATAAAAAATTCGGTTGTATTGCCGGGTTGATATGTGTTGGTTAGTACCGACCCGAGATCGGAACAAGTAGTCTTTACTGCGTAAATTGCCAAGCTTTATTAGCGCTGCAACTGCTTCTCTTATCCCTTTGGTTATCTCAAATTGGACGGGGCTACCGGTTTTTGTTGCAGCACCGTTGCCCTGCTTGAAACAGAACTACCATATACAACATCAGATAATTTGAGTTTTACCAGATCACAACCTCGTAGTTTACTGTCCAAAGCCATATTGAACAAAGCCAAATCGCGCGTCTTACCTTCTAGTTCAAGCCGGATTCAGCCCCCCAGATATGAGAGATCTGAAGAGGTCTTTTTTGGCCGACGATACGGTCTTTGTTACACGGCGACGTGTTCATGCTCAAACCTCCTGCGATGTGGGAGATTTAAGTATGATTGTCCCTTATGGGCGAAGAGCGGACATTGGTAAATGAATAGCCCTGAGTATTACTAGTATTATTAAACGGGGAGAAGGTCACAGTCGCATAAAGGACTCAAGGTTTTAAGGGGGACTGAATATGTAAGGACAAGCCTTGGCCGGGGTTCCGCCTTGGCACTGCGTGCAATCTATGGTTATATCTGAAATCCTTAACAATCCCTTAAGGAATCAACATGACTCGCCCCTCCATGAAAGCCTTCGTAGATTTGCTAAGTAAGTCTCCCACCTCACCACCACCGGAAAAATGGCAGAATCTGGAATCGCATGTTCAGGGCGTCTATCAGCAACTGCTCGATATTCAAGGTAATAAGGCCATGGTAGCCCGTAACGTGCAGATTTCAGGTAGAGAAGGCAGCAGCTATCAGATAGACGTTTATTACGAATTTGAGATGGCCGGAATACGTCATCGCGTTGCTGTAGAGTGCAAGAACCGCTCGCGGCCCCTAGAGCGAGATAGCGTATTAGCCTTTCATAACAAGATACACCAATGCTGCCTGAGTCATGGCATTGTCGTATCCTCAGGTGGTTTTCAGAAAGGAGCGCGCGAGTTTGCTAAACAAAATAACGTTACGCTCATGGATTACTCAGAGCTGCCCTCCATTGGCAATCTTCTTTCTCGAAGACTGATAAATGTGGTTATTCCTGATGAGGACACAATAGGTCAGCCTTTCTGGACTATTTTTGATACTGAGGAATATTCACCATTCGGACACATCGACGCGAAGAACGAAGTCATGACAGCTTTCTTATTCCTCTCCAGAGCTCATGCCCAGCGTTTTCTAAAGGACCAGCGCTTAGGTACTAAGTGGCAGGTTAGGGGAATGGCTCAGAGACATCTTTCGTGCTTTATCCTAACCTGTGATGCGTTTAACGCAAGATATGTCATTGCTCGGCCTGGCTATGCTGCTGGCGTGCCAAAAAATCAGTTCTTGTTCGATGAAATACGGAGAAAAGACTTGATCAGCGATTTTCACGAAGGCGTTGATTTACCAAAGGAGCCAAATACCGCGCCCGGGTACCGTTTAATTTTCAAGAAAAAATCAGGTATATAAATTTATAGCGTCAAGGTCCGTTTTTGGCACATAGCGGACATCAGTAATGATCATGCAGCCAGTGACCTGAGGTACATAGCATAGGTTTAAAGTTGTATTTAAAACGATATGAAAATCATAATAAATTTTGGCTAAGCTACTGTCAGCAGGGCTGAAGAAAACTTTGTTATATTTATTATCTCTTTACGCAGACTGGTTTATATTCACCTTTTTTCGCTATTTCCTTACAGGATGTACCATGTTTAAACACATGATTGTTGTATTGCTTGTGACCCTACTCAGTAGCTGTGCCCATCCAACTGCTCAGCCTACCTCACCTTCTGCTGTTGATAAAAAGGCTCTCATCGGAATCTGGGCGATGCTGCCATTAAAAAACGGTATCGCTAATGTTGTTGAGTTCCGCGCCGATGATCAGGTGCTGCTGCATTCATTTAACTGTGAAAACCCACAGGTAAAAATGGGGGTTGAGCAATCTCACTATGTGGTTGACAAAAGCAGCCAGACTATTCGTTTGACATCGTCAAACCATGCCTCCCAACTGAAGATTCTTGGTATCATTGGGCGGGTGATGAAGCTGAAACAACCTATTGATTTTGAGAATGAAAGCCTGACTTTTTTCTATCTGAAAGTGACGCAAGTCATGCCCTTGTGTGGGATGTATAAACCAGAGGACAAAAGTCAAAAGACGGCCTTTAAGCCCGGCGATTTTATTGAGGCTTCATCGATCCCTGAACATAATGGTCTCCAGAAATTCGTTGGCAAATGGCAGTCGAAAAAGATTACTCAGTTAGAGATCATTAAGGATAAACAGGGTCAATTCAGACTGTTCAATGCGGCAGATAATAATTGGCATTACCTGTTTAATAATGTGCACTGGGTCGGCGACGAGTTGAATTTTAACAGCTATGCCTATTCCGAAAAGCCAGAGCTGTTTGATCACCCGTTCCACAAATCACAAACCCCAACTCAAATCCGTCTGTTGCCCAATGATAAGATGCTTATGACTATCGAGATTGATGGTGATAAGAGCGTTTTTGAATTGACGCGGCAATAAGCTCATCCTGACAAAGAAGCCGGCAGTATTGATGCTGTCGGTTTTTTGTCAAAAATACGCCCATTCTGCAGCAGTCTGACAAATAAAAGTTTCAGCGCTTCTAACCTGCTCCGATTGATTAATACAACTGTATATTAACAATCTGTTATTGGCATGAAGCAGACATTGCTAACGGGACAAAATGTCCGCTTTGAGCGAGGAGCGGAAGTTCACGATTCTTATTACTATTGGTTAAAAGAGAACTCCCGGGCAGGTTAACGAGTAGCACAGTTATGGATGAAGCAGGATCTAATGCTGATGTGATCGAGGCCGCGTCAGCAGATAACATAAAAAGTTAGCAAAATCCCTTTCTAGCAATTACTGTGAGGGAAATTCCTTCTTCAAATCGGGATACCCGTTTTGAGATCAAGCTTAAACGGCTCCCATCCTCCTGGCGGATCCCACTCTCCAAGGCCAAGCACCGTATCATTCTCTATTGATGTAATGATCACGCCATCAATGGCGCATTGAATGGATTTCCAGAGAATGCCCCCTGCAATTTCAATCAGAAAAACGTGACAGTAAGTGGTGACCATAACCCGATCATGTAGCCTGTCAGAATGGACGTCAGGAATTGAATAAATATGAGCAACGTAATCACCTAGTGAATGGCTTCTGAACGAGTGAGTGGTCATGTCAATAACATGAAAGTGATCGCCACAAATGATTGCTATGTGAGAGTCATTCAGGAGAAATTCAGAAAAGGCGCTGGAAATTAGCCAGCCATCTTCATCCGCACGAACATACAACTGTAAAATAAGAATGGGCTCAGCGTCCTTACTGATTAGTAGTCGCCGATCCTTTTCTCCATTAGTGCCAAAAGGATTGACGTCTATGATTGAAACACCTTCCGTTTCATCACCGGGCGTTGGCTGTTCATGATAGGTCGCTTGTAATGTCATTGAGCATCCAGAGTTGGACAGGAGAAGAACTCATACTACTTTACAAGCTGATGTCACGACAGCACCGTTGTTGCTTCTGCCCATGTTGCATATTGTGTTGACCAGCCCAATCACCACGGCCTTAATTAATAAAAGACAAAATCTAATCCAGCGGGATGTCCCCACCCCGCTGTGTAAACAGCATTAACCAATATTCGGCGTTTCTGCCTGTGGGGCAATTAAGCCTTTGTTTCTTAAAGCCTGCCAGAAGCCCTGTGGGATGACTTCTGCCATGGCTTTGCTGTCTTCGATAAGGCGCGAAGGTCGGCTGGCGCCGGGGATCACCGCAGCGAATAGCGGCTCGGCCAGCGGGAATTGCAGCGCCGCGGCTTTAACATCTACTCCGTACTGGCGGGCGATGTCGTGAATGACTTTGACCTTCTCGAGGATCTCCGGCGACGCCTCGCTGTACTCAAAATGCTTGCCGCCCACCAGCACGCCCGAGCTGTAAGGGCCTCCGGCGATAAACTCGGCGTTGTTGGCTCTCGCCTTGGCCAGCAGTCGTTGCAGAGGTTGTTGGTGATCGAGCAGCGTATAGCGGCCCGCCAGCAGGAAGCCGTCTGGGCGGACGTCATCGAGATCCAGCAGCAGTTCGCAAGGCTCGACGCGGTTCACGCCCAGCCCCCAACCCTTGATAACCCCCTCTTCTTTCAACCGGGAAAGTGCTTTAAAAGCTCCTTTGCGAGCGATATTGAAATGCTCGATCCACTCGTCGCCGTGCGCGTCCTGAGCCACATCGTGCACAAATACTAAGTCAAGACGGTCGGTTTTCAGCCGCTCCAGACTCCCCTCGATAGAACGCATGGTGGCATCTGCCGAATAGTCGGTCAGCATCTTGTTCTGGTTACCCAGCCCAAAAGCCCCGGCGCGAGGAGCAGCGTGCAGCTCGTCAGAAATGGGTCGCCCGACCTTGGTACTTAAGGTGTATTCACTGCGCTTATACTTCGCCAGCGCCTCGCCGAGTCGGGTTTCAGACAGGCCAGCGCCATACAGCGGCGCAGTATCATAGAAGCGGATCCCCTGCTGCCAAGCGGCTTCCACCGTTTCTGCGGCCTCTTCGTCAGACAGCGCGCGGAACATATTCCCCAGAGGGGCGGTGCCGAAGCCAAGGCGGCCGATGATCTTGTCTTTTAAACTCATAATTTTCTCCAATGTATGTTTCAGTCGCAGTCATAATAGATGTCACTTAGCATTTATACAATAGATGTTATATGACATTTATTTTGAAATACGTGAAAAACAATGAAGAAGGAAGACGTGTCGGCAAGCAGAGTGCCGACACGGGAGGCTGCGTTAAGCCTGCTGGCGAGTTGGCCGGAAGACGATTTCATTCACATCCATATCCTCGGGCTGCTCGATGGCGAAGATAATGGCGCGGGCGAATGAGTCAGCCGAAATAGCCGTAGACTGGTAGAACCCCAGCATCCCCTTGGCGACGTCAGCCTCGGTAATGCTGGCGGGAAGCTCAGTGTCCACCGCCCCCGGCGACAAAATAGTGGTGCGGATATTCCAAGGTTTTACCTCCTGCCGCAGCCCTTCCGACAGGGCGCGCACGGCAAATTTGGAGGCAGAATAGACCGTGCCGTTAGGCATGTTCTTGTGCCCAGCCACCGATGCCACGTTAACAAAATGGCCGGACATCTGGCGCTGCATGTGCGGCAGCGCCGCCGCGATGCCATAAAGCACGCCCTTGATGTTCACATCGATAGTGCGCTCCCAGTCTTCAACTTTTAGCCTTTCCAGCGCAGAAATGGGCATCAGCCCGGCATTGTTAACCATCACGTCAACTCGCCCGAAGGTCTGCACCGCGCTGTCCACCAGCCGTTTTACATCATCACGACGCGTGACGTCGGCCTCGACGGCAATCGCCCGATGCCCTTCGCCATTCAGCTCGTCCGCCAGCTGTTGCAGGCGGTCGATACGCCGCGCGCCCAGTACCAGACAAGCCCCCTGCTGTGCCAGTCGGCGTGCGGCGGCCAGCCCAAGACCACTGCTCGCGCCGGTGATCACAATGACTTTATCTTTGATATTGTTGTTCATAACAAGCTCCGAAAAATGATGTCAGAGCCGATGGTAGGTAAAAGAGTAGCAAGCCACTAGTAGGCCAGTTATTGACTCAGTAACAAGTAGAGGTTGATACTCGACATTCTATAAGGAGAGGAATAGCCATGCCTGTTAGCGACCTGCGCGCCATCGAAACCTTTATCAAAGCCATCGAACTGGGCAGTATTCGCCGAGCCGCGGCGGCTCAGGGAGTCAGCCCACAGGCGGCGAGTCAGGCGCTGGCGGGCCTTGAGCAGCGGCTCGGTGTGCGCCTGCTGCATCGCACCACCCGCAGTCTGGCGCTGACTACCGAAGGCCAGCAGTTTCTTGACGCCGCCCAGCCCGCGTTGGCGGCATTGGAGCGAGCCGGAGATCGGGTGCGTAATGTGAAAGACGCGATTGCGGGCCCGCTGCGCATCGTCGCGCCAAAGTATTCGTTTTTGCCGGTGCTTTGGCCGCTGCTTGATGAGTTCTGCGGACGCCATCCCGACGTCGAGCCGGACATCAAACTCGACGATCGCATTGGCAGTTGGGTGGAAGATCGCACCGACGTCGGCTTTCGTATTGGTCAGCCGCCGGAAGACGGTGTCTCGGTTCGCCGCCTGTTCGCCATGCAGCTGATTGTCTGCGCCTCTCCGGCTTATCTCGCCCGCCACGGCGCGCCGCAGAATATCGAGCAATTGGCCGCGCACCGTTGCAGCACCTTCCGCCACCCCGGCTCGGGGCGCGTGCTGCCTTGGCTGCTAAAAGTGGATGGCGAAGTGACTTCAGTTGACGTGCGCCCGGCGCTGTCGAGCAACGACGCGCAGCTCGAGACTCAGGCAGTGCTCTCAGGCCACGTGATTGGCCTGCTCTCCGGCCTGTCGGCGGCCGCGCCAATCCGCGCCGGACGGCTGGTGCCGCTGCTCACCCAGCACGTCACCGACCATATGAGTGTTCACGTCTATTACGGCAGCCGCGCGGCCCAGCCATCAAGGGTACGGGCCTTTATCGACCTGACTATCGAAAGGCTGCTGGATGCGCCGGACTACGTGCTCAGCGCGGAGGAGCTGGCAGAAAAGTCAGGCTGAACCGCCCCCGCCGCGCCGAAAATAACCCTCTAGCAGCAAAGTCAGCTGCTCGGGCAGATGCTGGTCGAACTCGGGAGAGGAAAGCCCCTCCAGCAAGGCGCGCACCGGGCCTGCCAGCGCGCCGAGGGCAATGGCCGCCGTGACATCCGGGTCTTTAAACTGGGCGTCGGGCGCACTCACCAGCATGGTTGAAACCGCCGCCGACATCCGCCGATGCACAATAGCCACCACGCGCGCGCCGTCGCGCTCCGCCGCCACGCGATACAGCGCCTTTGACTCCTCGGTGTCATGCAGTTTTGCCGCCAAAAACTCCTTCACCAGCCTTGCCGCCATCACATCCACCGGCTGGCCCTGACAGGCGGCGCACACCTCTTCTACCGCTATCGCCACCCTCTCCAGATGATGGGCCAACACCGTCGCCAGCAGCGCGTCGCGGTTGGGGTAATACTGGTAAACGCTGCCCACCGACATGCCCGCGCGCTCGGCAACCCGCGTGGTGTTGCAGCGCGCTAAACCCTCTTGAGTTAAAACCTGAATGGTTGCCGTGTGTAAAGCCGCAACGGTGGCCGCCGATCGGGCCTGTACTGGCGATTTACGGGGCTTGAGCGTCTTAGGAGGTGTGTTCATAAATGCGAATTCTAAACCTGAAGGATGATTCATATACTTGTACTTCCCCTACTCAGCGAAGGCAAGAAGACAACTATGACGAGCATCGATAACAGCGGCACATTCACCCTCGGCACGCACAGTGTAAAACGTCTGGGCTACGGCACCATGCAGCTCGCCGGTCCGGGCGTGTTCGGCCCGCCAAAAGATAAAAACGCAGCGCTGGCCGTGCTGCGTGAGGCCGCGGCATCTGGCGTAAATCACATTGATACCAGTGATTTTTATGGCCCGCACATCACCAATCAGCTGGTGCGCGAGGCGCTGCATCCTTATTCCGATGACCTGACGATTGTCACTAAAGTGGGCGCGAAGCGTGGCAGCGACGGCTCATGGCTGAAGGCCTATTCGGCGCAGGAGTTGACCTCGGCGGTGCATGATAATTTACGCAATCTGCAACTGGACGTGCTCGACGTGGTTAACCTGCGCATCATGTTTGATACCCATAAACCGACGGAAGGATCGATAGAAGAACAGCTTAACGCGCTGGCCGAGCTGCAGCATCAGGGGCTGATACGCCACATTGGGGTGAGTAATGTCACCGCGAAACAGGTCGCCGAAGCGCGCAGTATCGCGCCGATTGTCTGTGTACAGAATATGTACAATTTGGCTCACCGCAAGGACGACGCGCTGATTGACGAACTGGCAGAGCAAGGCATCGCCTACGTGCCGTTCTTCCCACTCGGCGGCTTCAACCCCTTGCAGTCAGCGGGTTTGCAGCAGGTGGCGGATGAGCTGAATGCTTCAACTATCCAAGTGGCGCTGGCGTGGCTGTTGCGCCGTTCGCCAAACATTTTGCTGATCCCCGGCACCTCGTCGGTGAGCCATTTGCAGCACAACCTCGCCGCCGCCGGGCTGGTTATTCCACAGGCCGCGATGGATAAACTGAACCAGCTGGCGGGCTAACGGGCCTTAGTCAGTAAGTCATTGATATAAGGCAGGATCTCTTTTTTGCGGCTAATTGCTCCCGGCAGCGAGCACGCGCCCTGCGGCAAAATGGCGTTGTGAGAGAAGTAGAGCGTCGAGTTGCGCAGGGAAATATCGGTCAGGATCAGTACCACGATGTCCAATCCCCTGGCCTGACGCTCGCGCTCTATCTCTTCGAGCAGCTGCGGCAAGAGCGGCGTCACGGCGGCGAAGGCGCTCACTTCAATTTGCGCCAACAGCAGTGACACACCGTTAATGGTGTAATTTTTGGCGTCTTTTTGCAGTAATTCCGCAGCCGTTTTGCCGCTGATATCGGTTTTCGCCGCCAGCAAGCCGTCGAGGAAATCCTGATAATTCAACCCGTTAATTGCCAGCAGGGCTTTCACCGCCTGCTTATCCTGCGCCGTGGTGGTTGGCGACGTCAGCCCCACGGTATCACTCAAAATCGCCCCCAACAGTAGCGTCGCCTGGCTCGAGCTCACGGCCATTTCACACTCTCGAGTCATAATCTGCCAGATGATGGTGCCACAGCAGCCCACCGCGCGAACCCAGATATCTGGCGGGTTCTTGGTCATTACCGTGCCAAGGCGATGGTGATCAATAATGCCAAGAATGTTGCTGGCGGGCAGCGACACTGGCCCCTGCTCGAACTCGGTAAAGTCCACCAGCCACACGGGTTTGTCTGTTAAATCATCGACTAACAGCGGCGGCGCGGCCCTGTTGGCCTGCTTCAGAATATAGAGGGTTTCCGGTGTTAGCTCGCCAAGGCGAAAAGCCTGCGCGGGTTTCCCCAAGGCGTTGAGCCAGTCCGCCGTCACCAGGGCGCTGCAAATCGTATCGCTGTCGGGATTGAGATGACCAAAAACCGAAATCATAAATCGTCCTTTGAGGGCGCGTAAGTAATGGCCAAAGAGTAGCAGACTCGCGGCTGGCGCAGGCAATAATCCCCCACGGGTAGAGGCTCGCCGCCCTAATTATTCATCCGCTCAATGTAACCCTTTGCAATATAGACAATTTTCTTGGAAAGTGTGCCGCAGAATAGAATTTAGCCGCTTGGTTAAGGCTTCTGACTTAACTATAGTTGCCTTGCTGCGGCAAAATCCGCAGTCGGGTTTCGCAGCCCGGTTAACTTATGAGGATCACTTAGTGGTATAACACTGAGTGTTAATGCTTTTGTTCGCCTATTGTTCTCGCAACACGCCATGTTGCGACAATATCTATGGTGGCTCAGGCAGGGCAACCTTCGGGTTGGCCGGTATCCTTGTAGGCCGGTACTGCGAACCCTGTCTGGGCTACCACCAAAACTTTCGCAGCTTAGGTGGCAGCTAAATTTTAGGACTCGGCGTTTTTAATCTCCGCCAACAGCTGCGCTTTCGCCACCGAGATAAAATCATCCGCCACCGAGTAGCCGCTGTTAGCACGGGCCAGGATCAGCGCGCCGACCATGGTCGATACCGCCGCCAGCGCCTTCGCGTGGTTGCTCTCCCCGGCGGCAAAGATCTCCACTAGCTTCTCAGTGCCCTGATGAAACGCCTCGCGCACCGGCTTATCTTCATCTTCCCGCGCCACGTCGCTCGCCAGCGAAGCCAGCGGGCAGCCGTCGCCCATGTTCTTGATATTGGAAGATGAGAGATAGTGCTCCACCAGCGCTTTTTGTTTTTCGGCTAACGTCTCGCCGGACGCCGCTTCTTCTTGCCAGTTGTGTACCGCCGTGTCGAAAGCGTTGGCACAGGCAATGGCGATCAGCTCATCTTTGGATTTGAAATGGCCGTAAAAGCCGCCGTGGGTCAGCCCGGCGGCGGACATCACGTCGGCAACGCTGACTTTCAGCCCCTGCTCGCGAAACAGCTTTGAGGAGACTTCCTCGATCAGGGCGCGGTTGCGCTCGGTTTCGGCTTTAGATACCCGTGGCATAGGACAGACTCCTGCTAAACTTGGCAATAGATGATATGTATCATATTACAATTTAGGCCATTGCTCTACGGCTGATGGCGGATTAAATATCCCTTGCCAAAAATAAATTATAGTCGTAATTTATTTTTTAAGCAGTAGAGCACTTAACCCTTCCCTATAAAACTGGAGACTGACCATGCCGATCGTACGCGTTGATATCATCAAAAACGCCGATAGCAGCTATATCGGGAAAATTGGCAAGATAATCTATCAGGCGATGCGCACCGCCATTAATGTGCCGGACAAGGACAACTTCCAAATCTTGAACGAGCACGCGCGGGATCACTTCGTCTATGACCCGGAATATCTTGGCATTCAGCGCACGGACCAGACGGTGATCATTCAAATCACCCTCAATGAAGGCCGAACTGTCGATCAGAAAAAGGGGCTGTATAAGACCATTGCCGACCAGCTTGCGCAGCAGTTAAGCATCCCGAAAGGCGATGTGTTTATCAGTCTGGTTGAAGTGAAGAAAGAGAACTGGTCGTTCGGCAACGGCATCGCACAGTACGCCGAGTAACAGAGGAAGAAATAGTGAAAACGCCATGACGACAGCTGTGTCATGGCGTGTGAAAGGCTTAACGTGAGAAGCGCTTCGCGCCAAACACGCAGGCCAGAACCCCGGCCATGACGGCGATCATTGAGGGTTGAATGGTCTCTTGCAGCAGCCACCCTGCCAGCGCCAGCCCGAAGAAAGGCTGGAGCAGCTGGAGCTGGCCGACGGCGGCGATCCCGCCCATCGACAGGCCGCGATACCAGAAGATAAAGCCAATCAGCATGCTGAAAATCGATACATAGCCGAGGGAAGCCCACGCCTGCGGGCTGGCGACCGGCCAGCTTGCGGGTGCGGCGTACCACGCCAGCGCCAAAGCTACCGGCAGAGAAATCACCAGCGCCCAGCAGATCACTTGCCAGCCGCCCAGCTTGCGCGTCAGGACAGCACCTTCGGCATAGCCCAGCCCACACAACACCACGGCGGCCAGCATAAACAGGTCACCCAGCCACGAACTGCCCGAGCCTTGGCTGAGGGCGAAAGCCGCCACCAGCAGGCTTCCCAACACTGAAAAAGCCCAAAATGCCGGGCGCGGACGCTCGCCGCCGCGCAACACGCCAAAGCAGGCGGTCGCCAGAGGCAGCAGGCCGATATACACCAGCGAGTGCGCCGAGGTGGTGTGTTGCAAGGCGAGCGCGGTGAGCAGCGGGAAGCCAATCACCACGCCGAGTGCCACCAGAATCAGCGGAATAATGTCCTGTTTCTGCGGGCGTTTTTGCGCCGTCATCAGCAGCATGGCGGCCCCTAACAACCCAGCGATTAAGGCGCGCACGGCGGTTAAAAACAGCGGATCGAACTCCAGCACCGCCACCCGCGTGGCGGGCAGCGATCCGCTAAAAATCACCATGCCCAAGAAACCGTTAATCCAACCCTGCGTTGCGCGTTTTCCCTCTGCGCCCTCGGCCCCGCCGCGATGCTCTACCCCTGCCGTTTGACTACCCATTCCCAGACTGCCCCGCTGATTTTTATTAAAATTTTAAAAGGTGATTGAAATGCTCCGGCCACCATTTTCCACGCCGCGCGACACAAATATAGACACACTTTGCACAATTAATAGGGAGACACTTTTGATTGCTGCTTTAATCCGCCGCCATCTTCGGCAATACTGTGTGCATGAACAGCCTGTGTAAACCCACAGGCGGCGACAGTTAACCACGAGGGACGATCATGGGCGCGTTTTCCGGTTTCAATCAGCAGGGTTTGACCTTCCTGCTGCAACTCAGCCAGAACAACAATAAAGAGTGGTTCGAAGAGCATCGCGAGGTTTATCAGGAGAACCTGCTCAGCCCGTTTCGCCATCTGGTGTCTGACCTGAGCCAAGACATGCTGGTGATTGACGAACTGTTCGAGGTGCGTCCGTCCATTGGTAAAACCCTGTCGAGAATGCACCGCGACACGCGCTTCTCCAACGATAAGTCGATATACCGCAGCAATATGTGGCTGTCGTTTAAGCGTTCGCGCAAAAACTGGACCGACGCGCCGACTTACTTCTTCGAACTGGGGCCTGACTGGTGGCGCTACGGGCTGGGCTACTACAGCGCGACGCGCGTCACCATGGACCTGTTCCGCCAGCAGTTGAATCAAAAACCCGAGGAGTTCCTCAAGCTGGCGCGCCGCATTCCGTCGCATTTCACGGTGGAAGGTGACAGCTACAAGCGCCCGCTGGTGAAGGATCAGCCAGCCGAAATCGCCACCTGGTACAACAAAAAGTCTTTCGCGCTGATCAGCCATCATCAGGATATGGAGCCGCTGTTCTCCGGCAAGCTGGCGAGTCAGCTCAGTCAGGACTTCCACAAGCTGGCGCCGCTGTACGACATGTTGATGAAGATTGAAGGCATGAAGAAGAATCAGATGCAGTTTGATGAGTAAAACCAGCCAGCGAAGCTGACTGGTTAGGCGGGCGATTTAGTGCGCGGCGTCTTGCAACACTTGCTCGATAAAGCGCGCGGAGTTGGTCATCGCCTGCATCGCTTCCGGCAAAATGGTGGCGTAAAAATGCCAGGCGTGGAACATGCCGGGCCACACCTCCAGCGTGACACGCACCCGATGGTCGCCAAGGTGCGTCGCCAGACGCATGGCGTCACTGAGCATCACTTCGTTTTCACCAATCTGAATCATGATCGGCGGCAACTCGGTGACGTCGGCAAAAACCGGCGACGCCATCGGATGGTTTGGCAAGGCGTCTCCCAAGAAGCTGCGCGCCAGCAGGTTCAGGCTTTCACGGCTACAGGCCGGGTCATAGCCATCGCGGTTGAACATTGACGCGCCGGTATGTTCAAGGTTAGCCCACGGGGAGATCGCCACGCCTCCGGCGGGCAATGGCAGCCCCTTGTTGCGCGCCGCCACCATCACGCTGACCACCATCGCGCCGCCCGCTGACTCCCCGGCCAGCACGATGCTTTTCCCCTCAATGCCCTGCTCTAGCAGCCATTCATAGGCGCGGAGCACGTCATGAATCGGCGCAGGGAATGGGTGTTCAGGCGCCAGCCGATAGTCCGGCAGATAAACCCTCGCCCCCACCAGCTTGGCATAGTTGCCACCAATTCCCACATAGCCTTCTGGGGAACCGACCAGATATCCGCCGCCGTGGATATACATCACCACCGCGTCGGTTTTCAGTTCGTCCGGCGTGATGAGCAAGCCCGGCACGCCGCCCATATTTACCGACGTCAGGCTGACATCCTCGGGGTGCGGCTGTTTGGCCTGCATAGCATTATAAGCCGCGCGCACCTGATGGATATCCGACGCCGAGTTGTCGCCCCTAAGCACTGGCCCCAGCGCCGATAAAATCTGGTTACTTTCCGCCAGCGCGGCCTGCGTTTTTTGATTCAGCATGATCTTTCCTCTTAATGTGATTAGCGTTGATTCACGACAGAAAGGAATGCTATAGAAAACATTGGGGAATGTGTTTCCCCACTTGGGGAAGCAAATAGCCACAAATCGCGGCTGGGAGAACGGCGTGGAGCTGAACAGTATCAATGATATCGCCGCCTTTGTGGCCGCGGTCAGAGCAGGAAGTTATACCCGCGCGGCGGTCACTCTGGGGCTGACCCGTTCCGCCGTCGGCAAGAGCATCGTGCGTTTAGAAACCCGGCTCGGCGTGCGGCTGTTGAATCGCACCACGCGCAGCCTGAGCCTGACCGACGAAGGCCGGATTATGTATGAGCGCTGCCGGCAGATTTTAGAAGATCTGGAGGAAGTGGACAGCACCATGGCGCTGCGCCGGGTGGTGCCGACCGGCAGGTTAAAGCTCACCTCCTCGCTGTCGTTTGGTCAGCGCCACATTCTGCCGCTGGTCGGCGAATACCTGCACCAGTGGCCCGAGCTGCAGGCTGATGTCTCCTTCTCCGACCGCTATGTCGATATTATTGAGGAAGGTTACGACATTGCCATTCGCATTGGTGATGAGCGCGACGACTCGCGGCTGCTGTCGCGCACCATCGGCTGGCTGCAGGTGGTGACCTGCGCCTCGCCGGAGTACCTGCAACGCAAAGGCATTCCACAGCGCCCGGAAGACCTGTTCAACCACGACAATCTGTTTCTGTCGGGCGTGATGCGTCGCCGCGACTGGAAGTTTAAAACGCCAGAGGGAATTTACAGTTTTGACTGCCCCGGAAGGTTGAATATTGATAGCTCGGAGGCGATGCGCGAGTCGGCGTTGGCGGGATTCGGCATTATTAATCTGCCGACTTATCTGACTGCTGAAGACATTAAAGCGGGCCGACTGGTGCCCGTGCTGACGGCCTTCAATATGGAGCCGGAGCCTATCCGCCTGCTCTACCCGAGCAAGCAGCACCTCTCGCCGCGCATTCGCGGCTTTATTGATTTACTGGTGGAACGCTGGGCCGACGGCGTGCCTTGGCATCTTCCGAATTCATAAACTTTGTATAAGAAAACTGCCGCACGAGGCGGCAGTGGGAGATGGCGAGTCGGCGGATTATTTCGCGCCTTTGGAGATAACCAACTTCTCCGCCGGGCGTGAATTCCACTCTTCTTCGGTGGTGTCGAAGTTCTGCGCCAGCACGTAAGACGGGGTTTTCGCCAGCCAGTCGGACAGGGAGATGTCCTGATAGATGCCGTTATCCAGCACCACCAGCACTTTCAGGTCTTCGTCGCCGGTGTTCTCAATGTAGTGACCAAAGCCCTGTGGCACATAGCCGACGTCGGTGGCGACAAACTCTTCGGTTTGCGCATGGCCGTGTGAACCGAAGACCGTCATGCGGCCTTTGCCAGAAATGTAGTATTGCCACTCGTTGGCGTTCGGGTGCCAGTGCAGTTCGCGCACCGCGCCCGGCTTCATGATTTCAATCACGCCGGTCATGGTGGTCGAAACTGGGAACTCTTTGGAAGAGACGATGTGAACGCTGCCGTCCTCACTTTCAAAGAACGGTGGCTCGCTCAACAACGGGTAGTGGTGCTTCAGCTTGGAGTCATCTCTGCCGCCGTTGTCGTGCGGCAGTGGCAGTGCCGGTGGAACACGGCCAGCGACAATATAGGCTTCGCCCTGCTTGGCTTTAGAGAAAATAGACGACGGCATATTGGTGCTTTTCGCCAAGACTTCTTTCGGCATATGGGCAATCCAGTCGGTAATACTGAAAGTACCGAACTCGGAGAAGTGGCCGTTATCGAAAGTCAGAATAAAGTGCGCGCCGCCTTCCAATGCTTGAATGGAATGACCGTAGCCTTTCGGGAAATACCACACATCGCCTTCGCCGAAGTCAGCGACTTCAGAGGTGCCTTCCGGGTCAATAATAGTGATCCGCGCTTTGCCGGAGATCGGCTTTGTTGAATAAATCGAACTTTTGCTGAGTTGAAGGATCAGATCACGCATCTTCCCGACAACGCAGACCGTTCCGTTCCGTGGCAAAGCAAAAGTTCAAAATCACCAACTGGCCCACCTACAATAAAGCCCTCATCAACCGTGGCTCCATAACTTTCTGGCTGGATGATGAAGCTATTCAGGCCTGGTATGAGTCAGCAACACCTTCTTCACGAGGCAGACCTCAGCGCTATTCTGACCTTGCCATCACGACTGTGCTGGTCATTAAACGCGTATTCAGGCTGACCCTGCGCGCTGCGCAGGGCTTTATTGATTCCATTTTTTCTCTGATGAACGTTCCGCTACGCTGCCCGGATTACAGCTGTGTCAGCAGGCGGGCAAAGTCGGTTAATGTCAGTTTCAAAACGCCCACCCGGGGTGAAATCGCACACCTGGTAATTGATTCCACCGGGCTGAAGGTCTTCGGTGAAGGCGAGTGGAAAGTCAAAAAGCATGGCCAGGAACGCCGCCGTATCTGGCGTAAGCTGCATCTCGCCGTTGACAGTAAAACACATGAAATCATCTGCGCTGACCTGTCGCTGAACAACGTTACGGACTCAGAGGCCTTCCCCGGGTTAATCCGGCAAACCCACCGGAAAATCAGGTCAGCCGCCGCCGATGGCGCTTACGATACCCGGCTATGTCACGATGAACTGCGGCGTAAGAAAATCAGCGCGCTTATCCCTCCCCGAAAAGGTGCGGGTTACTGGCCCGGTGAATATGCAGACCGTAACCGTGCAGTGGCTAATCAGCGAATGACCGGGAGTAATGCGCGGTGGAAATGGACAACAGATTACAATCGTCGCTCGATAGCGGAAACGGCGATGTACCGGGTAAAACAGCTGTTCGGGGGTTCACTGACGCTGCGTGACTACGATGGTCAGGTTGCGGAGGCTATGGCCCTGGTACGAGCGCTGAACAAAATGACGAAAGCAGGTATGCCTGAAAGCGTGCGTATTGCCTGAAAACACAACCCGCTACGGGGGAGACTTACCCGAAATCTGATTTATTCAACAAAGCCCCGGAGATCATATAAGCCCATTCAGCGGCAATGGCGTGCCAGTGCAATTCACGCACCGCGCCCGCTTCGAGGGTCATATCAACCCCGGCAATACCTTCGGAAATAGGGAATTGTTTGACTGTCGCTTCCCGCGCCCAGCCACCGGGCAGAGAGCGTTTTTCACTGTCGGAAAATTTATATTTATATAACCCTTTGGCATCTTTTTTCGGCACAAAGGAGGTTGGCGGGACTATATTACGGTTTTCATCGGCAGAGGCCGTGTTAATCATGGCACTGGCTAGGCTGACTGTCGCTGCACCCGCGGCAGACATTTTCAACATATCACGACGTGTAAGCATTTATATTCTCCTTAAAGAATACAAAGCATAAACAGAATTTAATTATTTATTGGTATTTTGTTTATTACATTTTGTTGTTTTATGACTAAAAAGTTACAACGATAAACCGTTGATAAATAGCGATCAAATAATAACTATCAGTTTCGGGTGGCAACTATTTTTTTGGATTTATATCACATTAAAAAAGCAGGCAATCACCTAAGCCCGCCTTCATATTTACCAGACTAAACATGAGAATGAGAATTAAAACCTAGCGATATATATTAAATTATATATCGCTAGTTTACTCACTGAGATTAATTCTCAATATTAATAGGTTAGAAAGTATATCCGAGCGTAACGGAGACACTGCGCGGCGCGCCGTAAACCGCGTAAGACGAGAGGTAGTCGTAATACTCTTTGTCGAACAGGTTATTGACGTTGGCCTGCACGGAGAGCTGGCGCGTTACCTGATAACGGCTAAACAGGTTGACCAGCGCATAACTCCCCTGCTCGGCGCGCATATTGCCCTGCGGGCCATCAGCATACTGGAAGGTGGTGTTTTGCCAGTTCACGCCACCGCCGACGCTCAGGTCCGGCAGCATCGGCAGTTGATAGCGGGTAAATAGCTTAAGGGTGGTGCGCGGCAAGTCTGAGTTAATCGCATTACCATTGCTATCGCTGGCAACAAAGCGCGAGCCGCCGAAGGTCATTTGCAGGTTGTCAGTCATTGCGCCGTTGACCTCAAACTCCACGCCTTTACTCACCGTGCCGTTAACCGCGTGATAAGCCGATTCGGTGGTGCCCGGAATATAAGTGCCGTCTTCCTGCGCCAGATTATCCTGCTCGATGCGGAACACCGCGATGGACGCCGTCAGGCGGCTGTTGTTCCAGTCACCTTTCACGCCTGCTTCGTAGTTTTTGCCTTGAATCGGATCGAGGTAGTTTTTATTGCTGTCACGCTGGGTCTGCGGCTGGAAAATCGAGGTGTAGCTGGCGTAGGCCGACCAAGTATCGTCAATGTCATACACCACGCCCGCGTATGGAGTGACGTCGGTTTTATAGCTGGTGGCCGTGGTGCCGTCGGCGCGCCAGTCGGTGTAACGTGCGCCAACAATTAGCGACAGCGGGTCAGCCAGCGAGAAGCGCGCGGCGGTATAGGCCGACTTCTGGCGAATAGTATCATTGGAAAGATCGGCCCAGTCACTCCACTGCGGATCGGCGGTGTGACCATTCCAGTTGTTGTAATTGCCAATATCTGCTTCACTCAGCGTCGCCTGAGTATTGCGATACTGATTGCGCTGGCGGCTGTAACTGGTGCCGACCATCAGCTGGTGCTCACGCCCCAGAAGCTCGAACGGCCCGTTGGCGAAGGCATCCACCGAATCCACTTTACGGGTACCGATGTTCCAGCCACCGTAGCCCATCACGCCCGCGCCCGTCTGCTTATCTGGGTAGCCTGAGCCGTACATCATTTTGGTATCGAAATCGGTTTCAGCATGAGTGCCATTAAGGCGCGCCTGCCAGCCGTTATCAAACTTTTGCGTCAGGTTGGCGAAGACCTTTTTTGACTCGATATCGGAATAAGCCCAGTCCGGCGCGGCGTTAAAGCTGCGGTCAAAATGGGTGCGGCTGCCGTCGCTATACCAGGTTGGAATACCGCCCCAAGTTGGGTTGGTGGTGTCGTTTTGCTGGTAGTCGTAGCCGAGAGAGAGCTGGGTGGAGTCCGTCAGGTCGGCATCCACCACGGCGTAGAGGAATTTTTTCCGGTAGTGATATCGGTCCAGCCAGGTGTCATTATCCTGATAACCGGCAATGACGCGGCCGCGAACCCTGCCCGATTCAGTCAGTGGCGCGGAGAAATCGCCAACGATGCGCTGCTTGTCCCAGCTGCCGTAGCTGCCGGTCACTGAGCCTTGAAACTCCTTACTGTCAGCATGCCTACGCACCATGTTCACCGCCGCCGACGGATTGCCCGCGCCGGTCAGCAGGCCAGTCGCGCCGCGCACCACTTCGATTCGGTCATAGATTGCCGTATCTGAGCCGCCGTCACCGAAGTTCCACACCGGGCTGAGGGTGGTTGGGATATCGTCAAACAGGAAGTTATTAATGAAGAAGCCGCGAGAGTAGTAGGTCGAACGGTCTGAGTCGATGTTGCTGGCGGTAATGCCGACGGTGTTGTTGAGCACGTCACCCACGGTTTGCAGGTTCTGATCCGCCATGCGCTGCTTGCTGATAATGCTCACCGACTGAGGAATATCGCGCGGCACCAGTAGCATCTTGGTGCCTGCGGTAGTCACCGGCACGCTGTAATCCTGCATGCCCGCCTCACCCTGCGCGGGGGCGGTGGCGCTAACCACCACAGTGTCATCCGCCGCCTTCGTCGGCGCTACCTGTTCTGCCATCACCCCTTGGTATGATGAAGCCACAAAAACCGCCATCACGGAGAGAGAAAAGCGTCCGCCAGAGGTCTTTATTCCTACCTTTGTATTTTTTATATTCACTGCGCAAACCCCAAACAATAAAAAGAATGAGAATCATACGCATTGCGTTTTGATCAGTAAATCATTTAAACATACTAAAAATCCTAACCCCAACAAGGACCTGAATATCCACTAGCGACAGGCTTTAAAAAGACCTAGACTTATGTAAGACATAATCTTACAGGGGGTCTGATGCCAAGAACCATAACCGTTAATGTTGGGGATGGGGATGGGGATGGCATCCGCCCTGGTTGACGCCATCAATATCATACCGTTGCAGACAAACAGCGGGTAGGAGATTATGAAATCATTAGATATAAAAAATACGATCTTCAATAATTCAAAGGATGATACTAATGCAGGATTCATCTTAGCTCTACAAATAATACCGATAATATGAACATAAATGCCACACACATTATGTTACTATAGCCTTCAGATCTTTCTCTCCCCTTGGTTTGTTATGCTTATGTTAATGAGATAACATTTTTAACCTTATGTTTTTAAATGATTAAATACCCTTAAAATTATAATTCCCATATAAAACCCCAACTTATTACAATTTACCTAATAAGTTTTATAGTAAAACCCGTCTTCACTTCCCTCTCGACTTATAAGATAATTATTAGAACAAAAGGAACCTGAAATAATAAAAATATTATCTACATCGAACATGCTTTCATTAATTGCACGGAAGCAGGACAGCGCCTCATAGTCTATTACGTCCTTATAATCTGATTTTTAGACGTTTAACAAAGGGAGTTTTGCAATATGGAAATGAAATCACTGCTTAAAGTCACCGCGCTGGCCTGCCTGATGGCGGCGGCTGCAAATGCGGTAGCTGGGCCGAGTGCCAATGTGCAGGTTAAAGGCACGGTGACACAGGGGGCCTGTACGCCAACATTAACTAATAACGGTGTTTACGACGTGGGAAATATCAGCGTTGATCAATTAAAGCCCGCTGGACAAAATATGTTTGAAGCCCCGGTAAAAACAAACGTATTCCGAATTGTATGTTCTAGCCCAACAAAGGTCGCCATGAGTTTATCAGATAACCGTTCTGATTCCGTATCGAATGAATTATTTGATTCAGAAAATTATCCAGGGATGATGTTGGGGTTAGGAAAAACCTCATCGGGCAAAAATATTGGTAAGTGGTACCCAAAATGGGATTTGAACAGTTTAAGAGCCAGCGGCCCCTATGATGTCCTTGAAAGCGAAGATAAATCAAACTGGGAAAAATTTGATTACGACTACGCTATAATGACTGTCACGGAGGGGAGTCCTGATCATCTAACGGTTTCTGATGTAGGCTCTTTAACGCCAAAAGCTATCACAAGTTTATCTATGAATATCTATACACGGGTGGGCCTATCATCTGCAGTATCCAGCATTAACGATGTGGAAAACATTGACGGCAATGCAACATTGTCTATTGATTATTTATAAAGGGCCTGACAATCGGCCTGTACGTCTGCTTATAAAGTAGTGTTACGACGAGTTTTTGGCTGAAAATTTTTAAATGATATTTAAATTATAAATATCGTGATTAAGAACGAGTCATTAAAAAAAATGAACTCAATAATGTAAGAAATACATGGAGAAACACACAATGGAAATGAAATCACTGTTTAAAGCCACCGCTATCGCCGCCCTGCTGGCGTCCGCGACCTCCGCCTTTGCGGGCCCGACCGCCACCCTGCGCATCACCGGCACCATCACCCCGGGTGCCTGTACCCCGGTGCTGGCCAACGGCGGCATTATCGACTTCGGCGCAACGTCAGTCGACTCTCTGCCCTCTACCGGCACCCTGGCACTGGCCGGCAAATCGGTGACCGCCACCGTGACCTGTACCGGTGCGACCAAAGTGGCCATGAGCTTTGTCGATAACCGCGCAGACTCCGTGCCAGCGCACAGCAATGAGGCCACCACCGCTTCCAGCGCATTTGGTCTGGGCAAGTCAGGCGATATCAAAATTGGTTCGTACGGCCTGAGCATTGTCAGCATCAACGGCGACGGCACCGCCGGTGACCTGTTGATGAGCAGCGATAAAACCGCGTGGAGCAAAATGACGCTGGACACCTTCGCTAACAACAATACCGCGCAGCAGTACCTGACCTTTGCGGCTACCGGCACCACCACGCCAAAAGAAGCGACGGTGTTCACTTTCGACCTGAAAGCGACGCCTGCCCTGAGCTCGGCGCTAACCGGAATTACCGAAACGGCAAACCTGGACGGCAACGCCACCATTAACTTCGAATATCTGTAAGCAGGACGAGGGCGTCCCAGCGGGCGCCCTGAATATGCGACAAAGCGAAACGACAAAAAAGGAAATCACTGAAATGGAAAACAAAATGATGAAAAATATCTTTAAAGTCACCGCGCTGGCCTGCCTGATGGCGGCGGCGTCAAATGCAGTAGCTGGCCCGAGTGCGAATCTGCAGGTTAAAGGCACGGTGACACAGGGGGCCTGTACGCCAACATTAAGTAATGGTGGGAGTATTGATTTAGGGGAAATTGGAGTTAATCAGATAACTTCCTCAGGTTTTGGTTTTTCACGACAGAGCTTCGATTTAAATATAAATTGCAGCTCTGCAACTAAAGTTCAAATTTCAACCATAGATAACCGTGCGGATACGGCTGATCGACGAGCATATCCTAATATAGCAGGGGGGGCTGTTAATAATGGATTAGGTAAAACAGCTGATGGTGTGAAAATTGGAGCGTATACACTTGCATTTTATAAAACCGATGGCACGCTTGTTGCTGACGGCGAAAATAAACCACTAATTTATAATCAAGGAGGGCCGTCAAATTGGTCTAATGTACCGGCTGGTGGATGGTCAACTCTTGCGGCTAGCAGTTTTACTCTTTCTATAGCCGAATCCGGTAGTGTGGTACCAACACCTATTCAGAATGCAACTTTTAAATTTGGTGTATTACCTTATTTATCTCCAGAAATAAAGAATGTTGTGGAAGCTCTGAATATCGATGGCAATTTAACCTTTAATATTAATTATTTATAATTCCTTAAAAGAAAGCAAGCGTAGGGCGGATAATCGCAGCGCCATCCGCCGTATTCTTTTTGAGATTCCAATGATTTGTGTTTTGGCGGATGGTAAGAGTTCACCTGCCCTACAAACTCACGTTTTTTATTTTCTATTACGCACAGGCTTGGTTATGCACCTGTACGCCTGCTCATAAAATAGCATTGCGGCTTTTTTTGGGCCTATAAAATATTCTAAATAGCATCAGAAGTTATTAAGTCGGCAGTTGAAGTGGGTTCATGGAGCAATAAAGATTAATGAACTCAATAATGTAAGAAATACATGGAGAAATACACAATGGAAATGAAATCACTGTTTAAAGCCACCGCTATCGCCGCCCTGCTGGCGTCCGCGACCTCCGCCTTTGCGGGCCCGACCGCCACCCTGCGCATCACCGGCACCATCACCCCGGGTGCCTGTACCCCGGTGCTGGCCAACGGCGGCATTATCGACTTCGGCGCAACGTCAGTCGACTCACTGCCGTCAACCGGCACGCTGGCGCTGGCCGGCAAATCGGTGACCGCCACCGTGACCTGTACCGGTGCGACCAAGGTGGCCATGAGCTTTGTCGATAACCGCGCAGACTCCGTGCCAGCGCACAGCAATGAGGCCACCACTGCTTCCAGCGCATTTGGCCTGGGCAAGTCAGGCGATATCAAAATTGGTTCTTACGGCCTGAGCATTGTCAGCATCAACGGCGACGGCACCGCCGGTGACCTGTTGATGAGCAGCGACAAAACCGCGTGGAGCAAAATGACGCTGGACACCTTCGCTAACAACAATACCGCGCAGCAGTACCTGACCTTTGCGGCTACCGGCACCACCACGCCAAAAGAAGCGACGGTGTTCACTTTCGACCTTAAAGCGACGCCTGCGCTGAGCTCGGCGCTAACCGGAATTACGGAAACGGCAAACCTGGACGGCAACGCCACCATTAACTTCGAATATCTGTAAGCAGGACGAGGGCGTCCCAGCGGGCGCCCTGAATATGCGACAAAGCGAAACGACAAAAAAGGAAATCACTGAATGGAAAACAAAATGATGAAAAATATCTTTAAAGTCACCGCGCTGGCCTGCCTGATGGCCGCGGCGTCAAATGCGGTAGCTGGGCCGAGTGCTAATGTGCAGGTTAAAGGCACCGTGACGCAGGGGGCCTGTACGCCTACGTTGAGTAATAGTGTTATTGATTATGGGAATATATCTTCCACGCTATTATCTCAGGGAGTCATGCAATTACCCAGTAAAAGAACCCAACTATCAATTAATTGTACGGCTAACACATTAATTTCTCTGTCTACGATTGATAATCGTCCTGGCACTGAAATTAATACAACGACGAATTTCACTGTGGAAGGTACAGGTATTAATGAGGATGTCACAAATCACCGTGGTTATGAAGAGGCCTATGGTTTCGGTTTTGCACAATATCCAGGCGGATATAATCGTCAGTTGGGTTCTATTGTTCTAACGATTGAATATCCTGATATGGTTACAGACGAAAGCGCCGATTTCATTGCGCGAACTAACGGCGGGGCATGGCAAAGAAATTCTAATGGTATTACTGCTGCGTCCATCAGGGAATTTACGCTTGCCGAGCCGGGAACTATCACTCCAAAGGCATTTAAAAATCTCACATTGCCACTCAGGATTAACGCTGCTCTTGTTGGCCCTGTAACCTATGCAGGCGTGAATAATCTTGATGGAAATATCTCTCTGGTAGTTAACTATCTTTAAATTTTATTTTCCTAGAAGTTACACAATATAAAAAAGCGTAGATCAGGTTGGTGAAGCGCCATCCGAGGTATCTTTTCGCCAAGAGAACTTACGCTTGCTTAATATTTTTATTAGGTACTGGCCCGGAAGCGGGCCGGTACCTCTGCTCTGCAACGCCACCATTAACTTCGAATACCGGTAAGCAGGTGAGGGCGTACCAGAGGGCGATCTGAATATGCGGCAAAGCGAAGATAAATCAAACTGGATTCATGTGAATTACGCCATCGCTATAATGCCTGTAGGCATTGATGGGGATAGAAATTATGTAACGGTTTCAGATGTAGGCTCTTTATCGCCAAAAGCTATCTCAAGTTTATCTATGAACATCATGACACGGGTGGGCCTGTCATCTGCAGCATCCAGCTTTACCGATGTGGAAAACATCGACGGCAATGCAACATTGTCTATTGATTATTTATAAAATAACAATTGGTTATGCGCCTAACATCAAGCCCGATGGTGACGTGTTTAATGAGCCATAAAAAAAAGCCCCGCTAAACCATTACGAAGCTTTAATCATTGCGGCTTAAACTCAGCCTTGGCGCAAAAATGGGGCCACTTTGACGATATTACTGGCGGGGAAATGGCCAAAACAGCGCGGCCTGCCCCCACACATCGTCCGTGTTGAAGCCTAACTGCCACACTTCTCCGTCATAAATGATGAACGTCTCGCCGAATTTATCCACTCGCGGACCGGTATAATTTTTGGCGATACCGTCGCGAGTTACGGTGTCCAACAGCACCTGACGCTCGGCGCGGTCCGTTGGCCCCGCGCTCAGGCGAGACGGCAGTTGCACCATCTCTTCGGGGCTGTATTTGAAGCAGTTCAGCGCGCACTGGTTGGCATAGAAGAACACCGGGTCCGGCCCGCGGCCGTGGGCCAGAATGCTGTAAGGCGCTTCGTTATGCAGCCACTGGTAGCGATCTTCCACCTCTTCCGTACAGAACAATCCCTGCCCCGTCAGCTGTTTGTAGCATGTATCGATTTTTTTTAGATTTTCTAAATCGTCGGACAACACCATGTTCACCCCCTGAAATTCAACCTGTCGAAATGTGAGTTAAGCTCGAAATAGAGTCTAATTAAGCTTTGTGACGGCAAAAGGAAAAAAGTTCCCGTTGGGGGTGAACCTCCTCAGCCATAAATACATATGCTTTACTGAATGTGTTTTCAGCGCTATGCTGCCGTTATGGTTTACAACTAAAGGCATGAGCATGTCATCACTTACCGCACTGCAACTGTTTAAAAATATGTCAGATGACACCCGTTTGACCATTATTTTATTGCTGAAACAGGCGGGCGAACTCTGCGTATGTGAACTGACCACCGCCCTCGAACTTTCTCAACCCAAAATCTCCCGCCATCTGGCGATGCTGCGCGAAAGCGGCCTGTTGCAAGACCGGCGCAGTGGGAAATGGGTGCATTATCGCCTGTCGCCACACATCCCGGTGTGGGCCGCCGCCATTATCGATCAGGCCCTGATGAGCCAACAGCAGCACATTGCCCAACTGGCCCTGCGCGCCGCGCAGAACTGCGCCGTCACGACGGAATAACTGATTTTTTTGCCCTAAGAGTGATTAGGAAAATCTCATCTAAACACATATGAATTTCCATATATTAAGCATGATGGAGGCAGTATGATTTTGGCGGTGGCAATTTTTGTATTCACCCTAGTCTTGGTGATTTGGCAACCCAAAGGCTTGGGTATCGGCTGGAGCGCCCTGCTCGGCGCGGTGTTGGCGCTGGCGTCCGGGGCGGTGCATCTCAGCGATGTGCCGGTGGTGTGGAATATCGTGTGGAACGCCACCGCGACGTTTATCGCGGTGATCATCATCAGCCTGCTGCTTGATGAGTCGGGCTTTTTTGAATGGGCGGCGCTACACGTGGCGCGCTGGGGAGGCGGCAAAGGCCGCTGGTTGTTCACCTATATTCTGCTGCTCGGCGCGGTGGTGGCGGCGCTGTTTGCCAACGACGGCGCGGCGCTGATCTTAACCCCCATCGTGATTGCCATGCTGCTGGCGCTGGGCTTCAGCCGGGGAGCCACGCTGGCCTTTGTGATGGCGGCGGGCTTTATTGCCGATACCGCCAGCCTGCCGCTGATTGTCTCCAATCTGGTGAATATCGTCTCCGCCGACTTCTTCAAACTCGGCTTTAACGAGTACGCGGCGGTGATGGTGCCGGTGAATATCGCCTCAATAGTCGCCACGCTGGTGATGCTACACCTGTTCTTTCGCCGCGATATCCCTGCCAATTATGATCTTGGCAAACTGCGCGAGCCGCATCAGGCTATTCGCGATCCTCTGACCTTTAAAACCGGCTGGCTGGTGCTCATTCTGTTGTTAATCGGCTTCTTTGGGCTGGAACCGCTGGGCGTGCCGGTCAGCGCCGTGGCGGCGGTTGGCGCACTGTTACTGTGGGCGGTGGCTAAACAACAACGCGTTATTGATACCGGCAAAGTGCTGCGCGGCGCGCCGTGGCAGATAGTGGTGTTTTCGCTCGGCATGTATCTGGTGGTCTATGGGCTGCGCAACGCGGGGCTGACCGACATGCTTTCTGCCCTGCTCAATCGCTTTGCCGAACACGGTCTGTGGGCCGCCACGCTGGGCACCGGTTTCCTCACCGCCTTGATCTCTTCGGTAATGAATAACATGCCGACGGTGCTGGTCGGCGCGCTGTCCATTGACGCCAGCACCGCCAGCGGCGTGATCAAACAGGCCATGATTTACGCCAACGTGATTGGCAGCGATTTAGGGCCGAAAATCACCCCGATTGGCAGCCTGGCAACTCTGCTCTGGCTGCACGTTTTGAGTCAAAAAGGCATCAAGATCGGCTGGGGATACTACTTCCGCGTCGGCATCGTTATGACCCTGCCGGTATTACTGGTGACACTCTCCGCATTGGCCTTACGCCTCTCTTTCTAAGGAAAAATGTTATGACGAAATCGACTGTAAAGATTTATCACAACCCGGCCTGCGGCACCTCGCGCAACACGCTGGCGATGATCCGCGCCACCGGCACAGAACCCGAGGTGATTTTATATCTCGACACCCCGCCGTCGCGCAATGAACTGGTACAGCTGATCGCCGCGATGGGCATTACTCCCCGCGCGCTGCTGCGTAAGAATGTTGAGCCTTATGCCGAGTTAGGGCTGGCCGAAGATAAGTTCAGCGACGACCAGTTGATTGATTTCATGCTGGCCGCGCCGATTTTAATTAATCGCCCTATTGTGGTCACGCCTCTGGGCACAGGGTTGTGCAGGCCGTCGGAGCAGGTGCTGGCTATTTTGCCCCACCCGCTGCCGGAGCCATTTATTAAAGAAGATGGCGAGGTGGTCGCCCCTAAATCTCCACCTCAATCACTTTAATTCCGGCGTTCCTCGCCAGTTTGATGCACTCCGCCGTGTCCTCTCCGCCGGGGAAAGCCAGCAGCAACTCCGGCTGGCTATCCTCGAGCATAAAGAGGTTGCGGCGGATTTCGGCATATTTTCCATACAGTGACCAGTTGGCCGGGTAACGCACCACGTGAGCACTGTTTTCCCTCGCCCAGCCCTCTATTACCCCGCCCAGCGATTGGTGGCCGCCGTGAATAACCACCGAAATCGCTATCGACTGATGATATAAATCCAGCACCCGCGTGACAGAATGCATATCGGCATAAAACCGACCGGCGCAAATTAATACTCTCATCCTTCTTCACCTTTGTATAAATAGGTTGTTGTTATTATCTTGGTTAAATTTCAGGTCTGTTTTCACTGATCAGAATATTGTCATTGCCTAAACGTTCAATAACGGGATAAGCAATTGCGGCGATATGATGATGCACGCGACGATAATCACGTAATACGCGCTGGAATATATCTCCAGATTCCGCCCAGGCATTTTTATCCTCCCGCAATTTTTTAAAATGCTCACGGCTGGCCGATGCCTCCAACTGGCGAATCGACTCTTTGCGCGCCACCAGCTGGTGCGCCGCCGAGAGGTCTTCCCCCAAGAATGCCGTCACCGCCAGACGCAAACTGGTGAGCACTTCCCAGTGCAGCAGCCGAATGTTGTTCAGCTCGAACTCACTGAACTGCTCGCCACGGCGCGAACGGCGGGTCGCCAGCTGGGTCAGATTGCTGGAAAGAATGTCGCCAGCGTGCTCGAAGTTGATCACAAACATCAAGATCTCCTGCGCGCGGTCGGCATCCGAGTCACTCAAACCGTCCTGCCCGAGATCCGCCAGATAGGCGCGAACCGCCGCGCTGAGCAGATCAAGCGACTGATCGACTTGACGAATTTCGTCGGCGACGCCCTGCTCAAGATGCTGGAACAGCACGAACAGCCGGTCGAGCATAATGGTCAGCATGTCCGCCACCCGCAGTGATTCCCGCACCGAGTTAGACAGCCCGAGGTAGGCGACGTCCAGCCCGGCTTCGTCGAGATACATCGGCAGACCGGGGTCGCCAACGCGCTCTTCTTCCGGGAACAGCGCCTCCAGTACCTGCGCCAGTGGGGAAATCAGCCCGATAAACACCAGCGCCAGCACCACGCTAAATGCCGTGTGGAACCACACCACCAGCTGCGGCGTGGTGAGCGCCAGACTTCTCGCGCCGTCGGCCAGCAGCGGCAACAGCAGTAATGCCACCAGACTGCCCAATACCCGAACCAGCAGATTGCCAATCGGCAGGCGGCGAGCTACCGGCGTTCCGGCGCTCAACACCGGTGGCAAGGCGCCGCCGATATTGGCACCCAACACCAGCACCAGCGCGGTTTCTTGATTCATCACTCCGGTAGTGGCTAGCGAGGCAATCAGCAAAATCACCGCCACGCTGGAGTGGCAAATCAGAGTCAAAATGATGGCGACCATCAGGGCAATCAGGGTGTCGCCCTGTAGCCCTTGCATCACGGCGTGAAACACCGGAGTCGACTCAATATGCTCAAGCGTGCTGCCCAACAGGCTGAGCGCCAGCAGCATCAAACCCAGCCCGATCATGGCGCAGCCCGCACTTTCAAAGCTGGAGTGGTCGCGCATTTTGAACACCACAAAGCCCCCCAGCATCAGCAGCGGGATAGCAATCGCGGTGTTAAAGCTCATCAATTGCACCACCAGCGTGGAGCCAATATTGGCACCAAGCATCACCGCCAGCGCGGGGGAAAGGCTGAGCGTCCCGGCGGCGGTAAAGGAGGTTGCCATCAGGCTCACGGCGGTGCTGCTTTGCAGAATGCCGGTGATGCCGATGCCGGACAGCAGCGCCATCCAGCGGTTGCTCAAATGGCGGCCCATCCAGTGACGCAGTTGGGTGCCGAATCCGCGCTGTAGCGCGGTGGAAATCATATGGCTGCCCCACAACAGTAGGGCAATGGCGCCAGCCAGGTTAATTAACAGGGTGGTTCCAGACAGAGTAGTTCCGAACATAATTATTCCCCCTTATTCAGGGATGGTGCTTTGGTAAAACGCAGTAACCTGATCGAAATTCGATTAATAGCGCTGGCGAAATCTAAAACAGTTTTAGTTTGGGTATAACTTATTTTCTCCTTGCTGTACCACTTCAGAGAATTAACGCGCAGGATGCGGGTTATTTTCATTAAAAATAACACCACCAAAATGATGATCTTATTTTTAATCAGCAAAATAACGCCACGCTTAGGTCTAATTAAATAAGCGTGTTTCATGGTGACTTCCTATAACTCTTTTCCTTTATTCAAACGAGTGCCGCGATTAGACGGCACCCGTTTGAGGTCACATCAATAAAGATTATTTCTGTTCAATCTTAATGCCACTGTTTGAAGCGACGGATATAAATGGTTTTCATGCCCTGCGCCACGCAGCAGTAGGCCAGTAAGGTGCCTGCCAACCATGGGAAGTACTGCCACGGCAGTGCCTGCAGCCCGACCAATGGCCCCAACGGCGAGAACGGCACATAGATACCAATCGCCATCACCATGCCGGTCATTAACAGTACCGGCAGCGCCGCCGTGCTCTGAATGAACGGGATCTTCTGGGTACGCAGCATATGCACCACCAGGGTCTGTGACAGCAGCCCTTCGACAAACCAGCCGGACTGGAACAGCGTCTGCATATGTTCACTATTGGCGCTAAACACAAACCACATCAGCGCGAAGGTGGTCATGTCGAAAATCGACGAGGTTGGACCAATCCACACCATAAAGCGGCCAATGTTTTTCGCGTCCCACTTACGGGGTTTTTTCAGGAACTCCTTATCAATTTTGTCCCAAGGCAGAGCAAGTTGTGAAATATCGTACATAAGGTTTTGCAGCAGCAACTGAATCGCCATCATCGGCAGGAACGGAATAAACGCACTGGCCACCAGCACCGAAAACACGTTGCCGAAGTTGGAGCTGGCGGTCATGTTCAGGTACTTCATGATGTTGCCGAAGGTCTCGCGCCCCTTGAGTACCCCCTCCTCCAGCACCATCAGGCTCTTTTCCAACAGGATGATATCGGCAGACTCTTTGGCGATATCCGTGCCGCTGTCGACGGAAATCCCCACGTCGGCGTCGCGCAACGCCGGGGCATCGTTAATCCCATCGCCGAGGAAGCCGACGGTGTGGCCGTTAACTTGCAAGGCTTTGAGTACCCGTGATTTTTGCAGCGGCGTCAGTTTGGCGAACACCGTGCGCTCTTCCACTAAAATTTGCAGCGTGGCGTCATCCAGATGCTCCAACTGCGGACCGAGCACCGGTTCGCCCGGCTCCAGCCCCACCTGACGGCAGATGCGCGTAGTGACAATTGCGTTATCCCCGGTTAGCACTTTCACCGCCACGCCGATATTTTGCAGTGCGGCAATGGCCGGGCCTGCGGTCTCTTTCGGCGGATCCAGGAAGGTCAGGAACCCGCGAATAATCAGGTCGTGCTCATCTGCCGTGCTGTACTGAGGCTTGGTATCACCCTTTTTAATGTCGCGAGTGGCTACCACCAGCACGCGGAAACCGTCTTTGTTGTAGTCGTTGGCCATCGCCAGCAGCTCATCGCGACGCGTCTGATCCAGCTCCACGACTTTGCCGTTTTCATGCATGTGGGTCGAAATGCTCAACATCTCTTCCACCGCGCCTTTGCACACCAGCAGGTGATTAGCCTGTTTATCCTTCACCACGATCGACAGGCGGCGGCGGATAAAGTCGAACGGCATCTCGTCAACCTTGCTATACCCCTCCGGTTTGACGAAGTTCGCCTCGTTTTCGGAGAAGTAGATCACCGCCTGATCCATCAGGTTCTTAATGCCGCTCTGGTGATGGCTGTTCAGCCACGCCAGTGACAGCACTGACTCATTCTTCTGCCCGGCGGTATCAATGTGGTGCTCGAGAATGATTTTATCCTGAGTCAGCGTGCCGGTTTTGTCGGTGCAAAGCACGTCCATTGCGCCTAAGTTCTGAATGGAATTCAGACGCTTAACCACCACTTTGCGTTTCGCCATCGCCACCGCGCCTTTGGCGAGGTTGGCACTGACAATCATCGGCAGCATTTCTGGCGTCAGGCCGACCGCCACCGCCAGCGCGAACAGCAGCGCGTCCCACCACTCTCCCTTCATCACGCCGTTAATCATGAACACCACTGGCACCATCACCAGCATGAAGCGGATCAGCAGCCAGCTCACGCTGTTCACGCCACGGTCAAAGGCGGTTTGCACGCGGGTGCCGACGATGGCTTTCGCCAGTGAACCAAAGTAGGTTCGCGGCCCGGTCGCTACCACCACCGCCTGCGCCGTGCCGCTGACCACGTTGGTGCCCATAAAGCAGATGTTCGGCATATCCAGCAGGTTGTCATTGTCCATTGCCACTTCGCTGGCTGACTTCTGCGCCACGTCGCCCAGCGTGTCGTATTTCTCAACCGGCAAGGCTTCGCCGGTTAACACCGCCTGGCTGATAAACAGGTCGCGAGACTCAATTAGCCGCACGTCGGCTGGGATCATGTCCCCGGCATAGAGCTGCACGATGTCTCCGACCACCAGCTCGCGCATTGGGATTTCACACAGCTTGCCAGGCTTGCTCACGCTGTCGCGGCGCAACACGGTGGCGGTGGTTCTGACCATCGCTTTCAACGCTTCGGCGGATTTTGCCGAGCGATGCTCCTGCCAAAAACGCAGTAATCCGCTAAGGCTAACCATCGCGCCGATGATGATAACGGTAGTCAAATCCCCCTCATCGCCGCTGTGGGTTGGCAGCCAGTAGTCGGTAAAGAAGCTGATGCTGGCAAGGGCTAACAGGATGTAAATAAACGGGTTGTTAAACGCCTTGATCAACTGCACTAGCGCGTGAGGCGGCTTATCGTGCGCCACTTCGTTATAGCCATCTTTTTCCAGTCGCGACGCCGCGTTGGCGTGCAGCAGCCCTTCTTTGGTGGCTCCCATGTTAATCAGCGTGGTCGCCACGCCATTTTTGGCTTCCTGGGCGGCACGCATTGACAGCGCGTTGGCCTTCGGATTTTTTTTATCCCGGGTTTTGTGTTCTACAGTCATGGTAGTGCTCCTGTCGCCAGACAATAGGGAACTCTTCACGGCATAAGCAGAGTTGCAGGCAGCCGGAAATAGTCCGTATCGTTTATGCGATCGGTTTTTAATTAATTTTGCGCAAGCGTTCCCGCCATTCAATTAATGAACGGAGTAAAACATTTTGGTTTTATTTATTTACGCATAGCTTCGCCGTCCTGAATATTTAAATAAATTCAGGCAATCAAAAAATACGCAAATAATAACTGATGGCACCTCGGTGACAGATTGCGTGACGCGTTTAGCCTTAATCCACTCAGGGATTAACGCCACGACGCCGCAACACCGCCAGGGGTGATATCAGGCAGAGAAGGTCCGACTTTGTGGGTCTTCGGTATCAGAAAAGGTGCAGCGTTGCTCCAGCTGGCCGGTGACAGGACTGACACGCCAGTTAGTAACACGCTGATTCAATTCATTGATTTTAGTTGAAAAAATCGAATTGGAATGTTTTTTACGCGCAGCCAAAGTCCGATCGCGGGACGGGCGAACGCGCAAAGTGGATGTCAGTGCTTTGACATCAGGGAAAAGGGTCATTTTGAAGTTCATAACACACCTCGGGACCGTGATACTTCAGGTTGAGGTGCTAAGACACAAGAGACTAAGCTCTGGCGAGGCACACCCGAACGATGAAATGATCACAATCAATTTCATGTTTATTATTCCGAACCGCTAAGAAAGCGTCATTCGGCAAGTGACTAGATACAGTGTCCATTATTCTCTTATGTTAAGTTAGGAAAGGCCTCAACTTCCGGCCCGTGCAATCTACCCATGAGCCATAATATTGTCAACCCGCAAAGTAATAATAAATAGGTTTGTTTATATTCTGGTGATATTCGCGACCTCATTGCTGGAAAACATTAAACTCAAATAGAAAGGTTATTACATTACATTTCACTCAGAAGATTATTAGCCAAGGCTATTTCCCTCGTCGCGAGCGTCATCCCCTTCCTATCGATCCGGCGTTTACCCGCGCGCTTATGTTCCCGCGCGAGTGTTAGGCAGAGAAAACAGACTATCAGCGCGGAGCCTTGGCTAGCGCGTTAATCTGTTTGGCTTCAATCACATAGCGGCCTTTAGCTCCCCGCGCCGCGTTCAGCATGGCGTTCCCGAGGCTCTCCGTGGTCACTAAGCGATTGGGGAATAACTGGCGGAACAGCGCCAAGACGGGCTTGGTCCAGCGATAAAACGCCCGATAACTGGAGGTTTTCGACTCAATACCGTGCAGCGGCACAATCACCCCAGGGCGGAATAAATAGACGCTAGCGAACGGCAGCTTTTGCAGGTCATTCTCGGTTTTGCCTTTCACCCGTGCCCACATTACACGGCCCTTCTCGCTGCTGTCGGTCCCAGTGCCCGAGACATAAGTAAAGGTCAGATTTGGCGAGTGCTGCGCCAGCTTTTTGGCGATACCCAGCGTCAGGTCATAAGTTTGGCGGCGATACTGCACTTCGCTCAGGCCCGAGGCGGAGATCCCGAGGCAGAAGAAGCAGGCATCAAAGCCTTGCCATTCGCTTTCATCCAGCGTTTCAGGTTGCAGCAGGTCTGGCAGCACCACCTGGCGCAGCTTGGGGTTTGTTTCTTTTAAGCGGCTGCGCCCGACGGTGGTGACTTGCTCGACATCCGCCGCCAGCAGGCATTCGCGCAATACGCCCTGCCCGACCATGCCTGAAGCTCCAAAGATGATAATTTTCATTACGCGATGTCCTTAATGTCGCCGATATGGCGATGATGGCCCAGCATACTGAGATCTCAGGTGCGTTGTGAGTGGCTAATCGTGGCTTAGCCCGCCGCCACCTGCTGTATCAGCCAGTTCTCAAAGCTTTTAATCGCCGGGGTTTTGGCGCGCGATTTAAGCTGGGTCAGCCAATAACTGCCAAGATCTACTTCTATCGGGAATGGCTGCACCAGCTGGCCGCTCTGCACTTCGCGGCTAAACATGTTGGCTGGGACCAGCACCGCGCCGCCGCAGTGAATGGCGCTTTCCACCATTAGCCGCGAGGAGTCAAACACCGGGCCGCCAATGCGCCACGGCGTGATTTGCGCGGCGCTGAGCCACTGATCCCACTCATCCTTGCGATAAGTGCGCATCAGCGGATGGCGTTTCAGGTCCTCTGGCGTCTGCAATTGGCGGGCAATCTCAGGGGTACAGAGCACGGTCAGAGGCGCGTCCAGCAACTTAAGGTTTTGCGTCATCGGCCACTGGCCATTGCCGAAACGGATGGCTAAATCCATGCCGTCAGAGGCCAGATTCACGACGTTATTGTTAGTCAGAATGCGCAGATCGATAAACGGATGAGCTTCGCGGAATGAGGCCAGCCGGGGCATTAGCCAGCCCACGGCAAAGGTACCGACCACCGCCACGGTGAGCACCTCGTGAAAATGGCCGTCCTCAAACTGATGCAGCACCGCGCTGATGCGCTCAAAGGCGTCACTGAGAACGGGAAACAGCGCCTGACCTTCCTCAGTCAAATCTAATCCCCGTGGCAGACGGCGGAACAGCACGATACCCAGCTGCTCCTCGAGACTTCTGACCTGCTGGCTGATGGCGGCCTGTGTCACGCACAGTTCCAACCCGGCGCGGGTGAAACTTAAATGACGGGCAGAAGACTCGAAGGCTCGTAAGGCGTTTAATGGTAGTCGATTGCGCATGGCGTGTGGCATAAGTTTTCCTTTAGGCTCCCTGAAATTCTTGTCGCTTGTGAGAAGATGGCGAATGGATAAAACTTATTCGCGACGTCAAACGATTCATCTAAATCCATTTATTTTTTCAATACCTGAGAATTCACCATGAAAAAAAACCAGATGTTAGTTCTGGCTCTGTTCCCACTGACGCTATTAAGTGCATCCGTCAGCGCGGCCACCGACAAAGCCGAGATCGATAAAATAATCCAGCCCTTGATGCAGAAATACCATGTGCCGGGCATGACCATCGCCGTCTCTGAAAACGGCAAGCACACATTCTACAACTACGGCGTGGCCTCGAAACAGACCAAGGCCCCAATTACTAACACCACGCTGTTTGAAATTGGCTCGCTGAGCAAAACCTTTACCGCGACGCTGGCGGCCTATGCCAATAATCAGGGCAAAATAGACTTCAACGATCCGGCAAGTAAATACCTGCCGTCGCTGAAAGGTTCTGCCTTCGACCATGTCAGTCTGCTGAATCTGGCAACCCACACCTCCGGTCTGCCGCTATTCGTACCGGACGACGTGACCAATAACACCCAGTTGATGACTTACTACAAAAACTGGCAGCCAAAGCATGCGATTGGCACTTATCGGGTTTATTCCAACTTGGGTATCGGCATGCTAGGGATGATCACCGCGCAAAGCCTGAATATGAAATTCAGCGACGCGATGGAGAAGCAACTGCTCCCAGCCGTGGGCATGACCCGTACTTATGTCAACGTGCCAGAAGATCAGATGCACGACTATGCGCAAGGTTATAACAAGGCTGATAAGCCGGTTCGGGTGAATCCCGGCCCGCTGGATGCCGAGTCTTATGGCTTGAAATCCAACTCGCTGGATTTAATTCGCTTCCTTGATGCCAATATGCAAGTGAAGAAAATCGACGACTCATGGCAGAAAGCCATTAACGATACCCATACCGGCTATTTCAAAGCGAGCGAATTCACCCAAGATATGATGTGGGAAAGCTACGCCTACCCGCCAGAACTCAAGCAACTGGTGACCGGCAATGCAGCGGGGATGATTATGGAGGGTATGCCAGCCACCGCCATCACGCCGCCAAAACCGGGCACGCCTGAGAACTGGTATAACAAAACCGGCTCCACCGGCGGGTTCTCCACCTATGCGGTGTTTATCCCGTCGCGCAAAATTGCCGTCGTGATGCTGGCAAACAAATGGTTCCCGAATGATGACCGGGTCAACGCGACTTACAACATCATTCAAACACTGGAAAAATAAGCTGGACTGAGAGAGCGCGGTAAGTGCCGCGCTCATAAGATATTCTTTAGTTGGCCCCTTGCCGATTAAGGGTGGCGCTTCCCCGCCGTTTGCTTGCAAAAAAGAATAGCATCAGCAGACCTTGAATATGCATTGGCCTCTTTTTTTATCTTTATCAGCATCTTCTGAATGCACATTCACGGCGGCGGCGGCAAAGACATCATGCAAGGTGGTGATGCGCTGGACGTTGTGGCTAAAACCCATGCCCGCTTCGGCACCACCAGTCTTCTTGCAACCACCATGACCGCTACCTCACTGGCGCTGGAATCCGCATTAAAAGATATTGAGCATTATGTAAGTTCACCCAGACCGCAAAACGCCGCTCGCGTGCTGGGTGTTCATCTTGAAGGGCCGTTTATCAATTCAGGCAAGTTAGGCGCACAACCGGATGAAGCAAGGCCTGCAAGCCTGTTGGAAATCGAGCGTTTGCTGTCAATCACCAAGGTCCGGGTTATCACCCTCGCTGCTGAAATCCCTGAGAATATGGCAATGATCCCGATACTGGTGGCGCACGGCATTCGCGTTCAGCAAGGCCATACGCTTGCCAGTTATCACCAAAGTAGTGCCGCCATCCGGGCCGGTGCCAGCGGTTTCGCGCATTTATATAATGCCATGAGCGGGCTGGATCATCGATCGCCCGGCGCACTGGCGGCGGCGCTGGCACACAGCGAGTTTGCGGAAATTATCCCGGATCTGGAGCATGTACATTCAGGGGCAATTTTGGCGGCGCGGCGTAATATTCCCAAACTGTACGGCGTCACGGATTCCTGCTCCGCCGTAGGAATGCCAGAAGGTGTGTATAAGTTGGGTTCGCACTGCATTCATAAAACCGCCAGCGCCAGTGCAGCACGGCTGAAAGATGGCACTCTGGCGGCCAGTACGCTGACCATGGATCAGGCTCTGCGTAATCTGGTGAGTTTAGGGTTACCGCTGGAAGAGGCTTCTACTCGCCTGTCTGGCTACCCGGCAGATTTCCTGGGTTTACACGACCGCGGGAGAATCGAGCCGGGAGCCTGGGCTGACTACGTGATATTGGACAAACAGCTGAAGGTCCAGCAGGTGGTCATTGAAGGGAGATTGGTGGAAGTGCGATAGGCTGTTTCCCGCACGCCCCTTGCCGGACCCGCTATAACAACATCGCCAAAAATGAGCCGAATATCGCCAATAAGCTGGCAAACACGGCATGGGCACCGCGTAATAGCGCGGCGAAAATTACCATGCCAATTGACGCTATGGACACCAAAACCCGCGAAGGGTTTTCAATAATATAAGCCAAAAACACGTCCATTCCCTGTCTATCCTGAGCGTGATATTTCAAAATGTTGCAGGAGCTTAGCACGTCTTCCACTAAGTTGGTTTTGCTCTTTACAGGACATTACCTTCTGTATGCATTACCCCGAATTTTTATTAATTTTCAGTTAAATAGCTCGCCTTATCACCACACTCACCTAACTTTTCTCCCACAGCTGAAAGCTATTGTTGCTACAAAAAAAGCACAAAGTGTTATCCCATTGATTTTTAAGAGTTAAACCACAGGTTTCAATAAAAATTTAACTATCGCGCTACTTAAGCAAGAACAATTAACTTGTGCACTATTTAATTGCGAGATATAAAACTTCCCATCACCACAACATAGCGTTCACAACATCAGAGAGAAAAATAATGAAACGTAAAATCACTGCCGCCAGCACCTTAGCGTTATCCATGTTATCTGCCAGCGCCTTCGCCGCGCCGGTCCTTGAACCAACCACTCAGGCTTTTCTCGACTCCCTGGCCGGTTCTACCCCGATTTATAAAATGACACCGGCCAATGCCCGCAAAGTGCTTGAAGGCGCGCAGGCCAAGCCCGACCATCTGCTGAATATAGACATCGAAGACAAAGTGCTACCCATTGGCCCGAAAGGAAAAACCAATATCCGTGTTATTCGCCCACAGGGCTTTAGCCAGAAACTGCCGGTGATTGTCTATTTCCACGGCGCAGGTTGGGTAATGGGCGACCAAAATACCCATGACCGTCTGGTTCGCGAATTGGCAGTAGGCAGCAAAGCCACGCTAGTGTTCGTGGATTACAGCCGCTCGCCGGAAAACCACTATCCGGTCGCGATTGAAGAAGATTACGCAGTGACGAAATATATTGCCGACCACGCCGATGAGTTCAACGTCGATGCCTCGCGGCTGGCCGTGGCCGGGGATAGCGTCGGTGGCAATATGGCGGCCGTGGTCACGCTGCTGGCAAAAGAGCGCAAAACGCCGGCGATTAAGTCCCAGCTGCTGTTCTACCCGGTGACCTCAGCCAATTTCGATAACGGCTCTTACCACGAATTCGCCCAAGGGCCGTGGTTAACCCGCGATGGCATGAAGTGGTTCTGGGATCAATACGAACCTAATGTCGCCAAACGCGAAGATATCTACCATTCGCCGCTGAATGCCACGATTGAACAGCTGAAAGGCCTACCGCAGGCAATGGTGATCACTGACGAAAATGACGTGCTGCGTGATGAAGGCGAAGCCTACGCCCGCAAACTGACTCAGGCCGGAGTACGCGTCACCGCAACCCGCTACGCCGGAACCATCCACGACTTCGTGCTGCTTAACGCGCTGTCACAAACGCCAGCAACCCGCGCGGCCATCAGCGAGGCGACGACCTTCCTGAGTGAAAGCTTGAAATAAGCTGTGCCGCATCTTCCCCTCCCCTGACTCGGGGAGGGAAATCCCTTCGCGCTATGGCAGCTAAATTCCCAACACCAGTAGATCCATGGCAGCCACCACCTCATCTCTCGCACTGCTCGCATTCATCACCGGCTGATGCCGTAACTCCTGCAAGCGAATACTGGTCAGTAGATTGGTCATGATGAGGTAATACTGGCCCGAAACCTCGATGGAAGGATGTAATTGCTTGATAGCCTTGAGGTTGTTAATTGAGGTTAAAGGGATAACCACGCGCTCGTTGAGCCGTTCAAATAGCGGATTTTGGATATCCATAAAGAAGGGATACTTGCTCTTTCCCGCGCCAAGGTTTTCATAAATATCGAATTGCGCCATTACAACACGCCCCTTCCTTGTGAAAATAACCCGGCCTCTTCGGTGAAGGCATTGCATGAATCGATGGCTTGCTGATTGTCTTCCATGAACTGTTTCCTCTGCTGTTCCCTGACGGCTTCTTTCAACGCTTTATCAAAAGTCGCGGATAAATTAATGCCCAACGCTTTGGCTTGCTCCAGCAGCTCAGCGTTTAACGTGACGTTGGTTCTTCGCTTCGCCGTGGACGAATTAACTGGCATTACACACTCCTTGTACACATCAACAATGCGCACAATACTTACACACTTCAGGCGCTCATGCCAATACATCTTAACCTCCTTATTTCGCGGTGTTCTGAGTCCTATTTCCTGCGCCCAATAAAAAACGGCCCTTTCAGGCCGTTTCGTTTTACTCCATTCCTACTGATTAGCCACGCGCGGCGATGATACTTTCTGCGACGTTGCGCGGTGCCTCGGCGTAATGGTTGAACTCCATGGTGTAAGTTGCACGGCCTTGCGACATAGATCGCAGCGTAGTCGAGTAACCAAACATCTCGGAGAGCGGCACTTCGGCTTTAATAATTTTACCGCCGCCGCCCGCAATCTCTTCCATACCCTGCACCGTACCGCGACGAGAAGACAAATCGCCCATCACGCTACCGGCGTAGTCTTCCGGCGTTTCCACTTCAACGCGCATCATCGGTTCGAGGATCACCGGGCTGGCCTGACGCGCCGCCTCTTTGAAACCAAAGATAGCCGCCATCTTGAAGGCCATTTCCGAAGAATCCACCTCGTGGGAGGAACCGAAGGTCAGGGTCACTTTGACATCAACCACCGGGTATCCCGCCAAAATGCCGTTGTTCAGCGCTTCTACTACGCCTTTTTCCACCGCCGGAATAAATTCACGCGGCACCACCCCACCTTTGGTGGCATCAACAAAGGCAAAACCTTTGCCCGCTTCCTGCGGCTCGAGGGTGAATACCACGTGGCCGTACTGGCCTTTACCGCCGGACTGGCGCACAAATTTGCCGTCAACGTCAGTCACCGTTTTACGCACGGTTTCACGATAAGTCACCTGCGGCTTACCGATATTGGCTTCGACGCCAAACTCGCGTTTCATACGGTCAACGATGATCTCCAGATGTAACTCGCCCATGCCGGAAATGATCGTCTGCCCGGACTCTTCGTCAGTGCGAATACGGAACGACGGGTCCTCCGACGCCAACCTTGACAGCGCAATGCCCATTTTCTCCTGATCGGCCTTGGTTTTCGGCTCGATGGCCTGTGAAATCACCGGCTCAGGGAACTCCATGCGCACCAGAGTGATAATGTCAGATGGGTCGCACAGGGTTTCCCCGGTGGTCACATCTTTCAGGCCGACGCAGGCCGCAATATCACCCGCGCGGATCTCATCAATCTCAATACGATCGTTAGCATGCATCTGCACAATACGGCCGATTCGCTCTTTCTTGCCGCGCACCGGGTTGTAGACGCTATCGCCTTTCTTCAGCACGCCGGAATAGACGCGTACGAAGGTCAATTGCCCCACATAGGGGTCGGTCATCAGTTTGAACGCCAGCGCCGAGAACTTTTCGTTGTCGTCAGAATGGCGGAACACTTCCTGATCCTTCTCGTCGGTACCCGCGACCGGCGGGATGTCCAGCGGAGAAGGCATCAGTTCGATCACTGCGTCGAGCATGCGCTGCACGCCTTTGTTCTTAAAGGCGCTGCCGCACAGCATTGGCTGAATTTCACCGGCAATAGTGCGAATACGCAGACCTTGGGTGATTTCGTCTTCGGACAGGTCCCCTTCTTCAAGGTACTTATCCATCAACGCATCATTGGCCTCGGCCGCCGCAGAAACCATTTTTTCACGCCACTCTTCGGCCAAAGCCTGCAACTCGGCGGGGATCGGCTCATAGCGGAAGGTCATGCCCTGCGTTTCGTCATCCCACAGGATGGCGCGCATTTTGCGTAAATCGACCACGCCGACGAAGTTCTCTTCGCTGCCAATCGGGATGACAATCGGCACCGGATTGGCCTTCAGCCGGTCAACCATCATCTGGCGAACGCGGAAGAAGTTAGCGCCAGGGCGGTCCATTTTGTTCACGAACGCCAGGCGCGGCACTTTATATTTGTTGGCCTGACGCCATACGGTTTCCGACTGTGGCTGCACGCCGCCGACCGAGTCATAGACCATCACCGCGCCGTCGAGCACGCGCATTGAGCGCTCAACTTCAATGGTGAAATCGACGTGCCCTGGGGTGTCGATGATATTAATGCGGTGCGATTCAAACGAGTGATCCATCCCCTGCCAGAAACAGGTCACTGCCGCAGAAGTGATGGTGATCCCGCGTTCTTGTTCTTGCGCCATCCAGTCCGTCGTCGCACCGCCATCATGCACTTCACCCAGCTTATGATTCATGCCGGTGTAAAACAGGATGCGCTCGGTGGTGGTGGTTTTACCGGCGTCGATGTGTGCTGAGATACCAATATTGCGGTAGCGCTCAATGGGGGTTTGGCGAGCCATATAACGTCCTTACGTGATGGATGGCAAAGTTGACGCACTGCCTAGTGCAGTTTTGCGTCATTTCATTTAACGAGAGGCATAATACAACTGTACGAGTATATTCGTACAATAAATTTATTCTATTAGTGAAATCGTTGTGATGTGTGCTTTAAAGAGTGTAGCTGTATGAGCTATATTGCGCGTCCCACGCATATCGGCGTGAAAGAAAGAGGATCATTCCAATGATAGCGAACCACCCCGAGCGCGAGCAGATTCGCTTAGAGAATGTACTGACAGCACTGGGCAATCCGCTGCGTTTAGCCGTTGTACGCACGCTAGCCAAAGGCGGCGAACACCCTTGCGGAACCCTGTTGCAGGGCTTGTCGAAATCGACCCTAACCCACCACTGGCGCGTGCTGCGCGACAGCGGCGTTATCTGGCAGCGCCCGGACGGCCGCGCCAACTTGTTATCTTTGCGTCGCGAAGATCTCGACGCCCGCTTCCCCGGTTTACTCGACTCCCTGCTGAGCGCCATTGAATCCGACTCCAGCACGCTGGAAGCCACGGTGCGCCATATCTCCGAAGAACATCTTTAACTATCCACCAGCTGAGTGCGCAGCAACTCACAGAAAGTATTGATGATTGCCGATGAGCCGCTGTCTTCGCGGCGAGCCAAATAGAGTGGCGCGCTGAGCTGCGCCTGCGGCACCAGCGGCAGAAACACCATCCCCTCACCACCCAGCCGGGTGATTGACTCCGGCACGATAGACACGCCAAGCCCAGCGCCCACCAGGCTCAGGCATGAGGTCAGACGCGGTGCCTCCTGCACTATTTGCGGGCTAAACCCGGCACGGAAACAGGCGGCTAAAATGGCGTCATACAGCCCCTGTCCCGCCGGGCGTCGGTAAAGTACAAAAGGCTCGTTCGCCAAGAGCTTGAGTGAAATCGGCTCGTCGCGCGGCAGCGTTGCCAGCCGATGCCCCGCCGGGAGCGCCACCAGCATCGGCTCCTGCAACACGCGCTCCACCTTCAACTCGGGCATACCGTGAACCGGCATCCTGACGAACGCGAGGTCAATGCGCTGCGCCAGCACGCCCTGCAATAGCTCGGTGCTTCCCGCCTCCTCCAACTGGGTGCTCACCGTAGGGTAAATTTCCCGATAGCGGCGCAGCACTTCCGGCACAAAAGAGTGCAGCGCGGAAGAGCTGGTAAAGCCGACGGTAATACTTCCCTGCTTGCCCTGCGCCGCGCGCTGCATCGCCGCTTCCAGCTGGTCGGCGCGTGAAAGCAGCGCCCGCGCCTCTTGCAGCAGCACGCTTCCGGCATCGGTCGCCACCACGCCGCGCGGCTGGCGAACCAGCAGTGGAACGCCAAAATCCTGCTCCAGCCCCTGCAATAAGCGACTTAACGGCGGCTGCTGAATAAAAAGACGCTCGGCTGCGCGGGAAATACTGCCTTCTTCAACCACGGTAACAAACGCGCGGAGTTTTCGCAGATCCAATTTTGACATACCTTTTAGGTATCCTTTGTGGTCATTAAATGCATTAGACATCATGGCACGCCGCCGCGCATTATGGCAAAAAAACCAGAGCGTAAAGCACGCTGTTCAGGGAATTGCCATTATGACTCAACACTCTATAGAGACTCGTTCTCACCATGAAAGCGACCTGCACTCACCCGACTGTCGACAACTGTTTATGGGCTTTTTCATTCTCGGGCTGACCGGATTTGGCGGCGTGCTGCCAATGGCGAGACACATGCTGGTCGAGAAGCGCCGTTGGCTGAGCGCTGAGCAATTCACCGAATTGTTAGGGCTGTGCCAATTTCTGCCAGGCGGCAATATTATTAATTTATCCGTGGCGCTGGGGATGGAGTTTCGTGGGCTGCGTGGCGCGCTGTCGGCCCTGATGGGGCTGATTCTGGCGCCAACCATGTGCGTGGTGCTGCTCGGATTGGTGTATGCCCGTTATCAAAACGACGTGGTGATCGAGCATCTGTTTGCCGGGCTGGCGGCCGCGGCGGGTGGCCTGTTGCTCTCCACCGGCATCAAGATGCTGGCGCCGCTGTGGGGCAAATGGTTACAGCTAGCGCTGGTGGCGATTGGCGTTATTGCGATAGCCGGATTGCGAATGCCGATGCTCCCGGTAATGCTGGTACTGGCACCCATTAGTATTTTCATTTGTGCAAGGAGCAAAGCATGAGCGCGGTGCTGATTTCTCTCGCTTTACTCTTTACCCAGCTTTCCGTTTTGGCTTTCGGCGGCGGTAATACCATTCTGCCGGAGATGCAGCGCGAAGTGGTGCAAGTGCATCATTGGATGAGTGCTCAGGAGTTCAGCGCCCTGTTCGCCTTGGCGCAGGCGGCCCCCGGCCCGAATATGATGATAGTGCCGCTGGTTGGCTGGCAGGTGGCTGGCTGGGCGGGGCTGCTGGTGTCGTCTCTGGCGAAGTTCGGGCCCTCTTCCATCATTACGCTTATCGTAATGGGAGGCTGGAAGCGCTACAAAGACCGGCCATGGCGGAAAATCGTTCAGCGCGGACTGGTGCCGGTGACTGTCGGCTTGGTAGTCTCCAGCGGCTTGTTGATAGCCAAGGCCACGGCGCCGAATCTGAGCATGGCGGCGGTAATTGCTATCTGCACGCTGCTGGCGGTGAGCAAGCGTTTTCATCCGCTGTGGGTGCTGGCGGTGGGCGCGGTGCTGGGACTGGCGCTAGGTTAAGCCACAGTTTAAAACAAGAAACGGGCGCCGATGAGCGCCCGTTTTTATTTCTAACGTCGACTCATTAAGAGCAGAAGACGCGAGCATCACGCGGCGCGTAAATGCCAAACGTCAGCACGCGCAAGACCACATCAGGGAAGGTTTCCTGAACTTCAACACGCACGACTTTATCCGCACCGCCGCAGACTTTCGCCGCATCAATGGTCTTAGTCTGGCCGATACCGTTCAGGAAGAAGTGGTGCGTGACCTCTTTTTTAGGCTCAGAAGAGATGCCCTGATCCATATTAAACGTCTGCTGAGCACAACCGGTTAGCAGCACGGCAAAAAACGCGGTAAGTAAAACTTTTTTCATTTCATTAATCCCTTAAAAATTCCAACATTGTTGCAGGAGGGCAAAATTGCCCTTCCCAGCCCTTAACTGACCTTCAGTTTCATCCATGTGAAACTTGCCAATAAGACTCTGGTGAAAATGTGAAGTTCCGGCTTTTGCCTGTAGGGATCGTGAATGAGTTATGTAGCTTTTAAACTTACTGCTTCTAAGCCTTTTTCCGCCTGAGTTCAGATGTGAAAACGGGCGCACCAGGCGCCCGTTTAGCTAGGAAAAATTTCCTATTATGCGCAATAAACGCGCGCTTCACGTGGGGTGTAGATACCAAAGGTCACGATGCTCAGCAGAACGTTAGGGAAAGTTTCCTGAACTTCTACGCGAGAAACTTTATCTGCGCCGCCGCAGACTTTCGCCGCATCAACCATTTTATGCTGACCAATACCGCTAACGAAGAAGTGATGCGTGGTCACTTCTTTCGGCTTCGTGGCCACGCCCTGACCCAGGTTGAATGTCTGTTGTGCACAACCGGACAGCAGCACGGCAAAAGCAGCGGTAAGTAATACTTTTTTCATCAAAAATCCCTTATTAACCCTAAAAATTAAAATAGAACGACCAAGAACTGAATTCTTATCGGAAATTTAGGGCAAAGGTTTAGGGATAGGTGAGTAATTACTTAATTTATTACAAAACACGGGCCAGCAAGAAGCCATCCCAGCCTTTACTGCCGACGGTTTGCAGCGCGGTGGCACTCAAGCGCGGCTCTTCGGCAATCAGGTCGAAGAAGCTTCTAACGCCCTGCACGCGATCGTCGTCGCTGGCGGGATTAACCACTTCGCCGTCGCGCACCACGTTGTCACCGATGATCAATGTACCGGGCCGTGAGAGCTTGAGCGCCCATTGCAGGTAATGAGGATTATTCGGTTTGTCGGCGTCGATGAAAATCATATCGAACGGGCCTGAATCAATTAGCCTCGGTAAAGTGTCCAGCGCCGGGCCTTGGTGCAGTTTGATGCGCGATTGCAAACCCGCCAGTTCTATATTTTGCCGCGCCACCTGTGCATGGTGTTGGTCGGCCTCCAGCGTCACCACCTCCCCGCCCTCCGGCAAAGCGCGGGCCAGCCACACCGTGCTATATGCGCCCAATGTGCCGATCTCCAGAATGCGTTTTGCTCCGACCATTTGGGCAAACAGCGCCAGAAGTTTCCCCTGATTAGGTGCCACGTCGTGTGCGGGCAGCCCGGCTCGCGCATTATTTTGCAAAATCGCGTTCAGCGTATCGTCACTGTCCACCAATTTATCCACGATATAGCTATCAACTTGCTGCCATTTTTCACTCATTAGCTTCTCCGCACATGTTGAATCATTGCCAAAAATTTACTTAACATTTTATTAACAAGCAATATTGACTTAAGCCGTAACCGAACAAAATGCGGCCAATTCCATGATAAATATGAGGATAAAAAATAACCTCATTTTAAATTTTTATTAAAAGTTCCCTTGAAATTTAAAAACAATAATGATAACAATTATCATTAAGTTTAGCATTCACGTAAGTTATGAATAAACACCCACTTTGAGCGGGTGTTTTTGTTGTGGGAATAACTCCCCGCGAATGCCCGGCTTTTAAGCTCAGATGACACCGTCATGGGCTTTTTTTACACACACTTTTTATAACTCGATATTTCATCTCGATATCTATAGGGACTTTGAATATGTTGTTGGCCTTCCCTCTAAAACGCTCGGTGCTATTGTGCGCCGTGGCGCTGACGCTACCTGCTGCCTCGTTCGCTGAAGACACCGTTGTCGTGACCGCAGCTCCGCCACAAACTGCCGATACCCCGACTCAGGGTTACAACGCGAAAACCAGTCGTACAGCAACCAAAACCGATCAGCCGATCATCACCACCGGTCAGGCTGTGTCAGTAGTGACTCGTCAGCAGATGGACGACCAGAACGCCACCACCGTTAACGCCGCGCTGAACTATACGCCGGGCGTGTTCACCAACTTCGCCGGTGGCGCAACGCGTTACGACACCATTTCTCTGCGCGGTTTCCACGGCGGTGACGTCAACAACACCTTCCTCGACGGCCTGCGTATTCTGAGCGACGGCGGCAGCTACAACTCCATTCAGGTTGACCCTTGGTTCCTCGAGCGCATCGACGTGCTGAAAGGGCCATCTTCTGCTCTCTACGGTCAGAGCATTCCGGGCGGCATCGTGATGGAAACCTCCAAGCGCCCGCAATTCACTGAAGAAGGCCACTTCCGCCTGTCAGGCGGCACGCAAAACACCAAGGGCGGCGCGTTCGATTACACCAACGCCATTAATGATCAGTGGGCTTTCCGCCTGACCGGCATGACCCGCAGCAGCGATACTCAGTACGACCACCAGCGTGAAGAGCGTTATGCGATCTCTCCACAGCTGATGTGGCAACCGGATGAAAACACCTCCCTGTTACTGCGCGCTTATCTGCAAAAAGATCCGTCCGGTGGCTATCACGCCGCCGTGCCAGCCGACGGCAGCCTGTACGGCGATCGCCTGAGCCGTGGCTTCTTCGACGGCGAATCTTCGCTGAACCAGTTCAAACGCTGGGAGCAGATTTACAGCTACGAATTCCGCCACGCGTTTAACGACGTATGGTCTTTCCGCCAAAACACCAGCTACACCCACTCCAACACCGAGTTGGATCAGGTTTATCAGGCTGGCTGGAATGCCGATCGCACCTTGATGAATCGCTATTACAGTGGCGAAACCTCCTCCCTGGACAGCGTGGCCGTGGATAACCAGTTGGAAGCGGACTTCGCGACCGGCGAGCTGGAACATAAAGTGGTAGTTGGTTTCGACTACTCCTACTTTATGAATGACCTGAAATCTCTGGGCGCAACGGCCAGCCAATTGAACCCGTACACCGGCTACACCGGTGGTCCAAATCTGGCGTTCTACAGTGATAAAACCGGCAAAAACCGTTATGAGCAGAATGGCACTTACATTCAGGATGATATGGCGTGGAACCAGTGGCACCTGACCCTGTCCGGCCGCTATGACCGTCTGAAAACTAAAACGGCCGCCGTGGACACCATCGGCCTGACCGACGTGACCACTGAGCGTACTGACAGCCACTTCAACAGCCGCGCTTCCCTGCTTTACGCGTTTGAAAATGGCATCTCTCCATACGTCAGCTACAGTCAGGCGATGACCCCTTCTGCTCTGCCGGGTCCAAACAACACCCTGCTGAAACCGATGCAGAGTGAGCAATACGAAGCCGGTATCAAGTACCAGCCGGTCGGCACTTCCGACATGTATACCGCGGCGATTTATGATCTGACGCAGGACGACGTGGGCAACCGCGTGGTGGTCGGCAGCTACTATGAGCCAGCGGGTAAAATCCGTTCACAGGGCCTTGAGCTGGAAGCGAAGAAGCAAGTTACCGATCGCTTTAACGTGATGGCAGGTTACACCTACAACAAAGTGCGCTTTGACGATTCAACCACTAACGACGGCAACACCCCTTACGTGACGCCAAAACAGATGGCTTCTATCTGGGGCCAGTACAATACGCCGGTCGGTGTTGATCTGGGCGCGGGCGTGCGTTACATCGGCACTCAGTGGGCGGATAACGAAAACACCGTGCACATGCCGTCTGCCACGCTGGTTGATGCTTCCGTTCGTATGAACCTGGCGCAGTTCAACCCGCAGCTGAAAGGCGCGTACGTGCAGTTGAATGCTAACAACCTGTTCGACAAGAAATATGTCGCGGCCTGTTACGGCACCAGCTACTGCTATTGGGGTCAGGAGCGCACCGTGGTCGCTACCGTGGGTTACGACTTCTAATTGCTGACTTAAAAGGGAAAACCTTCACACGTTGCCCTTGAGTACAAAAAACAAAGCCCTGAATATTCAGGGCTTTTTTATTACTACGAATCAGGCCGGATCAGTGATTAATAAGCGACAGCCGGGCCATGATGCGTTTTTTGGCAGCGGCTAAGAGGGCATCCGACTTGGCAATGTCCGGCTCACAGCGCGCCAATGACAGCGTGCCCATCAGCTCGGCGCTCAGCGCCACTGCCGCCGCTTCAGGCTCCTCCACGCCAATATCTCGCAACTGACCGACTACCATGCCACGCAGCCTGCCGATACCTTGGGAGAAGGCGGTGCGGCACGGCGGCGTCATGCGCGGGGCTTCGGTCAGCAGTACCGCCACCGGGCAGCCCTGCGACGGGTTGTCCCGATGCCACGGCGATAAGTAGAAGTCGATATATCCCGCCAACTGTTCGCGCGGGGCCAGATCTTGGTTGTCTCTATCCCAGCGCGCCATGCTTTGGTCAAACATTTGGCCGATGGCGGCCTCAATCAGAGCCTCTTTCGAAGCGAAGTGAGCATAAAATCCGCCATGGGTTAACCCAGCCTGGCTCATTACTCCGGCTACGCTGACCTTTTCCGGACCATTAATGCGAATTGCCTTAGCCGCCTCTTTGAGGATCTGCTCGCGAATTTTCGCCTTATGTTCACTTTCGTAACGCATGATTAACTCCCTGATTGGTGAGACCTCTCGCCCCGCTAGTCTACCGCAGCGCGCCGTGACATTCACTCATGCAGGCTAACCTTGGCATCAACGGACAAGCCCGGTCGCAGCGCAGCCAGCCCCTGCTGATCACTATCGAGATGAATGCGCACCGGCACGCGCTGAACGATTTTGGTGAAGTTCCCCGTGCCCGGCTCAAATGGCAACAGCGCGAAGGTGGAACCCGACCCCGGCGCCAGACTGTCCACCACGCCGTGTAATTTCACATCGGGCAGCGCATCGACGCTAACGGATACTTTCTGCCCCGGCTGAATATGCGCGGTTTGCGTCTCTTTAAAGTTCGCCACCACGTACAGATCATTGAGCGGCACCAGCGTCATCAGGCGCTGTCCCGGCGTCACGTAGTCACCAATTTGCACCTGTCGGTTGCCGACCACGCCGTCAATCGCCGCCGTGATGGTGGTATGGCGCTGATCCTGCTGGGCTAAATCTAATGCCGCCTGCGCCTTCTGCAACGCGGCCTGCGCCAGTGCCAGCGATGCCTGGATCTCAGCACGCTGGGCATGAGTCACCTGCGCCTGATTCTGCGCCACGTCCAGCATCGCGCTGGCATGGGCGGCATTCTGCTCGGCGGTCACGGCGGTGGTTTTGAAGCGTTCGGCGTCATTGCGTGAAGTCGCGCCGCTGTTGACCAGCGACTGATAACGCCGCTGCTCGTCTTGAGCGTGTTGCTGCTCGGCGAGGGAAGAACGGATGGCGGTGCGCGCGGCCTGAATTTGCGTTTGCGCCAGCTGCTCCTGCGCCTGCTGGCTGACCAGCGCGGCCTGTTGGGCCTCAACCTGCGCCCTGGCATCGGCCACGTCACCCTCCGCCGCCGCGACGCGCGCGTTGAACTCTTCACTGTCGATCACCACCAGCGGCTGCCCCGCCTTCACCCACTGGTTATGTTTCACCAGCACGTTGGAGATAAAGCCTTTGACCCTCGGCGCGACGGTGGTGGCGTCAGCACTGACGTAAGCGTCGTCGGTTGATTCTGACGACGGCGCGGCCAGTAGCCACGCAGCACCGCCCAATGCCACCGCCAGCGCAATACCGCTCACCACCCAAATGCGCGGCGAACGGCGCGATTTCTCTTTCCCCTGAATGTCCGACGCCCCGTTAACTGTTGCTTCACTCATTTTTCTTCTCACTCATTGCATGATGGTGATCATATTAATATGATGCGCATCATATAAACAAGTTCAAAAAGGTGTTTGATATGTCAGAAGCGACCGCTCCCTCTTCTGCCGCCCCGGCGATCGCCCCCAGCGACCTGCCCACTGCGCGCAAATTTTTAATCTTCAGCGTCATGGCTTTCGGCATGTTTTTGGCTCTGATCGACATTCAGATCGTCGCCGCCTCGCTCAATGACGTGCAGGCCGGACTCTCCGCCGGCCCGGATGAAATCAGCTGGGTGCAGACCTCTTACCTGATTGCCGAACTGGTAATGATCCCCTTCTCGGCCTTTTTGACTCAGGCGCTCTCCACTCGCTGGCTCTTTAGCGCCTCGGCGGCGCTGTTTACCCTCAGCAGCATTGGCTGCGGGCTGGCGTGGAATATCGAGTCGATGATCTTCTTCCGCGCGCTGCAAGGCTTTACCGGGGGGGCGATGGTGCCGACGGTGTTCTCTACCGGCTTTGCGCTGTTCAAAGGCAAGCAGCAGGCGCTGATCCCGGCGATTTTGGGCATGGTCAGCGTGCTGGCCCCGACTCTCGGCCCGACCGTCGGCGGCGTAGTCACCGAATGGCTCGACTGGCGCTGGATATTCTTCATCAATATTGTGCCGGGGGTGCTGGTGGCCATTGGCGCGGTGATGTTCATTCATGTCGACCAAGCCGATTTCCCGATGCTCAAACGCATCGACTGGGTGCATCTGTTCTCAATGGCAATTGCGCTGGGCTGTCTGGAGTACGTGCTGGAAGAGGGGCCGCGCCAGAACTGGTTTAGCGACCCGGACATTCAGATCTCAGCCTGGTTTTCACTGGTGGCGTTTGTGCTGTTTTTGGAGCGTTCTTTCTATTCGAAAAACCCGATTGTGCGCCTGACGCCCTTCCGCGACCCGACCTTTACCTTTGCCTGCGTATTTAATCTGGTGATTGGTTTTGGGTTATACGCCTCGACCTACCTGACGCCAGTTTTTCTTGGACGCATTCGTGATTTCAACAGCTTACAGATTGGTACCACCGTGTTTGTGGTGGGGATTGGGCAGTTCTTCAGCACCATTTTGGCCGCCAGACTGATTGGCAAAGTGGATCGCCGTATTCTGATCACCGCCGGGCTGTTGGGGTTCTCCACCAGTATGTGGCTGACTACCCAAGTCACGCCACAATGGGGTGCAGACCAGTTCTTATGGCCGCAAATCATTCGCGGACTGTTTATCATGCTGTGCATTGTGCCAAGTGTGAATATGGCGCTCACCGCCTTTCAGGGACCGGAGCTGCGCTACGCGTCGGGCTTATTCAATCTGATGCGCAATCTTGGCGGCGCTATTGGTATCGCCACGGTGAACACCTGGTTGCAGGACTGGACTCGCGAACACACCGCGCACTTTGGCGACGTATTAGGCCGTTACGGGCAAGAGGCGCAGACGGTGATCGGCGGCCTGGCGACGCGCATTGGGCAACTGACGCCGGATTCGGCTCATGCCTTGCTGATGGCGAAAAACCTGTTTGGCATCAAGGTCGCCAATGAAGCCTTCACGCTGGCTTTCAATGATGTCTTTATGCTGATGGCGTGGATGTTTTTGGCGGCTTTATTGATGGTGCCGTTTTGTCGGAAATAACGGTTTAGTGTCATGAAATGTAAAACGTCTGTGATCCTACTTCCAAAAAATGCGATTGTTTAGGGAACTTTTCCGACATCCTGTAAAAGCTTTGGCCTGTTTGAAATAAATCCTTATAATTGGCGGCCCAGAAATGTGATTGGTTACACATAAAGATTCTCGTTCAGGTCAAGTGTGTACCTACAATAGTCATCCGGTAGTTTCTGTTAACACCGGGGGAACACTTCGACAACAACTGCCTGTGTGGCATTAAGAACCAACGACAAATATGAAAATGAGCATTCGCGCTATCCTTACTATGGTTTTGGCAGTTGCTGCGTACAGCCAGTCAGCTTCGGCCGTGGTGTACCCTCTTCCTGCCAATGGCGGGCGGTTAGTCGGGGAAAACATCACCGTTACCGTTCCAGAAAACAGCAAATTACCTCTTGAGAGTTTTGCCGCACAGTATCAAATGGGCCTGAGCAACATGCTCGAAGCCAACCCGGGCGTGGACCCGTTCCTGCCTACGCCGGGCACCGTGTTGACTATTCCTCAGCAGCTGATCCTGCCAGATACCCCGCATGAAGGTATCGTAGTAAACAGTGCTGAAATGCGTCTTTACTACTATCCGAAGGGCAGCAACACCGTGGTGGTATTGCCAATCGGTATCGGTGAATTAGGCAAAGATACCCCACTGAACTGGACAACCACCATCCAGCGTAAGAAAGCCGGTCCAACCTGGACACCAACGGCGAAAATGCACGAAGAGTACGCGTCTCGCGGCGAATATCTGCCAGCCGTATTCCCAGCAGGTCCGGACAACCCAATGGGTCTGTACGCGCTGTACGTTGGCCGCCTGTATGCGATTCACGGGACTAATGCCAACTTTGGTATCGGCCTGCGCGTGAGCCACGGCTGTGTTCGTCTGCGCGATGCTGACATCAAATGGCTGTTCGACAATGTGCCGCAGGACACTCGCGTTCAGTTCATCAATGAGCCGTTGAAAGCCACTGTTGAACCAAACGGTAAGCGTTACATTGAGATCCACAACCCGCTGTCTGCTAACCAGGAAGAGTTTGACTCGCAAGAGCCACTGCCTGTTTCTCTGACTGGCAAAGTGGGCGCCGTTGCCATGGACCCAAGCGTTAACCAGAACATCGTACAACGCGCTATCGAGCTGCGTTCCGGTATGCCAACTCAGGTTAACTAAGTCTGATTGCAGACTGACTTGAAGCCCCTCCATGAGGGGCTTTTTTATTTTCCTCGCTAAAAATCCTTCATGTCATAAAAGCGTCACGCCGCTGATTTATGCTCCCGTGTAACAAAGTACGACAAAATGTATCTCTTGTTTTCTGGTCTTCATTACACGGAGTTTTGTTATGCACCTGCCTCTCTCTTTTGTTGCTCGTTCTGTGGTTACCGCCCTGCTTCTGACTTCTGCCAGCAGCGCGATTGCCGATGACGCCCTAACCTCCCGCGCCGCCAAAGGCGACATCACCGAACAAGGCGGCGCGCGCCGTTTGACCGGCGATCAGACCGAAGCCCTGAAAGCGTCATTGACCAATAAGACGGTAAAAAACGTCATCCTGCTGATTGGCGATGGTATGGGCGATTCAGAAATCACCTCGGCGCGTAACTATGCCGAAGGCGCGGGCGGCTACTTTAAGGGCATCGATGCCCTGCCGTTAACGGGCCAATACACTCACTACTCTTTGGATAAGAAAAGCCATAAGCCGGACTACGTGACTGACTCGGCGGCCTCTGCCACGGCATGGTCTAGCGGCGTGAAAACCTATAACGGCGCGCTGGGTGTGGATGTCAACGGCAAAGACCACGTCACCATTCTGGAACTGGCGAAAGCCGCGGGTAAAGCCACCGGCAACGTCTCCACAGCCGAATTGCAAGATGCGACGCCTGCCGCGCAGATCTCTCACGTGACCTCCCGTAAGTGCTACGGCCCGGAAGAAACCAGTGAGAAATGCCCGACCAATGCGCTGGAAAACGGCGGCAAAGGTTCAATCACCGAGCAGTTGATCAAAGCACGGGCTGACGTGACCCTGGGCGGCGGCGCGAAATCATTCAATCAGTTAGCCAAAAGCGGTGATTTCGCGGGGAAATCCCTGAAGGATCAGGCGACCGCACAGGGCTATCAGTGGGTGGAAAACGCCGATGAACTGACAAAAATCACCCTCGCCGACCAGCAAAAACCGCTGCTAGGCCTGTTCTCGCCGGGCAATATGCCCGTGCGCTGGAATGGTCCGAAAGCCAGCTATCACGGCAATATCGACAAGCCGGCCGTCACCTGCGAAGCCAATCCACAGCGCACCAGCGACATTCCAACGCTTGCCGCAATGACCGAGAAAGCCATCGATCTGCTGAAAACGCAGGAGAAAGGCTTCTTCCTGCAAGTTGAAGGGGCGTCCATCGATAAACAAGACCACGCGGCAAACCCGTGCGGCCAGTTTGGCGAAACCGTTGATTTGGACGAAGCCGTGCAGAAAGCGCTGGAATTTGCTCGTAAAGACGGCAATACGCTGGTTATTGTGACCGCCGACCACGCGCACTCCAGCCAGATTGTGGAGAAAGATGCCAAAGCGCCGGGGCTGACGCAGACCCTGACCACCAAAGACGGTGCGCCAATGACCATCAGCTACGGCAACTCGGAAGAGGATTCGCAAGGCCATACCGGCACTCAGCTGCGCGTCGCGGCCTACGGCCCGTTTGCGGCCAACGTGGTGGGACTGACGGATCAAACTGACCTGTTCTTCACCATGAAAGAGGCCATGGCGATTAAATAAGTCATCATGCCGCAAGATGTAAATCAGTCATTTAATCAATAAGCAAAAGGCCGGAAAGTGCAGACTTTCCGGCCTTTTTTTTCAACCTGAATCACTCGTAAGTAATGGTGAAATTAGCGACAGCGTTAGCATCCCCCGGGGTGATTTTGTCCCCAATCTGCATATAAGCAGCCGTTAACGGGATACTTTACGTTCCGGTCATCTGCCTGCATTTCTCTGCATAACAATCCCAATTGACGTTTTTAAGATCCCCTCCAGCCCCTTTCGTCTCCGCTGCCAATACCCTCATTTTAAATTAAGAAGTCATTTTCATCATAGTCCCTTAGTCGTTAACATTCGCTTCCTGACGAAGTTAATTTATTTATTAAAATAATTAATGCATCGTGCAACTCTTCAATGCGAGAATATTCTTACCTTTTCTGCTAAAATTCATCACTACCTAAAAGCAAAGTAATATTGAAGTCATACTAAAAACCATGCCGTCATGATACTAGCATTCACTAAATCTATAATATATTTTATCTATGCAGTTTCATTTTTTCTAGATACTATTTTTATTAATTAGCATATTAACAGTAAAACCATCCCACTATTTCAAAAGGAATTTGAAACTATTAACAAAGTAACAATTAAAAATTAAAGTGTTGCCCTCTATCTTATTGAGCTTTATTTTCTTAGTATTTTTGGCGCAATACAAAAATCATTCATGCACCAACTGATTGTAACTTAAATCATTTGTAGCATTTATATATAACAAAGTTTATTTACATTTACGGGGAGGTAATTGTGAACCCTGACATACAAAAAGATGATTTTAAGAAAGATGACTTAAAGAGGGATAAAAGCTTTGACTACAACCTTCTTACCACTTTTCACGCGATCTACTCGCAGAAAAGCGTCACTAAAGCCTCAGTATTGTTGAATATCAGCCCTTCTGCTGTCAGCCAGTCATTAAATAAGTTGCGCGGTTACTTTTCAGACCCCCTCTTTGTCCGTGAAGGGAGTAACCTTTCAGCAACCGTCACGGCGGTGAATCTGTTTTCGGCCACACAGGAAAGTTTTGAGACATTAACCAGAAATGTCTCGGTTTATATGAACTCCACGGCGCGAAATAGATTAATTGTTAGCTGCCCGCCTTATATCTCAATGCGCGTACTTCCCGTATTGATGGAATTGGTCAAAGAAATCATGCCCAATACCAAAGTGGTTCATGCCGATAATGGCAGTTCGGTCATGCTCTCAAGCGAAGCATTGCAATATCGTAAAGCAGACTTAGTCTTTGACTGCGACCCTCATTACAGTTCTTCTTCTGTCACCTACCCTATTTTAAATGAACAACTAACATTTATTTGCCGCAAAGAACATCCAAGATTACGTCATTCAATCAACAAAGAGCAGGCGGCATTAGAGCAATTTTCTATTTTTGAATCGGACGGCCCGGCGATCAAACTTGCTCAGCAAAGTATCAATGAAAATATTGGCGAAAGAGTCTTTTCTTTCCGCAGCAGTTCACTCTTTTCAATTCTATCCGTCGTTGAAAACTCGGACACCATTGCTATTGTGCCAACCTGGCTTTTCATAAAAGTCGAACATGCGTTTAATATAAAAAGCTTGAGCACTGAATTTCCTTTATCGCCCATCAGTATCTATATGGTGCACAATAAAACCTCATTGCAAAATAAAGCTTTAGGTATCATCGTGGAAAAAATCAATCATCATTTTAGCGCGTAGCCTTGAAGTATGAAGAATCTCGTTTGGCAGACCTCCCCCTCTTTTAGACGACTATTCTATTGAGTTTTGAATTTTTACTTAGATAACTAAATGAAACGCCCCTTTCTCACTTGGTATCAACTAAGTGATTAGAGTATAGTTCTTGCGCTGCGGCAAAATCCGCAGCCGGGATTTGCACCCTGAATATCACAACGTTGACGTATATATAATATTTATACGTCAGCCTTTGCACACCTATTGCTTATTACTCGTTCACGTAATAAATAATGTCTCTATGGTGGCTCAGGCGGGGCAGCCTTCGGGCTGGCCGGTGATCCGTTGTGGCCGGTAGTGCAAACTCCGTCTGGGCTATCACCCAAGGGATTTGCACCTCTTAGGGTGTTAGTAATCATCACTTTGCAACGGATCATGCGAAATGACGACCAATAAAAAAACTCAAGATATCGCTCCACCTCGCAATACATCTCAGGTAACAGCGGGTTCCCATCGTTTTCAGAATTGGCATCCGGCAGATATCATTGCCGAGCTGCACAAACGAGGGACTACTCTGGCTGCCCTATCCCGCCAATCCGGCCTCTGCTCTTCAACCCTGTCAAACGCGCTTTGCCGCCGCTGGCCTCGGGGAGAGATGCTGATCGCCAATGCGCTGGGTATGACGCCAGCTGAAATTTGGCCAACGCGCTATTTCCACCCCGATGGCACGCTGATTGTCAAAAATCGGAAAAAAGCCAAATAACCTGAGCTAACCCAAGCGATGAAGGCAGGAGCTTCGGCTTCTAACTTGACGTCATCGCTTTTTCACGCAGTGAGTTTTGATTTTCACGCCAACGCGTAAATCTGAACTGTTATAGCTCTATTTCACTTTTCTGTTACTGTTATATCTCACCCGCCCTGTGGTTAAATCCCCTCCTCGCTAAGCTTTACTGTTGTACCGCCCCTTTCACTGAAACCTCATTTGCAAATGTTGTTGCGCCAAAATGGCTTATGACGCCTAAGCTGAAAGGGTTACCACGCAAAAAAGAGGTTGTTATGCTTGGTCTAGACGCGCTAGAACTGGCCCGTATCCAGTTTGCTTTCACCGTATCGTTTCATATCATTTTCCCCGCTATCACCATCGGTCTGGCCAGCTTCTTGGCCGTGCTCGAAGGGCTGTGGCTCAAAACTAAGAAAGAGGAATATCGCGACCTGTATCACTTCTGGTCGAAAATTTTCGCCGTGAATTTTGGCATGGGCGTGGTGTCCGGGCTGGTCATGGCGTACCAATTTGGCACCAACTGGAGCTTCTTCTCCTCCTTCGCGGGCAGCATCACCGGCCCGTTATTGACCTACGAAGTGCTCACCGCCTTTTTCCTCGAGGCTGGCTTCCTCGGCGTGATGCTGTTCGGCTGGAACCGCGTTGGCCCCGGCCTGCACTTCTTTGCGACCTGCATGGTGGCGCTCGGCACCCTGATGTCCACCTTCTGGATCCTGGCATCCAACAGTTGGATGCAGACGCCGCAGGGCTTTGAAATCGTCAACAATCAGGTGGTACCGGTGGATTGGCTGAAAGTCATTTTCAACCCCTCCTTCCCGTACCGGCTGCTGCACATGACCACCGCCGCCTTCCTCTCCTCCGCCTTCTTTGTCGGCGCCTCTGCGGCCTGGCACCTGCTGCGCGGGCGCGATACCCCGGCGATGCGCACCATGTTGTCGATGGCGATGTGGATGGCCCTGATCGTGGCACCGATTCAAGCTTTCCTCGGCGATGCCCACGGCCTGAACACCCTCAAGTATCAGCCCGCGAAAATTGCCGCGATTGAAGGCCATTGGGAGAATAAAGACAGCAAGCCGTCGCCGCTGGTGCTGATTGGCTATCCCGACATGAACCGCGAAGAGACGCGCTACGCCATTGAGATCCCGTGGCTCGGCAGTCTGATTCTGACCCACAGTCTGGATAAGCAGATCCCGGCGCTCAAATCCTTCGCCAAAGAGGACCGGCCAAATTCCAGCATCATCTTCTTCTCCTTCCGCATCATGGTTGGGCTAGGCCTGCTGATGATTTTGGCGGGCGTCTGGAGCCTGTGGCTGCGCAAGCGCGGCACCTTGTATAGCTCGCGCGCCTTCCTGCGCTTTGCTTTGTGGATGGGGCCTTCCGGCCTGTTGGCGCTGCTTGCCGGTTGGTTCACGACGGAAATTGGCCGCCAGCCTTGGGTGGTGTATGGCCTGCTGCGCACCAAAGATGCGGTATCCGGCCACGGCGCAATGCAGATGAGCATCAGCCTGCTGCTGTTTATTCTGATTTATTGCTCGGTGTTTGGGGTGGGCTACGCCTACATGATGCGCCTGATCCGCAAAGGTCCTGTGGCTCATGAAGGTGCTGAAACCACCCACGGCGGGCCAGGCCAGCATCGCACTCCGGCAAGGCCGCTGTCTGCTGCACAGGAATCTAACGACGACCAGAATAAGGGTAACCACCATGGGTATTGATCTTCCGCTAATCTGGTTTTTAATCATCGTCTTTGGCGTGATGATGTACGTGGTCATGGACGGATTTGATCTCGGTATCGGCATCCTCTTCCCGCTGGTTAAGGCGGAGCATGAACGCGACGTAATGATGAACACCGTCGCGCCGGTGTGGGACGGCAATGAGACCTGGCTGGTGCTTGGCGGCGCGGCGCTGTTTGGTGCCTTCCCGCTGGCCTACGCCGTGATCTTGGACGCACTGGCTATTCCGCTAACCTTGATGCTGTTTGGCCTGATTTTTCGCGGCGTGGCCTTTGAGTTTCGTTTCAAAGCCACGGCGGAGAAGCGCCATATCTGGGACAAAGCCTTTATCTGGGGTTCGCTGTTCGCCACCTTCAGTCAGGGCGTAGTGCTCGGGGCGGTGATTAACGGCATTCCGGTGGTGAATCGCGCCTACGCGGGCGGCCCGCTGGACTGGCTTTCCCCCTTTACGCTGTTCTGCGGTGTGGGTCTCGTGGTGGCTTACGCCCTGCTCGGCTGTACCTGGCTGATTATGAAAACCGAAGGCCCGTTGCAGGAAAACATGCAGCGCCGCGCAAAACCTCTGCTATTAGTGTTCCTGCTGGTGACCGCCATTATTAGTCTTTGGACGCCCCTCGCCCACAGCGCGATTGCCGACCGATGGTTCACCATGCCGAATATCCTCTGGTTCTTGCCAGTGCCGGTGCTAGTGGTGCTGGTCTCCATCTGGATGCTGCGCGCGGTAAACCGTAAGTCGCACCATGCGCCTTTCTTGCTGACGTTGGCGCTGATTTTCCTTGGCTACAGTGGCTTAGGCATCAGTATTTGGCCGAACATCATACCGCCCTCCATCACCTTCTGGCAGGCCGCCGCCCCGCCGCAAAGCCTTGGCTTTATGCTGGTTGGCGCGCTGGTGATCATCCCGATAATTTTGGTTTACACCTTCTGGAGCTACTACGTGTTCCGCGGCAAAGTCACCCCGGATCAGGGTTATCATTGAGGTGAAATATGAAGAAACTGATCAGAGAAATGGATGATGAGAAGGTTATCCGTCAGCCTTGGTGGAAGCGCGTAGGCTGGCTGGCAATTATCTGGCTAGGCAGCGTGTTAGCCCTGTTTGCCGTGGCGTCGGTGTTTAGGTTGCTGATGACAGCGGCGGGGATGAGGAGTCATTAGTCGCATTTGCTCCTTCTCCTCTCAGAGGAGAAGGAGCTAACCCCGCCGGACTTCAAATCACTTAGTAATATTATTCAACAGGTTGTCCAGACGATCGTCATCAATGCCCTCGGGCTCGAGGTGGGCGGTGACGTCGGCGGCGGTGAACAACTTGCTGACGGCGATTTCCGCGGCGTCGCCAATATCATGGCCGACGTCCACGGACAGCGACCCATCCACTTCCACATGAAACTCGACGAAAACCCGGTCGCCGCCGTTACGGGTGCGAATATCATGCACCCCGCGCACGCCCGCCACGCTGAGCACCGCGGCCTTCACGCGCTTGCGGTCTTCAATATCTAACTCGCGGTCCAGCAGCTGTTTCAGCGCGTCCCCGGCCATGCCGCGCGCATTCCAAATCATATAGAAAGAGATAAGCAGCGCGCCGATGGAGTCAGAACGCGTCCAGCCAAGGTGCCTTTCGAGCACTAAGGCAATCAGCACCGCGAGGTTAACCGCCACGTCGGTGACGTAGTGCGCGCGGTCGGCGGCGATGGCGGTGGAGCCAGTACGCTTCACCACGTAGGTTTGCATCAATACCAGCCCGACGGCCGCGCAGCAGCTGCCGATAATCACCCAAATACCCAGCCCCAGCTGTGCCAGCGGCAGTGGATTAATGATGCGGCCGATAGACTCACCGCCGAGCACCAGACCCGCCGCGCCGAGCAGCAGAGCCTGCACGAAGGCGGCAACCGCCTCGGCTTTGCCATGGCCGTAGCGATGGCCTTTGTCCGCCGGTCGCCCGGCGTAGCGCACGCCAATCAGCGTCACCAGCGAGGCCAACACGTCAACTAAGCCATCCGCCGCCGAGGTTAACAGGGCAATCGAGCCGGTGGCGGCCCACGCCCACACTTTGATAAACACCAGCACCAGTGCGACGCACACGGAGATCAGCGAGGCCACGCGCGTTAGGCCACGGTAAGGGATTGGACGGCTCATTGAGCGCCCCGCAAGTTCATTAAATAGGAAGAATTAGTCACGCGCTGTTCCTGATACGGCGATTCCATAAAGTGAAAATACGCACAGATAAAATTAAAGCCAAGCCACGCATTATACATCTTCACGCGCTTTTTCGGAGCATACCTATAGTGTGGATCTTCGTGCTCTAACATAGGTAAGTTGACGGTTATTTACTTGCTTTTACATCAATACAATCTAGGGTAAAACGAGAATTGTTTCATTTAACGTTCGGCCTAGCGCCGATAACCAGATGAGTATTATGACAACGAATAAAAATGACGCCAACCGTCCTGACGAATCATCGTCTCCAGACACCTCCAACGAACTCGACTCCAGCCAAGTTAAATCAGGCGAAGGTTACCGCTCACCCTCTTCCGACGAGGGTAAAAAGCAGGATAAAAAGTCGTCAGATGAAGAAGATAAGGGCGAAGATGAAGAAGGCGAAAAGCGCAAAGGCCCGGGCAAAAAGCCGCTAATTATTCTCGGCCTGGTGGTGATCATCATGGTGATTGTGGCGCTGGTGTGGTGGTTCATGACCAAGGACCAAATCAACACCGATGACGCTTTTACCGAAGGTGACGCTGTCACAATCGCCCCAAAAATCTCCGGTTACGTGACCAATCTGGCGGTCAAAGACAACCAGTTGGTGAAAAAAGGCCAGCTGTTAGTGCAGATTGACCCACGAGACGCCACGGCGCAGCGCGATCAGGCACAGGCCCAGTTGGGCGTTGCCGTCTCGCAACTGCATCAGGCTCAGGTGCAATATGACTTGTCCAAAGTGCAGTATCCGGCCCAGCTGGCGCAGGCTCAGGCGCAGCAGGCCCGCGCCGAAGCCAACTTGCTCAATGCCACCGCCGACTTCCGTCGTCAGCGCGGCGTCGACCCAAGAGCCACCTCGCAACAGAACATTGATACCGCCAGTGCGCAATTGCGCTCCGCTAAGGCTGATTTAGAAAATGCCAAGGCGCAGGTGCAAGTCGCGGCGCAGGTTGAGTTGCAAATACGTCAGGCCGAAACCAACGTCGAAGCCCGTCAACAGCAGGTCGAACAGGCGAAAGCCCAGCTGGAAACCGCCAACCTCAACCTCTCCTACGCCGACGTGCGCGCGCCTTATGACGGTTACGTCACCATGCGTAATGTGCAGTTAGGCACTCTGGTTCAGGCCGGTTCTTCGCTGTTCTCGATTGTTTCTCCAAATATCTGGATCGCCGCCAACTTCAAAGAGTCCCAGCTTGAGCGCATGCGCCCCGGCAACAAAGTGGTTATCAAGATTGATGCCTATCCGGATATCGAACTGCACGGCCACGTAGACAGCGTGCAGCAAGGCACCGGCTCGCGCTTCTCGGCCTTCCCGGCGGAAAACGCCACCGGCAACTATGTGAAAATTGTCCAGCGCGTGCCGGTGAAAATCGTCATCGACAGTGGTTTAGATCCAAAACAGCCATTGCCACTTGGCCTGTCAGTTGACCCAACGGTAACTGTGGAATGAGTGACGATCGCAGCGGCTGGAGACCCTCCAGTAACCCGTGGGCGGTTGCCGCCGTCGTGACCATCGCGGTGTTCATGGAAATTCTGGACACCACGATTGTCAACGTGGCACTGCCCCACGTCGCCGGCTCCCTCTCCTCCAGTTACGACGAGTCCACCTGGGTGCTCACCTCGTATCTGGTGGCGAACGGCATCGTGCTGCCAATCTCGGCGTTCCTTAGCCGGGTGTTGGGGCGCAAAAACTATTTCCTGATCTGTATCGCGATGTTCACCGTCTGCTCCTTCCTGTGCGGCATCGCCACCGAGCTGTGGCAGATGATCCTGTTCCGCATTTTGCAGGGCTTCTTTGGCGGCGGCCTCCAGCCGATTCAGCAATCCGTGCTGCTCGACTACTTCGCGCCGAAAGATCGCGGCAAAGCTTTTGGCCTGTCATCCATCGCCATTATCGTGGCCCCGGTAGTCGGCCCAACGCTAGGTGGCTATATCACCGATAACGTCAGCTGGCGCTGGATTTTCTTCATCAACATTCCGGTGGGGATCATCGCCCTGCTGGCTATTTACCAGCTGTTGGAAGACCCGCCGTGGGAGCGCAAAGCCAAAGGCAAGTTGAGTATCGACTATATCGGTATCGGGCTGATTGCCCTTGGGCTGGGCTGTTTGCAGGTAATGATGGACCGAGGCGAGGACGACAACTGGTTCAACTCGGCCTTTATCGTCACCTTTGCGGTTCTGGCGGCAATTGGCATTGTCGGCGCAATCTACTGGCTGCTCTACGCCAAGAAGCCGGTGGTTAACCTGCGCTGCCTGAAAGATCGCAACTTTGCCGTCTCCAGCCTGCTGATGGCCGGGATGGCGATGATTCTTTATGGCAGCTCGGTGGTGATTCCTCAGCTGGCCCAGCAGCAGTTGGGCTATACCGCGACCTTATCCGGGCTGGTGATGTCGCCGGGGGCGATTCTGATTGTACTGTCGATCCCGCTGGTACTGAAGCTGATGCCGATTGTGCAGACGCGCTACATCATCGCCTTTGGCTTCTTCCTGCTGGGAGCTTCCTTCCTCTATTCCGGCAGCCTGACGCCAAACGTCGATTTCGAAACGCTGGTGATGTACCGCAGCGCCCAGTCTCTCGGCCTCGGTTTCCTGTTTGTGCCGCTGACCACCATCGCCTTTGTGACCATACCGCAGCGCCTGAACGCCGACGCCTCGGCGCTGTTCACCATGTTCCGTAACGTGGCAGGGTCGATTGGTATTTCACTGGCGACCGCGGGCGTGACCGAGCGAACTCAGGCGCACAGCGCCCATATGGTGCATAACATGACGCCGCTGAATGAGCAGTTCAATCAGGCCGTGAGCCGCAGTGCCGCCGCCATTCGCGACTTCGCTCACGTGGTTGGCGACCCGATGCAGCTCGCCAGCGCGCGCATGTATCAGGAGATGATTTCCCAGTCGCGCATTCTGGCTTACATCGACGTGTTCAGCTATTGCGCCATTGTTGCCGCTATTTTGATCCCCTTCTGTTTTCTGCTTTCGCCAGTTAAGAGCGAAGGCAATGCCGGAGCACACTGATAAAAATGAAAACTCTGACATTTACGCTTTCCGCGCTGGCTTTGGCTCTGACTGGCTGTTCTGTCGGGCCGGACTACCAGCAGCCTAAGCCTAAAACCCCTGCGGCTTACAACGACATGAGCCGCCCGCAGGCCAAAGAGGGAGCCTCTATCGCCTTGCCTTCGGAGCCAAATCCGGTGTGGTGGAAAGCCTTCAAAGATCCGCAGCTTGATAGCCTGATTGACCGCGCCATTGCCGGGAATATTTCCCTCCAGCAGGCGGTGCTGCGCATCGCCGGCGCCCGCGAGCAGGTGACGCAGGCGCGCGGCGCGTGGATGCCGTCGGTGCAGGCCAACACCAAATTTACTCGCCAGCAGCTTGGGTTGAAGGGTGAGCTCGAGTCTTCTGGACTTGCCGATCAGGCGCAGAATCTCAGCCCTGAGGCGTCCAGCGCCATCGACGCCGCTACCGGCCCAGTGAACCTATACCAAGGCAGCTTTGATGCCAGTTGGGAGCTGGACTTGTTCGGCGGCACCCGTCGGCAGGTGGAAGCCGCCAATGCGCAGAAACAGTCTTCTATCGAGCAGCGCAATGACGCATTAGTCTCTCTGCAAGCCGAAGTGGCTCGCGCCTACCTACAGCTGCGCGGCGCGCAGAGCATCACGGCGGCGATTCAAACCCAGATAGACGTCGCCCAGCAAACCTTAGAACTGACCCAGAGCCAGCAGAAGAACGGCCTTGCGCCACAGCTGGATGTGGAAAACGCCCGCGCCCAACTTGGCTCGCTGCGCGCCCAGCTGCCGCAATATCAGGCACAGGAGCGTCAGGCGATGAACGGGCTGGCTGTGCTGCTTGGACAGGCGCCGGGCACCCTCGACGGCGAGCTGACCAATGTGAAACCTATGCCCGCCCTGCCCGCCGCCGTGCCGGTGGGCGTGCCGTCACAGCTGGCGCGTCGCCGCCCGGACGTGCGTAAAGCCGAGGCCGACCTGCACGCCGCGACGGCCAACATCGGCGTGTCCGTCGCCCAGATGTTCCCAAGCATCTCCCTGACCGGCCAGTTCGGCATGCGTAACAGCGACGCCAGCTATCTGGACAACTGGAGTAGCAACTTCTACTCCTTCGGCCCGTCCGTCACCCTGCCTATTTTCCAGGGCGGCCGTCTGGTTTCCAGTGTGCACTTGTCGCGTGCGCAGCAGGCTAACGCCGCGCTGAACTATCGCCAGACGGTGCTCACCGCGCTGCAAGATGTCGACAACGCGCTGGTCAACTATCGCACCGATCAGGACCGGGTCACCGGGCTGGATCAAACCACCGAGGCGCTGCAAACCTCATTCGAACTGGCGACCGACAGCTACAGCAAAGGGCTATCCTCCTTCATCAACGTGCTCGACGCCCAACGCCAACTGGCGCAGGCTAAGCAGCAGTCTGCCGCCGCGCGCGTGCAGACCAGTACCGACTTAGTCTCTTTATATAAAGCCCTTGGCGGCGGCTGGGAGCCGTATCAGAATGTGAAACTCCCGACCTACACCGTTTTCGGCCCGGCCGAAACCACCGATGTACGCGTCCAGACCACGTCTGAGGAAGCAGCGAAATGAATGCCATCACCAAAGAAGAGAAGAAGCCGAGTTGTGATTCCGTCGTTAACAGCGTGGCTTATCGTGAAGGTAAGCGGCTGCAAGATGTGACCACCGAAGATATCAGCGAGGTGCTGAAAGAGCCGGACACCTTCGTCTGGCTGGGCTTGTGGCAGCCCGAAGACAGCCTGATGCGCACCATTCAGGAGGAGTTCGGCCTGCACGATTTGGCCATTGAAGATGCCCTCACCGCCCATCAGCGCCCGAAAATCGAGCAGTACGGCGAGTCGCTGTTTATCGTCATTCACACCGCCCAGTTGGTCGATGGCAAGATTGAATATGGCGAAACGCACCTGTTTCTGGGCAAAAACTTTTTGATCACCGTGCGCCACGGCGCGTCGTCGAGCTATAAGCAGATCCGCGCCCACGCCGAAGAGTGCCCGGACATGCTGGCCAAAGGCCCAGGCTACGCGCTGTACTGCGTGCTCGACATGGTGGTGGATAACTATTTGGCGATTGTCAGCGAGTACACCAAGCAGTTCGACCACATTGAGCAGAAGATGTTTAAGTCGGACTTTGACCAGAACGCAGTGCAGGACGTGTATAAACTGCGCCGCGAGCTGCTCTCGCTGCGCAACGCCGCCGTCCCTGCCGAAGATATTTGTAATCAGCTCAGCCACCATTTCGAAGATCTGATCCCTAAGGGCCTGCGCGCCTATATCCGTGACGTGCAGGACCACGCCCATCAGGTGATCACCGTCACCGACGACATGCGCGAGATGCTGGCCAACGCCATGCACGTCAACCTCGCACTGGTGTCCGTGCATCAAAACGAAGTGGTCCAACGCCTCGCTGGCTGGGGTGCGATCCTCGCCATTCCCACCGTGGTCTTTAGCCTGTACGGCATGAACTTCAAAAACATGCCCGAACTGGAAGACTGGTGGGGGTATCCGCTGACGCTGGGAATAACCGTGGTGGGATGTGGGTTGCTTTACTGGCGGTTGAAGAAAGCGGGCTGGCTTTAAGGGCAGCTTTAAAACATTGGGTTGCCACCCAAACTGGCCTTAAGGTCCAAACCGTGCGCTGCCGCCACACCGGCCTCAAGGGGCGCCTATCGCCGCACCCCTTGAGAATCCCCGGCTCTTTACTGCGCGCTTCGCTCGTTGGGCGGACGTGTTTCAGGTACACCTGTTCCTCACCGCAAAATGTCGCCGCTTAGGCGGTGCCTTCGCTTCAGGCTTCGAGCCTTTGGTCTCGAACCATTCGCTCAGCGCCATTTTTGACTGCGGTTTTGAGGCATCTAAACCGTGCCGTTTCATGGTTTTTGACCTGCTCCCTCCCCTATTTAGGGGAGGGTTGGGGTGGGGTATTTCTCACATAAGCCACTGAGTTTTCTGCAATACCCCCTCCCAGCCTCCCCCTTACCAGGGGGAGGAGTAAAACAAACCCAAAACCCAATGGAACGGTTCGGTGTAAATGCCAGTAGGCCGCGTTCAGAAGTGACGCCGAGGGAGTGGTTCGAGACCCAAGGCTCGAGCCGAGCGAAGCGAGACAGCGTTGCAAAGCAACGACCCGAAGGGCGAGGCCAGAGGCCGAGTAATCCCGAACTGAGGGAACCGCCTAAGCGGCGGCACTTCGCGGCGAACACCGTGGCCGCTGGAACACGTCCATTCCAACCCTGCGAAGCCTCGATCTCACAGCAATAAAAAACGCAGGGTTCCAAGGGAGGCGCGTTTACGCCTCCCTTGGTCGGTGTGGGCCGACGCCCACGGTTTTGAATTTGAATTTGAATTTGAAGTTAGCCGGTTTGGGCGGCAGGCCCAAGGTCCAGGCCTGCCGCCGAGGCAAAAACATCACCGTTTTTCGACCGGTTGCTCCAACACCATGGTCTGCGTCTGACTCAGACTAATATCCGCATTGCGCAGTGCCTTGAGGATCTCATACAGCAAATCGCTCTTAGTTCCGCTGACCATGCGCGGGCTGGCGACATAGCCGGTGACGCTCAGCACAATGCCATTTGGGCCTAACTCTTTGAAACTGACAGAAGGCGCAGGCGTCTCGAGAATCGACTCGTGCAACTCATAGCACTCTAACAGCAGCGAACGCACCTGCTCTGGGTCGATGTCCAGCGGGAAGGTCAGTGCGATAGTTGCTACACCCTGCGCATTGCCCATGGTGGCGTTACGTACGTTTTGCGAGATGAACTGTGAGTTCGGTACAATCACCGTCGAACGGTCGCTCAGTTGGATCTCAGTCGCGCGCACGTTGATGCGACGAATATCCCCCTCAACGCCGCTGATGGTCACCAAGTCCCCTACTTTCACCGGACGCTCGGTCAGCAAAATCAAACCGGAAATAAAGTTCTTCACGATCTCCTGCAAGCCAAAACCGATACCTACCGACAGCGCGCTGACAATCCATGCCAGACGGTTCCACTCGATACCCAGCGTGGAAAGCGTCAGCAGGATGATCAGCACATAACCGACGTTGGTGAACAGCGTCACCAGCGAGGCGCGCATGCCGCGATCCATGGCAGTTTTTGGCAGGAAGTCGTTATCCAGCCAGCGTTTGGCCGAACGCAGAACATACAGACCAATCGCCAGACACAGGAAGGCGTTAACGGCGTGAGCTGGAATGATATTCATCCCTTCCAGCCCTTTTCCACCCCAGATATCCACCACTTTGCTGAGCAGCTCAATCGGCGTGGTAGTCCCGAAGGTGCCATTGAGCAGCGCCACGGCCGCGAACAGAATCAGCAGGGTCTTACCGACGGCGGCGAACAGCGTGGCGGCCAGCGACAGATGGCGCTCATTGAGGCTCAAGCTGCTTTTAAGCAACTTGCCGCTGGTGGTGGTGGGTGAGAAGAAGCTCTCGCTGAAATCCACCACCAGATGAATCATCAAGTACAGGCAGGTCAGAACCAAGCCCACCCACACCAGTTCATAGGTCAGGAAGCGGGCCAGCGGGATATAACCAATCAGCAGCGCCACGGTGATGGCAATGGCGGTAATGCTGATAGCCAAGTGAATCAAACCGGCCAGCGTCGAACGGGCTTCGGGCTGCTCCCCGCGTGCCAGCAGGCGGCGGCGCACGCGGTTTACGCGCATCGGCGCAATCAGACAGCTTACCGCAACCAGTAATGCAGAAAGGCCATTGCCGAATAGCGTGGCAGAGACGCTGGCCCCCACCAGATTATTCAGCTCTTCCACCACGCCAAAAATCAGGATGAAGGCACTCAGCATCAACGGGAAGGAGGCCAAGGTTTTGGCGATAGGATCCGCCAGCCCCGGCAGACGCCACGAAGGATGCTTGTTCGACAGCAGCGCCGAACCTAAACCGGCCACCAGCGCAGAGAAGACCGTCAGGCCAATCAGTGAGTTAGCGAACTCAAGCAGCGCTTCTGAGGTATCCGGCAGGCGCACGAAGAACTGGCAGAAAAAACTCACGCTCAGCCATTGGGTGAATACAATCACCAGCGTCGCAATGGTCGCCAGCAGGCTGCGGCGCAGACGACCGCCGGGCAGCCAGCGCTGGAGGATCCAGTTCAACGGTTTGTCCAGCAGACGCCGCCCCAACAGGCCAACGGCTAATGCCAGCAGCAGGTAAAGCGCCGACCCCACGCGGAATTCAGGCTGCCATGCCTGATCCCAGGCGCTGCTAATTTGTGAACCGAAATCAGCGAAACGCGCGCGGTCGTTATCCTGCGGCTCAAACAGCGCCATCCAGAAATTCTTGCCCAGAATACTGCCTGAGTTAAGGGCAATCTGGGTTTTTAGGGTGTCGCGTCGCAGCCCGCCAATTTGGGTAGAGAGGTTCTGCGCGCCGGTGCGAATCGCCGTGGCTTGTTCATTTTGCGCATCGAGCTGAGTTTTGCTGGTATTAAGCTTATTGCGCTGGCGCACCACTTCGGCCGTTTCAGGCAATGCCCCCGCCGCAGGAGCCGGGCCGAGGACGTCAAGCTGGGCCTGCACCTGAGCACGCATAGGCCCCAGTGCCGCAATCAGCTTGTCGGTGTCATCCAGAATCTTCAGCGTATCGTCGTTTAAGCCGTTGAGCTTCTTTTCAGTTTTCGCCGACGAAACTTGTTGTTTAGTGGTATCAAGGCGTTTTTGTAGCGCGGTCAGCGTGGCGGGTACGTTGATTTTTACCGGCTCAGGAGTCGCGTTGGCATCGCCCGCAGGGGCGTTGGTCTGGGCCGAGTCATTGTTAGTGGCAGCCCATGTCGCCATTGGCGCCATAAACAGTGTGGCTAAGAGTGCCCACACCACGGGCGCTTTAAAGAATTTATGCATAAAGGAATCTATCCGACACTCGGGGGAATTATTATTTTTCAGAATGATGATAATAGCGATTATTGGTGCGGAAAATATCAGGTTTTTTCTGGATCGCAACGGGAAGGAAGAAAAATCACCCAGAATGGCAAAAAGAGCTGCCTCCAGCGGTTTGCTACGCCAGAGGCAGAGAGCGTTCAGATCACCCCTGCTTGCCCAGCATCAGGCGCAGCAGGCCGATAGCGTCAGCCTGCGGCAGGGCCAAAATATTGGAGTACAGGCTGATGGAAATGTCACACACCTTGGCACGGTCGACGGTCGCCGCGCCTAAATCATTAAACATCTGCAACTGGTCGCCGTAATCCTGATGCAACTTCTCCCTTACTGGCACCATCAGCGCCTGAGCTTTCTCGGCACTGAGGGTGGTAGGCTGGGTTTTCTGCCCGCGGCCGCTGGCTTGCAGCAGGTCGTTCATGGTGTCGAGGTCTTTTTTGAACAACTCTGGCGACAGCACCTGCGCCGTGTTCACCCCGCCGCTGATGTGTGGATACAAGAACTTAAAGCAGGTGCCGTCATGGCGCGCCTGTAGCTCCTGCATCTCTTGCAGACTGACACGCATCGCCGCCAGCACGTTGGCATCGGGGGCGGTGTTCATACGCTGAGAAATTAAGGCCGACACCATAGGCTTGACGGTATCAATCGCCTCTTGCTGGGTTTTCCCCTCTTCCCTCAGGCGCAGAATGTTACTGCGGATCTGCTGGTACAGCTCTGGCTCTTGTTCATTGATGGTCTTGAAAATAGGCAGTTCGGCCAGCGCATGGTCAATCTCCGCCGTCTGGCTGGAAGCCTGCATGCGCGGTTTAATCAGCCCCGCGTAGAGGGCGTTGCCGCCAACCACCAGCACCAAAAACAGGATCACCGCGGGAGTTTTAGCCAGCTTGCCTTTCTTGTGCAGCATGGCGAGGATCGCGGCAATCACTACCCCGCTCACTCCCCACACCATCACCTCATTCCAGTTCATCAACGATTTCCTTCTTTTGGTCTATTTGCGCTACGGCGTCGCGGCTGGCGTCTGCTCTGGCTTCGCCATGTAATTCGCTCAATTTGCCCGCGCGCATTTCTAACAGGCGATCGGCATGCTCAAAATAGTGGTCGTCATGGCTAATAGCCAGGACGGTTTTACCCATGTCGCGCAGGAACGGCAGCAGCTCACGATAGAAAGTCCGGCGGAACTGCGGGTCTTGGTCCGCCGCCCATTCGTCGAGCAGCAAGAAGTCGCGCCCCTCACAGGCCGCCAGCAGCAGCGCAACGCGTTTGCGCTGTCCCTGAGACAGCTGCAAATTTGTGACTCTGTCGCCGTCAAATTGTAGCTTCTCTTTCATATTCAGGCGCTGCAACCACACTTCCACCAGCTCGGGAGCGGGTGTCTGGCCCTCAGCGGCCATCAGGCGACCAAACAGGTGGAAATCGGTAAATACGGCGGAAAACAGCTGGCGGTATTGCTCCGGCTCACTGACTGGCACACCGTCAAGCAGGATTTGCCCCGAGCGCGGCTGATACAGCCCGGTCAGCAGCATTGCCATGGTCGATTTCCCGCTGCCGTTGCCGCCAATCAGGAACACCAGCTCTCCGCGCTTAATGGTCAGGTTCAGTGGACCCACGCCAAACCCGGCCTCCTGCTCTTTCTCGCCATAGTTGAAGGTCAGGTCACGCAGCTCCAGCGTCTGCCAGCTCTGGGTTTTTGGCGTGGCGGCAAACTCAGGCTGGTAAGGCGTTAAGCGCAGGCCGTTGAGCTTGCGGAAGGCCACCTGTGCGCTGAGTAAGGTCGGCAGCGCACCAACCGCCTGTAGCAGCGGAGTGCGCAGGAACAGCAGTGTCAGCGAGTATGTCGCCGCCACGTTGGTGTCAGACCAGCCCAGCGTATTGGCCATAAAGAACACCAGCCCAATCGCGCCCAGCATCATAATGTTCGACCAGTTGACCGCGCTGAGGTGGAAAGTGTCGGCGCGAACAATGTGGTGGCGGTAGCTGGTTGCGTCCTGCACATACTCCTCGTCATACAGCTTGCGGGCGCGTTCGCGATTCAGCGCCAACTCTTTACGGCCGTCGATCACCATCTGGTAATCTTTTTGCAGGCGATCTTCCGCTTCGCGCACGTGATTCAAATGGCGGTAAACCCGCGACACCAGTGAGAAACCAACCAGAATGGTCACCACCAGCCACGCCACGGTAATCAGCAGCATTTTCGGCGACAGAAACGCCAGATAGGCGGCGCAGCCGAGAGTCAGAATAATGCCCTGTACCAGCTCCGGCAGGCGTACAAAGGCCAGCGTAATGGCGCGAATATCGCTACTCAGGCTGGCTAACAGCTGGGCGTTACCAATCTGCTCAATGCGCTCGATGTCGGTATCCAGAATGCGCTTAATAAATTGCCCGCGCAGGCGATAGATAAAGTGGTGACCGAGGGTGGTGAGTGCCAGCTGGGAGCCGAGCGTCACCGCCATCAATAACAGTAAGAAACCGAGGAATTCCGGCAGCACGGCAAGAGAGGCTTCGGTGGTTTCAATCAGTTTAAGATTGATAAAGGCAATCAGGCCAATCCCTAGCGCCGCACTGGCCAGGCTCAGGGCCATCACTGCCAAAAAAGGCCAGCGATACTGCTTAAACACTACGCGTAACAACTCCATAAAATCTCGATTCCCAGAAAGTCGACAAATACAGCAAAGATATGAATAGCTGGGCAGTTTAATCAGCGGTGAATCGATATCAAGATTAATTCTCATTATTCCAGCAAGCCTCGAAGAAAAAGAAAAAAGCTGACAGCCCTGCGTGCAGTTCCTAAACTTCTGTAATGGATAAAGAACATGAACTTCGCCGAAGTAAACGTAATGCGCTGGGGTTGCTGCTGACGGCCGCCGCCCTGTTTGTTGTCACCCTCTTTTTGCCGCCTAATTTTTGGATCTTGGGGCTGAAGGCCATTTCCGAGGCGGCGATGGTCGGCGCGCTGGCCGACTGGTTTGCCGTGGTGGCGCTGTTTCGCCGCGTGCCGGTGCCTTTTATTGCCGGACACACGGCGATCATTCCCAAGAATAAAGACAAAATCGCCGACAATCTGGCAATTTTCGTGCAAGAGAAGTTTTTGACACCGGACTCAATTGTCGAGCTGATCCGCAAGCATGACCCGGCGCGGATGATTTCTGACTGGCTAAATGCCCCGGAAAACGCCCCGCGTTTCGCCCATTATCTAGTGAAAATGATGCGCGGTTTTCTCGAGTTCACCGACGACCAGCGTATAGCCCAATTGATAAAACGCGCGCTGTTTCGGGTGATCGACAAAATCGACCTATCGCAGTCGGTGGCGACGATTTTAGAGAGCCTGACCAAAGACGGGCGGCATCAGGCCTTGCTGGATCAGGCGATGGATCAGCTGGAAGCCCTGCTCGCCAAGGAGAGCACCCGCAGCTTTATCTCCACCCAAATCGTCAACTGGATGAAGCGCGAACACCCGCTGACCGCCAAGCTGCTGCCTACCGGCTGGCTGGGGCGCAACGGCGCGGATATGGTGTCGAACGCCGTCAACTCGGTACTGGATGATATGGGCAATGACCAGAGCCACGCGTTCCGCAAAGGCTTTGACCGTTCAGTGCAGAAATTCATCTGGACGCTGCAAACCGACCCCGCCGCCGCGCAAAAAGCTGAAGAGATTAAGCAGTATTTGAAGAATGACGAAAAACTGAATGATTACGTCATGCAGCTGTGGAGCGACATGCGCGGCTGGCTCAGAGAGGATTTAGACAGCCCGAACTCGCGGGTGCGGCTGAAAATTACTGAGTCGGGACAGTGGTTGGGGCAGGCTTTGGAGCAGGATGAAAAGCTGCGCGGCTCGCTGAATCTGCAGATGGAAACCGTGGCGGCGCGCATGGCGCCTGACTTCGCAGAGTTTCTTACTCGTCATATCAGTGACACGGTGAAAAGCTGGGATGCGCGAGATATGTCGCGGCAGATTGAGCTGAATATCGGCAAGGATTTACAGTTTATTCGCATCAACGGCACGCTGGTTGGCGCCTTTATCGGGCTGATACTTTACCTGCTGTCGCAGTTGCCGCTGGTGATGCCGTGGGTGCTGGCGAGGTTGTAAAAACTCCCCCTGAACAGGGGGAGTGAGCCGATTTATTTCACGGTTTTGCTGAAGGCGTCCACTGCCAGAATGGCGTTTGCCACATCTTCCGCCGACAGATTACGATTCAGGTTGCCGAGGGTATCGCCCTCGCCTCCTGCCAGCTTGCCGACTTTCACCAGATTCTCGTAAGACTCTTTCTCAAGATGCATCTCTTTGAGCGTGGTCGGCATGTTGATGGAGCGATAGAAGCGAATATAGCGGGCAATCTCTTCATCCGGGCGCTGCTCCAGCACCATCTGGGTCAGGGTACCGTAGGCCACTTTCTCACCGTGGGTCAGGTGGTGAATGTCGCCAGAAACCGCGGTAAAGCCGTTGTGAATGGCGTGAGCCCCCGCCAGCCCTGCGTTTTCAAAACCAAGCCCGGACAGCAAGGTGTTGGCCTCCACCACGGCTTCTACTGCCGGAGTGACCAGCTTCTGCTCGACGGCCGTATAAGCGCTGTAGCCGTAGGTCAGCAGCGTCTTCTCACAGGCTTCTGCAATCGCCATACCGGCAATCGTCGGGTCGCCGCCGACCATTGAGTGCGAGTGGGAGCGCAGCACGGCCTGCGCCTCGACGAAGGTCGCCAGGCCGTCGGCAATGCCCGACGCAAACAGGCGTACCGGGGCCTGGGCGCAAACTTGGGTATCCACCAGCACCAGGTCAGGGTTCTTATTGTAGAAACGGTAGGTGTCGAACACGCCTTCATCGGTGTAGATCACCGACAGTGCGCTACACGGCGCATCGGTAGAAGCCACCGTCGGCACAATCACCACGTTTTGCTTTAACTCATCGGCAATGGCTTTGACCGTGTCCAGCGTTTTACCGCCGCCCAGCCCGACCACCACCTGAGTGCCCGCTTTACGGGCAATGGCGGTCAGCCGGCTGATTTCATTCGCCGAAGCTTCGCCATTAAATTTTTCGAAGTGAAATTCGACTTCGGCCTGCTTCAACGAGCTTTTAACGCGCTCGCCTATCAGTCCCCAAACCAGATCATCAGCTATCAGGAAGGATTTTCCGCCCAGCGCCGGGAGATAGCCGCCGAGTTCGTCCAGTACGCCACTGCCTTGTACGTATTTTCGAGGTGAAGAGAAGATAAATTTACTCATGATAAAAACCTCTTTCCATTGAAAAACCTACCCTGAGCCTAGTCTGTTCTGCGCCAAAGTCACATTATTAAATCTAATAATGATCGCATGGGAAGCTAAGAATTTCAGGCAGAAAACGGAGTCTTTTTTGCACACGGGAAATGAGGCAGCTTCAACTCTTTTTATAAAGTTTCAACTATCGAATCCATCAATTAAAGCGGCTTTCACTTATCAATGAATGCCGTAGAATGCATCGCATTGGCAGCACGATGTAAGCAGTTGCACAAGGTCAGCTCGCTGTTAGCCATCCTGTTTAACTTTTCATTTTAAATTTAATAAATTCCGAATTTGCTGGCGCGCCAATCGAGACATTGCGCCAGACATGCAGGAATTGGGGGATAACATGTATAACTTCCAGCGCTACCAGGCTAAAGAATTGGCACTCGCCTACATGAGCGGCAAATCACACGATTTCTCGCCACAAGAATTTTTGCAGCAAGTTAAAAAGATGGAGAAATCCTTCGACAGCCTGCTGAGAACCGGCCAAGAGCCTTCTCAAAGAGAAGTTCTGGTGAAAGCGTTCTAAGAATCATTGCGTGGGTCTCCTGTGTCGGGTAACCAGCAAGATAAGCTTCTGATTCACCTGCGAATATAGAAGTAAAAAATAGAAGTAAAAAGAAGCCCCGCTCGCAAGAGACGGGGCTTTCTCATTTCTGCATCGCCAGCAGATTAGCTCATCTGGCGGTCATCAATGTACTTACGCTTATCCGGGGCCGGTGGGAAATACTGGTACAGCCAGGTTTCTGACAGCGCGGTGTTACCCGAGCGCAGGAACATGCGCAGCTCGACCGGCGCGACAGAATCGCTGTCCGGGTACCAGTCGAACAGGATGCGATAACCATCGAACGGCTGCACGTACAGGATTTCAATGTTTTTAATCTTACCGGCAGAAACATTAATCACCGGCTCGATGCCTTTATCGGCGTAGGATTTCAGTTCGCCGCCGATGAAATCGACCGCGAAGCGGCGCGCCCAGACGTTAGGATAATGTTCGCCCGGCGCCCAACCCTCAGGGAAACCGCCCATGCCGGTGCGGGTGGCCAGCACGTTGGATAACGGGCTACGCTCCGGCGGCTCGCTGCTCCAGTAAAGCTTGTAGCTGAAAGTGAAATTATCCCCAGCCTTGACCGGCTTCTCCGGCTGCCAGAAGCAGACGATGTTATCCAGCGTCTCGCCGGTGGTTGGGATCTCCAGCAGGTTAATCGCCCCTTTCCCCCAGTTGCCGACCGGCTCCACCCACAGGCTCGGGCGCTTGTTGTACCAGCCAATCACGTCCTGATAATTGTTGAAGTCGTGGTCGAGCTGTAACAGGCCAAAGCCTTTCGGGTTTTCATCGGCAAAGGCGTTGAACTGCAACTTTTGCGGGTTATTCAGCGGGCGGCAAACCCATTCGCCGTTGCCGCGCCACATGGCCAGGCGATCCGAGTCATGAATTTGCGGGTGAATGGTGTCGCAGCGTCCGCGCTCGCTGGTACCGCAGCTGTACATGCTGGTCATTGGCGAGATGCCGAGCTGCTTGATGTCCTGACGCGCATTGAGGTGCTTTTCGATTTCCATCACTACGCGCGTTGGCTCGCAGTGAATGATGAAACGGTAAGCGCCGGTGACGCTTGGGCCATCCAACAGGGCGTAAACTGTGAAGGTGGTGTCGCCAGATTTTGGCGTTTCAAACCAGAACGCGGTGAAGTCCGGGAACTCTTCCGGCTGGCCGACGAAGGTGTCGACGGCCACGCCACGGGCAGATAAGCCATACTGATAAGTGTCATCCACGGCGCGGAAATAGCTCGCACCCAGGAAAGAAACCACGTCACGGCGGGTCAGTTCAGGGGCTTTGTTGACTTTGAAACCGGCGAACCCGAGGTTGGTAATGCCCTCCAGCTGCTTGGTGTCGACCCCGGCATTGTGATACTGGAACAATTCAGGGCGGAAGTGGATCTCACGCGCCTGTTTTTTGTCGGCATCAACGGAATACATCTGCACGCGGCGCTTAAAGCCCATGCCGACGTGGAACAGCTCGACGTCCAGCTGGCGGTTTGGCAGGTCATGCCACAGGGAGTGGGCGTGATCATATTCAATGGCGTTGTACGCCTGCGGTGTTAGCTCTGCCAGCGTTTTAGGCAGAGGCTGCGGCGCGCCACCGTAGGGCTTCGACGCCAGGGAGCTGGCCATCTTTTGCAACACGGAGAAGTCAAAAGACGTTGCACCACCGTCTGCAACATTCCCCTGCGCTGCCTCAGCAGATCGCGTGAACACTGATGCCATTGCTGGCACCCCGCAGTAGGCGGCAAACGCCATTGACGCTTTAATAAATGCTCTTCGTTCCATGCCAGAGGGTTTCCTGTGCCGGGCAAGTCAAGTTATCCGCAACGCCGTAGCGCCGAAAGGCATGTTGCCGAAAGTGGCACACAAGGGCATCTGCGGGATGTAAAAATACGACCCTAAGGCTAACGTAAAATTCCCATGGCGAGTACCACAAAATTGAATGCTTTCAGCTAAAAATAGCTTGCACAGAACGCGGGCTTACGGCATGCCAAAGCTCCGGCATACGGGGGATGAGCGATAATTTAACCATTTTGATATCGCTAAAGAAACGGCCGATTAAGAGCGCTCATAAAAGCAGCAAAAAACCGTTTTTTAAGAGGATTCCGTGACCACCCAAGTTAACAAAACGTTATGAATTAATGAATTATTGTTTAAAGCTCAAGCCGAAACGCCGCTTTGCGATATTGCAGCGGGGTGCGGCCAATCAACTTACGAAAACAGGTAATAAAATAGGGCGTATCGGCAAACCCGCACTGACTCGCCACCTCTTCTATCCGCATATCGGTGGAGCGCAGCAGCTCACAGGCGCGTTTGATGCGCCGCGTCGCCAAATAGTCCACCACCGAGCCGCCCGTTTCTTGGCTAAAAACTCGCGAAATATAGCTTTGCGACAGTCCAATCGCCGTCGATAACTCGGCCAGCGAAAACTTCATCACGTAATTCTCTTCTATCCACTGCATCACTTTGGAGGCCGTGGTGCGGCTGACGGTTTTGCGCTTCACCTGCTGCTCGGGCATGAACTCCATCAGCTGCAATATCATCATGGCGATATCCTCCCACTGCGGCGTGGCGGCCAGCTGTAGCCGCTGGAAGCTTTCGAGAATGGTTTCGATATGTTGAGCGTTATCTGCTAAATCAAAGATATGCGCATCGCTCTCCGCGCCCCACAGGTGTGAGAAGTGCGCCCGGCGCTGGGGGAAACAGTGCAAAAAGCCGTCCAGCAGCAGGTGATCAAGATGCACCGTGGTGCGGACATAGTGGTTTTTCTCACTCTGCTCGACAAACACCTTGTGCAACTTAAAGGGCGGAAAGACAAACAGGCGGCCGGGGCGCAGCGTGTACTGTTGATTATCAACAATCACTATCCCGTACCCCTGACTGATAAACAGCATCTCTAAACATTGGTGCCAATGAAAATAATTGGCGCTGCCCCTGCTCATGCGATTAAACGAGATCTGCCGATCGTTTAATGCAATGCGTTCGAGAAAGTCGGTCACCGCCATAAAGCTCCCCCACCCGATGACAAGAAATTAAAACTTTTAAATCACTTTTTATAATTTAGGCTCTTTTCTGCTCCAATCGGCAATAGCAATTTAAAAAAATGCACTGTTATGTGACCCGTATAACAATCGGGCAAAACAGATTCTCTATATTCCAATGGCAAGTTACACACTCGTTGCAGTTGATGAAACAGCGTAAAAATAGAATTGAAATAATGTTTCACATACTTAATGCCATTATTTTCTCAGCCCTTTCGGGGGAAGGAATATCGAATGAATCAGGTGAAAATCAAGAGTGATTACCCGCTACGCACTCGCCAACAGGTGAAAGATCTGCTGGGCGATATGCTGTCTGCCGTCGCGCCCTATACCGAAGAAGGCAAAAGCGGCATTGACCTCGGCCACTCCACCACCCATTACGGTAAAAAGATAGCGAAGATGGAAGCTCTGTCGCGCATGCTGTGGGGCATCTTTCCCCTGCTCGCCAATGGCGACGAGTGTGAAAACCTGTCGTTTTACCTCACGGCGATCCGCAACGGCACCAACCCCGAGCACGCCGAATATTGGGGCGATATTCACGACTTTGACCAGCGCTGTGTGGAAATGGCGGCTTTTGGCGTCGGCCTGGCGCTGCTAGATAAAAGGCTGCTGGCCTATTTCAGTGACGCCGAGCAGCACAACCTGATTGACTGGCTTAACCAAGGCAAAGACGCCACCATCCCTAATAACAACTGGAATTACTTCCCCATCATGGTGCAGATGGGCTGCAAGCAGGCCGGTTTGCCGTGGGACCGCGAGGCGGTCGAGGCCCGTTTCGCGCTGATGGAGGCCTATTACCTCGGCGACGGCTGGTATTCCGACGGGCCGGGTCGCCCGCGCGACTACTATGTGTCGATGGCATTTCACTACTACGGCCTGCTGTACGCCAACTATATGGCGGATGTCGATGTCCAACGTTGTGCCCAATTGCGCCAGCGCGCGCAGCAGTTCGCCGGGGATTTCATCAGCCTGTTTTCCGCCGAAGGGGCCGCCGTGCCCTTTGGCCGCAGCATGACCTATCGCTTCGCCGAAGCCGCCTTCTGGAGCGCCGCCGCGTTTAGCGGGTTGGAGGTGTACTCCCCCGGCGTCATTAAAGGCATTGTCCTGCGCCACCTGCGCAGCTGGCTGAAACAGCCGATTTTTGACCGCGACGGCGTGCTGAGCATTGGCTATCACACGCCGAATCTGGTGATGGCCGAGGATTACAACGCGCCCGGCTCCCCTTACTGGGCCTGCAAGCTGTTTCTGGTGCTGGCATTGCCCGAGAACCATGCTTTCTGGCAGGCGCAAGAGCTGCCCTTGCCCCGCCTCAACAGCCCGCACTGCATTCCTCACGCCAGCCAGATCCTGCTGCGCGACGCGGCGCAACGGCACGTGGTAATGCTGACATCAGGCCAGCTGGAGCTGAATAACTTCGTCAATACCGAGGCGAAATACACCAAGTTTGCCTACTCCAGCCAGTTTGGTTTCACCCTCGACCGCGGCCGGTTTGGCCTCAACCACGCGGCCTGCGACTCCATGCTGGTGCTGTCAGAAGGCGATGGCTACTACCGTGGACGCCGTGGCTGCGAAGAGACAGTGACGCGCCCAGAGGTGATTTATTCGCGCTGGAAACCCTGGCACGATGTGGAAGTGAAAAGCTGGCTGTTCCCCTGCGGCGAGGGCCATCTGCGTTTGCACCATCTGACCAGCGCCCGCGCACTCGACGCCGTCGAAGGCGGCTTCGCGGTGATCCATGACCGCCAGACGCAGGTGCAACTAGATGAAAATAGCTCCTCGAGCCGGATAGTCGCCTGCAACGGCTACAGCCACATCGCCGACGTCGGCGAGGCTACCCCGCGCGAGGCGGCGAGCGTGGTAACGCCGCCCAATAGCAGCATTATGTTCGCCGAAACCGCGGCTATTCCGCTGCTCAAAACCTCCCTTTCCCCCGGCTCGCACTGGCTGATGTCCGCCGTGTTCGCCTCTGCCGATGTATCAGCTATGCCAAAAATCTTACCCCGCGTTATTCGCGGTGAAAGCGAGATAGAGATCCACTATCAGGGCCGTCACTGGACCGTCATCCTTTAATTATTCGGTTGTCAGGAGTCAGTATGAAAACAATAAAAACAGCCAGTAAGTCTGCTTATTATAAAATGAGCAGTTTCATCTTCCTCTATTTCTTCACTTGGTCTTCCAGCTTCGGCTTATATGCGTTATGGCTGGGACAAAAGGCCGGATTAGACAGTATGGATATCGGCGCGGTATTTGCGATTAACGGCGTTTTCGCCGTGGTCATGAAACCGGTCTATGGCTATATCATGGATAAAATAGGCATGAGTAAAAGCCTGCTTTATTTCGTGGTGATCGTCTCCGCCATGATGGCCCCCTTCTTTATTTATGTTTACCAGCCCCTGCTGGAAACCCATTTAATGATCGGCATTATTATCGGCGCGCTCTATTTAAGCCTGGGCTGGTACGCGGGCGTCGCGGCGTCGGAATCCTATGCCGATCGCTTTAGCCGCCTATACAGCATGGAGTTCGGCCAGATTCGCATGTGGGGCTCGCTCGGCTGGGCGGTGGCGGCGTCGTTTTCCGGCCTGCTGTTTAACCTCTCTCCGGCGTGGAACTTCAGTCTGAGTAGCCTGAGTTCGCTGCTGATGCTCGGCGTGCTGCTGTCGCTAAAAATTGGCGAAGCCGAAATGCGCAATAACAATGTGATTTCGCAAGACAAAATTGTTTTTAGCGATGTCATTCTGCTGCTGAAGAATCGCAAATTCTGGATGTTTTCCCTGTACGTCGCCGGTGTTGCCTGGGTGATGTTTGTCGCCGAACAGCAGTTTTCGCGCTATTTCGTCACCTTCTTCCCGACCAAAGAGCAAGGCAACGCCATGTACGGCTACCTCAGCACCGTGCAGTCTGGCACCGAGTTCCTGATGATGATGGTGATCCCTTTCTTGGTGAACTATTTCGGTGCTAAAAAGGGCTTGTTGCTGGTTGGGGTGGTGGTCGGCGTGCGGCTGATTGCCTCTGGGTTGACCAATGACCCGCTGATTATCTCGATCATCAAACCCTTCTATGGTCTGGAAATTGCCCTGATTCTGGTGTCGGTTTTCAAATATATCGCCGAGCATTTCCATAAACGCGTCAATGCCACCATGTACCTGCTGGGCTATCAGGCGATGATTTATGTCGGCTCCATTGTGGTCGCCCCGCCCGCTGGCTACTTTTATGACCGCATCGGCTTTGCCCATACCTACCTGATCATGGGTGGCATCGCGCTGTGCTTCACCCTGATTTCCGCCTTTACCCTGTCAGCCTGCCACAGCCGCCGCCATGGCGTGGTTCAGGCCCCGACGCCCCCAGAGGTTAACGCCGCCGCGCCTTTAACCCCCGTAAAACACTAATTTGCGACTCGATTGCTAAGGGAGAAATAATGACCGTGACCATAACCAAAGAGAAGCTGCTGCCGGTTGAGCTAAACCAATTGGACAAAATTGCTCTTCGCCAGCAGTTGGCCGAAGCCCGCCAGCGGGTGCTAAAGAAAATCGACCGCAACAGGGTCAAATTCGAGGGGAAATTCCCGGCTGAAACCTGTGAAAACAACTACTTTGCGTTAACCGAAAATGTCGAGTGGACCACCAGCTTCTGGAGCGGGCAGCTGTGGCTGGCGTGGGAGATGACCGGCGAGGACAAATACCGGCTGGCGGCGGAGCAGCACATCCTCTCCTTCGGCAACAGAATTGCTAATCGCATCGACACCGCCACTCACGACTTGGGCTTCCTCTATACCCTCTCCTGCGTCAGCGCGTGGCGACTCACCGGCAATCGCGAGGCGCGAGGCTTTGCCCTGCTGGCGGCGGATGCCCTCATGGAACGCTTTAACCCGCAGTCGGGGATTATTCAGGCGTGGGGCAATTTGAGTGACCCGGAACAGGCTGGCCGGATGATCATTGACTGCAATATGAACCTGCCGCTGCTCTATTGGGCCACTGAGCAAACCGGGGAACCGCGCTACGCCGAGGCCGCGCGCCGCCATGCTCAGCAGGCCGCCAACTATATTGTCAGGCCTGACGCCTCGACCTTCCACACCTACTATATGGATACGGTGACCGGCGAGCCGCGCTTTGGCAATACTCACCAAGGCTATGCCGACGATTCATGCTGGTCGCGCGGGCAGGCTTGGGGGATTTACGGCTTCCTGCTCAGTTACCGCTATACCGGCGACAAGGAGATGGTGGAGTTATCGCGGCGACTGGCTCACTACTTCCTCAATCGCCTGCCGGAAGATGACGTCTGCCACTGGGATCTGGCCCTGCTCGGCACCGACCAGCCGCGCGACAGCTCGGCCGCCGCCATCGCCGTGTGCGGCCTGCTGGATTTGACTCAAGCCCTGCCCGCCACGGATGAAACACGCGCCTACTATGAGGAGATGGCGCTGCGCATTATGGCGTCGCTGACCGCCAATTATCTGGCGGCCGATGACGAAGATTGCGACGGCTTGCTCAAGCATTCCGTCTACCACATGGCGAGCGGCAAAGGGGTGGATCAGTGCTCTAGCTGGGGCGACTACTTCTATGTTGAGGCGCTGGTACGCCTGACGCAGTGCTGGAAACCCTACTGGTAAACTCTGCGCAATACCTCAAGGCGGCTGCGGCCGCCTGACTTCTGGCAGTCCCCCGCTCTTATTACAAAAATGCGAGCCGGATCTCACTTATAAATTCAACCTCCTCCGCCAAATGCCGATGACTATAGATGGCGTTTTTCGTCACGGCAGGGTTAGCCCGCTGGCAACCCCTGATTGTTGAAGTGTGCAAAGAAAACCTCGCGTGCGTGGCCTGTACCCTATGCGCCCAGAGTTGTCGCACATGCAGGACTAACAGAGCGGAATAATATGGACACCTTTACCACGGCCATTCCCGGTGCAACCGAGAAGCCAGCCACCTCTTTTATCAGCAATATTCGCCTGATCACCTTGATCAGCACCATTCTCGCCGGGATCCTCATTCTGTTTGCCCTCTCCATCGGTACGTCGAGTTTCTTCCTCAAGCAGAGTAACGATGCGTTGGAAAGCGCCACGCAGGAGCTGCAGATTCGCCTGGCCCTTTCCAACAGTTCAAACCATCTGCGCACCGCGCGTTTGCTGTTGATTCAGGCCGCCGCCGCCGCGCGCGTCAGCGATCAGGATACCTTTGAGAAGAACATTACTGAGGCGCAAAAGCGCATTAAGCAGTCGCAAGATGCCTTCAAGCAGTACATCGACCGTCCGCATCAAACCGAGACTGACCATGCTCTCGACGAGCCGCTGAAAAAGTCATATGACAATTATCTCAAGCAAGGCATGGCGCCGATGCTGGAGTCTGCCCGCCAGTCCCATTTTGAAGAAGTCATTTCGCAGGAAGCCGAAACCCTGCGCGGGCTGGATCAGGCCAACAACGCGCCGCTGCTGGCAGCCATTACTTATCGCACCGATACCGCCAATCAGATTAACCAGCGTGCCCACGCCGATGCCAAACTGGGCTACGCCCTGATGGCAGGCGCCTTTGCTCTGGCGCTGCTGCTGACGGTTATCACCTATTTCATTATGCGCAAAGTGATCATCACCCCGATTAACCGTCTGGTGAAGCGCATTCAGCACATCGCGCAGGGAGATCTCACCCAGCCTTCCGACATCGCGGGTCGCAATGAGATTGGCGTGCTGAGCACTAACGTTGACCATATGCAGAGTTCACTCGCCAGTACCGTGCTGACCGTGCGCGAAGGTGCGACCTCGATTTACCAAGGCTCCACCGAGATTGCCAGCGGCAACACTGACCTCTCCTCGCGCACCGAGCAGCAGGCCGCAGCCTTGGAGCAGACCGCCGCCAGCATGGAACAGCTCACCGCCACGGTAAAACTCAATTCGGAAAATGCCCATCATGCCAGCAAACTGGCCGCCGACGCCTCCGAGAAAGCGCAGAAAGGCGGAGATATCGTCGCCAGCGTGGTGAGCACTATGGAAAACATCTCGCGCAGTTCGACCAAAATTGCCGAAATCACCAACGTTATTAATAGCATTGCCTTCCAAACCAACATTCTGGCGCTGAACGCCGCCGTTGAGGCAGCCCGCGCCGGTGAGCAGGGTCGCGGCTTTGCGGTGGTGGCAAGTGAAGTGAGAAATCTGGCGCAGCGCAGCGCGCAGGCCGCTAAAGAGATTGAACAGCTGATTGAAGAGTCGGTAGATCACGTGGGCGAAGGCAGCCTGCTGGTCGGCGACGCGGGCGACACCATGTATGAAATCGTCACTGCCGTCAGCCATGTGACCGACATTATGGACGAAATCGCCTCGGCGTCAGATGAACAGAGCCGGGGCATCAGTCAGGTAAGTCAGGCGGTATCGGAGATGGACGGCGTCACCCAGCAGAATGCTTCACTGGTGCAGCAAGCCTCTGCGGCGGCGGCATCGCTGGAGGAGCAGGCAGAGCGCCTGACGCAGGCCGTCGCGGTGTTCCGCCTTGATAGCAAAGTAATCACCACTGCGCCCCGCCGCCCGACGTTGGCATTAGTTGAGCCACTGAAAGAGAACAAACTGGCGACCGATAACCAGAACTGGGAAACCTTCTAACCTCCAGTGCTGTTAGCCCCATAAACAAAAACACCGGATGCAGTCTCCTGCTCCGGTGTTTTTTAGTTTTAGCGAAAAGCCAAAGCGGTTAGTCTCTGCTGGCCACGCGAGGCTCGACGAAGGTGCCGTCTTTGCTGTCGACTTCGTTAAAGAACCAGATCCCGGCCGGGTAATCTTCCAGAGAAACCAGATACATCACGCCTTCGTAAAACTCTTCAATTTCCAGAACCTTGCCTTCACGGCGCGGGCCGCCGTCGGTCTTAACTGTCACCAGATCGTTAACTTTCATCGAGTTACCCCGTTATTATCCATGTTGTTGATTGTAGTACAGTGCGCCTTAAAAGGCATGCGGCTTAGACTTTGGCAACGCGTTTAGCGAGAAATACCGTGCATTAGATAAAGGCTTTGGCAAAATCCAGACGTAAAAAAACCCGCATATGCGGGTTTTTGTAATCTTCGTTAATGTGCTGTAAACAGCGCAAAAGCGAGATTAGATAGCGGTAACGTTAGCCGCAGACGGACCTTTAGCACCGTTCTCGATAGAGAACTGTACATTCTGGCCTTCAGCCAGGGTCTTGAAACCTTGATCCTGGATTGCAGAGAAGTGTACGAACACGTCTTTGCTGCCATCAGCAGGAGTGATGAAGCCAAAGCCTTTAGACTCGTTAAACCACTTAACCTGACCTTTCATCATAGACATAGGAATTACCTTTAAAAAATAAATTTAGCCACCATGGGCATGTTATAGCCGGATTTCAGTCGTTACTTATGGAGGCACTAAGAAGGAAATTCGTCAGATCAGGGTTATCGAGGATAACGCTTTAAATTTGAACCACTTTACTCAGGATGTCGTGCATAAATAGGTCTGTACCACAGGCCGGAACGTATTTACTCATGACTGCCTCCTAATAGCAACTCTTTTTATCTAATAACCTGCCTAAAGTAACGAAAATGGCGCATTAATCATCAATGCGCTCGTTAAGCGTACGATTATTTGGTTTTTTATCAATAAGTTGAGATCTAAGCGCCGGCAATCGGGTGCCACAATGGTCGCAAAAACGTGCATCTAATTCATGGCCGATGTGATGACAGTGGCGGCAAGAACGCTGCTCACGCCCTTTTTGCAGTTCTTGCGACATATAGGCCGTCAAGATCCCCGTAGGTACCGCGATTATCGAATAGCCCAGCAAAATCAAAACGGAAGCCAGTACCCGTCCGAGCGGCGTGTGCGGCGTAATATCGCCATACCCTACCGTGGTCAGGGTCACCACCGCCCAGTAGACCGAGGTCCCCAGCGAGGTGAAGCCGTCGCGCCCTCCTTCTATAGCAAACATTAACCCGCCGAACAGGCAGAGAATGATCGCCACGAAGCCGAAGAATAGGGTCAGCTTATGTCGCGCGCGCATCAAACTGCGCCACAGCACACCCGCCTCATTCATATAGCGCAGCAGCTTGAGCACCCTCAGCACGCGCAATATTCGCAGCAGGCGAATCAGCACCACCATATCGCCGGTACTCACCAGCGACGGGAATAGCCAGAGAATATAGAGCGGCAGAATGGTCAACAGATCCACCAGCCCGAAGAAGCTCAGCGGGTAGCGCTCTTTGCTCGGAGTGGCAAAAATGCGCAACACATATTCCACGGTAAAAATCGCGGTAAAGCCCAGCTCGATCAGACCGAAGAACTGCATGATGTTGGGCGTATGGGGGAAAAGAGTGTGCGCGCTGGATTCAAAGAACAGCGCAATGACGCTGAGGATGGCGGTCAGAACCCAGAACGCCTCCATGCGCCGCCCGCTGCGCGTATAGTTATCAAACAGCAGCTGGTAGCAGCGCCTGCGCAGCAACGCGATAGAACGAAACCGATGTGCCATAACAATGCTCATCCTGAGAAGATAATGGCTCAAGAATAGCTATTTTCTGGCTAGAAAACCTATTCTCGCGCCCTTCCCGGCTTATTTAGCCAAATTCAGATATAAAAAAACGCCGATTATCCCAATAGATAAACGACGTTTTTATTTTCAGGCCATGTTCTGTATTCAGACCATAAACTGATTAGTCCATTAATTCCGACACGGCATGGCGCACGTAGGCGGTAATTTGTGCCAAATCCTCGGGGTCAGCATTGCCGCCGCCAATGGAACGCACGGTATTTTCCAGATGGCCAATATCCTGTTCGACTTTTTTAGCAATCTGAACTTTTACGATGGTATCGACCGAGGAAATAAAGGCCCGCATCACCGCTTTTAACGCATAGATTTCACAAAAAGAGTCGTAGGCAGGCTTATCAGCGGGCACTGCATCTACAATTTTTGCGCGCGGTGGAAGGTTTTTCAGACCGTCCACGTGTTCAATCATCAGATCAATATCTCTGATTAATTCATCAAAATTCTTTGCCACTGATTTTCCTTCGCTCGGCGAAAGCCGAAGAATACCACCGCCGTCACAAAGCGAGAAGTCAGCGAAGTGGTGAAAGGTGAAATTTCAGCACGCAATGATTTCATCCCGCCCCTTTTTGCTCAGAATGACCATAAAAAAACGCCCACAAATCGAAGTTTGCAGGCGCATGAGTTAGACGACTATCAGGCAAATCGCCGAAGATTAGGCGTTTTTAAGAGACGCCATATCCACCACGAAACGGTATTTCACGTCGCTTTTCAGCATACGCTCATAGGCACCGTTAATGTCCTGCATATCGATCATCTCGACGTCACAACCAATGTTGTGCTCGGCGCAGAAATCCAACATTTCCTGAGTTTCAGCGATACCGCCAATCAGTGAACCCGCAACGGTTTTACGCCCGCCCACCAGCTTGCCGCTGTGGATTGCAGGCTCGATTGGCTCGATCAGGCCGACCAGAATATGGGTACCGTCGCGTTTCAGCGTGTTCAGGTACGGGTTGAGATCATGCTGGTTTGGCACGGTATCAAGGATGAAGTCGAAGTGGTTTTTCACCGCGTCCATCTGCTTTTCATCCGTAGAAATCACCACGTGGTCAGCACCCAGACGGTAAGCTTCCTGCTCTTTACCGGCGGAACGGGTGAACAGCGTGACGTCGGCGCCCAGCGCTTTAGCAAATTTCAGCCCCATGTGGCCCAAACCGCCCAGACCGACAACCGCCACTTTATGGCCTTTGCCGACTTTCCAGTGACGCAGCGGGGAATAGGTGGTGATACCGGCACACAGCAGTGGCGCTGCAGACTTAATATCCAGCTTTTCAGACACGCGCAGCACAAACTTTTCAGAGACGACGATCTGCTCTGAATAACCGCCGTAGGTCATCATGTTGTCATGACGATCGTAGCTGTTGTAGGTCATGGTTGCGCCTTCTTCACAGTACTGTTCCAGGCTCTCGGCGCAGGAATCACAGTGCTGACAAGAATCGACCATACAGCCCACGCCGACAGTATCACCGACGCTGAAGCCCTTAACTTTGGCGCCTACCTGAGTAATGCGGCCAATGATTTCGTGTCCCGGAACCAGCGGATAGATGCTCTGGTGCCATTCATTACGTGCCTGGTGGATATCTGAGTGACATACGCCGCAATACATAATGTCGATAACTACGTCAGTATCACGCGGTGAGCGACGTTCAAAATTGTGGGGTGCCAATGGCGCAGTGGCTGACGTAGCAGCAAAACCTCGGACGTTAAGTGTCATGAGTTCTCTCCTGAGGGGTTATCGTTAGACAAAAATGCCAGCGCAACCTGCGCTAACGATATTAAGTATGCCCCTTGGGAAGTAGGATTTCGTATAACGATCCTCGCGATTACTTGCCCGAATCTGTTTTTCTCAGGATTTTTGACGCGGTATCCCAAGAGGTGCGGCATTAACACCGCACCTCCGGGGGAAATATGACGAGTTTTACTTCAAGAAGGGAACCTAGGGTAAAGGTTAAATCAGCTCAGCTTGTTTCAATTCGCTCTTCAGATAGGCGTAGTAAATCGGCGCGGCCACCACGCCCGGCAATCCGAAGGCTGATTCGAAGATAAGCATCGCCAGCAGCACTTCCCACGACTTGGCATTAATGCGCGTGCCGACAATGCGCGCATTGAGGAAGTACTCCACCTTATGAATGACAATCAGGTACGCCAGCACCCCGACGCCCACCCACAGTGACAGGGAGAGGCCGACAATGAAGATCACCGTATTGGAGATCAGATTGCCAATCACCGGCAGCAGCCCGCAGATGAAGGTAAAAGCCACCAGCGTTTTGGCCAACGGCAGGTGAATACCAAACAGCGGCAGAATGCCGAACAGAAACACACCGGAGAGCACGGTGTTAATCAGTGAGATTTGGAACTGGGCAAAAACTACATTACGAAATGCCTGAGCCAGCAGGCGCACGCGCTGCAACAGTTCGTTTTTCAGCGGGGCATCCTGACTCTCTTTGTCTGGGCGCTGCAAAGAGATAATCGCGCCCAGAATCATACCAATCAGCATGGTGACAAAGGCGTGGGCCGCGTTTTTGCCCACGGTTTGAATCATGGCGACGTGTTCGCGCACCCATTGCAGGAACTGGCGCTGTAGCTCTTCAATATTGGCGGGCAGATAGTGCAACATGACTGGCGAAATGCGCCCCTGTGCGTCACTCAGCAAGCGAGAAACCATGGCGTTGAAGGCCACCGGGTTCTTAATATCATCCATCAGGAAGTCGATAATCCCGGCAATCGCCAGAATCAGCACGCTCACTACTACGGTGCTGATGAGCGCCACCACCAGCCAGCGGGCGCGATCGCCACTGATGATTTTTTGGAAATGCGGTGTTAATCCATTAACCAGCTCGAACACCACGAATCCGGCGATAAAGCATGCCAACAGGTGCAGAGGCAGCACCAACAGTAGCCCCCCCATCACGATAAATAAACTCAGCCAGCGGATATGGTGCGATTTCATTAACTGCATTGTCTGCGTCCTTAACATTCAATTGCTGGGCATTGCGCCGTGCTCGGCCAACATCCCGGTCGTTAGCATAACATTGTTGATTATTGCCCAAGTTGTCATTCAGGAGATCAATAAGAAATTTTTGACAGTGGCGCACTGTCTTTTATCATAGGCATCAACCATCATGATGATTCTATTTTGATAAAGAAAATCTTAGTAACAGGCGAAGAAGATGTCCGAACTGATCCGAGAAAAACTGTCCCTGCCTAACGGGCATGATAAATTACTGCTTCACTCCTGTTGCGCACCCTGCTCCGGCGAGGTCATGGAAGCGATTCAAGCCTCGGGCATTGAATACACCATTTTCTTCTACAACCCGAATATTCACCCGCAAAAAGAATATACCCTGCGCAAAGAAGAGAATATGCGCTTTGCCGAACAGCACGGCATTCCATTTATTGATGCCGACTACGACACCGATAATTGGTTTGAACGCGCGCGCGGCATGGAAAACGAGCCTGAACGCGGCATTCGCTGCACTATGTGTTTTGATATGCGTTTCGAGCGCACCGCGCTGTACGCTTATGAACACGGTTTCAGCGCCATTTCCAGCTCGCTGGGTATTTCCCGCTGGAAAGACATGAAACAGATTAACGGCTGCGGCGACCGTGCGGCGGCGCCTTATCCGGGCATGGTCTATTGGGACTATAACTGGCGCAAGAAAGGCGGTTCGGCGCGCATGATTGAAATCAGCAAGCGCGAACGCTTCTACCAGCAAGAGTATTGCGGCTGCGTTTATTCCCTGCGCGACAGCAATTTGCACCGCAAAGCTCAAGGCCGCGACCTGATTAAGCTCGGCGTAAAATATTACGGCGACGAAGACGACGAATAAGCTTTAACCATCGCCTTATTGTTCATTAACCCCGCAACCTGTCTCGCGGGGTTAATTCACTAATCTAAACTTATCGCCCCGCACAATATTCCACGCTAAATAAAACACCCAGTTAATTAGCCTGAGCTTTATCTTAGACTCGCTTATTTTCCTCCCTCTTGTCCTGCCACTTATCAATTCACAGTCTTGCGCTGCACCGAACTGCTTGGTACTTTCCGAACAAAGCTGAGCGTTATTCCTCACTCGTCTACTTTATAACTCAAGGTTATTTTGTGGTTATTAGCGAGCAACGCGCAGCTTAAAAAATATAAAGACAGGACGTTGAGTTCATTCACAGATTACAGACAACAGGGGTAAGAAATATGTGGGTATTAATAGGCATCCCGATCGTGGTGCTGGGCTTTGCGCTGCGGTTTAATCCACTTTTAGTCGTCACCATTGCCGGTATCGCTACCGGCGCGGCGGGCGGCATGCACACGGTGGATATCATCAGCGCCTTCGGTAAAGCCTTTACCGAGAACCGCTATATGGGACTGATTTGGCTGACGCTGCCGGTTATTGCCATCCTCGAGCGCAGCGGCCTGAAAGAGCGCGCGCGCGACCTGATCTCTAAGATCCACGCCGCCACTACCGGGCGCGTGCTGATGCTCTACTTCTTCCTGCGCCAAGTCACCGCCGCGCTGGGGCTGAACTCGCTGGGCGGCCATGCGCAGATGGTGCGCCCGCTGATTGCCCCAATGGCGGAAGCCGCGGCGGTCACTAAGTATGGCGATTTGCCTAATGACGTTCGCCAGAAAATTCGCGCTAATGCCGCCGCCGTCGATAACATCGCGGTGTTCTTCGGTGAAGATATTTTTATCGCCGTGCAATCTATCTTGCTGATCAAAGGCTTCCTGGAGCAAAACGGGATCTCCGTCGAGCCACTACACCTCTCCGTTTGGGCCATCCCCACCGCCATTGCCGCGCTTATTATTCACTTTATTCGCCTGTGGCTGCTGGATCGCTCGCTGGCCAAGCGTTTTGATGCTCAGCATGGAGGCATTGCCAAATGATCAGCTTAGAATCGGTTTATATCCTCGCGGGCCTGATGTTCTGCGCCTACGCCATTTTCAATCTGTATGACAAAACCAACAACCGCCGTCTGGTTAACGCCCTGTTCTGGGGAGTGTATGGCGTGACCTTCCTGCTTGGCGGCGAGCTGCCGCACTTCGTGACGGGCTGTATGGCTATCCTGTTGGCGGTGATTGCCGGGACCGGCAAACTGGGCAAAGGCAAGTCGGATAACGACCAGCCGGAAGCCACCGCCAGACGTGAAGCCGGCGCCAAGCGCTTTGGCAACAAGCTGTTTATTCCGGCCCTGCTGATCCCTATCGTGACCTTGGTCGGTACCCTGACCCTAAAAAATACCGGTCTGGTGGAAGCCAAAAACGTCACGCTGATCTCACTGGTGCTAGGCACGCTGGTTGCCTTTATCGTGGCGCTGGTGATGCTGCGCGACTCGCCGCTGAAGGCCATCAAGGCAGGCGGGCAGACCATGGATACCGTGGGCTGGGCGGCAATTTTGCCGCAGATGCTCGCCGCGCTGGGCGCGCTCTTTGCTCTGGCAGGCGTCGGTGGCGTGGTGGCCGACTTGGTGAAAAGCATCATTCCACTGGGTTCGCCGCTGGCGATTATCGTGGCTTACACTTTCGGCATGGCGCTGTTTACCATGATCATGGGTAACGGTTTTGCCGCTTTCCCGGTGATGACCGCGGGTATCGGCCTGCCGCTGATCGTCAACCAGCTGGGCGGAAATCCGGCGATTATGGGCGCTATCGGTATGCTGTCCGGCTTCTGCGGCACGCTAATGACGCCAATGGCCGCCAACTTCAACATCGTGCCCGCCGCGCTGCTCGAGCTTCAGGATAAAAACGGTGTCATCAAGGCGCAATGGCTGACCGGCGCCCTGTTACTGCTGGTGAACACCGCGCTGATGTATTTATTCGTGTTCCGCTTCTAACCGCCAACTCGGGAGAGATTGAAAATGACGATGCAACTGACGCCAGAAATGGCGTCCCGCTTTGCCCTGATGGCGCTGGATCACCTGAACCGCGAGTTTCCCAATAAGCTGATGCATGCCATGAGCGGGCCAGAAGACGCCCTAACGCCGCGCGCGCTGCACCCGATTTTTTACGGCAGTTATGACTGGCACTCCTGCGTTCACGGCTACTGGCTGCTGCTGCGCTTAATCGACAAATACCCGCAACTGCCGCAGGCCGAGCAGATTATTGCCATTGTTGAGCAGCACTTCACGGCGGAAAACGTTGCCGGGGAGATGGCCTATTTACAGCAGCCGCAGCATAAAGGGTTCGAGCGGCCTTACGGCTGGGCGTGGTTCCTGCGACTGGTGCAACAGTTAAACGCCATGAAGCTGCCGCAGGCCGCCGGTTGGGCGAAAACGCTGGCGCCGATGAGCCAGTTCTTCGAGCAGGCATTTTGTGAATTTCTGCCGAAAGCCACCTATCCGCTGCGGGTAGGGAGCCACTTCAACACCGCGTTTGCCCTGTCGCTGGCTTTAGAGTATTCGCGCAGCGTGGCGAATGACGCCTTAACCGCGCAAATCGAAGAGGCTGCCAAACGCTGGCATCTGCATGATGTGAATTGTCAGGCGTGGGAACCGGGCGGCGATGAGTTTTTATCCCCGTCTTTGATGGAAGCCGAATTGATGCGCCGCGTGTTGCCGCAGGCCGAGTTTTCCCAGTGGTTTAGTAACTTCTTGCCGGATCTGGCCCGGCGCCAGCCGCAAACGCTGTTTGTGCCCGCCACGGTCACGGACCGAACTGACGGCAAGATTGGTCATTTGGATGGGTTGAATCTCAGCCGCGCATGGTGTCAGCGTTCGCTGGCGGCGGCCCTGCCGACAGACGACCCGCGCGTCGCCCCGCTGCGTGACAGCGCCCAGCAGCATTTAGACAGCGCGCTGGACCACCTCGACACGGATTATATGGGCCAACACTGGCTGGCAACCTTCGCCCTGCTGGCGCTGGAAGCCTGATAATCCCCCGCCACTCGCGGCATCAGCGAATGATGCCGCGAGTGGATAAAGCAAAGAAATCCTCAAAACAGCGCAGCGCGGGGTGTGCTTTACTCAGGCGCTGCACCTCTACTTTCAAGGCTTCAATCGCCATTCCGCAATGATAGATTTGCTCATACACTCGGCGCATCACGGCCTGCTGCTGCTTATCGATAGAGAGGTAAGCTTCTGCCAACAGGTTAAACCCCTGCGGCACGGCGCGGTTGCCGCTGGCACGGACGAACGGCGGAATGTCCTGAACCACGCAGGATTGCTCCGCAATCAGCGCCGAGAAGCCGATGATGCAAAACTGGTGAATCGCGCACATTGAGCCGACCTGCGCAAAGTCCCGCAACACCACGTGCCCCGCCAGAGCAGTGTTATTGCCGATCTCGGTGCTGCTGCCAATCAGGCAGTCGTGGCCAACGTGAACATTGGACAACAGCCGATTTCGATGACCGATAATAGTCGTCTGCGCGCCCTGCTGGGTGCCGCGATGGATGGTAGCGTTGCGGCCAATCTGGTTATTGTCGCCAATCTCAACTCGAGTTGGCTCGCCGCGATATTTTAAGTCCTGATTCACTTCGCCAATCGAGCAGAAGCGACCAATGTTGTTATTGCGGCCAATACGCGTGTGGCCGTTGATCACCGAGTGGGAGGCAATCACCGTCCCCTCACCTATCTCGACGTGCTCGCCAATTAGGCAGAATGGGCCAATCTGCACCCCCGCGCCGATAATCGCGCCGGGAGAAATAATTGCCTGAGTTGCCACCGTGGCAGAATTTGAGATCAACGCTAAACCCTCCAGAACCCGATTAAATCAGTCTCTGAGACAAGCTTTCTATAAGAAGAAAACGGACAAAATTCGAGGTCGCGCTGAAAAAACAGAAGGCATTCAGAAAGCACGGAGAGAGCACCACGCCTGAAATTTCCAGGCCGTGCGAGTTACCCAGCATACGGCGTTGCGCCGCCAAAAGACGGTTATATATTTTATTTATTTTATGAACTTTAGGCCCATAAACTGTCTGCAAACGCAGGTTAAGGCTTTCTTAAGCTTGCATCGCTAAAGTGGCGTCAGGTTGAGACATTCAGCTTCAGAATTTCCCCGGTATTGACCCTTTTCGTTGGAGCATTTCTTGCGTAATTTTATTCCGAAAGTCAGCTACCTTTGGCTGACTTTACTGTTGAGTCTTTACTTTACCTTTGTCGTTAACTTCCCCATTTTATTGCACTTCTATCGGATCCTTAACGCGCTGCCGGCCTACAATCTGGGCTTTGCTCTCACCATTCCGCTGGTGCTGTTTGTCGCGCTGAATTTCGTCTTCACACCGTTCAGCTTTCGGCCGTTACTTAAACCCTTCTTCATTATCATTCTGCCGATAAGCGCCCTGGTCAGCTATGCCATGCTTAAATATCAGGTGGTGTTTGACCGTGGAATGATTGAAAACGTTGTTGAGACCCAGCAGAGCGAAGCCTCTTCTTACCTCAACCTCTCCGTGGTGCTGTGGGTGCTGTTCACCGGCCTGCTGCCTGCCGTGCTGCTGTTCTTCACTCAGGTCAGCTACCCGAAATCGGCACTGCGCCGCCTTGGCGTGCGCCTGCTCTCCATGCTGCTCTCACTGCTGGTGGTCGCCGCCGTGGCCGGGGTGTATTACAAAGACTACGCCTCGGTGGGCCGCAGCAATCGCACGCTAAATCTGGAAATTGTGCCGACCAACTATCTCTACAGCGCCTTCCAGTATTACAACCATCGCTACTTCACCCACGACGGGCCGTTCGAGAAAATTGGCGAAGATGCCAAGCTGGTGCAGTCACCGGCGCAAAAACCAACCCTGATGTTTTTGGTTATTGGCGAGACGGCGCGCGAGCAGAATCAATCTTCCGGCGGCTATAGCCAGCCCACCAACGCCTTCACCCAGAAAATACCGGACGTGGTTTACTTCAACCACACCCGCTCCTGCGGCACCGCCACGGCAGTTTCGGTGCCTTGCATGTTCTCCAATATGAAGCGCGTCGACTTCAACAACAATAAAGCGCGCAATAGCGAGGGATTGCTGGATATTCTGCAACGCGCCGGGGTATCCGTGTCGTGGAAAGATAATGACGAAGGCTGTAAGGGCGTGTGCGACAGAGTGCCAAACGTCATCATCAGCACCGCCAAAGACAACAAACAGTGCGACGGCAACACCTGCTATGACATGGCGCTTCTAGATAATCTCGACGCCGACATCAAACGCGACGGTAAAAACCGGCTGATTGGCCTGCACCTGATTGGCAGCCACGGGCCGACCTACTTCAAACGCTATCCGCCGGAGTTTGCCGTTTTCAAACCGGACTGCCCGCGCAGCGATATTGAAAACTGCTCGCGCGAGCAGCTGATCAACACCTATGACAACACGCTGCGCTACACCGATTACGTGGTATCTCAGGTGATTGAGAAAGCCAAACAGTATCAGGACAGCTATAACGTGGCGGTGATTTACCTGTCGGATCACGGTGAGTCGCTGGGGGAAAATGGCCTGTATTTGCACGGCACGCCTTACAGCGTGGCGCCGGCGGAACAGACTCACGTGCCGATGCTGTTTTGGCTGTCGCCAGGCTACGCCAGTGCCAATGGCGTCAACCTGTCGTGTTTACACGGGGAAGGCAAAAATGCCGAGGTGTCGCAGGATAATTTATTCCACACCGTTCTGGATGCCATGAACGTGCAGACCCACGAGCTGGACCCGCAGTTGGATATTCTACGCGAATGTAAAACGGCCAATTAAGGCAGCGAGTTAAGAGAGTGAATCCGCGCGGCGTGCCCCTCATGTTCGCCGCGCGGATGCTGTTATTGCGCGAGGGTTTTCAGCAGCGCGGCGTTAAATTTCTCCGGCTCTTCCATCTGCGGCGCGTGGCCCAGCCCTTTAAATTCGATCAGCTTGGCGTGGGGAATGAGCTTGGCGGTCTGCTTGCCCAGCACATTGTAATGGCCGAGCTTGGCTTTCACCGCCGGCGGCGCGATGTCGCTGCCAATCGCCGTGGTGTCAGAAGTCCCAATCATCAGCGTGGTCGGCACCTTAAGGTCTTTAAACTCGTAGACCACCGGCTGGGTGAAAATCATGTCGTAAATCAGCGCCGAGTTCCACGCCACCAGCTTATGCCCCGGCCCGTTATTCAGTCCCGCCAGCATGTCTACCCAGCGATCGTACTCCGGCTTCCATTTATTGACGTAGTAAGTCTTCAATTCGTACTGACGAATACTATCAGCCGAGAGTTTCAGCTCGCGGTCATACCACTGATCTACCGTGCGATAAGGCACGCCCTTGGCTTTCCAATCCTCCAGCCCGATAGGGTTGACCATCACCAGCTTTGAGACTTCATTGGGGAACATCAGGCTGTAGCGCGTCGCCAGCATGCCGCCGGTAGAGTGCCCGACAATCACCGCTTTCTTAATATTCAGACTTTTCAGCAACTCATGGGTATTGGTCGCCAGCTGCTGGAAGCTGTACTGGTAGTCGCCCGGCTTGGTCGAGCTACAAAAACCAATCTGGTCTGGCGCAATCACCCTGTAGCCCTTGCCCGCCAGCGCCTTGATGGTGTCGCCCCAGGTCGCGCCGCAGAAATTCTTGCCATGCATCAGCACCACCGTCTGACCATTTTTATGGCCGACCGGCGCGACATCCATATACCCCATTTGCAGAGTTTCGCCCTGAGAGTTAAAGGAGAAGTGCTTTTGCGGATAAGGATAAGTAAACCCCTCAAGCTGCGGGCCATAAGAGGGAGTATCGGCCATCGCCAGGGGGCTTAACAGCAGGGAACACAAGGCGGCGGGAAGCAGAAATTTCAGTGGGGAGGGCATCGCTCAATCCTTAAAATCATCGCGGCCAACTGACCGCCTAAAAAACAAATCCTACAAAGTATAAGCCATCAAAGAAATCCTAAGAATGTAAACCCCCGTGTATAAGAGTATTGATCTAAGCCAGATGATACGCTCAGAAACATCATATTCGCCTGTTTTTAAAAACAGTTTTAACAGTAATAGGTTATATTTAGCCTATTACTTCGCCTCTCAATTATGACCTCGGGACTCTTCATTTTGCTAAGAGCCAAAATCATTCGACCTTATATCCGCATCACCGCGTCAGCCTTGGTTTTCCTGCTGATCGTCGGGCTTGGCGTGGCCTCCGTTTCCTGGCAAACCATGCAAGGGCTGCAACATGACGGCCAGCAGCGTTTAGAGCAGGCGGTGAAGCAGATTGATAAGATGTTTGATAATGCCGACCAGGCCGCCACCGCCTTGCAGCCCTACCTCGGGCAATCCTGTAGTCGCGACGTGGTGCTGGAGATGCGGCGGCAAATTGCCATTGTCCCCAACGTACGCACGGTGAATCTGGCGACCGGTGACACCATCTACTGCACCGCGCTGTTTGGCCCGCAAGAGGGCGCGATCAATGACCGGCAGTATGTCGGCGGCAAGCTGTACCTGATGACCGGCAACGCCGTGACGCCGCAGCATCCGCTGATCGCCTACCGCCAGCAGCACGGCGATAACAGCGTACTGATTGGCGTGGATGGCTATTACATGCATAACATCCTCGACCTGCTCAGCACCCACTCGTCACTGATCATTCGCATTGGCGACCAGTGGATGGACCATCAGGGCAAAGTGCATTTAGGAGCAGACAACCTCAAAGGCACGCGCCTGCGTCTGGATTCCACCCGCTATCCCTATCAAATCGCCCTGTTAGTTCAACACGTCAACCATTGGCGCTACGTGCTCGACTACTCGCCATTCAGCCTGCTGCTGTTCCCGCTGCTCGGCGTATTCATGGGGTTGATGACCTATATGCTGCTGGGACGCGTCGGCACGCCTCTGGCGATTTTAAAAGCCAGCGTCGCCAACCGCGAGTTTGTGCCCTACTTCCAGCCGGTGGTGGATGGCACCCATTATCAGTTGACGGGTTGTGAAGTGTTGATGCGCTGGCAGCATCCGCAGGCCGGGCTGGTGCCGCCTTACCAGTTTATTCCGCTGGCGGAAGAGAGCGGGATGATTGTCGAGATGACGCGCCAACTGATGACCCAGACTCACGAGTATTTCGCCCCTCGGCTGTCGACCCTGCCGGACGGTTTCCATTTCGGCTTTAATATCTGTGCCAGCCATTTCAAAGATTTGAGCCTGATTGAAGATTGCAAAACCTTCCTCGACGCCTTTAAAGGCAAAAAAATCAATCTGGTGCTGGAGCTGACCGAGCGCGAGCTGATTGAGCCGAGCGACATCACCGACAGCCTGTTCAAAGCCCTGCGTCGCCTCGGCGTGTCTATCGCACTTGACGATTTCGGCACCGGCCACTCCAGCCTGACCTACTTACAAAAATTCCATATCGACTTTTTGAAGATTGACCAGAGTTTCATCGGCCGTATCGGCACTGACGCGCTTTCCGGGCATATCGTCGATAACGTGATTGATTTAGCCAAAAGGCTAGATATGGTGATAGTGGCGGAAGGCATTGAGACGCAGGAGCAGGTCGATTACTTAACGCCGTATCATTTGGAGTTCTTCCAAGGCTACTTCTTCGGTAAACCCGTGACACCAGAAGAGTTCTCCAAGCAGTGGTTGCAGTCCGATTCTCCCGCGCCGATAACTCTTGGCAAGGCGTAACGTGGTTTTAGTCACAGACATTTGCCGCCGTAACTGATTGAATACTCGGTGGACAGACTGAAATTGGGTATGAATTTAAATGTTCACTTTGCGAGCAAGACGATGATCAAGTGGCCGTGGAAATCGAATGAGCTTCAGACCGACAAGTGGCAACAGTGGCAAGACGCGCTGGATATTCCGCTGTTTGCCTCGCTAGACGAGCCAGAGCGCCAGCGTCTGGTGAAAGTCGCCGGTCAACTGTTGAGCCAAAAACGGCTGGTGCCGCTGCAAGGCATCGAGCTGAACGAGCAGATGCAGGCGCGCATCGCCCTGCTGTTCGCCCTGCCGGTGATGGAGCTTGGCGCGGAGTGGCTCGACGGCTTCCACGAGATTTTGCTCTACCCAGAGCCTTTTGTGGTGGACACCCCGTGGCAGGATGACAATGGTCTGGTTCACGCGGGTTCGCAGGTGCACTCCGGCCAGAGCTGGGATCAGGGGCCGATTGTGCTGAACTGGCAGGATATCGAGGACTCTTTCGACACCTCGGGCTTTAACCTAATCATCCACGAAGCCGCGCATAAGCTCGACCTGCGCAACGGCGGCGAAGTCAGCGGCATTCCCCCTATTCCGCTGCGCGACGTGGTGGCCTGGGAACATGACCTGCACGCCGCGATGGAAAATTTGCAGGATGAGATCGATATGGTGGGTGAAGAGGCCGCCAGCATGGACGCTTATGCCGCCAGTGACCCGGCAGAGTGCTTCGCGGTGCTTTCCGAGTACTTCTTCAGTGCGCCAGAACTGCTTTCGAGCCGCTTCCCGCTGGTTTACGGCCATTTTAGCCGTTTTTACAAACAAGACCCGCTGGCAAGGCTGCTGCGCAACCAGCCGTGCGACGCTTAATCAACCTAAAAACTGTGACCTCGCCGCACCTTTTTTGCACTTTTCGGGCCTTTTTGCTCAGTTGCTGAACAGTCAGTCAAATAGCGCCATTTTGCCGTTGACACCTCGCGGGGCTCTAGATATCATGCGCCCCGTTCACACGATTCCTCTGTAGTTCAGTCGGTAGAACGGCGGACTGTTAATCCGTATGTCACTGGTTCGAGTCCAGTCAGAGGAGCCAAATTCTTATTTTCATGCCACTTTGCGAATCCCTATATGATTCGAATTCAATGAGTTAGCGTGAAAAGTCTTCCCGATGCATTTTCAGTTTTCCCTCCGCATCGGGAGAATTTGGTGGTCAGATTTGGGGTCAAGTTCGTTCGATGACGGAGTGACCCCCAAATGTCTCTTAACGACTCAAAAATCCGCAACTTAAAACCATCCCCAAAACCCTTTAAAGTTTCCGATTCTCACGGCCTATACCTTTTAGTCAATCCAGGCGGTTCACGTCTCTGGTATCTCAAATATCGTATCAATGGAAAAGAATCCCGTCTCGGCTTGGGTGCCTATCCCGACGTATCTTTGGCTGATGCTCGTCAACAGCGTGATGGTATCCGTAAATTGCTGGCGCATAATATCAATCCAGCACAACAGCGCTCTACTGAAAGAGCCACTTCCTCGCCAGAAAAAACTTTCAAGTATGTGGCACTGGAGTGGCATAAAAGCAACCGTACATGGTCAGAGAACCACGCAACCCGTCTGCTTGCCAGCATGAACAATCATATATTTCCTGTGATTGGACACCTGCCGGTAACTGAACTGAAACCTCGTCACTTTATTGACCTGCTGAAGGGCATCGAGACAAAAGGTTTGCTGGAAGTCGCAGCACGTACCCGGCAGCATATGTGCAACATCATGCGTCATGCCGTACATCAGGAGTTGATAGAACACAATCCGGCAGCAAATCTGGACGGTATCATCGCCCCTCCCGTTAAACGCCACTACCCTGCCCTTCCGCTGGAGCGACTGCCGGAACTGTTGGCTCGCATTGAGGACTACAAGCAAGGACGAGAGTTAACCCGCCTGGCCGTATTACTCACCCTGCACCTATTCATCCGTTCCAGCGAACTGCGTTTCGCCCGTTGGTCTGAGATCGATTTCAAAAATAGAATCTGGACCATTCCTGCCACTCGCGAGTCCATCCCAGGTGTCCGCTACTCTGGGCGTGGTGCAAAAATGCGTACTCCACATATCGTTCCACTCTCCTGTCAGTCTATTGCTATTCTGAAACAGATACGGGAAATATCCGGTCATCAGGTGCTGGTATTTCCCGGCGATCACAATCCTTATAAACCGATGTGTGAAAACACGGTCAACAAGGCGCTACGCCTGATGGGCTATGACACAAAAGATGAAATCTGCGGCCATGGGTTTCGGGCAATGGCCTGTAGTGCCCTTATGGAATCAGGTCTATGGTCACAGGATGCCGTTGAGCGTCAAATGAGCCATCAGGAACGTAATAGCGTTCGAGCGGCATACATCCATAAAGCAGAATATCTCGATGCCCGTAAAGCGATGATGCAGTGGTGGTCGGATTATCTGGATATGTGCCGGAAAGCGTATGCCCCACCTTATATTTGTGGGAAGGAAATCAGTTACACAATGTGATAACCCTTCTGACAAAATAAACCACAGAGATAGCCGTATCAGTCTGTACTGGTACGGCATTTTTCTGGCTTCAACTCGAAGAAATTGTTAAACCGTTTATGAGCATCTTCAACCGAATTGACCTGCGTGAATCGAAAGTGTGAGTTCCACTTATCATTTAGAACTATCTACGGAAACGGATTAGGTCAGTTATGAGCGAGGAGCGGACTATGATCTTTGCGCCATCCAAGACTGGTTTTCTTATCAAATTGAGTTCTGGCTGGCCTACGAGCTTTGGCAAAATACATTATAAAAATATGTCTCATGAAAGTAAAAATCCACATTGATAAAAATCCAAGCTGGTTTAGAATACTATAGTTAATTACTTGTTTTCGTCCTTATATTTTATCTTTTTTAAACATTAGTTTTTGAAGGAACCTATGATGGAATCAGATGAAGCTAAAGAAGAGAACTATCAACAGCGTTCGGAGTTTATCAGAAAACTCATTCAACAGCCTGTTGACGAGATTTACCCACACCCCATTTCTTCATGCACTATACCAAAAAAAATCATTCAATTTTGGGACTCACCCAATAATATCCCTAATGATGTCATACATTGCATGAAATCATGGAATGTTCTAGAGTCTTTTGGGTATGAATATTATTTATATGACTGTGTAAGTGCTAAAAAATTCATTGAGCATAATTTAGACAAAGCACACAGCGAAGCTTTTGCCAAATGCACTCATCCTGCTATGCAATCAGATTATTTCCGATTATGTTACATCTCGGTAAAGGGGGGGGGGTATGTTGATACTGATGATGTTTATCTAGGTAGTGATATAGATGTTTTTTTTAGGGATGATAAATTAAAAATACAACCTCTATGCTACGATATAACCACTGACTCTATGATTCCCCCGGTGATATTCACTGAAGGAAACACTTATGAAGAATCTTGGATTTTTTATTTCAATAACAATCCGTTAATTGCTCCACCTCATCATATTATAGTTGATAAAGCACTGGAGCAATCAACATGCTTACTTAATAATTCAAGCCTCCCCCCTACAGACATTCAGTCAATAACTGGCCCAGGTAATTTATCTAAATCTATATTTTCATGTCGTAAAGAAATAGATTTATCATCCAAAATCACGATTATATCAAACTGGGAAAGCATTGCAGAAACCAAGTGGGAATTAGAATATAGATCTGATTATAGAAATTGGCGCATGATGAATTAAAAGGAACTTTTATTTATGAATATTAATAAACATCTAAAAGGCATCAACCGTTTTCTTTACTCTTTTTATTTGCGCTCTCGGTTATTTTTCCCAGCACAAAAATCATCAACATTTAACACTTTAGATCAAAGCGGGGAGGGTATTAGTAGGATTTACGCTATAAACTTAGATCGTGAAACAGTCAGATGGCTAGATTTAAATAAAGAGTTGGATAAAGTACGAGATAAATCCAATAAAAAATTAACTGGGCAATTAACCAGATTCTCCGCTATAAATGCTAGGGAAATGTCAGGTGCCCTCAATGAGGAAGAAGTTATCCCTTATTATACTTTAGCAGACCAATTATATGTTGATCCTCAGCCAAGAATTTTACCTGATAAATTTGATCTCGATGTACCAATAAAAATGAGTAAGGCAGAAATTGCTGTAGCATTATCGCACATAAATGTTATCAGACTAATTGCAGAAGGCTCTGATGAGTATGCTTTAGTTCTTGAAGATGACGTGTATTTCGAAAGAGATTTCGCCAAAATCTTAGATGCCGCTTGGTTTGAAATGATTCAGGCTGATAGATCTTCACCTAAATTTGATATCTTATATTTGTCGTTTAAAGAGGTTATGAATGGTGCGAAAAAGAAAATAATTTCTGAACATATATTTAAACCAGAACGAGGATTATGGTATTTTTCAGGATATGTATTATCTAAAAAAGGAGCAAATAAAATTCTCTCGCTCCTACCAACCTATGGACCAATTGACTTATGGATAAATCATCAATATGAAAAACTCGATGTGAGAGCAGTGCATAAATCGATCATTGCGCAGAGATTGGATTTTAACTCATCCAATTCCTATTCAATATTACCTACCCTAGTGAAGGTTGGCATTATTGACAATGAAAAAGCTTCAAACTTTAATGAGCTTCCAGTACATTGGCCTGTTTTTTCATTTGGCGCAAACGGTTCAGGCATTTCTTCTTTGGGTATGGCACTATCCATGCTTGGTTATAAGTGTTGCAGTGATATTGATCGACTTCCCGATGAAGACTTAAAAAAACTATTGGATAATTCAGGGGGGGGTAAATTCAACGCTTATGTAAATGTCGGGTGCCTCAGTAGGAATATCGTTTTATTAAAAAAAGAATATCCACAAGCAAAATTTATAGTTACCATTAGTGATTCAAAGAAAATCGATGAGTTGACCTCCAATATAATTAAAGATCTTAGTGATACTGACTGTGTGATACTGCATTTAGGTGAAAAAAACAAATGGAAGGTTATATGTGAATACCTTCAATGCCCTCCGCCCATCTCAATGTACCCAGAAATAGATGATATTGTTTCCAGGCAGATTATAGAAGATAACGTCAAAGAAAAATTTAATAATTCAGAAATTAGCATGACACATGACAATTCCCCTTGGATATTAGAAAGAAAAAATTTGTCAGGGAATGGTTTTTTTATAAAACCCGATCCGAAGCGAATTAAAAAAGACCTTGTTAACTTCTCCATCATTGATTCACTGCAAAATATTAATAATGAATATTGGGAGGTTCGCGATGATACTTTTCCTGGGAATCTTGGGCTGTTTCGACCTCAAAATGTGATTCAAAATGATATTAGTGGATTAGATCTTGTTGTCAAAGCGGAACAGTTAGGAGTTAGAGAGTTTAGTGCCGCAGCGATTTCAAGTAGGATGAGATTTCTATATGGTAGATTCGAGGTGTCCTTACGGGCGGCAAAAATCCCAGGGATAGTAACTGGCTTCTTTTTACATAGAGATTCACCTCGTCAAGAAATCGATATTGAGTTTGTTGGGAATAGGCCTGACCATATGCTGGTCAATGTTTTTTATAATCCTGGTGATGAAGGAGCAAAATTTGATTATGGGTATCGTGGCACACCAACTTTTATTCCTTTAGGGTTTGATGCTTCAGAAGAGTTTCATGATTACATGATTGAATGGGGGCCTGATGAGATTAAATGGTTTGTGGATGGAGTTATGGTTTATCGGAGGGGAATTTGGGGGCCTACGCCTATACCTAATTTGCCCATGACCCTTCATGCTAACATGTGGCCAACTCGTTCAAAAGAATTGGCAGGGCGTCTTCACACACGCTCTTTACCAGGTATCACTTATGTTAGGAAAATATGTATTGATGCAACAATGGATATTAATAATCCAAAATTAGACGAACAGTCAGTGGTAGCTGGTTAGTCATTTGAGTGAAAAGTAAATCTTAGTAAGCTGCTGGTAGAGATGTAGAGACTATCAGTGCCTTAGGAGCTATTATTCTAGATGATTTGGTTGGCAATAATGTCCGCTGTTGGCACTAAGCTGCCATTGTTAAATGCGCTAAAATTGCTTGTCATTATGGCCGTAGCTGCCTTTGTTCCCAAATCTAATGACTGGATAACTCATATCTTGGGGTATTAAGCAGTGGAGAGCAGATCACGTTAAAAACATTATCTGTGGTTTGTACCGGTATGCTTTTATGACATTCCAGCATACCGGTCCATAGCCAGACCGATGAACTCGCCTGTAGAACAAGTTGAATGTAACCTGTCCAGAGTCATGCTTTTCAGGTCTGATAGTTTTGAGCACTGTTAAAGCCATTGCCCTAACTCAGCCACTTCCTTATCTTATTCCAAAGAGATAATGGCTCGGTTCTCATCCCAGACGGCTCCTCAGTTGGCTCCTGTTTCAGCTCTTCAGATGCTACCATCGCATTAGTCTGCGCGTAATAACGCTTCTTAGCCGCTTTATCTCGACGCATCTCTGCATCGATTCTGGCTTTATCCCAAGGAGGTGCTTTCAGTACGCGGTTACACTGGATTACATAGTGAGATCGACAGGGTAAATTCCAGTTTCCCACTGATGGCCACAGCGACACGGTCTCGCCATCGAAAGTCAGCTTCCAGTCAGTTGGGGTCAGAGGCGTTACAACCTCATGCCCGCAACCACAACAGCAATTGTGAATCACTGTGCCATACTCCATGGAAACATACAGGATACTTGGTTCAATTTCTCGCGGAATCCCTTTAACGAAACACGGGGTCAGTTGGTTATGGCGTATCATAGTAAGTCACCATTCAGTAACATATTCCCGTCAGTCGTATATGAACAGTTACGTTCATTTTCAAGATCACGATAAAATCCGAGTAGTTTCTTCCATTTGATGACGGCAAGTGCCGCATTCAACATGTTTAACTCGGCGACTTGAATATTTGAAGCGTAAACGTTTTCTGCGCCACTCTCCTTAAAAGACACACGTGTGCGAATGTGATCTCGTTTCTCTGGAGTACTGGTCGTCACCCTCAGGATGCCACCCAGCGATCCGTCCACCAGCTCGAGCCCCATTCCCACGTCTATGAATGACACGCCCATGTCTTCCAGCTTCTGCATCGCTAAGCGTTTTGGCTCTCCTGCGTCCATACAAAGGAAGGCAAAGGTAATTCCGTCCAAGAGAGTAAGACTATCCTGGCTTATCTGTACTGCATACGTCACGATACGACGGTGCATCTGACCGTAAATTCCCGCCAGGTAATCCACTTTCTTCGGCACTTCCCTGAGAGTGTTAATCGACGGGGCGCCGGGGGCGCGAAAAGCGTTGTGCTGAAGAAAATCATCACCATCGATGAGACGTATCTCACTGACTGGTGTTTTAGCTATCTGGTCCAGTATATAGGAACCTGTACCACCGACACCGATGATGGCAATATGCTGACCTTCAAGCCGTGCAGTTAATGCCCCGATCCCGACCCGATCAGATGCAGTTTCAAGATAGTTAAAGACGCCCCCTTCCTCCTCATCAGGGGTTTTAAAAACACGTGGGCTAACGCCAGGTTTGAGGGTTGCGGCGTGGCCAGAGATGATCGTCGCATAGGTGGACATCTTCTGATGGTAGTCACTGTAACCTTCAGGCCCAGGCTTACTGGAGAATAAGTGCTGAGCAGACAGTCCATGCCCAAGATTTACCGCTTCACTCTGATGAAAAATAGCCTGGATGCGCCCCCCCTGGGAAGTGCATGGAAATTCTCCATCAAAGTGAATAGTGTGTGGTTCCGGTTTTTGAGTAGCGTCTCCAGACAGGCAAAGACTCGATATGAGCGTGCCGGTTTTAACTTCCCGTTGCGCGTTAACGTACGGAACGTCACGCATGACCAGAAAGCCACCCACAATTTGTACGTGATAACCTTCTTCGCGCAAGCGCTTCAGATCGCTATTAAGATTGAATAGTGCGGCCGACATTGATCACGCTCCCGTTTTTCACGTTGATATAGGCACCCGCAGCTAACTCACCACTGTGTGGTTTTGAGTCCGCTCCACGATATGTGATTGAATAAACGATCTCTGCAGTTGGGGCTTCGCCTGGATATGCGATAGCCACAAATTGCTCGAAAGTTTGATGACTATCGCTGACCTGAACTTCACGCCCGTTAACGACGATATCAATCTTTGGTTTACGCTTTGGCGCCGTTACAAAGTGTTCAATGCCCGGCGTCGTAAGATCCACCGCCTCATTCGGTTCAATCTGGCGATCATCACCGCCACGGACAACCATAAATACAGCATCGCCATCGGCTGGTTTTGCCAGCTCATAAAGTGCTGCTCCCGAAATTGCAGGTTTTCCCCACGATACCTGGCTGTGGTTTACGGTAAGTTTGAAATCACGATCGGTCTGGAAGGCCACGAACCGTTCAGCGCCACGACCGCGTAAATCGAAAAGTTCATCAAGTCGCAGATCTTCAAAGTCGCCCGTCTGAAGAATAGCGAAGAGGCTGTAACCATCATTTACACGCAGGCCTGCGGCAATCAGAATCTGACGCCCCAGTGGAACTGGGTCATTGATCTCAATTGCGTGAAAATCCAGGTTTTCCTGCGCAAACAGGATGCGGTAGGCATTTGCCGGACGCAGTTCGCGGCCTTCGCGAATCGCTTCTCCGACATCGTCGATATTGTTAATATTTTGGCTGTTCATCTTGTGCATGTCCTTGAGTTTGGCCAGACGGTGTCTGGCTCTAATACTCAATCGATGCAGCGCTACCAAAGCGGTAAATTATTTTAGAATTTTTTTTGAAGCACGCCTGGCGGTGTCAATCCGCAGACGAAAAATGCCGGGCAGGAGGGACAAACACGGGATGATGATTCGGCGGGAAATACCCCCCGACCTATAGAGTTCAGGGCATCAAGAAGCTTTTCCTGCCGGTTATGCAGCACCTTAGTGGTCAGTTCAACCGGCGTTACAGTCTTATCAGAAACATGAACTAACTCAACTATCGCGTCAGGAAAGGCTCTCCTTGCTGCGAGTACAAAAGCGGCAGCGCTAAGGTCCGATTCTTCTTTATCTCTTTTATGTCCGGTTCTGACCCGGCGAAACGTACGTCGGCCATCTGAGTGAATCAGCACATCGTCAGGTTGTACGGTGACAGGAATATTCCCAAGCTTAATCGTGAGTACACTGGGTGTTTCAGGTGAATGGCCTTCGCGAATTGAACTGAAATAGCTCACCATGTCTATTGCCAGAGATTTAAACTCAGGGGCATATCCGTGCTCAGCCAGACCTTCAGCTTCGAGGGCCTGCTCAACGCTGCCTTCCATATTTGTTGATATTGTCGACTCCGCCTCGATCATATCTCTGAACACATTTCGGACAGCATCGTGCATTTTTGAGAATGGAGTGGGCGTCCGCCTTCCCCCAATCTGAAGGACGTGAGTATAGAAGAATCGTCGCGGACATGACTCATAGAGTGATACCTGATCGCCACTGAGCTTGAGGTCTCCATCCACAGCCCAGTCTATTGGTAACGATTCGGGGGGCTCAATGACCGGATGATGGGGTTCTGTGTTCATTTGAACCAGATCAGGCTCAATACGGTCCAGATACTCGGATTTCCTTCGTGCACTACCTGCAGCGTTTCGCAGTGCAGCATAGAGAAATAGCTGTTCCTTCGCTCTCGACAATGCAACGTAGAATAAGCATTCTCTCTCCGCCTTGTGCTCCTGACTGAGCTGCTCTTTGTTATTAAACTTTCTACCGGCGATCATTCCATCGGGTGGCGGGCAGGGTTGCTTTTGTGTAAAACCAGGTAAGGTATCTGCATTCATGCCTGGTATATGAACTACAGGAAATTCCAGCCCTTTCGCACCATGAATGGTCATGAGGCGAACAGCGTCAATGCTTTGTGCTGCTACCGGGAGTTGCCGGAGGTCACGATCGTCCCCGAGTCGGACTAAACGACGGATGCGATCTAATGTGCGGGTGATAAATAATCCTTCGCCAGTTGAGGGCTGGACTCGCAAGAAATTAAGTAACTGCCAGGTTGCAATACATTGGGAGCGGTTACTGCTAGCTGGAGACATTGCCATGCGGGCGACTATGCGTGTCCTGTCTAAAAGCACAGTTGCCAGCACAGTCCAGGGTGAAGTCGCTCCGTTATAACCATCCAGTGCTTTAATCAGTCGCTTTATGACCGCATGGCCATTCTCAGAGATTTGGAACTGATCTGTTTTTTCTCTCCAGTCCCCTCTGTCATCTTGTTCACGCAGGCAGGCAAGTATATTGCCGACATCTTCCAGCGACATTGTAAATTCTGGCAGGCAAGCCATTCGCACCAGGCCCATTGCGCGGCGATCCACCAAAAGGGAAAGCAGCGACAGGCAATCCTTAATCTCGGGACGCTCGAAAACACTGCCTAGGAATAGAACAGGGATGCCTAAGCGCTCGAGCTGTTGCCCGATTTCTGAGAGTTTTTCATTGCCTGTGCAGAGAACGGCCTGATCACGATATGGATATCCGGCATCCAGCATTTCCTGTATCGCGTCTGCAAGAGCAGGTGACTGCTGGACGCCTTGTCCCACAAAGCGAAGCTCGGGTTTGCAGGCATTACTCTCCCGGTTCGGGTGTAGCCCGCTTTCAGCATCCCCCACAGCCATGCCCACCGCAAATCTCGAAAATGCTGAAACTATTTCAGGTACCGACCGATAGTTCGTTTTTAACCGATATCGCATCCCGCCTGGAAAATCTTCATTTCCAAAGCGCGTCATGTTAAATGAAGAGGCACCTCTGAAACGATAGATTGACTGCTTAGCATCCCCAACTGCCCACAGGTTCTCACCCTCACCACATATGGCTTTCAGCAGTCGCACGCTGCTGTGGTTGACGTCCTGGTATTCGTCCACCAAAACATGTTCATAGGTAGACTGAATATGAGAGCGAATAGCTTCATTTTCTTCAAGCAGCTTTACAGGTAGTGAAACCAGGTCCCCAAAGTCTATACATTCAGACTGTTGCTTGAGGCTTTCATAAGCTGCGTACACCCTGGCGACTTCAATCGCTTTCTCTGCTTCAAGGATGGCATCAGTCTCAACAGCGCTATCGCGCATGGCCTGCGCCAGTCCAAGGTAAGTGCTTGCATCGACTACCTCATCTTTAGCGCGTGATATGCCGGTGAGAAAGTCAGCGATAATTCGGCTTGGATCATAAAGATTGAGGTAATGAACCAAGCCTAATTTAGGGAACTCATGCTCCAGCAGTTCTACTGCTTCTGTACGGTCCAGCATTCGGGGAGCTTGCGGCAGATTCAGCTTATCGTGAAACCGGCGAACCAAATCGAGGCCGAATGAGTGGAAGGTACCGATCCACATCGCAGCCGCAGCAGCGCTATCAACTCGCGCAATCCTTTCAGCCATTTCTCCAGCGGCTTTATTTGAAAAAGTCAGCAGGAGAATTTTACGGGGATCAACCCCTTCATTAAGCAGTCCTTTAACACGGCCTACCAATGTCTGTGTTTTTCCTGTGCCGGGTCCGGCTTCAAGCAGAAAGGCAGCGCCACGATGAGCAGCGGCTTCTGCCTGTTCATCGTTTAGGGGAAATTCAATTGCTGGCTTTTGATTTTCAGGCAATGTCGGGGGCAACAGTAGTGCATCAAAAAGTTGCAGGGCAACGACGTCAAACGGCGCGCCAAGCCTTTCGGCAATACTTGAAGCACTTTGGCCTTCCAGATAAAGCGTGCTGACAAAATGCCTCGGCAGCAAAAACTCGCGCGCAAATAGATCCATCTGGACCTCTCTTCGCTGTCTGCGGCTGTAATCAACGACTCGTTCAACTCCCAAAGGCGAGGATTCCGATGTCCTGGTGGGATCTATCGTATAACTCTTCTCATCCTCTTCGACATCATCTCCAAGTTCAGCATGACCAATTTCATGAGCGACGAGGAATGCCTGTTCAAAAAGAGTTGCACATTTTTCGTGGAGGATAAACATCTCCTCTGGAATAAAGCGAGCCCGTGCGCCCCTCAGATTAGGAGATCCTTTACTGGTTCTCTCCACATCAAGGCCTCGCCGTTTTGCTTCTGCAACAGCAAACTCATAGGGTGCCCATGGATTATGTCCTGAAGCAACGGCTTGGTCATGTAGAGCAGCAGCGGCCTTGCGAGCCAGTTCCACGGCTTGCACGTTATCAATCCTCTTCCATTAAGTGACTGATATCGTGCTCAGGCCAGTCAGCATCCCGCAGCAGTTGTTCAAAAGTAATCTTTTCTGCATCACCCGGTTTAGTGTTGGACTTATAGCTCCCTGCAACCTCCATGTGTGGCTGTTTGAGGGATGTAAACAGGTGCTGAACGCTTGTCTGAAGTTTTTCAGCAAAGCTGATCATAACCTTCCGGGGAACAGACTCGGCAATTACGTTTCGTTCTTTAAATGCCATAACAACCTGCCGGGGGAGATTAAGCGATTTAGCGAGATGACGCATTTCCTTAGCCGGAATATTGGCGAAGGGGTCACCTGTTGTTTTCCCCGGTGACGTCTGGATGCGAGTGACAGCCGAATTGATTAAGCGGCGCTGGGACTCAGAGAGTGGTGCATCATGCTCAATTGATGATCTAGCTATCTCTCGAGATAAATCTATGAGGTCATTGGCAAATTCTGGGAAGGCTGTGAGGTACTTTTGCAGAGTCGCTTTTCCCACATCATGCTCTATGGAAAATGACTCCAGCACCTCTTCCAGGGATGCCTGAGGTGAAAGTCCGGTCATCATATGCCCCCTTCAAGCAATTTTTTCAGACGTGCAAACGCCCTGTTTTTCTGATTATGGATGGTTTTTTCAGACTTGTTAAGAGCCTTAGAAATTGTCATCTCTTGAGGGTCGATGGAGTCTATTGGAAAATCTAATCGGATCATCTCAATGATTCGCTTCTGTAGATCGGGTAAAGTCTGAATAGACCCGGGTTTCGTAGACACTTTTTTGCCTCATAATGGAGGCCTAATGAAGGAGTGTTTATGTCAGTCAAAACGTTCACTGAAGAATTCAAAATTGAAGCCGTAAAACAGATCACTGAGCAGGGGTACCCTGTATCTGAGGTCTCCTCTCGACTTGGTGTATCCACTAATAGTCTTTACGCCTGGGTTAAGCGCTACCAGAAGCCCGAGCCGCAGCGTAAGCAGGACGATGCACTTCAGCATGAAGTAAAGCGCCTCAGGCAAGAACTTAAGCGAGTAACTGAAGAGCGGGATATCTTAAAAAAGGCCGCCGCGTACTTTGCAAGAACGTCAGGCTGAAGTACGCCTTCATTAAAAAAATGTCGTCCTTTTATGCTGTACGCAGGTTATGCCTGGTTCTTGGCCTCCATCACAGCGGTTATTACCAGTGGCTAAAGCGGCCTAAATCTTTGCGTACCCGGCAAGATGAACGGCAAACAGGCTTGATTAAACAACTGTGGCTTGAAAGCGGTACGGTTTACGGCTATCGAAAAATCTGGCTCGATATGAAAGATCTGGGTGAATGCGTCGGACGTAACAGGATCGCGCGCCTGATGAGGCTCGCTGAACTAGCATCTCAGACTGGATACCGAAAACGACGCTATTACGGTGGCGGAAAGCCTTCTTTTGCCAGTCCAAATTACCTTGAACGCCAGTTCGTTGTCCCAACCCCAAATACGCATTGGGTGAGTGACATGACTTATATAAGGACGCATGAGGGTTGGCTGTATCTGGCTGTTGTTCTTGATCTCTTCTCACGCAGGGTTATCGGCTGGAGCATGGGCGGACGAATGACCGCTGAGTTAGTAATGGATGCATTATTGATGGCGGTATGGCGACGTAAACCAACGGCAGAAGTATTAATCCATTCAGATCAGGGCTCTCAATATACGAGCGAAAGATGTCAGCATTTTATGACAGCTCACAATTTAAAAAGCAGCATGAGTCGTCGGGGTAATTGCCATGACAACGCAGTGGCAGAAAGCTTTTTCCAGTTGCTAAAACGGGAACGCATAAAGAAACGGATCTATAAAAATAGGGAAGAAGCGAAGGCGGATATCTTCGATTATGTCGAGATGTTTTATAATGCTAAACGCCGCCACAGTGCCTGTGAGGATCAAGCCCCTGCAGTTTATGAAAGTGCCTGGTTCATGAGGCACGGAACAGTCTAGGAAACTAGGGTCTATTCAGTCTCAATCGCCGCATCAAGCTCACGACGGTAATGAAAATGATTGAAATCTGTTTGTTCAAAAGGATTAAAACCTTCAGAAGCAGTTTCAACCTCTGAAGTAATGTCCTCTGAATCATCGTACTCCAGCTCAGTATTTCTTTTCTCAGACCGATAAGACTTCTGCAGGGCATCGTTTTTTAGACTTAAAACGGCTTTGTCAAAACGGATTTCAAACATGTCCAGTCGTGCATCATAACCCGCTTTATCGAGCATGAGCATTTCAACAAAACGGTCAAAAACGCTCTCCTGAATGTCGCTGTTCAGCATTGATACAGAACTTCCACCAGGATTAGCGGCTCGAGGAAGCTTCCTGAAAATGCGTTCTGAGAGGATCCTGAAGAGGGGATCAAAAAGAGTTTGGTTAGTCAATGCGCTGCGCCGGACGAAGTAAAGAAGACATTCACTGGGCACATATTGCGGATGTGTATTGCTCTGCTTACACAACTGAATCAGATTTTCATCCGTGAGGGTGACTAATTCTGTCAACCTGGCTTCAATCTCAGGAATGCGTGTGTACAGCTTTCCACCCTCGGTTTGTTTTTGAAGAGGAATGATCAATGCAACCTCCATCATAATGCTTGTGTGTCGAATAAGTGCTTTCTGCGCTAGTAAGGGGTCGCAAGATTAAAGAAGCACAATGGTTAATTTTTCGGCGTTATTATCATTTCACATCTAGCAGTCTGTTCTTGTTTGATAATCTAAAAGACAACATAATCTCTTGATTTAGCTCGATTTCACTCCTCAGCTATTGAGAGTGTTGAATTAACGAATCGCATCAGCTACATGGTGTTGGTTCTGCTGAATGTACCCGATCCAATGAGCCTTTGTGCATCATTAATTTGGTGACAGGTTTACAGCGTTGACTTACTCCCCATACATTAACATATCTCAATGTTATCAATGTCTGCTTTTGGCACGGAGCAGACAGTCAAACCTCTATGGACACATTTTATCTTAGAACAGACTCTTCAATGTTCGCTCTAGCTACGCTTCCTTTTCAAGGAACACGATAGAAACGATCAACACATGCCAGGGATTGCTCAACCCAGATTTATGTTACCCGCAACAATTCGTGGTCTTAACAGAAAGGAAACTCAGTTTTAGCTTACTTATTAGCCAGTTACTGTCAAAGATGATCCCGATCAGTGAGGCCAAATTTCAGAAGCACGTGTAGTAAACGGGCTTCTTGCTTTTCATGCTCCGGAGCCTTAAGCGCTTATTCCGATGTTTCTCTGGCTGACGCCCGGCATCAACGTGATGGCATACTTAAGCTATTGACCAGAACATACTACCCACACCCCAGGAAAATCCTTTAAGCACCTTGCATTGAGCTGGCATAAAAGGAGCGTCAGGTTTTCCGTATTCGCTCTGGTACCTTCATTGTCCAATGCACTTATCCGCGATTTCGTTTTCTCGATCTCATGAAAGACTTTGGCGACATCTTCAGCTTTTGCGCATAGGACAATCACCACTGCGCTGGTATCGATCCCCACAATTTCCCCAGGTTTGGCATGCATGCTACTGATGGAGATAGGCTGGTTTACTGACCTGTCCCTACCGGTTCACATAAAGCGGCCTCTGGTAAAAATCGGATACATATATCATGGGCTGTATCGTGTTGACGTCCGAGTTCGGCATCTTACTAAGCATCTTTAACAGTACCCAAGTATAGGAGCATAGTTTTCAGTAATTATTGAGTATGAAGGACTGATCAAAAGAAACAATATAGGTAATCATCATAAAAGTTATTTCTCTCGTACTAAATAACCGTTATAGACTGAAATCACAGAACGATTGACCGAAGTGAAATCAACATTCAGCAATTCAATTAGCGGGGGAGCGACCATATGGAAATCCACAACCGGACTCCAAATGTATATGACTTGCTTGAAATAAACAAAATCCTACTTTCAACTTCAAATAATGGTGAGTCATTTGAGAAAGACTTACATCTCAATGGATTCATAGAAAAACCATGGGGATATGAGTATAGAGTTTATTGTGATTCTATTTTTGATGTATGGCGCCTTCATATATCAAAGAATCAATCCACTTCAATGCATTGTCATATACTGAAAGACACCGTCCTTATATGCCTACATGGTGATGGCGAGACCAGATTTCTTGATGGTACACATCAGGCGTTAAAATCTGGCGACAGCATATATATTGCAAAAGGTGTATTCCATCAGACTATTTCGGGGAAATCAGGTATCGAATTAATTGAAGTTGAAAATCCAAGAAACAAATTCGACTTACTCAGACTTAAAGATAATTATGGCCGAAAAAATATGGGATATGAAAAGAAATCACAGGAACATGATCTTTTACCTCCTTTGCAACAGATAGCTGCAGGCACATTGATCAGAGAACATGATCTACACAAATTAGCATACTTTTCCGTCAAAAATCTTGATAGAAAAATGTTGAATGACGAGTATGATTTTATTTTTATTTCATTAGATGTAAAGAGCCATCTAATGGGAAAGATTCATATACTACGAGCTAAAGATGCCATCTCAGAAATGTACTGTGGTCAGAATGTATTTTTAATTAATGTCCCGTAACGCAATAAGAAGGAAAATAACATGTCTAATCCGACACGAGTAGTGATAATCACTGGTCCAGGTTTTCAGGATCACGATGTAGTTTATACTTACTATCGTTCTAAAGAGGAAGGATACGATATATCTATTGCAACAAAGGATGGAAGTGCAGTGACAGGAAAATATGGCATCACTGTTCCTATGGATAAAAGATCCAAAGACAATATTAATTTCGATCAACTCAACGCCACTGATTTTGATGCTGTTATTCTCACTGGCGGTCATGAAGCGCCTGATAGAGTTCGCCAAGATCAGAGAGTTAAAGATTTTCTAAAGCAGATGGTAACACAGGGGAAAGTTGTAGCTGGGCTCTGCCATGGTCCCTGGATTATGATTTCTGCCGGTATTCTAAGAGACAAACTCGCCTGCGCTTATGTTGGTCTGAAAGACGATATGGTTAATTCCGGCGCCAATGTAATTGAAGCAGATGTAGTTGTCGACGGGAATATCATTACTTGCTCCTATTATGCCGAATGTGGAGAATTTATGCGTCAGACATTCGATGCAATAGATAGATGGAAGCGCGGCGAAACTCTTAAAGAACCGCTGGTGGTATAATTCGATGTTAATAGCAATGGATTTCGACGGGGTCGTGGTTGATGGAGTAGACGAATGCATGCTAATTACATGGAATGTATTACATGACAGACCTCTCAGTGATTTTAACCAAGATGTACTTCAAAACATCCCACGCCTGATGGCTAAACGGTTCAGGAAATTAAGGAATTTTGTACGCCATGACGGTCACTTTATTGCCTCATTCACTGAATTTGGTAATGAAGCTATAGATAATGACAGATTCACTGCTATATATGAATCAATTCCAACTGAAGATAAGAAAATATTCAGGGATAAGTTCATCCAGTATAGGAAGCTGGCAAGAAGTATCTACCCTGGTTTTTGGGCTGAACTACACCGTCCGCTATTAGATGTTTCAAATTTATTTGAAACATCTAATGATATCTATATTGTATCAGGAAAGGATGAAGAGTCTATATCATTCATTCTAAGTAAATATGGTTTAAACTTATCCTCGAATAAAATATATGGGAGGATGGCCGACAAAAACAAGACTCTTACCTTGCTAAAATCAATAGCCTTCGATAAAAATGAGGAGATTCTATTTATTGATGACAATATCCAAAATGTTATTGATGCATTAGATCATGGCATTCAATCATTTTGGGCTAATTGGGGATACAACATCCCTGATCATAAATTAATGGCCCTTCAAAAAGGAATTAATGAATTAGATACCGAGGCTCTCTTGAAATTAGTCAAGAAACCCTCTTAACGCGATATTATTTCAATATTTCTGTATGAGGAGTAATAACTCATGGCGAAAGAAATACTATGTGGTTTTGGAGTGGGTGTAGATGCCGTTGCAGGCTGGCTATCTTCTTATGGGGGAGAAGATTCTCCAAGCGATATATCTCGCGGTATGTTCGCTGGCGAAGTAGGAACTCCACGTCTTCTGAATCTATTTGACCAGTTTAATATCCCCACCACCTGGTTTATGCCTGGTCATTCCATTGAAACCTTTCCTCGGCAAATGGAAGCAGTTGTCAATGCTGGACATGAGGTAGGGGTTCATAATTACAGTCATGAAAACCCAATATCTATGTCGCCTGACCAAGAAAGAGAAGTCCTTCTAAAAGGCATTGACATGGTCACAAAATTAACAGGGGAGAGACCTACTGGGTATGTCGCTCCATGGTGGGAATTTTCTCCTGTAACCACAGATCTTCTATTAGAAAATGGCATCAAATATGACCATTCACTAATGCATCATGATCATCAGCCTTATTATGTCAGGAAAGGTGATTCCTGGACCAAGATAGATTATTCCAAGACACCGACCGAATGGATGAAACCGCTGGTACGCGGAGAAGAGACGGACCTTATTGAATTACCCGCCAGTTGGACAATCGACGATATTCCTCCTTTCATGTTCATGAAAACAAAACCCAACAGCCAAGGTTTCATGAATCCCAGGGACATCGAACAGTTGTGGAGGGATCAATTCGATTGGGTCTACCGTGAGCATGAATATGCGATCTTTACTTTTACGATTCACCCGGACGTATCTGGTCGCCCGCACGTATTAATGATGCTCGAACGCCTCTTAACACATATGCTCGGTCACCCAGGGGTGAAATTCCTAAAATTGAATGACATTGCAGATGACTTTGCCAAGCGATCTCCACGGACAAAATAATGACACGGCAGCCGATAAGGCTGCCTGTTTTATGTATTTCAAACCATAAATCCGCTATTTTTTGATAGTTCGAGAATTCTGTCTCTGATTCCTGAAACGAGTGGGTTACGTAATGAGCTATCAATCCATACCAAATAGATTGAATTTATAGGGAGTCTCTCATGGACATTCACTTCAACGATCTGACCTCCTGCTATGCTTTGGGCGCATAAATACTCAGGCATCACAGTCCAACCAATATTTTCTCGGATCATTCTTTCTAAAATCCGCAAATCCGGTACAGTAATAGACGGACGAAGCAGTGCAAAAAATCGCGAAGAATCCTGGAAAACTTCCCTTATCAAGGGTAACTGTTCATCGTAAGCTATTAGAGGAAGCTTCAACAGCGTATCAATCACGTCCTCGTTTTCTTTGAAGTTGTCTGCTATGAGTGACGCTACCACAACTATTAACTTTTCCATTCCAATTTCAGCATATCCAAATTTTTGTTTATCCGGCATAGAAGTTGTGAAACCTAGTTGACAACTTCCGTCCAGAAGACAGCTGTATATGCGCTTCCTATTTCCTGTCAAAACTTTAAATTTAATACCTTCATTGAATAATATTTTCACCAAGTACGGTAATTTTGACCACATTAATTCTGCTGGCCCGATGAAAGATACTGTCCCCGAGGACTTCCTTGTACGTGATCTAAGCATCGACAACTTCAGTTCAATCGTTTCTAAATCTGAAGCCACCAATCTCGCCAATTCCTCCCCATCCACTGTAGCCACCACACCATGTGAACGACGAGTAAAGAGAACACACCCGGTAAAAGCCTCAAGTGAATGAATGTGGGCAGACATTGCAGGCTGGCTTATGCCCAACCGCATTGCCGCTTTTGAAATCGAACCAGCTTTGTATACTTCAACAAAACTTCGTAACTGAACCAGATAGCTCATACTGCGCATCCTTAAGAGCCTGAAGCTCTCCGATTACGACATAAAATCGAAAGCCTGCACAGTATAATGTTATAAACATGTTCCGTTAATGCTTCTATACATATTAACTTATTTTAACAATTAAAGGATTTTATAGGGTAATGATAGAATATATCAAGATAACCCATTGATATAACTATATTTTACGTGCGTTACACCTGGTTGGCATTAAGGTTTCAGGCATGCCATGAGATTCGGATTGGCGTGTTGTCTTCTATTACATACTCTGGGGAGTGATAGCCGCTAACCCTTTAAATTGGCTAAACAATCAATGTATTTTTATCTATTAACGTTGACAACCTCAACTCAAATCGAGTTATCACAAATTCCGTTGGTCAGCGAAGCGGTTAGCTTCTTTTAGACCGGTTCGGACTACCTCTCGGAACATTAATCATCATCCCATGGTGCACGTTTCCATTTTTCAGTGATGAAATCAATAAATACACTTAGCCTACGGGGTATTGGTTCTCGCCGCGCCCGGACAACACTGATCTGAGATGTGTTTGCTTCCCAATCAGGCAGAACTCGGCAAAGTTTCCCAGCTCTCAATTCATCATGAATATCCCAAGTTTCTCGAAGAGATATGCCAAGCCCCGCCAAACTCCAGGCATGCAATACGTCTCCGTTGTCACTGATAAGGTTGCCAGTAACACTGATGCTTCTTTCATGACCGGCTTTACGTAACGTCCATGAATTGTGTAAAAAACCCGGGTAAGCGAATACTAAGCAGTTGTGATTTAAAAGATCTTCTGGTCGCTCAATGGGTGGATGATTATTCAGATATTCGGACGATGCGATGAGAATACGTCTATTATTTGCTATTTTTCTGGCCAGAAGGCGAGAATCAGCCAGATCCCCCATACGAATAGCCAGATCGAAATCACCACTGTAAAGATCCTGGATTTGGTCAGATAACCTTAAATCAAAGCCCACCCTCGGATGTACTTGGCAGAATGCAGCGATAGCAGGAGCAACATATTTTCGGCCAAACGGTGCGGGCGCAGTCAAACGAATATTTCCGCTTAACTCCTCACTTTCCCCTCGGGAAAGTTCCTTCATCTCATCCAGAACGGCCAACGCTACGCGAGCCCTCTCAGCTATAGCTCTGCCCTCGTCTGTAATACGTAGATTACGGGTGTTTCTTTCAAAAAGTGTAGTGCCAAGTGCAGTTTCCAGCCTGGCTATCTGCTTGCTCACCATCTTGGGGAGTATCTGTAGGTCTCGTGCTGCGGCAGAGAAATTGTTTCTGTCGACGACGTGTAAAAACACTTCAAGGTCGTCATTTCTCAAGTTTATTTTGTTCATTTTGGGGTAAGTGTTTGTCCGTTTAGGTCTATTTAAAGGATAAATAGATTGTTCCACAATAAGACTCAATATGACAAGTCTGTTATGTCGCATGTAGTCAGAAGAATTTTGCTTTAAGTCCCCCCATATAGAGGAAGTTAAAATGCCTAAACGTATCCTGTTTGTATTGACCAGCCATGACCGTAAAGGTCAAGCCGAGAGTAAAGATGCCGCACCCAGTGGTTTCTATCTTTCTGAGGTGTCTCACCCCTACGATGTACTCACAAAAGAAGGTTATGAAATTGATTTCGTGAGTCCCAAGGGGGGCAAGACACATGTTGACGGTTTAGACCTCAGCGATCCGGTTAACGCCTCCTTTTGGAATAATGATTCCTTACGCGAGGCAACTAAAACCACATTAAAACCCTCCCAGATTGATCCTGACGTCTATGACGCCGTCTTCTATGCAGGAGGGCATGCGACGATGTGGGATCTCCCTGACAATATAGAGTTGGCGGGTGTTTCATCACGAATTTATGAAAAGGGTGGCGTTGTCGCTGCGGTTTGTCATGGCCCCGCCGGATTGGTGAATATTCGGCTTTCCGATAATGAATATCTGGTTGCGGGCAAAAAGGTGTCAGCTTTTACCAACGATGAAGAACGTGCTGTAGGGTTGTACGACATTGTTCCATTCTTACTTGAAGACACGCTGAAGCAAAGAGGTGCTGAGCATCTTGCAGCCGCAAATTTTCAGCCACAGGTGATTGTCAGCGAGAGATTAGTGACCGGACAGAATCCCGCTTCCGCAAAAGGAGTCGCTGAGGCAATGCTGCCTTTGTTGGCTTCTATTGAAAATAGAAGAGCCTGAGTTATGAAAGAACGCATGCCTTTTGTTATATATGTCTTTGCACTCTGCGCTTTTGCTTTGGGATTCACTGAATTTGTCACGATCGGCTTAGTTTCCAGGATATCAGCTGATCTAAACGTCAGTGTCAGTCATGTAGGTACAGCGGTGACAGCCTACGCCCTCGGTGCCGTAATTGGTGCTCCGGGATTAACTGCGTTGGCAACACGATGGCCTCGTAAAAGATTATTACTTGTTGCTATGGGCCTGTTTACAGTTGGCAATGGTATCGTCGGTGCGTCTGAGTCCCTAACGCCGATGTTGATTGCACGATTTGCTTCCGGTTTAGGGCACGGAGTGTTTCTTGCTGTTGCTTCAAGTGTGGCAACCCAACTGGCTGGGCGACATCGTGCTGGCGCCGCTGTTTCGGTCGTTTTTGGCGGTCTTACAATTGCGTTGGCATTAGGCGTACCACTTGGTACCTACATCGGTAGTCTGTTGAGTTGGCAGTCTATATTCATGGCAGTAACGGCAAGTGGAGCGATCGGTTTTATTGGATTGGCAATGCTGATGCCCACGGATCAAAATGATCCCTCCTTGCAAGCAAATGCCATGGACGGTTTAAAAGCCATGTTCAACCCACTACTGCTTGCGGGAGCAGGAATTACAGTTTTGGCCTATGCAGGATCTTTTGCCCTGTATACATATATTTCCCCAATTCTACTTCAGGTAACGCATGTAGACGAGCGTACGAGTAGTTTGCTTATGTTGGTCTACGGCGTGATGGCCGCTATCGGGAATGTCTGGGGTGGTCGCCTGACTGACAAGCAAGGTGCAGACCATGCCGTGATGACAATTCTTATTGGTCTGGCGATCGTCCTCTTTGCTATGTGGTTCTCTGTCTCATCCTTAATGTTAATGGCACTGTTTATTGGTTTGCTTGGAGCATTGACATACGCAGCGGTCCCCTCAATGCAAGCAAGAGTGATAGGGCTAGCTCACATACATGCACCTGAAGCTCCAGCTGTGGCAGCAGGACTGAATATTGCCGGTTTTAACGGAGGAATTGCATTAGGGTCGCTATTGGGGGGTGTAGCACTGGATGTTACTGGTCTTACAAGCCCTACTTGGGTTGGAGGCGGAGTGGTAATCGTTGGTATTTTGTGGATGTTATTACAAATAAATTCGAATAAAAGACGCACCACCTCCGATTACTCATGATAGTACACATAGTATTTAAAATGGCTCAGTGAACACCAAATCACTGAGCCATTTTATTTTACCTCTTTGAAAAATGTCCCAACCAAACATAGGTTTTTTTATTTTATAAAATAATCCTATATCATTCTGATCTATTTCATATCAATCAGAATTTTAAACATCTTTCAAAAACACAGCGAAATTCATCAGCAATATCATTGTGTGAAAGGAGATGTATTATGTCAGACAATCCAACTTACCTAAACATTAGAGATGGAATTCCAGACTGGATAACTATCAGGGAGGCGGTAAGACTTCTCAATGGATTGAATGGGTGTAAAATAAGAAAAAGTGATTTTTATCGATTTGCTCTGCAAGGGAAAATTCGGTTTTCAATATATTTTCAATCCCCAATAATATTGAGGAAAATTAAATCACGAAATCATAAATTAAAGCTAAGACCATTAAAAAGTTCGTCACCGATGAAATCATTCATGCTTGCCGAAATTTCCTTTGTCAGCGAAAACAATTTAACTTTCAGTACTGAAGGAAGATATATCCACCCTGTACAAAGAGTCATTGACACAACATTGCTCGGATATGAATATGTCCTTATACAGCGTTTACTTGCACATTCATTAAAGATACCATCACCTGTAACAGGAGCAAAGTCGGATAATTATGGCATTACCGTTTGTTTATTTGGGGAAACGTTTCAACTTTTCGAAAAGATGACATGGCATGAAAGAATCGAACGACACGTAAAAAGGCTACCTAAAGATATTTCATCAGATGATTACGAAGATATAATACTAAACGCTACAAAGAAAGATTCGCATAAATATTATTTTCCTATGCATGAATTACCGAGTGATGCCTGCTTTGTCCTCAGAAAAAGTGAACTTGAGAAACTGATCAACAAACCGATCGAAAAAGAAATACTTCAACCGTCTCCAACTCGTATATCCACCCCTCTATCACGCCTCTTCTGGCTTGCCTGCAAAAATAATGAAACTATCAGTCCGTTAATCATGCAACCGTATAAACTATTGTCCATTTTTGAACAATGGGCATCTGAGGAAGGCATTACCGATCGATTCAGTGGCGACACGCTCAAGACTGCGCTTGAGCGCGGCTCGCCCCCTTCCCTACCAACACAAAAGTAAGATGATGCCCTTCGCTATGAAAACCCGTATTAAGGATTGGATTTTCCGTAATACGGGTTCATCACCTTTCTCCACACCACTATTTTGTGTTGTCGTGTTATCTCCCGGCTAGCGCTATATCTGCCACAGGAGAATACCGTGACATCTCATCAGTTATTACGTCTGAAACAGGTTGAAGAAAAAACTGGCCTGAAGCGCTCTCAAATCTATCTGTATATGAAAGACGGCACCTTCCCCCGCTCAATCAAGATTGGCCCGGCCAGTGTCGCCTGGCTCGAATCGGAAATTGACGAATGGATCAATATTAAATTAGTCCGCCGCTCAATAAGCTGAAGGGAGAAACACCATGATTATCCCGTCACTGAACTACGCCGTTTTAACCGATGCCCTGCATGCATTGAAGGATGGCAATATTCGTCACTGTGAATCGCTAGGATTCACTTTCGACGAAATGAATGCCCTCAACCAATTATCACTAGACGAGCTGTTTATCATCAGTCGGGAGTCTGCGCAGTTTTTGGCTGTGACGGTTCATCACGACGCATTACACCTGCTTCTGGCGAAATCACGTGAGGAGGTTCTGCAGCAGCAACGTATCAACCACGCCATCCGGCTCGGCGGGTCAATTGCGCTACTCAACAAGTATTTTGGCCTCACCTCCAACGAAGTTTGCCTTCGCCGCCGGTTGCTGGGCATCCGTGTGCCTTATGGCCGGACGCCAGAGCCGGACGAAGATACGGATGCGGCCATCTGGCGGCAATGGCAACAATGCCGGGTGGCCAACCTGGAATCGACCGATGCACTGGCCGCCATGATGCAGGTAACGCAAACCCTGCTGCCGAAAGTCGAAGGGTTGTCACTGACCATCGTCTGGAAGCGTATCGCACTTTGCGAACGGGAGGCGTCAGACCGGAGGGCCGCCCATGCCGGATGAGATCGACCGCGATCAGGAATTTAATGAGCAACGACTGGAAGAGATGATTGAACAGAGCCGTTTTAAGCCAGGGTCTACGCCATCATTATTCCATTGTCGTGTATGCGGTAAGCTCATTCCTGAAAAGCGACGGCAGGCACTTCCGGGCATAACCACCTGCACGGAATGTCAGGAAAAACTTGAACGCCGAAGACGTTAATAATGGTCACAGAGACATGCAGGAATATTTCCCCTGCATGTCTCTATCATTAACTATAAATCCACAGTCGTCTTTATTAGATATTTCACTTCCTTTTATTTACCCCAAAGCTTATCCCCTTCTACCGCTAATTTATCTCTCTCATTTTAACTTTGAATTTATCGTTTATATACCGCCCCGGATATCTGATCCTGAAAGCGTCATTACATAATAGTTACCCGTATTGACGTTAATTCGCCTGAATCAGGCGTTGCTCTTTAAAAATAAGGTTCGGGCTGTCATGAAACCACAATTCAGGGTGCCGCTGAATGTTCTCGCTGACCCGTTAAAACCGGAATGCAGAATTGGGATGTGACATTTATTTAACTCATCGTTGTTTTTAGTAGAGGAGGCCTCATGCGAAAACCCATTTATCAAGTATTTGTCACCCAGGAAAGTCAACCCGATGCACAGGGCGAAATAAACACGTATTGGACCAGGGTTGGCGTGGCGTTTGCTCATAACGGTAAGTCTGGCCTGAATATCATGCTGACACCCGGTATTGCTGTCTCCGGCAAGCTGGTGCTGCTTGAACCCAGAGAAGATAGCGGCATTTCGCAGGATACCGCCTCTGCTTAATCCGCTTTTGACCTTCCTCCGGCAGGGGCTTGGTATACACCCGCCGGGCTGACTGTTAAGAGGCCACCATGCTATCCACCACAGCCTTTCTTACGCTGTCGATGCAGTGCGCCGCCAGCGTTCACCCGTCTACGGCACTCGATGTGGCACGGGTCGAATCCGGTTTGAATCCGTATGCCATCGCTGAAATTCTGCCCGGTGGCAAAGGCGTGACTTCACATTTCCCCACAAGCAAGGATGAGGCCGTCAGTCTCACCGGACGGCTGGCGGCACAGGGCCGACGTTATTCGGTCGGGCTGATGCAAATCACCAGCACCAATTTCCGTCATTACGGCGTGACCGCCCGTGACCTTCTTGACCCCTGTACCAACCTGTCCGTGTTTGAGCAGATCCTCACCGACTGCTACCACCGCGGCGGTTCCCTGAAGCGTGCGCTCAGTTGCTACTACTCGGGAAATTTCACGACCGGCCAACAGCCGGAATCCACATTTAACCAGACCAGCTACATCCAGCGCATCGGCTACGCCGTACCGTCAACGCGGGAAGACCGGCAGCGACCTCCCGCCGAAAAGCTCATGCCGGAAATCCATTACCCCACCGCCGTCATGCGTGGCGAGCTTACCGATAACGCCACGCCAGTACTGGCATCCCTGCGCTACCCCAATGCCGTGATACGCGGCGCGTTACCCATTCCCGGCCCCCAGGAGGAAGAATGATGAAACGAAAACAGACTGACTGGCCCGTCCTCACTTGCCTGTTAATGGCAAGCCCGGTGCTGGCAGCAGACAGCGGGTTTAATAAAGCCAATGAGACGCTGAGCAACACCTCTACCGGCCTGCTCGGACTGGCCGCCGTCACAATCACGCTGGCCACCATGTGGGTGGGATACAAAGTCTTGTTTGACGGCAAGAGCCTGCATGACATGCGCAACGTCATCATTGGCGCCATCCTCATCGTCGGTGCGTCAGGTTTCGGTGCCTACTGGGCGTCATAAGGGAGGCAACGATGGCTACGCTGAACAAAGCGCTGACGCGACCTGCCGCCATAGCCGGTATTCCCCTCGTGCCGTTCGTGATGGTCAGCGGGGCCATCGTCCTGCTGGCGGTCTATGTCAGCTATTACCTGATATTACTGCTTATTCCCGCCTGGCTGGAGATGAAGGCAAAGGCCAGAACCGATATTCACTATTTCGGGCTGCTCTGGCTGGCCTTTAAAACCCGTGGCCGGTTTGGCACCAATAAACATTTTGGTGCTAATGCCCTGCTGGCAAACCGCTATGACGCTGTCGACGTTTCGGAGTTTATTGAAAAGATGAAGTTAAACGAGCGCGTTACGCTGGATAAACATATTCCCTACTCCTCCCATATCCATCCCCAGGTAATAAGAAACCGCCAGGGTGATTTGGTTGCCAGCTGGGAGCTGGAGGGCACCGTTTTTGAATGCGAGGACGAACATCACCTGACGTTAATGGCGACGCATCTCAATAACGTGATTCGTGCATATGAAGGCCTGCCGGTCACTTTCTATCTTCACCGTATCCGGGAAAAATACCACGCTGCCTTTGATGCAAATTCAGGTATTCCCTTTTCTGATGAAGTGACCCGGCTGTATTACCAGCCGATCAGCGAAAAATCGTTCTGGCGGCACCGGCTGTTTTTCACCGTCTGCTATGCGCCCTTCTCTCCGCTGGAGAAAAAGGCCATGAAGGGACAGCCGTCCGGTAAACGCAAAGCGGTGCTGGATGATGCCCTGAAAGTAATGCTGGAACACCGGGATGCGCTGGCTTCGGCGCTGTCTCGCTATACGGCGACGCCACTGGGGATGTATGAAGGCAACGGGCGGGTGTATTCCGCCCAGCTGTCCTTTTATCACCGCCTGCTCACCGGCAAGTGGCAAAAGGTGGCGGTCACGCGTGCGCCGTTTTATGAAACATTAAGCACGCCGGATGTCTTTTTTACCACCGACACCGCCGAGTGCCAGACCGTCGGCGGCTCCCGTTTTTTCCGCAGTCTGGAAATCAAAGATTATTCGCCTGAAACCGCGACCGGCCTGCTGGACGCGCTGCTGTATGCCGAAAGCGAGTACGTGCTGACGCAGTCCTTCACCTGCATGGCCCGCGATGAGGCGCAGAAGCATATTCGCCTGGCGGAAAAGCGCCTGAATTCGGCGGACGACGACGCCATTTCACAGCGCGAAGAGCTGATTGTCCTGCGTGACCTGCTCCAGTCCGGGCATGTGTCCTGCGGGAAATACCACTTCTCCCTGCTGGTATCCTCAGACAGCGCCGAGCAGGTGGTGAAGGACACCAACGCGCTGGCGCAGCCTTTCGCCGACCTCGGCATCATGACGACGCTGTCCACGCTGTCGCTGCCCGCCGCGTACCTGGCGCAACTGCCGGGGGTGTATACGTTGCGCCCCCGTCTGGTGGCCGTCAGCAGCCAGAACTTTGCCGATCTGGCGAGCCTGCACAACTTTCATTCCCACAAGCGGAGCGGCAATCCCTGGGGTGACGCCATCGGGATACTCAAATCCCCTGGCGGCGGCGGGTATTACCTGAACCTGCACGACAGCCAGAGCGGGCGGGATGACTTCAACGAAAAAACGCCGGGTAATACAGCGATTATAGGTAAAACCGGCTCCGGGAAAACGATGCTGATGACCGTCATGCAGCAACTGATGCAGAAGTACCGCAATCCGGCGACGTTCTCCGCCTCAGCCACAATCCAGCGGTTCACCACGGTGTATTTCGACAAGGACCGGGCGGCGGAGATGGCAATACGCCAGATGGGCGGACGCTACTTCCGTATCCGCACCGGCACTCCCACCGGGTTTAACCCGTTTTCGCTGGCCCCAACCCGGCGGAATATCAGCTTTATCAAACAACTGGTGCGCATGCTGTGCGGCCGCAACGGCAAGCCGCTCGATCCGCGCGATGAGGAGCGGATCAGTGCCGCCGTGGATACCATTATGCTCGACTACCCCTCGGAATACCGCAAGTTCGGTATCACCCGACTGCTGGAAGTCCTGCCGGAGCCGCCAACCCCCGACGCCCGCATCAACGGGCTGCGTATCCGCCTTAAACAGTGGGCGCAGGGCGGCGAGTTCGGCTGGGTATTCGACAATGAGGAGGACACCTTCAACATCAGCAACATTGATAACGTGGGTATCGACGGTACGGAATTTCTCGATGATGACGATATTCGCGGCCCCGTCACGTTTTATCTGCTGTACCGCGTCACCAGCCTGCTGGACGGTCGCCGGCTGGTGATGTTCATGGACGAGTTCTGGAAATGGCTGGCCGATGTCGAATTTTCCCGCTTCTCGCTCAATATGCTGAAAGTGATCCGCAAGCTGAACGGCATCTTCATCCCCGCCACGCAGTCGCCTGACGAAATCGTCAAGCACCCGATTGCCCCGGCGATTATCGAGCAGTGCAGCACGCAGATATTTCTCGCCAACCCGAAGGCCAGCCGGGCGGATTACGTGGAAAAGATGAAAGTGCCGGAAAGCGTGTACGACATCGTCAGAAACCTCGATCCGGGAGAGCGCTCTATGGTGGTCCTGAAAACGCCGTTACGCGCGGGTGAAACCCGACCTTTTGTGGCGATGGCGAAAATGGATTTATCGGGCCTCGGGAAACTCACCAAAATGCTGAGCGGCAGCGAAGACAACCTGAAACTGTTCGACACCCTGTATCAGGAAGGAATGCAGCCTGATGACTGGAAAGCCGCCTTCCTTGAACAAGCCCTGTAATATTCATGTCGGAGGTAATTAAAATGCGATTCAAAGATACCATACTGGCATTATCGTTGTTGATTTCCACCCAGGCGATGAGCGCCGGAATACCGGTATTTGACGCCGTACAGAATACCGAATCCATGAATCAGTGGATCCAGAAACTCCAGCAGTGGCAGGAAACCGTCACCCATTACAGAAGTGAACTGGATGCCTATAAGCAGCAATTAGCCACGGCAACGGGCGTACGTGACGTTCAGGCATTTCTCCGCGAGGCCAAAAGTCTGAAAACCGATATCGATAATCTTCGTCAAAATGGTATTTCACTGGATGACCTGCTGAGCAACCAAAGCGGGTCATATTCGTCTGAACTTAATAGCTTGTATAACAAATATAAAACGTTCGATACCTGTAACCCGTCCAGCGCTTCACAACGCTATCTGGACAGCTGCAAACAGATGATCCTGAATCAGGCCGTAGCGATAGAAAATACGTCCGAGGTTGAAAACAAGATCACGGGCACGCTCGGCGATATATCAGATTTATCAGACCGTATTGCTAATGCGCAGGATTCGAAAGAGTCACAGGACCTGGCTAACGCCATCGCAGCCAAAAGCGTACAATTGAATGCGCTGACCAGCCAGTGGGAAATGTCAGTCAAACAGACTGAACAGCGAGCAACGCTGCTGGAACAGCAAAAACAGAAAGCTTTTGAGCAACAGCAATTAACTGCGCCCGTTGCCGATCTGAACTCTCTATTGGGAGGTTAACATGTTAAAACCCGTATTAACCTTATGCGTCATGTCAGGCATTTTCGTCTTATCAGGCTGTAAAGAGACGAAATCAGAAGCCTGGTATAAAGAACATCCCGATGAAACCTATAAGGTCTATACGCAATGCCTCACGGATGGTGAGGCAAGCGACAACTGCGAGTTTGCACACCGGGCAGCACTCATGTTTGCCCAGACCGGCAAACCCGGCATCAGGGAAAAATTCGAGACGCTGTTTCAGCAGGAAGCCCAAAAAAGAAAATCCGTCACTCAGTAACATTCCCACCAACAAAAACAGGGGTTATTCCCTGTTTTTATCCCCTGTCTGTTCCTGACTAATGAGAGGCACCATGTCCGGTGGTATTTTTGTTGGTATGGACAAAAACATCATGGATGGACTCAATGCCGTGTTAGAAGGTCAGTCTTCTACCTACGGCACCCTTATCAGTGTGATTATCGTCAGTTCCTTCACCCTGTTTGTTACGTATCGCGGGTATCAGACGCTGGGCGGCAAACTCCAGACACCGGTTGAGGATGTTGTCTGGGATGTGGGCCGCATGTTGCTGATCACCACCTTTGTTTTAAACCGCGAGGGCTGGCTGGATGCCATCATTGTGGCCATTGAAGGGCTTAAGGACGGCATCAGCGGCGATGATAATGTCTGGGCGCTGCTCGATACGGTGTGGGAAAAGGCACAAGCGCTGGGGCAAACGCTGTTTAATCTCGATACCTCCACGTACGTTAAAATGAATGGCGGCTTTGCCGAGGTGCTGGTCTGGGGCGGTGCAATCGTTCTGTTACTGGCTGCAACCTTTGTCAACCTGCTCGCCGAAATCACCATTCTGTTAATGACCACCACCGCCCCACTCTTTATTTTCTGCCTGCTGTACGGTTTTCTTAAACCCATGTTTGATAACTGGCTGAAAACACTATTTACCGCAATCTTAACGATCATGTTCTCTGCTCTGTCTGTCCGGATCGCCATCAACTACCTGAATAAAATACTGGATGCCGCCACAGCAACGTCTGCTGAAAGCAATATGGTGACCCTGGCGGCACAATGTTTGCTGGCCGGGGTTGCCGCAGGCGTCGTGGTGTATTTTTCAGCGAAAATAGCCACTGCGCTGAGCGGTGCCGCCGTGCAGGCCGTGTTACAGGGTGCAGCCATGAGCGGACTGAGCGGGCTGGCGAGCAAATCTGCCGACGTCGCCAGACCCGGCATAAAGGCCGGGGGCCGACTGACCGCCAAAGGTGGCATGGCAGCAGCCGCGACAACCGGCAGGTTCATTGCCGCAGGGGCGGGCAAAGCCGTGAACGCCTGGCAGAAACGTGCCACCGCCATCGAAAGCATGAAACGCCAGAATCAGCAGCGTCACCGTTAATCCTCCCGACCGCTAATTTCTTTTCTCCGTCACGCCGTGGCCTCTGCCAGCGGTGCGGCTTTCCTGCATTTATCCGATAAGAGGCTTCCATGAAATTCAGCATCTTGCTTCTGGTGCTGTGCGCGCTTACGGGCTGCGCGCAGCATCAGGGCAACCTCCCGCCGGTGTCCGGCGATCCCCAGCCGGTGAATTCCCCCGCCATGATCCAGGAGCTGACTCACCATGTCTGATATTCAGCGCATCATCAATGTCTCGCGCTCTTTTGAATCCATCCTGCTGGAAAAGGAAGAGCGTTCCCGCAAAACTGCCTGGCGGGTGGCCGCTGCCGGGCTGATTCTGGCTGCACTGGCAATTACGGCCATTCTTATTCTGCTGCCGCTGAAAACCACTGACATTGAATTGTGGGCGGTGGATAAACAAACAGGTCGTTATGAGTATATGACCCGCATTAAAGAGCGGGATATTGCGTCTGAAAAAGCGCTGGCCCATTCACTGGCGGCACACTATGTCAGACTCCGCGAAGGGTATAATTATTTCGCCCTCCAGCGTGATTACGACGACGTACAGTTATTTAACAGCGACAGCGTGAACCGGGATTATCTGGACGGGTTTAACGGCGACCAGGCTCCGGACGTTATTTTTAATAAAGCCGAATATGTCGTCTATATCGACATTATTTCTAATGTGCATGCGCCTGCCACCGGGCCGGATAACCTGGCAACACTGCGTATTAAACGCACCCTCCGCCGTATTTCTGATAATTCAGTTAAAACGGATTTCTGGAATATCCGCCTCACTTACCGATATGTCCCGCATCAGCAACTGACGGACAGTCAGCGTGAAGTGAACCCGCTGGGCTTTATCGTCACCAGCTACCAGCGCGATAAAGAACTGAGGAGCGAATGATGCTGAAAAACATCCTGCTCCTGACGGGCTTACTGGCGTCATGCGCGACATGGAGCGCCGCCACCCCGCGCGGCAGCGCCTATGACAGCCGGATGCAGAACGTATCGTATAACAGCCAGAACGCCACGGTCGTCAATACCCGCCCGGGCTACGTCACCACGCTGCTGTTTGACGACGATGAAGCTGTGATTGATGCGCAAGCGGGCTTTCCTAAAGGCTGGACGGTAACGAAGAGTGATAACCGGGTAGGCGTCAGCCCGAACCCCATCACCCAGCCGGTGACGGACGCCAGCGGCAACAACGTCAGCCAGGTGTTCCTGCCCACGGCAAAGGACTGGAAGACCAACCTCTTCGTGGTGACCTCAAAGCGTGATTACAGCCTGGAGCTGAACGTGCTGGACCACGATTCCCCCGCGCAGGCGTTCGTTATCCGTTACCACTATCCGGTCGAGGTTCGCCAGCAATCCGCCGCCGCCAGCGCCGCACGTCAGACGCAGCAACGTGAAAGACAGGAGCAGCAGCAAATAGCAGCGGCATTCGGACAGGCCAGCACGCCGCGCAACTGGCGCTACACCAAACGGGTCGCCGCCGGTTCGGCCTCCATCGCACCGGATTTTGCCTGGGATGATGGTCGTTTTGCCTATATCGGTTTTTCCCCCATCAGAACCCTGCCTTCCGTTTTCCGGGTGGTTAACGGACGGGAGCAGGCGCTCACGCCCCGGACGGTTAAGCAGGGTAATTACACCGTGATGGTGGTGCCGGCAGCGCCACAACTGGTGTTGCGTTACGGCACCTCGGTGGTGGGGATCGAAAACGACGGATTCGGGCGCATCCCGATAACCCGTAGCGACACTGTTTCACCGTCCGTTACGCTGGAGGCGAAATGACCGATAAACCTGTCCCGGACGAACCGGAAAAAACCACCGCAGAACGGGAAGCGGAAGCCCGCGAACGCGCCCGTGCGGCAATGGCGTATCAGGAACCGGAGCAGAGAACATCCCCCGGCCAGCCGGAAGTGACCCGTTTTCGTAAGGTATCCGGTCGCCGCACGCTGATCGTCAGCCTGCTGAGTCTGACTCTGGTGATCGCCCTGGCATCCGGCGGCGATCGTCTTTTCAGTGCATTGAAAGGGGGTAATGAGAAAGAAGCCGACACCGCGCCGCAGCCTTCCGCCGGGAAGACGCTGCATGAGCGTCAAAATCTGGGCATGGACAGTAACCCGTTTGGCCTGTTCGGGCCGCACACACAGGACGGAACAGACCCTGTCAGCCAGACCGTCTCCTCCGCACCAACGCAGCCACCGGCCCCACCCGCCCTGAACAAGGCAGCCGCGCTGGCTGACGGGGTGAACAACGCCCAAACAATGCAGGGCGATACTGCACGCACGTCCCCGGGTGAAACGCGCAGCAACGCAGAAACGTCCGACAGTCGGTCATCATCCACGACGTACATATCCTGTCCATCAGTACTGACCAGGGGAAAGGATGGCAGCCTGCGCTGCCCGGATACTGCCGCGCCGGAAACGGGTAACAACGACAATCCGGGCGTCGCCCGTGTCACCGGCGTCAGACGACTGGGACTCGATCCTGATCTCTATATCCCGGTGGACCGCTATATCCCGTGTTCGATGATGTGGCGCTTCGTGTCCGATGTCGGGGGGCATATTTCCTGCCTGATCAGTGAAGATGTTTACAGCGCCAGCAACCATGTGACGCTGATCCCGGCGGGAACGGTCGCCCGTGGCATCTACCGCACCGGGGCGCTGCAACACGGACGCAGCCGGATGTTTGTGCTGTGGACAGAGCTGCGCACGCCTGAGCCCGGCAGCCTGCAAATCCCGCTAACTGATACGCAGGCCAGCGGACCGCTCGGCGAGGCGGGGATCGCCGGCTGGATCGACAACCACTTCTGGGAACGCTTCGGCAATGCCCTGATGCTCAGTACGGTGCAGGACGTGGCAGCGGCGGCGTCGGATGCTGCCCCGGGGAAAGACCGCAATACCGACTACACCGAAAACACCCGCGCCGCCACGGCGGAAATGGCGAAAACGACGCTGGATAACAGCATCAATATCCCGCCCACCCTCTACCTGAATCAGGGTGATGTCATCGGTATCATGACCGGCACCGACATTGATTTCTCATCCGTCTGGCAGCTACGACTGAAAAAGAGGTGGTATGAACGCTGAAAACCTGTCGCTGGATTTTATGAAAAACCAGCTGTTTGGTGATTTTATTGCGCAGGACGGCCTGACGGAAATTGCCGTTAACCGGCCGGGTGAACTGCATACCAAAATCCGGGGGAAATGGCGAAGACATGAAGCCCCGATTACGCTGCGCCAGTGTTACGCCTTTGCCAGAGCGCTGGCGTCCTGGCAGGACGATAATATCGACGACACCTCGCCGATCCTTTCCGCCACGCTTGAATCAGGCGAACGCATTCAGGCCATTATTCCCCCGGCCTGTGAGCGTAATACCGTGTCTATTACGCTGCGCAAACCCTCATTCGGGCAGAAAACGCATCAGTCATGGATTGATGCGGGATTTTATAACCGGGTAAGCGGTAAGGAGCGAACGGAAGGCAAAGATGTTGAACTGACCCGCTACTATCAGAGTGAGGATATTCCCCGCTTTATGGAAAAAGCGGTGGAATACGGCAAGACGATTTTTATCGTCGGTGAAACCGGCTCCGGTAAAACAACTTACATGAAAACGCTGCTGCACTATATTCCCCGGCACCTCAGGCTGACCACCATCGAGGATAATCCCGAAATCCGGTTCTATCACCACACCAATTATGTCCATCTCTTTTATCCGGCGGATGCCGGGGATAATGCCATTGTCACGCCCGGCAGGCTGATACGCGCCAATTATCGTATGAACCCTGACCGGATATTACTGGCTGAAATTCGCGGACAAGAAGCCTGGGATGCACTGAAAATCGTCGGTTCAGGGCATGAAGGATTGATAACCTCCCTGCATGCGGGCAGCCCGGAAGAATGTATTGAAGGATTAATTGACCGCTGCTATGAAAACCCCGACTGCCGGAACATGCCTTTCGACGTGCTGTTACGCAAGGTGCTTAAGAGCATTGATGTGATAGTCAGCATTGATATTCACGGTGACATACGCCGGATGAGTGATGTTTATTTTAAACCGCTTCATCTCAATGAAATGAGGTATGTATTCAGTAAAGGACTCCAATAAATAACATATCGAAATACAAAACCCTCGTTTAAATATGAAGGTGACCGAAATGAAAAAAGTTATACCCTCCGCATTATTACTCAGCGCTATGGCGTCATATTCAACTTCCGTCATCGCTGCTGACGCCTGTGAAGTGGTGTTATGCATGTACGGTAAAGCCACCGGGAACGGCGGCGGCAATGAATGCCATTCGGCTGAACGTGTATTCTTTAATATCATCAAAAAGAACAGGCACGGTTTTCTGCCGGACCATACGGCCGATGCCAGAAAATCATTTTTACTTGAGTGCGATTCGGCAGACCCGGCAATTATCAGCCAGATAATCAGTAAATTTGGCCGCGGTCGTAGTTAATTAGCGGAGGTTATCTTTATGACCAACCCGGTTTTTATTCAGCATCCCTGGACACATCAGCGTGGGGATTCCATGCGCGCAGCCTGTGTTATTGAGCACATTGAAAATGAGGCGATGCGCGGATGCGGCCTTTATTATGAAATTTATCACTACCGGGTTGTCTGCCGGTTATTGCAGTTGATGCAAACGCTGAATGCCACCGACAGAATAACGCTGACAGAGGAAGCCAACCGGCGAGGGTTTACGCTGGATGAAACCAGCATTAAAGAAAGTCGTCAGTGTTATTCCGACATCATCAGGGAAATCCGCGAGAGCCACTATTAATCCCTGCCTTAGTTTTATTCACAGGTCCCCTTATAGCGCCGGAATATTTTAGCCGAGTCCGGCTTAAGGCGTGGCGGTTTTCAGGTTTTTACGGCCCAGCACATTTTTCGCGGATTAGGGAGCGAAGAAATGCAGGCCGTAAAAATGAGGCAGCGGACAGAATTATTTTCGCGGGTTAAGGAGCGAAAATAGTTCAGGCGCCGCGCCTCACCGGCAAACAGCCGCGCCCACGCGGATTTTTCCGGCCGGGGGGAGCCGAATAAATTTCGCCGCCCCAGCGAGCGAAAAGCTGTCGCCCACGACAGCGGTTTATTTGGGGGCATCGCCCCGCACACCGTCGCGGCTAAGTCTCCGGCCAAAAGCCGGTAGCGTGGCGCGACCACCCTCTTTAAAGGTCAGCTTCCCTTTTATTCCCGCTGCGAGGAACGAGCAAAGGGAAGAAAAAGGCGAAAGCGACCGTCTTAAAGGGGGTGGTCGCGCGTAGCGGGCGACGGTGTGCCGCCTTTGACCCTAGGGGTTCTGGCGCGGCGTCCAGCCACGACATTACCCCCATGCGACAGGCAATAAGGGCGTCCAGCCCGCATGTACTGGCGCACGCCGTTTCGTACCGGGAAGCATGCTTTCCGGCACATGGCCGCACAGCGGCCACCTTCTTTACCCCATGCGCTCGCCCCGCCTTTTCGCCCGACACCGTGGGGCGAATTGATGGGGCGATGTCATGGGGCGAATCGCTGACGAAGGAGGCATCGTGATTTTAAATAAGCTTGCCGCTTCACTGTCACCGATAGTGAACGGGATGCTGACGCTGCTCGCTTTTGTGCAACAGCAACAACTGGTGCTGGCGTTATTAGCGGGGCTGACGATGCCGTTTTTCGCGTCGATGAAAAGCGATGAACGGCAGAAAGCCCCGTTATGGAAAAGGTTGATTATCGCTTTTTCCCTGCTGTGTTTTCTCTTCGGCACACTGGCCCCGATAGTTATCGGATCCTTCCAGTGGCTGTATAAGACCAGACTCACCAGTGATAATACGGTCCTGGCCTGGTCAGTACGGATTGCTTTTACTGTGACCGGGGTTATTTTTCATATTATGCTTCGCCGTTTATTAACACCGGAGCTGGACAGGATAAAGAAACACCTTGTTAAAAAGACTACCCTTGAACGGGAATTGCGCACCGATATCCGCACGGTAAAATCCCTGCTGCCGGAAACTCTGCATTATGACCCACTGGATTATATCGACCTGAAAAGAGGGTTATTTATCGGCATGAACCGCGATATTCAGCCGATGTATCTGCCGTTAAAAGACTGGCAAAAACAACACGCTGATATTATCGGCACCACTGGTGCCGGTAAAGGGGTTGCCACCGGGATATTACTTTATCAAAGTATTCTGGCCGGGGAAGGCGTATTTGTGATGGACCCCAAGGATGATGAATGGGCACCGCACCTTTACCGAAAAGCCTGCGAGGATGCAGGGAAGCCCTTTGCCTTAATTGACCTGCGAAAACAGCAATACCAGTTAAACCTGATTGAAGATATTACGCCAGATGAACTGGAAGAACTGTTTGTTGCAGGTTTCAGTCTGGCGGAAAAAGGACAGGAATCAGACTTTTATCGTATTGATGACCGAAAAGCCGCGCGGATGGCCGCGCAATTTGTCAGTGATAATCCATCGGCAACTCTCCGTGATGTTTATAACGGTGATTACGTTCAGGGTATTGCCGAAAAAATCAAAGCATTTTTTGGCAAGATTGAAGAGCTGGCAATACTCAATGCCATTAACTCACCAGAAGGCTTTTCGCTTAAGCACATATTTGATGACGGCGGCTGCTGTTATGTTATCGGCTCCATGCGAAACAGCAAAATTATTACCGCACAGCGGATGCTGCTGGTTCGCCTGTACCAATTAGCAGAAAGGCGCGACCGTGTAACAGATGTACCGCGCCCCATTGCTGTTTATCTTTCCGAGCTGAAATACCATTTATCCAGACCAGCGCTGGAAGGTTTAGGTGCGGCACGGGATAAAGGCGTGCATATTATTATGGACCACCAGTCCATCACCGATTTAAAAGACTGCCCGGCAGATTTGAAAGGTGACGCCGTTGTCGGTGCGGTTGTTGAAAATGCAAAATTCAAGCTGGTATACCGGGTTATGGACCCGGATACAGCGGAATGGGTGGCGAGAATGTCAGGCACGATTCTGGTGGATGATGAACTCCGTAAGGCTAAAACGGATAATATGCTAACGGAGACCATCGACAGTGAGCGCACAATCCGCCAGGCCGAACGTTTCTTTATTGACAGCAATATGATCCTGAACCTGCCCGATTTTGTCAGCTTTATCTTTACGACAAAAACGCTACCTTCTGCTTCACTGATCTCGCCGATAAAGGTCAGAAAGAGTCAGCTAAAAATCTTTTCGGTTTCCCCTGATATTGCCGCAGCGGTAGCCCCCGTGAAGATCATGCTGGATTTTGGCGAGGATGATAAACCCGCCATGTCGGATGTGATGACAACACACCCGGTTCTTTTCTTCGACGAAAGCGAAGTAAAACCGGTAAAGCCGAAACCTGATGATGAAGAACACCTGTCCCCGCTTGATTTTTAAGGAGCGCTTATGCTGATTTCGTCATTTAACGAGCGCCAGACGCGTAACAACGAAAAAATAAAACAACTGCTGAACTTCCTGAAAGAAGAAACCTACAGTGATTTTAAAACGCTGATGCTGTTATTTGGTTTCCGGGATCATAAGTCGCTTTATTCGCTACTGGCAAAAACGGAGCGAATGGGGTTAATCCAGAAGCATGTGCTTGAATCACGAACAATGAAGATTTCATTGTGGGGGATCACCAGCGACGGGCTGGCGGTGGTGTTAACCTTGGATGATAAAATCTTTCCTGCGCGGTTTGAACCATCAAAAATCACCGGCTGGACGCTTGAGCACCATCTTGATAATCAGGCCGCCAGGCTTATTCTGGAGAAGAAAGGCGCTTCGGGATGGATTAACGGCGACCGGGCCACCTTTCTCAGCCAGTATCAGGTAAAACATCGGCCAGACGGGCTGATCACTCTCCCCTGCGGAACCGTGATCGCCATTGAGACCGAGCGCCGTCTGAAAACCAGAGCTCGCTACCAGTCAATCATCGCAAGCCATTTACTGGCCCGGACCCGGAAAGACTGGATTTACGTTTTTTATATCGTGCCGGACCCGCAGAAAAAGCGCGGCCTTGAACGGCTGTTTGACAGCATCAGACACGTTATCGTTAACCATCAGCACATCCCGCTGGAAACCCGCCACCGGAATGTCTTCCGCGTCTACACGCTCGACGAGTTGCAACGGCTCAATTTGGATAACAATATATAGCTACGGTCTCACCGATTACGCCAGATGCATGCACCAATCACAAGTCGCTCTAACCAGAAATCAGGTAGAAATAAAGTCGTCCGGTCCTAAATAGTCGAACATGGCACGACCATTCTCATCATCCACCTCAACTCTAAGAAGACCTCTTCTGTTTGTGTTAATTCTGCCATTTATACTTCCTAGAGGAGTGCCATCATCAGCCAGTACGTGATGAATACCATCAACAGTGTAAAGCTGCAATGGTGTGCCGATCACTGCCGGAGTAGCTCTCCAGTCCACCATTCCGTTATAACGATGACGACTCCAAACCTGGCTGCCTTTGGGGCTGAGACTACCCAAGAATTCCAGCCACATCACTCTGGTTTCAGGTGTAGGCCAGTCATGATTATCCGTGTGGCTTATCACTTCTTCAGAGTTCAGCCACCTTCTAAGCTCCTGGCCGGATTGAAAATCTGCAGTAGTGTCTGTAACCACTTTTATGGCTGCAAGCCTGGAGCTAAAACCCGCCTGAATAAGCAGTGAAGACGAACGGCTCAAGGTACCTGTTTCAACGGCAGCAACCGCAAAACCTAACTCATAATCGTCTAGCGTGGTATCTGTATCACCTATGAGGTCTCCATTAGCTGTTGCACGTACCCTAATAGCCTCCATTGCCCACGGAAGTCGATACACCAGCCCATTCTCGACGAATTGAAGCGTTTCAGACGCCTGCGTATTCGCGACGTTAGTCATGGGTTCACCCAATAGCCAGGAACGTAAAATACCTCTCCAGTCGCCAGGCAATGGATCGGGTATAAACGGATAGAAGGTAAAGACCTCTTCAGCGAGCGCAGTGATAGCAGCAATTGCCTCTTCGGCATCACCGCCCATTATAGCCGCATTCGCATCAATCAATAGTTGGTTGGCCTTAGCGGCAATAGCATCAAGTCGTAGCCCGGTTGTAAGTCCTACCCCCGACAGGAAATACCCCCGGCGCCCTGCTGCCGTTGAGCGCTGCCAGATGTAGCGGCTGCGGGACAGGAGTCCCGATTTCAGCAAAATCCGTTCATTCTCATCCCTATAACGCTGCAAACTGCGTTGCCAAAGTGAAGACTGAAGAATGTCATCAAGAGCAGTTTCAATCTGGTCATCCGGGATATCATTCTCACCAAGAAGGCTCAGAATAGCAGTATCAAGCGTTGAAAGTTGTTTTTCCCAGATGGCCTGCGCAATATCTCTTTCTTGCGGAGATTCGGTCATAATTTCTGGAAATTCCCACGCTACGGCGTTGTTGGTCACATATTCAGTGAGTGCTTTTAAATCCCCACCAAGCCGTGTATGCATGCGAATCAATAACACACAGACAAGCTGTATTAGTCCGCTCTCCATCTCACGGGCCCCCGTGTCAGATGTGAGGGTATGCCAGTTAGTCTGGCGTTTATTTACTTTATCGAATATTGGATAAATCACCAGCCCTTCAACATCTACATATGCGCGCCCTGCTCTGCCTATGACGTTTCTGAACTCGGACACTTTGATAAGCTCGCGATTCCGATGAAGAGAATGCATGACGATAGCCGTTGCCGAAAGATTAAGACCTTGTGCTAGCGTCGGTGATGAGATCGTCACTTTAAGTACCCCATCTCGCAGCAAACGTTCGATTTCTTTGCGGTAAGCCGTAGGCAATGCGCCATGATGAAGAGCCACGCCCAACCGTAGGCAGGCAAGTATCGGGCTGTGTGCCCCCAACCATTCTTCTCCCAGCGAGATAGCCGTATCCAGAATGTCCGGGGCAGCATCAAATAAAGATGGCAGTAGTCCGCGCTGATGCAAATCGACAATTGTCTCGGCAAACGGTTCGACGCTCCGGCGAAGTGGGCAGTAGATAAGTACGGTCTGTCCATCTTCAATTAGACGCCAGGCTGTCGCTAAGCAGAGCTCCTTGTTATCAGAGGGAAACATTTTTGTTCGCTGCTTTTTATTAGGTAATTTAACCTTTGGCGGTTGTCTGCTGACGATAAAACGCGATACCCAAGCCGCCTCATAACCGACACTGAGATTAAGCCGACCTGCTGGAGCGGACCATATGACCTCGCCAAACTGCAAGCGGGTCGGTCGCCAATTATTTTTGATTGGTCCTCCGGGCTTGTCACGACGGAGCCAACCGGCAAAATCATCGAGTTGCTCACCATCAGGTAGAATTGCCGAGAGGCAGACAATTCTGCGCGTATCGGCATCCTGTCTGCGCAACAGCCGTTGAATTTGAACTTCATAGCGAACCTCTCGTTCATCGGCCCCAATCATGTGCCCCTCATCAAAAATAAAAAGTCCTACATCATTAATAATTGACGGGTCATTCCGGAGAGCAAAGTCAAGTTTTTCAGGCGTGGCGACGACGATGTCACGCTGGCGAATTGCATCCTCATCCATACCACTTACGCCAATGCTGCCATACAGCATTGATATTGTTTTCCCAAGCGGCCCAAATGTTCTGGAGAGAGTGGCTTCTGTTTGTGCAGAAAGCGCACGAAGCGGGGTGATGAAAACAACACGCTTGCCTCCCGCCAGACAGCGAAGAATACACAATTCAGCAATACGAGTTTTTCCAGCGCTGGTTGGCAACGAAACAACCAAATCGTCATTGTCATTAACAGAGCGTCCGGCGGCCTCTCTCTGTGATGGCCAGAGATCAATTTCGGCTCGAGGTCGTCTTTGAAGCAGTGCAATAAACAGTTCCCGAAGCGCGGGCCATTCAGCAGCGTCACCACCAACTGGAACCAGTGGCAATCTTTCATGGAATGTATCTGACCAAAGGTCAGATAACAGATGAATGGTAATAAAGTTTAGCCACCACTGGGGTAGCATATTAAACTGAGCACATATACTTAGACTAATTCTTAATTTTTCAATAGCCTTGGAAAGCAAACGTGATTCTCCCCTTTCTACGGCGAGAAGGTAGAGAGAAATGGCCGACATATAGGCGTCAGTCAGTGCCAAATCAAGCCCATCAAAAAGGATGTCCTCCTCTGACTCACTGACACCGTTCTCGTCTTGCGGCAAGTTTAGGCGAGCCTGGAGGATTTCAGTAATTTTCACATCACTACCATCACCTCTGAGCCGAAAGCCCAACGCATTATCGCGCAGAGTACGCAAATCACGCCGGATCAGTTGTGTAAGAGCCCTTTCTATTGGTGAAAAATTATCATCCTGACCAACCATTGCGAGTAACGAATAGGCTCGTGCTGAAAGATGCGCAAGGTGATAGCTTGCAGCAGCCATTACGAAGTGAAAATCCGTATCCCGGCTGTCGCGTTTTCCTTTAGCAATAGCCGACTCGAGTGCGGTTCCGGCCTGTTCAAAAGCAATTCGCACATAGGCGTCGTCTCCATTAAGTTCTCGAAGACGAAGGCCGAGATCGATTAGAGCATAAGCATAGCCTTGAAGGTCCTGACTGAGCAGTGCGCTAAACTCCGGTGCATCCGGCGGCAAGTCACCGTCTCGCCAGATCACCGACCGGGCTTGCCCGCGTGCAATCAGGCGCCCGCGAAAACCTACAGCTGAAGCTTCCTTAATAGCTTCGATAATTTCATCAGCTGTTGCTGGCATCGCTAATCACCTTTTCAAAAGTTGCGGCAATAAACTCACCATGGCGAGCAATTCTTAGACAAACACCCCACTGATTATTTTGATCTGTATACTTTTCAATTGAAGTGGTCAGCATAGTTTCTGAAGAGTTGCCCGATAACAGAAAGATAAGATGCCGGACGCATCCAGGAACAATTCCTTGCCGAAGCGTTGCATTTAAGATCGCTTTAGCCAAAAGCTCCTCACCCTGTTCATTCAGGCGATCTGCTATGAACATTAGGGCATGTGAAGATGGCAGCCCTTGCTCTTTATTCAAGTTATCGCGGGCTTCAGAAACCACCTCTCCCGTCATTTTAGCGCGACTTTTCGCTTCGGTTTTAAGGAAAAAAAGTTGTTGAGAAGACTGATCTATGTAGATACCAATGACGTCCTCACCACGCATCGACATATTGCGATGATCTTTCCAGCGCAATCTTTTTATAGGCGTTTTATAGCCATTGCTACGTGCATTTATCCATTCAGTTGCAAATATCTCACCCAAATCACCGGAACGAATCTGTTTCGTTTCAGGCAATTTTCCAGCAATGTATGCCGCCAGCCCCGGTTTACCTAGAGCTTCAAATGCGTTAGCGATATTTCTTGGTGACGCATAGTGTTCAGGTATTAGCGCGGCCGTAACCTGAACGCCGAACATAAACTCGGCATCCCTGGCCGTTATTGACTGCAAATAATGGTCGCTGATATTACGCTCTGTCGAATCACACCAGTCCTCGAAATTTGCCATACTAATTCCTCTATATGGTCTTCTTTTTGGAAGTACGGAACCAAGGAGGGAGAAACACCAGAATATCTTATTGTCAACCGTCCGATCAACATAACTTCAGAGCTTCAACTCTCAGATTTAAAAGAAGTTCTAATGCCAGACACCATAACCAAAGCATAGAATGCACTATTCCGCTGTAGATGTATGACTGTTCGGTGCTCGTTCCGACTCCGCTCCGCCTCACTCATACCCCTACAGCGTTACAGGTTAAGCCCATCCCAGCACGCAAAGCCAACGTTTTCACTGTTGGATAAAGCTCCAAATGTCTGAGCCGCTTAGGTTCTATGCCATCCCGATTGTATTCGCAATCTACAGTCCAACAGGGGAAACATAGCTGGAGGTACATCGCAAAGCGAAAGGTAATGGACCGTTCGTTAGAATCCATACCGAGCAAATCATGATCATTGAATAGTAGCTCGGACAGAGCATGTGACACAGCTTCGCCTGGTGCACATTTGTTGAAGTAGTGAATTTGATCGGGGATCAGTGCCATCATCTCATTCGTATACTTAAGAAATTAAATTGGGCATCCAGGAACAGTGAGTACGCTTTAGGTCCCATTTTTTATTGTCTAACTAAGGCTCACATCGAAGGAAGTGTACACAGATTGAAACGTCGTGAGGATTCTCCGTCTCGCGTCGTCTAGTTCGTCAGACACAAGTTGCGTAAGCATATACGTGGGACAATCGGGCTGACCACATCCACAATGTCTTATTTCCCCTTCCTTAAGCCGAGTTACGAAGATGCGCCGCAGTTGGTCGACCTGACGAACCACTTTTCCCATCACTGTATGGATACGTTGATTTTTGATATGGTGGATCGAAGGAATGCGCCGAATTTCAACGCCATCACGCGTTCGCCACAAACCTGTATTTAGTGCGCCAATGGTATCTTCGATTGCCTTCTGAAAAGCAGGGAGAGAACTTTCTTGCTGAAACGGTGTGCGAAATGCTGGTCGATCAAATACGGCAGCCATCAGTTGCAGAACATCTGCGTCGGAAAGGTCTGGAAAATCATCCGTGAATTTTTGAATATCAGATTCAACATCAGGAAACTCGACGCCCTGGACGAAACGGTGCAGCAGATATTCAGCACGAAGCCGCAAGTTTTCTTCGAACTCCACGCCAGACCATATCGTTACATGGCTGACGCCCAGGGAAGCTGCTGCTTGCTCGATGCGCGTTCTGTCAGCATCCGAGACAGCACCACGTGAGACAATTTAAAGACGTCTGGGACACTGCCAGTTGCTTTAATCGACTTACTCATGTCGCTCTTGGCTTTTGCCAGTGTCAACGTGTCTCGGTTCGCGCATTGGATGATGGTCTTACGTGCTGGCTGGTCATCAAATGGTTCAATACCCGATATATCTCGCCCTTGATCACCTCCTGATTGACCGTGCCAAATTAGATCATGCCAACCCGCGCGCAGGTGGTATGCAAAAACAAGGCGCTCGAACTGAATACCACTGTAGTCCTCAAAATGAACCGGAGAAACCGTTATCGTCGCCATGCTCGCTCCTTTTCTGCTGCTATTAGTCTTCGGTAAACCATACTACATCCCTGTGAATTTCCGCGTTACCCAATGAAAACCACCAAATATTGGTGGCAAACCTTGCTTCTCCAAATGCCTACGCAGTTTGAAATGTAGAATAACTTATTGGTAAACTGGACGCAGCAACAGATTAAGGCAAGAGTGCCTGAACGAGAATTGGGTCATGCCTCTGTAGGATGTCCTGTGCAAAATTGAGTCCTAGCCCATATACTTTACCTGAGCCCTCTCCGACTTTGCACTCAGTTGGATGGACCCCTCCGAATTTGCCATAAAACTGCCAATCGCCATAATATTCAGCCAGAACGAAGCCGGTTATTCCTGATTAAGACCCGAACATATTCGGGGGGAGGTTCACTATAAGTTGACAATTGTCCCCTGTAAGGCGGCTACCAAAGTTGTGGCGATTCACACCTAATTGCTACTTATAGCAAGAGGCTTTACAGCCGCGATGGTCGCCATGCTTATCCATCACGAGTAAAGAATCTGCTGCATTTTACTGATTCCTTGTTTCACACATCCCATAGTCAAAGTTTTAAAATATCTTTTTTTAGTTTTCCGAGAGGTTTATTTTTTACATCAGATGCGCTTCCCGTCGTCTCGAATAACAGCATTTTAAGCTCATCCTCTGTAATGTTTTTCTTTAGTATACTACTCAGATGTCTTCGATAACCTTCATTGTGTAAATTTTTCTTTCTGAGCCACAGGCAGATATCCAGCGAATGCGTAGAATATATTTCTTGATGCCTGAAAAAATGATTTTTTAATAGATCATGTTCATGTTCTGAAGTCAATATTTCGAAATCATCAAAATAGCCCAACAATCCTTCTATGCTTTTATATTTCAATCTAAAATATATTTTATCTTCAACATTGTCAGTGTAGATCCGCTTCATCGGGTACAATCTAGATTTTTTAATCATCCCATTGCAATATGCACAGGAAGGAACTAAATTTATCAACGAAACTGAATAAAGGGGAAATTTCGATTGTGGGTAAAAGTGATCCAGCGAGGCTATATTTTTTTGTTTTTTTCCAAAACTATAATAACCAACATATTGCCTGTTACAGTACGGGCACACTTTTATATTTATATTCTTTATAATAAAACTACGAATATCACCATCAATAAAATTATAATTTATATAACCCTTTAATTTATCATTTATTTTAGAGAAAAAAAGGTCAACTTTTTTATAAAATTCGTAATAATTTTTATTAGTACGAATAACTTCAGCCAAATTAAAAGGCACACACCTATTTAATAGCAAATTCCCTACATCATTAATAATCCTTTCTCTTTCAAGAGATAATTTCTTTGAGAGTTTCATGTCCTTTATACTCTCTTGTTTCCATCTACCCTTTAAAAAATCAAAATACTGCTGACTATGTAACAAAAATTGCGTTAAGTGATAATAATGAGTAATAAACTCATTTTTGCATTGGCTGACATCAAATGGATTGAAGAGAATGAATTGTATATCGTCATAGCTGATTTCAATATCATCCCCAGCGAATTCCAGGCTAAAAGGTGAAAGTTTTCTGAGCATCTTCTTGGTATATTCATTCACAAATCTTGATGTGAAAACCTCCTCAATATTGAGTTCTATCATTTACTTAACCTCATATTTAACTCTGCAAGTCTATATTCCAGAGTTGTAATTTGAGAACGTAATGCTGCGAATGGGATTTTTGTATCGAGCATATTTTGTAAATGTGATCGCAAATAACTGTCATCAATCATATCAATTAAACATTGATATTGCTCATGCATTATATCAGACAGCGACTCATCAGACATTAGCTGCTTAATCATCTTATCTATTTTTAAGCGTGCGAACTCTCCCATTGTATTATTTAGAAAAAAACTATCACATATTATATCGTATATATTGCTGCCGAAAGCAAAGTGACACTCATCAACCGTTCTGGATTCACCGTCATACGTTAGTTTGATAACATTTTCTTTCGGCAAGTCACTTATAATATAAGGGGAGTGCGTAGCCAATATAATTTGCGTTGTGGCAGAATCTTTGAATTCCTCAAGCAAATTAACCAAGTAAGAAAAGAATAGCCTACTCCATTCTGGGTGAAGATGTTCCTCATACTCATCAAGTAAAAGGATAATGTTTTTTACACCCATATTGGAAATCTGAAATTTTATTTCCGCATGGATACTCGCAATCTTAGACACCAATGCCTGCTGGCCTGAACTCATAGTCGGTTGTTCAAGGCGTACCGACGTAACAAAAGCAGGTTTATCAAACTCGTCCATTAAATCAACTATCTCTGGCTTAAATTCCAATTTTGTACATGGTATGGATACCATATAATAACGCCCGCTTCTGGAAAACCATTCAGTTGGTAATGCCTCCAAATAATTGACTACATCACCCCATTCGATTATCTCGTCGATCCCAATTGCTTCTTGTGCAATTTTTTTAAAGCGCTGCATGACATCAATAAGATAATTTTTAATCGATGTATAATCCAACATATCACCAGTATATTTCTTATTCAGCTTATATAAAAACTTATCAACCAATTGCTGATCAACTGGCTCATCTACAACACCAAGATTAGTTGGTTTGATTGTGTTCAAAAAATAATCATTAATGACACTTTCAATCAAGTGTAAAATATAATTCTGTTTAGCATTTTCAAGTCTAGGTGTTTTTTTTCGACCTGGGACAGGAATGAAATCTGCGGTATAGAAATTTCTTTCATTAAAAACACTTAGTCTTACCCCTGAATTGGTATCAGTATTTTTAAAATTTGCCGGCACTTTAAGCAAGAAATTGATATTATTTTTATTAAGCTCAAAAACATTTTTATCATCACATAGAAATAGATAAACATAGCTATTTTTATGATTAATGTAAGCGCGCTTAAAACCGTAGTTACCATACTCTCGATCAAATCTATTTCTAACATTAACATTCGGATTGTACAACACCGAAACGGAGTTATGAAAATCTACAGAATATTCTTGTAAATTATTATTATAAATAATTATGTCATCGGATAATTTAAAACTATAGGCAAAGTATCCCTCGTTAACTTGATGTATTCCGTCTGAAAAGAAGTTTTTTGGTGATACTCCTTCGATAGCAAAATCATCATCTTTTATATGATACAGGCAAAACCATACGGCCTCCTCATTCCTGTAAAGATCATTGTGATCCAAGCGCTGTAAACCAAGTATATTAAGGAGGGTTGATTTTCCGACTCCATTGCGGCCGACAATTGCAGTAACATCCGAAATATTGCTGCCAAAAAAGTTGCTTAACTCTATTTCCTGCGTCCGTTCTATATTTATTTTTCTCGTATTCAAAGAATAATTAACAGAAAACTTACGCGTAAAATTTAGACCTAATTCAAAACTCTCGCCCCAACATGAATGAATATATGAATAGATTAGTTCCATAGAAAAACACTTTACTCTTTGATTTGTTTGATATCTATTATATCGAAATAATTTCGAGTAGACGAGAAGAAAATGCTAACAGATCAGTCACTTTGGTTGCTGTAGTCTAGCACCAAGCTAACGCAGCATCTACATGCTTGATTACCGCAGTAGAATTGACAGCGTTAAATAGTCGATGCCCCAGAATAAAAATCTGGCAGTCAGATTAATTATTGCCTCGTCGCAGACCTTAAGGGTAAGAAGTTACTAACATCGCGATGTATTAATCAACGGGTAGCAGATCACTTTACTCTTGATTTATTACTATAATTATAGAGGTCCTTCTTGTAGATAAGAACTGGATAATTATTGATCCAGTTCTTATTTGACGAATATTATACTAAATACATCAAGTATTGTTTAAATCATCAACAGGCACTACAACTCCAAATTTCTCTAGCTTAAGGAATTTAGCACCTAATATTTCTGAGGGTATTTTACGCTGAAGTAATCCAAAGAAATTTTCATCATGTGTAGATATTATTATTTGCTTATTAAACCTAACAGTAATACTTCTAAGAAGATCAATAGTGGATAGAATATTAATAGAATCCATTGATTGAATTGGATCATCAATCATAATCACATCAATTACGTTTCCATTATCATCTTTTGCATGCAGAGCACTTGCCAAAAATACACTAAGACTTAGAATATTCAATTGTGCCGCACTAAAGAATAATATTGGAGAGACCATATCACCTTTTTCATCACTGACAACAATATTAAGACCAGGTTTATCTGAAGAGTCAAAGTCTGGACGAAACACTACTTTCTTAAGTGAAGGGTGTGGGTCTATCCTTTTATAAATTGAATTAATGAGCTCCTCATAAAAGAAAGATTTTATCAAGTTCCTAAGTTCCTCTATTACTAAGTTTCGTTCCTGAGTAAGAGCTAAATCAACTTCCTTTCTTTTTTCTATCAGACTTAAAGTTTCATTAATATCATTCTGTAACTTAATACTATTTACAAACGACTCTGCTGTTTTCAGAAGCTCTGATAATAAATCAAACTTTCTATTTCGTTCCTCTAGACCATTATAGAGTCTTGTTTCTAAATCAAGCGAGCTGTTCAAGGAATCTTTCAATTCAGCTAAAGATTCATATTTTGGTAAGTCAATATGCTGTTTTAATGATGACGAATAAGATTGTATAACCGCTTCTAATTTAGAAATGCTATCCTCGACGGCCACTTTTTCAGAAACTATTTCTTCAATATCTAGCCACATTTCATCGGCAATCATAGCTTGCTGTAGATCCTTTAACTGACCGGTAATCTTATCAATCTCAAAATCAAACTCATTTATATTCTTAACGTAAAATTGTCGCTTGTCATTATAATGCTCTTTCAAAAATTCAGATGACAAACTATTTTCTTCAGAATACGATTTTGTCTTTAAATAATTAGATGATGACGTCATTTCATGAATTTTAGTATTTAGCAAATTGATGGCCCCACTTAACTCTGTAATCAAAGTTCTTTTAGAGTTAATATTTTTAGCCAAGGCTAGGTTGCTTTTTATTAATTCATTCTTCCTGACTTCCAATTCTTTAAGTTCAGCTTCTAAGCGAGATACTAATTCATCTTTATTTAGTCTACCTACTGTGTTCTGCAGCTCGTTTAACTGATTTCGGATAGACTGTTTTTCAGCTAAAAGTGCTGTTTGGTGTTGTTCTTCTCGATGTATCTCATTCCCTTGTTTATTGATCTTTATACTTAGCTCTTCAAGTTTACACATTTTAACTTCAAGGGCTTTCTGTACGATAGATTCTATCTTATCATTTAACTCTGACTGACGTTTTGAGGATACTTCGAGCTTAGCTGCATTCTCTTTACTAAGCATGGATATTACATCAGTATTTGTTACTTGCTCTGTAAGAGAGGACTCTGACTCATGCGGCTTGTGACATAAAGGACATATATTAGTCGGCCATAAACTTAAGTACTCAAGTCCTGATGCGATTAGACGTTCGTGAACCCCCATTTGCGCAGAAAGAGATTCTTGTGTGTTACGAATTGATTGATCGTGTAGGACACATATATTTAATTCTTGCGATAAATTGTTTACTTCTTTTAATAAATCCGACGACAAGTCAATTAGACTTAAGTCTGATGAAATCAATGATTTGGCCGTTATAGTTAAATCTGATATCTTATTTAACTCAGATTTGTTTTTTTCGTACTTTGACCTATATTGATTAAGTTTATGCTCTAATTCAGTATATATAGAAGCTATATTCGAAAGTTTATTTTGTAAATTAGATATATTAGAATAAGTAAGCGCGGAGTTTTCTAACGTAGAGCGTATAGACAAGCATCGGCTATCTATTGTAGATAAATCAGCATCATTTTTATTCCTTATTTGGAATAAATTATCAAGGAGAGTTTTTTCGTTTTCATAATTACATGAAAGTTCTTCATGTTTCTTTTTAGTTGATTCCAAATTAGATTTCAAGCTTAAGAAGTCCTGAAACAAACCATCTAATTCTTCTATAAACTGTAAATTCTGACTTATCTCTTTCTGTTCGTTAATAAGTTTTGACAGAGTAGATTGCAATTTTTTATAACGATTAGCACCTACTAATCCTTTATTAATTTGAGTTAACCTTTTCTTTTTTTCTATAATTTGGTTTGTACGCAAACTAATATCAGGAAGTTTTAAAATATATTCAGAAATGGAATTTCGCAATAGTTCTTTTTTGCTTAAGGAAAATTTTATTTCGTGGCTTCTTGTTATTATTTTTTCCAACAGCTCATGCTGAGTATTAACTATAGTAGTTTCATCTACTAACGGTAAGTTTTCACCTTCTACCACAAGTTCAGATGCTATTTTATTAAATTGTATAAATGTTGACGCATCAACAGGCTGACTCAATTGTTCCTGAAGTTCATTTTTGTTTTTTTCAAGATTTAATAAAATCGCCTTATTGTCATTCAACAGTATAGTTAGCTCTTGTCGCGCCTTTTCCCAATCACCTCCGAAACTCTCCATAAACATCTTATAACGATCTTGCGGTTTTGCTTCTTTTAAAAAACGATCTATTTCATCTTGGCTAAGAACCACTTTTCTAAAATAGGCATTGATTTTATTTTTATTCTCACCGATTCTTATATCTCTAGAATCAGAACGAACTGTACCTAAGCTTTGTTCGAATGGGACTGGTAAAGTAGTGAACACAGTTACGCGGGTAGGGATATTGTCTGGTACATCTTTATTACGCAGTATTTTCTGAGCAACACCATCCTCTTTTGTACTCCTAGCAGCTTGCTCGTAATTTTTTTTATTATATTCACCTGCAAATCTATCTAAATTATGAGTAATAGCCCATTCAACCGCATCATAAAATGAACTTTTCCCAAATCCATTAGGTGCATAGATGGCTACGAAATTGGATGGAATATCATCTTTATTTGTAAAATCGAAAGTACCATCGTCCTTGAATCTGTAGGCTCGAAAACCTTCTATCTCAACTTTTTTTATTTTCATTTTTATTTGAACTCATTAGATTAATAATCTTATCAATTCTGCTCATACGCTCATCTCTCGACTCAACCTTTGAATCTAAAGGAGTTCCACTAATATATTCAATTAATGATAACTTTATCTCTTTCTTATCCTCTATTTCAGTTAATTCCAGGTCTGCGCCTAGCAGATGGTTATTTAGAAAAATCACAGTATCGGAAATACCCGGCAGAGTATTTAACCCATCAATAATTAATTTTCTAACAGCATACTTATCATTATCTATAAGATACTTTTCCCAAATCGGTAATTTTTCGGAACAAAAGAACACTAAATATATATTCCAAAGAGCTAGTTCCCCTTTCGGCTGGTAATAAGCAGATAAATAGTTCTGAATCGCTTTCCAATTATCGATCAAATAATTAGCACTCGCGCAATAACATGCTACGCATGAAATATAAGATATGTCGTCATCAGAAACAAAAAACTCAAAATCAGCATCATGAAATCTAGATTTCAGAAATTCTAAATCAAATTCTTTATTTAATAAATTCATTAAAGCTTTCCTTAAAAGTCTGAAGTTGGTCTAAGCCAGCTTCAACTTCTGCATATACTCTCTCTTTATTTATAACACATTTTTTTCTCAGCCCTTCAAGATGCGTTAGTACAAAACTTTTATACATTTCTTGTTCAACTTGATCGATTGGAGAAAGTGGACCAGAATTAGCTATGCGCGCAATATTCCTTATGACTCTATCGACTTCAAAATCATCCGGTAATAATTCAGCTCCATTTTCTGGAGACGTCACAATTACAATGCCATTTTTATCTAATAACTTCCGAGCAACTTTCAAGATCACATCTAGTTTACCAACCCAATTACTTCCATCCGGAGTATAAAGAAATCTCCTACGCCGCTCTAAACTTTCAATATAAGAACCATTGGCAATACTTACATTATCAAGAATTGCACAGATGATCAGAAACTCAAAATATGCAACCCATAAATCTTTATTTTTAACGTCGTCGACTTGATATGGCCCAACCAACAGATCAGCTTTGTATTTTGACATTAATTCAAATGGGGGTGGCATGCCTTGGTCTATAAGTTCATCTGCAAACGTATTTAATGCATTCTTCAGATTCAGAACTCTATTCTGGTCAACAACGTTAAAATAAAAAATATATTCTTTTAAACGTGAAAAACACTCCAAATAAACAGGTACCATAGGAGCAGCACTATTTAAATTAATTATTTTCTCAAAACTAATTAAACTTTGGCACTGTATACGTCCATATTGTAGATCTTGACGAATACTGTCCATCCCAAATTCTACGCCTACAAGGAAGGGATATTCATTGAATATGTAATACATTCCACCGCCAGACATCCCATCAATTGCCGTTTTAGCAGGGCTGCCCTCTATTGTGAAGCTAATCAGCTCGCCCCTAACATCTGTCACATGACCATCATAGATTTTCAACGGGGTAGAGCTTTGTCTCTCGGTTCCCGGAAAACCAACAAACTTTAGCGAAGCCAAATTGGGCAATGCTATTGCAGGAAAGGACTGCTGAGCAACAGCTGGCACATATTCAATTTTGATTACAGCACAGTCACAATGCTCTTCCTGACCTACCAATACACCATACACTCTAAGACTATTACCGTATTGATTAGTAACGATATTTTCACTATCTGATTTCGCTAACACATGTTTTGCTGTGAGTACGTATGAATAATCTTGAGTCATCGCATTAACAAGAACACCACTGCCCTCGTTCACGATCACTGCGTTAGAAGTCATCAAATTTGAAGCGGTCATTTTATAGCCTAATTTCTCCATTTAATGCTACAAGGCGAGAAGAGTACAAGGGTACCTCATTTTCGTGAAGCATCTCCTGGATAATGTGCGGATAATTGAACCCAATTTTGCCTTCTCCAGAAGACAAAATCCGTGCAATAGTTCTCTTATCAGGAAGTCCGTGCTTGCTCCCATTAGTGGATATAATGAAGTGATGCGCATCTATGAGCGACAAAAATTCAGGACTAGTATTATGCTGGCTACCATGGTGAGAAATCTTTACGAGATCGAGTATGAGCTTGTTACCTTCATTAAAACCAAGAGATCGTAAACTTCGGACGATATTTTCATCATGTGAATCTCCCAAAAAGAGCATAGCCTTACCATCAGCTTCAAGGATGAATGCAATTGAACTGCCGTTGTAAACAGATTGATCACTATGGAATTGGTCATTAAGCAAAATATCCTCAAATCTCATTCCATAATCCCTCGAAGCACCTGATGTCACAACCGGATCTGGCTCATCTGGCCACTTATGAAGGAGGTTACGCAGATTATCTTCTTCAGGGGATAAGATCGTGAAAGTGAACGGACCCCTTGTAAACTTCTGTCCCGCAATAACTATGGGTTGCCGTTCACAGTTGATTTCTTTAAGTAAGCTTTCCAGTTTCTTCCCTTGCCTAACACTTGTCTGAGGTGAGCTACTTTGAAGACAGACATCATTGTCTGAAATTTCATCAACCTTAAAATATTTGGTGATAAACTTTGACGAGTTGAACCAGATAGAAGAAGCCATCTGGCATAGGTAACCTGGTGTTTCAAAAGCCCTAAGTAGACCACCGATATGATCATCATCTATGTGGGTTAAGATCACCAAGTCAATTTTCTGATCATCTTTTTTCAGATCATCAAGTACACATCGAAGCTCACCGCTATAGCGCCCTTGAGCCCCAAACATAAAAGTGGCGCTATTGCCACCATCAATTAGCAAGTTGTAAACACTATCTGAACTTCTATAACTTACTAAGAAACAATCACCATGATTTGCTTGTAAACTTCGTACACTAATTCCCATAGTTATTCCTTATGAACTGGAACCAGACCAGACCAGACCAGACCAGACCAGACCAGACCAGACCATCTTAATGCCATCAATATAAAAACCCTAAAAATTTCCAACCAATTGATTTTTAAATGTGACTTTTTCATCGGCACCACCTCCCTTCAGGAGAGTGTTTATCATGCCGGAATTCTGTTTCTGATTGGAGCAGGATTTCCGGGTAGGGTCATATCAGATAATCACCCTTCCCTTGCTTGCAAGGTTGTATCAACGGCGTTTTCACTTATAAAAGGACTTTTAAAACAGTTTTGTGCAACCTTCAGCAGTTGGTGGTCATTATGGTGGTCTTGACAGAGTAAGAATTCAAGGTTAGCTTAATTATTAGCCAGTTACTGGCAAAGGCGATCCCAGTCAGAGGAGCCAAATTTAGAAAAGCCCGCTTAAGGAAACTTAAGCGGGCTTTTTGGTTTTTGTGTCTCTAATCGTATGCCCTATTCCTAACGCCAGCCCATCGCTGGAGCGACATGCTTAAGGATCGACTCGATCACGTGCACGTTGTAATCCACACCCAGTTGGTTGGGTACCGTCAGCAAAATAGTGTCGGCTTCGGCGATGGCTTCGTCCTGTTTTAACTGTTTCACCAGCGTTTCTGGATCTGCGGCATAGCTACGGCCGAAAATGGCGCGGGTTTGCTCATCGAGATAACCGATTTTATCGCCGTCATTGCTGCTGGAGCCAAAGTAGGCGCGGTCACGGTCATTCATCAGCGCAAAAATACTGCGGCTGACAGAGACTCGTGGCGCATGCTGATGCCCCGCTTCGGCCCACGCAGCGCGGTAAGCGCGAATCTGCTTCGCCTGCTGAATGTGGAACGGCTCGCCGGTTTCATCAAATTTCAGCGTCGAGCTTTGCAGATGCATTCCCAACTTGGCGGCCCAAATAGAGGTCGCGTTGGTCGCCGCCCCCCACCAGATGCGCTCACGCAGGCCAGCCGAATAAGGCTCTGGGCGCAGTAAGCCCGGAGGATTAGGGAACATCGGCTGCGGATGCGGCTCGGCAAACCCCTTCCCGCGTATCACTTCTAAAAACTCTTCAGTGTGGCGACGCGCCATATCGGTGTCGGTTTCACCCTCGGCTGGCTGGAAACCAAAGTGACGCCAGCCGTCAATCACCTGCTCCGGCGATCCGCGGCTGATACCGAGTTGCAAACGCCCGCCGGAGATCAGGTCTGCGGCGCTGGCGCTTTCAGCCATGTACAGCGGATTCTCATAGCGCATGTCGATCACGCCAGTACCAATCTCAATCTTACTGGTTTTTGCGCCGATAGCCGCCAAAAGCGGGAATGGCGAACTCAGTTGGCGAGCAAAGTGGTGAACGCGGAAATAAGCGCCATCTGCGCCCAGTTCTTCAGCCGCCACGGCGAGATCGATGGATTGAAGCAGCACGTCAGACGCCGAACGGGTCGCCGACTGTGGCGATGGCGTCCAGTGGCCGAACGATAAAAAGCCAATCTTTTTCATAGTAAAAGTATCCTCAGATTCCGGCCTATCCCAAGAGGATATGGCACAGCGATACCCTTACTCTACGCCTCTCAGGATGAGAATAAATTTCATTTATTTAACCTAAGGGTTCAGTTTATTTGATGAATATTGATGAAAAGTCGCTCGTTCTTGAGCCGTCTGCACAAATTGTCTCCCATCAGATTGTGGAAGCAAAAAAATCTTTGCTATCAACAATGTCACTCGATATTATTCGCCCCATTCACGCGATTCCTCTGTAGTTCAGTCGGTAGAACGGCGGACTGTTAATCCGTATGTCACTGGTTCGAGTCCAGTCAGAGGAGCCAAATTAGAAAAGCCCGCTTAGGAAACTAAGCGGGCTTTTTGCTTTCCGATTCAAATCGTTAGAGCTACTTATCCCACCCTGACTGAATGGGTCAATATCTGGCGGAACTTGTCTATGTCGCAGATAACATACTCATTCGCGTTTTTTTGGATGTAGTTCTCTTCCATCAGCTGATTGATCACCCGCCGATAGGTGCGCTCGGAGCAGCCGAAGCGTTCGGCTTCGCGGTAAACCTGGGAGAAATCCACCAGCGGTTTTTGCTGCTGATGACGCTCGTAAAGGTCGGCGACGATGTTAAACACCAGTGGCTGTAAGAAGCGTTCCATGGTTTTTGCCATACCGCGTTGGTAGCTGAGGGATAGCAGCTGGCTAAGCCAAACGCCGACCTCCACGTGGCTGGTGAGGATGCTGTCCATCATCGCCAGCGGAATGACTTTCACCGCCATGGCCTCGTGAGCCACGACGGAAAACTGGCTGGGCGTCTGGGTGAGGTATTCGATTTCTCCAATAATAGTGTCGCTAACGAAGCGCTGGCCGAGGCTGAAGGTCTTACCGTTTTCGGCATTGTAATGCATGGTGTATTCGCCGAGGGTTATCCAGTACAACGCCTGAATCTCTTCCCCCTGACGCAAAATGAACTCATCGGGGCCAATCACTTTGTCTTTGAGTGACGCGGCGTGTACCGCGTCGCGCAGGATTTTGTATCCGCGCTGAGCGTATTGCTGAATGATTGTCATGATGTCGTCGCTCTCCGACCGGCCCGAAATAATAGTTAAGTGAGTAACGCCAACCCTGAGGATTACCCATCGCGCCGCTCGCGAAGTCGAGGGGCTGCTGAGACTAACGATCGGCCCTGATCATTGTCAATGCCCCTTGCACGATCCTCGCCCTGAGTCTCCTTTCTCCTACACCACTTTGCCTCGCCGCCATAGTCGCGCAGACCAGTAAAAATCAATTTTGTGATCGCCGTCGGCCAGGGTCGGACATTTGCCTTTTTCTACGCGCGAAGGGCTTTCTACCATGATGGCCTACATCCCAGTCAGGAGGCCATCAGATGACGCCACATATTAATGCCAACCCGGGCGATTTTGCCGAAACCGTAATCATGCCGGGGGACCCGCTGCGCGCCCAGTACATCGCCGAGACCTATTTGACTGACGCCAAACGCGTTTGCGATACCCGCAATATGTTTGGCTTTACTGGCTACTATCGCGGCAAACCTCTCTCGCTGATGGCCCACGGCATGGGGATCCCGTCCGTATCAATCTATGCCCATGAGCTGATTAACGAATTTGGCGTGAAGAAGCTGATTCGCATCGGCACCTGCGGCGCGGTGGATAGCACGGTGGACATGAGCAACGTGATTGTCGCTACCGGCGCGGGCACCTCTTCTTCCGCCAACCGCGACCGTTTTGGCGGTTACGACTTCGCCGCCGTGCCCGATTTTGACCTGCTGCGCCGCTGCTGGACGGTGTCGCAGCATCGCCAACTGCCCGCCCAGTTCGGCAACACCTTTACCAACGACCTGCTGTATGACAAACCCGAAGGTATGCTCCCAGCCCTCAAAAAAATGAATATTTTGGCAGTAGAAATGGAAACCTCGGCGCTTTACACCATCGCCGCGCAGTACCGCGCCAAAGCCCTGAGCCTGTTGACCGCCTGCGTCAATAGCGTCACCGGCGAAGAGCCAAGCGCAGAACAATTACAAAAAACATTAAACAACATGTTTGAGCTGGCTTTAGAGACAGCAATATTCAGCGATTGATCTTATTTATAAGGCTTATCCGATGACGAACTCTACACACTCACCTGCACCAAGCGGCCTCAAAGTCGAATCCAACGGGGTTAACGCCGTACCTGAATCCGAAAGGTACGGCAGCCCTTCCGGACTGTTCCCCATTTGGTTTTCGTGGAACGTCTCCATCCTCGGTATCGCCTACGGGGTGTATGTTTACTCGCTGGGACTGAGCCTGTGGCAGTCCATCACCGCCGGGATTATAGGGTATCTGCTCTCCTGCATTCTGGTAGGTATTTTGGCGGTGGGCGGCCCAAGAACTGGCCTGCCGACGCTGACCCAAACCCGTTTCTGCTTTGGTTATCACGGCAATAAATTCCCAACCCTGTTTGCCTACATCTCCAATATGGGTTGGAAAATTACCCTGATCACTCTGGCCTCTTCCACCGGCGCGGCGCTATTTGCCAAACTCTGGCCGACGGCCTTTGCGCTGGCGGATGGCAAGCCGACGCTGATGTGCATCCTCGGCTGGTTTATTCTGAGTCTGGCATTAACCATGTCGATTGCGGTTTACGGCCACCAGCTGATTATGAAAGTCGAAAAATACATCGCCTGGCTGACCGGCTTTATGAGCATCATCTTTATCTTCCTGATGCTGCCACACATTCACTGGGACAAGCTGGGCCACGGCGCGGCGCACGGCGACCTGCTGACTTACATCGGCGGCGTGGTGATGGCGATGACCATGGTCGGGCTGGGCTTCCTTAACTACGGCGGCGACTTTGCGCGCTACTTGCCGAAGAAAACCCCGGCCTCAAAAGTGATTTTCTGGACCACCGCGGGCATCTCTCTGCCGGTGAGCATTTTACTGATCCTCGGCGCGTTCTTGGCCGACAGCAATCCGGACCTCAGTGCCGCCGCCGCGCAAGCGCCGATTGCCTCGCTGACTAACCTGCTGCCGTTCTGGTTCTACGTGCCATTCTCCATCGTTATCATCATCTCCCTGCTGGCGGCGGCGATCACCGGCGTTTACAGCTCAGGGCTGGCGCTGTTGGCGCTGGGCATTCCTGCTAGCCGTGCCACCACCACCATGCTGAACGCCATTATCATTGGTTTCGGCGCGTTCTATCTGATGTTTATCTCCGACTCTTTCCTCTCCACCTTCCAATCATTCTTGGCGTCAATCTCGGTGGTGATGGGCTCGGCGGGTGCGATTGAACTGATCGACTTCCTGCGCCAAAAACGTTTGGGTTGGGATATTACTATGGCCAACAAAGCCGGATTCGGCGGCAGAAATGGCCGTTGGACCGCGCTGGTTGCGCTGTTTACCGCCACTATTGTCGGCCTTGGCACCATCACCTCGGGCGACCCGTACATCGCGCACATCGTCGGCTTCCTGCTGACGGACGAAACGCGCCACAGCGTGTTCGCCACCGCGAATATCGGCGTTATTGTGTCGATGCTGGTGGGCGGCGGGATCTACGCCCTGTTGACCTTCGGCCTGAAAATCGCCCTGCCGGGTATCACTTCACAGCCGACTTCTGCTGCCAAGGCTCAGCCGCTGAAGCCACAAAAAACTGTGTAATTTCCAGTAGATAAAATAAAGGCCGCTGAGAAGCGGCCTTTTTAGCAAAGAAAACCCCTAGCGATACTTCCACAACCATTTACCACTCGCCAGTCGCCAGTAGAAGAAGCTGCCGCGAATGATCCAGTCGAGGCACATGCCGAGCCAGATACCGATGACGCCGAAACCGAGCACCACGCCGAGGGTATAACCAGCGACGATGCGACCACCCCACATGCTGAGGAGCGATACCCACATAGTGAAACGCGCGTCGCGAGCCCCTTTCAGCCCGGCGGGTAATACCCAGGAGGCGGCCCAGAATGGCATAAAGGCGGCGTTCAGCCACACCAGCATTTTCACCACGTGGATAACATCATCTTCCTTGGTATAGAAGGACGCCAGCAGGCCAGCCAAGGGCATTGACAATAGCGAAAGCGCGCACAGGCCAATGGTTGAGAGCCAGAAAATATGTTTCAGTTGATGCTCTGCCTGCCCCATCTGCCCGCGCCCTAAACGGGTGCCGACCACAATGGTAGAAGTCGAACCCAAGGCGTTGCCCGGCAGGTTAATCAGCGAGGCGATCGACGCGGCAATAAAGTTACCGGCAATCACGTCAGTCCCCATCCCGGCGACGAACACCTGCGTCAGCAATTTACCGCCGTTAAACAGCACGGATTCAATACTGGCGGGCACGCCGATGCTCAGCACTTCCATCAAAATGCCGGTATTGAGGCGTTTGAAATAGCTTTTAAGGGGAATGCGCAGTGCCGGATTGAAGCCGATCATCAGCACGTAAATCACCACCGCTGCGCCGATATAGCGGGCGATCGTCAGGCCCAATCCGGCACCGGAAAAGCCCAAACCGCCCCAGCCGAAGCAGCCATAAATCAGGACGCTACTGATAATAATGTTGAGGATGTTCATCCCGCCGTTGATAAGCATCGGGATCTTGGTATTACCGGCACCGCGCAAGGCCCCACAGCCGATCAGCGCGATGGCCGCAGCCGGATAACTCCACGCAGTAATAGTGAGATAATTCAGGGCGAGGGCCTTAACCTGCGGCTCGGCACTGCCCGCTATCCAGTCAATAATATGCTCACCGGCGAACTCGATGCCGACGGCCAGCAGCAAAGCAAACAGGGTCATCAGCACTAAAGACTGCCGCGCCGCGTTGCGCGCGCGTTTGCGATCCAGCTTGCCGAGGCTAAAGGCTACCACTACGGTGGTACCGAGGTCTATCGCGGCAAAAAAGGCGATCACCACCAGATTGAAACTGTCCGCCAACCCCACGCCGGCCATCGCTTCCTTGCCCAACCAGCTGACCAGAAAGGTGCTGAGCACCCCCATGAGCAGCACGCACATATTTTCGAAAAATATCGGTACCGCGAGGGGAGTAATTTCACGCCAGAACAACACACGATAGGAACGCCGTTTGTGATACCACTTGGTGCGCTCCAGCGCGTGCTGCACGGTAACTCTGATGTTTTGCAAGATAGTTCCAGCTATGAGGTGAGGTCAGATGCCTACTTTAAGAATGGTAAAAGCCCCTGCGTTTTGCAAAGGCTTTTATCATTGATATTTGGACATTTAATGCGCAATAAAAAACCCGCCTCGCGGCAAGACCACATCGGCACTGACATCACACTTCGGCGCGATGAACATTCTGATACAAATCCCAGAGGTTAGCGTTGAGAATGACGCTGCCCCAGCCATCTCCCCGCCACCGCCGCCAGCGTGGCGCACAGCAGGTAGTAAATCAGGCCGATGAACAGGAAGATCTCCGCCGGGTAGATTTGCACCCGATTATTCACCTGCCCGGCGACGGTGGTGAGTTCCGGCACGTTAACGATAAACGCCAGCGACGTGTCTTTTAGCAGCGCAATGAGCAAGCCGAGATAGGACGGCAGCAGGTTGGGCCACGCCTGCGGCAGCAGCAGAATGCGTAAAACCTGCCACTGGCTGAAACCCGAAGCCGTGCCCGCCTCGCTCTGGCCTGCGGGCAGTGACTCAATTCCGGCCAGCGTAGAGTGCATCACCGCCGCCGAGGTGAACCACGCCAGCGCCAGTATCACGGTCAGCGCGCCCGGCATTGAACTGCCAAACACCACCGGCAGTAGAAAGTAGAGCCAGAAAATCACAAAGATCAGTGGAATGCCGCGAATAAACTCGGCCCAGACGAACAGCACGCGCCGCGTCCAGCCGCCAAACCGCCAGGCCAGCGCCGCCATTCCCACGCCCAGCACCAGCGCGATGGCACCCGCCGAGATAGCCATGATTAAGGTCAGCAGTACGCCACCCGGCTCGCCGTCCGCCACCCGCCCCCACATAAGGTAGGTAAAGTTGTCGTGCAGAACCGAATAATCAAACTCCACGCGGTGCTCCTTCGGCATTAGCCACGGCGGCGGATGGCGACTGGCGCAGCCCCGGCCGTTTTGGCCCTAACGTGATAAACAGCCAGCCCATCACTAAGCCGAGCAGTAAATAGAGCGCGGTGCCGATGGCGAAGCCTTCCAGCGCATGGGCGTTGTAACTCTCGATGCGGCTTATCTGGTAAGTCAGCTCCGAGAAGCCAATACCTGTGGCCAGCGACGAGAGTTTCATTAGATTGAGATATTGGCCGGTGATCGGCTGCCACGCGTTGGTCAGCGCCTGCGGCAACAGCACGTAACGCAGCAACGCCCAGCGGCTGAACCCTTGCGATATCGCGGCCTCCCTTTGTCCGGCGGGCACCGAGTTCAGCCCGGCCTGCACCTCTTCCACAATAAAGGCCGCGCTAAACAGCGCCAGCCCCCAGGTGGCGCAGAGAAACTCCGGCGTCAGCCACGCGATATTGACCGGTAAAGTGGCCCATGGGTGCTCGTCGCCAATGTAAAAACGCCACCCCTGCGGCAGCGCACCATAGGCGGCAAAGTACCAAAACAGCAGTTGCACCAGCAGCGGCGTATTGCGAAATATCGACACATACACCGCCGCCACGCCTCTGCCCACGCGGCCCGGCGCGAGGCGCAGCACCAATAGCAGCAGCGTGAGCAACGTAGCCAACAGGCTGGCGGCCAGCGTCACATATAAGGTGGTAAGAAAGCCGGAAATAATCCATTGCAGCGGCTGGCCGGTCAGCACGCCCGCCCAGTCAAGGTGCCAGTTCATCAACCTTCCCCTCTTTGGCTAACTGTTCTTGCGCCGAGCGCAGCGGGAACAGCACCTTTTGCAGAAAACGCCGGGCGCGCGGGTGCTGGGGCTGGGTGAAGAAGCTCTCCGGATCGGCCTGCTCGAGGATTTGCCCGCCGTCCATAAACACCACCCGGTCGGCAATTTCGCGGGCGAAGCTCATCTCGTGAGTCACCACAATCATGGTGATGCCGCTGTGCGCCAGCTCCTGCATCACCAGCAGCACTTCGCCAATCATCTCCGGGTCCAGCGCCGAAGTGGGTTCATCAAACAGAATAATATTGGGATCGGTGACCAGCGCGCGGGCGATAGCCACCCGCTGCTGCTGGCCGCCGGACAGCTGAGAGGGGAAATGATGCGCCCGGTCAGCCAGCCCGACCCGCGCCAATAGCTCGCGCGCCTTGTGCCGCGCTGCCTCCTGCTTCCAGCCGTGGACCTTGGTCAGCGCCAGACTGACATTATCCAAGGCATCAAGATGGGCGTAGAGATTGAATTGCTGAAAAACAAAGCCAATATGGGTGCGAAGCTGGCGCAGCGCTTTGCCGCTGAGGCCCGCCGTGGGGCGCTGATGAATGAAAATCTCGCCGCTGCTGAGGGTTTCCAGATGGTTGATCAGGCGGATCAGCGTCGACTTGCCCGAGCCGGACGGCCCGCAGACCGCCACCACTTCTCCCACCGCCACGCTCAAGTCCACCTGCTGGATAACCTGATGCGCGCCGAAAGATTTACTCACCTGTTTGAACTGCACCGCGACGGCTTTCTTGCCGCCCGCCGGAGACGAAAAAACCGCAGACGAGTCTGCGGTTGCTGAGGATGGTTGTTGCATAAACCCCGCCTGTCTAATTATTTTGCTTAGCTCTTGGCCTGAATCGTAAATAAGCGCGGCTGCGGCGATTTGGTCTGCGGGCCGAACCAATTGTTATAAATGGTGGTCGCTTCGCCGGACTTCTCCAGACTCAGCAGTTCATCATTGACGGCTTTCAGCAGGCTGGTTTCACCCTTTTTCACGCCCACGCCAATCTCCTCTTTACTGAGTAAATCCGGCAACACTTTGTATTTCGCCTTGTCCGGCGCGCCGTCGAGCAGCCCGGCCAGAATGGTGCTGTCCTGCGTAATAGCCTGAACGTTGCCATTGCGCAGAGCAGACAGCGCCAGCGGAATATCGTCATATGAGAGCACGCGAGATTTCGGGAATCGGTTATGCAACTCCTGCTCGCCGGTGGTGCCTTTCACCGCGCCAATGCGCGCAGTGGCGTACTCATCCAGCTTGTCCGGTGAGCCAACTGGCACCAGGAACTGCTGCCCGGTGACGAAATAAGGGATGGAGAAATCCACCACCTTGGCGCGTTCCGGCGTGATAGTAATGTCAGCCACGATGATGTCAGCCTTGCCCGATTGCAGCAGCGGAATGCGGTTTGCCGGGTTAGTCGCCACCAGTTGCAGCTTCACGCCCAGTGACTTGGCCAGCGCTTTGGCGAAATCCACGTCATAGCCGACAATGTCATGGGTTTTGGCATCTACTGAGCCAAACGGCGGGTTGGAGTCGAAGGTGGCGACCTTAATCACCCCGGCCTTTTTAATGTCCGACAGTTGATCGGCGTGGGCGGCAAAACTCACCACGCCGCTGATTGAAAGTAAAATCCATGCTGCGAGTGACGCCTTACCAGAAACCAAACGAGCCATAGTTATTCCTTAATGATGGGTCAATGTTGCGGCAACCTGCGGCTGCTCATTTTTTTGCTGTTTTGCTGATACTTGCGCGTAGCGGCTGGCCTTGAACGGCAGGCCCAGTCGCTCACGCAGAGTTTTGCTCTCCGTTGATGGATGCCAGTAGCCGCGATCGGCCAGCACGGGCAGAACCAGACGGACGATGTCGTCCAGCGCCTCGGTCAAAACCGGGCCGCCGATAATAAAACCGTCAGCGCCGCCCTCTTCCACCCAGCGAATAAAGGTGTCAGCCACCTGCTCCGGCGTGCCGAAGAACTCGCCTTTCGGCAGCGTGGTCTGGAACGCCACGTCGCGCAGCGTCAGGTTTTTCTCTTTGGCTAAACGTTTAATCTGGTCGGTGGTGGAACGGAACGTGTTCTGCCCCAAGTCGCCGACGTCCGGGAAAGGCTCATCCAGCGGGTATTGGGAGAAGTCGTGGTGGTCGAAGAAGCGCCCCAGATAGGCTAGCGCGTCGTCCACTGAGATCAGGGAGAGCAGATATTGATATTTGGCCTCGGCTTCGGCTTCGGTCGCGCCGACAATCGGGCTGATGCCGGGGAAAATGCCCACCGGATGGCGGCCGTGCTTGGCCACCTGCGCCTGCAACTTGGCGGAATACTCCTGCGCTTCTTGCAGGGTGCGGGCGTTGGTGAAGACCGCGTCGGCCGATTTTCCCGCCAGCGCGATACCGGCTTCCGAGGCGCCGGCTTGGAAAATCACCGGCTGGCCCTGTGGCGAACGCTTGATGTTGAGCGGCCCTTCCACCGAGAAGAACTGCCCTTGGTGATTCAGCTTGTGCAGCTTGGCGGCGTCGAAAAACACCCCGCTTTCACGATCGCGGATAAAGGCATCGTCATCCCACGAGTCCCACAGCCCTTGCACCACGTTGATGTACTCTTCGGCGATTTGATAACGCAGTGAGTGCTCAGGGTGGTCTTTACCAAAGTTCTTGGCAGAACCCGCCAGTGGCGAGGTCACCACGTTCCAGCCCGCACGGCCATTGCTGATGTTATCGATGCTGGCTAACTGGCGCGCCACGGTGAAGGGATCGCTGTAAGAGGTGGAAATGGTGCCCGCCAGCCCGATGCTGTGAGTCACGGATGCCAGCGCCGACAGCAGCGCCACCGGCTCAAAACGATTGAGGAAGTGCGGCAGTGATTTCTCATTGATGTGCAAACCGTCGGCGACAAACAGGAAATCGAAATTAGCGGCTTCGGCTTTCAGCGCCAACTCACGGAAATAGGGAAAATTGACGCTGGCATCGGCAGGGACTTTTTCATGTCGCCAAGAATTCATATGGCCGCCCGCGCCGTGCAACATCAGGCCTAATTTAATGCTTTTCTTGTTAGCCACCTTGGCATTAGCGGCTGATTGAGAAGGAATGGACTGGCTCATAATTAGGCTCCCAACTAAGGTCTGCGATGCAATATGAAAATGCGATAGCAAAAGAATTCCACAGAAAGCATCGCGGCCTAAATATAAAAACCGTTCTTCTTATTTCGATAATTAGCTAATGGAATAAAAACCTAAAGAGAACCGAAAGGCATAACAGATAACCAGTCGATATTTAGTAATTTGCCAATATGCGGTCAGGATTAATCAGGACATTAATTTCCCCGCCGCCATTATTCGCCGGCCAATACCATAAGGTTAAAATGATATGAGTCTTCATACTGCCGATGACACCCTCGACGCAGCATCACTCACTCCTTTAAAGCTTGAACAACAGTTGATCGACTGGCGCCGTGAATTGCATCAAAACCCGGAACTGTCGAACCACGAATATGCCACTACCAAGCGAATTACCCAGTGGTTGAACGCTGCGGGGATCCGCATCCTTAATCTCGGTTTGAAAACCGGGGTGGTGGCCGAGATTGGCCCGCAGGACGGCCCTTTGGTGGCGCTGCGCGGGGACATCGACGCCCTGCCGATTAATGAAATTTCCGGCGTGCCTTTTAGCTCGCAGCAGGCTGGCGTAATGCATGCCTGCGGCCACGACTTCCACACCTCGGTGATTCTGGGCGCGGCTTACCTGCTCAAAGCGCGGGAAGAGCAACTGCCGGGCCGCGTGCGGCTGTTCTTCCAGCCAGCCGAGGAGCGTTTCAACGGCGCGCTCCAGCTGATTGAAGCCGGCGCGCTGGACAATGTGGACGCCATTTTCGGCCTGCACAATGCGCCACAGCTGCCGGTCGGCACCTTCTCCACCAAGGGCGGCGCGTTCTACGCAAACGTCGACCGATTCCAAATCACGGTGACGGGCAAAGGCGCACACGCCGCGCATCCCGAAGAAGGTGTCGATAGCATCGTCACCGCCAGCCACATCGTTACCGCGCTGCAAACCTTGGTCAGTCGCCACTTCAGCACCAAAGAGTCGGTGGTGGTCAGCGTGACCCGCATTGAGGGCGGCAATACCTGGAACGTGCTGCCGCAGGATGTTGACCTCGAAGGCACGGTGCGCACCCATAACGCCGAGATCCGCGAGCAGATCCCCGGCAAAATCCGTCAGGTGATTGAAGGCGTGGCGCAGGCGCTGGGCGCGAAGGCCGAACTGCACTGGTTCCCAGGGCCACCGGCGGTGGTCAATACGCCGCGCTGGGCCGAGTTTGCCAGCCAAGCGGCGCGGGAAGCAGGCTATAACGTTGAGCTGTCCGAGGCGCAAATGGGCGGCGAAGACTTCGCGCACTACCTGCATCACGTGCCCGGCGCCTTTGTCAGCATTGGCTCGGCCAGTGAGTTTGGCTTGCATCACCCTAAATTTAATCCGAATGAAAAAGCCATATATCCGGCGGCGGTCTATTTCCAGCAATTAGCGGAAAAAGCCTTGGCCGAGCTGACAGACAAATAACCTTTTCACTGCTAAAAATATTATCAGCCCGCCCGATTGAACGTCGGTCAGCGGGCTTTTGTGCTGCTTTTCATCTCTGGTTTTTATTTCTGCTTTATCAGTTTAGTTATTTAATTTTGTTGTTTTACATCCCTCAGCCGCTCAGGAATAGTGAATTCGACACCTGCAAGGGGCCAATAAAAAATAATTAACCTAGATAGTTCGTGTTGCAGAGGGCAGCCAATGCTTCTACATCGCGAAATATGAAGGGTATGAGGGTAATAAAGATGATTAGCACGAAATTAACCGCCGTGGCCGCTTTGGTTCTTTTTTCCTCCGTGGCTTATGCAGCACCGGGTATCGACTTAGTCGCCAATGAAACCCCAATCAATACGCCAAAAAGCCCTGAAGCCATCGCCAAAATCCCGGCTAACTTTAAGTTTGTCGAACCGGGCACCCTGACCGTCGCGCTGGCCGTGCTCGGCAGTGCCCCACCTTTTGGCCTCTATGCTCGTGACAATAAAACCGTGATTGGCAGCGAGGCCGACATTGCGCGTCTGGTTGCCGATGGCCTTGGCCTGAAGCTGAAAGTGGTGCCCGCCTCGTGGGAAGACTGGCCGCTCGGCGTGACGTCCGGCAAATACGATGCCGCTATCTACAACATTACGGTGACCAAAGATCGCAAAACTAAATTCGATTTCGCCACCTATCGCCAAGATACGCTGGGCTTCTACGTGAAGACCGGCAGCAAAATTAAATCCATTACTTCAGCGCCGGATATTGCGGGTAAGAAAATCATCGTCGGCTCCGGCACCAATCAGGAAGCCGTCTTACTGGAGTGGGATAAGGAAAACCGCGCCAAGGGCCTCGCCCCGCTACAGCCTATTTATGTCACTGATGACGCGGCCTCTACGCTGGCTATCCAGTCAGGCCGCGCCGATGCCACCTTCGGCCCGAACGTCACCGGGGCGTATAAATCCCTGTTAACGGGCAAAACTCAGTTAGTCGGCACCGTGCCGGGTGGCTGGCCGAAAACCGCCAATATCGCGGTGACGCTGAAAAAGGGCAACGGGCTGGTTGATGCCGTGCAAGCCTCGATTAACAGCGCCATCGCCAGTGGCAGTTACCTGAAAGTGTTAGACCGCTGGGGCGAGAGCGTCGAGAAGATCGACCACTCCGAAATCAACCCACCGGGCCTTGGTGATTAATTTTTCTCTTCAGCAGGAGCAGACCATGAGTCAGGACATTTTTATTCAAACCCTGCCGGACGACCCGCTGATTGCGCCCGTCATTGAAGGCTTATTTGGCGAATATCGCGCGCGTTACGGCGACTATTTTGGCCATCAGGAAGAAGAGCCGCTGAGCTACTATGCCCCGCCGGACGGGGTGTTTGTGGTGCTGTTGCGTAACGGTGCTCCCATTGCGATGGGGGCGTTTAAACGCTACGACCTGCAGACCGCCGAGCTAAAACGAATATGGACCGACAAAACCTTGCGCCGCCAGGGATTGGCGAAAAAGGTGCTGGTTGAGTTGGAACAACGCGCGCTGGAGCAAGGCTACAGCAAGCTGTTCCTCACTACCGGTTTCCGCCAGCCGGAGGCCGTGGGGTTATATCTGGCAAACGGTTATCAGCCGCAGTTTGATACTCGCGTGGACCCGGTGGTTTACTCCCTGCCGCCTTATGACGGTCGCTTACCCTTTACCAAAGCATTGCCCGTCGCCGTGGCTGCTGCCCCTGTTGCGGAGAAAGCCTATGAGTGACACCTCGCTGCGACAGACCGACCAGCCGCCTTTGAAAGTGGTCCCTGCCCGCTACCCGCTGCGCCTGATTGGCGCTATATTCTCCGTCTTTATTCTGCTGGTGATCGTCCAGTCGATTGCCACCAACCCGCGCTGGGAATGGGGCGTATTTCGCCAATGGTTCTTTGAACCGGCTATCCTGCAAGGCTTAGCCAAAACCCTGCTGCTCACCCTGCTGGGCACGCTGTTTGGCATTATCTTCGGCACCGCGCTGGCGCTGGCCAGACTGTCCAAATCCTACTTACTGAATGGGCTGGCGTGGGGCTATATCTGGCTGTTCCGTTCACTGCCTATGTTGCTGGTGCTGATCATTCTCTATAACTTTTCCTATCTGTACGACAGCCTGTCGGTCGGCATTCCCTTTACCTCGATTGAGTTCTTCAGCCACCCGACTGTCGATCTGCTGGATCAGTTCTCCGTCGCCGTGCTGGGACTTTCGCTGGTGCAGTCGGCCTACACCGCCGAGATTATTCGCGGTGGCATTTTGGGTGTCGAGCACGGTCAGCACGAAGCAGCTGCGGCACTGGGTTTGCCGGGCTATCGCCGCACCTTCCGCATCATTTTGCCACAGGCGCTGCGGGCGATTATTCCTACCGGTTTTAATGAGGTGATCAGCCTCGCCAAGGGCACCTCGATTGTTTACGTGCTGTCGATGCCCGAGCTGTTTTACACCGTGCAGGTGATCTACAACCGCACCCAGCAGGTAATTCCCCTGCTGATGGTAGCGACGGTCTGGTATCTGGTTATCACGTCGGTGCTGTCGGTACTGCAATATTATGTTGAACGCTATTTCTCACGCGGAGCCGTGCGCGAGCTACGACCGACGCCAATCCAACGTTTCCGCCTGTGGGCGCGCGGCTAAGCCGCGAAGGAGTAAATGTATGTCTGAAGCTTTTGACCTGTTCGTTTCACGCCCAACGGCCAAAGCCGCCGAGCCGGTATTGCTGCGCCAGCCGCAGCATCAGGCGCCGGGCAGAATTGAAATCAGCCACCTGAGCAAACATTTTGGCGCACACAAGGCGCTGGATGACGTAAGCCTAAGCATCGAACCCGGCACCGTGACGGTGATCCTCGGGCCATCCGGCTCAGGGAAATCCACCCTGCTGCGCACCATTAATCATCTGGAGCGCGTCAATGAGGGCACCATTCAGATTGATGGCGACTATGTTGGCTATCAGCGCAAAGGCGATAAGCTGTATGAGTTGAAAGAGCGGGCCATCCTCAAGCAACGGGTTAACGTCGGCTACGTCTTCCAGAACTTTAACCTTTTTCCGCACCTGTCGGTGCTGGATAACATCATTGAAGCCCCTATCGTTCACCGGCTGATGAACCGCAAACAGGCCATTGCCCGTGCTTATGAGCTGCTGGACACTGTCGGGCTGCGCGAAAAAGCTCAGGCTTATCCGCGCCATCTTTCCGGCGGGCAGCAGCAACGCATTGCCATTGCCCGCGCGCTGGCTCTCAACCCTAAAGTGATGCTGTTTGATGAGCCGACCTCGGCACTGGACCCGGAGTTGGTCGGCGAAGTGCTCGACGTCATTAAAAAGCTGGCGCGTTCTGGCGTCACGCTGGTCGTCGTCACCCATGAAATCGGTTTCGCCCGTCAGGTGGCGGACCAGGTGGTCTTTATGGTTGATGGCAAAGTGGTGGAGAGCGGCTCTGCGTCGCAGGTTCTGGACAACCCGCGCCACGGCCGCACCCGCAGCTTCCTAGAAAAAGTGCTGTGAACCGGCCTCATTCTGCCGGTGCATCCGCCGCGACCAGCATTGTCGTAGTGCTTCCCAGCGCTAACAGCAATAGCAGGGCTGATGCACCGGCAAAACCTTCCTCATTCGGATAACCCTGCAGTAAAAATACCGCCAGCCCGACCCCGACTGCTGCTCCCATCGCACGTAGCGGCAGGACGTAGGGCAGATAGACCTGCTGAGAGATCGCGGCGTTGGCCCCTTGCTTTAAAACCCATATCCGCAGCGCCAGCATAAAGAGGGTCAGTACCAGTGGAAATAAACCGGTTTCCAGCGTGGCGTGGTGGATGAAGAAGGCTTGGCTCACCAAGACGGTCAGAAAAAGCCCAGTCGTAATCCCCGCCGTTGAAAATACCTCAGCCCCCAGCCCCCATGAGAAACCGGGCTGGCGGCGCAAAGCTTTTGGCAGCCAAGGCCGCGCGCCATACTTCTCATTCAAGACAAATAGCCCCAATAAAATGGTAGCGATGCCGTTGATCAGATGCGTATTGGCGTCCGCCATACCGCGTTCAGACCAGCTAAACAGCGCCACCAGCAGGCTAACGGCTGTCAGACTGGCAAGCAGCGTAGATAACGCATGGCCCGCCGCCGAACGCCCAACCGCCGCGAAAACCACTATCGCGCCGAGCAATAAATTGGCGGTAAACAGTTCCGCCCAGCCAACTTGAGCAAATAGCAGGCCCGAGACCAGCGCCTGAAGCGAAAACAGCAAAGCGAATAACTCAGCTCTATTGCCAACCCGCAGTTGGCGTTGTTCGATACAAATCGTCATGAGAGTGCTTCCTTTGATTGAGGGTCATCGGCACAAGCATGAATTCACTTCATCTATACCGATATTGCAAAACAAGCTTACTCCGCTTATTTTGGGTCAATCAAAGTCATCATTTTCAGCCATGGATGAAAATAACTCATCATGAGTGCAAACGTAAGAAAACCGCGCCTGCCGCCACTGGGTTCACTCAAAGCCTTTGACGCCGTGGCGACTCACGGCAGCTTTAAACGGGCCGCCGAAGAGATTGGCGTGACCGCCACCGCCATTAGCCACCAAATCCGCGTTTTGGAAGAATCGCTGTCAGCTCAGGTGTTTGAGCGCAGCGCCCGCGAGGTGAAACTCACCGCCGTCGGCCAGATCCTGCGTCAGGCGACGCGTCAGGCATTCGCCACCCTGCAAGACGCGGTGAATGAAATTCACCACGCGCGCCAGCCCGCGGCCTTAACCCTCAGTACCACCTCGAACTTTTTGACACACTGGCTGGTACCACGCCTGGCTGATTTGAAAACACATGCGCCGACGCTCGACCTGCGGCTTCATACCAGCATTGAACTGGTGGATTTAACCAAGAATACCGTGGACGTTGCTATTCGTTACAGCCAGCACGCCAGCGTACAGCTCGATTCCACCCTGCTATCCCATGACCGTTTTGTGCTGGTTGCCAGCCCTACGCTGGGATTAAAGCGGCTGGAAGATTTACTCACTGCCACGCTGTTTCATGTCGAAAACCGCATGATCCCGCAGCCTTCGCCCGACTGGGAGAACTGGCGCCAGCAGTTTGGTCCTGCCGGATTAAATATTGATGCCGGCCTGCGCTTTACCGATGAAACCCATGCCATTCAGGCGGCGATTGCCGGACAGGGCGTGGCCATCGTCAGCAGCCTGCTGGCTAAAGACTTTATCGAAAAAGGCATTTTGCAAGTGCCATTTGAGCAGTGCCTGCCGGGCGCAAATTACTATTTTGTCACTTCAGCCGATAAAGCCGATCGTGCCGACATTGTGGAATTAAAACATTGGCTGCAGAGCAGAATGCCGCTGATCGCCCAGCCATAAGGTGAGACACACGCCCTGAGCCACAAGATTGATGTCAAATTGTGTGCGAGCCGTTCCCAAGTCCAAAAGAGATGATTATCATTATCATCTTTCATTTTCGCTCTAGGGATTGTCATGTTCACTGGTTTACTTCGCCCCGCACGCCTGTTGACGGTGGCCAGCTCGCTGCTGATTTCATTTATGGTGCAGGCCGCACCTTTCACCGTTACTGATATCGCCGGTCGCCAAGTGACCTTCGACCATACGCCGCAGCGCGTCATGCTGGCTGACTCGCGCGCCCTGATTGCCTTAAATATTCTGCACCCGGAAGATCCCTTGAAGAATATCGTTTCAATGGACAACTCGCTGCAAACCAAAGCCGCAGATATGAATCAGGCGTACCTGAAAAAATTCCCGAAAATGAAAGACATTCCTATTTTCGACAACCCATACGTGGCTGATTTCAGTGTCGAAAAAGCGGTAACTCTGAAGCCCGATTTGGTGATTTTCGACACCGGCCTGCTGAGCAAAATGACCGACAGCGGCACCCTCGCCCTGCTGCAAAAACTCAACATTCCGGTGCTGTTTATCGACTTCCGTCAGCAGCCACTGACTAATACTGTCGCCAGCATGCAGATGTTAGGTAAGGTGTTTGACGAAGATAAAAACGCTCAAACCTTTGTTGATTTTTACCAACAGCGCCTGAATTTAATTCGCCAGCGGGTAGCCACGCTCAAGCCAGACCAGCGCCCGAGCGTCTTCATTGAGCGCCATGCAGGTTTGCACAGCGAACAGTGCTGCTCCACCTTTGGTAAAGGCAGCTTTGGTCAGTTTATTGACGAGGCCGGTGGTCAGAACATTGGCAGCAAACTGTTCCCGGCAATGGGTGGCGATATCAACGTTGAGCAGTTGATCAGCAGCAACCCGGATTACTACCTGATGACCGGCGCTGACTGGAGCCGCGGCAACAAACCTTCTGGCGCCGTGCCTTTCGGCTACAGCACCAATGAAGCGGCCGTGCAGAAAAGCCTGAGCGCCTTGATGAACCGCAATGGCATCAGCGTACTGAAATCCATTAAAGACAAGCAGGTTTTGGCGATGTACCACCAGTTCTATGACCTGCCTTTCAACGTGATTGCCGTCGAAGAGATTGCCAAGTTCCTGCACCCGGACTTGTTCAAAGATATCGACCCACTGGCCGATTTAAAGATGGCCCACGAGAAGTTCACCTCGCTGGATTACAGCGGCGTGTTTTGGGCTACACCGCAGTAATCCCTCTTCGCAGGGCGCCGCCACGCGCCCTGCCTTCCCTTAGCTCCTCGCCGATTACATCAGCACCGAAAATCTAGCCTGCGGGTCAACATCCAGAGCCGTCAGTGTCTGATAAAGCTGATCGATACGTTCCCATAGAATCGAGTTCAACAGCTCTTTCGCAATAGGATTGGCTAATTCGGTCATCGCAAAAACCAGTGCCCGACATTGTTCACACAGTTCAACCGCCGTCAGAGGCGTCGCATCGTAAAGCCCATCAAATGAATTAACTAAAGTAGCAACATTGTCCATTTTATATACCTTCCTGAAGAGTAATTATGGCCGACTCCTTAGCCCCTACGGCATAGGGAGACAGCTCAGACGGAGGTAGGAATACCGGTCCCAATTTCCGGTCAGCCCGAAGGCTGCCCCGTCTGAGCCACCATAGTTACATTTTTTAAAATCAATGTAATACGCAGCGAAGACGTCACTACAATTGCTATTGGGGACTGCCTCAGGTTCCTACGCCCGACTACGGTTTTCACCGCAGCAAGGACAGCCTATTCCTTTTTTATTGGCTTATCAGAGGGAAAAATCATCTCTGCGAGGTGTCTTGGAAGGTTATTGTCGGGTTACATCAGCGACAAAAGAAATTACGAGGTGCATTCCAGTTTTGGGGGGGCGGCGGCCCCTGACTCGCTTTAAATCTTTAAATCTTTAAATTCAAATTCAAGGTCGTGGGCGTCGGCCCACACCGACCAAGGGAGGCGTAAACGCGCCTCCCTTGGAACCCTGCGTTTTTTCTGCTGGAAGATCGAGGCTGCGCAGGATTGGAATGGACATGTTTCAGCAGCCACCGCGCTCGTCGCGAAGTGCCGCCGCTTAGGCGGTTCCCTCGCGGCGGGATTCCAACCCGCGTAAAAAGACACGCGGTTTTCCACCTCTTGCTCGGCGTCACTTCTGAACGCGACCTACTGGCATCTAGACCGTGCCGTGTCAGTGGGTTTTATTATGGGTTTTGACTTGCTCCCTCCCCTATTTAGGGGAGGGTTGGGGTGGGGTATTTCTCACATAAGCCGCTGATTTTTTCTGCAATACCCCCTCCCAGCCTCCCCCTTATCAGGGGGAGGAGCAAAATTGCACTCCAACGAAACGGCACGGTAAAAATGCGTTGTCTGCTTGGCAGCACACAATTTTGCCTTTGAAGGTAAAGCAGGTTTGGGTTGCCACCCCAAAGTTACGGATAAATCCCTCTAAAACTGGTCTTCTTCCTCGGTCCGGTCATTAGCCCCTCCAGTGCCTCGACGCACTTAAGGTAGTGCGGTGTTTTCTTATGCGCGGCGACGGCGTCATTATCGACGTAGGCTTCATAGATGAAAAATCGCGTGGGTTCTTGCTCATCTTGCAGCACGTCAAAACGCAGGTTTCCCGGCTCTTTAATCGCGCCTAAGTGGTTGTCGTGAAACACTTTCAAGAACTCATTGACTTTGTCGGCTTTGACATTAATTTCTACCAGTGTGACTTCCATAACTCCTCCTTGGCTCAGCCTTTTTGATCGAGAAACAGCGCGTAGGCGTGGTCGACGCTTGCGTTGTGATGCACCACGGCTTGCACGGCTTTCAGCATGGCAATCGGCGATTCGGACTGGAAGATGTTGCGCCCCATATCCACGCCAGATGCCCCCTGATCGATAGCCTGGAAGCACATCTCTAAGGCTTCGCGCTCGGGCAGTTTCTTACCACCGGCGATAACAATCGGCACCGGGCAGCCTGCGGCGACGCGCTCGAAGCCGCTGTCCACATAGTAAGTTTTGATGATGTGGGCCCCCATCTCGGCGGCGATGCGGGTGGCCAATGAGAAGTAACGCTGATCGCGCACCATATCTTTGCCCACCCCGGTCACCGCCATGGTTGGCATGCCGTAGCGGGTGCCCTGATCCACTAGCTGAATAATGTTTTTGATCGACTGATGCTCGTGCTCGCTGCCGATATAAACCTGCGCGGCCATGGCGGAAACGTTCAGGCGCAGCGCGTCTTCAATGGCTACGGCCACGGTTTCGTTCGACAGCTCGGTGAGAATCGAATTACCACCAGACGCGCGCAGCACCACGGGTTTATTGACGGCGGCGGGCACCACGCTGCGCAAAATGCCGCGTGTACACATCAAAACGTCCGTGTGTTCGAACAGCGGCGCGATGTTGAGATCGATACGCTCAAGGCCGGTGGTCGGCCCCTGAAAATAGCCGTGGTCGAACGCCAGCATGACGGTTCTCCCGGAGGCCGGATTGAAAATGCGCGCCAGCCGCGACTGCATCCCCCAGTCCAGCGCCCCGCTTCCTTTAAGGAAGAAAGCGCGGTTGCTTTGCGGCGTACCAATACCAAAATCCTTGCCGTCTTTGATGTCGTCTAAATCAGCCATCTCAAGTTCTCCTTACAGTGACGTTAATGTTAGAAATCGTATTTACCGATGTTGTCTTTGGTGAACACCACGCGCTCCGGCAGCAGAACAATGCCGTTGCCCTTGGCTTCATATTGGTAGCCCTGCACGCTGTTCGGCGAGACTTCTACCTGCCCGATTTTCGGCACATCCAGCTTGTCGCCGACGTTCAGCTCGCCCTTCTTCAGCAGCTGTTCGGCGACATACACCGAGATTTTGCCCTGCGCCACCACGTCCCACAGGCCGAACTGTTTCACCGTGCCGCGCTCGACGTACGGGCGCATGACGTTTGGCGTGCTGAAGCCGACGATGGCGACATTCTTGCGCCCGAGGTTTTCCGCCGCCTGCGCCGCCGCTGGCAAGGCATTGGCATCCGGGGCGATGATGGCGTCGAGGTCATTCCACGATTTCATGATGCCCTCGGCGGTTTGTAGCGACTTGGTGGCGTCGTTATAGCCATATTGCGTGGTGACAATTTCCCAGCCCGGATGCTCTTTGGCGATTTTGGCTTTCGCCTCTTTCACCCACTGGTTCTGGTCGGTCACCGTCGGGCTGGAGTAGAAGAACGCCACCTTGGCTTTTTCCTTGGTCACTTGGCTGGCGGTCATGTCCACTAACATGGAACCTAACTGCTGCGGCGTGCCTTGGTTGATGTAAATCGAGCGGCACTCGGGCTTGGTGTCCGAGTCCCATGTCAAGACTTTCACCCCGCGCTGCATGGCGCGTTTTAAGGCCGGGCAGAGTCCATCGGGGGATACCGCCGCCACCACGATGGCGCCATAGCCCTGATTGACGAAGTTATTGATCATCTGCACCTGCCCCGACACGCTCGGCTCCGTCGGGCCGTCGTAGGTCACGTCGACGCCTAGCTCCTTGCCCGCCGCCGTTGCACCACTGCCGCCACTGGTGAAATAGCCGACACCCACCAGTTTCGGGATAAAGGCAATGCGATCTGCGGCCTGTGCGCTGGCACAAACCACAGCTAATGCGCTGACGGCGAACAGGTTTTTCCACGCGGTTGTTTTCATCATTCACTCCACATTATTTCGAGGTCAGAGAAGCAGAAGGCGCAGACCAGCGGCGGTAATAGCGCTGGAAAACACTGCGAAGGAGGCCACGGTTGAGGCTGGCTGAACGGCCAATCACCACCAGAATCAGCAGCGCGCCGGAGAGTGCGCTGGAAACTTGGCTGGAGATACCGACCATTTGCAGCCCTTGTTGCAAATAACCAATCAGCAAGGTCGCCAGCGCGGTGCCTAACACCGAGCCGGAACCGCCGTAAATATTCGCCCCGCCCAGCACCACTGCGGTGATGGCAGGCATGAGCAAGGAGACGCCGAGGTCCGAGCGCGCAGAGCCGAAGTAGGAGGTCATGACTATCGCTGCAACCGCCGAGGCCAGCCCGGTCATGCCATACAGCGCAAACAGCGTGCGGCTGACCGGCAGTGCTCCGTAGCGCGCCACGCGGGCGTTTTGCCCAATCAGAAACACATTGCGGCCGGTGCGGGTGCGGTGCATCAATGCCCAGAAGAACAGCGTTGCCAGAAGGAAAATCAGCAGCGGCATCGGCAAGCCCAGCACCACTTGGTTAGCGAAATCGGTAAAAGCCGCCGGGAAGTCGCCGATGCCTTCGAAACCGGTAGCCCCCGCCAGCCCGGAAAGCAGCAGCGCGCTGCCGCCAAACAGGTATAAGGTGCCAAGGGTGATCACCAGCGGATTGACCCCGGTATAAAGGATGAGCGCGGCGTTGAGCAGGCCGCAGGCCGCGCCGAGAGCCAGCGTCAGGCCAATCGCCAGTGGCAAAGGCACGCCCGCCTGACACAGCACGCCGAGCGCGATGGCGCAAAGGCCGATGGTCGAGCCGAAAGAGATATCAATGCCGCCGCTGACAATCACCATGGTCAGCGGCAGCGCGACGATGCCAATGGTGATGAAGTCGCTGGTGCTAAACAGCAGCGTGTTAATGTCCAGCATGCGCGGGTTAGCAAAGCCAAACAGTAAGATCTCCATCACCAGCAGGGCCAGCAGCGCCCCTTCCCAGCCGTAACGCTTCAGGTTGTTCATCACAGCACCCCGCTTTTATTGGCGTTCATGCGTCGGGATGTGCGCGGCTCCGACGGTTTGGTTTTGGCTCTTTCGACTACCGTCACTTTGGGTTGGAAGCGAGCGTACTTCTGGCGGCGCAGGTTTTTGTCGAGGGCCTGACGCAAACGCCCGTCAAACACCAGCACCGCCAGCAGCACCACGCCCGCGATAAAGTCGTTCCACCACGCGGGCAGGCGCAATAGCACCAGCACGCTGTCGATTTGCGTCAGGAAGTAGGCTCCCAGCACCGCACCAACGATGCTGCCAGTGCCGCCAAGCAGGCTAATCCCCCCCAGCACGCAGGCAGCGATGGCTTTCATTTCCAGCCCGCTGCCGGTTTGATTCGGCACAAAACCAATTTGCGAAGCGAAGACAATCCCGGCCAGCGCCGCCATCGCGCCATTAATGCCGAAAGCCAGAATGCGCATGCGATTCACCGGCACGCCGAGCTGGCGCGCGCCCTGTAGATTGTCCCCAACGGCGTAGAAGCTGCGGCCAAACGCCGTGCGCGACAACATCCAGAACATGGCTAACAGCAGCACTATGACCAGCAGGCCGAGAGGTGAAACGCCCAGCACCAGAGGCGCAGAGAGCGATTTCAGGTCAGCGGGTAGCCCCTCAATCCACTTACCGCCGGTCAGCAGCAACATTAATCCGCGATACAAACCCAGCGTGCCGAGGGTGGCGACAATCGCCGGAATGCGCAGCCACGCCACCAGGACGCCGTTGAACAAGCCCGCCGCAATCCCCACCGCCAGCGTCGCCAGACAGGCCAGCGGCAAGGCGACGCCGCTGTTAAGCAAGATGCCCAGCGTCACCGCGCACAGGCCGGTTATCGAGCCGACCGACACGTCAATATTGCGGGTCAGCATCACCAGCGTGGCGCCCATCGCCAGCAGCATGAGGATCTGCGCGCTGCCGAAAATCATCCCCAGCGTCTGAAAGCTAAACGACTGGCTGTCCATCGCGCCCAGCAGGCCGAACAGCGCGACAATCGCCAATAGCGCGGTGAGCTCACGGTTATTCTGAATCAGTTTCAGCATGACGCTTCTCCATCTAAAGCCTTGGCGGGTGCGGGTTGGTGAGCATTGCCGAAGGCGATATGCATGATGCCGTTGACGTTAATGTCGCCGCCGCGCAGCTCGCCGCTCATCTCCCCCTGATGCATGACAAAAACCCGGTCCGCCAGCCCTTCTATCTCGTCTAAATCGGAAGAGATCAGCAGCACGGCCACATTCTGTTTCACCACGCTTTGCAGCAGTTGGTAGATGTCAGCGCGGGCGGAAACGTCCACGCCACGGGTTGGCTCATCGACAATCAGCAGCGCCGGGGCGGCTTCCAGGCATTTGGCGATCAGCAGCTTTTGCTGGTTGCCGCCGGAGAGCGTGCGGGCGTGCTGCTCGCCGTGGGAATATTTAATGCCCAGCGCGCGGTGGTAGCGTTCGAGCACGGCGGCCTCGCGTTTGGGGTTGAGCCACCAGCCGGTGCGGTTAAAGGTCAGCGAGGTGGTGTTCCATGACAGCGGCGCGTCAAGGTATAAGCCGGAGGCCTGACGGTCTTCGGGCAGGTATACCAGCCCCTGTTCCAGCCGGGCCAGAGTATTGAGCGAAGTGATGTCGCGCCCCGCCAGCCGCACCTGCCCGCCCCGCGCCGCGCGCAGGCCATACAGCGTTTCAGCCAGCTCGGTGCGTCCGGCCCCGACCACGCCCGCCAGCCCGACAATTTCTCCGGCATTCACCGTTAAAGAGATATCAATGAAGCCTTCGCCAGTGAGGTTTTCCACCTTTAGCACCGGCTGGCCTGCCGCAGCGTTGCGGCGCGAACCGGGGAGATCCAGCCACAGCTTCTGTTCGGCGGGCAGCGCGGTTTGTGCGGCCTGCGGGGTGATAGCCTGAATCAGCTGCTCGTTGTCGAGTTCGCTCAGGGCGCCGCTGAGCGCAATTTTGCCGTCGCGCATCACGCTCACGCGGTCGGCAATTTGGCGAATTTCCGGCAGCTTGTGGGAGATAAACACCACCCCGACGCCCTGCGCCGTGAGCTTTTTCACCTGAGTAAAGAGCCGGGCGGATTCAGCAGGCGTCAGCGAGGCGGTGGGTTCATCGAGGATCAGCAGCCGCGCGTCGCGCATCAGCCCGCGCAGGATCTCCACCAGCTGCTGGTCGGCCACTTCCAGCGTTCCGGCCAGTGCGCCAAGAGGCAAGGTGCAGCCCAGCTGGTCAAGGCGCTGTTTCAGCTTATCGCCGCGAGCCTGATGGGCGGGCAGACGAAATAAAATGTTCTCTTTTACCGTCAGACTCGGGAACAGCATCGGCTCCTGCGGCACCAGATAGATCCCCGCCTGGTGGGCCTTGGCGGGCGTCATGCCGGTTTGTATTTTGCCGTTCAGCCACAGCGTGCCGCTGTCTGCCACCTCGACCCCGGCGATGATTTTCATCAAAGTGGACTTCCCCGCGCCGTTGCCTCCCAGCAGCGCGTGGATCTCACCGCCGTGCAGGGTGAAGTCGATATTTTTCAGTACCGCCACGCCGGAAAAACCTTTGCTGACACCGGAAACCTGTAATAACGCGTCGAGGGAGTCTGTCTGCATGAAAGGGCCTCTGAGTGAAAACACATTCAATGAACAAATGTATTTGTCATTTAATATTGTTCAAAAGCCTAGTCTCAGGTGACGGATAAAACTTCAGCCGCGATCACAGTTTGTTCAATCCATATACTCTGCGTTATGATTCGAACAGCAATCATTCACGATTTGCCATACACATCACAGTTAACAACATTTTGTTAACGAACAATTGATCTACATTTTGATAAGTGTTCACTATGAATGACAAAGCAACGCAGTCCGACCTGACTATCCCAATGGAATACGGCATGGGCGAAGAAGAGCTGTTGGCACGTACCGCGTGGTTCTATTACCACGACGGCCTGACCCAAAATGAGATCGGTGACCGGCTGGGGCTGACGCGCCTGAAAGTCTCGCGTTTGCTGGAGAAAGGCCGTCAGTCGGGCGTTATTCGCGTGCAGATTAACTCGCGCTTTGAGGGTTGTCTGGCGCTGGAAAACACCTTGCTAAATCGCTTTGATCTGCAGCACGTCCGCGTGTTGCCGCAGCTATCTGAAGGGGTGTTGAGCAGCCGTCTAGGCGTGGGTGCCGCGCACATGTTGATGACGCTACTTAAGCCCGATCAGCTGCTGGCAGTGGGGTTTGGCGAAACCGCGATGAGCACTTTGCAGCACCTGAGTGGCTTTATTAGTTCGCAGCAGATTCGCATGGTGACGCTGTCCGGCGGCGTCGGCCCTTATATGACCGGCATCGGCCAGCTCGACGCGGCCTGCGGCGTAAGCATTATTCCCGCGCCGTTGCGGGCCTCGTCGGCCAGCGTGGCGGCGATTTTCCGCCAGGAGCGTAACGTGCATGACGTAATGCTGGCGGCCTGCGCGGCGGACATCGCCATCGTCGGCATCGGCTCGCTGAACCAGAAGCACGACGCCACTATTCTGCGCTCGGGCTATATCAGCGAAGGGGAACAGCTGATTTTTGGCCGCAAGGGGGCGGTCGGCGACATTCTCGGCTACTTCATGCAGCGCAACGGCGAGCTGGCGGAGAACATGGCGATTCACGACGAGCTGATTGCCGTTTCGCCGGATGAGTTAGCCAATATCCCCACCGTGCTGGGCGTTGCTGGCGGGGTAGAAAAAGCCGAGGCGATTGTCGCGGCGCTAAAAGGCAAACGAATTAACGCACTGGTTACCGAAGAGAGTACGGCGCAGGCGATGCTGGCGCTGCTCGACTAACGCGCAGGGTGTGCTCTGCGCGGCGGCGGTAACGGGTATGGACAAAAACCGTTATGAGAGAGCGACTATGAGCACATCATCTGCGACAAAACACGATGCTTATTTGATGGCACTGGATGCCGGTACGGGCAGCATTCGCGCGGTTATTTTCAATCTCGAAGGTGAGCAGATAGCCGCGGGACAGGCCGAGTGGATCCACCTCGCGGTGCCGGACGTACCCGGCTCAATGGAGTTCGACCTGAGTAAAAACTGGCAGTTGGCCTGCCAGTGCATCCGTCAGGCGCTGCATGAGGCACAGATCCCCGCCTCGAGCATTCGCGCCGTCGCCGCCTGCTCAATGCGCGAAGGTATCGTTCTCTATAATAAAGCCGGTGAGCCAATTTGGGCCTGCGCCAACGTTGACGCCCGCGCCAGCCGCGAAGTCTCCGAGCTTAAAGAGATCCATGATGATGAATTCGAGCGTGAAGTCTATGAGTGCTCCGGCCAGACGCTGGCGCTAAGCGCCATGCCGCGCCTGCTATGGCTGGCTCACCATCGCCCGGACATTTACCGTCAGGCGGCCACCGTGACCATGATCAGCGACTGGCTGGCCTATATGCTGAGCGGCGAGCTGGCGGTTGACCCGTCCAACGCGGGCACAACGGGCATGTTAGACCTTGCCACGCGCAACTGGCGCCCTGAATTGCTCGACATGGCCGGGCTGCGTGCCGATATGCTTTCTCCCGTTGCGGAAACCGGCACCCGACTTGGCTCAGTCACCGCCAAGGCGGCAGAAGCCAGCGGCCTGCAGGCCGGTACGCCGGTGGGCATGGGCGGCGGCGATGTGCAACTCGGCACGCTGGGGCTGGGCGTGGTGCGCGCCGGGCAGACGGCGGTGCTGGGCGGCACCTTCTGGCAGCAAGTGGTTAATCTGCCAAAACCCGTCACCGACCCGGAAATGAACATTCGCATCAACCCGCACGTGATCCCCGGCATGGCGCAAGCCGAGTCAATCAGCTTCTTCACCGGCCTGACGATGCGCTGGTTCCGCGACGCATTTTGCTCCGAAGAGAAGCTGCTCTCCCAGCGTTTGGGAGTCGACACTTATTCATTATTAGAAGACATGGCTGCCCGCGTGCCGGTCGGCTCATGGGGCGTGACACCGATTTTCTCCGACGCGATGCATTTTAAAACCTGGTATCACGCCGCCCCCTCTTTCATCAACTTGTCGATTGACCCCGAACGCTGCAATAAGCAAACGCTATTCCGCGCGCTGGAAGAGAATGCCGCCATCGTCTCCGCCTGCAATCTGGACCTGATTGCCGAGTTTTCCGGCGTTCGCGCTAAATCATTAGTGTTCGCCGGTGGCGGCTCGAAGGGCAAGTTGTGGTGCCAGATCCTCAGCGATGTCACCGGCATTCCGGTAAAAGTGCCGGTCGTGAAGGAAGCCACCGCCCTGGGCTGCGCCATTGCCGCCGGCGTCGCGGCGGGCGTCTACTCCACCCTCGCGGAAACCGGGGAATCGCTGGTGCGTTGGGAAAGGGAGTATCAGCCCGACGCGGTAAATCATGAGATTTATTTATTGCAGAAGAGCAACTGGCAGGCCGTTTACGCCGACCAGTTGGGCCTAGTAGATAGGCAGTTGACCACGTCGATGTGGAAAGCACCCGGGTTGTGAGGGGATGGTAGGCCAGTTGGTCGGTGTGGGTCGACGCCCACAATCTTGACCTTAAACCGCAAAACCGGACTCTTACCCAACGGCCAGTAAAGGCTCTGCCACACGGCTGCTCTCCCCTGCCATCAGCTCTTGCAATATCTTATAAACCGCCTGCGCCGGAGGTGACAAAGGTTGGGTGGTGGAAACTTTTAGCTGGTGCGACTGGCGGGCTGATGCGCCGCTGACGACGGAGAAGGCTTTGGCTGGGCGGGATTCGGCGATCACTGCCATGTCCATGCGACCTTCGGTGACAAGTTCGGTGAGGGTCGAGTTAAAGTTTTCGTTGATATACAACAGAATGCGCGGGTGCTGCTCGCGAACGGCCTGTAACAACTGGGCGGCCATGTTGGGTGCCGCGCTGCCGAGGGCCAAACCGACGGACACTTGCCCGCTGAGTGCCTGACCGGCACAGTTCACGGCGCTATGCGCCTGCTCGCACTGACGTAAAATCGTCTGGGCGTGCATGTAAAGAATATTTCCGGCCTCGGTTGGGGTTACACCACGCTTAGTGCGAATTAATAATTGCTGATGCAACTCCCCTTCCAGCGTCGCCAGTTGCTGGCTCAACGCAGGTTGGGCGATATGCAAAACCTCTGCCGCCTGAGTCAGGCTGCCGATATCGACGATTTTCACGAAGTACTTTAAGCGTCTGAGGTTCATCACTGTTCTCCACGTTGCCAGAAAAGGTTCCCCTGAGGGGGTGCCAAACATAGTAGCTACATCAAGAGAGCAATAACTGGGCCAAAAACTCAATCATTACAAAAATATATATAACTCATTGTAATTAATATTTAATTTCCCCATCATCGCATAAGTAATTACTCCCCACACGCGCACCATTCACACCCTATTGCACCAACATAATGCAATCTTATGACGCGTTAGCCTACATGGCCTTTAGGCAGAGAGGCGAAGAAGTCGGCGTAGGAAGGCTCGCGGGTTTGCTGGAGGATTTCGGCCAATTCGGCAAGGGGGAGATCAGACCAATCAACACGCAGGTCAACGCTGGGATATTCGCGGTCGTGCCAAATTTTTAGCGCCGCTGACTTCAGCCCGCGCTTGTCGCCACCGGCCTGCGCACCGGCGAACATGGCGCTGAGAAGGCGATCAGCAAAGGGTAAATCGCCGTTTTGGTCATAACTTTCCAGCATGTCGGACAGCGTGCTGGCGCCGGTGAGCAAGTTACCGCCGACCACGCACGAATCCCCCGCCAAACTGCCGGCCCACGGGCCGCACTCTCCGCCGCTCCAATGCGCCATCTTGCCCTGATTATCAATAATCAGCACCTGACGCATCTGCCGGTTGAAGTCTTCGGCCAGCAAGTTTTTTAAGGTCAAGGCGGCGTCTGCGCCTTGTCGGAGCAATGCCAGTCCGCGCTCACCGTACAGTGGATTGGTCATGGCTTGGGTAGCAATAGCGCCAACTTGCGAGCGCCCGTGGGTCACCAGCGCGCCCACCGCCGGGCCCGCCGTAGCGCTGGCAACGCCCAGTGCTCCCGTTTGTTCATCCCGCGCTACGATTGAAAAGGTCAAAACCGCCCCCTGTTTTTGTCGTGTTATGACAGCCTCGTTAAATTTATGAGTATAAATTATTGCATTTAATTCTATTTATACGCATAAATAAAATAAGCACAAATAATAAACAGACTCTTTTGAAAGGAGTCACACGACACACAACTCGCCACGAGGTCGGTATGCTGCACACTCTGCGAAGAAGGTTTCTCCCGCTCTGTCTCTGCTTCGGCGCGCTATCGTGGTGCGCTCCCACCATGGCGAAAACGCCAGCCGATGCCTTGTTGATCGGCCAAGTTGCCGAGCCGCAATCCCTCGACCCGCAAATCGCCACCGCGGCAAACGATTCACGTATTTTGGTCAATATCTACGACGGACTGGTACGCAATGGCGAAGGCAAGCTGGATATCGAGCCAGCCCTCGCCACAGGTTGGGAAATCAGCCCGGACGGTCTGACCTATCGCTTTCATCTGCGGGAAAACGTGACGTTTCAGGATGGCACGCCGTTCAACGCCGAAGCGGCAAAATTCACCTTTGACCGTATGCTGGATGACAAAAATCCGTGGCATAACACCGGGCCCTTTCCGCTTTCCTTCTTCTTTTCATCGATAAAAAGCATTGAGACGCCGGACGCCAATACGCTGGTGTTCACCCTAAAAGAGCCTTTCGCCCCTTTCCTCTCTAATCTGGCGACGCCGACCGGCCTGATTGTCTCGCCAACCGCCGTGAAGAAATATGGCAAGGAGTTTGGCCGCCACCCGGTGGGCACTGGCGCATTTCGCTTTGCTGAGTGGCAGGCCAATCAGCGGGTGGTGGTCAATGCCAATGAGCATTATTGGGACGGCAAACCTGCGGTACAGAACGTCGTATTCAGGCCGATAACCGACGGTAATACACGGGTGGCCGAGATGCTGTCTGGCGGCATCGATGCCATGGTGGAAGTGCCGCCAGACACGGTAAAGCTGTTTGAGAAAAAGCACGATCGCTTCCGTATGTATCAGACCACCGGCCCGCACGTCTGGTACGTGATGCTCAATACGCAGGTGCCACCCTTCAATGATGTACGCGTGCGGCAGGCGGTGAATTACGCGGTGAACAAACAGTCTCTGGCAGACAATATTTTGCAAGGTTCCGCCGAGGTGGCTGATGGTCCAATCCCCCGTGCTTTTGGCTGGGCGGCTAACAAAGAGGTTTCACCCTACCCTTATGACCCGGCCAAAGCGCGTGAGTTGCTCAAAGCCGCAGGAGCCGAAGGGGCGACGCTGACCTTCTACGTGACAGAGGGTGGCTCCGGCATGCTCGACCCTATCCCGATGGCGACCGCTATTCAGGCCGATCTGAAAGCCGTCGGCCTGAATGTAGCGATTCAAACCTATGAGTGGAATACCTATCTGTCGAAGGTCAACGCCGGGCTGAATAACCAAACCCATATGGCGGAAATGGCGTGGATGACCAATGACCCGGACACTCTGCCATTCCTCACGCTGCGCACCGACGCGTGGCCGAAAGCGGGAGGATTTAACTCCGGGTATTACAGTAACCCGCAGGTTGACGCGCTGCTGCAAAAGGCGCGGCTGACCACGGACACCGCCACACGCGGTGCACTCTATCGTCAGGTACAGCAGAAGGTTCATGACGACGCGCCGTGGATTTTCGTCGCTAACTGGAAACAAAACGCCGTGACGTCAACGCGCATTCAGCACTTTGCGCTGCAACCGAATTTCAATCTGTTGCTCAATCGGGTAACCAAACAGTAAACGGGGAGAACCACGATGATGGGTTACGTACTGAAAAGGCTGCTGGCGACCATTCCGGTGTTTATCGGGCTGTCGCTGATTGTCTTTCTGATTATGGCGATGATCCCCGGCAACCCGGCGCAGGCGCTGCTGGGCGCGTGGGCGACGCCAGAAAACGTCGCGCGCATTAATCAGGAGTTGGGGCTGAATAAGCCGCTCTATCAGCAGTATTTCATCTGGGCCGGGAATATCTTGCACGGCGACTTTGGGCGCTCTTACGTGCTTAATAGGCCGGTGATTGATGAAGTGCTGGAGCGATTTGGTGCCACGCTGCTGCTGGGCGGTTGCGCGTTACTGATAAGCACAGTTCTGGGCTTGCTGGCAGGGATTTTCTCCGCAGTGCGTCAGTTCGGCTGGGGGGATCGCCTGATAACCCTGCTAGTGCTGCTGGGCATTTCAATGCCCTCTTTCTGGATTGGCCTGCTGATGATCATGCTGTTTGCCGTGCAGCTCCAGTGGTTTCCTGCTTCAGGCATGTACGCCATTTGGGGTGGTGGTGGTGCGCTGGACTTGCTGCATCACCTTACCCTGCCCGCCATTACGCTGGCGATTGTCGCTACCGGCGTGATTGCCCGCCTGACGCGCACCGCCATGCTGGAAGTGCTGCGACAAGACTTCATTCGAACCGCCCGTGCCAAAGGTCTTTCCGAGCGAAAAGTGATCTATAAGCACGCGTTTCGTATGGCGCTGGTGTCGGTTATTCCGGTGATCGGCATTCAGGCAGGCTTTGTGCTAGGTGGCGCAGTGTATATCGAGACCGTTTTTCAGTGGCCGGGGCTGGGGGCGATGATGGTGAAAGCCGTGGCGACTCGCGATTTGCTTCTGGTTCAGGGCGGCGTGCTCATTGCAGCAGCGGCCTACGTGCTGATCAATCTCTGTGCTGACATTCTTCAGGCGCTTCTCGACCCGAGGTTAAAATCATGAACTCGACGACAACGACCACCGCGCCGCGCCATCGCCAATCACTCTGGGCACTGTTGCTGGCCAACAGACTGGCCACGCTGGGCCTAATCCTGTTAGTGCTGGCTGTTGCGGCAGCGCTAGCGGCTCCGCTGTTGCCTCTGCCAGATCCTGACGCGACCGACTTACTCAATCGCCTACTGCCGCCCTTCTCACAAGGACACTGGCTCGGCACTGACCCCTTGGGCCGTGACGTGCTTTCACGCCTGCTGTGGGGCACGCGCGTGTCGTTGGCTGTGGGCATTTGCGCCACGCTTTTGGCAGCATTTTTTGGCACGCTGATTGGGCTGATCGCCGGTTATGCCGGGGGAAAAACCGACAGCTTGCTGATGCGGCTGATAGACATGCTGATGGCCTTTCCCTACATATTGCTGGCGTTGGTGATTGTCGCGGTGCTCGGCCCCGGCCTGCTGAATGCGCTTTACGCTATCGCGGTGGTCAACATTCCCTTCTTTGCCCGTAATATTCGTGGCTTAACCGTCGGCCTGCGCCAGCGCGACTTTATTCAGGCGGCGCGACTGTCGGGTAAAAATCACCTGCAAATCTTGCTGACTGAAGTGCTGCCAAACGTCATGCCGGTGGTAGTGGTAACCATGTCGACTACCGTCGGCTGGATGATTTTGGAAACTGCCGGACTGTCGTTCCTCGGCCTCGGGACGCAACCCCCCAATGCCGATTTAGGCTCAATGCTTGGACAGGGCCGCGCACAGATGTTCAGCGCGCCGCACGTCTCGGTGGTGCCTGGCTTAATGATTTTCCTGCTGGTGATGAGCTTTAATCTGCTCGGCGATGGCGTGCGTGACCTGCTAGATCCGCGCCTCAAGTCCGGCGTGCTGCAGCGCGCTCAGGCAGTGACTTGCGTAAAACGCCCTCAGGTACCGGCGGCGCGGCACAGTGATAAAGCCCTGCTGGAAGTGGTCGATTTGCAGGTGAATTTCCGCTCCGGCGCCCATGTTTCGGCGGCAGTGAAAGGCATTAGTTTCTACGTTGCGCAGGGTGAGTGTTTAGGGCTGATAGGCGAAAGTGGCTCGGGGAAAAGCGTCACCGCGCTGTCCATCATGGGGCTGGTGTCCTCCCCGCCCGGCGAGATAACCGGCGGCGCGATTTACGTGAGTGGCGAAGAGATGTTATCTCTTCCTCAAAGCCAGTTGCAGCAGCGGCGTGGCGCGCGAGTAGCTTATATATTTCAGGATCCGCTGACCACCTTGCACCCGCAGTTCACTATCGGCGCTCAGATCATTGAAGCTATTCAGGCCCATCAGCCGCTAGCAGCTTCAGCCGCCAAACAGCGGGCACTGGCTCTGCTGGCAAGCGTCGGCATTGATCAAGCAGCATCTCGCTTTGACGCCTTCCCGCATCAGCTTTCAGGCGGCCAGCGCCAGCGAGTGGGGATTGCCATGGCGCTGGCCAATGACCCCGAGGTCATTATCGCTGACGAACCCACCACTGCGCTGGATGTCACGGTGCAAGCCCGCATTCTTGAATTACTGCAAAAGCTGCGTCACGAACGCGGGCTGACCCTACTGTTTATCACTCATGATTTTGGCGTTATTGCGCAGATTTGCGACCGCGTGGCGGTTATGCGCCACGGTGAAATCGTTGAAACTGGCGAAACAGGGTCCGTGCTTCGCCAACCTCAACATGACTACACCCGGCGCCTTATTGCCAGCGTGCCAAAGCTCGGTCAGGGACGTGCTTTCCTTAAACAAGTCGGCGAGCTTTATCGCCAAGACGCTTCACTGAAGGAGGCTCCATGAACAAGGTGATTGAAACCACCGGGCTGGTGAAAACCTTCGGCAGCGCGTCCGGCTGGTTTTCCGGCCACAAACATCAAGTAGAGGCGCTCAAGGGGGTCTCCCTGCACCTAGACGCAGGGGAAACGCTGGCGATTGTTGGCGAGAGCGGCTCAGGCAAAAGTACTTTGGCACGAATGTTGGTGGGCCTTGAACGCCCGACGTCCGGCAGCATCAAGCTAATGGGTGAAGAGATGTCGGCACACGCCAAGCGCGGCGACAAAGCCTTCGGCCAAATGATTCAGTATGTGTTTCAGGACCCGGTGGCTTCACTCAATCCGCGCAAAACCATCGCCGATACGCTGGACGTGCCTCTGCGATATTTGTGCAACTACCCCGCCGCGCGCCGTCGTTCGCGGATGCTGGAACTGATGGATGCCGTGCAGATGCCCGCCGACGCGCTGTCCGGGTATCCCCATGAGTTTTCCGGCGGGCAGGCGCAGCGGCTGGCGATTGCTCGCGCACTGGCAGCCGAAGCGCGTATCTTAGTGCTCGACGAGCCGGTCAGCGCGCTCGACGTATCGGTGCAGGCGCAGGTGTTGTTACTGTTAGACCAGTTAAAGCGCGAGTTTGGGCTTTCCTATCTGTTTATTAGCCATGATTTGGCAGTGGTGGAGTCGCTTGCCGATCGGGTGGCCGTGCTGTATCACGGAGATTTGGTAGAATGTGCGCCAAGCGATAGGCTGTTCAACGCACCCCAGCATGATTATACGCAGCGGCTACTCGCCAGCGCGCCACGGGTTTGAAGGGATGAAGGATTTTATGAGTACAGACAGGCCAACTCAGAGCGAACCGACGCGCCGCAAACGCACCGATGAAATTGTCGATGCCATAAAAGAGAGCATTATTAGCGATAATCTTCTGCCGGGAGACCGACTGCCACAGGAGAAAGACCTAATAACCCGCTACGCAGCAGGGAAAGGCACCGTGCGCGAAGCCTTGAAATCGCTGGAAGTGCAGGGTCTGATCCGCACTAAAACCGGCCCCGGCGGCGGCGCATTTATTGAATCCATGACCGAAACCCGCGCCATGAGTTTGCTCTCCAATTATCTTTTTACCCGCCAGCTTTCCATCGGCAATATCTATGCGCTGCGCAAGGCGTTAGAGCCTCTGGTAGCGGTCAGTGCCATCGACAATATTGATGCCAAGGGCTTCGAGCAACTGCACCAGCTGATTACGGTTTATGACCACGAACCGGCAGATGAAGCAGAACGCTGGGAGCAGCGAATGGCCGAACTGGACTTCCACGGCGTGGTCGCCAGCTATTCTGACAACGTGCTACTGGCCTTTATCTGCCACTTCCTGCAACGGTTGCTCAAAGATTTGGCGGTCTGTAAAGACATCTACCTGCGGCCAGAACCGGTGGATCGCAGCGTCGGTATTAACTATCAATATCGCCTGATTGAAGCCATGCGCCGCAAAGATGCCGACGTAGTCACTCAGGTCATGACCGAACATATGCAGCATGCCGAAGACGCGATGCTCGGTCTTGAGGCGACGCTCGAAGAGAGGTTTTTGCGAGATGGGCCGCAATAATGCGCCGCAAACGCCGCTTTTCGGCTCAATTCTCAGCTACTTGGCTAAACAGCGAGCAAACGGACATAAATATGCAGATGTCCCTTTGACATGCCTGCGGGCAATCGCTATTATTCGCCCCGTTCCAACGATTCCTCTGTAGTTCAGTCGGTAGAACGGCGGACTGTTAATCCGTATGTCACTGGTTCAAGTCCAGTCAGAGGAGCCATATTAGAGACGCCCGCTTAAGGAAACTTAAGCGGGCGTTTTGCTTTGTGCGATAGCTTATTGGCTGTGGAGATTCTCCACAGCCAATCGATTAATGCTCAAGCATCTCGTGGACGAGCTGCTCTTTGCTTAAAGAGTATTCATAGTAAGTTGGCCAGTGGTCCATCTCCTTCAGCAAGGCTTCTTGAGAGTCATTGCCCATATATAAATGGTAGTGAGAAGATTTTTTCGGCCCAATAATATGGTCGCTAAACTGCACATATTTTGGCGCGGTGGATTGCTTGTCGCGGCATTCGAACAAGTAACGCACCCCTTTCTTGCCGGACGAATAGGTGAGGATTTTGAAACCGTCATAATGGTAGTAACATGATCTCACCTGGCTATTCTGGTGAAATTCAATGACGTTTTTTTCAATGCCAATCATATCGATATCAGTGGCATAGCCCTTCTTGTAATACTCGCGATACTCCTCCACGCTTTTACTTTTATTCTCTTTGGCCTTTTTCTGCAAAACCGGGTCAAGGTCGCCGTTCAAGAGATATGGGTTAATCGACTGCCATACGCCATCCCAATCGGTGAGGGCACGATCTTTAACATCCGCGTTCTCAAATACACCCTCGCTAGCTTTGCGATCTTTTTCCGACATGGGTGCGCCATGTGCCAAGGCCTGTGAACTGGACAGTAAAATCCCCAGAGTGAATAAAGTAAAAGGTATGCTTTTTGTCATAACGTTCTCCTGATAGTCCTTATCAAATTGTTGTTACGTTATAACATATCCTGAATTTTTTCAACGAGCTTCAAGCGCACGACTCAGTAAACCCCACGGCGGGTTTCCCTAGATGGGTATAACGATTACTCATCCCGGTTTTTTCTATCACGGGGCCAATAACGTCGTCGGTGCAGCAGCCAAGTATTGAGAACCGCATTCCGCATTCTCTCTGCCCCAACAAAACCCACCACAATCCCTATCAGGGGTAAAAAAACTTGATGATGCCCTTCCTGATTGAAGGCAGCCAAAAAGGCCAATGTGCATAATACGCAGATGATGGAATTAACAAAGATTCTCCCTGGTGATAGACCTTCAATTCCTCCGGACCAACAAGATATAGCAAATGTTGATAGCCCGGAGAAAAAAGCCAAAGGATGGATCCAGAGAAAATGGAAAATAGTATAGATGCCGTGGATTGCTTCCATAGTTATTTTTCCTTTGGCACGCCGCCATACGAATAAAGAGATAAAATATTTCACAAAAGGTGAAGATATTAAACCTGTCATTTTTACCGCGTCTATGTATGGGATACGTTATTTAAAAGAGATATTCATAGTATGCGAAGTAAAATATCCTTATAACATACTAAGAATTTGTCTCAGTGAGATTATTTATGGTGTTGCTCACCTCTCTAATCCTGTTACTTTTCAAACTGGAATAATGGTAAATAGGAAGACTCCCATTAACAAGCCGCACAACTTCCGCTCGCGGAATATAGTACACCTTGGCCATCGCCTCAGGCATGATAGCGATACCTTGTCCACGGGACATTTTCAGCAACATGTTACTTACATCAGTTTCTGCACTCTCTATGCAATTCTCTTGAGAAAGCCAACTGAAATGCTCATCGTTGTAAATAGCCTGTCCATTAGCCCCGATGCAATAGAGATTCACTGGTCCACTCTTTAAAACGTCGCGGGCTAAACGCTCTGGTATCGTGGCGCTAATACTAAAGGTAGTCGAGTCAAAAATGGGATAAGCCTCTGGGAATTTTTTTGCCGTCAGGATTAAGTCATAGCGACCTAAGGAGAAATCGTAGCCCTCATCGGAAAAGATATCTTTATATTTAATATCAACGCTATGGGAGTTAAATGAAAGGTAGTTGGCGACAAAACTCGAGACCAGTGGAGGTACGCTGTCATCTATTAAGATTTTTACAATTTCTCTCTGCTTATTATTAATATATGAGCGCTCAACATCAATCAGTTGATGGTAAATAGGCAGCAGTTCTTCATACAGCTTGATTCCATGGCTGTTAGGTTGAAGTCCGGTGCTGTTTCTGGTGAAAAGCTGCATGTTGATTGAGCTTTCAATGTCTGCGATGACTTTACTCACCGGCGTTCGTGTCAAATGAAGCTTTTCGCAGGCCTTTGCGACACTACCTTCCTCAATGATAGTCATGAAATACTTCATTTTGATAGATGTGAATAACCCCATAGTTTATGTCCCATTTCGTAGTTAATTAAATGTAGCTAAGTTTGTTTTTTTCAAGGTGCAAAGTTTAGTCATCTCTGACCAAAAAATAGTTATCATGCCTTCGCGTGATAATCGTGATGATTTTAAAAGAATAAACATACATGCTCTAATTGCTCATTAATTACTTACAATAGGTATTTAAACATTCTCTAACATTCTTATTGCCGTAGAGTAAATGTTGTACTAATACGCAGGTCTATATCGCTATCTACCTGAAAAAGTAAAGGTGTGACAAAGCCTTCGCCATGCTTAGGCGCTCATAATTAGATACAATAATAACGATTTAACAAGAGCAATATATGCCCAATGTGGAGTTAGCGATATATTTTACAGTGTAAAGTTTCAAGAATAACTGTCTAGATTGTTGTACATGGATTAAAATAACGTACTAAATAAAAATCAACATATATATCAAACCATTTTTTAGACAAGGCAAACCAAATAATGAACATCCTGATTTATATAGATCCTGCGCAATGTAAATATGACAGGTAGCAATATAAAATATTGCTAGATAATATTTATTTATTCTAAGTGCCAAGGTGATTTTTTGTTGTTAAGAAGAGTGTTATTGAAATAATAAGTGGCAAGTTCGGAGTTGAATAAGCTGATTTTTAAACCAATAAGAAAGGGAATTAACTTTTGATAAGTCATCTGATCGGCCAGCGTTAACAGACTAGGAGTTAGCACTGGCCAGGGAGGGAATTTACTTACTCAGTGCCCCCGTTTTTTTGCCATCCAGAGCCTTATGAATGGCGGCTTCCAATTCATTTATTTCAAATTTCGCAACGTAACCGTCGGCACCCACTTTGCGCACGTGATCTTCATTGGCGCTACCGGAAAGCGAGGAGTGAATGATGACCGGGATATTTTTCAGGAATTCATCACGCTTGATATTTAAGGTCAGCGTGAAGCCATCCATTTCGGGCATCTCCAGATCGGTAAGCACAAAGGCGATTTTGTCGGAAATTGGCCGTCCTTCAGCCTTGGCCTGTTCGGCGATCTTTTTGATGTTATTCCATGCTTCAAGCCCGGTTACGTGCATCACGCTGGGCACTTTCATGCTGTCGAGACCGTGCTGAAGCATCGAGCGTGCGACTTTAGAGTCTTCAGCGACAATGGCTACCGCACCCGGCTCTAACGCAAACGCTTTGGTTTTTTTAGCATCAATTTTGGTATTACGGTCGGGGGGAATAATGTCGTAAAGGATTTGCTCGACATCTAATACCAACGCCAGGCGGTTACTGGATTTATCGTTATCCAGACGCGCAATGCTGGTGATGTTGCGGCTCTTCACACCAGCTTCTGCCGCCAGCACCTGGCTCCAGTCGAGGCGCACAATGTCATCCACCGACTCCACCGCAAAAGCTTGCGTACTGCGGGCATATTCAGTCACTAGCAGGATATTCAGCCCGGTTTTTGGCTCACAGCCCACCACCGCCGGAAGATCAATCACCGGAATAATTTCCCCGCGAATATTCGCCATACCCATCATGGGTGAGGCCATCCCCGCCGCCTTGGTCAACGGCGGCATGACCACAATTTCCCGTAATTTGAACACGTTAATGCCATAGAGTTCAGACTGCCCGTCGTCATGAGAATTCCCCAAGCGGAACAGCAACAATTCAAAACGGTTTGATGAGGTGAGATTGGTTCTCTCGTCGATTTCTTTCTGAAAATTATCCATGTCTTCCCCAAGAGAGAATGCTGAGCGAGGCGCTATTAGCGACGCAAGGGTCGCTGGCTTAATTGGGTTATCGACCATCGGCATAAAATACTTAGGCTCGAACATAAGAAAAGCCCGCTAATGCGGGCTTTTTGTGACGTGGCGCGGATATTTTACTGCGGCAAATTAGGACTGAGTATCTCGATCTTCCACCGTCAGCGAGACTAAGCCTATGCCCAACTTTTTCGGCTCAAAACCGCTGCTGGTGCCTTCGGTTGGCTCAGTAGGCGATGGCGGCGTAATGACGATGCTCTGCGCATTGCCCGGATTGGTGAAAGGCAGGGTCACGGTGTCGTCCTGCGCGTTAAAGGTCACAAACTGTTCTTCGTCCCCCACTTTTACCGAGATTGGCTTGCCGATGTTGTTGCCATAGGCTCGGGCGCGCAGTACCAGATTGAAGCTGGCCGGGAGAGGATCAACATAATCGATTTTCACCGCCGGAGCCAAATTAGCATCTGACCAGCGCCCCCACTCTTCGACATTGGAAATGCCACTGATGGCTCGCACCTGCTGTGGCAGGCCGGGGAGCATAAAGACGATAGCCTGAGACTGATATTTGGTGGCGTCGTCATCAATATTGAGCTGGTCTACCGTGCTCTGATACACCTGCTGGCTGCCCGAGGTCTGCTCAAAATCCACCTTGCCTTTATAGACCGCGCCGCTGGCCTGCACGATCTGCGGTTTTGACGCCAGATTGCCCGAAGCGACGCAAAGTCCGGTATTCAGTGATAGCTCCGGTGCCCACACGCGCCCCATCTCATAACACTTATCTACCCAGACGAAGTTATCGCCCATGGTTAACGAAGCCAGCTGCTTTTTCAGCGGCGTGGAGAGATAGACGTCAAACATCGGCTCCACTTTATTGACCCCGACTTTGAGGATAAACGGCGCTTTAATGGTCATACCGGAGAAGGTAAAGGTGTTGGCTTTATTATCTATGCTGTATTTACTGATGCGATTCGGGAAGCCCCACTGTTTGATGACCGCAGGCTTCCAGCCTTCAATCTTCTCGTCGATATTCATAAACTGCGTAGCCAGCGAAGTGCTCGACAGGCCGCTGCGCCCCAGTCCAATAAAGTTATCGCCACCCATCAGATCCAGCACCGTCGCGCCATTATCAATGGTGCTGCGTTTCACATTGTTCAGCTCAGCCTGCGGGTTACGACCATCCATCACAAAGAACAGGTCTTTGCGATTTTTCTTGGTGAGCATACTGTACGCCGTGTTGTTCATCGCCAAATGGTCTGAACTCACCACGATAATAGTGTTGTCGTAGTAACCGGAGGCTTTAATTTTATCGATAAACGCCGCCACCAGCTGCTGGCTACAGGCCACCGCGCTGAGCGAACGGTTATCCTTATTGTTCACCAGATACTCTTTTTTGGTACAGCCGCGCGAGATAAAACCGTCGGGGTGGTGGGTATCCACGGTGAGCGCGAACAGGGAGAAAGGCTGGCCCGCCTTGCTCAGTTCGACGAATTTCTTGTAGGCTTCATCCAATAAGGTGTCGTCGTACCAGCCCCAGTCATTCTTATAGGCCGGGTCTTTGACCGTGCTGCGCAACTCGTTGTAACCATACAAGTTATCGAAGCCGTGCGACTTCAAGAAAGTGCCCTTTCCGGCAAAAGCCAGCTCCGCGCCCTGATAAAAATAGTTCTGATAACCCGCGCCTTTCAGCACGTCGCCCAGACAGACATTTTCCGGATAGAAGGTCGACAGCGCGCTTGAGGCGTTGCCATCAAAAGGCGCAAACAGCGGGATGCCGCACAGCGACGCAACCATCCCCGCGATGGTGTATCCGGTGCCTGGCACCTGCCGCGTGCCGGTAAAATCGATGCTGGCATCTTTATGTTTAGCAAGCTCAGTGGTCAGGCCGGGGAAGGTCTGCTCATCAAAATAGGTGCGCTCCAGGCTCTCGCCAAAGATATAGACCAGATTCGGCTTCTTACCCTTAATCACCTTCTGCGGCACTTTGTAATAGGTGTCAAAGTCGGCGGTATCGCCATTCATTTGGGTTTTCACCAGACGGGAAATGTTCTGGAATGCCTGAGTAGATCCCACGGAGAACACCGCCAGCACCACGGCAAACACGCTATATACCCAACTACTGTTACTGGCGCGGCGCTTTTTCAGACACCAGACCAGCAGTGAAACAATGACCACCAGCGCCACCACCAGCCCGGCGAATGGCAGAATATATTTGCTCAGCCCTGCCCCTTTTAGGCTGCTGGTCACGGTATAAAGCACCGCGTCGGTAATGCCGTCGCCGGTAAAATAGTTACTGCCAATCAGCACCAAATTAAGAACCACGTAAAGCGTCAGGAAAAACAGCAGCAAAGAGAACCAAATACGGCCCGCGGATGCGCGTCGCACATATAAGAAAATGGACGAGACAAATAAAAAGAATGAAATGAAATCTGTGACCATTGCTGCGCCCTGAAACTTAGAGGTAATAAAAAGATGTTTTGCCTGCCAAGCGCAGGGCCGAAAAATACGGGGGATGCGCTATATAGCGTAATAAAATCAACAGGGTCAACGCCTGTTTGCTGCCTGAGGTCAAGTTAAGGGGAGAAAGCGAGAATATTTGCCCAAAACGTGATCTGTATCGCCCGTTTTCAACAAAAAGTTAACCTTCGTTTAATCTTACTGAAACATTCACCCTAGACAAATCAAATCGTGCGTATCACCAGCAATGGCGCGCTTTTCAGCTAATTCTCATGGGTGATTATTTTGGTGTGAATTGGGGGTTAAACGCTGCAAGAGGGTGCGCCTGAGTACGCTATCGGGTATTTTAAGTCGCGAAGTCATCACGATATTTGAACAGGACAACGTAATTGATGAAAAAACGTGCTTTTTTAGCAGTCGGTTTGCTGGCGATGGCGCTTTCTGGCTGCACCAGTGATTACGTAATAAGCACCAAAGCCGGGGATTCTATTCTCAGTCACGGCGAGCCGGACAAAGACCGCGACAGCGGCATGACCAGCTACATCGATTTAAACGGCGATTACCATTTGATGAACACCAACGATATCGCCGATATCAGCAAGAAATAAGTTTAGTACATCAGCCACTCGGCACAGGCCTCATCCGTGACCAAGCCGTTGATCCACTTGCCATTTAGCGCGGCGCGAATGGCAAGATGCTTGGCACTTCCGCCAGCAAGGGCAATGACCGGTTTATCATCATGGGGCGTGGGGCCGACGCTGGTTAAACGGGCATTCAGTTCACTCTCAACGCGCTCCCCCTCCGGCCCCATAAAGTGGCCCAGCACTTCCGCCACGGCATTTTTCGCCATTAAACGCTCGACGTCCTGCTCGCTAATAAAGCCATCTTTGTGCAACGGACAGCCCGGCTCGATAGTCCCGATGCCAATAAAGGTCACATCGGCCTGACTGGCTTTTTCGCTCACGGTGCGATAAATCCGGTGATTGCACCAGACGGCGCGGTCATCTTCGCCATCGGCAAACAGCGGCGCGGGCAGAATAAAATAGCGCCCCTGTGTTTTCTGCGCCATCAGCAACGGCACGTCGTAGCGGGTACAGGAACCGTCCGAGGCAATGGCGCCAATCAGCGACACGCTGCTGTGCTGCGGGCGTTCTACATCGGCCAGTTCGTCGATGGCGGCCTTCAGGCTGCGCCCCGAGCCGACGCCGATAATCATCGGCTGTTCCTGTTTGATATACTGCATCATCACCTCCGCGCCAGCGACGGCAATGGCGTGGCTGATGCCTGCATCGCTCATTCCCTGCCCCGGCACCACTTGGCAAACCCCCAGACCAAAACGTTTTTTCAGCTGTGCGGCTAACTCCATGCAGCGCCCCACTGAGTGGGAAATATGTACGCTGACCAGCCCGTTATCCAGCGCGCTGGCTACCAGACGCTGGGCCACCTGGCGAGAAACGCCCAGCGCGTCGGCAATTTCATTCTGCGTCTGCCCCGCCACGTAGTACATCCACGCCGCCCGCGCAGCCAGATCCAGCTTCTTGTCACTCTTATTCATGCGTACTTCCCGACTCGCTAATTTCACTTCCACCATGTTATCGCCATTTACACCCCGCCGTGACAGCAAAATTCTCCCAAGATCGGAAAGTGTGAGCTTAAGCCCACTTGCAGGGCAAATGTTCTATTAAGCTACTTTTATTCGAGCAAAAGCCCAATAAAAGAGCTTAAGCCCAAAAATCCGAAGACTAACCCGAGTGGAGATCCTATGAACACCTCACTGACCCCAACCCCCTCCGTCTGGCTGCATATCGGCAGCGGCTCATTCCACCGTGCGCATCAGGCATGGTATCTGCACCGTTTGCTGGTAGAAGGCCATAGAGAGTGGTCAATCGCGCTGGGCAATATTCGCCAAGACGGCGTGCCTCTGCTCGAGGCTCTGCAAGCCCAAAACGGCCAATATGTGCTGGAAACCGTGACCCCGCAGGGTGAGCGAGAATACGAAACCATCACCTCGATTCAAAAAATCATCCCGTGGGATAACGAGCTAGCAGCGCTGATTGCTCAGGGGGCCGATTCGCACACCAAAGTGATCTCCTTTACTGTGACCGAGGCTGGTTATTACCTCGATAACCAGTTCAATCTGGACCAAAGCAATGCCGACGTGCAGGCCGATCTCAACGGCGGCTGCCGCACCATTTACGGCGCCATCAGCCACATTCTGGCGCGACGCATCGCCAATGACGGCGGCCCAGTGACCTTGCTGAACTGCGACAACCTGCGCCACAACGGCGACCGATTCCACAGTGGTTTGTTGCAGTTTTTAACCCTGCGCCAGCAGCAGAGCACCCTCGACTGGGTGACGAAAAATACCCGCAGCCCGAACACCATGGTGGATCGCATCACCCCGCGCCCGTCGCCCGAAGTGGCCGTTCGCGTCGAGCAGGCCACCGGCATCAAAGACCGCGCGCCGGTAATGGGTGAAGCCTTTATCCAGTGGGTGGTTGAGGATGATTTCATTGCCGGACGCCCGCCGCTTGAGCAGGTTGGCGTCGAAATGGTCGAGTCAGTTCTGCCTTATGAAGAAGCTAAAATTCGCATTCTTAATGCCAGCCACAGCTGTATTGCCTGGGCCGGGACCCTGTTGGGGCAAAGCTTTATTGACGAAAGCACCCGCACCGAGGCTATTAGCCAGATGGCTTATGACTATGTGACCGAAGATGTGATCCCTTCCCTGACGCCAAGCCCGCTTGACCTTGAAGCCTACCGCGACGTGGTGCTGGAGCGCTTTAGTAACCCGTATATTCAGGACACCAATCAGCGCGTGGCCGCCGACGGCTTCTCGAAAATCCCCGGCTTTATCGCCCCAACGCTGCAAGAGTGCTATCAGCGCGGGCAGACGCCGCGCGCCACCGCCGCGCTTCCCGCCCTGTTCTTTGTCTATATGCAGCAATGGCATTTAGGTCGCCTGCCCTATGAGTATCAGGACGGCATTCTGGACGCAGCGGCGGTTCACGCCCTGTTCGACAGCGCCGATCCGCTGGCCCGCTTTGCCGCCGACGACAAGCTGTTTGGCAGCCTCGCCGGTAAAACTGAATTCGCGGATCTGCTGCGCCAGTCGGTATCGCGGGTTAACCAGTGGCTGACCGACGCCAAGCGCGCCTAGGGGGAAAGCGATGTATCTCGGACTGGATTTAGGCACGTCAGAAATCAAAGCCGTGGTGATTGATGCCGACGGCCACCTGCTGGCCAGCGCCGGTGAGCCGCTGGAAATCAGCCGCCCGCAGCCGCACTGGGCGGAGCAAAACCCCGACGATTGGTGGCAGGCAACCCAGCGCGCGGTGGGTCGTCTGCGGCAAAAAGTGCCACAGCAGTGGGCGGAGATCCGCGCCATCGGCCTGTCGGGCCAGATGCACGGCGCGGTGCTGCTCAGCCGCGACGGGCGGGTTTTGCGCCCGGCCATTTTGTGGAATGACACCCGCAGCGCGGCGCAGTGCGAGCAGCTGACTCAGGCGGCCCCCGAACTGCTTAAGGTGGCGGGGAATCTGGCCATGCCCGGCTTTACCGCGCCGAAGCTGCTGTGGGTCGCCCGCCACGAGCCGCAGATTTTCGAGCAAACCGCCTCCGTGCTGCTGCCGAAAGACTATCTGCGCTGGATGATGAGCGGCGAGAAGGTGTCGGAGATGTCAGACGCCGCTGGCACCCTGTGGCTGGATGTCGCCAGGCGCGACTGGTCAGACTCCCTGCTGGCGGCCTGTGGTTTGAGCCGCGATCAGATGCCGCGACTGGTGGAAGGCAGCGAAATCAGCGCCACGCTGAAAAACGATATTGCCCGCGCCTGGGGCCTGCGCGATGACGTGATCATTGCCGGCGGCGGTGGCGATAATGCCGCCAGCGCGGTGGGTATTGGCGCCGTCACGCCGGGTGACGCCTTTATTTCTCTCGGCACCTCTGGCGTGCTGTTTGCGGTAAATGACCGTTTCCGGCCCAACCCGCAATCGGCCCTGCACGCCTTCTGTCACGCCTTGCCCAACAGCTGGCACCAGATGAGCGTGATGCTGACCGCCGCCAGCGCGCTGCGCTGGTACTGCACGCTGATTGGCAGCAATGAAACCACCTTATTGGCGGAAATTACCCAGCTTAGCCCGGCCCAGCAGCGTCAGGCTCCGCTGTTTCTGCCCTACTTGTCCGGCGAAAGAACGCCGCACAACGACCCACAGGCCACCGGCGTTTTCCACGGCATGACCCACAGCACGGATCGCGCCACGCTGGGATATTCGGTGCTCGAAGGGGTAGCTTTCGGCATGGCCGACGGGCTGGCGGTGATGCAACAGGCAGGAACTCAGTTGCAACAATGCTCGCTGGTCGGCGGCGGTGCGCGCAGCGATCGCTGGGCGCAGTTGGTCAGTGACGCGCTGGACCTGCCGATTGTCACCCATTCCGGCGGGGAAGCCGGAGGCGCGCTGGGCGCGGCGCGTCTGGGCTGGCTGGCTGCCGGAGGAGATGTCGCCGAGGCGTGCCGCAAGCCGGAGATCGCCCGCCGCTTCCAGCCGCAGGCCGAAAACCGCGACATGCTGCGCGAGCGATTGCAGACCTACCGGCAGCTTTACCAGCAACAGGTCGCGCTGAGAACCGCCCAAAAATAACACCCCGAGGGCGCCTAAGCGCCCCATCTCTGCCCCTACTCACCAGCCGCTGCGGCGACGCAGCACAGGAGTTCGACATGCAAAAACACGCAACCCACTGGTTCGGTTTACCAAAGAACCTGCTCTGGGGCTACATCGCTATCGCCATTTTCATGAGCGGTGACGGCTTCGAAATGGCTTTTCTGTCTAAACACATCATCGACATGGGCTTCAGCGCCTCGCAATCCGCCGTGGTGTTCACGGTTTACGGACTGGCGGCGGCATTGGCGGCCTGGAGTTCCGGCGTGGTGGCGGAGATCATCACGCCGCAGAAAGCCATGCGCATCGGTTTCATCCTGTGGATAGTGATGCACACGCTGTTTATGCTGTTCGGGCTGGGTATGAAGAATTACCCGCTGATGCTGCTGTTCTACGGCATTCGCGGGCTGGCTTACCCGCTGTTTATCTACTCGTTCGTCATGTTGGTGGTGCAAACCGTGCCCAAGCAGAATCTTTCTTCCGCCATGGGCTGGTTCTGGGCCATGTACTCCATCGGCATTGGCTGCGTAGGGAGCTATCTGCCGAGCTTTACCATTCCGTTTATGGGCGAAACCGGCACGCTGTGGTTCGCTATTGCCTGGGTGACGGTGGGCGGAATTATGGCGATGACGCTGCTGCGAAAAGTCGGTAAACCCAGCAGTAAAGCCCATCTCAGCCCGAAAGAGAAACTCGGCGAACTCAGCCGCGCGGTGACCATTCTGTTCACCAATCGCAATATTTTCCTCTCCTGCCTGATTCGCATCATTAATACCATTTCGCTGTTTGGCTTCGCGGTGATCATGCCGATGCTGTTCGTCGGCCGCCTTGGGTTTAGCATGTCGGAGTGGCTACAGATCTGGGCGGTGTTCTTCTTCGTGACGATTTTTACGAACGTAATGTGGGGAATTTTAGGCGAGAAAATTGGCTGGCTGCGTCAGGTGCGATGGTTTGGCTGTATTGGCTGTGCAATCTCCAGCCTGGCCTTCTACTATCTGCCGGTCTATGCCGGGCATAATTTCTGGGTCGCGCTAGTCCCTGCCGTGATGTTAGGCATTACCGTCGCCGCCTTTGTGCCCATGACCGCCGTTTTCCCGGTGCTGGAGCCTAACCATAAAGGCGCGGCCATTTCGATTTATAACCTGTCTGCCGGGCTAAGTAACTTTGTGGCGCCCGCCATTGCTTCAATCATTCTGCCGTTCTTTGATATTGTCGGCGTGGTGTGGGTGTATACCGCACTCTACCTGATTGCTGCGGTGTTAACCCTGATGGTCAGAGTGGAACAGCCGGGGCATCCGTCCAAAGCGGCGAGCCGCGTGGTGCTGGACCCGAACCTACTACAGCGACCAACCCGTTAGGCGCAAAACGCCGAGCTCGTCGCGCAGCGGCATCTGTTGATGTCGCTTTTTTCATCCTTTCACTTCAACACATTTGCCCTCACCGCCTTCATGATCGCCTGCACCCGGTTCTTCGCCCCCAATTTCAACATGCAGTTATTAATGTGGAAAACCGCCGTTCTTTCCGAGATGGAGAGGATTCGGCTGATTTCCCAACTGGTCTTCCCTTCGGCCAGCCAGTGCAGGCACTCCTGCTCTCGGCTGGTTAACGAAGGTAAAACAATCCGCTCTTCATTAGACTTATTAAAGTGTTTTGCTGCACAATTATTAAACTCCTGTAGATAAATAGACATCATGCCAATAATACTTATCGAGTCCTTATTGGAAATAAAATAATCATCTTTTCGGACCACGCTTAGCACGCCAATATATTTCTCGTTCAAGGGTAATGATATTGAATAGCCATAACGAATGCCGTGTATTCTTGCGCAATTCAAAAATTGGTCATCTAAAGATAAGTCGATGCTTGTCCAAATATTAGGTGACTGGTAGTGCTGTGCTTTATTAATAATTGGGTCGATTTTGTTAAAGCCATACTCTATATATTGCCGCCTCCATTCCGCATTAAAACCCTCCAGTATAAAGAGGTCATCGAAGCCGGTAGTGGGCACGATAACATAGGCATAACTATCGAATTTTATTGAGTAAATCCACCTATCAAGTTTGATTTTTATTTGGTCATCGACCAGGTAATTGAGATCGGTAAACTTAGTATATACATCCTCACTTTTGATCATATTCTAACCACGCATAAGGTGAGCCGTGCTGTGATTATAGAAAGCTTAAGGGAACTGTCAATTATTCCACATTCAGGAACCTGCAATAACTGTCAGGTTTGATCACTTTTTTTCTTTATTATCTATAAGTCCATGAGCAATAAAGATTAAGTAAAATATCGCTAATTTGCATAAATATTAATTGAGTCCAAACTCATTCTCGAAGTCTGGAATATCTCAACGGGTTCTATAGCCGAATTTTTATTCGGTATAGAAACTTAATCTCTTAGCGAAATGTAAGGAATACTTATGTCAAATATCATTAAACCTGATGCTGCTACAGAAGAATCCTACCGCATCGATGGTTTTGATCCCGCTACTTCTACAGAGAAATACAGCTATACCTCTGCCCGCGTAGCTAAGCCGGTGTACAACAAGTACAACAACGCCGGTCGTCCTAAGGTATTTGGTTACTACACAGACTGGTCGCAGTATGACGGCCGTCTGCAAGGCAGCCAGCAACCCGCTGACCGGGGCCGTGGCGTTGACCTTGCATTGGTCGCACCGACGGCTTTCGACAAACTGATCATCGGTTTCGTTGGTATTCTCGGCGACCTGGGCGAGAAATCCACCGCGATCGCTAATGGCGCCGCGGCCTTCGGTCTGCATGACCAGGACGGCTCTGTCACTTTCCTTGACGTGTGGGGCGATACCCAGACTTTCGTTAACAACGGCTTTCCAAGCTACCTAGATGTCACCATGCCTGCCGATTTCCAGCAGGAGAAAGTTCAGGGTGTGCTCGGTGGTCTACGTGATCTGCAAAAACGCGCCAAAGCCGAAGGCCATGATCTGGTGCTCTCCTTCAGCGTCGGTGGCTGGACCATGAGTAATGGTTTCTACAACATGGCTCGCGATCCAATCCAGCGTGTACGCTTCACATCCAGCATTGTGGATATCTTTAAACGTTTCCCAATGTTCTCTGAAGTGGATATCGACTGGGAATACCCAGGTGCGCCGGGTAACAACAACCCATATGCTGAAGACGATAGCGTCTACTACGTGCATTTGATCAGAGAGTTACGCAACGCCTTCAATAATGCGGGTCTGCCGAATACCAAGATCAGTATCGCGTCATCCGCGGATCCGGCCATTCTGGCAAAATCGGACATTCCGGGCTTATTGGATGCAGGTCTTAACGGCATCAACCTGATGACTTATGACTTCTTCGGCACCCCTTGGGCTCCGGCGTTGAACCACCACACTAACCTGCACAAAACCGAAGCCACCACCTATGGCACCGACGCAGCCGTGGACTTCCTGATTGGTCTGGGTGTTCAGCAAAGCAATATCAATATCGGCTATGCCGGTTACACCCGTAACGCCCGCAATGCCTCTATCTCGCAACTTTCTCCACTGGTCGGCACCTATGAGCCGGGCGCGGCTACCACCACGGGGACTTTCGAGTCTGGCAGTACCGAATGGTATGACATCATCAACAACTACCTCGATTTAGAAGCGCAAAAAGGTAAAAACGGCTTTGACCTCTATACCGATGAAGTGGCTGATGCGGATTACCTGTATAGCTCAACGTCTAAGCTGTTCCTGTCCTTGGATACACCACGTTCAGTCAAAGCTAAAGCGGCTTATGCACGCAATAGAGGGCTGGGCGGCGTGTTTACCTGGACTGCCGATCAGGACAACGGTTTGCTGGTCAACGCAGCTCGCGAAGGTCTGGGCTCGCCGATTATCACGCAAAAAATTGATATGTCGCCGTTCTACTTCAAAGGCATCAACACCTCGCCAGATCCGGTTGACCGCGCCCCTGTCGCGCAAATCGAAGGGCCGAAAAGCCCGGTCTTACCAGCGACCGAGTTGACCTTTGATGGAACTCATTCCTTCGACCCAGAGGGTGATCCCATCACTTATCAGTGGAGCGTGCCAGCCGGTCTGGAATTCAGGGGTAGGCTGACAGACCCGATCATTTATGCAAAAGTTCCGCAAACGGGCTTCCAAAGCAGCTACACCGTTTCACTGACCGTGTCCGACGGCAGCAAAACCGGTACAAGCAGCTATACCTTCACCGTTGTTGGTGGAGCAAACCAGCCACCAGTGGCTTCTGTCTCTGGCAACCAGACCGTTAACAGTGGCGCTTCAGGTACTCTGAGCGGGACTAAATCGTCTGACCCAGAAGGCCAGCCATTAAGCTACTTCTGGACGCTACCGGCTAACGTCAAGGCGACTTCAGTAACCGGCAGCACGCTGAATTATATCGCACCATCGGTGCTGGCTGACGAGAAGTTGACCTTCAAACTGACCGTCACTGACGTGGGTGGGCTGACCAGCACGGCATCTTACGATGTCACTGTGAAACCCGCTTCCGCTTACCCACAATGGGATGCTAATGCTGTGTATAACCAAGGCGACCATGTGAGCTGGAAAGGCAGCAACTATGTGGCGAAATGGTGGACGCAGGGCACTGAGCCTGGCACTGAAGACTCGGCTGGTGGTGAACCATGGCTCAAGTTGGGTGCTAACCCAACTGACGGCCAGCCAAACAGCCCGTCTCGCAGAGCCTGCGCACCACGCGGCCGCAATCCGGGTAATAACAAGTAAGTAAGTCACACTCCATCTGGGGAACATTCTGTTCCCCAGTTTTTCCTGGTAAAAATGAGTCCCCGCTACGGCAGGCACTCCTCTTTAAATGATGAGAATTAACCATGAGCACAGCAGATATTATTCCGCTGGCGAGAACGATTATTCCTCTCAGCCACCAGACCCTTAATAAAGATATTCCACCCCCTTCTTTGTATGGCTGTATTTCTGGGGGAATGGAAAATCAAGAACTCTTATTATCGATGTTTGGTTTACGCCATCGCGTATTTAAACAACGACTCAAATGGGATGTATCGAGCATTGATGATTTAGAAATCGATCAGTTCGACAATGACCAAACCCAATATATTGTTACCACTGACATTAATAATAATGTTAAAGGCTGCGTCAGGCTATTGCCGACCACCAGCCCCTATATGCTCAGTGAAATCTTCCCCTACCTTTGGCAAAGCGAGCAGCCAATGCCCAGCTCTGACAGCGTCTGCGAGCTTTCCCGCTTCTCATTTGAAAAAAATGCCGACTCAAAAAGTTACGGCTTTTCGCAATCCGTTATTCGCTTATTACGCAATTTGGTGATGTACGCTCAGCACAATGATATTTCGCGTTATGTCTTTGTCACCACCACCGCCATTGAAAGAATGCTCTTGATTCAGGGTATTTCCATTAATCGGGTTGGCGAAGTTATTCGTATTGGCAAAACCGATACCACGGTTATTTTTATGAATATTAATACTAAAACTTATAATGCACTATTTAATAAAACTCTGTGATCCCATTTTTAAAATAGACCTAATACCATATGCGAGGAATTTATTATGCCTAATTCATATACCCCCTATATTGATGTCACGATTAATGCACAATGGAGCGACTGGCAAAATTATCCGCAGGGCCGCCCAAATCCAATCTATTACGAGCGGGCGCTAAGATGGAAAATTGATGGATTGATTTTTGGTTTTATCACACTAAATCCCGAAACCAATACGCCATGCTGGGCAGCCAGTTCTGCCATGCCTTTAGACTGGGCGCTCCCTCTGGCGCAAGAGCTAAACAGCGCGGGGCTGTCGGTTATCATTTCATTTGGCGGGGCTTCTAACTCTGATATCTCAACCCATTTCTCCATTACTGAACTCGAAGAGATCTATATCACCACCATTGAACTCTACGAAGCCAAAGGGCTGGACTTTGATTTGGAAAATGGCCTGTTCGATGCCGTGAAGATCTGTGCTGCACTGAAGAATGTCGCCAGCCGCAAACCCGACGTGGCAATCAGTTTCACCCTCCCAACCATGCCTACGGGTTTGAATCCAAGTGGCGTCGCGATTCTCAAACTGGCGAAAGATGCCGGTTTTGAATTCAGCGTAAACGGTATGGCAATGGACTATGGCGATCCCGATAATGACCCTTCGACCCAAACTGACATGGGTAAGGCAGCGGTCGACGCGGCCCTGAGCATCAGTGCGCAGATTGCCCCGCTTTATCCCGATCTCACTGAAAAAGAACGATTAAGCAAGGTAGCAATCACGCCGATGATTGGACTTAACGATGATGCCAGTATGTTCAAGCTCGACGATGTCAATACGCTAACTCGCTTTGCCAAACTCACTCCACTGAGCTTTATTGGTATCTGGTCATTTAACCGAGATAACCCATCGAGCTATACCTATGTCGATCTCGAAACCAGCAGTAACCCGGAACAGAGGGTTTCAGGTGAATATTCGCAACTGTTTGTTTCCGGGCTGAAGGTGGCTACACCGCCGACTAATAATAGTAAGCCCTATGGTCGCGCTTATTATCAATTGCACCCGGCAACAAAAAACCGCCGTTGCGAATGACCTGACTGATATTCGCTGTGTTTAACGGATAAAAAAGCCGGGCATCAAAGCCCGGCTTTTCTTGCTAACGACTCAAGCGATTAGAGACCGTTTTCAGCAATATCCATCGCGAAGTAGGTCAGGATGATATCGGCACCGGCGCGTTTAATGGCACCTAAGCTTTCACGCACCACGGCGCGCTCGTCAATGGCACCGGCCTGCGCAGCGAATTTGATCATCGCGTATTCACCACTGACCTGATACGCCGCCAAAGGTAAGCGCGATGCTTCGCGGATATCGCGGATCACGTCGAGGTAAGCACCGGCAGGTTTCACCATCAGCGCATCAGCGCCCTCTTGCTCATCCATCAGCGATTCGCGCACGGCTTCGCGGCGGTTCATTGGGTTCATCTGGTACTGCTTGCGGTTGCCTTTCAAAACGCTGCCGCCCGCCTCGCGGAATGGCCCATAAAGAGAAGAAGCAAACTTAGTGGAGTACGCCATGATGGAGGTGTCGATAAAACCCGCTTCGTCCAGTGCGCTGCGGATGGCTTGTACTTGGCCGTCCTGAGCCGCAGAAGGCGCGATGAAATCAGCCCCGGCGGCGGCGGCCACCACGGCCTGCTTGCCGAGGTTTTTCAGCGTGGCGTCGTTGTCGACGCCGTGGTCATGCAGCACGCCGCAGTGGCCGTGGGAGGTGTATTCACAGAAACAGGTGTCGGACATCACGATCATTTCCGGCACGGTGTCTTTACAAATACGCGCCATGCGCGCCACCAGACCGTTTTCATTCCAGGTATCGCTGCCGGTGGCATCCATATGTTTGGAGATACCAAAGGTCATCACCGAGCGAATACCGGCGCGGGCATAGCGTTCAATTTCAAACGCCAGGCGGGATTCAGGGATACGCATCACACCAGGCATGGCTTCGATCGGCACGTATTCAGATGTCTCTTCCTCTACGAAAATCGGCAGTACCAAGTCATTCACGCTAAATTCGGTTTCCTGAAAAAGAGCGCGCATGGAATCGGACTGTCTCAGGCGGCGAAGGCGTGAGTTTGGGAACTGGTTAGACATGAAAACTCCTAAGAAATTAACCTGTTGCGTTTTGAATGTAGTTCGCATACCAAGTCTGACGAGGGAACTCGTCGAAAGCGAGAGCGCTATTTTATAACAACTTTTAAGGAAAGGATTAACTTTACGTGAGGGGATGTTAAGAAAACCTTGCGGCGGCGATCGGCGCATTGCCAGAGACAGTCTGAACGCGGCGGTAGCTCACCCGCCGCGTTCAACATAGCCAGTAAAATAGCGTTAAACCTGCACGAAATGGCCTTTCGACACTTCATTATATTGGCGAATCGGTGGCACATAGCCGTTGTCGCGCACCGGGCTTTTCAACTCTTCCACCTGCATATGGCGCTTCAGGCCGCGTCGCGCCGGGTCTGGCACCGGGACGGAAGCCATCAGCTTGCGGGTATAGGCGTGCTGAGGATTGTCGAAGATGGCGGCGCGCGGGCCGATTTCCACAATTTCCCCCAGATACATCACCGCCACCCGATGGCTGACCCGCTCCACCACCGCCATGTCGTGGGAAATAAACAGATATGAAAGGTTCATGCTCTCCTGCAAATCGAGCAGTAAATTCACCACCTGCGCCTTGACCGACACGTCCAGCGCCGAGACAGATTCGTCGGCGACAATCACTTTCGGGTCGAGGGTCAGCGCGCGAGCGATGCAAATACGCTGGCGCTGGCCGCCGGAAAACTCATGCGGGAAGCGGCGCATCATGTCCGGCGACAGCCCCACTTTGTGCAGCAGCGCGGCGGCCTTCTCTTTGGCGTCGGCGCGGTTATGCAGCTTATGTTGCAGCATCGGCTCGATGAGGGCGTCGCCGATACGCATGCGCGGGTTGAGGCTGGCGAACGGGTCCTGAAAAATCATCTGAATGCGCTGGCGCATTTGCAGGATCTGGCGCTTATCAATGTTCATCACATCGAAACCGTCGAAGTCGATCTCGCCGCTGTGCGGGGTCATCAGGCGAGTGACGGCGCGGCCGGTGGTAGATTTCCCACAGCCCGACTCGCCCACTAGCGACAGGGTTTCCCCCTGCAACAGATCAAAACTGATGTTTTCCACCGCGTGAACCGCCCCCACCTGTCGGCTCAACAAACCACCGTAGACCGGGAATCGCGCGCTGAGATTCTTCACCGACAAGACCGGCTTCTGCCCGCTGTCTGGCGTATTGGCGACTTCTAGCGGCTGGGTCGAGGCGCCCGTTTGCAGATCGATTTGCGGGAAACGCAGCGGCCAAGGCCGCCCCTGCATTGAGCCAAGCTTCGGCACCGCCGCCAGCAGGGCGCGGGTATAAGGATGCTGCGGACGATGGAACATCTCGGCGGTTTCGCCACTTTCTACGCACTCGCCGCGATACATTACCAGCGTGCGGTCAGCGATTTCCGCCACTACGCCCATATCATGGGTGATGAACAGCACCGCCATCCCCTCCTCTTCCTGCAAGGTTTTAATCAGGTCGAGGATCTGCCCTTGGATGGTGACATCCAGCGCGGTAGTGGGCTCATCGGCAATCAGCAGTTTGGGTTTTAACGCCAGCGCCATGGCAATCATGACCCGTTGGCGCATACCGCCGGAAAACTGGTGTGGATACTCATCAAACCGCGCCTGCGCATTAGGAATACGCACCTTCTCCAGCAGGCGCAGCGTCTCGGCCCGCGCCTGTTTCGACGACATCCCGCGATGGCGTTTCAGGCTTTCCGCAATCTGCCTGCCGATGCTAAACGTCGGATTGAGCGAGGTCATCGGCTCCTGAAAAATCATCGCCATTTCGTTGCCGCGAATGTCGCGCATCGCCTTGTCCGACAGCCCCAGCAGGCTGCGCTGATTGAGGTTAACTATCCCTTCAATCTTGCTCGACTGGGCTTTCAGCAGGCGCATCACCGAGAGCGAAGTGACGCTTTTGCCCGAGCCGGATTCGCCCACAATCGCCAGCGTCTCCCCCGGATAGACCTCAAACGACAGGTCACGCACCACCGGCAGCCAGTCATCTTCGCCACGAAACGAGGTGGTGAGATTTTTGACTTCCAGCACCGGCAGGCGTGGCGCGGCGGCTTGTTGCGGGGTAGTGGCGTTCATGTTCTTTCTCCGGCAAGGGCAAACAGGTTAAGCCAACGATTAACGGCTGCGGGCTGACAGCAATGTTTCTGGCGTATAGCTAAAGTCTTTGTCAAACGGGAAGGTGTCGCGCACTTTGCGCAGGCGCGGCAGGCGCTCGACAAACTGATCGACCACGCCGTTGGACAGCGCCATCAGGTTCGGGCTGGCGATCGGCGCCAGTTCCGGCGACAGATAGCCCGATTTCACCACCACGATGTTGGCGCTGTGGGGGGCCAGCTCCAGCGCGGTGAAGTCGCTAATGTTGTGATACGGGCGACGGCGCGCCGACACTACGATATCAATGCCGCCAGTGCGCAGTACCGCCTGACGGTCCGCCGGGGCCAGTGCGTCGAGCAGCAGAACCACCTCGAACTCCCCTTTCACCTGTGGGCTGGAGTGGTCCAGCGACGCGCCGAGCGTCAGGCTGAGGCGCGAACCCACGCCCGCGTTGAACGCTGCTTCGGTAGCCGGTAAATCGGCAATACCGGCGACAATCACGCCCTCGGCATATTGGGCAATCAGCTCGGCCAGCACGTCGGCACGGTCGCCCACGCCGCCGCCGGTCGGGTTATCGCCGGAGTCGGCAAGCACCACCGGGCGCGTCGGGCTGGCAATCGCCTTGGTCACGCAGGCTTTCACCGTGTCAGTTTCACAGCCGAAAACGAACTCTTCGCGTGCGTCCCAGTAAGCCTGCGCCAGCTTTTTGGCTTCGCGTTCCAGCACGGCTTGGTCAGTGCCGGTCATGATCACCGCCGCCGTGGCGCGCGGCTCGTCGGCCCAAACATAGCCGACCATCAGCGAGCTGTCCCAGATGCCGTCAATCTGATCTATTTCCGGCAAGCGGGCATACAGGCTTTTCGCCGGCTCATCTTCGGTGCTGGTGCGTTCCCCCGGCAACACCACGGGCACGGGTGCCCACAGCAGGGTCGGCTTGACGCCGGTTTGCAGGGTTTTAATCAGCATGGCGACCGAACGGCGCATGGTTTCTTCCGTATCAATATGCGGCGCGGTGCGATAGGTGGAGAACATATCAATCGCATCAATGATTTTCTGCGACACATTGCCGTGCAGGTCGTAGCTAACGCTGATCGGGCAGTCGTCGCCCACCGCCTCGCGGGCCGCGGCGATCCAGTCCCCTTCGGCATCTTCCATTCCTTCGACATACATCGCCCCGTGCATCGGCAGGTAGAGGCCGTCAAAAGGCTTTTGCGCCTCCAAACCACTCAAAAACTCGGCTTTGAATTTTTCATAGGTTGCGCGAGACACCGGGCCACCGGCAATAGCGCGGGCGTGAATGGTTGGCAAGAAGGTGGCCGGGTAATCCTGCAAGAACTTGAAGTAAGGCGCGGCGAGCAGCGCCCCGTCGCGGGTAATGCGGAAGTCTTTCTCTTCGTTGAGCACCGGGTTGTAAGTGCTGCATTCGATATGGATACCGCCGACTGCTATACGCATGGTGTTTAACCTCAGAATTCAGAGTGTGAAAGTGAACGTTTCAGCAAGATTTCAGGCCGACCAAAAAACGGTGCGCCGGGATGCTCGCCGCAGCGCGCGCCCAGGTATCGTCATTAAGCGCGAAGGTTTTGACCGGCGTTAGCCCGGCCACGCCCGGCAGCACGTTGGCATCTATCGACTGCTGTACCACGGTGCCAAACAGTCCGGAGAAGCTCTGTTCCTGATGGGCGATCAGGATCATGTCCGGGTCATTAATTTGAATCAGATGCGAAATCGCCAGGCCCAGCGCGGTGCCCGCCCGATGCAAAATGCCAATTGCCGCGTTACTGCCGCGCGCCGCCAGCTTTTCCAATTCCGCCAAGGATTCGACATCCAGAGCCTCAGCCTTAGCGCGCTCCATAATGGCGTTGAGAGAGGCCAGCGTGTCGAGACAACCGCGCTTGCCGCAGCGGCACGGCAGGCCGTCCAGCTCAATGGTGCAGTGGGCAATCTCCCCCGCGCCGCCGTGAAAACCGCGGTGCAGCTGGCCGGAGATAAAGTGGGCATTACCGATACCCGCGCCGTGGCTGACCAGGGTGAAGTTGCTCAGTTCGCGGGCGTGACCGAAGCGTTTCTCACTCACCGCCAGCGCCTTGGCGTCGTTTTCAATGGCGACGGCAATGCCGCCGCCCTGATTAATCGTCGGGCAGTGCTGGTGAATGCTTTGGCGGATCAGGTCGGCCAGCGGCACGTCGCGCCAGCTCAGCAGCGTGGATTGCACGCAGGTGGATTGATGTTCATCGATGAAGCCCGACAGCGTCACCCCCAGCCCGAGCAGCTTGTCGGCGGCGTCGGCGTGGGCCGCCAGCAGCTCCGGCAGCGCGGTGGCGATGTTATCCGCTAGCCGCTGCGGCTGATTGTCGAGGGGGAATGTCACCCGCGACAGGATCTCGCCATGCAGGTTAATCAGCACCATATGCGCCGGATCTTGTAATAACGACACGCCCGCGAAATAGGCGCCGTCCGGGTGGACGGTTAAACGCACCGAGGGGCGACCCTGCCCCGCGCCCGGCACGGTTTGCGATTCGAGCAGCAGTCCGGCGTCAATCATCTCGCGCACCACCCCGCTGACCGCAGCCTTGCTCATGCCGGAGAGCTGAACGAGGTCAGTGCGGCTCAGGCCATCCGTTGCGGTGATAGCCCCTAATATCTGTTGTTGTAAGGTGGTTAGCATATTTGTTTCCGGGCTCTCAAATTTCAATCAGCTGCGTTGACATTAAACATTAAAAATGGATATATCAATGCCAATTAGTTCACATTTTGAACCAAACATCTCAACATAAGTTTTTCATATGAACTAATTACGCAAAAAAACGTTCACACTGTTTTTGATGTTTTCGAATCACCTTTTAATCAATTACACGTAATACCCGAAAGATTTCGGCGTGCAGAAAGGCGGCGAACGAACGAATTCCGAATCACTTACACAGTTAAGTGATTCGGGAGAGAGAGCAGCCAACGCCTCTGCGGTTCGAAAGATGACGGGTATTTTGGGCAGAGGAAATACGATGAACAGCAAAATGCGATTAACTCTACTAAGTACGGCGCTGCTTGCCGCACTTTCCTCCCCGCTCTACGCGGCCACCCTGACCATCATGCAGAACGAAGCGCCGCGCAGCATGGACCCCGGCAACCAGACGGCGACCTTTACTGGTACGGTGCTGGACCCGATGTATGAAGGTCTGCTGCGCATGTCGCCCGAGCTGAAGCCAGAGGCGGCGCTCGCCACCTCGTGGAGCAGCGATGAGAGCGGCCTGAAGTGGACCTTTAAGCTGCGCAGCGGGGTGACTTTCCACGACGGTACGCCGTTTAATGCCGATGCCGTGGTGGCCAACTTCGCCCGCCACCTCGACGCCAAGCGCGGTCTGGCGGCCAGCGGGCGCCTGCGCACCTTCCTCGAAAGCGTCACCAAGGTGGATGACTCGACGGTGCTGTTCACCCTGAAGAAGCCTTATCCCGCCTTCCTCAATTTACTGACGACCGGCGCGTCCTTGATGGTCAGCCCAACCGCCGACAAAGCCGGCACGTTGGATAGCAAAGCCGTGGGGACTGGGCCGTACAAAATGGTGCAGTACAAAACCGGTGAATTCGTGCTGGAAGAGAAATATCCGGGCTACTGGGGGAATAAGACCAGCGGGCCGGACGACCTGAAGTGGACCTGGAGCGCCGAGCCGTCGGTAATGAACATGGCCCTGCAGGCGGGCGAAGCTGACGTGATTAACCCAGTGCCGCCGCAGTTCGCCAACGTGCTGAAAAACAATCCTAAATTCCAGTTGCATGAAAGCCCTGGCTCCGCCGTATTCTGGGTGGCGCTCAACACCGACCTTAAGCCGTTAGATGACGTGCGCGTGCGTCAGGCGCTGAACTTCGCCACCGACCGCGCGGGTCTGGTGCGCGCCATCATGTCCGGCTTCGCCATTCCGGCTAACTCGCCTCTCGCGCCTGTGACGGCGGGCTATGACAAAACCCTCAATCCGTACCCGCTAAATCTGGAGAAAGCCAAGGCGCTGCTGAAAGAGGCTGGGCTGCCGAACGGCTTTACTATGTCGATTGCCGTACAGGGGCAGGACGCGCGTATCGGCCAAGTGCTGCAAAGCATGTGGGCGAAAATTGGCGTCAAGCTGGACGTCCGCCAGATGGAAAGCGGCGTGTGGGCCAAAGCCGCCTTTGCCGATCAGGCAGGCAAAAAGGCCGATAACACCGGCGCGGTGCTGGCGTCCTGGTCTTCCGGCGTTAACGGCGCGGATCTGCAACTTCGCCCACTCTACTACAGCAAAAGCTTTGCGCCGGGCGGTGCCAACCTCGGCTTCTTCAACGACCCTAAACTGGATGAAATGCTAGACAAGGCGGCGTCAACGCAGGATGAAAACGCCCGCAACGCCATCTACGTCGAGGCGCAGAAAGAGATCAACCAGCAGGCGCCGCAAGTGCTGCTGTACTACCAGAATGACCTGTTTGCGACAGGCACCGGCGTGTCCGGCGTCACCATGGTTCCGGGCGGTCAGATTGTTGTAAAAGACGCACATAAGGGTTGATATGAAAGCTTATCTGGCAAAAAAACTCATCGCCTTCCCGGTCATTCTGATCGGCGTGTCGATGCTGATTTTTGGGTCTATCCGCGCGCTGCCGGGCGACCCGGCGCGCCTGATGGCCGGGCCGGAAGCAACGCAGGAAGCGGTGGACAATATGCGCGTGCGCCTTGGGTTGGATCAGCCGATCGTCACCCAGTACGTGCATTTTGCCACCGACGTTTTGCACGGGAATCTCGGGCTGTCCCTGCAGTCGCAGCAGCCCGTGACGCAGGAGATCGGCGAGCGCCTGCCCTATACGCTAGCACTCGCCGTGCTGGCCTACTTTTTGGCGGTGGTGATTGGCGTCCCCGCCGGGATGATTGGCGCGGTGTATCGCAATCGCTGGCCGGACTACGGCGTGATGCTGCTGGCGATTGCCGGGGCTTCTATTGCTAACTTCTGGCTCGGGCTGATGGCGATGAACTACTTCTCGGTGTCGCTCGGCTGGCTGCCGCTGCTCGGCGCGACCTCGTGGAAGAGTTACATCCTGCCGTCGGTGACGCTGGCGGTGTTACCTATGGCGGTGATGGCGCGCATGACCCGCTCGAGCATGCTCGACGTGCTGTCGGAGGACTACATCCGCACCGCGCGCGCCAAAGGGCTGTCCGCCGTCACCATCTATTGCAGCCACGCGTTTCGCAACGCGCTGATCCCGATTGTCACCATTGTCGCCCTCAACTTCGGCAGCCTGATTGGCGGCGCGGTGGTCACCGAGTCGGTGTTTAACTGGCCGGGCATCGGGCGTCTGTTGGTGGACTCGGTGCGCTATCGCGATTACCCGGTTATTCAGGGCGTGGCGCTGGTCGCAGTGTGCGGCGTGGTGGTGATGAATCTGCTCGGCGAGCTGTTGATTGCCTTCTTGAATCCAAAAATAAGGTTCGATTAATGTCTGCCATTATCACGCAACTACCCCGTCGCAAGCCGCGCACGCTGCGGTTCTTCCGCTGGTTATGGCGTCATCCGGCGGTGACCTTTGGCTGTCTGATTGTCGGCGCGATTGTTTTAGTCGGTATTTTCGCGCCGTGGCTCACCCGTCACGATCCCTACGCGCAGGACTTGATTGATACCCTCCTCGCCCCTTCGGCGGACCACCTGTTTGGCACCGACGACTATGGTCGTGATATTTTCGCTCGGGTAATTTACGGCGCGCGGATTTCCATTATCGAAGTGGTGCTGAGCGTCGGTTTGGCGATGCTTATCGGCATCCCGCTGGGGGTGATCGCCGGGATGGTCGGGCGCTATGTCGATATGGTCATCATGTGGTTTATGGACATGCTGTTTGCCTTCCCCGGCATCGTGTTGGCGATTTTGGTGGTCAGCATTCTGGGCGGCGGATTGGTCAACTTGCTGATTGCCATCTCGCTGTTCGCCATTCCGGTTTATGCCCGCCTCAGCCGCAACCTGACTCTCGGCCTAAAGCAGATGGAATACGTCGAGGCAGCGCAGGCACTCGGCTTGTCACACTACCGGATTATCGTGCACTACATTCTGCGCAACGCCGTCGGGCCGATTATTGTCCAATCAACCCTGACTGCCGGTACGGTGATTTTGGCCGCAGCTAGCCTCTCGTTTCTTGGCCTAGGCGTGCAGCCACCCATGCCGGAATGGGGTACTATGATGAGCGATGGCCGAAACTTCCTCGGCATAAATATTTACCTTTCGCTGTTCCCCGGTCTGGCTATCATGCTGACGGTGCTCGGATTTAACGTCCTGGGCGATGGATTACGCGATTTACTGGATACCCGCTCATGAGCAAACCTTTCTCCGCTGCGTCAGCTGACGCGGCGGTTTTTTGTGCCGATATCGGCGGTTCATTTATTAAGTTTGGTATTTCCGCGCGTTCAGGCGAAGTGGAGGAGTTTGGCAAGGTGCCGACCCCGACCGCCTCGTGGGATGCTTTCGTTGCCGCCGTACAAGGTTTGATCACCCAGTACGCGCCGGACTACCCTGCCGACACGCCGCTGGCTATCTCCACGGCGGGGCTAGTGTCGCCACAAACCGGTGAGCTACTGGCAACCAATATTCCGGCATTTACCGGCCGCTCGCTGGCGGCCGATCTCAGCCTCGCCTTGCAGCGCCCGGTGAGCGCCGCCAATGACGCCGACTGTTTTGCACTGGCGGAAGCCTACGCCGGAAACGCGCAGAATCAGCCGATTGTGGCGGGAATTATTCTCGGCACCGGCGTTGGCGGTGGTCTGGTGATCAACGGCCAACTGGTGCGCGGTCACGGCGGCGTCACCGGCGAATGGGGCCACGGCGCAATCACCCGCACCGAGCTGCCGATCAATGGCAAGACCTACCATATCCCGCGCTTGCCCTGCGCCTGCGGCCAGCACGGCTGTCTGGATATACTCGGCGGCGCGCGCGGTTTGGAGCGCCTGCATCAGCATCTTAATCAGCAAGATCGCACCAGCCAGCAAATCGTCGACGGCTGGCAAAACGGCCAGCCGGACTCAGATTTAACCATCCAAGCCTGGCTGCAACTGGTCGCCGAACCTCTGGCGCTGCTGGTCAACATCCTTGGCCCCTCTAAAATCGTGGTCGGCGGCGGCTTAGCCAACGCCATCCCCCTGATCACCGCGCTAGATCTGGCCGTCCGCCACGGCGTGCTGCATCGCTACCCGGAACCTCTGGTCGTCACTGGCAAGTTTGCTGGCGCTGGCGGCAATGGTGGGATGATTGGGGCAAGCGTGTTGGGGCGTTTGAGCGAACGCCAGACGCTTTAAGGTCAACAGCGTGCGCTGCCGCCACACCGGCCTCAAGGGGCGCCTATCGCCGCGCCCCTTGAGAATCCCCGGCTCTTTACTGCGCGCTCCGCTCGTTGGGCGGACGTGTTTCAGGTACTTTCGTTCTCCACCGCCCTCCTTATCAATAAAGAATGTCGCCGCTTAGGCGGTGCCTTCGCTTCAGGCTTCGAGCCATAGGTCTCGAACCGTTCGCTCAGCGCCATTTTTGACTGCGGTTTTGAGGCATCTCGACCGTGCCGTTTCAGTGGAGTGCTGCTCCCTCCCCTATTTAGGAGAGGGTTGGGGTGGGGTATTTCTCACACAAGCCGCTGAGTTTGCTGCAATACACCCTCCCAACCTCCCCCTTACCAGGGGGAGGAGCAAACCCAAAGCTTAAACAAACCCTACTGAAAAGGTTCGGTTGATAAGCCAGTAGGTCGCGTTCAGAAGTGACGCCGAGCAAGAGGTGGAAAACCGCGTGGCTTTTTACGCGGGTTGTAATCCCGCAGCGAGGGAACCGCCTAAGCGGCGGCTCTTCGCGGCTGTCACCAAAGCGACTGAAACATGTCCATTCCGACCCTGCGCAGCCTCGATCTTCCAGCAGCAAAAAAACGCAGGATTCCAAAGGGTTTCGTTTAAAACCCTTTGGGCCAGTTTGCGTGGCAACGCAAGGTTTTGACCTTCAGGTCCGTATGGGCGGCGAGCCCACGGTTTTGACCTTAGGGGCCAGTCTGCATGCCAACGCAAAAATCTCAGCGGCTTTGGGCAGCCGCCCAATCATCCCGCCGCAGGCGATAAAGACAGTGCTCTTGAAGTCTGTCCCCCTCGGCTATTACCGGGTGATTGAAATTCTCCGCAGGGTCACAGGTCATCCCCATGCGCTTCATTACTGCCTGAGAACGCAGGTTTATCAGCGCGGTGAAGGCGACGATTTCATGCAGGTCGAGCTGGTTGAAACCTACCTTTAGGGCGGCCTGCGCGGCTTCACTGGCGAGCCCTTTGCCCCATGACTCGGCGCTCAGACGCCAACCGGCTTCGACGCAGGGGTTGAAAGGCAGCTGATAGCCCGGCGTGTGCAGGCCGAGGAAACCGATAAACCTGTGTTCGTCGCGCGTCTCCAGCGCCCAGATGCCCCAGCCGCGTTCGGTTATCAAGGCGCTACAGCGTTCGGCCAAGTTGTCACTCTCTTCGCGGGTCATAACCGAAGGGAAAAACTCCATCACGCGTGGATCGGCATTAAGTTCGGCGAAAGGCTCCAGATCCTCTTCGCGCCATTGGCGCATGATCAGGCGCGGCGTGGTGATTTCAATCGTGGGAGTGATAACAGGGACGATAAACTCTTGCATAACTCTCCTTGTAGCCAAGTGGCCGTTAATGGACTCAGTAATTCGCAGTAACATAACCGTTATACGGAATTTCTTTATACTTACAAGGCTGATTTAACTCACTTATTCTCACCGGTAAGCGCCAGCCAGGCTTTGACCGAACCCGTGGTTTCTTGCGTGCGATGCAGCAAAATCATATTGGCGCGCAGGCTGAAGTTATCCAGCGGCTTGTATAAAAGACCCGGCAGCGGCACCTGTTCGAACGTCGAGGGCACCAGCGCAATCCCCTGTCCGGCGGCCGCCAGCATCAAGACGCTCAGCGTGCTTGAAACCTGATGGGCGATGCACGGCGGACTCCCCAAGGCTCGCTCCAACTGCGCCAACTGTCCGTCATTAGCTTTGCCGGTGGAATAGACAATCAGCGGCTCTTTGGCAATCATCTGTCGGGTGAGCAGTTCGAGGCACGCCAACGGATGATCCTTTGCCAGCGCGATGACCATTGGCCAGTCGCCAATCATCTCGGTACTCAGTTGGCTGTCAAACTCAATGCCCATTGCCGGGCAGTAGCCGACATCAATTTTGCCCGCCAGAATCGCCTCGCTTTGCCACTGCGGGGCCAGCTCTTGCAGCTCAATCTCCACCTGCGGATAGGCGGCGGTGAAGGCGCGCATATCCGCCAGCAGCTTGCCGGTGAATACCGCGTTGCCCGCAAAGCCAATCCTTACCTTGCCGGTTTCCCCACGCAGGGCGCGCTGCACCACGCTTTTTGCCCGCTCGGCCTGAGCAACGGCCAGTTCAGCCTCGGCGCGGAATAGTTTCCCGGCCTCGGTCAGCTCCACCTTGCGCGTGGTGCGCAGGAACAGCACCCCGCCCACCTCCTCTTCCAAGGCTTTAATCTGCATACTCAGCGCAGGCTGCACAATGTTGAGACGCTGGGCGGCACGGCCAAAATGAGCCTCTTCAACGACCGTAAGAAAGTAACGCATTTGCCGCAAATCCATGTTTTAGCACTCATCAACTAAAATGATTAATAGCTCAATTTAAACTATTTGTTTTGATGGCTCTAGACGCCGATGCTGTCAGCAGAAAATGACTAAGCAACGAATCATCAGGAGCAGCACCATGAGCAATACACTGCAAGACCGCCAAGACATTGCCGACCTAATGACCGGCTGGATACATCGCGATTTAGCTGAGTGGGATCAACTGCTCGAATTGTTCCATGACGACGGCATTATTGAAGTCACATGGTTTGAAGGGCTGTTCAGCGAATTCGTCAAAGGGTCACAGAAAATGGGCAATTCTGGCTTCAGCACCAAGCATGTGATTGGCTCGCCGGTGATCACCTTTAATGGCGATCGGGCGATTGTCGAAACCAATGCCATTATTATTGGCGAAAATGCCTCGCTGGGGCTGGGCTGTAACGGTCATAACCGTTTCTATGACTTAGTTGAGAAGCGCGACGGTGTGTGGCGCATTGTTAAGCGCCAGTCGATTTACGATATGGGTAACTTCACCTTCCCAGTCGGCGTGGTGGATATCGATCAGGCCACGGTGGAGAAATATCCGCGCGAATACGCGGCGCTAGCCTATCTGCTGGAGAAGAGTGGTTTCCCAGTGAAACGGGTGTTCGCCACCAAATTTAGCCAGCAGGAACAAGAGATGAAAGCCAAAGGCAAACAGTGGCTGGCTGAGGCGAAAGAGTAGCGAGGTAAAGTTGTTCTGAAACAGAGATGGCAGGCCCGCGCGGCCAGCAGCGGCGCGGGCTGCGTTAAGCAAGAGAAGAAAGTTAGCCGTTACCTTTGCCCGTTTTCGGGTACTCGCTGCCCGCCGAGACTTCCGGCAGGTCGTCTAAATCGGGCTGAATGCCCTCAGAGATATAGTCTTTCGCCGCTTTGGCCTGTTCATGGCCAGATTTATCGCGCACCAGTACGTGCTTAATAGTGCCGTCTTTCAGGACTTCGCGATGGATGCCAGTAAATTCGCTCATAAGTTCCTCTTTCTGGTGATCAAACTGAAGCCGGATGCTCATATCAGGTTCCATGAGCTCAGTATTAAGCATAGTTTTATTCCGCCAGAGTTCGAATAATAAATATCTGAATATTCCTTCAGCGACGATAACTTTTTCCTGATAAATTAATACGTGAGTCAATGGCATACTGGCTTAATCAGGTTTTATCGGCGCATTAGCAGGAGAAGGCATTTTGGACGCAAGCACTATCAACACACTTTTTTTCGTCGGCGCCCTGTTGGTAGCAGCAAGCATTCTGCTCAGTTCGCTCTCTTCCCGCCTCGGAATTCCCATTTTGGTCATTTTTCTCGCCATCGGTATGTTGGCGGGGGTTGACGGCATTGGCGGCATCGCCTTTGACAACTATCCGGCGGCCTATTTAGTCAGTAACTTGGCGCTGGCGGTGATCCTGCTCGACGGCGGCATGCGCACCCGGGCCTCCTCCTTTCGCGTGGCCCTCTGGCCCGCCCTGTCGCTAGCCACCGTCGGTGTCCTCATTACCGCCGGATTAACCGGCATGGCGGCGGCCTGGCTGTTTAAAGTCGATATGATTCAAGGCCTGTTAATTGGCGCGATCATCGGCTCCACCGACGCCGCGGCGGTGTTCTCACTGATTGGCGGCAAAGGCTTAAACGAACGTGTCAGCGCCACGCTGGAGATTGAGTCAGGCAGTAACGACCCGATGGCGGTATTCCTGACCATCACCCTGATCGACATGATTGCCAAAGGCCAGCACGGACTGAGCTGGATGTTCGTTCTCGACGTGATTCAGCAATTTGGTTTGGGCATTTTCTTCGGGCTGGGCGGCGGCTGGCTGCTGCATAAGCTGATCAACAAAATCTCTCTGGCCACCGGCTTATACCCCCTGCTGGCCTTCAGCGGCGGGTTGATGGTCTATGCCCTGACGGTAGCGATGGACGGCAGCGGAATTTTGGCAGTGTATCTCTGTGGTCTGGTGCTGGGCAATATGCCGATCCGCAACCGCCACGGCATTATGCAGACTTTCGACGGGCTGGCGTGGCTGAGCCAAATCGGCATGTTCCTGGTGCTCGGCTTGCTGCTGACGCCAAGCGATCTGCTGCCGATTGCCGCCGGCGCGCTGGCCTTGTCTCTGTGGATGATTCTGGTTGCCCGCCCGCTTTCGGTATTCGTCGGGCTGTTCCCGTTCAAAAACTTTACCCTGCGCGAGCGTTTCTTTATTTCGTGGGTCGGGTTGCGCGGCGCGGTGCCGGTGATTCTGGCGGTATTCCCCATGATGGCGGGCATCCCGCAGGCCAACCTGTACTTCAACGTGGCCTTCTTCGTGGTGCTGGTTTCCCTGCTGCTGCAAGGCACCTCGCTGGGCTTTGCCGCCAAGAAAGCTAAGGTGATCGTGCCGCCGATGCCGACACCAATTTCCCGCGTGGGGCTGGATATCGACGTGTACAGCAATTGGGAACAGTTTATTTACCAGCTGGGTTCTGAGAAATGGTGCGTGGGCGCGGCGCTACGTGACCTGAAAATGCCCGCTGAAACGCGCATTGCCGCCCTGTTTCGCGGCACTGAGATGCTGCACCCCACGGGCAGCACGCGGCTGAAAGAGGGGGATATTCTCTGCGTGATTGGGCAGGAAAAAGACCTGCCAGAGCTGGGCAAGCTGTTTAGCGACAGCAACGCGGTGGTGCTGGATGACAGATTCTTCGGTGACTTTATCCTGCAAGCCGATGCCCCGCTGGACGCCATTTCACAGCTTTATGGCCTGAATTTGGATGACTCGGTGGATAAATCCCTGTCACTGGGCAACTTCGTTATTCAGCTGTTGGGCGGCGAGCCGGTTATTGGTGACCATATTGAATGGGACGGCTTAACCTGGACCATTGCCGAGATGGATGGCAAAGACGTGAGCAAAGTCGGGGTAAGAATTGTGACCGAAAAAGCCTAAGTAACAGGCTTCCTGCTAAACTTCCCGCCAAAAAAATCATAAAAAAAACGCCTGTGAGGTTAAACCTGACAGGCGTTTTCTTCTTTAGCGGCCAGCAAACTAGCCGCTAAATCAACCGTTATTGGCCGGCTTGTGGGTCTTTGTCGTAATCAGAACAAGACTGGTAGCCTTTATTCATTACGTGGCCTGTGTCGTTAAAGCTGACGAAGTAAGTCTGAGCTTTACCATCACGTGGCGCAACGGCGTAGGTCTGACAAGTCCCTTTAGCATGGACCAGCGTCGCTTCAGTTGAAGGTGGACCCGCCAGAGCACGAACCTGCGCTTTGGTCATACCGACTTTAACGTCGCTGACCACAGGCTCTTTGACATAGCTCGCTGCGCGATCGTAAGTCTGACACCCAGCAAGGACTGATACCGCTGTAGCAACAATAATTAACATCTTCTTATTCATGACTTCTTTCTCCTGAAGTGCTTATGTTTAGTTAAGACTAGAAGAAACGGTCAATTTCGCCAGTTAATATGACTTTTATATGTGAATAAGTCGGCTAATTAGGCTTTTTCTGATAAGAGCGGTTAAAGAATAGCCGACATTGCCGTTCAGCTGATGTGAAAGCAGCCACTTTGTTCTATAAATGAAGGAAGTAAACCCTTGAACTTAGGGTTATTGGTTTCTCTTTTGTAACAAGGAGCAGTGCTAATGGCTTTGGACAGACGTCGATTTTGTACTTTACTCAGCGTTGCCGCCCTGCTGCCCTTACCTTTAACCCTTAAAGCCCAACCTCGGGAGGTCGCCGTGGAGATCCTACATACCGGCAAACCGGACGGTGGCGTGCCCAACAGCAAGCTGCCGGTGCTGATTTATCATCACGTTATCCCGCCAGAAGTGGCTGACAACGCCGAATACCTTGAACATCTGTTCCGCGCTAACGGCTGGCCGCCGCAGTGGCGCTACCCGGTCTACCCTTTCACCCACTTTCACTCTAATACCCATGAAGTGGTCGGCGTGTACGCAGGCGCGGCCAAGCTGCAACTGGGGGGAGAGAAAGGCAAGATCATTGAGGTTAATGTTGGCGATGTGCTGCTTATTCCGGCCGGCGTCGGCCACAAACAGATTTCAGCGGATGACAATTTTATGCTGGTGGGCGCCTATCCGCCGAACGTCACCGCCGACCTGTGCCACGATGAGCCGAAGAAGATGGCGGAGCGAATCAAGGCGATTAACCAAGTGCCGATGCCGGAAAGCGATCCGGTCACCGGCCATTCAGAAGGAAGTATGCATTACTGGCACGCGGCGAAATAAGGTCAGGCAGGATTAGCGCAGCGGGCGCTGCATAACCGTGACCTGCTCGTTGTCCACTTCGCGTGTTTCCACTTCCTGCCAGCCAAGACGGGAATAAAGTCCCTTTTGGTCCGGCGTATAAAGCCAAAGGGTATCAACACCCGCCGCGCGCGCGCGCTCGATGCTGGCATTGATCAAGGCGGAGCCAATACCACGGCCGCGCAGGTGGTGGCGGGTAAAGACTTCGCCCAGCCAATATTTGCGCTCGGCCACGTCGTCCAGCTCATAGCGCATCACGCCGGCAGTGCCGACAACCTCGTTATTCTCATCAAAAGCGACCAGCACGAACTGGCGGCCTTTGCTGGCAAGTCTCTGGGTAAGTCGCTGACGAATATACTCTTTCTGGGCCCAGTGCGGAAAAGCAGACCATTCGCCATGCAGGTATTCTGTGATCACCTCGAGGTACTGGGGAACATCCGCAAGGTTGGCAATCTTCACAGCACAGGCGTTGGATGGAGATGAAGTCTCAGTCATGGGAAAACCGTTTTAAGCAATCAGGGCAACTAATTTGTCGATTCCCCCGTTGACTGTCAAGCCGCAGCCTGAATTTCGCCCAAACCAAATCTAGACACCGCCCTCTCCAAACGTTGCGATTGCGCCAATAACTCCTGCGACGAACTGGCCGCCTGCTGCGCCAACTGGCTGTTTTGCTGCGTAACCTGGGTCAAAGTGACAATACGTTCGGAGACTTCGTGAATGCTTTCGCGCTGGTGTTGGGTGGCGTCAGAAATTTCGCCCACCAGCGTATTAAGCCCGCTAAAAAGGGTGATGATCTCATTTAAGCTCTTACCCAAGTGCGTCACCGAGGTTGAGCCGCGACCGATTTGCGCCATTGAATCTTCGATGAGTTGATGAATGCCGCGCGTCGAATGGCTGCTTTTTTGCGCCAACAGCCCAATCTCTTTCGCCACCACGGCAAAACCGCGACCGTGCTGCCCGGCGTGAGCGGCTTCAATGGCGGCATTGAGCGCCAAAATATTGGTCTGGAACGCCACGCTGTCTATCATCGCCACAATGTTACTCATCTCGGCGGACTGGCTGACAATCTCTTTCATCGCCGTGTCCACTTTGTGCATCACGTCGCCGCCGCTGGTTGCCACCTGCTGGGCCTGCTCGGCGCGTTGGCTGGCCTGATGGGCGTGCTGCGCGTTGTCTTTCACGCGCTCGGTCAGGGAGCTAATGTGCTGGTTGGCGGCGGCCAGCTCATCGCGCTGCTTCAGGGCCTGGGCTGACAACTCCTCATTACCTAAGGCGATTTCATTAATGTTCACCATGATATGCGACGAGGCGTCGCGCACTTCGCTAATCAATCTGCGCAGCCCGGCTTGCATCTCGCTCAGGCTTTGATTGAGCTGGTAAACCTCGGTGACACGCAGGGTTTTGCCGCCAATCTGCTCGGATAAATCCCCGGCCGCCAGCACGCGAATGTGGGCGATCAGCTGCTGTAAAGGTCTGATAACCCAGCGAGTAATGCCGCGCCAGACCATAAAGGCAATCACCGCCAGCAGCACCAATGCGCCGAGGAACAGAGATTTCGCCTGTGACAGCGCCGCCAGCAGATGGTCGCTGAGCGAGACTGCCGTCTGCTCATTGACACTCAGGTAGCGATAATATTTGTCGCTGAAATCATCCTGAAACGCCTGAATAGGCACATTAAAGAAGGAATCAATGGTATTAGTTTTTTGCAGGCCGTCAGACTGCTCGCGCAGCCCGTCGTAGAACATCTGGTAGCTGGCCTGAAGTTCAGAAGCCGCCTTTTGCGCGTCGCCCTGCAAGCCGCCGGTGATGGTGGCAAACCGCTTGAAAGCCTTGTCAGACGCGGCCAGCGCGGCCTGCGACTCCTCCATCAGACTGTGCCAACTGCCGTCTGAACCCGTCTCTTTGTCCTGCATGAAATAAATCCCCGCGCGGTTGAGCTTATCGCTGGCGATCAGCAGCTCCATGCGCGCCTTGTCCATCACCGCCTGCTGCTGGCGCAGGCTTTCGGTGGCAATGACGTTTTGGCGGGCATCTTGCAGGATGTTGGTGAGGATAAGGGTCGAGAAGAGCTGCAAGGCGGAAAATAGCGTGATAACGCAAATTACCCCAAAAAGAATACCTCTTGGGCGAGATGTGAAAGCTGTGCGGAATACTGTGCTGAAAAGGCCATGAGCTTTAAAGAAAGGGGAAGTTAATTTCATGATTATTCTGCATAATTTTTAGGGTAGGCAGAATTTTACTCGTGGGAAATGACAGAAATATTTCAGGGGCCGCAGCCCCTGAAAGTCAGTCATCACATCAGATTTTCGGGAAGATCCACAGGTGTTCAGCGGGTAGCGACAGGCGGAACATCTCCTGACCGCGCACTTCACTGCCATAAGCGCGAACCACAAAATCTTCGGCGACCGTGCGGAACAGGTATTCCCAGCGATCGCCAAGATACATGCTGGTTAGAAGCGGCAGCTCGATTTGGTTGCCCTCGGCGCTATCGCCCAGTTTCACCTGCTCGACGCGGATCACCGCCGTGGCTTGCTGCCCGACCTGCACGCCCTCGCCCGCTAGTCCCCACAGCGCCCAATCCTTACCTTCAATGCGCGCCCTGCCGTTGCTCAGTTCAGTGATTTTGCCGTGCAGGCGGTTGTTGCTACCCATAAACTCGGCGGTGAACAGGGTTTTCGGCGAGCCGTACATCTCCTGCGGCGTGCCCTGCTGTTCAATTTTGCCATTGTTGAGCAGCAAAATGCGGTCGGAAATCGCCATCGCCTCGTTCTGGTCGTGGGTGACCATCAGCGCCGACAGGCCTAGCTTAATGATCAGTTCGCGCAGGAAGACGCGTGCTTCCTCGCGCAGTTTGGCATCAAGGTTGGAGAGTGGCTCATCCAGCAAAATAACCGGCGGGTTATAAACCAGGGCACGGCCAATGGCCACGCGCTGCTGCTGACCACCAGACAGCTGGTGCGGGTGGCGCTTGCCGAGATGCCCCAGCCCGAGCTGATCCAGCACCGATTGCACCCGCTGGTTCATTTCGCCCGAGGCCACTTTGCGCAGTTTCAGCGGGTAAGCCACGTTTTCGAACACGGTTTTGTGCGGCCACAGGGCGTAGGACTGGAACACCAGCCCCAAATTGCGCTCTTCGGCCGGGATTTCGCTGCGCGGGCTGCCGTCGTAAACGGTGTTTTTCCCGATCACAATGCGGCCCTGCGTCGGCTTCTCCAGCCCCGCCACGGCGCGCAGCAGCGTGGTTTTGCCACTGCCGGATGGTCCAAGGAGTGACACCACTTCTCCACGTTTTAAATCCATGGATACGCCTTTCAGCACCGGGTTGTCGCCATAGGTTAAATGCAGATTATCGACGCTTAACTCAATCATGTAATTTGACTCCAAAACGTAAGGCAATACCCAGACCTAACACCACCAGCAGGATGTTAATAAAGGAGAGCGCGGCCACGATATCAATCGCCCCCGCCGCCCACAGGGAAACCAGCATTGAGCCGATAGTCTCCGTGCCCGGCGACAACAGATAGACGCCGGTGGAATATTCGCGCTCGAAAATCAGGAACATCAACAACCAGGAGCCAATCAGGCCATAACGCGACAGCGGGATGGTGACGTGGCGGGTGATTTGTCCACGGGTGGCGCCCGTGCTGCGTGCCGCCTCTTCCAGCTCCGGCCCGACTTGAAGCAGGGTCGAAGAGATAAGCCGCAGGCCGTAAGCCATCCACACCACGGTATAGGCCAGCCAGACGCTGAAGATGGTGCTGCGCAGCGAACGCAGCCACACCACCAGATTCTCACGCAGCCACTCAGACACCGGCAGGCCAGAGAGCCAGCCCGATTTCAGCGCGTTGTCGAGCCACATCGGCAGGAACAGGAACACCCACAGGAAGGCCAGACCGGCCAGCAGGCCCGGCACCGCGCGCGGCACCAATACGCTATAGTCGAGGAAGCGCGTCACGCCGTCCGGCTTGCGATGCATGGCGATGCCGATAAACAGGTAGCAGACCACCGCCAGCGCCCCGCCAAAGACGCCAATTGCCATTGAGTTCACAATCGCCCGCAGCAGGTTTGGCTGTTCCCAAATGGTGCGGAAAGTATTGAGCGAAAGTTCGTCCCACAGCGACACGCCGACGCCCCAGTTGGAGATAAAGGCGCGCAGCACCACGCCCACCAGCGGCACGCCGATGGTGACGGTCAGCCAGAAGGCCACCACCGCGCCAGCCACCCAGCGCCACTTGCCCAATGGGAGTGCGCGAGCCTGCGAGGCCTTACCTTTGACGGTGACAAAACGGTTGGCGGTGCGCATCAGGCGGCGTTGCAGCATCACCAGCGGCACGGTGATACAAATCAGCACCACGGCGACGGCAGCCATCAGGTGGTAAGACGGCGTGCCGAGCTTATTGGTCAGCTTATAAAGGTAGGTGGCCAGCACCATGTTGCCTTCCGGGTCGCCCAACACCAGCATCAGGCCGAACACTTCCAGCCCGAGGAAAAACAGCAGCACGCTGGCATAAAGAATCGACGGGCGCACCATCGGCAGGCTGACGGCGGTCATGACCTGTAGCGGCGTGGCCCCCGCCGTGCGCGCGGCCTCTTCTACATCTGACCCAACGCTGCGCAGCGCTGAGGAGATATAAAGGTAGGCGTGCGGCACGTGAGTCAGGCCCGCGATCACCACGATGCTCGACATGGCATAGATGTTCCACGGCACGAAACCGAACAGCGATTCAGCCCACAGGGAGAAGAATCCCACTGGCCCCGCCGCCACCACGTAACCAAAGCCCAATACCATTGGCGACACGAAAATCGGCACCAGGATCAGCGGCTCGATCAGGCGTCTTCCCGGTAAATCGGTGCGCACCATCAGGAACGCCAGAATGCCGCCCAGAGGAATAGAAATGACAATCAGCCCAAAGGCCAGAATAAAGCCGCTTTTCAGCGCCTTATAGAAATCAGGATCGGTGAAGATAAATTCAAAGGATTCAAGGCTGAACTCCTTCGAAGGCGAAAAGAAAGGCGCCGAGAGAAAACTTTGTATAACGATAAACGACAGTGGAATGTAGATAACCAGCGCGGTTATCAACACCACTACGCTGCGCGGCAGGCTCTGCCACTTTCTGCGTAATGCAATCATGTCACGTCCCTTCGGTTATGCGCTCTGAGCCATGCAAATGAAGACGGTCAGAGCAAATCGAGGGGATACGCGCCCTTTTTCACCGACGCGCATCCCGTTTTACCGATTTAAATCAATCAATACCCTAAATCATTTGAGTCATAGGAAGGCGGCAAACAAATGACCCCCGATGAGCTTACTCAAGTCAGTGATTCGGGTGAGTCGCCCCTGTGGCTCGAAGGATGACGAGTATTTTATTTGGCCGCGGCCTCGCGCCATTGCTTGATGTAATCAAGGCGTTTTTTCTGCTGTAAGTACTCCAGCAGCGTTTCATCAACCGGGATAGGTTTGAGGGCATTACCCAGCATTTTGGTCATACCGTCGATATCGTTGTTGCCTTCGATGTCGTTACGGATGGAAGGAATGTCGCCCTGATTCGCCAGGATGCTCTGGCCTTTTTCAGACAGCACGTAGTCCAGCCACAGGCGCGCCGCGTTGCTGTTTTTGGCTTCTTTGCTGATGAAGGAGACGCGGGAAAGGACCAGCGTGTAATCCTTCGGATAGGAGATCCCGAGCGACGGGTCAGTTTTGGCGCGGGCCTCGGCGTAGGAGCCTAAGATGTTAAAGCCAATCAGGTTTTCGCCAGAGGACACCCTTTCCATCATGGTCCCGGTGGAGGACTGCACGGCTAAGCCGCCCTTGGCGACGTCAGCCAGCGTTTTGAAGTAGTTAGGATCAGCTTTGAAATCTTCAACTGAAAGCATGAAGCCCAGACCTGATTTCTCAATGTCATAGGTGGTGACTTTCTTCTTGAATTTGTCAGTCTGGCTGGCAATCAGCTTCGCCAACGCGGCGTGAGAGTCCGGCACGTCACCGGCTGGGATCAGGCGTTTGTTGTAGATAAACACCACTGGCTCATAGGTGGTGCCGTAAGCCTTCTCTTTCCACACTGCCCACTTAGGCAGTTGCCCATGTTCCGGCGAGGTATATTCCTGCGCGTAGTCGGTCGCCAGCTTCAGCGCGGTGTCCATGGAGGAGCTCCACACCACGTCGCCGCTGTTGCCGCCCGCCGCCTGCTCACTGATAAAACGGTTGTACAGCTCGGTGCTGTTCATGTCGTTGTATTCGACTTTCACACCCGGATAAGTCGCTTCAAAGCCTTGGATCAGCGGCCCTGCGGCCTTAACGTCGGTGGTGGAATAAATAACGACTTTGCCCTCTTTCTTGGCGCCGTCGACCAGCTTCTGGTAGTCAGCCGGGTACCCTTGAGGTAATGCAGAGATTGCAGAGGAAGACATCAAAACGGCAGTAGCAATCAGAGAGATACGTAATTTCTTAGACATTATTGTTAACCTCTAGTTACATTTGGGAAACTAAAAATCAACATATAGGCAGTGCCACTTCCTGCGCAATCAGGTTAACGGGTTATGTTCGCGAATTGTGAGACGGGGCATTTTTTAGGCAATTAACACCATTAACACCACGAAAAAACCTCAGGAAAGAGTTAAAAACCGGGGGTTAACAGCTCAGGAAAAATGCAAAAAGAGGGAAAAGAGAGATTTCGGTGAATTTTAGGCACAAAAAAAGCCGCTAATCACTTAGCAGCTCATTTGCGTTGTTGTTAATGGCGGAGGAGAAGAGATTCGAACTCTTGAATGGTTTCCCATCGCCGGTTTTCAAGACCGGTGCCTTCAGCCGCTCGGCCACCCCTCCGCAACAACAATCTGTCTCAAGAGCAGTGCTCATCAGACGGGGCGTAGTATACAAGAAGCAGAAGAAGATGCAAACATTATTTTCGTTCTATTTTGTTGATTTAATAAGCATTCTTGCAAAATTCATTAATTGCTGAGAAATCGAACAAAGGAAGAAACATGGGAAAGTCGAGACAGGAAATGCCAAAACGCAGAGACAAAAAAAGCCGCTAATTTCTTAGCAGCTTTCTTGTGTTGTATATGGCGGAGGAGAAGAGATTCGAACTCTTGAATGGTTTCCCATCGCCGGTTTTCAAGACCGGTGCCTTCAGCCGCTCGGCCACCCCTCCGCAACGAAGCGAACTATAAACATAGGCCATTAGGTTGTAAAGCCTGATTATGTTCGTTTGCCTGAAAAACAGGCACTGGCGTTTCAAATGATGATTAAATCGACATTACGGCCAGTTTTAAAACAGGGAAGCGTCATTTCTACGGCGAGTTGCGGTAACTCATGGGTAAAGAAGGGTAAAACGCCTTTAATCACGGCAGGTAACTATCTACTATTCAAGGCTGATTGTATTTTCACCGACTCCAACTTTTGTCGATAAGTGAGATTTTAAATGGAACGTATTGTTGCCTCTTCCTCCTCTCGTGCCGGCGCGCTGTTAAGCACCCACAGAGTTCTACGTAATACCTATTTCCTGCTGGCGCTGACGCTCGGCGTTTCGGCTATTACTGCTACCGCTAGCACCCTGCTGCGTTTACCTTCACCGGGTATGCTGCTGACGCTGGTGGGTTTCTACGGGTTGATGTTCCTGACTTACCGCACGGCTGACCGCCCTGTGGGTATTCTGGCGGCCTTCGCCCTGACCGGCTTTATGGGTTACACCCTCGGCCCACTGCTTAGCTCACTTCTTTCGGTTGGCGCGGGTGACATCATTATGCTGGCCCTTGGTGGCACGGCGCTGGTGTTCTTCTGCTGTTCAGCCTACGTGCTGACCACCCGTAAGGACATGTCCTTCCTGTCAGGCATGATGATGGCGGGCTTCGTGGTGCTGCTGGTGGCGGTTATCGCTAACCTGTTCCTGCAGATCCCTGCCCTGTCACTGGCGATTAGCTGCCTGTTCATCCTGTTCTCCGCTGGCGCAATCCTGTGGGAAACCAGCAACATTATTCACGGCGGCGAAACCAACTATATTCGTGCCACGGTGAGCCTGTACGTTTCTCTGTATAACGTATTTGTCAGCCTGCTGAGTATCTTAGGTTTGTCCCGCAGCAACTAATTCGGCCTTTCAGCAAGCCAAGCCTCGCGAAAGCGGGGCTTTTTATTTTGTGGCTCCGACCTTTTTGCTAAACTGCGCGCAGCGTTTTATTGAGAATTGAGGTGTTATGTTGGAGTTTGCAGGCCGCGAGATTGAAACCGATGCTCAGGGCTACCTAAAAAACAGTGCTGATTGGCACGAAGATCTGGCCCCTATGTTGGCCGAAGAAGAAGAGATCGTGCTGACCGAGGCTCACTGGGAAGTGGTGCGCTTTGTGCGGGAATTCTATCTCGAATTCAATACCTCCCCCGCCATTCGCATGCTGGTCAAAGCCATGGCGCAAAAATATGGCGAAGAGAAAGGCAACAGCCGCTACCTGTTCCGACTGTTCCCTAAAGGCCCGGCGAAGCAAGCCACCAAAATTGCTGGCCTGCCAAAACCGGTCAAATGCCTGTAGCTTTTAGGTGATAGCGAAAGCTAATGGCGGATTTTAAATTCGCCATAATCCCCCGGTGCCGCGGGCTCGCTCAACACTTTATCTACCTTGGCGTGTTTCGGGCCACCCTGTTTAAGCCACGCCAGCAGTTGATCCACCTGCTCCTGCTCGCCGCAAACAATGACTTCTACGCTGCCATCATCCAAGTTTCTCGCATAGCCCGTCAGGCCCAAGCCGTTGGCCTGCTGTTGCGTGGCGAAACGAAATCCTACGCCCTGCACCCGGCCGTAGACATAGGCGGCTATACTGACTTTTGCCATAATATTCTCTCCGTTAGCGGTATGGTTCGTTGCAATTTTGGCTGCTTGCTCGGACAATGACGCTCTTTTTTGCCCCGAACTGACAGAACCTAATTCTATGACTGCTCGTTTATTCTTGGCCAAAGGCCGCGAAAAATCTCTCTTACGCCGCCACCCGTGGGTATTTTCCGGTGCGGTAACCCGTGTCGAAGGTAAAGCAAACTCTGGCGATACTATTGATATTGTAGACAGTCACGGGAAATGGCTGGCTCGCGGTGCATATTCTCCGTCGTCGCAAATCCGCGCACGCGTCTGGACCTTCCGCCAGGACGAAGATATCGATATCGAATTTTTCGTGCGTCGCTTGCAGCAAGCGCAGAGCTGGCGTAACTGGATTGCCAAGCGTGACGGGCTTGATGGCTATCGCCTGATTGCCGGTGAGTCCGACGGTTTGCCGGGTATCACCATCGACCGTTTCCAGAATTTCCTCGTGCTGCAGCTGCTTTCTGCCGGTGCTGAATATCAGCGCGCGCCCCTGCTGGCCGCGCTGCAAAAATGTTACCCGGAATGCGCCATCTGGGATCGCTCCGACGTCGCCGTGCGTAAGAAAGAGGGTTTAGAGCTGACTCAGGGCCACGTGATTGGTGCCGAGCCACCTGCACTGCTGCCGATCCAAGAGCACGGCATGAGCCTGCTGGTGGACATCAAACAGGGTCACAAAACCGGTTTCTATCTCGACCAGCGCGATAGCCGCTTAGCTGCGCGTAAATATGCCGAAGGCCGCAAAGTCCTAAACTGCTTCTCTTACACCGGCGCTTTTGCCGTGTCGGCGCTGATGGGCGGCTGTGAGAAAGTGACTAACGTTGATACCTCACAAGACGCGCTGGACATCGCTCGTCAAAACGTTGAGCTGAATAATCTGGATCTGTCGAAAGCCGAGTTCGTGCGCGAAGACGTGTTCCAACTGCTGCGCAAGTACCGCGCCGAAGGCGTGCAGTTCGACATGATCGTCATGGACCCGCCAAAATTTGTTGAAAACAAGAGCCAGCTGGCCAGCGCCTGCCGTGGCTACAAAGATATCAACATGCTGGCGTTGCAGTTACTGCGTCCGGGCGGCATTTTGTTAAGTTTCTCCTGTTCCGGCCTGCTGCCGACCGATCTGTTCCAGAAAATTCTGGCCGATGCGGCGCTGGACGCCAATCGCGAGATCCAGTTCGTGGAGCAGTTCCGTCAGGCTGCTGACCATCCGGTTATCGGTTCTTACCCGGAAGGTCTGTATCTGAAAGGCTTCGCCTGCGTAGTGATGTCGTAAATTTATCGTTCTGTGCCTTATCTCAGCACAGAACCTGAATTAACGTCGAGAAACAGGGTCAAAACTTGAAATAGTGCCGCTAACCTCCATATAGACGTTAAGGTAATTTTTCAGGAGATGACTATGATCGCCAGCAAATTCGGTATTGGCCAGCAAGTACGCCACAGAATGTTAGGTTATCTCGGCGTAGTGATTGACGTGGACGCAGAGTATTCGCTAGAGAAGCCAAAGGTTGAAGAACTCGAGACCGATGACTCTATGCGCACCGCGCCTTGGTATCACGTGGTGATGGAAGACGATAAGGGCGAGCCGGTACATACTTATCTGGCAGAGATCCAAATCGATCACGAAGCGGCGCGTTCCCACCCGGAACAAAGCTCTTTAGATGATTTGGCCGAGTCTATTCGCAGCCAGTTAACCTTACCGCGCCTGCGTCACTAAACCTGCTGCCTGCGGCAATAAAAAACCGACTCCTTCGGGTCGGTTTTTTTATGTCTACATGCAGCAGATTTATGGCCAGACCTACTTCTCCAGACCTAAGCGCAGAATTTCAATTTTCGGGCATTTATCCATGACCACTTTCAGACCAGCCTGTTTAGCCAGCACCGCCGCTTGTTCGCTAATCACCCCCAACTGTAGCCATAGCACTTTCGCACCAATATCGATGGCCTCTTGCGCGACGCCGTAAGCCGCCTCGGTATTGCGAAAAACGTCAACCATATCAATCTCATGGGGAATATCCGCCAGCGTGGCGTAGACCTTCTGTCCGTGCAGCGTGCTTCCAGCCAGTTTCGGGCTGACAGGGGTTACCTCATATCCCTGAGACAATAAATAAGCCATGACGCCGTTGCTCGGCCTGTTCAGCTTGTCACTCGCCCCCACCAGCGCAATAGTTTTCACCTCTTTTAAGATGGTGACGATGTCATTATCTTGCATGCCATTTCCCTCATTAAGCGACGTATTACCAGTTTAACTCAGTGTCAAAACTTCGGCAGTTTTTAGCTTAAAACTGCGGCTGAAAGCACTGATTGCCAAGAAAATGGGTATAAATGTAACAATAAATACATCCTGTAAAGTTTTGACACATTCGCCGCATTGCTCAATAATAGAGGCTGTCAGTGAAAGGTAAGGAGTGAAGTATGAAAGTCAGATTAATGGCCGCTTTAATGTCGGTTTGCCTGCTGGCACCCGTTTGCGCGACCAGTCTGAAACTTTCATCGGACATCGACCTGCTAGTGCTGGATGGAAAACGTATATCCGGCGCTATTCTCAAAGGGGCAGAAAGCCTTGAAGTCGATGCAGGACAGCATCAGATTTTATTCCAGGTCAGCAAAAACCTGCACCCGGCCACCATGAATGCCCTGATGTACCACTCCCCCGCCATGATAGTCAGCTTTAGCGCCAAAGGAATTCGTTCGGCTTCCTTCATTTTGCCAACGCTGAATAACGAAATGGATGCCGCATTCTTTAGCAGAAAGCTCAATTATCGCCTTGTTGATCAAGACGGTCGAGACATTCCGAGCCGCCGCGACGTGCTTCGTCAGGTGGTTTATGGCAATGCGACTGATTTAGAAAAGGTGATGCTGCGCTATAACTTATCTGGTCTGCGAGCGTCCGTGCCGGCCTTCGCCACTGCCGTACAACAGCGGGACAGCTCACTGTTCAATACCACATCACTGTCGATGCTCAACGTTTCCAGCCAAAAGCACAGCAGCCCGGGTAAAACGAGCTGGCCGAAGCTGGTCGCCTCCCCGCACGTCGGCCGTTTTTTCTCTTGGTTCAGCTTCCCTTCATCCTGAAAAACCCTCCATTATCAGCCTGATGTCACGAAAAACCTCAACGTTCGGCTGAATTGTTGCATCAGAGCTATGCAGAAAATATGAGTTTCAGTACTCTGGACGCAACTCTATTTGGCGTCGAAGGGAATATTTATGGAATTCACCACCCGCACCATTGGTAAAAAAAAGCATATCGCGCTGGTTGCCCACGATCACTGTAAAAACATGTTGATGAGATGGGTTGATAAGAACGTCGCGGAGCTGTCGCAGCACACCCTGTATGCCACCGGCACCACCGGGAATCTGGTGCAGCGCAATACCGGAATTGACGTGAAAAGCATGCTCAGCGGCCCGATGGGTGGGGATCAACAGGTGGGCGCGATGATCGCCGAAGGGAAGATTGATCTGCTGATTTTTCTCTGGGACCCGCTGAATGCCGTGCCGCACGACCCCGACGTTAAAGCCCTGCTGCGCCTCGCCACCGTGTGGAACATTCCGGTTGCCACTAATCTTGCTACCGCCGATTTCCTTATCGCCTCACCGCTGTTTAAAGAGGAAGTCGAGATTTCTATTCCCGACTACCAAAATTACCTGCTTTCCCGTCTGAAAGCCTAAACAAAACGCCCCCATTCGCGGGGGCGTTTTGCTGTATTACGGATCAAGATTACGGCTTTCTCTGCGCCGGCACGCCCAAATCTTCAAGCTGGGCAACAAACACTGAAGGCTGCGATTTATCCTGCATTAGCCACACCTGATGCTTAGCGCGGGTGATCGCCACATACAGCAAGCGGCGCTCTTCGGCATCGGCAAAATCCTCTGGTTCGGGCAGTAACACCTCTTCCAACAAAGATTCGCGCGCCGGGGCCGGAAAACCGTCATTGCCCTCGTGCAAACCGACAATAATCACATACTCCGCCTGCTGCCCTTTGCTGGCGTGAATAGTCATAAATTCGATATTGAGCTTAGGCCAGCGCGTCGACGCTTTCTGCAAAACCTCCGGCCTCAGATGGTGATAACGCGCCAGAATGAGGATTTTTTCATCGGCTTTGGCGAAGCCGCTCAGCTTATCCAGCAGGGCATCCAGCTGTTCATTGGGCAAAATCGTGACGCTTTTCTTGCTGCCTTTCGTCAGGCTATTCAACGGCTTCTTCAACTGATACGGATTTTGCAGAACAAACTTATTGGCGATTTCACCAATGCGATCGTTAAAGCGATAGGTGGTATCCAGCGCGCACTGCGCCCCTTCGCCAAAATGGCCTTTAAAGGCGGTAGTGAGGGAAAGCTCGGCACCGCTGAAACGATAGATAGCCTGCCAATCATCGCCAACGGCAAACAGGCTGGTGTAGCTATTTTGCTCGCGCAATGCGGCCAGTAGGCGCGCCCGCTGCGGGGAAATATCTTGGAATTCATCAACTAAGATGTGTTTCCACGGGCTGACAAAACGCCCCTTCTCCAGAATATTGACCGCCTGATGAATCAGCCCGGAGAAGTCCACGGCGTCCTCTTCTTTCAGCGCTGACTTCCAGGCTTTGAGCAGTGGTGCCATCAGGCGAATCCGCTTCTGGAACAGATCGCGCACCTCGTCGGACGCCTGCTCAACCATTTCAGCCTGACTGCCGCCGTGCATGCGCATCAACCCCAGCCAGCGCTCGAGGCGGCTGCCTAGACGCTCCGCCAGCGCCTTGTTCTTCCAGTAATCTCCTTCAGGAATCTCCCACTCTAGCTCCTCGGTCATCCATGCGCGCCAGCCGCTGGCCTGAACTTTCTTCTCGGCACACTGCTGCTGCCAGGTTTTGATCAACAGGCTGCGACGGGCTTTGCTATCAGTTTCCAGCTTGCTGATTTTTGGCGTTTTCTTGCTCCCTTCCTGAATAATGTGCAGCGCCAGGGCGTGGAAGGTTTTAGCTTTAATGTCACTGGTGTGCAGGCGTTCTTTAATTCTTTCATTCATCTCGTCGGCGGCCTGACGACCAAACGCCAGTAGCAGGATCTGTTCTGCAATCGCTTCCTGACGGTACAATAGCCAGCCCGCGCGGGCCACCAGCACCGACGTTTTGCCACTCCCTGCCCCTGCAAGCACTAAAACGGCGTCTTCGCCGTTGACCACGGCGCGGCACTGGCTGTCATTAAGGGGAGTGGTTTCGATGTTGTCGAAGAAATCGCGATGCTGCTCGATAGTTCTTTCAGACCATGCCTGATTGCGGGACACCACGCTCTCTTTGCCCTGACGCAGCCATCTCAGACACAGCTCGTAGTCTTCGCGACAATTGTTGAACTCGTGCAAACGCTCAACCGGCACCGGCACGGCGGTAAAGGATTCGGCGATACTTTTTTGCACGGCGGCCAACTCGCTGCTTTTGAACCATTTATCCTGCTGTTCAATGCGCGCAATCTTTTCCGCCTGCTGATGCAAGACGCCAGCGCTGACCTCACTCATCTCCTCACTCCAGCTGCGCCAGACTTTAAGAAGATGGTGATAAAATTGCTGCGTCTCCTGCCATTCCGTGCCGTGCAGGCGCACGACCTTTTCTTCCGGTAGCTCAAACTCCAGCTCGCCCCAGACGATGCCACGTTTACAGCGAATAGAAATTAACTGGTTGAAAGGGATGAGATAATGATGCTTATCGCCACTGACTTCGACGCCTGCGTTGAGTAGCCGCACCCGATTATAGGGGTGCTGCGCCAGATGTTTTCCAAATGAAGTCGATTTCAGTTCCATATCATCACGCCATTTTCTTAGTATTAGGAGCCGCTAACGGGTAGCTGGTTATTAATTAAGGAATTATTTGCTTCAGTTTACCTGCGATAAGCACTGGCGCTCTACCCCCAACATCAGGGTAGAATAAAAAGCGTAGGATTTCCGTTAACGCACTGGCGTTACCCTCTTTTCTGACATGACTGAGTGATAACATGCGCGCAATTTTGAACATTTTGAACTTTGTGCTGGGTGGCTTTTTTACCACGCTGGCCTGGCTGTTTGCCACATTGATCAGCATCGTGCTGATTTTTACCCTGCCACTGACCCGTTCTTGCTGGGAAATCACCCGCCTGTCGTTGATTCCGTTCGGCAATGAAGCCGTGCACGTTAACGATCTGTATCCAGAGAAAAGCAATGCCATCTTAACCGGCACCGGCACGCTGCTAAACATCTTCTGGTTTATCTTTTTCGGCTGGTGGCTGTGCTTGTCCCACATCACGGCCGGTATCGTGCAATGCCTGACTATTATTGGTATTCCAGTGGGTATAGCCAATTTTAAAATTGCCGTGATAGCGCTTTGGCCGGTCGGCCGGCGCGTGGTATCAGTAGAAATGGCAAAACAGGTACGGGAAGCCAAAGCGGCTCGCAACTTGTCCAATGGCCGCATTCGTTAATATAAAGTTAGTCATTAATTTATAGACCTTTTATATCATTGCTGAGGTTTTCAGCCTTTTAATTAGCCTTTTGCTAAGTGGAGTTCCCTTGTTCTCTTTCGCCCCGGGTTTAAGACGTTATGCCTATAACAGCAACGTCCTTTACAATATCCGCATTTTTATTGCGCTCACCGGGGCGGCCGCCGTGCCTTGGTGGGTCGGGCTGCCCACGCTGACTATCCCACTGACTTTGGGCGTGGTGGCAGCGGCGCTGGCTGACTTAGATGACCGCCTCTCGGGGCGGCTGCGTAACCTGCTGATCACCTTAGTCTGTTTCTTTATCGCATCAGCCTCTATTGAACTGCTTTTTCCTTATCCATGGCTGTTTGCCTTGGGGCTGATGATCTCCACCTGCGGGTTTATCCTGCTCGGCGCGCTCGGTCAGAGATACGCCACTATCGCCTTCGGCGCACTGCTTATTGCCATCTACACCATGCTCGGCACCAACATGTATCACATCTGGTACCAGCAACCAGTGCTGCTGATATGCGGCGCAGTGTGGTACAACCTGCTCACGCTGGCAGGGCACATTCTCTACCCGATACGCCCTCTGCAGGACTTGATTTCCCGCTGCTATTCTCAGTTAGCGCACTATCTTGAAGCCAAAGCGACGTTGTTCGACCCAGATCAGGAAGGCGACAATAAAAATGAGTTGGTGGCGCTGGCGATGGCTAATAGCCAGTTAGTAGCCACCCTGAACCAAACTAAAACCACTCTCCAGACCCGGCTGAAAGGCGATCGCGGGCAGAAAGGGACGCGCCGAACGTTGCATTACTACTTTGTTGTGCAGGATATTCACGAGCGCGCCAGCTCTTCCCATGTGCAATACAAAAAGCTCAGCGAGCAGTTCCACCACAGCGATATTCTATTCCGCTTCCAACGTTTAATGAGCATGCAGGCGCGAGCCTGTGCCCAACTTTCGCAGTGCATTCTTTATCACCAGAAATACCAGCATAACATTCAGTTTGAGCGGGCTTTCTTGCGCCTGGATGAAGCCCTAAAAAGGCTCGATACCCAGACCCAGCACCGCGAAATGCTGCAAGCGCTGCGCCACCTGTTAATCAACTTACGGGCTATCGACGCACAACTTGCTAGCATCGAATCCGAGCAGGCGCTGCCGGAGAATCAGGAAAATACCAAGACCTTTGCCGAAGACAAGCTGACGGGAATCGATGACATTTGGCTGCGAATATCTCGCCACCTCACGCCGAAATCAGCCCTCTTCCGCCATGCCATTCGCATGTCGATTGTCTTAGCGATGGGCTATGCCTTTATCCAAATCAGCGGCTTAGATCACGGATATTGGATTTTGCTGACCAGCCTTTTTGTCTGCCAGCCCAACTACAGCGCGACCCGTCGTCGTCTGGCATTGAGGATTATCGGCACGCTGGCCGGTATCGCCATAGGCATCCCAATTCTCTATTTCGTGCCCTCTATTGAAGGCCAGATGGTGCTCATTGTTATCAGCGGCTTGCTGTTCTTTGCCTTCCGCAATGTGCAGTATGCCCATGCCACGATGTTCATTACGCTGCTGGTTTTGCTGTGCTTTAACCTGTTGGGTGAAGGCTTCGAAATTGCCATTCCGCGCGTCATCGATACGCTAATTGGATGTGCTATCGCCTGGGCGGCAGTGAGTTTTATCTGGCCAGATTGGCGATTCAGGCAATTGCCTGTAGTGGTGGATAAGACGTTTACTGCCAACTGCCGCTATCTGGATGCCATTCTGGTTCAATACCATCAGGGCAAAGATAATAGTCTTGATTATCGGCTGGCTCGTCGCGACGCACATAACTGTGACGCGGAACTGGCCTCTGTCGTTTCCAATATGACGTCGGAGAAGAATAACGATCAGCAAACCCTTGAAGCCGCTTTCCGCCTACTGTGTTTAAACCACACGATGCTGAGTTACATCTCGGCGCTGGGGGCACACCGGGAAAAGCTGCATGATGCAGAAACCCTGAAACTGCTCGACGACGCGGCCTGCTGCATTGATGACGCGCTGCATCATGAACCTGCAGATGCCGAGAAAGTTCATCGTGCCATTGAGCAACTGATGGCCCGTATTGAACAAAGAACCACAGAATCCGACAGCAAAGAACAGCTGGTCTTACAACAGATTGGCCTGTTGCTGGCCCATATGCCGGAATTCACCAATTTAAATAGCAAAATCGTACCTGCCCAAAGCCTCTAGGGTTGAAATGATAAGCCAGCAAAGTCGCTCACTTTGCTGGCGCTATTTTTAACGAGCGGTCTTATCGATCATCGGCTGATGAGATTTAAACCACTGCATTAACACTTCGCGGGAAGCCATAGGTAAAGCAGCCTCATGGAACCCCTGTATCGCTGCTTCAAGTGCAATCAATACATTTAGTCCCAGATTTTTCTTTACTGATTTCAATTTCAGATAAGTAACACAAGCACCCTGCGCACGCAGTTGTGAAGAGGTAGAGATACCGACTTGCCACAGTAGACGCTCCAGATTGAGCGAAATATTCGGCAGGTCCTTCAGTCTGGCCTCACCCTCTTTTTTAGTTTTCATATCGTCTAACATGCCTTGCAAAGAGCACTTTGCAAGGGTGATCAACTGGGCAGTGTCTTGCCAAAGCTGCTGATCAACTTTGAAATAGCGAAGGGTTATCGCGATACCCCGTTTGCGATAAATCAGCGATTCCATCCCCATACGGCGAAAATGTATTTCATTTTCTGGCGTTGCTCGCAGATAGAGATCCCCGTCAGAAACTAAGGCAAACATTACGCCGTTAGCCGACAGGCTATAGCCTCCAAACTGTGAGCGAGAACGGATATTTCCCAGGCAGGTAAATAACTTTTGAGATTCAGAAACTCTTATTTTTGTACGATTAATCATTGCGATATCCTTTCATGAATAAATCCAGACGTACCCTTTGTTGTTACTCGTAAAGCTATTTGCAAAATACGCAAAGTCCCTCACAGCACCAAACATAAAATGCGATTACATTCCGTTGCCTTCCATTTTTGCGAGATTTCTTGGAAAAAATTGGGTTGATCTTTGTCCAGCCAACGAGTACTGTACATCCATACAGTTACTCACTGGCAGGATACATCATGCGAACTCAAGCTCTGACAAATCATCATTTACGGCATCAAGCGGTTTCTGTAACTCCACCGCACGTCAAACAATCGACACCGATATCGAGAAATAGTGGCCTGCTCACAGAGTTCGTATACTGTGAAAGCCAGCCGGCATTGTCGGAACTATTATTACCTCTGCTGCAACATTTAGGTTTGCAGTCACGTTGGTTGCTGTGGTTAACCCCGCAACAGAAACTGAGCCGTAATTGGTTGTCTCAGTCTGGATTGCCGGTGAGCAAAATCGTTCAGGTGAGCCAAATGAATTCCATGTCGCCGGTAGATGCGATGGAAAAAGCACTTTTGACAGGGAACTACAGCGTTGTTTTGGGGTGGCTACCTGATTTAAACGATGCAGAACGTGAAAGATTGCGCTTGGCAGCACTTCAGGGAGGGTCTTACGGATTCATCATGAGACCGACAAATGCTCAAATCTCAGCTCATGGACAGCAATCAACAGTAAAAATTCAGTCCTCTGTGTACCATTAGTTCAAATTAGGAATGTTCTGATGAAATAACCCCCTTTTTTAGTGATTTGTGCTGAAAAGTGGGTTTTTATCGGTAAATTTGCGCCTTCACGGTGCAACTAACTCCAAAGTTTCGTCAACAAATGGCCTTTGATGTTAAGAAATGTGTACATTTTTCCTTTTTTTTCCACGCTGTTAACACATCAAGCTTGTAAGTTTCTCGCCACGTTGTAGACTTTACAACGCCAAGGTTGCTCTATAATGCCAACGTAAAGTGGCAAAGTTCTTAACGGAAGCAATAACTTTGGCGTAAGGATTTTATAACCAAGGGCTTAAAAGCTTAAAGCTCAATTGCCTATTTGGATGATAACGAGGCGCAAAAATGAAAAAGACAGCTATCGCATTAGCAGTGGCACTGGCAGGTTTCGCTACCGTAGCGCAAGCCGCCCCTAAAGATAACACCTGGTACACCGGTGGTAAGCTGGGCTGGTCCCAGTACCATGACACTGGTTTCGCTAACGCTTACAACGGTATCGGCAACGGCCCTACCCACGAAAGCCAACTGGGTGCAGGTGCGTTCTTGGGTTACCAAGCAAACCAATACCTGGGCTTTGAAATGGGATATGACTGGCTTGGCCGCATGCCTTACAAAGGCGACACGAACAACGGTGCTTTCAAAGCACAGGGCGTTCAACTTGCTGCTAAACTGAGCTACCCACTGACTGACGATCTGGACATCTACACTCGTCTGGGTGGTATGGTTTGGCGTGCAGACTCCAAAGGTAACTTTGGCGATACTGGCGCTCGCGTAAGCGATCACGACACCGGTGTTTCTCCACTGGCAGCCGTTGGTTTCGAATACGCTGTAACCAAAAACTGGGCTACTCGTCTGGATTACCAATGGGTTAACAACATCGGTGATGCTGCTACCGTTGGCGCACGTCCTGACAACGCTATGCTGTCTGTGGGTGTTTCTTACCGTTTCGGTCAAGATGAAGCAGCTGCTCCGGCACCAGCTCCAGCACCAGCTCCAGCTCCAGTTGTAGAAACCAAGAAATTTACCCTGAAGTCTGACGTTCTGTTCACCTTCGGTAAATCTAGCCTGAAACCAGAAGGCCAGCAGGCTCTGGATCAGCTGTACACCCAACTGAGCTCACTGGATCCGAAAGACGGTTCAGTAGTTGTTCTGGGCTACACTGATGCAGTAGGTTCTGAGCAGTCTAACCAGAAACTGTCTGAGCAACGCGCTCAAACCGTGGTTGACTACCTGGTATCTAAAGGCATTCCTAAAGACAAAATCTCTGCACGTGGTATGGGTGAAACTAACTCAATCACTGGCAACACCTGTGGCTACAAAGCTGGCCGTGCTACTAAAGCACAGATCGCTTGCTTGGCTCCAGATCGTCGCGTAGAGATCGAAGTTAAGGGTATCAAAGACGTTGTGACTCAGCCACAGGCTTAAGTCATACCGCTTTCTACTGTTTAACGACAGATACTAAAAACCCCGCCTAGGCGGGGTTTTTTTATGGATGTAGATTTTTAGAATAACGAGCTTTGTAGAATGGCGAGGTTATAGAATTACTGAGATGATGACTGCCCAGGCCTACTCATAAAGCCTTCCCCCCTACTCTTTATTACCCAGGATCTGCTGCAAATCTTCTTTGAGCGATGACATCTGGCTCGCATACTTCTCTTTGCGTTCCGCGTCTTCTAACAGTTGGATGATGGTATCCGAAAGGGTTGAACCACGACGCTGCGCCAAGCCAGCAAGACGTTGCCAGACCAGAAACTCCAGATCGATGGATTTCTTGCGGGTGTGCTGATGCTCAGAATTAAAATGTCTTTTTCTGCGGGCACGGATAGTTTGCTTTAGGCGATTTTCCAAAGCAGGATTCATATTATTAGCGATCCAATCCAGAACTTTGACCGGCTCGTTTTCTAATTTGAGAAGTTCATCAACAGCATCTTCGGCGGCGCTATTTTCTAAATGGCGGGTAATTCGTTCACCTTCACGGTGTTTTTTTACCAGATACTTCCACTTCCAACCGCTCTCAAGATTTTCCAGTTGCTGATATTTCATTGTGAGCTCTTCTGTGACCCCGTAACTTTGATAAGCATAACAGCTTTATTCGAATTTTCACTGCAAAAAGCACATGCAAAACTGTTCAATTTTTACACGAACAAACCTTAGCTGCCGTGACCTGCGTCTTAACCACGACACTCCCTGTGTTCATCACTGTTTATTCTTGTATAATCGCCCTTTCCCATTTTACAGAACACAGCTAACACATTGACCAATAACCGACTTGATTGGCAGCTCTTACTGCCCGATACCACGCCCTATGAGGCTATTTTCGCAACGGCTGCTGAGTTGGCCCCAGTGGATTTCGCTGCTATTCAGCCACGACTGGAAAATGGTTTAACGCTGTTCTGTCACCCGCTCTCCCGCCCCCGCTTTATGACCATCAAAGCACTGGAGAGCCGTGAATATCTCTCTCGCATTAATGACGCCATCACCCAGATCCTCCCTGAAGAACGGCCTGTATTTGGCTGTCGCTATCTTATTGAAGGTGGAAAAATCTCGGTGGCGGATGCCAGCACGGTTGAAGATAATTTTGCCGCCAAACTCGCCAGCCACTACCAAGAGTGGATTGAGCCAGAGCAGCTTTTCGGCTGTGTGCGCATCTATAAAGACCAGATTCAGCTTGAGCCGGGCCTAATTCATCAAGTTAACGGCGGCGTGCTGGTGCTATCCATCCGCGCCCTGCTGGCTCAGCCACTGATGTGGCTCCGCCTGAAGCAGATGATCACTCAGGGTGTTTATCACTGGATCTCACCTGATGAGAGCCGCCCGCTGCCCGTCGCTATTCCTTCAATGCCCATCGACATTCGCTTGGTGCTGGTTGGGGATCGCATTTCATTGGGCGAATTCAATGAAATGGAGCCGGAGCTGCTTGAGTCTGCGGTGTATGGCGAGTTCGAATCTGACCTGCCGTTAACCGATGCCGACGATATGGCGACCTGGTGTGGCTATGTCAACACGCTGGCGGACGAGCTGGACATTCCACGTCTGGCTGCCGACGCTTGGCCTGCGATGCTGCGTCTGGCGATTCGCTATAGCACCGACCAAGGTAGCCTGACGCTTTGCCCTGCGTGGCTCAGCGCGCAACTCACCGAGGCGGCACTGTATAATCAGGATGAGTTACTGACCCTGACCTCGTTCGAAGCCGCAATTAACGGGCGCGCATGGCGTGAAAGCTACTTGCAGGAACGCATGCAGGATGAGATTGAACTGGGTCAAATTCGTATTGAAACCGAAGGCGAAGTGATTGGCCAGATTAACGGCCTGTCCGTGCTGGAATATCCGGGACATCCGCGCGCCTTTGGTGAACCTTCGCGCATTAGCTGTGTCGTACACACGGGCGACGGTGAATTCACCGACGTTGAGCGTAAAGCCGAGTTGGGTGGTAATCTGCATGCTAAGGGCATGATGATTATGCAGGCGTTCCTGATTTCCGAACTGGAACTGGATCAGCCTCTGCCTTTCTCCGCCTCAATTGTTTTCGAACAGTCCTATGGCGAAGTCGATGGAGACAGCGCGTCTCTGGCCGAGCTTTGTGCGTTAGTCAGCGCCTTATCGATGCAGCCGATTAACCAGCAAATCGCGGTTACCGGCTCTGTCGACCAGTTCGGCAACGTGCAGCCAATTGGTGGCGTGAATGAGAAGATCGAAGGATTCTTTGAAGTTTGCCAGCGCCGCGGTCTCACGGGCAATCAAGGAGTGATTATCCCCACCAGCAACGTGCGTAACCTGTGTTTACACCCGCAGGTGATTGACGCCGTGCGTGAAGGCCAATTCCATTTATGGGCAGTCGATAACGCAGGTGAAGCACTGCCTATCCTGACCGGATTAATTTACTCTCACGAAGAGCAAGCTGAAGAAGCTCGCCCAAGTTTACTGGGCTTGATTCAGGAACGTATCGCGCAGGCATTACCTCAGGAACGCCGCAGTTACCCCTGGCCACTTCGCTGGTTGAGTTGGTTCAGCCACAGCTGATCGGAGTTGTTCGGCTTACACCTGTTAGCTAAACTCCGTCCTTCAATAAAATAAGGCTTACATAGAACATGGTAGATAAACGCGATTCCTATACTAAAGAAGATCTAGAAGCCTCTGGCCGTAGTGAACTCTTCGGTGCCGGTGGCCCACCATTGCCATCAGGCAACATGCTGATGATGGACCGCATCGTGAAGATGCAAGAAGATGGCGGCAGCCATGGCAAGGGTTACGTTGAAGCAGAATTAGATATCAATCCTGATTTGTGGTTCTTCGGTTGTCACTTCATCGGCGACCCGGTAATGCCCGGTTGTCTTGGTCTTGACGCCATGTGGCAGCTGGTTGGTTTCTATCTTGGCTGGCTCGGTGGCGAAGGCAAAGGCCGCGCACTGGGTGTTGGCGAAGTGAAATTCACCGGTCAGGTTTTACCGACTGCGAAAGTGGTAACCTACCGCCTGAACTTCAAACGCGTGATCAACCGTAAACTGATCATGGGCGTAGCAGACGGCGAAGTGCTGGTAGATGGCGAAGTGATCTATACCGCGAGTGACCTGAAAGTGGGTCTGTTCAAAGACGCCAGCGCCTTCTAAATCTGTCAGAGCTTGCCCGCCAAGCTCTATCCCACAGGTTGAAAGCTAAAAAAAGCGAATATGTTCTGCATATTCGCTTTTTTGCATCTGAGGGAAATCGAAACAAAAACCTCCGCCCGCGGCGGAGGTTGTTCCTTTTTCTGACAGGGTGCCGCTTAAGCGGTTACTGCCCTGTCCTCCATGGCTTGTCGCCAACCCCCGAGCCAATGTGCGCGGGCATCAACTGCTTGATGCGGACAAACCTCTTTTGAGCGTCCGACAATACCTGCTTGGTATCCACGTGATTGTGCCCGTTCCAGGCGATCGCGTTTTTGTCTCTTCATGCCTTGTTTCCCTCATTTATTCAGGTTCAGGTGGAAAGAAAACAGTGGCCCGCTTGCGCGCCCACACTTAACAAATAGCCGCAATTTTTGGTCAGGTCAATGCACAAATTGCACACAACTGTCATATTCATGCGCTATCTTATCGGATTGCGCGCAAGCTAATCGCGCCGGAAAATCCCCATCTGGCTGATCGCCAATAAAAAATCCCGAAGTCTGAAAACTCAGAATTCGGGATTTTGCGTCTTTATCTTAAATTAAATTAAGCTTAAAAAATGTTCATCTTAGCTGGCTAGCAATCTGGCTTGCTTCTTGCTGCCAACCTGCGGCCAGCGTTCGCACCAGCGCGTCGTAACCATCTTCATTTTGCTTAAGGGTCAGGTTGAAGCTGCGCTGAATGGTCTGCCCATCGCGGATTAACACCCAGCTGCCGCTAATCAGCGCAGAGCCGTCATAGCGGCCGTGGAAGCCGGTCACATTGACGTTCAACACATCCTGCTCGGCGTTGTTAGCAGGCTGCGCGGACACCACGCGGCCCGGCAGATCACGCCCGAGATAAGTCACCAGCGACTGTTGAAGCTGCTGGTCGAGCGGGCTGGCCCACAGGTTATTTTGCGTCAGAACGTACTGCACGTCATTGGTCTGGAATACCAGACCGTTGCCCGCCAGATAATCCGCCACGCTGACATGCTCCACCCATAATTGCCGTGGCTGCCCTTGTGGGATCATACTGCCGCTGCTGGTGGCTACCGGCGTGCTGCCCAGAATAGGCAGTTGGTAATAAGTTTTCTGATCGCTACTGCTACAGGCAGTCAGCAACAATGCTAAGACGACAGGTATCCATTTCATCATTATTTGGCCTTCTTCGGCTGAGGATCATCTTGCCCAGGGGCGGCGAAAATCAGTGCATTACTCTTACCATTTAAGGTCTTCAGCACCGGCTGCAATTCACGCAGGGTTTTATCCAGACTCTGCATATCTCCCACCAGATTGCTGTAAGCCGGAGAACCAGGCTGGAAGCCCTTCAGGCTGCGATTAAGCTGGATGAGCGTCTGCTGCATATCCTGTGGCAGATTTTTCATCTCTTTGCTGCCCACAATGGCATTAAGCGAATCGAGGGTTTTCTGCGTGGCTTTCATCGTCTTCTGGCTTTCCGCCAGCGTGGTGGTCGCCTCGCGCAGCATAGGTTCGATCGGCAAGTTGTTGATCTTGTCGAGCGTGGTCATCAGCTTCTGCTGAATTTGCGCGAAACCGGCGCTGACGGTCGGCAACAGTTTCTGCCCGTCAATCTGGTATGGCCCTTTCCACGGCTTCTCATTGGGATAGAAGTCGAGATCGACATACATCGAGCCAGTCAGCAAGTTAGCAGACTTCATCGAGCCACGCAGACCCCGAGCAATGCCGTCGCGGATATGGTCAGTGATGTTGAAATCATTACCAATCAGCTGAGCAAAACGGTCTGGCTCAATGCGAATCAGCACCGGAATACGGTAATCATTATCCATCTGCTGTTTCAGCACGTTCATTGGATAAGGCACCTGTGCCACGGTCCCCAGACGAATGCCACGGAACTCAACTGGCGCCCCCGGTTGCAGGCCGCGAATAGAATCGGAGAAGAACATCACGTAATCGATATGCTTGGTATACAGCGACTCTTGAATACTGCGCTGGTCGTCAAAGAGCTGATAGTTATCGCCATTTTTGGCCGCCGAGCCTTGCTCCCAGCCGTTCGGCACGTCAAAGCTCACGCCGCCGCTGAACAGGGTGGTGAGTGAACCCATCTCAACGCGCATACCCTGTGCCGACATGTCGAAGTTAACGCCGCTGTCTTTCCAGAAGCGCACGTTATCCGTCACCAGCCCATCATAAGGCGCACGGATAAATAGCTGATATTTGATATTGCGGGCTTTCGGGTCGAAGTGGCTGGTTTCCACAGTACCCACTTGGAAGCCGCGGAACAGCACCGGATCGCCCGGACTGAGCTGGCCGGAGCGCTCGCTTTCCAGAATAACGCGGATGCCTTGGGCGTCCGGCGAGGCCAGAGGCGGCGAGTCATTCAGGGCATATTGCGCCTTCTCCTCCCCTTTATTGCCCGGCTGGAGCTGGATGTAAGCCCCAGAGAGCAAAGTACCCAGCCCCGAGATACCCTCACGGCCCACCTGAGGTTTCACCACCCAGAAGATGGAGTCGTCGCGCAGCATCTTCTCCATGCCGGAGTTCAGGCGCGCCTTGATGATAACCTGTTGCAGGTTTTCACTCAGGGTGACGCTTTCGACTTTGCCGACATCGACATTGCGGCTTTTAATGGTCGTTTTACCCCCTTCAATGCCTTCAGCGGAGCTGGTGATCAGCGTCACTTCCGGCCCCTGATGGCTGTAGTGGTAAAACAGGATCCAAGCCCCAATTAATGCCGTAACGATCGGAATGATCCACACCGGCGACCAGCGTTTGATCTTCTCAACCTTCGCGGTGCCGTTGTGATTCTCATTGATATTATTTTCCGCCATCTTGTTGCTCCTTCAAAGACTGAACTCCGGCCCGATCCCAAATCAATCTTGGGTCGAAAGTCATCGCGGCGAACATAGTAAGAATAACGACCCCAGCAAATAGCAGTGCGCCGATGTCCGGATAAATACTCATTAGCTGCCCCATTCTGACCAGTGCAGAAAGCACGGCTATGACGAAAACGTCAATCATTGACCAGCGCCCAACAAACTCCACCACTTCATAAATCACGTGCAACCTTTCCCTGTCGATTTGCTTATTACTGTTGGCATCCCAGCACAACCAGCCGATCGCCAGCATTTTCAGCGACGGCACCATAATACTGGCGATGAAAATCACCATCGCCACCGGATAAGAGCCTTCACTCCACAGCAGCACCACGCCGGCCATAATGGTCGAAGTGATTTTGGTGCCGAGGGCCTGAGTTATCATGATTGGCAATAAATTGGCCGGAATATAGAGCAGCAGCGAGGTGACCAGTAGCGCCATGGTCCACTGTAGGCTGTTTTTGCGCCGCGCGTGGCCCTTAGTTTCACAGCGGCTACACACCGACTGATCGACGGGCAAAATCGCCATGCAGCAGTGGCAAGAACGCAGCCCCTGACTCAGACCACTTTCGCCAATTTTCAACGGCTGTGTCAGGCGCGGCGCGGGTTCGACCTGCTGCCACAGCCAATAACGGTCGGTGCATTGGAAAGCGCGCAGTTGCAGAAGACAGAAAAGCACATAAGGCAGGAAGCTGGTGCCAACGCCGACGTCGCCATAGGCCATCAGCTTAACGAAACTGACGAGCACCCCGGCAAGGAAGATCTCCACCATACACCAGGTTTTAAGGCGGAAAAGTGTGCGCGCAATGCTGACTTTCCACTGGGTGGAGAGCCGCGTGTTCAGGCAGAGAATAATGATGGACAGCATGCAAATCGCCGGCAGCAGCTGGACGACTATCATGAACAGCGACGCCATACTGGCATAGTTATCAGACACTAATACCCGTGGGATCTGCACCAGCGTGACTTCGCTGCTCAGTCCGGCGACATTCATATTAACAAAGGGGAACAGGTTGGCGAGCAGCAGCATAAACAGCGCGCTGATGGCGAAGCCGATAGGACGTTTACGAGGTTCTTTCCAGCGGGAGGTCAGCGTGGTGTGGCAACGCGGACACTTCGCCTTTTGCCCGATGGCGATAACCGGGATCTCCACCAACAAGTCGCATTGTGGACACAAAATGTGCGGGTCATGGACATGAGAACACACAGTTAACTCCTCAAGTGCGCTAAGGGCAAAAACTGTGCAGACGACGCGCTCCCTGCTCGTCTGCACAGCTGAGGGCAAACTTAGCCGTTTTTCTGCGCTTCCAGCGCTTCCCAACGTTCAAAAGCCTGCTCTAATTCCTGTTCTGCCGCAGCCAGTGCGTTCAGCACCTGCTGCGTTTCGTCATGCGGACGAGTGAAGAAGTTGGCATCACTCATCTGCTCTTGTAAACCAGCAATGCGAACTTCAAAGTCGCTGATTTGTTGCGGCAAAAGTTCTAGCTCGCGCTGCTGATTATAGCTGAGCTTATTCGCCGTGCGTTTAGCAGGTTCTGTCTTCGGCTGCGGTGCAGCTTTCGTTTCAGTGGCTGCAACCTGACGAATAGGCTTCTGGTTGCGGCGCTGATGCTGTGCGTCATGGTAGCCGCCAACATAGCTGTTGATCACGCCGTCGCCTTCATAAATCCAGCATTCAGTGGCTGAGTTATCAACAAATTCACGGTCGTGGCTTACTAGCATCACGGTGCCCTGATAGTTGTCGATCATCTCTTCCAGTAGCTCGAGGGTTTCCACATCCAGGTCGTTGGTCGGTTCATCGAGAATTAACAGGTTGCTTGGACGCAGGAACAGTTTCGCCAACAGTAGGCGGTTACGCTCACCACCGGACAGGGCTTTGACTGGCGTCATCGCGCGTTTCGGGTGGAACAGGAAGTCCTGCAAATAACCCAACACGTGACGAGAACGGCCATTGACCATTACCTCTTGCTTACCTTCAGCAAGGTTGTCCATCACGGTGCGCTCTGGATCTAACTCGGCGCGGTGCTGGTCGAAGTAAGCCACTTCCAGCTTGGTGCCGCAGTGAACGCGGCCGCTGTCGGCCTGCAGCTGGCTCAACATCAGTTTCAGCAAGGTGGTTTTACCACAGCCGTTCGGGCCAACCAGCGCGATTTTGTCGCCACGCTGCACCTGCGCGGAGAAATGGCTGACCAGCTGTTTGCCGGAGATGGCGTAGCTGACATCTTCCATTTCGAAGACGATTTTGCCGGAGCGAGTCGCCTCTTCCACCTGCATTTTCGCCGTGCCCATCACTTCGCGGCGCTCGGAGCGCTCGCGACGCAAGGCTTTCAGTGCGCGAACGCGGCCTTCGTTACGGGTGCGGCGCGCCTTGATACCTTGGCGGATCCACACTTCTTCCTGCGCCAGTTTTTTGTCGAACTCGGCGTTTTGCAGCTCTTCCACGCGCAGCGCTTCTTCTTTCGCCAGCAGATAAGCTTCGTAATTGCCGGGGTAAGAAACCAGCTTGCCACGGTCCAAATCGACAATACGGGTAGCCATATTGCGGATAAATGAACGGTCGTGGGAGATGAAGATAATGCTGCCCTGGAACTCCTTCAGGAAATCTTCCAGCCAGCTAATACTTTCAATGTCCAAGTGGTTGGTCGGTTCGTCCAGCAGTAAAACCTGCGGAGAACTCACCAGCGCGCGGCCCAGAGCGGCTTTACGCAGCCAGCCGCCGGAGAGCGATTTCAGCTCGGTGTCGGCGTCTAAACCCAGTTGCAACAGCACTTCGTTGATACGGCTATCGAGCTGCCACAGGCCCTGATGGTCAAGAATTTCCATCACCTGGGACAGTTTGTTCATGTTTTTCTCGCTCGGGTCGGACTCCACCAGATGAGAAATCGCGTGGTAGGCTTTCAGGTGTTCAGCCTGCTCGGAAACGCCTTCTGATACGAAGTCGAAAACCGTACCTTCCACGTTACGCGGCGGGTCCTGTTGCAGACGCGCCACGATCAAATCTTGCTCGTAAACAATGCGGCCATCGTCCAGCGGCACTTCGCGGTTGATGATTTTCATCAGCGTCGATTTACCGGCACCGTTACGGCCTACCAGACACACGCGCTCGTTTGGCTCGATGTGTAATTCGGTGTTATCCAACAGCGGCGAGTCACTGAATGACAGCCAGGCACCTGACATACTAATTAACGACATAAACTTTATTTTTCCTCGCCGGCGTGGGACAGCAGCCAGCAGTTATGAATTTGACGATTACGGGCGAAATCCTGCGACAGGGTTTGGCTGGTGATCTCTTTTGCGCTCAGACCGAGTTTGCTCAGCCCGTCGAGATCCATCTGGAAACCGCGCTTGTTGTTGGAGAACATGATGGTACCGTTGCGACGTAAAATACGCTTCAAATCTTTCATTAATGCCAGATGATCGCGCTGAACGTCGAAACTGTCGGCCATGCGTTTGGAGTTTGAGAAAGTCGGCGGATCAATGAAGATCACGTCGAACTGCTCATCACACATGCCCAAATAAGAGAGGCAGTCAGCCTGAATCAGGCGATGCTGGCGCCCGGTTAAGCCGTTAGCCCGCAGGTTCTTCTCTGCCCATTCGAGATAAGTACGCGACATATCTACCGTGGTGGTGCTGCGCGCGCCGCCCAGACCCGCGTGCACGCTCGCCGTGCCGGTATAAGCAAACAGGTTGAGGAAGTCTTTACCATTGCTCATTTCACCCAGCATTTTACGCGCAATGCGGTGATCAAGGAACAGGCCGGTGTCCAGATAGTCGGTCAGGTTCACCCACAGCTTGGCGTTATACTCTTCCACCAGCAGGAATTCGCCTTTTTGGGCCAGTTTCTCATACTGATTTTTGCCCTTCTGGCGCTCACGCGTCTTCAGGATCAGCTGGCTGGAGGAGATATCCAGCACCGAGAGCGTGGCGTTAATCACGTCGAACAGACGCTGGCGGGCCTTTTGCGCATCCACGGTTTTCGGCGGCGCATACTCCTGCACCACGATTTTGCTGCCGTAGCGGTCAACCGCCACGTTGTAATCTGGCAGGTCGGCGTCATACAGACGATAGCATTCGATGCCCTGCTGCTTGGCCCACTTCTCCAGCTTTTTCACGTTTTTGCGCAGGCGGTTGGCAAAGTCTTCCGCAATTTGCGCGCCAGCAGCCCCGGCCGGGTTCTCAGCCAATTGGTAGTTTTTCTGCACGCATTCCAATGGGCCGTTTTTCGCCTTAAATTGGCGATCGGCGCGCAGTTGCAGGCAGCTCAGAAGCTCCGGCGAGGCGCTGAATAGCGACAACTGCCAGCCACCAAACTGCGTCTTCATGATGCGGCCCAGCAGGTTATGCAAGGCAATCAGCGCGGGTTCGCTTTCCAGACGCTCGCCGTACGGCGGGTTGCTGATAACCGTGCCGACCGGGCCTTCTGGCAGTGGGTTAGTCAACTTGCCCACTTCTTTGGCATCAAAGCTAATCAGCTCAGAAACCCCGGCGCGACGGGCGTTGGCACGGGCCATTTCAATCACACGACGGTCAATATCAGAGCCGAAGAAGCGAGAAGTGGTTTCCTGCACCGCGCGGCGCGTACGCACCTGCGCCTCGGCGATCAGTTCACGCCACAGCTCGGCATCAAACTTGTTCCAGGCGGTAAAGCCCCAGTGTTGGCGATGCAGGCCCGGCGCGCGATCGGCGGCGATCATCGCCGCTTCAATCAGCAAAGTGCCTGAACCACACATTGGATCGATCATCGGCGTGCCGGCTTGCCAGCCAGAACGCATCACAATGGCCGCCGCCAGGCTCTCTTTCAGCGGAGCCTGTCCCGCCAGATCGCGGTAGCCGCGCTGGTGCAAGCCTTCGCCGCTCAAATCCAGAGCAACGCTGGCAGTGTCGCGCTGCAAAAATACGTTAACGCGGATGTCTGGCTGCTGCTTCGCCACGTTCGGACGCTGGTCAATTTTGCGGGTGAAGCTGTCAACGATGGCGTCTTTCACTTTCAACGCGCCGTATTGGCTGTTACGGATCTCATCGTTCAGCCCGCTAAAATGCACTGCGAAGGTTTTATCGACGCCGAAAATTTCCGGCCAGTCGATTGCCATCACACCTAGATAAAGGTCTAAGTCACTGTGGACTTTAAATTCATTCAGAGGCAAAAGAATACGCGAAGCCAGACGGCTCCAAAGCAAACTTTGGTACAGCAGGCGATCGTCACCTTCAAAATGCACCCCTCCCTGCACAACTTTGCAGGCTTGCGCACCCAGCGTTTCCAGTTCGCTTTTTAAAAGTTCTTCCAGTCCACGCGCCGTGCTGGCAAACAAAGAGTTCATATCGACATATCACCAAAAAGAAAATAGTTGCGCATTATAGCTAATCCAGCCAGCTTGTCATAAAGTCTCTGGTCATCATAAAAAATATAACCGAAATCAAAGGAGGCACGATCCCGTGGCTACCCTTTCACGCCTTTTTATACACCCTGTTAAATCAATGCGTTGGTTACAGCTGTCGCACGCGCAGGTGACGGCCAGTGGTCTGGCATTTGACCGGCTTTTCATGTTGACTGACCCACAAGGCACTTTTATTACTGCCCGACAATATCCTCAGCTGGTTCAGTTCACCCCTTCTTTATTACCCGACGGTCTGATGATCACCAGCCCGGATGGCGATACCCTCTGCGTACGTTTTCGTGATTTCAGCGGCCAGGGCCACCCCACCGAGGTGTGGGGCAACCATTTCACCGCCGTTATTGCCCCCGAAGCTGTCAATCAGTGGCTGAGCGGCTATTTAAAACGCGACGTGCAGCTGCGCTGGGTGGGCGAAGAACTGACCCGCCGGGTGAAAAAACACGCCGAAGTCCCCCTCTCCTTCGCCGACGGCTTCCCTTATCTATTAATGAATGAAGCCTCGATGCGCGATCTGCAAAATCGCTGTCCGAGCGGCGTCAAGCTAGAGCAGTTCCGCCCCAACTTAGTGGTCAGCGGCGCTGAGGCCTATGCCGAAGACACCTGGCAGACTATTCGCATAGGCGAAGTGATCTTTGACTTGGTGAAGCCATGCAGTCGCTGCGTTTTAACCACAGTGAGCACCGAGCGCGGGCGTAAGCATCCGCGCGGCGAGCCGCTGAAGACCTTGCAGGGCTATCGCACGGCAGAGAACGGCGACGTCGACTTCGGCCAAAACATGATCGCCCGTAACACCGGCATGATCCGCGTGGGCGACAGCATTCAGGTGCTGGCGACTAAGCCGCCGCGCCCCTATTCTGCGGGTGAAGTGATTGAAAGCGTGGCTGCGCCTAAGAATGAAAGTAAAACGTTGGAAATTAATTATCAGGGCACGACGTTTACTGGCAACAACCAGCAGATTTTGCTCGAGCAATTAGAGATGCAGGGGTTGCGTATTCCCTATTCATGCCGTGCGGGGATTTGTGGCGCTTGCAGAATGACGCTAGAGTCGGGCGACGTTTCCCCGTTGAAAGCCAGCGCAATTGGTAAAGATGGGACGGTGTTAGCCTGTAGCTGTATACCGAGTTCGAATATCGTTTTGGGCTAATTAAGACAATCAATCGAACAAACAATCAGGCGGAAATCACACCGCCTGATCGTAAAGCTGGCGATTATCAGCGCGCACCGGCGCGGGCATCAGGCGGTCATGCATAATCTTAATCGCGTCGCCGAGCACCATGCCGCGCCCTGCCAAGGTCAAACGCTCTTGCGCCAACAGGCACAGGCTGGCGTTATCTCCAGACTCCACCACCAGCAGCGTTGCCTGCTCGCCGCTCTCCATCACCTGCACTTGCGCTATCTGGCCGTTATCGGGCTGGAAAGGACGGGACTGTTGGGTGAAGTGCCAGCTTTTCGGCATTAAAGGTTTGAGGAAGCGGAAGGCTACTAGTGCGTTTAACACTAATTCAGCGCGCTGCTCATTGGCTAATTTAATCGCCTTGCAGTGCTCTTCATAATCGAAATATAAGGCGGCATCATCGACACAAAATGAGGCGTCACCAAATGCATCTGGCGTTAACATTTTTGCCGGAAAGCGCGAACGGAAAATCATGCCATTAGCTAAATCCAACATGAGCCGGTCATGCTCAGCATCAAAATACCAACGCCAATTATCATCTGGTTTGATTTTCATTTCGTTATCCTGTTTGCTCCGAACCCACAATCCGATCACTCGCTATTAAGAAAGACAGTTAAGCAGATTAGGCTTTTTAGTAGAGAGGTTAAATCAGACAAATCTTGAGCTATCGCTGACCTTAATTCAGGCCAGTGGACAAAATATAGACGAGCCGGGTTAATAAATAAACCCCCGGCTGCCTGAGATATGAAAAAATATTAGATATGGGTAACAATATCTTTAATCAAACGTGGTCCGTGATAGATAAACCCGGAATATATTTGTATTAATGAAGCACCCGCCGCCATTTTTTCACGCGCTGAGGTTAAGGAGTCTATTCCACCCACGCCAATAATAGGCATCTGTCCTTTAAGTTCATTGGACAGCATACGGATGATTTCGGTGCTGCGGAACTGCACCGGGCGGCCACTTAATCCACCCGCCTGCTCGCAATAATTAAGCCCCTGGATCAATTTACGGTCGAGGGTGGTATTTGTGGCGATCACCCCATCCATATTATGGCGAACCAAACTGTCGGCTATTTGGATCAATTCTTCTTCTGAAAGATCCGGCGCGATCTTAACCGCCACGGGAACATATTTTTGATGGCGCTGCTGAAGTTCCAGCTGCTTATTTTTAATCGCTGCCAGTAAATCATCCAACGCTTCGCCATACTGAAGTGAACGCAATCCGGGGGTATTTGGCGAGGAAATATTGACCGCGATATAGCCCGCATATGGATACACCTTCTCCATACAGGTCAGATAATCGTCTTTACCATTTTCCACCGGCGTGTCTTTATTCTTGCCAATATTGATGCCGAGAATTCCACCAAAGTGTGAACGCTTTACATTATTGACCAGATTATCCACGCCCAGATTATTAAAGCCCATGCGGTTGATAAGCCCCTCGGCTTCAACGACGCGGAATAAGCGCGGCTTGTCATTACCTGCCTGCGCACGTGGCGTCACCGTCCCCACTTCGACAAAACCAAAGCCCATCGCGCCGAAGGCATCAATGCATTCGCCGTTTTTATCCAGCCCGGCGGCAAGGCCTAACGGGTTTTTAAATGAAAGCCCCATGCAGCTAACCGGTTTGGTTGGCACAGATTGGCGAATAAGGAATTCAAAAGGTGAACCTGAAAGGCGGCTCAGTTGGCGGAAAGTTAATTCATGCGCGTGCTCTGGGTCGAGCTTAAACAGTGCTTTCCTGACAAGTGGGTAATACATGCAGACTCCTGGGGTCCCGTGGCTAGACGGGGCGGTATTATCGACTAACATCCGAGCAAAGGGAAACGATTCACTACTAAAATTCCCTATCCGCGCAATCGATACCCTTTTATTTACCTCTTCGTTACCTTCACGTCACCTTTGCAGCATCTCTTAAACCGGTTTTTGGCTATATATAGTCAAAATTTAGATTTCCAGTCCCCCGCCCGCGCCTGTTAGCTTTAAACCACTAAGTTAAAGAAAATGATGAATCTATAATTTTTGGTTATAAGGAGTAGTGATGCGCGTTATATCCCTTGCAGGCAGCCCGAGACAACCTTCACGTTCATCGGCGTTACTGGCCCTGAGCCACCGCTGGTTGGCCTCTCGCGGCGTTGAAGTGATTTCCTACAGTTTGCAGGACTTCAATGCAGACGATCTGCTGTTCGCCAACTTCGGCAGCCCGCAGTTGAAAAAGCTCATCGCACAACTCGCCGACGCGGATGGCCTGATTGTCGCCACGCCGGTCTATAAAGCCTCTTTCTCCGGAGCCTTGAAAACCCTGCTGGACCTGCTGCCGGAGCGCGCGCTGGACCATAAAGTGGTGCTGCCTCTGGCCACGGCAGGCTCGATCGGCCACATGCTGGCGGTGGATTACGCCCTGAAACCGGTTTTGGCTTCGCTAAAAGCGCAGGAAGTGCTGCAAGGCGTGTTCGCCGACGACAGCCTGATCACTGACTACCAGACCTTCCCGGCTACGCTGCAACCCGCGCTGAATGAGCGCCTCGAAGAGTCGCTGGAAAACTTCTATCTGGCGCTCAGTCGCCGCCGCCCAATCCCGCACTCTGCCACTCAGACCTCTGCGGCGAGTATTGGCGTCTGACTGTACTAACAGGAGTTTGCTGATGCCATCCCCCTATTCTTTATTGCGACGCCTGCCGCTGATTGCCGGGCTAATGGCCGCCATGGCCTTCGGCGCGCAGGCCGCCAACTCGCCAGAGAAAGATCCGGCGACCTTCCGCATTGCTTACCAAAAAGGCTCTGTTGGCCTGGTGCTGGCGAAATCGCATCAGTTATTAGAGAAGCGTTTTCCGCATACCAAAATCAGCTGGATTGAATTCCCCGCAGGTCCGCAAATCCTGGAAGCACTGAACGTCGGCAGCATTGATTTGGGTGGAACCGGCGACCTGCCGCCGCTGTTTGCTCAAGCCGCCGGGGCCGATTTGCTGTATGTCGGGCAAGAGCCGCCAAAACCGCAGGCTGAGGTGATTCTGGTCGACAGCAACAGCCCGATTAAAAGCGTTGCCGAGCTGAAAGGACGCAAAGTCGCCTTCCAAAAAGGTTCCAGCTCGCACAATCTGCTGCTGCGCGCGCTGCAACAGGCGGGGCTGAAGTTCACTGACATCAAACCGGTGTATCTCACGCCGGCCGATGCCCGCGCCGCCTTCCAGCAACACGACGTCGATGCCTGGGCGATTTGGGATCCGTACTACTCCGCGGCCAAGCTGCAAGGCAACGTTCGCGTGCTGATCGACGGCAGTACGCTCAACCAAACCGGCTCCTTCTATCTGGCACCGAAGCAATATACCGAGGCTAACCCGCAGTTTATTCATCAAGTGTTAGCCGTGTTAACGCAGGCCAACGCGCTGGTGAAAACCGACAGGGCGCAGAGCATTCAGCTGCTTTCCAAGGCCATGGGATTACCGGAAAACGTGATTGCCAGCTATCTGGATCACTTACCTGATTCCCCCATCACCCCGGTGGATGCGCGTACCGAGAAAGCCCAGCAGGCCACGTCTGACCTGTTCTATCAAAACAAGATTTTACCTAAGCACGTCGAGATCAAAGACCGAATCTGGCGCGACGCCGCCACTCACTAAATTAGCAGAATAAAACAGCCGCCCTCCCAAGCAAGGGCGGCGATCAGAGAGGAGTAAATCACATGAGTCTGAACGTTTTCTGGTTTTTACCGACCCACGGAGACGGTCGTTATTTGGGCACCGACAAAGATGCCCGCACCGTTGACCACGGCTATCTGCAACAAGTGGCGCAGGCGGCTGACCGTCTGGGCTTCGGCGGCGTGTTGCTGCCAACCGGCCGTTCGTGTGAAGACTCCTGGCTGGTAGCCGCCTCGCTTATCACCGTGACGCAAAAGCTAAAGTTTCTGGTGGCGCTGCGCCCGGGGATTATCTCCCCGACCCTTGCGGCGCGTCAGGCGGCGACGCTCGACAGGCTGTCCGGCGGCCGCGCGCTGTTTAATCTGGTTACCGGTGGCGACCCGGCCGAGTTGGCAGCCGAAGGTTTACACCTCAGCCATAAAGAGCGTTATGAATCAGCGGCCGAGTTCACTCGCATCTGGCGACGCGTGCTGGAAGGTGAAACCGTCGATTACCAAGGCAAGCACATTCACGTTAAAGGGGCCAGCCTGATGCAGCCGCCGGTGCAGTTCCCGCGCCCGCCGCTCTATTTCGGTGGCTCTTCGGATGAAGCGCAAGACCTGGCCGCCGAGCAGGTTGAGCTGTACCTCACCTGGGGCGAACCCCCGCACTTAGTGAAAGAGAAAATCGAGCAAGTACGCGCCAAGGCCGCCGCTCAAGGGCGTACCATTCGCTTCGGCATTCGCCTGCACGTCATCGTGCGCGAAACCACCGAAGAGGCGTGGCAGGCGGCGGATCGCCTGATTGCCAATCTTGACGATGAAACCATCAAGAAAGCGCAGGCCGCCTTCGCGCGCACTGACTCCGTGGGCCAGCATCGCATGGCGGCGCTGCACGGCGGTGACCGCAACAAACTGGAAATCAGCCCGAATCTGTGGGCCGGCGTGGGGCTGGTACGCTCCGGCGCGGGCACGGCGCTGGTGGGCGATGGCCCAACCGTCGCCGCCCGCATGCAGGAGTACGCCGATTTAGGCATCGACACCTTTATCTTCTCCGGCTACCCGCATCTCGAAGAAGCCTATCGCGTCAGCGAGTTGCTGTTCCCGCATCTGGATCTGGCGAAACAGGATCAGGACAGCACGGTAAAACGCGCCATTGAGGCCCGCGGCGAACTGGTGGCCCATGACTTCGCGCCAAAACACGCTTCGGCCGAGCAGTAAGGAACATCAGCATGCATAGCAAAACCTCACATCGCTGGCTGGACCGGATTTTGCCGTGGATTGTTCCGGTAGCGCTGATTGGCGGGTGGCAACTGGCGGTTGAAGCCGGATGGCTGTCAGACCGCATTTTGCCTGCCCCGAGCGCGGTTATCGAAGCATTCTGGACATTAGCCAAAAGCGGCGACCTGTGGCAAAACCTGAAAATCAGTACTTATCGCGCCCTGATTGGCTTTGTGATTGGTGGCAGTCTGGGGCTGCTGCTGGGCTTTATCACCGGCCTGTCGCGCTGGGGTGAACGCCTGCTCGACAGCTCCTTGCAGATGCTGCGTAACATTCCGCATCTGGCGCTGATCCCACTGGTGATCTTATGGTTCGGCATCGACGAAACCGCCAAGATTTTCCTGGTGGCGCTCGGCACCCTGTTCCCTATTTACCTCAACACCTACCACGGCATCCGCAATATCGATCGCGGTTTGCTGGAGATGGCGCGCAGCTACGGCCTGTCCGGTTTGCCGCTGTTTATGCAGGTAGTCCTGCCGGGCGCGCTGCCGTCAATCATGGTCGGCGTGCGCTTTGCGCTGGGCTTTATGTGGCTGACGCTAATTGTCGCCGAAACCATTTCTGCCAATTCGGGGATTGGTTATCTGGCGATGAACGCCCGCGAATTCCTGCAAACTGACGTGGTGGTGGTGGCTATCGTGCTCTACGCCATTCTCGGCAAGCTGGCGGATATTCTGGCCCGTTCGCTTGAGAGCGTTTGGCTGCGCTGGCACCCCGCTTATCAGAAAAAACAAGGAGATGCCGTATGAGCAACACCACTCGTATTCCTCAGGGCACGCCGGTGACCTTGTCCGGCATCAGCAAAAAGTATGGCAACCGCACGGTGCTCAAAGACATTAACCTGCGCATTGCGCCCGGGCAGTTTGTCGCCGTGGTCGGCCGCAGCGGCTGTGGTAAAAGCACCCTGCTGCGCCTGCTGGCCGGTCTGGAGAAAACCACTCAGGGCGAGCTACTCAGCGGCAGTGCGCCCCTAAGCCACGTGCGCGATGACACTCGACTGATGTTCCAAGATGATCGCCTGCTGCCGTGGAAGAAGGTTATCGATAATGTCGGTCTGGGGCTGAAAGGCGCATGGCGAGAAGCGGCTCAGGCTGCGCTGGAAGAGGTCGGTTTAGCCGATCGCGCTAACGACTGGCCTTCGGCACTGTCTGGCGGGCAAAAGCAGCGCGTGGCCTTGGCCCGGGCGCTGATCCACCGTCCTCGCCTACTGCTGCTCGATGAGCCTTTAGGCGCACTCGACGCCCTGACGCGTATTGAGATGCAGGGACTGATCGAACGCCTGTGGCAACAGCACGACTTCACCGTTTTGCTGGTAACCCATGACGTCAGCGAGGCGGTGACCGTCGCCGATAGAGTGATTTTGATTGAGCAAGGCGAGATAGGCTTAGATTTGCAAGTAGACCTGCCGCGCCCGCGCCGCAAAGGCTCGGTACGGCTGGCAGAGCTGGAAGCCGAAGTGCTGGAGAGAGTATTAACGCCTTCTGCGCCAGCGAGCGAGGCGCGTCGCGCTCAGGTTTAAGTTTCTCACTTTACTTCACTTCAGCAAAGAGAAAGGGCGATGTTTCCATCGCCCTTTTTTATGCCTATTGATACTTAATTCACCTGATGCAGCATTTAAGCATCCAGCGCTTTTGATACCTTCTCGAACAGGTCGCCGGAGAGGTTTTCCAGCCCTTTCAACTGCTCCAGCGCGCTACGCATCAGCGCCTGACGTTGGCTGTCGTAGCGTTTCAGGCGGATCAGCGGCTCAACCATGCGCGCAGCAACCTGCGGGTTACGGCTGTTCAGGTCGGTTAGCATCTCCACCAGGAACTGATATCCACTGCCATCGACCGCGTGGAACGCAGAAGGGTTAGCTGAAGCAAAGGCACCCACCAGCGAGCGAACGCGGTTCGGGTTGCTCATGGTGAAGGAGCGGTGAGTCAGCAGCGAACGCACTTTCTGCAAGACCTCCGCCGCCGGGCTGGTGGCCTGCTGAATGAACCATTTGTCCATTACCAGACCATCCTGATGCCAGCGCTCGTCGTACGCCGCCAGCAAGGCTTCGCGGCAAGGCAGCTGGGCAGAAACCGCCGCAGACAGCGCCGCCAGTGAGTCAGTCATGTTGTCAGCTTGTTCGTACTGGGCTTTCACAATCTTGTCAGCCTGAGCCACGTCGCCAAAGGCCAGATAGTGCAGGCAAATGTTGCGCAGTGCGCGTTTGCTGATATCGGCATGGGTCACGCGGTAAGCCGGCAGGCTATTGGCATGGTAAACGGCGAGGAATTCGTCGCTCATTTCCGTCGCCAGGCAGCGAGTAATGGCTTCGTGAACCGCGCTGATGGCTTCTGGATCGATAACGTCGAACAGTTCCGCGATTTCGTTTTCCGACGGCAGCGTCAGGATCTGCGCCGCCAGGCCCGGATCGATATTCTCATCCAACAGCACCGCGCGGAAAGCGTCGGCTACGTGCAGCGGCAGAGACAACGGCTGTTTCTGCTGATGGCGCGCCACGTTCAGTTTGATGTAAATCGCCAGCAGGCTCTGGGCTGAATCCCAACGCGAGAAGTCGTTACGCGCGTGTTTCATCAGGAAGGTCAGCTGGTGATCGCCATATTTGTAATCCAGTTTCACCGGCGCGGAGAACTCGCGCAGCAGCGACGGCACCGGCTGGTATTCCACATCTTCAAAGATGAAAGTCTGCTCAGCTTCGGTCACGTTCAGCACATTGCTGACCACGCCGCCGTTCTGTTTCAGCGCAATCACATTGCCTTGTGGATCATAGAGTTCGATATCCAAAGGAATGTGCAAAGGCAGCTTCTCAGACTGGTCCGGCGTCGCTGGGGTTCTCTGGCTGACGGTCAAGGTGTACTGCTGTTTTTCCACGTCATAGTCGTCGCGCACGGTCAGCACCGGCGTGCCCGACTGGCTGTACCAGCGGCGGAACAGGGAGAGGTCAACGTTGGACGCATCTTCCATCGCCTGTACGAAGTCGTCGCAGGTGGCCGCGCTGCCGTCATGGCGTTCGAAATAGAGCTGAATACCGGCCTGGAACTTCTCTTCGCCCAGCAAGGTGTGCAGCATACGGATGACTTCTGAACCCTTCTCATACACGGTCAGCGTATAGAAGTTGTTCATTTCGATGACTTTTTCCGGGCGAATTGGGTGCGCCATTGGGCTGGCGTCTTCTGCAAACTGCGCGGCGCGCATCACGCGCACGTTGTCGATACGGTTAACAGAGCGTGAACCCAGATCAGAGCTGAACTCTTGGTCACGGAAGACGGTCAGGCCCTCTTTCAGGCTCAGTTGGAACCAATCGCGGCAGGTCACGCGGTTCCCGGTCCAGTTGTGGAAGTATTCGTGGCCGATCACCGCTTCAATGCCCAAGTAGTCTTTGTCGGTGGCGGTTTCTGCTTTCGCCAGCACGTATTTGGAGTTGAAGACGTTCAGACCTTTGTTCTCCATCGCGCCCATGTTGAAGAAATCAACGGCAACGATCATGAAGATGTCGAGGTCATATTCGAGGTTGAAACGGGTTTCATCCCACTTCATGGACTGCTTCAGAGACTCCATAGCCCAGTCGGCGCGGTCCAGATTGCCACGGTCAACGAACAGCTCCAGCGCCACGTCGCGGCCTGAACGGGTCTTAAAGGTGTCGCGCAGCACGTCGAAATCCCCCGCCACCAGCGCAAACAGGTAGCAAGGTTTTGGGAACGGGTCTTCCCATTTAATCCAGTGTTTGCCGCCTTCCAGCTCGCCCTGATCAATACGGTTGCCGTTGGACAACAGGTACGGATAGCGCGCTTTGTCAGCCACGATGCGGGTGGTGAAGCGCGCCAGAACGTCCGGGCGGTCCAGATAATAGGTGATGTTGCGGAAGCCTTCTGCTTCACACTGAGTACAGAGCGCCACGCCAGACAGGTAAAGCCCTTGCAGCGCGGTGTTTTTGGACGGGTGAATTTCGTTGACGATGCTCAGTTCAAAGGCATCCGGCAGACGGTCGATCGTCAGCGTGTTTTCAGTCAACTGGTAGCTTGGCCAATCCTGACCATTCACTTTCAGGCTAATCAGCGTCAGTCCTTCACCATCCAGCACCAGCGAAGCGCCTTCCGCACCCTGGCGTTTAATCTGGCTGACCGCGGTCACTACCGTGGTTTCTGCATCAAGTTCAAAGTTGAGATCGATGTCGGTGATGGTGTAATCCGGCGCACGGTAGTCGTGGCGATATTTGGCTTGTGGCAGTTGAGTCATAAAAAACCTTTTAACGTTTTCGTCAATCTTGACGACGTTTGTTGTTGGGTTAGACGCCAGAGCATCCCTTAACGGCGATCCTATAGCTTGAAAAGCTTTCCTAAACTTTACCACAGGCACCTGAAATTCCCAGATTGTTACAGGCTTGTGAGTCTGTTAGGACACGTTTTGTTCAGCACGGGCAATCTGGCTCTGCCCTCTCCGGCCTCCGATGGCGGGTTGATTAATTAACAAGCCAGTCTTTTATGCTTAATTATCGTGTTTAACCCATGAATTCAAAATTTAAAACCGCACGCTAATCATTAGCATGGTTGTTAATACCATGTATCCAAGAGGTTAATAAAAAATGAGCGGTATAGCTGCGCCCGGAGTGGATTCGACTTACTCTAAAAATAATCATAACCCTACGCTGTCGGCTCGCATCGATGCACTCCCACCTACGGCCGGACTATGGCGCTTTATCGTTTTGCTCTCGCTTGGCGGTTTTTTCGAACTGTATGACCTGTTCCAGACGGGCTATATCAGCTCGGGCCTGGTGGCTGAGAATATCTTCCACGTCGGCGCGGCCGGGATTTTCGGCATTGCCGATCAGGCGGCGTTTGCCTCCAGCACCTTTTTAGGACTGTTTGTCGGCGCCAGCCTGCTGGCGCCCAACGCCGACCGTTTTGGCCGCCGCATGACCTTTATGTTCGCGCTGGTCTGGTACGGCTTTTTCTCCTTATTAATGGCTTTTCAACACAGCGCCGAAGGAGTAATTCTTTGCCGCTTCTTAGTGGGCATTGGGCTGGGTCTGGAGCTAGTAACCATTGATACCTATCTGAGCGAATGGGTGCCGACGCGCCTGCGCAGCCGGGCCTTCGCCTTCGCCTTCTTCATTCAGTTCCTCTCGGTTCCGGCGGTGGCATTAATGTCATGGTGGCTGGTGCCGCAGACCTTCTTTGGCCTCAGCGGCTGGCGTTTCGTGGTGATTGCGGGAGCGGTGTGCTCGATTGTTATCTGGCTGGTGAGGAAGAATCTGCCGGAGTCGGCCCGCTGGCTGGCGCAGCAGGGGCGGCACGAAGAGGCTCATAAAGTCGTCACGGAGATGGAAAAGCGTTGCGGCGTCAGCCACAGCCCGGCCTATGTGCCGACGGCGGCGCGCGCAGAACCGCCACGAAAAAGCACCTTTAAAGAGATTTGGGCACCTGAGTATCGTTCGCGCACGCTTATGCTGATGGTGATGAACTTCTTTCAGGCCATCGGCTTCTTTGGCTTTGGTAACTGGCTGCCCGCCCTGCTCTCCGGCCAGGGCACGACGCTGACCCATAGCCTGCTGTACGCCTTCTTTATTACTCTGGCCTATCCGCTGGGTTCGCTGATTTGCAGCCGCTACGCCGATAAAATTGAAAACAAATGGCAGATTGTTCTCTCTTCATTAATGACGGTGATTTTCGGCACGCTATTCGCTTTCCAGAGTAATGCCCTGATGCTAATTATTTGCGGCTTCCTCATCACCTATTCCAATGCGTGGCTAACCTACAGCTATCACGCTTATCAGACCGAGGTGTTTCCGACCCACATTCGCGCCCGCGCGGTGGGCTTCTGCTACTCCTTTAGTCGGCTTTCTACCGCCTTCAGCAGCATTATGATCGGTTTGATTTTGCAATACGCAGGAACCGGCGGGGTGATCGCGTTTATCGTGATCAGCATGTTAATTGTCATGCTCGTGATTGGCCTGTTCGGGCCGAAAACTCGCGGCATTAATTTGGAAAACATTTAGCCAAACACGCCGGGTGACGCCCGCTGCCCGGCATTTTTGTTATTTAAATGTGATCAGACCTGGCATTTCGCCTTGCAAAATAGTTAACAGAAAGAGCCTTTGTGGGCGGAAGCGCACATTTAATCCTCGACCCATCGCGGACAATTATGATGTGATGTGGGTTCTTTCGCAGGATATTACGGTATACTTCACAGACTTTGCTGTTTTATCCAGAACGCTTTTTTATCTGGAATGGTTGTGTACAGGCAAACTGCCTACCTATGTAATGTAACGGTGATTGCCGACGACCCTTTCTGACGAGGATGCTGTAAACGCGCTATGACTCCATACGCCTCCCCGATTTTGACTTCGCTGCTAGATACCGATGCCTACAAGCTTCATATGCAGCAAGCGGTCTACCATCGCTACCACAATATTAGCGTGGTCGCAGAGTTCCGCTGCCGTGGTGATGAGCTGCTGGGCGAATACGCCAGCGAAATCCGTCAACAAATCGAGATGATGAGCCAACTGGCCCTGACCGATGAGGAATTTACTTATCTGTCCGGCCTGCCGTTCTTCAGCAACGATTACCTTAACTGGCTGAAAACTTTCCGCTATAACCCAGAGCATGTCACGGTTTCAGACCGCGACGGGCATTTGCACGTGCGCATCGCCGGTCCATGGCGCGAAGTGATCATGTGGGAAGTGCCGCTGCTCGCCGTGATAAGCGAAGTGGTACATCGCCAGCGTTCGCCGCAGGTCACAGCCCAAATGGCCATCGACCAGCTACGTAAGAATCTGGCACGCTTCAAAGAAGAAGCCGCCGACGTCGATATTTCTCGCTTCCGCCTAATGGACTTCGGCACCCGCCGTCGTTTTACCGGCGAAGTGCAGCGCGCCATTGTCAGCACGCTGAAAGAGGAATTCCCGTACTTAGTCGGCACCAGCAACTATGATTTGGCGCACCAGCTGAAATTATCTCCGGTCGGCACCCAAGCCCACGAGTGGTTCCAGGCGCATCAGCAAATTAGTCCGGTGCTGGCTAATAGCCAACGCGCCGCGTTGCAGGCCTGGCTGGATGAGTATCCAAATCAGCTGGGTATCGCCTTAACCGACTGCATCACTATGGACGCCTTCTTGCGCGATTTCGGTCCGAAGTTCGCCAATGCCTATGAAGGTTTGCGCCATGATTCAGGGGACCCGGTTGAATGGGGTGAGAAAGCTATCGCCCATTATCAAAAGCTGGGTATCGACCCGATGACCAAGACGCTGGTGTTCTCAGACAATCTCGACTTGGATAAAGCGTTGGACCTCTACCGCCACTTCCACACTCGGGTGAATTTGGTGTTTGGTATCGGTACGCGCCTCACCTGTAATATTCCTGAGGTGAAGCCGCTGAACATAGTCATCAAGCTGGTGCAGTGCAACGGTAAGCCGGTGGCTAAGCTTTCAGATAGCCCGGGCAAAACCATCTGTCAGGACAAAGCCTTCGTTAAAGCCTTACGCAAAGCTTTTGATTTGCCGCTGGTGAAAAAAGCTTCCTGATCAAAACGCCGTCGGCCACACCGGCGGCGTAATTTCCTCCCCCAGTTCTGCCCTTCCGCCCCCTTTAGACTTTTTCTTCCTTTATATAGCTATTATTTGCTTTTGCTTACTTGCCACTCATCAGCTTGATGCAACTGATCCCGCCACCGGTTTGGCGGACAAATGTTGTCTGGCGAAGGTGATTTCTGCTTGTGTCCTGAGAAAGGCTAAGTAACATAGCAAAATCCCTTTTTAAAGGGTGTCCATTATTTCTGAATCACCATCTGAATTTATAAGAAAGAGAGAAACCTATGAGCGTTGTGCCTGTAGTCGACGTACTGCAAGGCCGTGCTGCGGTTGACAGTGAAGTCACCGTACGCGGTTGGGTACGTACCCGGAGAGATTCTAAAGCTGGCATCTCCTTCGTCGCCGTTTATGACGGTTCCTGCTTTAATCCGTTACAGGCCGTTGTGAATAATTCTCTTCCAAATTATCAGGATGAGGTTCTGCGCCTGACCACCGGTTGTTCAGTCGAAGTAACCGGTACCGTTGTTGCCTCTCCTGGCGAAGGCCAGAGTTTTGAGCTGCAAGCAACGGCCATTAAAGTGGTTGGCTGGGTCGATGACCCGGACACTTACCCGATGGCGGCTAAACGCCACAGCATTGAATATCTGCGTGAAGTGGCTCACCTGCGCCCGCGCACCAACCTGATTGGCGCCGTGGCTCGCGTGCGTAATACCCTGTCCCAAGCGATTCACCGTTTCTATCACGAAAATGGTTATTTCTGGGTGTCGACTCCGCTGATCACCGCGTCCGATACCGAAGGTGCTGGCGAGATGTTCCGCGTGTCCACGCTGGACTTCCAAAACCTGCCGCGCACTGATAAAGGCGAAGTAGATTTCAGCGAAGACTTCTTTGGTAAAGAAGCGTTCCTTACGGTTTCTGGCCAGTTGAACGGCGAAACCTACGCCAGCGCCCTGTCCAAGGTTTACACCTTCGGCCCGACCTTCCGTGCAGAAAACTCCAATACCAGCCGTCACCTCGCCGAGTTCTGGATGGTGGAGCCAGAAGTAGCCTTTGCGACTCTGGATGACATCGCCGCACTGGCTGAAAGCATGCTTAAATATGTTTTCCAGGCCGTTCTGGACGAAAGAGCGGACGATATGGCGTTTTTTGCTGAACGCGTAGACAAAGATGCTGTTTCTCGCCTGCAGCGTTTTGTAACATCAGATTTCGCCCAAGTGGACTACACCGATGCTGTAGAAATTCTTATCAATTGTGGTCAGAAATTCGAAAATCCGGTTTCTTGGGGCGTCGATCTCTCTTCTGAGCATGAGCGCTATCTTGCAGAGCAACACTTCAAAGCGCCTGTAGTGGTTAAAAACTATCCGAAAGATATCAAAGCATTCTATATGCGAATGAATGAAGACGGAAAAACAGTTGCAGCTATGGATGTGCTAGCACCAGGCATCGGCGAAATTATCGGCGGTTCTCAGCGTGAAGAACGTTTAGATATGCTGGATGCTCGTTTGGAAGAGATGGGCCTGAATAAAGAAGATTATTGGTGGTATCGCGACCTTCGTCGCTACGGCACCGTGCCACACTCAGGTTTCGGCTTAGGCTTCGAACGTCTGGTGGCTTATGTCACTGGCGTGCAAAACGTTCGTGATGTGATCCCGTTCCCACGCACACCACGTAATGCAACCTTCTAATTAACTAAAATATTTTCCAATTAACATTTTAGTTACACAAATAAGGCCAGCTTCGCTGGCCTTAGTCATTTTTAAAGATAGATCCCTGTCACAAAGTTCCGTAAAAATTACATTTTGTAATACATTTTTTCCTGCTGAAACATATTTGGGGGTTTGGTAGCATTTTCGATGTGGATTAACCCCCCTTCGGATGGAACACTGCGTTCAGACACAGGAGACACCAAACTCTCAAGAATAGTTCCCTAAAGAATTATTTACGGCAGTGGCAGGTGTCCAAATAAAACCAATGAGGGTAATAATAAATGATGAAGCGCAATATTCTTGCAGTGGTGATCCCAGCTTTGTTAGCTGCTGGTGCAGCAAACGCAGCTGAAGTTTATAACAAAGACGGCAACAAACTGGACCTGTACGGTAAAGTTGACGCGCGTCACCAGTTCTCTAAGAACAACGGTGATGATGGTGACCAGACTTACGTTCGTTTCGGCTTCAAAGGCGAAACTCAAATTACTGACCAACTGACCGGTTACGGCCAGTGGGAATACAACGTTCAAGCTAACCACGCTGAAAGCGCTGGCGACGAAGGCAACAAAACTCGTCTGGGCTTCGCGGGTCTGAAATTCGGCGACTGGGGTTCATTCGATTACGGTCGTAACTACGGCGTGATCTACGACGTAATGTCTTACACTGACCAATTGCCAGTGTTCGGTGATGACACCATGTACCAGAACAACGACAACTTCATGATTGGTCGTGCTAATGGTCTGGCTACTTACCGTAACAACAACTTCTTCGGTCTGGTTGACGGCCTGAGCTTCGCAGTTCAGTACCAAGGTAAAAACCAGAACGACCGTAATGCAGAAAGCACTGATGCATTCGGCAACACCGTTGTTGATAAAGGCACTGCTAAAAACCAGAACGGCGACGGCTGGGGCGCATCTACCGCTTATGCTATCGGTAACTCCGGTGTTAGCGTAACTGGCGCTTACTTCTCTTCTAACCGTACTGACACTCAAAAACGTGATGGTAACGGTGATAAAGCTTCTGCGTACGCGTTGGGTACTAAATACGATGCTAACAACGTATACCTGGCTGCATTCTACGGCGAATCTACAAACACCACGCCATACGGCGGTGACTTCAACAACATCGCAAACAAAACTCAGAACTTCGAAGTGGTTGCACAGTACCAATTCGACTTCGGCCTGCGCCCATCCATCGCTTACCTGCAATCTAAAGGTAAGGACCTGAACGCTCTGGGTACTGGTTTCGGCGGCGGCGATGCTGACCTGGTTAAATACATTGAAGTGGGTACCTACTACTACTTCAACAAAAACATGTCTACCTACGTTGACTACAAAATCAACCTGCTGGACGACAACGACTACACCAAAACTGCCGGTATCTCTACCGACAACGTTGTTGGCGTTGGCTTGCAATACCAGTTCTAATCTCGCTTAATCGAAGCACTTTCGGGTGCTTCACCAGCGAATGTAAAGGCAGAGCTTCGGCTCTGCCTTTTGCTTTTCAGCTTATCTCCTGCCTTTTCCATCATCAAAATTATTAATCTCGACAGCCGCCTCACAACTCTGCTTTCTTTTTACCGCAAACGGTTGGCAAACTGATTTTGAGGCGGTAACCTGAGCCCTCTTTCTGCTAAATATCAGGTCATGGAAGTCTTTCACATGTTTGAAAAAATCATTGCTGCTCCTGCCGATCCTATTCTGGGTCTTACCGATCTTTTCCGTGCTGACGATCGCCAAGATAAAATTAATCTGGGGATTGGTGTTTATAAAGATGAAACGGGTAAAACTCCGGTTCTCACCAGCGTAAAGAAAGCCGAACAATTCCTGCTGGAAAATGAAACCACCAAAACCTATCTGAGCATCGACGGCCTGCCAGACTTCGCACGCTGCACCCAAGAATTACTGTTTGGTAAAGACAGCGCGATCATCGCGGCTAAACGCGCGCGCACGGCTCAAACGCCGGGCGGTACCGGCGGCCTGCGCATTGCCGCTGAGTTTATCGCCACGCAGACTGCGGCTAAACGCGTTTGGGTCAGTAATCCAAGCTGGCCAAACCATAAAGGCGTGTTCAATGCTTCTGGTCTGGAAGTGGTGGAATACAATTATTATGACGCAGCAAACCATGCGCTTGATTTTGACGGCATGCTGAAAAGCCTGAGCGAAGCTAAAGCGGGCGACGTGGTACTGTTCCACGGCTGCTGCCATAACCCTACCGGTATCGACCCAACAGAGGCCCAGTGGACTCAGCTCGCAGACCTGTCCGTGGCTAACGGCTGGCTGCCGCTGTTTGACTTCGCTTACCAAGGTTTCGCCAAGGGTCTGGAAGAAGATGCTCAGGGCCTGCGCATTTTCGCGGCTAAACATGCGGAACTGCTGGTTGCCAGCTCCTACTCTAAAAACTTCGGCCTGTATAACGAGCGCGTAGGTGCCTGTACTCTCGTCGCCGCCGATGCAGAAACAGCAGATCGCTCTTTCAGTCAGGTTAAGTCCGTGATCCGTGCCAACTACTCCAACCCACCATCACACGGTGCGGCAGTGGTAGCGACCATTCTTGGTAATGAAGCGCTGCGTGCTATCTGGGAACAAGAGCTGAGTGATATGCGTCAGCGCATTCACCGTATGCGTCAGCTGTTCGTGACCACCTTGCAGGAAAAAGGCGCGCAGCAGGACTTTAGCTTCATTATTAATCAGAACGGTATGTTCTCCTTCAGCGGCCTGACCAAAGATCAGGTTCTGCGCCTGCGCGAAGAGTTTGGCGTATATGCGGTGAACTCTGGCCGTATCAACGTCGCAGGTATCACACTGGACAATATGTCCCCTCTGTGTGAAGCCATTGTTGCCGTTTTATAATCACTGAATTCGGCAAACTAAAAAGCCCGTCAGGCAACTGGCGGGCTTTTTTTATGACTCTTATCACTGCCTGAGTGGTTTCAACCCACCTTTACCAGACCGGTAATTCATCCTGTAAAAACGGATTCGTTTTGCGCTCGAAACCTAAATCTGACATTGGGCCGTGCCCCGGAATGAATTTTATATCATCACCCAGTGGCAGCAATTTGGTTTTAATTGAGTGAATCAATGCCTGATGATCGCCACGCGGGAAGTCACTGCGCCCCACGCCACCACGGAAAATCACATCGCCAGACACGGCTAAACGGCTTTTCTCATTGATGAAAACGATATGCCCCGGCGTATGGCCCGGACAGTGTAAAACGGAGAGTTGTTCTTCGCCAACGGCGACCTTATCGCCTTCTTCCAACCATTGATCGGTTTCCAGAGGCGCGCAATCGGCTAACCCAAACATTCTGCTTTGGGTTGGCAGAGATTCCAGCAGGAATAGGTCTTCTTTCTGTGGTCCAACGATGGGTACCGAATAGTGCTGCGCCAGTTCCGCCGCGGCCCCCACATGGTCAAGGTGACCATGAGTCAGCAAGATTTGCTTAACATCGACGCCAAGAGATGAAACTTCCGCAATGATTTTTTCGGCTTCCCCACCGGGGTCGACAATGGCTGCCTGATTGGTTTCAGTACACCAAATAACCGAACAGTTTTGGCTGAACGCCGTGACAGGAATGAGATGGTATTTCATAAGGCTCCACGGCGGCTTATTTGTTCATCTTTTCATTCATAAGAAATAAGAAGTCATGAACCAATAAGCCGCATATTACACATATCACCAGGTTCTCGCCGGACCCGTATCGATATGCACAAAGTTGCTACGTGGATAATATCCTACACCACCCATCTTCATTTTTAACGCGGCTTTGCGAATATTACTCAAGTCTATGCCGGCAATATGGAAGTCCATTGCCTGCCCCAGCGTGTGATAGCTATGTTTCGCCACGCCGCTGCCGGGTTTACGCATGCTGTTATTAGTGGCTAAGGTGCGATAACCAGAAATGAGCTGGACCGGTTTATTGGTGCCCAACATCACTTGTAAGCGATAGAGATGGTCAAATAAGGCGGGGTCAATACTCTTAACTTGCTCGGCACGGTAATCTCTGAACAAGTGGTTCAATCTTGCCAACTCATCCTTGTTGTAACGCTTTCCATCAAAAAACTCGGTTTTGAGGGTCTCACCGGTATTTATGTTGTTAACCACTAAAATACGCGGACGAGGAGTGGAAAGAGTGGCAAAAGCGCGTCCAGGAAGAAGTGCTATGCCCACAGCGGCACCGCCAAGTGCCAGCCATTTACGGCGATGTTTGTCGATTTGGTCCATGAACAGTTTATTACCCGATAAGAGAGTCAAAGTAGGCGCAAAATTGAGCCCTTCCGAACCTTAACCGCCTTATTTCAGTGAGTCAACTCACTGTATAAAGCATAGCGGGAATAGTGTGGCCACTATTCCCGCTATCAGGCCAATTACTCTGACCGCTATCATTTTAGTTTTACTGCATTTATTGCAACAAAATTTCTGCCTGTGGCAAAATTTGCGCGCCAGATCTCACTGGGGAATCATAATTGTAAATATCTGTGCGGAATTGCGGCTTACCGTCCTCTGCAACCCATGCCGTCAAGTAAAACAGTTTTACTGGTATACGGTGACGAATAGGCACAAAGGTCGTATTCCCGCCCTGCAGCGTGGACGAGATACGCGTGTCATTCCAACCAGCATCCTGCAAGAGCATATTCGCCAGCTCAGACGCTTTATTCACACGGACACAACCTGAACTCAGAGCACGAATATCCTTCTGGAATAACCCGTGGTTAGGCGTGTCATGCAAATAGATGGCATCCGAGCTCGGCATATTAAATTTGTAACGTCCCAGCGAGTTGGTCGCCCCGGGTGCCTGACGAATTCGATACGGGAAATGATTCGGCGACACGACGCTCCAGTCAATCATCGTCGGGTCGATCACTTCCGCATCATTATTCCAGCCAGACAGCACGGTATAGCCATGTTTCTGGAAATAGCCGCTATCGCGCATCGCCTTAGGCACTATATCTTCCCGCACCAGCGTTGTCGGCACGTTCCACGGCGGGTTAACCACCACATTGTTCAATGCACTGCTCATTAACGGCGTTTTACGACTTGGTCGGCCAACAATCACCCGTGAAGACAAAACCTCGCTGCCGTTGAGGTAATAAGTCAGCTGATAGTTAGGAATATTCACCATAATGCCGGTATTCACATTACCCGGCAAAATACGCAGCCGCTGGATATTCAGCGCCAGCAGCGTCGCACGCAGGCGTGGCGAGGCGTTCAGCCATTCGCGAGTTCGGGTACCGATAATGCCATCGGCCTCAAGCCCCTGCCATTTCTGGAAGCGTTTTACCGCCTCGACCAGTTCTGGTGAGTACTGGTTATCGGCTACGGCAACCGGCGTCGGCGCTGCGGACTGCCCCGCTGGCGTCACCGATGGCAATACATCCGTCACCGAGGTTGCTGCCGGACTGACTACCGGGGATTGCTGAACTGATTTATCGGCAGTTTCATCAACCGACAGGTCATCATTCGCCGCGGCACCCGGACCATCTTTGGCGATGGTTTCATCCGTAGGCTTTGGCGATTTGGCCTCAGCCGGGCTGGCGGTCATCATGCCGGTGCGACTGAGGATCTCGCGCAATGCCGGGATATCATCACTGATTTGCCCTGGCCGTAAACTGGCGGCGTTAGTGACCTGTGGCCATGGGTGGTTATCTGCCAGCATGGTTCTCAGCGCGGCGTGCATTTTGGTATACAGTGGATGCTGTGGCGTTAAGGTCGCCATATAACCTGCCGTGGTGCCCTTGCGCAGCGCCAACTGCCATTGATTGATCACCGTCAGCGGCGGCGTGGTCATTTTGTAAGGCGTGGCGCTATACAGCCAATTATCACCGTTCGCCTCGACGCCGCTCACAAATTGCAAATACCCCAGCATCGCATCAGACAGCACAATATCTCGCGCCATTCCGGTAACCTGCGGGTCAGTTAGCCACTTTACCCACTGAGTGAACTGCGGTTGAATGCCCGAGAGGGCCAGCTCTGCTAATTGCTGCTGGAATTGATGGACGGTGTCCCTGTCTTCCCACATTGGCTGCATATGATTAGCGGCGTAAAGAGATGAAAGAGAGGATAGATAAAGCGGTTTAACCCCTTTTGGCAACTCAGCCTGCAGTTGGCTAAGGCTTTGGACGCTAGAAAGCGTCGCCGAACGCACCGAAAGTGTCGGCACTGCCGCGAATGCAGCCTGTAGCGGCGCTAATCCCAATGCGATTAGACAGCTGGCTGCCAGAAATCTGAGAGACCCTTGACTCGTAAACATCATCCCTTGCCTCCCTTAATATGCCCAAATCAAACCCGATAAATTCAAGCAAAAAACCCATGGTTTAAGTATATAAACATAATTCTTTTTTTGCGCGAGATCTCAACACAATAGCACCTCGCGTGCAGTGAAGACTCTAAGCTAGCACGAGGATGAAATAAAGTGCCGCCCAAGGATAATCTTTAAGCTAACTGCTACAAAAGATGTCTTTATGGGTGAAAAATCCACAACTTACCGAAAACGGCAACTTTCCCTTGCGATGGCTCCCCATAAAATTGCAAGTGTGAACTTTCTTAACCCCATAAACTCAAAGTAAATATTAGTTATCTTGGCTCAATAAAACGTTCATAATTAAGCTTGATTATTTAAAGGCCAAAAACTAGGATAGCCACTGATATTTTAACTAAATTATTTATATGAAAATTTTACTCATTAGACGCGATAATATTGGTGACCTGATTCTAACGACACCTCTCATTGCGAACCTTACTAAACACAAGGCAAATACTCTCGATTTACTGGTAAATACTTACAATAAGGATGTATTGGTAGGCAACCCTCACATCAGTAACGTTCATCTATATTGTAAGTCTCACCATAGAAAAGCCGGGCAAAGCCTACTAAGCGTTTACTTTCAAAGAATTAAAACCATTTTCGCCGTGCGCTCATCGCGCTACGATGTTGTCTTGATTGCTAGCACTGACAAACACTCTCTCAAATGGGCAAAGCTTTCCGGCGCTAAAAGAATAATCGCTATAGGAAATACCCCTAAGAAAGTGGTTACCGATTGCCTGCCGCATACAGAAGGCTTACATATTGTTGAATTACTCAATACATTATTAACACCTCTGGGTATTAATGAAGTTCCAGGGCCTCTCGAATTATACGTCTCTGAGAATGAAGTTAATCAGTGTGCTGAAAAATTCAAAATTATCAGAGATAAACCTATTTACGGTTTACAAATTAGCTCTCGAAAACCTAAACAGCGATGGCAGGCAGAGAAATTCATTGAATTGGCCCATCGTTTGGCGGCACGTGAAGATTGTAAATTGGTGCTTTTCTGGTCTCCTGGCGCAGAAGATAATCCTGAACACCCTGGTGATGACAACAAAGCCAAACAGGTGATTGAGGCCTGCGCCGATATTCCTTTAGTAGCGTTGCCGACCACCAACATCCGCGAGCTGATGGCAGCAATGTCACTTTGCGATCAAATTATTACCAGTGATGGTGGCGCACTGCACATTGCCGCGGGCGTACATAAACCCGTTGTTGCGTTGTACGGTAATAGTGACACCAAATACTGGGCTCCATGGCAAGTCCCTTGCGCCATCATCAAGGCTCCGTCAGAAGATGTCGGGCTGGTTGATGTGGACAATGTGTTTAGCCAATTCACTCAATTGCGTGAAAAAGTGTTGTCTATGGCCTGATAATCCATGGGTCATTAAATTAGGCTATCGCCTAAACGTAAAAAAGCCCCATAAACGGGGCTTTTTTTTATGCGCAGAATCCAGCAGTTATCAGCCGTTTTCCACTTCAGCATCTACAGTGGCTGGTAGCTCGGCGGCGAAGCCGCGTAGACCCACCACGTGCACGTGTTCATGGTTGTTGAACACTTTACGCACCAGCTTATAGGTTGTGCCCTTCTCTGGACTGATGTTTTCAGGTGCGGCGATAATCAGCTGCATCTCAAGACGGTCGCAGAGTTCAAACAAGGTGGCGATAGATTTCGCATCTAGACGCGCCGCTTCATCGAGGAACAGCAGGCGGCAAGGCGAAATGTCTTTACCGCGCATGCGGCTCGACTCTTCTTCCCAGCTCTGCACCACCATCACCAGAATCGACATACCGGTACCGATAGCCTCACCGGTGGACAGCGCCCCGCTCTCCGCACGCAACCAGCCGTCAGAACCACGGTTAACCTCCACTTCCATTTCGAGATAGTTACGATAATCCAGTAACTCCTCGCCGATGGTTTGTGGCGTACGCTGGCCCATGTCGATCTGCGGATTCAGGCGCTGATAGAGCTTCGCCAGTGCTTCAGAGAAGGTCAGGCGGTTGCTGCTAAACAGGTCCTGATGCTGATCTTGCTGCTCGGAGAGCACGTCCAGCAGCCCGGCATGCGCTTCACGAACGTTAACATTAAGACGCACACTCTTAACCTGACCGAAGGCCACGGCCTGCAGCCCTTGGTTGAGCATGCGAATACGGTTCTGCTCACGCTGAATGGTTTTGCGAATAATGTTCGCCACGCTCTTCGAGCTGATCGCCAGCTGCTGCTCACGCGCGGTTAGCTCTTCCGTCAGACGCCCCAGCTCGATTTCCATCTGTTCGATAGCTTCAACCGGGTCGTCGGTGCGAATAATATCCTGACGAATGCGCTCGCGCAGATGCTGATAAACCGCGATGTAGAACTGAATTTTGCGCTCAGGGCGTTTTGGATCTTCGGAAAGACGCAGAACGTCGCGCAAATGCTCGTTGTCAGCCACCGCCAGGCGCAGCGCGCCCAGTGATTTATCCGACATGGAACGCAGCTCGTCGCCGTCCATATAGGCGAGCTCTCGGCGGTGCAGACGACGCTCGACGCCATTGTCTTTCACCAAACGCATCACCGCACACCAACCCGCCTTCGCGGTGACCACGTGCTCGCGGCTCTGGTGATAATCACGCTCAAGCTTGCGCAGTTTCTTCTGCAAGTTATCCATTTCGGCTTCGCAGAAGGTGATCTGTTTTTCCAGCTGGTTACAGCGAGCGCGGTTGGTGCTCAGCGCGGCATGCAGCTCGTCACGACGGGTCTTGGCGCGGGCTTCGGCGTTAGCGTCAGCCTGCACGCCGATATCCTGCAGCTCTTGCCCCAGCTCTTTGAGCATATCGCGCTTAGCATCGAATGAGCTTTTCAGCGACGCCAACACTTGGTTGTACTGGGCGTACTGTGCCTGATGTTGACGCATCTGCTCACGGGCACGGGTACGCTCAGCCTCGGCATGTTCAAGGCGCTGACGCAGCTTGTCATTCAAATCAGAGTTTTCAGTCAGCATGCCCGCTGAATCGGTATAGCCGAAGTGCGCACGACGCTGAACCACTTCGGTCAGCGAGAAGGCCTGCTGCTTAGCCAATCGCTGCGCGTGCTGGGCCTGCGCGTAATCCTCTTTTAACTGGTCGTGCTGCTCAGGGTCACTTTGCAGCACAGAAACCAGCGGCTCCAGCTTGGTGAGAGACGCGCCGTGTTGCTGAATAAAGCGGGCAGAATCCTGCGCTTCTTCCAGCTCTTCACGGATCTCTTCAACCCGGTCGATCAGGGTTTCATCACACAGCAGGCCAACGCGCGGTAGCAGCTTGTTGAGCATGGCAACGGATTCTTTTGCCTGTTCATACTGCTGGCGCTGCTGCTGGTTGGCCCCTTCATGAGAGTTCAGGGCGCGCTCCAGCTCACCGCGACGCCCGCTGAGAGTGCGGATCTCGGCTTCCGGGTCGGCATCAAACGCCACCGCCAAGTGACTGCCGATGAAGCGACTGAAGGCCTGATGCACACGCTGAATCTTCTGCACGTCAAACGACAGAGTCGCATAACGCTCAGACAGGGTTTCGCGCTCTTTATGTAAAGTCTCGAGGCGATTCTCACGCGCCGCGCGGCCGAACAGAGGCACCTGCGGGAAGTGGGAATAACGCCACTGGCGGTCGCCGGTTTTGACCAGCACCGCGCCCTGCATCTCTTCGACGGCGAACACGCTGTCATCGAAGGACTGCGGGTCCCCTTCAATCAGATAAAGGTCTTCTGGGCAATCGTCCAAGCCGTCAAGCTGGTCGCGGATCAGAGAGAGATCTGGCACCACGATGGCATGGCGGGAAGGCCCGTAAAGCGCGGAGAAGTAAGGCGCATCATCAATGGTAACGTCGTCATAAATCTCAGAAAGCAACACGCCGCCAAAACGCTCAGCCAGGGCAATCATGCGCGAATCTTCCGCACCGCTTGGCTGGCTAAGGCGCGTTATTTGCCCTTCAATGCGTTTTTTGCGCGAAGCCACTTCGTCGCGCTCAACCGTGGTTTCGCGCTCGCTTTCCAGCATCTGCTGCATGTACTCAGTAACCTGCTGGCTACTTTCCAGCGGCTCTTTGCTCTGCTCGCTCAGCTGGCTCAGCGCCTCTTGCGCCGCCAACCACACCGGTGCACGGGCGGTCAGCTCACGAATACGGGCCTGAACGCGCTCAAGCTCTTGGCGCATCTCCATGCGGCGCTCGCCGGCTTGGGAAACCACGCCAGACAGCTCTTCAATCTGTACTTCCAGCTCGCGCTGAAGCTCGTCTAAATCTTCAGGATGAACATCCTGACCCGAACGTTTGCAGAACTCCTGCAATTGGCGCTCGGCGTCTTGCTGCTCGCGCAGGCGGCCTTCCAGCTCAGACAGGCGCATGCGCAGTGGCTCTACGCGCTCGGCCTGGTGCTGTTGAGAAGACCAGTCGCGCAACAGTTCACGCGCGGTTTGCCAGGCTTCGCTGCGGCTCACTTCACCGGCGATTTTCACCACCAGCTGATAGGCGTTTTCGAACTGGCTGTGCGCCGCGTCGGCCACGCTCATCTTCTGCTCGAGCATCAGCAGGATATCTGTGGCTTCCTGCTCTTTGCTTTGGAAGGTTTCCAGCCACTCTTCGCTGTTCTGGCTCGACAGGTCAGGGATTTGGCACAGCTCGCGCGCGCGCTCAAGGGCGTGCAGCGCCTGCTGGTACTGAATGGCGCGGGTTTGCTGCACGTCGAGCGCTTGCTGGTAATCCGCCAGCTGGCTCTTCAGCTCATCCACTTCAATCTCAGCGGCTTCGGCGCGGGCTTCGTGCTCGGCGTGCAGCTCGCTGGCTTCGGCCACCACTTCATTTTGTTCTTCGAGACGATAAGTCAGCTCTTCGAGGTCGCTCTCATAGCGCTCGATTTTTTCCTGCTGACGCATCGCCGTCTGCACCAGACTCAGGTGGTCACTGGCCGCCTGATAGTCAGTTTCTAAATCACTTTGCGAGCCGCTCTGCTCGGCCAACTCGCGGGCCATTTCAACATGGCGATACTGCTCGCTGGAGAGCTGTTTGCGGCTGGTCAGCAAGTCGTTGCGCAGCACCAAGGCACCGTCGAGATGGATGCGACGCTCGTTGGCATGGCGCATATAGTCGGCGGCAACGTAAGAGGTGGCTTCGGAGATCAGGTGTTTGAACAAATCGCGGTCAGACTGGGTGACGCGAATAGCTTCCAGCGTCATGCGGTTCTCGCGCAGGGCCGCTTCCATGTCTTGGAAGGCTTTGCGCACGCCGCTGTTTTCTGGCAACAGGTAGTCGCGCAGAGAGCGGGTGATGGCGCTGGAAATCCCGCCGTACAGCGAGGCTTCAATCAGGCGATAGAACTTGCTGCGATCGGACGCGGTGCGCAGACGGCGCGGGATCACGCCCAGATCGAACATCAGCGAGTGATAGTCAGTGATCGAGTTGAACTGCTTGAACTGCACCCCTTCCATCGCTTCGACGCTGTCTTTCAGCTCTTGCAGCGACAGCACGCGCGCCTGACGATCGCCCACGGTTTGGGTCAAGATTTCCGTTGGCTGGATCGCAGTGGGCAGACCTTGAATGGTGAAAGGTTTGATATCCACTTTACGGTCACGGCCGGCAACCTGCTGCAAACGTACGCCGACAATAACCCGCTGATGGCGCGAGTTCACCACGTCGAGGGTGGAATAGCAGACACCGGCGCGCAGCTTGCCGTGCAGACCTTTGTCACGAGAGCCGGAGGTCGCACCCGCTTCGGTGGTGTTACGGAAGTGCAGCAAGGTTAAGTCAGGGATCAGCGCCGTAACGAAGGCCGCCATGGTGGTCGATTTCCCCGCCCCGTTGCCGCCCGATAGCGTGGTAACCAAAGCATCAAGGTCAAAAGTACGCGCAAAGAAGCCGTTCCAGTTAACCAGCGTTAGTGAGCGAAATTTACCGCGTTCAATCATTCCTGTTCGTCCTCTGCGCTGTCATGCCCTTGTTCGGTTGGCGATTCGCTGTCTTCGTTTTCGTCATTCAGCGATAACGCGCTTTCAATTGGCATTGCTTCACCGTCGCGGATCATTCGCAACTGCGCTTCGCGGGCGTCATCGCCACTGCGTACATCTGCCCCGAAGCGGAACACGGCTTCGGTAATGCGGAATTTACTGCTGTCGGCACCCATAAACCACACCATGCCCAAGCGGCGCAGGCGGTTCAGCGAAGTTCTGACTTTCTCTTGCAGCTTCTGGCGGTCAAGGTCAGAGCCGGTAGAACGCTGATTGACGTATTTCAGCAGCTTGCTTTCATCGGCAAGGCTGAGCAGTTCATCATAAAGTTCCTGCTGGGTGAAAATGCCTTCATGCGCCAGACGCTCCGGGCTGAGGTACAGATAGCAGAGAATTTTTCCTACCATCATGTCCAGCTCGGACAGCACCGAACGCGGGATGAGCGTGGTTGAGCGTGGGCGCAGGTAGAAGAAACCTTCCGGCGCTCGGATCAATTCAACGCTGTAGCGGCTATAAAACAGCTCGAGTTCTTCCTGATAGTCCATCAGGAAAGCGTGGTTATCCAATTCGTCAATGCCAATGTGACGGCCAGAACGCAGCTGACTGTCCAGAGCAGGAAATACGGAATTTGCCAACGCTTGCGCCAGTTTAGCTGGCATTATGTGTTCAATATTTGTCGATGACATGGGCCTGCACCTTGGCTCCGAAATCATTGATTGCCTGCCATTCGGCTGGCAACCCTGAAAAATCTGCTTCAGCCACACCAAGGCGTACAGCCTGGTCGACCACAATTCGCGCTACGTCAAAATGCCGCGCGCGCGGGTACTGTTCAAGGTAATCGCGCATCACGGTGCCCAGATTAAGCGGCGTCTTCTGTTGTTGATACACTTGCAGCGCTTGCTCAATCATTGCGGCAAGCTGCTCACGTATTTCACTAAATTCTTCATATTCCAGGTCCGGCGGAAGTTCACCGGTCACCTCTTCACTGCGCAGCGCCAGCTCTTCATCACGCATGTCCAGTAAACGCTCTGCATTCGCAAAGGTTAACGTCCACGGATTGTCGAAGTAATTTTGGACGGACTGGCGAAGACGCTGAGCAAAGACGCGGTTTTTATCCATATCGATCGCGGTACGAATAAATTTGTGAACATGACGGTCATAACCGATCCACAGGTCAATCGCTTGCTGGCCCCAGCTGGTAATGCGGTCAAGCTTGCTTTGCAAATCAAAGACTAACTTATCGACGAAGCTCAGTTCGCTTTCGCCCATGGTCGAGTCCTGAATCCGCAGTAAGTGCGCTTGCAGCAGGTCGCCCGCGGCCTCTAGCGTATCCTGTAATTCACGCAGCGTACCTGAGGTTTCGGACAGCAGCATTTCACAGCTGGAAATGGCCGCGCGCCAATCTTTGTTTAACAGCGCGGCGATATCGTCTTTCACGCCCTGCTGCTGCTCGTCCATGATGCGCTGCGTCATGTCGATACTGTCAAAAATCTCCGCCACGGAGTATTTCAATGGCGCGAAAACGTTGCGATGCCAATGAAACTCATCACCGCCCTCTTCGGCGGCATCCGCGGCGCGCTTAAGCTCTTGGGCCACGATGGACAGCTGCATGGAGAGGCGCAGCGTCGAGAATTCACGTTGACGAATATAGTAGTCGGTGATGCCAATGCCCAGCGGCGTTAAACGATAAATGGCATTGCCGTCAGCCAGTTCACTGACAAAACGATTGAGTAAACGCTGACGCACCATGTCATTAATGGCGTTGTTGGCGCGCACGGTGACCGTTTCATGGGTTTGCTCGAAGCCTTTGCTTACGTGGCGAAAAGCATCGACCAGCTCACCCTCACTCATTTCACCGTCCAGACGCTCACCGTTCAGCGTGGCGATTGCCAGCAGAAAGGCCAGACGTTCGGTAGGCAGAGAAATGGAGAAGTCATTTTTGCGCGCCCAGGCGACCAGTTCGGGTACAGTCTGGGAAAATTCACTCATGATTCGTCCTTCAGATTGGGTTTGTGCGCCATCACGTGGATGTAACGTCCCAAACTAACAAAAGGTTCCTGTCGGCAATAACGCTGTTCCAGCGCCAGAAGCTCGTCGAAATCCTGTTTATGTTGTTGCCGGTTACGCAAGTAATCATGGAAAACGCGAACACCGGTTTTGCCCGTGATCACCATCCCCAACGCATCAAGCCAGGCATAAACTTGTTGAGGTTCCAGAGGATGATCCGGCAACAGCGAGCTTTTTTTAATTTTTGGCACGCCTGCTTCGACGTGACCGAAGTTACCCAAGATCATGTGACGCATCACCAGACCATGGATATTGTAAAACATTAGCGACAAGGCACCACCCGGCGCCAAACAATCGGTTAATGCCTGCAGCGCCTGTTGAGGTTCCGCGAGCCATTCAATCACCGCGTGAAACAATATCAGATCAACAGGCTGTTCCAAATGCTGAGCGACGTTCTGAGCAGGACATTGTACAAATTGCATGTTGTCGCTCACACCTTTTTCCTCGGCGGCCGCTTTGGCGCGGCGGATCATCTCACCAGAGAGATCGCACAACAAGACCTGATGTCCCAAAGCGGCGAGTTCGCACGCCATCTGCCCTTCGCCGCCCCCGGCATCCAGAATGCGCAGCGGCCTCTGGGGGAGCGTAGCGATCAGTTCGCGAAGATCTTGTCCCAGCACGGCCTGACGAATACGACCTTTGGTCGTACCGTAAATATTGCGTGAGAACTTTTCGGCGATATCGTCGAAATTACGATCCTGCATGAAATGATACCTGTTCCTGATAGCGCATTTTGTTGAATGAAATCATAACCGAAATACTGAGCATTGCGGGACGGCCGAGCCTGCTATTTTGGCACAGGCTGACGTAGAATAAATCATCCCAATGTGGATTCGTGCCTGGATGTCGTTTTTTCGCTCAAAAGGACCTATTTTCGATGCCATTTATTCTCAAAAAAGCCATTGGGGGGCTGCTGCTCCCGCTACCCTTTTTATTAATGATCATGGCGGTAGCGCTGGTTTTACTGTGGTTTACTCGCTGGCAGAAAGCAGGAAAAGTCTGCTTTTTACTGAGTTGGCTCGCTCTGGCCCTTTTAAGCCTGCAACCTGTGGCTGATGCTTTGCTGCGGCCGCTAGAATCAACCTATCCCACTTACCGCGCCAATAGCGCGCAGCCGTTAAAATATGTGGTGGTGTTAGGCGGCGGGTACACTTATAACCCAGACTGGGCACCCAGTTCCAATTTGATCAATAACAGCCTGCCACGAGTAGCAGAAGGCATTCGGGTTTATCGGGAGAATCCGGGGTCGAAGATGATTTTCACCGGCGGAAAAGCCATTGGCAACCCGGTGAGTACAGCAGAAGTGGCGGCGAAAGTGGCCATCAGCCTCGGCGTGCCGCAGAGCGATATCATCATGCTCGACACCCCGCGTGATACTCACGAAGAGGCCGAGCAGGTGAAAATACATATTGGAGATCAGCCTATGGCGCTGGTGACCTCTGCCAATCACCTGCCGCGCGCCATGATTTTCTTCGAGCAGCAGGGTCTGCACCCTACTCCTGCTCCGGCCAATCAGCTGGCCATCGACTCGCCGCTCAATCCTTGGGAAAAAATATTGCCAAGCTCGCTGTTCTTAGGACACAGCGAACGAATTTGGTATGAAACTCTGGGGCGAATCTGGCAACGAATTGGCAGCAGTGGCGACTGACCTCAGTTAAGCCATGGAAGCAGCTGCTGTTTAGCGTGTTCAAACGCCGGGCGGTCCAGCTTGCCGGTGTGTAGCAAGTGGGAGACAGATTCCCACAGAAGATATAAACCGCGCCGGGCGAGGAAGCTTTCTGAGACCGGCGCACGCTGTAAATAGCGAAATAGCAGCTGCTCGCTCATCCCTTTCTCCCACAGGCGGAACAGCTCAAACTCCCTTGGCCCCCACAGCAGCGTGCCGGGGTTGATCATGGCTAAGAGCTGGTCGCTGCGCGGGTCTTTTAACAGACTGCGCAGTGAGAGGTTGCCGTGAAGCAGTACGGAATTATCATTAAAGTCAGTAAACAGGCTGGGCAGGCTGGCGCGAGAACGGAACAGCAAAGTGCGATCTTCCTGCGTCAGCTGCGCTGACTGCAAATGGCTGATGGAAGCCCAAAGTGCCTCAACGCGCTGCTGATACCACAGCGACCACTTATTGTCCTGCGTGCTATCCACCGTGCCCACGTGTCCATGGCTGTCAATGCGGTGCCACGCCAGCAGCCCTTCGATAATCTGCTCTATCAGCATCTCGCCGCGCTGCGGCGTGCGGGTCGGAGCTTCGGCAGAAACGCCTCGAAGGCGCTCGATCAGTAAGACCTCCTTAAAAGGCGATTGGCTGGTGGTAACTAAACCAAATACCGTCGGCACGCGCACCACGCCCTCGCGCGCCAGCATCGACAATTTATACGCCTCCTGGCTGGCAATGCCCGAACAGACGTAACTTTTGGCCATTAGCGGCACGGCGTGCCCCTGCTCATCATAAATCGCATAGAGATGGGCATAAGGTTGCTCGCTAACGCATTCAAGGCGAGACAGGCGTTCGCCCAGCACAATACTTAATTCGGCTTTCAGCTGTTCCATGACGGTTACACAGTGAAGAAGTGATGAGGTTTATGATGAAAGCATTGCCCGACGATTTCTCGGTGGCAGATCAATGAAAGTCGCAGAATAAAAAACGGAATGCCCAATGACATTCCGTATCAGTATAGCGTTGCAAGGCGCAAAGCGGGGAAAGGCTAATTAGTGGGCCAGAAACTCGCGCACGCGCTGCAAATCTTCTGGCGTATCGACACCCACCGACGGCACTTCTTTCGCTACGGCCACGTGGATTTTTTCGCCGTACCACAGCACGCGCAGCTGCTCCAGAAGCTCGATATTCTCAAGCGGGCTTGGCGCCCAGTTGACATAGCGGCGAATGAAACCGGCGCGATAGGCATAAATGCCAATGTGGCGCAGGAACGTATCACCGACAGTCTCTCTGGATTTAGCAAAACGCTCGCGCTCCCACGGAATGGTTGCCCGCGAGAAATAGAGCGCGTAGCCGTTGACGTCCATCACCACTTTTACCGCGTTAGGGTTGAACGCCTCTTCTGCCGTTTCAATAGGCACCGCTAAAGTCGCCATGCCGGCTTCACAGGAGGCCAGATTATCAGCGACCTGCTTGATAATCACCGGCGGCACCAGAGGCTCGTCGCCCTGCACATTGACGATAATGTCCTCGTCGGAAAAGCCGTACAGTTCGATGACTTCGGCCAGACGCTCAGTGCCTGACTGGTGGTCAGCGCGGGTCATGCAAACTTCGCCGCCAGCCGCTTCTACTGCAGCAAAAACGTCAGGATGGTCGGTGGCGACGATAACGCGATCGGCACCGGACTCTTTCGCGCGTTCCATCACATGAACGACCATTGGCTTGCCGCCGATATCCGCCAGAGGTTTCCCCGGCAGGCGGCTGGAAGCAAAGCGGGCAGGAATGATGGCAATAAAACTCATGGATGCGTCTCGTCAGCAGAAAGCGCACGGGCTTCAGTTTCTAACAACACCGGAATGCCGTCGCGCACCGGATAAGCCAGTCCGTCCACTTTACAAATTAATTCTTGCGACTCTTTATTGAAATAAAGCTTACCGGTACAGACAGGGCAAGCAACAATTTCGAGTAAACGATGATCCATACATTCTCCCGGGGCATGTGAATTGCACGCTTGAAGGCCAAGCAGCTGCAATAATGCGTGTTTTGACAAACCTCTACGGTGGCAAAGAATACCATAACCCTTCCGCCAAGGTTAATCTGACATCGGCAATATAGGCTGCCTAGTGGGATAAATCGCCAAGAGGCCGAAACAGAGATTGATAAAAGCCGGAGGTCGGCGTAGTATTTTTTTGTGACAAAAGTCACATTAAATTTCTACTGACGAGCACTGAAATGAAACTGATCCACAAAATCATCGCGATGTTTGCCAACTACAGCAACTAAGGCTGTTTTGACATTCTCACCCAGCGAAAAACGGCTGCCAATGGCAGCCGATTGTTTATTTGAGCAATGACCAGCCCGCTTCCCAGTGCAGCCGCAACGCTTCTGGTACCTTCCCTATCAGCACCCGATCAGCCTCGTGCCATAAGGCAAAACGACTGACGGCATCAGTGATATCTTTGATGCGTCTTGGGCTCAGTTTAGTACCACTCTCAAGGTGCAAGGTTTTCACTTCAAAGGTTTTCTCTTTGCGATGCATCTTGGCGTCCACGCGCCCGATCAGCTCTCCGCGATGCAAAATAGGCAACGTGAAATAGCCATATTGCCGCTTCGGCTCCGGCGTGTAACATTCCAGTCGGTAATCAAAATTAAATAGCGCCAGCGCCCGTTTTCTATCCCATACCACGGGGTCGAATGGCGAAAGCAGCGCGGTAACCGTCGAGCTAATTTTGCCGTTAATGGCTTGTTCCAGCAGGGAAAACTGACTCTGATGCACATAGAACAGGCCATCCAGCCCTTTTACATTGACCGGCCTGACCTCACCACTTTCTAACCAGCGGGATATCACCTCCTGCGCTTTAATGCGTTTCAGGCGATAATAATCTGCCAGCCACTCAGGTTTGAATAAGCCCAGACTTTGCGCCGACCGGCGCAGCATGATCTCTTCGGCATCCTGCTGTGACAGAGCCTGGGTGGCATCATTCCAGCCGGGCATCACGCGCTCTGCGAGGTCGTAAACGCGATGAAAACTGCGACGCTCCACCACCATCAGCTTGCCTGAGGTAAACAGCGTCTCCAGATGCCGCTTGTGCGGCTTCCAGTCCCACCAGCCGGTAGCTGAACGCTTCTCTCCGGCGAAATCCGCCGAACGCACCGGGCCATTTTCCGCAATATGGCTGAGGATGCCGTCAATGTCTTCCTGATGCTTTTCGACCCACTCGGTTGAGTATTTCCAGCCCATTTTCTCAGGCTGAAGCATGCGGTGGCGTAGCAAAGCGTAATCTTCGATGGGGATAAAACAGGCTTCGTGAGCCCAATACTCAAACAGTTTACCCGACGCCAGTGCGTCTTCCAGCCACTCCTGCGGATAGTGCCCGAGGCGGCTAAAAAGCACTAAATATGGGCTGCGGGCGACCACGCTAATGGTATCAATTTGCAGCAAACCCATCTGAGTAATGGCTGTGAGGAGATCGTCCCGTTGGGGCTTGCGCTTGAGTGGGTGTTGAAGTTGTTGAGCAGCGAGGTGCAAAGTGCGGGCGGCAGAGAGAGATATAACCGGGTGAGACATATCGGTATCCGTTGATGAAAGCATTACAGATACCGATAACACATTTTGACCTGAGCGTAAATTTACGCGCCAAGGTCTGGGGGACAGGTCAAACTTAGAACGCGATCACATCGGCTGCTGACGGACCGTGAGCCACGCTGCGGTAGGTGGTGAACTCTACGCGCTGCCCAGCATTCAAAGATTTATTGCCTGTATTAGCAATAGAGGCGCGCTGAACATAAATTTCAGACGTACCGTCGAGAGGGCAAATAAAACCATAGCCTTTAGCTTGGATGTACCATTTAACTAAACCCATTTTTAACATCATAATTGTAGATCCTTTATTTTGGGCATCCATGAACACGCTTTTTATTATTGTTCGGATGCGCTTGCCCACTCTAAAGTTATTTTTTTATAAAAACCTCTAATGAGCGATTGTGAAATAATTTATTAGTTTTTTTCGCCTTAGGGTTCAGCATCTTAATTCTTTGATTAAGATTTTCTGCCATAAAACGTTTAGGGCCAATCGAGTAGATTGATTACTTATGGGGAGGTACTTAGAAGGTTCGACTTGAAGAGGAATCGTTTTATCAAAGATAACGTCTTGGGAGGAACTGCTAGATTGTAAACTCGGACATAAATAGCTCTGCATCACAGGCCGGACTGCATTTACTCACAACTCAAATGTAATAGCAACACCTATAAATTAAATAAATATTTAAAACGCCAACATTGAATTATATTCCATATAAATCAGCTCATTAGCTGGGAATTTTATTATTTTTTTAATTTGAAGAAATGTAAACAAGGCCTGCCCTGAGAAGCAATAGGCTATTTTTTCGCAATAACTTGGTCGATTTTTGCCAACAGGCGGGCTGTATCAGCCTCGGAAACGTGGGCATTAACTGGCAAATACCACCAATTTGGCTGGGCAAAACTTCTGCATTTGACAGCGTCTTTTTCCGTCATCAATAGAGTTTGTTCAGCACCGAGCAGAGCACTCAGTTGCTCGGATTGGTAATCTTGATGATCGGCAAAGGCGAACTCGGCTTGGGTGGTTACTTGAAGGTTTTTCAGCGTGGCGAAGAAGCGCGGAGGGTGCCCAATACCCGCCATGGCAACAACCTGTGGCAAAGAGGTGGCATCGCGCTGTTCACCCGTTAGCAAGTTGACGGCCATTCCCGGCTGCAAGTGCATGGCGATTTCGCCCGGCTCGCTCTGTCCGCCATTGGTGATAACGGCGTCAACAGAACGCAGGCGCGATGCTCTTTCGCGCATTGGCCCGGCGGGTAACCACCAGCCGTTGCCGAAACGACGTATGCCATCAACCACCACAATTTCTAAATCACGCTGCAAAGCGTAATGCTGCAGGCCGTCGTCGGTGACAATCACGTCGAGCTGATGATTCTTGAGCAGCGCTTTTACCGCATCGGATCGAACTGGGGATACCGCCACCGGGGCGCCGGTGCGCTGATAAATCAGCACAGGCTCATCGCCCGCTTCGGCCGTTTGGGTATTTGCATCAAGCACCAACGGATAAGTCTCTGACTTACCGCCGTAGCCGCGAGAAACTACGCCTGCGTGTAAACCCTGACGCTGTAACAGTTCAATCAACCAAATCACCACCGGCGTTTTCCCATTGCCACCGGCAGTGAGATTACCGACCACGATAATCGGGACAGGCGAGCGCCAACTCTTTTTCCACCCCTTTCTATAGCAGAGCCGTAACCCGCAGGTTATCAACCCGTACAGCCATGAAAGAGGCAGTAATAGTAGATAAAGTGGCGACTTACCTGACCAGATTCGCTCTATCATTGGCCAAACTGCATCCGGTGCAACTGGGCATAAGCGCCGCGCATCTCAAGCAGCTCGGCGTGGGAACCGCGTTCAACCACTCGGCCATCTTCAATTACCAGAATTTCATCGGCTTTTTCAATAGTTGAGAGACGGTGCGCAATCACCAGCGAAGTACGGTTCTTTTGCAGCTCGTCAAGCGCGGCTTGAATCGCACGCTCTGACTCCGTATCCAGCGCCGAGGTTGCTTCATCGAGGATCAGCACCGGCGAGTCACGCAGCAGAGCACGGGCAATAGCAATACGCTGGCGCTGGCCGCCAGACAGCAGCACGCCGTTCTCGCCAATTACCGTATCGAGACCGTTATCCATTTTATTAATGAAGTCCATGGCATAGGCCATTTTGGCGGCTTTCTCAATCTCTTCGCGGCTGAAGACGTCGGTGCGCGCATAGGCAATGTTATTAGCAATGGTATCGTTAAAGAGGTGGACATTTTGCGATACCAAAGCCACCTGATTACGCAGCGATGACAGCGTGTATTCACGCAAATCATGGCCATCCATCAGGATTTGGCCTTCCTGAATGTCATAGAAACGCGTCATCAGGCTGGCAATGGTCGATTTACCCGAGCCAGAACGCCCTACCAGAGCAACAGTACGGCCCGCAGGGATGGTGAAAGCCACATCGCGCAGCGCTGGCGCATCGCGCCCAGGATAGGTAAAGGTGACGTTTTTGAATTCAATATCGCCTTTGGCGCGCTCAACGACGCGTTTACCTTCATCCTTTTCCTGCTCCATATCGAGGATAGAGAACAGCGTCTGGCAAGCTGCCATACCGCGCTGGAATTGGGCATTAACGTTGGTCAGTGATTTCAACGGGCGCATTAAAGCGATCATGGAAGAGAACACGACAGTGATAGTACCGGCGCTCAGTGTTTCCATCACAGACGGGAAGCTGGCTGCATAAAGAACAAATGCCAGCGCCAGAGAGGCGATAAGCTGAATAATCGGGTCAGAAATCGATGATGCCGACACCAAACGCATACCCTGCTGACGCATGCGGTTGCTGACAGAATCGAAACGCTCAGTTTCCACTTTCTGCCCGCCAAAGATCAGCACTTCTTTATGACCTTTGAGCATCTGCTCGGCGCTGGTTGTAACATGACCCATGGTGTTCTGCATGTTTTTGCTGATATCGCGAAAACGCTTTGAAACCAGACGGATAACAATCGAGACAACCGGCGCAATCACCACCAAAATGATCGAAAGCTGCCAGCTGTAGTAGAACATCATGATGAACAGGCCAATAATCGATGCCCCTTCACGTACCACTGTTACCAGCGCGCTTGAAGAAGAAGAGGCAACCTGCTCGGAATCATAAGTAATACGTGACAGCAATGTGCCCGTCGATTGTTGGTCGAAGAAGGCGACCGGCATGCCCATCATGTGGCCAAACAGACGGCGACGCATTTGCATCACCACTTTGCCCGATACCCATGAAATGCAGTAGCTAGAAACATAGCCACTGATCCCTCGCACAATCATTAATGCGATTACCGCCAGCGGCATCCAAAGCAAGATAGAGCGATCGGCTTTGCCAAAACCATCATCCAGCAGAGGTTTCAACAGAGACAGCATGAAAGTGTCACTGGCGGCGTTCGCCACCAGCGCAACAGCCGCCGCGATAAGCCCTGCTTTGAAAGGGGTAATCATCGGCCAAAGGCGGCGGAATGTCTGCCAGGTGGAGAGATCTTTATCATTCATAATGCATTATTAACCAGCAGCGAAAGAAACAGCGGCCCATTCTACTCATTATCACCTGATACGCCAAACCGACGATGATACCAACGAGGAAATATTTGCTCTCTGAATCCTTCCACGCGCCAATATTTGTCATAAAAATGAACAGATAACTGGCCTGAGCGTGAGGTATCACGCCAGGCTAGTCTGGCATTTCGATACCTTGCCATCACTTTTTGCGCGGGGAGATGCCACTTATTGAAGCGAGATGAGGAAGAAATCGCCAGTTCCGGTGCGACAGCGCGCAAAAACGGCGGTGTTGATGACGTATTGCTGCCATGATGAGGAACCTGCAACACCGTCGAGCCTAAGGCCCCGCGATATCTTGAAACAATTTTGCGTTCAGCGCCTGATTCAATATCTCCGGTCAGTAAAACACTGAAATTCCCGTCACTGACCCTCACGACGCAGCTGTCATCATTGCCGGACATGATTCCCGCCCTTTCCGGCCAAAGCGCAGCAAAGGACAGCCCTTGCCACTCCCAAGTAATACCAGCATGGCAAGGCAGTGGTGAACCTATCACGCTTTCCCTTAGAGTCGCCGAAGGAAATGCCCGCATTATGGCGTCTAAACCACCGCGATGGTCGGCGTGAGCATGGCTAATAATGATCTGTTCAAGCTGAATATTGCGCCATCTGATCAAGGGTAGAATATTCATCTCGGCCGCCGAACCCGTCTCCCAGCGGTTCCCAGTATCATATAACACCCCCTTGCCGTTTTTGCTGATCAACATGGCAAGGCCATGGCCGACATCCACCATGTCCACACGCCAATTCTCTCCATCCGTCCTGTAGAACCAGACCATTAGCACCGAGGCCAGGCCTATTACGGTGGCGGGGAAAATCCTAAGCCACCCCAGGCGCCAGACAATCACACTCCCCCACCCTGCCAAAGTGAGTGCGACGGCTGGCTCACTTAAATAGAACCAGCCACCTGAGAATCTCTGCACGCCCCAAAATACCAGCGACAAGCTCTGGTCTGCCATTAGCCACATTTTCTCTGTAACAAGGGCTGGCAGTGCACCTGAGCAAATTACGCCTAGCAGTACCAAGGGCACGGTAAATAGCGAAACGATAGGCACGGCCCACATATTCGCGGCGAAAGAAGAGAGATTGACGCCGTGGAACAGGCCGACTTGGAGAGGTAGCAGCAAAATCGTCATTCCCAGCTGCAAATGGGCCCAGCGCACCGCAGCCCAGCGCCATGAGTGCCCTACTCGCTGCGGTAAAGGCGCCCACTGAAACCAGAAGATCAGGGCCGCCACCGCGAAACAGGAGAGCCAGAAGCTATCCGAAAGAATACTCATCGGGTCGCTAATCACTATTAGCGCGACGCACCACAGCCATATTTGCCACGGATGGCATTTAACTCGCATGAATCGCAATAGCAGCCATAGTGAAAGCGCCACGGCGGCCCTCACGGCGGGGGCGTTACCTCCTGCCAACCAGGTGTAGGTCAGCAGGAATAACTCGCTGGCGATGAGTGGGAAGCGATAATCGATATATTTAATCGGTAATAAGAATTGCAGCGCTCGCGCCAACACATAGCCAAACCAGGCCGCTATGCCGATGTGCAGCCCTGAGATAGCAATCAGATGAGCAATGCCTGTTCGCTGCATCAGCATTTTGTCTTCGGCTTTTATCAGCCCCTTCTCGCCAAAGGCTAAAGCCATTAGCACCGCGCTGTTCCCCAAGGGAGTGATAACCTGTTGCACGTGGGAAATTAGACGCTGGCGCAGACTGCATTCGGGGCTGATGAGCGTTCTGCTGCTGATCCTGCCAGTTAAAGGCCAGCGGTTGGCTAATGCCCAGCGCTGGCTATCGAACCCACCCTCATTTAGCAGGGCGTGGACTGGGCGTAAATTGACGCTTAGCTGCCACTTTTGGCCAGCGCAGAAGTTACCCTCCCCCTCCCAACGACTGCGAAAATAAATCGGAGGAAAGAGTAACTCACCGTCGACTCTTTCGATTTTAAAGATGACTAACTGACTACCTGATTGATGCAAATTTATCGTTTTTAGCTCGGCAATCACCTCTTTCTTGCCCAGACTCAGGCTCTCGGTTTGCTTAAGTAAATAGTGTCCATTGTGCGTCCCCCACAGCAGGCTCAGCAAAATAATGGCGACAAGTAGCGACAATCTACGGTTAATCCTCCCACCGCCTATCACGCCAAGGGCCATGAAAAGACAGGCATAGAAGCCCGGCAGTTGGGGAAGAAAAATCAGTGGCAGCATTCCGGCGATCGCAGCCAGCGCTATCTCATCCATTGAGATTTTGATGTGGCGTCCTTACTGCATTATTTGGCGAGAGATAAAAACTCGTTGCTGTTTTTTCCAGCAAAATAGGTTGGCGGAAGTATGGTTTTGCGGGATGGGGAGAACAAGAGGCAGAGAGGAAGGATGCGAGACGTCACGCAATTGTGGAGCGAGATGAGCAAAAATAAAAAAAACGGTGTCTTAAAAAGACACCGTTTTTGGTTCGCTATAGGCATAATTTATGTCAGACCGAAGTCTTAACCATAAATATTCGCGCGATCGCGCAACTCTTTGCCCGGCTTGAAATGCGGAACGTACTTACCGTCCAACTCCACTTTGTCGCCAGTTTTTGGGTTACGACCAACACGCGGAGCACGGTAGTGAAGAGAAAAACTGCCAAACCCACGGATCTCAATGCGTTCGCCATCAGCTAAAGTTGCAGCCATATGTTCAAGCATCTCTTTCACTGCATCCTCAATGGCTTTCGCCGGGACATGAGAGTGCTGGCCAGCAAGTCTTTCAATAAGTTCAGACTTGGTCATATTACCTCCAAGCTTTGCAGCTAAACTACCGTTTCGGGGCGATATAAATACCGCCCCCCGTCATTACTCGCCTTTTGCCGCTTTGAACGCTTCAGCCATAGCATTAGAGAAGTTGCTTTCGTCTGGTTTGTTGTTAACCACGGCGATTGCTTCTTTCTCGTCTGACTCATCCTTAGCACGGACGGACAGGCTTACTACGCGGTTCTTACGATCAACACCGGTGAATTTAGCTTCAACTTCATCACCAACGCTCAGAACCAGAGTTGCGTCTTCAATACGGTCGCGAGAAGCTTCAGAAGCACGCAGGTAACCTTCTACGCCGCCTGCCAATTCAACTGTAGCACCTTTGGCGTCAACTGCTGTGACTTTACCAGTAACAATAGTACCTTTCTTGTTAACAGACAGGTAGTTATTGAATGGATCTTCAGCCAGTTGCTTCACGCCCAGGGAGATACGCTCGCGCTCTGCGTCAACTTGCAGAACAACAGCTGCGATTTCGTCGCCTTTTTTGTATTCACGTACTGCTTCTTCGCCTGCAACGTTCCAGGAGATGTCAGACAGGTGAACAAGGCCGTCGATGCCGCCGTCCAGACCAATGAAGATACCGAAGTCAGTGATTGACTTGATTTTACCTTCAACACGGTCGTTTTTGTTGTGAGTTTCTGCGAATTGCTGCCATGGGTTAGCTTTACATTGCTTCAGACCCAGGGAGATACGACGGCGTTCTTCGTCGATATCCAGAACCATAACTTCAACTACATCGCCCACGTTAACAACTTTAGATGGGTGAATGTTTTTGTTAGTCCAGTCCATTTCAGAAACGTGAACCAGACCTTCAACGCCTTCTTCGATTTCTACGAAGCAGCCGTAATCAGTCAGGTTAGTAACGCGACCAGTCAGTTTAGTACCTTCTGGGTAACGTTTAGCGATAGCAACCCATGGATCTTCGCCCAGCTGTTTCAGGCCAAGGGATACACGAGTACGCTCACGGTCAAATTTCAGAACTTTAACAGTGATTTCGTCGCCAACGTTGACGATTTCGCTTGGGTGTTTAACACGTTTCCAAGCCATATCAGTGATGTGCAACAGGCCATCAACGCCGCCCAGATCAACGAATGCACCGTAGTCAGTGAGGTTCTTAACGATACCTTTAACTTCCATGCCTTCCTGCAGGTTTTCCAGCAGTTGATCGCGCTCTGCGCTGTTCTCAGACTCAATTACTGCACGGCGAGAAACAACAACGTTGTTGCGTTTCTGGTCCAGTTTGATGACTTTGAACTCAAGATCTTTGCCTTCGAGATGCAGCGTGTCGCGTACCGGACGAACGTCTACCAGTGAACCTGGCAGGAACGCACGAATACCGTTCAGCTCAACAGTGAAACCGCCCTTAACTTTACCGTTGATAACACCGGTAACAGTTGCAGCTTCTTCGTAAGCTTTTTCCAGCATCAGCCATGCTTCATGACGTTTAGCTTTTTCACGGGACAGCAGAGTTTCACCGAAGCCGTCTTCAACAGCGTCCAGCGCAACATCAACTTCGTCGCCAACCTGGATTTCCAGTTCGCCCTGTGCGTTTTTGAACTGCTCTGCTGGAATAGCGGACTCAGATTTCAGACCGGCGTCAACCAGTACTACGTCTTTGTCGATAGACACAACAACGCCACGAACGATGGAACCCGGACGGGTTTCGATTGTTTTTAAGGATTCTTCAAAGAGTTGAGCAAAAGATTCAGTCATGTTGATAATCTTTAGGTTCTTAAGTTTAACGTCCATCTGGCATCCTGCTGGATGGGGTTGTTTCAAATGCCCCGCTACAGATCCTTGCGGCGAGGTTAAAAAAAACTATAGCTAAAACTGGCGCTGAACCTTTATTCAGCACCAGTTAACAAGCTCGATCACCGGGTTTGTTTTTGCGGCAATCCTAGAATTTCAGTGGCATAAGCCAGCGCACGTTGGATAACTTCGTCGATCGACATGCTGGTTGAATCCAGCAAAAGCGCGTCAGAAGCAGCGACCAAAGGCGCTATAGCACGATTACGGTCACGGTCATCCCGTTCCTTTATCTCGGCTAAAAGACGTTCAAAGTTAACACTAAAGCCTTTTTCCTGCAACTGTAGCATTCTTCTGTTTGCACGTTCTTCCGCACTGGCGTCTAAGAATATCTTTACCGGCGCGTCGGGGAACACCACGGTGCCCATATCTCGGCCATCGGCAATCAGCCCTGGGGCCTCACGAAATGCGCGCTGACGGCGCAATAACGCTTCGCGAACCCGAGGGAAAGCGGCAGCCTGTGACGCGGTGTTTCCTACCGTTTCGGTGCGGATTTCATTACTGACATCCTCACCTTCTAAAATCACTTTTAATTGCCCATCCTGAGCCACAAAACGCACATCAAGATGTGCGGCAAGCGGCACCAAAGCATCTTCAGAGACAATATCAACCTGATGATGTAAAGCAGCCAGTGCTAAAACGCGATAAATGGCACCAGAGTCCAGCAAACGCCATTCCAGAGCCTCTGCCAGCGCCTTGCACAAGGTGCCTTTACCTGCGCCACTTGGCCCATCAACGGTAATTACCGGGGCTAAAGCCGTCATTTCTGTCTCCTTTGGGTGGGGTAAACCCTCATCATTAACCCGATAAGGCTAATTCAGGAGCGGCATTATACGCTGCCTTTGCGTCAACTGTTACCCCACATCATCCAGTTGGCGAAAAAGCAGACTATGTCTGAAGAAGAATAGTTCATTACTGCATAAAAAAACGGGCATCGACTGATGCCCGTTATCGCTGAAACCCAGATACAGCTTGGGAGTTACGCCAGAGTGCTAATGCCAGCTAGTCTGTCGAAATAGTCAGGGAAAGTTTTCGCGGTGCATTTCGGGTCAAGAATGGTCACCGGCGTATTCGACAGCGCCACCAGCGAGAAGCACATCGCCATACGGTGATCATTATAGGTACCAATCTCAGCGAAGGTCAGAGACTGCGGCGGCTCAACGCGAATGTAATCCTCACCTTCTTCCACTATGGCACCCACTTTGCGCAGCTCGGTTGCCATCGCTGCCAGACGGTCAGTCTCTTTTACGCGCCAGTTGTAGATGTTGCGTAACGTGGTCGGGCCTTGTGCGAATAGCGCGGTGGTAGCAATGGTCATCGCGGCGTCAGGGATATGGTTCATATCCATATCAATCCCGGTCAGAGAGCCACGAGAGCATTCAATATAATCTTCAGCCCAGGTGATTTTCGCACCCATTTTCTCCAGCACGTCGGCAAAGCGAATGTCGCCCTGCATGCTGTTTTTACCAATGCCGGTCACGCGAACGGTGCCGCCTTTGATGGCTGCCGCGGCCAGGAAGTAAGAAGCTGAAGAAGCGTCACCCTCGACTAAATAGGTGCCCGGAGAGACATAGGTCTGCTGGCCTTTGATGCGGAACTCTTGGTAGTTCTGGTTCTCTACCGTCACGCCGAAAGTCTTCATCAGATTCAGAGTGATATCGATGTAAGGCTTGGAAACCAAATCACCTTTGATGCGAATAGTAGTATCTGCCGCCGCCAGAGGCGCGGTCATCAGCAACGCGGTCAAGAACTGGCTGGAAACGCTGCCATCGACCGTAACTTCGCCGCCTTTGAATCCACCGCGCAGGCGCACGGGTGGGTAATCTTCTTGTTCGAGGTACTCAATCTCCGCTCCGCCCTGACGCAAAGCATCAACCAGATGGCCAATTGGGCGCTCTTTCATGCGCGGCTCGCCGGTCAGCACCACGTCATGCGCGCCGAGGCACAGGGCTGCGGCCAGAGGACGCATCGCGGTGCCCGCATTACCTAAAAACAGCTCTAAAGCTTCAGAAGGCTGGAAAGCTCCCCCTAAGCCGTCAATATCACAATGCGTGCGATCTGCTGACAGGCGGTGAGTCACGCCCAGTTTGGTCAGCGCGTTGAGCATGTGACGCACATCGTCACTGTCGAGTAAGTTATTTAAGCGGGTTGTACCCTGGGCAAAGGCCGCCAGCAAAAGTGCACGGTTGGAAACACTTTTTGAGCCCGGTAAATTGATAGTGCCGTTAACCAATGCAACGGGTTGTAATGTCAGGGATTCCACGCTTTCTCCATTATTCTTTATTCATAAAATGACCCCGGATTTCAGGCCGAGGTCATTTTCAAGCCATGCTGCGCACGGCGATTATTACAGATGATTAACCGTGGCTTTTCTCGAAATCAGCCATAAAATCGGTCAATGCTTTAACACCTTCAATCGGCATCGCGTTATAAATCGATGCGCGCATTCCGCCAACAACGCGGTGCCCTTTCAGAGCATGCAGGCCCGCTTTCTGCGACTGCTCTAAGAACAGTTTGTCCAGAGACGCATCCGCCATTTGGAAAGGAACGTTCATCCACGAACGGTTGGCCTGAGCCACGTCGTTACGATAAAAATCAGAACGGTCGATAGTGCCATAGAGTAATTCAGCTTTCGCCCGATTACGCTTCTCCATTTCGCGCAGGCCGCCCTGCTCTTTCAGCCATTTGAAGACCATGCCAGACAGATACCAGGCGAAGGTCGGCGGCGTGTTAAACATGGAGTCATTTTCAGCCAGCACGGTGTAATCAAGAATCGAAGGCAATTCTTTGCGAGCACGGCCCAGCAAATCTTCGCGCACGATCACCAGTGTCAGGCCAGCCGGGCCGATGTTTTTCTGCGCGCCGGCATAAATCACGCCAAAACGGTTCACGTCTACCGGACGAGATAAAATAGATGACGAGTAGTCAGCAATGACCAGTTTGTCGCCAAAGTCAGGCACTTCATCAATCGCGACGCCATCAATGGTTTCATTCGGGCAGTAGTGAACGTAGGCGGCATCTTTGTTCAACGCCCATTGGCTCATCGGCAAAATGCCGCGTTTGCCGTCGACGGTGGTTGTCACATCGATAACGTTTGGCGTGCAGTATTTCTGCGCTTCGTTGACCGCGCTATGTGCCCAGTAGCCGCCGTCAATATAGTCAGCGGTGGTTTTATCACCCAGTAAGTTCAGTGGGATCGCAGCGAACTGCGCGCGCGCGCCGCCGTGGCAGAACAGGACTTTGTAGTTCGAGGGGATATTCATCAGCTCGCGGATATCACGTTCCGACTCTTCGGCAACCTGAATAAACTCTTTACTACGGTGACTGATTTCCATCACAGACGTGCCCAAACCATGCCAATTACATAATTCTTGTTGCGCACGACGTAACACTTCTGCCGGGATCATTGCCGGACCTGCACTGAAATTATAAACCTGAGTCATTTCCCCTCACCACTCCACTGAGCTAACCATCGATACAATCAATTTAACGGTTTTATCATTCGATACAAGCAGTCTGCAACGCTTATTGTTCCTGAGAGCAGGATCACATTGCTGTCGTTTGAATATCACCCCATTCACCGCGTTTAAATCGTTAAAAAATGAAAAATAAAGACTATGTTGCTGATGCTTTATCCCGTGCACGCAATAGCTGTATGAATACGTGGAGCTATAGGCCAAAACCCCGTATCATTGCGCGTTTTTAGAACGCTCAAAAGTGAACTCAATGACGCAAACTTTTATTCCTGGTAAAGACGCCGCGCTGGAAGACTCTATTTCCCGCTTCCAACAAAAACTCGCCGACCTCGGTTTCAATATTGAAGAGGCTTCATGGCTGAATCCTGTACCCCACGTTTGGTCGGTACATATTCGCGATCGCGACTGCCCGCTCTGCTTTACCAACGGTAAAGGTGCCAGTAAAAAAGCGGCATTGGCTTCTGCCTTAGGTGAATATTTCGAGCGTCTGTCGACCAACTATTTCTTCGCCGATTTCTATCTGGGTAAAGAGATTGCCAATGGCGATTTCGTGCATTATCCAAACGAGAAATGGTTCCCAATCCCAGCAGATAACAGCCTGCCAGCGGGGATTTTGGATGAGCGTCTGCATGATTTTTATGATGCCGATAAAGAGCTTACCGGCAGCGATTTGGTAGACCTGCAGTCCGGCAACCCGGAGCGCGGGATCTGCGCCCTGCCGTTCACTCGCCAATCTGACCTGCAAACCGTCTATATCCCGATGAACATCATCGGCAACTTATATGTTTCCAACGGCATGTCTGCGGGTAACACCGCTAACGAAGCGCGCGTTCAGGGGCTGTCCGAAGTTTTCGAGCGTTACGTTAAAAACCGCATTATCGCTGAGTCAATCAGTCTGCCGGAAATCCCTGCTGACGTGCTGGCGCGCTATCCGGGCGTGGTGGAAGCCATTGCCAAGCTGGAAGAAGAAGGTTTCCCCATTCTTTCTTATGACGCCTCTCTGGGCGGCAACTATCCGGTTATCTGCGTAGTGCTGTTCAACCCATCCAATGGTACCTGTTTCGCCTCTTTCGGCGCGCACCCGGACTTTGGCGTGGCGCTGGAACGTACCGTGACCGAGCTGCTGCAAGGTCGTAGCTTGAAAGATCTGGATGTGTTTACTGCACCCACCTTTGATGATGAAGAAGTGGCTGAACACGCCAACTTGGAAACTCACTTCATCGATTCAAGCGGCCTGATCTCATGGGACATGTTCAAGCAAGATGCGGACTATCCGTTTGCAGACTGGAGCTTCAGCGGCACCACCGAAGAAGAGTTCGCCACGCTGATGGCAATCTTCGATAAAGAAGATGCTGAAGTGTATATCGCTGATTACGAGCACTTAGACGTTTACGCGTGCCGCATCATCGTGCCTGGCATGTCAGACATCTACCCGGCGGAAGACTTGCTGTTAGCCAACAACAGCATGGGCGCTCACCTGCGCGAGCAGCTGTTGGCTCTGCCAGACAGTGATTTCTCACAGGAAACCTATCTGGAAATGATCACCCAGATGGACGACGAAGGTCTGGACGACTTCACCCGCGTTCGCGAGTTGCTGGGCATTGCCAGCGGCAAAGATAACGGCTGGTACACCCTGCGCGTAGGCGAGCTGAAATCCATGCTGGCCTTGGCCGGCGGCGACTTGGATCAGGCACTGACCTGGGCCGAGTGGGCGCACGAGTTTAACTCATCCGTTTACAGCGATGAGCGCAACAACTATTACCGTTGCTTGCAAACCCTGCTGCAACTCTCATTAGAAGAAGATCGCGACCCGGCCCAGTATTATGGCGCCTTCGTCAAAATGTACGGTCAGGATGCTGTCGATCACGCCTCGGCTGCCATCAGCGGTGAAGAGCGTTTCTATGGGCTGTTTGCCGTAGATGCTGACCTGAAAGCCCTGCCGTCCCATCAAGGACTGCTAGCGGCCTATGAGAAGCTGCAGGCGGCTAAACGCCGTTACTGGCTGAAGAAGTAATTCGCTTCACTCTTTCTTGAGCAAATCCAAACCGGTAGCCCTGTCTGCCGGTTTTTTAATCCTAAATACCAAAAATCTGGAACCGTTTTTTTTGCATTAAAAACCATCGATATGATTATTTGACTACTCATTCAATTTGCTGCTTAATTTTATGTCTTAACTATTTTTAATTTCCCCGCTTATTTTTTATTTCACTTCTGCTAACCATTAAAAAATATCGCAGATAATATGCACAATAAGAAATGATTTCATTACATTGCCCCTCAAACTTTAACATTTCTTTCTCACCATCAAAAAGGCAATTCAACTTTTTTTGTAAGATTTAAAATGTTTTTATTCTTTATTTTTCAAAAAGATAAGGCATAATTTACTCCTTTGGTATAAGCTCCCAGCTCGGATATAACCCCCCCTTATGATCCAAGTCAATTTTTACGTTATACTGCTTTGCTAGTATCTCGTTGTGCAGTAGATAACCCTTACAGAGAGAGTTACTGTGAAAGCTGACAACCCCTTCAATTTATTGTTACCCGCAGCTACAGCGAAAGTCGCCGAAGATGCTGGTGTTTATAAAGCCACTAAACAACCGCTGAAAACATTCTATTTAGCGATAACCGCTGGTGTCTTTATCTCAATTGCATTTGTTTTCTATATCACCTCTACCACAGGCACTGCAGCCGTCCCTTTCGGTCTGGCTAAATTAGTCGGCGGTATCTGCTTCTCTCTCGGCCTGATGTTGGTCGTGGTGTGCGGAGCTGACCTTTTCACTTCTACGGTACTGATTGTGATAGCCAAGGCCAGCGGCCGAATCACATGGGGCCAATTGGCGTGTAACTGGGTCAATGTCTATATTGGTAACTTGATTGGCGCGTTGTTCTTTGTCGCCCTCATCTGGTTCTCGGGTGAATATATGGTTGATAACGGCCTGTGGGGGCTTAATGTCCTACAAACCGCCGACCATAAAATGCATCACACATTCATCGAAGCCGTATGCCTCGGCATTTTGGCTAACCTGATGGTCTGTCTGGCGGTGTGGATGAGTTACTCAGGCCGCAGCCTGATGGACAAAATGTTCGCCATGATCCTCCCTGTCGGCATGTTCGTTGCCAGCGGCTTCGAACACAGCATCGCCAACATGTTTATGATCCCTCTCGGTATCGTGATTAAAAACTTCGCTTCCCCTGAGTTCTGGCAGGCGATTGGTACCACACCTGCACAGTTTGCAGAGTTGAATATCAGTAACTTTATCATCGACAACCTGATCCCAGTCACCATCGGCAACATCATTGGTGGCGGTTTAATGGTCGGATTGACGTACTGGGTAATTTATCTCCGTGATGAGCAAAAACACTAAGTTCTGTGAATTGCTGGTCACAACAAGTTTACAAACCGATTTATAAAGAAAGCCAAATTAGAAGGTAGGTGCATAATGTCCAAGCTCAATGAAAAATTGACCAACGCATGGCAAGGTTTTAGTGCTGGCGAATGGCAGAATGAAGTTAACGTCCGTGACTTCATTCAGAAAAACTACACCCCATATGAAGGTGATGAGTCTTTCTTAGCTGGCGCAACTGAAGCGACTTCTACCCTGTGGGAAAAAGTGATGGAAGGCATCAAACTGGAGAACAGCACCCACGCTCCAGTTGATTTTGATACCGATGTCGCGGCAACTATCACCTCTCACGATGCGGGCTACATCAACAAATCTCTCGAGACCATCGTCGGTCTGCAGACTGACGCTCCTCTGAAACGTGCCCTGATCCCATTCGGCGGCATTAAGATGGTTGAAGGTTCATGTAAAGTTTATGGCCGTGAACTGGATCCAGCGCTGAAAAAAGTCTTCACCGAATACCGCAAAACCCACAACCAAGGCGTTTTCGATGTTTACACTAAAGACATCCTGAACTGCCGTAAATCCGGTGTTCTGACCGGTCTGCCAGATGCCTACGGCCGTGGCCGTATCATCGGTGACTACCGTCGCGTTGCGCTGTACGGTATTGATTACCTGATGGCTGACAAATACGCACAGTTCCAGTCTCTGCAAAATGACCTGGAAAATGGCGTAAATCTGGAAATGACCATCCAACTGCGCGAAGAGATTTCTGAGCAACACCGCGCACTGGGCCAGATTAAAGAAATGGCAGCGAAATATGGCTACGACATTTCAGGTCCTGCAACTAACGCACAAGAAGCTGTTCAGTGGACTTACTTCGGCTACCTGGCCGCGGTTAAATCTCAGAACGGTGCAGCAATGTCCTTCGGCCGCGTATCTACCTTCCTTGACGTGTTCATCGAGCGTGATATCAAAGCTGGCACCCTGACTGAAGAAGCTGCACAAGAGCTGATTGACCACTTGGTTATGAAACTGCGTATGGTTCGCTTCCTGCGTACTCCTGAATACGATGAACTGTTCTCCGGTGACCCAATCTGGGCAACGGAATCTCTGGCAGGTATGGGCGTTGACGGCCGTACTCTGGTGACCAAAAACAGCTTCCGCTTCCTGAACACGCTGTACACCATGGGTCCTTCACCGGAACCAAACATGACCATCCTGTGGTCAGAAAAACTGCCACTGAACTTCAAAAAATACGCAGCGAAAGTCTCAATCGATACTTCATCCGTACAGTATGAAAACGATGACCTGATGCGTCCTGACTTCAACAACGATGACTACGCAATTGCTTGCTGCGTAAGCCCAATGGTTGTTGGTAAACAAATGCAGTTCTTCGGCGCACGTGCCAACCTGGCGAAAACCATGTTGTACGCCATCAATGGCGGCGTTGATGAAAAAATGAAAATCCAGGTTGGCCCGAAAGAAGCGCCAATGATGGATGAAGTGCTGGACTATGACAAAGTCATGGACCGCATGGACCACTTCATGGACTGGTTGGCAAAACAGTACGTGACTGCCCTGAACATCATTCACTACATGCACGACAAATACAGCTACGAAGCTGCATTGATGGCGCTGCACGACCGTGATGTTTATCGCACAATGGCATGTGGTATCGCAGGCCTGTCCGTGGCTGCTGACTCCCTGTCTGCAATCAAATACGCCAAAGTGACGACCATTCGTGACGAAGACGGTCTGGCGACTGACTTCAAAATCGAAGGTGAATATCCGCAGTTCGGTAACAACGATTCTCGTGTAGATGACATCGCTTGTGACCTGGTAGAACGTTTCATGAAGAAAATTCAGAAACTGCGTACCTACCGCGGCGCTGTGGCAACTCAGTCTGTTCTTACCATCACCTCTAACGTGGTTTACGGTAAGAAAACCGGTAACACGCCAGATGGTCGCCGCGCCGGTGCTCCATTCGGTCCGGGTGCTAACCCAATGCACGGTCGTGACCAGAAAGGTGCCGTTGCCTCTCTGACCTCCGTCGCTAAACTGCCGTTTGCTTACGCGAAAGACGGTATTTCATACACCTTCTCCATCGTGCCAAACGCGCTGGGTAAAGATGATGATGTCCGTAAAGCCAACCTTGCTGGCTTGATGGATGGTTACTTCCACCACGAATCAAACATCGAAGGCGGTCAGCACCTGAACGTCAACGTGATGAACCGTGAAATGCTGTTAGATGCGATGGAAAATCCGGAAAAATATCCGCAATTGACCATCCGTGTATCTGGTTACGCAGTGCGTTTCAACTCGCTGACCAAAGAACAACAGCAAGACGTGATCACCCGTACCTTCACCAAAACGCTGTAAGTAATACGGCGGTAAGTTAGCCGCAAAACATAAAGGCTCCACAACCGTGGAGCCTTTTTAACATCAAGCCCTGCTCTTTGATGAAGACTTTATAGAATAAGTCTGCTTTGCCAGAGTCTTAATGACAGAGGCTTCTGGCAAAGCAAATCCGCGATGCTATAGCAATCAACCTTACTAATTGTCTGTTATTATTAACAAGTAGCAACCAGAGAATCCTCAAGGATATGGGGTTACTTTCAGTTTATCTCTGCCAGGCCAGCATCCGCGCATTTAGACTGCAACTTATTGGTCAATATTGGAGAAAAACCCGCAATGTCAGTTCAAGGTCGCATCCACTCTTATGAATCCTGTGGCACGGTAGATGGCCCAGGCATACGTTTTATTGTGTTCTTCCAGGGTTGCCTGATGCGTTGCATGTATTGCCACAACCGCGATACGTGGGACACCCATGGAGGCAAAGAGATCAATGTTGAAGATTTAATGAGTGAAGTGGTCACCTATCGCCACTTCATGAACGCCTCGGGCGGCGGGGTTACGGCTTCGGGTGGCGAAGCGATCCTGCAAGCTGAATTCGTGCGCGACTGGTTCCGCGCGTGCCAGAAAGAAGGCATCAATACCTGTCTCGACACCAACGGGTTTGTTCGTCGTTATGACCCGGTAATTGATGAGCTGCTCGACGTGACTGACTTAGTCATGCTCGACCTCAAACAGATGAATGACGATATTCACCAGAATCTGGTTGGCGTGTCGAACCACCGCACGCTGGAATTCGCCCGTTATCTGGCAAAACGCAATCAGCGTACCTGGATCCGTTATGTAGTGGTTCCGGGTTGGTCGGATGATGACAAATCGGCGCATCTGCTCGGTGAGTTCACCAAAGACATGACCAACATCGAGAAGATTGAGCTGCTGCCCTACCATGAGCTGGGTAAACACAAATGGACCGCCATGGGCGAGACCTATGGTCTGGACGGCGTAAACCCGCCAACTAAAGAGATCATGGACAGAGTGAAAGGCATTCTTGAAGGCTACGGCCACAAAGTGATGTACTAACCCTTCCCTATCCGCACAAACAAAAAAGCCCGAAGGTTCGGGCTTTTTTATGTCTGTTTACCGTGAGTTGGCTTTAGGCGGTTGCCACCGGAGTCTGATGTTTGTCAGCTTTACGCAGCAGCACCACCAGATAAACCAGAGCCACGGCGGCAATCATCACAAAGAGTAGACGGTCGGAATAGTTTTGCATCAGCATCGCGGTCATGGTTGGCCCGGCAAGGCTGCCGATGGTGTAACTCATCAACAGCGCCTGATTCATCGCCACCAGCTCTTCCGGATGGACCTTCTCACAGGCCCATGACATCGCCACCGGATAGAGAGTAAAGCCCGCGCAGCCGAGGATAAACAGAGTTGGCGCCATCGCATAGCCACTGAGCATCGCAATACTGCCAAGGATCACCACAAACACCTGCACACGCAGCACAATCAGGCGACCATAACGGTCGGCCAAACGCCCTACCGGCCACTGTCCGATGATCCCCGAACTGACCAGCAACGCCATCCAATATCCCACGTCAGCATCGCTCATGCCCTGATGGTTAAGGAACAGCGGCATTAAGCCGTACAGCGAGCCGAGAATAATGCCTGAAATCACGCAGCCGTTGATACCCAAGCGCGCGCTGCGGCGTTTTAGCATCGGCCAAATAGAGGTGCGCGGCAGCTCGCTGTCCTGATTGGTTATCTGGGTGAACAGCAGCGGCAGGATGGAAATGGCGATAAGCGATGTCACCCACGGCAGCACGCTGAACAGCTCGGTCGAGACTATGCCGAGCATCAGCTGTCCGACCACGGTACCGATATAATAGATGATCATGTAGGCCGCCAGCAGCTGACCACGGTTACGCACTGTCCCGCTGCGCAGCAGAGCACTTTCCACAATGACCCAAATCAGCGCACAGCCCACACCGGCCATAAAGCGCCAGCTGATCCAACTCCAGAAGCTCATTGACAGTGCCAGTCCGGCGGTCGCGGCGGCAAACACCATGCAGGAGAGGTAATAACTGCGGTTGAAGCCGAGCTTTTTAATCACCACCCCGGCGATCAGCGTGCCCACCAGGTTGCCCGAATAATAGGATGAACTCACCAGTCCGACCTGCCAGGTAGGCAGCATTTCATGGCTGAGCCAAAGCGGCACTAGTGTACTGAGTACAGCGATAGAAACCGTCAGCAAAAGTAGCCCACATAATAATAAAATTACCGGGCGAGAGTAGGCGGACATAGGGAAGTTGGCGACCAAGAAGCGAAGAAATTGCGCGCATCATGCCACTGGCGATTTAAAAGTCAATTGGCTGAAAATCGGTATCAGCACAAACTGTGAGTCGATGATTTAAAACGCTAATCAATCCAACGCTAAGAACTCATGAAGGCTGTAATGACAAACTAATATCACCATGATAACAAACGAGTTTGCATTTACCGCAGCCGTTACAGTTATCGTTATTTATCGCCGGTTGATTATGTTGATTAAAAAATATTGCCGTCCGTGGACAGGCTATTTCACACATTCTGCACAAGTTATCGAGGCGTCCCAGACACTGCTGAGAAATAACCGGACGCAGCCCGGTATCCATCACCACCGTCGCCTCTAATGCCCCGCGCTGACAGGCGTGAGTGCAAGCGCCGCAAAAGTCGCACTCGGCGTACTCAATTTCCAGCCTGGTCTTGCCCTGTTCCACGGCGATGATGCCCATCGGGCAGGCATCGCGGCACGCCCCGCAGCCATCGCACGCTTGTAAAAAAAGCGGCTCGGCGATGGCCTGTGGCGGGCGAGCGCACTGGCGAACTAACACGCCGGCATCGCGATTGTCTTCAACGGCGCGCTGGCCGGAGGCGAAGAAGCCGCGAAACAGCCCGCGACGGCTAACTTCCCGCGAACTCATCCACGCCCGATAGTAATTGGCATCACGCGAATCGCTCATTAACGGTAAAGCTCCTGCTCAACCACGGCCAATGGGCAGAACTGCTGCCAGCCATCCAGCGTGACTTGCGCCAGACGCGCTACGGCTTGATAAAACGGATGCACCGCGCCTTGCTCGAGTAAGGACAAATAGCGCGATGACCAAGGCAGCAGGTGCTCGGCCAAAAACGCGTCAAGGTGCTGGGGATCGTTTTCCGCCAACCAGCTGGCCATCATCAGCATTAAGCCAATGTGATCTTCGGGTTCGGCCTGAACAAGCTGAGATTCAATGCCGCGCTGGCGCATCCACTCGCGCAGTTTGAGGGTTGAATCGCCAAACAAGACGCTCTCTTTATCCAGATAGACTGAGCCCCAAGGCGGAGCCGGTAAGGCGTACGGCCCGACAAACAGCCGCTGAAACGCCTCTTCGCAGGACTCTTCCTCACTCAAACTTTGCTGCAATAAAGCCTCGATATCAGCCGCAGCGTTAGCCGTTAAATAGGGCCATTCGCTTTTCCACGCCCCCTCTTGCAGCCATTGGATCAGCGGGAAAACCTGCGGTGAATCGGGCGGGAAGTAAAGCAGTGCGCCCAGCACTTTGCCAGTTACGGCGATAGTTTCAGTAGACATAGTTGACTCGTTTTTAGCCCGCGCGGCCTCAAGACGGCGCGGGCCCTGTGAAGCTTAGCTGCCGATGGCAACACCCACGGTCATATGCAGACCATAGAAAATGGCGCGTCCGATCAGCTCACCGGCAAATACCAGCACGAAGGCCAGAACCAGCGAGGCCACCGCCGGGCGTTTACGCATCACCAGTGGGCAAATCCAGCAGCCCAGCCCGAGTACCACCAGCACCACGCGCCATACCGAGAGCGCGCCGTATTGCGGGATAAGCGCCGAAGCGGCCTGTACCGAGCTGTTAATGCCTGCCAGACTGGCGCTTTGCATCATCATCACCGCGATACTCGCCACCAGAGCCACTACGCTAATCATCGGCAGCAGCCTGAGTCCGCACCCTTGGATGTTCGCGCCGCGCAGCAGCAAATAGCCCAGCAGCGGGCCGCCAATCAGCACGGTAAGAGCAAAGTTGAGTGCCGTGAAAGCATTGTCCCAGGTCGGCACGGTGTCGATTTCATACACCCGGCACATGGCGTAAACAAAGCCAACGCCCGCCAGCATAGTGACCACCAGCCAAACCTTGCCCAGCGCCTGCGGCATTTTATTCAACACCGCCAGCAGCCAGTAAATGCCGCCCAAAGCGAAGAAGAGCGAGCCGCTGCCAATCTCATTACTCAGCGGCGATGCGCCAAGGCGATTTAGCGAGTTGAAGGCGCGCAGCGGCGACCCCAAGTGCAGCACTGAAGCAATAAACGCCACCGCCATCAGCACCCAGAGAAAGAACATAGAAAGGTGAATGCGGCGCGTCTCTTCCCGCGTTCTATTCCCCAACAGCGCGATCGCCAGCACAATAAAACCGCCGACCACGCACTGGCCTAACACCGTAAAGACCATCAAAGGCCATTCATGCCATCCGTTTCCCATCTTAAACCTCCTTCGGGTTAGCTAAGTAACCCGTGGTGTCGCCCACCGGGCGGCTGTTCGCGTTCGGCTTAATCACAATATTCGGCTTGGTAAAGTGCGCGCCCGGCAGTGGAGCGACCTGCGCCAGCGTGCCGTATTTCTCGCGAAGCTCTTCAATCGGTGCCATATCCAGCGCGCGCAGCGGGCAAGATTCGACACAAATCGGCTTTTTGCCTTCGGCAATGCGCTCGTAGCAGCCATCACACTTAGTCATGTGCCCCTTAGCCGCGTTGTACTGCGGCGCGCCGTAAGGACAGGCCATGTGGCAATAGCGACAGCCGATGCACACCTCTTCATTGACCACCACGAAGCCATCTTCGCGTTTATGCATCGCGCCGCTCGGGCAGACTTTGGTGCACGCCGGGTCTTCGCAGTGGTTGCAGGAGATAGAGAGGTAGTAGGCATAGACGTTTTGATGCCAGCCGTCGCCGTCCTGCTGCCAGTCGCCGCCGGCATATTCATAAATGCGGCGGAAATTGACGTCCGGCGTTAAGTTTTTGAAATCTTTACAGGCCAGCTCGCAGGTTTTGCACCCGGTGCAGCGGCTTGAATCTATATAAAAACCGTATTGGGTTGTCATAATTTAGTCCTTTAAACCTTCGCCACTTGCACAAGGTTGGTATGAGAAGGATTACCTTTCGCCAGAGGGGAAGGCCGTTGTGAAGTCAGAACGTTGATGCTGCCGGCGCGGTCGATGCGCTTGCTGTCCGGCGAGTACCAGGCCCCTTCCCCGAGAGCCACCACGCCAGGCATCATGCGCGGCGTCACTTTGGCGGCAATCTGCACTTCACCACGCGCGTTGAAAATGCGGATCATATCGCCATTGCTGATACCCCGCGCCGCGGCGTCTAATGGGTTGATCCACATTTCTTGACGGCAGGCCGCTTTGAGCAGGTCGACGTTGCCGTAGGTGGAGTGCACGCGGGCCTTGTAGTGGAAGCCGGTTAATTGCAACGGATAGGTGCTGGCGAGCGGGTCGTCATAGTTTTCAAAACCGGCGGCGTAGACAGGCAGAGGGTCGATCACATCATCCTTTTCCAACTGCCACGTAGCGGCGATGTCTGCCAGTTGGGCAGAATAGATTTCGATTTTGCCCGACGCCGTAGCCAGCGGGTTTGCCACTGGGTCTTCGCGGAAGGCTTTATAAGCCACGTGATGGCCCTGGGGGTCGCGCTGTTTGAACATGCCTTGCTGGCGGAAAGTGTCGAAATCCGGCAGCGCCGGAATAGCCTGCATGGATTGAAGGTAGAGATGGCGCAGCCACTCTTCCTGCGTCCGCCCTTCGGTGAACTTCTGCTCCACGCCCATGCGCTTGGCCAGTTCGCTGGTCATTTCATAAATGTTTTTGCATTCAAAACGCGGCTTGATGGCCTGATCGGCAAAAATCACGTAGGACATGTTGCCCGCCGAGGCGTCGAGGCAGAAATCCATCTGCTCAGAGGCGGTACAGTCCGGTAGCACGATATCGGCGTATTTGGCCGAGGAAGTCATGTGGTTATCAATCACCACAATCATCTCGCACTTTTTATCATCCTGAAGAATATCGTGGGTGCGGTTGATGTCGGAGTGCTGGTTTATCAGGCAGTTACCGGCATAGTTCCAGATGAACTTAATCGGCACATCCAGCTTCTCTTTGCCGCGCACGCCGTCGCGGGTGGCAGTCATTTCCGTGGCGCGGAAAATCGCGTCGGTCCACATAAACATGGAAATGCTGGTCTGAACCGGGTTTTCGAAGGTCGGCATGCGTACAAAAGGCAAGCTGTAAGAGCCTTCACGCGCCCCTGAGTTACCGCCGTTAATGCCCACGTTGCCGGTCAGTATGGCGAGCATGGCTATCGCGCGAGTGGCGGTTTCGCCATTGGAGTGGCGCTGTGGCCCCCAGCCTTGGGTGATAAACGCCGGTTTGGCCTGCCCAATTTCGCGGCCTAGCTTGATGATTTTATCAGCCGAAATGCCGGTAATTTTGGCCGCCCAGCTTGGGGTTTTAGCGATACCGTCCGCGCCCTGCCCAAGAATATAGGCTTTATAATGACCATTCTTCGGCGCACTAGCAGGAAGGGTTTTCTCGTCGTAGCCAACGCAGTATTTGTCGAGGAAGGGCTGATCGACCAGATTTTCGCTGATCATCACGTGGGCCAGCGCGGCGGCCAGTGCGGCGTCGGTGCCAGGGCGGATCGGCAGCCACTCATCTTCACGGCCTGCGCCAGTATCCGTGTAACGCGGATCGATGATAATCATCCGCGCCTTGGATTTTTGCCTCGCTTGTTCAATGTAGTAAGTCACCCCGCCGCCGCTCATCCGCGTTTCGCCAGGGTTGTTGCCGAACAGCACTACCAGTTTGCTGTTTTCAATATCCGACGGGCTGTTGCCATCCGCCCAGCCGCCGTAGGTGTAGTTCAGTCCTTCAGCAATCTGCGCCGAGCTGTAGTCGCCGTAATGATTGAGGTAGCCGCCGCAGCAGTTCATCAGGCGGGCAATCAGCGTCGCGCCCGGTGGCCATGAACGGGTCATGGTGCCGCCCAGCGTGCCGGTGCCGTAGTTGAGATAAATCGCTTCGTTGCCGTACTGGCTGATGATCTTCTTCATGCTGCCGGCGAGGGTGTCGAAAGCCTCCTCCCAGCTGATGCGCACGAATTTGCCTTCGCCGCGCGCGCCGACTCGTTTCATCGGGTATTTCAGGCGGTCCGGGTTATACACGCGGCGGCGCATGGAGCGGCCGCGCAGGCAGGCACGAACTTGATGCAGCCCTTCATAATCGTCATTGCCGGTGTTATCGGTTTCCACATAGCGAATTTCGCCGTCAACCACGTGCATCCGCAGCGGGCAGCGGCTGCCGCAGTTCACGGTACAGGCGCTCCAGACTACTTTTTCATTCTGAGCGGTAGCCGTGGCTGGCGATTGGTCGGCGCGTGCCTGTCGGAATGGCAACGAGATGCCACCGGCAGCGGCGGCCAGGCCAACCAGAGCGGAACTTTTCATCAAGGTGCGGCGGCTTAACCCCGCGCCCTGCGACGCTTTCCCTTGTTTGTTTATCGACATTACTTGCTCCTAAATATCCTCACGGGTGTTGCCCAGAGGCGAAACTTGGTATGGCTAGATGGGCAATGGATCTCTTGGTCCATTGCCTCGGTTTACACTTTTTCTATTTGAATCAGATTGGTATGTTGCGGATTGCCCTTGGCTAATGGCGAGGCGCGATGCGTGGTCAGGGTGTTCATACAGGCGCCATGATCGACGCGATCTCCGGCCATGTTGGCCTGATGCCAGGCTCCCTGCCCCATCGCCACCACGCCCGGCATGATCCTTGGCGTCACCTTGGCGGCCACTCGCACCTCTCCTCGCCCGTTAAATACGCGCACCGCGTCGCCGTTTTTAATGCCACGGCCCTGTGCATCCAGTGGGTTGATCCATACCTCCTGACGGCAGGCGGCTTGCAAAATATCGATATTGCCGTAGGTCGAGTGGGTACGCGCCTTGTAGTGGAATCCGAACATCTGCAGCGGATATTGGCTGCGCATTGGGTCATCCCAGCCTTCAAAGGTCGAGGCATAAACCGGCAGCGGGCTGATGGTTTCGTCCTTCTCCAACTCCCAGCGCGAGGCGATATCCGCCAACGCCGAGGAGTAGATTTCAATCTTGCCGGAAGGGGTTTTCAGCGGGTTAGCCTGCGGGTCTTCGCGGAATTTTTTATACGCGACAAAGTGGCCATTCGGGTCTTTGCGCTTATAGATACCCATCTGGCGCAGCTCTTCATAGGCCGGTAATGTCGGATCTTTGGCGAGCATTTTGGCGTACAGATACTGAAGCCATTCGCGCTGGGTACGGTTTTCCGTAAACTTGCTGTGTACCTCTGGACCAAGGCGACGGGCGACTTCACTCATCACCTCATAGATGCCTTTGCGCTCAAACTTGGGTTTGGTGGCGGGCTGAATGAAGATCAGATACCCCATGTTGCCAGCGTAATCATTCGGGATGATGTCCTCCTGCTCGGTGGTCATCAGATCTGGCAGCAGGATGTCGGCATATTTCGCCGAGGAGGTCATGAAGTTTTCCAGCACGACAATCATTTCGCACTGGCTGTCGTCTTGCAGAATGTCGTGGGTTTTATTGATGTCCGAATGCTGATTGGTGATGGTGTTACCGGCATAGTTCCAGATGAACTTGATCGGCACGTCCAGCTTGGCTTTGCCGCGAACGCCATCTTTTTCGGCCGTCATTTCCGGACCGCGGAAGATAGCGTCGGTCCAGCTAAAGCAGGAGATCTGCGTCTTCACCGGATTGGTTAATACCGGCATGCGCTCAATGGTGATGGTGTAAGTGGACTCACGCGCTCCGCTGTTGCCGCCGTTGATGCCCACATTGCCGGTCAGGATTGGCAACATAGCGATAGCCCGCGAAGTCAGCTCGCCGTTGGCTTGGCGCTGCGGCCCCCAGCCCTGAGAAATATAGGCCGGTTTCGCCTGACCCATCTCACGCGCCAGCTTGATAATTCGCTCGGCCGGAATACCGGTGATATGCGAAGCCCACTCCGGGGTTTTCGCCGTGGCGTCTGTCCCTGTCCCTAAAATATAGGCTTTGTAATGACTATTTTCTGGTGCCCCTGCTGGCAACGTTTTCTCGTCATAACCGATGCAATAGCTGTCGAGGAAGGCTTGATCGACCAGATTTTCTGTGATTAACACGTGCGCCAGGCCGGCGACCAAGGCGGCGTCGGTGCCCGGACGAATGGGGATCCACTCATCTTCGCGCCCGGCGGCGGTGTCGGTATAGCGCGGATCGATGACAATCATGCGCGCATTAGATCGCTCGCGGGCCTGTTCGAGGTAGTAAGTGATCCCGCCGCCGCTCATGCGCGTTTCCGCCGGGTTATTGCCGAAAAGTACTACCAGCTTGCTGTTTTCAATATCTGAGGTGCTGTTGCCGTCGTTGCTGCCATAGGTGTAAGGCATGGCGCAGCTGATCTGCGCGGTACTGTAGGTGCCGTAATGGCTGAGGAAGCCGCCGTAGCAGTTCATCAGACGGGCCACTAAAGAGGCATAAGGCGAGGAGCGCGTAATATTGCCGCCGACGATACCGGACGTATAGTTGATGTAAACCGCTTCATTGCCGTACTTGGCGACGATTCGCTTTAAATTATTGGCAATTTCGTCGAAAGCTTCATCCCAGCTGATGCGTTTGAACTTGCCTTCGCCGCGCTTGCCTACTCGCTTCATCGGGTAGTTGAGTCGCTCGGGGTGATTCATGCGGCGGCGAATAGAGCGCCCGCGCAGGCAGGCGCGCACCTGATGATCGCCATACTGGTCATTGCCGGTGTTGTCGGTTTCAACCCAATAAACTTCTTCGTCGCGCACGTGCAGCCGCAGAGCGCAGCGGCTGCCGCAGTTGACCGAGCACGCGCCCCAGACCACTTTCTCTGCTGCCTGATGGGCAGCGGGTTGGATGGCATCGGCGACGGCTTTGCGGCTGAATGGTAAACAGACACTCCCCGAAGCCAGCGCTAGCCCGGCAAGAGTTGATGATTTCATCAGGGTACGGCGGCTGATACCGCCTTTTTCGACAGGTTGTGTTGGCTTTTTATCCCGCATGCTCTGCTCCATGTGATTTTCCTGATAGCGAGTCCATGTCGACACGGGCATTGAAGATCAGTTATCAGGTAAGGGAGAGCGGGCTAAGACGTTATGATCAGATGATTTATACCCACTCTTACGCAGGGGATATTACTCATTAGTGGTTAGCAAACTTTGTTTGCTATCAAGAAAGGAGGGCTTTACTTAAGCAGAGCAGTGAATTGTTTCGAGTGGCGCACACTTTAAAACGTAAAAAAGGCGCCCGAAGGCGCCCTTTCGCTATATTATAAAATATATAGCGCTATTAACCGATCACTTCCAGTCCACGCATGTACGGACGCAGAACTTCTGGCACTTCAATGCGGCCATCTTCCAACTGATAGTTTTCCAGCACGGCAACCAGAGTACGGCCAACCGCTAAGCCAGAACCGTTCAGGGTATGAACCAGACGCGGCTTTTTCTCAGTTTTGCTGCGGCAGCGAGCCTGCATGCGACGAGCCTGGAAATCACCCATGTTGGAGCAGGAAGAGATTTCGCGGTAAGTGTCCTGCGCTGGCAACCAGACTTCTAAGTCATACGTTTTGGTTGAGCCGAAGCCCATATCGCCAGTACACAGCAGCACTTTGCGGTATGGCAGGTTGAGCAGCTGCAACACTTTTTCAGCGTGGCTAGTCAGCTCTTCCAGAGCTTGCATGGAGTCTTCCGGGCGAACAATCTGCACCATCTCAACTTTGTCGAACTGGTGCATACGGATCAGACCACGGGTGTCACGACCATAAGAACCAGCCTCGGAGCGGAAGCACGGAGTATGCGCAGTCAGTTTGATTGGCAGTGACTCTTCTTCAACAATCTCGTCGCGCAGCAGGTTGGTCAGTGGGACTTCAGCCGTTGGGATCAGCGCGTAGTTGCTGCTCCCCGCTTCTTCTCCCAAAGGCTTGGTGTGGAACAGGTCTTCACCAAACTTCGGTAATTGACCGGTGCCGAACAGCGTGTCTTGGTTTACCAAGTAAGGCACGTAAGTTTCGCTGTAGCCATGCTGCTCAGTATGCAGGTCCAGCATAAACTGGGCCAGCGCACGGTGCATGCGAGCGATCTGCCCTTTCATCACCACAAAGCGCGAACCCGTCAGCTTAACGGCGGAAGCGAAATCAAGCCCACCGGCCAGTTCGCCCAGTGAAACGTGATCGCGAACTTCAAAGCCATACTGGCGCGGAGTGCCCCAGCGACTGATTTCTTGATTATCGTTTTCATCTTTGCCGGCTGGAACAGAGTCATCTGGCAGGTTCGGGATCGCAGAAGCGATGTCGCGAATAGCCGTCTGCAAAGCATCAAGTTCTGCTTTCGCCGCATCCAATCTCTCACCCAGCTCATTAACTTCCTGACGCAGGGGCTCGATGTCTTCGCCACGGGCTTTCGCTGCACCGATCGATTTCGATCGTGCATTACGTTCTGCCTGCAGAGTTTCCGTTTCTACTTGCAAGACTTTGCGACGTTCTTCTTGAGAACGCAGCGTTTCCACATCGAGTTTAAAACCTCTGCGAGCCAGTTTTTCTGCAACTGCGTCTAGCTCATTACGCAGCAGATTGGGATCGAGCATGCTAATCCTGTACGTGTTGTTTTGAATGTGAATTAGATGAAGCACGCCGCCTGAATAGGCAGCATGTCAAAGAGTTATCAGAAGTAACCTTACCGCAACAGCAATATTAGCGGTAGCGTTTTGTCGGGCTATTTTGATCTTGTTCAGTCAACCATGCCAGCTTTTCACCAATCTTACCCTCCAGACCGCGAGAAGAAGGATAATAGTACTGGGTGTTAGCCATTTGTGAAGGGAAATAGTTCTCACCGGCAGCGTAGGCATTGGGTTCATCATGGGCATAACGGTACTCTGCGCCCAGTCCCATCTCTTTCATCAGCTTGGTCGGCGCATTGCGTAAATGCTCTGGGACGTCGTAGTCAGACTGTTCGCGGGCATCGCGCATCGCGGCTTTAAACGCAGTGTAAACAGCATTACTTTTTGGCGCACAGGCAAGATAGACGATGGCCTGCGCAATCGCCCGCTCGCCCTCGGCCGGGCCGACGCGGGTGAAACAGTCCCAGGCGGCAATTGCTACCTGCATGCCGCGCGGGTCGGCATTGCCAACATCTTCTGAGGCAATAGCCAACAGGCGGCGCGCCACATAGAGCGGGTCACCACCAGCGGTGATGATACGCGCATACCAGTACAGCGCGGCGTCGGGAGATGAGCCGCGCACTGATTTATGCAGCGCGGAGATCAAATCATAATATCGATCACCTTTATTGTCGAAACGCGCGCTGCGCTCACCGGAGATCTCCTTCAACAATTCAGGCGTCAGGGTTCTCACGCCTTTTTTGTCGATTTCGGCCATGTCGGCCATCATCTCGATACTATTTAGCGCACGCCGCGCATCGCCGTTGACCAGCTCGGCCAGCATGCGGCGAGTTTCAGCGGGAACCACAATTTTCTGATCGGCGTAGCCGCGCTCTTTGTTGGTCAGCGCCTGCTCGATAACTTTTTCAATATCCTCTGCAGTGAGCGATTTGAGCAGATAGACACGGGCGCGGGACAGCAGTGCCGAATTCAGTTCAAAAGAGGGGTTTTCGGTGGTCGCGCCAATAAAGGTGATGGTGCCATCTTCAATGTGCGGCAAGAAAGCATCTTGCTGGCTTTTGTTGAAACGGTGCACCTCGTCCACAAAGAGGATGGTGCGACGGCCCGCGTCGCGATTCTGCCGCGCACGTTCAATGGCTTCGCGGATCTCTTTGATGCCTGAAGTCACCGCCGAGATACGCTCGACGTCGGCGTTGGCGTAGCGCCCTATCAGCTCCGCCAGCGTCGTTTTCCCGGTGCCCGGCGGCCCCCACAAAATCATCGAATGCAGCTGCCCCGCTTCTATCGCGCGCGGTAGCGGCTTGCCAGCGGCTAAAAGGTGCTGCTGGCCGATGTATTCTGCAAGTGAAACTGGCCGCATTCTTGCGGCCAGTGGCTGGAACTCATTATGAGAAAAATCGAGTGACAGATTACTCAAAGGGACCTCACTGACGCTGGTCGTCCACCGTCACGCCTTTCGGCGGTGTAAATTTGAATTTGGCATCATCAACCGACGCGTTCTGCTCGCCTTTCAGGCTATACGCGCTTTTCTGACCATCTTGCTCCACCGCGGTAAAGCTTTTGATGGTGCCGGTTGGTGTCACGGTGATCGCAAACTGCTTCAGATTACCGGCTGCCGTTTTTGGCGTTAATTCGAAATCATCGCCTTTTTGTTTAACGTTGTACTTGGCCCAGTCACTGCTGTCGTTACGCGTGATCAGCATAAACGGCGTGTTACCGGTGGCGTTTTTCAGCCAGGTTGCCGTGACTTGCTCAACAAATGGGTTATAGAACCACAGGGTTTTACCATCGGAAACCAGAATGCTTTCATCCGGCGAGGTCATGTGCCAGTTAAACAAGTTAGGACGTTTAACCCACAGTTCACCTTCACCTTGCTGCACGGCGGCGCCGTCATCACTGGTAACGGTTTGCGTGAAACTGGCATGGAAAGTATTCAGCTTGCCCAAGCGACTTTTCAGGTCACTGCTGGCATCGGCTAAAACCGAGGCGGAAGTAAATGCTGTCAATAAACAACCAACAACTAACAATTTTTTCATTCTTATCTCTACCTCAGAAACCATTTTTGATTCAGACGTTGCCTTGTGTTAATACACAGGCCCATGTTGCGAACTCTAGCCGAGGCGCTGGCACAAAGGTAGCTCATTCGTCTGAAAAACTAGGGGTTTACGCTTCTTTGCACAAAGGCCACCATGGCGACCTTTGTGCATTCGACGATATTATTCGTGAGAAGGTGGGGCTAAGACTTCACGGTTACCGTTGTGGCCCGGCGTACTCACAATGCCCTGCGCTTCCATTTGCTCAACGATACGCGCCGCGCGGTTATAGCCGATGCGGAACTGGCGCTGAACGCCGGAAATCGAAGCACGACGCTTGTCGACCACAAAGGCTACGGCCTGATCAAACAGCGCATCCAGCTCTTCATCGCTGTCCAAACCACCGCCGCCCCCTTCGCCATCTTCACCACCCGCAAGGATGCTGTCGATGTACTTAGGACGCCCGCGCGCTTTCCAGTCCTGAACCACGGCGTGGACTTCCTGGTCACGGACGAATGCGCCGTGAACACGAACCGGAATCGACGAGTTTGGAGCCATGTATAGCATGTCACCCATTCCCAGCAGGGACTCGGCGCCGCCTTGGTCCAGAATGGTACGGGAATCGATTTTACTCGACACGGTAAAGGCGATACGGGTCGGAATGTTGGCCTTAATCAAGCCGGTAATAACGTCTACTGATGGGCGCTGAGTCGCCAGAACCAAGTGAATACCGGCCGCACGGGCTTTCTGAGCCAGACGCGCAATCAGTTCTTCAACTTTTTTACCTACCGTCATCATCAGGTCAGCAAACTCATCGACCAACACAACGATAAATGGCTCTTTTTCCAGATAAGGCGGCTCAGCGGCCATGCCATCACCCGGTTTCCAGAATGGGTCGGGGATCGGACGGCCCATGGCTTCGGCCTGCTCAACTCGCTCGTTATAACCCGCCAAATTACGCACACCCAATGCCGACATCAGCTTATAACGGCGTTCCATTTCGCCAACACACCAACGCAGCGCATTGGCGGCGTCTTTCATGTCAGTTACCACCTCGGTTAACAGGTGTGGAATGCCCTCATAGACCGAAAGCTCGAGCATTTTCGGGTCAATCATGATGAAGCGAACTTCTTCCGGCGTTGCCTTGTAGAGCATGCTGAGGATCATGGCGTTGACGCCGACCGACTTACCAGAACCGGTGGTACCGGCCACCAGCAAGTGTGGCATTTTCGCTAAGTCAGCCACGACTGGCTCACCAGAGATATCCTTGCCCAGCACGATGGTCAGCGGCGACGGACTGTCTTTGAATTTGTCACAGTCCAGCACTTCGCGCAGGTAAACGGTCTGGCGCTTCTTGTTTGGCAGCTCCAACCCGACATAAGGTTTTCCAGGGATAACTTCAACCACGCGCACCGCAACCGCCGAGAGCGAACGCGCCAAGTCGCGCGAGAGATTCGAAATACGCGCGGCTTTCACGCCCGGCGCCAGATCCAATTCGAAACGGGTGATCACCGGCCCTGGCAACTTATCGACAACATCGGCTTTGATGCGGTAATCGTTCAGACGCGCTTCAATCAGGTTGCCCATCTGTTCCAGTGCAAACTCATCCACCGGCTCAGATTCGGCTGGCGGGGAGGTCAACAAATCGAGCGACGGCAGCGGCGTGGTCGGTTTCACCAACGGCTGCTCGTGACGCATCAGGAATGGATGGATCAGGCTATCCATATTCGGCTGAGCAGGTTGAGATTGGTCCGGCGCCTCATATTGTTCGATTGGCTGGTGCTTCGGCGCTGTCTGTCGATAGCTTTGGCCGAAGGTCGGCACTTCTGGCTCATCTTCTTCTTTGTGCGGTGACAGCGTAAACAGAGGTTCGGTTGGCGTGTCATCCACCAAATCCGCCATCGGCGAGAAGGTGAAAGCATCATGCGTGCTGATGTTCATCGCGGCAGCCGCGAGTGCATCCGCCGCCGCAGAAGAGACTGGGTTCTGCTGTGGCGCGCTGTGCTGAGAGTAAGCAGGCTGAGTGTCCTGCTGCTCATCCTGCTGATAACGGTTCTGCTCACGGGCAGCGAAAGCCTGACGAAGCTCGGCTTCTTGCAAGGCCGCCTCTTCATCTTCTTCTGAAGCAACGTGTTCATCGCCATAGCGCTGACTCTGCTGCTCAGCAAACTGCTGGCGCAACGCCGCTTCTTGTAATGCGGCTTGATCATCGCCCTGCTCGCTATCCGCTTCATCTATAACGGGCTGTTGCTGGGCAGCAAGCTGCTCCTGCTGCTCGGCAATGCGTTGTGAAGGTAACTTGATGCCATAAGAAGCCAGCTCACGTCGCGTTGGAATACGCACCGGATTCGGCCTTGGCAGCTCGGGACCCACGCCTTTTTTGACCTGCGAATTGCCGTCACTGACCGCGCTGAAGGCAGGCATAAAGGTATTGCTGGCAGAGCTGGCTGACTGCCCGGCCTGTGCCAAACCTGTCGCCAATGCCGCAGTGGCCGCCAGACTGTTGACTTCGCTGCTGTCGCGCTGGGCGGTGCTGAAGTCAAAAGGTGAACGTTCCGGCTCGGAAGGCGCGCTGGCCTGCCAATTGCCTAAGCGTGGCTCATCGTCATCATAAGATGGCGATTTGGTTGGCTGCTGCGGAGCTGGTGTTTCTTGCGGAATTTCAAAGCTATAGAGCGGCGGTGCGGGAGCAATAGTTGGCTCCGGCGCAGCAGGCATCTCAACTTCAGGTGCTGGCGCCCTCACCTCACTCGCAGCATGCTGAGTCACCTCTGGCGCTGGAGCAGGTGTTTGAACTGGCGCGGTTTCTGGCTGAGTTTTAGCCTCGGCATTGTCATGCAGCGACGGCGCGGAGAACAGTACGTCATCTTCATCATCCACGGCGGCATTGGCCGGTGCGACTTTGGCACTGGCGGTCGCAGCCGCGGCGGCTTTAGCGGCTGCGGAAGGCACGTAATCAGAGTCGAGTAACGGATCGTCATGGCTATCATGAGCAACATTTTCATGGTGATCATCTTCATAGTCATCATCATCGTTACGACGCGAACGGTTGGTCATGAAGGTGGTAACACCCAGCACCACGCCGCCAATTTTCTCTGCAATCGTCAGCCATGACCAGCCGGTAAACAGTGTCAGACCCGCCGCCCAAATACAGAGCAGAACCATGGTCGCGCCGACATTATTAAACCAAGGGGTCATCGCCGTGGTCAGCAAACTGCCAATCACGCCGCCTGAGGCAAAGTAATAAAGGTCATCAATATTGAAGGCTGCCAGTCCACAAGACGTAAGAATCAACGCCAGCGTACCAATAAGTCGCAGCGACAAAGAGAAATAGTCGATGTAATCCTGATTATCACGCTGACGAAACGCCGCCCAACACAGGCAAAGCATGATAGGGGGAATAGCGTAAGCCAATACGCCAAAAATGAAGAACAAGGTGTCGGCCATCCACGCACCTACACCACCACCCCAGTTATGAATAGGTCCATGCCATGCGGTCTGCGACCAGCTTGGATCTGAGGGGTTAAAACTCACCAGCGCCGCCATAAGGTAAACGGCGAAAACGGCTACCACTACCAGAACAGCTTCCAACACGCGGCGGCTACTGCTCAGTTTTTTCAGGGTAACGTCTTTATCTTCTGTATATTCCTGGCTCAAGAAAGGCTCTCCAGGTTCCTGTGGGCTGAAAAAGCAACAGCGCCGAGAACGGGCCTCGGCGCCGGGGCTGTATAGATACACAGGAGTGTAGCTAAATTTATAAGGTTTTGCACCTGAACCTTTACCGGGTCTTAATAACCAGACGGTTAGTTTGTTTTACTTCTTCCATCACCACGTAGGTGCGGGTGTCGTTAACGCCCGGCAGTCGAAGTAATGTCTCACCTAACAACTTACGATAGGCTGACATGTCAGGCACGCGGGTTTTCAACAGGTAGTCGAAATCCCCAGAAACCAAATGACACTCCTGAATATCTTCAAGTTTTTGTACTGCTGCATTGAATTGCTCAAACACGTCCGGTGCGCCACGGTTGAGTGTTATCTCAACAAACACCAGCAGCGATGCATCCAGATAGTGTGGATTGAGCAACGCGGTATATCCGTTAATGAAGCCTTGACGTTCTAAACGACGAACGCGCTCCAGACACGGTGTTGGAGATAATCCCACTCGTTTGGAAAGCTCGACGTTGGAGATCCGGCCATCCTTTTGCAGTTCGTTGAGGATGTTACGGTCAATACGGTCGAGATCTTTTCCCGGACGCTTTTTGTTGTCTACCATTATTATTGTCTCTCTGCTGTCCTTCCCTGCACCTGCCATACCCTAGCCAACTTCAATGTGTCAGGGTTTGTCCCAAGCGAAGACCCGATAGTTTTAGGTTTGAGTATGCCGTTTGATTGCGTGAGTCCCCTGTCGAAAGAAAACGCATTCAATGACGTTATACCGAGAAGAAATATCGCTGTGAAATGAATAGCTTGCGCAACGCTCGCTGTTTTCACTAAATCCTGCACAAGAAAAAACCAGCGAAACAACACCTTGAACAAGTCAGGTAGCAGCTGATCGTAGAATTTCAAGTCACAGGCAGGCGATTAATTTCTTCGTCCCTAGATGTTTTCGCAAATGCACAGCGGATTGTCAAAGTAAAAGAAGCAAAATCAGAAGAACGTGCCAGATTGAAATCTCACGGCCTCGTTTTTACCTATCTTTCAACGACCAATAATAACAAAACAATTAACCTACTTTTTCGTGCTAAAGCCTACATAAAGTCGGGATTTGCCGCGAAAAGGCCAGCGTTTGATGGAAAAATAACAAGCTCACAACATATTCATTGCCGGTTATTTGTCCAATCTTCAATCGGTTACCTCAAATGAGAGCTAACCGGGGTGTAGTTGTACGTGGGTTTGAAATTAAAAACTATCAGACAAATCGTTAACAACATCTGAGTTTGCTTTTTTTACTGCGCGGTTTTCCCTACAATCGGTTCATTGCTAGTCGCCATCACGGAGATGAATTGCTCATGAGTACGGTTAAACACAGTAAACTATTGATTTTAGGTTCAGGTCCAGCAGGTTACACGGCAGCGGTTTATGCCGCGCGCGCCAACCTGAATCCGGTATTGATCACCGGTATGGAAAAAGGCGGTCAATTGACTACCACCACAGAAGTGGAAAACTGGCCGGGCGACCCAGAGGGGCTGACAGGTCCGGGGCTGATGGAGCGCATGCACGAACATGCTGCGAAATTTAATACCGAGATCATCTTCGACCACATTAACAAAGTTGATTTGCAGAACCGCCCGTTCCGCCTGTTCGGTGACAGCGAAGAGTACACCTGTGACGCGTTAATCATCGCCACCGGGGCGTCTGCACGTTATATCGGCCTGCCTTCTGAAGAGGCGTTCAAAGGCAAAGGCGTTTCTGCCTGTGCGACCTGTGACGGTTTCTTCTATCGCAACCAGAAAGTCGCGGTAGTCGGTGGTGGTAACACCGCGGTTGAAGAAGCGCTTTATCTGGCGAACATTGCCGAAGAAGTGCATTTGATTCACCGTCGCGACAGCTTCCGCGCTGAAAAAATTCTTATCGACCGTCTAAACGAGAAAGCCACCAAGGGCAACGTGGTGCTGCACACCAACAAGACCTTGGACGAAGTTCTGGGCGACCAGATGGGCGTAACCGGCGCTAACCTGCGCGATGCGCGCACCGACGAGCTGAGCAAGCTCGACGTCGCGGGCGTGTTCATCGCCATCGGCCACAGCCCTAACACTGCCATTTTCGACGGTCAGTTGGAGCTGGAAAATGGCTACATCAAGGTGCAATCCGGCATCCAGGGTAATGCCACTCAGACCAGCATTCCTGGCGTGTTTGCCGCTGGCGACGTGATGGACCATATCTATCGTCAGGCGATCACCTCTGCGGGCACCGGCTGTATGGCCGCGCTGGATGCAGAACGCTATCTGGACGGCTTGGCGAAACCTGCTGTCTAATCGCTGAATGCCAGACAAGTATTAACTCCTCATGAGGCGGCCAATTGGCCGCCTCATTGTTTTGTTTTTTATGGAAATAACCGTTTTTATAGAAATAGATTTTTCAGCGTAAGTCCGAACATGTAACATGAGCGAGCTTTCGACTCAGCTCGGAATGCAACGGGTAATAGCACCGCCGTGGCGGCGCTTTTTTGGATCATGCGACCTGCGAGCGGGCTTCTTCAGCGTCATCCTGACTCTCCGTTCAATCGCATGTCACTCTATACGGAAATACCCCTGTGATTTCTGTATTGCTGCGCAGACTGATTGCCTGATGAATAAAACACGACAACAAGAACTCACCCGCTGGTTAAAGCAACAAAGCTCACGCGCCAAAGGCTGGATACGCCTGTCGATGATGCTGGGTTTACTCTCTGGTTTATTAATTCTTGCCCAAGCCTGGTTAATGGCGGGCCTGCTCCACAGCTTAATTATTCAAAACACGCCGCGCGACCAACTGGTGCAAAGCTTCCTGCTCTTGGCGCTGACCTTCATTCTTCGCGCCGTAGTGACTTGGCTGCGTGAACAGGTGGGCTTTATTTGCGGCAAGATTATTCGTCGCGAAATGCGCAAGCTCGTGCTGAACAGGCTGGAGAAGCTTGGCCCAGCGTGGATCCAAGGCAAGCCAGCCGGAAGCTGGGCCACCATCATTCTCGAGCAAATCGAAGAGATGCAGGATTACTACTCCCGCTATCTGCCGCAGATTGCGCTGGCGGGGATTATTCCCCTGCTGATTCTGGTGAGTATTTTCCCAATCAACTGGGCCGCGGGTATGATTCTGCTGGTCACCGCGCCATTAATTCCTATTTTTATGGCCTTGGTCGGCATGGGCGCGGCCGATGCCAATCGCCGCAACTTTACCGCCCTCGCCCGCCTGAGCGGCAATTTCTTAGACAGCCTGCGCGGCTTGGATACGCTGCGCCTGTTCCACCGCGCTCAGGCCGAAACCGCGCAGATCCAACGCTCTACCGAAAGTTTCCGCGCCCGCACTATGGACGTGCTGCGACTGGCGTTCTTGTCTTCCGCCGTGCTCGAGTTCTTCGCCTCAATCTCCATTGCCGTGGTCGCGGTCTACTTTGGCTTCTCCTATCTTGGTGAACTGAATTTCGGCAGCTACGGCACGCCTGTCACGCTGTTTGCCGGTTTTCTGGTGCTGATACTGGCTCCGGAGTTTTTCCAGCCGCTGCGCGATTTAGGCACCTTCTATCACGCTAAAGCACAGGCGGTGGGCGCGGCAGAGAGCCTGCTGACCTTCCTGAGTGCTGAAGCGGAAAGTCAGGGAGAAGGCACCCAGTCTTGGCCGACGGCAGCCGAGAGCGCCATTTCACTGGAAGCCGTCGACCTGATTATCCGCTCGCCGGACGGCAAAACGCTGGCTGGCCCACTTAATTTCACCCTGCCCGCGGGTAAACGCGTGGCGCTGGTTGGCCTGAGCGGCGCTGGGAAAAGTTCGCTGCTCAACGCCCTGCTCGGCTTCCTGCCTTATCAAGGCTCGCTGAAAGCCAATGGCATAGAGTTGCAGGAAATAGCCCGCGCGGACTGGCGCCAGCAGCTCAGCTGGGTGGGACAAAACCCGCACCTTCCGGAGCAGAGCCTGCGGGCTAATATCTTGCTGGGCTGGCCGGATGCCAGCGAAGCGCAGCTGCAATCGGCCATCGAGCGCGCCTATGTCAGCGAGTTTCTCCCTCTACTGCCCGAAGGCTTGGACACCGAGCTTGGCGACAGCGCGGCGCGCCTTTCCGTCGGGCAGGCTCAGCGCGTGGCCGTGGCTCGGGCCCTGCTCTCGCCTTGCCACCTGCTGCTGTTAGATGAACCGACAGCCAGCCTTGACGCCCACAGCGAAAAACGGGTGATGCAGGCGCTGAGCGACGCCTCTCAAGCACAAACCACGCTGCTGGTGACCCATCAGCTGGAAGACACCCGACAGTACGATGAAGTATGGGTGATGGATAAAGGCCAGCTGATCGAGCAAGGCGGCTATCAACAATTGGCGAGCGGGAATGGCGCATTTTCCCGATTGTTAGCTCAGCGCAGTCAGGAGCTATAAACATGAAAATTCTACTGCCTTATCTGGCGCTTTATCGCCGCCATTGGCTGCGTTTATCGCTCGGCATCGTGCTGGCGATCATCACCCTGCTGGCGAGCATTGGCCTGCTGACTCTTTCGGGCTGGTTCCTCGCGGCGTCGGCGCTGGCGGGCCTCGCAGGGCTTTATACTTTCAACTACATGCTGCCCGCTGCGGGCGTGCGCGGCGCGGCGATTTTCCGCACCGCCGGGCGCTACGCGGAGCGTCTGGTGAGCCACGACGCCACCTTCCGCGTGCTGGCGCACCTGCGCGTGTTTACCTTCACCAAAATCATGCCGCTCTCTCCGGGGGGCATGGCGCGCTTCCGTCAGGCAGATTTGCTTAACAGGCTGGTGGCCGACGTCGACACCCTCGACCACCTCTACCTGCGGGTTATCTCGCCGCTGGTCAGCGCGCTGGTGATTATTCTGGTCGTCACCTTCGGCCTGAGCTTCCTCGACCTGCATCTGGCCTTAACACTCGGCGGCATCATGCTGTTACTGATGCTGTTGCTTCCCTTGGTGTTTTACCGCGCGGGCCAGCCGATTGGCCGCGAATTGACCGAGCTGCGCGGTACCTATCGCACCCAGCTCAATTCATGGTTGCAGGGCCAGTCGGAATTAGCCGTGTTTGGCGCGCAGGCGCGTTTTCGCCAGAGTATGAATGAGACGGAGAGCCGCTGGGTGAGCCGCCAACAGCAGCAAGCCAAGCTTTCAGGTCTGTCGCAGGCGATGATCATTGCCAGCGCCGGTTTAACCGTCACGCTGATGCTGTGGCTGGCTGCCGGTGGCATTGGTGATATCGCCCAGCCCGGCGCGCTGATTGCCCTGTTTGTCTTCACCCCGCTGGCCGCCTTTGAGGCACTCGGCCCAGTCGCGGCGGCTTTCCAACATTTGGGGCAAGTGATTGCCTCCGCCCAGCGAGTAACGCAGATCATTGAGCAGCAACCCGCCGTCACCTTCCCGGCCCACGGCCCACAGGCTGAACAGCAGGTCGCGTTGGAAATTGAAAATCTCAGCTTCACCTATCCCGATCAGCCACTACCAGTGCTCAAAGGCATCAATCTGCGGGTTAATTCTGGTGAGCACGTGGCGCTGCTCGGCCAAACCGGCTGCGGTAAGTCGACGCTGTTACAGCTCATCACCCGCGCGTGGGACAGCAACCAGGGCATCCTGAACATTAACGGCGCGGCCATTGCGGATTACGATGAAGCCACGCTGCGCCAGATGATGACCGTGGTCAGCCAGCGGGTGCATATCTTCAACACCACGCTGCGGGAAAACCTGCGTATGGTAGCCCCGGCCAGCAGCGACGAGCAGCTGGTCAAGGCGTTGGAAGCCGTTGATCTTCAAGCTTTGCTGGCCGGTGATGGCTTAAACAGCTGGCTGGGAGAAGGCGGCAGGCAGCTCTCAGGCGGCGAACAGCGTCGCCTTGGCTTGGCGCGCGCCATCTTGCACGACGCCCCGCTGTGGCTGCTGGATGAGCCGACAGAGGGTCTCGACGCAGAAACCGAACGTCATATTCTGGCGCTGTTGCGCCAACATTGTGAAAAAAAGACGCTAATCTTAATTACCCATCGCCTCTACGGCTTGGAAAATATGGATAAGATCTGCGTGATGGAAGAGGGTCAAATAGTTGAGGAAGGCACTCACCAAGCGCTGATCGGCATGGCGGGTCGCTATGCACGTTTTCGGGCGCGCGGCTGACAAACTCTTTTGATCAATAAATAAGGACCCTATGCGGTTAGTCAAGCTTGAAGCGAATTCCGTCGTCTTCCCTAACCCGGAGACGGCGCTGCATGAACCTAACGGCCTGCTGGCGCTGGGCGGGGATTTAACCTCCCCTCGCCTGCTTTCGGCTTATCGCAGCGGTATCTTCCCCTGGTTCGAGCCGGGGGAAGTCATTCTCTGGTGGTCCCCTGACCCACGGGCCGTGCTCTACCCCGAAGAACGTCATATCAGCCGCAGCCTGCGCCGTTTTATGCGTCGGGAACCCTATCGCTTCACTCTTAATAAAGCGTTCGCTGAGGTGATTCACGCGTGCTCTCAGCAGCGTGATGAAGGCACCTGGATTGGCCCGCTGGTGAAGCGCGGTTATCAGGAGCTGCATGAAGCGGGCCATGCGCATTCGATTGAAGTGTGGGATGGCGACGAGCTGGTAGGCGGCATGTACGGCGTAAACGTCGGCGGATTATTCTGTGGAGAATCAATGTTCAGCCGCCGAGATAATGCCTCAAAGTGTGCCGTAATGATTTTTTGCCAACATTTTACCCGCTATGGTGGAGAACTGATTGACTGTCAGGTGCTCAACCCTCACACTGCGTCGCTGGGTGCGAGAGAGATCCCACGCCGCCAATTTTTGCAGTCGCTTTCCCGGCTTTCACAGCAACAATTACCGCCGGAATGCTGGCTGCCCCAAGACTTATCCCCACGTTATGAAGACCTGCCGACAGTCCCGATGGATAGGGAATAGATGCGATCGTCAACCATACTTCTTTACATAATGTGGGTTTTTCGGCATTATCACGCCGGTTAAAAACTATGGTAGTTAGACCTAGAGGATTCGATGGCCAAAGAAGACAATATTGAAATGCAGGGCACCGTACTTGATACGCTGCCAAACACTATGTTCCGCGTTGAGTTGGAAAACGGGCACGTAGTCACCGCACACATCTCCGGTAAAATGCGTAAGAACTACATCCGCATCCTGACGGGTGACAAAGTCACTGTAGAATTGACTCCTTACGACCTGAGCAAAGGCCGCATTGTCTTCCGTAGCCGCTAACAGGCGGCTCACTCATCGCTGATTTCCAGCGATACCCGAGGATACCCTCTTCGCCCTTCCTGCTTTTGCAAGGGCGTTTTGTGGTATCCGCAATTCGGCAATTTCTGCTATTTCCCTCTGGTATCAGCTTCAGGTTATCTACCCCATCCCACTGATACTCGGCGGAAAACAGGCATAAAAAAAGGCGATATCTCCATCGCCTTTTTACTTTTCAGCTACTGCTGCTGATGCTTAGTGCACCGCGCCTTCCGCTTTTTTCTTCTGCGCACTCATGAAATGGTACGTCAGTTTATCGGCACTCTTATCGAGGCCCACGGAGACTGAACCGCCATCAACCAGCGAACCAAACAGCAGTTCATTAGCCAACGGTTTCTTCAGGTTTTCCTGCACGGCACGGGTCATTGGACGTGCGCCCATGGCGCGGTCGTAGCCTTTGACTGTCAACCAGTCGCGCGCTTCGTCGCTGACTTCCAGAGACACGCCTTTCGCATCCAGCTGCGCCTGCAGTTCAACGATGAATTTGTCGACAACCTGCTGAATAACTTCAGTAGACAGGTGGTTGAACCAAATCACGTTGTCCAGACGGTTACGGAACTCTGGCGTGAACACTTTCTTGATCTCTTCCATCGCGTCCGGGCTGTTATCCTGATGCACCAGACCAATAGATCTGCGCTCAGTTTCACGCACGCCGGCGTTGGTGGTCATGACCAGAATGACATTACGGAAATCCGCTTTACGGCCGTTATTATCGGTCAGCGTACCGTTGTCCATAACCTGCAACAGCAGGTTGAAGACGTCCGGATGCGCTTTCTCGATTTCATCCAGCAGCACAACCGCGTGCGGGTGCTTCAGCACGGCGTCGGTCAGTAAACCGCCTTGGTCGAAGCCGACATAGCCCGGAGGTGCACCAATCAAACGACTGACGGTGTGACGCTCCATGTATTCGGACATATCGAAACGCAGCAGCTCAATATCTAACGCTTTCGCCAGCTGTACGGTCACTTCGGTTTTACCGACCCCGGTCGGACCTGCGAACAGGAAGGAACCGACAGGTTTGTGATCCTGGCCCAGACCGGCGCGGCTCATTTTGATCGCCTCGGTCAGTGCTTCAATCGCCGGATCTTGCCCGAATACCAACATTTTCAGGCGATCGCCCAGATTCTTCAGCACGTCACGGTCAGTGGCCGATACTGTTTTCTCTGGAATACGCGCGATGCGCGCCACCACGCTTTCGATGTCGCTGACGTTAACGGTTTTCTTACGCTTGCTGACCGGCATCAACCGGCTGCGCGCGCCCGCTTCGTCAATCACGTCAATCGCCTTGTCCGGCAGATGACGGTCATTAATGTATTTCACTGACAGCTCAACCGCGGCGCGCACGGCTTTCGCGGTATAACGCACGTCGTGGTGAGCTTCGTATTTAGTTTTCAGACCATTAATGATCTGCACGGTCTCTTCGACGGTTGGCTCAGTAATATCAATCTTCTGGAAGCGACGCGCCAAGGCACGGTCTTTTTCGAAGATGTTGCTGAACTCCTGATAGGTCGTTGAGCCGATAACCCGAATTTTGCCGCTAGAAAGCAGTGGCTTAATCAGGTTGGCTGCATCAACTTGGCCGCCAGACGCCGCGCCCGCCCCGATGATGGTATGGATTTCATCGATAAACAGGATGCTGTTTTTGTCTTGCTCAAGCTGCTTGAGCAGTGATTTAAAACGTTTTTCGAAGTCACCGCGGTATTTGGTGCCCGCCAGCAGTGAGCCGATGTCGAGTGAGTACAGCGTGCAGTCGGCCATCACTTCAGGCACGTCGCCCTGCTCGATTCTCCAAGCAAGGCCTTCGGCGATAGCGGTTTTACCGACGCCTGACTCGCCCACCAGCAGTGGGTTATTTTTGCGACGACGGCAGAGAACCTGAATCGCACGCTCAAGCTCTTTGTCACGGCCAATCAGCGGGTCAATACCACCCACGCGCGCCAACTGGTTAAGGTTTGTGGTGAAGTTCTCCATACGATCTTCCCCCGCCGACTGCTCTTCGTTAACTGGGTTCTCTGCGTTGTTATTTGGCGCCTGACCTGGCTCATCTTTACGGGTACCGTGAGAGATGAAGTTGACCACGTCGAGACGGCTAACGTCATGTTTGCGCAGCAGATATGCGGCCTGGGATTCCTGTTCGCTGAAGATCGCGACCAGAACGTTTGCGCCAGACACTTCACTACGACCGGAAGATTGCACGTGGAATACCGCACGTTGCAGAACGCGCTGGAAACTCAGCGTAGGCTGGGTGTCGCGCTCTTCTTCACTGGCAGGTAAGGTGGGCGTGGTTTGTTCGATGAACGCTTCCAGTTCCTGGCGTAACGCCACCAGGTCAACGGTACAAGCTTCAAGCGCTTCACGGGCTGCAGGGTTGCTTAGCAACGCCAACAGCAGGTGCTCCACGGTCATAAACTCATGCCGGTGCTCACGGGCTCTTGCGAAAGCCATGTTGAGACTGAGTTCAAGTTCTTGATTGAGCATAGGCACCTCCCAAATAGATTGCCTTAATCAGGCTTTTTCCAGCGTACACAGCAACGGATGCTCGTTCTCCTTGGCGTACTTATTCACATGTGCGACTTTGGTTTCGGCTACTTCAGCGGTATAGACTCCGCAAATAGCTTTGCCTTTATAGTGCACCTGGAGCATCAGTTGCGTTGCACGTTCAATATCATAAGAAAAGAACTTTTGCAGAACGTCAATCACAAATTCCATCGGAGTGTAATCGTCGTTGTTTAATATAACTTTATACATAGATGGCGGTTTTACCTCATCCTTTAGCTTATCCGCCGCCAAGTGTTCGAAATTTAGCCAGTCTTGATTGTTACCCATTGCCTGTCCATCACCTTCTGAAGGTCTGTTATGACGTCAGCATTGTCTGGCACCCTTGCGCCTTAGCTTTCGTCATGACGTTTAACATTCATTTTACCATCTCTTAAAGCATCATGCCCCCGCGCATCTTCCACTCTTTGCTATCGGTAAAATCGTTGAAATAATGACCACATTATTTCAGGATCGTTACCTGCTTCAAAGTTTGGCTATCTGCTCCGGCATGACAAATGCCCTTCCCTTGACGTCCAAATCAATTCCACTAGAGTGTAATTTCGTGTGCAAAATACCGGCGATAAGTGCCTGTATTCAGCGACGTACGGGCATTCGTGCTCACTTATTAGCTCAATCTCTTCAACTCACCAAATAGTCTTGAGAGGGAAGTAGAAGCATGGAGACGGGTACTGTTAAATGGTTCAATAATGCTAAGGGCTTTGGTTTCATCTGTCCGCAAAACGGCGGTGAAGACATCTTTGCTCATTATTCCACTATCCAGATGGAGGGTTATCGCACCCTCAAAGCCGGGCAGCTAGTCAGCTTCGATGTCCATGAAGGGCCAAAAGGAAATCATGCAAGCCTCATTATTCCGGTGGAAAGTGAAGCGGTCGCCTGACCGTACTCATTGCCTTTTTGCCGCACCATCATGTTGCGTACTCTTTGCCAAATGCCAGTCTCATCTTGACTGGCATTTTTATTTATGGGGGAGAAACGATTGGCCTTCAAGCCCCGAAAAATAAAAAAGCACATTATTGTCAGTTTTGACCCGCCGTTTATCCCTCGCAGGCTAACGATTTACACTTTGTAACTTCAGCTAAACAGAACCCAAACAATTGTAAGTATTCCGCTGTGATCAAAATCACCGTTGATATTTGGTTTATTCACCAACTGCTCAAATAACGTCATTCAGCCTTGGAGGCTTGTGAAGAGCAGGTACATAACGATGAGTGCAATCAGCTACCCAATCGAAAATAGAAAAATACACTCTGGTATGCAGATGTTATCCGCATTGGTTTCCCGCCGCATGGTGCCTGGCCCTGCCTGGAACCGGACCAGCTATCGCCTGAAATTTTTACTGCGCACGCTGTTGGCGCCGAAATCCACGCTGTTGCTGCTGGATTATCTGGCAAGCCACCCGATGCGCGACGAGATGCTGCGCGCAGCGCCGTCTCTGCCTTGCAAGCTGCACCGCGTTTATCAATCAGTGAAGGTGAACCGCGAGACAGCCTTGAAAAATATTATTGCCCACTACGACCACTTCGCGGCGCAGGTGCCGCCCGCGCTGGGGCATGCGCATTTCTCCGGCCAGCCGCTGCACATTGCCACGCTAGAAGGTAAAGAAGGCCAGCGCTACTTTATTCAGTTCAACGCCGCCGGGCGTTTAGATAAAGAAGGCGAAGCCACGCTGATGTTCACGCTGGAAAACGGCGAGCCGCTGGCTACCGTCACCTTCGCGTTGATTAACTACCGGGATCAGCCGACGCTGTTTATTGGAGCAATCCAAGGCCCGCGCGCCCACGTCGAGCACTCGCAGATTCAATCAGCGACCAAAGCCTGTCACGGCCTGTTCCCGAAGAAACTGGTGATGGAGGCCACCCTGCTGCTGGCCGAGCTGACTCAAATGACGCAAATTGTTGCCGTCGCCAATAAAACCCACATCTATGAAAATGCCCGCTATAAGAAACGCAAGGGCATGATCTTCGCTGATTACGACAGCTTCTGGGAAACGCTGCAGGGCGAGCTAGAGGAAGACGATTATTACCATTTGCCTCGTCAGATCCCACACCGTCCGCTGGAAGAGATCGCCAGCAAGCGCCGCTCTGAGTACCGCCGTCGTTACCAGCTGCTGGATTCACTGGAAGCGCAAATTCGTCAAACCTTCTCGCAGGGTTTTGCCGCACCTCGTAAAACCGACGATTAGTCAGCCCTGCCCCGCGCCAGCCACGCGACGCGGGAAAACATTTGCCGCAGCAATGGTGGAATAGACCCCACGCCACGTTGAGACGCCGCCAGCGCGACGTCGATGGCCAAGTCGGGTTTCGACGTGCGGTGAATCGCTTTGTCGATGATACGCCGTGGCGACATGGGTAGCGTGTCTGGCAGTGCCGCGTTGCGCCGGTAGACATCTTCGAAGCCGCCGCGATAGAGGAAATGCTCGATATCCTGCGAAGGCAGCGCGGTCAGCCGGTAGCGCAGCGTATCGTCGTATTTCTCAACATTGCTGATCACCGTCGCGGCATACTTCTTCCCAGCCTCGTCGCCATCCACCAGCACGTGCCACTCAATTCCCATCTGACGAGCAAAGCGCAGTAATGGCTTGAGGCCGCACTGGGCGAACTCAATCACCTTGATACCTTCTGACTCAAAGTGGTAGCCACACTGCCGCGCCAGCTGGTTGAGCAGCCACACTTCCGTTTCCCCTTCGACCAGCAGCCAGCAGCGGGCAAACAGCGACGACGGGCGGTTAAAGCGAATGTGAAACGCGATGCGGCGGCTGTCCTCCGAGCTTAGCCCTTCCGGGCCAATGCTGTAAGCCGCGACTCGCCCCGACTCGCGCACCAATCGGCATATCTGCTCTACCGGCACCAGCGACAGCAGCTCGCCGGAGTTGGTGGTGGTAATGCGCTGCAAGGGAAGCTGGTCGAGCAGCCCCCACGCCACCGACAGCATAATCGGGTGCAGACGGGTTTCCGGGTCTTCTATTAATAGCAGCGGGCGAGCATCGGGATGCAGCACCACCGAACCCTTGGCCTGCAATAATGTGGAAAACATCCCCAACAGCATAACGCGCATACTGCGGCTGTTCGGCTCGGCAATCATTCGGTTGATATTGTCGAGGGAGCGCCATGCGCGGCGGCTCTCGGCCCGGCCGTGGCGCTTTTGCTGCCACGGCGCGCTGCTGCTGGTGCCCTGCTCGGCAAAATAGTGTTCTAACAGCTGCTGCATCGCCGCCAGCCCGCTGCGCAATTCGCTGTTGGTTAGGTTCTGTGGGTTATGGATCAGCCCGCGCGTCAAGTCGTCGAGCTGCTTCGCCATTTCTTCATTATTTTTAGCAAGGCGCGGGGCCAGCGTTTCACTACGCAAACGGCGAATAAACCGCGCATCGCGCAGCCGCAGCACCGGATTTAAAGTGATTAACGCCTGCGCCAGTGGATCAATAGTTTGCAAGTTCAGCGGTTGGCCGTTGGCGGAAAGGAAACTGCGCAGCGTCAGCACGCTGCCGTCATCGTCCAGCTCCCCTTCTAGCCGATAATAGATGCGCGTGAGCTTGTCCGCGCACTTCACCCATAAAGGAGAAAGCGGGTTGAATCGCGGCGAGGTGTGGTGCCCGGCCTGATTCTCGCAGAAGGTGAAAACCACGTGCAGATATTTCGATTTGGACTGCTGTTCCCCGGCGGGGAAATAGAAATCTTCCTCTTTGAAGCAGTAGAGTTTGGGTTCAGGCGAAAGCAGCAGCGTCAGGGCATCCAGCAAGCTGGACTTACCCCAAGCATTTTCCCCCACCAGCACGGTATTGGTGGTGACGGAAGAGACGCCCTCCTCGCCCAGCGGGCCGCTGATGGAGGCGCCGCGCTGCGTGGGTTGGGTCAAGGTTAGCGATAACCGATTTAGACCACGAAATCCTGCAATATCGATATGTTCCAGATACATCGGGCGCTCCCTTCTGCTTCACCTGTGTTCAGCATGGCGTTAAAAATGCTGTTTGGTCAAGATATTGCCGCGCCATTTGCTGGTTAAAGCGACTTTACAGCGACACGGCTTTTGGTTAGCGTGTTGACCGCCCCTTCAGGACTCGCAACTACACGGAAAGCTTCATGTATTCAGGTTTACTGATCATTCTTTTGCCGCTGATCATCGGCTATCTCATTCCATTAAAAAAATCGGCTTTGCTTTATGCCATTAACCGCCTGCTGAGTTGGATGGTGTATGTGATCCTATTCATCATGGGCGTCAGCTTAGCCTTTCTCGATAATCTGAGTACGAATCTGCTGCTGATTTTCAAATACGCGGCGGTCTGTTTCTTGTGCATTTTCATTTTCAATTTTGTCGCACTTTGGCTGTTGGAAAAGCGTAAACCCTGGAAATCCAATCATCAGCAAGAGTCCCTGCCTTCTCGCCTGAATATGGCGATTGATTCACTCAAGCTGTGCGGCGTGGTGATCGCCGGTTTCTTGCTCGGCCTGACCCAGTGGCACTGGCTGACTTACGCCTCAGAAGCCAGCGAAGTGGCGCTGATTTTCCTGCTGGCGCTAGTGGGGATGCAGCTACGCAATAGCAGCATGACGCTGCGCCAAATCATCCTTAACCGCCGTGGCATATTAGTGGCGTCGGTGGTGGCCGTCAGCTCACTGGTCGGCGGCGCGCTGGCCGCGCTGCTGCTCGGCCTGCCGCTGAATACCGGATTGGCGATGGCCTCCGGCTACGGCTGGTACTCCCTCTCCGGCATTGTGTTGACGGACGCTTTCGGCCCGGTGGTCGGCAGCGCGGCGTTCTTTAACGATTTAGCCCGCGAGCTGTGCGCCATTATGCTGATCCCAACCTTGGTGCGCTCCAGCCGCTCCTCGGCGCTGGGCCTGTGTGGCGCAACCTCCATGGACTTCACCCTGCCGGTGCTGCAACGCAGCGGTGGATTGGACATGGTGCCACCGGCGGTGGTGCACGGCTTCTTGCTGAGCCTGATCGCGCCAATCCTGATGGCCTTCTTCTCCGCCTGACCTGTTTTACCTCGCGCTGGCCTCTGCGCCAGCGCGACGGCCTTTCTTCAGAAATTGCGCTAAATCAACCCATCTGCACTTATTCCACAAAGCACTTCAATTCTTGCCTGTTGCGTCTTAGGCTTAACTTAAAACATGCATTATAAATGCAACTTATAAAAGGAGTGGATAATGTTTTGTGTGCAATGTGAACAAACGGTGAGAACCCCGACCACCAGCGGCTGCGCCTATGCGCAGGGGATGTGTGGCAAAACGGCTGAAACCTCTGACCTGCAAGACCTGCTGGTGGCGGTGCTACAGGGCCTATCCTCGTGGGCGCTCATCGCCCGGGGCTATGACATCATTGATGCCGAAATTGACGCCTTTGCGCCCCGCGCCTTCTTCTCAACCTTAACCAACGTTAACTTTGACTCGGCGCGCATCGTGGCTTATGCCCGCGAAGCCATTAGCTATCGCGAATCCCTTGCCAGCCGCTGCCGCCTGATGGATCCGGCCATCAGCAACCCGCACCCTTTGGCAAATCTGACTTTGACCAGCGACGCCATCGACCAGCTACAGATTCAGGCCCAGCAGTTTGCCTTAAACAGCGATAAAGCCGAAGTCGGTGACGATATCCACGGCCTGCGCCTGCTCTGCCTGTATGGCCTGAAAGGGGCCGCCGCCTATATGGAACACGCCCACGTGCTGGGCCAGTCCGACACCCATATCTATGCCGATTATCACCGCCTCATGGCGTGGCTCGGCACCCAGCCCGCCGACATGGCCACCCTGCTGGAAAATGCCATGGGCATCGGCAAGATGAATTTCCGCGTGATGGAGATCCTCGATAAAGGCGAAACGGACGCCTACGGGCACCCGCAGCCGACGGCGGTGAACGTCAAGCCTCGCGCCGGGAAAGCCATTCTGATCTCCGGCCATGACCTGAAAGATTTGCAGATGCTGCTCGAACAGACCGCCGGCACTGGCATTAACATCTATACCCACGGTGAAATGCTTCCCGCCCACGGCTACCCGGAGTTGAAGAAGTATCCGCATCTGGCGGGCAACTACGGCAGCGGCTGGCAGAACCAGCAAATTGAATTCGCCAAATTCCCGGGGCCGGTGGTGATGACCTCCAACTGCATTATTGACCCGAATGTCGGCAACTACGGTGACCGGATCTGGACCCGCAGCATTGTCGGCTGGCCGGGCGTGAAGCATCTGGAAGGGGAAGATTTTGCGCCGGTGATTGCTCAAGCCTTGGCCGAGCCGGGATTCAAATACAGTGAAATCGAGCAGGAGATCACCGTCGGCTTTGGCCGCGAAACCCTGCTCGGCGCGGCCGACACGGTAATTGACTTGGTGGCCAGCAAACAGCTGCGCCACATTTTCCTGATTGGCGGCTGTGACGGCAGTCGTGGCGAACGCAGCTACTTCACCGACTTAGCCCGCGCCGTGCCCGACGACTGCCTGATCATGACGCTGGCCTGCGGCAAATATCGCTTCAACAAGCTGGACTTCGGCACCCTCGGCCCGCTGCCGCGTCTGCTGGACGTCGGCCAGTGCAACGATGCCTACTCGGCCATCATGCTGGCGGTGCATCTGGCCGACAAGCTGGGCTGCAGCGTCAACGACCTGCCGCTGAGCCTGGTGCTGTCATGGTTTGAGCAGAAAGCGATTGTTATTTTGCTGACTCTGCTCTCACTCGGGGTGAAGAATATTGCCACCGGCCCGACGGCTCCGGCCTTCCTGACAGAAAACCTGTTGAACGTGCTGAATGAAAAATTCGGCCTGCGCGCCATCACCTCGGTTGAGGACGACCTGCGCCAGATGTTGCCACAATAATTTCACCCGGCCGGTGCGCCCCACCGGCCCCTTGAGGAACTCGCCATGACTTTCCCTCTGTTTGCCGACCAACCCACGCTGCTGTGCCCCAATCGCCTGCAGGTGCATGACATTCAACAAGAAACCGCCGATGTCTGGACTTTATCTCTGTTCAGCCATGTGCCTTATGACTACCAGCCCGGCCAGTTTGCGCTGGTGAATATTGGCACTAGCGGCCAGGTGCAGCGGGCTTACACCCTCTCCTCCACTCCTGGCGTCAGTCCGTTTATCACCCTGACGGTTCGCCAAATTGCCGACGGCCAAGGCTCGAATTGGCTGACTCAACAGGTGACAGTTGGCGACTATCTCTGGCTTTCAGATGCTCAGGGCAGCTTTGTCTGCGACGGCGACCAGCCCCTGCTGCTACTGGCGGCGGGCTGCGGCGTGACGCCGATTATGTCGATTTGTCGCGCAGTTCTACAGCAAACGCCCGCCAGACCCGTGACGGTGTTTTACAGCGTGCGCAGCCCTCAGGATGTGATTTTCGCTACCCAATGGCAGCAGTTGGCCGCACGTCACCCGCAGTTAAGCTTAATTTTATTATCCGAGAACAATGCAACAGAGGGCTTTATCGCCGGGCGACTGAGCCAAGACCTGTTGGAGACTGGTGTGACAGACATGGCGGCGCGACGGGTGATGATTTGCGGCCCGGCGCCTTATATGCGGCTGGCTGAACAGTGGGTTAAAGCCCTTGGCGCGGCGGACAATAGCGTCATCACCGAGCAGTTCCACCAGCCGATTGCCGAGCCACAAAGCAATAAGCTGCTGACGATGACTCGCCTGACGCCGCTTGCCCACTACAAGGTGCCCGTCGGTTCTACCCTGCTGGCGGCGATGGAGCAGCACCAACTGCCGGTCAATGCCGCCTGCCGCGCCGGTGTCTGCGGCAGTTGTAAAACCCGCGTGATCGGCGGCGATTTCACGACCACCAGCCAAATGACCCTGACCGACGCCGAGATAGCCGAAGGCTACGTCTTGGCCTGTAGCTGCCAGCTGCATGGCGACGTGACCTTAGCCTAATCCCCTTTCCCAGACTCCCGGCCTGCCTGTAGACATCTGGATTTACAGTTAGGCCGGGTAGATTTACAAAACTACAACCCCACTCCCTGACCTTTTCTGTAAGGTTGAAGACCAATACGGAAATCTATCGAAATCTTAAAAGCATTCTCGAAACAAATCACATTTGCATCATGAACTATGATTAGCGGAGCTTTTAACTTATCGATGCGATCGATTAAACAGTCTATCTGGAGGGATCTATGAAACACACCGTGGCTTCGTTGCTGGCAAAAACACTTGAAGAGGCTGGCGTTAAACGGATTTGGGGCGTCACCGGCGATTCCCTTAATGGGCTTAGCGATAGTTTAAACCGCATGGGAACCATCGAATGGATGGGCACCCGACATGAAGAAGTGGCCGCCTTTGCCGCCGGCGCGGAAGCCCAGCTGACGGGCGAACTGGCGGTATGCGCCGGCTCCTGCGGGCCGGGCAACCTGCACTTAATCAACGGTCTTTTTGACTGCCACCGCAACCACGTGCCGGTGGTGGCGATTGCCGCCCACATCCCTTCGAGCGAAATCGGTACCGGCTATTTTCAGGAAACTCACCCTACCGAGCTGTTCCGCGAGTGCAGCCACTATTGTGAGATGATCACCCATCCCGACCAGTTGCCGCAGGTGCTGGGCATCGCCATGCGCAAAGCCATTCTCAATCGCGGCGTGTCGGTGATAGTGCTGCCGGGCGACGTGGCGCTAAAGCCTGCACCGGAAGACGCGACGGCCAAATGGTATCCGCCGCAGCTGCCGCTGGTGCTGCCAAATCTGTCCGAAATGGAAAAGCTGGTGGAAGTGCTCAAGGGTGCGAAAAACATCACCCTGATGTGCGGCAGTGGCTGTGCCGGTGCCCATGATGAAGTGGTGAAACTGGCAGAAACCCTCAAAGCGCCGGTGGTTCACGCCCTGCGTGGCAAAGAGCATATTGAGTGGGACAACCCTTATAGCGTCGGGATGACCGGCCTGATTGGCTTCTCATCCGGCTACCACGCCATGATGAATGCCGACACGCTGATCCTGCTCGGCACCCAGTTCCCTTACCGCGCCTTCTACCCAACAGACGCCACTATCATCCAGATTGATATCAATCCGGGCAGCATTGGGGCGCACTGTCAGGTGGACATGGCGCTGGTGGGTGATATTAAAACCACGCTGACCGCACTGCTGCCGAAGTTGCAGGAGAAAAGCGACCGTAAATTCCTCGACAAGGCGCTGAAACACTATCAAGAGGCGCGCAAAGACCTCGACGGCCTCGCCACGATGAATGACAAACAGGCGATCCACCCGCAGTATTTGGCGCAACAGATTAGCCGCTTTGCTGATGCCGACGCGGTGTTCACCTGTGACGTGGGCACGCCAACCGTCTGGGCCTGCCGCTACTTGCAGATGAACGGCCAGCGCCGCCTGATTGGCTCCTTCAACCACGGTTCGATGGCTAACGCCATGCCGCAGGCACTGGGCGCACAGGCCATTGACCGTAACCGTCAAGTGGTCGCCATGTGCGGCGACGGCGGCTTCACCATGCTGATGGGGGATTTCCTGACGCTAGCGCAGCAGAAACTGCCGGTGAAAATCATCATTTTCAACAACAGCGTGCTGGGCTTTGTGGCGATGGAGATGAAGGCCGGGGGCTATCTGACCGACGGCACCGAGCTGAAAAATCCGAACTTCGCCGCCATGGCTGAAGCCGCGGGCATCAAAGGCATTCGCGTGGAGAAAGCTTCCGACGTCGATGCCGCGCTGCAAGACGCCTTTGCCTACGAAGGCCCGGTGCTGGTTGACGTGGTGACCGCCACCGACGAGCTGGCGATGCCGCCGCAAATCAAACTTGAGCAGGCCAAGGGCTTCAGCCTGTATATGCTGCGCGCGGTGATCAACGGCCGTGGCGACGAAGTGGTAGAACTGGCGAAAACCAACTGGCTGCGATAACCCCGTCGGGGATATAGTGCTGTGAGTACTGCGCGGGTTGTTGCAAAACGGCCCGCGCAGCTTCCGCCCCTTCTCCACTTTTCAAAAGGACTCCGACGTTGATCGATTTACGCAGTGATACAGTGACTCGCCCGAGCGAAGCAATGCGTCAGGCTATGGCTCATGCAGAAGTGGGCGACGATGTGTACGGGGATGACCCGACGGTTAATGCATTGCAAGAATTGGCCGCCAGGCTTACCGGCAAAGAAGCCGCGCTGTTTATGCCGACCGGCACTCAGGCCAATTTGGTGGCTCTGCTGACCCACTGTCAGCGTGGCGACGAGTACATTGTCGGCCAAAAAGCCCACAACTATATGTATGAAGCCGGTGGTGCCGCCGTGCTCGGCAGTATCCAGCCCCAGCCGCTGGAGATGGACGCCGATGGCTCCATTCCTCTCGACAAAGTGGCTGCCGCCATCAAGCCGGACGACATTCACTTCGCGCGGACTCGTCTGTTGAGTCTGGAAAATACCCACAGCGGCAAGGTACTGCCACTGGATTACCTGCAAAAAGCCTTTGAATTTACCCGCGAAAAAGGGCTGGCGCTGCACATTGACGGCGCACGCATCATGAATGCCAGCGTCGCGCTGAACGTGCCGTTGATCGAGATAACCCAATATTGCGACACCCTGACCATCTGCCTGTCGAAAGGTCTGGGGACGCCGGTTGGCTCGGTGCTGTGCGGCAGCCGCGAGTACATTACCCGCGCCAATCGCTGGCGCAAGATGACCGGCGGTGGCTGGCGTCAGGCGGGCATTCTGGCAGCAGCGGGGATTTATGCGTTAGAAAACAACGTTGAACGCCTAAAAGAAGACCACGACAACGCGGTCTGGCTTGAGCAGCAGTTGCGGGCAATTGGCGTGGAAATCGCCGCGCCGGGCGCGCAGACCAACATTCTGTACATCAAGCAATCTGCCGAGTTGGCCGCCAAACTTGGCCCGTGGATGCGCGAGCGTGGGGTGATCCTCAGCGCCGGTCCGCTGACTCGTCTGATCACACATATCGACATTAGTCGGGCTGATCTGCAAAAAGTCGTGTCTCTGTGGCAAGACTTCCTGCAACATCACGCCAAGTAAGCTTTGCGATGAATAAACAAAGCGGCTTAAGCGCCGCTTTTTTATCATCGATTTTTTCCTCAATGAGCGAAATGGATGATGCCAGTGTCAATACCAACCACAAGGGTCGTGGTGCTTGGGGCCAGCGGTTACATCGGCCAGCATCTGACTTCACATCTCAGCCAGCAGGGCTATCAGGTCACTGCGGCAGCAAGGCGCGTCGAGTGGCTACAGCAGCAGAAATGGCCCAATGTGCGCTGCTGCTTCGCGGATGTGTATAACAGCAAAAGTTTGAAAGAAGCGTTCGCAGGTGCCGACGTGCTGGTCTATCTGGTTCACTCCATGAGCGAGGATGACGACCTGCTGGAGAAAGAGCGACAGGCGGCGCAAAACACCCTGCTGGCGCTGAAAGAGTCCTCCATCAAACATATTGTCTATCTCGGCTCGATGCAGCCGCAAGCCAGCCACTCCGCCCATCTGCAAGCGCGAAAACTCACCGGCGACCTGCTGCGACGTGGTGATATTCCGGTGACGGAACTGCGCGCAGGCATTGTGATCGGCGCAGGATCTGCCGCCTTCGAAGTGATGCGCGACATGGTCTACAACCTGCCAATCCTCACGCCGCCGCGCTGGGTACGCTCGAAATCATCCCCGCTGGCGCTGGAAAACTTGCTGAATTATCTCAGCGGGCTGATTGCCCTTCCCCCGCAGTCACATCGCCATTTCGACGCGGGCGGCCCGGAATATATGAGTTACCAGACGCTGTTTGAACGCTTTATCGCCATCAGTGGCAAACGCCGCTGGCTGCTGCCATTACCTCTGCCGACGTCGCTGATTTCAGTCTACTTCCTGAGTCTTATTACCTCGGTGCCGACGCCGCTGGCGAAGGCGCTGATCCAGGGGCTGAAACATGATTTACCCGCCGACAGCGCGGCGCTGCGCCAGCTTATTCCGCAGAAACTCATCACGGTAAACGAGTCGATTCGCGCTACGCTGGCGCAGGAAGAGCAGCAGGTGCTCAACTCCTCAGACTGGCATTACGACGCTGACGCCCGCGCCCGCTGGCGTCCGGGTTACGGCTACTACCCGAAGCAGGCCGGATTTAAGCTGGAAACCACGGCATCTAAAGCTGCGCTGTGGCAGGTCATTCAGCAATTAGGCGGCAAAGAGGGTTATTTCTACGCCAACAAACTGTGGCGGCTGCGCGCCAGAATCGATGATTTGCTCGGTGGGCGCGTGAAGTATGGCCGACCGGATCGCCCGCAGCTGCGGCTGGGTGACAAGATTGACGGCTGGAAAGTGATTGGGCTGCAGCCCCAGCGCGAACTGTCGCTGCTGTTTGGCATGAAAGCGCCGGGGCTGGGGCGGCTCACCTTCACCATTACCGATCACGGCGACAGCCGCAGCATCGACGTCCGGGCATGGTGGCACCCGGCGGGCTTTAGCGGTTTGCTCTACTGGTTCAGCATGATGCCCGCTCATCAGTTTATTTTTCGTGGCATGGCGAAGCGCATTGCCAGCCTCGCCCGGCAAAAAGATCGCTGCGGCCTGTGACGCGGATTATTTCCCGCGCAGTCGCACCGGCTGGCGTCACGCTTTCCGCCTTTCCGATTGCAAGTAGCACAATTTCACGAAAGAATGGCACCCTTATTGCTCATGGGTATTGGATTGAACCTCAGCCCCGTAAAAAAGCGTTGGAATTGACCTATTTATGAAAGTACTCGTGACAGGCGCCAGCAGCGGTCTTGGCCGCAATGCCGTAGAATTTCTGCGTAACAAAGGCATTAGCGTCAGGGCGACGGGGCGTAACGCTGCAATGGGCTCGCTGTTGCAAAAAATGGGCGCGGAGTTCGTCCACGCGGACCTCACCAGCCTGGTGTCATCGCAGGCCAAAGTACTGCTGGCAGATGTGGACACCCTGTGGCACTGCTCGGGGATGATTTCCCCATGGGGCAGCGAGCAGGAGTTCGAACTGGCCAACGTGCGCGCCACGCGCCGCCTTGGCGAATGGGCCACGGCCTACGGTGTCGAAAACTTCGTCCACCTCTCTTCGCCCGCGATCTACTTCGACTTCCACCATCATCGCAATATAAAAGAAGATTTTCGCCCCAACCGTTTTGCTAACTCCTTTGCTCGCAGCAAGGCAGCGGCCGAACAGGTGATCACCACGCTGGCGCTGTCCAATCCACAGACTCACTTCACGATTTTACGCCCGCAGGGGGTGTTTGGGCCGCACGACAATGTGCTGCTGCCGCGCCTGCTGCAAATGTTGAAATACGGCGGGACGCTGATGCTGCCGCGCGGTGGTGAAGCGCTGGTCGACATGACTTATGTGGAAAACGCCGTGCACGCCATGTGGCTGGCGACGCAGACCCAAAAGACCGAATCCGGCCGCGCCTTCAACATCACCAACCAGCAGCCGCGACCGCTGCGAACCATGGTGGAGCATTTGATGGACGCGCTGGAGATGAATTACCGCATTCGCTCGGTGCCCTATCCGCTGCTGGACATGATGGCGCGCGGCATGGAGAAGATCAGCAAGAACTCGCACAAAGAGCCGGTGTTGACCCACTACAGCGTCGCCAAGCTCAATTTCGATCTCACCCTCGACACGCAGCGCGCGCAGGATGAATTGGGCTATCGCCCGGTGATCTCACTCGATCAGGGCATTATCCGCACCGCCAACTGGCTGCGCGACCACGGCCGTCTGCAAGGTTTGCAGGGCGTCGGTAATAAGCGCGACTAACCCCACCCTTCTTAATTCCCTGCCGGATACTGTTGTAACAGCGCGCTGATAATGGCGTCAGATTCAGCATCGGCCTCGCCGCGATAATCCGCCGGGCGAAAATGCATCTGGAAAGCGGCAATCACCCGCCGCTGCTGGGCTTGGTTCATGTCTGGCGTCACCGGATAGCCGTATTGCTGAAGCTTCGCTAGCAGGTCGGCTTTATCCACTGTCTGATGCGGATCGCGCCCCGCCAGATTATCCCTGACTCGCTGGGCGTCGGGCCACGCGCCTATGCCGCGCTTCGCCAGTTCACGCCATGGGAACAGCGGCCCCGGATCGTCTTTGCGCAGCGGCGCGATATCGCTATGGCCGACCACGTTGCGCGGCTCAATCTGGTAGCGCTGGATAATTTGCTGGCTGAGATCGGCAAGCAGGTCAATTTGCGCGGGCGGGAATGGGTAAAAATGCTTGCCCAGCAGATGGCGGCTGTAGCCTTTATTTTCCAGCTCAATGCCAATAGAGGTGTCATTGAGATTGGTGCGCCCGCGCCAGCCGCTGGCCCCGGCGTGCCAGGCGCGCTGCGACTCTGGCACCAGCTGCCACGCCACGGGTTTGCCGTTTTCCACCGGCGGGTGCGCCGGAATTAAATAATGTGCGCTGACGTGCTCATCAGTAAGCGTATTTAATGCGTTGTGGAAATCTTCGGCGGTGTAATGGATCACCAGAAAACGCACGCGCTGGTCAGCGCCCTGCGCCTGGCGCTGGCTTTCTAGCCGATAGGGTAAATTCTGCTCGGAAGACGGCGAGGTTTGGCAGCCCGTCAGCAGCATTATGGCGGCAATCATCGCTCCGCCGTTGCGCCATAACGCCTTCATAAGCAGAATTCAAAGGAAGCAGTGAGGAAATGTTGCATAAGTATTCCTTATTAGTTTTCGTCCGTTTGCCAGCCAGTCATCGGCCAAAGCCTTGAGTATAGCTTATGAGCTAAGGTTGATTTCGCACCGCACCGTGCATCAATCCAAATCGGTTTTATACTGTATGCTAAAGAAAGTCATGGTGAAAACGTTCAATCTTTCAGTAAGGAATACGATGAAATATAAAACACTTGCCGCCGCGATCCCCCTGGTGCTGACCCTCAGCGCATGTACTACGGTTGAACCGGCTTTTAAGGATATTGGCAGCCGCACTGCGCCCTGCGTTGATGGAGGCCCGGACACCGTCGCGCAGAAATTCTATGATTTACGCATTAAAAATGGCGGTTCTGGCCTGCCGAATAGCAGCCAGCTGGCGCAATACCGCCCTTACCTGAGCACCGGCCTGTATAACGCGCTGCTCAAGGCACAGTCTGAACGTAAAGTAGATATCGCCGCCACGCCGAATGAAAAACAGGGTGCTAGCGACGGCGACGTGTTCTCCAGCCTGTTCGACGGCCCGACTTCGGCCTGGGTTGATGATGCCTCCACTATTCCGAATACCGACGCCCGCAACATCCCGCTGCGCGTGACCATGACCCACGCCAAAGACAACGGCGCGAATTCAACCTGGAAAGATGAAGTGTTGATGGTGCGCGAAGGCCAATGCTGGACTGTCGACGACGTGCGCTACATGGCCGACCTCGACTTCGCCTCCAGCGGTACCCTGCGTCAGGTTCTGGAAAATCAATAATCGCGATGAGTAGCTCCCCTAAATCATTCGAGTTGGATCAAGGCGGCAACTGAGCGAATCCCCGGGAGCTTACTCCAGTAAGTGACCGGGGTGAGTGAAGGCAGCCAACGCAGAAACGGCTTGAAGGATGAAGGGGAGACAATATGATGTGCTATGGTTTACTACTAAAGCACCTCACTCATAAATTTTAAGCCGCGATCGTTGCATAACTATGCTACAGAAGTTAACATCCGCGGCATCAATGGCTATTCACTATTTGCGCATGAGTATTCAACTAAATAACATCAACTGCTTCTACGGCGCACATCAGGCGTTGTTCGACATTCAGCTCGACTGCCCAGCCGGAGAAACCCTCGTGTTGCTCGGGCCAAGCGGTGCCGGGAAAAGTTCTCTTCTGCGCGTGTTAAACCTGCTAGAAATGCCGCGTTCAGGCACGTTGCAGATAGCCGGGAACACCTTCGATTTCACCAAAAAACCTGACGAAAAGGCGGTGCGTGAACTGCGCCAAAACGTCGGGATGGTTTTCCAACAATATAACTTATGGCCGCACCGCACGGTGCTCGACAACCTGCTTGAAGCGCCAATCCGCGTATTGGGTTTAAGCAAAGATGTCGCCATGAAGCGGGCAGAAAAGCTGCTGACCCGCCTGCGCCTGACTGACTACGCGTCGCGCTTCCCACTGCATCTTTCCGGTGGCCAACAGCAGCGCGTTGCCATTGCCCGCGCCCTGATGATGGAGCCGCAGGTGCTGCTGTTTGATGAGCCGACCGCCGCGCTGGATCCAGAAATCACCGCGCAAATCGTCAGCATTATTCGCGAACTGGCCGGTACCGGTATTACTCAGGTTATCGTGACCCACGAAGTGGAAGTTGCGCGTAAAACCGCCAGCCGCGTGGTTTACATGGAAAACGGTCGCGTCGTTGAACAAGGCGATGCCACCTGCTTTACCCAGTCGCAAACCAAAGAGTTTGCCAGCTATCTGTCTCATTGATGTTTACTACGGAGTTTGCGATGAAAAAATTATTAATTGCTGCTGTTTTGGCGAGCGTCACTCTGTCTGCCAGCGCAGCTGAAAACATTCGTTTCGCGATGGAAGCCTCTTATCCTCCGTTTGAATTTGTGGACTCCGGCAACAAGATTCAGGGCTTTGACGTTGACCTGGCGAATGCCGTCTGTAAAGAGATTCAGGCTAACTGTACCTTCACCAATCAGGCGTTCGACAGCCTGATCCCAAGCCTGAAGTTCCGCCGTTTTGACGCGGTAATCTCCGGCATGGACATCACGCCTGACCGCGAAAAGCAGGTTGCCTTCTCCACGCCTTACTATGAAAACTCCGCGCTGTTCATCGCTGAGAAAGGTAAGTTCGCTGACCTCGCCGCGCTGAAAGGCAAACGCGTTGGGATGCAAAACGGCAGTACCCACCAGAAATACCTGATGGAAAAACACCCTGAGATCACCGCCGTGCCTTACGACAGCTATCAGAACGCCGTGCTGGATCTGAAAAATGGCCGTCTTGACGCCGTATTCGGTGACACCGCCGTGGTGAACGAGTGGCTGAAACAGAATCCTAACCTCTCATCCGTCGGCGACAAAATCACCGATAAAGACTACTTCGGCGTGGGTCTGGGCATTGCTGTTCGCCAGAACAACACCGAGTTGCTGAAAAAACTGAATGACGGACTGGCAAAAGTGAAGGCTGACGGCACTTACCAGACTCTGTATTCAAAATGGTTCCAACAGTAAGTTTTGCCATCAATGACTGAACTTCTACCTCTCGCAAGCGCCGCCGGGATGACCGTCGGCCTTGCCGTTTGTGCGCTGGTCCTCGGCCTGTTTTTGGCGATGATTTTTGCGGTGTGGGAATCTGCACCGTGGAAACCCGTCAGCTGGCTGGGTACGGCGTGGGTGACGATTCTGCGCGGCCTGCCGGAAATTCTGGTGGTGCTGTTTATCTATTTCGGCTCTTCGCAGCTATTAGTGGTGCTGGCCGACGGCTTCAACATCAACTTGGGCCTGTTCCAAATCCCGGTGAAGCTGCCTATTGATAACTTTGAAGTCAGCCCCTTTGTTTGTGGCGTAATTGCCCTCTCCCTGCTCTATTCGGCCTATGCTTCGCAGACCCTGCGCGGCGCGCTGAAAGCCGTGCCGCAAGGCCAGTGGGAATCAGGACAAGTGCTGGGCATGAAGAAAACAGCAATTTTCTTCCGCTTAATCATGCCGCAAATGTGGCGTCACGCCCTACCGGGCTTGAGCAACCAGTGGCTGGTGCTGTTGAAAGATACCGCGCTGGTGTCGCTGATTAGCGTCAACGACCTGATGCTGCAAACCAAGAGCATCGCGACCCGCACTCAAGAACCTTTCACTTGGTACATGATTGCCGCCGCGATTTATCTGTTAGTTACCCTGTTCAGCCAGTTTGTCATCAAACGCATCGAACTCCGTACCACCCGCTTTGAACGGAGTGCTTCCTGATGTGGGATTACTTACCCGAAGTTGTCAAAGGGCTGCACACCAGCCTGACGCTGACCATTGCGGCGCTGATCGTCGCGCTGCTGCTGGCGCTGATTTTTACCGTGGTGCTGACACTCAAAGTGCCGGTACTCAGCCAAATAGTGAAAGGTTACATCACGCTGTTCACCGGCACGCCGCTGCTGGTGCAGATCTTCCTTATCTATTACGGGCCGGGCCAGTTCCCCTCGATTCGCGAAATCCCTTGGTTGTGGGACTTGCTGTCACAGCCTTGGCTTTGTGCGATGTTTGCGCTGGCGCTGAACAGCGCGGCTTACACTACCCAGCTGTTTGCCGGTGCCATGCGCGCTATTCCGTCGGGTCAGTGGCAATCTTGCGAAGCACTGGGCATGTCGAAGAAACAGTCGCTGCGCATTCTGCTGCCGTTTGCTTTTAAACGCGCCCTGTCGTCCTATTCGAACGAAGTGGTGTTGGTGTTTAAAAGTACGTCGCTGGCGTACACCATTACCTTGATGGACGTGATGGGCCACAGCCAATTAATGTATGGCCGAACCTATGATGTGATGGTGTTTGGCGCGGCGGGTCTGGTTTATCTGTGTGTTAACGGCCTGCTGACGCTGATGATGCGCCTGATCGAGCGCCGCGCGCTGGCGTTTGAACGCCGCAACTAAGCCGCAGCTAAACTGCACGGCAAGCTCTGCCTTGATTAAAAAGCGACCTGCGGGTCGCTTTTTTTATGCCGAATGCAATGCAATTCCTCGTGGGCATAGCCGAAACTTGCGAGATATCTCGCATTACTGCAACAACATCACCTCATTTCATAAAAATAGTGACGAAAGTCACACAACATTCCCCAAAAGACTCATAGAATGATTTCCCGTAAATCCTGAAGGATCACACCCATGCATTCTCGTTTCCTCGACGCATTCGCCACACTGCCCGCCACTCTTCAGACCGCACTCGAACCGTTGCTCAGCCGTGACGACTTCCCGGCCATGTTGACAGCCGATCAGGTCGCGAACGTCAAAGCGCAGACGGGCTTGGATGATGATGCATTGGCGTTTACCCTGCTGCCGCTGGCCGCCGCCTGCTCCCTGACGCCTATCTCCCATTTCCACGTGGGTGCCGTAGCGCGAGGTGTTTCTGGCAACCTGTACTTCGGTGCCAATATGGAGTTCAGTGGCGCTTCCATGCAGCAAACCGTGCACGCGGAGCAGTCTGCGGTGACGCACGCCTGGTTGCGCGGAGAGGCCAAACTGGCGTCGATCACCGTCAACTACACACCGTGCGGCCACTGCCGTCAGTTTATGAATGAGCTGAACAGCGGCACTGAGTTGAATATCCATCTACCGGACCGCGATGTCGCCACACTGGGCGACTACCTGCCCTACTCCTTCGGCCCGAAAGACTTGGATATCACCACGCTGCTGATGGACAAGGTCAATCACGGTTATCAGATTGCCGAGCAAGACGCCCTGAGCCAACAGGCTTTAGATGCGTGTAACCAGAGCCATGCACCTTATAGCCAGTCACACAGCGGCGTCGCGCTGGAAACGGAAACTGGCAAGATTTTCGCCGGGCGCTACGCGGAGAACGCCGCATTTAATCCGAGCCTGCCGCCGCTGCAAGGGGCGCTGATTTTGCTGAATCTGTCCGGTGAAGACTGCCTGAAAATCCGCCGTGCGGTGATCGTCGAACGCCACCAGCCGCTGGTCAGCCAGCTCGATGCCACCCGCGCCACCCTCGCCGCGTTGGGCTGCCAGCAATTAACGGCAATTACGCTGTAAATTATTATTTGTTCCCCCGACGGCAGGGATTAAACCCACCCTCTGTCGTCGGAAATCACTTTTTTTAGTTACCTAATTCCCTTTCCCCGTCTGGCATTTGAAATAGTTATTTTCCGTTGTTACCCTTCTGTGCAGAAATAGGACACAAATCACATTTCCTCTGCCTTTCGTCATAGGCTGATAACAAATACTGTACATATTTACTTTATCTTTTAGGATCAGCTCCCTGAGATAGTAAATAATAAGAAAACAGCAACCCGCTCCGATAGCCGAAGAGTAAAATCAATGGAACTTGAATACGAGAGTAAACGCCCGCTGTATATTCCACATGCTGGCCCAATCCTGCTTGAATTCCCGCTGCTGAATAAAGGTAGTGCCTTCACAGAAGAAGAACGTAACAACTTTAACTTGCATGGACTGCTGCCGGAAGCCGTTGAAACCATAGAAGAACAAGCCGAACGTGCTTACCGCCAGTTTCAAGACTTCAAAAGCGATATCGATAAACACATTTATCTGCGCAATATTCAGGACACCAACGAAACCCTGTTTTACCGCCTGATTGATTCCCACCTCAGTGAAATGATGCCGGTGATTTACACCCCAACCGTTGGCGAAGCCTGCGAGCATTTCTCTGATATCTACCGTCGCGCCCGCGGCCTGTTTATCTCCTACCCAAACCGCGCTCACATCGACGATATGTTGCAGAACGCCACCAAACAGCACGTAAAAGTGGTAGTAGTGACTGACGGCGAACGCATTTTGGGCCTTGGCGATCAGGGCATCGGCGGCATGGGTATTCCAATCGGTAAACTCTCCCTGTACACCGCCTGTGGCGGTATCAGCCCGGCTTACACCCTGCCGGTGGTTCTCGACGTGGGCACCAACAACCCGCAGTTGCTGAACGACCCGCTGTACATGGGCTGGCGCCATCCGCGCATCACCGGTGACGAGTACTACGAATTCGTTAACATGTTCATCGAAGCCGTGAAAGTGCGCTGGCCGAACGTGCTGTTGCAGTTCGAAGACTTCGCGCAGAAAAACGCCATGCCGCTGCTGACGCGCTACCGCGACGAGCTTTGCTGCTTCAATGATGACATTCAAGGCACCGCGTCCGTAACGCTGGGCAGCCTGATTGCCGCCAGTAAAGCCGCGGGCTGCCGCCTGCGCGACCAGACCGTCACCTTCTTGGGTGCAGGCTCTGCCGGTTGTGGTATCGCCGAGCAGATCATCGCCGGCATGAAAGCCGAAGGTCTGAGCGACGAAGAAGCCCGTGCGCGCATCTTCATGGTAGACCGTTTCGGCCTGCTGACCGACAAACTGCCAAACTTGTTAGATTTCCAGAGCAAGTTGACGCAAAAAAGCGCCGACCTCTCCGGCTGGGGCTTGGATAACGACAGCATCTCCCTGCTGGACGTGGTTCGCCATGCAAAACCTACCGTGCTGATTGGCGTTTCCGGCCAGCCTGGTTTGTTCACCGAAGAGCTTATCCGCGAAATGCACAAGCACTGCGAGCGCCCAATCGTGATGCCACTGAGCAACCCGACCTCTCGCGTGGAAGCCCAGCCGGTGGATATCATCACCTGGACCGACGGCAACGCGCTGGTCGCGACCGGCAGCCCGTTCTCTCCAGTGACCTACAAAGAGACTGTCTACCCGATTGCCCAGTGCAACAACTCCTACATCTTCCCTGGCATCGGCCTGGGTGTCGTGGCATCGGGTGCAACCCGCGTGACTGACGAGATGCTGATGGCCGCCAGCCGCGCGCTGGCAGAGTGTTCGCCGCTGGCGACGGATGGCGTGGGCTCCCTGCTGCCAGACGTCAATGACATTCAGGGCGTGTCTAAGTGCATCGCCATGGAAGTGGGTAAAGCCGCGCAGTTGCAAGGTGTGGCGATGGTGACCTCTGAAGATGCGCTGTCAAAAGCCATTGAGCATAACTTCTGGTCACCGCAGTACCGCGATTACAAACGCACGTCGTTCTAATCTTCGCGGACTCACGCTAGAGATCATCGGGCCAGGCAGCTTCTGCACTGGCCCTTTTTTATGCTGTTTTACACCAAAATTGGAATACAGCTTCCACAGCACGAAGTAATTACCCCATTGTTGCTGAAATATTCCGCGAAGCCCCGAGATACGGAGCCGTGCTTATTGCATGGTTTCGATAGGTCAAGTAGCCTTGAATTCCTGATTTCCAGCAGCGACTCAGGGAAGCGAGAGAGCATAGCGTTAGCCGCTAAGGCCGCTGCAACCTGAAGGATGACGAGTTTATGATTAAGCGACTGATAGTAGGCTTCATCAGCATCATAGTATTGATGTTGGTTGTCGCTATTGGGCTTGACCGGTGGATCAGCTGGAAAACCAAAGATTATGTCTATGACGAAGTGCAAGAGTTGCCGCATCGTCAGGTCGGCGTGGTGCTCGGCACGGCCAAGTATTACCGCACCGGCGTCCCCAATCAGTACTATCTCTACCGCATTCAGGGTGCCATCAATGCCTATAACAGCGGCAAAGTAAAATACCTGCTGTTGAGCGGCGACAATGCCCAGCAAAGCTATAACGAGCCAATGACCATGCGCCGTGACCTGATGGCAGCGGGCATTCCGGCCAGCGATATCGTGCTCGACTACGCCGGTTTCCGCACGCTGGACTCTATCGTGCGCACCCGCAAGGTGTTCGACACCAATGATTTCCTGATAATCACCCAGCGTTTCCACTGCGAGCGCGCCCTGTATATTGCGCTGCACATGGGGATTCAGGCCCAGTGCTTCGCCGTGCCGTCGCCGAAAGACATCATGACCGTTCGCGTGCGTGAAATCTTCGCCCGCCTTGGTGCGCTGACTGACCTGTATATCCTTAAACGCGAGCCGCGCTTCCTTGGCCCGCTGATCCCGATCCCCGCCGTCCATCACATCCCGGATGACGCGCAGGGCTACCCGGCCGTAACGCCTGAGCAGCTGCTGGTACTGCAACAGAAATTGGCCGATGAGAAGAAAGCGGCGGAAGAGAAAGCCGCCCAGCTTAAAGCAGCCGCAGAGAAAGCCGCGGCGGACAAAGCGGCGGCCGATGAAGCCGCCAGACTCAAAGCCGAGCAAGAAGCTAACGACACCGAGGAACAGAGTGTGGATGGTGACGCACCTCCACCACCGCCTTCGCGGCCAATGGTGCCGGGCCGCAACCCGTTCTCGCAGTCGCGGGAATCTCATTGACTATAAAACAACAAGGGCGCCGAAGCGCCCTTGTTAGTACTATTGATTTATTTACTGCTGATTTTTTAGTTGTTGGTTCTTCCTGCTCCCCACTCTTATTTCTTCTTGGCGTACTTCAGTGAATCCAGCGCCACCGCGAAGATAATAATCGAACCTTTGATAATGTACTGCCAGTACGGGTTCACCCCGATGTAGGTCAGGCCGTAGTTGATCACGGTGAAGATAAGCACCCCCGTCACCACGCCCGCCACTGACCCTACACCACCGGCGAAGGATACCCCGCCCACCACGCAGGCCGCGATGGCATCCAGCTCATACATAAAGCCGAGGTTGTTGGTAGCACTGCCGATACGCCCGGCTTCCAGCAAGCCGCCGAAGGCGTAGAACACGCCGGACAGCGCGTAAATCATAATCAGGTTTAACGGCACGTTTACGCCGGAAACCTTGGCTGCTTCTGGGTTGCCGCCGATAGCAAAGATGTTTTTACCGAAGCGAGTTTTGTTCCACAGGATCCAAACAAAGCCAATGGCAATCAACGCGTAGAAGGTGATGTAGGAGATCTTCAGGCCGCCCAGCTGAATAAAGCCCTGCGCAAAGCTGGAGAATCCTGGGTCAAACCCTGCCACCGGCGAGGAGCCAACGTAGTCGTAATACAGTGAGTTAATACCGTAAACGATAATCATGGTGCCTAAGGTGGTGATAAATGGCGTCACGTTGAGGTAGGCGATGATAATACCGTTCACCAAGCCAATCAGCGCGCCAATCACGCACACGGTCAGAATAACCACTGGAATAGGGACGACTTCAAGATGCGGGAACACCTTGTTAACGTTATCCATCGCCTGCAACAGGGTGGCTGCAACCACCGCCGCCAAGCCGACCTGACGACCCGCTGACAAGTCTGTGCCCTGAGTCACAATCAGCCCCGCCACGCCGAGGGCGATAATTACGCGTACTGAAGACTGAGTTAAAATATTACTCAAGTTGACCAGGCTGAGGAAGGTCGGGTCCTGAATAATGATAATTGCCAGTAACACCAGCAACACAACGTAAATCCCGCCCTCTTTTAAATAAGTGAGCATACTTTTCTTATTTAATGCTTTCATAATAAGAACCCTTAAAAATTAGAGGTGCAAGGATGCAAGGCGTAAAATTTCATTCTGCGAAGTATTTTTTGTTTCAACAATACCCGCAACCTGCCCATTGCTCATAACTAATATTCTGTCTGTAATTCCCAACAGCTCTGGCATTTCAGAGGAGATAATAATGATCCCCTTCTCTTTTTTCGCCAGCTCGGTAATTAACTGGTAAATTTCAAACTTGGCCCCGACGTCAATACCGCGCGTAGGTTCATCAAGCATTAATATTTCCGGCTGTGTTAATAACCAGCGCCCAATAATGACTTTCTGCTGATTGCCCCCGGACAGCGAACCAATACTGGTGCGATGCCCCGGCGTTTTCACCCGCATGGAGTCGATAACCCACTGGGTATCGCTTTTCATCCGGTTGACGTCCAACAGGCCAATCTTGTTTTTGTAATTACGAATATTTGAAATCAGTGAGTTAAAACCGATATCGAGATAAGCATAAATACCGGTGGAACGGCGCTCTTCAGTCACCAAAGCAAAACCGTGATTAATGGCTTCGTTGGCGCTGTGATTATTAATTTTCTTACCATGCAGCTTGATGGTTCCGGCGACTTTTTCGCGAATACCAAACAGGGTTTCGACGATATCAGTACGCTTCGCCCCCACCAGACCGGCAATGCCCAGAATCTCACCTTTGTGCAAATCAAAGGAGATATCGCGGATTGAAGGCTGGCGCAGCGAGGTCAGGTTGCGGACTTCCAGAATGACCTCTCCCGGCACATTCTGACGGTCTGGGAAACGTTGACTCAGTGAACGCCCTACCATCATGGAAATGATTTTATCCATGTCGAGACCTTCCAGTGACTGGGTCATGATCCACTGGCCGTCGCGCAAAATGGTTATTTCGTCACATAGCTGGAAAATCTCTTCCATCTTGTGAGAGATGTAAACAATGCCGCAACCGCGATCTTTCAGCTTGCGGATAATGGTGAAGAGATGGTTCACCTCTTTCTCAGTCAGAGACGAGGTTGGCTCATCCATAATCACGATTTTCGCGTTATAGGAGAAAGCCTTAGCAATCTCAATCATCTGCATCTGGGACACAGAAAGCTTGGCGACTTTCTCACGCGGGTCGATATCAATATCTAGCTCATCGAAAATAGCCTGCGTGTCTTTGAGCATTTTGTCCTGGTCAACGAAGAAACCTTTAGTTGGGTAACGCCCCAGCCACATGTTGTCCATGACCGTGCGCTGCAACACCAGGTTTAACTCTTGGTGAACCATCGACACGCCCTGCTCAAGTGCCTCTTTAGAACTTTTAAAATTAACTTCCTGACCTTGGAAAAGAATGGTGCCGGAATCTTTGCTGTAGATGCCAAAAAGACATTTCAATAAGGTGGATTTACCCGCCCCATTCTCGCCCATCAGCGCGTGAATAGAGTGCGGTCGAACTTTCAAATTCACATTATCTAATGCCTTAACGCCGGGAAATGATTTATTAACATTGCTCATTTCCAGCAGAAACTCACGCGGCTGGGGAGCCACGGCGTCAGTCTGCGTGATGTCAGGCTTTGGAATATCGGCCATAATTATACCTGGCTAAATATTAAGAGAAACTGATTATATTAATACCTGACGTCATGAATACCGCCGGTCAGTAATAGACCGGCGGTATAAAGACATCACTTCCTGTTATGCAGGTATTAACGTGATATTACTTCACTGCTAATTAATGCCACTGCTTAGCTATATATTTAGCTATTTACTCGTCTGTCCGTAATCTTTGGATTATTTAGTAAAGTCAGCCAAGTTAGATTGGTCTACGGCTACGTAAGGAATACGTACCACTTTGTTTTCAACTTTCCATTTAGTGCCGTCGGCGGCTGGTTTGCCGTCAGCCAAGTTCTTCGCCAGATCGAATGTCGCCTGAGCCTGATTCTTAGCATCGTTCAGCACGGTACCGGCCATTGCGCCTGATTTCACCAAAGCCAGAGCTTCTGGCAAGGCGTCAACGCCGAATACAGGAATGCTGGTTTTGTTATGAGCTTTCAGCGCTTCTACAGCACCCATTGCCATTGCATCGTTGTTGGCGATAACCACTTCGATTTTGTTAGCGTTTGGGCCAGATAACCACGCGTCCATTTTGTCTTTAGCCTGAGCGGTATCCCACATGGCCGTGTCGAGCTGCAATTGCTGAGTTTTTAGACCTTCTTTGTCATTCAGCGTGCTCACTACATACTTAGTACGAGCTTCTGCATCCGGGTGGCCCGGCTCGCCTTTCAGCAGCACGTATTGGATCACGCCGTCTTTGTTCAGGTCCCAAGCTGGAGTCGCTTTCCAGTGTTTAGCAATCAACTCGCCCTGAATCACGCCAGACTCTTTAGAGTCAGTACCGACATAATAGGCTTTGTCGTAGCTGTCCAAATCTTTACGTGATGGCTCTTTGTTGTAGAACACCACCGGGATGCCAGCACCTTTGGCTTTAGCAATGATCACCGGAGCCGCGGCTGGGTCAACCAAGTTGATAGCCAGCGCTTTCACGCCTTTTGCTACCATGACGTCAACCTGATCGTTTTGCGTGGATTGACTGTTTTGTGAGTCATTCATCAGCAACTGTACGTTTGGCGCTTTCTTCGCATCTTCCTGAATGGCTTTGCGAACTTCGGACATGAAGTTGTCATCATATTTATAAACGGTGACACCGATACGGGTATCAGCAGCATGAGCAGCAGCGCCAAACATCATGCTTGCAGCCAGAGTAGCCAGGGTGAAGACCTTCTTATTCATTTATATCTCCGGTTTTGTGTAGGGTGGTACAGAGTGTGGCACCGGCAATCCTGCGGGAGCAGTGCGTCCGCGCCTCAACAATGAAACGGTGCCTGCCTTCCTTGACGTATGACTTCCTGACTCGCTGTGAAAACCTGTCCTGTAGCAAGGACACAAAATGAATCATGTCGAAAACGAATGAATCATAATGGCGTCAATGTTAATAATCTGTGAAAGTTCTCACAGATTGAAAACGGTTACACAGCGCTAATTAGTCAATAAGTGACCGGTGCCACATTTTGCCAAGGTGCCACCGAATGGCGCCGGACCAGCGTCGGCATAAAACAGTGCGACACGCCGGTTTCAAGCTGGTTGGCTGCCCCTTTTAAGGCCAGCTCAGTGGCCAATGTCGCCATGGAAACAATGGGATAGCGCACCGTGGTGAGTTTTGGGCTGGTGTAGCGCGCAATGGGAATATCGTCGAAGCCGACCAATGAGAAATCTTGCGGAACGCTGATGCCGTTCTCTTTCAGCACCGCCAGCGCGCCTGCGGCCATGGAGTCGTTATAAGCAAACACCGCGCTCAGCTGTAGGTTGCGCCCCAGCAGCTCCACCATGGCAGCTTCACCGCCCTGCAGGTCAGGTGAGCCCTGCGCACGCCAGCTTTCCGGCGGCGGTTGACGTGTCTGCGTCAAGACGGCTGACGTGCCCTGCATCATCGCCGTCAAATAACCCTGCTGGCGCTGCAAATCATCTTCAATCCCATGGTTGGAACCGATGTAACCGATGCGCTTATGCCCCTGCGATAGCAGTAATCGCGTGGCCATTTCAGCACCGGTGACATTGTTGAGCGACACGCAGCGGTGCTCATAGCCGGGGATCACCCGATTAATCAGCACCATGCCCGGCACCTGATTGAGAAAGTGGGACAGCTCGTCGTCACCCAGCGCTTTCGCGTGCACAACCAGAGCATTACAGCGTTGGCGGATCAGCACTTCTATCGCGTGGCGCTCTTTCTCCGCCTCGTGATAGCTGTTACCAATCAGCACATATTTTTGGTGGCGCTGCGCCACGGTATCGACGGCCTTAACCAGCGCGCCGAAGAAAGGATCGGAGACGTCCATCACCACCACGCCGATAGTGTCGCTGCTCTGAGTTGCCAGCGCCTGCGCATTGGCATTCGGCCTGTAACCCAACGCAGCCACGGCCTGTAATACCAACTCACGCGCCTCTTTACTGGCGATCGCGGGGTTGTTTAACACGCGGGAAACGGTCGCCACTGACACACCGGCCAGCTTCGCCACATCACGAATGGTGACCATGGGTCGCTCCAGATTGTGGCAATAATGGCTGCGCCTGCGTGGGCAGATTAATTAAGCTAACTGATTGAAAAGAATAAGGAGGAAATGAAAAAGTTCGTGCCCAGGTGGAGAACAAAGAGGTGAAAACAGACAGCAGTACAGTGATCATGGTGTTTCCTGTTTTTATCGGCTAACGCTGCACGAGCGATATCCTAAACATTTTGTGAAAACACCTGCGTGAATCTCGTCACAGGAAAGAAAACGTTTACATACAATTTTGCAACGTTTCTCTCATATTTATAATTTGTGTGAATATCAACTCAGGCTGTTCTCCTCAACACCGGAGGCGCGAGACGTCAGTTTGCGCCAGATCCACTCTATCGGTCCCTGCTTGAAATACCGCAGCCAGGCTAAGGTCACTAGCAGGTTAATGGCCCACACGGCAGGCACCAGCGCCACCAGCTGTAGGCGGTCGAAGTGCTGGTAGAAGCCAAATACGTTGAAGAAAGTGGTGCAGATCAGAGTTTGTAGCAGGTAGTTGGTGAGCGCCATGCGGCCAATTTGTGAAATCCAGTGCGCCAGGCGCAAGCGAGACAGCATCGGCCAGAAGCCGTAACAAAGTGATAAATAGCCCACCGCCTGTATCAGGCTGCCCACTTCGCGCGGGGCTTGTAGCAAAAAGCCGCTCCAGCGGTAGTCCCATTGCAACTGCCACTGCATGGTGATGGCCGGGATTTGAATCAGCCATGAAAACGGTAACAGTAGCGCCGCAAGGTGGCGGTAGTGACGCAGGCTATAGGCTCCGCGCAGCCAGCCGCTGCGCATCAGTCCTGCTCCTAGCAGCATAGCACCTGCCAGCTCCCAGCCGTACTGTACGGCAATGGCGATCAGGCTTGATGACAACAGGTCGAGGCGATTAGTGATAGCTTCCATCCCGCCTTTTAACTTCCAATATTGCTCATATTGCAGCTGCGCCGGTCCGGGCAACCAGAAGCTGCCAGGCTGTGGATTGCTGATAAACCCCAGCATCAGCAGCACCGCGACGCCAATCAAATAGAGCATAATGCCAGTATTAATCAGCGACTGGCTACTGCGCCCTTCTCTGACCAGACGCCAGCACACCAGACCAATCAATCCGTAGGAGAGCAGGATGTCGCCATCCCAAAAGAACGCCGCGTGTAACAGGCCGCAAAGCAGCAACAGTGACAACCGCGCCTGAATCCAATGTTTGCCGCGAGGCAGCAGCAAGTAAAGACCGCCGCCAAACAGGATGGCGAACATCATGAGGAATTTGCCCTGCGCCAGCAGATCCAATACCGCCCAGGTCCATGCGTCGCTGCTCGACGGCTGGCCGTTAAAGGCCGGATTGAGATAAGCCGCCTTCGGCAGCCCAAACGCGCTGATATTGAGTAGTAAAATGCCAAGGATGGCGATGCCACGGGCAAAATCGAGGGTGGCAATGCGCGGGCGGATTCCTGAAGGTTTTGTCATGAAAGTTGGCTGCAAAGTGGATGACATCAGAAAATGAGTATGCCAGATAGACTAGCGGCACCTAAAAGGTGCCGCAACTTAAAGCTTTCAACTGTCTTTCGACCGTCTTTCGAATGAGTAAAAACGCGATTAGCTCGCGTGTCTCACGGTGCGCAGGAATTCTTGACGCGTGTTCTGGCTCGACTTAAACAGGCCGCCGAGTGACGTGGTGGTAGTGGCGCTGGTCGCATCACGGATACCGCGCGCTTTAACGCAGTAGTGCACGGCATCAATCGACACCGCCACGTTGTTGGTGCCAAGCAGGGTTTGCAGGGCTAACAACACCTGCTGGGTCAGACGCTCTTGAACCTGCGGACGCTGGGAGAAGAACTGCACGATGCGGTTGATTTTCGACAAACCGATCACTTTATCTTTCGGGATATAAGCCACGGTGGCTTTGCCGTCGATGGTCACAAAGTGGTGCTCACAGGTGCTGGTCAGGGTGATATCACGCACAGTCACCATTTCATCCACTTTCATCTTATTTTCGATGACGGTGATTTTGGGGAAGTTGGCGTAATCCAGGCCGGAGAAGATCTCATCGACATACATTTTGGCGATGCGGTGCGGCGTTTCCGCCAAACTGTCGTCTGCAAGGTCAAGATTGAGCAGCTGCATGATGCCGGTCATATGCTCTTTGATTCGCTGTTTACGCGTTTCATTATCGATTGGCAGAGGCTCACGCAGGGGGGTTTCCAGTCCACGGGCCAGCAATGCCTCGTGTACCAGAATGGCTTCTTTACTCAAAGTTGACATAGTTATTCTCCAGCAGGTCCCGCAAGTGTCGTCAAGTTGACGCAGATCACACCAAAATGAGGTGGCTTACTGTAGTGGAGTGCGGATTCATAATCCAGTAATTGTGATTCATGATGAGTGAAATAGCTGCAACTTATCAATATTGCACAAACGGGGGGCAGGACGAGGCATTCCGTCCGGCACCCAGAGGGGAAGCCGGACGGACTGGGAACTCAGAAGCTGTATTTTACTCCCAGAGTCACAGTATAAAACTCGTTTTCCATACTGCCTGAATCTTTATATGTCGTGTAGGTCCCGTCAGAGCGATCGTGGGAATTCACGGAGCCGCGCTTCTCTTGATACTGATTCCAGCTTCCTTCCAGATAAACCTTTGCCTGTGGCGTGACGTAATAGCCGACATCTGCCACGACGGCGTAATAGCGCGCATTATTGACATCATCTTTGAATGTTGTATTTCTTGAATAATGTTCGTCATTGGCATTGGCACTGACCCAATTGCTGTATTTAAACACCAGGTTAGTTTCGAATTTCTCATATTGGTACCGGCCCACCAGCCCGATATAAGGCAGTTTAAACTTCTGCTTGTAACCAATAGAGAGCTCTCCACGAGGCCAATTGCCGATGTCCTTACCACTGTTGTAATTGTAACTGCCGCCTTTCGCCAGCCAGCTAAATGCGCTTTGTTGATAACCCGCCAGCAGCCCCAGCCGATATTGCTCTTCATTTAACAACCAACCTTTAATATTGATATCAAATTCGTTGGCATAATTAAGCTTGGTATTCGAGTGGCTTGACCAGTCGGTCCACTGTGATTTAGAGGTATCCAGCCAATCATAGTCATCCATTGACGCGCCGGAAGAGGCCAGCGTGGTGCAGCCGTTAAAGCCGAGAGAGGCCCATGGCGAGAAGTCCCACGCAAAATCCCCTTTAACAATGCCGGCATTATTATATTTCCAATTCAGTTGGCTCACTTTGCGTCCCCCCTCTTCTGGATCATACACCCGCTCTTTGGCTTCCCCTTGTAGCTGGCCTAATGAAAGCCCAACAGTGACCTTCTCCGGGGTAAACCAAGAAGGGTCGGTTTCTGCCAGCACCAAAGAGGGGGCGGCAGTCATAGACAGAACACAAGCTGTATAATAAGTGGCCTTTTTCATTGTTGCTCCTTGCATTAGATTAAATGAACAAACGCGTTATTAATTCATCTAAATAGTGATATCCCGTTGTTAAAAACCTTGCGGCTTTTAATCACTATATCGGCACCAAGGCACAACTCAATAGCCAGTAGCCAAGATTCTTCTGTGTGGGAAAAACCACAAAAAAGAGGATGTGTAGATAATTATTTCGAGAAAGTATTTACCGGGGTAATACCTTAGACTATTCGCTTATTAAAACTCAAAAATAAGAACAACCAAACTCAAACCTAAATATATTCTTAGTATATTTTTACTCAATCATTTATCTTTGATTTATAAATTATTACTGATAAAGCTAATTATATAATTACGGGGAATATTTAATAAATAAACATTCCCCTAATATATATTATGCTTTGGCGCTGGCAACGCGTTGCCCCGGACGCCCGACCACTAATGCACCAGCAATAATAAAGCCTACCAGCGCGACATACAGCGCAGGTTCAAGACGGTGAGTCATCGCAGTCGAAATAGCAGAAAGAATCGGCCCGCACAGCTGCCCCACCGCGTAGCCGGTGGTTAACAGCCCTGCCAGATAACGGCTGTGGTCTGGCGCCAATTCGCGGCCATATTGCAGGCTCAGCTGCACCACGCTCAGGAAGCCGCCGCCCACCAGCACCGCACCTATCACCAGTCCGCTGACGCCTGGGATCACTTCGGCAGAGAGAATCCCTAACCCCTGTGCCCACAGGGTGAGTGCCAGACGAGTATGGGTGGTCAGGCAGTGACGGGTCAGAATGCCGATGATAATCCCAATCACCGCCGCTCCGCCGAACACCGGCCAGACGAACTGGGCAAACAGGCTTTCGGGGAAACGCGCGCTGGCCATCTGCGACAGGAAGGTGGCGGGTAGAATATAGCCGAATCCGGCCAGACTGTAGCTCCACACTAGACGCTTCAGGGTCGGCGTCATTTTCAACGGCTCAGTCGCCACGTGGGTCCGGTGCAACTCGCCGGTTCGCGGCAAGTTGACGCTGATCAACGCAATAAACACAAAGGCCAGAACGCCATACACCGCCCAGGCCTCGGCCGAGCTGAGCTGCAAGCTATGAATCACCACGGCCAGAATCCCACTGAGGAAGATACCCGCCCCCGGCCCGGCGAAGACCGCCGCGCCCAGCGCCGGACGGCCAAAGTGGTGCAGACGCTCATTGCACCACGCGGACACCAACACCATCGCCCAGCCGCTGGTCCAGCCAATCATAAAGCGAATCACGCTGTGGAAGACTTCACCAGTGACCGCCGCCGAAATAAGCGTCAGCGCCACCGCGCCCCACAGCCCAAGCCACAGGCGGCGCTCAAGATGCCGACTCGCCTTCATGGCGTCATAAGCGCCGCACAGGTAGCCCAAATAATTGAATGCCGCGACCAAGCCCGCGCCCGTTAGCGTGAACTGATGTTCAGCTATCATTAATGGCACCTGAGGCGTAAAGGCAAAACGGCCTATCCCCATGGCGACGACAAATGCCAGAAAACCGCTGAGTGCTACACGAAATGCCATAATGTTCCGCCCTGTTTTATTGTTTTTTACAATTTCGCAACATCTAACAAACATAGAGAAAGTGTAACGACTAAACACCCTCTTTTGTGCATAGGTGTTAAAACTAAGTTGTGGATCATCATGCCTTGCGGATACAATCACGAAAAGTGAATAATAATGACCAAGTTGTTTCTTCTTAGAGAATTCACTCAGAAGGCAATCTCGGCATTTCATCATCAAGAGGGTGGCGATGGACCTGACACAATTGCGTATGTTTTGCAGCGTAGCGGAAACCGGCTCGCTGGCGCGCGCTGCCGAGCAGCTGCATCGCGTGCCCTCCAACCTGACCACGCGCCTGCGCCAGCTTGAAATCGAGTTAGGCTGCGACTTATTTATTCGCGAGAAGCAGAGAATTCGCCTGTCGGCGATGGGCCACAATTTTCTTAATTACGCCCAGCGCATTCTGGCACTGAGCGATGAAGCCATGAGTATCACCCACGCCGGTGAGCCTGCCGGGGGTTTTGCGCTCGGCTCAATGGAGAGCACGGCGGCGACCCGTCTACCCAGCCTGCTGGCGGCTTATCATCAGCATTACCCTCAGGTGTCGTTATCACTCAATACCGCTACGTCGGGAGAAACCATTGATGGCGTGCGCGATGGCAAACTGGCCGCCGCGCTGGTCGATGGGCCGATTGATTATGACGACATCAACGGCTGTATCGCCTTTCGCGAACGTCTGGTGATTATCTCGCCGCAGGGGGAATCCCCTTTTGACACTCCGCCAGGGCGCAGCGGCCATACGGTTTTTGCTTTCCGCGCCACCTGCTCTTATCGCACGCGCCTGCAGTCGTGGATTAAACACACCGGGCTGGCTGTCAGCAATATTATGGAAATTCAGTCCTATCATTCGATGGTGGCCTGCGTCGCCAGCGGGGCGGGCATTGCCATGGTACCGCGCAGCGTGCTGGATCAGCTGCCGGGCAATGAACGGGTGCAAGCCCATGAAATCGAAGACAGTTTCGCCGATACCGCGACGTGGCTTATCTGGCGGCGTGACGCTTTCACCCCTAACGTGCGGGCGCTTAAAGAGCTGATCATCGCGCAAAACGGCGGCGTCGTGCCGTTACTCAAACACCCCATTGCTGGCGAGTTAGAACAACCAGCAATATGAGCCCACAGTCATTGAAGCTGTATCAAGGGCGACAATTTATAAAACAGGAGCAATACCATGGAAATGATCAAAACTCGCGCAGCCGTTGCATGGGGCCCTAACCAGCCACTTTCCATTGAAGAAGTGGATTTAATGCCGCCACAAAAAGGTGAAGTTCTGGTGCGCATCGTCGCTACTGGCGTGTGCCATACCGATGCTTACACCCTGTCCGGCAAGGATCCTGAAGGGGTATTCCCGGCGATTTTGGGCCATGAAGGCGGCGGCGTAGTCGAAGCCGTGGGCGAAGGTGTCACCAGCGTCGCGGTAGGCGATCACGTCATTCCGCTGTACACCCCAGAATGTGGCGAGTGTAAGTTCTGTAAATCTGGCAAAACCAACCTGTGTCAGGCGATTCGCACCACGCAGGGTAAAGGTTTGATGCCAGACGGCACCACCCGTTTCTTCAAAGACGGCAAGCCAATCTTCCATTACATGGGCACTTCCACCTTCTCTGAATATACCGTGGTGCCTGAAATCTCCCTCGCCAAAATCAACAAAGAAGCGCCGCTGGAAGAAGTCTGCCTGCTGGGCTGTGGCGTCACCACCGGCATGGGCGCGGTGATGAATACGGCCAAAGTGAAGAAAGGCGACACCGTTGCTATCTTCGGCCTCGGTGGTATCGGCCTTTCGGCAATTATTGGGGCCGTGATGGCGGGCGCGGGTCGCATCATCGGTATCGATCTCAACACCAGCAAATTCGACCTGGCGCGCAAACTGGGTGCAACCGATCTTATCAATCCAAAAGATTTTGATAAGCCGATTCAGGACGTGATTGTTGAAATGACCGACGGCGGCGTGGACTTCTCGTTCGAATGCATCGGCAACGTCAATGTAATGCGCTCTGCGCTTGAGTGCTGCCACAAAGGCTGGGGTGAATCGGTAATTATCGGCGTCGCAGGCGCGGGTGAAGAGATTTCAACTCGTCCCTTCCAACTGGTCACAGGCCGCGTATGGCGTGGCTCTGCCTTCGGTGGCGTCAAAGGCCGCACCCAGCTGCCGGGCATTGTGCAGCGTTATCTCGACGGCGAGTTTGCCTTGAATGACTTCATCACCCACACCATGGGTCTGGACGACATTAACGAAGCCTTTGATTTGATGCACGATGGGAAGTCCATTCGTTCCGTTATCCACTTTAATAAATAAGGGAGCCTAACGGTGAGCAGCTCGATAGAACTACTCGAAGAACACCGAATGTTTGGCGGTTGGCAACAGCGCTACCGCCACACCTCCAGCAGTTTAAATTGCAGCATGACATTCAGCATTTATCTGCCGCCGCCGCGTGATGATAATCCGCCGCCGGTGCTCTATTGGCTGTCAGGTTTAACCTGCAATGATGAAAACTTCACGATGAAAGCCGGGGCGCAGCGCATTGCCGCCGAATTGGGACTGGTGCTGGTGATGCCAGACACCAGCCCACGGGGCGACGATGTGCCCAATGACGAAAATTACGATTTGGGTCAGGGTGCGGGGTTCTACCTCAACGCCACCCGCGCGCCGTGGGATGCCCACTTCCGTATGTATGACTATATTATCGACGAGCTGCCGCAAATCATCGCCGGGCACTTCTCCGTCAGTGATAAACAGTCAATCTGCGGCCACTCCATGGGCGGCCACGGAGCATTGGTGTTAGCCTTGCGCAATCCGCAGCGTTTTCGCTCAGTATCAGCTTTCGCGCCCATCGTTAACCCTTGTCAGGTGCCTTGGGGGCGTAAAGCTTTCAGCGCCTATTTAGGCGATGACGAGAACCAATGGTTGCAGTACGACAGCTGCCACTTGCTGAATACGCTGCCCAAGGATCAGAAACCCTTCCCGATCTTGATCGATCAGGGCGACGACGATCAGTTCCTTGCCGATCAGCTCCAGCCATCCAAGTTGGTTGAGCTGGCGCGTCAGCAAGGCTGGCCGTTGCAGATCCGCATTCAGCCGGGCTACGACCACAGCTACTTCACGATTGCGACTTTTATCGAGGAGCATCTGAGGTTCCACGCGCAGTGGTTACACGGTTGAGTTTTGATTTTATTCCTACTTCGATAAGGGTTTAACCTTCAGCTCCTCCCCCTGATAAGGGGGAGGCTGGGAGGGGGTATTGCAAAAAACTCAGTAAGTTAGGTGATAAATACCCCACCCCAACCCTCCCCTTGCCAAGGGAGGGAGCTAAAGTAAACTTCACCCCAGCCCTCTCCTTAAAAAGGAGAGGGCGCTAAACCGTACCTCGCTTCACAGGCTCAAACGGCAGGCCTAGAGAGTGGAAGAATACCGTGGCTTGCGGCAGCCAGAGTTTCACGCCGTCTTTAGTGTCGAAGAATACGTGGGAGTTTTTACCGAACACGCCGATATCCACCATCTTCGCTTCATGCGCGGCGCCTATCGTGTGGCTGTAATAAGCCGAGAACATCTGCTGTGGCATAGGCTGCGGCCAGTTTTGATCGTTGTCGCCATAGAACCACAGTGACGGATAGCGGGCCTGTTTGCCGTAGGCCGCGTAGGTGGCGACCAGCCTTTGCGGCCAATCGCTGCAGGTGCGCATCCGCAGCCCGCCGGAGAAGTTCACCAAGCCCAGCACGCCGGGGATCTGCTGGGTGCCGAGCGCGATAGTGGTCAAGCCGCCATCTGACTGCCCTGCAATCACCATGCGTTTTCTGTCGACATAAGGCAGTTTCACCAATTCATTAATCGCCGCCGCAACGTCTCGCGCCTCGTCTAAGCCATGCTTGTAGGTATCGCAGTGATCATCTGGATAGCGCCCTCCTGAACCCGCAAAGCCTTCGCGCATGGGGATGGCGACAACATAGCCGCGCTCCACCAAAGCTGCCGCCACTCGCAGATGTCTCGAGCGTTTTTGATCTCGGGCCTTGCCGGGGTTTTTACCGTGGTTGAGCACCACCATCGGGAAAGGTCCCGGCCCCGAAGGTTTGAAAATAGTGGTTTGCAGCTCAACCGTGCGATCGCCAAGATGCGCGGCAAGCATCACCACCTGCTCATTAAGCCGCGCGTCGAGTGGCGGTTCGGCGCTGCTCTGCCCGGCCTTGGCCATTGAACAGCCGCCCAGCGCCAGAGAAAGCGCCGCGGCGGGAAGCCATGTCAGAGAAAAACGCTGGATGGAATTCGGTAAGAAAGGCCCCATAAGCTGCTCTATACCTCAATTATTTTTCATTGATTTCAGCTGGCGTTTTACGCCGCAGAGTGAGGCAAGAGATAACGCCCCGCAACTATATAAGGAGAGGGTTATTTTTGGATCAAGTGGTAAACATTGATTAAAGATCCCGCATTGTAACCGGCGGTAAATTCGCCACATTCGCCCCTATTCTTTCGTTATTACACTGTCGATCCCACCTCAGGTTTGAATCAGACGAATCCACGTTGTGATCCCCTCTCACTCAACTAGCCTTAATGGTTCATGCACGTTTAATGCATCAACCGGTGAAGAGAGGACGAATATGAGTAAGCGCGATCAATACACCATGCAAAACCCTGTGACGCAGTACAGCAGCGATGGCTTCCCTAAGCAGAAGCAACCCGCGCCAGGGCTTGATGCCAAAATGCAGCCAAAACCCGATCATGGCGAAGAGACTTATCGTGGCTCAGGGCGACTTGAAGGGCGTAAAGCCTTGGTCACCGGTGCCGACTCCGGCATTGGCCGCGCCGCCGCCATTGCCTATGCCCGTGAAGGGGCCGACGTCGCCCTCTCCTATCTGCCCGAAGAGCAGGTGGATGCCGAAGAGGTGGCGAAATACATTATTGAGGCTGGCCGTAAAGCCGTGCTGATCCCGGGCGATATCAGCAATGAAGATTTCTGTAAACGTCTGGTGGAGAAAGCCCGTTCCGAGCTGGGCGGTTTAGATGTGTTAGCACTGGTCGCGGGCAAGCAGGTGGCGGTCACTGACGTGACGGAATTAACCACCGAGCAGTTCAGAAAGACCTTCGAAACCAACGTTTTCGCCATGTTCTGGATAACCAAAGCGGCTATCCCGCACCTGCCCGCTGGCTCGACGATCATCACCACGTCGTCAATTCAGGCCTATCAGCCGAGTGAGTTCCTGCTCGACTACGCGTCGACTAAAGGCGCCATCATCACTTACAGCCAAGGCTTGGCGAAGCAGGTCGCCGAGAAAGGTATCCGCGTCAACGTCGTTGCTCCCGGCCCAATCTGGTCAGTGCTGCAAGTCAGCGGCGGACAGCTTCAGGAGAACATTCCCGACTTTGGCTCAGACACCCCACTTAAACGCGCCGGGCAGCCCGCCGAACTGGCCTCAAGCTACGTTTTCCTTGCCTCGCAGGAGTCGAGTTACATTACTGGCGAAGTGATAGGGGTAACAGGCGGCAAACCTATTAGTTGATGGGTTAATGGGTTGGGCGACCCATATTCGCCTTTTAAATTCCAATTCAACTTCAAAACCGTGGGCGTCGGCCCACACCGTTTTAAGGTCAAAACCGTGCGCTGCCGCCACACCGGCCTCAAGGGGCGCCTATCGCCGCGCCCCTTGAGAATCCCCGGCTCTTTACTACGCGCTCCGCTCGTGGGGCGAACGTGTTTCAGTTACACCTGTTCTCCACCGCAAAATGTCGCCGCTTAGGCGGTGCCTTCGCTGCGGGATTCAAGCCTCAGGTCTTGAACCTCTTGCTCAGCGCCATTTTTGACTGCGGTTTTGAGGCATTTCGACCGTACCGTTTCAATAGATTTTGCTTTGCTCCCTCCCCTATTTAGAGGAGGGTTGGGGTGGGGTATTTCTCACATAAGCCGCTGAATTTTCTGCAATACCTCCTCCCAGCCCTTTTCAGGGGGAGGAGCAAAACAAACCAAAACCCACTGAAAAGGCACGGTTGAGAAGCCAGTAGGTCGCGTTCAGAAGTGACGCCGAGGGAGTGGTTCGAGACCTATGGCTCGAAACCCGAACTGAGGGAACCGCCTAAGCGGCGACACTTCGCGACAAACACTGTGGCTACTGAAACATGTCCATTCCGACCCTGCGCAGCCTCGATCTCCCAACAGAAAAAACGCGGGATTGCACAAGGGGGCGCGTTTACGCCCCCTTTGCCCGGTGTGGGCCGGCGCCCACGGTTTTGAAGGGCTTTTCCAAAAGCCCTCCCTTCTTACCCTTTTAATTTCGGATCTAACGCGTCCCTCAACCCATCCCCTAACAGGTTAAACGCCAGCACCGTCAGGAATATCGCCAGGCTGGGGAAAATCGCCACGTGCGGTGCCATAACCATGTCAGCGCGGGCTTCGTTGAGCATCGCGCCCCACTCTGGCGTCGGGGGCTGGGCGCCCATGCCGAGGAACGACAGGCTGGCGGCGGTGATGATTGAGGTGCCGATGCGCATGGTGAAATAGACCACAATGGCTGACAGCGTGCCGGGCAGAATGTGGCGGAACAGGATGGTGAAGTCAGAAGCGCCAATGCTGCGCGCCGACTCAATATAGGTCTGGCGTTTCAGCACCAGCGTATTGCCGCGCACCAGACGGGCAAAGGCCGGGATGCTGAAAATCGCCACCGCGATGATCACGTTCGACATGCCGTTGCCCATTACGGCTACCACGGCAATCGCCAGCAGAATACCGGGGAAAGCAAACAGCACGTCGCAGACGCGCATGGTGATGCGATCCCACCAGCCTTCGTAGTAGCCCGCCAGCAGCCCAAATACCGTGCCGATAATGCCGCCCAGCACCACCGACAGCACGCCCGCCGCCAGAGAAATACGGGCACCCATCAAAATACGGCTGAAAATATCCCGCCCGAGAGAGTCAACGCCCAGCCAGTGAATCAGTGAAGGACCTTCATTCAGGCGGTCGTAGTCAAAATAGTTTTCAGCATCAAATGGCACAATCCACGGGGCCAGCGCAGCCACCGCAATCATCAATAAAATGAAGACACCCGCCGCCAAGGCAATGTGCTGTTGGCGAAAACGCCGCCAGAACGCCTTCCAGGGTGTGCGCACCTGCTGCTTTTGCACCGACTCCGCGGTTATCACCGGCATCGAGGCCAGCACGGCATTACGCCGCCAGTTTTTCATGCGCATGCTCACTTGTAACGAATTGAAGGGTTGATGACTGCATAAAGCATGTCGACCAACAGGTTGATCAGGATGAACTCCAGTGAGAACAGCAGCACTTCGGCTTGAATCACCGGGTAATCGCGCATTTCTACCGAATCAATCAGCAGACGCCCTAGCCCCGGCCAGTTGAAGACTTTCTCCACCACGATAGAACCGCCGAGCAGGAAGCCGAACTGGAGACCCATCATGGTCACCACCGGGATCATCGCGTTGCGCAGGCCGTGTTTCACCACCACCAGCGTTTCGCGCACGCCTTTGGCACGCGCGGTGCGCATGTAGTCCTCTTGCATCACTTCGACAAAAGAGGCGCGAGTGAAGCGGGCCATAATTGCCGCCACCGCCGCGCCCAGCGTGATGGAAGGCAGAATGTAGTGCTGCCAGCCGTCTGCACCGATAGTCGGCAGCCAGCCAAGCTCCACCGAGAACACCTGCATTAGCAGCATGCCGAGAGCGAAGGCTGGGAAGGAGATGCCGGAGACCGCCAGCGCCATGCCCACGCGGTCAGGCCAACGATTGCGCCAAACGGCAGACACCACGCCAATCACCAGCCCAAAAATCACCGACCAGACCATGCTGGTGAGCGTCAGCCACAGGGTGGGCAGGAATCGCGAGCCAATCTCATCAATCACCGGGCGCTTCGACACCATTGAGTGGCCGAAGTCGCCGCGCAGAGCGTGGCTGAAGAAGGTGAAAAATTGCTGGTAAAGCGGCTTATCGAGGCCCAGATCTTTGCGAACCAGCTCAACAACGCTCTGGTCAGCATCCTGTCCCGCAGCCAATCTCGCCGGGTCGCCTGGTAGCAAATGCACAAACAGAAAAACCAACACCGCCACAATGAGCAGGGTTGGTATCAATCCGAGTAATCGTTTTAGGAAGTAATTCAGCATGACAGAGTAACTGCGCTCATTAAAAAAACCTCTGAGACGTTAGCAAGAAACAAATTCACGGGGAAGCCTGTCGTGAGGCCCCATTTGAGCACCCCACTTCCTGCTTCCCCTAATGAACTGAGCTAGTCGAAAGTGATTACTTCACGTCCGCATCGTCAAAGTTGAATGAGGTATCCGGCATCACGTAGAAGCCGCTCAGGCGTTTGTTCTGAGCAGAAACCAGACGCTCGGTGACCAGGAAGGCCCAAGGTGCGTCATCCCAAATTTTGGTCTGCGCATCTTGATACAGCTTGGCTTTCTCGGTTTTATCCGTAGTTTTCAGGGCATCGGCCAAGTCTTTATCCACCGCTGGGTTGCTATAGAACGCGGTGTTGAACTGCTTAGGCGGTGCTGACTGAGTGGCGAACAGCGGCGTCAATGCCCAGTCTGCTTCCCCCGTAGAGGCTGACCAGCCGGTGTAGAACAGGCGAACACCCGCATCTTTCTGGCCGACGTTTTCCACCTGAGCGGCACGCTGCGCGGCGTCAAACGCGGTCACGGTCACTTTGATACCCACCTGAGCCAGCTGCTGTTGAGCAAACTGAATCACTTTCTGCGCGGTGCTGCTGTTGTGCGAAGACCACAAAGTGGTGGTGAAACCGTTCGGGTAGCCCGCTTCTTTCAGCAGCTCTTTAGCCTTAGCCGGGTCGTAAGGCCAAGGTTTGAATTTGGCAGCATACTCGATGCCCTGCGGCAGCGGGCCTTCAGACGGCACGGCGTAACCGGCAAAGGCGACTTTAATCAGCGCGTCTTTGTTGATGGCGTAGTTGATCGCCTGACGAACTTTCAGGTTATCAAACGGCTTCTGGGTCACGTTAAAGCTGATGTAGCGGTGCAGGATTGACGGCGCGGTCACGACATCAAGCTTGGTGTTTTTCTCCAGCAGCGCGGTTTGCTCGTAAGGCACCGGGAAGGCGAAATCAGCTTCACCGGTTTGCAGCATCGCGGCGCGGGTGTTGTTATCCACCACCGGGCGGAAGGTAATGGAGTCGAGCTTCGGCTCACCTTTCTTCCAGTAACCGTCGAATTTCTTCACTTTCACGAAATCAGTCTGGTTCCACTGGTCCAGCACGTACGGGCCAGTACCCACCGGGTGGAAGCCGATGTCTTTGCCGTACTTGGTCAGCGCCGCCGGGGAGATGATCACCGCAGACGGGTGCGCCAGGTTGTTGATGAAAGCCGAGAATGGCGTTTTCAGGGTGATTTTCACCGTGTTGGCGTCAACGACTTCGGTCTTATCGATGTTTTTGAACAGGTTGTAACGCTTGAGGTGGCTGTCAGGATTGCTGGCGCGATCAAGGTTAACTTTTACTGCTTCGGCGTTGAAGTCGGTGCCGTCCTGGAACTTGATCCCCGGATGCAGTTTGATGGTGTAAACCAGACCGTCTTTGCTCACGGTGTAGCTTTCAGCCAGCACGTTGACCAGTTTCAGGTTTTTATCAAAGCCGAACAGGCCCTGATAGAACGATTTTGCCACTGCCTGCGACAAGGTGTCGTTAGCATCATACGGGTCAAGAGAAGTGAAGTTCGACCCAACGGCGATAGTGACGTCTTTTGCTGCCCATGCAGAGCCGGAAGCCAGTCCGCCAACCACGGCGACCGCGAGGATGGCTTTGCGAAGCCCTGCCTTACCCTTCAATGTTTGCATCCAATTTTCCTTTTTATAATTGCTGTCAAAGTGACTTATCTTTATGACTACACCAGAATCAGTACAGGCCGCCAACGGCGTGCCTTGCAACATAATGCCCTTCTGCGACTCGCACTAATGGCGAAACCACAGGCTCATCATGCAGTGCGCGGATCGGGCTTGGAATATCATCCACCAGCAACGCGTGTTCTTTGCTGCGGTGGGCAGGATCGGCGACCGGCACGGCCGCCATCAGCTTGCGGGTGTAAGCATGTTGAGGATTCTCAAACACCGCGCGTCTTGGGCCAATTTCAACAATTTGCCCAAGATACATCACCGCCACGCGGTGGCTAATGCGCTCCACCACCGCCATGTCATGGGAAATAAACAGGAAAGCGATACCAAACTCGCGCTGTAAATCCATCAGCAGATTGACGATCTGCGCCTGAATCGACACATCCAGCGCCGAGACGGACTCATCGGCAATCACCACTTTCGGGTTCAGCGCCAGGGCGCGGGCAATGCAAATACGCTGCCGCTGGCCGCCAGAAAACTCGTGCGGGTAACGCTGCGCGTGCTCCGGCAGCAGCCCCACTTTCTCCAGCAACCACGCCACTCGCGCCTCGGCCTCTTTGCCGCGCGCTACGTTGTGCACCAGCAGCGGCTCCATAATGGAGTAGCCGACGGTCAGGCGCGGGTCGAGCGAGGCATAAGGGTCCTGAAAGATAAATTGTATATCACGGCGCAAATGTTGCAGCGCCGGGCCTTTCAGGTCGGTAATGGTCTGGCCGTTGAAGGTGATGCTGCCACCCTGACTTTCCACCAGCCGCAGCAGAGAGCGCCCGGTGGTGGATTTGCCACAGCCGGACTCGCCCACCAGCGCCAGCGTTTCGCCCGGATAGAGGTCAAAACTGACTTTTTCCACCGCGTGAACCTGACGCGTGACGCGGTTGAGGATGCCGCCACGCAGGTTGAAACGGGTGACTAAGTCGCGAACTTGCAAAACGGGCTGCGCGCCCGGCTTCAACGTGTCTTGGGTTAAATTCGCCGGCGATTCGCCAGCCGCCTCGTCGTGAACCAGCAGCGGGAAACGGGCCGGCAGGTTTTTGCCGGTCATCGCCCCCAGCTTAGGCACGGCGGAGAGCAGCGCCTTAGTATAAGGATGCTGGGGCGCGCGGAAAACCGTGCTGACATCCCCAACTTCCACCTTATTACCGCGATACATCACCAGCACGCGGTCGGCAATTTCCGCCACCACGCCCATGTCATGAGTGATAAAAATCACTCCCATATTCATCTCTTTTTGCAACACGCGGACCAGCTGCAAAATTTGCGCCTGAATGGTCACATCCAGCGCCGTGGTTGGCTCATCGGCCACCAGCAGCGCCGGTTTGCACGACAGCGCCATGGCAATCATCACCCGCTGGCGCATCCCGCCGGAGAGCTGGTGCGGGTAGCTGTCGAGAATGTTTTTCGCTTCGGGAATACGCACTAAATCCAGCATGCGCAGGGCTTCGGCGCGCGCGGTACGGTGATCTTTCCCCTGATGCAAACGGATAGATTCGGCAATTTGCTCGCCCACCGGGAACACCGGATTGAGGGAGGTCATCGGTTCCTGAAAAATCATCGCGATATCGGCACCGCGCAGCGAGCGCATCGCCGACTGCGACGCCGCCGTGGTGTCCACCACTTCGCCATTGCGCCGCCGAAACAGCACCTGCCCCTGAGTGATCTGCCCGCCGCCCTGCTCCACCAGACGCATCAGCGCCAGAGAGGTGACGGATTTCCCCGAGCCGGACTCACCGACAATCGCCAGCGTTTCGCCGCGATGCACGTCAAAACTGAGATTGCGCACGGCTTCAATCGCCTGACCTTCATGGTGAAAACGCACGCTAAGGTCGCGCGCGGCCAGCACCTGATTGTCCGGCAGGATCAGCGGCTTATTGGTAGATGGCTGCATTTGGCCGCTCTCCCACGTAAGCCACGCCGCGATACATGCCTTCGCTATTAAACGGCAAGGCTACGTTGCCCAAGCTATCCACGGCAATCAGGCCGCCGGAGCCGTCGAGGGCCACCAGCTTTTCCATCACCACTTTGTCTGTCGCTTGCTGCAAAGTTAGCCCCGCGTAATCCATTAACGCCGCCACGTCATAAGCCGCAACGCAGCGCATAAAGACTTCACCCGTGCCGGTACAGGACACCGCCGCCGTCTGGTTATTGGCATAGCAGCCCGCGCCGATAATCGGCGAGTCGCCCACGCGCCCGGCCTGCTTGTTGGTCATGCCGCCGGTCGAGGTCGCGGCAGCCAGATTACCCTGAGCGTCGAGGGCCACGGCACCTACCGTGCCGAATTTGCGATCGGCATCGAGAGGATCGTCAGATCCCGCCGCCGCGCCGTCATGATCGAGCACCACGCCGCTTTCGCTGGCAATGGCGCGAGTCAGTTGGTCATAGCGGTCTTGAGTCGAAAAGAAGTCGGCGGCCACCATTTCCTGCCCGTGATTACGCGCAAAACGCTCGGCACCTTCGCCGGTGAACATCACGTGCGGGCTGACTTCGAGGATTTTGCGGGCGGTAAGAATGGGGTTACGAATATGGTTAACGCAGCTAATGGCACCCGCGTCCAAAGTGCGGCCATCCATAATGCTGGCGTCCAGCTCGTGGGTGCCTTGATGAGTAAACACCGCGCCGGTTCCGGCGTTGAATAACGGGCACTCTTCGAGCAGGCGCACGGCTTCGGTCACGGCATCTAAAGCGCTGCCGCCCGCCGCCAAAATCTGCTGTCCGCTGGCGAGAATGCTCTCCAGCGCCTGAAGATAGCGCTGCTCTTTTTCAGCACTCATGGCAGATCGGGTAATAGCCCCGGCACCACCATGTATCGCAATAACCGGACGCTTTTTGTCCAAAATAGAAGCATCAGGAGCAGGAGTCGTAGAACTCATTCGCGCTGTACCCTGTGTTAATAAAAGGTTAGATCGAGCTTTTTTTGACTATATTTAGCCCGCTACAGTATGTAAAGCAGAAATGTATAACCAGAATTAATAAGCTAATTGCTTAGAATATTTAGGAAAATTAAATAATGGGATCGTATAAACAGGCGAGACAAACGTCTAAATAACAGGAATAATAAACGTCCTATCCCCAAAATAATTTACGTTACGGCTGGGTGCCAAATGCCCCGCTGATGCGTAGCATAGAGGGGATTTCGTGGTGCAAGGTGTCTCTGGCAAGGCTTCCCACTCTCTTAAAACGGCTTTTACATACTCAAATGCTCAAGTTTTCGTAGGATGGCAACCCGCCGGACAGCGAAGGATGAAGAGTACTCTTAGGAAATAGGTTATGGATACTGTGTACAACCGCCGCCGGATTAACGTTATCTCGTGGCTGAGTTACTTTTTTACCGGCGGACTGGTTTCTACGCTAGGTATTGTTATCGGGCCGGTCGCGACCGCGTTCAATAAAGATCCGGCGTTTATTGGTTTGATGTTCTCCCTGATGAACATCGGCCTGTTCCTGCCGATTATGGTCAGCGGCCTGCTGATGCGTAAATTCGATTTGGGCAAGCAGCTGATCACCGGCTCGGTGATTTCCGTGCTGACCTGTATCGCCCTATTCCTGATGCCTTCTATTACTCTGTTCGGCATTGGCGTGTTCCTGATTGGCTCCACCGCGGGCCTGATGATGTCGATTGGCAGCTATCTGGTAGTGCGTATCAATGACGACCCGAAAAAGCGCTCTGCCAACCTAATTTTCACCGACTTCTTCTTCGCCCTCTCCGGTATGACCCTCTCCCTGCTGCTCGGTTTCCTGTTCAAGCATGGCGCGAGCTGGCTGGCGATGTACGGCATCATGGGGACGCTGAGCCTATTGATGATTTTGCTGTGCGTTGGGCAGAAATTCCCGTCCGTTCCGCAGCCGGAAAAAAGCGTTTCTAACCAAGATGTGGCGAAAGAGCCTTGGGGCATCGCGGCCTACGTGCTGTGCTTCGCGCTGTTCGCGTTTGTCTTCAGCGAGCTGGTATTTACCCTGTGGATGCCAAGCTGGCTGCTCGAGCACTTCCATCTGGATGCTGACCGCTCGGCGTTTTACATCACTATTTACTGGACAGTTAAGGCGATTGGCCTGTTCCTCAACCAGTTCACCGTGCGTTTCGTCAAGCTGCGCACCTTCCTGCTGATCTCCGCCATTGTTGGCCTGATTAGCCTGAGCGTGGTGACGCACAGCGAATCTACTACGCTGGTGATGATTGGCGTGGGCGTCTTCGGCTTCTGTAACTCCGGCATGTTCTCTGGCCTGATGAGCTACGGCAGCCTGCAAGTGAAGAAATCGCCACCTACGCTGACCTCGGCGCTGCTGACCACGGCGTCAGTCGGCACCTTGATCTTCGCCTCTTTCTCCTCCTTTATTCACCGCGAATTCGGCCTGTTCTGGGCGCTGAATATTGCCAGCATCTCCTACGTGCTGCTGGTGATTGCGGTGGTGATTGCCGGGATTAAGAGCAAAGCGGAAAAGATTCACCACAACGCGTCGGCGCACTGATCGCCCGCTAACCGTGGATGAAGCATAAAAAAAGGGAAGACTGCGATGTCTTCCCTTTTTGCATTCTGCGCAACAGATTTGGTTTTCGCGTTAAAGCCGCGGCGCCTGTTGCAGGCTGTTTACCCAGCCGGTGGTCGGCTGCTGGATCAGACGGCGAGCGCGGCCGTGGCGGCGCAAGATTAGCCCCTGATCCTGCATTTCACTGAGGTCGCGGCGAATAGTTTCTAAGCTGACATTCAGCCATTCGGCCAATTCGCTGACTTGAACTACCTCATGTTCGTCCACCAACCGAAGGATCGCTTGATGGCGGTTTTTTTTCATCACAATGCAACTCCCGACGGCAATAGACATTTATTTGTGCGTTACGTCACAAAACTGTCGGTAATAATACCTAGGTTTTCATATTAATTTCGGGATCGATCTCAATTTTTCTGTAAAAGTTATTCACGCTAACTATCGATTTTTTGCCCGCCATTTTCTCTTCCTTTGCGTAGTCTGACATAATGATCCCATGCTTTTGCCCCACTCAGCCGTCAACACGTCGGCAGGCACACAAGGAATTTATGATGGAATTCAACACCGCAGGTCTTATTTCGCTGCAAGACGCACTGGACAAAATGCAGGGGCACATCGCCTCGAAGGCCCCGCCAGACGCTGAATCCGTGCCACTGACCGCCGCCGCGGGCCGCATTACCGCCGCGCCGGTGCGCTCCCCGGTCTTCGTGCCGCCCTTTGATAACTCGGCGATGGACGGTTACGCCGTGCGCTGCGCCGACCTGCACGATGACGCGGTGCTGCCGGTGGCGGGCAAAGCCTTCGCTGGCGCGCCTTTTAACGGCGACTGGCCTGCGGGAAGCTGCATTCGCATCATGACCGGCGCGCCGGTGCCGCAAGGCGCGGACGCCGTCATCATGCAGGAGCAGGCCGAAGTGAGCGATGCGGGCGTGCGCTTCACCGCCGACGTTCAGCCGGGCCAGAACATCCGCCTGATTGGTGACGACATCAAACAGGGCGATAGCGTCTTAGCCAAAGGCGTGCGTCTCGGCGCGGCGGAGCTGCCGCTGCTGGCCTCGCTGGGCATTGAGCAAGTCGAGGTATTCAAGCCGCTGAAAGTGGCGATTTTCTCCACCGGCGATGAGCTACAGCCCGTCGGCACGCCTTTACAGGAAGGCCAAATCTATGACACCAACCGTTTTGCGGTTCGCCTGATGCTGGAGCAAATGGGCTGCGCGGTGCTGGATTTAGGCATTATTCGCGATGACCCGCAGGCGCTGCGCCACGCGTTTGAGCAGGCCGATGACTATGCGGATCTGGTGATTTCCAGCGGCGGCGTCTCGGTGGGCGAAGCCGATTACACCAAAAAGATGCTCGACGAGCTGGGCGAGATTGGCTTCTGGAAACTGGCGATTAAGCCGGGCAAGCCTTTCGCTTTCGGCAAACTGAAAAATGCCTGGTTCTGCGGCCTGCCGGGCAATCCGGTCTCCGCCGCCCTCACCTTCTACCAAATGGTGCAGCCGTTTATCGCCGGGCTAAGTGGTTACAGCAGTTGGTCGCTGCCTCCGCGCTTTAAAGCCAAAGCCGTGACGCCGTTTGGCAAATCGCCGGGGCGTTTGGATTTCCAGCGCGGAATTTTCACCACCAGCGCCACGGGTGAATTAGAGGTGCGCAGCACGGGGCATCAAGGTTCGCACGTATTTAGCTCCTTCAGCCAAGCCAACTGTTTTGTGGTATTGGAGCGCGAACGTGGCCGCGTAGCCGCTGGCGAATGGGTGGATGTCGAACCTTTTAACGCCCTGCTGAGAGGCTAACGATGAATACACTGCCTGAACTGACTGACGCCGAAACCCTGCGCTACAACCGCCAAATAGTGCTGAAGGGCTTTGATTTCGACGGGCAGGAGAAGCTGAAAGCCAGCCAGGTGCTGGTAGTTGGGCTGGGCGGTTTAGGCTGTGCCGCCGCGCAATATTTGGCGGCGGCGGGCGTAGGTTCAATGACGCTGTTGGACTTCGACACCGTGTCGCTCTCCAACCTGCAACGGCAGATTCTGCACACCGACGCGCGCATCGGCATGCCTAAAGTAGCCTCTGCTGCCGAGGCTCTGGCGGCAATTAACCCGCACGTGGCGCTGACGCAGATTGACCACCAGTTGGACGAAAGCGAGTTGCAGGACGTCATCGCTCGCTGTGATTTAGTGCTGGATTGCACCGACAACGTGGCCATTCGCGACCAGCTAAACCGCGCCTGTTTCCAGCTCAAAACGCCTTTGGTATCAGGGGCCGCCATCCGCATGGAAGGCCAGCTGAGCGTGTTTACCTATCAGCCGGACGAGCCTTGCTATCGCTGCCTCAGCCGACTGTTTGGCGAAAACGCCCTGACCTGCGTCGAAGCCGGCGTTATGGCCCCGCTGGTCGGCACCATTGGCAGCCTGCAAGCCATGGAAGCCATCAAACTGCTCACCCACTTCGGCCAAACCCTGCGCAGCCGATTACTGATGTTTGACGCCATGACCATGCAGTTCAGAGAGATGAAACTGACCAAACACGCCGGATGCGAAGTTTGCGGCAATCCTTAAACGCTAATTTCACGCATAAAAAAACCGCCTCTCGGGGCGGTTTTTTGTGGAGCATTTAACTGGCAATCCTCAAAATCATTCGTGCTGCATCAAGGCGAGCGCGGGCAGCCAACGCCGAGGAAGCGCTAAGGACATCACTCTAATCCTCAAAATCATTCGTGCTGCATCTAGGCGGCAACTAAGCGAGACCCCGGGAGCATACATCAGTATGTGACCGGGGCGAGCGCGGGCAGCCAACGCCGAGGCAGCGCGAAGGATGCAGAGGATTTAGTTATCGATGCCCTTGCTACGCAGATAATCTTCGTACGTACCTGAGAAATCGACAATCTTGTTCGGCGTGATCTCGATGATGCGCGTTGCCAAGGAACTCACGAACTCGCGGTCATGGGAAACGAAGATCAGCGTGCCTTCGTACATCTCCAGCGCCATGTTCAGTGATTCGATGGACTCCATATCCATGTGGTTGGTTGGCTCATCCATAATCAGGATGTTTGGACGATGCATCATCAGTTTGCCGAAAAGCATGCGGCCTTTCTCACCACCAGACAGCACTTTTACTTTCTTCTTGATATCGTCCTGACCAAACAGCAAACGGCCTAAGATGCCGCGAACTGCCTGCTCGTCATCCTTTTCGGATTTCCACTGGCTCATCCAGTCGAATACGTTCAGCGTCTCATCGAATTCATATTCGTGATCCTGCGCGTAGTAACCGATTTTGGCGTTTTCGGACCATTTCACGCTGCCGCTGTCTGGCTCAAGGTCGCCTACCAGCGTTTTTAGCAAGGTCGATTTACCGATACCGTTGGCACCGAGAATGGCGACCTTCTCGCCCACTTCCAGCATCAAACCCAAGTTTTTAAACAGCGGGCCGTTATCAAAACCTTTGGTGAGTTTTTCCACTTCCAGCGCGTTACGGAACAGCTTCTTATCCTGCTCGAAACGGATGAAGGGGTTTTGGCGGCTGGACGCTTTGATTTCGTCGAGCTGAATTTTATCAATCTGACGGGCACGCGAGGTCGCCTGTTTAGATTTAGAGGCGTTGGCACTAAAGCGGCTCACGAAAGATTGCAGCTCAGCGATTTGCGCTTTCTTCTTGGCGTTGTCGGCAGTCAGGCGCTCACGAGCCTGAGTGGCCGCTGTCATGTACTCGTCGTAATTGCCCGGATAAACGCGCAGTTCACCGTAGTCCAGATCCGCCATATGAGTACAGACCATGTTCAGGAAGTGACGGTCATGCGAAATGATGATCATGGTGCTGTTACGCTCGTTCAGCACCTGCTCCAGCCAGCGAATGGTATCGATGTCCAGGTTGTTCGTCGGTTCGTCGAGCAGCAGAATTTCTGGGTCGGAGAACAGCGCCTGAGCCAGCAATACGCGCAGTTTAAAGCCCGGCGCGATTTCGCTCATCGGGCCATAATGTTGCTCAACCGGAATACCCACGCCGAGCAGCAGCTCACCGGCGCGAGATTCCGCGCTGTAGCCATCCATTTCGCCGTAAGCCACTTCCAGATCGGCCACTTTATAGCCGTCTTCTTCGCTCATTTCTGGCAAGGCGTAAATACGGTCACGCTCTTCTTTCACGGCCCACAGCTCGGTGTGGCCCATGATAACGGTGTCGAGAACGGAGAATTTCTCGAACGCAAATTGGTCCTGACGCAGCTTACCCAGACGTTCGTTCGGGTCGAGCACGACGTTACCCCCGGAAGGCACTAAGTCGCCGCCGAGGATCTTCATGAAAGTGGATTTACCACAGCCGTTCGCGCCGATCAGGCCATAACGGTTGCCGCCGCCAAATTTCACGGAAATATTTTCAAATAACGGCTTGCTGCCGAATTGCATGGTGATGTTGTAAGTACTTAACACAACGCTCGCTCTTAATTAGGAATGTGATTTGGCGCGCATTATGCCACAACGCCACAAGGAGATCGCCTCCTGGCGTGGTCATTTTTCAGGCAGGTGGTAGGTATTTGTCCGAGGAAGGGCATGACGCGGCGCTAATTTGCGTTATTTTCGGAACCGAAGCCGTTTCAAGACCACTTATTGGGAAATCCCCTGCTGACAGGCGGGGTTCTATTGGCATTAACTGGTCAACTAAGCGAGACGTCATGGAAGTTCAAAAACACGGACATCTGCCGAGCGAGCTGCTGCACAACGTTTTTTCAAACCTGAAAGATGATGCAAAGTCGCTGGCGGCGATGTCAGAGACGGACAAGCACAGCCGCGCCAATGCGCTCTACACCTTCAGCACCTTCCCCGAGGGCGAGAAGCAGCAACAGTTGCTTAAAGCCGTGCTGGGGCGGGATGAAAAAACCGTGCGTTTTATTCTTTCCAGCCGCATTAATCCTGACTTGATTAATAAGCCGACGCATTTCCAGCACGGCTCGCATAATGCCTGGGCCTGCGCGGTCTCTGGCTCGCGGAAAGAGATCGTCAACATGCTGGCGTCCTACCCCGGCGCGGTGCCGACGGCGGAGAATCTGCGTCAGGCTTTGCTGCATTATGACTCATCCCTATTCCCCATCATGCTGAACAAAGCCCTGAGCGCCAACCCGAACCTGTTACAGAAGGAAGGCACCGGCTTGCTCAACTCGGCGATTGGGCAGATGAAGCATGAGCTCATTTCGTCGCTCATCCAACACGCCGGGGTGGATATCAATAATACGCTGGCGGATAGCAACCAGACGCCACCGCTGAGCCGGGCGATTCAGCGCGGGGACAAGCAGAGCGTCAGCGCGCTGCTCAACTCACCCAACATTGATGTCAACAAAGGCGACCGCCAAGGCAACACGCCGCTGCATATTGTGCTGAGTAAGGACTTGCCGAGCCGCAGCATGACCGAGAGCCTGCTCAACGACCGACGCCTCGACCCCAACCAGAAGAACGCCAGCGGCCAGTCGCCGCTGCATATGCGCAGCCGGTTCAGCGGCGTGACTTTTATGCACAATCAGTATGTGAAAACCCTGTCCCAGCCCGATATGAAACCCATGAAACTGCTGCTGTCGCGCCCCGACGTTGACGTCAATTTGCAGGACAATCACAAGGGCGACACGGCGCTGCACATCTGCGCCAAATCCGGCAACACCCAAGGCATCGCCCTGCTACTCAGCCACCCGAATATCAATTTGAATGTAAAGAATCGACAGGGTGAGACGGCCCGCGACGTGGCAAAACGCTATAAAAACCCGGAGATCTCCCAGATGTTAAAGCAGGATAATTCGTTGATGAGTAAAGTGAAAAACTGGAAGATCTAGTTTGGAAGCTGCTGTCACGTTTTGTTAATTATCAGCAGATGCAAATTTCAAACACTTAACTTACACTCCGGTTCATGAAAAAGATCCGTCTGCTTATTTTGCTGATTTTGTCCATTACGCTGCCCTCTCTGGGGCTGGCGTCGATGAACTTGATGGCGCAATGTAATCTGATGACGGAAACCTCGTCCAGCGCTGCGACTATCCCCACCATGGCGGGCATGAGCGGCATGGATGGGATGCCTGATGACTGCATGGCGAGCAAAAACGCCCTGTCCTCTTCGCACGGCAAACAGCAGAGCGGCCAAAACTGTAAGTTTGGCTCTAACTGCAACCTCAACACCATTTTGACCTCCTTTGTTCCGCTGAATTTATCTGCGCCTTACCACGCAGAGGCTCAACCTACCCCGGAAACTCCCTTTTCTCCTCCTCTTGAAGGCCAGTGGCGCCCTCCTCGGCTTGCGTGATTCTTAACGACTGTTAACGCCGTCCAGCCTGTGGCTTGGCGGAATAGGTATGCCATCGCGCGTGCCGTTACTTTCATGGGATCACCACGATGTCCTTCAAATCGTTCTATCTTCCTGCCCAGCTTTTGCTGGTGGGACTTGCGCCCTTGGCTCACGCCGCGCCGCTGACCTTCAGCTATGCGGTGAGCAGCGCGTTACAGCAATCACCTGAACTCTCTGCCAGCCAAACCGCCGTGCGCTCGGCGCAGTCCTCGGCTATTCCGGCCGGTGCCTTGCCTGACCCGAAACTGGTGACCGGCATCGACAACTTTCCCATCTCCGGCCCGGCCGCCAACTCCTTCACCGAAGAGTCCATGACCATGGAGAAGCTCGGCGTGATGCAGGATTTCCCCAACGCCGCCAAGCGCGACGCGCGGGAAGATGTCGCCAGCGTGCAAATCCAGCAAGCCGGATCACAACACCATGTGTTGCAAGTCGACGTGGCACAGGGCGCGGCCGTGGCATGGATAACCCGCTATTACCTCGAAGAACAGCTCGGGCTATTGCAGCAGCTTGAGCATGAAAATGACGCGCTGGGCAAAGCCCTACAGGCTCAGGTGGTTTCTGGGCGCACGGGCCTTGCCGACTCGCTGAATGCCGATGAAAAACGGGCAGACTTGGCGGATCGCGAAGACCAGCTGCGCCGCGAACTGCGCGTTGCCACCGCCACCCTCAGCCGCTATATCGGGCAGGATGCCGAGCAGCCGCTGGTCGGCCACGCCCCGGACCTGCCGGTGGATGGCGCGAGCTACCTCAAGTCCTTGCAAAAAACCGCCAAAATTCAGGCTTTCAACAGCGATACCGCCAAGGCTAAAGCCGAGCTGCGCGCCGCCGAAGCGGAGAAAAAGCCGGACTGGAGCGTGGAGTTGGATTACCAGCGCCGCGACCCGATGTACGGCAACATGGTGTCGGTGCAGTTTACCGTCGGCCTGCCGCTGTTTGCCGCCAGCCGCCAAGACCCGATCATCGCCGCCAAAACCCTCGACCTCACCCAAGTCGGCGAACTGCGCGACGCCGCCATTCGCCAATTAACCAACCAGTTGGACAACGATCTCGCCGACTACGCCACCCTCGGACGGCAGATCGCGCGCATCGACCAGCAGTGGCTGCCCCTCGCCCGGCAAAAAGTCTCTCTGCTCACCGCCGGTTATTCGCGCGGCACAAGCGACGGCGCGGCCCTGATTAATGCCCGCAGCGCGGTGCTTGAGCAGCAGCTGAGAAAAGCCGGTTTGCAAAGCCAGCGCGACCAGCTGGCCGCCGCCCTCTATTACACCTTTGCTGGAGTTCAATGATGACAAGTAAATCCTTCAAGCTGGCGGCTCTGGCACTGCTTTGCATCGCGGCTGGCGGCGCATCGGGCTATTGGCTGGCGAAAAGCCAAGCTTCGGCGGCGCAACAAGATCCGGCCAAAACCGCCACGGCGGCCGAGCCGAAAGCCCTCTATTGGTATGACCCAATGGCTCCAGCCCAGCATTTCGACAAGCCGGGTAAGTCGCCATTTATGGACATGCAGCTGGTGCCGAAATACGCCGACGCGGCAGACGCAACCACTGCGGACAGCGGCGTGAAAATTGACGGCGGCATGGTGCAGAACTTAGCGATTCGTTTAGCGCCGGTGGCCCAAGGGCCAATCACCTCCAGCATTCGCGCCGTGGCTAACGTGGTGCTCAATGACCGCGACGTGGCAATTGTGCAGGCGCGCAGCAACGGCTTTGTGCAGCGCAGCTACCCGTTGGCGGCGGGTGACGTAGTGGCCGCCGGTGCACCACTGGTGGATTTACTGATGCCAGACTGGGCGGGCGCTCAGGGGGAGTATCTGGCCCTGCTGCACGGCGGTGACAGCGCACTGCGCGCCGCAGCCAGACAGCGTCTGGTGCTGCTCGGCATGCCCGCCTCGCTGATTAATCAGGTCACGCGCAGCGGCAAGGCCCAGCCGGTCTACACCCTCACCGCGCCCATCAGCGGCGTGATCCAGTCACTCGACATTCGCCAAGGTATGACGGTCGCCAACGGCAGCACGCTGTTGCAGCTCAACGGCATCTCCAGCGTCTGGCTGCAAGTGGCGGTTCCCGAGGCGCAGGCCGCACAGGTGCAAAACGGGCAAATGGCGCAAATCAGCTTCCCGGCTTATCCCGGAAAAACCTTTAGCGGCAAAGTCAGCGCCATTCTCCCGGTGGCCGACGCGGCGAGCCGGACCCTAAACGTCAGGATTGAAGTTGCCAACCCGCAGCAACTGATCAGGCCGGGGATGTTTGCGCAGGTTAGCCTGCAAAGCAGCACTCAGGCTGACAGCCTGTCAGTGCCGAGCGAGGCGATTATTCGCACCGGCCTGCGCAACGTGGTGATTGTCAGCGAGGCTAACCACCACTTCGCGCCGGTAGAAGTCCAGCTTGGAGCTGAATCCGCAGGCCGCACTCAGGTGCTCTCCGGCCTGCAAGCGGGCCAGCAGGTGGTGGCTTCCGGCCAATTCCTGATTGATTCAGAAGCCAGCCTGCAGGGCGTTCTGGACAAGATGGACACGGCACAAAACGGAGGGACGCAGCCATGATCGCTCTGCTGATCCGCTGGTCTATCGCCAACCGTTTTCTGGTGTTAATGGCGACGCTGTTTATCGCCGCCGCCGGGATCTGGGCCATTAATACCACGCCGGTCGACGCCCTGCCGGACCTCTCCGACGTGCAGGTGATCGTGCGCACCAGCTATCCGGGGCAAGCGCCGCAAATCGTCGAGAATCAGGTCACCTACCCAATGACCACCACCATGCTGTCGGTGCCCGGCGCGCAGACGGTGCGCGGCTATTCGTTTTTCGGCGACTCCTTCGTCTACGTGATTTTCAAGGAAGGCACTGACCTCTACTGGGCGCGTTCGCGGGTGCTGGAGTATCTCAGCCAGGTACAGTCACGCTTACCGGCGGGGGCGAAACCGGCTCTCGGGCCAGACGCCACCGGGGTTGGCTGGGTGTATGAGTACGCGCTGGTGGATAAAAGCGGCAAGCACGACCTCAGCCAGCTGCGCGGCATACAGGACTGGTTCCTGCGCTTCGAGCTGAAAAGCCTGCCGAACGTGGCGGAGGTTGCCAGCATCGGCGGCATGGTCAAGCAGTACCAGATTGTGCTCGATCCGGTGAAAATGGCGGCCTACCGTATTCCTCAGCAAACCCTGGTTAACGCCGTGCAGCAGGCCAATCAGGAAGCCGGGGGTTCCGTGCTGGAGCTGGCGGAAACCGACTATATCGTGCGGGCTTCGGGCTACCTGAAGACCCTCGACGACTTCAGGAAAATCCCGCTCAGCGTTGAGAACGGCATTCCAATTACGCTGGGCGACGTGGCGACGGTGCAAGTGGGGCCGGAGCTGCGCCAAGGCGTGGCTGATCTTAATGGTCAGGGAGAGAGCGTCGGCGGCGTGATCGTGCTGCGTTCCGGCGAAAATGCCCGGGCGACCATTGCCAGCGTGAAGCAGAAACTGCACGAGTTGCAGCGCAGCCTGCCGGACGGCGTGGAAGTGGTGCCGGTGTATGACCGCAGCAAGCTGATTGATCGCTCCATCGACAACCTCACGCATAAATTAATTGAGGAATTTGTGGTGGTGACGCTGGTCTGCGCGCTGTTCCTGTGGCACTTCCGCTCGGCGCTGGTGGCGATCATCTCCCTGCCGCTTGGCATTATGCTTGCCTTTTTGCTGATGCGCATTCAGGGCATCAACGCCAACATGATGTCGCTGGCGGGCATTGCGATTGCCATTGGCGCGATGGTCGATGCCGCCATCGTGATGATTGAAAATGCCCATAAGAAGATTGAGCACTGGCGCGCCGAGCATCCCGGCGAGAAGCTGGAAGGTCAGGCGCACTGGCAGGTGATTAGCGACGCGGCGACGGAAGTCGGCCCGGCGCTATTCTTCAGCCTGCTGGTGATCACCCTGTCGTTTATTCCGGTCTTCACGCTGGAGTCGCAGGAGGGCAAGCTGTTCGGCCCGCTAGCCTTCACCAAAACCTACGCCATGGCCGGGGCTGCTCTGCTCTCCATCACGCTAGTGCCGGTACTGATGGGCTTTTGGATCCGTGGCCGAATTCCCGATGAAACCCGCAACCCGATTAACCGCGGCCTGACCCGGGTCTACCGGCCAATGCTCGACTGGGTGCTGCGCTGGCCTAAGCTGACGCTGCTGCTGGCGGCGCTGACGCTGTTTACCGTGGTATGGCCGCTAGACAAGATTGGCTCGGAGTTTTTGCCAGCCATTGACGAGGGCGACCTGCTGTATATGCCGTCGGCGCTGCCGGGGCTGTCGGTGTCCAAGGCTTCGCAACTGCTGCAACAGACCGACCGGCTGATTAAAACCGTGCCGGAAGTGCAAAGCGTATTCGGCAAAGCCGGGCGCGCCGAAAGTGCCACCGACCCCGCGCCGGTGGAAATGTTCGAAACCACCATTCAGTTCAAGCCGCGCGACCAGTGGCGTAAAGGCATGACGCCGGACAAACTGGTGCAAGAGCTGGACCGCGTGGTGAAGGTGCCGGGGCTGGCAAACATCTGGGTGCCGCCAATTCGTAACCGCATCGATATGCTGGCGACCGGAATTAAAAGCCCGATCGGCGTGCGTATTTTGGGGCCTTCGCTGGAGGCCATCGACCACACCGCGCAGGCCATCGAAAAGCTGGCGAAAAGCGTGCCGGGGGTGAACTCGGCACTGGCGGAACGCCTGAACGGCGGCCACTACATCGACGTGAACATCAACCGCGCCGAGGCCAGCCGCTACGGGCTGAACATTGCCGACGTGCAGGCGATTGTCTCCTCGGCGATTGGCGGCGCGAACATTGGCGAAACCGTCGAAGGGCTGGCGCGTTACCCCATCAACCTGCGCTATCCGCGCGAGATCCGCGATTCGCTCAACGGGCTGCGCGAGTTGCCGATTTACACGCCGTCCGGCCAGCAAATCACCCTCGGCACGGTCGCCGCGCTGGGCATTAGCTCTGGCCCAACCATGGTGAAAACTGAAAATGCCCGCCTGTCGGGGCTGGTATATATCGACGCGAATAGCCGCGACGTGACTTCGGTGGTCGAAAAACTGCGCCACGCGGTGGACCAGCAACTGCACCTGCCGCCGGGGGTCAGCGTTGAGTACGCCGGGCAATTCGAATACCTGCAACACGCGGTGCATCGGCTGAAACTGGTGGTTCCAGCCACCTTAGCCATCATCTTCCTGCTGCTGTATCTGATTTTCCGCCGGGTCGAAGAGGCCCTGCTGCTGATGTTCACCCTGCCGTTCGCCATGGTCGGCGGTATCTGGCTGCTCTACCTGCTCGGCTATAACTTGTCGATTGCCTCCGGCATTGGCTTTATCGCGCTGGCGGGGGTTTCGGCGGAGTTTGGGGTGATCATGCTGGTTTATTTGCGCCAAGCAATGCAGGCCCACAACCCGAACAACTTGCCAATCTCAGCGCGAGAAATGGATGAAGTTATCCGCGAAGGCGCGACCCTGCGCGTCAGGCCGAAAGCCATGACCGTGGCGGTTATTCTTGCAGGCCTGCTACCGATTCTTTGGAGCGGCGGCACGGGTTCTGAAGTGATGAGCAGAATTGCCGCGCCGATGGTCGGCGGCATGATAACTGCCCCGCTGCTGTCGATGTTTATTATCCCCGCACTCTGGCGCCTGCTTGCCGCGCGCCGCTTTGCACGCACCACCCCAACTGAAAACACCTCAATCATTCAACACAAAGAAGGAAGGAAATAACATGTCTAAACTCATCAAAACCCTCGCACTCTCTGCCGTCATTTTCGCCGCTGCGCCGCAGTTTGCTTCTGCTACCAGCATGTCGGGCGACATGGCCGGAATGGATATGTCGGGCAATAGCGCCAAAAGTGATGTCGCCAACGCCAGCGGTGTGGTGAAGAAAATCGACACCGCTAACGGCATGGTGACCTTGCAGCACGGTCCGATCCCGGCCATCCAGTGGCCAGCCATGACCATGGGCTTTAAAGTCGCCGATCCGGCGCTGCTGAACAATATTAAAGAAGGAGAAGAGGTGGATTTCAGCCTGAAGCCGGAGAACGGCAATCAGGTGGTGGTGGCGATTGCTGCCAAGAAATAAGCCCATAAAAAAACCCGGCTGCAAGGCCGGGTTTTTAACAATGTGCGCGAGGCATCTGATTAGAAGTTGTAACCGATAACCGCGTAGTAACCCCAGCCGGTAGACTTCACGTCGAAGTTGCCGTTGCCGAAGTTCAGCTCTGCGCCATCTTGCCACTGGCCGCCGTTGTGGAAGTAACGCGCCACGAAAGAGTAGTGCCAGTGGGTGTAGTTCAGAGAAAGAATGTGGCTTGACGCGACAGAGTTGCTTGAACGCGCTTTACGGCCGTTCACGTCTGCGAAGTCGTTGTCACCTAAATCTGAACCCCAGTCGAAGTTGGTGAACCCGATGTAGCTCAGGTTACCGCCCCACAGTGGGGTCAATGGAACGAAGTATTTCACTTTGAAACGGTAGCCGTCCCAGCTGTTTTCGTTCGCCGCACCGTAGTTTTCCCACTGGTATTTCGCATACACGTTCAGGGACAGGCTCATTGGCAGGTGAGTATCGATATCGGTACCCAGACCCATGAACCAGGTGTTCTGGCGGTTATCGCTGTTCGGGCCCATATCGTAGATATAGTTGTTCGCGAAGTACCACTCTTTGAACGGACCGAAGCTCAGGTCAGTGCCGGTCAGCTTGTCGATAGAGAAGCGAGGTTCGATTTCCATAAACAGTGGAGAACCGTTCTTATCCCAGATACCGGTGTCGTTACCGTTACCCGCGCCGAAAGTCTTAGGAATATCGATATAGCCGTAGAAATCGAACCAGTCTTTGTGTGCAAAAGCTTCATATTCGAGGTAGACGTCGTTACGGATGGTTGGTCCGAAACGCGTATCCGCGCTGCCCACCACGTTAACGCTTTGATGCCACCAGTCAGAAACGAATTCGCCTTGTGTGTCGTCAGCCAGTACGGTCGCGCTGTAAGACAAAGCTAAAAGTGCGCCAGCTGCAATTATTTTATTGTTCATTGATTTACCAGGGAGCGGTTAGAGAGCAACTCCTTTTGCCAGAAGGAGACAATTTTTACGAAACAGTCAGGTCGGATTTACAGGTTATTGTCCTGCTATATCTGACTAAATGTTTAAAACCGTAATTGGCGTGCCACATCACTACGCATAAAAAAGAATTCAAAACTGTGATCCGCAACCGATTGCGAGCCTTTAATACAAAGGCGCTGAAATTTCCAGTCGCCACAGTTCAGGTTCAAATTTTGTTAGCTAATAAATAGATTTGGTCAATGTTTGTCAATTTCTGTTTCATCTTCATACACACTTTGTGTGATTGCCGTCACACAAAGTTCATAAATGGATGATAAGGGAGTGCAAAGAAAGCTTCGCAAATTGTGCCAAATACGTACACCTGCCATTTGTCGTGCTATAGTAATGACAATTAGCCGAATGATAAAAGGAGTCTGTTATGGAGAGTAAAATTTCAGAGCTGCATTCCAAAAACGCCCCACTTCCTGCAATGCGTTTGTGGCAATCTGCGGGGCTTCCCGCAAGTGGAGGAATCAGTTTGATTAACGCCATACAGAAAGGTTTTTCAGTTGATAGTATCAACCGTCTGAATGCCGAACTGGGATGGTCAAAAATGGCACTACTGGAAATAATGGGGATCAACGAGCGCAGTTTTGCTCGTCGTAAAGCCGAAAATGGGCTGTTGAAAACGGATGAAAGTGAGCGCGTAGCCCGCCTGATACGCATCGTTGACGCAGCAACCGATCTCTTCGAAGGCGACCGCAGCGCCGCCCTTGATTGGATACGTCGCCCTGCTCCCGCACTCGGCGGCGTGCCGCCGGTAGAGATGCTGGCTTCAGAAGCCGGTGCGTTAGAAGTCAACCGCCTGATTGGCCGTCTGGAATACGGGGTCTTTGGGTGAGGCTGTACCGCATCGTCAAGACCAAACACCTCTCCACCGCCTGGTCAGGAACCGGCGCCCAACTTTACGGCGGGCGCTGGAACCCTCCCGGCAAGCCGGTGGTCTATCTCGCCACCAGCATCTCACTGGCGATCCTTGAGATCATGGTCCATCTGCAAAGCAGCCTGTTACTTCAGTCTTACACCCTGCTGAGCATTGATATTCCTGATGAAAAACTGGAGCAGCTGAATCTCGACAACCTGAGCGAAGACTGGAAAGATCCCTCGCCACCGGACAGCACTCAGAGCCTCGGCGAAGCGTGGCTTCAGTCCGCCAGCAGCGTGGGTTTGCGCGTGCCGTCGGTGATCGTGCCCAGCGAATTCAACGTCATTGTGAATCCGCTGCACCCTGATTTTGCGCCACTGCTGGCGAGTGTTGAGAAGCAGCCGATGGCCTTCGATCCGCGCCTGATTTGACCCAAACGGTTTTAACGCGAACGGTCGCTGCGATAAATCAGCCACAGCGCGATAGCCAGACAAGGGATCGCCGCAAGACGATGCCATGAAAGCCCAATGGTGGGGTTGTGCAGCCAGCCAAAGTTATCAATCATCATCCCCATCGCCAGCTGGCCGAGGATCACCGCCACCGTCGCGGCGGCGGTGCCGATGCGCGGAACGGCAATCACCATGATGATGATGTAAGGCACGCCAAATAGCGCCCCCATAAGCTGCCACTTCGGCACGGTCAGCAGCGTGGCGGATTGCGGAGTTTGCAAAAACAGCACCAGCAACGCGGTAATGGCGGCACCCACGCCGAAGGTCAGAAAGGCGCTTTTTAATACTCCAACCTGCTCACCTAACTTGCCATTAACCGCCGCCTGCATGCTCAGCGCAGCACCGGCGATCACCGCCAACACAATCATAATCAATTCAGTCATCTTCAGCTCCAGGCAATCAGAATTAGCGCGGCGACAATAAACACCAGCGCCAGCAGGCGCTCACCGCCAACCTTCTTGGCCGTGGTGCCGAACCAGCCAAAATGATCAATCAACAGGCTTTTCGCCACCTGCCCAGAAAGCACGGCAATCATGGTTAAGCCGATACCAATCACCGGCGTCGCCAGCGTCAGCACGATGACGTAAACCGGCCCTAGCGCGCTGCCGAGCATTTGCCAGCCCGGCAGCTGGTTGTAGGACACCGCGTTGCGCGGGCCGAAGAACAGCACCAACAAGCCGGTCAGCACAGTGCCGACACCAAAGATGCTCAGCGTGGCCCATAGGTGCCCCACCTCTGTCCCCAGCGGACCAATCAGCCCCGCCTCCATCGACAACCCCATTCCCGCCAGCACTACCAGCGGTATTAACAACAGATTCATGGTTTTCCTGTTAATCAATTGGCAAAGATGCGGACTATAGCGTGGCATTTCATTGCAAAAAACAGGACAATCTCGAAAATACCTTTGCGAGAAACGCACAGATGGAAGGTTTTAATCAGATCAATTTCAAATCTCTAAAGCTGTTTGTCGCCGTATTGGATTTAGGGAGTTTTTCAGAAGTAGCGCGACGCGAAGCCCTCTCGCCATCAAGCGTATCGCGGGTTATCCAGCAGATGGAGCAAGCCCTGCAAACCCAACTGCTCTATCGCAATACCCGGGCCGTTAGCCCCACCGAGTCGGGCAAGTTGTTAGGCCACCATGCTCGACAGGTGTTGGACCAAATTGCCCAAGCCGAGCGCGGTTTGCAGGAGCAAGATCTGGAGCCGAGCGGCCTGGTTAAGATTAACGCGCCGATTGTCTTCGGCCAGCGCCACATCGCCCCTTGGCTGCACGAGCTGTGCGCCCGTTACCCCAAGTTGCAGATTGAGCTGATGCAGACCGATGATTTTATCGACCCACTGCATGACGCCACGGACTTGCTGATCCGCATTGGCGTGATGGCTGACTCCTCGCTGCAAGCCCGGACCTTGGCCGTGCAGCGATACTGTCTCGCCGCCAGCCCCGACTATCTGGCAAAAGCCGGGATGCCCACCTCGCCTGAAGATCTTCTGCAACACAGCTGTTTGGTTTTTAAAGGCTACGTAGGCTCCCAGCGCTGGTTCTTCCGCCCTAAGTCCTCTTCAGCACGCTCGTCTACAGAATGGCAAGCCTACAGCCTGCGCGGGGTACTCACGGGCAACAACGCCGAGACCCTGACTCAGTCAGCCATCAACGGCATGGGGCTGGTGGTGTTCCCTACATGGCTCATTGGTGAGGCACTGCACGACGGTCGACTGGTCAGCGTGCTAGAGGAGTATCAAGTCTCAACCCAGCTTGAAACTCCAACCATCTCCGCGCTCTACCCACAGGGGAAACGGCTGTCGCTGAAGGTTCGGGCGGTGATTGATTTTCTGGTAGAGAAATATGGGGAGAAGCCTTATTGGGAGGGGGGTAATTGAGGAATTACTGGGCCTTTTTAAATTCAACTTCAAGTTCAAGTTCAAGACCTTGCGTTGCCACGCAAACTGGCCTTAAGGTCAACACCGTGCGCTGCCGCCACACCGGCAAAACCTTGCGTTGCCACGCAAACGGGCCTTAAGGTCAACACCGTGCGCTGCCGCCACACCGGCCTCAAGGGGCGCCTATCGCCGCGCCCCTTGAGAATCCCCGGCTCTTTACTCCACGCTGCCGCTCGCTGAGCGGACATGTTTCAGCTACTTCCGTTATCCACCGCAAAATGTCGCCGCTTAGGCGGTACCTTCGCTTCAGGCTTACTCGGCCTCTGGCCTCGCCCTTCGGGTCGTTGCTTTGCAACGCTGTCTCGCTTCGCTCGGCTCGAGCCCTAGGTCTCGAACCATTCGCTCAGCGCCATTTTTGACTGCGGTTTTGAGGCATTTCAACCGAGCCGTTTCAGTGGTTTTTTGTCTTGCTCCCTCCCCCTTTTCTGGGGGAGGAGCAGAACATCACTCCCCTGAAACGGCACGGTCTAAATGCCAGTAAGTCGCGTTCAGAAGTGACGCCGAGCAAGAGGTGGAAAACCGCGTGTTTTTTACGCGGGTTGGAATCCCGCAGCGAGGATACCGCCTAAGCGGCGGCACTTCGCGACGAACACGATGGCTGCTGAAACATGTCCATTCCAACTCTGCGCAGCCTCGATCTTCCAGTGGCAAAAAACGCAGGATTCCAAAGGGTTTCGTTTAAAACCCTTTGGGCCAGTGTGGGCGGCGAGCCCACGGTTTTGACCTTGACTTTAAAGTTCACCGCTCAGGCCGCCCCCCTTTAACCTCATACTTATATGCGGGATCCCATCTTCATCATAAATATCCGTGTAAGCCACAAACCCGAAACTGCCGTAGAATTTCTGCAAATGGGCCTGTGCGGAAAGGATAACGTCGGCGTCGGGCCAGTGCTTTTTACAAGATTGCAGTGCCCTTTCCATTAGCTGATAACCGAGCTTCAGGCCTCGGGCGGCGGGGGCGATGATCACGCGGCCAATCGCCACTTCGCCGTCCAGGTCGAGGATGCGCAGATATGCCACCGGCTGGCCGTTTTGCCAGCCAATGATGTGGCGGTTTTCGCCCACCAAATCGCGGCCATCAATATCCTGATAAATACAGTTTTGCTCCACCACAAACACGTCGCTGCGCAGGGCCAGAATGGCGTAAAGCTGGGCGACATTGAGTTTACTGTGGTGTACATCCTGCCAAAGAATGTCCTTGTTTGAATCCGTCATAAAATTCCCGCTCCTGCCGCACAGTGCCGTAGCCAAAAAAAAGAGATAACCCGAAGATTATCTCTTTTTATCATGTCCAGACGATAAAGACAGTCTAGCTATTTATCAGAGTAATGGTTTAGCCGCTTCTTTTCTTACCGGCGCGCCGTTGGCCTGATAATAATCCGCCGTGCTCTTCGGCAAGGCTTCGCGTCCACGGATCTTATCAGCGATTTTCTCGGCGATCATGATGGTGGTCGCATTCAGGTTACCAGTGATGATTTGCGGCATGATTGACGCATCCACCACGCGCAGGCCTTGCATACCGTGCACGCGCCCCTGCCCGTCTACCACGGCCATCTCGTCGCTACCCATTTTGCATGAACAAGACGGGTGGAACGCCGTCTCGGCATGTTCACGGATAAAGGCGTCGAGCTGCTCGTCGGTCTGAACATCTGCGCCCGGACTGATTTCTCGGCCACGGTACGGGTCCAGCGCTGGCTGGGCCATGATCTCACGGGTGATACGGATCGCATCGCGGAACTCGTGCCAATCCTGCTCGCTCGACATGTAGTTGAACAGAATGCTCGGGTGCTGGCGCGGATCTTTCGACTTCACCTGCACGCGGCCGCGACTTGGCGAGCGCATTGAGCCAACGTGAGCCTGGAAGCCGTGCTCGTTCACCGCGTTGCTGCCGTTGTAGTTAATGGCAACCGGCAGGAAGTGATACTGAATGTTCGGCCACTCAAACTCTTCGCGGCTGCGGATAAAGCCGCCGGCCTCGAACTGGTTGCTGGCACCCACGCCAGTGCCGTTGAACAGCCACTCGGCACCGATTTTCGGCTGGTTGAACCATTGTAGCGCCGGATAGAGTGACACCGGCTGAGTACAGCTGTACTGCAAGTACATTTCCAGATGGTCCTGCAAGTTCTCGCCAACGCCCGGCAAGTCATGCACCACGGGAATATCCAGACTATTTAACAGTTCGGACGGGCCGACGCCGGAGCGTTGCAGAATCTGTGGAGAAGCAATCGCCCCGCCGCACAGCAGCACTTCGCGTTTGGCTTTCGCCGTTTTGGCATTGTACTCGTCGCCTTTGAAGTAGCTCACGCCCACGGCGCGCTTGCCTTCAAATAGGATCTTGTCGGTCATCGCATGAGTGACAATCGTCAGGTTAGCGCGCGATTTCGCCTGATCCAAATAACCCCGCGCGGTACTGGCGCGGCGGCCTTTTGGCGTCACTGTGCGATCCATCGGGCCGAAGCCTTCCTGCTGGTGGCCGTTCAAGTCGTCGGTGCGCGGATAACCGGCCTGCACGCCTGCTTCAATCATGGCGTGGAACAGCGGATTATTGCCATTCTTCGGCGTCGCAACGCTCACCGGACCATCGCCGCCGTGGAAATCGTTCGGCCCGATGTCGCGAGTTTCAGCTTTGCGGAAGTACGGCAGGCAGTCGAGGTAGCTCCAGTCTTCCAGACCCGGCGCTTTCGCCCAGTTGTCGAAGTCCATCGCGTTACCACGGATGTAGCACATACCGTTAATCAGCGACGAGCCGCCCAGCCCTTTACCACGGCCACACTCCATGCGGCGGTTGTTCATAAATGGCTCTGGGTCAGTTTCGTAGGCCCAGTTGTAACGCTTCCCCTGTAGCGGGAAAGCCAGCGCCGCAGGCATCTGCGTGCGGAAATCCAGACGATAATCTGGGCCGCCCGCCTCCAGCAGCAGCACGTTGACGCTGCTGTCTTCGGTTAAACGGGTCGCTAATACGTTGCCGGCTGAACCGGCACCAATGATGATGTAATCGTAATCCATTCAATTCTCCTATGCGGTGGCGGATTAAAAGACCGAACTGTATTCGCCCAGCTCAACCTGCACGGATTTAATCTGAGTGTAATGCTCAAGGGTGCTCACGCCGTTTTCGCGGCCTACGCCAGAGTGCTTGTAGCCCCCCACTGGCATGGCAGCGTCAGACTCGCCCCAGGTGTTGATCCAGCAGATACCGGCTTCCAACTGGTGGATAACGCGGTGTGCGGTGTTCAGGTCCTGTGTCACCAGGCCCGCCGCCAGACCGTATTCGGTATCGTTGGCGCGGCGCACCACTTCTTCTTCGCTCTCGTAAGACAGGATGCTCATTACCGGCCCGAAGATCTCTTCGCGGACGATTTTCATGTCGTCTTTACAGTCGGTGAATACCGTCGGTGCGACGTAAGCGCCCTTGGCGTAATCGCCGATGATGATGCGCTCGCCGCCCGCTAACAGACGCGCGCCTTCGCTTTTGCCGCTTTCGATGTAGCGCAGCACGGATTCCATGTGTGCGAAGCTGACCAGTGGCCCGAAGTTGACGTTTTCGTCAGTCGGGTCGCCGAGGCGAATACGCTGAACGCGCTCCAGAATTTTGGCTTCGAACTCAGCTTTGCGGGTTGCGGGCACAAACACGCGGGTGCCGTTGGTGCAGACCTGACCTGAGCTGTAGAAGTTCGCCATCATGGCGATATCTGCGGCTTTATCGAGATCAGCGTCTGGGAAGATGATCAGCGGAGATTTACCACCCAGCTCCATGGTCACGTCTTTCAGCGTGGAGGCCGATGCGCTGGCCATCACTTTCTTGCCGGTCGCTACGCCGCCGGTGAAGGATACTTTCGCGATGTGCGGATGGTCGGTCAGGGCCTGGCCGACGCTCGCGCCGCTGCCGGTTACCACGTTAAACACGCCATTCGGCACGCCCGCTTCGGTGAAGATTTCAGCCAGTTTCAGCGCGGTGAGCGAAGTCACTTCGCTCGGTTTGAAAATCATCGCGTTACCCGCAGCCAGCGCCGGAGCAGACTTCCACAGTGCGATTTGAATCGGGTAGTTCCATGCGCCAATGCCTGCCACTACGCCCAGCGGCTCGCGGCGGGTGTAGACGAAGGAAGAGTCGCGCAGTGGGATCTGCTGGCCTTCGAGCGCAGGGATAAGCCCGGCGTAATATTCCAGCACGTCAGCGCCGGTGACGATATCCACGGCGGTGGTTTCAGACAGCGGCTTACCGGTGTCTGCGGTTTCGATAGCAGCCAGCTCGTCATTCCGCTCGCGCAGAATATCCACTGCACGACGTAAAATGCGCGAACGCTGCATCGCGGTCATTGCTGCCCACTCTTTCTGGCCTTTAATCGCCGCGTTAACTGCCAGATCAACGTCTTCGGCAGTCGCGTTTGGCAAGGTGGCAATGACTTCGCCATTGGCCGGGTTGATGGCGTCAAACGTCTCGTTGCCGGTGCTTTCCTGATAGCGTCCATCGATATACAGTTTTTGTGTGCCGTAGCGGGACATAATTAACTTCTCCTCGGTCAGTGCGGTCTGAATTTAGGCCTTCGGCGCGGGGGCCGAAATTTGTGATTCAATGAAGCGATAAGTAATTTGTAGCGCTTCTTCGCGGTTAAATGGCTTGCCACTCAGGGCTGACCTCAACCACAGGCCGTCGATTAATCCGGCCATACCTTTCGCGGCAACGCGCGCCGCGTCTTTCGGTAAAAACCGCCTAAACTCAGAACATAAATTTGAATAGAGTCGGCGACTGTTCACTTGCTGTAGGCGGTGCAACTGAGGGTGATGCATGCTACTGGCCCAAAAAGCCAGCCAGGTTTTCATCGCCGCGCCATTGGTCTGGCTGTCGTCGAAGTTGGCCTGAGCAATTGCGTGCAAACGTGCCGTTGGTGCGTCGTCGTCCAGCTGCGCCAGTCGCGCCTGCACCCCTTCCCCCAAATGACTGAGCAAATAACGCATGGTGGCTTCCAGCAGACCATTCTTGTCACGGAAATAGTGACTGATGATGCCGTTGGACACTCCAGCGCGGCGGGCAATTTGCGAAATCGATGCTTCATGCATCCCCACTTCGTTCACTGCTGCCAGCGTTGCCTCAATCAATTGCTGCCGTCTAATTGGCTGCATTCCTACTTTGGGCATGGGTACAACTCCTGAAAAATCGGTCTTCCGAAACCTATTTTTTAACCATGATTTCGGACGTTCTTAACCTTGTTGCTGACTCTATTTAACTTTTTTTTGATTGAACGTTCAATCAAAAATGCATATATTTTATTACCAATACGTTAGTAATTTGTATGAGAAATGCATTATAAATGGATGAAGTAACCTGCTAACTATCTGAAAATAAGTTCATTAATAACCTAACAGGGGAAACGATGGCTGCTGTCGATACGACGGATAAACTGTCCGAGAAACCACGGGATAAATTGAACGGCGTGGTGTTTTTTACGTCCGCCGGTTTAATTTTAGCCTTCACGCTGATGTCTATTTTTTATACCGAATTGTCGGGGAAATGGCTCAGTAGTGCACTGAATTGGGTATCAGCAACTTTCGGCTGGTATTACATGTTGGCTGCTACGCTGTACATCGTGTTTGTAGTGTTCATTGCCTGCTCGCGCTTCGGCTCGATTAAACTCGGCCCTGAACAATCCAAACCCGAATTCAGCATGATGAGTTGGGCTGCGATGCTGTTCGCCGCCGGGATAGGCATCGACCTGATGTTCTTCTCCGTGGCCGAGCCGGTAACGCAATATATGTTGCCGCCGGAAGGTCAGGGCCAGACGCTGGAAGCTGCGCGTCAGGCGATGACCTGGACGCTGTTCCACTACGGCCTGACCGGCTGGTCAATGTACGCGCTGATGGGCATCGCGCTGGCTTACTTTAGTTATCGCTACAACCTGCCGCTGACCATTCGTTCTGCGCTATATCCAATCTTCGGCAAGCGCATTAATGGTCCCATCGGCCACAGCGTGGATATCGCGGCGGTGGTCGGCACCATCTTTGGTATCGCCACCACGCTGGGTATCGGCGTGGTGCAGCTGAACTACGGCCTCAACGTGCTGTTCAAAATCCCGGAAAACCTGACGGTGCAGGCCTCGCTTATCCTGCTGTCGGTGATTATGGCGACAGTCTCTGTGACCTCTGGCGTGAACAAAGGTATTCGAATTCTTTCCGAGCTGAACGTGCTGCTGGCGCTGGGTCTAATCCTGTTCCTGTTGTTCTTCGGTAATACCGAATTCTTGCTCAACGCGCTGGTACTCAACATTGGCGATTACATCAATCGCTTTATGGGCATGACCCTCAACACCTTTGCCTTTGACCGTCCAACCCAGTGGATGAATAGCTGGACGCTGTTCTTCTGGGCATGGTGGGTTGCCTGGTCGCCGTTTGTTGGCCTGTTCCTGGCGCGTATCTCACGCGGCCGTACTATCCGTGAGTTCGTGCTGGGTACCTTGATCATTCCGTTTGTGTTTACCCTGCTGTGGTTGTCGATTTTCGGTAACAGCGCGCTGTACCAAATCATTCACGGTAATCTGGGCTTCGCCAATGAAGTGATCGCCCACCCTGAGCGCGGCGTTTACAGCCTGCTGGCGCAGTATCCGGGCTTTACCCTGAGTGCTTCGGTTGCCACCATTACCGGCCTGCTGTTCTACGTGACGTCGGCGGATTCCGGCTCTCTGGTGCTGGGTAACTTCACCTCGAAGCTGGCGGACATCAACAACGATGCCCCGAACTGGTTACGCATTTTCTGGTCAGTCACCATCGGCGTGTTAACGCTGGGCATGTTGATGACCGACGGCGTCTCAGCGCTGCAAAACGCCACGGTTATCATGGGTTTGCCGTTTAGCTTCGTTATCTTCTTCATCATGGCCGGTTTGTATAAATCGCTGCGGCTGGAAGATTATCGCCGCGCCAGTACCCAGCAGTCTCTGGCCCCGATTGCGGTCAGCGGCGGCGACGCGGTGCTTAACTGGAAACAGCGTTTATCACGCGTGATGAACTATCCGGGTACCACCCATACGCAGAAAATGATGGATAACGTCTGCCGTCCGGCAATGCTGGACGTGGCTCAAGAGCTGGAGCTGCGCGGTGCCAAAGTCGAGTTCAGCGAGCATGAGCCGGAGGACGATGAGAAAATCAACCATCTCGAGCTTATCGTGGCGCTGGGCGAAGAGCAGAACTTTGTCTATCAGATCTGGCCTGTGCGCTATGCCGTTCCGGCGTTTACCTATCGCGCTCGTGCGGGTAAATCGCACTACTACCGTCTGGAAACCTTCCTGCTGGAAGGTACGCAGGGTAATGACCTGATGGACTTCACCAAGCATCAGGTGATCAATGACATTCTGGATCAGTACGAACGTCATCTGAACTTCCTGCACATTAATCGCGAAGCGCCGGGCAACACCCTGACCTTCCCTGAGCAGACGATTTAATCCTCAATCGCTCAGTTAGTACGATAATAAAAACCCGCCTCGGCGGGTTTTTTGTTGGCTATCCAAAAACCTGCTCCGTTTATTGGCGCAAGAAAGGCAAAACCTTCTCCAGCAGAAGCTCCGGCTGTTCTTCTGCAATGTAGTGTCCACAGGGCAGCGCCTCGCCTGTTACCTGTTCAGCCACCTTCGCCCATTCCTCCAGCGGCTTAAAACATTTGCCGACGGTGCCCTGCTCGCCCCACAGGATCAACAGCGGACATTGCACTTTGCGAGACGCCTCGAGATCAATCTGGTCGTGTTGCAGGTCAATCGACGCCGAGGCTCGATAGTCCTCGCAAATTCCGCGCGCCGTGCCATCAAGTTGCAGACAGCGCAAATAATCTGCGTATGCTTCGTCGGTGAAGGGCTGCATACCGGCGCTGCGGCTACCCATTACGCTGCGCAGGTACAGGTCAGCATCATGAGAGATTAAGGCTTCAGGGAGCGGCGCGGGGCGAATCAGGAAGAACCAATGCCAGTAGGCGCGAGCAAATTCTTCATTGGTTTGCTGGTACATGGATAGCGTCGGCGCGATATCCATCAGCACCATGCGTTTTACGGCCTGCGGGTGGTCGAGGGCCAGACGGTGCGCCACGCGAGCGCCGCGGTCATGGGCTATCACGCTAAATTGCTTGAAGCCCAGCGCTAGCATCAGCTCGTACTGGTCCTGCGCCATTTCGCGCTTGCTGTAGAGATAATGGTCGGCGTCCGGCTCAGGTTTGCCACTGTCGCCGTAGCCGCGTAAATCGGCTAGTACCACTGTGTATTGTGAAGTCAGGTACGGCGCGATTTTATGCCAAATGGCCTGCGTTTGCGGGTGTCCGTGCAGCAGTAGCAAGGGTTCGCCTTGACCGGCTATTCGATAGGCAATGTCAGTTCCATTAACGGCAATCCGACCTTGGGTAAAATGTTCAAGCATGGGTTTTCTCCTTTTTTACCCATCTTAGTCTTTGCCCCGTTGGCAACAAGCTCACAACTGGAGATCGGCTATTCACGGATCGTGTTTTGAAGCACCACGCTTAGGCCATTGCTCGGACACCTGGAAGTTGCGACGCTGGGTTATCCACTGAGTTTCTCAGGGCAATAATAGTTTCTCAGGACAATAAAATGAAACCAAGAACGCTATATGAAAAGCATATCGACAGTCACAGCGTGCGCACGCTGGATGACAAAGGCCACGTGCTGCTTTACATCGACCGTCAGGTAATTAACGAGTACACCAGCCCGCAGGCCTTTAGCGGGCTGCGCGACGCCGGACGCCGCGTGTGGCGGCCTGAGACGTCTCTCGCGGTAGTTGACCACGTCAACCCAACTGCGCCAGTGCGTACCCGCCAAATGCCGGACGCGGGCGGAGCGCGGCAGGTTTCCTATCTGGCGGAAAACTGCCAAGAGTTTGGCATTGAGCTGTTTGATATTTTAGACAAACGTCAGGGCATTGAGCACGTGGTGGCCCCTGAACAAGGCTTTATCTTGCCGGGTATGGTTATCGCCGCCGGAGACAGCCACACCACCACCTACGGCGCGCTGGGCGCGTTTGGTTTCGGCATCGGCACATCCGAAATTGAACACCTGCTGGCGACCCAAACCTTAGTGTACAAAAAGCTGAAAACCCTGCGCGTGACGGTGAACGGCAGGCTGGCAAACGGCATTACCGCCAAAGACGTGGTGATGGCGCTGGTGGCGAAAATCGGCGCGGCGGGTGCGACCGGCTACGCCATTGAGTTCTGCGGCGAAGGCATCGACATGCTCAGCGTCGAGGGGCGGATGACCATCTGCAATATGGCGGTCGAGGCCGGTGCGCGTGGCGCATTTATGGCACCAGACGAAAAGGTCTTCGAGTATTTGAAAGACAAACCGCGCGCGCCGAAAGGCCAGCAGTGGCTCGACGCCGTTGCCCTGTGGAAGAAAGAGTTACACAGCGACACCGACGCCGTGTTTGACCGCGAAGTGGAACTCAGCGCCGCTGAGATTGCCCCGATGGTGAGCTGGGGAACCAGCCCGGATCAGGCTCTGGCGATTAACGGCCAAGTGCCGGACCCGTCAGCCGAGCCGGATGCTTCTCGCCGCAAAGATTTGCAGCGTGCCCTGAACTACATGGGCCTGCGCGCAGGTCAGCCGCTCAATAGCATCAATATCAGCCACGCCTTTATAGGCTCCTGTACCAATGCGCGTATTGAAGATTTGCGCGCGGCGGCGGAGGTGGTTCGCGGTAAAAGCGTGGCAGCGACAGTGCGGGCAATGATTGTCCCCGGCTCTAGCCAAGTGCGGGCGCAGGCCGAAGCAGAAGGCTTGGCCGAGATCTTTATTCAGGCCGGTTTCGAGTGGCGCCAGTCAGGCTGCTCAATGTGTCTGGCGATGAACGACGACGTGCTGTCACCGGGCGATCGCTGCGCGTCGAGCACCAACCGTAACTTTGAAGGTCGTCAGGGTGCCGGAGCCCGTACCCATCTGATGAGCCCGGCGATGGTCGCCGCCGCCGCCATTCGCGGCCATCTAACCGACGTTCGCGACCAGTGAGGAGAGAACCATGCAAGCTTTTAACGTATTAACCGCCGTTGCCGCCCCGCTAACTGCGGCCAACGTCGATACTGACGTGATCATGCCAAAGCAGTTTCTAAAGGGCATTGACCGCAATGGCCTGGATAAAGGCGTGTTCTTTGATTTGCGCTTTTTGACCGACGGCGCGCCGGACCCGGCGTTTATTCTCAATCAGCCGGAGTGGCAGTCGGCCAAGTTTCTGGTAGTTGGGCCAAACTTTGGCTGTGGCTCAAGCCGCGAGCACGCGGTGTGGGGGCTGAAACAGCTGGGCATTCGGGCGCTGATTGGCACCACCTTCGCCGGGATCTTCTTCGACAACTGCCAGCGTAACGGCGTGCTGACCGTGCAACTTTCGCCCGAGCAGTGGTCCAAAATCGCGGAACGGGTCGCACAGCCGCAGACCAATGAGATCACCGTTGACCTGCCTGAGCAGAAAATTAGCCTGAGCAACGGCGAGCTGATTGATTTCACTATTGATGAGCTGAGTAAACTGTCACTGCTCAACGGTCTCGATGCTATCGGCAATACCCTTCGCTACAGCGACGACATTCGCCAGTTCCAGCAGAGGCATTTGCAAAACAATCCGTGGTTGGCGTGAAGCACTCTCGGTGAGTATTAAGTTCTTAATGTTGAATGTTGAATGAAGCAGGTGATTTGCGCCGTGACGATCGCGGCGCTAGCCGAGCAGCTGACTGAATCTTTGCTGGAAGAATTCGACACAAACTCGCAGCTTGGCGGACTCCGCCAAACGCGTCGGATAGACCGCCCACACGCTGGCAGGCTGCGAGTAAGCCGGTAAAACCTGCACCAGCTCGCCACTGTCGAGGTAGGGCTGGACGTCCCACTGCGAGCGCAGAATGATACCGTGGTGTTTCAACGCCCATTGCAGCACCACTTCGCCACTGTTCGACGAGAGCGCCCCTTTAACGCGAATGCGCTGCTCTTCGCCCTCTGCCGTCACTGACCAGATGCCAAAGGGGTTATCCCGCTCTTTGAGCACCAGACACTGATGTTCGGTTAAATCCTCCAACGACTCCGGCACGCCGTGGGCCTGGAGATAGTCAGGCGAGGCGCAAAGAATGCGCTGATGCTGGGCTAACTTTTTGCCAATGTGCTGCTCGGGGATGTCATCCCCCACCAGAATTTCCAGATCCACGCCTTCGGCCACCAGATCAATCACCCGATCGTACAGGTCGAGGCGCAAATTAAGCTGCGGATAGCGTTCCGCCAGCTCCGCCACGGCGGGCGCGACGTGGCAGCGGCCAAAGCCAAAAGAGCTGCAAATATGCACATTGCCACGCGGCTCGGTGCGGGAGTCGGACAGATCGCCGATAAACTGGTCGAAGTTATCCAGGATTTGCAGTGCCCAGCGCTGGGCGCGCTCCCCTTCCTCGGTCAGGCGAATGCCGCGTGTAGATCGATGCAACAGACGGGCACTCAGCGCCTCTTCAAGGATCTGGATTCGCTTACTGACGTAGGCGGGAGACTGGCCTAGCTCGGTGGCGGCGGCGGCAAAGCTCTGCTTATTCACTACCGCCAGAAAGACCCGCAGGTCTTCCGCCAAAGGCAATCTGTCGCGTTCGCTGGTCACGAGGAGAGCCAAAAATCAGGCTGAGGCTGCCCATTAAGGTGCTCGGCGTGGTGGACATCGCGGCTTTTAACACCGGCGTTATCCATTTTTTCGCGCGCTTCCTGAATGTCGCCGCTGTCGATTTGCAGCTTCTCCTGATCTTTCCCCTGCTCCGGCGTTAATGCCAGTTCCACCATAATCGGGAAGTGGTCGGAACCCATCGCCTCGAGGCGTTGAAGGTCAATCAGGGTGAACTCTTTACTGTGGAAAACGTGGTCCAGCGGCCAGCGCAGGAAGGGATAGCTAGCATGAAAGGTGTTGTACATGCCGCGCCCGCGACGGGGGTCAAGCAAGCCGCTGACCTTCATAAACAGGCGCGTGGTGCGCGACCACGCCACGTCGTTCAGGTCACCGGTCACGATAGTCGGGTAGTTGGCGCGCGAAGCCGTGTGCCCCACGGCCACCAGTTCGGCATCGCGATTGGTGGACTCATCGTCTTCCGTCGGGCTTGGCGGCATCGGGTGCAGACAGTGCAGCACCACCTGATGACCAGAGGTTAATTCCGCGCGAAAATGCATGGAAGGGATACCTTCAGCCACTAAATACTGAATTTTCGCGTCAAACAACGGCAAGCGAGAATAGACGTGCATGCCGTAGAGGTTATCCAGCGGGCATTTGATGCTGTGCGGATAGTCACCTTCCAGCGGCGACATCTGCTGTTCCCACCACAGGTCGGTTTCCAACAGCACCAGAATGTCCGGGCGGTTTTTCTCGACTATTTCCAATAGTTTGGCGCTGTTGCGGTTGGTCATTAACACATTACAGTTAATGATTTTGATGCGCGGATGGCCATTCGGCACGGTTTTCTTCACCTGCACCGGATAGAGCCGGGTGTAAGGCAATATCCACCATGCCTGATAAACCATACAGGCCAGCGACAGCAGGATAATGAGCGTGGCGAGTGGGCCCCCAAATGGCAAAACCCACAGTTCGGTGAGTAAAAACAGCAATGACAAGGTTGCCATTTGCAGTCGCGGGAAGTCCCAAACTCTCACCCACCAGCGTTGATTCTTCGACAACGGCAGTAACGTCAGCAGTGCCATAATAACGGTCAGCACGCTGACGATAATTCGCAGTGAATCCATTGATGCTTAGCCCTTCCCGTCTGCCACATGACACCAGTTGCGCTGCTCGACAATCCCGCCATTTGGCGAGGTGTAGCCGATACAGCCTAAAATCGAATCAAACAGCTTTTCATGGAACACCGGCGTTTTATCTGCCGCCAGCTTTTGCAGCTGGTCGAAACCGGCACGGTTGTGGTCATCAGACAGGAACTTGTCAGAAGCCCACACCATAATCGGCACCGTACGTTGCTCTATTGGCGCGTGGTCACGCGGTGTACCGTGGAAATGCATGCTTTTTGAAATAGATTCGCCGTGGTCAGAAGCATAAAACACGATGGCGTTCTTGTCTCGCAGTTGATTAAACACCTGCTCGAGGAAGTAGTCGGTATACAACAGCGAGTTATCGTAAGCGTTAATCATCTCTTGCGTCGAGCAGGAGTCATCAATGCCCATACACTCAGGCTGATATTTGGCGAAAGAGCGCGGGTAACGGTCGGAATAGAGATAATGCGAACCTTTGGTGTGCAGAATGATCAGATGCTGGCCCTGCGGATAATGGTCCATCGAGTCCTTCATCTCATCCACCAGCAGCATGTCGTCCACAGGCTTACCGGCGTTGCGCTTTTCAGAGGCAATGTTTTCACGCAGCGAGTAGTCGTTGACGCGGGTCTTGTTGTAGAACCACGCCTCACTCTGCATAGAGTAAAGCTCAGAACTCCAACCATTGCTCTTCAGCACGGAGAAGACGTTGGCCTCTTTCAGCGTACGCTGCGGCGCTTCGGACGCCCCGCCTTCGCGCACAAACATGCAGCGCAGCGAGAGTTTGGTGGCGGTATCGCACGAGTAGCCCTGAAGCACGGCAAGGTTCTTCTCTTTGCTCAGATTCGGCGTGTTGTCACGGTCATAGCCATAGACGCCCATGTGGTCGCGGCGGGCGCTTTCACCAATCACAAACACCACGTACAGGTCTTTGACATCTTTTGGCGGCGTATAGGTGAAATGCTTGGCGGGGTCGAACAGGTTTTTGGTGTCTTCGGCCTGGCTGTAAGAGCTATAAACAAACAGCCCAAAGGCCGACAGCCAGTTTGACGGCGAGTAAGTACCGGCCACTACGCCGCCATAACTTGCCATCATGCGGTTGTTCATCACATCATGCTTGTCCTGCACTTTACCCATCAGGCGCAGCGGCAGATAACACATTAATCCCGCCGCAATCAGCAGCACGACCTTCTTCAACACGCCTTTAGGGCGAGTCTCTTTGAGAGCCGATCCCGGCATCTTGCTCGCCCACAGCAGTACCAGCGGCAGCAGGCTGAACAGCACCACCCAACCAGCGAAATGGGTACCAATCGACTCTTTCGACAGGTCGATGGAATCAGACGCCAGCGCGGCCGCCAAAATGCCGTAACCAATATCGACATTAAACAGGATCATGTAATAACTGGCGGCGACGGACGACACCACAATCACGCTGAGCAGCACGCGGAATACGGTTTTACCTGTAAAGGAGAGCAATTGAGTCAGGAAGTAAACCAGCGCGAAACACGCCACCATTTCGACGGCAATGGATAGCACATTGTCGTAATGGAGTTGGCCAAAGCGTCGGAAGAAAATAGGAAGGTTAAGTAGTATCCCCAGGTATAGCGCAATAAACAGTGAAATTTTCTGTTGCGAAAGAGAACGTAGTTTTTGCATCAGTCTGTGAAGCTCTTTTTAGATAATCAAATGCGTATGCTGCCCGCGCGTGCCGAAGTGAAGAGTAAAAATGACGCGTTAGAGTGCACTTCGATAACTAAATCTGACCGGCAAAAAATGCTTTTAGTTCAGATTCAATCATTTCAGTGAATGTAATAACGTAACAATATTAGTGAAATCCATGTATTTCAATAAGATGAAAAGAAATATTTTTCGTATTTTTTTCACCTTATTGAGGAATTATTGAGAAAGTGGTGCTTTTTTCTCCTGATATTCCGTCGGAAATTGCAGTGTAAACCGCGTTTTGCCCTGGGCCATACTGCTGACTGACACACTTCCCTCATGCAACGCCATAATGGCTTGCACGATAGACAGCCCTAACCCGTTGGAACTTCCCCCTTCGCTGCGCGACGCATCGGCGCGATAAAACCTGTCAAACAGCTTGCTGCGTTTTTCGGCGGGGATCGGCTCCCCCTGGCTATCGACGTGGATTAGGGTATTGGCCGCCACCTGCTCCACCTGCACGCGGATCTCCGTGCCTTCGTCGCCATAGCGAATGGCGTTCGCCACCAGATTGCTTAAGGCGCGCTGGAACAGGATAGCGTCGGCGTAGAGCGTGCCCCCGCCCTGACACACCAGCCGCATGTCGCGCTCTTCGGCCAAACCTTCGAAATAATCCGCCACTCGCTCCGTCTCGGAGGAGAGCGCCAGCGGCGTAATGTTGAGGACGGAATGGGCATGAGAAGCGCGGGCCAAAAACAGAATGTTTTCTACCATGCGCGAGATGCGCTCCAGCTCCTCCATGTTATTGGCCAGCAGGGTTTCATACTCTTCGGTGCTGCGCGGCTGGTACAGCGCCACCTGACAATGCCCCATCACCGCGCCCACCGGGGTGCGGATTTCATGAGCCAAATCGGCGGAGAATTGGGTCAGGCGCTCATAGCCGTCAGCCAGACGGTCTAGCATGGCGTTGAACGACAGGATCAGCGGCTGTAGCTCTTGCGGCGCGCCCTCTCGACTCAGACGGGTGCCCAGGCTGGTCGGATGGATGCTGGCCGCCTCCTGCGCCATCTTACGCAGCGGCCGCAGGCCCCGGCGGATCACGCTATAACCCAAGGCGGCAATCAGCAGGTAAGCCAGCAGCACCGCCCCCATGATTTCGAGGCGAAACGCCGCCAGCATCTGCGATTCGGCATCCATAAAATGCGCCGCAGAGATGATGACGGTTCGACCGTCCTGCATGCGCACCGCCGCCGAGATGTAGCGCACCGGCGTGCCATCGGCCGCCGTGAGTCGCTGAATATCAGCCAGCGTCAGCTGGGTGCCGTCGGCCACCGGCGGTGTGTCAGGAAGCGCCAGATGGGACGGATTGACGTTGATGATCGGCGCGCTATTTTGCAGGCGGAATTGCAGCACGTCCTGCTCATTGCCGAGCATGTTTTCAAACAATTGCGGGCTATGGCTGAGCTGGGTCAGTGGGAAGTCTGTCGCCAGCAGCTGGCGAAAATACTGAACGCGACCGCTGACTTGATAATCCGCGCGGCGAATCAGCTCTTTTTCAATCGAATAATAGAGGTAGAACCCCACCGCGCTGACCACCAGCGCGGCAATCAGGCCAAACAGCAGAGTGGCGCGCAGGGTTAGCGAGGTCGGGCGTTTCGGCCTTTTGGCATTAGTTTTCAAATTCATGGACGTGCTTCGCACACATAGCCGATGCCGCGTACGGTGTGGATCAGCTTGAGATCGAAGGTGCGATCGACTTTGGCCCGCAGCCGTTTTACCGCCACGTCGACCACATTGGTGTCGCTGTCGAAATTCATATCCCACACCTGGGAGGCGATCATGCTGCGCGACAGCACTTCGCCTTCGCGGCGCATCAATAAATGCAGCAGCATGAACTCTTTATTAGTTAGCGGGATGACCTGCTCTTGGCGAGTGACCCGGCGGCGCAGCACGTCGAGATGCAAATCTGCCAGCGAATAGGTGTCCGCCTCGCGGGCCGACGGGCGGCGCAGCAGGGTGCGAATGCGCAGCACCAGCTCGGTGAAAGAGAAAGGTTTAATTAGGTAGTCGTCGGCGCCCAGTTCCAGCCCGTGAATGCGATCCTGCACTTCATCGCGGGCGGTGAGAAACAGCACCGGCACGTCGCTTTTCTTACGCAGCACTTCCATCACCTGCCAGCCATTCAGCCCCGGCAGCATCACGTCGAGGATCACCGCGTCATACTCTTCTTCCAGCGCCAGAAACAGGCCGTCAGCGCCGTTGCGGGCTAAATCGACGCGATATCCCGCCTCGCCCAGCCCCTTTTTCAGGTAGTCGCCGGTGCTGACGTCATCTTCAATTACCAGTATACGCATGCGGGCTACCTATCAATGAGAGACTCTTGGGCGAATACTTTAGCAGTTTTGTTTGTCATGTTTGATGACAATTTTGTCATCAACTTGTCATCTCACTGTTCGGGTTTATCGTCCACTCTTAACTAAGCTATACCCTATAGCAATAACACTATCACTTTGATCAACCTGCAAAAATATGGAGAGTTAACATGACGACTTCAACACGCCTGGCGGGCTTAGTCCTCAGCTCGCTTCTGATGTGTACCGGCGCATTCGCAGCAGATAACGTGATTAAACCGACGCGCGGAACCATCGACTCGGTGAATGATTCATCCATGCAAATCACCACCCGTCAAGGTGACAAGCTTGATGTGCAAATCAATGACCAAACCAAAGTTAACAGCGTGTCTAAAGGCCAGATTTCCGATATTAAAGCTGACAGCTTTATCGGTACCGCCGCCGTTCCACAGGCCGACGGCACGCTGAAAGCGCTGGAAGTTCACGTCTTCGCACCAAGCCTGCGCGGCAGCGGCGAAGGCTTCAACCCGTTTGAATCTGCCGATGGCAAAATCAACACCATGACCAACGGCACCGTCGGCAAGCTGGTCAACAGCAATGGCCGCACGCTGACCGTGAAGTACCACGACGCACAGAAAACCGTAGTGGTGCCAGATGATGTACCCGTGGTGCTGTTAGCGCCGGGCGACCGCAGCTTGCTGAAACCAGGCGTGAAAATCGTGCTGTTCGCCGCCAAAGACGATAAAGGCAACCTGGTTGCGCGTGGTATCGCCGCTGGCAAAGACGGCGTCGCGCCACCAATGTAACGGCGATTTCGTCAGTCTCCTGTGTCTAACTTTTTACTGACGATAACGCCATACTAAGAGGCCAGGCGGTGCGAAACCCCCTCTTTTCGCGCCGTTTGGCCTCACTCTTTTTCACTCTGCTTGATAGCACAGGAGCTTTCTTGTGAGCCATCAACCTTCGCTGAAACCTCTCTCGTCAGCCCAACCTAAGCCACGAAAAATCCACCCTTGGCCTGTGCGCCTCTGCCACTGGATTAATCTGCTGGCGATGATTGGCATGGTGATGAGCGGCTGGGGTATCTACAACGCCGACCCCCTGTTCGAATTTCTTACCTTCCCGCAGCAAAGCACGCTGGGAGGCTGGCTGGGTGGCAATATTGCCTGGCATCTGGCGGTGATGTGGCTGCTGGCCGTCAATGCGCTGATTTATCTGCTTTGGGGCGCCTTTAGCGGACACTTCAAGCACGACTTTTTCCCTTTTACGCCAGCTTCCATCTGGCGTGACATCGTCAAAGCCATCACCTTCAAGCTGCCTCATAAGCTGGGTGAATATAACGCGGTGCAGAAAGTGATGTATGTCGGGGTGCTGCTGCTCGGCGCGCTGCTGGTGCTCTCAGGGCTGTCTATCTGGAAGCCGGTGCAGTTTAGCGGGCTGGTCTGGCTGTTCGGCGGTTTCGACATCGCCCGTTATGTGCATTTCTTTGCCATGAGCGGCGTGATGCTGTTTGTGGTGATCCACGTTTTGATGGTGCTTCTGGTGCCTAAAACCTTTGTCGCCATGGTCACCGGCGGCAAAAAAACGGCCTTTAAGGAGCACGCCGATGAGTGACAACGCTGACAAACCGAAAATTATCCTTGAGCCGGATCAGCGCAAGCAGCTGGTGAATATCCAGCGCCGCCTGCTGTTACGCTCGGGTCTGACCCTTGGCGCGGTGTCGATGCTTACCGGCTGCAATTTGCAGGATGGCGACAATGTGGACAAGGTGCTGTGGGCCATGTCGCGCTGGAATGACCGCGTGCAGGGTTGGCTGTTTGGCGGGCAGAAGCTGGCGCAGACCTATCGCGCGGACCAAATTACCACGCCGTTCCGCTTCAATGCCTATTATCCTGAATACAATGTGCCGGAAATCGACATTCCCAACTATCGGCTGGAAGTCTCGGGCTTAGTGCAGAAGAAAGCGCCTTGGACGTTAGAGCAACTGCAGCGCCTGCCGCAGGAGAGCCAAATCACCCGGCTGATCTGTATCGAAGGCTGGAGCGCCATTGGCCAGTGGAGCGGCGTGCCGCTGAAAGTCTTCTTGCAGCACGTCGGCGCGGATCTGACAGCCAAATATGTCGGCTTTAAGTGCGACGACCGTTACTACTCGAGCATCGACATGGCCACGGCGCTGCACCCGCAGACCATCCTGGCGCTGGATTTCAGCGGTAAGCCCCTGCCCCCTGACTTTGGCTATCCGCTGCGTCTGCGCATGCCTACCAAGCTCGGTTTCAAGAACGCCAAGCACATCGGGGCGATATTCGTCACCAATGAATATCCGGGGGGATATTGGGAAGATCAGGGTTACAACTGGTATAGCGGGATTTGACGAGGAATGGCTAAAAAGCAGGCATAAAAAAACCGCCCCGAGAGGCGGTTTTTATTTTCGAAACCGTGTAGCGATTGAACGCTAACTTTTTCGAATAATTAGAAGCGGTAACCCACGCCAGCGATCCAGGTGCCAACGTCAACACTGCGGATACGGGACTGTTCGTAAGAAACGTCAATTGCAACGTTTTCCATTGGGTTGAACTGCATACCAGCGCCGTAAGAAACACCGTAGTCGCTAGTGTCAGATTTCTGACGATCAACAGTGCTAACACCGTTGGTGCCTTCGAATTTACCGTAACCCACACCCACTACACCGTAGATGGAAGCCCAGTCGTTCAGACGGAAAGCTGGACCTGCAGTCACACCGTAGTACTGACCTTTGTTGTAGTTGTCAGCGCTTGGGTAGCTGTTTTTCTCGATGTAAGTGAAAGAGCCGATAACGCCCAGTGGGTTGCTATCTTGCTCGAAACGGTATTTCAGGTTGAAGCCGTTTGCTTTGTTAGCAACGCCTTGCATATCACCCTGCGCGTAACCTGCAGTTACGGTGCTGGTGTCTGCGAATGCGCTAGAAGCGCCCAGTGCTACTACGCAAGCTAATGCGGAAAGACATGCAATTTTTTTCATAACAACCACCTCAAATGGGAAACAAAAGTAACCTTCACCACGAAAATATAACAAAAAGCAGTGTGAAACTCTGCCTGATATAAGATGTCCAAAGCATCATATGGTGTAACAAGAAGTTTCCAGCACGACATATCCTAATGATTATTAATGATTTTTTGACCATAAAAGTATAAGTGAAACTTATTGAACTTTTTCTGATTAGCAGAAAATTCCTAAAGTTTTGTGCACTTTTCAATCAAAAAAGTGCAGGATTTTCCGAAAGCTGACCCGAAAAATTATTTTTTTTGGATTTTTTCGCCCCTCTTTTCCCTCTACACTGAACCCACAACAACACATCGCTCACAGTTTTTAGTGATAAAACAAGAATTCCGCGGAATCGGGATCACATTTAAGGCGCGAAGGATGACCGAGTCAGATAAAAATTCACCTGCGGACGGAAACACCGCATCTCATCATATTTCTGCAGACCCGGCACCTGCCCTGCCCGCGATTGCTAAGTCAGCTTCGCCACTCGTTGCTGTACTGCTGCTGTTAATTGCCATGCTCTCGTTACAGGGTGGCGCGTCGCTGGCGAAAACCTTATTTCCGGTGGTTGGCCCGCAGGGCGTCACCGCGCTGCGTCTGGGTATCGGCTCTTTGATCCTGCTGGCGTGGTTCCGGCCGTGGCGGATTAAAATGCGCGGCGGCAACCTGAAAGCCTTGCTGATTTACGGGCTGGCGCTTGGCAGCATGAACTACAGCTTCTATCTGGCTATCCAAACTATCCCGCTGGGCGTCGGCGTGGCGCTAGAATTCACCGGGCCGCTGGCCGTGGCGATGTTCTCTTCGCGCCGCCCGGTGGACTTTGTCTGGGTGATTCTGGCGGTGATCGGCCTGTGGTTCCTGTTGCCGCTCGGACAATCGACTGACAGCATCGACCTGAAAGGGGCCTGTCTGGCGCTGTTTGCCGGCACCTGCTGGGCCATCTATATTCTGGCGGGCCAGCGCGCTGGAAGCAGCTACGGCCCCGGCACGGCGGCGCTAGGTTCATTGATTGGCGCCCTGATCTTCTTTCCGATTGGCGCGTTTCAGGCTCATAGCTCAATCTTCTCGCTGTCCATCCTGCCGTTGGGCCTGTTGATTGCCCTGCTAACCTCTGCCGTGCCGTATTCGCTGGAAATGGTCGCCATGACCAAGCTTCCCGCCAAAACCTTCGGCACGCTGATGAGCATGGAGCCGGCGATGGCCGCGCTGTCCGGCATTATCTTCCTCGGCGAGTTCCTCACCGGCACACAGTGGTTGGCGCTGGCGGCGATTATTGCCGCATCGGCAGGCTCCACGCTGACTATTCAGCGCAAAACCAAGCTGGAGAAGGTAGAAGTGCCGGGCAATAATCCCTCGGGGAAGTGACTTCCTGACCCTTTCACATTAAAACCACGCCGCCGAGCGTGGTTTTTTTATACCTAAATTCAGCCAGTTAAAAATATCTGCATTTTATTTTGATTTTTCTGCATCCAAATCCCGCCCTGGTTCGTATGTACAGATGTGAGACAAGACCTTGTCTACTTACCCTAAAAGGACCACATCATGAAAACGCTTATTCGTACCGCAATCTGTGCTTCGATTCTTTTCAGCAGCGCGTCAATGGCAGCAATGATGTCCGACACCACCATGGTGGGCGGCGCGGCCATGTACCCGTCGAAAAATATCGTCGAGAACGCCGTGAACTCTAAAGACCACACCACGTTGGTGGCGGCAGTGAAAGCCGCAGGTCTGGTAGATACTCTGCAAAGCAAAGGGCCGTTTACCGTGTTTGCTCCCACCGATGCCGCCTTTAACAAGCTTCCAGCAGGTACTGTGGCTAATCTGGTAAAACCGGAGAACAAGGCCACGCTGACCAGCATCCTCACCTACCACGTGGTGGCCGGGAAATATGAGATGAAAGATCTGGAGAAATTGATCAAAAAAGGTGGCGGTAAAGCCGAGCTGAAAACCGTGAATGGTCAGGCGCTGTGGCTGATTGGCAATGGTCCGCACAATATTCAGTTGAAAGATGCCAAGGGCGACGTGGCCAACATCAGTACCTATGATGTGCAGCAGAAAAATGGCGTGATCGACGTGATTGATACCGTGCTGATGCCGAAATAAAACCGTCTATACTGGGTGCAGTGGCGAAAAATCCCACTGCACACTTTCGGTTTTGGGGCTGGCGAATGCATGAGAATTTAACAATAAAAACGATGCCGGATCCGTCCGAGGATCCCCTGCGCGACCTGATGCACGCCATGGCTGGCGGGGATCGTCAGGCCTTCGAAAAACTGTACCGTTTAACTTCGCCGCGCCTGTTTGCCGTCGCGCTTCGCATGCTGCGACGCCACGCGTGGGCCGAAGAGGTACTGCATGACAGCTTTATCACCGCGTGGAATCGCGCTGCGTCTTATAATGCCGCACTCAGTTCCCCGATGACCTGGCTGACCCATATCGTGCGTAACCGCGCCATTGACTGGATGCGCGGCAGCGACAACCAACTTGATGAACTGGACGACAGCCTGCAACAGAGCCTGTCCGAGGATAATGACGAGCCGCTGCGCCATTTGCAGCACAACGCCGAGGCCAAAGTGCTTGCCGACTGCATGGCGCACCTGCCGAATGAACAGCGGCAAAGTTTGGTGCTGGCATACTATCAGGGACTTTCGCATGGCGAAGTCTCAGACCATTTACAACAACCTCTTGGCACGATCAAAAGCTGGATCCGTCGCGCCCTTGAGCATTTAAAGAGCTGCGTGGGCCTATGAAAAACAGACGGGAATACCATGCCGCTCTGTCGGCGGAATATGCGCTGGGGACCTTACGCGGTGCGGCGCGCCGCCAGTTTGAGATAGCCATGCAAAATGATTCGGCGCTGCAGGCCGAAGTGGCTCGCTGGCAGGAAGCCTTTACCCAGCTCGACAACAGGCTCACGCCGGTCAGCCCGCCGTCATCAGTGTGGAAACGCATTCAGCTGCAACTGGGGCCTGTGCCTCAGGCAGCGGAGCATACCGACAACGCTCCAACACCAAGCAAAATGCCGTGGCGCGGCTATCTTGGCTGGGCGCTGGCGGCGGGGCTGGCTGCATTACTGCTGGTACCTAAGCTGCTGGTGCAGCCTTCGCCTATCACGCCAGTGGCCATTTTGGCTAACAGCAGCGCTGGAAGCGGACAATGGGTGGTCAGCGTAGATAAAGACGCCAACCGGTTGACCCTCACTCCGCTGCATTTGCAGGAGATAGCCAAGGACCGAAGCTTGGAATTGTGGACCATTCCGGCGGACGGCAAACCGCGCTCGCTCGGATTGTTAAATGTGGCGTCGCCAACCCAGCTTTCACTGGCGGCAAGAATGCCTGACCCCGGCTCGACGCTGGCTATCAGCCTTGAACCTCAGGGCGGCTCCCCAACCGGGCAACCGACCGGCGCTGTTCTCTACAGCGGCGCGATTGCGCTTTAATCAGTACCCTCTAGCTTGAAAAGAAGTCTTCATCATTTTTCGCCGGGCGGCTTGGCTTGCCCGGCGTTTTTTTATCTTTGCGCTCTGACTCGCCAGCGTCATCAACTCGGTCTAGGATTATGGGCAACACCCCGACTACGCTGTTAAGGAACCGCCATGAAAGACTGGAATCCTGATCTCTACCGCCAATTCGAAGCCGAACGCACACGCCCCGCCGCTGAACTCCTTGCCCGTGTACTGCATCCTAACGCCAAATTCATCACCGACTTGGGCTGCGGGCCGGGGAATAGCACCGAACTGCTGCAACACGCCTACCCTCAAGCCCTGCTTACCGGCCTCGATACTTCTCAAGCCATGCTAGAAAAAGCGCGCGAACGCCTGCCTTCCTGCCGCTTTGAAAAGGTGGATATTCGCGAATGGAAGCCGACCCAGCCACAAGACATTATCTATGGCAATGCTTCACTACAGTGGGTGACAGGGCACGACGAGCTGATCCCCCATCTGATGCAGCAGCTCGCGCCCGAAGGCGTATTTGCCGTGCAGATGCCGGACAACCTGTCCCAGCCCTCGCACCAGTTAATGCAAAAGGTGGCCGACCAGCCGGAGTGGAGGAATGCGATTGCCGGGGTGGATAACTCGCGCAAGCAGCTGCTCACCACCGAACAATATTATGATTTGCTGGCAAGTCAGGGGGCGTTGGTGGATATCTGGCGCACCACCTATTACCACGTGATGCCTTCGGCCAAGGCGATTGTCGACTGGCTAAGTGCCACCGGGCTGCGGCCTTTCCTGGCTCCGCTGGATGAAACCCAGCAAGAAGCTTTTCTCGCCAGCTACCTGCAAGAGCTGGAGAAGGTCTACCTGCCACGCGCCGACCGCAGCGTGCTTCTGGCCTTCCCACGGCTATTTTTAATCGCCCGTAAAAGCGCGCGCCATTAATTTTTCACTCCTTTCCTTTCACGGCTGAGAATATATTCACTCAGCCGTGAAATAAAATATTACCAATTCCTTTTCCGCCATTCACCGGCTAATGGCGAACTGTCACTAGGGGTTATTATCACTGATAAGTAAAACTGAATGGATAATTAAGATAGCTCTTAAAAAATCTCATAAAACTGCAATGGAAATGTAAATGATAAATATTATCAGTTTGCTACATCGCAAATAATCACCATTAAAATCCATTTAAAACAATAAGTTGTGATTTAAATAAAATTTTAGGGTTGAAATCACCCCTGCTCGCCCCTAGTGTATTTAACAGCAACGAGACAATGCGACGTTAATTATCTTTGTGTATATCTGGTCATGTAAAAAGCATGAGGCACACACAGAGAAAAAAATATTAAAACGCTGGCTATCACCATTAGATTTTAACGATTTCATTGATAGCTGATGATTTAAGGCAGAATGTAAAAAGGTTGCTATACTTATTCCCATACCGAATTCGTATAACGCTTAAACTAAAGATAACTAAAGAGGATATCTATTATGAGTACCGCTAAATTGGTAAAAACGAAATCTTCTGAGCTTCTCTACACACGTAATGATGTTGAAGAAGGCGTGAAGCTGGACACCATCAAAGTGCTGAACCCTTTGGTAGCTGAATACATCGACCTGTCGCTGATCACTAAGCAAGCTCACTGGAACATGCGCGGCGCGAACTTTATCGCAGTTCACGAAATGTTGGACGGTTTCCGCACTGCCATCACTGAGCATCAAGACAACATCGCAGAACGCGTGGTGCAATTAGGTGGTGTAGCACTGGGTACAGTGCAAGTGGTTAATGACAAAACTCCGCTGAAAAGCTACCCAACTAACATTCACACCGTTCAAGAGCATCTTAAAGCCTTGGCCGATCGTTATGGGCAAGTTGCCAACGACACACGCAAAGCGGCAACCAAAGTAGAAGATGAAGATACTGCAGATATTCTGACTGCGGCATCACGAGATCTGGATAAGTTCCTGTGGTTCATTGAATCCAATATTGAATAACGCCAGGGTCCAGCTTTCGACTTAATCAACTTCTAGCCTTTAAGAACGTAACGGGCCAATGGTGAAAATCATTGGCCCGTTTTCTATTGATTTGGAGGATTTATGGCAAGTGGATGGGCACAAGACGGCGCCGTTCAAGATCAAATTGACTCAACCGTCGAAGACGCTGTAAACCGCGCGCGTCAGGCACTGGGCCACGGCGAAAGTGCAGAATTCTGTCACGAATGTGGCGAACCTATTCCCGAGGCGCGTCGCAAAGCCCTGCCTGGAGTGCAATATTGCATTGCCTGCCAGACAGCGCTCGACAAAAAACATCAGGCCAGTGCGGGTTATAACCGTCGCGGGAGTAAAGATAGCCAGCTGCGGTAATATCTTATATATCGCCTCACAATTGCATTGCACCAAATTGGCACACCCCGCCCCTTTTCTCCGCCATATTTACCCCCCAGCAAGCAACCGATTGCTTCATTATTAGGCAACTGTTTCAGAACTTAGTTGTAAAAGTTAGAGTTTGATAGCAATAACGCAGCGTAACTGTTAATTAGCGATTGTTTAACAGCCGCCAATTGGTTAATGATGAACCGTTGCACCATAACGATCCATGTCAATTTGTAACGACGCACCAAAAAAGTGCGATCTGAGTTATTAAGCAAGCCTTAACGGTTCAGCAAGATATTAACCCACTGAATTCTATACGACTTGCTCTGTGGCACGCTAATTGCATTAAAATCGACGCAACAAATGCCGTTCCCATAATACGTATAAAGGAAATTAACTGATGAAGTCACTGTTGAAAGTTTCCCTGGCCGCGATGACGCTGGCCTTTGCCGTTAGCTCCCACGCTGCAGACAAAAAATTAATCGTTGCTACTGACACCGCATTCGTTCCTTTTGAATTCAAACAAGGCGATAAATATGTCGGTTTCGATATTGACCTGTGGGACGCCGTCGCCAAAGAGATGAAAGTCTCCTACGAACTGAAACCAATGGACTTTGGCGGTATCATTCCTGCTCTGCAAACTCACAACATCGATCTGGCGCTGGCGGGTATCACCATCACCCCTGAGCGTAAGAAAGCGATCGACTTCTCTGACGGCTACTACAACAGCGGCCTGATGGTAATGGTTAAGAAAGACAACGACAGCATCAAAAGCGTCGCTGACCTGAAAGGGAAAACTGTGGCAGTGAAGAGCGGCACCAGCTCCGTTGACTACATGAAAGCCAACGTACAGACCAAAGATCTGCGCCAGTTCCCGAACATCGACAGCGCCTACATGGAGCTGGGCACTGGCCGCGCTGACGCGGTCATGCACGACACGCCAAACATCCTGTACTTCATCAAAACTGCCGGTAACGGCCAGTTCAAAGCCGTGGGTGACTCGCTGGCTGGCCAGCAATACGGTATCGCTTTCCCACAGGGCAGCGACCTGCGTGAAAAAGCCAACGCCGCTCTGAAAACCATTAAAGAGAACGGCACCTACGCGAAAATCTACAAAAAATGGTTTGATACCGAGCCAAAATAATATCTGTTGCGCGCAACAGACGTTAAGTGATTGAGAAGTTAACGCCTGCCAGCACAACAGGCTGAGCAGGCGTTAAAAGTAATAGATTTATCTGGAGAGATTACATGCAGTTTGATTGGAGCGTTATTTGGCCCGCTCTGCCAATCCTGCTCGAAGGCGCCAAGATGACCCTGTGGATCTCGGTCCTCGGTCTGGTTGGCGGTCTGATTATCGGTGTGATTGCGGGCTTTGCTCGCGCGTTTGGCGGCTGGTTCAGCAGCCACATTGCACTGGTATTTATTGAGCTTATTCGCGGTACCCCGATTGTCGTGCAGGTAATGTTTATTTACTTCGCCCTGCCAATGATGGTTCCTGATTTACGTATCGATCCTTTTACCGCCGCGGTGGTGACTATCATCATCAACTCCGGTGCGTACATCGCTGAAATTACTCGTGGCGCCGTGTTGTCGATTCACAACGGCTTTCGCGAAGCAGGTCTGGCGCTGGGTCTTTCGCGTCGTGACACGCTGCGTTACATCATCATGCCTCTGGCACTGCGTCGCATGCTGCCACCGCTGGGCAACCAGTGGATCGTCAGCATCAAGGACACCTCACTGTTCATCGTTATCGGCGTGGCCGAGCTGACCCGTCAGGGCCAGGAGATCATTGCCGGTAACTTCCGCGCGATGGAAATCTGGAGTGCGGTTGCCATTATTTATCTGATTATCACGCTGGCTCTGAGCTTTGTTCTGCGCCGCCTCGAACGCAAACTGAAAATTATATGATTGAATTTAAGAACGTCTCAAAACACTTTGGTAAAACCCAAGTGCTCCACGACATCGATCTGCAGATTTCTCAGGGTGAAGTGGTCGTGATCATCGGGCCGTCAGGCTCCGGTAAATCTACCCTGCTGCGCTGCATCAATAAGCTTGAAGAGATCACCTCCGGCGACCTGATTGTCGACGGCCTGAAGGTCAATGATCCGAAAGTCGACGAGCGCCTGATCCGCCAAGAAGCGGGCATGGTGTTCCAACAGTTCTACCTGTTCCCGCACATGACCGCGCTGGAAAACGTGGCCTTTGGCCCGATCCGCGTGCGTGGTGCGAAGAAGGAAGAAGCTAACAAGTTGGCAAAAGAGCTGCTGGCGAAGGTCGGCCTGTCCGAGCGCGCCCATCACTACCCTTCCGAGCTTTCCGGTGGTCAGCAACAGCGCGTGGCTATCGCCCGTGCGCTGGCGGTCAAACCTAAGCTGATGCTGTTTGATGAACCAACCTCGGCGCTGGACCCAGAGCTGCGTCATGAAGTTCTGACCGTCATGAAGCAGCTTGCGGACGAAGGCATGACCATGGTTATCGTGACCCACGAAGTTGGGTTTGCCGAGAAAGTGGCATCACGCCTGATCTTCATCGACAAAGGGCGCATTGCTGAAGATGGCAAACCTGCTGACTTGGTGAACAATCCGCCAAGCGAACGTCTGCGCGAGTTCCTGCAGCACGTTTCCTGATTCAACCAAAGCTCAATGAATAAACGGATATCCTCGGATATCCGTTTTTTTTACCCCCTTTCTCCCCCTCTGCGACATAAATTCCCTACACTGTTGTAACACCAACGGCTCCTTGTATGAGATCCATCGATAAACCGCAGCTTTAAAAGTGAGGAACAATGCCGAATAACGACTGGAACGCGTTATCGCAACGACCATTATCCAAGAGACATAAAAACCCTTTATTGCTTGTCTTGCCCTTCTTAATGCTGATGTTGACGCTGTTCAGCAGCGCCACACAAGCCGCCGCCCCGCAGCCTGCTGCCAACAGCGATGCTGATAAACAGAAAGCCTCCTATGCTGCGCTGGCGGATATTTTGCAAGATGATAAATCTCGCGCCGAGCTGATTGCTCACCTGCGCGACGCCGCCAAGCCTCAGTCTGGCGAGCAGCAACAGCCCGCCGCCGAGCCAAAATCCGAGCAAGTGTCGCTGGTTGATGGTCTGGTGGACACCAGCCAGCGCTATGCCTCACAGGTGATGCAGCGCGTGGAGCAGCTCAAAGAAACCATCGATTCCGGGCCAAAGCGCACCTTCAACGCCGAACGTTTTATTCACGCGCTCTCCTATTTCCTGATGACCGTGGTGGTGACCTTCGCCCTGTTCCACTTAATCCGTTTTCTGGTTAGCCCGCTGTATAAAAGGCTGGGGCGATGGGGGCACCACGCTCGTCTGAAAGAGGCGCACTGGTATCAACTGCCTGCCAGTATTCTGAGTGCCTTTGCGATAGATATTGCCATTTTGCTGCTCACCGTGGCCGCCGGAAACCTGTTCACTCAATATGTGAATGGCGGCAGCGCGCTGATTGCTCGCCAGCAGGCGCTGTTCCTCAGCGCCTTCGCGGTAATTGAATTCTTCAAGGCGGTACTGCGTTTACTCTTCGCGCCCAACTTCGACTATCTGCGCCCCTTCCCGCTGCGCGACAAGACTGCCAGCTATTGGAACACCCGCCTGGCGTGGGTCAGCGGCCTGATTGGTTACGCTCTGATGGTGGCCGTGCCGATTGTTGCCACGCAGATTAACTACCCGGCCGCCGCCGTGGTGAACTTTGTCGTGATGCTGGCTCTAACTCTCTACGCCAGCTGGCTGATTCTGCACAATCGCAAAAATATTCATCAGGAATTCAACCTGCTGGCCGAACGCTCGATGGCCTTTTTCAGCGTGATCTTGAGAACGCTGGGCCATATTTGGCATATTTTGGCCGTCAGCTACTTTTTGGTGCTGTTCTTCCTGTCGCAGTTCGACTTCGCTGGCAGCCTGACCTTTATGATGGCCGCCACGGTGAAGAGCCTGATTATCATCGCGCTGGGTGCCTTAATCTCCGGCCTGCTGTCGCGCTGGATTTTAAAACGTATCACCCTGCCCGATGACATCAACCGCCGCTACCCGATGCTGCAAAAGCGCATCAACTCCTATATTCCCAGCGGGCTGAAAATCCTCCGCGTTCTGGTGGTACTGTCCGTCACCCTCTCCCTACTGGATGCGTGGCAGATATTCAATCTTCACCACTGGCTGGCCACCGAGGGCGGGCAACAAGTGGTGGGTGGCGTGACCCATATTCTGTTTATTCTGTTCTTCGCCATCGTGTCATGGACCCTGCTCGCCAGTATTATCGAGCACCGCCTGGCGCTGGAGCTGAGTAACGGCTCACGCCCAAGCGCCCGCGAACGCACCCTGCTGACGCTGTTCCGCAACGTGCTGGCCATCGTAATTTGCACCATCACCATTATGATCATGCTGTCGCAAATAGGGTTAAACATCGCGCCCCTGCTTGCCGGTGCTGGGGCACTCGGCTTAGCCATCAGCTTCGGTGCCCAGACATTGGTGAAAGACGTGATCACCGGCGTATTCATTCAGTTCGAGAATGGGATGAATACTGGGGAATACGTCACGGTAATGGGGATTAGCGGCACGGTGGAGCGCATGACCATTCGCTCCATCGGCCTGCGCGACATTTATGGCGTGTACCACATTGTCCCTTACTCTTCGATAACCACGCTGTCGAACTACGAGCGCGAGTTCGGCGTATACCGCGCCAGCTACCGCGTAGGCCGCGATGAAGATGTCGACCAGGTCAATGCCGTACTGGCCGAAGCCGTAGAAGCCTTGAAGCAGGATGAGAGTGTTAAAGGCTCCCTGCTCGGCGAGCCAATCTATCAGGGCGTAGTCGAGCTAGGCGACCAGTCCTTCAGCGTCCGCGTGCTGATCCGCACTAAAGCGCTGGAGCAGTGGAACGTGCAGTATGCGCTTGACCGGCTGGTGAAGATCCACTTCCAGAAGGCGGGGATTAGCATGCCGAAGCAAGCAATGAGGGTGTTTACGGAGGAGCCTCCTAAAGCTGTGGGGGATGGCTTTGAAAAGCCATAGAAACTTTTCCGTGCGCTGCCGCCACACCGCCAAAACCTTGCGTTGCCACGCAAACTGGCCCAAAGGGTTTTAAACGAAACCCTTTGGAATCCTGCGTTTTTTTGTTGCTGGTAGATCGAGGCTTCGCAGGGTTGGGATGGACGTGTTTCAGCTACCTCAGTGATCGTCGCGAAGTGCCGCCGCTTAGGCGGTTCCCGAATTTCAGGCTTCGAGCCTTGGGTCTCGAACCATTCATTCGGCGTCACTTCTGAACGCGACCTGCTGGCATTTCGACCGTACCATTTCAGTTATTTTGCCTTGCTCCCTCCCCTATTTAGGGGATGGTTGGGGTGGGGCATTTCTCACATAAACCACTGATTTTTTCGGCAATACCCCCTCCCTGCCTCCCCCTTGCCAGGGGGAGGAGCAGAACAGCACTCCACTGAAACGGTACGGTTGAGATTTCTCAAAACCGCAGTCAAAAATGGCGCTGAGCGAACGGTTCGAGACCCAAGGCTCGAAGCCTGAAGCGAAGGCACCGCCTAAGCGGCGACATTTTGCGGTGGATAACAGAAATCCCTGAAACACGTCCGCCCAGCGAGCGGAGCGCGCAGTTGAAAAGCCCGGGGGTCAAGGGGGCGGCGGCGACTGGCCGCCCCCTTGCCGGTGTGGGCCGGTGCCCACGGTTTTGAATTTGAATTTAAGAAGCAGGTGTTGGCCGACGCCCACGGTTTTGACCTTGAGATCGTGTGGCAACACGAGGTATTAGTGGGCTTTGGGGCTTGCCCCCACTCCCGCCATCATCCTTACCAAATCCTGCATGCCGAGATTCACCTGATTGATGACCTCACCGGCGTTGCGGCTTAGCGTTACTCCGCCACCTGCGCGACTCACGCAGTTCCCCATGCCGTCGATGGCGGCCATCACGCCGTCGCGGATGCTTTGCGTGAGTTGATCAATTTCAACGGCGGCTTTGCGTGATTGGTCGGCAAGCGAACGGACTTCGCCTGCTACCACGGCGAATCCGCGGCCCTGTTCCCCGGCGTGGGCAGCTTCGATAGTGGCGTTAATCGCCAATAAATTGGTCTGTGAAGAGATTCGGCGTATGGTATCGACCATCTCACCAATGCGTTCAGAGGTTTGACCCAGCTGGCTGATAATGTCCGCCGTGCGCTTGGCAAGTGCTTCAACTTCCTGCATATCCTCTACCGCTTTTTGCACGATAGTCACGCCCTGCGCGGCCGTTTTATCGGTATTTAGCGACAACTCGTGGACGTGAGTCATCATATTTTCCTGCTGGCGCTGCTGGTTCATTTGCACCGTGATGTCTTGGGCGATTTTTACCACTTTCACCACTTTGCCTTCATCGTCCATCACCGGGTTGTAGCTGGCTTCCAGCCATACGCTCTGCCCACGGCTATTCACTCGCTCGAAACGGCCGAGGATAAACTCACCTTTTTTCAGGCGCTGCCAGTGTGAACGGTAATCGTTGGAGTCTCGCCAATCGGGCAGGCAAAACATCGCGTGGGATTTTCCCTGAATATGGTTCAGTGAATATCCCATGACTTTTATAAAGTTGGCATTGGCGGAAAGAATATTGCCTTCAGGGGTAAAGGTTATCAAAGCCATGGAGCGGTCGATTGCTTCTAATAAGCCATGATGATCGTGCGATTCGTTAATACGATCAGTCACATCACTGGCTATTTTAATTATCTCAACCACCTTCCCTTGTTTATTTAAAACGGGGACGTACGTCGCTTCTAACCAAATAAGAGAGCCGTTTTTATGCAGGCGTTTAATATTGCCGCTGACAGACTTGCCCTGCTGTAGCCCTTGCCAGTGCAGCCGATAAGCATCACTGGCAACGAACTCCGGGGTGCAGAATATCTTGTGGGGCTGCCCAACCACCTCATCACGGGTATAACCTATGGTGTTGAGAAATAGGCTATTTGCCTCGGTAACAATACCCTGCGGGGTGAAGACGATCATGGGAACGGCTTGCGAGAGTGCAGAGAATTTATCACGCCATGCCGTGCTGAATTGATGAGTGAAAAGTTGCATAGTGCAGAGACCCTGTGGCTGATTACGTGAATAAGGAAATAACACGTGCGCTGAACGTTAAAATCTACAAAGATTGTAAATTTACATTTAGCTTCGCCCTGGGTCGGTGTATTGGGAGGCTGCTAGAAAAAAAGATAAAAGTAAAAACCTAACGCGATGAATAATTTCACTGGTGACAAAGTGAACTGTTCTTATTATGAATTAATCATAATTTAAACTACTAAAAAAGGAAGGGGTCGCTAGGATTTTTTTTAGCCTGACACATTAATCCGTATCAGGCTAATTAAATGCGGGGAAGAAACAAGGCGTTAGATTAGCCCCAACGCTTTCCTGCCCAGCTTTTTTGCTGCCAAGGGGTGAGGAAAGTCCAGGCCACGAAGCGGCTGATTTTATTCCCCTGAGTCATTTCTATGGTGCGAACGTCCGTCGCTTCCAGCTCTTCCAAAGCTTCATACAGCAGTGGCAAGGTGGTTTTCTTCGACACTAAGACCGTGAACCACAGGCAGTTAGTGCGCTTCTCGGCGCTCTCTTCCGCCATGCGCACCACGAAAGCTTCTTCGCCCCCTTCGCACCACAGCTCGTTGTGCTGGCCGCCGAAGTTCAGTTCAGCTTTGTTTCCGGCGCGGCGATCGAGGCCAAGATTTTGGCGTTTACGCTGGCTGCTACCTGCGGCTTCCTCGGCAGAACCGTGGAATGGCGGATTGCACAGCACCGCGTCGTAGCGCTCGTCGTGACGAATAATGGTATCGAAAATGCGCTGCGGCTTAGACTGCAGGCGGAAACGCACCTGATTGGTCAGCTGCGGGTTGGTAGCAACAATCTTCTTGGCGGCGGCCATGGAAGTGGCGTCAATCTCACTGGCAGTAAAGCGCCATCCGTATTCGCGCAAACCAATGATTGGGTAGATGCAGTTGGCACCCACGCCGATATCCAAAATCGCCAGATCCTTGCCTTTCGGGATCTCGCCATTGTTGCTGCTTGCCAGCAAATCAGCCAAATGGTGAATGTAATCCGCGCGGCCTGGGATTGGCGGGCAGAGATAATCAGCAGGGATATCCCAGTTTTCAATCTGATAGAAGTGACGCAGCAGCGCGCGGTTGAGCGCTTTGACTGCCTGCGGATCGGCGAAGTCTACTGACAAATCGCCCCATTTGTTTTCAGAAACGAACGGGCCAAGCTCCGGGCTGCTGGCAATCAGGGCCGGGAAGTCATAGCGGCTACGGTGGCGGTTACGCGGGTGCAGGCCGCTTTTTTCCTGCGGGAAGATTTTCTTTTGTTCCACCTGAATGACTCTCCGGTATTGTTTGATAAACGAACTATTTCTGAAAACGAATGGCTTTCACAAAGGATTAAAAATTTCTGGCGCGTAAGATACCACAAACTGCCCCTCTCTGCCGGACGTAAAAAAACCGCCATCAGCCGAGCGACCGATAGCGGTTGTCTATCGCGAAGCCTTACTTATGAAAATAGGTCTGTTGCACGAAATCGGCAAAGTCCTGGCACATGGCTTCGTCGCCGTCGGCGCTGTCAGCTAACACGCGTTTGCCGTCCACTACGCGAATATGCGCATTCAGATCGAAATCCGCCGCCGGCTGTTCGCGCTGCGCCGCGGCTTTCATGGTCTGCTGCGCCTCTTCCCACGCCGCTGCCACGGTTTGGTTGCAAGCTTCCGCCAGATAATCAGGGTTGAAACCCTCGCCGGTGAGATTACGCAGGGTTTCGTCATGGCTAATGCTGTTGCCCGGCGTCCAGTAATGCTTGGCTAAATCCGGGCCGATGGCCGGATTATCCGTCAGATAGCCATCGCGTTTAAGGAAGAAGGCGCGGGTTTGCTCGACGGCCATCAGCGCCAACAGGTAGCCCTGATAGGAACAGGCAGATTCCATCGATAACAAGTGAGGAATAGCCATGGTAGGCCGCGGGCTGCCGGTGACACCCAAAATGTGAGTTTCGACATCGCGCGCCAGCGCCAGAATGGCTTCCGGCGTGCGCTTTTCGTCCGGCCACTGGTAGAGCTGCCATTCAAAATAGGGCACCAGCAGAATGTGACGCTCATTAAAGGCGCGCATTGGCTGGCGGGCCGCGATGCTGTCGTGGATGAGGGTATCCGGCACCGACTCGCCCTGAGCATTCTTCGCGTAACGCTTTAGCCAGTCGGCATCTTCCAGCAGGCTGTCGCAGAACATAGACTGGGTTTCGGCGTAGGCCATGGAGGTCGGCGGGAACTCCTGCGAGAAGCACGGCGCGTTCTGGCGAATATTAGCGAAATGCGCCGCGTGGCCGCCCTCGTGGAACAGCGTGTTCAGGCCGCTGCTGCCGCTTCCCACTTGGTCTGGCTTGGCGAGGCTGGTGAAGTTGATCACGCCAGAAACCCAGTCGCCGTTGTCATAGAAGGTTGGCACCGGGCTGTGCATAAAGCCATTTTCATACTTGCCTTCGCGCACCAGCAGGTCGAGCTGCATTTCGGCACCCTGGAAGTCGATATGCAGGCGTTTAAAGCTATCAATCCAGCGGCGCAGCGAGTCGGCAAACGGGAAATAAGGGTCAAGCTGGCGAGTGACGTCTCCGGCGCTGGCAAAACGAATGTTCCACGGCAGCAGGGCGCCATCGCCCTTACGCGCGACCAGCTCATTCAGGCTGCGCACGTTGCCTTCGCGGGTCTGCTCTTCGAAGCGATCCAGAATGGCGAACAGCTGTTCCGGCGTCATACGCTCGGTTTTGTTCACCTTATAATCGAAATAGTTGCGGTAGCCCAACTGGCGGGCAAAACGGTTACGCAGGCCAACCAGCTCTGGGAAGCCGTTGTGCAGCAGCCACTCTTCCAACTCGCGCAGCGCGGTCTGGGAACTGCGGCGGTAAGCCTCATTTTCGTTGTTAGCCTGATTGGTTAACAGCTCGCCGAGAGAAGCATTCACCCGCTCGCCTTTGGCATTGATATGGGTCAGGCGGTGCGCCTTGCGCTTGGCGAACAGCGCGGATTCGGCCTGAATGATTTCATCCAGCAGCGCCTGCGCCTGTGGGTCTTCAATAGTGTTGCAGTCAAAGAAGCGATACCAGCCCTGCAGGCCGTGCAGCAGCGCCTTGCCCTCTTCGTCGAGAGTCAGTTTTTCCAGCGAGGCAATATGCTCGCGCAATTCGCCCAACCGGCGGGATTCAGAGATAAAACGCTTGTGGGCAGTCTCTGCTGCCGCGAAGTCTGCCGACACGTTTTCATCGCCAGTTCCCATGTAGTTCTGCCAGAAAAGTTCTTCTTTGGCCTTGTGCACCTGCAGATAATCGTGATTTAGGGCATTAAAATAGTCTTGAGCCTTTTTCATGCAGTCTTCTCTATTGATAGGTAACGAGATTATGCATTGAGTGTATGTTTAGACGGCGGTTCTGTCGACATGAGAGAACCGCGGTTGTTACGAGGATGTGAGGCAGGAAAGCTTAGTTTTTCTTCACGAACTCAGATTTGAGTTTCATCTGACCAAATCCGTCAATTTTGCAGTCAATATTGTGGTCACCTTCGCACAAACGGATGCTTTTCACTTTGGTGCCAATCTTGAGCATCGACGAGCTGCCTTTTACTTTGAGATCTTTAATGACGGTCACCGAGTCGCCGTCCACCAGCGTGTTACCGTTGGCATCAACTACCACCAGCGCGTCGTCCTGAGCATCGGCATCCCCTTCCAAAGACCAAACATGTCCACATTCAGGGCAATTGAGCATCGCGCCGTCCTGCCATGTGAATTCAGAACTACAAGCCGGGCAATTGGGTAACTTTTCCATGTATTTATCTCGTTAAATTATTTTTAAAAAAATGAGTAAAATCATAAGGGAAATGATTAATAACGAGTATTTTACCTTTTCAGGATGGAGATGGGTAGATTTATGGGCAGAAACGCAAAATCTAAGTCGAAAGCTGTTCTGCTCCTCCCCTAATTAGGGGAGGAGAAAAGCCCCCTAAAACACCTGTTCAATAATCATCTTGGCCTCCGCCATATCTGCCGAGACCCCCGCCCCGACCAGACAACAGATAAGCTGATTGAGCAATGCCTGCGGGATAGCACGCTCCCCTCGCAAACACGCGTTAGTGAAGGCGACGGTGGTGGCGACGTCTTTACTGTCAGGCAGATCGACATCGGTGAACTCCTGCTTGTCGGCCAGCACCTGCTGCTCGCCGTTAGCGAGAAGATAGATGGCCGGACAGCGCTGCGGGTTGGCGTACACCTCGCCTTCGGTGCCTTGCGACAGCAGCGCGCGCCCTTCCACCTGGCGGAAAAACGATGAAACTTTCTGAATATATTCCGGGTGCGACACGCTCGACAGCCGCAGCACATCTTGCTTGCCGAAAGGCGTGATCAACTTGGCTAGGGTGTGAGCGCTGTTGCGAACGCCCATCTGCCAGCGCAGTGCCAGCTGCTTGTCCATTGGCGGGCAGAGCACGGAAACCGGCACGAAAACCGGCTGCTGGCCTGCATCCAACTGCTGCTGCGCCTGCTGCTGGTCCTGCGCGGGCTCGACACCGAGCTGGTGGAAAATCTCCGCGCTGGTGATGCGCGTCGGGTCTTCATCGACGCCGTGAACCAGCACCGGGAAGCCCAGCTTGCTTAGCAGCATCGCCAACAATGGCGTCAGGTTGGCCTGCTTGCGCGCACCGTTATAAGTGGGGATCACAATCGGCATCGGCCTGTCGGCAGGGGCTTGCAGCTGCATCACCTGCTCTTCCATCGCCTGATAGAAACCGAGCATCTCCTCTTCCGACTCGCCCTTGATGCGCAAAGCAATCAGCAGGCCGCCGAGCTGTAAATCAGGCACTTCGCCCGCCAGCATCTCGCGATACAGCGCCAGCGACTGCTCGCGGTCCAAGTCACGGGCGTGGTTCTTTCCACGGCCCACTTCTTTAATCAGTTTGGTGTAATCCATTGGTCTGCCATGTGATGAAAATCGAATAAGGCCAGCATAACTCAGCCAGCAATCAGGGAAAACGGCAACGCGCCGGTCATTTGTCGGATTTGGCGTTGACCATCGCCTGCGCCAGCGGGCTGGCGTCGCCTTGCAGCTCTTTCAGGCCATCGATTACGCCATTAACGTCTTCGGCGCTACGGTTCTGGCTCAGCTTCCATTTCCCCTCGACTTTGCGCGCCACCAGCTCAAAGCCCACGATGCCTTTCAACTGCGCGGCGATGAAGTTATCAGGGGCGTCACTCACCGCCCACGGCTCTCGCTGCCCCGCTTCATGCTGGGTGGTCAGTGCTTTGAGTAGGGTTAGCAACCAGCCGGGACTGTCGATAATCTTGGCTTCGCCGCTGACCTGCACCGTGGCGTAGTTCCAGGTGGGCACCGTTTTTCCGCCGTTTTGCTGCTTCGAAGGATACCAGGACGGCGAGACATAGCCCTCAACGCCCTGAAACACCACCATGCAATGTCCGTTTTCGGCCAGCGACTTCCACTGGGCATTGCCGCGCGAAAGGTGGGCGCGCAGCGTCAGCTGGCCGTCGGCGTCGACATCCACCAAAAAAGGGATCGGGTTGGCTTCAAAACCCTCAGGCCCGTTGGAAATCAACAGTCCCAGTGGATACTGGCGGATAAGCTCCGCCTGAGCCTGAACGTCTTGTTGTTTAAATGCAGCGGGTAAATACATTGATGAAGTCTCTTAACCGTCAGTTATGAATCTATTGATAACGACGATTAAGAGAACAGTAAAGACACAGTTTTGCGGAAAAGGCGTGGTACAGCTTGGTTAGCGCGCTTTGCGGCGGCGTTTGACCATTTTAGTGGTGCTTTTTAGTCGGTCCGGGCGTTTAACCGAGCCGGGCGCGGGCATTTCTCGCTGCTCGATAGGGAAAATCGGCAGCGCCGCCAGCAGCCTTGAGCCGTAGTTTTTACTGATCAGCCGACGGTCGTAAATCACGATTTCGCCGCGGCATTCGTGGCTGCGGATCAGACGCCCCACCTGCTGAATCAGGTTGAATGACGCGCTCGGCAGGCTCTGTACTTCAAACGGATAGCGTTTCAGGGTTTTCAGCCACTCGCCCTCGGTCAAAATCACCGGGCTGTCGATTGGCGGAAAGGCAATTTTATGGATGTGCACCTGAGTGAGCAGATCCCCTTTGAGATCCAAGCCTTCGGCAAAGGATTGCAGACCAATCAGCACGCTCGTGGTGCCCGCCTCGACCCGCCGACGGTGCTCTTCTACCAGGCGGTAGCGTGGCTGATCGCCCTGCACCAGCAGCATTAGTCTCAGGTCGGGCATCAGGCTGACAAACTGCTGCAACGCCCGATTGCTGGCAAACAGCACCAGTTGGCCTTTGTGTTCACCTTTGGCTAACTCGGCGCGGAAGAAGTCGGCCATCTCTTCCAAATGAGCCGCCTCATTGGCCATCATCGGCTCGTTTTTCATCTGCGGAATTACCAGCTTGCCCTGCTCAATATGGTTAAACGGCGAATCCAGACTGACGAAGCGATCGCCCGCCTTTTCATTCAAACCGGTCATCTCTTGCAGGCGGGAGAAGCTGTTCAGCGAGCGCAGCGTGGCGGAGGTGATCACCACGTGAGGCACCTTGCGCCAAAGCAGTTTTTCCAACTGTTCGCTGACGCGAATGCCCACGCAGTGCAGCATCAGATGGCTTTGATTGTCGAAAAACTCCCGCGTCACCCATTTGCTGATTGGCGCGTTGGAGGCTTTTTCCATCGCCGCCAGCCGCCAGAGCTTGCTCATGGTTTCGAGATAACCCAGCATGCGGCTCATGTGCAAAATCGCCCGATGCAGACGGCCAATGTCGTGTTTGCCAGTCTTTTCGCTGAGATCATTGAGCATGAACTCGGCCAAACCGCGCAGCGCGTCGGTCAGTTTAAACAGCCGCGCGCACTGCTCGGTCAGCTCAGGAGAGAGCGCGCCCATCTCGAAACGGTGCTCGGCCTCCGGCGCGTCGGGCGGCAGATATTGGCTAATCTGCTGCTCAATCGACAACAACAGCTCGCGCATCTCGGCGCAGTGGTTGTGCAGCCGCTCGGCGTTGGTCAGCGGCGGCGGGTTTTTCGGGGTGAATAACCCAAGGCACTGCTCAATCTGGCGAACAAAGTTATCGAGTTGCAGATGGTTCCACACCGCCGAGATATTGGCCTCGACCTCCAGGGCGTCGCGGGCGACGTCGGGCAGGTGGTGGCCTTCGTCGAGCACTAACAGCAGGTCTTTGGCCGGGGGCAGCACCATGTCTGACTCCAGCGCGGCCATCACCAACGCGTGGTTGGTCACCACCACGTCGGCGGTTTCAATCTCTTTTCGCGCCACAAAATAGGGGCACTCTTTATAGTAATGGCAGTTGCGGTTCAGGCAGTTAGCCTTGTCGGTACTGATTTTTTCCCACAAGGAGTCCTGAATCATCTGCTGATAGTGGTCGCGCAGGCCATCCCACTGGTAGCGCGCCAGCGCGGTTTCCAGCGTCTTGGAAAACTTCTGCTCTTCTGAGTTTGAAGGTGCCAGCTCGTCGCCGAGGAACAGCCCTAAATCGCCCTGCGCATTCTCGTTGCTCATCATCGACAGGTTGCGCGGGCAGACGTAACGTCGGCGGCCAAAGGCACCGGTGAACTTGAGGTCAGGAATAATCTTTTTCAGCAGCGGCAGGTCTTTGCTGTAGATCTGATCCTGCAACGCCACATTAGCGGTGCTGACGATTAACGGCTTCTCCTCCTCACGGCTTACAGCAATGCCGGGGATCAGATAGGACAGGGTTTTGCCCACGCCGGTGGGCGCTTCAATCGCCAAATGACGTGCAGCATCGCCAGAAAACGCCTTGGCAACCTCAGCGATCATCTGTCGCTGTGGCGCTCGGGAGATAAAATCCGGAATTTGTTGTTGCAGGGCTTTGTACCACTGGCTTATCTGATTTTTTACTGCGGGGGAAAGCGCCATTCATCCCTTATAAAATTGAGTTATCGAGAAATTCTGCTACCCATTGTCCCACAGACCGGCCTGCGGATCAGCCTGCAAATCCTGTTTCGGAAGATGTAAATCTAGGTGCATTTGTAAAACAAAAAGAAAGTTCATTTTTTTCTGTCATAAATCGATCACAAACATAAGGTAAAAAATCCTCGCTGTGAAAATTTCAGGCACACATTGAAAGCACAGTACATGAGATGACTCGCGTCCTTTAAATAAAACCCTTTTAGTCTCTTTTTATATCAATAGAGATAATGGGAAAGCAGGGTATATAAAATGAAACATAAGATTCTGGCATTATTAATTCCTGGTTTACTGATTGCATCCGGGGCACACGCAGCCGAAGTTTATAATAAAGACGGTAACAAACTGGACCTGTACGGAAAAGTTAAAGCCGAACATTATATTTCTGATAATGCCGGTGTTGATGGCGACCAGACTTATGTTCGTTTCGGCTTTAAAGGCCAGACACAAATTAACGATATTCTGACCGGTTATGGCCAGTGGGAATATCAAGTCGCTGCAAACCATTCAGAAGCTCAAGGCACCCAAGACACCAAAACGCGTCTGGGCTTTGCCGGTCTGAAATTCGCTCAATATGGCTCATTCGACTACGGCCGTAACTACGGCGCGCTGTACGATGTAGAAGCCTGGACCGATATGTTCCCAGAGTTCGGTGGCGACGGTTACACCAAGGCAGACCGCTTCCTGACAGGCCGTGCTAACGGCGTGGCAACCTACCGTAACCGCGGCTTCTTCGGCCTGGTTGATGGTCTGAACGTCGCCGTTCAGTACCAAGGTAAGAACGAAAACGACGGCCGTTCTCTGAACACGGCTAACGGCGACGGCTACGCGCTGTCTACCACTTACGCCTTCGGTGATTCAGGCGTGAGCGTCGGCGGTGCCTACTCTTCTTCTGACCGTACTTCAGCACAAAGTGCGGTTCGTTACGGTAAAGGCGATAAAGCTGACGCGTGGACTGGCGGTCTGAAATATGACAATAACAGCGTTTATTTAGCAGCTATTTATGCTGAAACTCGCAACCTGTACGCTATTTCCGTACCGGGCAGCCTGGCTGGTACTCCTGCATCAGTGAGCGGCTTCGCAAATAAAACTCAGACCTTCGAAACCGTTGCGCAATATCAATTCGACTGGGGTCTGCGTCCATCATTGGGTTATGTTCAGACCAAAGCTAAGGATATTGAAGGCATTGGCGATGCAGATTTGGCGAAATATATCGACGTAGCGACCTATTATTATTTCAACAAAAACATGTCAGCCTTTGTTGATTATAAAATCAACCAGCTGAACGATAATAATACACTGAAACTGAACAACGACGATGTTGTTGCGTTAGGCCTGGTTTACCAGTTCTAACTTGTAGTAAGAAGTAACCTTCATCAAATAAGACCTCATTGTCATAAATTCTCTGTGAACACTTCGCCGGGCTCATCCCCCGGCTTTTTTATTGCCTGTCTCCCGTAACTGACTTTTCACTCTTCCTTAATCCTATGAATCTGCTACAGTTTTGGAGGATTTTCTTACTAATACTAAAAATCAAAGGTGATAGTGAATGAAAAAGATGACGCTGTGCGCCACCGCTGCGCTGGTTATGCTGGCTCTGACGGGCTGTGCGCCAAAAGCTGCCCAAGACCAACAGAAGCTGAACGACCAATCGGTGATGGCCCTCAACTGGTTCCAACAGTCTGGTGAATATCAGGCGCTGACTTATCAGGCTTTCAACGCAGCAACCGTCGCCTTTGACAATGCTAAGCCTTTGGATGGCAAGCCTAAAGCCGTGGTAGTCGATCTCGACGAAACCATGATTGATAACAGCGCCTACAGCGCGTGGCAGGTTAAAGCCAACAAGCCATTCGACAGCAAAACCTGGTCTGAATGGACCGCCGCCAAGCAGGCAACCGCCGTGCCGGGCGCGGTGAATTTCGCCAACTATGTTAACTCCCACGGCGGCACCATGTTCTATGTGTCAAACCGTAAAACCAGCGAATACGCCGCCACGCTGGAAAAACTGAACCGTCTGGGCTTCACCGGCGTGAACGAGAAAACCCTGTTACTGAGCAGCGACACTTCGAACAAACAGGCGCGTTTCGACTCCATCAAAGCCGCGGGTTATAACATCGTGATTTACGCCGGTGACAACCTGAACGACTTCGGTGCCGCGACCTATCACAAAGACAACACCCAGCGTCGCGCCTTCGTAAACCAGAACTACAAGCAGTTCGGCACCCAGTTCATCGTGTTGCCAAACCCACTGTACGGCGACTGGGAAAGCGGCCTGGCTGCGGAATATAACAAGCTGACGCCAGAACAGAAGCTGAAAGTGCGTGATACAAACTTGAAGGTGTGGAACGGGAAATAACCTTTTAGGTTTACCTTAAGGTCAAGTTCAAGGTCGTGGGCGTCGGCCCACACCGACCAAGGGAGGCGTAAACGCGCCTCCCTTGGAACCCTGCGTTTTTTCTTGCTGGTAGATCGAGGCTGCGCAGGGTTGGGATGGACGTGTTTCAGGCACCCTTGTTACAGCCGTGCAGTTTCAGTGGGCTTTTGGATTTAGGCTTGTTCTCTACCATTCGTTAATTCTTTCACCCCAATACCTTAAACATCACCGTGGTCGGCTCAAGTTGTCCTTGCGTTGACATTGCATACTGTGGGATCTGCCCCGCCACCTCATACCCTAACGAGCGATAAAGCCCCTCGGCGGCTCCGTCGGTGATGGTATCCAGCACCAGCAGTTGCTTACCCGCGCTGCGTGCCACTTCTTCAATCGCCACCATCAGCGAACGCGCAATCCCCAAACGACGGGCTGCGGGATGCACCATCAGCTTATTGATCTCTGCCCGATGTGCGCCATTGGCGGGTTGGCTCACCGCCAGTTGTACCGTGCCGACAATCCTGCCGTTCAGCCGGGCCACCAGCAGCCGACGCTCGCCGGAGATGAATGCCGGAATGAGTTTGTGCCAAAACGCCACAGCCTGCGGATGTGCGAACGGCGGAACAAAACCAATGCTCGCCCCCTGCTCTACCGCCAAATTCAGGGTTTCCGCCAATTGGTCGAGGTCCGTTTCACTCAATGCGCCATCAAACACTTCCGTCACTGCCACTTGGTGAATTTTCGACATACAGAGCTTCCTCCTCAGGATGGTTTAAAGGTTAAGGCCGGGAAATAGCGATCAGGTAATGGGCGTCATCAGGGCCGGGCACGTGGAAAGCCGAGGTGCCGAACAGCAGGAATCGCATGCTATCCCCCTTCTCAAGCCTGAACTGGCGCTGGTCGAGCGTCAGTTCCAGCACGCCCTCCAGCACCCAAATATGTTGCTCAAGGCCCGCCACCGGTGGCGAGTCATAGGAGATAGTGGCGCCGGCCTGCAACTTGCCGGTCATCAGTTCAACACGATAGCCATGGGCCGGTGGCGACACCGAACGCCGCTCAAACCCGGTCGCCGTGTCGCGCCACACCGACTGCTGCCCGTGGCGAATCAGCTCCGGCGGGTTATCCTCCAACGCCATTAACAGCCGCGAAGTGGTCAAGCCATAAGCCGCGCTCAACTTACCCAACAGCGACGCCGTTGGGCTGGTCTCGCCCCGCTCGATGCGCGAGAGCGTCGCGCGGCTGATCCCCGTTTGCGCTGCCAGCACCTCCAGCGACCAGCCCTGATTCACCCTTAGCCAAGCCAATCGCTCCGCCAACCGCATATCATCATTTAGGTTTTCATCGTCCATCGCCACGCACCTTAAATTCTCAATATCGAGAACTTATTCCATATATGGGAGTTAAGCAATATGGATAAAGCAAAAATCCTCCCCTGAAACGGCACGGTTGAAAAGCCAGTAAGTCGCATTCAGAAGTGACGCCGAGGGAGTGGTTCGAGACCTGAGGCTCGAGCCGAGCGAAGCGAGACAGCGTTGCATAGCAACGACCCGAAGGGCGAGGCCAGAGGCCGAGTAAGCCCGAACTGAGGGAATCGCCTAAGCGACGGCACTTCGCGACGATCACTGGAGTTGCTGAAACATGTCCATTCCGACCCTGCGAAGCCTCGAACACGCAGCGATAAAAAGCGCGGGAGTCCAGAGGGCGCGCGCTTTCGCGCCTTCTGGGCCAGTTTGCGTGGCAACGCAAGGTTTTGTGTGGGCAGCCGCCCTCAACTTGTACAACAATAATAAACTTGTACAACTTTCCCCATAACGGCTAGAGTTAAGAGAAGAAGTACGAATATTCAGGAGGGATCTATGTCTCTGTACAGCATAGGGGAAGTGGCGCGTATCTGCGGTATCAACCCTGTCACGCTGCGGGCGTGGCAACGGCGCTACGGGCTGCTCAAGCCACAGCGCAGCGAAGGTGGTCATCGGTTGTTCGACGATAACGACATCGACACCATTCGCACCATTTTGTCTTGGATTAACCGCGGCGTGCCGGTCGGGCAAGTCAGAGCGCTGCTCGAAGGCACTGTCGCGCCGCTGCCGAGCGGCTGGGCTCAGTCGGAACAGCGCCTGCTCACCGCCCTGCAAGAGAGCAGCATGCATAAGGTGCGCCAACTGCTGGCCGAACTGGGCCGTGAATATCCGGCAATGGCGCTCATCAACAACGTCATTCGCCCATTGAGAAAACGCCTCGGCTCTGGCGGCCCTTCTCTGCACCTGCTGCGCCATTTGCTCGACGGCATGCTGATCGAGCACGCGGTAATGTGCCTCAACGCCGCGCGCAAAAAGCCCGGCGTGCGCGTAGTGCTGATGGGCTGGGGCGAGATGGACAGCACCGAACTGTGGCTCGAAGCCATTATTCGTAGCGAAGAAGGCGTGCAGATAGACCTGCTGCCGCAGCCGGTGGACGAGCCTTATCTGGAAAACCTGAACGTGCATCAGATTTTAATGTGGTCGGAAGGCCGCCTGACGCGCGTGCAGAAAAACAAGCTGGCCCAGTGGCATGCACAGGGGATCCCGGTGCAACTTCTCGGCAGCAGCGTGCTATTGAACGAGGCAGAAGAATCCCATGACACTGAAGGTCACTGAGTCTGAATCGGTACAGAAAACGCTAGCGCAGTTGGCGGAAGTTTATCGCCAGCTCGACCAAAGCTCGCTGCCCCAACTGGCGCAAATCTACCACCCGCAGGTGATATTTATTGACCCGGTGGGCCAGCACGACGGCATTGCCGCCCTCGAGGGCTACTTTCGCCAATTGCTAAAAAGCGTTAACGACTGCCGTTTCGATATTCAGCAAACCTTAGTGAGTGGCGATGAAGCCACGCTGGTGTGGTGTATGGCCTACTCTCATCCCTCGTTAAAAAAGGGTGAGACGCTCTATCTAGATGGCATTAGCCATTTAAAACTGGCTGAAGATCAGGTGATTTATCAGCGAGATTATTACGATTTGGGGGCCATGCTCTATGAGCACGTGCCACTTCTGGGGCGAGCCATTAAGGCGCTGAAGGCGAGGTTAAAAGCATGAATCATGTTCTGATAACCGGTGCCAGTTCAGGCATTGGCAAACAACTTGCGCTGGACTACGCCGCCGACGGCTGGAAAGTCACCGCCTGCGGGCGCGACCCGCAAAAGCTGGAAGCCCTGACGCGCTTGCACAGCAACATCGAAACCCTGAGCTTTGATATGACCGATCTGGCGCTCACCCGTCAGGCGATGGCATGGGTGCAGGCCGATTTAGTGATTCTGAATGCCGGGACCTGCGAATATCTTGATAACGGGGTGGTGGATGCCGAAAGCGTGACGCGGGTTATTAACACTAATCTTATCGGCCCGGTTAACTGCCTGGATGCGATTTTGCCAGGCATGGCAGCGGGCAGCCGCGTGGCGCTGGTCGGCTCAACCGCCTCGCTGGTGCCCTTGCCTCGCGCCGAAGCCTATGGCGCGTCGAAAGCCGCACTGGCCTACTTCTCCCGCTCGCTGGCTTTGGATTTAGGGCCGCGCAATATTCACGTTTCCACGATTTTGCCGGGCTTTGTGAAAACGCCGCTCACCGATCGCAATGATTTCCCAATGCCGATGATGATTACCGTTGAACAAGCTTCGGCCTATATCCGTAAAGGGCTGGCGAAAGGCGCGAGTGAAATCGCTTTTCCTCCCCGCCTGTCACTGCTGCTCAAAACTATCGCATTGCTGCCACTGGCGCTGCAAAAGCGCCTGACTCAACGACTGGTGAGGTAGAAAACCGATGAAAGTCGCCATTATCGGCAGCGGAATTTCCGGGCTTAGCTGCGCGTGGATGCTGTCCAAACAGTCCCAAAACTGTGATATCACCCTGTTTGAAGCCGCCGACACGCTGGGCGGGCACACCGCCACGGTGGACGTGTCTCTCGACGGGCGCGATTACGCCATTGATACCGGCTTTATCGTGTACAACACCCGCACCTATCCGAATTTCATCGCGCTGCTGCGCGAATTGGGCATTCAGGGCCAGCCAACTGAAATGAGCTTTTCGGTGCATAACCCGGCCAGCGGGCTGGAGTACAACGGCCACACTCTGAACACCCTGTTTGCCCAGCGGCGCAATCTGTTTAAGCCTAAGTTCTGGCGCTTCTTGCGGGAAATTCTGCGCTTCAACAAGCTGTGCAAAATGCGCCTGAATAACCCGGCCAATGATGAAGTGACACTCGGCGATTTGCTGGACCAAAACCAGTTTTCCGACTTTTTTGCCCTGCACTACATTCTGCCGATGGGCGCGGCGATCTGGTCATCGTCGCTGGACGACATGTCCAAATTCCCGCTGTCGCTGTTCTTGCGCTTCTTCGAGAATCACGGCCTGCTGGACGTCACCAACCGCCCGCAGTGGATGGTGGTGCCGGGCGGCTCGCGGGAATATATCCGCCGCATGCAGCAAAAGTTACCCGCCAGCGTCGAGCTACTGACCTCCACGCCGGTTCACAGCGTGGTGCGCCACGGGGCGGGCGTCACCCTGCAAACCTCGCGCGGGGCCGAGCATTTTGATCAGGTGATTTTCGCCTGTCACGCCGACCAAACCCTGAGACTGCTGGGGGAAAATGCCACCGAGGATGAAAAAGACATTCTGGGCGCGCTGCCTTATCAGTCAAATGAGGTGATTCTGCACACTGACCGCCGCCATCTGCCGAAACAGCAACGCGCCTGGGCCAGTTGGAATTATCAATTGCCAGTTGAATTCCCGGACGCTAACACCCGCCGCGCCAGCGTCACCTACAACATGAACATTCTGCAAGGGCTGGACGCGCCGCACACCTTCTGCGTGTCGCTCAACCCGACGACGCCAGTAGACGAAAGCAAAATCCTGTTCCGCGCCCACTATATGCACCCGGTGCTGAACCTCGCTAGCCACTGCGCCCAGCTGCAACGCGGCTGGATTAACGGCCACCATCGCAGCTGGTTCTGCGGCGCGTATTGGTACAACGGCTTCCATGAAGATGGGGTCAACAGCGCCAAAGACGTGGTGGAAGAGATGCTGAAAACCCATCCTGCGCTGCTGCAACCTCGCGCCGAGCGAGCCGCATCATGAACAGCACCCTGTATGTTGGCAATGTGCGTCATCGCCGGTTTACGCCGGTCGATCACGCATTCAACTATGGGATCTTTATGCCGCTTATCGATCTTGATGAGCTGGATGAGCTACACCAGGCAGGGATTCGGCTGGAGAAGTTCTCCTCCGCGACCTTTAAGCGCAGCGACTATCTGGGCGGCGGCGACATCAAAACCAAAGCGCAGGAACGCATTGCCGAACTGACCGGTGAACGCCTGACGGGCCGCGTGATGCTGCTCTGCCAGCTGCGCTACTTCGGCCTGTACTTTAATCCGGTCAACTTTTATTACCTGTATGACCATCTGGGTGAACTGCGCTGGATGCTGGCCGAAGTGCGCAACACGCCGTGGAACGAGCGCCATACCTACGCCGTGCTACCCGATGGCAGCCAGCCCGTGGCGAAAGCCTTTCACGTTTCGCCTTTCAACCCGATGGACATGGTGTACCACTGGCGGCTAACCCCGCCGGGCAAGCAGTTGTTGGTGCATATTGAGAACCATCGCAAAACCCGGGAATTCGACGCCACCCTGACTCTCAGGGCACAGCCGCTGACCCGACAAACTCTGCGTAAACAGCTATGGCAGTTACCGCTGATGACGATGAAAACCGCCGTCACCATTTACTGGCAGGCCCTGAAACTGTGGCTGAAACGCGCCCCTATTTACGCTCACCCTCCTGCTGATAAGGACTGACCCATGAGCCATCCAGATGTGCAGCTTGCCCGTGAGGGCGCAGACAGTCGTCGTAGTCGAGCGGCGCGGGGTTTGATCCTCAGCGTGCTGAAACAGCTACGCGGCGCGGGCCTGACTATTCAGGAGCCGGGCGGCCAGACGCTGTTCTTTGGCGAGGAGCACTCGCCGTTACAAGGGGTGATTGAAGTGCAACGGCTGCGCGCCTATCGCCGCGTTTTGCTCGGTGGCAGCATTGCGGCGGGTGAGAGCTTTATCGACGGCGACTGGACGACGCCCAACCTGACTGCCGTTTTGCAACTCTTGGCTGAGAACTTGGGTCTGGTGGATAAAATCGAAGCCCGCCTGAGTTGGTTAAGTACGCCGGTCAACGGCCTGATTCACCTGCTGCGCAGTAACAGCCGCAAGCAGGCGCGTAAGAACATTTCGGCCCATTACGACTTGGGGAATGAGTTCTACCAGGGCTTCCTTGATAGCCAAATGCTCTACTCGTCGGCGTGGTTTCAAGACCCGCAGATGACGCTGGAACAGGCGCAGCAGGCCAAAATGCGCCGCCTGTGTGAGCAATTACAGCTGCGTGCCGAAGACCATTTATTGGAGATCGGCACTGGCTGGGGGGCGATGGCCGAATTCGCCGCCCGCGAGTACGGCTGCCGGGTTACTACTACCACCATTTCCCGCGAGCAGTTCGATTTTGCGGTGAAACGCATTGAACAGGCCGGATTGAGCGACCGCGTCACCGTGCTGTTCGAGGACTATCGCGCCCTGCGCGGGCAGTACGACAAGCTGGTTTCCATCGAAATGATCGAGGCCGTTGGCAAACGCTACCTGCCAACCTTCTTCAAACGCTGTAACGAGCTGCTGAAACCTCAGGGTCGCATGGCCTTGCAGGCCATCACCATCGCCGACCAGCGCTACAAGTATTACAGCCGCAACGTCGATTTTATCCAGCGCTACGTTTTCCCCGGCGGCTTCCTGCCGTCGATCACCGCCATGAGCGAGGCCATGACGCGCCACACCGGCTTAGTGGTTCGCGATCTGTTCGATATTGGCTCCGACTACGCCCGCACCCTGCACGAATGGCGCGAGCGGGTGGTCAATTATTGGAATGGCCAAACCGTCCCCGACAGCGACGATCGCTTCCGCCGCCTGTGGCTGTTTTATCTCTGCTACTGCGAGGCGGGGTTCAGGGCGAGGACCATTAGCACGGTACAGATGACGGTTGAGAGGCGATAATTATCTTTTTCGCTCCTCCCCCTGAAAAGGGGGAGGCTGGGAGGGGGTATTGCAGAAAACTCAGTGGCTTATGTGAGAAATACCCCACCCCAACCCTCCCCTAAATAGGGGAGGGAGCAGGACTGCTTTCAGTGTGGATTTGATTTTACTCCTCTCAAAGGATCACGCATGAAGCTGATTTTTGCCTGTTTACTGTCGCTGATGGCGTTCGCCGCGCAGGCCACGCCTGCATGGAGCTCATGGCCGGAGGTGGGTCACGCCACCCTGACCTGGGGGCCGTTTGACGTTTATCACTCGCAGCTGCGCACGCCGAATGGCCATTATCAGGCGGCGCAGTGGCCGCAGGCGCTGAGCATTGAATATCTGCGCAGCATAAGTCGGGAAGAGTTGGTAAAAGCGACGGGCGAGCAGTGGGAAAAACTCGGGTTATTGCCCAGGGCGCAGCACAACGGCTGGTCTGAACAGGTGGCAAAAACCTGGCCTGACGTCAGCGAAGGCAGCCAAATCACCTTTCTGGCGGATGCCGATGGCGGACAGTTTTACTATCGCGCCCCCGACAGCGTGTTGACCGAGCCTCTTGGCGAGCATTTCAGCGCAGATTTTCGCGACGCCTTTCTCGCCATTTGGTTGTCGCCCGCTACGCAATATCCCGATTTACGCAAAGACCTGATTGGCGACACCACGCCATAACCTTGAGGATTTATCATGCTCAGATTAAGCAATGCTCTGAAAGGATTGATGCTGCTCACCCTGATTTTTCTCGCCGGCTGTAGCGCCGATATCAAGGATTACCAGCAGGCCCAGCCCAAGCTGGATATCTTTAGCTATTTCCAGGGCGACAGCGTGGCTTACGGGATGGTGCAGGACTACACCAACAAGCAGACTCGGCGCTTTTCGGTGAAGATTCACGGCGACGTGGTCGGCCCTACCCTGACATTGCATGAAGATTTCGTCTATGACGACGGCGAGAAGCAGACCCGCGTCTGGCATATCCGCAAACTGGACGATGGCAGCTACAGCGGCACCGCGGGCGATATCATCGGCACCGCCACCGGCCACGCGGCAGGCAACGCCTTCAACTGGAAATACGTCATGGATGTGAAAGCCAGCGGCAGCACCTATCGCCTGACCTTCGACGACTGGATTTTCCAGCAGGATGATAAGCATCTGTTTAATGTGACTTCACTGAAGAAGTTTGGGGTGGAAGTGGCGAAGGTGACATTGTTCTTTGAGAAGAAATAATGAGTTGAGCGACTCATGTGCGCTTTCTTTTCAATTGCATCTTTAAGGTCAAAGTCGTGGGCGTCGGCCCACACCGTTTTTAAAGTCAAAACCGTGCGCTGCCGCCACACCGGCCTTGAGGGGCGCCTATCGCCGCGCCCCTCAAGACTCCCCGGCTCTTTACTGCGCGCTCCGCTCGTTGGGCGGACGTGTTTCAGGTACTTCAATTATCCACCGCAAAATGTCGCCGCTTAGGCGGTGCCTTCGCTGCGGGATTACTCGGCCTCTGGCCTCGCCCTTCGGGTCGTTGCTACGCAACGCTGTCTCGCTTCGCTCGGCTCGAGCCTTTGGTCTCGAACCATTCGCTCAGCGCCATTTTTGAGCGCGGTTTTGAGGCATCTAAACCGAGCCGTTTCAGTTAGTTTTGCCTTGCTCCCTCCCAGCCTCCCACTGAAACGGCACGGTTGAAATGCCAGTAGGTCGCGTTCAGAAGTGACGCCGAATGAACGGTTCGAGACCAAAGGCTCGAAGCCTGAAATTCGGGAACCGCCTAAGCGGCGGCACTTCGCGACGATCACCGTGGCCGCTGAAACACGTCCATTCCAACCCTGCGCAGCCTCGATCTTCCAACAGCAAAGAACGTAGGATTCCAAAGGGTTTCGTTTAAAACCCTTTGGGCCAGTGTGGGCGGCGAGCCCACGGTTTTGAACTAGAATTTGAAGATTTAAAGACTCACCGGTTAGTCTTAACCTCATGAATCACCGCCGGTTTCCTCCCAAACACAAACTTGCCAAGGGTCACCAACAGCACCGCGCACAAAATCACTACCAGCGCGACCCACTCTACTGGGGATAACCATTCGCCGCCGAAGCTTATGCCTATCAGCACGGCGACGATGGGGTTGACGTAGGCGTAGCTGGTGGCGATGGCCGGGCGGACGGTTTTCAGCAGGAACATATAGGCGCTAATGGCAATCATCGAGCCGAACACCATCAGGTAGCCAAGCGCCAGAAAACCACTCAGCGACGGCGTGGCAGCGAGCTTTTCGCCATTCAAATAGCTGGCGGCCAGCAGCACGACGCCCGCGACAATCATCTCGGCGGCACCGGCCATCAGGCCAGTTGGCAAGGTCAGGCGTGAACTCCATACCGAGCCAAAAGCCCAGCTGATGGAGGCGATCAAAATCAGTACCGCGCCCCAGGGATTTCCGCCGAGGCTGCTGCCGGTATTCAACAACACAATGCCAAACAGGCCGATGGCGACGCCGGTCCACTCCAGTCGGCTGTTCGGCATCCCCCACAGGCGGCTGAAACATAAAGTAAAAAGCGGCACGGTGGCGACCATCACGGCGGCAATGCCGGAGGGCACGTCCAAATGCTCGGCGACGGTCACCAGGCCATTGCCCACCGCCAGCAGCAGAATGCCGATGGCCCCCGCCGACAGCCACTGTTTCAGCGTCGGGAACTTATAGCCGCGCAGTAGCAAAAAGGTGAACATCACGCAGCCCGCGATGAAAAAGCGCAGGCCGGCCATCATCAGCGGCGGCCAGCTCTCTACGCCGATGCGAATGACAAAATAGGTCGAACCCCAGATAAAATACAACGCGAAAAGTGCACCGATTAAAGGCAGCAGGGAGCGAAAGGCTGTTCGGGTCATGGTAAGTACTTTTTTAGAATTAGTTAGAAGGCGAACAGTTAACGCTATTGCTCAGCAGAGCGGCAAGTAAATATGTGCTATTACGTCCAGATGTTACGAAAAAGTTTCTTTAGCACGCGGTTTGCACCGAAAACCTCTCCGCGAGGTAACAAGCGCATCAATAGACTGTTGCAGGAGGGGGCAAACGACTTATAATTCCGGGCAATTATTTAAGAGGTTCGCAAATGAATACGTTCGGCAAAAAATGTCTTATCGCCCTGTTCGGCCTGATGGCTATTGGCGCAATCGGCGGCGTGATGGTGGCAGGTTACGCAGTGGTGATTCAGGAAGATAAAGCGCCAGATACCAGCTCCGCTCCTTCCGTGGTTCCTGCACCAGCTACACAAAACGCGTCCTAAGACGCGTTTCGATTCAAAACTCCCCCGCTTTTCTGCCGCGCTATTCCTGCGGCGGAGTCACCTGCCAGCATTGCAGGCGACGGCTCCAGCGTTCGAAAGCCATATCCACAATGATCGCCAGCAAGGCGACAATGATCGCCCCCTGCAACACATAGGCCGTGTTAAACCCACTCAGGCCAATCACGATCGGCGAGCCGAGACTCTGGGTACCGACGCTTGAGGCAATCGCCGCGGTGCCGATGTTGATGATCACCGAGGTGCGAATACCGGAGACAATCACCGGCGCCGCCAGTGGGATCTCCACCTTGCGCAGAATTTGCCAGCGGCTCATGCCGACGCCCTGCGCGATTTCCCGCGCCGAAGCCGGGACTGACTCAATCCCGGCAATGGTCCCTTGCAGGATAGGCAGCAGCCCGTACAGCACCAGCGCGATAATCGCCGGTTTCTCACTAAAGCCCATCACCGGCACCGCCACGGCTAATACTGCAACCGGCGGAAACGTCTGACCCATCGCCACAATGGTTTCCACCAGCGAGCGAAACTCCTTACCCGCGTGGCGCGTAACGCCAATCCCCGCCGCCACGCCAATCACCACGGCAATCAGGCTAGAGATGCCCACCAGCAGCAAGTGCGCACGCACCAGCGAGGCAAAGCTCTCTTGCAGATACACCGGGCGGTCTAGCGCTGGAAACATCCAGTGGAATAAGCCGCCGAGCGAGGTCATGCCGAACACCAGCGCGACCAGCAGCAGGATCACCCATGGCAGCGGATCTTTCAGCCAACGCAAGGTCATGCTTCACTCCTTTCGGCCACCAAATCGCCAAAGTGCAGCACGCCCAGCGGCTGCCCGGCGTCATCAATCACCGGCAGCTGCTCGACGTGGCGGGCGACAAAGACCGACAGCGCTTCACGCAGCGTCATGGAGGCGGCAATCGGCTCAAGGGAAGTTGGCAAGGTTTCGCCGCGACGGGTGCGCTCGCCCACCAGCCCTAAAGAGAGCAGCTTGATGCCCATGTCGCTGCGCCCGAAGAAGTCACGCACAAACGGCGTGGCGGGCTTGGTGAGCATTTCCAGCGGCGTGCCCTGCTGAATCACCTGCCCTTCATTGAGCAACACAATGCGGTCCGCCAGGCTCAGCGCTTCATCAATATCATGCGTCACCAGCACAATGGTGCGATTAGTAAGCTGATGAATTCGCGCCACTTCTTGCTGCAAAGTGGCGCGAGTGACTGGGTCAAGGGCGCCAAAAGGTTCGTCCATTAACAGCACTTCGGGGTCAGAGGCCAGTGCGCGAGCCACGCCCACGCGCTGCTGCTGGCCGCCAGAAAGCTGGTGCGGGTAGCGATGGCGGAACTGGTTTGGGTCGAGATGCAGCAGCTCCATCAGCTCGGTCACGCGGTCGCGAATTTTGGCCTTCGGCCATTTGAGCAGTTGCGGCACGGTGGCGATATTCTCTTCCACCGTCCAGTGCGGGAACAGGCCGATTGACTGAATGGCGTAACCCATACGGCGGCGCAGATCCTGCGCGCGGAACTGGCTGATAGGCTCACCAGCAAAGGTGATCTGTCCCTGATCGTGCTCCACCAGACGGTTAATCATCTTCAGTGTCGTGGATTTGCCCGAGCCGGAGGTGCCAATCAGCACCGTAAACTCGCCCTTGGACATCTCCAGCGTCAGATCCCGAACCACCGCTTTTCCGGCGAAGTGTTTGCTTACCTGATTGAAATGAATCATCTGCGTGAGGTTTCCAACATTGAGACTAAGAATTTAAAGATGCCATCGACGATGACTGCCATTAGAACCACTGGGATCACCCCGAGCAGCACCAAGTCCAGCGCGCTGCTCAGCAGCCCCTGGAACATAATGGCGCCGAAGCCGCCTGCGCCAATCAGCGCGGCCACCACCGCCATGCCGACGGTTTGCACCGCGACGATGCGAATGCCGGTCAGGATTACCGGCAGCGCGATAGGAATTTGTACTTTGTAAAACACCTGTAGCCGGTTCATCCCCATGCCGCGTGCCGACTCAATCACGCCCGAAGAGACCGAATCCAATCCGGCAATCACGCTACGCACCAGCGGCAATAGCGAATAAAGCACCAGCGCGATAATCGCCGGAGCCAGCCCGATGCCGCTGATACCGTGCTCCGCCAGCCACGGCAGCGCCTTCGCCAGCCCGGCAAGGGGCGCCAGCAGCAGGCCAAACAGCGCAATCGAAGGCACCGTTTGAATGATGTTGAGCACCGAGAGGATCGGCGTCTGCCAGCGAGCCGAGCGATGGCAAATAATACCCAGCGGCAGGCCGAGCAAAATGGCCGGAACCAGCGTGCCAAACAGAATACCGAGATGCTGCCACAGCGCGTCATTGAACACGTCGGAGCGATTGTCATACTCTTTGAGCAGCGACAGTTCGCTCAGCTGGCCGGTGACAATCAGCGCAATCACCGGAATAACCACCTGCACGTTGAGCAGGATGCGCCACGTCGGACTCTTGGTAATGCGGGAAATGGCATCAGAGGCGATGAGCAGTGAGAGCGCCGCGCTGGCCCAGAATGCCCCGCCGAGCGAGGTTCTCGCCACGCTATCTTCATCTCCGCCGGTCAGCGCAATAGCCGCGTGGCCGGTCAACGCCGTCAGGCCAAACAGCAAGATTTCCGCCAGCAGCATCACCACAATCATGTTGCGGCGCGAAGGGGTAAAGAAGGAGAGCAGTAGCAGGAGCAGCACCGGCAGCAGCAGCCACAGGCTCTGCCCGTCGAGCAGGCTGGCGAGGGAGATCCCTTTGCCAGACACCAGTCGGTTCGGGGCATGGCTCAGAAAGGCCAGGCCGCTTCCGGCGGCAACAATCAGAATAACCAGCGTCAGTAGTACGCGATTTTTAACGAAGTCCCGGGTCAAAAAAGTCACCTAAATCTAAAAAGTTCAGCCCGCGCGGCGAACCGGGCGGGCTTGAGTTATCTCCTCACCGATATGGCAAGGATCATTTTTTGACGAAACCTTTGTCTTGCAGGTATTTCGCGGCCACTTTTTTGGCATCTTGACCGTCAACCGCGATTTTGGCATTCAGCTTTTGCAGCGTCGGGCCATCGAGGGAGGCGAAGACCGGCTTCAACAGTTCTGGAATGTTGGGATGCGCCTTCAGCACGGATTCACGAATGATCGGTGCCGGAGCGTAAATCGGTTGCACCCCTTTCGGGTCAGTCAGCGTTACCAGACCCAATGCCGCAACCGGGCCGTCGGTGCCGTACGCCATCGCCGCGTTCACGCCAGAGGTTTTTTCCGCCGCCGCCTTGATGGTCACTGCGGTATCCCCGCCCGCCAGCGAAAGCAGCTGGTTCTGTTTCAGCTTAAAGTCGTAAGCATTTTCAAACGCCGGTAAAGCATCCGGGCGCTCGATGAACTCGGCAGAGGCCGCCAGTTTGAAGTCGCCGCCGCTTTTAATCCACTTGCCCAAATCTTCAAGGCTTTTCAGGTTATGCGCACTGGCGAGGTCGTCACGCACCGCGATAGTCCAGGTGTTGTTGGCAGGGGAAGCATCCAGCCAGACGATTTTGTTCTGGTCATAGTCGAGCTTTTTCACTTTCTCGAAACCGGCCTTGGCATCTTTCCACGCCGGGTCTTTCTCATCAGAGAAGAAGAAAGCGCCGTTGCCGGTGTACTCAGGGTAGATATCGATTTCGCCGGCGGTGATCGCGCCGCGCACCACTTTGGTGGTCCCCAGCTGCAGTTTATTGGTGGTCTTGATGCCGTGGGCTTCCAGCACCTGCACAATCAGATTGCCCAGCAGCGAGCCTTCGGTATCGATTTTCGAGCCGACGCGCACGCTGTCTGCGGCTTGCGCAGAAAGACTAAAAGTAGAAACCATTGCCAACGTCGCTGCTGCCGCTATTGCCCGCACTCGCCCACGTCCTGTCATGAAAGCCATCTTATTTCCTCTTATCGGGTTACTTTTATGTTAAGGCTTTGATATCACCAACAACATTAATTCGTATACACATACGGTGTGATAAAGAATAGTTCAATTTTGCCAATTCGGACAAAATGGCGGGTCATCACACCAAGGCTGGATTTTTGAGTAAAATGCTTATTTGCGAAAAGCTTTGCCACTCAGCGCCTAAAGTAACAGGGCTAGCCTAGCCGACGCGCCCCTCCTCTCAGATGAAAATGTTTTAAGTTATAACTATTTCATTTACCTCATGAATAAAAATCAGTTGTGACTGAGGTCACCCCCCTTCTATGCTGATTTTTTGTCTAAAAGCGTAAAAATAATTATGTCAGATTCATTTGCGGCGGCTCCCGCCGGTTCAGGGAATACAGGTTCAGTCAGTTCATCCTCCAGCGACGCGCCGGTTTTAATCCGCTCCGCCGCCGATATCACCCAGCTCGTCAACCGTGGGGCCGCGAAGCTCAGCGACGCACGCATCGTGATTGCTATCGCACTCGGCGGCGTTTTCCTCGACGCCTATGACCTCGGCGCGCTGGCCTTCGGCATTAAAGACATCACGCGCGAATTTAGCCTGACGCCGTCGGGTACCGGCATGGTGGCTTCCGCAATCACCTTCGGGGCGATCATCGGCGCGCTGTTCGGCGGCTATCTCACCGACAAAATTGGCCGTTACCGGGTGTTTATGGCCGACATGTTCTTCTTCGTCTTTGCCGCGCTGGCCTGTGCATTTGCCCCAAACGAGTGGGTGCTGGGCGGGTCACGCTTTGTGATGGGACTTGGGGTCGGCATTGATTTGCCGGTGGCGATGGCGTTTTTAGCTGAGTTCTCCAAGCTGTCCGGGCGCGGCAATAAAGCCTCGCGCGTGGCGATGTGGTGCCCGACGTGGTACGCCGCCATCAGCATCTCCTATCTGCTCGTACTGCTGCTTTACGCGGTATTGCCTGCCACGCACACCGACTGGCTGTGGCGTTTAATCCTCGGCTTCGGCGCGGTTCCGGCTCTGCTGATCATCGCCATCCGCCATCGTTATATGAATGAGTCGCCGGTGTGGGCCGCCAATCAGGGCGACCTGCAAGGTGCCGCCGCGATTTTGCGTAAGTCATACAATATTAATGCCGTGGTGGCCGACGAGGCCGATCTGAAACCGGCGGTAAAAGTGCGCAAAGCCGCGTGGCGCAACTACGGCACGCTGCTGCAAGGGGTTTATCTGCGCCGCACCGTGCTGGCGACGGTGACCGCCGTGGCCTCCTCCTTCGCCTATAACGCCGTGGCCTTCGGCCTGCCGGTGATCCTATCGACGTTTTTGGCTCAGTCGATGATCAGCACCATCCTGGTGTCGCTGGCGCTTAATCTGCTGTTTGCCTTTGTCGGCGGGCTGATTGCGGTGCGCTATGTGTCGAAGTTCGGCGCATGGAAGATGACCGTCGCCGGATATGCCTGTCAGCTGATCGCTCTGGTGGTCCTCGCCGCCATTGGTCGCCCAACCGACGGCGCAGAAGCCGCGATTTCCATCGGCATGTTGGCGCTATTCCTGTTCGGCCAAGGTTTCGGCCCCGGCTCCCACACCATGACCTTCGCCTCCCTGAGCTACCCGACCTCGCTACGCGGCATGGGCGTAGGCTTCAACCAAACGTTAATGCGCGGCAGCTCAACGGTTTCGCTGTTCCTGTTCCCAGTATTAGCCGCCGCCCTCGGCACCGGCGTATTCTGGGTGATCGCATTAGCGCCGCTGGCAGGGCTTATCGTGTTGACGGCGATTCGCTGGGAACCCTCAGGGTATGATGTTGATGCAGAAGATTTTTAGGGGGCAGCTTTTAGTTTTATCCCTCCCCTTTTCAGGGGGAGGAGCAAGACAGCACTCCACTGAAACGGCACGGGGTAAATGCCAGTAGGCCAAGTTCAGAAATGACGCCGAGCAAGAGGTGGAAAACCGCGTGTGTTTTTACGCGGGTTGGAATCCCGCAGTGAGGGCACCGCCTAAGCGGCGGCATTTCGTGGCGAACACAGAAGCGGCTGGAACATGTCCATCCCAACCCTGCGAAGCCTCGATCTTACAACAGCAAAAAAACGCAGGATTCCAAAGGGTTTCGTTTAAAACCCTTTGGGCCAGTGTGGGCGGCGAGCCCACGGTTTTGAATTTAAAGACCTAAATGTGGGCGGCGAGCCCACGGTTTTGACCTTGAAGTTGAAGTTCTAAACAGGAGCTGTGGGCCTCCCTGCCCACTATTTCCCCTTAGCGAATACCCGCTAAGAACGTCTTCGCATAATCACCTGAGGCTTTCTGCGCCGGGTTACTGCTGGTCTGCAAATCAACGTAGGTGTAGCTCGATGGGTTGTCGCGGTTAAACGACCAGCTACCGATAAACGCCATGTTCTTCTGCTTGGCGAAAGCGGCAACCGTGGTCGCGTCTGGCAGTTTGAACATCTCGGTGGTGTCGTCGTTTAGACCGATCATCGGGGTGATGGCTACCAGTGGGTAGAGCTGCGCGTCAGTCTGGCCCGGATAGAGTTTGCCCAGCTGAGTTTTGATGCTGGTTGCCGCGTTGGTCGCTGCTTTACCCATATCTTGGCTGGAAACGCCGTCGTTATAGTCCATCGCCATACCGTTTACGCTGAACTTCACACCGGCATTTTTGGCGCTCTGAATGATGTTCAGACCTTCAGTCACCAAACCTGCTGGCATGGTTGGCAGTGTAAAGCTGATGCGAACCGATGGGTTGCTCTTCTGGAAAATCGCCAGGGCTGAGCTGATTTTACCGTAGTCGTATTGACCGTTTTCCAAGTCGAAGTCCAGCTGTTTGGCTTTAAACTTCTGTACCACGTCGGTGTAAGTCTGTACCAGTTGGTCAACAGTGAACTTGGTGGAGATATCGGCGTTGGACGCGCCGCCGAAGGAGACAATTACCTGACGGTTTGCCGCGTTCAGGTCGTTTGCCAGCGGCAGCGCCCATTCCAGCGGCATGGCGTCGGAGGCGGCCCAGCAGGCTTTATTCGACGGGGAAAGTGTCAGGAAGCCCAGCACCAGACCGTCAACGCCGTAAGAAATAGCCTGTTGAGAGTAAAGCGGGTTTGGGCGACCGTTAGGGTAATTCTGCCAGTCACTCCACAGCGCATTCAGGGACACATCAATATAAGGGGTATATAAAGTAGCCATGTTTTATATCCTTTTTTATGTAGGTAAGAACGTTTACGCCGGGGCCTTCTCCGGCGGCAAAGTCATCTTCTCCTACAACCTTTTTTGATGCATTCGATCAGGGTAGTAGCACCGATGGCACAACAGCATCAAAATTTAAACGATATAAAACAGCTAGATAGATTTAATTATTTATCCCATCACCGGTGAACGCGGTGCAAAGACGTGACGCGCCCCCTGCTCAATCATCGCCGCCACCAAATCGTATCCGCCATTGGGGCGGGAAAGCGCAAACTCCCGTTCGGCGGTGAAAATCGGGCTGATCCAGAACTGGTTTACCGGGTCACCATAGTTATCTGGCAGGGTCATTTTGCTGGAAGGCGAACAGAGCGCGGAAGAGACCACGTGCCCCTCGTAGCCCAGCGGTGCCATCGGCGAAATCAGCGTGTGCCCTTCACCCAGCCAGCTCAGCGTGGTCCAAGGCAGTTGCGCATAGCCAGAAAGCGCGCTGGCCATCTGCACCGCGTTCTCTTCCGTGACGTACTCTTTGCCGACGGCGAAAGCCAGCTCGATGCGCCGGTGTTCGCGGGCTTCGTCATTGAAAATAATGTCGATTTGCGGCATTGGGCGGATGCTCATGCCCAGCGTGAAGAAGTAGTAATTCTCCTCATCCTCGTGCTGGGAAATGGCCATTGGCGGCCAGTTGCCCTGATCAATGCCGTAATATTTCACCGATGGCCCGAAGCGCTCCTCATAGCTGGCGAGGAATTTACGCTGAATTTTCGGCCACGGGTTGTGCTCTTCCTGCTGCCAGTCGCGCCAGAATTGGCGCGTCTTGTCGGCCAACTCATATTGCGTATTGGTCGACGCCGATCCCAATGGGAAAGTCAGCGGGTTTTGCTTGATACAGCCCGCCGAATAGCAGACCGAATGGTCGATATACAGGCTCCAGCCGGGGATCACCGCCAGCAGCAACCCTTGATACCAGAGGGCCGCGCCGTCGTCGCTTTCATTCCATAAAATTTGAATTTGTGCCGGATCCAGCGGTGCTTCTGCCTCCAGGCTGCGGCAATACTGCGCGGCGAGCATCGGCGCCTTCCCGCTCTCCATGGCGGCATGGTCGTCGTGCTGCGGGGCGGGAGAAAGATTGCGGATCCAGCAGGCGCGCATGCGCGGGAAGCGATCGCGTAAATCTTCGCGGGCGTAAATATAGAGATAAGCCACGCGGTCATCCTGCTCGACCAGCGCGGTCAGGGTTTGTTTGTCGTTACTGACTTCGACGAGAATGTCTGACTGGCGCATAAAACCTCAACGGTGGGCCTCAATAGGATTTGAAGCGTCTGAGTCGCTTTCCAGTCAGTGTAGAACGATTAGCAAGTGAGGATAACGGGCAAAAGTCCCAAAAATCCTTGTGATAGCGGGGAAAACAGAGGCGAAATTGAGTAAACAGCAGGCAACCAGCGGGAAAAAATAACGCCAGACCCGAATCTCGGCGTCTGGCGTGTTGGTTTATAGCATAACGGCGTGGCTATCGAGCTTAGTGAGCCAGAGGTTTCGCCGCCGTGGCTTTATTCAGCTCTGGCCACAGATGAATGACCATATCAATCAAGCGATTAAGCTGCTCGGTGCTGGCCCCATCGCGGGCCTGTACTGACATCCCCTGAACGGTACATGCCAGATATTTCGCCAACAGCGCGCTGTCAGTCGTTTGTGGAAGCTCGTTGCTGAGTTTTTTCTTTTCGAAGTACTCAAACAAAGTGCGTTCCTGCGACAAGTGGCGGTTGCGCAGCATTTCCGCGATGTCTTGCGAAGAGGAAGACATGCCGGATGAGGCGCTAACCATAAAGCAGCCGCTCGGCGTATCGCAGTCGGTGAACATCTCTGCCGTGGTGCGCAGATACTGTTCGATAGCCTGTTCAACGGACAAATCTGTTCTGCTCAGCAGACAGAAACTCTTTTCGTAAAAGGTTGCCAGATAGTGTTCAACGGCCGCGCGGAATAACCCCTCTTTATTGCCGAACTCGGCATATAAGGTAGGAGCTTTCGCACCCGTGGCTTCGACCAAGTCCGCTAAAGAAGTGGCCTCGTAGCCATGACGCCAGAATAAATTCAGGGCCTTGCTCAGAGCAGTTCCACGATCGAACTGTTTTGGGCGACCGCGACTTTTCCGGACCAAAGCCGTGTGTTCAGTGCTCATACACCCTCCTTCCATCACCTTATTGGTTCTGGTTATCAGAATAATTTAACGATCATTATTAAAAATAGTTGCGCACAAGTCCAGCAGAGATTATTATTTAATTATCGAGCGATAAGTAAATCACTCTTAGCATCTAGAATCTCAGGACAAACCATCATGCGTGCTTTAAAAATCCTTCTTGCCGTTATGGCTTTAACCGCTGCCCCGGTTGCCAATGTCGCCGCACAGCAGGTTATCATGATGCCAACACAGAGTCAGGAAGTTGCCATGGTCAATGTGACTGGGGACAGTAACTTTTGTCACCCTGCCCGCTTCGTCAACGGCAAATCGTCACAACAGCGCATTCCAACTTCTCCAACCATGCCACCTGCCCCAGCGGGCTCAGGCAATCACCCTCCCGTTTATTACTAGGTGATCACCTGACCCCTTATTGCACCGTCGCTTTAGACGCCAACGCAGAAAGGGGATGTAATAGAAAGGCGACATAAAGGTCGCCTTTCTGATTCTCAGCAGAGCGAGACTTCTGAAAACCACCCAACGGTTTTACCATCCTTCGCCCTTCACTCCAACCATTAAGTTATCACTCATTAAATAATTCTTGCTTGTGTCATAAAAACCCACTAGCATTTAGTTATCGACCGTTAATTAATTAACTTGCCGTGAAGATTTAACAATTGAGATACATATCCCTCTTGTTAACGTGATCTGGCTCACAGCACTTTTAGTTAACGATTATTAAAAAAATAAGTTGCACAAGATTCTGTCAACGACTAACATTTAATTATCGAACGTTAATTAATAACGTTGACCAAATCATAAAGACTTTCGACAGCACGATAAACAAATAGAGATAAGGAACTAACATCATGAAAAACGTAAAAATGACTATCGCAGCACTGGCTCTGGCTACCGTATCTTTCTCTTCCATGGCGGCAACGCTGGTTGATTCAGCTCCGGCTAACCAAGAAAAAATTGGCGTGATCAGCGCGAACTCAAGCAATGACCTGTCTAGCTTGCAGCGTGAACTGAATGCCAAAGCCACTGAAGCAGGTGCCAGCTCTTACCGCATCATCGGTGCTTCTGGTGACAACTACCTGCACGGTACTGCCGAGCTGTACAAATAACAGCGAGCCGCTTTTAAAGCGTTATCGCACTAAATTAGTTAACGATTAATAATAATGATTCATAATTAAAGGTACTTATCATGAAAAACGTAACAATGACTCTTGCTGCCATCGCACTGGCCACGGCTTCTTTCTCCACTCTGGCTGCGACTCAGGTTCAGTCTGCTCCAACTAACGCCCAGTCAATCGGCGTAGTTAGCGCGCAGGCCGGTACCAACTTGTCTAGCCTGGAACACCAGCTGGCCGCTAAAGCAGAAGCTAATGGTGCAACCTCTTATCGCATCATCTCCGCTTCCGGCGACAACCGCCTGTACGGGACTGCCGAGCTGTACAAATAAGTCCTGAAGTATTGAGTTTTAAAGGGTACCGAACGGACAGAAGAGTGGCTTTGTTGCCCAGAAAGAGCGCGCGAAGAGCGCCCAGCTAACAAAGTCTGATAAACGACGAATCAATAGGACAATATATTATGAAAAACCTGACAATGACCCTCGCAGCCATCGCACTGGCAACGGCTTCTTTCACCACCATGGCCGCCACCCAGGTTCAGTCTGCTCCTGCTAACTCACAGCCAATCGGCGTGATCAGCGCACAGGCCGGCACTAACCTGTCTAGTCTGGAAAATAAACTGGCCGCCAAAGCAGAAGCTAATGGTGCTACCTCTTATCGCATCATCTCCGCATCCGGCGACAACCGCCTGTACGGGACTGCTGAGCTGTACAAATAATCGTCGCAGCTATACGACGACTGAGGGCAAGACATCATGAAAAACCTGACAAAGACTCTGGCAGCCATCGCACTGGCAACGGCCTCTTTTACCACGCTGGCGGCGACTCAGGTGCAATCTGCACCCGCTAACTCGCAGTCCATCGGGGTGATTAGCGCACAGGCTGGTACCGACTTATCTGGCCTGAAGAGTGAACTCGCTAATGAAGCCCAGGCCCGCGGGGCAAGTGCTTATCGCATCATCTTCACTTCCGGTGACGGCGATAACCACACTTACGGCACGGCTGAGTTGTACAAGTAAGCGTTAAGCAGTAGAAATATGAAGAAGAGGCGGCTTTGGCCGCCTTTTTCATGCCTGCCTCTCGCCCATCCCCCGCTAAAGTAATTATTTTCATCCCTCGTTTAGAGAAAGGCTATATCGCCGCTATCAACAGCCTCTATAATGCTGCTGCACAATTTATAAGAATTTTCATGGGATGAAATAACGATGTCTAATATGGTTTTTTGTAGAGGCTGCGGCAAAGAGATCCACGAAACTGCCAGAAACTGCCCTCACTGTGGCGCAACCAACAGCGTGCCGGGTTCGAAGAACCGCATCGCGGCGGCCTTGCTGGCCTTTTTCCTCGGTGCCTTTGGGGTACATAAGTTCTATTTGGGTAAAATCGGGCAAGGTTTCCTGTACTTACTCTTCTGCTGGACCTTTATTCCTTCGATCGTCGCATTTGTAGAATTTATTATTTATCTCTGCATGTCGGATGAAGATTTTGCCAGAAAGTATGGCTAAGACCGGCGGTAAAAATGGAAAAGGCAGAATCTGATTTCTGCCTTTTTGCTTTCTGCTACTATATTTATTCCCTCCTCTCCTTTACGGGTTCCGCCAATGTAGAACAGCCTCATAACTAACAGCTTTTTTCTTCGTGCTGCCTTTTAGGCCGCGCGCATAACCTGTTTCTTATGAGAATGCTTTTACATGACGACTCTACTGAGTGCCCTGGTGAGCGCGCTGCGCCGCCATTCGTGGCTGAGACTGCTCGGCTACGCCTTTATTCTTTCCTCTCTCGGCAACGGCCTGACCCAAGTGGTGGTTTTCGGCCAGCTTTTACAATGGCGCGCCTCTGCCACCACCCTGATTTTTGCCTACGTGCTCGCCACCCTGCCCGGATTTTTAGGCAGTCTGCTGGGTGAACGCCTCTGCCAACGCTACTCACCTTTTGCCATGCTGCTGCTGGCCGAAGCGCTGGGGCTGCTCTCCTTGGTCTTTCCGCTGTATAGCCTGCTGGCGCAACATTCGGTCGGGCTGCTGGCGGTGCAGGCCTGTAGCGCAGTGATTAGCGGCGTCACCTTTCCGGCCCTGTCGCTGGTATTTAAACGCGGGTTGAAAAGTGAAGAATTACCCGCCGCCACCTGCATGGAGACGCTGATCTTCGCGGCACAGGTGCTGCTAGGCGTTGGCGTGGGGGTGCTGATTTTCCCGCTGATCAATGCCGGAGGGATGTTGCTGCTCGACGCCCTGAGCTTTATCGCCTCGGCGGTCCTGCTTCTGCTGGCTGCGCGGCGCTTTGTGCCGACGTCTGATGAAACTGAGGCCGATGCCTCAACAAGCGCCACGGGGAAAGTCAGCTGGCGGGCGCTCTCGCCGCTGCAACGGCGCAGCCTGCTAATGCTGCCGATGCTGGCTACCGTCGGCACGCCAGCGATGTCTCTGCTGCCCGCGCTGGCCCAGCAGATTAAGCCCGATGAAGCTACCGGTTTCGCGCTGCCGCTATTGTTCGCCCGCAGTCTGGGCCAGCTATGCGGCCCGTTACTGCTTCCGGCAAATCGAATGCGGCAATACGCTGGGAACAACGGACTGCTGGCGACCTGCCTGCTGATTTTCCTCGCCAGCTATCTGCTGATCCCGCCCATGTCCGCGTGGACTTTAGCGCCTTTGGCGATGATTTTTATCGCGCACATTGCTTCCAACGTGGTGTTCGCGCTGGCGACTTTCGGCATTTTGCGGGAGTTTGACGCGCAAACCGTGGCCTCGGCGAGTGCCATGGCATGGCGCTGGCAGCTCGTGGCGGCGGGCGTGGCGTCGCTGATGGTGGCGGCGCTGACTCATTATGGCGGAGCAATCTTGGCGCTAAAGGTAATGTCACTGGTGGGGTTGGGCACCGCGATTGGCATTTTGTGGAAGTATCGCCGCTAAGTCGGGCAAACCTCCCCGGTCATCAGGGGAGGTTTAACAGCGCAATCAGTTGGCGGAGCTTTTCAACTGGCTGTCTTGCTGGTGCTGTTCTAGAGCCAGTTCCAGCAATTTGGTGATCAAATCACTATAGCCCAAGCCGCTGGCGGCCCAGAGTTTTGGATACATGCTGATATTGGTGAATCCCGGCAATGTGTTGATTTCGTTAATCACCACCTCGCCCTGCTGGGTGAGGAACACGTCCACGCGCGCCATACCGCGACACTCTAAGACTTCAAACGCCTGCAAGGCGATGGCGCGAATTCGATCATTGATTTCAGGGGATAAATCCGCCGGAACCGCCACCGAGGCGCCTTGCTCGTTGATGTATTTGGTGTCGTAAGAGTAGAACTCATCGTGCAGGATAACTTCGCCACAGACGCTGGCCTGCGGCTGCGCGTTACCCAGCACGGCACACTCGATTTCACGCCCGACAATGGCCGACTCCACCAGCACTTTATGGTCGAAATCAAAGGCCAAGTCCAATGCGCGGGCATATCCAGCCTGATCGCTGACCTTGCTGACGCCTACCGAAGAGCCTTGGTTAGCAGGCTTGATGAACAGCGGCAGCCCCAGCTCTTGCGCCACTTTCTCAAAGGTCTGCTTGGCGCGGTTACTGCGCGTCACGGTGACAAAAGGTGCCACATTGAGGCCCGCGTCGCGCAGCAGGCGCTTGGTCACATCCTTGTCCATACTGACCGCCGACCCCAGCACGCCAGAGCCGACAAAGGGAATATTCGCCATGCGCAGCAGCCCTTGCAGCGAGCCATCTTCACCCAAGGTGCCGTGCACAATCGGGAAAATGACATCCAGCTGGGAAAGCACGCTGGCGCTGCGGGTTTCAATCAGCTGGTTTTCAGTCTGGCCGGGGATCAGAGCCACCTGATTGTTGGACTTATTCAGCGCAATCAGTGACGGATTTTCAGCATTGATCAAGTAGTTACTGGCGTCGTTAATGTGCCATTCGCCTGTTTTATCAATGCCTAACAGCGTGACGTCAAAACGCTGCTTATCTATGGCATCCACAATATTCTTTGCCGACTGCAACGAGACTTCGTGCTCTGCCGATTTCCCGCCAAAAATGATGCCTACGCGTAATTTACTCACCACAGCTCCTCAAAAACAGTATCTAAAGGGTTGTTAGGACTGAAAAATCAGTCAACCACAAACAGCTTTGCGCCCAACGCGGTCGAGGATTGGTGCGCCTCTGCGTTATCCGCCACCTGATAGCTCATGCCGGGTGTTAGGGTGAAGGTGCGGCCGTCGTCGAGACGAGTCTGTAATTCGCCCTCGAGACAAAACAGCACGTGCCCCTTGCTACACCAGTGGTCCGCCAAATAGCCCGCCGAATACTCGACGATCCTCACGCGAATATCGCCGAAATGCTGGGTGCGCCACAGGGCTACGCCGGTTTCTCCCGCGTGCTCGGTTGGCTCTATCTGGCTCCAGTCGGTGGTGCAAAACGGAATTGCAGCAAGCTTCATCGACTTCTCGCTATCTGTCAGATCAAAAAGGAAATCCAGCATAAAAGTGAGCGCGGTTTTTATCAATCAATGTTGATTGGCGGGATGAATATGAGCTGAAAAAGAGTTCATGGCGTCTATCAATGCCGTGGCTGCAAAGTTAAGTAAAGCCGAATTATCCGAAGGACAGCCCTCAGGGCGGGCATGGCGCGGGCTGTGGGGCTTGGCGCAAAAACCGCCGATTCTAGAGTGTTGCCAAAGGTGACTCCCGTCCCAAAACGCGTTTTTATCGACTAGGCTTAAGTTACGTTCGCAAAAGCGTTATAAACAAGGAGCTATTTATGCCTTATCAAACGATTAATCCTTTCAACAACAAGCTTATCAAAGAATATCAAACACATAATGATCAGCAGGTTGAACAAACGCTGAGTGCAGCCCATGACCTGTATAAGTCCGAATGGGGTCAAGGGGATATGCAGCAACGCCTGAAAGTGCTGCATAAATTATCCGATATTATGTCTTCCCGAGTGGAAGAGCTGGCGAAAATCGTCAGCGTTGAGATGGGTAAACTGATTGAGCAAAGCCGCGATGAAGTGAAGCTCTGCGCGGAGATTGCCAAGTATTACGCCGACAACGCCGAAGAGTTCCTCAAGCCCGTTCCCTACAAGTCCAGCCTGGGCGAAGCTTGGGTCGAGCATAGCCCGATTGGGGTTATCATGGCGGTTGAGCCGTGGAACTTCCCATTCTACCAGCTGATGCGCGTGTTGGCGCCGAACCTGGCCGCCGGTAACAGCGTCATCGTCAAGCATGCCGGTATTGTTCCGCACTGTGCCGAAACCTTTGAGAAATTGGTCAGCGAAGCCGGGGCACCAAAAGGTGCTTACACCAACCTGTTTATTTCTCAGGATCAGGTGGCCGATATCATTGAAGATGACCGCGTGCAGGGCGTTGCCTTGACCGGCTCGGAAAAAGCCGGTGCCGTGGTAGCCGCCAAAGCGGCTAGCAAGCTGAAGAAATCGACCTTGGAGCTGGGCGGTAATGACGTCTTCGCCGTACTGGAAGATGCCGATATCGACCATGCCGCCGAAGCCGGTGCGCAGGCCCGCGTGGCCAATGCCGGGCAGGTGTGTACCGCCGCTAAGCGCTTTATTATCCATGAGAAAGTCGCCGATGAGTTCCTGAAGAAATTCACCGAACACTTCAAGGCGCTGAAGATCGGTGACCCGCTCGACAGCAGCACCACCCTTGGCCCGCTCTCTTCAGCCGACGCGCTGAAAACCCTGACCAAGCAGGTGGATCAAGCGGTGAAAAACGGTGCGAAAGTCCACGTCGGCGGTAAAGCCGTGGCTAACAATCCGGGTAACTTCTATGAAGCGACCATTCTGACTCACATCACCCGCGACAATCCGGCCTATTTCGAAGAGTTCTTCGGCCCGGTGGCGCAGATTTACGTGGTGAAAAACGATGAAGAGTTAGTGAAATTGGCGAATGACTCCAACTACGGCCTTGGCGGTTCCCTGTTTACCAAAGACATGAAACGCGCCCGTAAGCTGGCGACGCAAATCGAAACCGGCATGCTGTATGTCAATTCACCGTCCAACACCGCGCCAGAATTGCCGTTTGGTGGGGTGAAACGCTCGGGCTTCGGCCGCGAGTTATCAGATTTGGGGATCAAAGAGTTTGTGAACCAGAAACTGGTAGTACTGGCTGCAAAATCCTAGTTTAGTAGTCAGTAAAAAAGCCCTTTCTCCGCGCGGAGAAGGGGCTTTTTTTATGCTTAAGACCTTGATGACGTGGCTTTTATTAAGGTTTGTACAGCTCAATTGGCGGCTTAGGCTTCGGCGGCGCTTCGAACAAATCGATATCTTCGCCATGAATATATTTCGCGCGCAGGATGGAGGAAATCTTATCCATCGTCATCACGATCACCACCAAAATCAGGGTGATAAACATCACCACGTCCCAGTTCCATAAACGCATGTTTTCGGCATACACCAGACCAATCCCCCCTGCCCCAACAAAACCCAATACCGCCGCAGAACGGGTGTTGGACTCAATCTGGTACAGCGACAGCGCGAGGAAGGTCGGGAATGACTGGGTGAAAATACCAAAGCGATGGGTTTGCAGCGGATTCGCGCCCAAGGCCCGTAAACCGCGACTTGGCGAGCGTTCCACGGCTTCGTGCCCTTCGGCGTAAAGCTTACCGAGCAGGCCAAGATCTTGCAGAATAATCGCCAGTACCCCGGCCAGCGGGCCCATGCCGACGGCGCGGACAAAAATCAGCCCCCAGATAGCCATGTCCAAACCGCGCAGGACGTCCAGAATGCGGCGCACCACCAGCGAAATCGGCCGCAGCACCGGCGTGGACATCACATTTCGCGCCGCCAAAAACGACAGCGGCAGTGCGAGGAAGGAGGCGGTTATGGTCCCGGCGAAGACAATCGCCAGCGTCATCACAATTTGCTCGAAGTAATACATCAGCGGCCATTCGGAGAAGTTATGCCACACAAACATGCGCAGGAAATAACGACCAATCTCCGATGAGCCGTGCACCACGGCGGTCCACGGAATGCCGTAGAAGGTGAAAAAGTAGATGTAATACAGCGTGATCAGCACGGCGAAGGTGCCGAGGTAGCGCAGATAGCGACGCTGGGCGGAAAACAGTGTTGGGTTATCGCGCTTGATATTGGCGATAGCCGATGGTGCCAGAGCTTCAGTTAGCATCAGAACGTGCCCTCTACCGCGAGTTTACGCAGCTTGCCGGATAAAAAGTCCATGATGGAAACCACCAGAATAATTAACAGCAGCGTCATACTGACTTGGTCGTAACGGTCAAGTTTGATGGACGTCATCAGCTCTTGGCCAATACCCCCTGCCCCGACCAGCCCCAGAATGGTTGACTGGCGGAAGTTAATCTCCAGACGCATAAAGCTGTAGGAGAGGAAAATCGGTTTGACCTGCGGCCAGAGGGCAAAGCGCATGCGCTGCAAACGCCCGGCTCCGCAAGACTTCAAGCCGCGAACCGGCTTGTCAGAGGCGGTTTCAATCGACTCATAAAACAGTTTGGTCAGGCTGCCCACGGTGTGCAGGGTCAGGGCGATAAAGCCCGGAATAGCCCCGACGCCGAACGCCATGACGCACATTACCGCCCACGCCAGCTCGGGCATGGTGCGCAGGAAAGCCACAAAAGTGCGGATACTAAATTTGAGCCATTTCGGCGAGTCGGTGTTACTGGCTGCCATAAAAGCCAGCAAGGTGGCGAGCGCGGTGGATAAAATCGTCGATGAGAGCGCGAGTTGAATGGTTTCCCAAATCAGCGGCAGCTGAATATTCAGACGGTATCCCCAATAAGCCAGCGAACCTTCAGTGTGACCATCAGCAAACAGTTTTGACCAGTGCAATACCGGCACGGTTTCGCCAATATAATCGAAGAAGTGTGGAGCAGAGAAAAATACGGTTTTCAGATTGAGTTCAGAAACATTGCCTGACCATAAATAGAGCAGCAGCATTATTCCCGACCATACCAGCGCTTCACGTTTTTGTTTGCCGCGAATTTGCTGATAATAACGATTGAAGTCTTTATTCAAAATAATGATTCCGTATTTCTATCGATATTAAAGAGTAAAATATATGCAGGCGTTATTGTCGCAGGCAATTTGGATGCGGCCAGCGCGCAGGATCCGCAGCGTACATAAAGTACGTGAGGAATCCGAGCACTGCCCGCATTCAAAGTGGCAAGTAAAATAGCCTGTTAGCGAGAACCCTTAGTCAATTCACGCTTCATGTCGATAATCTGTTGATATTCAGCCAGTGACGTTTCACCAATATGCATCGTGCCGCCCACTGCTTTAACGAAGCAGGCGTGATCGCTGGTGTCCAATTTCTTAATAGCGGAAACCAGTTTGGCTTTGAAATCAGCTGGCAGGTCGCTACGCACTAAGATTGGGCCGTTTGGAATTAACGGAGATTCCCAAATAATACGGATTTTCTTCATCAGGTCCGGGTGATCCATACGGATCATGCGGTTGAACGCGCCAGAGGTGTAGCCTGTTTCGCGGTCGCCAATCATGGAAGCCCAAGTCACTGCGCCAGCGAATTGGCCGTTCAGCACGCCCAGAATGTCCTGCTCGTGGCCGCCGGAGAAGGTGACGCTAGAGAAGAAGTTGTTGTATTTGTTATCCGTGTTGCCGCCAAACTCTTTCTTGAAGGCTTGGTTAGGGATCAAATAACCCGAGGTAGAATCTGGGTCAGCGAAGCCAAAAGCCGTGCCTTTCAGGTCAGACAATTTTTTGTACGGGCTGTCGGCTTTTACCACCACGATAGAGTGGTAACCGCGAGATTTGTCGGTGTCATCAATAGTAATACCTACCAAATCGACGGCTTTCGGGTTATTTAAATAAACCGATGCGTAAGATGAAGGTGACATGCTTAATACCATGTCAACTTTCCCGCCTAATAAGCCCTGAATAACCCCTGAATAGTCAGAAGAGTTACGCAGTTTAGTATCTACATTTAATTCTTTATCAAAGAAATCTTTCACACACTGATTATCGCCAATCTGTTGAGTGGCATTCTGGCCACCCAGAATACCCAGATTTAATTCTTTTGGCGCATCTGCTGCCATGCTGTGCATTGCGGTAAAAGTACCTGCCACCAATACCGCCAGACGTAATAACTTCTTCATGTAATAATGACCTTGTGTAGATGGAGAGAAAGTTGAAATAAATAAAAACAATGAATATTACAAACTACTTATTGTGACGAATAAATAAGATCAATGAGATGATTCGCCGTCTTCACCATAAAGTTGATGAAGAATCGAATCATTTAAATCATCAGGATGCCCGTCGAAAATAATCTGCCCTTTGGCAATACCAATCACGCGGGTGCAGAAGTCTTTTACCAGCTCAACCGAGTGCAGGTTGACCATCACGGCGATATTCTCTTCGCTGACCTTTTTCAACGCGTTCATAATGCGCAGCGTGTTTTTTGGGTCCAGCGAGGCCACCGGCTCATCGGCCAGCAGAATTTTGGGGTTTTGCATTAATGCGCGACAGATAGCAACGCGCTGCATCTGTCCACCAGAGAGGTTCTCCGCGCGCTGCAAGGCGTGCGGCAACATATGCAACCACTCCAGCAAGGAGATAGCGCGGGCGCGGTCTTCGTCGTCGAATTGGTTAAAGAAAGATTTGAAAGTAGAAGTCTGACTGAGGCGGCCCAAGAGTACGTTGGTCAAGACGTCTAGACGAGGTACCAGACAGAAATCCTGAAAAATCATGCCACAGCCTGAACGCCAGCGGCGCAGCGCCTTGCCAGTCAAACCTGCTAACTGCTGCTGTTCGCCATTTTCGTAATGGCAGACAACGCTACCGTCAGACAGAGGGATGGTGCCGTTCAGCACGTGCAGTAAGGTTGATTTACCGGCACCAGAGCGACCAATCACCGCCACGAACTCACCGGCGTGCAGATCAAAATTGATGTCATTCAGAACGCGCTGTCCTGATTTGTAGGATTTCACCAATCCTTTAACGTCTAAGACTTTGTTCTGTTGCAGCGTGCGGGCCTGTGGATATTCGGCCTGTGCCAGCTTAAGTTGAGCTTGCGCCATGGTGCGTTCTCTCGGTTGCCTACAGATTCTGGCAATCATTAAGCGGGAGTTTTGTGACACATTGATGATGCTTTAATAACCATCCCATGACGCTCAAATATGAACCCTTCCTTTAATATCATTTAAGCCTATGATTATTCAGGGCAGCGATTTTGGCCCTCTGGGTAATAAGTGAGGAATAGGACATGAGCATTCATCAGGATAATCAGACGCTGATCACACGTCTGAAAGAGATCGTCGGCTACCGCCATGTACTCACCGGCGACAGCAACACCGAGCGCTACCGCAAGGGTTTTCGCTCCGGCGGTGGTAAAGCCTTAGCGGTAGTGTTTCCGCAGACCCTGCTCCAGCAGTGGCAACTGCTCAAGGCCTGCGTCGAGGCTGACAAGATTGTCATTATGCAGGCGGCCAACACCGGACTGACCGAAGGCTCGACGCCGAGCGGCGATGATTATGACCGCGATATCGTCATCTTCAGCACCCTCAAGCTCGACCATATTGAACTGCTCGACGGCGGCAATCAGGTGATTGGCTTTCCCGGCAGCACCTTATATAAGCTGGAAAAGATCCTCAAACCTTACGGCCGCGAGCCGCATTCGGTGATTGGCTCCTCCTGTATTGGCGCGTCGGTGGTCGGCGGTATCTGCAATAACTCCGGCGGATCGCTGGTCAAACGCGGCCCGGCTTACACCGAAATGGCGCTCTACGCGCAGATTGACGAACAGGGAGAGTTGCAGCTGATTAACCACTTGGGGATTGAGCTAGGCGACACGCCAGAGCAGATCCTCACCCGGCTGGAGAAAGGCAATTTCACCGCCAGCGAAGTGCATCACGACCAGCGTTTGGCCTCTGACCATGACTACGCCGAGCGCGTGCGCGACGTGGATGCCGACACCCCTTCTCGCTTCAACGCCGACCAGCGCCGCCTGTTCGAAGCCTCCGGCTGCGCGGGCAAGCTGGCGGTGTTTGCCGTGCGTCTGGACACCTTCCCGGCGGAAAGCCAGCAGCAAGTTTTCTATATCGGCACCAACAGCACGGCGGTGTTGACCGAGCTGCGTCGCCAGATTCTGGGTGATTTCAAAAACCTGCCGGTGGCCGGTGAGTACATGCACCGCGACATTTTTGATATCACCGAAGTCTACGGCAAAGATACCTTCATGATGATCGACAAGCTTGGCACCGACAAAATGCCGGACATGTTCAGCGCCAAGGGCAAGTTTGACGCCCACGCCAGCAAGGTGCCTTTCCTGCCGAAGAACTTTAGCGACCGCGTGATGCAGTGCATCAGCAAAGCGCTGCCGAACCATCTGCCGCCGCGCATGAAAAAATTCCGCGACCGCTACGAGCATCACCTGCTGTTAAAAATGTCCGGCGACGGCATCGCCGAGGCGCAAAGCTTCCTCACCGAGTTCTTTAAACAGCATGAAGGCGACTTCTTTGTCTGTACTGACGAAGAGGGCAAGAAGGCATTTCTGCATCGCTTCGCCGCCGCCGGGGCCGCCGTGCGCTATCACGCGGTGCACGAGAAGGAAGTGGAAGACATTTTGGCACTGGACATCGCCCTGCGCCGCAACGACCGCGACTGGTTCGAAACGCTGCCTGCTGAAATCGACAATCAGTTAGTCGCCAAGCTCTACTACGGCCACTTTATGTGTCACGTTTTTCATCAGGATTACATCGTCAAGAAAGGGGCGGACAGCAAGAAGCTCAAGCACCAGATGCTGGAAATCCTCGACGCGAAAGGCGCTGAGTACCCCGCCGAGCACAACGTCGGGCATCTGTATATCGCCAAGCCGCATCTGAAAGCCTTCTATCAGCAAGCCGACCCGACCAATAGCTTCAACCCCGGCATTGGTAAAACCAGCAAGCTGAAAGGCTGGCGGGAGTAGTCATTTCGCAGGCATAAAAAAGGCAGGGATGAGGATTCGCCTCTCCCTGCCTCAACGCGTTAACTCAGGTCAGAACAGTTTCGCGCCATAACCCCACATCAATACGGTCAGGGCCAGCAGCAGCTCTAGCACCAGCACGCCCATCGCCAGCGTCGAGCTGGAGAACAGGAAGCCTTCGCGGTGGTCAATATTGAGGAAGTTAGGGATGCCGAGATACAGCAGATAGCCGCTGTAGCACAGGCCAATCAGCCCGACGAACAGGCACAGCCACACCATGGGATAGAGCGCCACCACGCCGCTGAGGAACATCGGCGTCGCCACATAACCGGCGAAGACGATACAGCTATTGAGCGAAGGTCGGCTGTCATAACGGCGAGCCATCCAGTAGATGATCCGCCCCATTAGGGCCACCGCGCCAAGCATCAATACATAGAAAATCACGGCAATATAAGAGGCGGTAAACAGGGAAACAATCAGTCGCTGACCGTCGCCAAAGTTCCATCCCAACTGGGTGGTCCCGATAAAGGAGCACACCACCGGGATCAGCGCCATAAGCAATACGTGATGAAAATAGACGTGTGAGACGGTTTCCCGCTCGCGCTGGATTTGTTGCAATTCTGGACCGGGACGGGACATCAGTCCCCAGACATGATTGACCATGGTACACCCCCATAAACGCCGGAAACCGCCAACGGCGCGGGTGATAATGACCTTCCGGGATGCAGCGTCACAGGGCGTGTCACACGCATTAAGAAGGTGGCGGCCTGAGTTAATTATAGTTCGCCCTGTTTTTTCTGCCTGCTGGTTAAACAAATCCTTTTACAAATCCGTAACAAGATAAGGCAGAAATATCACGTCCTCAGGTTGCCGTTGTCTTGATGAGCGTTAAGATAGGAACAATGTTTCAAATCTACCCTACAAAAAACCTATCAGGATAAGGAGACATCATGCCGTATCAGGCAAGCCCTTCCCGTTACGAGAACATGCAATATCGCTTCTGCGGCCGCAGCGGGCTGCAACTGCCCGCGCTGTCACTCGGCCTGTGGCACAACTTCGGGCATATCAGCGCGCTGGAGTCCCAACGCGACCTGCTGCGCAAAGCCTTTGATTTAGGTATCACCCACTTCGACTTAGCCAACAACTACGGCCCGCCTCCGGGGTCTGCGGAAGAGAACTTTGGCCGTCTGCTGCGTGAGGATTTCGCCCCCTATCGCGACGAATTGATCATCTCCACCAAGGCCGGTTATGACATGTGGCCTGGCCCGTACGGCTCCGGCGGCTCGCGTAAATATCTGTTGTCCAGCCTCGACCAAAGCCTGCAACGCATGGGCCTGGAGTATGTCGACATCTTCTACTCCCACCGCGTTGATGAAAAAACCCCGATGGAAGAGACGGCGTCGGCCCTGGCCCACGCGGTGCAGAGCGGCAAGGCGCTGTATGTCGGCATCTCCTCTTACTCGCCAGAACGCACGCAGAAAATGACCGAACTACTGCGCGAGTGGAAAATCCCGCTGCTCATCCATCAGCCTTCTTACAATCTGCTCAACCGCTGGGTAGATAAAAGCGGGCTGCTCGACGTGCTGGAAGAGAACGGTACTGGCTGCATCGCCTTCACCCCGCTGGCACAGGGGCTGCTGACTGGCAAATACCTTAACGGCATCCCGGACGGATCGCGGATGCAGACCGAAGGCAAAAAGGCGCGCGGCCTGTCAGAGAAAATGCTGACCGAGGAGAACCTCAATAGCCTGCGCCTGCTCAACGACATGGCGCAAAAACGCGGCCAAAGCATGGCGCAGATGGCGCTGAGCTGGCTGCTGAAAGACGACCGCGTGACCTCGGTGCTGATAGGCGCTAGCCGACCAGAGCAGTTGGAAGAGAACGTGGCGGCGCTCGGCAACCTGCACTTCACCGCCGAGGAGCTCGCCGCTATTGATAAGCATGTGGCCGATGGCGAGCTGAATCTGTGGCAAGCCTCGTCCGATAAATAAGCCCCACTGCCCCGCTCCGTGGCTTGCCGCGGGTGGGGTTTCTCCTTTTATTGCCTACCCCGGAGCCTCAATTGCGTATCGCCTGCTTACACACTGCCGAAAGTAATATCGCTATTTTTGATGCCGCCGCCGACGCGCTGGGGATCTCACCCGACCAACTCTCACACCACGCGCGCCCTGACCTGCTGGCCGCCGCCGGACAAGCCGGTGGGCTGACGCCAGAGATTCAGCAGCAAACCCGCGAGATGCTGCTGAGTTTGGCGGAGGGCGCCGACCTGATCCTGCTCACCTGCTCGACGCTGGGGCCAGCCGCCACCGAGGCCAATACGTTGCTCGAGATTCCCGTCTGGCGCGTTGATCGCGCCTTGGCAGAGCAATCCATGACTGCACCGGGCAAAACCCGGGTGCTGTATGCCGCGCCAACTACCCTCGAGCCAACCCAGCGCCTGTTCGAACAGGTGGAGCGTCATCCGCAGGCCGAAGTGGAATTCCAACAGGTGAAAGGTGCGTGGGAAATCTTTTTAGCGGGAAATATTGCCGGGTATTTGCAACGCATTGCGGCACAGGCCGATCTGGCCTTTCAACAGGGCGTGGAGCGCGTGGCGTTGGCGCAGGCTTCCATGGCTGGCGCGGGGAATCTGACTCAACTCGGCGCGCCGCTTTCCAGCCCAATTTGCGCGTTGCGTGACGCAATTCAGTTTTTACGCACCGCGCAAACAGAGCAAAATTCATAATCCTGTCTATACTGAATGAAAGATATCAGCGGTTTAGAGATTTCTTTACATTCATTATTTTTTTGAGGGACTGCGCATGAAAATTATTCTGTGGATCATCGCCATTATCTTTATCGTCGGCTTATTGACCCTAACTGGCGTATTTAAACTGATTTTCTGATCGTCAGTTCTGCTAGACATTGATAACAAAAAAGCGGCGTTGCTGGATGGCAACGCCGCTTTTTTTTATGGCTAATCGGGCTTCGGCAACCTTAGTCGTCGGCCTCTTCAACGCTCGGCTGGGTGCGCTGCTGGTCCTTGGCTTTACGGTAAGTTTTGGCGATCTGCGGCACCGGCACGCTCTTGCCGGTTTCCATCCATGTGCGCAGGCGGTTGGCATCCGCAAAGGCAGTGTATTTACCGAACGCGTCCATCACCACCAGCGTCACAGGCTTACCATTAATGGTGGTGCGCATCGCCAGACAGTGGCCCGCCAAATCGGTATAGCCGGTTTTGGTTAGCTGAATGCTCCAGCTCGGGTTCATGACCAGATGATTGGTGTTGCGGAACGGCAAGGCGTAGGCCGGGCTGCTGAACACCGCGGTTTTCTCCTGCGTGGTACTCAGCTCGCCAATCAGCGGATATTTCTGCGAAGCCAGCAGCAGGCGGGTTAAATCGCGCGCCGTAGAGACGTTTTGCGGCGACAGGCCGGTCGGCTCAACGTAGCGGGTGTGGGTCATTCCCAGCTGTTTGGCTTTAGCATTCATCGCGCGGATAAAGGCTTCATAGCCGCCCGGATAGTGCGCGGCCAGACTAGCGGCGGCGCGGTTTTCGGAAGACATCAGCGCCAGTTGGATCATCTGGCGACGATTAATTTCACTGTTCACCTTCACGCGGGAAAACACGCCGCGCATCTCTTTAGTGTTATGAATATCAACCGAAATCACTTCGTCCAGGGGCTGCTTCGCATCGAGCGTCACCATCGCTGTCATTAATTTGGTCAGTGATGCAATGGGCCGCACTTGGTCTGGATTTCGGGAATAAATCACTTCATGAGATTTAAGATCAACCACCATCGCGCTGCCGGAGGCAATTTGCACGATAGGCGCGACAACCGGCGCATGTTTTTCGCCAGCTACGGCGGAAGTGGCAGACATCATGCCTGCATTAAGAGCCAACAGGCTCACAACCAAAAGACGAATTTTCACATGCATTGCTCTGTATTTAAGAAGGTTGTCATCAATGGAGCATCAAAACTGCCGGCGAATTATAAGTTAGGCTGATGGGCTTGGCACTCGGATTTTTCCTCCCTATTTGTCACAAAGTCTGTCACAACGCCTTTGATGACAGGGGCTGACGAGTAAGTGAACACTTGCGCGAAAGGCTGAGAAAGAGAGGGGTGCTGCGAGATGGGAGTGACCAACATCAGCCACGGAGTATGCCGTGGCTGAGTAAACTTGTCTCAGAAAGACAGGCGAACGTTAGGTATTTTCAATCAGGTAACGGATTTCTTGGCCGTAAGATAGCTCAAAGGTGTTGCCGTCCGGGTCATCGAGAAATGCCCAGTAGCCGACCGGCGCCCCACTCTCTTTTGGCTCGGTGCGCAACACGCCGTCGGCGCGAGCCAGAGCCAGCCTGGCGTCCATCTCCTCTTTACTTTGACAGGCCACGCCGAGGTGGCCGAAAGGGCCAAGCTTGGTGTCGGTAGAGTCAGGATCTTCCGCCAGCACGATAGCAAAAGGCCGCGTCATATCACTCATCCAGGCCACGGGTCGGGCGTCTGTCCCGCGCTCTCCGCGCCGGTGGATCACCTGCATATCCGCAAATTTTTCATAGAAGGCGATGCTGGCATCAAGATCTTTGACGGAAAAAGCGATGTGGGTCAGACCTTTATCTTTGTTATCCATGATATTTCTCCATTTTGCTTTTGTGCTTGAAGCAGCGCGTGGAGAAATCAGGGAAAACGATCAGCGGTTAATGCGTTCGGCGATCTCTTTCGATGTTTGCAACACGCGCACTTCACTAAATAACTCGGTCGCTTCGTCGTACTCTTTGCGTAAATACCCCAGCCACTGTTTGATGCGCGCGACGTGATACAGCCCGGTGTCGCCCTGCTTCTCCAGATGAGTGTATTTCTGCAACAGCGTCATCACGCCAGACCACGGCATGCGCGGCTCGTTGTACTTCACCACCCGACTGAGGTTTGGCACGTTGAGCGCGCCGCGCCCAATCATTACCGCGTCGCAGCCGGTGGTTTGCATACAGGCTTGGGCACTGGCGTAGTCCCAGATTTCGCCATTGGCGATCACCGGAATGGTCAGCCGCTGGCGGATCTCGCCAATCGCCTGCCAGTTAATGCGCTCGGCCTTATACCCGTCTTCCTTGGTGCGCCCGTGCACCGTCAGTTCGGTGGCTCCGGCCTGCTGAACCGCGTCGGCAATTTCAAAACTTTGCGCCAGCGAATCCCAGCCCAGCCGCACTTTCACCGTCACCGGCAGCTCGGCGGGCACGGCTTCGCGCATCGCCTTGGCTCCCTGATAAATCAGCTCAGGGTCTTTGAGCAGCGTCGCCCCGCCGCCGCTGCCGTTGACCGTTTTCGACGGACAGCCGCAGTTGAGATCCACCCCGTAAGAGCCAAGTTGCACCGCCAGCGCGGCGTTTTCGGCCAGCCACTGCGGATACTGCCCCAGCAGCTGGACGCGCACCCGCGTGCCCGACGGCGTGCGGCTTTGATTGAGTAATTCAGGGCAGAGTCGATAGAAGGATTTGGCGGGAAGCAGTTGATCTACCACGCGCAAAAACTCGGTGATGCATAAGTCGTAATCGTTCACTTCAGTCAGCAGTTCTCTGACCAAAGGGTCCAGTACGCCTTCCATCGGAGCCAGTAATACACGCATGTGGTTCAACCCTTAAAAAATGACGGGCAATGATAAGGTTGAACGATGCGTCAAGGCAATGCCGTTATCCCTTACAGACCAAGGTTTCTGGGTGCGACAGTCGCCGTTTTCGTACCGAACGGATGGCGGTTAACACGGCCAGACCGACGGGAATTAAGAAGAATACGAACAGCCAGAAAGCCACGTTGCTGGCATTTTCCGGCCCGGTGTTCATCCCGGCCAGATTGGCTATCGTCCCCGATAGCGCCGCGCCCAGCGCCGCCGAGAAGGATTGCACCACGGTAATCGAAGCCCCGGCGGTCTCTTTCTCCGCTTCATCCGCCTGCTGTAGAACGCGGGTCAAAATGTGCGGCCAGCCCAGCCCGATACCAAAGCCCGCCAGCGTCAGACCAAGCACGATGCCGCTAATATTCAGCGCGTGCAGAGCAAACACCACCGGCACGGAAATCAGCAACAGCAGTAAGCCCGCGCCTAACACCAGTGGGCCAGAGATGATCGCCCGGTTGGCAAGACGCCCGGTCCAGCTGGCGCTGACCATTTCGCTCAGGGTCCAGCCCGCCGCCGCTGCCGCCGTGATATAACCCGCGGCCAAAGGCGTCTGGCCGTGCAAGTGTTGCAACATATAAGGCACATAGATTTCGCAGCCCATCGCAATCATCAGGGTTGCCATGGTCATGTACAGCCAGCAAATCGGCGAAGAGAGCGACAGCGAGTTGCGCGGCAACAGGCGCACGTTAGAGCTGAACTCGCGCTGGCGCAGGGCAATCACCATCAGCACCGCCAGCACAATCCCGGCGAAGTTAACCCAGCCGAGGGATGACAAGCTTCCCGCCGATACCACCAGCACGGAGCCGGTAAGCAGCAGAAGTTGATAGAGAGGCAGAGGCTCGACGGCGCGTTTTTCCTTTTGCTGGGCGGGCAGCGTTCGCCAAACCAGCAGGCCAAACAGCAACGTGACCGGCACCAGCAGGCCGAAGGCCCAGCGCCAGGCGTGCAGCTCGGCAAAAATTCCGCCCACCGCCGGACCGATCAGCGTGGCGATCCCCCACATAGCGGAAATCAGCGCCATAGCGCGTGGCCAAAGGGATTCTTTAAACACCAAGTTGATCATGGCGTAGGAGAGCGCGAAGAGGAAACCGCCGCCCAGCCCCTGAATGGCGCGGCCCAGCAGCAGTACCGGCATGCTAGGTGCCATGGCGCAGATGGCGGCACCGGCCATGAAGATGCCGGTCGCGGTGAGATAGCTGCCGCGCGGTCCGGCTTTGCGCATCAGCCGGGCAGACAGCGCCGAGCCGAGAATCGAGAAGACCACGAACAGCGTCATGTTCCACGCGTACCACGCCAGCCCGCCGATATCCTGTACCACGGAAGGCAGAATGGTGATGACGATATAGCTGTTGGTCGCATACAGCGCCACACCCGCGCTGAGGGCAATGGCGCTACCGCGATTTTCCGTACTGAATAAGCCGCCCCAGCCTGTTTCGTTGTCCGACATCGGTATATCCCTTTTGTTTTTAAAGTCTATTAAGGTTGTGATAAGATTAAACAAGAATTAACTTGGAATACTTAACGGTTCCGTAATCTAAGATCTGACGAGGCAATATGTCAAGCAAACACTTGGAAAATACGTCTGAGGTTAAGCAAAGCGTCGCCGAACGCCTGCTCATGCTGCTTAAAACTCGTGGAGAATTGCAGGCCAGCGACGCGGGCCACATTTTAGGTACCACGGGCGAAGCCGCGCGCCAGCAGTTTGTTAAGCTGGCGAAAGAAGGTCTGGTGGAGCCGAAATCCGTTTCGCAGGGCGTAGGCCGCCCGTCGCAGTTCTGGCAGTTGACGGCACAGGGCCATGCCCGTTTCCCCGACGCCCACGCCGATCTCACCGTACAACTGCTGACACTTATCCGCAGCTCGCTGGGTGAAAATGCGCTGGAACAGCTGATCACCAGCCGTGAAGAACTCACTCGCAATGCCTATCATCTGGCGATGGAAGGGGCAGAAACGCTGGAAGAGCGCCTGCAAAGGCTCACCGCCATCCGCACCCGCGAAGGCTATATGGCGGACTGGCAGCAGGAAGAAGATGGCAGTTATCTACTGATTGAGAACCACTGCCCTATCTGCGCCGCCGCCACCGCCTGTCAGGGCTTCTGTCGCGCCGAACGGGAAGTGTTTAGCGCCACGCTGGAGGCGAATGTTGAACGTACCGAGCACATTTTGCAAGGCGCGCGGCGCTGCGCCTATCGCATCTGGCTGTAGAATTTCCTGAATAATAGACATAAAAAAACCGCCTGCGAGGAGGCGGTTTTTGTTTATTCAACCGGAGCGATTATTCGCCTGACGGTTTACGACGTCCTGCGTTAGCCGGGTTTGAACGACGTTGGCCCGCATTGGCTGCGCGCGCCGGACGTGCTGGACGCCCTTCACCCGCGCCTGCGCCACGGCTTTCGCCGCCGCCGTTGCCGCTACGTTGACCATTGCCGCCGGTGCGCGGTGCTGCACCAGAACGCGGAGCGCTTGAGCGAGGTGCGCCTGAACCAGAACGCTGACCGCCCTGACGTGGAGCACCGCGACCGCCGCTGCCCTGACGACCATTGATGATCGGCTCGGCTTTAATGCTTGGGTCTGGCTCATAGCCTTCCAGTGCGAAGCGTGGGATTTCACGCTTAAGCAGGCGCTCGATGTCACGCAACAGCTTGTGTTCATCCACGCACACCAGAGAAATTGCTTCGCCGGTGGATTCCGCACGGCCTGTACGGCCAATACGGTGAACATAGTCTTCCGGCACGTTTGGCAGCTCGTAGTTAACGACGTGAGGCAGTTGGTCGATGTCCAGACCGCGCGCCGCGATGTCAGTGGCCACTAGCACGCGAATGCCGCCGTCTTTGAAATCCGCCAGTGCGCGAGTACGGGCGCCCTGACTCTTGTTACCGTGAATAGCGGCGGCGGTGATGCCGTCTTTATTCAGCTGCTCGGCCAAATGGTTCGCGCCGTGTTTAGTACGGGTGAACACCAGCACCTGTTTCCAGTCGCCTTCGCCGATCATCTGTGACAGCAGTTCTCTTTTACGTTTCTTATCAACGAAATGAACGCTCTGTTCGATTTGCTCGGACGCCGTGTTACGACGCGCCACTTCAACCGACGCAGGGTTGGTCAGCAATTTGCTAGCCAGCGCTTTGATTTCGTCAGAGAAGGTCGCGGAGAACAGCAGGTTCTGGCGTTTAGCGGGCAGCTTGGCCAGTACGCGACGGATGTCGTGGATGAAGCCCATGTCCAGCATGCGGTCAGCTTCGTCCAGCACCAGAATTTCTACTTTGGATAAATCCACCGCGTTCTGATGTTCTAAGTCCAGCAGGCGGCCTGGGGTGGCAACCAGCACGTCAACACCGGCGCGCAGTTTCATCATCTGCGGGTTAATGCTCACGCCGCCGAAAACCACCAGCGAGCGCAGGGTCAAATATTTGCTGTAAGACTGCACGTTCTCACCGATCTGTGCTGCCAGCTCACGGGTCGGAGTCAGGATCAGCGCGCGGACCGGGCGACGTCCTTTGAATTGCGGGTTGGAGTGGCTCAGCATGTTCAGCAGCGGCAGAGTAAAACCAGCGGTTTTACCGGTACCAGTCTGCGCACTTGCCATTAAGTCACGGCCTTGCATCACAACAGGAATAGCCTGACGCTGAATAGGCGTAGGTTCACGATAGCCCTGTTCTTCAACAGCACGCAAAATTTCGGCACTTAAGCCGAGAGTATCAAATGACATATAGGGAAAAGCTCCAGTCCACTCTAACCCGAACGGGGTTCGGTGCAGTTTCAAGAGTGGATGATCAGACGAGGCAAATGAGGCATTACCACGAGGATTCGGCACAAACTGCAGTGCGCCAGTTAGCGAGATTTTAACACAAGACGCGTCAAGGCGTTAAATTATCTGCCATCCATCGGTGTAAGCAGGTGTAATAAGAGCATGAAAAGCACATTAACTGTCGAGTTTTCAACGCTGACGACAGATTGTGTGGACTTAGGTAAAAAGGCTAATACAGAGCATCAATTATTGATTTGATGAATACCTTCCCACTTTTTGCCGTCACCTTAACGCCCTGAGTTGCTATGCTTTATGCAGTCAACACACTCATGGTAAGGTAAACCCGCAGCATAATGGAAACTTGGAAACTCAATTTAATCTCCGTCTGGCTTGGGTGTTTTTTCACCGGAATGGCGATGAGCCAAATCCTGCCTTTCCTGCCACTTTATATTGAACAGCTTGGCGTCACGTCCCACGCATCTCTGAGTTTATGGTCTGGTTTAGTCTTCAGCGGCACCTTTTTGGTTTCCGCCATTGTGGCTCCACTATGGGGGAGTCTCGCCGACCGCAAAGGCCGTAAGTTGATGCTGCTGCGCGCCGCGCTGGGTATGGCGATTGTGATGGTGTTACAGGGTTTCGCCACCAACGTCTGGCAGCTGTTTATCCTGCGCACGCTGATGGGTTTAACCTCAGGCTATATCCCCAATGCCATGGCTTTAGTGGCCTCACAGGTTCCGCGCGATAAAAGCGGCTGGGCGCTCGGCACGCTGTCTACCGGGCAAGTGGCTGGCGTGATTATCGGCCCGCTGCTCGGCGGTTTTATGGCCGACCACCTCGGCCTGCGCACGGTGTTCTTCGTCACTGGCGGCATGTTGTTTACCAGTTTCCTCATCACTCTATTCTTAATCAAAGAGCGCGTGGTGCCGGTCGCCAAGGCCGATCGCCTCAGCGGCAAAGCGGTCTTCACCGCGCTGCCCTACCCGTGGCTGATTGTCAGCCTGTTCGTCACCACCCTAATGGTGCAATTGGCCAACGGTTCGATCAGCCCCATCTTGACGCTGTTCATCCGCGATCTCTCTTCCGACACCAGCAATATCGCCTTTATCAGCGGGGTGATTGCCGCCGTGCCGGGGGTTTCCGCGCTAATGTCCGCGCCTAAGCTGGGCAAGCTGGGCGACCGAATCGGCGCGCACCGTATCCTTATCGCCGCGCTGGTGCTGTGCTTCGTGCTGTTCTGTCTGATGTCGACCATCAGCTCACCCACCCAGCTCGGCATCCTGCGCTTTATGCTCGGTTTCTGCGACGGCGCGCTAATGCCCGCGATTCAGGCGCTATTGGTGAAATACAGCAGCGACCAAACCACCGGCCGCATCTTCGGTTACAACCAATCGTTTATGTATCTCGGCAACGTCATCGGCCCCCTGCTCGGCTCCAGCGTCTCGGCGTTAATGGGCTTCCGGTGGGTGTTCCTCGTGACGGCGATTTTGGTGTTGTTCAACTTAATACAGGTAGCGTGGAGTTTTAGGCGTGTGCCGGCGCGCCAGACGAGATTTTAAATTCAAATTCAAGGTCAAGGTCGTGCGCTGCCGCCACACCGGCCTTGAGGGGCGCCTATCGCCGCGCCCCTCAAGACTCCCCGGCTCTATACTGCGCGCTTCGCTCGTGAGGCGGACGTGTTTCAGGTACACCTGTTCTCCACCGCAAAATGTCGCCGCTTAGGCGGTACCTTCGCTTCAGGCTTCGAGCCTTTGGTCTCGAACCATTCGCTCAGCGCCATTTTTGACTGCGGTTTTGAGGCATTTCAACCGAGCCGTTTCAGATGGGTTTGTCTTGCTCCCTCCCCTATTTAGGGGAGGGTTGGGGTGGGGTATTTCTCACATAAGCCACTGAGTTTGCTGCAATACCCCCTCTCAGCCTCCCCCTTACCAGCGGGAGGAGCAAACCCAAAACCCAAACAAACCCCACTGAAACGGCACGGTTGAAAAGCCAGTAAGTCGCGTTCAGAAGTGACGCCGAGCAAGAGGTGGAAAACCGCGTGTTATTTTACGCGGGTTGGAATCCCGCAGTGAGGGAACCGCCTAAGCGGCGGCACTTCGCGACAATCACTAAAGCGCCTGAAACATGTCCATTCCAACCCTGCGCAGCCTCGATCTTCCAGCAAGAAAAAACGCAGGGTTCCAAGGGAGGCGCGTTTACGCCTCCCTTGGTCGGTGTGGGCCGACGCCCACGACCTTGAGTTTGAATTTAAAAGCAGGTTTGGGCGGCAGCCCAAGGTGTCAGCGGGATTGGGCTGCCGCCCAAAAACAAAAAAGGGGCCTTTCGGCCCCCTCAATTTGAAATCAAAAACCCTACCGGCGGTTGCCAAAAATGCGTAACAGCATCAAGAACAGGTTGATGAAATCCAAATACAGCGTCAGCGCGCCCACGATAGAGTACTTGCGGAAGCTGTCTTTATCGTTAACGTCCAGCTGCTCACCCATGTTTTTCAACTTCTGGGTGTCATAAGCTGTCAGGCCAACGAAGATAACCACGCCGATGTAGGTCACCGCCCACATCAATGCCGGGCTTTTCAGCCAGATATTGACCAGCGACGCCAGCACGATACCAATCAACCCCATGAACAGCAGGCTGCCCATACGGCTTAGGTCGCGCTTGGTGGTATAACCAAATACGCTCATCGCCCCGAACATCCCCCCGGCAACCACGAAGGTGCTGGCAATAGAAGAGCCGGTGTAGACGATGAAAATACTGGAGAGCGTCAGCCCGGTTAGGGCCGAATACAGCATGAACAAGCCGGTAGCGACGGTGCCGCTCAGACGATTCACCATGCCGGAAATTACGAAGACCAGCGCCAGCTGGGCAATGATCAGACCAAAGAAGGTTATTTGGCTGGAGAAAATAAAACCGAGAATGGCTGGTGAGCGAGATGCGTACCAGGCGACAAATGCGGTTAATAGCAGACCACAGGTCATCCAACCATAGACCTGCGCCATGTAGGCTTGAATGCCGGAGTTAGCGCGTTCAACAATCGAGCCGTTACTGCGTGGATATCGATCCATGATGATTACCTCTTGCATGGAGGACAAAATTTAGGCCGTAAACACAGCCCGCCTGTGGGATAACAGTATCACAAAACCACGGCTTTGCGCGGTTGCTAAGCGTAAGGTTTAGTTGCAGTTTACCAGCGCATGGCGGCTTCTTTGTCGCTGTCGCGGGCATCCACCCAGCGGTCGCCCTGCTCGGTGGCTTCACGCTTCCAAAACGGGGCGCGGGTTTTGAGATAATCCATAATAAATTCGGTGGCTTCAAAGGCCATGCCACGATGGGCGCTGGTCACGCCAACGAACACAATTTCATCGCCGGGATACATCGCCCCGACGCGGTGATAAACCGACACCCGTTGCAGCGGCCAGCGCTGGCGGGCGTCGGCGACAATTTCCGCTAGCGCTTTTTCGGTCATGCCCGGATAGTGTTCGAGGGTCAACGCACTGACGTTGTCGCCCAAATTGTGATTGCGCACCTTGCCAGTGAAAGTCACCACCGCGCCGTCGGCGTCTGACTGGGCCAGCCACTGGTATTCGTCGCCAACGCTAAACGCCGCGCTGTCGACCACGATCCGCGTGTTTTCCATATCAGCCTCCTGTCACCGGTGGGAAGAAGGCCACTTCGTCCCCGGCCTTCACCGGATGGTCGATGTCGACCAGAGTTTGATTCACCGCCACCAACAGCTTGCCGGACTCTAACGCCAGCGCCCAGCGATCGCCGCGCTGGCACAATGACTGGCGCAGCGCTTCAACATTGATGAATTCGGCAGGCAGTTGCAGCGAACCGACGCCGATGATTTCACGCACCTGCGCGAAGAACAGAATATCGATCATGGCGCCACCTTGAAATCACCGGACTTGCCGCCGGTTTTCTCCAGCAGGCGAATCGGGCCGATCACCATATCTTTCTGCACCGCTTTGCACATGTCGTAAATGGTCAAAGCAGCGACGGACGCCGCCGTCAGGGCTTCCATTTCAACGCCGGTTTTGCCGCTCAGGCGACAGCGCGACTCAATGCGCACGCGATTGTGCTCCGGCTGGGCTTCCAGATTGACTTCAACCTTGGTGAGCAGCAGCGGATGGCAAAGGGGGATCAAATCCCAGGTTTTTTTCGCCGCCTGAATCCCCGCGATACGCGCCGTGGCGAACACGTCGCCCTTGTGGTGATTGCCGTTAACAATCATCGCCAGCGTCTCGGCGGCCATGGTGACAAAGGATTCGGCGCGGGCTTCGCGCACGGTTTCGGCTTTGGCGGAGACATCCACCATATGGGCGTCGCCGGAGGCGTTAATGTGAGTGAAAGTGGTCATAATGGGCTTATTTCTTGACGTGAGGCGTGAAGTTACACGGGCCGTTGCGCGCGTCTAACTGGGCCTCGATAACGTGTTCCCACGCGGTGCGGCAGGCGCTGGTCGAGCCAGGCACGGCAAAAATTACGGTCTGGTTCGCCATGCCGGCTAAGGCGCGGGACTGAATGGTCGAAGTGCCAATCTCTTCAAAAGACACCATACGGAACAGCTCGCCGAAGCCTTCGATTTCGCGGTCAAACAGCGGTTTGAGTGCTTCCGGCGTATTGTCGCCCTGCGTGAAGCCCGTGCCGCCGTTGATCAAAATGACTTGGATCTGCTCATCGGCAATCCATTGCGAGACCACCGCGCGAATTTTATACAGGTTATCTTTGACGATGGTTTGCGCCGCAACGCGGTGCCCTGCCTCTTCGGCCACCTCTTTCAGATAGTGCCCGGAGGTGTTTTCTGCCTCGGTACGATGGTCAGAAACGGTCAGAATTGCCAAAGAAAGGGGAAGGAAATCTTTGCTGGCCTTGCTCATCTTGTTGCTCCTTGAATGACTTCAACCACCAATAAACGACAGGTTCTGGGTAATACCCGTGTTGCCCTGATGCAAGAAATGGGTCTGCTTTTTCTGCCGCAGGCCGCCTTGAATTCTATCCATTAAGTCATCTTGCTGCATATCGTCCGCCAGCAAATCACGCAGCGGAATGCCCTGCTCGCCGAACAGGCACAGGTGCAGGTTGCCGATGGCAGATACCCGCAGGCGGTTGCAGCTGGCGCAGAAGTCTTTCTCATAAGGCATGATCAGGCCGATTTCGCCGACATAATTCGGGTGACTGAACACCTGCGCCGGGCCGTCGCTGCGCGCACGGATTTGTAGCTGCCAGCCCTGCTGCACCAGCTGTTCGCGTAGGACTTCGCCTGAGACGTGGTGTTTGCGAAATAGCTCGCTGCCGTCGCCGGTCTCCATCAGCTCAATAAAGCGTAGTTGGATTGGGCGATGTTTGATCCAGTTGAGGAAAGTATTCAGGCTGGCGTGGTTGACGTCGCGCATTAGCACGGCGTTGACTTTCACCTTGCTGAAACCGGCCTCAAACGCGGCGTCGATGCCGCGCATCACGTCGTTGAATTTGTCCTGCCCGGTAATGGCGTGGAATTGGCGAGCGTCGAGGCTGTCGACGCTGACGTTAATCGCGGTCAGGCCCGCGTCGCGCCACTGTTTGGCGTCACGCGCCATGCGATATCCATTGGTGGTGACGGCCAGCGTTTTAATGGTGGGGTTTTCGCGCACGGCGGCAATGATGTCGCAGAAGTCGCGGCGCAGGGACGGCTCGCCCCCGGTCAGGCGCACTTTTTCAGTCCCTAGATGGGCAAAAGCGCGGCTGACACGACGGATTTCGTCCAGCGACAGAAAACTTTTATTGCTGTGTCCCTGCGGCTTATAGCCGTCGGGCAGGCAATAGGTGCAACGGAAATTGCACACGTCAGTAATTGATAGCCGCAAGTAATAAAACTTGCGAGCAAAAGCATCGGTAAGTTGAAGCACCTTAACACCTTTCCAAATACGGGAGATGCAGGCATTTCTACCTTGCACCCTGGTGGCTGAGCCACGGCCAGGACGCCGTATTATTGTGCAAAATCAGTGAGAAAGTTCACCAATTCGGGCAGATAACTTAGGCGGCAAGGCTAGGAGTTTGATTTTTTCAGCTGCAAGCGCAGGGGAAAAAACGTGGTTACGAGGGCTATTGTAACGCCGCGCGGGAAGGAACTCCAAGGCGGTTTTCGCTATGTATTTATATATATAGCGGATTTTAAAGGCAATTCTCAGCACGATAACGACAAGAAACCTCATCAATGCTGCGGGTTTACCTCGCATTTCAGACATAAGTTGAATAACACCTTGTTGCAAAATTGGGTAAAATCAACCGAAGAAATGACATCAAAACCCTAATTTGCTGCCGCGCGAGTGGCAGGTTTAATTTTCTCTGGACAGCTTCAAGGATCTTTATGCGCAATCGCACGTTAGCCGATCTCGACCGCGTAGTAGCACTGGGGGGCGGACACGGCCTGGGCCGCGTTATGTCATCCCTCTCCTCCCTTGGATCGCGTTTGACCGGCATTGTCACCACCACCGACAACGGCGGCTCCACCGGGCGCATTCGCAGCGCCGAGGGCGGTATTGCCTGGGGCGATATGCGTAACTGTCTCAATCAGCTGATCACTGAGCCAAGCGTGGCGTCTGCCATGTTCGAATTCCGCTTTGGTGGGCAAGGCGAGCTGGCCGGGCATAACCTCGGCAACTTGATGCTGCGCGCGCTGGATCACCTGAGCGTGCGCCCTCTCGAAGCAATCAACTTGGTGCGCAGCCTGCTGAAAGTAGACGCCGAGCTGATCCCGATGTCAGAGCATCCTGTGGATTTGGCGGCGCTGGATGCCAATGGCGAGTGGGTTCATGGCGAAGTGAATGTCGACAAGCTGACGCAAATCCCTCGCGAGCTGATGCTGCAACCCGAGGTGAGTGCCACGCGCGAAGCCATTCTGGCGATTAAAGAAGCGGATTTAGTGCTGATTGGCCCGGGCAGCTTTTACACCAGCCTGATGCCTCTCCTGTTGATGAAAGACTTAACTCAGGCGCTGCGCCGCAGCCGCGCGCACATCGTCTACATTGGTAATTTGGGCAAAGAGCTTAGCGTGGCGGCGGCATCGCTGACCCTGCATGACAAGCTTTCGCTAATTGAAAACCAGATTGGCCGCCGCGCGGTGGATGCGGCGATTGTCGGGCCGAAGGTGAATATCGACGATGCCAGCGAGCGGTTGATCATTCAAACCCAGCTCGAAGCCAGCGACATTCCTTATCGCCACGACCGCGAATTACTGCGCAAAGCGCTGGAAGAAGCCCTGCAAAAAATGATTTAAGGTTTTTTGTTCACCAGCGGATGGTTGTTCCACGGGCTGTCCGCTGCCGGTTTGGCGGTGCTGACTTTCGGCTTTTGCGGCTTCTCGGCAGACAGTGGCGTGCGGCGTTTGCTCCGTGTCATGTCAGGACGCAAATGCCCTTCCACGAAATCCAGATACAGCGTTTCCACTTCCTTTCTCGCCCACGGCGTCCGACGCAAAAACTTCAAACTGGACTTGATGCTCGGGTCACTTTTGAAGCAGTTGATGTTCACCTGCGCCGCCAGCGCCGGCCAGCCAAAACTGTCCACCAGCTTAGTCAGCAGTGCTTCCAGCGTCACGCCGTGCAGAGGATCTTTCGCCGCAGCGGGTTTCGGTGAAGGTGTGTCAGTCATGGTTCGCTCGCAAGTCGATTTTACAGGGCGCGCAGTCTAGCATCTTTTCACTGCGCGCGACCATGTTGGATGGGCGGGAAGGATTAGGACAAGGCGATAAATTGATCTCGCAGAGACTGCAACTCATCACGGGTTCTCGCCGCGTCTTCAAACTCCAGATTCTGCGCGTGGGTGTACATCTTGCTTTCTAGCTCGCGAATACGCTGCTCCAGCGCTTTTGGCGTAAGCAGCTTGGCGGTTTCGAAGGCTTCGGCATCGCGCTTGTCTTTGTTCTTCTTGGTCTTAGGCTGGCCCAGTTGAAGAATGTCAGAGATTTTCTTATTCAGGCCCATCGGCGTAATGCCGTGCTCAGTGTTGTAAGCCTCTTGCTTGGCGCGACGGCGCTCGGTTTCGTCGATAGCCCTACGCATCGAGTTAGTGATTTTGTCGCCGTAAAGAATGGCTTTGCCGTTGAGGTTACGGGCCGCGCGGCCGATGGTCTGGATCAGTGAACGCTCGGAGCGCAGGAAGCCCTCTTTGTCGGCGTCCAGAATCGCCACCAGCGACACTTCAGGCATGTCCAAACCTTCTCGCAGTAAGTTGATGCCCACCAGCACGTCAAACTCGCCTAAGCGCAAATCACGAATGATTTCGACGCGCTCGACGGTGTCGATGTCAGAGTGGAGATAACGCACGCGCTCGCCGTGCTCTTCCAGATACTCGGTCAAGTCCTCGGCCATGCGCTTGGTCAGCGTGGTCACCAGCACGCGCTCGTTAATCTCCACGCGTTTGCGGATTTCCGACAGCAGGTCATCGACCTGGGTCGCCACCGGGCGCACTTCAATCAATGGATCAAGCAGGCCCGTTGGGCGCACTACTTGCTCCACTACGTCGCCGCCAGATTTTTCCATTTCATAGGTGCCCGGCGTGGCGGACACATAGATGCTTTGCGGCGCGGCGGCTTCAAACTCTTCGAAACGCATTGGTCGGTTATCCAGCGCGGAGGGCAGGCGGAAACCATACTCCACCAGCGTCTCTTTGCGCGAACGGTCGCCTTTGTACATGCCGCCGATTTGCGGGATGGTGACGTGGGATTCGTCGACAATCAGCAGGCCATCGGCGGGTAAATAGTCGAACAGCGTCGGTGGCGGCTCGCCCGGCCCGCGCCCTGACAGGTAGCGCGAGTAGTTTTCGATCCCCGAGCAGTAGCCCAGCTCATTCATCATCTCCAGATCAAACTGGGTGCGCTGGCTGATGCGCTGCTCTTCCAGCAGTTTGTTGTTGTCGAGCAGGTTTTTGCGACGATCCGCCAGCTCGACTTTGATCTCTTCCATCGCCTGCACGATTCGCTCGCGTGGCGTCACGTAGTGGGTTTTCGGGTAGATGGTGAAGCGCGGAACCTCTTGCTGAATTTGCCCGGTCAGCGGGTCAAACAGCGACAGGCGCTCCACTTCTTGGTCAAACAGTTCGATGCGCAGCGCCATGTCGTCGGACTCAGCCGGGAACACGTCGATCACCTCGCCGCGCACGCGGAAGGTACTGCGCTGGAAGGCCTGATCGTTGCGGGCATATTGCAGTTCGGCCAGTCGGCGTAGGATAGCGCGCTGGTCGATGATCATCCCTTTGGTCAGGTGCAGCATCATCTTCAGATAGAGATCTGGGTCACCCAGACCATAGATTGCCGAAACCGAAGCCACCACCACCACGTCGCGGCGTTCAAGCAGGGCTTTGGTGGCGGAAAGACGCATCTGCTCGATGTGTTCATTCACCGAGGCGTCTTTTTCGATAAAGGTATCAGAGCTGGGTACATAGGCTTCAGGCTGATAGTAGTCGTAGTAAGAGACAAAATATTCGACGGCGTTTTCCGGGAAAAACTCTTTCATCTCGCCATACAACTGGGCAGCCAGCGTCTTGTTGGGCGCCAGCACCATGGTTGGGCGATTCAGGTCGGCAATCACGTTGGCGACGGTAAAGGTTTTCCCCGAGCCGGTCACCCCCAGCAGCGTTTGGTGCGCCAGACCATTCTCCAGCCCTTCTTCCAAAGCGCGTATGGCCTCAGGCTGATCGCCTGACGGTTTAAAGTCGGAATGCAGTTTGAATACTTTGCTCATGAACGGGCTACCTGACAGAAGAGAAGAATCGCATAACACGGGCTGCGGAGACTCAGTATGGAAGACTCCATGAATTTTGCCAGCTATATAGTACTGGATATAAAACCAGCTTCCAATGGCGATGTGCTGTTGATTTGTTCGCAGGCCATAGCGTGGTTTCTAAGATGCGAAGAAAGCTGCACTTTTTTAGGTTATTCCATTAACCCACTTTTCCCCATGAGAGAACATTTATCCCCAATTATTTTTACGAATTAACTTTTTGACCACAGACTGACGAAAATTGACACAAGCGCCAGATCACAATTTGACAACGCTTGATTTATCATAACTCATTGAAAAATATCATTATGATTAAAAAGGTGGGATTAACGACAAACCGAGCGCAGGCCGCGTCCAGACTCGCTTGTAGCAACTTTTCTTACTCTCATGCACATGGTTATCCACAGGAATGGTGGATAACTCACAGCACGCCCCACGCAGCGCGACCTGTCAAAAAAGGCAGTTTCACCCGCGATGGGTTTCGGGCTAAGGTTTTTAGTTATTTTTTGCCTTTTTTACTTCTTTATATATGCCGATTTTGCCTAGATATGCTGTGCCATAGATATTGCAAAATGAAAAAATTTGTATATCGGCAGTCGGATTTGTCTTATCCACACATCAGTATTGCACCACAAACTCTCTGTTCAGCACTGGTAAAGTGCACTATTTCGCCACTTCCCCGTCACACTGATTGCCCAATTTAATGATTTTTCCTCTTTGGCACTCTTTCAAACCATTAACAGTCTGGTTACAACCTCTTTAGGAGTTATCCCGCCAAACTTGGCCTAAGAGTTGCAATATTATTCATATCGGTTGTTTACAGCGCATCGCCCTAAAAACGCAGCTTTTACAAAAACGCTATTTTTGGGTCGCTCTCGCTAGCTTAAGCCGTAAGAAACCGCCGTTTCAGCCTTTTATCACTGGCTAAAGGCTATTTATTGCCAATTGATGCTGTTAACAAACTTGCTAACCTGCCGCATAAAATTCTGTGAAATTACGGAAATTGCGAAACATAAATGTCAGAAATATGACAGTGACGGTCAGTTAAACAGTGACTCCGCCAAGCTAAAGCCATGAGGCCAGCCAGCGGCAGGAGTTTAGGGAGGTCTGATGTTGAGTATAAAGTCGGTAAATCAGTATTACGGCCAGAAGCATATTCTGTGGGATATCAATCTGGAGCTGTATCGCGGCCAGTGCACTTTCCTGATTGGCCGCAACGGCGTCGGCAAAACCACGCTGATTAACTGCATCATGGGACACCTGCCAGTGAAGAGCGGCAGCATCTCCTGGCAGTCGGCGAATGCTGAGCCACAGAATCTGCTGGATTTGCCCGTCGAGGGCCGCGCAATGGTCGGCATTGGCTATGTGCCTGAAGGTCGGCAGATTTTTTCGCAAATGAGTGTGGATGAAAACCTGCAAATTGCCATGATGGCCGGGCGCAACAAGAATCGCCGCATCCCCGAGCAGGTCTACGAACTTTTCCCTGCATTGAAGGAGATGGGGTCACACAAGGCCGGAGAGCTGGATGAAAGCGAGCAGCAGCAGCTGGCGATCAGCCGCGCGCTGGTGCTGGAGCCGGAGTTATTGATCCTTGATGAGCCAACCGAGCACACCAGCCCGGCGATGGCGGCCAACATGGGCAATATCATTCACCGCCTCAACCGCGATTTAGGCCTGACGCTGCTGCTGGTCGGTCACCGCCTACCCTTTATTCGCAGCGTGGCGGACCGCTTCTGCCTGCTCGATAGCGGCCGCAACGTGGCACAGGGCACGCTGGCCCAGCTTAACGACGATTTAGTGAAAGACTATCTCAGCGTGTGAGAGGCGAAAGGTCGAGATACTGCCCCAAATTGGCGTCGCTGGTGTTATCAAGGAACGGGATCTCGCCCAGCATGGGCGCAGGCAGCATACGCGCGAGCGTGGCAAGATAGGCCTGATGATGCTTCCCCGTTTCCTGTACGTCATTGGCAATCCACCCCACCAATTTTAGGCCGCTTTGCGCCACCGCCTGCGCGGTGAGCAGCGCATGGTTGATGCAGCCCAGACGCATTCCCACCACCAGAACCACCGGCAGCTGTTCGCGCACCACCCAGTCGGCAAAGGTGTGCTGCTCGCTGAGCGGCGTAAACCAGCCCCCCGCCCCTTCAACCACCGTCCAGTCAGCTTTCGGCTGTAGATGGCGTAACCCCGCCGACAGAGTTTCCAGCGCGATAGGTCGCTGTTCCAGTTGGCTGACGATGTGTGGCGAAGTCGGCTCAAGGAAGGTGCACGGATTCACCTCGTCATAACTCAGGGCCACCGAGCTATTGGCCTGCAAGGCCAGCGCGTCGCTATTTCGCGCACCCTCGGCGGTCATTTCACTGCCTGACGCCACCGGTTTATAGCCCGCCGTAGAAAACCCAGCCTGCGCCGCAGCTTGCAAAAAAGCCGTGGTCGCCACGGTTTTACCGACTTCAGTGTCCGTGCCGGTAATGAAGAATGTTTTTTTCATTTTTAGATAGCCAATGTCTTTCTCGAACAAAATCGAAATCCAAAGTCATTGGCGCTGTATCAAGGCGGCAAGCGGGTTCAGCCCGATGAGCTGACATAGGTCAGTGATTCGGGTGAGCACGCGCAGCCAACGCAGAGACAGCGTCAAGGACGACGGATTTTAGCGTGGGATTAATTCTTCGACCTGAAGCACTCCATACACCAACTTATAGGTCAGCGGCAGCATGCCGTCTTGACGGGCGTAGTGCTTTTCCAGCTTGGCGAGGCGTTCGCGCCCGCCCAGACCGCCAAGGCGACCGTTTTTGATGTGGGTCGCGCCGATGCCTTTCAGTGAACGCATCAGGCTCATGACGTCGGGAAACAGCAGGGTTTGCTGGCTGAACTGCACGTCGTGGCGATAAGGCGCGCAGGCTTCGGCGATTTTGTCCGGGGTGAGGAACTGATTGACGTGGCGACGCCCGTCGACCTTCATCCATGCCGCAGCCAACTCGCCGAGCGAGCCTTCGGCCAGCGTGGAAAACACCACCAGCCCGCCAATGCGCGTCACGCGGTGCATCTCTTCCAGCGCGCGCGGCAGCGCGTTGCACCACTGCACCGCCAGATTGCTGTAGCAGATGTCTACTGACTGATCCGCCAGCGGCAGGCGTTCAATGTCGCCGGGAATATAGCTTTCGGCGGAATTCAGCGCGCTGGCCACGTCCAGCATGCCTTGCGACAAATCCAGCGCCGTCACCTGTTTGCCCATATCGCGCCAGCGGCGGCTGAAATAGCCGGTGCCGCAGCCCGCGTCGAGTACGCGGTTACCGGCGCTTTGATGCTGCTCTGCCACCATGCTGAGCAGGTGTTCGCCCACGTCACGCTGTAACTGTGCGGCGTTTTCGTAATGACCGGCAGCGCGGCTAAAGGCGTCGGCTACGGCTTGTTTGTTCACTAATTCAGTGACTGCACCCATGAAGGGACTCCAGCAAAAAATCGATATCTTCCGGCTGATGAGCAGCCGTGAGGGTAATGCGCAGTCTTGCGCTGCCCGGCGGTACGGTCGGCGGGCGAATGGCGCTCACCCACAGGCCGCGCTCGCGCAGACGCTGAGCTAAGTCGAGCGTCGGCTGGTTTTCACCGACAATCAGCGGCTGAATGGCGGTCGCGGAGGAGGTAAGCCGATAAGGCAAATCTGCCGCGCCAGCGCGAAAACGGGCAATATTGGCCGTCAGTTTATCACGCAGCGCATCGCCTTGTTGAATACAGCGCAGGCTGGCCTGAAGGGCGCAGACCTGCGCGGCGGGCATGGCGGTGCTATAAATCAGATGACGGGCGAACTGCAACAGGTAGTCCGCCGTGTCGTCGTCGCACAGCACGGCAGCACCGCTACAGCCAAACGCCTTACCGAAAGTGACCACCAACAGCTCGGGGCGAACCCCTTGCAGCCAGCAACTGCCCCGCCCCTGCTCGCCAATCACCCCGACGCCGTGGGCATCGTCCACCAGCAGCCACGCGTGGTTATCGCGAGCCTGTTGGTGGATCTCAGCCAGAGGCGCGGCATCGCCATCCATACTGAACACCCCTTCAGTCACCACCAGAGTTTCGCCGTCGCATGAGGATTGCAGCAGGCGTTGCAGAGAGTCCGGCTGATTATGAGCGAAGCGTCGCAACTGGGCCGGAGACTGAGTCGCCGCCTCAAGCAGCGACGCGTGGCTCAGCTTGTCTGCCAGCGCGCGGTCGTCTTTTTGCAGCAGCGCGGCCAAAATCGCCTGATTGGCCGCAAAACCGGAGATAAACAGCAGCGCGCGCGGGTAGCCCTGCCACTGCGCCAGATGCTGCTCGAACTCGGCGTGGACATCGCTATAGCCCGTAACATGCCCCGAGCCGCCGCTGCCGACGCCAAACCGCGACGCGCCCTGCCGCCAAGCGGCCACAATCTCCTCGTGCTGGCTCAGCCCAAGATAGTCATTGCCGGAGAAATTCAGCCAGCGGCGCTCGCCCTGTATCAGCCAGCGGGCGCTGCCTCCGGCGTTCGGCAGGCGCACGCGAAACGCCGCCGCCTCGCGCCGTGCCTGAAGGGCGTCCTGAATTCGGCTTTCCCAGCTCATGGTTTAGACGGCTGCGTTGTAGAACTGGTCGGTGTCGGCGTGAACCAACTGCTCGGCCAGCGCCTCTTGCTGCTGGTTGTCGCCCATTTCGGTTTCGAAAACTTGTGGGTTGAGGCCCAGCTTGCCGAACAGGATCAGGTCTTTGTCTTCCGCCGGGTTTGGCGTGGTCAACAGCTTGCAGCCGTAGAAAATCGAGTTAGCACCGGCCATAAAGCACATCGCCTGTGTCTGCTCGCTCATCTGCTCGCGACCGGCAGACAGGCGCACATAGGAGCTTGGCATCATGATGCGCGCCACGGCGATGGTGCGAATAAAATCGAAAGGATCGACGTCGTCGTTGTTAGCCAGCGGCGTGCCTTTCACTTTGACCAGCATGTTGATCGGTACGCTCTCCGGCGCGACCGGCAGGTTGGCTAATTGCATCAGCAATCCGGCGCGGTCTTTGACCGTTTCGCCCAGACCCACGATGCCGCCGGAGCAGACTTTAATCCCCGCGTTGCGCACTTCTGACAGGGTATCCAGACGCTCTTGATAGCTTCGGGTGGTGATGATGCTGCCGTAGAATTCTGGCGAGGTGTCGAGGTTATGGTTGTAGAAATCCAGACCCGCCGTCGCCAGTCGCTGCGCCTGCGAGGTGTCCAGCGTGCCGAGCGTCATGCAGGTTTCCATTCCCAGCTCTTTCACGCCCTGCACCATCTGCTCAAGGTAAGGCATGTCGCGCTCGTGCGGGTTTTTCCACGCCGCGCCCATGCAGAAGCGAGTGGAACCGGCGGCCTTGGCCTGACGGGCAGACTCCAGCACCTGCTTCACTTCCATCAGGCGTTCGGTTTCCAGCCCGGTTTTGTAACGCGAGCTTTGCGGGCAGTATTTACAGTCTTCCGGGCAAGCACCGGTTTTGATCGACAGCAAGGTGCTGACCTGAACCTGACGCGGATCGAAGTGTTGGCGGTGGACCTGCTGGGCTTCGAACATCAGCTCGAGGAAGGGTTTATCGAACAAAGCTTGGGTTTTTTCCAGCGTCCAGTGGGTGCGGGTCGACATCGTTGCCATCTCCAAAATATTCTGAGTTTTGTTTTTTACCTATTCTGTAAACCATTTTTCATTTGTTTTGGTTTACCGTCAACGTTAAAATTATTTTTTGGTTTACAAGTTAGCTTTCAGGATATCGCAATGACCCCTGCCGATCTCGATTTCGACCAGCGCCACATCTGGCACCCTTACACCTCTATGACTCACCCGCTGCCGTGCTATCCCGTGGAATCAGCCCAGGGCGTGGAGCTACAACTGGCAGACGGGCGGCAGCTTATCGACGGCATGTCGTCATGGTGGGCGGCGATCCACGGCTACAACCATCCGGTGCTGAATCAGGCGGCGATTGATCAGATTGGCAAGATGTCCCACGTGATGTTTGGCGGCATAACCCATCCGTCGGCGGTGGCGCTGTCGCGGCGTTTAGTCGAGATGACGCCCGCCGGGCTGGAGTGCGTATTTCTGGCCGACTCGGGTTCGGTGGCGGTGGAAGTGGCGCTGAAGATGGCGATGCAGTACTGGCAGGCGCGCGGCGAGAAGCGCCAGACCCTGTTGACGCTGCGCAACGGCTATCACGGTGACACCTTCGGCGCGATGTCGGTGTGCGATCCGCAAAACTCGATGCACAGTCTGTATCAGGGCTATTTGCCGCAGCACCTGTTTGCCGATGCGCCGCAGTCGCGCTTCGGCGAGGCGTGGAATGAAGAAGATATCGCGCCGTTTTCCGCCCTGCTGGAGCAGCATCAATCGGCCATTGCCGCCGTCATTCTCGAGCCGGTGGTGCAAGGCGCGGGGGGAATGCGCATCTATCACCCGACCTATTTGCAACGCGTGCGGCAGCTTTGCGACCAGTACGGCGTGCTGCTGATTGCCGATGAAATTGCCACCGGCTTTGGCCGCACCGGCAAGCCGTTCGCCTGCGACCACGCGGGGATCTCGCCAGATATTATGTGCCTTGGCAAAGCCCTGACCGGCGGCTACATGACCCTCTCGGCCACCCTCACCACCCGCCACGTCGCCGAGGTGATCAGCGACGGTGAGGCGGGCTGCTTTATGCACGGCCCGACCTTTATGGGCAATCCGCTGGCCTGCGCGGTGGCTAACGCCAGCCTGAGTTTACTGGCGGAAAATCGCTGGCAGCAACAGGTGGCGGGCATTGAGCGCCAGTTGCAAAACGAGCTTACCCCGCTGGCGGCGCACTCCGCAGTGGCCGACGTGCGGGTGCTGGGCGCGATTGGCGTGGTGGAGATGCGCGAGCCGGTAAACATGGCGGCGTTGCAAAAGCACTTCGTCAATCAGGGCGTGTGGATACGGCCCTTCGGCAAGCTGATTTACCTGATGCCGCCTTACGTTATCTCCCCTGCCCAGCTCAGCCAACTGACCGGCGCGATTGCCAGCGCGCTCGAGTCCCTCTATTAATCTCTGCGATTAATTGCTGGTCACCAGCCGGTGGGAGGTGGAAAGCAGCGTGCTCAGCTTCTTCCGGCTGATTCTGGCCTGCTCGTTCAGATAGTCGATAGCGACCTGTAGCGCAGGAGTCGGGTTATCCGGGTAGAGCAAGGTGTAAGACGCGCCGCTCGCCACGCAGAGTGGGAACGGCGCCATGACGCGCTTGGCCTGTAGGTCATCTTCTATTAGCGTCAAATCCCCAATCGCGATGCCATACCCCTGCAAGGCCGAATTGATGGCCAGATCCAGCGTGTCGAAGTGCTGAGACTTGGCCGACGGTAGCCCTTTGACGCCGGATTCCCGCAGCCACAGCAGCCAGTCGCGGCGGTCGCGCGTCGGGTGCAGCAGGGTTTTCTCCGCCAGATCCTCAAGCGTGGTGCTCTCCGCGCTCTTGCCGAAGAAGTCCGGTGTGCAGATGGGCGTTAAGATCTCATCAAACAGATGATGCGCCCGGCGCGGCGAGTCCGGCGCGCGGCCAAACACCACGGCGGCGTCGAAGTGCTCGGTGCTGAAATCCACGCCGTGAGCAATGGAGGCGGTCAGCTCGATGCGCAGCTCCGGGCGATCATTCTGCAACTGAATTACCCGTGGCAGCAGCCAGCGCATGGAGCAGGTCGGGCACTTGATGCGCAAGGTATCGGGGTGCGAGCCGACGCGCTTCATCGCTTCGCCCATCTGCTCCAGCGCCTGTTGAATTGGCGGCAGCAACTGCGCGCCGCGTGGGGTCAGGGTTAGCCCTCGCGCCTGACGCAAAAACAGCGGGTAGCCCAGCGTATTCTCCAACCCGGTGATCTGCCGACTCACCGCACCCTGGGTGATGTGCAACAGCTCCGCCGCGTGGGTCAAGTTAAGGGTTTTCGCCACCACGCTGAAGGTTTTCAACAGGTTAAGCGAAGGAAGATTGAGCGCCGTCAGATAGGAAAGGTCTGGGGGAGTTGCCATGATCACCTCTTGGAATTGCTGCCAGCCATGCATCTAGATCATGGCGAGTATGACAAATTATCCATTGTCTGCACAAATAAACTACTGCTTAATCATTCATAATATATAAATATTTATGCCCTCCCGAGGTGATGCATGAAAAGCCCTTTATCGACTCAATCCAAATTGCCTGATGTCGGCACCACGATTTTCACCGTCATTGGCCAGTTAAGTGCTGAGCATAACGCGCTGAATTTATCTCAGGGCGCCCCTAACTTCTCCTGCCAGCCTTCGCTGATTGACGCCGTAACCAAAGCCATGCGCGATGGTCATAACCAATATGCGCCAATGAGCGGCGTCGCCGCGCTGCGCCACGCGCTGTCGGCCAAGGTCGAGGCGCTGTATGGCTGCCACTATGACGCCAATGAAGAAGTGACGGTTACCGCCAGCGCCAGCGAAGGCCTGTACTCGGCCATCAGCGCGCTGGTACATCCGGGCGATGAAGTGATCTATTTCGAGCCGTCGTTTGACAGCTACGCGCCGATTGTCCGTTTGCAGGGCGCGACGCCGGTCGCCATTAGCCTTTCGCTGGAAGATTTCAGCATCGACTGGGATCAGGTCGCCAGCGCCATTAACAGCAAAACGCGGATGATCATCATTAATAGCCCGCACAACCCTACCGGCGCGATTTTCAGCGACGTGGACATTGAGCGCCTGACCGCCCTCACACGCGATACCGATATCGTGATTTTGTCCGATGAGGTCTATGAGCACGTGGTGTTCGACGGCGAGCGCCACCACAGCATGGCCTGCCACCCGCAGTTGGCCGAGCGCAGCGTGATTGTCTCCTCCTTCGGTAAGACCTACCACGTCACCGGCTGGCGCGTGGGCTACAGTCTGGCTCCGGCAGAATTAATGAATGAAATCCGCAAGGTACATCAGTTTATGATGTTCTCCGCCGATACCCCGATGCAGGTGGCTTTCGCCGAAGCCATGGCCGATCCGCAAAGCTATCTGGGGCTGGCAGACTTCTACCAACACAAACGCGACCTGCTGGCCGATGCCCTGAGCGGCTCGCGTTTTGAGCTGCTGCCAAGCCGTGGCAGCTTCTTTATGTTGGCGCGCTTTAGCCACTTTAGCCCGCTGACCGATGATGAGTTTGTACTGAGTTTGATCCGTGATTATCAGGTCGCCACCATCCCGCTGTCGGCGTTTTACAGCCACAACCAGCCGACCGGGCTTATTCGCCTGAGCTTTGCCAAAGACGATGACACACTGTACGAAGGTGCCCGCCGCCTGAGCCGGGTTTAATCTCTCCGAGGAAATGACATGAAAAAAATGAAGATCGCATTACTGTTGGGTTGCGCACTGGCCTCTTTCTCAACACTGGCAGAGGGCACCGCGTTTAAATTTGGTCTGGAAGCGCAATACCCGCCGTTCGAATCCAAAAGCGCCAGCGGCGAGTTGCAGGGTTTTGATATCGACGTCGGCAACGCGGTCTGTGCCGCCGCCAAGCTGAAGTGTGAGTGGTTTGATACCGCCTTTGACGGCCTGATCCCGGCGCTGCAAGCGCGTAAATTCGATGCCATTAACTCGGCGATGAACGTTACCGAGAAGCGCCGTCAGGCCATTGATTTCACAGACGTTATCTACCGCGTACCGAGCCAGCTGATTGCCAAGAAGTCCTCCGGCCTGCTGCCGACGGTTGAGTCGCTGAAAGGCAAACACGTTGGCGTACTGCAAGGTTCGATTCAGGAGAGCTACGCGCAGGCGCACTGGGCACCGAAAGGGGTCGATGTGGTCTCTTATCAGGATCAGAATCAGGTCTATCTGGACCTCTCTTCCGGCCGCCTCGACGGCACGCTGGTGCTGGCTCCGGCTGGGCAAACCGGCTTCCTTGACCGCCCGGACGGTAAAGATTTCGCCTTCGCCGGTGACGCCGTGCGCGATGACAAAATTCTCGGCAGCGGCATCGCTTTCGGCCTGCGCAAAGGCGACACCGCCAATAAGCAGAAGCTGGACGCCGCCATCGCCAAGATTAAGCAAGAAGGCGTGATTCAGCAGCTGGCGAAGAAGTATTTCGGCGATATCGATGTGACGGTGAAGTAAGATTTTCTTTGGTTTTGTCTTTGCTCCCTCCCCTGATAAGGGGAGGGCTGGGGTGGGGTATAATTCTCACATAAACCATTGAGTTTTCTGCAATACCCCCTCCCAACCTCCCCCTTGTCAGGGGGAGGAGCAAACCCATAATCGGTCTAGGAGCTAAAACTCACACTAATCAATACTCCGAATTAACCACCACCTCTTCACCAAATGCCCCGGCCTGCGGCAATGGCTTGTAGCTGGAGTTAGAGGCGCGAAGAACGCGGATACCACGGGCGCTCACGGCCTGCGCGGCGGTAATATCACCGTCGGAATCACCGTAGAAAATCTTAATCTGCTTATCTTTCAGCCACTGGGTTTTGGTGTTCTGACCCGGCTGGTCACCGGCGAAAATCACTGGGTTAACTTTGTCTTGTGGGATTTGGAAATCGCCCTGCAAGGTCTTGGTGACGGTCTCGGTTTTAGTCTCGCTGCGCCCGGTGACGAAGTAGATGCTGTCGCCGCGTTTGAGATGCATATCAATCAGCTGCTTCGCCACTTCTTTCGGCATACTAAAATCATCCCAGCCGTTGTTCATCTTTTCCCAGAACTGCGGATTTTTCAGGTAATCCTGTTTGCCCGGAGAGAACTCTTTCTGCCCACGGTAGAAGCCAGGGCTTGAGAAAAGCACGGTGTCATCAATATCGAAACCCACGGCAATTGGCGGGCGACCCACCAGGCTGTTCTCAATCTGCGCCACTGATACCCAGTGTACCGGCGACTGCTGCGCCAGCTGCGCGACATTGACGCCCGGATAGAGCGGCGCGGGGGTGGACTCTTTCGCCAGCGCGCTCTGGTTCAGACTCAGCAGTACGCAAACCGCCCCTAGTGCCAATTTAATCTTCTGCATCTTATTTTCCTTTTATGCTTATTTATCGGTAAGTTATCGCGATAACATCGCCTCAAAACATACGCGTGAAAAGCCAAGAGCGGAAGGGCATTGTGACGGTTTTGTGACAGCACATTTTAACAAAGCATAAACCGCTCAGCCTAAGGTTCAGTTAGCTGCCTATACTTATTCCTCATGATCTGTTGCCATTTGGTAGTGGTTTTCACCAAACAATCATCTGAATAGGAGTTTGTATGTCTCAGAATTCAGCAGTAAACCGCCGCTTTGTGCTGGCTTCGCGTCCGAAAGGTGCCCCGACGCCAGAGAACTTCCGTCTGGAAGAGCAACCCGTACCTGAGGCCAAAGAAGGCGAGCTGGTCCTGCGCACCCTCTACCTCTCTCTCGATCCCTATATGCGCGGCCGCATGAGCGACGCCCCCTCTTACGCCGCGCCGGTACAAATCGATGCGGTAATGACCGGCGGCGCGGTATCTGAGGTTGTCAGCTCGAAAAGTCCTGACTTTAAACCTGGCGATATCGTTTTGGGCAGCACCGGCTGGCAAGACCATCCGGTGGTCAAAGCCAAAGAGGTGAAAAAGCTCGAAGGCCCGGCAGAGAAGCACCCTTCTCTGGCACTGGGCGTTCTGGGTATGCCAGGCTTTACGGCATTTATGGGGTTACTGGACATTGGCCAACCTCAGTCCGGCGAAACCGTGGTCGTCGCGGCCGCCACCGGGCCTGTGGGTTCACTGGTGGGCCAGATTGCTAAAATTAAGGGTTGTAAAGTGATTGGTATCGCCGGTGGCGAGGATAAATGTCGCTACGCGGTCGAGCATTTTGGCTTTGATGAGTGCCTCGATCATCGCGCACCGGATCTGGATAAACGCCTGAAAGCCGCCTGCCCGGACGGTATCGACGTCTATTTCGAAAACGTCGGTGGCGCGGTCTTCGACGCCGTACTGCCCCTGCTCAACACCAAAGCGCGCATTCCAGTCTGCGGGCTGGTTTCCCAATACAATGCGACGGAGCTGCCTGATGGCAAAGACCGCGTTTCACTGCTCGCCAGCACGATTTTAAGAAAGCGTATTCGCATGCAGGGCTTCATCATCTTTGATGACTATGGCCATCGTTACCCAGAATTTGCCAAGCAAATGGGCGAATGGTTTGAAGCCGGAAAAGTGAAATTCCGCGAAGACGTGGTGGATGGCTTAGAGAATGCGCCTCAGGCGTTTATCGGCCTGCTGGAAGGTAAAAACTTCGGCAAACTCGTGGTTCGCGTCGCGAAAGATAAAGCGTGATAGCGAATTAATGACCATAGCCGGGCCACGGCGTGACCGGACCCGCAGGAGGTAACATGAAATTACTGATTGTATTAACGTCACACGACAGGCTCGGCGATACCGGCAAGAAAACCGGCTTTTGGCTGGAAGAGTTCACCGCCCCCTACTACCAGTTTCTGGATGCAGGGGCCGAGCTGACGCTGGCGTCACCTAAGGGCGGTCAGCCGCCGCTAGACCCAAAAAGCGATGAGCCGGATGCGCAGACAGAAACCACCGACCGTTTTCGTCAGGATAAATCAGCCCAGCGCGCGCTGGGTAATACGGTGAAATTATCCACGGTGAAAGCCGATGATTTTGACGCAGTATTTTATCCCGGCGGCCACGGCCCGCTGTGGGATCTGGCTGAAGATGCTGATTCCGTGAAGCTGATTGAGTCTTTTTGGGCGGCGGGCAAGCCCGTTGCCAGCGTGTGCCACGCGCCCGGCGTGCTGCGTGATGTAAAAGACCAGCACGGGCTGCCGCTGGTGAAAGACAAACGCGTCACCGGTTTCAGTAATAGTGAAGAAGACGCGGTTGGCCTCACTGACATCGTGCCGTTTTTGGTCGAAGATGAATTGAAGAAAAACGGCGGCGATTACAGCAAAGCGGCCGACTGGCGGCCTTACGTGGTGACTGACGGCAATCTGATCACCGGGCAAAATCCGGCCTCCTCGGCCAGTGTCGCGCAGGCGCTATTGAAGCTGCTGGGTGGCGAAATCGCTAAATGAGCCAAGGCCGGTTCATGCCATTTTTAGGCTTTTTATCATCAAGAACGGGAGGAACGTATGACCTTTACTCTAACCAGTAACGACCTGAAAGATGGCGAGAAAATGCCGGAAGCTCAGGTGTTCAACGGCATGGGTTATCAGGGACAAAACATCTCGCCACACTTGGCGTGGAGCGGCGCACCGGAAGGCACCAAAAGCTTCGCCATCACCTGTTATGACCCGGACGCTCCTACCGGCTCCGGCTGGTGGCACTGGGGCGTGGCGAACATCCCCGCCGACGTCAGCGAACTGGCGCAAGGCGCGGGTTCCGGCAAAGCGGAATTGCCTCACCGCGCGGTGCAAACCCGCACTGACTTCGGCAAAGCGGGCTACGGCGGCGCGGCACCTCCGCAGGGCGAGAGCCATCGTTATCAGTTCACGATTTATGCCTTAGACGTCGACTCGCTGGAAGTGGACGAAAACGCCAGCGGCGCCTATCTCGGCTTCAATATACACTTCCATACAATAGGCAAATCTTCTCTGACGGTGTTATATAGCTGAATTATGGTACATTGCGCTGTTGCCCAGAATCACTCGAGTTGCATCAGGCAGTTTGAAGGTTGACGGGTAGAAAATATGAGTAACTTTTATCAAGGAGTCAGACCCAGTGAAATTAACTACCCTGTCGCGCGCCTGCGCTATTTTGTCAGCCAGCCTGGTTCTGGCCGCTTGTAGCAGCAGTCACGAAGGTGTTTCAACCCAAGTTGCTCCGGGCACAGCCGCCAACCCAATTCTTAGCCCAGACGAAGCGGCGAACTTTACCGCCAAAAACTATCTGGCCTTCGGCGGGCGCTCTCTTCAGGTTCAGCAGCAAGGCTGGTTCCCTTCTGTCAGCGATATTTCTGCCGCGAAAACTAACTTCGTGGTAGGTACCCAGATGGGCGCCGACGGCGCAGCTTACACCAGCATTCAGCAAGCCGTTGAAGCCGCCCTGCGCGTGCGTAACCACGGCGAGCGCGTGTTCATCAAAATCCTGCCAGGCACCTACACCGGCGCGGTTTACATCCCGGCTGGCTCACCGCCAATCACCCTGTTCGGTGCTGGCAACAGCGCGGGCGACGTGGTGATCCAGCAAGGTCTGGAAGCATCGGCTACCCCTGCGGTGTACCGCGCGACGGTCAACCCGAATGGCCAGTTCATTCCGGGCAACCGCAGCGAATACATGTTCAAAGATTGTAGCGATCAGCAGTCTGAAACCATTGGCGCGGGCTGTACGGCCACCGTCTGGGCACAGAGCAGCAGCCTGCAATTGCAGAACCTGACCGTGACCAACAGCCTGTTGGATACAGTAGACGCGGGTGACCATCCGGCGGTGGCTCTGCGCACCGACGGCGACAACATCGTGCTGGATAACGTACATATTATTGGCCGCCAGAACACCCTGATGCTGACCACCGCGAACATCAAAAACCAGCCGAACAACAGCCGTTATAGCCGTGCTTACGTGCATAACAGCCTGATTGAAGGTGACGTGGATTACGTGATTGGTCGCTCAAGCGCGGTATTCGATCGCGTTGAGTTCCACACCGTGAGCAGCCGTGGCGTGAAGCAAGCCTCCATCTTCTCTCCAAACACCCCGGCCAACGTGCCTTACGGCTTCCTGGTGACCAACAGCACCCTGACCTCTGATCGCGGTTTTGAAGGTCAGGCGGCGAAAGCCCAGCTGGGACGTGCATGGGATCAAGGCGCTGAAAACGGCGGTTATGTGCCGGGCACCACGCCAAACAGCCAGGTTGTTATCCGCGATAGCCAAATCGACAGCGGCTACAACCAAGTCAACCCGTGGGGCGATGCAGCCGTGTCTGGCCGCGCCTTCGCCGGTAACGTGCCGAAAGATGAGAAGCAGGCGCGTGACCTGAATGACGTGAACTTCAACCGTCTGTGGCAGTTCAACAACGTGATCACCGCGCCGGCTAAATAAGCCTGCTAGGATCGAAAAAAGCCGCTGAGTAGATGCTCAGCGGCTTTTTTATTGGCAAGAATTCAGAACAAATTAGGCTTGCGCGACCGGCTCATTGCCGAGGCGGAAAATAGCCACCGTCTCTTCGAGATTTACCGCCTGCTCGTCCAGCGACGCGGCGGCGTTGGCCGACTGCTGCACCAGCGCCGAGTTCTGCTGGGTCACGGTGTCCATTTCCGCCACCGCCAGCGCTATCTGGCCGATGCCGCGGCTCTGCTCTTCCGACGCCGAGGCAATCTCATGAATGATGCTGGTCACGTGGCTCACCGACTGGACAATCTCTTCCATGGTGTCCCCGGCCTTGCCCACCAGCGCCGAGCCGCTGTTGACTTTGCTCACCGACAGGCCAATCAGGGTTTCAATCTCTTTTGCCGCCTGCCCGCTGCGCTGTGCCAGATTGCGCACTTCGCTGGCCACCACGGCAAAACCGCGCCCCTGCTCTCCGGCGCGCGCGGCTTCAACCGCGGCATTCAGCGCCAGAATATTGGTCTGGAAGGCGATGCTGTTGATGACCGAGGTGATTTCAGAAATCTGCTTCGAGCTGACGGCGATGTCTTTCATCACCCCCACCACGTCGCTAACCAGCTTGCCGCCGCGCCCTGCCGTGTCGGCGGCAGAAGAAGCCAGTTTGCTGGCCTGACTGGCGTTATCGGCGTTTTGCTTCACCGTCGCGGTCAGCTCTTCCATGCTGGCTGCCGTCTGCCCCAGCGCCGACGCCTGCTGCTCCGTTCTGGCAGAAAGGTCAATGTTGCCCGCCGCGATTTCACTCGAGGCGCGGGTCACTTGGGTCACGCCATTGCGGATATCCCCAATGATGCCGCGCAGGTTCTGGTTCATCCCCTCCACGGCGCGGGTGAGCTGCCCCACTTCGTCATTGCTTTGGCTGCGAATGTGCGCGGTTAAGTCGCCCGCCGCGATGCGCTGGGCCACGTCCAGCGTGTGGCGCAGCGGCACGGTGATTTGGCGCGTCATGCGCCACGACAGCAGTGCCCCGGTCAGAATGGCAATAGTGATGATGATCAGCATCTCTTTGATGGTGCGGCTGACTTCCTCTTGGGTGTAGGCCATTTCGTGGTTGAGAAGCTGGTCCGACGCCGAGGTCAGGGCCAGTCCGGCCGCCGCCAGGCTGTCGCTGATTTGCTGCGGATCGCTGCCCGCTGGCGGGTTCAGCGTGTGCTGCCAGTTTTCACGGTAACGGCGGATATTCTCCGGCATGGCGTCAACCTGCGCCTGATCGACCGGCTGCCAGTGGTAGGTTGCCACTTCTGCCAGTCGCACTTCTAACTTGTCGAGCGCCTGACGGTTTTGCTCGACAAACTTCTGGTCATGATTCGCCATATACGAAAGCCGGGTGTATTTGGCTTCGGCCAGTAAATCATTCACTTTCTTGAGCAGCGTGGCCTTTTCGGCTCGCTCGCTAATGCTGGTGAGATGGTAAATGCCTGAGGCGGCAATCGAGGAACCGAGCAGCAGAACCAGCGTGAATCCTGCGGCTAGCTTGGTAGCGATGTTGGCGTTATTGAAAATGCGGGTGATCCCTGAAAATAAACTCATCCTGCTCTCCCTGTTTATTATTGTTAATAAATAACTGTTTGCGCCCAACCTATCCTGTGACACGAAATATGATGGGAACATTCGGTGTTGGTAACGGGGAGAGTTATCGACAAGGAGGCCACAATGTTTAGAGGGAGATGAAAATAATTCTAATCAATGGCACGAAGTGTATTTTTAACAAAAAAGTAATAAAAAACCCCGACTTGTCAGGGTCGGGGCAGTTTTTTGCAGCACTTGAGTTCGCCGAAAAAATGGCGACTCATAAGCCGGCTTAATTTCTCAGGTCAAGAATGCTCACCCACATTGGGCCTTTGCCCACCGGGTACTCTTTCAGCGTGGTCAGCGCACCGCTGGTTTGGTCAATCTTCGCCACTTCGATGCCGTTAGATTTTTGACCTGCCGTGATAACAAACTGGCCCTGATGGTCAATGTTGAAGCCGCGCGGCTGAGTCTGGGTGGCGTGATGCCCCAACAGCTCCAGCACGCTGCCATCTTCGGACACGCTGAGCACGGAGATCAGGCTGGCGGTACGGTCGCAGGCGTAGAGGAATTTGCCGTTTGGCGTGATGTGAATGTCCGCCGCCCAACGCGTGTCTTTGAAATCAGCCGGCATGATGTTCAGTGACTGAACATTGTGGTATTCGCCGCTGGTCACGTCTTTCTGATAGACATCGACGCTGCTGTCCAGCTCGTTAATGCAGTACGCAAAGTGCTGATTCGGGTGGAAAGCCATATGACGCGGGCCCGCGCCGGTCTTGGTTTTCAGCGCTTCCACGTGGTGCGGCGTCGCCGCGCCTTGCAGGCTGAAATCAAACAGGCGGATGCGGTCTTCTTTCAGCGCCGGGATCATCAGCAACTGGTTGGTCGGGTCGATATTGGCCGAGTGCGGCGCCTGAATATCTTCCAGCACGTGAATTGGCGCGGTGACGATGCCTTCTTCATTGATGGGATGAATGCTGACATTGTTGAAGCTGTAAGACGCCGAGAACAAGAAGCGGCCCTGTAGGTCAGTGCCGACGTGGGTCGGGCTGCCCGGCAGCGGCGCCATGCCTGCCTGTTCCAGCTTGCCTTCGTGGTCAATGCGGTAGGTCAGAATGCCAAACTCTGGGCGCACGCCGACATATAAACGATGACCATCAGGATGAATAACCATTGGCTGAACCTGACCAGGCACGTCAACGATTTGCAGCGGGCTCAGCTCGCCGTTTTCGCTCAGACGAAATACGTGAATTTGCTGGCTCTCAGGGCTGGCAACGTAGACAACTTGCTTCATTACATCTCCTTATTAACACCGGATTAATTTTTATTCGGGCATACGTTAAGTCATTCAAGCGTAGCTCAGGTTACCACGATAACCCAGCCTGTGGAGGTGGCCTTTATGCTCTTCTCCAAGGTTTTATCAGCGGTTTTTAAGGTGTAACATGGGTGAAATTTCTTCAATTCTCTGAAAACCTTACGAGCTAACTATGACCTATCGCGTAATTGCGCTTGATTTAGACGGCACCCTGCTGGACCGTCAAAAACGTATTCTCCCTGAATCTCTGGCCGTGCTGGCCGAAGCCCGCTCACAGGGTGTGAAAGTGATTGTGGTCACCGGCCGCCATCACGTGGCGATCCACCCGTTCTATCAGGCCTTGCAGCTCGATACTCCGGCCATCTGCTGTAACGGCACTTACCTGTACGATTACCACGCGCGCAAAGTCATCACCTCTGACCCAATGGATAAAATCAAAGCCAAAAAAGTGGTGGATCTGCTCGAGCATCACGGCATCCACGGCCTGCTCTACGTGGACGATGCCATGCTGTATCAGCATTTAAACGGCCACGTCAGCCGCTCTATCGTTTGGGGTGAAGCGCTGCCGCAGGGCCAGCGGCCGAATATCGTCAAAGTCGACAGCCTGCGTGACGCCGCCGATCAGGCTAACTCGGTGTGGAAATTCGCCACCTCCCATGAAGATCTCGACGCCCTGCGCGCCTTCGCCAAGCAGGTAGAAGATGATTTAGGTCTGGCCTGCGAATGGTCGTGGCACGATCAGGTAGACGTCGCGAAACAGGGCAACAGCAAAGGCCGCCGCTTGCAGGAGTGGGTGGAGTCGCAAGGTATGAGCATGGCCGACGTCATCGCCTTCGGCGACAACTACAATGACCTGAGCATGCTAGAAAATGTCGGCCTCGGCGTCGCCATGGGCAACGCCGACGACGCTATCAAACAGCGTGCCGGTCTGGTCATCGCCGACAACGAACAGCCGGGCATCGCCGAGGTGATTCGCACGAAGGTGTTGGGTTAATCCCGCTCCAGACTATTACCAGGCACTGCCTTTGGGCCGTGCCTGATTTTTCCACTGACTGACCTGCGGCGGACTTTTTGGCGAAACGTAAACCGTCTCTTTACCGTCTTTATGGGTTCGCAATAAACCCAGCTCAGCCAAGACAGTTAAATCCTTCCTCGCCGTGTTGTCGGACACGCCCAGCCGCTCCCTGACTTCCGCCACGGTAAAGATATTTTCCGGCCGGGCAAAAGCCACGTTGAGCAGGTTTTTCTGGCGTTCGTTTAATGTTGCGCCAATTTCTGACTCATACAAAAACCTATTCAGCTCATCCCGCACCTTCACCATGTGGTGAATGTAATCCACGTACTCATTCAAAGCCCGCCCAACAATGCTGCATTGATAATCAACGAAATAGGTCAAATCCATGTCATCCGTCTCGGAATAACAATAGGACTTTGCGTAGGCCGTTGAGGCATTTTTCAGCAGCTTGCTGATTGAGATATGGCGAAAGGCCGAATAGCCGCAGCGCAGCATGTACCAATAGAACAGCGCCCTTGCCGCGCGGCCATTGCCATCATTAAACGGATGAATAAACCCAATCATGAAATGCAGGATGCAGGCTTTGATTAACGGATGAAGGTACTCTTTCCCCTCCTGCCGCTCGTGGGGCTGGTTAGCCCATTTGAATAATAGCGACAGCCTGAGTTCGACCTCGGTATAGGTCGGCGGGTTATGAATGATTTCATTTTGAATATCCGCCACCACCACGTCGTCTGAATGGCGAAACTCCCCCGGGCGATATTTTTGGTCATTAATCTCCCCCACGGCGATGGCGTGTAACTCCTTAAAATTTGCCAAACTGAGATCTTCTGAACAATGGGCATTGACGTATTCCATCATGTGGAAATTCCCCATGATCATTTTTTCGCTCTCATCTCGCGGCGCGCGATTGACTTTAATCATCTCTAGCGCGACGCGGCTGGTGGTGGCCGCCCCTTCTAACTGGCTGGATGAAATCGACTCTTCAGCACGCAGCTCCTCAAGCAAGTGGCGCGAGGCGAACAGGGGCTCCAGCAGTTCGCTCTCGCCGCCCGACGTCGCCAGCCTATCGACCATCGAGATAGTCTGCTGCATTTGCGGCGTGATATTGAGGAAAGCCAACTGGTTGAAATCGTAACCATTAAGGGTCAGCAAACGCCCGTTGGCGCGACGCACAATGGTGGTGAGTGACCAGAAGATTTGCGGGTTAATCCCAGCAGGAATGCGATGCCTTAGGGCATCCCAATGTAGATATTGGCCCTTTTCATTGACTACAGAGACGAAGGGAAAGGTGGCGGTAAGCGCATCGCCGGGTATTTGACCCACGGCGAGCAGCGCTGGAGGACGTTTGACCTTCATCTTTCACCTCAAAAAATTGAATTATTGAGATGAATGATGTTCTGCTTTGGCTCAATTTGCAAGCAATCTGGGTTTTATCGACTCAGCGACACACTCTTGATCTGCGCGTAGAGCCACTGGCCGGGGCGGATCATCAGCTCGTCTCTGGCCCACGGGGTGATGCGCGCCCAGATGATATGATCGGCCATGGCCAGCTTCACTTCCACCTGTGAACCAATCTCCAGACACTCCAGCACCTTGGCGGGCAGAATGTTGCGAATACTGCTGTTGTTGGCGGTGGGTTGCAGCACCAGCGAGACGTCGGCGGCGTTCACCCGCACGCGCATTGATGTACCCTCGGCGGCGTCAACTTTGCCGATCCACAGGCGCTGATCGCCGATAGCCAAGGCGGTCATGTCATAGCGCGGATGGTGCTCCAGCACGCTGACGTTGAGCACGCTGCTCTGCTCCTCGCGCGGCAGCCACGGGCGCATGATATTGCTGGCCCACACCTCTTCCAAATCGCCCATCGCCAGCACGCTGCCGTTGTCCAGCACCAGCACTTTCTCGGCCAGACGCAGGATCTCATCCAGACTGTGAGTGACATAGAGAATCGGGATATTGACCTCTTTCGCCAGCCTCTCCAGATAAGGCATCAGCTCGCGTTTACGCGGTAAATCCAGCGCGGCCAGCGGCTCGTCCATCAACAAGATTTCAGGGGCGGTGAGCAGAGCACGGCCAATCGCCACTCGCTGTTTTTCGCCACCAGACAGCGTCAGCGGGAAACGGTTGAGCAAATGCCCAATGCCGAGCAGCGCCACAATGCTGTCGAACTGCCCGCGCATCGAGGTCGCCATGCCATACTGCAAATTGCCCTGCACCCGATAGTGCGGGAACAGGCGCGCGTCCTGAAATACATAGCCAATGCGGCGCTTTTCCGGCGGCAGGCAGAGACCTTTTTCGGCATCGAACAGTGGCCGATTGTTTAGCGCGATGCGGCCGGTTTCAGGCTTTGTCAGCCCGCCGATGGCGTTAATCAGTGAGGTTTTCCCCGCGCCGGACAGGCCAAAAATCGCCGTGATCCCCTGCGCAGGCAGGTTTTGCGTCACCTGAAGGGTCAGGTCGCCAAGCTGCTGGCTGAAGTCGAGTTCTAGCATCAGCCCCCCAGCCGAATGCGGCTGCGTTTCGCCAGCCAGTCGGAAATCATTAAGGAAGCCAGTGACAGAATAATCGCCAATACGCAGAGCCGCGCCGCCGCGCCTTCTGCGCCGGGGGTTTCAATCAGGGTGTACATCGCCAGTGGGATGGTGCGGGTTTCGCCGGGAATATTGGAGACAAAAGTGATGGTGGCGCCAAACTCGCCGAGGGAGCGGGCGAAGGCCAGCACGATGCCGACGATGATCCCCGGCACCGAGAGAGGCAGCGTGATGGTGAAGAAGACGCGCCACGGCGACGCGCCGAGGGTGCGGGCGGCCAGCTCCAGCTTGGTGTCCACCGCCTCCAGCGCCAGCCGGATAGCGCGCACCATCAGCGGAAAGGCCACCACCGCCGAGGCCAATACCGCGCCATGCCAACTAAAGCTAAAGCTGAAGCCAAACCAGTGGTAGAGCCACTCGCCCACCACGCCGCGCCGCCCCATCACCACCAGCAGCAAATAGCCAATCACCACCGGCGGCAGCACCAGCGGCAAATGGATAATACTGTCGAGCAGGGATTTGCCGGGAAAACGGCAGCGGACCAACACCCACGCCATCAGAATACCAAGCGGCAAGCTGCACACTACGGCCAGACTGGACACCTTCAGACTTAAAAGTACCGCCTGCCACTCATATTCACTCAACATCATTCTTTGGGCGCAAATCCATATTGTTTGAAAATGGCTGAGGCCGCCGGCGTTTTCAGATAGTCATAAAACGCGCGAACTTCAGGCTTTTCGTGATCTTTAACAATGGCCATTGGGTATTCGACCGGCTTGTGGCTGGATGCCGGGAAGGTACCCACCACTTTGACTTTTTTACTGGCAATGGCGTCTGAGCCATAAACAATCCCCAGCGGGGCTTCTTCACGTTCGACCAAGGCCAGTGCGCCGCGAACATCGCTGGCGCGCGCCAGTTTCGGCTCAAGGGTGCTCCAGGCACCCAGCTTTTGCAGGGCTTCTTTGGCATAAATGCCCGCCGGAACGTGGTCAGGGTCGCCCACCGCCAGACGGCTATCGCCCAGCAACTTGGTCCACTGGGTTTTGTCATCAATCTCGACGTTGTCGATTTTACTGATTTTAGCTGCCACCAGCACCAGCTCGTTACCCAGCAGAGTATAGCGAGTATTTTCAACAATTTGCTGCTTGCTGATGCTGTAATCCATCCACTGCTGGTCGGCAGAAATAAACAGGTCTGCCGGCGCGCCCTGCTCAATCTGGCGAGCCAGCGTCGAGGAGGAAGCAAAGGAAGAGACGACCTGCACGCCCTTCTCTTTCTGATACTGGGCGGCAATGTCCTGCATCGCGTTGGTCAGCGAAGCGGCGGCAAACACGGTGATTTTATCCGCAGCCTGGGCCTGAGCTGCCAGGCCCGCCACCAGCACGGAACAGGCGATTAATTTACCCCAAGAAGTACTCATTTTATGTTTCCTCGTTGATAGAACGCATCGTTATATAGGCGTTAATATAGCGTGGAAAACAGTCTTGTCATTCGATTTATCGGCAGGGCTTTGAGGAACTTAAAGGTTTTTGATCTGGGACAGAAAGAAAGGGTGCAGAAGGGTGTGTGGTTTACATAAGGAATAAAAAAACCCGATGTTAAAATCGGGTTCTTTAGAGAATCTTGCCACCAGCTTAACGATGCTGTTGCTCTTGTTGCTGCTGATTACGGCTCTCTTTAGAGTGACCGATATTGGAAAGCACGTTGAACACTTCGCCCAATCCCCAAATCAACCCAAGAATCAAGGCAATAAAGATAGGCACCATGACCACGGCGAAAACCAAACTTCCTAAAAGTTCTAACATGATAGCCTCACTTAACTGGCTGACACGCGCCCAAGTGGCGGTGTTAAAAGCATTACTGTTGTCGATAATAGCAGCCATAACAGCAGAATACTTTAGCTTTTAACCAACTTAGCCCCGCAAAAAGCCTTCACACTGCTATATGTCAGTTAGAGGATAGGCGACAATAGCTGAAACGCATTCAAAGGAACCCCATATGCAAGCTGAAATCTTATTAACCCTGAAATTACAGCAGAAGCTGTTCGCCGATCCGCGTCGAATTGAACTCTTAAAGCAGATCAAGGTGACGGGTTCGATCAGTCAGGGGGCGAAGCTGGCGGGCATTAGCTATAAAAGCGCCTGGGATGCGATTAACGAAATGAACCAACTGGCCGACGAGGTGCTGGTAGAACGCAGCACCGGCGGCAAAGGCGGCGGCGGCGCGCTGATCACCCGCTACGGTGAGCGGCTATTGCAACTCTATGATCTGCTGGCACAAATCCAGCAAAAAGCCTTTGACGTGCTGAAGGATGACTCCCTGCCTCTCGACAGCCTGCTGGCCGCCATTTCACGCTTCTCCCTGCAAACCAGCGCCCGCAACCAGTTCTTCGGCAAAGTGGTTGAGCGCGACCATCTCTCCGTCCAGCAGCATATTGAAGTGCTGCTCAATGATGAAAATACCCGGATTCGCGTCGCGCTGACCGAGCAAAGTGCCGACCGACTGGCCCTGACACCGGGCAAAGAGGTGTTGGTGCTGATAAAAGCGCCTTGGGTCAACCTGAGTCCTGAAGCTACCCACGCCGATAACTCTCTCTCCGGCGAGATACAGAGCATTCAACAGGGGAAAGAGAGCAGCGAAGTGCTGCTACGCCTGGCCGGTGGTGACATTCTCTGCGCCACGGTGCCCAATGCCGCTGTTACACAACTGTCATTAGTCGAGGGCCAGAATGTGTTTGCTGAATTCGACGACGACAAAGCAATCATAGCCACCCTATGCTAGAAAGAGTTTATTTATCATCATCTTGCACAATAAGATTTGATAGTTTGCAGAATCGTCAATTGACTTCAATTTGTTCCGGGATTATCCCTAGGAAAAGAATATCACTGCAATTTATGGATGAGACATGGCTTCGTTGCATATCTCGCAGGGCGTTTTTCGCCTGAGCGACACCCGCACCCTTACTCTTTCTGATTTACGCATTCAACAAGGCGAAAGCTGGGCCTTTGTTGGCTCCAACGGCAGTGGGAAATCGGCGCTGGCGCGTGCTCTGGCGAGCGAACTGGTCCAGCTGCAAGGTGAAAGCCAAAGCGATTTCAACAACATCGTGCGCCTGTCATTCGAACAACTACAGAAGCTGGTGGAAGAAGAGTGGCAGCGCAATAACACCGACCTGCTCAGCCCGGACGAAGACGACACTGGCCGCACCGCCGCCGAGATAATCCAAGAGCAGGTGAAAGACCCGCAGCGCTGCGCCAGTTTGGCCGCGCAGTTTGGCATTACCAAGCTGCTCGATCGCCGCTTCAAATACCTCTCCACGGGGGAAACCCGCAAGACGTTGCTCTGTCAGGTGTTGATGCAGCAGCCCGATTTGCTGGTGCTGGACGAGCCTTTCGACGGGCTGGACGTCAATGCCCGTGCGCAGTTAGCCGAGCTACTGGCCGGGCTTGCCCAACAGGGGCAGACCTTGGTGCTGGTGCTCAACCGTTTTGACGACATCCCCGCCTTTGTTCAGCACGTGGGCGTTCTGGCGGATTGCACGCTAGCGACCATTGGCCCGCGCGAGAAAGTCATGGCGGACGCGCTGGTGGCCCAGTTGGCGCACAGTGAAAACCTGCAAGGCATAGCGCTGCCTGAGCCGGAAGACCCGGCACAGCGCGCCCGCCCGGCCGACGGCCCGCTGATCATTCTGCGCAACGGCGTGGTGGAATATGATGACCGCCCTATCCTGCACGGCCTGAGCTGGCAGGTGGATCAAGGCCAGCACTGGCAAATCGTCGGCGAGAACGGCGCGGGCAAATCCACCCTGCTGAGCCTGATCACCGGCGACCACCCGCAGGGCTACAGCAATGACCTGACGCTATTTGGCCGGCGTCGCGGCTCTGGCGAAACCATCTGGGACATCAAACGCCACATCGGCTATGTTAGCAGCAGCTTGCATCTGGATTACCGCGTCAGCTCCAGCGTGCGCAACGTCATCACCTCAGGCTTCTTCGACTCAATCGGCATTTATCAGGCCGTCTCAGACCGCCAGCTGTTCCTCACCAACCAGTGGCTGGAGCTGATGGGCTTGGTCGGCAGCAAGGGCGACACGCCATTCCATAGCCTGTCGTGGGGGCAGCAGCGTCTGGCGCTGATAGCTCGCGGATTGGTCAAGCACCCGGCGCTGTTAATCCTCGACGAGCCGCTACAGGGGCTGGACCCGATTAACCGCCAGCTGGTGCGGCGTTTTGTCGACGTGCTGATTAGCGAGGGCGACACCCAACTGCTGTTTGTCTCGCACCACGCGGAAGACGCGCCGGAGTGCATTACTCACCGTCTCTCCTTCGTGCCGGATGGCAATATCTACCGCTACCAGCTCGATGCCTTGAAGTAAAAACGCCCTAAATCCCCAAATAGTCGTCGTGATATTTGGGGAATTTTTCTAGTGTAAACGATTACACTCCAATCCCTCTGTGCTTCCTTCCTGATTTGTCCCCGCCTGTGCGCCTCGCTGTATTAAGGCGGATACTGGTGCTAGACTGTGATGTAAGCGATTCCATGAACTTGAGCATAGATCACCTTTTTCAGCCTCGCTGCATGGTATCTTAAGCTCAACATGACTCTCAGGGAGCAATTATGTACGTCTTAGTTACGGGTGGTAGCGGTTACATTGGTAGTCATACCTGTGTGCAATTGATTGCAGCGGGCTACACGCCAATCATTTTAGATAACCTGCATAACAGCAAAGCCAGCGTGCTCGAGCGTATCACTACGCTGAGTGGCAAAACGCCGCTGTTCTATCAGGGCGATATCCGCGATCGCACCATCCTCGATAAGATTTTCAGCGAGCACGCCGTGCATTCGGTAATTCACTTTGCAGGCTGGAAAGCCGTGGGAGAATCCGTCGCCAAGCCGCTGGCCTATTACGACAATAACGTGAGTGGCACGCTGGTGTTGGTGGAAGCCATGCGCGACGCGGGCGTTAAGAACCTGATTTTCAGCTCTTCCGCGACGGTTTACGGCGACCAGCCGAAGACGCCTTATGTGGAAGACTTCCCGACCGGCAACCCTTCTAGCCCGTATGGCCGCAGCAAGCTGATGGTGGAACAAATTCTGCAAGACGTGCAGCGCGCTGAGCCGGACTGGAGCATCACCCTACTGCGTTACTTCAACCCGGTGGGTGCGCATCCGTCAGGTTTGATGGGCGAAGACCCACAGGGCATCCCGAACAACCTGATGCCGTTTATCGCGCAGGTCGCCGTGGGCCGCCGCGAATCCCTGTCGATTTTCGGCAATGATTACCCGACCAAAGACGGCACCGGCGTGCGCGACTACATCCACGTAGTGGACCTGGCCGACGGCCACATTGCCGCGATGAAAACCCTGCATAACCGCGCTGGCGTGCACATTTATAACCTCGGCGCGGGCTTTGGCCACAGCGTGCTGGAAGTGGTTAATGCTTTCAGCAAAGCCTGCGGCAAGCCGGTGAAGTACCACTTCGCCCCGCGTCGCGACGGCGACCTGCCAGCCTACTGGGCTGACCCAAACAAAGCCGCCAATGAACTGAACTGGCGCGTCACCCGCACGCTGGAAGATATGGCTAACGATACCTGGTTATGGCAGTCCAAAAACCCGCAGGGTTATCCAGACTAATCGCGCCAATGCCCGAATAAAGGAATTAACATGTCAGAATTCAACCCGATAGATCATCCACATCGACGCTATAACCCGTTGACTGACCAATGGATTTTGGTCAGCCCGCACCGGGCGAAACGTCCGTGGCAGGGCCAGCAGGAAACGCCGTCGCAGGAGACGCTGCCACAGCATGATCCTGACTGCTTCCTTTGTCCGGGCAATACCCGCGTGACGGGCGATGTGAACCCGGATTACCACGGCACCCACGTGTTTACGAACGACTTTGCCGCCCTGATGCCCGACACGCCGTTCGCACCAGAAAGCGACGATCCGCTAATGCGCATCCAGAGCGCGCGCGGCACCAGTCGCGTTATCTGTTTCTCGCCAGATCACAGTAAAACCCTGCCGCAGCTGTCGCTCAGCGCGTTAGAAGAAGTGGTTAAAACCTGGCAGGAACAGAGCGCGGACTTGGGTAAAACCTACCCGTGGGTGCAAGTGTTTGAGAATAAAGGCGCGGCCATGGGCTGCTCTAACCCCCATCCGCACGGCCAAATTTGGGCCAACAGCTTCCTGCCGAACGAAGCCGAGCGTGAAGACCGTTTGCAGCGCGCCTATCTGGAGCAGCAGGATTCGCCGATGTTGCTCGATTACGCCAAGCGCGAGCAGGCCGATGGCAGCCGCACCGTGGTAGAAACCGAACACTGGCTGGCGGTGGTGCCTTACTGGGCGGCGTGGCCGTTCGAAACCTTACTGCTGCCGAAGGCCCACGTGCAGCGCATCACTGAGCTGAGCGACGCCCAGCGCAGTGATCTGGCGCTGGCGCTGAAAAAGCTCACCAGCCGCTACGACAACCTGTTCCAGTGCTCCTTCCCCTACTCCATGGGCTGGCACGGTGCGCCGTTCACCGCAGGCGACCAGGCACACTGGCAGCTACACGCCCACTTCTATCCGCCGCTGCTTCGTTCGGCGTCGGTTCGTAAATTTATGGTTGGCTACGAAATGCTGGCCGAAACCCAACGCGACCTGACCGCCGAGCAAGCCGCCGAGCGCCTGCGCGCCGTCAGTGATGTGCACTATCGTGAAGCCGGAGTGAAATGATGAAACTGAAAAATAAAACCTTAGAAATCTTTGAACAGAAATTCGGTTATCCGGCGACGATCACCATTAAAGCACCGGGCCGCGTTAACCTGATTGGCGAGCACACCGATTACAACGACGGCTTTGTGCTGCCTTGCGCCATTGATTATGAAACGGTGATCGCCTGCGCCCAGCGCAATGACCGCCAGATCCGCGTGGTGGCGGCAGATTACGACAATCAGGAAGACCTGTTCTCCCTCGACGATCCAATCCTTAGCAGCAAAACCCTGCCGTGGGCCAACTATGTGCGCGGCGTGGTGAAACACCTGCTGCAACGCAACAAAGATTTCTCAGGCGCGGACATGGTGATCAGCGGCAACGTGCCGCAGGGCGCGGGCCTTAGCTCGTCGGCCTCGCTGGAAGTGGCGGTCGGTCAGGCGCTGAAATCACTGTATGACCTGCCGCTGGACGGCGTGGCGCTGGCGCTCAATGGTCAGGAAGCCGAGAACCAGTTCGTCGGCTGTAACTGCGGGATCATGGATCAGCTGATTTCCGCCCTCGGCAAGCAGGATCACTCGCTGCTGATTGACTGCCGTTCGCTGGAAACCCGCGCGGTGTCGATGCCGAAAAACGCCGCCGTGGTGATCATCAACTCTAATGTGAAACGCGGCCTGGTGGATAGCGAATACAACCAGCGTCGCGAGCAGTGCGAAACCGCCGCCCGCTTCTTTGGTGTGAAAGCCCTGCGCGACGTGACACAAGAGCAGTTTGACGTGGTGGCTAACGAGCTGGATCCGCTGGTTTCCCGCCGCGCGCGCCATGTGATTTCCGAAAACGCTCGCACCTTGGCGGCGGCAGATGCCCTGGCCGCCGGTGATTTGAAGAAAATGGGCCAGCTGATGGCCGAGTCCCACGCCTCCATGCGTGACGACTTCGAAATTACCGTTCCGCCAATCGATAAGTTGGTCGACATCGTGAAAAACGTGATTGGCGATCAGGGCGGCGTGCGCATGACCGGCGGCGGCTTCGGCGGCTGTATCGTGGCGCTTATCCCTGAATCTTTGGTTGACGACGTGCGCAGCGCGGTGGCCCGTGAATACCCTGAGCAAACCGGGCTGAAAGAGACGTTTTACGTCTGCACCGCTTCTCAGGGAGCGGGCGTATGCTAAAACCGGAAAACACCCCGTTGGCACCGGACGGCGACCCGTTCGAGCTGATCACCCTGCAGAATGCGGCGGGCACCACCGCCACGTTCATGGATTGGGGCGCGACTTGGCTTTCGCTGGAATTCCCTCTCGCCGATGGCAGCAAGCGCGAGCTGCTGCTGGGCTGCGAATCGCCGCAGGGCTATGTCAATCAAAGTGCCTATCTGGGTGCCACCGTTGGCCGCTACGCTAATCGCATCGCCAAATCGCAGCTGACGATTGACGGGCAAACTTATGCGCTGGTGCCAAATCAGGGTGAAAACCAGCTGCACGGCGGCCCTGAGGGCTTCCACGCGCGGCGCTGGACGCTACTGTCACGCAGCGCGCAGGCGGTGAGCTTCCAACTGCTCTCCGCCGATGGCGATCAGGGTTATCCGGGCAATATGACGGCGGAGGTTCACTATCGCCTTACTGACGATCATCGTCTGGAAATTCGCTATCAGGCGACGGTCGACAAACTCTGCCCGATTAACCTCACCAACCACGCCTATTTCAATCTGGATGGCGAAGGTCACGATGCGCGCAAACAGAAGCTGCAACTGTTCGCCGAGCGTTTCTTGCCGGTCGACAGTGACGGCATTCCCAGTGCTGATCTGACCCCTGTCGAGCACACCGGGCTGGATTTCCGCGCGCCCAAAACGCTGGCCGAGGATTTCCTGCGCGACCGCGAGCAGCAGCGAGTGAAAGGCTATGACCACGCGTGGTTGCTCAATCGCACCTGTAACAGCGCGGAGCATCCGGCGGCGCACCTATGGTCAGCCGACGGCAAGGTTAAAATGAGCCTGTTTACCTCAGCCCCGGCGCTACAGGTCTACACCGGCAATTTCCTGCGCGGTACGCCGAATCGCTCTGGCGGGGAATATGAAAACTATCAGGGCGTGGCGCTGGAAACCGAGTTTCTCCCCGACAGTCCGAATCACCCTGAATGGCCGCAGCCTAGCTGCTGGATAAAACCCGGCCAGGGCTACCGTTCGCAGACGGTTTATCAATTTTTTGCATTATAAACCGCCAGATTGATTCCACACTCAGGGCCGCAAGGCCCTGTTTTCTTTGCGCTCTCTCCCCTTTTCATCACTTTCTGCGCCAGCTGTTACGCTTTTTTAATGCTAAAGCGCAAAGGCCGATCTACGCTTAGGGAGTGTCCCGTTAGGGGGACGTCTGAAAAGGAATCCGTTATGCGTTTATCTGTGGTTTTACCTCTGCTTACTACGCTGTTAATTGGCGGCTCTGCGCTGGCCGCTGATGCTGTAAAAGCCCCTTCCGCCGCACAGACGGCACAACGTCAGAAAATGACTGATTGTAATCAACAGGCCACCACGCAGTCGCTGAAAGGCGATGAGCGTAAGACCTTTATGAGCCACTGTTTGAAGGCTGAAACCAAGCCGGATCAAAAGTTGACCGATCAACAAAACAAGATGAAAACCTGTAATGCCGACGCAGCCAAAAAAGAGCTGAAAGGTGATGCTCGTAAGACGTTCATGAGCACGTGCCTGAAAAAAGCAGGCTAAGCGGCTGAACTGAACTCTTAAATTCGCTATGGTGAGTGACCAATGCGCGCCGCAGGCAGCATGAGATGCAACAATCAGATTGCCGTCTGCGGCGCACAGACCCTATAATGATAACAGTTATCATTGAATATTCAGTTAATTGAGGAGTTTAGCTATGGCTGTAACCAAGCTGGTTCTGGTAAGACACGGCGAAAGCCAGTGGAACCAAGAAAACCGCTTTACCGGTTGGTACGACGTTGACCTGTCCGAGAAAGGGCAGAAAGAAGCTAAAGCTGCGGGTAAACTGCTGAAAGACGAAGGCTTCCAGTTCGATTTCGCCTACACCTCCGTGCTGAAGCGCGCTATCCACACGCTGTGGAACGTATTAGATCAACTGGACCAGCCTTGGCTGCCGGTTGAGAAATCATGGAAACTGAACGAACGTCACTACGGCGCGTTGCAGGGCCTGGATAAAGCTGAAACCGCCGCTAAATATGGCGACGAGCAAGTTAAACAGTGGCGTCGCGGCTTCGCGGTAACCCCACCAGAATTAGACAAGAGCGATGAGCGTTTCCCAGGGCACGACCCGCGTTACGCAAAACTGCGCCCTGAAGAGCTGCCAACCACTGAAAGTCTGGCTCTGACCATCGATCGCGTTATCCCTTACTGGACTGACGTTATCAAACCACGCATTGAAAGCGGCGAGCGCGTGATCGTTGCGGCTCACGGTAACTCCCTGCGTGCGCTGGTTAAATATCTTGATGACCTGAGCGAAGACGAAATTCTGGAACTGAACATCCCTACCGGTGTTCCATTGGTTTACGAATTCGACGAAAACTTCAAACCTATCAAACGCTACTACTTAGGTGATGCAGACGAAATCGCAGCGAAAGCCGCGGCCGTTGCTAACCAAGGTAAAGCGAAGTAATTAGCCTCGGCTAAACTTCAGATAGCAAAACGGGGCCAATCGGCCCCGTTTTTTATGTCTGCTTTTCAGCGAGCAGCGTGTTAAAACTTAACCGCGACGCGCTTTCACCGCATCCGCCAGTTGGCGCAGCAGCACTTCAGTGTCTTCCCAACCAATGCAGCCGTCGGTGACGCTTTTGCCGTAAACCAGTGGTTCGCCGCTGTCGAGGCTCTGATTGCCTTCCACCAAGTGGCTTTCAACCATCACGCCAATAATCGACTGCTCGCCCTTTGCCAGCTGGCCGCAAACGTCAGTACAGACTTCCATCTGCTTTTTATACTGTTTGCTGCTGTTGGCGTGGCTGAAGTCGATCATGATTTGGGCTGGCAGGCCGCCTTTTTTCAGGCCTTCTTTCACGGCTTTCACATCGTCAGCGCTATAGTTTGGCTCTTTGCCGCCGCGCAGGATGATATGACAGTCGTTGTTGCCGCTAGTGCTGACAATCGCCGAGTGGCCCCACTTGGTGACCGACAGGAAGCAGTGTGGCGCGCCCGCCGCGTTGATAGCGTCGATGGCCACTTTGATGGTGCCGTCGGTGCCATTTTTGAAGCCCACCGGGCAAGACAGGCCAGACGCCAGCTCGCGGTGTACCTGAGATTCAGTGGTACGCGCGCCAATTGCACCCCAACTCATCAAATCCGCTAAATATTGCGGCGTGATCATATCGAGGAACTCACCAGCAGCCGGCAGGCCAGTGTCATTAATATCCAGCAACAATTTACGCGCTATGCGTAAACCATCATTAATCTGGAAGCTGTTGTTCATGTGTGGATCGTTGATTAAGCCCTTCCAGCCCACGGTGGTACGCGGTTTTTCGAAGTAAACGCGCATCACGATTTCCAGGTCACCGTGCAGTTCTTCGCGCAGGCTGAGTAAACGTGCAGCATATTCTTTCGCGGCTTTGGGATCGTTAATCGAACAAGGACCAATAACGACGAGTAAACGATCATCGTTCCCTTTCAGTATCTTATGAATGGCATTACGTGCCTGAGATACCGTTTTTGCGGCTTTATCGGTAGCGGGAAATTTCTCTAACAGGGCTACAGGCGGCAAAAGTTCCTTAATGTCTTTGATGCGTAAGTCGTCGTTTTGATAGGTCATAGCTGTTCCAATGGGTATTTCAAAATAAAGGCGTAGCAGAATGCTGAACGCATCCAATCTAGCTGCAATGTCAGCTGGTGTAAATGCACTTTAAGCCAGTATGGCTATTGCGATTAGTCTCAATAATCCTTCGACCTGTCTAACTTAAGCTAATCTTTAGATATGGCGTTTTTTGTACAGCCCTACGACAAATGAATATTCACAACCATGAGATGGAGAGTCAGGTATGAAGAAGATCATTATGATGGTATTTGCTGCTTCAATGGCGATGGGTACGGGTGCAGCCTTTGCAGATGATTCAGGTTCAGGCAATGGCGCAGCGAATCAGGCGAACGATCCGGGTTCAATCCAGAAAATTGCCCCGAACAATGTAGATAACAGCAAAATCAACAACACTGACCAGCCAGTGAACGAAGTGCATAAAGACAAAACGCACAAGAACACCACCAAGAAACACAGCGAAGCACATAAGAAAACGGTAGATCACAAAAAGGCCATGTGTAAAGACGGCCGCTGCCCAGACCAAGTTCCGGGTACCAACCAATCTAAAGCGACCGGTAACTAAGGTGTTATGACGGAAAGCAAAGATTCCGTCAGTCAATTACCTCGTTAACCGCCCAAAGGGAGCCTCGGCTCCCTTTTTTATCGGCGTTTGCAAGCGATCCGGCTTCGGTTATGCTGAAAGTCCTTTTGGCCACATGCAGTGAACGTATTTTATGCCAGCCTTGCTCCTCGTTGACGATCATCCCTTAGTTCAGGTTGCCCTGGAAGCTGCCCTGCAAAAATCGAATTTTTCATGGCAGATGACCAGCGTCTCGGACGACGTTCAGGCGATGGCGTCTCTGGCGGAGGAGCAATTTGCCCTCGTGGTGCTGGATATTGGCTTGCCGCAGGTGGACGGTTTACAGCTTATGCGCCGCATGCTGCGCCATTATCCCGACCTCACCGTGCTGATTTACACTGCTCAGGAGGAAGAGGTTTACGCTCGCCTGGCCTTTAACGCCGGTGCCTGCGGATTTGTCAGCAAGGGCCAGCCGATGCCGCAGCTTATCGCCGCCATTGACGCGCTGAGTCAGGGCGAGCGCAGTTTCCCCGACTTCATCAACCCTTGCCTGCAAGAAGAGGTGGAAGAGACGCTGGCGTTGACGCCGAAAGAGTTGCAGGTCATCGGATTGCTGTCGCAGGGGCTGTCGAACGTGCAAATTGCCGACATGCTCAACATCAGCAATAAAACCGTCAGCACCCATAAAAATACTATTCTGCGTAAAACCGGCGCCAAGAACCTGTTCGAGCTGGCAGCCGTTTATAAAGAGTTACAGCAGTGAGAAAGGCTCTTCACGGCATGTGGCTGACGCTGTTTTTGCTGCTGACTTCTCCCCTTCAGGCTGCGCCGACCACCCTGCACTTAATGAATAATCTCAGCCTGCCCACCGACGTTTTACTCAACGGGGTCAACAATCCGTGGCGCGGAAAAACGCTGCGCATTGGCATTCTCAGCGACAATACAAGCCCCTACAACATTTTGATCAACAATGATTTTTATGGGCTAAACGCCGACTATCTGAGCTATGTCCAGCAGGCATTAGGTATCACACTGGACCTGCGCGGCTACCCTTCCCTGCCCGCTTTGCAGAGCGCGCTGGCTCAGGGGGAGATCGACCTGTTTTATGGCATCCCGCTAAACGCCCTGCCTTCGGGGATGTGGGCGTCAAAACCTTATTACGTCAGCCCGCTGCGTGTCCTGCGCAACCGGCAAAACGGCCGTCAGGTCATGGTCAATTCCCACGACGCCCAAATCGCCATTAGTAAGATGACCGGCATGCAGGCTTTTGATCGTATTAGAAAATTAACCCCTGACGTCCACCTGTTCGACAACAACCTGCAGGCTATTTACTCCCTGCTTAATGGCAAAAGTGATTACCTGATTGCCGATGAGGCCAGCGCCAGTTTCATTTTGGATCAGCTGCAACTCGGCCAAATCTATCGCATTGAAAGCGCGCTGGATTTTGGCAACCTCTCCTTTGTTTTCGTCAGTAGAAACCCGGCCCTGCTCGAGGTGCTCAACCAGACCATCACCACCACGCCGATGGAGGTGATGAACACCCTGCAAGGCCGCTGGAATAAGCCGATCCCTAGCTATTTGGACGCCGGAAATGCCTCGCTGACGGCGATGGAACAAGAGTGGGTTCATCAACATCCGCAGGTCAACTATGCCGCGACGGAGAACAATTATCCCTTCGTTTATCGCGGATCCGACGGGCTGCCGCACGGCTACGTGGTGGATATTCTCAACATCATCGCGCAAAACACCGGGCTGAAGTTCGAACCAGTTTGGGGAAGCAACCCGCAGCGCGCCGATGCTCAGGTGCGTCAGGGGCAGGCGCTGTTCCGCGCGGTGCTGCCACTGTCGGCGAATTCGCGCGAGAACTACCTCAGCAGCATGCCTTTCCATCGCTCGCTGTGGGGCGTGTATGTCCGCCAAAGCAGCGAAGGTGTCTCCACGTGGCAGAATCTGGCTGGTAAAAGGATTGGCGTCATGCGCGGGGATCTCGCCGCGTCTCTGCTTCCCGCGGACGTCCAGCAAATCGCCTTCGACGATACCCAAACCCTGTATGACGCTCTGGCTAATGGGCAAATCGACGCGCTGATCGATAATATTGTTTCGGCCAACTTCATCTCGCTTTCGCGCTATTCCGGCCAGATAAAGCTGGCTTTCGCCGCCAATAATATCTCCTACCCCATCTCCTTTGGCGTCGACGCGGCCTCTCCGCTGCTGCTGTCAATTTTGGACAAAAGCCTACAGCAGATCCCGCCGCAGACGCTGCAATCGCTGCGTGATGACTGGACCAGCGATCGCCGCAATGTGATTGATGCGGTCAATGACAATCGCATGCCGCCGCAAACTACGTGGCTCCTCGGCCTGCTTGCCAGCGTCGTCGCGGTGCTGCTGGTGATCCTCGCGCGCCGCCAGTGGCTACAGCGCCGCGAGCAGCGCAAAGAGCAACAGGAAAGGCAGATGATTGAACTGGCGCGCCAGCAGGCGGAGGAGGCAAACCGCAGCAAGAGCCAATTCCTCGCCACGCTGAGCCACGAACTGCGCACGCCGATGCACGCCATTCTCGGCCTGCTCGAACTGGAACTTCAGCGCCAGCCCGCCACCAGCGAAAATCTGCCGGTGATTTACAGCTCCGCGTCGTCGCTGATGAACCTGCTGAATGACCTTCAGGACCACGCCCGCCTCGACAGCGGCATTCTGACGCTGGCACCCAAGCCGATGTCGCCTACTGAGTGGATTGCCCAGCTCAGCCGCCTTTATCCGCCGCTAATGGGTAAGAAACGGGTCGATTTTCAGGTCATCGCCCTCTCCTCTCTGCCCGCCAGATGGCTTATTGATCCCGACCGATTGATGCAGGTGATGAATAACCTGATTGGCAATGCGATCAAATTTACGGCGGAAGGGGAAATCCGGGTTGAGGTGCGCTGGCAGCAGGATGAGCTGGATATTCGCGTGATGGATACCGGCTGCGGCATAGATCCCGACGAGGCCGAACTGCTTTTCCATCCCTATTACCGCGCCAAAGGTGCCCAGTGCTTCTCGGTTCAGGGCAGCGGGCTGGGCCTGTCGGTGTGCAAAGAGATTGTCGATAAGATGTCCGGCAAGATTGAACTGCTCTCGCGTGCGGATGCGGGAACTGAGGTGCGGTTGATGCTTCCGGCGGCAGAAACCCACGAGCCAATTCTCGCCCCGCCGCCCGCGCCTTCGGCTCCCAGCCTGAGCCAGCTTCGCGTGGCGGTGATTGATGACCACCCGACCAATCTGCTACTGATGCAGCGCCAGCTCTCGGCATTGGGCATCACCGCGACCCTGTTTGATGATGGCCGTGCGCTGTTGCGGGCGCACGTCGAGCGCCCATTTGAACTGCTGTTTATTGACTACAACATGCCCCGCCCCGACGGCGTGCTGCTGACCAAGCTGATCCGCCGCCGCGAGCGCCAGCATCCACAGCTTGCTGCCAGCCAAATCGTGCTCTGCTCGGCGGATGTGCAGGAGTTCACCCCCCTGCCTCTACAACAGCTTAAAGTCCCGCACTGCCTGACCAAGCCGATTTTACTGGAGGATATCCGCCAACTGCTTCCCAGCAATAGCTCGCTATTTCAAGATATTGGCGAGCGTTTGGCCCTGACGGGCAATCACGACCCGAGGCTGATTGAGAAGTTGCGCGAGACGCTGCTTCGTACTCTGCGGGTCGACCAGCAGCGCGCGGCTCAGGCTTACGCCGTGGAAGATAGGGAAACTCTGAAAGATGCGGCCCATAGAATGAAGGGCAGCCTGCTGATTCTGGGCTATTCGCAGCCCGCAGAGGCATTTCAGGCGGTGATCAACGCCTGCCAGCAAGGCAAGACTGCGCCCGAAGCCTATACTACAATGCATCAACTGTTGCAGGATTTGCTTCAGCAGCTTGATAGACAAGTCAATCCGGCTGCTGAAAACCGGCAAATCATTACTTAAGGAAAGCTATGTCATTTTTACCTCAGGATAAAAATAGCCGTCGGTTATTGTTAGCCTTTCTGGTTACCGTCGTTTTCATGGTTGTCGAAGTCATTGGCGGCCTGATCTCCGGCTCGCTGGCCCTGATCGCCGATGCTGGCCATATGCTGACCGACGCCGCGGCCCTGCTCATCGCGCTCTTGGCGGTGCATTTCGCGAAACGCAAACCGAGCGCCAGCCACACCTTTGGCTACCTGCGCCTGACCACCATGGCGGCCTTCGTCAACGCCGCCGCCCTGCTGGTTATCGTCATCCTGATAGTGTGGGAGGCCATCGTCCGCTTCGCCAACCCACAGCCCGTGATGGGCGGCACCATGCTGGCGATTGGTATTGCCGGCCTGATTGCCAATCTGTTCTCATTCTGGTTACTGCACCAGGGCGAGGAGAAAGCCAATATTAACGTGCGCGCCGCGGCGCTCCACGTGCTGGGTGATCTGCTCGGCTCGATTGGTGCCGTGGCGGCAGCCATTATCATCATGAAAACCGGCTGGACGCCTATTGACCCGATTCTGTCGGTTCTGGTTTCCTGTCTGGTGCTAAGCAATGCGTGGCGCTTGATGAAGGAGAGTTTCCACGAACTGCTGGAAGGCACGCCGCAGGAAATTGATATTGAGAAACTGCGCAAAGACTTGTCGGTCACTATTCCCGAAGTGCGCAGCGTTCATCACGTTCACGTCTGGCAAATTGGCGAGAAACGCCTGATGACGCTGCACGTGCAGGTTGTGCCACCTCACGACCACGACGCGCTGTTAGGCCGGATTCAGGCTTACTTGCTGGATAAATACCGCATCGGCCACGCCACGATTCAGATGGAATATGGTACCTGCAGCACGCCAGACTGTGTGATCAGCGACAGTGTGGCGGAAGAAGGCCACAGCCATCTTGGTCACAGCCACGCGCATCACCATCATTAATCCCGCCTCAAACGCCAAGAGCCTCCCACAGGGAGGCTCTTGAGTAAATCGTATTAACTTACTGTTTAAACGCGCTGTAGCGGCTTAGAGTCATTCTGAGCGGCGCTCTTAATCCAAAGCCACGAGCCATTCAGGGCAATCAGCGTCAACAGCACGTATTCCAGCGCCATGGCATACACGCCCTGATAAGCAAAAATCGCCACGCTAATCACGTCGATAACCACCCACACCAGCCAGTTTTCCACATATTTGCGTGTCATCAGCAGCATGGCGATGATCGACAGCACCATCATTGATGAGTCCCAGAACGGGAAGGCGTCGGGTTGCAGTTCAGGCATATGCACATTCAGCCCCAGCCCTTGCATCAGATTAACGGCTAGCAGACTGAGTGCCGCAAAAACGCGGTCGATATTGAAAGTCATAAACAGAATGCCCACCACGCAGACCGCGCCCCATACCAACGCTTTACCGCGGGGCAGCCAGCGGATTTGCAGCTCGGCTTGCTTATCTTCAGTCTGACGACTCCACGCGTACCAGCCATAAATGTTGGCGGCGAAGAAGAATATCTGTAGCAGCAGGCTGGCATAAAGCTGGATCTGGAAGAAGATCACCGCGAACAGCGTGACGTTAATCAGCCCAAACGGGTAGTTAATGATCTTCTCTTTGCTGGCAAACCAGATGCACAGCAGACCAAACAGCGTACCGATAGCTTCAATCCACGACAGGTCATAGCCGCCTTTACCGAGCGGGATATGAACCAGAATATTGCTGGTGCTGAAAAAATCCATCGCGATTCCCTTCTGTAGCGTTCGTTATTGAAAATGTTTAAGCGTTACCCTGCACTCGCAGCTTAAGCTGCGCGGCGAAGTCCAGCATGCGGTTCAGTGGAATCAATGACTTCACGCGAAGGGCTTCATCCACTTCAATCGCGTGCTGGGCACCGCCCAGTTCTAATCCTTCGGCAATGGCTTTCAGGCCGTTCATCGCCATCCACGGGCAGTGGGCGCAGGTTCTGCAACTGGCACCTTCACCGGCAGTTGGCGCTTCGAACAACTCTTTATCCGGCACCGCCTGCTGCATTTTGTAAAAAATACCGCGATCGGTGGCCACGATGAGTTTGTTATTCGGCAAACTCTTGGCTGCCTGAATCAGCTGACTGGTGGAGCCCACCGCATCGGCCATATCGACAATCGCCTGCGGAGATTCAGGATGCACCAGCACCGCCGCGTCAGGATACAGCGCCTTCATGCGCGACAATGCCTGCGTCTTAAACTCGTCATGCACGATGCAGGCGCCCTGCCAGCACAGCACGTCGGCGCCCGTCTGCTTGCGCACATAGTTACCGAGGTGGCGGTCAGGAGCCCAGATGATTTTCTCACCCAGACTGTCGAGATGCTCGATTAACTCCACCGCGATACTGGAGGTCACCACCCAGTCTGCACGGGCTTTTACTGCCGCCGAGGTATTGGCGTAAACCACCACGGTGCGATCCGGGTGACTGTCGCAAAAATCAGAAAACGCCTGCTCAGGGCAGCCAAGATCTAAAGAACACTCGGCATTCAGAGTTGGCATCAGCACGGTTTTCTCCGGGCTGAGGATCTTCGCCGTCTCGCCCATAAAGCGCACGCCTGCAACCAACAAGGTTGAAGCCGGATGTTGGCTGCCGAAGCGCGCCATCTCCAGCGAGTCTGCCACACAGCCGCCCGTCTCCTCAGCTAGCTGCTGAATCTCAGGATCAGTGTAGTAGTGCGCAACCATCACCGCATTGCGCTGCTTCAGCAGAGTTTTAATCTTGGCTTTATAGAAGGCTTTTTCATCCTGGCTTAAAGGCACAGGCTTGGGAGGAAATGGATACACCGCGGCGTTCAGATCTAAAGTCTCGCTCATCGCTCATCATCTCTTGTCGTCAGGGGCTCAGTCTGACAAAGGCACCAATAATGGGATAAAACACCCATTTGTTTTGTATGCTAAACAAAATAGCGCAGATGTGGAGAAAAGTCGCTTGTATTTTGTGCTTTAAGATAAAAGTGTTTAAGGGACTTAAAAAAGGTGACGAGATTGGAGGTTTAGGAGGGCTAGAAACGAAAAAAACGCCTTGAGGCGTTTTAGTCTGCTTCTCTTAACAGGTTCTTGTCAGAGAAGTGGTGGGCCGTGCTGGATTGATTCGGTCTTCGACCTCACCCTGAGGGCAACGCGTTCGCGTTGTCGTCTCGCTTCGCTCGGCTAGAACCAGTGGTTCTCATCCTGCACTGCTTTACTCTGAGTCCCACTTAGAAAGTGGTGGGCCGTGCTGGATTCGAACCAGCGACCAATTGATTAAAAGTCAACTGCTCTACCAACTGAGCTAACGGCCCGCGGTATGTCGCGATACTTCTTACTGCTGCGCAATTCGTTGAAAACGAATCACTCCCTATGCTGCCACTTATCTAAAAGTGGTGGGCCGTGCTGGATTGATTCGCTCTGCGAGCTCACCCTACGGGCAACGCGTTCGCGTTGTCGTCTCGCTTCGCTCGGCTCGGCTCGGCTCGAACCAGTGGTTCTCATCCTGCACTGCTTCACTACGAGTTCCACTTTAAAAGTGGTGGGCCGTGCTGGATTCGAACCAGCGACCAATTGATTAAAAGTCAACTGCTCTACCAACTGAGCTAACGGCCCGCGCTGTGTTGCGGTACTACAAATATCTATCGAGTGACTAAGAAGTGGTGGGCCGTGCTGGATTCGAACCAGCGACCAATTGATTAAAAGTCAACTGCTCTACCAACTGAGCTAACGGCCCACGGTCTACTTCTAAATACTCAACGTTAAATCACTTAAGGTTTAGTGGTGGGCCGTGCTGGATTGATTCGCTCTACGAGCTCACCCTACGGGCAACGCTATTGCGTTGTCGTCTCGCTTCGCTCGGCTCGAACCAAAGGTTCTCATCCTGCACTGCTTTACTCTGAGTTCCACTTCGAAAGTGGTGGGCCGTGCTGGATTCGAACCAGCGACCAATTGATTAAAAGTCAACTGCTCTACCAACTGAGCTAACGGCCCGCTCAAACACTAAATCTCTCGCTGCTTTAACGCGTTACAGTTGCCTAGGCAACGGCGGCATATATTACTTATATAACTTTTCAGTGCAACGTTTAATTGAAGAAAAAACTCTGACTGCTTGTTCTTCACGCATTCAAGCCCAGAAAACCATCGAAATGGATGTTTTCTGGGCCTGAATAACGAATTACTGTGAAGACAAGCGTTTTTGAGCTTGTTTGGCCGCATCGGTATTTGGGTACTGTTTTACGACCTGCGAGAAGACAGCCTTGGCTTTATCAGCCTGCCCTTTCTCTTGCATGATCACCCCAACCTTGTACATCGCGTCCGAACTTTTTGGAGATTTTGGATAGCTTTTAACCACCACGGCGTAGAAATAAGCCGCGTCATCTTTCTTACCTTTGTTGTAATACAACTGACCTAACCAATAGTTGGCGTTAGGCAGGTAAGTCGATTTCGGGTATTGCTTGATGAACGCCTGGAAAGCTGAAATAGCCTGATCGTACTGTTTCTTTTCCAGGGCAAGTGCAACGGCAGCATTGTAGTCAGTATTTTCATCACCCGTGCTCGCAGGAGCCTGCGTAGGGGCAGGAGTGGATGAATCAGTGGCTGCGCCGGCAGCAGCTCCAGCAGCAGCGCCTGAAGCGGCAGCATTCGCATTACCAGAACTCTGGCTGCTAAGACTGTCCATCTGCTGATAAATTTGCTTTTGGCGATCAACAATCTGGCTTAACTGATATTGGTTTTCCTGAATTTGACCACGGAGAGAATCAATATCGCGTTGGGAGTCAGAGAGTTGTTGCTGAAGTTGAGTTAATAGTTGGCTGTGAGCGTTAGAAATACGCTCCAGAGAGGTGACTCGATCGTCTATCGAGCCTGAGCCGACATTACTGATTGGCGCTTGGGCAGTAGCGGCCCATGGGACCGCTACGCCAACCAGTAACGACAGACCCAACAAGTGATGTCTGAAGTTACTGCTCATGCGACTCTCTTAGTATACCAGTACGGCACGACGGTTTTTAGCGTAAGCCGCTTCGTCGTGGCCCAGTACAGCTGGCTTCTCTTTACCGTAAGAAACGATAGAGATCTGGTCAGCAGAAACGCCTTTGCCTTGCAGGTACATTTTAACTGCAGTAGCACGACGCTCACCCAGAGCGATGTTGTATTCCGGAGTACCACGTTCATCCGCATGACCTTCAACAGTCACTTTGTATGAAGGGTTGCTGCGCAGGAATGCAGCATGCGCATCCAGCATTTGAGCGAAGTCAGAAGCGATATCGTACTTGTCCAGACCGAAGTAAACGATATTGTTCTTTTGCAGCTCTTGCATCTGCAGACGCGCTTGCTCTTCAGAAGACATGTTGCCGCTCTCTGCACCAGTGCCAGCGCCAGCGCCCATACCAGATTGGCCATTGTCTGCGCTTTTGTGAGAACTACACGCGGCGATTGCCAGTACAGGCACAGCCAGCAGCAGCCCTTTAAGCACTTTGTTCAGTTGCATCTCGTTGATCCTTTTATAATTTTTGCCATACATAGTTTTATATGCATCACAGGTACGGCGACCAGGCAGGGAATTTTACCTGTCCATCAGTTGCCGGAAGACGCGCTTTGAAACGCCCATCAGTCGAGACCAACTGCAACACGGAACCCAGACCTTGAGAGGCGCTGTAAATCACCATGGTGCCATTTGGGGCGATACTAGGCGTTTCATCCAGGAACGTGTCCGTCAATGTTTGAACGGCTCCCGTTACTAGATCTTGTTTAGCGATGTGCTGCGAGCCATTGTTGCTGCTCACCATAACCAGGAACTTACCATCCGAGCTGATATCAGAGTCCTGATTCTGAGAACCTTCCCAGGTCAGACGCTGAGGCGCACCGCCATTAATACCGACTTTATAAAGCTGTGGACGACCGCCCTGATCCGAGGTGAAAGCCAGAGTCTGGCTATCTGGGAACCAGGTTGGTTCGGTGTTGTTGCTACGTCCATCAGTAACTTGGGTAATTTGACCCGAGCCAAGATTCATTACATAAACGTTCAGACTGCCGCCTTTAGACAAGGCGAAGGCCAGTTTGCTGCCGTCTGGAGAGAACGCTGGAGCACCGTTGTGACGCGGGAATGAGGCGATCTGTTTGATTGCGCCATTAGCCAGAGTCTGTACAACCAGAGCAGAACGCCCACTTTCGAATGTTACGTAGGCCAGTTTGCTACCGTCTGGAGACCAAGCCGGAGACATCAAAGGCTCTGGTGAACGGTGAACCACGAACTGGTTGTAGCCATCGTAGTCAGCAACGCGTAATTCGTACGGGAATTTACCGCCGTTGGTCTGCACGATGTAAGCAATACGAGTACGGAAAGCACCCTTAATGCCGGTTAATTTTTCAAACACTTCGTCACTGGCGGTGTGTGCGGAATAACGCAGCCACTGCTTAGTGATTTGGTATTGGTTTTGTGCCAGAACAGTACCTGGTGAACCAGAGGTATCAACCAGCTGATAAGAAACCAAATACTTGCCGTCAGCACTTGGCTGAACCTGACCAACCACTACGGCATCAATACCCAGCGCCGTCCAGGCAGCAGGGGTGACTTCTGATGCGCTTGTCGGTTGTTGAGGCATGCGTGATGCATCAATTGGATTAAATTTACCGCTGTTACGTAAGTCAGCAGCAACAATAGCACCGATATCTTCCGGTGGATTACCAGGACCAGCCCATTTAAAAGGCACCACGCCAATTGGGCGCGCGGTGTCGACCCCTTGGGTAATTTCAATGCGAACTTCTGCGTGTAACACAGACGCCCACAGTATCAAAAGGCCAAACGCTACTCGAAATGCCTGCTTCATTGTATCTCCCTTATCTGGACCGATCTGCCCGCGATAAATTAGCAGAATTTTAACAAACCAACGCACACAAAACTATAAGTCGACCACATTTACCTTCGTAATAATCCGAAAAACGATAACTTTCGACTATTACTATGGTTTGAAGTCCAATGGCGCATTTTTAAATACTTCGTAAACAGCTTGTGACGGTGGTTTCGGGAATTTGGCCTGTCGAGCTGCTGCAAGAGCCGCCTGACAAAGTGCCGGATCGCCGCCTTCCGCTTTCACATCAATTAACAATCCATCTGGCGCCATTTTCACCCGCAGAGTACAGGTTTTGCCTGCATACGAGGAAGCATCATAGAACCGGCTTTCGATGGCTGCCTTAATCTGGCTGCCATAGTTAGCGATATCTGCACCAGAAGCACCGGCCGCCTTATTCTTGCCCTGCCCTGCTGGCGCACTGGCTCCACCACCGCCTTTCGGCGCGTTTTTAGAGTTAGCCAAACCACCAAATAGGTCATCAACAGACTCAGACTCTTTCGCCGCGGCGGCGGCAGCAGCTTTCTTGTCAGCAGCCGCTTTTTTAGCAGCAGCGGCAGCTTCGGCTTTCTTCTCAGCGGCGGCATCAGCTTTCGCTTTTGCCGCAGCATCGGCCTTGGCCTGAGCAGCAGCCTCTGCTTTTTCTTTCGCTTCTGCGGCTGCGGCGGCTTTTGCCTCAGCAGCAGCTTGTTTCTTCGCGTCAGCTTCGGCCTGTTTTTTGGCGTCTGCTTCTGCTTGCTTCTTGGCAGCTGCCGCAGTGGCAGCGGCTTCGGCTTCAGCCTGTTTCTTCGCTTCAGCGGCGGCTTTCTTCTGTGCGTCAGCCTGAGCTTTGGCGACTTTGTCAGCTTCGGCTTTCGCTTTGGCAGCGGCATCAGCCTGTTGCTTCGCGGCTTCGGCTTTCGCCTTGGCTGCAGCATCTGCAGCGGCCTTCTGCGCCTGCTCCTGAGCTTCTTTCTGTTGCTCTGCAGCAGCTTGCTTTTGTTGTTCAGCAGCCTGTTTTTGCTGCTCTTTGGCATCTTCCTGCGCCTGCTTAGCATCTTCCTGTGCTTGCAAACGCTCTTTCTCTAATTCTTTCAGTCGCTGCTGCTCTGCTGCCTGCTTCTGCTGAAGTTCCTCAGCCTGCTGCTCGGACTTTTTCTGACGGGATTGTGCAGCGCGTTGAGCATCGGCTTGTTGCTGCTGCTGGCGATTGTACTGATCAACCACCGCGCTTGGATCAACCATAACGGCTGAGATGTCACTCCCGCCGCCACCGCCACTCATGCTGGTATCTTCGTCCAGCGATCCCCAGATAAGCAGGGCAATTATGATGATATGCAGAACGACCGAAACAATAACGGCGCGTTTGAGCTTATCGTTTTGTTCAGTTGCAGTTGCCTTTACCAAAATAGATTTCCCAACACAGGATTGCCAAAAACCCGAATTTCTTCTGCACCAGTTATCGCTTTGCAGACAACTGTTTTATCAGGCCAAGAAAAGCCGGGTTTCCAATAAGTGTTACAAATTACCTATCGTTAAATAGGCTGTGTCATAAGTCCGACAGATTTCACACCTGCCTGATGGAGCATGTTCAGCGCCTTGATGATTTCATCATAAGGAACATCTTTTGCACCGCCGATCAGGAAGACTGTCTTCGGATTGGCTTGGATACGGCTGGTTGCTTCCGCAATAACCTGCTGTTCCGGCAACTGCTCCATACGCTGATGATCCACCACGATGGTGTATTGACCAACACCGGAAACTTCAACAATGACCGGTGGGTTATCATCAGTAGATACCGTTTTAGAATCTGTCGCATCAGGAAGATCAACTTCCACGCTTTGCGTGATGATTGGCGCTGTAGCCATAAATATCAGCAGCAGTACCAACAGCACGTCGAGCAGCGGAACAATGTTAATCTCTGACTTTAATTCGCGACGATGGCGACCACGTACTCGAGCCATGCTATCCCCCTTTAGTTACTGCTTGTTTCGCGAGAGAAAGCCTGACGGTGCAGGATAGCCGTAAATTCTTCCATAAAGTTGTCGTAGTTTTGCTCGAGCTTGTTCACGCGCTGGTTCAATCGGTTGTAAGCCATAACTGCTGGAATTGCAGCGAAAAGACCGATTGCTGTCGCGATCAAGGCTTCGGCGATACCCGGCGCAACCATCTGTAAGGTGGCCTGCTTAACAGAACCCAAACCGATGAACGCATGCATGATCCCCCAAACAGTACCGAACAGACCAATGTATGGGCTGATAGAACCAACGGTGCCGAGGAAAGGAATGTGGGTTTCGAGGGTTTCCATTTCACGGTTGAAGGAGATACGCATGGCGCGAGAGGAGCCGTCGATGACCGACTCTGGCGCATGGCTGTTTGCACGGTGCAAACGAGCGAACTCTTTGAAACCTGAATGGAAAATTTGTTCGGCGCCAGTGAGAGTCTCACGACGGCCCTGGCTTTCCTGGTAAAGGCGTGAAAGCTCGATACCGGACCAGAATTTATCTTCAAACGCTTCTGCCTCACGCGTAGCAGCATTCAACACTTTGGTGCGCTGAATGATGATTGCCCAAGACGCGACAGAGAAGCACACCAGAATAAGCATGATCAGCTTAACCAGGATGCTGGCCTTTAAAAATAAATCAAGAATGTTCATGTCAGTCACTGCTTAAACTCCGCGACAAAAGACTTAGGAAGCGCTCTTGGCTTCTTTTGGTGTGGATCGATACATGCAATCAACACTTCTGCAGTACTCAGAAGGTTGCCACGTGCATCAAGAATTCGTTGTGCAAAGGTAAGTGAGGCCCCCCGAATAGACGTTATCTCACTTTGGACATCCAGCAAGTCGTCAAGACAAGCAGGAGCCAAGTATTCGACCGTCATGCGGCGGACAGCAAAAGCGACGTGTTCATCCAACAACTGTTGCTGGTGAATATTGCGTTGGCGCAACATTTCTGTGCGAGCCCTTTCATAAAAGGCGATGTACTGGGCGTGATAGACCACCCCACCAGCGTCTGTGTCTTCGTAATAAACACGGACCGGCCATCGGAACAACGAATTACTCACTCTACATCCCGTAATGCAATTTGACGGGCCTACTATACGCAAGAGATTTCTTGATGGGAATGGGTTGCAAGTCAGGAACGAAAATAATTATGGGCCTGAATGGCCCATAGGAAAAGTAGTGTAAATATCTATCAATATTAGATAAACAAACTAGCTAAAAAAGTAAACCAGCCCCGCCAGCAGAATAATCATCGCCGGGAGTGGTGAAAAGAACGCTTTCCATACAGAGCGATGGGGACGGAATCCAAAGCCGTGAATTAGGCCTGTGCAAACGGCCCAAATCAGAATGATCCCATGCCAGACTTCCAGCTGACTGGTGGAAGAAGCGAATTCACCCGGTTGCCAAAATACGCATCCAGCTAATACGAGCGCCATCACTAATGAAAGGGCCCGCAAGGGGCCCTTGTCAGTCACGGCATAAACTCTATCCGCGAGCGCGCTCATTATTCGCGCTCTTTCGCCGCAGCGGCTTTATTCTCTTCACTGTGCTCGAAAGCCAGTGCGGTAATAATGCCGAATGAGCACGCTAACAGAGTCCCGAGGATCCACGCAAAATACCACATAGTGTTATCTCCCGTTCAGTTGAACGATTAATACAAAGAGTGTTTGTTGTTTTCGATGTAAGTTTTGTCGAGACGACCAAACATCTTGTAATACGCCCAACTGGTGTAGATCAGAATGATCGGCACGAAGATACAGGCCACCACGGTCATCACTTTCAAGGTCAGCAATGTCGAGGTTGCATCCCACATGGTCAGGCTGGCGTCAGGGTTAGTGATCGACGGCATGACGAACGGGAACATGGTGATCCCAGCAGTCAAAATAACGCAAGCGATGGTCAGTGAGTTACTGACGAAAGCCAGTGCGCCTTTATTAATGCGTGAGAACAGGATGGTGAACAGTGGCAAGATAACGCCCAGTGCCGGAATAGCCCACAGGCTCGGCATATTGTTGAAGTTCACCAACCATGCACCAGCCTGATGTGCGACGGTTTTATGCAGTGGGTTCGATGGACCTGCGTGATCCAGCGTCGACGTCACCAGATAGCCATCAATCCCTTTCACCAGCCACACGCCCGCTAACAGGAAGCACACCATCATCACCAAGGCTGAGATCTGCGATGCCGTGCGAGTGCGTAAATGCAGCTCGCCGGTGGTACGCATTTGCAGGTAGGTCGCGCCCTGAGTGATGAGCATGGTCAGGCTCACGATACCCGCCAACAGGCCAAACGGATTCAGCAACTCGAACAGGCTGCCGGTGTAGAACAGGCGCAAGTCATTGTCGATGTGGAATGGCACGCCCAACAGCAGGTTGCCGAACGCCACGCCGAACACCAATGCAGGCACGAAGCTACCGATGAAGATGCCCCAGTCCCACATGCCACGCCAGCGCGCGTTTTCCAGCTTCGAACGGTAGTCGAAACCTAATGGGCGGAAGAACAAGGCGCAGAGCACCAGGATCATCGCGCCATAGAAGCCGGAGAAGGCGGCGGCATAGACCATTGGCCATGCGGCGAACAGCGCACCGCCCGCCGTGATCAGCCAGACTTGGTTGCCGTCCCAGTGCGGAGCAATGGAGTTGATCATCACGCGGCGGTCAGTGTCGGTTTTGCCAATGATGCGCAGCAAGATGCCCACGCCCATGTCGAAACCGTCGGTCACGGCGAAGCCAATGAACAGCACGCCGATCAATGCCCACCAGATGAATCGTAATACTTCATAATCAAACATAGCTAGACTCCCTATTACCGAGCTTGTTCAAGCGGTGCTGAAGGTTGTTCAAAGTGGTAGCGGCCAGTTTTCAGGCTACTTGGCCCCAAACGGGCGAATTTGAACATCAGGAACATCTCAGCGATAAGGAACAAGGTGTACAGACCGCAAATCAGCCCCATCGACATCAGCACGTCAGCGCGAGTCAGCGAAGAGTTAGCGATAGCCGTCGGCAAGACCTCACCGATAGCCCAAGGCTGGCGGCCATATTCGGCAACAAACCACCCTGCTTCGACGGCGATCCATGGCAGCGGTAAGCCCCACAGCGCCGCGCGGTGCAGCCAACGCTTCTGACCAATCTTGCCGCGAAGTACCATGAAGAACGACAGACCGATGATGGCCAGCATCAGGAAGCCACAGGCCACCATGATACGGAATGCGAAGTACAGTGGCAGAACGCGAGGAATGGAATCTTTGGTCGCCTGCTGGATTTGCGCTTCGGTGGCATCCGCCACGTTCGGCGTATAGCGTTTTAGCAGCATGCCGTAGCCGAGATCCTGCTTGGTTCTCTCGAAGTCGCTACGCACGGTTGGGTCGGTATTGCCTGAGCGCAACTCTTCCAGCAGCGTGTACGCCTTCATACCATTGCGAATGCGCACTTCATGCTGCGCCATCAGGTCTTTCAGACCCGTCACTGGCGTATCGACGGAGCGCGTGGCAATCAGGCCGAGCAGGTAAGGAATTTGGATGGAGTATTCGTTTTCCATCTTGTCCTGATTTGGCAGGCCAATCAGCGTGAAGTTGGCCGGTGCAGGTTGGGTGTCCCACTCTGCTTCGATAGCCGCCAGCTTGGTTTTCTGCACGTCACCCATTTCGTAACCGGATTCATCACCCAGCACGATAACGGAGAGCGTAGCAGCCAGACCGAAGCTTGCTGCGATCGCGAATGAACGCTTAGCGAAGCCAACGTCGCGGCCTTTCAACAGGTAGTAAGAGCTGATAGCCAGAATGAACATCGCACCTGTGACATAACCTGCCGCCACGGTGTGAACGAATTTAACCTGTGCAACCGGGTTTAAGACCAGCTCGGAGAAGCTGACCATTTCCATGCGCATGGTTTCGTAGTTGAAGTCCGAGGCAATCGGGTTTTGCATCCAGCCGTTGGCAACCAGGATCCAGAGTGCGGATAAGTTTGAGCCGAGCGCGACAAACCAGGTTACCGTCATGTGCTGGACTTTCGATAAACGGTCCCAGCCGAAGAAGAATAACCCGACTAACGTGGATTCAAGGAAGAACGCCATTAAACCTTCGATGGCCAGCGGGGCCCCAAAGATATCACCGACGTAATGTGAGAAATATGACCAGTTGGTTCCGAACTGGAATTCCATGGTCAAACCCGTGGCCACACCCAGAGCAAAGTTAACTGCAAATAACTTGCCCCAGAATTTGGTCATATCTTTATAGATTTGTTTGCCGGAAAGTACATATACCGTTTCCATAATTGCCAGTAAAAACGCCATACCTAGCGTTAATGGGACAAATAAGAAATGGTACATGGCAGTTAAAGCAAACTGTAAACGCGACAGTTCAACGATATCAAACATCTTGACCCCTTGCTCCTCGGAGGAAGACTCCAACTTGCGACTCTCTGACGAACCGATTGCCGGAACGCCTCATGACTTCCAATTTCAAAACCTGCCAAACAAGTAAAACTGTCAAATACACCACTGATAACAGTAGCGTTTGACGCCCAATCTCACCGCATGCGTAGGCAAAAACTCTGTAAAAAAGGCCGCAGCGCTAAGGGATGTGAAGATTGGAAAAGTTAGCAACCTAGATCTGTTCTTGGGTACTGATGCTACAGGTTGACAATGTTACGCCACTAATCCCACACAATAAATAGGTTTTTGCGTGAGCTAAATCGTATTTCCATTTACAGGTCAATTAATGGCTGAAACATCAGGATCCCCTGATATTGATCTGCAACAATTTAAGCCTATCTGGCTATTTATTTCTATATTGTTCTTAGGCTTTCTACAAAAAATCTTAGACATTGTTAATTATTGGTTTCATTCGGTTTTATTGAAAGCCAATGGGTTAATTATTTGTGAATTTATGGTGAAACAAATATCATTTCCGCCACATTATAAATTCAATTACGCCTATTTATTTTCGAATTAACCCAACGCTTAATTGTTAAAAATAATCATCTAAATGGATAATTGTTAAATATTATAGCAGCAATAAAAAAGGCCACTCGAAAGTGGCCTTAATTTAAATAATAACGCGAAGTTATTTAGTTTGGCAGAACCGCTTTTACTGCGTCGCCGATGTCAGCCAGGCTGCGAACAGTCTTCACGCCAGCGGCTTCCAATGCAGCAAATTTATCGTCAGCAGTACCTTTACCACCGGCAATGATGGCGCCTGCGTGGCCCATGCGTTTGCCTTTAGGTGCCGTCACGCCCGCGATGTAGCCAACAACTGGCTTGGTCACGTGATCTTTGATGTAAGCAGCTGCTTCTTCTTCTGCGTTACCACCGATCTCACCGATCATCACGATAACTTCAGTCTGTGGATCTTCCTGGAACAGTTTCAGGATATCGATGAAGTTAGAGCCTGGGATCGGGTCACCGCCGATACCCACGCAGCTTGACTGGCCGTAGCCGTTGTCAGTGGTCTGCTTAACGGCTTCATAAGTCAGGGTACCAGAGCGGGAAACGATGCCCACTTTGCCCGGCTTGTGAATGTGGCCCGGCATGATGCCGATTTTGCATTCGCCCGGTGTGATAACGCCCGGACAGTTTGGCCCGATCATTACCACGTCAGTTTGCTCGAGCTTAGCTTTCACAATCAGCATATCCAGCGTTGGGATGCCTTCAGTGATACAGATGATGAGCTTAATGCCTGCATCGATAGCTTCCAGGATGGAATCTTTGCAGAAAGGAGCTGGAACGTAGATCACAGAAGCCGTAGCGCCTGTAGATTCCACGGCTTCGCGCACGGTGTTGAACACTGGCAGACCCAGATGCTCGGTGCCGCCTTTGCCTGGCGTTACGCCGCCAACCATTTTGGTGCCGTAAGCAACCGCTTGTTCAGAGTGGAAAGTACCCTGGCTGCCGGTGAAGCCTTGGCAGATAACTTTGGTGTTCTTGTTGATTAAAATCGACATTATTTCCCCTCCACTGCCGCGACGACTTGTTGAGCCGCATTGGTCAGGCTGGTCGCTGCAATGATGTTCAAACCGCTGTCCGCCAATTTCTTAGCACCCAGCTCGGCATTGTTACCTTCAAGACGTACCACCACTGGCACGTTGACGCCCACTTCTGCGACTGCGCCGATGATACCGTCGGCAATCAGGTCACAGCGCACGATGCCGCCGAAGATGTTAACGAATACCGCTTTAACTTTTTCATCAGACAAGATGATTTTGAACGCTTCAGTTACGCGCTCTTTGGTTGCGCCGCCGCCTACGTCGAGGAAGTTAGCTGGCTCGCCGCCGTGCAGTTTAACGATGTCCATAGTCCCCATCGCCAGACCCGCGCCGTTAACCATGCAACCGATGTTGCCGTCGAGAGCAACGTAGTTCAGTTCCCACTGAGCAGCCTGAGATTCACGGGCATCTTCTTGGCTGTGGTCGCGCATTTCACGCAATTCTGGCTGACGGAACAGTGCGTTGCCGTCTGCGCCCAGCTTGCCGTCGAGGCAGATCAGGTCACCAGCAGTGGTCACAACCAGTGGGTTGATTTCGATCAGCGCCAGGTCGCGCTCAAGGAAGATAGTCGCCAGACCCATGAAGATCTTAGTGAACTGCTGAACTTGCTTACCGGTCAGACCCAGTTTGAACGCCAGTTCACGGCCTTGGTAAGGCTGTGGACCTGCCAGTGGATCCAGAGCAACTTTGTGGATCAAGTGTGGCGTTTCTTCTGCCACTTTCTCGATTTCCACGCCGCCTTCGGTAGAAGCCATGAACACCACGCGACGGGAGCTACGGTCTACTACTGCGCCGAGATACAGCTCTTTGTCGATATCAGTCGCTGCTTCAACCAGAATCTGGTTTACCGGCTGACCCTGTGCGTCTGTCTGGTAAGTAACCAGGCGTTTGCCCAGCCAGTTTTCAGCAAAAGCGCGGATCTCTTCTTTGCTTTTAACCACTTTCACGCCGCCCGCTTTACCGCGGCCGCCAGCGTGAACCTGGCATTTAACTACCCACGGGCCAGCACCGATTTTTGATGCTGCTTCTTCCGCTTCGCGCGGAGTGGAACAGGCGAAGCCTGATGGTGCTGGCAGGCCGTAGCGTAGGAACAGCTGTTTCGCCTGATACTCGTGTAAATTCATGATGTTCTATCCATTCAGTAGTAAGGCATCTCTATGGCACGGCGCACCGCGCCATAGACTTTTCGATCTCTTTTCTTGACCCGCTTGGACTAGACGTCCAGCAGCAGACGAGCCGGATCTTCCAGCATTTCTTTGATGGTCACCAGGAAGCCTACTGACTCACGGCCGTCAACCAGACGGTGGTCATAGGACAGCGCCAGATACATCATTGGCTGAATAACAACCTGACCATTCACCGCCATTGGGCGATCTTTAATGGCGTGCATGCCAAGGATCGCGCTCTGCGGTGGGTTGATGATTGGTGTAGACATCAGCGAGCCGAATACGCCGCCGTTGGTCACTGTGAAGTTACCGCCGGTCAGTTCTTCTACTTTCAGCTTACCGTCGCGACCTTTGATGGCCAGCTCTTTGATTTGCTTCTCGATGTCAGCCATACCCAGCGTGTCAACGTCGCGTAGCACTGGCGTTACCAGACCGCGTGGAGTTGAAACGGCAATGCTTACGTCGAAGTAGTTGTGGTAAACCACGTCATCGCCATCGATAGAAGCGTTAACTTCTGGGAAGCGTTTCAGGGCTTCAACCACGGCTTTCAGGTAGAAGGACATGAAGCCCAGACGCACGCCGTGACGTTTCTCGAACGCTTCGCCGTACTGCTTACGCATGTCCATGATTGGCTTCATGTTGATTTCGTTGAACGTCGTCAACATGGCGGTGCTGTTTTTCGCTTCCAGCAGACGCTCGGCAACGCGTTTGCGCAGACGAGTCATAGGAACGCGTTTTTCGCTACGCGCGCCGATAGCCGGAGCAGCCGCAGTTTCCGCTTTCGCCGGTGCCGCGTCAGACTTAGCGTCTTTGCCAGACTTAGCCAAGTGCGCTTCGATATCTTCACGGGTCAGACGACCACCCACACCGCTGCCTTTGATAGCGCTGGCGTCAAGGGAGTGCTCTGCAATCAGGCGGCGGATAGCCGGGCTGAGTGCATCGCTGCTTTCGTCATCCAGTGCCGCAGTGTGGCGCTGTGAAGGCGTGGATTCTTTATCAGACGCTTTCTCTTGGCTTGGTTTGCCGGTGCTGTTGCCCGGACGCAGGCGCGCCAAAATCTGCTTAGAAACCACGGTTGCACCTTCGTCTTCGAGGATGCTGTCCAGAATACCGGCTTCACTTGCAGGCACTTCCAGAACCACTTTGTCAGTTTCGATTTCAACCAGAACTTCATCACGTTCTACACTGTCGCCCGGCTTTTTGTGCCAGGTGGCAACCGTGGCGTCTGCTACGGATTCAGGGAGGTCAGGGACCAAAATATCTACGCTACTCATTCTCAATCCTTCTAAAATTCGTTAATTAACGTTTAACGCGTCATTGACCAGATCTTGTTGCTGCTTCTGGTGAACGGACATATAGCCAACTGCCGGAGAGGCAGACGCCGGACGTCCTGCGTAACGTAAAGAAGCCCCGAAAGGAATCACTTCACGGAAATTGTGTTGGCTGCAGTACCAGGCACCCTGGTTCAGCGGCTCTTCCTGACACCAAACGAAATCATGAACGTGTGAGAATTTCTCAAGCACTTCCTGAATTGCTTTGTGCGGGAATGGATACAGCTGCTCGATACGAACGATGGCGACATCAGTTTGCTCGTTCTTACGACGTTGCTCCAACAGGTCATAGTAGACCTTACCGGAACACATCACGACGCGCTTAACTTGCTTCGGATCCAGCTCGTCAATCTCACCGATTGCCGGCAGGAAGCTACCGTTTGCCAGCTCATCCATGGTCGAAACGGCCAGAGGATGACGCAGCAGAGATTTAGGCGACATCACCACCAGCGGACGGCGCATACCGCGCAGCGCCTGACGGCGGATCATGTGGTAAACCTGCGCCGGGGTCGACGGGATACAAACCTGCATGTTCTGCTCAGCGCAGAGTTGCAGATAACGCTCCAGACGTGCGGATGAGTGCTCGGGACCCTGCCCTTCGTAGCCGTGTGGCAGCAGCATCACCAGACCACACATGCGGCCCCACTTCTGCTCACCGGAACTGATGAACTGGTCGATAACCACCTGAGCACCGTTGGCGAAGTCACCGAACTGCGCTTCCCAGATAGTCAGGGTGCGCGGCTCAGCCGTGGCGTAGCCATATTCGAATGCCAGAACCGCTTCTTCAGACAGCACGGAGTCCCAGACGTTGAACTCGCCCTGGCTGTTATGAATGTTAGACAGCGGCACGTAGACAGAACCGTTTTTCTGGTTGTGAACGACGGCATGGCGGTGGAAGAAGGTGCCACGGCCGGTATCTTCACCGGAAATACGGATAGGAATACCTTCGTCGACCAATGTTGCGTAAGCCAGGTTCTCGGCGCCGCCCCAGTCAAACTTCTTGTTGCCTTCGGCCATTTCAATACGGTCGGCGTAGATTTTCGCCACGCGAGCCTGCATTTCAATCGCTTCTGGAACATGGCTGACGCGGCGAGCAAGTTCTTGCAGACGCTTAGGATCAACCTTGCTCGGGTACTCTTCATCCCACTCGTGGTTCAGGTACGGAGACCAGGTGAAAGTGTGCATGTCATTTTGACGCCACTCTTCCACTACACAGTCGCCCGCGTCCAGCGCGTCACGGTAGAGATTAACCATTTCGGTCGCATCTTCCGCACTGGCGACATTCTGCTCAGCCAGAATATCGGCATACAGTTTGCGCGGCGTAGGATGTTTTTTGATTTTCTGGTACATCAGCGGCTGAGTTGCACTTGGCTCATCGGCTTCGTTGTGGCCATGACGGCGATAACAAACGAGGTCGATCATCACATCACGTTTAAAGGTGTTGCGGAAATCCAGTGCCAAACGCGTAACAAAAGCCACGGCTTCCGGGTCATCTGCGTTGACGTGGAAAATAGGTGCCTGCACCATTTTCGCGATGTCAGTACAGTAATCAGTAGAACGCGCGTCTTTCGGGTTAGAGGTGGTGAAACCAACTTGGTTGTTGATAACGATACGCACGGTACCGCCCACTTCATAACCGCGAGCCAGTGACATGTTCAGGGTTTCCTGAACGACGCCTTGGCCAGTGATAGCAGCGTCACCGTGAATGGTGATTGGCAGAACCATGTTACTGCGCGCTTCGTCCAGACGGTCACGACGGGCTCGAACAGAACCAATAACCACCGGGCTAACGATTTCCAGATGCGACGGGTTAAACGCCAGCGCCAGATGAACCATGCCGCCTTCGGTTTCCACGTCGGAGGAGAAGCCCATGTGGTACTTAACGTCACCGGTGCCCAGATGTTCTTTATGCTTACCAGCAAACTCGTCGAACAGGTCCTGAGGTTTTTTACCCAGCACGTTGATCAGCACGTTCAAACGACCGCGGTGTGCCATACCCAGCACCACTTCACGCGTACCGTTTTTACCGGCGTGACGAATCATCTCTTTCAGCATCGGCACCAGCGCGTCGCCACCTTCCAGCGAGAAGCGTTTTGCTCCCGGGAATTTAGCGCCGAGGTAACGTTCGAGACCTTCAGCAGAGGTCAGCTCTTTCAGGAAGGTTTTTTTCTCTGAATCGCTGAAGTTAGCGCGCCCTACCACGGATTCGATACGCTGTTGGATCCAGCGTTTCTCTTCAGTGTTAGTGATGTGCATGTACTCAGCGCCGATAGAGCCGCAATAGGTTTGCTTCAGTGCTTTGTACAGCTCGCCGAGCTGCATGGTTTCTTTACCAATGGCAAAAGAACCTACATTGAAGGTTTCCTGGAAATCAGCTTCAGTCAGATTGTGGAAAGCCGGATCCAAATCAGGCACGTCGTCAAGTTTCCACAAGCCGAGAGGATCAAGATTTGCATTCTGGTGGCCGCGGAAGCGGAAGGCGTTAATCAGCTGCAACACTTTAACTTGCTTGGCATCCGTTTCCGGATCGCTGATAGCGGAGTTATAGCGAGAAGCGTCTTTTGCCAGACGTCGGAAATAATCGCGTGTTTGAGAATGGAGTTGCTCTGGTTTGACACCCACTGTCGGAAGCTGTTTAAAAATTGAACGCCAGCTATCGTCAACGGAACCAGGATCGGTTAAGTAGTCTTCATAGAGTTGTTCTATGTAAGACTGGTTTGCACCCGCCAGATAGGAGGAATCCAGCCAGGCCTTCATTGCGCCGTTCTGCATCGTGATCCCTTAAGCATTGAAGCTTTAGTTTTCGCCGTGGTTAATAATATTGACCGTGATACACCGTGGTAAGACGGTTTTCCATACATATTCAGTTCATTGGTCTGGAGCCTGCGGCTCTGTCAAGGAACCTCCAAAAATCAACTTGCTGCCTCGTGTTGCATGTTGGCTTTTGGCGCTACCCTGCGTTATCCGACCTTATTATTTTCTCCTGTTCTTATACTACTCCAATCGGGGGCAACTTTGTTGCACCTTGTTGCGAATATGTTACCAATAACTCACTTAATGTTAGCGGGAACCTGAGTTCCCGCTATTGAACATCATCTTACTGACTCAGGCACCGCGCTGAAGCAGCATCGATTTGATGTGACCGATAGCCTTGGTAGGGTTAAGGCCTTTAGGACACACGCTGACACAGTTCATGATGCTGTGGCACCGGAATACACTGAAAGCGTCGTCCAGATTATCCAGACGAGATTGCGTTTCTGTGTCACGGCTGTCGATCAGGAAGCGATAAGCCGCCAGCAAACCGGCCGGACCAACGAATTTGTCCGGGTTCCACCAGAACGACGGGCAAGACGTCGAGCAGCAGGCGCAGAGAATACATTCGTACAATCCGTCCAGCTTTTCGCGCTCTTCCGGCATCTGCAAGTGCTCGCGCGCCGGAGGATTCTTCCCATCATTCAACAGGTAAGGTTTGATTTTCTCATACTGCTTATAGAACTGCCCCATGTCCACAACCAAGTCACGCACCACTGGCAGACCCGGCAGAGGACGGATAACAATCTTCTTACTGCCTTTCTGTAAAGCCGAGACTGGCGTGATACAAGCCAGACCGTTTTTACCGTTCATGTTGATGCCGTCTGAGCCACACACGCCCTCACGGCAGGAGCGACGGAAAGAGAGGGTTGGATCCTGCTCTTTCAGCTGGATTAACGCGTCCAGCACCATCATGTCGCGCCCTTCTTCCGCTTCCAGTACGTAATCTTTCATGTACGGCGCGTCGTCAACATCTGGGTTATAGCGATAAATCGAAAATTCGAGTTTCATAATCTGTCTCCGCAACGCCCTAGTAAGTACGCGCTTTCGGCGGGAACGCCGCGCGAAGCTTAGGCTGCATGTTCACCTCACGGCGAGTCATGCTCTCAGTTTCCGGTTGATAAAGCGTGTGGCAGAGCCAGTTAGCATCATCACGATCTGGGAAGTCGAAGCGGCTGTGCGCGCCACGGCTTTCAGTACGGTAGTTCGCAGAAACGGCGGTGGAGAATGCGGTTTCCATCAGGTTATCCAGCTCCAGACATTCAACGCGCTGGGTGTTGAATTCTGTTGAAGTGTCATCCAGACGGGCATTTTTCAGACGCTCACGGATCTCTTTCAGCTCTTGCAGACCTTTCGCCATCGCATCGCCTTCGCGGAATACCGAGAAGTTGTGCTGCATACAGGATTGCAGGTCTTTACGAATCGCCACCGGATCTTCACCGGAACGGGTGTTGTTCCAACGGTTCAGACGCTCAAGGGCGTGGTCGATATCATCTTGCGATGCATCGCGGCTGTCGCCCTGCTCGTTGATGGATTCTTGCAGATGCAGACCCGCCGCGCGGCCGAAGACCACCAGGTCGAGCAGTGAGTTCCCCCCGAGACGGTTAGCACCGTGAACGGATACGCAGGCAATTTCGCCTACTGCGAACAGACCTGGGATCACCACGTCTTCGCCTTTCTCATTCACGCGCAGCGCCTGACCGGTCACCTTGGTCGGAATGCCGCCCATCATGTAGTGACAGGTTGGGATAACCGGGATTGGCTCTTTGACTGGGTCAACGTGAGCAAAGGTACGAGACAGCTCAAGGATGCCCGGCAGGCGTGATTCCAGAACGTCTTTGCCCAAGTGGTCAAGTTTCAGCTTGGCGTGTGGGCCCCAAGGACCGTCACAGCCACGGCCTTCGCGGATTTCGATCATGATGGAACGCGCCACCACGTCACGACCCGCCAGGTCTTTAGCATTAGGTGCGTAACGCTCCATGAAGCGCTCGCCGTCTTTGTTCAGCAGGTAACCACCTTCACCACGGCAACCTTCGGTCACCAGCACGCCCGCGCCCGCAATACCCGTCGGGTGGAACTGCCACATTTCCATATCCTGCACTGGAACGCCTGCACGCAGTGCCATACCTACGCCGTCGCCGGTGTTGATATGTGCGTTAGTGGTGGATTGATAAATACGGCCTGCACCGCCGGTCGCCAGCACGGTGGCTTTTGCTTTGAAGTAAACAACTTCGCCGGTTTCAATACAGATGGCAGTACAACCGACTACCGCGCCGTCTTGGTTTTTCACTAAATCCAGTGAATACCATTCGGAGAAGATAGTGGTGCCGTTTTTCAGGTTCTGCTGATAAAGGGTGTGCAACAGGGCGTGACCTGTACGGTCAGCCGCTGCCGCAGTACGTGCCGCCTGCTCGCCGCCGAAGTTCTTCGACTGGCCACCAAACGGACGCTGATAAATTCGGCCGTCGTCAAGACGGGAGAAAGGCAGACCCATATGTTCCAGCTCGAGAATCGCTTCCGGGCCGGTTTTACACATATATTCAATCGCGTCCTGGTCACCGATGTAGTCGGAGCCTTTCACGGTATCGTACATATGCCATTCCCAGTCATCCTCATGGGTGTTACCGAGGGCTACGGTGATACCGCCCTGCGCTGACACCGTATGGGAGCGGGTTGGGAATACTTTAGAAATCAGGGCGCAAGTTTGGCCCGTTTGTGAAATCTGTAATGCGGCACGCATACCGGCGCCACCTGCACCGATAACGACAGCATCAAACTCTCTGACTGGCAGACTCATTGACTACGCTCCCCAAACAACAATTGTTCCATAAAGTAGATAAACCACTAACGTCACGACGATAGCCAGTTGCAGCACCAGTCGCACAGCCAGAGGCTTGACGTAGTCCGTTAACACCTGCCACATGCCAATCCACGCGTGGATCAGAATCGAAAGCAGCGTCAGCAGGGTAAATACTTTGGTAATGGAGGAAGCAAAGAAGCCTTGCCAGACATCAAAAGTAATGTCCTGAGCCATCACAACGAAGCCCAGAATATAAAGGATATACAGCGTGATAACGATCGCCGATGCGCGCAGCAGCAGCCAGTCGTGGACACCATTGCGTCCTAATGCCGAAACATTGTTTACCATACGAAGACTCCAGCCAGAATTGACAGCACGACGGTAAGGCCGATCACCACTTGGGCTGAACGGGTACCGACAGCTAAACTCTCTTCGATATAGCCGAAATCCATCAGCAAGTGACGAATGCCACCGCAGACGTGATAGGCCAGTGCGGTGAGTATTCCCCAGAAGATGAATTTCACAATGAAGCCATTCATGATTTCAGCTGCGTGTGCAAACCCTTCAGGCGAAGAGAGTGACATGCCGAGCAGCCAGAGGAGGATACCGACAGCGACGAAGGTAATGACGCCGGAGACACGGTGTAAGATGGACGCTATTGCAGTTACGGGAAACCGGATCGTTTGCAGATCCAGATTGACAGGTCTTTGTTTTTTCACGGTTTTGCCCACACACCTCATAGAACCTTTTCGTGATCGCGGCAATCGCGTTGATGACGAAGGTCTTATTATTTTCCTTCCTCCGGCCTTGGCGGTGTTCAGACAGCATCTATCCTGCGTTCTTGAAATTGTGGATGCGTTGGCCGCTTTCACTCGCACGAATCACTTACCGACGTAAGCTCATCGTGACTCGCTCAATTGCCGCCTTCCCACAATTCCAATTACTTGGATATATTAGAGCTTAAGCTCCACATTTCCCGCGCTCAAACAACGACATCCGATGTGCTTAAACGGCGCAAAAATGAATTCCTTCAGTGCTTTTCCATTAACCTGAAAGACAAAAGAAGGTGATGCTGGGTGCTCCTACTTCGGGTTACCCGGAGACCTGGCGCAAAGTATAGGTTGATCACATTCCTATTACAATTCCCCTACAAACGCTTTGGTCACATTTCTGCGAAACAGTGATTAGGCTCCCATTTTTCACAATCCAAACAAAATAAATTATGTAGTTTGACATTGGATCAACATTTCCATTACATATTAGCCATTCGCTCACATCCGTGATGACTACGACAGACACATCCACCCTTCCCTGTTACGCCAAGTTATGCAAAAGTGGGGATTGTGTTATATCCATAACCTTGTCGTAAGTACTGATCCACCGAAAGCTGAGTAACAGAATTGTAAGATCTATCGAATCTTTAACAACGATGAAGTGTCGCCTGTCCGTCAAATCGTGATCCAAGGTCACAGCCGATTGGCTCTACGTTCCCTTTCTAAAATCGATCGCAGAGTCCGCCGAAATAATAATGACGGGGATTGAGGTGATATTTTAGGCTGTTCAGTTGTTGACGATTTTTAAAATAAAGGCGCTAAGGAGACTGTAAATGGCTGATAAGAAAGCGACACTTACCCTACAAGGTCAAGACCCAATTGAACTCGACGTGCTATCCGGCACCTTGGGTCAGGACGAAATTGACATTCGTACCCTCGGCTCCAAAGGCTTGTTCACCTTTGACCCCGGCTTTACCTCTACCGCATCTTGCGAATCCAAAATTACTTACATCGACGGTGACGAAGGCGTTCTGTTACACCGCGGTTTCCCGATTGATCAGTTGGCGAAAGAGTCAACCTTCCTGGAAGTGAGCTATTTGCTGCTGTACGGCGAAGCGCCAACTCAGGCTCAATACGAAGATTTCAAAAAAATCGTTGAACGCCACACCATGGTTCACGAGCAGATCACTCGCCTGTTCCACGGCTTCCGCCGTGACTCGCACCCAATGGCCGTGCTGTGCGGCGTGACCGGTGCTCTGGCGGCGTTCTACCACGACTCTATCGACGTGGAAAACGAGCGTCACCGCGAAATCGCTGCTTACCGTCTGCTGTCCAAAATGCCGACCGTTGCCGCCATGTGTTACAAGTATTCCATTGGCCAACCGTTCGTTTATCCGCGCAATGACCTCTCCTACGCTGGCAACTTCCTGCACATGATGTTCGCAACCCCTTGCGAAGAGTATGTGGTGAACCCAGTGCTGGAACGCGCAATGGACCGAATTCTTATCCTGCACGCTGACCACGAACAGAACGCATCAACCTCTACCGTGCGTACCGCAGGCTCTTCTGGCGCTAACCCATTTGCCTGTATCGCGGCGGGTATCGCATCTCTTTGGGGACCGGCTCACGGCGGCGCCAACGAAGCTGCATTGAAAATGCTTGAAGAGATCAGCAGCGTCGATCACATCCCAGAATTCATCAAACGTGCGAAAGACAAAAACGATTCGTTCCGTCTGATGGGCTTCGGTCACCGTGTTTACAAAAACTATGACCCTCGTGCCACCGTAATGCGTGACACTTGCCACGAAGTGCTGAAAGAGCTGGATCTGAAAGACAACCTGCTGGAAGTGGCGATGGAGCTTGAGCACATCGCGCTGAACGACCCGTACTTCATCGAGAAGAAACTCTACCCGAACGTAGACTTCTACTCAGGCATCATCTTGAAAGCCATGGGTATTCCTTCTTCCATGTTTACCGTTATCTTCGCGATGGCGCGTACCGTGGGCTGGATTGCACACTGGAACGAAATGCACCAGGACGGCATCAAAATCGCTCGTCCACGTCAGCTGTACACCGGCTATGACAAACGTGATTTCAGCTCTCAGGTGAAAAAGAAATAAGTCTGTCAGCAGACGAGAAAAAGGCACTCAATGAGTGCCTTTTTTATTGCTCAGAACCTAGTGCTGACAGCCCGGGCACCAGAAAAAGGGTCGGGTTGATACCGAGGTTTTCACAATGGTGTCGCCACAGCGTTTGCACGGCTTGCCTGCCCGACCAAATACCCGAAAGCTGAACAGCGCGCCGTGATGTTTGTTCTCCTGCACCTGCCCGCGCGTAGCATAAGACAAGCGTGCAATGGACAGACAGGCGTCAGCCAAGTCATCTAGCTGCTGTTCATTCAAGTCTTTGGGTTTATGCGTGGGAAGCAGCTTGGCCTGCCAGAGAATTTCCGCCCGCAAATAGTTGCCTAGCCCAGCCAAGAATGCCTGATCGAGCAGCATGCCGCCCAGCTGGCGATTGCGGAATTTGGCAGAGAGTAGCCGCTCGCGCACTTGCTCCACGGTCAGCGTCTCATCCAGCACGTCGGGGCCAATACGCTGCAAGAACGGATGATTTTCTATCTCATCGCTCGACCACATCTCAATCTCAGACGCGCTGTAGAGCAGAATGGTACCGTCGGTGCTTTGCAGCTTCACCCGCAGCGAACGCTTGCTCTCCTTCGGCTGCTGCCCCGCCTCAACCACCCGCCAGACGCCGTACAGCTGATTATGGCTGTAGAGGGTTAAGCCATTGGAGAAATGCGTCAGCAGCGCCTTACCGCGCGTTTCAATCGCCGTAATCTGCGTGCCAATCAGCGCCGACTGGTAGGGCTGTAACTCGGGAAAGGCAAACCAGACGTCGGTCAGCGGTTTATTGACCACCGCGCGCACTAACTGGTCAGCGGCGCGGCGAATTTCAGGACCTTCAGGCATCAGTGCGTCGCGCCTCCCGCCACCCTCAAATCTTCCTCAGTATGCAGGGCAATAGCGATGGTCAGCTCGAGCGCTTCAAGCACGGTTTTCACCGACATACTCGGCTGGCCGGGATGTTTTGCCGCTTGTTCGGGCAAATATGGGATATGAATAAAGCCGCCCTTCACCACCTTGCAGCCCGGCTGCGCCAGACGATGCAGCAGGCCGTACATGATGTGGTTACAGACGTAAGTGCCCGCCGTCTGCGACACCGAGGCCGGAATGCCCGCCTCGCGCAACCCGCTGACAATCGCCTTGATTGGCAGCAGTGAGAAGTAGGCCGCCGGGCCGTCGGCGACGATAGGCAGGTCAACCGGCTGGTTGCCGTCATTGTCGGGAATTCTTGCATCATCGACGTTGATAGCCACACGTTCGACGCTAAAGTCAGCCCGACCGCCCGCCTGCCCCACCGCGATCACCATCGCCGGATCCACTTCATCAATCGCGGCATTCAGCGCGTCAATGGCTTTGCCGAACACGCAAGGCAGTTGGCGAATCACAATGCGCGCGCCGGAGATCTCCAGATCTTCTAACTTCTTCACCACTTCCCACGAAGGATTAAGGCGCTCCCCGTCAAAGGGCTCAAAACCGGTTACCAGAACTTTACGCATAAGAGATCCTTTTATTGTTTCAGGCTGAAACCTGAATATTCTGCTGACGAAACGCCTCGCGCAGACGGCGGGCGAAGGCCAGAGCGTGCTCGCCGTCGCCGTGCAGGCAGACAGTATCGGCCTGCACCGGCACTGCGACCCCCTCGCGGCTGACCACTTTTTGCTGTTGAACCATCATCAGGGTCTGTTGCAGCGCCAACTCGTCACTTTCAATCAGCGCATCCGGCTGGCTGCGCGGCACCAAATTGCCACTGCTTTGATAGCGGCGATCGGCAAACACCTCTTGCGACGTCGCCAGCCCCAAACGCGATCCGGCGCGAATCAGCTCGCTGCCCGCCAGCCCCACCAGCTTCAAAGCAGGATCTACACTGTGCACCGCGCGGGCAATGGCGTCGGCCAAGGCCGGGTCAGTCGCCGCCTGGTTGTAAAGCATGCCGTGCGGCTTGACGTGCACCATCTTGCCGCCCTCGGCGCGGGCAATCGCCGCCAGCGCCCCAAGCTGATACACCACCTGCGCATAGACCGTTTCCGGCGGCAGCTGCATCGCCGTGCGGCCAAAGTTTTCGCGATCCGGGAAGCTTGGGTGCGCGCCAATCGCCACGCCGTATTGCAGCGCCCAGCGCACCGATTGCAGCATGGTTTGGGCGTCACCGGCGTGGAAGCCGCAGGCAATATTGGCCGAACTCACCAACTGCAGCAGGGCCTGATCGTTGTCGCAGCCTTCGCCGAGATCGGCGTTTAAATCCACCCTGAGATCAGCGGCCATGCAGCCCCCACTTAATCTGTTCGATAAAGCGTTCCTGCTCTTTCGACGCCAGCTGCGCCTCTTCCAGCGAGCATTTGACGAAATGCACCGGCTCGCCGAGGCGGATTTGCGCCAAGTTGTAGAGGTCAGCTTCAATCACGCAGGCGATGCGCGGATAGCCGCCGGTGGTCTGCGCGTCAGCCATCAGCACGATGGGCTGGCCGCCGTGCGGCACCTGCACCACGCCTGGGATCAGGCCGTGGGACAACATTTCGCGATTGCTTTCCCGTTTCAGACTATGGCCGTGCAGGCGATACCCCATGCGATTGCTCTGCGGGCTAAGCTGCCAAGAGGTGCGCCAAAACGCCTCGCGCGCCTCTTCGCTAAATTCCAGATATTCCGGCCCCGGCAGCGCGCGAATGCGATTACCGAACAGCAGCTGTTTGATGCCAGTCGACTGCTGCGGAGTCTGGCCTTTCTTGCCGATCGGTAGCTTATCGCCGTCGCGCAGCGGGCGGCCCTCTAAGCCACCAAAGGCCGTTTTAAGGTCGGTGCTGCGCGAGCCGAGCACCTCCGGCACGTCGATACCGCCGGACACCGCCAGATAGCTGCGCATGCCGCGCGCGGGGGTTTTGAGGGTGATGACCTGCCCGGCTTTTACCGGATAACGCCAGCCGGTCCACAGCACTTTGCCGTCCAGCTCGGCGTGGCAGCCTGCACCAGTCAGGGCTATCCAGCCCGCGCGTTTAAATTCGGCGCTGAACTGCCCGAGGGTGATTTCCAGCCCGGCGGCGTTTTGGTCATTGCCCACCAGCAGGTTGGCGATGCGCAGCGCGGGAGCGTCCAGCGCGCCGGTCTGGCTGACGCCCAGTTGGCGGTAGCCGCTGCGGCCTAAATCCTGCACCGTGGTAAAAATACCTGCGCGAATAATGCTTAACATACCCCCTCCTTTTGCGGCACAAAGCGCACTTTATCTCCGGGACGCAACAAGCTTGGCGGGGACTGGCGCGCGTCAAACATCGCCAGCGGCGTATGGCCAATAATTTGCCAGCCGCCGGGGGTGATGAGTGGGTAAATGCCGGTTTGGCTGCCGCCAATGCCCACAGAGCCGGCAGGTACCGCCAGCCGAGGCTCCGCGTGGCGCGGGGTATTAAGCTTCTCCGGCATGCCGCCGAGATAAGGAAAACCGGGCTGGAAGCCGAGGAAGTAGACGATGTACTCGGCGCTGGCGTGGCACTCCACCACTTTGCGCGGTTTCATGCCAGTGTGCTGGGCAACAAATTCCAAGTCGGGACCGTGCTTGCCGCCGTAAATCACTGGGATTTCAACCACTCGCGACTCAAGCTCCACCGACTCACTCTCTTCCCACCACTGCTGTAAACGCTCAATGGCGTCCAGCACAAAGCTTTCCGGGTCGGTCAGTAATACTGTGAGATTATTCATGCCGGGGATCACTTCCCGCACGCCGGGATAGTCCTGCAAACGCTGGGCAAGTCCCCAAATGCGTTGCTGGCTGGCTAATGAAACTGGCGGTTCAAGCTCCAGAACCACCGCGCGTTCGCCCAACAGGTAACACCGTGCTCGTTGCACTCAAACACTCCTCAAAAAAGCCGTTGTTGATGCAGCCGCAAAAGCAGCTGTTAAATAAACTGCAGAAAGAAAATCGTTAGACTGGAAACAGTTATGCGTGAAACGGACGGAGGATGTCAACTCAACAACCGCCAGTTTCGGACCCCTTTCAGGTTTCGCCTCCCGTGTTCTACTGCTACTCTCAATCTATTGCTTTATTTTTGTGCTTTCGGATAAAGCCTTTTTAGAAACACCAAGGGAGATGATTTGAAAAAGCCGCTGGCATTATTCTTTCCGCTTTACACCACCACCCTGCTGATGCTGCTCGGCTCGGGCCTGCTCACCACTTACATCTCTCTGCGGCTGTCGGCTATCCACGTCAGCGGCGCAATGATTGGTGCCATCATCGCCGCCAACTACATCGGGCTGGTGATTGGCGGTAAAATCGGCCATATCCTTATCGCCCGCGTCGGCCATATTCGCGCCTATGTCTCCTGCTCGGGGATCATCACCGCCGCCGTGCTAGGCCACGGTCTGACTGAGATGATCCCGATTTGGGTGGTGCTGCGTTTAATCATCGGCCTGTGCATGATGTGCCAATACATGGTACTGGAAAGCTGGCTGAACGATCAGGCGGAAGCCGCCCAGCGCGGCGTGGTGTTTGGCTTCTATATGGTCGCCTCTTATCTCGGCATGGCGCTGGGGCAGGTGGTGCTGATGATTAACGACGGGCTGGGGGTCAGCACGCTGATTATCATCGCGCTCTGCTTCGCCCTCTGTCTGGTGCCGATTGCTCTAACCACCCGCACCAATGTCAGCCATATGTCCCCCGCGCCGATGGAGCTGAAGTTCTTTATTGGCGCTATTCCTAAGGTGCTCGCCACTACCCTGCTGATTGGCATGGTGGTCGGGTCGTTCTACGGTTTGGCGCCCATTTACACCAGCCAGCAAGAGCTAACCACTCAGCAAACCGGCCTGTTTATGGCGCTGGCGATTTTCGCCGGGCTGCTGGCGCAGTTCCCGCTGAGCTGGCTGTCGGACCACTACAACCGCAACATGCTGATGCGCATTAACGCCGTGCTGCTGGCGGTAACCGCGCTGCCGCTGGCGATCTTCACCCATATCTCTTTCCCGGTGCTACTGGGCGTCGGCTTTGTGGTCAGCCTGATGCAGTTCACCCTCTATCCACTGGTGGTGGCGTTAGCGAATGATATGATTGAGCCGGAGCGGCGCGTTTCCCTTTCCGCCTGTCTGTTGATGGCCTTTGGCGTAGGTGCCTGTATAGGCCCGCTGGCGGTGGGTGCGCTGATTGAACCTCTGGGCGGCAACATTCTGTATGCCTTCTTTGCCCTGTGCGGCGGCGGGATTGTGGCCCTGAGCCGAACTTCGGCCAAAGAGGAAGAGACGGTGATGGCGGTGGATGCGCCACTGCCGCATATCGCCATGCCGGACAGCTTGAGCAGTTCGCCGCTGTCGCCAGCCTTGAACCCAGCCTTTGATGAGCAGCTGATTCAGGAAACCATGCCCGCACCGGAAATGGCCAATGAAGACGCGGCCGCCAATGATGATATTGAGAAGGAAGAAGAGGAGGAGCCGAGCGCCTTCGCGCCACAGGGGGCAGACCCCGACGCCGATACCGGCTTACAGCGCGCCTTCACCCTGCTGGAAGATAGCGCGCCGGAAGAGCCGCCCGAAGAGAAAGAGCGGCGCGTGCTTTAATGTCTAAAAATAGCCTTTAAGCTGGGTTATCGATATCTATAAATGTGACTTCTAATTTGTGTTCTTTCTCCAGCCACTCCCCCAGCGCTTTCACGCCATAGCGCTCGGTGGCGTGGTGGCCTGCGGCGTAGAAGTGCAGGCCCATCTCGCGGGCAATGTGGATGGTCTGCTCGGAGACTTCGCCGCTGATAAAGGCATCAACGCCAAACTCCGCCGCCTGCTGGATAAAGCCCTGACCGCCGCCGGAGCACCAGGCCACGCGACGAATCTCAGCCGGGCCGCCCTGGCCGCTGTGCAGCACCTTACGGTCCAGCAGCACTTCAATGCGCTGGCGCAAAGCTTCGCCGCTGAGTGGCGTTTTCAGCTCGCCGAAAGGCACTAGCGGCATCACTTCACCCAGCACCTCAATGCCAAACATTTTGGCCAGCTGCGCGTTGTTGCCCAACTCCGGGTGGGCGTCAAGGGGCAAGTGGTAGCCGTAAAGGTTGATGTCGTTAAGTAGCAGAGTTTTCAACCGGTTGCGCTTCATGCCGCGCACCACGGCTGGCTCGTTTTTCCAGAAATAGCCGTGGTGAACCAGGATAGCGTCGGCCTTGTGCTCCACCGCCGCGTCCAGTAAAGCCTGAGAAGCCGTCACGCCGGTCACGACGCGGTTGATCTCCTTGCGCCCTTCCACCTGTAAGCCGTTCGGCGCATAGTCATGGAAGCTACTGACATCAAGTTTCTGATTAATCAAGGATTCAAGCTGAAGGTTGGTGATCATATCGGTCTCTCATTGGGTCTGAATATTTAGGGTGATGATAACTGACAAGCCGCTAACACCCAACCTTCAACACGGCTGGCTATAAGGTTAAGTGGTCGCCCTGCTGCATCCTGATAAACTTCACCCCAAGGTCATTGCCTTTCTCCAACTGCTGCATGATTGCGGTTTCTGGATTTTCACCGGCTTTCAGGCTGGGCTTGATGTGGCTGATGATCACACTCAGGCCGTCGAGAGAGCCTTTGCCGCCGCTGGCGGTTTCCAAGACTTTCAGCTCTTTGAGCAGCCATTCAGGGGTCAGATGACCAAACAGCTTGCCGTCGGCCACGTCGTCGGGATAAGAGGTTTCGATGATGATGCCCTTGAGCCGCTTGGCTTTCACCTCAGCACCCAGCACCTGCCACACCGCCGCCAGATTGTTCGACTTCTCCACCGCGTCCGGGCCGGTATCGCCAAAGTAGGCAAAAGACTCTTTATTGCGGCTGAGCAGGATCATGCTCGACGGCGTACCGCCGTGGCTGAGGGGGTAAATCACGCCATCAAGCCCGGTAAGCCCGACGGAAAAACGCTGGGCCGGGCGCGGCGCATTCAGGCGATAGGTGCCAATGCGCAGGCCGCTGCCGGTATCCGTGAAGTTCGGCCACACTTTGCCGTTGAAGTAGTGCTGGCGCAGGGTGCCGATGGTATCGGCGGTGCCGTAAATCGGTTTTTTACTGTCTTCGGGAGAGCTGATGATAAGCCCGGCAAGGTGGTCTAGATGGCCGTGGCTGATGAAGTAGCCGCCAATCAGATTGCGGAAAACCGCGCCCTGCGGGGTGTAAGGCGCGGCATTTTCTGGCGTCACCTGAGGAAAGGCGCCCTTTTCCAGCGCCTTACTGATCCCGGGCAGAACCGAACCGGCATCCAGCCCGAGATAAACTTTTTGGTCATCGCTGCGAATCAGATAGGAGGTCAGGTTGCCCTCCTCAACGCCGCCGTGAACGCCAAGCGCCACCACGTCAAAACCTGCGAATGCCTGACTCGCGGAACACGCCAGGATCAGCGCCAACATTTTGTTTCTCATCACATCGCTCCGTGTGTGGTGAAGATTTCTGTTGGTTCTCAGCCCTGTGGCTGATTCCCTCGTTTCGCCGCCTCGAACGCCGCCAGTGTGTCTTTACGGGCGGTGGAGTGATCGATAACCGGCTGAGGATAGTCTAGCACGCGCTGGGTTTTCTCAGCCCATTGATGTGGCTGGTGAATTCCTTTTTCTGGGACATCGGTCAACTCCGGCACCCAAGCTTTGATAAATCGCCCGGCTTTGTCAAAACGCTCGCCCTGCGTGGTGGGGTTGAAAATGCGGAAGTACGGCGCGGCGTCGGTGCCGGTGGACGCGCCCCACTGCCAGCCGCCATTGTTGGCCGCCAAATCGCCATCCAGCAGTTGCGACATAAAATAGCGTTCGCCCTCGCGCCAGTCGATCAGCAGATCTTTGACCAAGAAACTGGCGACAATCATCCGCAGGCGGTTGTGCATCCAGCCGGTGGCGTTCAACTGGCGCATGGCCGCGTCGACAATCGGATAGCCAGTTTTACCCTCTTTCCACGCCTGAAGATCTTCCGGCGCGTGCCGCCAGCGGACATTATCGGTCCAGTCGATGAAAGGCCGGTGTTTACACAGCATCGGCCAGGCCACCAACAAATGACGGTAAAACTCGCGCCACACCAGCTCGTTCAGCCAGCCAAAGGCCCCGCCGTCGCGGCGCTCGAGCACGTCCGGGCATTCGGTGCGCAGGCGGTTAAAGCACTGGCGTGGCGACAGCACGCCGATGGCTAAATAAGGGGAAAGCGAGCTGGTGCCGTCGACGGCGGGCAGGTCGCGCTGCTCGAGATAATCCTGCACCTGCTCGCGGCAAAAACGGCGTAAACGGTCACGCGCCGCCTCTTCGCCGACCGGGAAGTCATCGCCAATCTCCTGCTGCGGATAGTCGAAGGGAGTCAGCGCGTGCAGTTTGACCTCCTCGCCGTTTTCACGCGCCTGCGGCGCAGGCAGCGAGCGGCTGTCTGACTCGGTCAGGCGCTCAAGAAAGGCGCGGCGAAACGGCGTGTAGACCTTGTACATGCTGCCTTCGCCGGTAGTTACCGAGCCGGGGGGTAACAGCAGGCTGTCATCAAAACTGCGACAAATGACCTCGCCGGAGAGGCTTTTTTCGAGGGCGGCGTCGCGCTCTAACTCGTTGATTTCATACTGGCGGTTGTAGAACAACGCATCCACGTTATGCTCGGCGCAGAAATCCTTCAGCCAGACATTGCTGGCGGCGAAGTCATCGCACTGCTGGTAGAACAGCGGAATGCCACGCTCGGCCAGGGAAGCCTGCAAAGCCTGAACGTGCTGGTAAATAAAGGCCGCCTGACGCGGCGCCATGACGTGCTGTTGCCACTGTTTCGGCGTGGCGATAAATAGCGCGAGCACCTTAGCCTGCGGGTCCTCGCAGGCGGCGTGCAGCGCGCGGTTATCGGTGATACGCAGGTCGTTGCGGAACCAGACGAGATGGGTAGTCATAAAGATCCTTCATTAATGGCCGTAGCGTAACCGCAGAGCCTCTGGATACGGCTCAAAATACCGCTGATCCGCCAGATAAGCGTCCGGATACTCAGCCATATAGTGTTTAAGCAAGGTGATGGGTGCCAGCAGAGGCTGAACGCCCTGACGATAGCGGTCGATAAGCTGGGTCAGTTCTTGGCGCTGGTGAGCATTAAGCTGGCGGCGGAAATAGCCCTGAACGTGCATCAATACGTTGGTGTGATTGCGGCGCGTGGCCTTGTGCTGCAACAGATTCATCAGCCGCTGGCGATATTCGACGAAGTACTCTTCCAGAGAAGTCCACTCGGCCATGCCCGCGACGAATCGGCCTAACTCGCGATATTGTGGCTGGGAGTGTGCCAAAAGCGAAAGTTTGTAACGGCTGTGGAAAGCCATCAGCTTGCCGCGCGACAGGCCGCTGGCCCGCAGCTGGTTAAGCTCATATAAGGCAAACACGCGCTCGACAAAGTTCTCACGCAGTACCGGGTCATTGAGCCGCCCATCCTCTTCCACTGGCAGCCACGGGTAGCGTTTCATCAACGCGGCGGCATAAATGCCCACGCCGCATTTCTTGCCGTCTTTGCCGTTGGCGCTGTAGACCCGCACTCTTTCCATGCCACAGCTCGGCGACTTGGCGCAGAGAATATAGCCACACAGATGCCCCAAAGGCTCAATGCGCTCCTCGGCATAACTCTGCATTTTCTCTGTCACATCAATGGATTCATCATTACTGAAACGCATCGCCACGCCGTCATCCTGACGAACCAAACGCAAGGCTGGACGCGGCGTCGGCAGGCCAATTGCCATCTCAGGGCAAATTGCTTCGAAGCGTACATAGGGCGCAAGTTGCTCAACGGCGAAAGCCAGCCGCTTGTGGCCGCCGTCAAAACGCACGTTCTCCCCCAGCAGGCAGGCACTGATGCCGATCGGAATGTGTTCACTCATTAGCAACTCCCTGATGATGTTGGCCATGGCACTTAGGAAAAGAGCTATCTGCCCTCGTTATGAATCAGTATAAGTTATACAACAAAATAATGTTGTACAACTTTAGATTGAGGTAATAAAAAACCCCGGCTTTTCAGTCGGGGTTTTTAGCTTCTTTCCTTATCAGGAAGGGAAGGAGCAAAGATCAATAAAAATCTTGCGAAGCGAGTTCGGCATGCGACAGCCAAACAGGCTTATCGCTGGTTTTCAGCCAGACGCGGTGTAAATAACTATAAAAACGGGCGCGGTCCTGGCGGAACAGCATCACCGGTAATGCCAGCACGCCTGCGGCAAGCACCAGAGCGCGGCGAACAAGAATACGGGTCAGCGTATACGGCGTGTAATCAGACATAGCGTTGCTCCTTTCGGAAATGTTTAAGAATTAATGGAATCTGTAAATTGAACAAAATTTTACCGCAATGGCTGAAAGTTTACTACTCATCTGACCACTTAAAGTGTAAAAAAACACCAAATTTTGCCTATCGATGTAATTGAGTTACAGAAAAGTTAAATAAAAACACTTTTTACATTTCATTTTCATAACAACTCGATCACCTATCAGATTTTTACTCTCCCAGCCCAAATCCCAGCCATTGGCGCTGTAGTGAGTCCCTGTGGCACAGAGCCAAATCCCAAGCCATTTGAGTTGTATCAAGGCGGCAACTGAATGAATCCCAGGAGCTTACATAAGTAAGTGACTGGGGTGAGTGAGGGCAGCCAACGCCGAGACAACTCAAAGTGCGCCGGGATTTTTATATAATTTTTATACTGAAGACTGCTTTCTTTTCAGGATCTTTGCCTGCGATTCCCTATCCTCGCTGCAACATAAAAAAACACCTGTGGAGGTGGACTGTGACTGTTGGCGTAATCTGCGGCGCACTGCTGGTTCTGTTGTTACTCGGCTACTTGGTTTATGCCCTGCTTAATGCGGAGGAGTTTTAAAAATGGCAGCTTCGGGCTTTTTAATGATCGCCAGCTTTATGTTGGTGTTATTGCTGCTCTCAAAACCACTGGGGAATTTCATTGCTCAGCTGATTGAAGGTCAGCCTGTAGGGTTGTTACAACGTTTTGATCGTGGGGTATTTCGCACAGCAGGTAGTTCCGAAACAGAAATGAACTGGTGGCAGTACGCCCTCGCCATCATGGTGTTCAACATTTTAGGCATCGTCGTTTTGATGGTGATGCTGTTGGCGCAAGGCTGGTTGCCAATGAACCCGCAGAACTTCGGCGGTTTGTCTTGGGATCTGGCTTTCAACACAGCAGTCAGCTTTGTGAGTAACACCAACTGGCAGGCGTACAGCGGCGAAAGCACGCTGAGCTACTTCAGCCAGATGATTGGTTTGACGGTGCAGAACTTCCTGTCCGCCGCCACCGGTATTGCCGTGGCCTTTGCGCTGATCCGCGCTTTCGCGCGCCCTTCGGCTCACACCATTGGTAACGCCTGGGCAGACCTGTGGCGCATCACGATTTATCTGCTGCTGCCAATTTCTCTGTTGATAGCGCTCTACTTCGTCAGCCAAGGAGTGATTCAGAACTTCGAAGCTTATCAGCACGTGACCACGCTGGAAGGCGCGCAGCAGCTGTTGCCAATGGGCCCAGTCGCCTCTCAAGAAGCGATAAAAATGCTCGGGACTAACGGCGGTGGCTTCTTCGGCGCTAACTCAGCGCACCCGTTCGAAAACCCAACCGCCATGACCAACATGGTGCAGATGCTGTCGATTTTCCTGATCCCTTGCGCACTGTGCTTTGCGTTCGGTCGCGTGGTCGGTGATAACCGTCAGGGCCACGCGCTGGTGTGGGCGATGTCAGTGATTTTCGTGGTGTCGGTGGTGGTCATTATGTACGCCGAATTGCAGGGTAACCCGCACTTCACGCAGCTCGGTGCGACCAGCAATATCAATATGGAAGGTAAGGAGAGTCGCTTCGGCATCTTAGCTTCTAGCTTCTTTGCTGCCGTCACTACCGCCGCCTCCTGCGGTGCGGTGAACGCCATGCATGACTCCTTCACCGCCCTTGGTGGTCTGGTGCCAATGTGGCTGATGCAGATTGGTGAAGTGGTGTTCGGCGGCGTCGGCTCTGGCCTGTACGGCATGCTGCTGTTCGTGCTGCTGACGGTGTTTATCGCTGGCCTGATGATTGGCCGCACGCCGGAATACCTTGGTAAGAAGATTGATGTTTACGACATGAAGATGACCGCGCTGGCGATTCTGGTGACACCAACGCTGGTGTTGCTGGGTACCGCGCTGGCACTGGTGACTGACGCAGGCCGTGCCGGTATCTCCAACCCGGGCGCCCACGGTTTTAGCGAAGTGCTGTATGCCGTCTCCTCTGCCGCCAACAACAACGGTAGCGCCTTCGGTGGTTTAAGCGTCAACACCCCGTTCTATAACGTGCTGTTGTCGGTATGTATGTTCTTCGGTCGCTTTGGGGTGATTCTGCCGGTGCTGGCTATCGCTGGTTCACTGGTAGCGAAAAAACGTCAGAAAGCGGGCAACGGTACGCTGCCTACCTCCGGCCCACTGTTTATCGGCCTGCTGGTCGGTACGGTTCTGCTGGTTGGTGCGCTGACCTTCGTTCCGGCCCTGGCCCTCGGTCCGGTAGCAGAACATTTGCAGGTGTGGTCCGGCCATTAATGCCGCGTAACCCGTTGAACTGATAATGAGTGAGATTAAGAAAATGACTCGTAAACAACGTGCGCTGTTTGAACCGCGCCTGATCCGCACCGCACTGCTCGACTCGGTGAAGAAACTGGACCCGCGCGTCCAGTGGCGTAACCCGGTGATGTTCGTGGTGTATCTGGGCAGTATTCTGACCACCATTATTTGGCTGGCTATTCTGTTCAAACAGACTGACGGCAGCGCCGCCTTCACCGGCAGCGTGTCGCTGTGGCTGTGGTTCACCGTGCTGTTCGCCAACTTTGCCGAAGCGTTGGCAGAAGGCCGCAGCAAGGCGCAGGCACAGAGCCTGAAAGGCGTGCAGAAGACCAGCTGGGCGAAGAAAATCTACGAACCGCGTCCGGAATCTCCGGTGGTTAAAGTGGCCGCCGACAGCCTGCGTAAAGGCGACATGGTGCTGATCGAAGCCGGTGATACCGTGCCGTGCGACGGTGAAGTGCTGGTCGGCGGAGCGTCAGTGGATGAAAGCGCCATTACTGGTGAATCCGCACCGGTGATTCGTGAGTCAGGCGGTGACTTCTCCTCCGTCACCGGCGGTACTCGCGTGCTGTCTGACTGGCTGATTGTTGAGTGTACGGCGAACCCAGGCGACACCTTCCTTGACCGGATGATCGCCATGGTGGAAGGCGCAAAACGTCGCAAAACGCCAAACGAAGTGGCTCTGACTATTCTGCTGGTTGCGCTGACGCTGGTGTTCGTTCTAGCCACCGCCACGCTCTATCCGTTCTCGCTGTTTAGCGTTGACGCCAGCCACATGGGCGTTCCAGTCACCGTCACCGTACTGGTCGCGCTGTTAGTCTGTCTGATCCCTACCACCATCGGCGGCCTGCTGTCGGCCATCGGCGTGGCGGGTATGAGCCGCATGCTGGAAGCTAACGTGATTGCCACCAGCGGCCGTGCTGTAGAAGCGGCGGGTGACGTTGACGTGCTGCTGCTCGACAAGACCGGGACCATTACGCTGGGTAACCGTCAGGCATCGCAGTTCCTTCCCGCACCTCAGGTGACGGAACAGGAACTGGCCGATGCCGCACAGTTATCCTCACTGGCGGACGAAACGCCGGAAGGCCGCAGCATCGTGGTGCTGGCAAAACAGCGCTTTAACCTGCGCGAACGCGATATTCATTCGCTGAACGCCACCTTTGTTCCGTTCTCTGCGCAAACCCGCATGAGCGGCGTGAACATCGGTGACCGCAGCATTCGTAAAGGCTCGGTGGACGCCATTCGTCGCCACGTGGAAACCAACGGCGGCAGCTTCCCGCAGGCTATCGAAGGCCTGGTGGAAAACGTGGCTCGTAAAGGCGGTACGCCGCTGGTCGTGGCTGAAGGTGCGCGCGTTCTGGGCGTGGTTGAGCTGAAGGACATCGTCAAAGGTGGCATCAAAGAGCGCTTTGCCGAGCTGCGTAAGATGGGGATCAAAACGGTGATGATCACCGGTGACAACCGTCTGACCGCTGCGGCTATCGCGGCCGAAGCCGGGGTGGATGACTTCCTGTCCGAAGCCACGCCGGAAGCCAAGCTGGCGCTGATTCGCCAATACCAGTCAGAAGGCCGTCTGGTGGCGATGACCGGCGACGGTACCAACGACGCCCCTGCTCTGGCACAGGCTGACGTGGCGGTGGCGATGAACTCAGGTACCCAAGCGGCGAAAGAAGCCGGCAACATGGTGGACCTGGATTCCAACCCGACCAAGCTGATTGAAGTGGTGCATATCGGTAAGCAGATGCTGATGACGCGCGGCTCGCTGACCACCTTCAGTATCGCCAACGACGTGGCGAAGTATTTCGCCATTATCCCGGCGGCGTTCGCGGCGACCTATCCGCAGCTGAACGCGCTGAACGTGATGCACCTGACCTCCCCTGCTTCGGCGATTATGTCAGCAGTGATTTTCAACGCCTTGGTGATTGTGTTCCTGATCCCACTGGCGTTACGCGGTGTGAGTTATAAAGCCATGAGCGCCGCGTCGCTGCTGCGTCGCAACCTGTGGATTTATGGCGTGGGTGGTCTGGTGGTGCCGTTTATCGGTATCAAGATTATCGACGTGATCCTCACCGTTTTACACTTAAGTTAAGGGATAAAGACTATGTCTGTTTTACGTGCTCAGTCTGCTAACCAAGCTCCAGCGCCAACCCGCATGAGCTACCTACGCCCTGCGATTGTGATGACGGTGCTGCTGACGCTGGCGACCGGGGTGGTCTACCCGTTCGTCACCACCGGGATCTCCACCGCGGTATTCAACTACCGCGCTGAAGGTTCGCTGATCCGTGACAATGGCGTGATTGTCGGTTCTGAGCTGATTGGCCAGAACTTCACTCGCGACAACTATTTCTGGGGGCGTCCGTCGGCGACGTCCGATACCCCCTATAATCCAATGGCGTCCGGCGGCAGCAACATGGCGGCGAGCAATCCGGCGCTGGACAAAGCCGTGGCGGATCGCGTGGCGGCACTGCGTAAAGCGAACCCACAAAGTTCGCCACAGGTTCCGGTGGATTTAGTCACCGCATCGGGCAGCGGCCTTGACCCACAAATTTCGGTGGAAGCCGCACAGTGGCAGGCCCAGCGCGTGGCAACGGCGCGTGGCTTAACGCTGGCGCAAGTCAATAAACTGATTGATGATAATACCTCGTCGCCGCTGGCGAGCTTTATCGGCCCAACCGTGGTCAACGTGCTTGAATTAAACCATGCGCTGGACAACCTGAAAGCGCAGTAAGGGTTCGAATAAAGATGTCCTCTAGATAAAGAGGATCAGTGATTAGGGCGCAACACGCTGCACCTTTCGAGATTCCCCCTCGGAAAATGCAACATGCTGCGCCCGTTCGGCTTTCTAAATTATGATGGGAAAACACATGGTGGAAGAATCACAACGCCCCGACCCCGATAGTCTTCTGGCGCTCGCTAATGAGAAGCCGCGCGGTCAATTAAAAGTCTTTTTCGGTGCCTGTGCGGGCGTTGGAAAAACCTTTGCCATGTTACAAGAGGCCCAGCGTTTACGCGCCACGGGCCTCGATGTTTTGGTCGGCGTGGTGGAAACCCACGGGCGTAAAGAGACTGAGGCCCTGCTGCCCGGCCTGAGCCTGCTGCCGCCGAAACGCATTCAGCACCGTGGTCGTCTGGTGCAGGAGTTTGATCTCGACGCCGCCCTCGCCCGCCACCCTGCCCTGATCCTGATGGATGAACTGGCGCACAGCAACGCCACCGGCTCGCGCCATCCGAAGCGCTGGCAAGATATTGATGAGCTTTTAGATGCCGGAATCGACGTGTTTACCACCGTCAACGTGCAGCATCTGGAGAGTTTGAACGACGTGGTCAGCGGCGTTACCGGGATTATTATTCGCGAAACTGTCCCTGACCGGCTATTTGATGACGCCACCGAAGTGGTGCTGGTGGACCTGCCGCCGGACTCGCTGCGCCAGCGTCTGAAAGAGGGCAAAGTCTATATTCCCGGTCAGGCCGAGCGCGCCATCGAGCATTTCTTCCGCAAAGGCAATCTGATTGCGCTGCGCGAATTAGCCCTGCGCCGCACCGCCGACCGGGTTGATGACCAGATGCGCGAATACCGCGATGATCAGGGCGTCCACCGCGTCTGGCACACTCGCGACGCCCTGCTGCTGTGCATTGGTCACGGCGGCGGCAATGAGAAATTAGTGCGCGTCGCCTCGCGGCTGGCGGCGCGTCTGGGCTGCATCTGGCACGCGGTGTATGTCGAAACCCCGCGCCTGCATCGTCTGCCAGAAGGCCAGCGGCGGGCGATTTTGCGCTCGTTAAAACTTGCGCAGGAGCTGGGAGCCGAAACCGCCACCCTCTCCGACCCGCAGGAAGAGAAAGCCATTCTGCGCTATGCCCGCGAGCACCGCCTGGGCAAAGTGCTGATGGGGCGGCGCAAAGAGCAGCGCTGGAAGCTTGGCGGCAGCTTCGCCGACCGCCTGGCGCGCATCGGGCCAGATTTAGATTTGATGATCATCGGGCTGGAAGATGCTCCGGCGATCCCGAGCCGCAAAGAGCACGACGCCCGCACCTTCGCCGAGAAATTCCGCCGCCAGCTTCAGGGCTGCGCCGTGGCCGTGGCGCTCTGTACGCTGATCACCCTATTCTCACAGTGGCTGATCCCGGCCTTCGATCAGGCCAACCTGGTGATGGTTTACCTGCTCGGTGTGGTGATCGTCGCGCTATTTTATGGCCGCTGGCCGTCGGCGCTGGCCGCGGTGATTAACGTCGCCAGCTTCGACCTGTTCTTTGTGCAGCCCCGAGGCTCGCTGGCGGTCACCGACGCGCAGTATCTGGTGACTTTCGCGGTGATGCTGATTGTCGGCATCCTGATTGGCAATCTCACCGCTGGGGTGCGCTATCAGGCGCGCATTGCCCGTCACCGCGAACAGCGCGCCCAGCATCTGTATGAAATGTCGAAAGGTTTAAGTCAGGCACTGACGCCAGACGCCATTGCCCAAACCAGCCGCCACTTTATCTCTTCCAGCCTGCACGCCAAAACCGCGGTTTTACTGCCGCAGGAAAATGGCGGTCTGGCTCCGGCGGCCAGCGATGAAGGCGCCAGCATCGTGGTGGATGACGCCATTGCGCGCTGGAGTTTTGACAAGCAGATGCCCGCCGGAGCAGGCACCGACACGCTGGCGGGCGTGCCTTACCAACTGCTGCCTCTGGTGGCCTCAGGCCAGTCGCGCGGCCTGCTGGCGGTTGAGCCGACCAACGCCCGACAACTGATGGTGCCGGAGCAGCAGCGACTGCTGCAAACCTTCACCGTGCTGGTCGCCAACGCCCTCGAGCGTTTAGATTTAGCCGCCAGCGCCGAAAGCGCGCGGCTGGACGCCGAGCGCGAACAGCTGCGCAACTCGCTGCTCTCCGCCCTCTCCCACGACCTGCGCACGCCGCTCACCGTGCTGTTCGGTCAGGCAGAAATCCTGACGTTAGATTTAGCGTCAGAAGGCTCGAAACACGCGCCGCAGGCTAATCAGATTCGCCAACAAGTCCTCAGCACCACCCGGCTGGTGAACAATTTGCTGGATATGGCGCGCATTCAGTCCGGCGGCTTTAACCTGCGCAAAGAGTGGCAGTCGGTGGAAGAGATCATCGGCAGCGCGCTGCGCATGTTGGAAACCGTGCTCAGCAGCCACGAAATCAAAATCGAGCTGCCGGAAGAGCTATTGCTGGTCAATTGCGACGGCAGCCTGATTGAGCGAGTGTTTATCAACCTGCTGGAAAATGCTCATAAATACGCCGGTTCGGGGGCAACCATTGGCATTCGCGCCACGCCGCAGCAGGAGTGGCTGGAGATGGAAGTGTGGGATAACGGGCCGGGAATTATGTCCGGCGGCGAGCGCGCCATCTTCGACAAATTCTCTCGCGGTAATAAAGAGTCAGCAATCCCCGGCGTGGGCTTGGGATTAGCCATTTGTCGTGCCATTATTGAGGTACACGACGGCGAGATCTGGGCAGAAAATGGCCCTAACGGCGGCGCACGCTTCCGCTTCCGCTTACCTTTGGAATCACTGCCAGAAATGGACACTGACATAATTGAGGAAATGTGACTTCATCTCCCATTAATATTTTGATTGTTGAAGATGAGAAAGAGATCCGGCGCTTTGTTCGAACCGCGCTGGAGGGGGAAGGTTTGCGCGTTTTCGAGAGCGATACGCTGCAACGCGGGCTGATTGAGGCCGGTACGCGCAAGCCTGACCTGATTATTCTTGATCTCGGTTTGCCGGATGGCGACGGGCTGGATTATATCCGCGATTTGCGCCATTGGAGCAGTATCCCGGTGATTGTGCTTTCAGCCAGAACCAGTGAAGAAGATAAAATTGCCGCGCTGGACGCGGGTGCCGATGACTTCCTGACCAAGCCGTTTGGCGTTGGCGAGCTGTTGGCGCGCGTGCGCGTGGCGTTGCGACGCCATGCCGGAAGCCATCAGGAAAGCCCGCTGGTGAGTTTCTCTGATGTCAGCGTGGATTTGGTCAATCGGCGCGTGCAGCGTAATGGCGAAGATTTACACCTGACGCCGATTGAGTTTCGCCTGCTGGCGGAGCTGCTGGCTAACAGCGGGAAAGTGATCACCCAGCGGCAATTATTGAGCCACGTCTGGGGGCCAAACTACGTCGAGCACAGCCACTATCTGCGCATCTATATGGGCCATTTGCGGCAGAAGCTGGAAGTCGATGCCACCCGTCCACGCCATCTGTTGACTGAAACGGGCGTCGGCTACCGATTCCTGCCCTAACCTGCTTTACTCTTCCCGCTCGCGCACTTTGCCGGTTTTCAGCAGCATCATAAAATCTTTAAAGGCGGTGCGCAGAGGGTCGAACAGCGGATGCTTGCGGTTCTCCATCATGGTTTCTGAGAACAGCTTCAAGCCCACGGCAAAAGCCGCCGTTTTCTCTTCGCCAAAGCCCAAATCTTCTCGCGCCTGCAAACGCTTCACAATGCCCAAAATCTCATCGTGGTTCTCAGCTTCAAACACCAGCGTTTCGGCTTCCAGCGGCTCGCCGCGCTTGTCACTTAATGGTTCAACGGTGATGCGATAACGGTAACCCGGCATTATTTTTTCTCCTCAGAATGAGTATTTTTAGAAGACGCAGCGGCCAGCTCGGCGTCGATGGCGGCGAATTCGGCTTCAATACTTTCTACCGCTTTGACCAGCGTGGCATTAACGCGGGCCACCTGCTCGGCGCTCAAGTCGCCGCGCATCATGTTGCCGCGCAGCACGCGTTTCAGGCGATGCATGGCGTCGGAAATGCCTTCCGCCAAGTTGCCGCCGCGCGGACGCGTTGCCCCGGCCAGACGGGCGAAGATGATGTCGACCACTTCCTGATGCTGCGCCAACTCGACTTTACCGGCTTCGGTAATTTGGTAGCTTTTGCGGCCATTGCCGGTAGCGACGGCTTCCAGAAAGTCTTGCTCTTCCAGCAGGGTCAGCGTCGGGTAAATCACTCCAGGGCTTGGCACGTAGAGGCCAGACGAGGCTTCTTCAATCGCTTTGATAAGCTCATAGCCGTGGCTTGGTTTTTTCGCCACCAGCGCCAGCAGCACGCGGCGCAGGTCGCCGTGCTCAAACAGGCGCTGTACGCGCTCGCCGTGGCGGCCTTCCCCACGACCACCGCGACGGCCTTCGCCGCGCTCATCGCGATCGCCAAAATGATGACGCCCGCCGCGACGCATATCGCGATGACCGTGACGGTGGTGCCCCTCTTCGCGGCATCCGTGGCCGCGATGGCGGCCTTCGAACAGTTTGCTAAACATAGATTCAATCCTTAAAAATAGGGTTATTTAGATATATCGAAGTGTTTTCGATATATCTAAACTAGATCGAATTTCAGCCGTCAGCAAGTCGAAAATGCAATTTCGATATATCTTTTTTATGACGGGGGGAATTTCAGAAGGTGCAGAAAGCAAAAAAGCGCTGAAGATTCAGCGCTTTGTTTTGGAGCAGAGGTCGGGATTACTTGGCGTCGGCGAGCACTTTGCTGACGATATCCACGGCTTCTTTTTCGATTTTTTCGCGGTGCTCGGCGCCCAGGAAGCTTTCACAATAGATTTTGTAAGCTTCTTCAGTACCGGACGGACGCGCGGCGAACCAGCCATTTTTGGTCATCACTTTCAGACCGCCGATGGAAGCCCCGTTGCCCGGCGCGTTGGTCAGGCGGGCGGTGATTGGGTCACCGGCCAGCGTGTCAGCTTTCACCTGCTCAGGAGAAAGCTTGGACAGCGCGGCTTTCTGCGCGTGTGTCGCAGGCGCCTGAATACGGTTGTAGCTTGGCGCACCAAAGCGAGCCGCCAGCGCATTGTAGTGCTCTTGCGGATTCTTGCCGGTGACGGCGGTGATCTCAGCCGCCAGCAGGCACATGATGATGCCGTCTTTGTCGGTGGACCAAGGCGTGCCGTCGAAACGCAAGAAGGACGCCCCGGCGCTCTCTTCGCCGCCGAAGCCGAAGCTGCCGTCAAACAGGCCGTCTACGAACCATTTGAAGCCCACTGGCACTTCCACCAGCTTGCGGCCCAGATCTTCGACCACGCGGTCAATCATCGCGCTGGAGACCAGGGTTTTGCCGACGGCGACCTCTTTGCCCCACTGCGGACGGTGCTGGAACAGGTATTGAATCGCCACCGCCAGATAGTGGTTCGGGTTCATCAAACCGGCCGGGGTGACGATGCCGTGGCGGTCGTAATCCGGGTCATTGGCGAAGGCCAAATCGAACTTGTCGCGCAGCGCCAGCAGGCCCGCCATCGCGGATTCAGACGAGCAGTCCATGCGGATCACGCCGTCGTGGTCGAGATGCATAAAGCGGAAAGTCTGATCGACTGAGTCGTTCACCAGCGTCAAATCTAATTCGTAATGCTTAGCAATACGCTTCCAGTATTCGATACCGGAACCGCCGAGTGGGTCAACGCCCAGCTTCAAGCCCGCTTTTTGAATCGCCTTCATGTCGACGATTTCGCCAAGGCTTTCGACATAAGGCTGAACCAAATCTACGGCTTGCAGGTGGCCACTTTTCCACGCCGCGTCGAGAGACTGACGCTGAACGCCAGCCAGCTTGGCCGCCAACAGCGCATTGGCACGTTTTTCAATAACTGACGTCAGGTCAGTATCGGCCGGGCCGCCGTTGGTTGGGTTGTACTTGATGCCACCGTCTTCTGGCGGGTTGTGCGATGGGGTGATGACGATGCCATCAGCCAAAATGCCGCCTTTGCGATTGTGGGTCAGGATAGCGTGAGACACCGCAGGGGTTGGCGTGTAGCCATTATCTTCCTGCACAATCACGTCAACGCCGTTGGCCGTCAGCACTTCCAGCACGGAAATAAAGGCCGGTTCGGACAGCGCATGGGTATCTTTGCCCACGTAGCAAGGACCAGTAGTGCCCTGCTCTTTGCGCACTTCAGCAATTGCCTGAGCAATCGCCAGAATGTGGTTTTCGTTGAAGCTATGACGCAACGCGCTACCGCGATGGCCGGAAGTCCCAAACTTCACCGCGTGGGCAGTGTTCGTCGGGTCCGGTTGCAGAACGTAATATTGTGACGTCAACTGCGCCACATTGATCAAATCGCTTTGCTGAGCAGGTTGTCCTGCACGAGGGTTTTTAGCCACGTGTGCATCTCCCTTACGCTGAAATTAGAGGGTACCGCAGACTTTGTCGGTCAGTTCTTGTGGGAACTGCATCAACTGCATGATGTGTTCAATCATGCTGCGTTTGCGATCTGTGTTGGTATTCGTGATAACCCAATACGGCGTTCCAGGAACGTGTTTAGGCTTAGTATGGTTACCGTTTTGCAGCAATGTCTGCTGGTCGCCGGCGAAATAGGTGCGCGTACGGCCGTGCAGAGAGTCCGTCGCCGCAGCAAATTCTTTAGGATTCAGACAGTACAATGTAGTCAGGATCAGCATGAAACGGTTCACTGCCTTGGTCTGTTCTGCATAGTCATCAGAAAGCAGCAGTTCGCGCACGGCGCGGACTTTATCACGCGCGGTGTTAGCAGCAACGACAGGCGTTTTCTCTGCGGCAGTGGCGGCAGCAACCTGCGCGCCCGCATTGGCAGGAGGGGTTTTCGCTTCCTGCCCGGCAGAAAACTTCAGCATACGGCGCAAAATATCCGACGCACTTTCACCGATATGCTGCGTATGGCTGGCAATATAACGGTAGAGTTCTTCGTCAACCTCAATAGTTTTCATCTTTTTCCAGTACTGTTTTTTCTACTTAATTCGTTCGAAAAGGATTATACAAACTTCTGCGCGTTAACGAACAGGCCGCAACACAAAAAGCAGATTTATCCCCGCTTTCTGCTCACGCCTGCTGCAAACGGCTTCGCAGCGCGAAATCCCAATCAGGTATCTGACTAAAACTTTCCGGTTTAAAAATTTTCAGCAACTCATGATAACCTAATGAGATTGTTTATCTGCATGAACTTCACCATGAAATTACATTATCGTCTGCAAGAATCTGCCCAGCCCGAGAATCAAACCCTGCCCGTTTTGCTGATCCACGGCCTGTTTGGCACGCTGGATAATCTCGGGGTATTGGCGCGCGACTTGAAACAGCAGCATCAGGTGCTGCAGGTAGATATGCGTAACCATGGCCAGTCGGGGCGTTCGGATGACATGTCTTATGCCGCCATGGCGCAGGACTTATTGGATACCATGGATGACGTCGGCTTCGAAAAAGCCTTAGTGATTGGCCACTCGATGGGTGGCAAAGCCGCCATGGCGATGACCGCGCTGGCCCCCGAGCGGATTGAAAAGCTGGTGGCGATTGATATCGCGCCGGTGGATTATGACACTCGCCGCCACGACGAAATTTTTGCCGCGGTTAACGCCGTGAGCGACACCAAGGCTGGCGACCGCCAGTCCGCTGCCGAGTGCATGCGTCAATATATAGAAGAAGAAGGCGTGATTCAGTTTTTGCTGAAATCCTTCCAGCAGGGCGAGTGGCGTTTCAACGTGCCTGTGCTGATGGCCGAGTACGCGAAAATCATCGGCTGGGAAAACATTCCCGCGTGGAACCACCCTGCGCTCTTTATTCGCGGCGGCCTGTCGCCTTATGTGCAAGATAAGTATCGCGACGCCATTGCCAGCCAATTCCCTCAGGCGCGCGCCCACGTGGTCGCCGGAACCGGCCATTGGGTTCATGCAGAAAAACCTGACGCGGTGCTTCGTGCTGTACACCGTTTCATCGATGAGGCTTGATGTTTAATAAGCTGGGGATAAATTGTGCAAAAAGCCTGCATAACTTAATCATTTAGCTATAAATTTGGGCTTTTAACCGTTGTGAATCGCGGCGCGGCTAGGGTATGATTGCGCGCTAAAATTTTGCCGCCCCAAACTGGGTATAAGTTGTGCGGGGCGTCTCGAAGTTGGGTTGGGTGATTAGCCCGAAATATGTAAGGCAATCGTCAGAAACGGCGTGCCGTTTTCCGATGTAACTTTCCTGGTTTTACCGCTACCTATGGCAAAAGAACAACTGGATCGCACGACGCTTGATCTGTTCGCAGATGATCGCCGTCCGGGGCGTCCGAAAACAAATCCGCTTTCACGAGATGAGCAGCTTAGGATTAATAAGCGCAATCAACTTCGTCGCGATAAAGCGAGCGGTTTGCGACGCGTCGAGCTAAAAATTAATGCAGAAGCTGTTGATACGCTCAACAAGCTTGCCGAAGAACGCAATATCAGTCGTAGTGAGTTGATTGAAGAGATGCTATTGGCGCATCTGAATCATCACGAAAGCTGAACCTCAGCGGGCAGCCAGTTCTGGCTACCCGCTCATTTTAGGTTGCTTGCAACCCGCCAGCCTTAGTTAAAACGTTTCCCAATTTTCACTGCTTTTGGCGGCAGATGCCCCCAAGTCCGGGCGCAGTAAAGGTGCGCGCTGAGATGCAACCTGATGCTGTCCCACGCGCGTCACGCTGTCGCGCAGTTTGAAGGTCGCCACGGCGTTGTTCAGCAATGCCGCCTGCTCTTCCAGAGATACCGCGGCCTGCGACGCCTCTTCCACCAGCGCGGCGTTTTGCTGCGTCACGCTATCCATCTGCGTCACCGCCACGGCCACCTGGCTAATCCCTTTGCTCTGCTCATCCGACGCCGAGGCAATTTCCGCCATGATGTCGGTGACGTGAGTTATCGAGCGCACCACGTCATCCATGGTGTTACCCGCCTGCTCCACCAATTTCGAACCATTATCCACGCGGGAGACGGACTCGCTGATCAGCTGTTCAATCTCCTTCGCCGCCTGCGCGCTGCGCTGGGCTAGATTACGCACTTCGCTGGCAACCACGGCAAAACCGCGCCCCTGCTCGCCCGCGCGCGCTGCCTCAACCGCCGCATTCAGCGCCAAAATATTGGTCTGGAAAGCAATGCTGTTGATCACCGCCGTTATCTCAGCAATCTTTTTCGAGCTGCCGGAGATGTCCTTCATGGTGCTAACCACGTCAGCGACAATGGTGCCGCCCTTGCGCGCCGTGGCAGAGGCTTCCACCACCAGCTGGCTGGCGTGATGAGCATTGTCGGCGTTGTGTTTCACCGTCGCGGTCAGCTGCTCCATGCTGGCGGCCGTCTCTTCCAGCGCCGAGGCCTGCTGCTCGGTGCGCGAGGAGAGGTCATTGTTACCGGCAGAAATTTCAGAAGCGCCCTGATAGATGCTATTGGTGCAGTTGCGAATGGTTTGCACGGTGTTGATCAGGCTGTTTTGCATCACGTTGAGCAATGGAATCAGCTTCCCGGCGCAGTTTTTACCAAACTCTTCCAGGTTGTGGGTCAGGTCGCCGCGCGCAATCACCGCAAACTGGTCACGGATTTTATTCAGCGGTTTGACTAATCCCCACACCAGATAGCGATCGGTGATAAACAGAATCACCATGCCCAGCGCGAAAGCCACCAGCAGAATGATTTTGCTCATTTGAGTCAAATAGGCTGATTGGGCTTCAGTGCGCTTTAATGCTTCCGCAATCAATGCGTTGGCTTTCTCAACCGAGGCGCCAAACTTGACGCTGTACGGCACAACGTTGACGGTAGAAATCTGCTTATAAGCCTCGGCGTTCTTGCTGCTCGCGGCGTTGAACAGCGGCGTAGCGCCCTGCTCCGCCAGATTAGTCCAGTCGGTGATCAGCTGCTGCACCACGGCGTCATCCAGTCCCGGATGCGGGGATTTTTTAAACGCAGCCAGTGCGTCAGTCATATTGGTCAGTGCCAGTTTCGCACCATCGAATAACTCCGGTTTCTGGTTAGGGTCGTTTTGTAACGCTGACATCGCACGAGTCAAACGCGTTTGGGTTCTAAAATATTGATCGCTTCCTTTATGAATCAAGGTGAGATCGTTGACTAATGCCACGTTAATCTCGGCATTTCTGGTCAGAGAGTTGAGTGAAGTTACGGTATAGATAGCCACGCCCGCCCACATGACGCTAAATGTACCGAGAATGACTAGCATTGCGGTCCTGATGGTAATATTTTTCAAAAACTGCACGATGTGCCTCTCGTGAAACAGCTCTGTTTCTTTTTATGTGTATTAACGGGGATGCGGAGAATCAAGACAGGTCGCCGGAAGGCATAGGCCGCGGGACATGGTGAACACCTCTCCGGGCATCGATTGCTTGTACTGACGAGTTTCCTCTCGCTTCATCTATCGGCGCTGGGTGGGTAAAATTTAGGAGCAACGTGAAATTCTTTCAGTTTTGCTTAGGGAGTGCGCACTTTGTATGAGCCGAATAGCCACACAAAACACACAAAGGCGATAACGCTCGCCGGCAATGCTCGATAAACTTGTTAGTTAACTGCAAGCTGCGTAGAGGCATGTTCTCTGCGTGATGAGTTTGTTATTATTTGCGGCATTATTGCCTAGGGTATATTTCCGCTATCCCCACTCCGCCAATCAAATGGCCGACGCAACGGATAGTTAGGATCAGGCTTTTCATTGAGAACAAGAGGTTAGAAATCTTATGGCCGTAGTAGGAATCTTCTTTGGATCCGATACAGGTAACACCGAAAACATCGCAAAAATGATCCAAAAGCAGTTGGGTAAAGATGTTGCCGAGGTACATGACATTGCGAAAAGCAGCAAAGAGGATTTGGAAAAATTCGATATTTTGCTGATCGGCATTCCAACCTGGTATTACGGCGAAGCACAGTGTGACTGGGACGACTTTTTCCCATCGCTGGAAGAGATAGATTTCGAAGGTAAGCTGGTTGCCCTGTTTGGCTGTGGCGATCAGGAAGATTATGCCGAATACTTCTGTGATGCGATGGGCACCGTGCGTGACATCATCGAGCCACGCGGCGCGGTTATTGTAGGACACTGGCCAACAGCCGGTTATCACTACGAAGCCTCAAAAGGTATGGCGGATGACACTCACTTCATCGGTCTGGCGATTGACGAAGACCGTCAACCAGAACTGACCAATGAGCGCGTGGATGCATGGGTGAAACAGATCACCGAAGAATTAAGTTTAGCTGAAATCATTGGCTGATCATTAGCTGATAGCAAGAAAGGCCCTGAGTCGTTGATTACACGTCGAAAGGGCCAATCTATTACTGAAATTAACAATTTAACCGCTACAAAATTGTAACTTTCAGCGGTATCAAGGTACACTTAGATCTTGGTTTATTCTATTGATCAAGCCGTTGCGATCTGATCGCGACAGTCGTGAAAAGTGTGATCTTCGTTAACAGATCCCCCTATTCACCATGAACTGATACCACAGGCTTCATGCCTCAACGTGACAAGCATAGTAACAGGACTGAATCCGCATGACTGACAATAATACCGCACTGAAGAAAGCTGGCTTAAAAGTCACGCTTCCGCGACTTAAGATCCTGGAAGTGCTGCAAGCGCCGGAAGGTCATCACGTCAGCGCGGAAGATTTGTACAAACAATTAATTGATATGGGTGAAGAGATTGGTCTGGCGACGGTTTACCGCGTTCTGAACCAATTTGATGACGCAGGTATCGTTACCCGTCATAATTTCGAAGGCGGCAAATCTGTTTTCGAACTGACCCAACAGCATCACCACGACCACCTGATTTGCCTTGATTGCGGCCGCGTTATTGAATTCCGCGATGAGTCAATCGAAGCGCGTCAGCGTGAGATTGCGAAGAAACATGGCATTAAACTGACTAACCACAGCCTCTATCTGTACGGCCACTGCGAACTGGGTGACTGCCGTGAAGATGACAGCCTGCATAACGATAAACCAGCACTGTAATTGCAGTTCTGTAGTCATGCGTTATGTTCTGCCTGAGATGGAGCAGAACTAAAATTAGCCGCTGAAAAGCGGTTTTTTTTATGCCTAATTTCCTCCCCGCTCGCTTCAGACATTAAAAAACCCCGATCTCTGCATCAGAAATCGGGGTTCTTCATTGTGGCTGGCGGCGAGGCTGACTGCCCTGCCGCTTGCGCCCGTCAACTCACCTTACTTCATGGCGCTCGGCGAGTTGTTGGCTTTGATCTCCTGCCAGATTTTACCGCAATCCTCGGCATAGCTTTGACCATCGCCGGTTTTACGCGCCGTCAGGCATTTCTGGTAGTCAATAACCCGCACGGTTTCTTTCTTTGCAAACGCCTCATGGGCTTTCTCTTTCTGCAGCGATTCCAGAATGGTCTGGCAGGTCGCTAGCTTATCGGCTTCGCCATTCGAGGTATTGATACAGTTGGTGTAAGAGTGACGAAGCTGGTCGGCCTTACTGGCACTCGGGTCAGAACAGGCGCCCAGCAAAGCGACAGAAGCCACCACCAACAACACATTTTTAATCGATTTCATTTTCATTATTTTTTACCCAGAGTCCGATATTAGAAAATAGTGAATGGCGCAATAACAATGAACTTCACGTCTTTCTCATCCTGGAAGATGTTGCCGTAGCCACCGCCCCAGCTTGGGATGTCGGAATGGTTGTCATACTGGGTATAGTGAAGCTTGAACAAGGTGCCTTTGGCACGGCCGCCCTGCACGGTGTACAGCGCGTCGAGGCTCCACGCACTCTCTTTCAAACGCTGGCTCTGGTCATAAATCGGGTTGGAGCTTGGTTTTGCATCCCATGCGTAGACATAAGAACCGCCCACCGCGAAGCCCGGAAGATCCCATTTCGCTAAGTCATACAGCACGCCCGCATACACAGCTTTCTCGCCGTTGGCGTTGAAGTCGGAACGGTTGTCCCACCACACGTCAAGACGGCCGTTAGAAGAAGAATACGTAGGGGTCATGCGTTGCAGGAAATAACCTTGGTTGCCATCCGCCTTAACCATGGTGCCTTCGAGGCGCCAGTTAAATTGCCCGGTGGTGTAGCCGAAGGTCAGCGCCTGCAACCAAGCCATGCCGTCGTACAGACTGTTTGGATCGCTGCTGTCACCAATTTTGTCTTTCGAGCCGTAGAACTGATAGCTGGTGGTCAGTGGGTTACCCGCCAGCTCAAGTTTATAAGAGGCCTTTCCAAAGTATTGGTCAACGTAGTTCTCGGCTTGGCCAAAAGCCGCTTCCAGCACGAAGTCATTTTTGAAGTCGTATTTGGCGCCCAGTGAATGAATGTAAGAGACGCCAGTAGTGCGGTCAGCACGGCGGAAATCATCCATCTCAAGGTGCCACGGGGATTTGTACTCGTCGGCCCACATGTAGGAGAAGCTCAGTTCGCCCGGGTCGCCAAAGTCATGTTTATAGCCCGCTTCGGCGCCGCGATAAGTGCCCGGCATAAAGCTCCAGTGCGGTGCAATCAGCGTCTGGCCGGTGGGTTGGATATAACCTGCATGGCCCCAGAAGCCGCCATATTTAAATTTACCCGCTGCTTTATACAGGCTGACCCCGCCTTTATCGCCAGAGTAATCTTCGTCATAAGCATGGTTGCTGGAGGAGAACGCGATTTCGTTCGGGTGGCCGCTGTCACTGGCTTCGGCAAGCTCAACGGCGGTGAAGGCTGCCAGATCAATACCGAACATGTCCCAGGCATAACCGGAGGAGAAATCGAGGTTTAAGTTGGCCGTGGAGTGAGAAAGGTTGGTGGCGTATTTATTATAATCGGGGTTGTTTACCGTCACTTTGCTGCCGTCAGGACGGGTTTCTTCTTTGGTTTTATTCAGATCTTTACGGTCACGTTCACGCTGCCAGTAATAGATGCCGCCGGTGAGCGATGAATCATCAATAAAGCCTGCCGCTTGGGCGTCCGGCATACTCATCAAGCCACCGCCTAACAAGGTTCCAGCGAGCGCCAGAGAAATCGGTTTCATTCTTGCTCTTGGGTTAAGGCCAGCCGCGGCCCTGCCCCTGTTAAATTGACTCAACATGGGAAATCCTCTTTTTGACTTGAAAGTTAACGCAAACCCAAACGGGTAATAGGCCAGTCGCTAATAGCAAACCAGCACTGTAAACAAGGTTTAGACTATTTTTCGCGGCGCGAATTATCAATCAGTAATTAAATACAAATATCAGAAACATGACAAAGTGCACATAAATATGTATTTATGTTACAAAAGGATGAAAAGGTTGAATTTAATTTCATTATTAAAAATAAACCATTTAAATCAACAAATTAAATAAAAACAAAGCTCTGGCAGTGTAATGTTTCAGTGATAATTCATGAAAATGCATCAGCGATCACATATTTATCGGCAAGCATTAATTCGTGTTAAGAAATAAAATTTTGATCGTTTTTATGCTTAGCGTTTTGGATAAATAAAATAAAGAAGGGAATGAATGTGACTGAAGGGAAATTTTGGACATAAAAAAACGCAGCCAAGGCTGCGTTTTTAACAGGGTTAATCACTCGCGCGATTAAACAGCCGGTTTGCTTTCCCACGTATCACGCAGGCCAACAGTACGGTTGAACACTAAATGTTCTGCACTGGAGTAGCGGCTGTCGGCACAGAAGTAACCTTCACGTTCAAACTGCAGGCTCACTTCTGGCTGCGCGGCACCGAGGCTTGGCTCGACAAAACCTTGTGCAATCACCAGTGACTCAGGGTTAATGGTGGTCAGGAAGTCTTCAGCTTGCGCCGGGTTTGGCACGTTGAACAGGCGGTCATACAGGCGGAACTCGGCCGGTTTGCCTTCTGTTGCAGAAACCCAGTGAATGACGCCTTTCACTTTGCGGCCATCGGCAGGATCTTTGCTCAGTGTATCAACATCATAGCTACAGAAGATGGTGGTGATATTACCTTCTGCATCTTTCTCAATACGCTCAGCTTTGATCACGTAAGCATTGCGCAAGCGCACTTCTTTGCCCAGCACCAGACGCTTGTACTGCTTGTTCGCTTCTTCGCGGAAGTCAGCCTGATCGATGTAGATCTCGCGAGTAAACGGCACTTCGCGGCTGCCCATTTCTGGCTTGTTCGGATGGTTTGGCATGGTCACCAACTGCACATCTTCACCGGTGAAGTTTTCAATCACCACTTTAACCGGATTGATCACCGCCATCGCGCGCGGCGCGTTTTCATTCAGGTCATCACGGATACAGGATTCCAGCGCCATCATTTCAACGTTGTTATCTTGCTTGGTGACGCCGATGCGGCGGCAGAATTCACGGATAGAAGCCGCAGTGTAGCCACGGCGACGCAGGCCTGACACCGTTGGCATGCGAGGGTCATCCCAGCCTTCTACAATCTTCTCAGACACCAACAGCTGCAGCTTACGCTTAGACATGATGGCGTATTCGAGATTCAGGCGAGAGAACTCATACTGACGCGGATGGCAAGGAATGGTGATGTTATCCAGCACCCAGTCGTACAGACGGCGGTTGTCCTGGAACTCCAGCGTACACAGCGAATGCGTGATCCCTTCCAGCGCATCGGAGATGCAGTGGGTGAAATCGTACATCGGGTAGATGCACCATTTGTCAGCAGTCTGGTGATGATGCGCGAACTTGATACGGTAAATCACCGGGTCACGCATCACGATAAATGGCGAAGCCATATCGATTTTGGCACGCAGACACGCCTTACCTTCAGCGAACTCACCGTTGCGCATTTTCGCGAACAGCGCGAGGTTCTCTTCCGGCGTACGATCGCGGTATGGGCTGTTTTTACCCGGCGCAGTCAGGGTTCCACGGTATTCGCGGATCTGCTCTGGAGAGAGTTCGTCAACGTAGGCCAAGCCTTTGTTGATAAGCTCAACGGCGTAGTCGTGCAATTGGTCGAAGTAGTTAGAAGAGTATTGAATCTCCCCGCTCCACTCGAAGCCCAGCCACTTAACGTCGTGCTTAATGGACTCAACGAACTCGATATCTTCTTTCGCTGGGTTGGTATCGTCAAAGCGCAGGTTGCATTGGCCCTGGTAATCTTGAGCAATACCGAAGTTCAGGCAAATTGATTTGGCATGACCGATATGCAAATAGCCATTAGGCTCAGGCGGGAAACGGGTGTGAACCGTGTTGTGTTTCCCGGACGCCAGATCTTCATCAATAATCTGACGGATAAAATTTGTTGGGCGGGCTTCAGCCTCACTCATTGTGCAATTCCTCTACGCGACATTGGCTCGAATGACTAACCGCATATGTTCCAACAAGCCACGTCGGGAAACAACCGTTAGTTACATAAAATAGAGGTTATCTGGGTTTGAAACAAAAAAACGGGAAGAGATTGCTCTCTTCCCGTCTTATTTACTGCATCACTGCGAGTTCAGTGGGGGATTACTTGGACTGAATCTCGAACAGTTTAGTTTGACCCGCAACGACTGAGCCGCTGGCTACTGCAACAACGCCTGAGTAATCGTCGATGTTGCTGACAACAACCGGGCTAATCATTGAGCGTGCGTTGGCGTTCAGGAATTCCAGATCCAGTTCAAGCACAGGCTGACCAGCAGTGACTGTCGCGCCCTCTTCAACCAGACGAGTAAAGCCTTTGCCTTCGAGGGCCACGGTATCAATACCCATGTGCACCACGATCTCAGCGCCGGTATCCGTTTCTAAGCAGAATGCGTGGTTAGTGTTGAAGATTTTCACCACGGTACCACTCGCCGGAGAAACCACGGTTTTGTCGGTTGGGCGAATTGCCACACCGTCACCTACCGCTTTGCTGGCGAACGCTTCGTCAGGAACCTGTTCCAGCGCCACGATGTCACCCGTAACTGGAGAAACCAGCGTTTCTACGGTTTTCTTCGCAACATTAGGTACAGCCTGAGCCACGGGCGCTACCGCTGCCGCAGCCGGAGCTACAGTGGCCGCTGATGCCGGGATTGGACCGCGAGCAATCTGTTTTTTCATCGCATCAGCCAGTGATTCGGCTTTAGCACCAACGATAACCTGAATACTTTGTTTGTTCAGACGGACGATACCTGACGCGCCCAAACGTTTACAGGCTGCATCATTCACCACACCGGCATCTTTAACAGTCAGACGCAGACGAGTGATACAAGCATCAATACCTTTGAAGTTGTCTGAACCGCCCAGTGCACCGATGTAGCTCAGCGCCAGCTGGTTCAAGCCTTCTTCAGTATTGCTATTAGCTTCTGGTTCCGTCACGGCTTCGCTTGGATCTTCGCGACCTGGGGTTTTCAGGTTGAACATACGAATGATCACGCTGAACAGCACGAAGTAGATGATGAAGAAGATAACGCCCATCACCAACAGCATCCAGACGTTCTTACTGGCCGCTGGCAGGTTGTACATCAACGCATAGTCGATGGCGCCCGCAGAGAAGGAGAAGCCAGCGTGGATACCCAGCGCGGTGGCGATGTACAGGCTGATACCGGTCAAAATCGCGTGGACTAAGTACAGCAGCGGAGCCAAGAACATGAACAGGAATTCCAGCGGCTCGGTAACACCGGTCAGGAATGCTGTTACTGCTACAGACACCAACATACCGCCAACTAATGCACGACGTTCTTTCGGCGCGGCGAAATACATGGCGAAGGCTGCACCTGGCAGGCCGAACATCATGATTGGGAAGAAGCCGGACATGAACATACCCGCAGTGGTATCGCCCGCGTAGAAGCGGTTGATGTCACCGTGGAACACGGTACCTGCTGCGTTGGTAAAGTCACCAATCTGGAACCATGCGATGGTGTTCAGAACCTGATGCAGACCCGTTGGGATCAGCAAACGGTTTACGAAACCGAAGATGCCCGCACCGAATGCGCCAGCGCCCACGATCCACTCACCGCCGGCGCGGATAGCATCCTGAACAGGAGGCCAAACGTAACCGAACAGAGCAGCAAGGATCAGACAGAAGAAGCCCGTTGCGATAGGAACGAAACGTTTCCCACCGAAGAAGCTCAGGAAGTCTGGAAGTTTGATATCAGACCAGCGGTTGTAAACCATACCGCCGACCAGGCCAGTGATGATACCCGCCAAGACACCCATATTGACTGCTGGGTTAATGGTGATCATTGCTTTGGTCAAAATGAAATAGCCGATACCGCCTGCTAAAGCAGCCGCACCCGCGTTGTCTTTTGACCAGCTAGACGCCACACCAATGGCAAAGATAAGAGCGAGGTTATCGAAGATACCCCCACCAGCTTGCGCAATAAACGGCATATTGAGCAGATCTGGTTGTCCAAAGCGCAGCAAAAGTGCCGCGACTGGCAACACAGCGATTGGCAGCTGAAGCGCTCTGCCTAACCGTTGAAAGAATCCAAGAATATTCACATTTCCCCCTAATTCGCCCTGTGAGCGAATCACCTAAGTAGTTTAATAAGTATGGTTACTACCTTTAAAATCTCATTCAACCAACTGCACTGCGGAGTGTAAAAAAAATATTTCGTATCGCAAATTAAAACCTCGATTTTTGTGATAATTATCACCAAAAAACACTATTAACAGGCCACAACCCTAGGCAATTTGCAAAACTTATTTTATCATTAAAAAAATCTAGACGGCATTGTGCCTCTCCCGCATGTCATCGTTGGGTTACGCTTACAATGACGGACTTTTAAACACAGCTTTCAAATCCAATTCAAGTATATTCAAGTTCTGAAAACTAAGAGGTGTGTAATGAGATTAATTCCTTTAAATGACACTACTGAAGTCGGTAAGTGGGCAGCTCGTCATATCGTCGAACGTATCAACGCTTTCAAACCTACCGCTGACCGTCCTTTCGTACTTGGCTTACCTACTGGTGGTACCCCTCTCGAAGCTTATAAACATCTTATCGCTATGCATAAAGCGGGCCAAGTAAGCTTTAAGAATGTGGTTACCTTCAATATGGATGAATATGTTGGTCTGCCGCAGGAACATCCAGAAAGCTATCACACATTCATGTACCGTAATTTCTTCGACCATGTTGATATTCCACGTGAAAACATCAACCTGCTTAACGGCAACGCACCAGACGTCAACGAAGAGTGCCGTCAGTACGAAGAGAAAATTAAGTCCTACGGCAAAATTAACCTGTTCATGGGCGGCGTGGGCAACGATGGTCACATCGCGTTCAACGAACCGGCTTCTTCTCTGGCTTCACGCACGCGTATCAAGACCCTGACTCACGATACTCGCATCGCCAACTCACGCTTCTTCAACAACGACGTCTCTTTAGTGCCTAAATTCGCACTGACCGTTGGCGTGGGCACCCTGCTGGATGCCGAGGAAGTGATGATTCTGGTTACCGGCCATGCTAAAGCACAGGCGCTGGCTGCCGCGGTTGAAGGCAACATCAACCACATGTGGACCATCAGCTGCTTACAGCTTCACGCGAAATCCGTGGTAGTTTGTGACGAACCGTCCACCATGGAACTTAAAGTTAAAACTGTTAAATATTTCCGCGAGTTAGAAGCGGAAAATATGAAGAATCTCTGATCTTTAAAATTATGCCCAAAGCCAGTCGCGCTGAAGCAAGGCGGCAACGAATCGACTCTCCGGGAGCTTACTGAAGTAAGTGACTGGAGGGAGTGAGGCAGCCAACGCAGCAGCAGCGTGACTGGAGAAGGGCAAACGTACTAGGGGGCATGATGTACGCTTTGATTAATGGCCGCATTTATACTGGCCACGACGTTCTGGATAACCACGCGGTCGTCATTGCCGACGGCAAGATCGAACGTGTCTGTCTGGCAGCTAAACTGCCGGCGAATATGGAAACTCGCGATCTGGATGGCGCCAGCCTTGCCCCCGGATTTATCGATTTACAGCTGAACGGCTGTGGCGGCGTGCAATTTAACGATTCTCTGGAAGCAATTTCAGTTAAGACGTTAGAAATCATGCAGAAAGCCAACGAGAAGTCCGGCTGTACTAGCTATTTACCGACGCTGATCACCTGTAGCGATGACTACATGAAGCACGGGATCAACGTGATGCGCGACTACTTGAAAAAGTATCCGCATCAGGCGCTGGGCCTGCATCTTGAAGGGCCGTACCTCAGCCCGCTTAAGAAAGGCACCCATAATCCGGCGTTTATTCGCAAACCTGACAGCGCGATGATTGATTATCTGTGCGCCAATGCGGATGTCATCACTAAGGTGACGCTGGCACCAGAAATGGCCGAAGATAAGTATATTCGCCAACTGCGCGACGCGGGCATCATCGTTTCTGGTGGACACTCCAATGCCACTTATGAAGAAGCGCGCAAAGGCTTTGCGGCGGGTATCACCTTCACCACTCACCTGTTCAACGCCATGCCAGCCATTACTGGCCGCCAGCCGGGCTTAGTCAGCGCGATTTTTGATACGCCAGAAGTCTATACCGGCATTATCGTTGACGGCCACCACGTCGCCTGGGCGAACGTGCGTAACGCGAAAAAACTCAAAGGTGACAAACTGGTTCTGGTGACTGACGCCACTGCGCCAGCCGGTGCCGACATTCAAGAGTTCATTTTCGCAGGTAAAACAATATACTATCGTGATGGACTCTGTGTTGATGAAAACGGTGTACTGAGTGGTTCAGCGCTAACCATGATCGAAGCTGTACAAAACAGCGTTGAGCATGTTGGTATAGCTCTGGACGAAGCACTGCGCATGGCAACTCTGTATGCCGCACGTGCGATTGGCGTGGATGCGCAACTGGGCAGTATTGAAGCCGGTAAAGTCGCCAACCTCACCGCCTTCACCCATGATTTCAAAATCACGAAAACTATCGTTAATGGTGACGAAGTTTAATTGAGCGGATAAAAGTATTGATGACGACTGACGGACAGGCACAAATCGGCAACGTTGATCTGGTAAAGCAGTTAAACGGCGCGGCGGTTTACCGCCTGATTGATCAGCAAGGGCCAATATCTCGCATTCAGATTGCAGATCACAGCCAGTTGGCTCCCGCCAGCGTCACCAAAATTACTCGCCAGCTGTTAGAGCGCGGGTTGATCAAAGAAGTGGATCAACAGGCTTCCACCGGGGGCCGCCGCGCTATTTCGATTATCACCGAAACCCGCCCTTTTCATACTATTGCCGTCCGCCTTGGACGCAACGATGCCACCATCACGCTGTACGATCTCAGCGCGAAATCTATCGCCGAACACCACTACGCCCTGCCGGAACGCACCCAAGAGACGCTCGAGAACACGTTGATTAAAGCCATTAAGGAATTTATGGAGCTTAATCAACGTAAAATCCGCGAGCTGATTGCTATCTCCGTCATCCTGCCCGGCCTGGTCGACCCTAATAAAGGTATAGTGCGCTACATGCCGCACATCAGCGTGGGCAACTGGAAATTGGTCGATGCGCTGGAAGAAATGTTCAAAGTCACCAGCTTTGTCGGCCACGATATTCGCAGTTTGGCTTTAGCGGAGCACTATTTTGGGGCAACCCGCGACTGTCAGGACTCCATTTTGGTTCGTTTACACCGCGGTACCGGTGCAGGGATCATCGTCAATGGGCAAATTTTCCTCGGCAGCAACGGCAACGTCGGCGAAATCGGCCATATCCAGATAGACCCGCTGGGCGAACGCTGCCACTGTGGCAACTTCGGCTGCTTAGAAACCGTCGCCGCCAACTCAGCCATTGAAAATCGGGTGCGTGCCCTGCTCACTCAAGGTTATCCGAGCAAATTAAGTCTCGAAGACTGTTCTATAACCGCGATTTGCAAAGCAGCGAATCGCAGCGACGGCCTGGCCTGTGAAGTGATCGAGCACGTCGGACGCCAGTTAGGCAAAGGCGTTGCCATCGCGATAAACCTGTTCAACCCACAGAAAGTGGTGATAGCCGGGGAAATTACCGAGGCAGAAAAAGTCCTATTGCCAGCGATTCAAAGCTGCATTAACACGCAGGTGTTGAAGGATTTCCGCCGTAACCTGCCGGTGGTGAAATCAGAGTTAAACCATCAGTCTGCTATCGGCGCCTTCGCGCTGGTCAAGCGGGCTATGCTCAATGGCGTGCTGTTGCAGCGTCTGATGGAAAATTAAGCTGTGCTATAGTTCGGGATTGCCAGAATGGATTGGATTAGGGACCTATGACTTTAAAAAACGTAATTTGTGATATCGACGGCGTACTGCTCCACGACAATACGCCGGTCCCGGGTGCAGATCTTTTCCTCGCACGCATCCAGGAACAGGGCATGCCGCTGGTTGTGCTGACCAACTACCCTTCCCAGACCGCGCAGGATTTAGCGAATCGCTTTACCGCCGCAGGTCTGGACGTCCCTGAAAGTGCTTTTTACACCTCCGCCATGGCAACGGCTGACTTTCTCAAACGGCAGGAAGGCAAGAAAGCCTATGTCGTGGGCGAAGGCGCATTAATTCACGAGCTTTATAAAGCAGGCTTTACCATCACTGATATCAATCCTGACTTTGTTATCGTCGGCGAAACCCGCTCGTATAACTGGGATATGATCCATAAAGCCGCCTTCTTCGTCGCCAACGGTGCGAGATTTATTGCCACCAACCCGGATAGTCATGGTCACGGCTTCTCGCCAGCCTGCGGCGCGCTGTGCGCCCCGATTGAAAAAATCACCGGCCGCAAACCTTTCTATGTCGGTAAGCCAAGCCCGTGGATCATTCGCTCTGCACTGAACAAAATGCAAGCACACTCGGAAGAAACGGTGATTGTCGGCGATAACCTGCGCACCGACATTCTGGCGGGCTTCCAAGCAGGTCTGGATACCATTCTGGTGCTGTCAGGCGTGTCGACCTTGAATGATGTGGAAGAGATGCCATTCCGCCCAACCTGGATCTACCCTTCTGTCGCTGATATCGACATTATCTAGTTTCACCCGCTTCCCCTGCTTTCTCACGTCTGGTCATTCGACCAGACGGACTTCTACCACTTGTCGCTATTTTCTTTTCATTCCCCATTTTTGCCCACAGCTCAAATCAGCGAGAAAAATTGCATATTCCGCAATTTAAATAGCCCTAAACTGAAAATCCATCAAAGATCTGACCTACCTCAACAACTATTTTTCAGAAGAATGCTAAACCACTTGCACAGATGAGGGGTTTTGTCGCATTTTCTTAATCAACCGCGCAGTAAAGCCGAACCTTTAATGAGAAATCGGCAAAGCGTAAAGCAAACACAACAAAATAATCGTTTATAAGTGGTCAGGAGAAACAGATATGTGTTCAATTTTCGGTGTGCTCGATATCAAGACCGACTCCGCTGAGTTGCGTAAGAAAGCGTTGGAGTTATCCCGTCTGATGCGCCATCGCGGCCCGGATTGGTCTGGCGTTTTCGCTAGCGATAAAGCCATTCTTTGCCACGAGCGTCTGTCGATTGTCGACGTGAACAACGGCGCACAGCCGCTGTACAACGCCGCGCACACCCACGTATTGGCCGTTAACGGTGAGATCTACAACCATCAGGCACTGCGCGCTGAGTTAGGCCACCGTTACGAGTTCCAGACCGAATCTGACTGTGAAGTGATCCTCGCGCTTTATCAGGAGAAAGGGCCAGAGTTTCTCGACGAGCTGCAAGGCATGTTCGCCTTCATTCTGTATGACACAGAAAAAGACGCCTACCTGATTGGTCGCGACCATTTGGGCATCATCCCTCTTTATTATGGTCACGATGAGCACGGCAACCTGTTCGTTGCTTCTGAAATGAAGTCGCTGGTGCCGGTGTGCCGCACCATTCAGGAATTCCCTGCGGGCAGCTTCCTGTGGAGCAAAGAGGGCCAAATTCGCGAATACTACCGCCGCGACTGGTTCGATTACGACAACGTTAAAGACAACCCAACGGACGCGGCCGCGCTGCGCGACGCGCTGGAAGAGTCAGTGAAAAGCCATCTGATGTCCGATGTGCCTTACGGCGTGTTGCTATCCGGCGGTTTGGATTCCTCGGTGATTTCCGCCATTACTAAGAAATTCGCCGGTCGCCGTATCGAAGATAAAGACCAAAGCGAAGCCTGGTGGCCACAGCTGCACTCCTTCGCCGTCGGCCTTGAAGGTTCTCCTGACCTGCGCGCCGCACAGGCCGTGGCTAACCATTTGGGCACCGTGCACCATGAAATTCACTTCACCGTGCAGGAAGGTCTGGACGCCATTCGTGACGTGATTTATCACATCGAAACCTATGACGTGACTACTATCCGCGCGTCGACCCCGATGTACCTGATGTCGCGTAAAATCAAAGCGATGGGCATCAAGATGGTGCTGTCCGGTGAAGGCGCAGATGAAGTGTTGGGCGGCTACCTTTACTTCCATAAAGCGCCAAACGCCAAAGAGTTCCACGAAGAAACCGTGCGTAAGCTGCTGGCCCTGCACATGTATGACTGTGCTCGCGCCAACAAAGCGATGTCCGCATGGGGCGTCGAGGCTCGTGTGCCATTCCTCGACAAGAAATTCCTCGACGTGGCGATGCGCATCAACCCGAAAGACAAGATGTGCGGCAACGGCAAGATGGAAAAACATATCCTGCGCGAGTGTTTTGAGTCTTACCTGCCACACAGCGTGGCATGGCGCCAGAAAGAACAGTTCTCTGACGGCGTAGGTTATAGCTGGATTGATACCTTAAAAGAGGTCGCTGGGCAGCAAATTACTGACCAACAGCTCGAAACTGCACATTTCCGCTTCCCGTATAACACGCCGGGCTCCAAAGAAGCGTATCTGTACCGCACCATTTTTGAAGAGCTGTTCCCAGTACCAAGTGCAGCAGAGTGCGTTCCGGGTGGCCCGTCGGTAGCCTGTTCTTCTGCTAAGGCGATTGAGTGGGATGAATCCTTCAAAAACATGAACGATCCGTCCGGTCGTGCTGTAGGCGTTCACCAGTCCGCCTACTAATTTGCAGAAATAACCGGGTTTTATTTTCGATTAACGGGCCTGCTATGGCCCGTTTTTTCGTCACAAAAGCCAATAAAAATAACGTGTTTTGCTGAATTTATCGCCACACTGGTTATAAGCCAGACAAATGATTGCTCTAAGACATTTTTCGTCAAAAAAGTGGTTGACGCAAAACGGCCAACTACGCATAATGCGCCCCGCAACGCCGATGAAGGTTGCAAGAAAAAAGATGGCTACGTAGCTCAGTTGGTTAGAGCACATCACTCATAATGATGGGGTCACAGGTTCGAATCCCGTCGTAGCCACCAAACTTTTTTCATGCGGGAGTGGCGAAATTGGTAGACGCACTAGATTTAGGTTCTAGCGCCGCAAGGTGTGCGAGTTCAAGTCTCGCCTCCCGCACCATTTCCTGATATCGGTAAGCACAGTTGGGGTATCGCCAAGCGGTAAGGCACTGGTTTTTGATACCAGCATTCCCAGGTTCGAATCCTGGTACCCCAGCCATTTTTTCTTGTTTTATCTTTGATATTGCATGAAAAAATACAATTTGAAGTAGTTTTATTGGGGTATCGCCAAGCGGTAAGGCACTGGTTTTTGATACCAGCATACCCTGGTTCGAATCCAGGTACCCCAGCCATACTTCTTATTGGCAAGCGATTGAAATTTATTATTAAGTTAATCAAATCAGCGCTTGAGTTTTAGAGTTAAGTCAGTAAAATTTGGCTACGTAGCTCAGCTGGTTAGAGCACATCACTCATAATGATGGGGTCACAGGTTCAAATCCCGTCGTAGCCACCATTTTATTGTCTGCATGAGTGTTTTAGTAAAGCAGTTCTTTTGGGGTGTCGCCAAGCGGTAAGGCTCTGGTTTCTGATACCAGCATACCCAGGTTCGAATCCTGGCACCCCAGCCATATTTAGAAAAGCTCGCTTAGGCGGGCTTTTTGCTTTGTATTGCATCCCCTTCATACTTCGAGCTGCAGATGCGTTGGCTGCGCTCGGGTACCCGAATCACTTACTGATGTAAGCTCATCGGGCTGTTGCTTCTTGCTGTTAAATCCCTAACGCATATTTCAGCGCTTTGGTTTTGAGTGCGCCTGCGCGTTGGGCGGTCATCAGGGCCAGATTGCGCAAGATCTTCACCGGCGGTAAGTCATTGCTGAAGGCGGTGTAGAACAGGTCCATGCCGCTCTGCATCAGTAAATTATCCAGACGGCGCTGGCGCTGATACCTCAACAACACGCGCTCTTCAAACCACTTCTCTTCGCTTTCGCGCGCTTTCTTCACCACGTCGAGCAAAGCCTCTACGTCGCGATAGCCCAGATTAACGCCCTGCCCGGCCAGCGGATTGATGGTATGCGCGGCATCTCCGACCAATACCAGACCTGGCAACACGTAGCGCTGCGCGTGGCGGCGAACCAGCGGGAATGAACCCGAGGAGAGCGCCTTAACAGGCCCTAAGCGACTCGGGAAGGCACGGCTGACCTCATCCGTTAGCTGCTTCATGTTCAGCGTCTGCAGATAGCGAATACGCTGCGGGCTGTCATACCACACTAACGAGGCGTTATTGCCAGACAGCGGCAAGAAGGCTCTCGGGCCTGAAGGGTAAAACTGCTGCCAAGTGGTGTCTTGATCTGCTGACGCCGTTTCCACATTAATGAGCATGCAGTTTTGGCGATACTGCCAGCCATCGACGCCAATCCCCGCCAACTGACGCACCAGCGAGTTCGCACCATCGGCAGCAACCACCAGTTGGGTTTTCAGGACTTCTCCCGTGGTGAGCTGCAACGACCAGCTTTTATCATCGTGCTGCAACAGGTGGCGAAGCTTGGACGGGCAAAACAGAGTCAGGTTCAGCAACGCATCAAACTGCTGCCACAGGCCGAGCTGCAAGACGCGGTTCTCAACCATAAAGCCCAGCTCTGACAAACCGAGCGAGGAGGCGTCGAAACGCACTTCAGAACCCTCGTTTTCCCAAGTTTCCAGACGACGATAAGGCGTCAATCTCATGCTTTCGATAGCAGTCCACGCGCCAAGGCTTTGCAGGAAACGCACCGAGGCGCAGCCAATGGCCGAAATACGCAGATCAATTGCCGCGAGAGCGTCGAACTCAGCCGGGCGCTGGTTTTCAATCAGGGCCACGCGAAGGCCCTGTTGGGCCAGCCCTAGCGCCGCCGCGGCTCCCACCATGCCACCACCGACGACGACCGCATCAAAGGATTTTTCAGAAGGGTTCATTTTCATCCAGCTTGATAATGGAATTCATTCCCTGAATGATACCGGATTTTTATGTTGGTATCAGAACCTAAGCTGTTTAACTGCACTGGTCACCACTGGAGCGAGGGTTTACAATACGCCCCTGGACGTCACCGTCGCCCGAGCCCGTGGTTCTGCTCTTCAGCACGGACACAGATATAACGCTTTTCTACCCGCATTGAGTAATGACAAGTCGATGATTAAAAAACTGCACATAAAGACCTGGGGCTGCCAGATGAATGAATATGATTCATCTAAAATGGCCGACCTGCTCGAAAGTACACACGGTTATCAGCTGACCGACGTCGCTGAAGAAGCAGATATTCTGTTGCTGAACACCTGTTCTATTCGGGAAAAGGCTCAGGAAAAAGTGTTCAGCCTGCTGGGCCACTGGAAATTACTCAAGAAGAAGAACCCTGACCTCATTATTGGCGTGGGTGGCTGCGTGGCGTCACAAGAGGGCGAAATGCTGCGCCAGCGTGCGCCTTGCGTCGACGTGGTCTTCGGCCCGCAGACCCTGCACCGCCTGCCGGAAATGATTAACCACGTGCGCGGCACCAAAAGCCCCATCGTCGATATCAGCTTCCCTGAAATCGAAAAATTCGACCGCCTGCCAGAGCCGCGTGCCGAAGGCCCAACGGCGTTCGTCTCCATTATGGAAGGCTGCAACAAGTACTGTAGCTTCTGCGTGGTGCCCTACACCCGTGGTGAAGAGGTCAGCCGCCCAAGCGACGACGTGCTGTTCGAAATCGCCCAATTAGCCGCTCAGGGCGTGCGCGAAGTCAACCTGCTCGGCCAGAACGTCAACGCCTATCGCGGCGCGACCTATGACGGCGGCGTTTGCAGCTTCGCAGAGTTACTGCGCCTGGTGGCGGCAATCGACGGCATCGACCGCATCCGCTTCACCACCAGCCATCCGGTCGAGTTCACCGACGATATCATCGAGGTGTACAAAGACACCCCGGAGCTGGTGAGCTTCCTGCATTTGCCTATCCAGAGTGGCTCCGACCGCATTCTGACCATGATGAAGCGCCCGCACACCGTGCTGGAGTACAAGGCTATTATCCGCAAACTGCGCGCGGTGCGCCCTGATATTCATATGAGTTCCGACTTCATCATTGGCTTCCCCGGTGAAACCAACGACGATTTCGAGAAGACCATGAAGCTGATTGCCGAAGTAAATTACGACGTCAGTTTCAGCTTCATCTACTCCCCTCGCCCCGGTACGCCTGCGGCGGACATGGTGGATGACGTCAGCCTCGAAGAGAAGAAACAGCGTCTGCAAATCCTGCAAGACCGTATCACTCAGCAGGTGGTGCGCTTTAGCCGCGCAACGCTGGGTACGGTGCAACGCATCTTGGTGGAAGGCACGTCGCGCAAGAGCATTATGGAGCTGACCGGGCGTACCGAATGCAACCGCGTGGTGAACTTCGAAGGCACGCCGGACATGATTGGCAAGTTCGTCGACGTTGAAATCGTTGATGTTTATGCCAACTCGCTGCGCGGCGTCGTGGTGCGTACGGAAGACCAGATGGCGCTGCGTCTGCACGAATCGCCACAGTCGGTCATTGCCCGTACTCGCAAAGAGAATGAGATTGGCGTGAGTCTCTACCAGCCATAATCTGGCAGCCCATAAAGGCTTAGATCCCGCAACAGGACGCTTCGGCGTCCTGTTTGTTTTTACAGTTTTTAGTCGAAAACTCCCCTATCAGAACAGTGATAAGGTTTAATTTTTCGAGACAGGCCGCATATTGTCACTAAGGTGTACGCCATCCCGTGGCTAACAAGGCATATTTTGCCAAGGGCATGTATTATTAACCAAGGTATTGTGAGTTTTATTGGTGTGAGCAACGCCAGCTAAGACGACAAAAGTCAGACACATCAACAGGTCCTTCGTGGCCCAGAGGAAAAGTTTGAACGTTGTAACACAAGAGATTTTGCTAGAGCCCGAAGACAATCAGCGTTTGCTGAGCCTGTGCGGGCCGTTTGATGACAACATCAAACAACTGGAACGTCGGTTGGGCGTCGAAATCAACCGTCGTGATAACGCCTTTAAACTGGTAGGAAAAAGTCTGCCTGTGACCGCCGCGGTCAATATTCTGCGTGATTTATACGTGGATACCGCGCCGCTGCGGGGAGAAACTCAGGATATCGATCCTGAGCAAATCCATCTGGCCATTAAAGAGAGCCGCGTGCTGGAACAGACCGCCGAGAGCGTGCCTGACTATGGCAAAGCGGTGATCATCAAAACCAAGCGCGGCATGGTGAAGCCACGCACGCCAAATCAGGCGCAGTACATCGCCAACATCCTCGACCACGATATCACCTTTGGTATCGGGCCTGCGGGTACGGGTAAGACCTATCTCGCCGTGGCGGCGGCCGTCGATGCCCTTGAGCGTCAGGACGTGCGACGTATCCTGCTGACTCGACCAGCGGTTGAAGCCGGTGAGAAACTGGGCTTCCTGCCGGGCGACCTCAGCCAGAAAGTTGACCCTTATTTGCGCCCGCTGTATGACGCGCTGTTCGAAATGCTCGGCTTTGAGAAAGTGGAAAAGCTGATTGAGCGCAACGTGATTGAAGTCGCCCCGCTGGCCTACATGCGCGGCCGTACGCTCAACGACGCCTTTATCATTTTGGATGAAAGTCAGAACACCTCGATTGAACAGATGAAAATGTTCCTGACGCGCATTGGTTTCAACTCCAAAGCCGTGATCACCGGCGACGTTACCCAGATTGACCTGCCGCGCCACCAGAAGTCTGGCCTGCGCCATGCTATCGAGGTGCTTTCGTCGGTTGATGAACTTAGTTTCAACTTCTTCCATAGCGAAGACGTGGTTCGTCATCCCGTGGTAGCCCGTATCGTGGTAGCCTATGAGGCTTGGGAAGAAGAAGATCAAAAACGTCGCGATGCTATTGCTGAACAACGTCGTCAGGAATCTCATCAGCCGCCGTCACAACAGGTTAATCAATGACTCAGGTTATTCTCGATTTGCAAATCGCATGTGAAAACAGCGAGGGTTTACCCACGGAAAGTGATTTCCAAAAATGGCTGGACGTCGTCCTGCCACAGTTTCAGAAAGAGTCAGAAGTGACCATCCGTCTGGTTGATGAAGCGGAAAGTCACGAGCTGAATATGACTTATCGTGGTAAAGACAAATCGACCAACGTGTTATCCTTCCCGTTCGAGGCTCCGCCGGGTATGGAATTGCCGCTGCTGGGTGATCTGGTCATCTGCCGTCAGGTAGTTGAAAAAGAAGCTCAGGAGCAGCAAAAAGAACTGCTGGCGCATTGGGCGCATATGGTTGTTCACGGCAGTCTGCATCTGCTAGGGTATGACCACATCGTCGATGAAGAAGCCGAAGAAATGGAGTCCATCGAGATAGAAATTATGCAGAGTCTGGGTTATCCGGACCCGTATATTTTCATTGAAGATGACGAGAAAGACGACATTCGAGACTAGCGTTAACGCCTCCCCCATCGCCACAAGCCTTGGGGGACTTCCGTTTCTGTTAGTTATTATTTCCCTTTATATGAGTAAATTTAACCAAACGCCATGAGCGATGACCATTCACAAAATAGTGATAGCCCCAGTCCCAAGAAGGGCTTCTTTTCCCTTATTCTCAGCCAGTTATTTCACGGTGAACCAAAAAACCGTGGCGATCTGGTCGAGCTGATCCGTGATTCCGAACAAAACGACCTGATCGATCCCGATACCCGTGACATGCTGGAAGGCGTGATGGATATCGCCGAGCAGCGTGTACGTGACATCATGATCCCGCGTTCGCAAATGATCACGCTTAAACGCAACCAGCCGCTGGAAGAGTGTCTTGACGTCATCATTGAGTCAGCGCATTCACGCTTCCCGGTGATCAGCGAAGATAAGGACCACATTGAAGGCATCCTGATGGCCAAGGACCTGTTGCCGTTCATGCGCACAGAATCCGAACCCTTCAGCATTGATAAAGTTTTGAGAACCGCCGTGGTGGTGCCGGAAAGCAAGCGCGTTGACCGCATGCTGAAGGAGTTCCGCTCACAGCGTTACCATATGGCTATCGTGGTCGATGAGTTCGGCGGCGTATCTGGTCTGGTCACTATCGAAGACATCCTCGAACTTATCGTGGGTGAAATCGATGACGAGTATGACGAAGCGGAAGACTTAGATATCCGCCAGCTCAGCCGCCACACCTATACCGTCCGTGCGCTGGCGCCTATCGAGGACTTCAATGAAGTCTTCCAGACCAACTACAGCGACGATGAAGTCGATACCATTGGTGGCCTGGTGATGCAGTCGTTTGGTCATTTGCCAGCACGTGGCGAAACCATTGAAATTGACGGTTACCTGTTCAAAGTTGCCATGGCCGACAGCCGACGTATTATTCAGGTTCACGTAAAAATACCGGACGACGCGCCGCAACCGATATTGGAAGAATAATTACTCCATGGCAATTGCCTCTTTATACCAACGCCAGCGGGTTCGCATCCTGCTGGCGCTCTTATTCGGTGCCTGTGGCACCCTGGCCTTCTCCCCTTACGATCACTGGCCCGCGGCACTGGTCTCCCTGTTTGGTTTATTCGCGCTAACGCTGGATCGCCGTCCGGCTCAGGCTGCGTGGATAGGCTTCTTCTGGGGGATGGGTCTGTTCGGCAGCGGAGTAAACTGGGTGTACGTCAGCATCGCCACCTTTGGCGGCATGCCGGAAGCCATCAACCTCTTTTTAGTGGTGCTGCTGGCGTGCTACCTGTCGCTCTATACTATGCTGTTCGCCGGCTTGCTGGCGCGACTGTGGCCGAAAACCACCTGGTGGAAGCTGGCTCTGGCCGCCCCTGCCCTGTGGCAAATCACCGAGTTTCTGCGCGGTTGGGTGCTCACTGGCTTCCCATGGCTGCAGTTTGGCTACAGCCAAATTGATGGCCCGCTGAAAGGCCTGGCCCCTATTGCCGGGGTCGACAGCATTACCCTGCTGCTCACCTCCATCAGTGGCCTGCTGGTTTACGCGGTCTATCAGCGCAAGATTATTGCGGCAGTGGTGGCTTTCGCCTTGCTGCTATTGCCTCTGTCGTTGCGCGGCGTGCATTGGTATCAACCGCAAGAGCAGAAGAAAGTCGACGTGGCGCTGGTGCAGGGCAACATCCCGCAGTCCATGAAATGGGACCCGAAAGCCTTAGTCAGCGCGCTGCAAACCTATATGGACCTTAGCCGGCCTTATTTGGGTAAAGCGAAGATGATTATCTGGCCGGAATCAGCGATTTCGGACATTGAATCTGACCAGCAGCAGTTCCTGACCATGATGGATGACCTGTACCGTTCGCATGGCTCCCAGCTGGTGACCGGCATCATTGACGCGCGTCGCACCAGTCAGGATATGCACGTGTATAACAGCGCCATTGTACTTGGCGGCGATAAGCCTTATCGCTACCCGGACAGCAACCGTTTTGATAAACACCATCTGGTGCCTTTCGGCGAATTTGTTCCGCTGGAGGCCATTCTGCGCCCGTTAGCCCCGTTCTTTGACCTGCCAATGTCCGGTCTGAGCAGCGGCGCCTATGTGCAGAAGCCGCTGATGGTTAGCGGGATGAATCTGACCACCGCCATCTGTTATGAAATCGTCTTCGGCGAGCAAGTGCGGGATAACTTCCAGCCTGATACTGATTTCCTGCTGACGATCTCTAATGATGCCTGGTTCGGTCACTCAATCGGTCCGTGGCAGCACTTCCAAATGGCCCGCATGCGCGCCTTGGAATTGGGCCGCCCTCTGCTGCGTAGCACCAACAATGGCGTGACGGCGGCGGTAGACGCCAATGGCGATATGATTGCTGAATTACCGCAATTTACTCGTCAGGTGCTGAATGTGGAAGTGACGCCAACCACCGGCATCACGCCTTATGCACGCTTTGGCTGGTGGCCGACGTGGATCCTCACGCTGCTGCTGGCGGGCATCTCGCTGTTCTTGAATCAGCGACATAAACGCCAATAAGCTTCGCAATACCTCCTCTACGGGTGCCAAACGGCGCCCGTTTTTTTTGCCATAAATTCTCCTAATCAATACCCCACTGGCACGTTTATTGCTTTATCTCTATGAAAGCTATGCTTTTACTTATTTTTACTAAGACGGTGCACCATAGTGGAACCAAACGTTTAAAAAACATACTCATACGCGGTGCATGAATGTTTTCTTGCATTGATTTGGTGCGTGTCTCGTCTCAAAAAAGAAACATTGTGGTTTCATTATCTTCACATTCAGCTATTTTCGATGCTGAGTAAGTTCGAATTGGCTATGAGCTTTACGATTCATAAGTGCTTCCTGATCCCTCGGTGTGGATCTTTAACGACAGCAAAGGAGTTGGACAATGCAAATGCGCAAATTGGCGTTATCGGTACTGCTGGCAGGCCTGGCAGCAAGTAGCGTAGCCCATGCAGAAGACCTGAACGGTACCCTGAAGAAAATCAAAGATAACGGCGTTATTGTCGTCGGTCACCGTGAGTCTTCTGTGCCATTTTCTTATTACGACAATAATCAAAAAGTGGTGGGTTACTCTCAGGACTACTCCAACGCTATCGTTGAGGCGGTGAAGAAAAAGCTGAACTTGCCTAATCTGCAAGTCAAATTGATGCCAATCACCTCGCAAAACCGTATTCCTTTGCTGCAAAACGGCACCTACGATTTTGAGTGTGGCTCAACCACTAACAACGTAGAACGCCAGCAACAAGCGGCTTTCTCTGACACTATCTTCATCATCGGCACCCGCCTGCTGGTGAAAAAAGGGTCTGACATTAAAGATTTCGATGACCTGAAAGGCAAAACCGTGGTGGTGACTTCAGGGACTACCTCTGAAATCCTGCTCAACAAGCTGAACGAAGAGAAGAAACTGGGCATGCGCATCATCAGCGCAAAAGACCACGGGGACTCCTTCCGTACGCTGGAAACCGGCCGCGCAGTGGCGTTCATGATGGACGATGCTCTGCTGGCTGGCGAACGTGCTAAAGCTAAAAAGCCTGATGACTGGACCATCGTCGGCACGCCTCAATCCAAAGAAGCTTACGGCTGTATGCTGCGTAAAGATGACGCCGGCTTTAAAACGCTGGTCGATGACACCATCGCTAAAACCCAGACCTCGGGCGAAGCCGCCAAGTGGTTTGATAAATGGTTCAAGCAGCCTATTCCTCCAAAGAACCTGAACATGAACTTCGAACTGTCAGACGACATGCAAGCTCTGTTCAAAGCGCCTAACGACAAAGCGCTGTAAGTTTCGTAGTCAGATAATAAGACAGACGGGAAGGCCCCAACGTGATTTACCAATTGCCGCGGGGAAATAAAGGGCTGGCCCACCAGCCTTGTGATGACAGCCTGAAAAGGCAGCAAGACCGGAATGCGGGGTGGTCGTTCCCCACCTCGCATTTTTTGCGTCACTCAGCATGGGATTGGTTCGTCATCACTCAGTAGGGTTGCGTTCGCGCGCATTATGGAGTTTTTATGTCTATAGATTGGAACTGGGGCATTTTTCTGCAACAAGCCCCCTTCGGGAATACCACTTATCTTGGGTGGATTTGGAATGGATTTCAGGTCACCGTCGCACTGTCACTGTGTGCCTGGGTTATCGCTTTCTTTGTCGGCTCTCTGTTCGGTATCTTGCGTACCGTCCCCAACCGTTTCCTCTCGGGTATCGGCACTTGCTACGTTGAGCTGTTTCGTAACGTACCCCTGATCGTCCAATTCTTTACCTGGTATCTGGTGGTTCCTGAACTGCTGCCGGAAAGCATTGGCATGTGGTTTAAATCAGAACTTCCGCCAAACGTGCAGTTCTTCTCCTCATCGGTTATCTGCCTCGGGTTGTTCACCGCAGCGCGTGTCTGTGAGCAGGTTCGTGCCGCAATCCAGTCACTGCCTCGCGGCCAGCGTAACGCCGGTTTAGCGATGGGCCTGACTCTGCCGCAAACCTATCGCTACGTGCTGTTGCCGAATGCTTATCGCGTGATTGTTCCGCCAATGACCTCTGAAATGGTCAACCTGGTGAAGAACTCCGCGATCGCCTCCACCATTGGCCTGGTCGACATGGCAGCACAGGCCGGAAAACTGCTGGATTACTCTGCTCACGCCTATGAATCATTTACTGCCATTACTGTTGCCTACGTGCTCATCAATGCAGTGATCATGTTGCTGATGCATTTTGTAGAACGCAAAGTCCGCCTGCCGGGCAACATGGGAGGTAAATAATCATGCATGATTTCGACTGGAGTTCTATTGGCCCTGGCCTGCCCTATTTATGGCAAGGCATGCTGATCACGCTGGAAATCACCGCGATTGCTATCGTCGTGGGTATCCTCTGGGGCACGCTGTTGGCGGTAATGCGCCTATCATCATTCAAGCCCATCAGCTGGTTCGCCACGGCCTATGTGAATATTTTCCGTGCCATTCCATTGGTTATGGTGCTGCTGTGGTTCTATCTGATCGTGCCAAGTTTCCTGCAAAAAGTACTTGGCCTGTCACCAAAAACCGACATTCGTTTAATTTCAGCGATGGTGGCTTTCGCCCTGTTCGAAGCGGCCTATTATTCTGAAATTATTCGTGCCGGGATAATCAGTATTGCTCGCGGCCAATCCTCAGCCGCGCTGGCGCTGGGGATGACTCAATGGCAAGCCATGAAACTGGTTATTCTGCCGCAGGCGTTCCGTGCGATGGTGCCCCTGCTACTGACTCAGGCGATTGTTTTGTTCCAGGACACCTCGCTGGTGTACGTGCTTGGTCTGGCGGACTTCTTCCGCAGCGCCTCTAACATCGGCGACCGTGACGGCACACTCGTCGAAATGGTTCTGTTCGCCGGAGCTATCTATTTTGTTATCAGCCTTTCCGCTTCCTTGCTGGTGCGTTATTTGAAGAAAAGGACAGTTTCATGATTTCACTGAAGAATGTTTCTAAATGGTATGGTCACTTCCAGGTGCTGACCGACTGCAGCACCGAGGTTAAAAAAGGTGAAGTTGTGGTGGTTTGCGGTCCTTCGGGGTCAGGTAAGTCAACGCTTATCAAAACCGTGAATGGGCTTGAGCCAGTGCAGAAAGGTGACATTCTGGTTAACGGCACGCCGGTTAATGACAAGAAAACCAATCTGGCGCAGCTGCGTGCCAAAGTTGGCATGGTGTTCCAGCATTTTGAGCTGTTCCCTCACCTGTCTATTATCGACAACCTGACTCTGGCGCAGGTCAAAGTCTTGAAGCGTGATAAAGCCGCAGCAAAAGATAAAGGCCTGAAATTGCTGGATCGCGTCGGGTTATCGGCTCACGCCAATAAATTCCCCGGCCAGCTTTCTGGCGGCCAGCAGCAGCGCGTGGCTATCGCCCGTGCGCTGTGTATGGACCCGATTGCCATGCTGTTTGATGAGCCAACCTCGGCCCTTGATCCGGAAATGATCAACGAAGTGCTGGACGTCATGGTTGAACTGGCGAACGAAGGCATGACCATGATGGTGGTGACTCACGAAATGGGCTTTGCCCGCAAAGTGGCAAACCGCGTGATTTTCATGGATGAAGGCAAAATCGTTGAAGACCGCAATAAAGACGATTTCTTCAACAATCCAGAATCTGACCGCGCTCGTGACTTCTTAGCGAAGATCCTGCACTAATCCGCTCGGCTTTTAGCTATTAATAAACCGCCAGCCCGTGCTGGCGGTTTTTGTTTTACAGGCCGGGGATTAAGGCTCAAAGGCCTTGCGGGTAAACTCGGTGCCGTTGCATTTAGGGCATTTGCTTAACACTTCCGGGGTGTAAACCGCCAGCGTAAAGTGACAGTTTTCGCACACCAGATTGCCCAATCCGACCACTTCCCCACTGTGATACACCCCGTGGTGGTTGACGTCCTTAAACACCTCTTTCCATTCAAGCTGGGTTTTGTCGGTCATATCCGCCAGCTCTTTCCACAGGCTCTCTTTAATGATGCGCATAAAGACGCTGTCTTCTTCCGTATCTTCGACAGTGGCGGCCTGCCTATTTTCCGTATAGCTGCGGGCAAATTCGCGCAAATCGCGACGAACGGAGTAAGTTAATTGCTCAATTTGCAAATCCGTTAGCTTGCCTTCTCTTTGCAACGTTTCGCGAGCATCCTGAACCAAGGCATCCACATCCCTTTCGCCGTTTTGCAAACGCTCGGTTAACGAGCTGACCAACTGGCGATAATACTGTGCGACATTGTTCATAATTTCCCCTAAGTCAAAGCGACGTGAACGAACATTCAGTCATGAGCCATGGGACTTATTTTAGTCGTAAATCACTGATCCGGTACGGACAATATCCCGAGATGCCTCGCACTTTGAGAATATTCCCTCTGCAACATGCAGAAATCCCCACTGACGACGCGCTTGGTGTTGTTGCCTCAGGCGCTTATCAGCTATGCTATGCGGATCTTTTGATTAAAACTATTTGAGCTACAGGCGTAGCTGTTTTCACTCACAGGACCACCGGCCGCCATGCAAGAGCAATACCGCCCAGAAGAAATAGAGTCACACGTTCAGCTTCACTGGCAAGAGAAGCAGACCTTTAAAGTTACCGAGCAGCCTGGTAAAGAGAAGTACTACTGTCTCTCCATGTTGCCATACCCGTCCGGCCGCCTACATATGGGCCACGTGCGTAACTACACCATCGGTGACGTGATCTCCCGCTACCAGCGTATGCTGGGTAAAAACGTTCTACAGCCAATCGGCTGGGACGCATTTGGGCTACCGGCGGAAGGCGCTGCGGTAAAAAACAATACTGCACCGGCTCCGTGGACCTACGAAAACATCGAATACATGAAGAACCAGCTTAAACTGCTGGGCTTCGGCTATGATTGGGATCGCGAACTGGCGACCTGCCAGCCTGACTACTACCGTTGGGAACAGTGGTTCTTCACCAAGCTGTATGAAAAAGGTTTGGTTTATAAGAAGACTTCTGCCGTTAACTGGTGCCCGCATGACCTGACCGTTTTAGCTAACGAACAGGTTATCGACGGCTGCTGCTGGCGCTGTGATACCAAGGTGGAACGCAAAGAAATTCCACAGTGGTTCATTAAAATCACTGCCTATGCCGATCAACTGCTTAACGATTTGGATACGCTGGAAAGCTGGCCTGAGCAGGTCAAAACCATGCAGCGTAACTGGATTGGCCGCTCTGAAGGCGTAGAAATCACCTTCGACGTCGAAAACAGTGAAGAGAAAGTCACCGTGTACACCACGCGCCCTGACACCTTCCTGGGCGCCACCTACGTTGCCGTTGCAGCAGGTCACCCCCTCTCTTTACAAGCTGCGGCAACTCAACCGGCCCTGGCTGATTTCATCGACGAATGCCGTAACACCAAAGTTGCCGAAGCAGAAATGGCGACCATGGAAAAACGCGGCATGGATACCGGCCTGTTTGCTATTCACCCGCTGACGGGCAAGAAAGTGGCAATCTGGGTCGCTAACTTCGTCTTGATGGAATACGGCACCGGCGCAGTAATGGCGGTTCCAGGCCACGACCAGCGTGACTGGGAGTTCGCCACTAAATATAACCTGCCAATCGTTCCGGTCATTCTGAACGCTGACGGCACTGAGCCAGACGTGTCTGCCGCAGCGCTGACCGAAAAAGGCACCCTGTATAATTCTGGTGAATTTGACGGTCTGAGCCACGAAGCGGGCTTCAATGCCATCGCCGATAAGCTGGTTGCTTTAGGCGTGGGCGAGCGCAAAGTGAACTACCGCCTGCGTGACTGGGGTGTTTCACGCCAGCGCTACTGGGGTGCACCAATCCCAATGATCACGCTGGAAGATGGCACAGTGATCCCAACGCCAGAAGACCAACTGCCGGTTATCCTGCCGGAGGACGTGGTCATGGACGGCATCACCAGCCCAATCAAAGCTGATCCAGAGTGGGCAAAAACCACGGTCAACGGCGTGCCTGGCCTGCGTGAAACCGACACCTTCGACACCTTTATGGAGTCTTCCTGGTACTACGCGCGCTACACTTGCCCGCAGTACGACCAAGGCATGTTGGACCCGGCGGCAGCTAACTATTGGCTGCCAGTGGACCAATATGTAGGTGGTATCGAACACGCCATCATGCACCTGATGTACTTCCGCTTCTTCCACAAACTGATGCGCGACGCGGGTCTGGTCAACTCTGACGAACCGGCTAAACGCCTGCTGTGCCAAGGCATGGTGCTGGCTGACGCCTTCTACTACACCGGCAACAGCGGCGAGCGCGTTTGGGTTTCTCCGGTAGATGCTACTGTTGAACGTGACGAGAAAGGCCGCATTGTTAAAGCCACTGACCCAGAAGGTCGCGAGCTGGTTTATGCTGGCATGAGCAAGATGTCCAAGTCTAAGAACAACGGCATCGACCCTCAGGTTATGGTTGAGAAATACGGTGCGGACACCGTTCGTCTGTTCATGATGTTTGCTTCTCCGGCAGAAATGACGCTGGAATGGCAAGAATCCGGCGTTGAAGGGGCAAACCGCTTCCTGAAACGTGTCTGGAAGCTGGCCTTCGAACACACGCAGAAAGGCGCAACCGTGGCTCTGGACGCTGCTTCACTGACTGAAGCGCAGAAAGATTTACGCCGCGACCTGCACAAAACCATCGCCAAAGTGACCGATGATATCGGCCGCCGTCAGACCTTCAACACTGCGATTGCTGCTGTGATGGAGCTGATGAACAAGCTGGGTCGTGCGCCGCAAGACAGCGAACAAGACCGTGCGCTGTTGCAAGAAGCGCTGCTGGCCGTGGTGCGTATGCTGTATCCATTCACTCCACACGTGTGCTTCAGCCTTTGGCAGACACTGGGCGGTGAGGGCGACGTTGATACTGCACCTTGGCCACAAGCTGATGAGCAAGCTATGGTTGAAGACTCTAAACTGGTGGTTGTGCAAGTTAACGGCAAAGTACGTGGCAAGATTACCGTTGCTGCGGATGCTACCGAAGAGCAAGTACGCGAGCGTGCTGCACAAGAACATCTGGTCGCTAAATATCTGGATGGCGTGACTGTGCGTAAAGTCATCTACGTTCCAGGCAAACTGCTTAACCTGGTTGTAGGTTGAGTCAAGGAGGGGTTGTGCGACATCGTATACTGATGCTGTTATTGGGTGCTGTAGTTCTGGTGACGTCGGGTTGTGGTTTCCACCTGCGCGGTACTACCGACGTGCCGGATGAGATGAAAACTATCACACTCGACAGTGGGGACCCATATGGACCACTGGCGCGTGAGGTGCGTACACAGCTGCGTTTGAATAATGTCACCATTGTGGAAGATTCAAAGCGTAAAGATATTCCCTCTCTGCGCCTACAGGGTGAGCTTGTCAATCAGGCCACTGCCTCCATCTTCCAGGATGGCCGTACCGCTGAGTACCAAATGCAGATGACGGTTAATGCACAGGTGCTGTTGCCAGGAAAGGATCTCTATCCTATCCATGTGACCGTATTCCGTTCGTTCTTCGACAACCCGTTGACGGCGCTGGCGAAGGATAACGAGCAAGACATCATTATCAGCGAAATGCGTACGCAGGCTTCCCAGCAGCTGATCCGTAAACTGTTGACCGTCCACGCTTCTGAAAAAGAGAAGCAGGCAGAAACCGTTAAGGATGCAGAGCCGGTGGTTATCACAACCCAATCTGCGGCAGAAGAGATGAAAAAGCAGGATGCGGAAAATGCAGCAGGCCGAGACATGTTCGCGCCTAAGCCGGTCAGTTCTACGGCTCCATGATTCGACTCTATCCTGAACAACTTGCCGCGCAGCTCCGAGAGGGGCTGCGCGCTTGTTATTTATTATGTGGAAACGATCCGCTGCTGCTCCAGGAAAGTCAGGACAGCATCCGCAAAGCGGCCCAAGCGGCGGCTTTCGAAGAACACTACACCTTTACCCTTGATGCCCATACCGAGTGGGATGCTATCTTCAGCATCTGTCAGGCATTAAGTCTGTTCGCTTCACGCCAAACCCTGCTGCTTATCTTGCCAGAAAATGGCCCACCCGCGCCGATGGGTGAGCAACTGGTGAAACTCACCCAGCTGCTGCACGACGATATTCTGCTGGTGCTGCGCGGGACAAAACTCACCAAAGCCCAAGAAAACAGCGCATGGTTTAAAGCCCTGAGCGATCGCGGCGTATTTGTCAGTTGCCAGACGCCAGAACAGGCACAGCTGCCGCGCTGGGTGGCAAAGCGCGCCAAAGAGTTATCCCTCGAGCTTGATGAGCCAGCCAACCAGCTGCTCTGCTATTGCTACGAAGGGAATCTGCTGGCGCTGGCCCAGTCTCTTGAGCGCCTCTCCCTGCTCTACCCCGACGGCAAACTGACCCTGCTGCGAGTAGAAGAAGCGGTTTACGACGCCGCGCACTTCACCCCTTTCCATTGGCTGGATGCGCTGTTGGCCGGTAAAAGCAAACGCGCGTGGCACATCCTGCGCCAGCTTCAGCAAGAAGATAGCGAGCCGGTTATCCTGCTACGCACCTTGCAGCGTGAACTGCTGATGCTGCTGACGCTGAAAAGAAAGATGGACACCACGCCGCTGCGCGCCCTGTTCGACCAATATAAAGTGTGGCAAAACCGCCGCACCTTGGTGACGCAGGCCCTGCAAAGACTCTCTTTGCGCCAGCTGCAACAGGCGGTTCACTTGCTGACAAAAATGGAAATCACGTTAAAACAGGACTACGGTCAATCCATCTGGCCTGAACTTGAAAGCCTATCGATGCTGATCTGCGGCAAGCCATTACCAGAGAGCTTTATCGACCTCGGCCAGTGATCAACCAGGAAGGTATTTTGATGACCCACGACACCTCATCTCGCGACTCCCTGTTGGCGCTGTTTGGCGGCACCTTTGATCCTATTCATTACGGCCATCTCAAGCCGGTTGAGCAATTGGCGAAAGAAGCCCATCTGGATCGCGTGGTGTTACTTCCCAACAATGTTCCGCCACATCGCCCGCAGCCAGAGGCTTCGCCCCAGCAGCGGCTAAAAATGGTTGGGCTGGCGGTGCAGGGAAATTCGCTGTTTTCGGTCGACGATCGTGAACTGAAAGTGGATACGCCCTCCTACAGCATCGTGACACTTGAAACGTTACGTAAAGAGTATGGCGCTGACCGCCCGCTGGCGTTTATCATCGGCCAGGATTCGCTGCTAACCCTGCATAAATGGCATCGCTGGGAAGATTTACTGGGAGTGTGTCATCTGCTGGTGATGGCAAGACCGGGTTACGCGGAACGTCTGGATACGCCTGAGCTGCAACGTTGGTATGACCAACACCACGTCGAGGATGCGGCAAAACTCAAGCAACGCCCGCACGGATACATTTATCAGGCGAATACCCCACTGCTGGATATTTCGGCGACTGAAATTCGCCAGCGTCGGCACGAGGGGAAAAGTTTCGCCGATTTAGTGCCGGACGCCGTTGAGCGCTATATTGAGTCAAATAGTCTTTACACTAAATGATTTGAGTCACAGTAAGGTGGGTTTATATCACCCGTGGGTAACGCGTGGTATACTGCGCCGCTTAATTTCGGCTTGCGGTATAGCTGTGGCGATAACGAACGTAATCATTTGATTCATCGTGTTTTTTCGGCATTAACTCCGTATTTCGACGTACACTCTTTTTTGAAAGCCCTCTCCTGCACGCAGCGTTTGCGCTCATGCAGCAGAAGGTTTTCATCAAGCTAACCCGTTTCAACATCCCCAGGGGGAACCTTTGCAAGGTAAAGCGCTCCAAGATTTTGTTATCGATAAAGTCGATGACCTGAAAGCACAAGACATCATTGCCATTGATGTTATCGGTAAATCCAGCATTACTGACTGCATGATCATCTGTACCGGCACTTCCAGCCGTCACGTGATGTCTATTGCAGGGCATCTGGTAGAAGAAGTGAAAGCCGCTGGCTTAGACGCCATGGGCGTTAAAGGCATCAATGAGGCGGATTGGGTTGTTGTCGACCTGGGTGAAGTGATTGTTCACGTCATGCAGGAAGAGAGCCGCCAGCTGTATGAGCTTGAGAAACTCTGGGCTTAATTCGTGAAACTGCAACTCGTCGCTGTCGGAACCAAAATGCCCGACTGGGTTCAGACCGGTTTTAACGATTATCTCAACCGTTTCCCAAAAGATATGCCTTTTGAACTGGTCGAAGTCCCGGCTGGGAAACGGGGCAAAAATGCCGATATCAAACGCATTCTTGAAAAAGAAGGCGAGCAGATGCTGGCTGCGGTCGGGAAAGGCAACAGGATTGTGACGCTGGATATTCCAGGTACGCCCTGGGAAACCCCAACGCTTGCCCAACAACTGGAGCGCTGGAAGCAGGATGGCCGCAACGTCAGCCTGTTGATTGGCGGCCCTGAAGGGCTAGCACCTGCGTGTAAAGCCGCAGCCGAGCAGAGCTGGTCGCTCTCTCCGCTGACCCTGCCCCATCCGTTAGTTCGGGTGTTGGTGGCGGAAAGCCTTTATCGTGCATGGAGTATCACCACAAATCATCCATACCACCGGGAATAATCGGTTGGTGAATGTCAGCAACATGAATTAAGTAGTGGGATGAAAATAGATCGTAACCCTTTTCGCGACTATACGGCTGAATCAGCCCTCTTTGTGCGCCGTGCACTGGTGGCGTTCACAGGTATTCTGCTACTCAGCGGTGTGCTGGCATTCAATCTGTACAACTTACAGATTGTTCGCTTTCAGGATTACCAAACCCGCTCCAACGATAACCGCATCAAACTGGTCCCAATAGCGCCGAGCCGTGGCATCATTTATGACCGCAACGGCACGCCTCTGGCGCTAAACCGCACGATTTACCAGCTCGAACTGGTACCAGAAAAAGTCGACAACCTCGCGGCCATCCTCGAAGGTTTGAAGCCTATTGTCGATTTGACTCCCGAAGATATTGAAAACTTTCAAAAAGAGCGCAAACGTTCGCGCCGCTTCACTTCTATTCCCGTAAAAACCGCCCTGACCGAAGTCCAGGTGGCGCGCTTTGCTGTTAACCAATTCAATTTCCCCGGCGTTGAAGTCAAAGGCTATCAGCGCCGCTATTACCCTTACGGCTCAGCCCTCACCCACGTGATTGGCTATGTCTCGAAGATCAACGACCGTGACGTAGAGCGTCTGGATAAAGACGGCATTTTGGCTAACTACGCCGCGACGCACGACATTGGCAAGCTGGGCATCGAGCGTTATTACGAAGACACGCTGCATGGCAAAACGGGCTATGAAGAAGTCGAAGTAAACAACCGCGGGCGGGTTATTCGCCAGCTGCACGAAGAGCCGCCGCAGGCTGGTAAAGACATCTACCTGACCATAGATCTCGCCCTGCAAACCTATATTGAAGAGTTGCTGACCGGCAGCCGTTCCGCCGTGGTGGTGTCCGACCCGCGCGACGGCAGCATCCGCGCACTGGTTTCCAACCCGAGCTATGACCCCAACCTGTTCGTCGACGGTATCTCGAGCAAGGACTACAGCGGCCTGTTGAATGACCCGAACAAGCCGCTGATAAACCGCGCGACGCAGGGGGTTTACCCTCCGGCGTCGACGGTGAAACCTTATATTGCCGTCTCGGCGCTGACCGCCGGAGTGATCACCAAGGCGACCTCGCTGTTTGACCCAGGCTGGTGGCAGCTTCCAGGCTCTGACAAACGCTATCGCGACTGGAAACACTGGGGCCACGGCCGCCTAAACGTCACTAAATCGCTGGAAGAGTCGGCGGATACCTTCTTCTACCAAGTGGCTTACGACATGGGCATAGACCGCCTGTCGGAGTGGATGGGCAAATTCGGCTATGGCCAGTATTCCGGTATCGACTTGTCCGAAGAGCGCAACGGCAACATGCCGAGCCGGGACTGGAAATTCAAACGCTTCAAAAAACCTTGGTATCAGGGTGACACCATTCCGGTCGGCATCGGCCAAGGCTACTGGACGGCAACGCCAATCCAGATAATGAAAGCCATGACCACGCTCATCAATGACGGGACGGTGAAAACCCCGCACTTGCTGCTAAGCACCAAAGTCGACGGCAAGCTGGTTCCCTACCAGCAGCAGGAAACCACGCAGATCGGTGATGTGCATTCAGGCTATTGGGAAATCGCCAAAGACGGGATGTACGGCGTGGCTAACCGCCCGAACGGCACCGCGCGTAAGAGCTTCGCCGACGCGCCTTATAAAGCCGCCGCCAAATCCGGTACAGCACAAGTTTACGGTTTGAAAGCCAATGAAATCTATAATGCGAATAAGATATCCGAACATCTTCGCGACCATAAATTAATGACCGCCTTTGCGCCATTCAATAACCCGACGGTAGCCGTCGCGGTGATCCTTGAAAACGGTGGCGCCGGTCCGGCCGTGGGTACCATTACCCGCCAGATACTCGACCATATTTTGTTGGGCGACAATACGACACAACTACCGGCTGAAGCGCCAGCTCCGCCGGGAATCGAAGGTGATTAACCGAACATGACTGAAAACCAACAAAAAGGGTCGCTGTGGTCGAAAATGCATATCGACCTCACCCTGCTGCTGATTGTGCTTGCCCTGCTGGCCTATAGCGCCTTCGTGATGTGGAGCGCCAGCGGCCAGGATATCGGCATGATGGAGCGCAAAATTGGTCAGATTGTGATGGGGCTTATCATCATGCTGGTCATGGCGCAGATCCCGCCACGCGTCTATGAAAGCTGGGCACCCTATCTCTATATTGTCTGCGTGCTGTTGCTGGTGCTGGTGGATGCCTTCGGCACCATCAGTAAAGGGGCGCAGCGCTGGCTTGATCTCGGGGTGGTACGCTTCCAGCCGTCGGAATTGGCGAAAATCGCCGTGCCGCTGATGGTGGCGCGCTTTATCAACCGCGACGTCTGCCCGCCATCATTGAAGAATACCGCCATCGCGCTGGCGCTGATTTTCATTCCCACCCTACTGGTTGCCGCGCAGCCCGACCTCGGGACGTCTATTCTTATCGCCGCCTCTGGCCTGTTTGTCCTGTTCTTATCGGGCATGAGTTGGAAGCTTATCGCCGTCGCCGCCCTGCTGGTTGCCGCCTTCATCCCTATCCTGTGGTTCTTCCTGATGCATGATTACCAGCGTGACCGCGTGATGATGCTGCTGGACCCTGAGAGCGACCCACTGGGCGCGGGCTACCACATTATTCAGTCGAAAATCGCCATTGGTTCTGGCGGCCTTTCCGGCAAAGGCTGGCTGCACGGCACCCAGTCACAGCTCGAATTCCTGCCCGAACGCCATACCGACTTTATCTTTGCCGTATTGGCCGAAGAGCTAGGACTGGTGGGGGTTTTGGTGCTGCTCGCGCTCTATCTATGCTTGATTATGCGCGGGCTGGTGATTGCGGCTCGCGCGCAAACCACATTTGGACGAGTGATGTCCGGTGGGCTGATGTTAATTTTATTCGTTTATGTGTTCGTTAACATCGGCATGGTCAGTGGTATTGTCCCAGTGGTTGGGGTACCTTTGCCACTGGTCAGCTATGGTGGCTCAGCGCTCATCGTGCTGATGGCAGGGTTTGGTATCGTCATGTCGATACATACTCATCGAAAAATGTTATCAAAAAACTTATAAGAGGTGGGCGATGCGTAAGCAGTGGCTTGGAGCCGTCATTATCGGGTTGTTATTGAGCGCCTGTAGTACCGAAGACACACAGCAACAACAACCGGCCCCACCGCAGACCTATAACGGTCCCGTGGTTGAAATCGGCGGCGCTGATCCGCGTTACGAACCTTATAATCCGGGCACCAGTCAGGATTATTCAGTCAATGGCAAAACCTACAAAATTGTCAAAGACCCGTCTAACTTCTCTCAGGTCGGCTTAGCCTCTTGGTATGGGCAAGAAAACGGCAGCAACACCACGGCTATTGGCGAAGAGTTTGACCCGAACGCCCTGACCGCCGCGCACCCTACTTTGCCGATCCCAAGCTATGTTCGCGTGACCAACGTCGCCAACGGCCGCATGTTGGTGGTTCGCGTTAACGACCGTGGCCCTTATACGCCGGGCCGCATTATTGATTTATCCCAGGCCGCCGCCGAGCGTCTGAACCTGACTAACAGCACCAAAGTCAGAATCGACTTCATCAATGTTGCTCCAGACGGCACGCTGTCTGGCCCAGGCACCATTGGTACTACCGTCGCCAAACAGTCTTATGCTCTGCCAGCGCGCCCGGAATTGGGTGCTAGCGGTATCGGTACGCCGGTGCAAAGTGCGCCGACTGACACAGGTGCGGCAGTTCGCCCCATTGATAACAGCACCCTGACCAACGCCGAAGATACCGATACCGTCGCTACTACCGGCGTGGCGGGGAATGGCGGCAACGGCGGTGGTGGCTTCCTGCAATCACCAAAACCTGTGCCACAGGGTATTTTGGAACATGATGATCCAGTCCCCGTCGCTTCTCCAAGCCCTGCTCCGGCAATGGCCGCAGTAGCTGCGCCTGCCGCCGTGGCAGCCGCATCGGCTCCTCGTGCGACATCATCAAACCACGCGGCGGGCGGCAACTACATGGTGCAGGTCGGCGCGCTGAGCAATCCGCAAAACGCCGCGCTATGGCAAAAAAGCCTGAGCCAGAAGTTCTCCGTGCCGGGCAAAGTTCAACCTAATGGCAGTATGTACCGTGTTCAGCTGGGTCCGATGAGCCGCCAGCAGGCAGAACAGCTTAAACAACGTCTGGCTAGCGAAGCCCAGCAGCAGTCGTTTGTTGTCTCAGCCCTGTGATGCGCTAAATCATCGCGAGACGAGATGCATTTCCTTAACGGGGCTACGGCCCCGTTTTTTCCACCAATGTGAAATTGGTAAAAAAGGGTAAACACTTTCAAGCCGCTGTAATCGCAGATGTCTGAATATGTCGCTTCTGCTATAGTGTGGCACGTTTTTAACTTACTTCTACGGATGTTGCTGTCCCTATCATGAAACTTGTAACTACCCCACTTCTCGTCAAAAGCTTGGCTTTTGGCACAGCTCTGAGCCTTTGTGCAGCGTCCGCCTATGCCGACGATGTTAATTTAAAGACGATGATCCCCGGCGTCCCGCAAATTGATGCTGAAGCCTATATCCTGATCGATTACAACTCAGGCAAAGTGCTGGCTGAAATGAATGCTGACGCACGCCGTGACCCTGCCAGTTTGACCAAAATGATGACCAGTTATGTTATCGGTCAATCCATCAAAGCGGGCAAAATCACGCCAAACGATATGGTTACCGTGGGTCAGGACGCGTGGGCGACCGGCAACCCGGTATTCAAAGGCTCCTCCCTGATGTTCCTCAAGCCGGGCGATCGCGTCGCGGTTTCTGAGCTGAACCGTGGCATCATTTTGCAATCCGGCAACGATGCCTGTGTGGCGATGGCCGACTACGTCGCGGGCAGCCAAGACGCATTTGTTGGCTTGATGAATAACTACGTGAACGCGCTGGGTCTGAAAAACACCCACTTTGGCACGGTTCACGGTCTGGACGCCGCAGGGCAGTTCAGCTCGGCGCGCGACATGGCGCTGATCGGTCAGGCGCTTATCCGTGACGTGCCGGAAGAGTACGCGACCTACAAAGAGAAAGAGTTCACCTTCAACAACATCCGCCAGACCAACCGTAATGGCCTGTTGTGGGACACCAGCCTGAACGTTGACGGCATCAAAACCGGTCACACTGAGTCCGCGGGCTACAACCTGGTGGCTTCGGCAACTGAAGGCCAGATGCGCCTGATCTCCGCCGTGATGGGGGGTCACACCTATAAAGGCCGTGAAGTTGAAAGTAAAAAACTGCTGACCTGGGGCTTCCGTTTCTTCGAAACCGTCTCTCCACTGAAAGCCGGTAAAGAATTTGCCTCTGAGCCAGTCTGGTTTGGCGACACCGACCGCGTCGCGCTGGGCGTTGATAAAGACGCTTACCTGACCATTCCACGCGGCCGCATGAAAGATTTGAAAGCCAGCTACGTGTTGACCAACCCTGAGCTGCACGCACCATTGCAGAAAAATCAGGTAGTTGGCTCTATCAACTTCCAGCTTGATGGTAAAACCATTGACGAGCGCCCTCTGGTGGTGCTGAATGAAGTCAAAGAAGGGGGCTTCTTCGGCCGCATCGTGGATTATATCAAACTGATGTTCCACCACTGGTTCGGCTAAGCGCGGGCTTGAAAAGCCGCCTTTACCCCCCACATAGTTACTATTACTATTGTGATATTGATCACACTCCCGCTTCGGCGGGAGTGTAATTTTAATAACAATAATCCGTCTGCTGTAAACACGCTGGAGTGCACATGAAAACCAAACTTAACGAACTGCTCGAATTCCCATGTCCCTTTACTTATAAAGTAATGGGTCTGGCACAGCCCGAGTTGGTTGATCAGGTTGTGGAAGTCGTGCAACGCCATGCGCCTGGCGACTACAATCCTCAGGTAAAACCGAGCAGTAAAGGGAATTACCACTCCGTATCAATTACGATCAACGCGCAGCATATCGATCAGGTCGAAACCCTGTACGACGAGCTGGGTAATCTCGAAATTGTCCGCATGGTATTGTGATCCCTTCTTGTGAATTGCCTAATGCAGCGCCCTAATCGGTGCTGCATTGCTTTTTCTGTGCCCCTCTTTTTAAATGGCGATAGCTGCTGTGCAACAAGATAAACTGCAACAACGCATTGTGTTACGTCAGCTGGGTCTACAGCCTTACGAACCAGTGTCCCGCGCGATGCATCTGTTCACTGACAACCGTACCCCTGAAACCCAAGATGAAATTTGGCTGGTCGAGCACCACAAGGTCTTCACTCAGGGTCAGGCGGGTAAGGCAGAGCACGTGCTGCTGCCGGGCGATATTCCCGTCATTCAGAGCGATCGCGGCGGGCAGGTCACCTATCACGGCCCCGGCCAACAAGTGATGTACGTGATGGTGGATTTGAAGCGCAAAAAGTTGGGCGTACGCCAGCTGGTGACCGCCATTGAGCAAACCGTGGTGGATACCCTCGCCCACTTCTCAATTGATGCTTACCCGCGTGCCGATGCCCCCGGCGTCTATGTGGATCGCAAAAAAATCTGTTCGCTGGGTCTGCGTATCCGCAAAGGCTGCTCGCTGCACGGCCTGTCGCTGAATATTAATATGGATCTCGAGCCTTTCCTGCGCATCAATCCCTGTGGCTATGCCGGGTTGGAAATGACGCAGGTCAGTCGTGAAAAACCGGGGCTGACGGTCGATGACGTCATGCCGGTGCTGGTGAAATCTTTCAATAACTTACTGAATTACCAGCAAGTGGATTATCTGCCATGGCAGGCCGAAGACTATTAATGTTAAAGAAATGTAGACTTTGTTGCTTATGAGCACTTCTGGGGCTGAATAGTGAGCGGCATAAGTGTTATAATTTCTGCAATTATTCAGATTTTTTTTAATGAATCATCCAGTTCATTGAATGTCCTGACAAAACTCGAGTAACGAGTGACAAACCTGGAACCTGCAAGCTTATGAGTAAACCGATTCAGATGGAACGCGGCGTTAAATACCGCGATGCAGATAAGATGGCGTTAATCCCGGTGAAAACCGTGGCCACTGACCGGCAGGAAATGTTACGTAAGCCGGCTTGGATGAAAATCAAATTGCCGGCTGATTCGAGCCGCATTCAGGGCATCAAAGCCGCCTTGCGTAAAAACGGATTACACTCCGTTTGTGAAGAGGCCGCTTGTCCTAACCTCTCCGAATGCTTCAACCACGGTACGGCTACCTTTATGATCCTCGGCGCGATTTGTACCCGCCGTTGCCCATTCTGTGATGTTGCCCACGGCCGCCCAACCGCGCCAGATACCAATGAGCCGCAGAAGCTGGCACAGACTATCGCCGATATGGGCCTGCGCTACGTGGTTATCACCTCGGTTGACCGCGATGACCTGCGCGATGGCGGTGCTCAGCACTTTGCCGACTGTATCGCCGCTATTCGCGAGAAGAATCCAACCATTAAGATTGAAACACTGGTGCCGGACTTCCGTGGCCGTATGGATCGCGCGTTGGATATCCTCAACGCCACGCCACCAGACGTGTTCAACCACAACCTGGAAAACGTGCCGCGCGTTTACCGTCAAGTGCGCCCTGGTGCTAACTACGAGTGGTCACTGACCCTGCTGCAACGCTTCAAAGAAGCTCATCCTGATATCCCAACCAAGTCTGGTTTGATGGTCGGTCTGGGCGAAACCAATGAAGAGATCATAGAAGTGATGCGCGACCTGCGTCGTCACGGCGTGACTATGTTGACCCTCGGCCAGTACTTGCAGCCAAGCCGTCACCACTTGCCGGTACAGCGTTATGTCAGCCCGGAAGAGTTCGATTACATGAAAGAAGAAGCGCTGAAAATGGGCTTCACCCACGCGGCTTGTGGTCCTTTCGTGCGTTCTTCTTACCATGCTGATCTGCAGGCCAAAGGCATCGAAGTAAAATAAGCCTTATCGCGGCGCCGCGACCTGAGTTAACGCGCCGCAAGCTTAAGTCTTGAAGGTAGAGGCTGTCACACTTTGTTACTTTTCAGCCAATAGAAACGACAAAAAACGGTTGCTCACACGAGCAGCCGTTTTTTATTTGCGGCGACCAAAACCGCCGCGAAGTGTCTGGCTACAACAGCAGAACGGCGGGCGTTAACCCGCACACAAATCAGTCTTTGTGTTCTACGCGCTCAGCAGGCTGTGCGTCAGTTTTGGCAGCAGGAGCTGGATCATCATTCATGGCTTTCTTGAAGCCACGCAGCGCAGCGCCCAGATCTCCGCCCAAAGAGCGCAGTTTGCTGGTACCGAACAGCAGAACGATCAGAACACCCACAACTAACAATTTAGTAATGCTTAAACCTTCCATACACACCTTCTTTTCACGGTTTGCGAAACTGTTTATCTGAACTGTTTAGTTGCGCTTTTAACTGACAGAACAGCCCAAACAATTTAAGGTTATTTACGAATAATCTGGGTGTAAATACAACCTAAAAATGTAACAGAAATGCTCAGACAGAAATCGACTCTCTGTGGTCGATGAGCCAACGGGCGGACTAAATAAATCGGCTGAGAAACGCCTGAGTGCGCGGATGCTGAGGATTGACCAGCACCTCCTGCGCAGACCCCTGCTCCACCACGTAGCCGCGATCCATAAACACCACCCGATCCGCCGCCTCTTTAGCAAAGCCAATTTCGTGCGTCACCACAATCATGGTTAACCCCTGCTGGGCAAGATCGCGCATGGTGGAAAGCACTTCGCCCACCAGCTCCGGGTCCAGCGCCGAGGTCGGCTCGTCGAACAGCATCAGCTTGGGTTTCACCGCCAAAGCGCGAGCAATCGCCACCCGCTGCTGCTGGCCGCCGGAGAGATGGCGCGGGTAGGCATCGGCTTTGTCACTCAGCCCCACCTTTTGCAGCAGCTCGCGGGCGTACTTCTCGGCGTCCTGTCGGCTCTCCTTATGCACGCCGATGGGCGCTTCAACGATATTCTGCAACACCGTCATGTGCGGATAGAGGTTGAACTGCTGGAACACCATGCCGATATCACGACGCTGGCGCGCAATGGCCTTTTCCGGCAACTTGTGCAGCTTGTCGCCACGCAGCTCATAGCCAATCTGCTCGCCGCCGACCATAATCGCGCCGCGATCGATATCTTCCAAATGGTTGATACAACGCAGGAAAGTGGATTTCCCCGAGCCTGACGGGCCAAGGATCACCACCACTTCGCTCGGTTTCACTTCCAGATCAATGCCTTTCAGCACTTCATTATCGCCATAGCTTTTATGCACGTTGCGCGCCACAACCAGCGGCGATTGGCTCTCTAAAGTGGGCTGACTCATCGCTCCTCCTCGTGGGTCTGGCTTGGTGCATTGACGATAGGAATGGTTTTCTCTTCGCCAGACACCTGACGCCGCTTGGTGGCCGAGCCGGAGCGGCTGGTACCGCGGGCGTAATAGCGCTCAATGGCCGACTGACCGACGTTGAGTATCGAGGTGATCAGCAAGTACCAAATCACCGCCACCATCAGCATCGGCACCACTTCAAAGGTGCGATTATAAATGGTTTGAACCGAGTACAGCAGATCGCCCATGGCAATAACGCTGACCAGCGAGGTAGCTTTAATCATGCTAATCAGCTGGTTGCCGGTGGGAGGGATAATCGAGCGCATCGCCTGCGGGATAATAATGCGGCGCAGGGCGCGGCCACGGCTCATGCCAAAAGCCTGTGCCGTTTCCCCCTGCCCGTTGTCCACCGACAGCAGCCCAGCACGAATAATTTCCGCCATATAGGCCGCTTCGTTTAGCGCCAAACCGGCAATCGCCGCCGTCAGCGGGGTGATCAGGTCATTGGTGTTCCAACTCATGTACTCCGGGCCAAAGGGAATACCGAGCACCACCCGTGGGAACAGCGTCGACATGTTGTACCAGAACAGCAGTTGCACCAGCAGCGGCGTACCACGGAAAAACCAGATATACAGCCCGGAGAGGCGGCGCAGCAACTGGCTTTGCGACAGGCGAGCAATCGCCAACATCAGGCCCAGAAACACGCCAAGCAGCATTGAAACCACGGTAAGGCCAAGCGTCACGCCCAGCCCCTTCACCACCGTACCTTCAGTAAACCACTGACCCACCACGTGCCATTCGAAATTAGGATTGCGCGCCACGTTCCACACCACGTCAATGGCGATCAGCGTGACAATAATCCATGAGATCCAGCGGCCATAGTTGCGCGGCGCATGAGCAAGCTCCACGTTGCGGCGCGGGTTGTCGGCTTCATGGCTATCCGGCGGTTTAACTCGAAAGGTATTTTCCGTCATTAAGGTTGCGCCTTAGCCAAGTTGATCCCTGGCGCTGCAACCATGTTGTCTTCCAGACCCCATTTTTTCATGATGATGGCGTAAGTGCCGTTGTCGAACAGCTTCTGGTAGCCCGCCAAAATCACGTCACGAATGGCCGAATCTTTTGGCACTAAGGTGCCCTGATAGATGTCGCCAAAGCCGTTAGATTTGCCTTTGCCCGCCAATTCCAACTGGCCACTGGCTTTGTCGACGAAATAGGTCAACGGCGCCTGCGAGGAGAAGAAGGCGTCAGAACGGTTAGAGCGCACGGCCAGAATCGAGGTTGGCTGGTCGCTAAACGACTGGATAGTCACCGCCGGTTTACCGGCTTTCACGCAGACGTCGGACTGCTTGCGGATCACCTGCTCCGCCGAGCCGCCCGCCATCACGGCAATGCGTTTGCCGCAGGTGTCGTCCAGCGAATTAATATTCTGCGGGTTGCCTTTATGCACCGCAAACACCACGTACTCTTTGACGAAATCGATGAAATCATTTTTGGCCTGACGGTCCGGGTAATCACCAATCGGCCCCATCGCCAACTGGTAGCGCCCGGCGGCCATGCCGCTTAGAATGCCAGACATGCCGCTGACCGAGGCGTGTTCGATTTTCACCCCTAGCACGCCAGCCAGCGCGTCAGCCAAGTCTGAACTCGCGCCGTCGAGGGTATTATTGCCAGTCACAATTTCATAAGGAGGGAAGGAGCCGTTGTTGACCGACGTCATCACCCCGGATTTTTGGATGTCCGCTGGCAATTTGGCATGCAGCGCGGCATCTACCGTTTGCGCAGGGATAGCGACGCTTTCAGCAGCAAACGCGGTGGTCGAAAGTATTGAAAGTAATGCAGCCGTCAGTGCGGTAGCCGGACGTAATTTTCTTGCCATCATTGCAATGCCCTCTGTCGAAAAGTTGTGGTGAATGTTGTGCAATTAATTTCAAAATCAGTGATTTATTGTTAACACCTTCCCTGGTGTTGATAACGCCGTAAGGATATTTTTTATTTCTCACTGGGTCAGGCGCTGACCGAGCAAGGGTAATGCGGCGCTCCCTGGTGTGGTTCGCGCTTGTTGGCCCTGCGGCGCACGTTGAGGACCGTGGCTGCCGCGAGGGGTACTGCCTGACTCTTAAATAACGGGTTTTAGAACTTGTCAGTACGTAGCTGTGGAACATCAAAACGGCGGTTATCCAGCACCGGCAGCACTTTACGGGCGTGCGCTAAACGGGCTTTATCCAGCTCGGCAAAGACCAGGGCCGGAGCTTCGGCGGCGCGGGCAATCGCCACGCCAAGGGGGTCAACCACCATGCTGTTGCCGATATTTCGCTCGCCGCACTCGCCCACCGCCACCACGTAAGTGGTGTTCTCCAGCGCGCGGGCGGTGACCAACACTTCCCAATGCATCTCTTTCAGTGGCCCTTTTACCCACGCGGCGGGCAGAACCAGCGCGTCCGCGCCGTCGAGTACCAAACGGCGGGCCAGCTCAGGGAAACGCACGTCGTAGCAGGTCATCAGGCCAACTTTAAAGCCCGCGACGTCAACTAATGGCGGAATATCTTTGCCCGGCGTGACGTTCTTCGACTCTTGGGTTGAAAAGGCGTCATACAGGTGCAGCTTGCGGTATTCAGAAATGATCTTGCCGTCGCGAAGAGAGATGAGCACGTTCCACGCCCGGCCATCTGGCGTCGGGGTGTGCACGCTCATCATGGTGGTCATTTGGCTACCGACGCTGGCGGCCAGCAGTTGGCTGACAAATGGCCCGTCCAGCGGCTGCGCGGCTTTCAGCACTAAATCGGGGTCAGTGATGTCGCGGGCGAGAATGCCCTCTGGCAGCACCAGCAGATCCACACCGGCCTGCTCTGACTTCTTCATCAGTGACAGACAGGTTTCAACGTTAGCCTGCCACTCTTTGGCGACGGCGAACTGGCCTAATGCAACTTTCATCATCACTCCTTAATCTTGATTAACCGGCAAAATGCGGGAAAAGATCGGCGGCGGTCAGGCGCTGCGCGGTCAAATTCTGCCGATGCAGCTCTGCGCCAAAATCATTAATCATCTGCTCATTGGCGGCGTAACCGTTGGCGTTCCAGTCAGCGGGCAAGTCCACCACAGTGCGGCGCAGGTCATCCAGCAGCCACGGTGTGGTATCGGCATATTTGGCGCGCTTCTCCATCCACACTTGGTAAGAACGCTCAATAATGTCGCTCAGCGCCTGCGGCAGCCAAGGGTGTTCGGCGGCCAGCGCCGGTTTAATCGCCAGCAGGTGAATGCCCGGCACGTAACCCACTCGATTAAAATAATCCAACTCGGCCTGACGAAAGTCAGGCTGGAACTGGCGGAAGCCGGAATCCGGTTTGAAGAAGCCTTCAGGCATAAATGGCGTAAACACCGCGTCGAGCCAGCCCTCTTGCAGCAACTCCATCATCGGGCGCTCTTCGGGGACAGCTTCAATCCGCCCCGGCTGACCAAAGCCCGCCAGACGGTCAACAATCGGGTGCTGCTCGGTCAGGCGGCCCACGTACCAGCGCGCATCTTCAATCTGCACCCCTTCCAGCGCCAAAACCGTGCGCGTCCAAGTATTCCCGGAATCTTGCCAACCCGTCAGGCCGATGCGCTTACCCTTTAACTGGGAGAGTTCAGTCAGCGGGCTGTCCTGACGCGTAATAATGCAGCGCTGGCGGAATCCGCGCATCAGGAAGTGTGGAATGCCCAGCAGATCCTGCTCGCCGCGCGCGCGCCCTTGGGCGTAACGGCTAAAGGAGACTTCTCCGGCCTGGTAGTCGGCGCTGGTGGCTAAGTCATCCACCAGCGTGCCCACGCGGTCAATTTCTAGGTTAAAACCTTCTGGTTTGATATCGCCCAAAGCCAGCGGCGTAAAATAATCCCAGTCACGAACAGCCAGTCTGATGGTCAACGCCACGAGATTCCCCTTATAGGTGTGCAAAATTCGGTTTGCTAAGTTCTTTTGACCAATGGCGAACACATTGCCAACAAAGTGCTGTTTTTATCGCCTCAACTGGCTAAGTTTGATACTAATAGCATAAATAAATATGTACAATAGAATCTTTGTTACTGAACAAAAGGCAAAAAATGGCTGATAATCCGTTGGTAAAAGCGCTGGATGCAGAGTGGTTCGCAGGGCATTTGCAGGACAGGTCGATGCGCGGCATTGCGCTGGAGACGGCGGCGATGATTCGTTCCGGCGTGATTGAAATCGGCACCCATTTGCCCGCAGTCCGTGAACTGGCGCAGTCATTAGGCGTCAGCCCGGCGACGGTTTCCGCCGCATGGGGCCAGCTGCGTCGGCAGAAAGTGATTGCCGGGCGCGGACGCAACGGCGTCTGGGTCTGTGGTGATACTCTCTCCCCTCGCCCGGCGCGTTTTGAAAAAATCGGCAACTTTGGCGAGCACATCAGCGCCGACCTGACGCTGTCAGCGCCAGACCCGCAATTACTGCCCGACCTGCGCGACGCCCTGCTGTCGGGCATGGCGGCGGAAAATCTCAATAGTTATCACCGCGAAGCCATCTCCCCGGCCCTGCTGGCGGCGGTTCAATCCGACTGGCCTTATGCCGCCGAAGCTTTTATGGCGACCGACGGCGGCTTTGACGCCATGAACCTGACGCTGCAAACCCTGCTGATGCAAGGCTCGGTGGTGGCCATTGAAGACCCGACCGCCAGCCGCCTGCTGGATATGCTCGATAACCTTAATGCGCAGGTTCTGCCGGTAAAATGCGATGAGTTCGGGCCGATCCCCGAGTCGCTTCAGGCGGCGCTCGCCAAAAATCCGTCAGCCTTTATCTATCAGCCAAGCACCCATTCGCACTGCGGCCACGTGATGAACGCCGAGCGTTTCGCCGAACTGGCGGCGCTATTGGCCGAGAGCAATGCGCTGATTGTTGAAGATGATGGCATCGGCCAGCTCTCCCACACCGCGCCTCTGAGCATGGGCAGCGTGCTACCCAAACGCACGGTGCACGTGCGCTCTTACTCCAAAGCCTACGGGCCGGATCTGCGCCTGGCGGTGCTCTCCGGCTCGCGGGAGCTGATCAAACAAGTGATTTCATTCCGTAATTTCGGCGCAGGCTGGTCAAGCCGCATTTTGCAGCAGGCTCTGGCCTATCTGATTAAGGATGAGAAAACCCAGCAGGGGATTGCCTACGCCAAAGCGGTTTACGCCCAGCGGCGAAGAGCGATGTCCGACGCGCTGCAACTGCGCGGCGTGCATATTCCACACCGCGACGGGCTGGCGATGTGGATCCCCGTCCCTTCAGAGCAGTTTGCTTTAGTAACGCTGGCAGCGCGGGGAATTGCGGTACTGCCCGGCGAGCGCAGCCGCATCGGGCCGGGGCAGTTTATCCGCATCAGCACCTCTCAGCTAAAAGCGGAGCAGGTGGATGTCATTGCCGACGCCATTGTGCTGGCGCTGGGTTAACAGCGGAATTAAAACTTTTTGATTAAATACTTCGGCGATTCTTCATATTCGGCGCGGGCATAAAACTGATGTGCCCGCACGCGGCGGCTGTGGCTATGTACTTCCATCCGATCACAGCCGCGCTCGATGGACAGGCGTTCGGCCTCGTCCACCAGCTTCTGCCCGATACCGCCACCGCGGCTTTCACCACTGACGCACAGATAGCTGATGCGGCAAAACTCCCCGGCCAGCGCAATTTGCGGGATAAAGTGCAATGAGATAAAGCCGACCACTGCGCCCTGCTCTTCCGCTAGCAGCAGGCGGCTGTCCGGGTTGCTCGCCATGTTGACGATTCTCGCCGCCACGTCCTGTGGATCATTGGGGTAATCCAGATCGGCCAATAGCTGGGTGATAATAGGAGCATCGGCGGCAAGCGCGTCGCGTATTAACATTGTGTTTCCTTTTTATTCTCAGCGGCTTTTCACAAAGCACTACAAAATTTTGGTCTGCGGTGTAAAATTGCGCGGCAAAATGATGGAGATGACATTCCTCCGAAACCGCCTTTACGGGCTAATGATGTCTACGCAATCTCGCGAGAGGTTCGTAGCGTCGTGCCCGGACCTTTCTGAATTCCACCTGTTTATAAAGGTTTTCCATGTTTACTACTTTTCTTGCAGTCCTCATTGCAGGCGGTGTCGGCAGCGCAGCGCGCTGGTATCTCGGTTTGAAGATGAACAGCATTTCGCCGACCATTCCTCTTGGCACGCTGGCCGTTAACCTGATTGGTGCCTTTGTCATTGGCTTCGCCATCGCGATTTTTGGCCGCATGAGCAATGTCGACCCAGTACTCAAAGCCGTGATCACCACCGGCTTTTGCGGCGGCTTCACCACTTTCTCCACCTTCTCTCTGGAAGTGGTTTACATGCTGCAAGCCGGGCGTTTCGGTGATGCAGTGCTGAACATCTCCCTGAACCTGTTTGGCTCCCTCGCCCTTACCCTGCTGGGCTTTATGGTGGTCAGCTGGTACAACGCGCACTGATTCTATCCCTCAACGATGCCTTTTTTATGACAAAGGCATCGTGAATCTTCAATGATTTCCTTCTCGCTGGCGCCGAACATTTTTTCACCTTTTAAGCGCGTCTTAATGTTTCCTTCATCTTAAATCTGCACAATCGTCTCCATTGATTCATTTTAATGATGCCATCTGGAGTGATTATGTTTACTACCCCTAAAACGTTATCTGAAATTATGGTGACTTCACTGTGCGTGCTGATCGTCGCCGCCTTTTTGCAGGCCTATTTCGCCGCCTAAGTCCCCTCGTTTACCTCATTTCGCCAACGGCGCAGCGCTTAACACGCTGCGCCGTTTGTTTTGATATTTACCTGCTAGCCATGTCTGCTTATAATTGAGAATGAACGTTCATACTCATTTTTATTTTGCCAGCTCTTGCCATCAGGACTTCTATGTTGCCTCCACAGGACACCAAGGAAAAACGCATCTGCGCCCGACGCGATCAGATCATTGCCGCCGCGCGGATCTGCTTTCGTAAGCACGGTTTTCACGGCGCGGGAATGGCCGAGATCGCCAAATTATCGCAGCTTAGCGTGGGGCAGATTTATCGCTATTTCGCCAATAAAGAGGCCATTATCGAAGAGATAGTGCGCCGCATGGTGGCGAAGAAGATTGCGCTGATCACCGGCAATGCCCACAACCTGCTGCAAATGGCGGAGAATCTCGCCAATCGCCGCATCGGCGAGTTCCACCTCACCGAGCCGCGCGCGGGCGAGCAAGAAACCCCGGACGAGCAGACGGAAATCGACCACGCACTGATGCTGGAAGTGGCCGCCGAAGCGACGCGCAATCCGCTGGTGGAGAAGATCTGGCGCGACTCCGAGTGCGATTTGTTCAATCAGGCCAAAGCCACCATGTGCAAAGCCTACCCGCACTGGAGCGACGAAGAGCTAAATAACCGCGTCGAAGTGGTGGCGGTTATCTGCGAAGGCACCGCCTTCCGCCATCTCACCACCCAACATGCCAACGCTCAGGCGCTAGAAAAGCTCTACAACCAATTGTTTGGTCAACTGTTTAACCCGCCATCGCCGGGCCAATCCTAATGTCACACACATCGTTTTAACCACCATAAAATAACCGGGAAACGGAAAATTAATGAGCGCTCACCTGACAGAAAAACGCTTGGGCTATATCTTGGTCTTAGGGTCACTTGCCGCACTTGGCCCGCTATGCACTGACTTATATCTCCCGGCCTTGCCGCAAATGGCCCATGAACTCAACACCAACACCGCCACCAGCCAGCTCAGCCTGACCACCGGCCTGCTTGGGCTAGGCCTGGGCCAGCTTATCTTTGGCCCGCTGAGCGATAAATATGGCCGCATGCGCCCGCTGCTCTGGTCGCTGGCCCTGCTGTTTGCCGCGTCCGTTTGGTGCGCCGTGGCGCCTAGCATTGAACAGCTGATCGCCGCGCGTCTGCTTCAGGGCATCGCCGGAGCCGGCGGCGCGGTACTTTCACGCGCGGTGGCCCGCGATATGTATAACGGCCACGAGCTGACCAAGTTCTTTGCACTGCTGATGCTAGTTAACGGGCTGGCGCCGATTATTGCGCCGGTACTCGGCGGCGGGCTGCTGAATTTCATGAACTGGCGCGGGATTTTTGGCGCGCTGGGGGTGATTTCCGTGCTGCTGTTCGCCTCGTCGCTGCTCAAGCTGCATGAAACCCTGCCTGCCGAAAGGCGCTCTCAGGGCGGCGTGATGGCGATGGTGCGCGCCATCGGCGGGCTGCTTAAAGATCGCCAGTTTATGGGGCTGTGTCTGGCGCAGGGCTTCACCATGGCGGGGATGTTTGCCTATATCGGCGCGTCGCCTTTCGTCTTACAGCAGATTTATGGCCTCAGCCCGCAAATGTTTAGCCTGTGCTTTGCGATTAATGGCGTGGGTCTGGTGCTGGCGGCGCAAATTTCTACCCGCCTGAGTGGCAAGTTTGGCGAACTGGCGCTGGTCAAGGCTGGGCTGACCATTGCGGCGCTCGGCTCGATTTCACTGGTTATCGCCGCCAGCCTGCACGCGCCGCTAGTGACGCTGCTGGTGCCGCTATTCTTCTCGGTGATCACCATCGGGATTGTCGGCCCGAACGCCTCATCGCTGGCGATGCAAACTCAGGGGAAAAACGCCGGTAGCGCGTCAGCGCTGATTGGGGTGTGTATGTTCGCGCTGGGTTCAATTAGCGTGCCGATCAGTGGCCTGGGTGGCACCTCGGCGCTGTCGATGGGCTTCACTATTATGGGCTGCTTCGCCATTGCCATCCTGCTGTTTACCACGCTGGTGCGTAAACCACGGACGGCGTAACAAGAGCGTCAGCTAACAAAAGACCAAAAAAAACCCGCATCAGCGGGTTTTTCAAAATTTGGCTAGAGTTAGATAGGTTTAACGTCAGCAGCCGATGGGCCTTTGGCGCCCTGTGTGATTTCGAACTCTACACGTTGGCCTTCAGCGAGGGTTTTGAAACCGTTGCTGGAAATAGCAGAGAAGTGCACGAAAACATCTTTGCTGCCATCTTCAGGGGTAATGAAACCAAAACCTTTAGATTCATTGAACCACTTAACGCTACCTTTAATCTTTGACATCAAACTTACCTTTACGTGAATGTAAGACACAAAATGTGTGTCAAGTAGAGTACAGCAGCAGATTCAGGTTTTGTCCAGAATGTGCAAAGCAATAAGCGATAAACCTCTCACTCTTAGACTTTGTACGACAATTCCTACTGGCAAACCGCACTCTTAAATGCAAAACATTCAAAAGAAGGAGTCGTCGTCATCATTACTGTAATCGGAAGAGTCAAAGCTGTCCGAGCCAAATCCTAAGTCTGAATTATCATCACGCAGGGAGGCGTCCTGCCATGAAGGCTGCCCGCTGTTGAAATCCTGCTGCTGGAAATCAGACTGCTGGACGTCATTATTGCCGAGGAAACCGTTGTCAGTGTCGTTCAGATTCTGCACCGGCGGCTCTTCGATAATATTCACAATCTCCTGTGGCTGGCTCTGATGGAACATGCCGGTCAGCATCTCAGCTAACACCACCCCACCCGCCACGCCCGCGGCGGTACGCAGCGCGCTGCCCAAAAAGCCCGGCTGTTGAGGCGCGGCCTGCTGTGGAGTCGCCTGCTGGTAGGGCTGTTGCTGCTGGTAGCCCTGCTGCTGCCCACGGTTGTCCCAACCGCTGGTGCCTGGGATCGGCTGGCTGCCTGAGTTGCTCTGCGGTGCGGCCTGAGGCTGCGCCTGTGACGCCGCGCCGCCGCCAAACAGCCCGGCCAAGAAACCGGTGCTCTGTGGGCGGGCGTTCTTCGCCTGCTCTTGCAGTTGCGCTATCTGCTGCTGTTGCGCCTGAATCTGCTGATTCAGCTTAGTCAACGCCGCTTCTTGAATAATCATCGCCTGCGCCATGTAGTAAGGCGCAGCGGGCTGCTTGCTGACGCAGGCCTGAATCACGCGCTCTGCCTCGGCATCACGCGGTGCCGTTGCGGACTCAGCCTGTTGCAGACGACTAAAAAGCCCTTCGATTAAACGCTGTTCTTCAGATTGCATAAATTCACCTTCTCTTTAGGTATTACTCCGCCCTTGAGCTTTGCGATGGCAAAGCGTTCACCAATAGCAGGAGTCTATCAGTCACACTAATACAATTAGTTTCAGGGATGAATTAACCGAGTGTCAACAAATGTGATCCACGTAAAGATAGGCCGTATGCCTGGTCTGGCGGCATACAAAAGCCGGCAAGCTTGCCGGCTTGGAAGGGATAGAGGGGATTACTTGGCTTGCGACCAACCGAAGATAAAGCCGGTGTCCGGCAGGTCGGTGTAGTTGCGCACCAGATCGCGGTAAGTCTTCGCTGGGTCGAGATCTTTAAACTGCTGCGGATAGATAAATTTCGCCAGATATTCCATGCCGACGATGTTGTACGGATGGTTGTAGAACTGGTGATAGATGCCATAGGCGCGATTGTCGGTCACGGCAGAAATCTGCGAAATGCCGTTGCGCGCCAGCAGCGCCTTGGCTTCTTTATCCACGCTGGCCTGCTCTGCGCCGTAGCCCAGCGGCAGGATGTGCGACACGCTGCCGTTACTTGGGCGTGATGAGCCGGTCATGATGTAGGCATCAGGCTTCATGCTGATCACCTTCTCCAGCGACACATCGCCAGACGCGCCCGGCAGCAGTTCGGTGCCGATATTGGTCGCCCCCACGGCTTTCACCAACTTGCCCCAGCCCGCGTCGCCGTGGGTAAAGCAGCAAGAGTCGGAGCGGCCCGCAATGGCTTCCACAAAGACTTTAGGTTTTGGATTCACCGCCGCCACCACCTGTTGGAGATGCTGGTAGTGCTGGGTGTAGAAATCAGAATAGGCTTTGGCGTTTTTCTCTTGGTTCAGCACTTTACCCAGCAGGTCGATGCTTGGCGCGGTGTCCTTGGCCGGGTCCAGCTCATAATCAACAAACAGCACCGGGATATTCAGGGACTTGAGTTTATCCAGCACGCCCGCCTGTTGCAGAGACGCTTTGGCACGCAGCTGGGCAATCATCAGGTCAGGCTTCTGAGCAATCACCGTCTCGAGATCCACCTGACCTTTGTCGCTAAAGCCCATGTCGAGGATCTTGTCCGCGCTCGGCCATTTGCTTTTCAGCATGTCCCAGGTGCCGATATCGGTTTTCTTCAGCAGGTTATTCCACGCCACCACGTGCTGGAACGGATTGGATTTATCCAACACCGCCAGAGAGAGAATATCGCGACCATCCTGCAAAATAATACGCTGCGGCGCTTTTTCAAAAGTGAGCTTTTGACCATCAAGGTCAGTCACATTCAACGGATAAGTAGTAGCGAAACTGGCAAAGGAGGTAGCGAGCAGGCCGGCAACAGAAAGCGTGCGGACAGTATTCTTGAGCATGTTTGTTCCTTTGAAATGAGCTTGAAAAAAACCTGAGATGAGAATGGAATAAAATTGATTTTGATAACCATTATCAAATAATGCCCAAATCATAAACAAACACTAATTAGCAGGGAAACTTTTTTTGTTGCTAACAGGTTGATAAAACATGTCGAAATGTAAATTGCGGGGGAGAAAAGAGGGAATGCAGAGATACCCCGCCCGGCAAGGATAGCCGGGCGGGTTGCTCGTCATAACACGCGGGTTAGTGCGCGTCGCGGCCGATATAGTGCAGTAAGAACTCACTGACCATAGCGCCCTTGAAGGCGGACTGGGCTTTGTCTGCCGCCGCGCTGTGGCCGCCTTCGGTGTTTTCAAAGAACCAGACGTCAGGAATGCCTAACTGCTGCATTTTTGCGGCCATTTTACGCGCGTGGCCGGGGCCAACGCGGTCGTCGCTGGTGGCGGTGGTTATCAGGATTGGCGGGTACTTTTTGCCGGCATCCAGATTGTGGTAAGGCGAGAATTGCCGAATAAACGCCCACTCTTCCGGGATTGCAGGGTCGCCGTACTCGGCAATCCACGATGCCCCGGCGGAGATCTGCGTGTAGCGCTGCATATCGAGCAGGGCCACTTCACAAACAATCGCGCCAAAGAGTTCAGGGTAAAGTGTCAGCATATTGCCCACCAGCAGGCCGCCGTTGCTGCCGCCCTCCGCCGCCAGATGCTTGGCCGACGTGATGTTACTGGCGATTAGCGCCTTGGCCACTGAGGAAAAATCTTCATAGGCGCGCAGGCGATTCTCTTTGAGCGCGGCCTGGTGCCAGCGCGGGCCGTATTCGCCGCCGCCGCGAATATTCGCTAACACATACACGCCGCCGCGATTGAGCCACGACAGGCCGCTGGTGCCGAGATAATAAGGCGTGAGCGAGATTTCAAAACCGCCGTAGCCATACAGCAGCGTCGGATTTTTACCGTCGTACACCACCTCTTTGCTCGACACCACGAAGTACGGCACGCGGGTGCCATCGTCAGACTGGGCGAAGTGCTGGCTCACCTGATACCCCGAGGCGTCGAAGTGCGCCGGGTCCTGCTTGAGAACCTCCGGTGGCGACTGGCTATCGTCCAGACTACCGATGTACAGCGTGGTCGGCTGCAAGAAGCCGCTGACCGTCATGAAGTAGTCGTTCGTCTCTTCGTCGATGCCATAAATCTGGATTTCGCTCAGATCAGGCGCGTCGCCAATGCTTTCGCGCAGCCACTCCCCTTCGCGCGGGGTCAACACTTCCAGCTGGTTCACCACGTCTTGGGTCACGCTAATAATAAAGTGGTCGCGGGTCGAGGAGTAGCCGCTAAGCGCCGTGGTTTCCCCCGGCACAAACAGTCTGGTCATCTGGCGCTTTCCGGCCATAAAGTCTGCGAAATCAATCGCCAACAGCGAGCCAGACGGATAGGTTTCGCCCCCAACCTGCCACTCACTCGACGGCTCGACAATCATCCACTCGCGCCACAGGCTGAATTTGGCGTCGGCGGGTAAATCGACGGCCACCAGCCCCTGCTCGGCATCAATCAAAAAGGCTTCACGACGATAGAAGTCGATCACCCGAATGATAAAGTCCTGCTCAAAGCCCGTGCTATCGGCGTGATACCCCAACGCCATCATGTCACTTTTCTGTGCGCTAAACTGGGTGACAGCGGCACTGAGCGGCGTGCCGCGCTGCCAGATTTTCACCGTGCGCGGGTAGCCCGAGGTGGTCATCGAGTCTTCGCCAAAATCGGTGGCGACAAACAGGTGGTCGTGATCAATCCACGAGATAAGGCTTTTCGCCACCGGCAGATTAAAGCCGTCCTCGACAAAACTGAGGGTTTGCAGATCAAACTCGCGCACTGCCGAAGCATCGCCGCCGTCTGGGGAAAGCACTAACAGCGCCCGGCGATAGTCGGGTTTGAGGTGCAACATGCCGTGGTACACCCAGTCCTGCCCTTCGGCTGCGCCCAGCGCGTCGATGTCCAGCACGGTTTCCCACGTAGGCTCGGCCTTGCGGTACTCCTCAAGGGTGGTGCGGCGCAGCAGACCGCGCGGGTTTTTCTCATCCTGCCAGAAGTTGTACCAGTGCTCGCCATGCTTAGTGATCCCGGGGATCTGCGCCGGGGAGTTCAGGCCGGTCAGCACCTGCTGGCGAATGCGCTCGAAATCTTCGCCAGTGGCGAACTGCGCGGTGGTTTTCGGGTTTTGCTGCTCTGCCCACTCCAGCGCAGGCTGGTCGCGAATGCCCTCCAGCCAGATAAAATCATCCTGATCTTGAACTGCGACTAACTCTTTTTTTCCTACTGTCATAATCTTTGCTCCTGCAAAATTGAAAGTTAAGCGTTCAGCCTGCTGCCTTAGGTTTAATGGCTTACTGCAACAAAATACCCTGAATTAGACTGGCTTTCACCACGGTAACCTGAGGGATATTCAGCGCCTGCATGTAACCTTCTACCAGCAACAGGTTGCTGACGTCGGTCGCGCGGTAGTCACCTTTTAACTCAGAATCCCCTTTCCAGACGTTATTTTTCGACGCCTGCTCGAGGTCAGCAAGGCCATAGCTGTTGTTGTGCAAATGCACCTGACTCTTGATAGAGAAGCCGTGCACGCCGCCAATGCCAATCACCCGTTTGGTCTGGGCATCCTTTTTCATCTGCGCGCTGACATGGGTGCGAGCATAGAAATTGACATAACGCAGCACGGTATTGCGCAGCGAGCCAATGGGGTTTGGCGTGCTATCAGCCGCTAAATCTTTGTTCTGTAGCACATTAGTGATGAAGTCTTTCAGCGTGACCGAGGCCAGCTTGCCCTGATAAACCTCCACTGAGGGTTTGCCCGCCTGCTCGTGGTAGGAGGTCATCTGCATCGATCCCCCGCCAATATCCCACACCAGCAGATCCTCATCTTTGACATTTGGCTCATTCAGCGCGGCCTTGGCAGACTGGAATCCCAGCTCGGCTTCCCGCTGCTGAGTGATAATCTTCAAATTCACATGTGCCTGCTGGTTGAAGCGATCAATCACCTGCTGGCCGTTAGACGCCGTGCGGAATACCGCCGTCGCTACGCCGGTCACGCGGGTTGGCCTGAAGCTTTCGGCCTTCTTCACCATCTCAGACAGCGCGGCGACGCCCTGCTGCTGGATCGCCTCGCTCAGCTGGTTATTGGTCGATTTCGCCAAATCGGCGTTAAAACCCACCGGGCGCTGATCTTCATACAGCACCTTACCCAGCCGATGCTGGCACACATCCACCTGCGTCACCTGAATCTTGGTGCTGCCGGACCCCATATCTATCCCGGCACGATTCTCAATACAGCTCTTGACCGCCGCCGCCACCGGCAAGGTGGTGAAAACGCCACAGGCCAGCGTCAGCCCTATTACTCCGTGCAAAATTTTATTCATTCTTCCCTACCCTGAAATCAATTAATCGATGAGGAACGACCCATCATAAATAGAAGGAATCTCAAGCCGCAGTGCAGCATTCTTACTATAAAGAGATTCGCCACGGAGGATAAATAGTTTTAATTTATAATGAGATAAAGGTCGGAAGAGAATATATCGCCATGGCGGGAGGAGTAGAGATAAGGCAAAGGTGGCTGTTTTACACAGCCCGCCAGCATCACAGATGCAGCAGGCCGTGGTCGCGCTCAGCTAATTAAAATCAGCTTTTACTCACTGAGACAATTTCTTTGATCTGGCTGTAATTAGTATTGCCATGATCGGTTTTGATCGTCGGGTAAATCCTTTCCCCTTTTTTAACAAAGCCTGTTACCTCGTGGGTAGAGCCGTTCTTAACAGTAATAATATCGCCTACACTGATCGAACTTTCGACTTCGCTCATATTAATCCTTAATACTTACAATCGCTTAACTTCAAAGTACCCATTTCTTACCTTTAGAGAGTAGGCTTTAATGGCGCACATAACCAGCGGCTTTGGTTTTGACCCTGCCCGCGACAGGCATACGGGATCCACGCCGGGCGCTAGGATAAATCCTGAATGACCAAACTTAAGTGAAATTTACCAGTTTCATCTTGAAGCGCTAATACCGAACGTTATTATGAGTCTGCAAGCACTTATTCCCCTATAAGACGTTGCATCTCATTGGACTATCCCCTCGTAAAGCATTACGACATCCCGCCCACCTTGAGCGGGATTTTTTTATCTGTTGTTTTTGCCCCTTGGTTCACGCCCTTCTAATGCATTCGCAAAATCCTGTGAAAAGTCATGGTACTATTCGGCCTATTCCAGCCGCTACAACATCAATGTGCCCATGACTGAAACTTACGAATTTCTCAATAATGTGCCGGTTAACCAGCAGATCTACCGCACCCTGCGTCAGGATATTGTCACTTGCGCGATCCCCCCCGGCGCCCTGTTATCGGAGAAAGAGATTTCGTCGCGGTTCAACGTGTCGCGCCAGCCGGTGCGCGAAGCCTTTATTAAGCTGGCGGAAGCAGGCTTGGTGCAGGTGTTGCCGCAGCGCGGCACCTTTGTGATGAAGATTTCAGCCAAGCGCGTCGCCGATGGCCGTTTTATTCGCGAAGCCGTGGAAACCGCCGTGGTGCGCCGCGCGGCGAGTGTCGCCACTGACAATGACCTGTTGATACTGGAGCACAATTTGCAGCGCCAGCGGCTGGCGGCGAAGAGCCAACAAACGCAGGAGTTCTTGCTGTTAGATGATGAGTTTCATCGCTCAATCGCGCAGATCATTGATTGCCGCCTGGCATGGGAAACGGTGGAGCATATTAAGGCGACTATGGACCGCGTACGCTTCCTGACGCTGAGCAAAGTCTCGCCGCCGGAGAGCCTGATTGAGCAGCACGACAACATTCTTAGCGCGCTGAAAGCCCGCAATCCTGACGCTGCCGAGCGCGCGATGCGTATTCACCTGCAAGAGATGATTTCCACCATCACGCCGATTGCCGAGCAGAACCACGATTGGTTTGATGCGGAGTAAACGGCGGTTTAGATAATGGTTTCCGGTGTCAGCACCCGTTTGGCACCGAGATAGTGATCCTGCCAGAAAGGCTCATTCAGAGTGCTAATGCGAATATCCTCGCCGGTTCTCGGCGATTCAATAAATTTGCCGTCGCCGAGATAAACGCCCACATGGTCGGCGTTTTGCTGGGTATGGATGTGGAAGAAGATCAGATCTCCGCGCCTTAACTGGCTCTGAGTAATGGTCTTGCCTCTGGCTCGGCGATACATGCCGTTGGCGGTGCGCGGCATCCCTTCCGTCAGCAGGCCATGGTAGGCGAAGTAGACCAATCCGCTGCAATCAAAGCCAATTCTCGGCGAGGTTCCTCCCCAGACATAGGGTTTCCCCAACTGTTTCATCAGGGTCGACATGGCTTTTTGCGTGGTCTGTTGCAGATGGTCGCGATAAGCCAGCGCAATGCTGTCGCTGCCTAGCGCCTCGGGAGCTACGCTTTCCCGTTTCTGATGGCTAAACCAGTCGGGATGTTGGGCGATAAGTTGGCGATTAGCCTGCCGCTGCGCCGCCGAGCTGTGCAGGTTTGAGGTGCTGGCCGTTTTCAGCGGCTTATCGCCGTAGCTGGTCGCTACCACCTTGACCGGATGGTGCATCAGCAGCTCACGATTTTTGGCCCGCTGCTGGGCGGCGAAGCTTAGCTTCACCGTCGGCGCAGGGGTTTTCTTGTTACTGGTTATCTTGGGTTTACTGCTGACTTTGTGCACCTTCTTCTTCACCACCTGACTACGCTGGGTCGGCGCGGCGATGGCGCGCAGCGGCGTCATCGCCAGCAGCAGACAGCCGCTCATCACAAAAGCAGCCAGCAGGCGACGCGCCGTTGAGGCCCCCGGCTCATGCAGCGTCGGCAAGAGCACCGAAGGTTCACATATCAGGCTGAAGATATTCATCACAATTACTCTGCGGACGTCGGAGTCGATGTCGACAGCCCCTCCCGCTTCTCTATTTTTTGCGTCAGCGGCTCGACCACTTTATCGCCGCGATCGCCAAAGAATTCATACAGCGAATCTGACGCGGTTTTGGTTAGCACCATGATTTCTATCCGGCGATTGCGAGCGCTTTCTGGATTTTTCGGGTCCAGCAGCATCTGATCGGACATAGCGTTAACCTGTAGCACTTTGCCTTTGGCAAGGCCGGCCTGCTCTAGCACGCGACGTGCCACCAGTGCGCGGTCACCGGACAGATTCCAGTTGTTGTACATCGCCTGGTTTTTGTACATCACCGCGTCCGTGTGGCCGCTGATAATGATTTTGTTATCAATGTTGTTGAAGGTCGGCGCCAATTCGGTCAGCAAGGTGCGGAAGAACGGCGTCAGGCTGGCGCTGCCGCGCTGGAACATATCGCGATCATGGCCGTCCTGAATCAGTACTCGCAAGCCCTGCGGGATCACTTCAATCTCCAAATTGGCTTCCATATGGTTTTTCTTGGCGATGGTGTTGATATTGGCCGCCAGTTCACTCAGCTCGCGGGCCGATTTTTTGCTGCTTAGCGCGTCCATCTTGTCGGCGGCGTTCACCTCTTGCTGGCGCACATTCACCGGCGGCTTTTCTTCCGGTTTTGGCGGCGTCGGCTTAGGTTTCTCAATGACCGGCGGCGTTTTTTGCGGCTCTTTATAGGTCACCGGCAGCGGCTTGGCGATAACAGAATTGTTCTTGCCAATCGAGCTAAGGGGGGCAAACACATTGCCTTTGAAAATCGACTGGTCATGCAGCGCGGCGACAATCTCTTCGCGCTCTTTTTGGTTAACTGAGCTGACAATCCACAACACCATAAACAGGGCCATCATCGCCAGGGTAAAGTCGGCAAAAGCCACTTTCCACGCGCCGCCGTGATGCCCGCCGTGGTGCTTCTTACCGGAGCGTTTGATGATGGTGGTGTGGACCGTAGGGCGTCCGGACTTTTTCATTATTCTTCCTGCTCCACCATCGCATTCACCCAAGCATCCAGATTGGCGAACGTCGGTTTAGAGGCCAGATGCAGCAACTTACGCCCGGCATCCACTGCCAGCAGGGTGGGTTTGCCTGCTGCATGCGCTACCAGCACGGTACGCACGCACTCCAGCATTGAGAGTTCAGACTTGGCCTGTGAATCCATCGCGCTGGCGAGGGGATCCATAAAGCAGTAGCTGAAGAAGACGCCGAGGAAGGTCCCCACCAGCGCCGCCGCCACGTGTAGACCAATCATGGCGATAGAGCCGTCAATAGAGGACATGGTGATGATGATACCCAGCACCGCCGCGCAAATACCAAAGCCCGGCATCGCTTCGCCGATACGCTGAAGGGCTTTCGACGGGGCCAGCATCTCTTCTTCAATGGCCGCCAGCTCCTGCTCCAGAATCCCTTCCAGCTCGTGCTCGTTGATTTTACCCATGGCCATTAGGCGGAAGTTATCCGAGATAAAGCCCACCAAGCGAGACTGTTTGAGGATCATTGGGTATTTAAGAAATAGCTCACTCTCAGCTGGGTTTTCAATATGCTGATCCAGCACGCGAAGACCGCCGTTTTGCACCATTTCCAGCAGCTCATACAGTGTAATTAATAACTGACGCTGAAACTCTTCTCCGGTATCGCGTTTACCAAATACGGCTTTTAATTGATGCCAAATATCTTTTAATACATGGACCGGGTTAGCGATAACCATGGCCCCTAAACCGGCTCCGAGAATAATGACGATTTCGGCAGGCTGCCATATTGCAATAATTTCGCCACCTGCGGACATATATCCACCAAAAACACAGAGTAAAACGATGAGTCCACCGATGAGCTTTTGCATTATTTTTTTCCTGCTTTAACCATTAAGAATGAGATGCATTTAAACGCATGAGTCGCCGCAAAAATGCTGTTTTATTTTTTCGGCGATAATTTTATTAATCTGACAAACTCGGCCTTCTGAAATATTCAGCACGACGGAGATCTCTTTAAGACTTAACTCTTTCTGGTAATAGAGCGCCAGAATAGTTTGCTCGCGAGGCTCAAGCTTATTTATCGCCTCGCGTAGCGTTTCCTGAGTGACAAATTCCTCTTCCAGTTTTCTGCTTCTGGAGCCAATGTCTTCCTGTCCGTTGTCCAGTAACTCATCCAGACTCGCTAGCGTTCGCGCGCTCTCCAATTGCAGATATTCATGATATTCCTCTGCGCTTAGATGCAGCGCGCTCGAGATATCACTGAAGGTTGGTTCACGTCCCAGACTCTTCTCCAGCGCCTTAATGTCATCATGGGTTTGATGCACCTGCTGGCGCAGACGGCGCGGCCGCCAGTCCATTTCACGCAGGGCATCAAGAATCGATCCGCGAATGCGAAACACCGCATAGCCGCCGAAGCCGTGGTCTGGCTGACCGTAGCGGCGCAGCGCGTCCAGTAGCCCCATCAGCGCGATTTGCTCCATATCCTGCTTGTCGAGTACCGCACTACACTGAGGGCTGAGCTGCCTAACGACGCGCTTCACCAGCGGCAGATAATTTTGCAGGTAGAGGCTCTCCTGCTGCGGCGTTAATAGCGGCACATCCTGAAATCCGGATAGGGGTGACTCAGCCGTTGAATAGTCAGCTTGCATAATAGGGCCCTAATAAATGGCTGTTTTATTGGAATATCACACGCTTCAGCAGCAAGGTTTTATAAGGCACGTTCATTTTTCGGCTTTTAAACTCCTGCTTAAAGGCGTTATCCAACTCAATGCGTAAATCACTTATTTTTTTCTGACGCAAATGCTCATAATCCTCATTGGAGAGACTATTCACCGTAATGCTCTGTAATAAAGGCAGCATGGAGTTCAAACGCTCTTGCGCTTTAATATCTTTTGCCTCAAGAACAATTTCAGTCAGCATGTAGTGCTCATTAGGCCCTTGCAGGGTAATAACCACTTCAGGAAGCGAAACAAATATTGGCTCAGGCGCTTTCGGATCTTCGACAATTACGTCATCCGCACCATGTTTCACCGTCGCGGCTTTTTCATCAGCCTTTTTAAAATAGAAATGCGTACCAATATTGACACCGGCCACGGTGACCACTAATAAAATCAAACACAGTAGGCCACCGAGTATTTTCTTAACCATAATCCTCATCTCACACTTTGGTTATAAGGGTACTGTCAACCGGCCCTTCGCTATCCTTCGAAGTGATCTCTTGTGCCTGGCTGACGCCATTTTCCTGCTCTCGGGCAGTATTTCGCTGATGCTGTTGCTGCTGGGACGAATCGCCGGTCGACACCTGCACCTGAACTTGCACAAAATTCTGTGCCGTCAGTTGGTGGCGGAGTGACTCACTGAGCTGTTGTAGTGCTCGATAGACATCGGCCTGACCGGCATTGATATTGACCAGCAACTTGCCCGCTTCGAACTGAATCGAAATATCAATTTTCCCCTGCGAAGGCGGATCAAGACGGATGGTGGCGGTCTGATGTAGGCCGTCCATCTGCACCTGAATGCGATCTTTCAGCAGAGAGAACAGCTGCTGGTCCCAGTCTTCACGCTGCGGATCCAGCGTGGCGGTGAGAGTCGGCAAAGTGGCGTTCGCCGCGCGATCGTCGACCTGTGCCCCACTCATCAACTGGGTAACCGGCAGCGACGGGCCGTCGTTGACGGGGGTGGCATTCAGCACTTTGCCGCGCGTTATCGCCTCTAATACCGGCCGATCGCTCTGACGCAACTCTGGCTGGCGTACACCTTTCGGCGCACTGCCCTGCAGGCCGTTGATATTGAGCGCGCTCGCCAGCGTGGCTTGTACCTGCTGAAGAGGCGTGGCGGTATCCGGCAGTGCGGTGGCGGTTGGCGACTGCTGCTGCATTAACGTCTGCATCATCGCCACCAGCGCGTTTTTATCCGCGCCGGAAAGCGGGTTCTGCGTCGGCTGGTTGCCGCCCTGCACTTGCATCATCTGCTGCAATAATTTTTGCGAATCGGCTCCGCCCGCCTGCTGGGCCTGCTTCATCAAGCCGGGTAATAAGCTAGCGGGCAGCGCAACGGCCCCACTCTGCGCGTCAGGCGACTGCCCGCCAAACAGTGCCTGAGTAGGCAACGGCTGGCTTTGGGTAGCGGCCAATAGCTGCGCCAACCACTGCTGGGCCTGCTGGGTATCATCACCCGCTACAACCGTGCTGCTGTCGGCGTCTTGTTGACTCGGTTTAGCCTGAGTCGCAAAACGCTCGGCCAATGCTTTCAGCGCCGGTTTGTTTTGCATCAGATTGCTGAAATCAAACCCCTGCCCGTCAGATTTCGCCGTCGGCTGGGGATTTTGTTTGATATTGGCAATGGCTTTTTCACCTTTCCCCTGCATGGTGGGGTTGGACATCAATTTACCGATCAATGCAGTGGCAGCTTTCATTTCGCCCCCGTAACCAGAGCCAGCTGACCGTAGGCATTCATGCCTTCGCTGTTTTCGCGATGGCGAGTCATTTTGACCTGAAGCGCGGCGCTATCCTGCTGGCACTGCGCCATCATCTGTTGATAATGGCGATGGACTCTGGCCTCCAGCGCGCGGAACTCGTCGTCCGCCGCGCCGCTGTCGTTGCAATGCTGTAAGAGCAGCGTCATTTCAACATTCAGCGCGCGCAGTTTTAACCAACGATGTTCGCGCACCGCGCGTGTCATCAGGGCAGCAAGCTGTTGGATTTTTAGCTTTTCTTCTTTCATGGCTTATCCTAATTTCTGTGCCAGACCTTCCCAGCCTTCTCGCAAATTGCCGAGAATATGCAGCACTTCATCGATTTTGCTCACCGACATGGCTTCACTGGCTTCGTACAGGCGATAAACGCAGTAGTCATACAGACGGGCCAGATTGAGCACCACGTCGCCGCCGGTATCGAACTCCAGCGCGCTGGTTAATGCATTGAGAATATCGATGCATTTATTGATGCTTTTCGCTTTGCGTTCATAACGTTTGGCTTCGATGTGGCTTTTAGCTCGCACCAGCTCATCCATTAATCCGGCATACAGCACCAGCACTAGTTGATGGGGGGAAGCGCTGGCCGTTTTTGAAGCCAAATCAAGTTCCTGATACTGCGAATAACCTTCCAATGAGGGGTTCATACTTGGGTTCTCTTTAATGTGGTGCACTACGCTTGAAACGCGGCCATGGTGTTTTCCATTTCTGTCATCGTAACCATCAGATTGGTGTACTCGGTCAGGTAACGGTTATAAGCACTGTCATAGCGCTGCTGTAAGGAGTCGGCGCTGGTATCGAGCCTCTCTTGCGAGTCATCAATGGCGTCCTGGCGCATTTTGATCACTCCGTTATCGTCGTCGAGGAAGGTATCGAGGGAAGCATCGAGCTTGCCGACCAGACTGTCGTCGCCGACAAAAATGCTGTTCAATCCTTCAGGATTGGTTTTCATCATGTCGTCGAACTCGGTGCCATCAATTTCCAAATGGCCGTCGGTATCGGCTGAAACGCCGTAGTCCATCAGCGATACGCCGTCGTAGTCCTGACGGATGTAATTGCGCATCTGGCTTTCCAGTGAAGTGATGCCAGCATCCCCCGCCATCGCGCCGCGCGTGGCGTTATCGTCCCCGCCGCCGGAGGCGGTTAGGGAGTCAAGTGAGTCAACCAGGGCGTTATAAGCATCGACGAAGGTTTGCACCTGAGCCTGTGAGGCGCTCTCATCGGTGCTGATACTGACTTTCACCGGCGCGCTGTTTGGCGCATTGACCTCGTTGAAAGTGATCGACACCCCTTCAATCAGGTCGTCAAAAGTATTGCTGCTGTTGGTCATCTTCAGGCCCGAAGTCGAGTCACCGCCGAGATACACCACCGCATCACTCGCCGGGGAGAGCTGCTGCGGGGCCAAAAGCGATTTTGAGAAGGTGCTGTCCGGCACGCCGGTCATTTCGACATGCAGGGTGTTAGCCGCACCGGTGTCGTCGCTGGTCAGCAACAAGGAAGTCTGCCCATTAGATTTCACCAGCGAGGCGGTGACGCCGGGATTGTCCGGGCTGTCATTAATGGCGTCGGCAAATTCATTCACGGAGTTCAACCCATCCCCGTCTTCATCAATAGTGGAGAGGTCGATGGAGATAACGTCCTCGGAATCACCGAGAGAAATCGACACCACCCCCTTGGTTGGGACGTCATTTTCAGCGATGCCCTGATAGGCAAACTGCTGGGCGCTGGCCAGTGATTCGACATAAAACGAGTAGTTGCCCGGCTGCGCGGTAGAGTCGGCGCTGACCGTCGCCGCGGCGTCATTGCTTACCGTGGCCGCGTTAACTAAGGCACCGGACTCGGTATCGTTCAAGACATCAATCGCGGTCTGAAAGTCAGTCAGTGCGGTCTGTAATGTGGTTAGCGCCGTAGATTCGCTGTTAAGGGTACTTTGCTGGCGATTCAGCTGGTCGACCTGAGTCTGTACGTCGAGCGTGGCGAACTGAGTCGCCAACTGTTGCGGGTTAATCATGACTTTGGGCTCCTTCGCCATTGAGTTGCTATCGCCTGCGGATATAGCTTGTAATAGCAATCGGCGTGCCAATTATTAATTAACTGATTTATAAGGAATTTTAAAATTCACACGGAAAAATCACTTCCGCTTTGGCGGAAATTTTCCGGTCCTTTTGGCGGGCAGAAAGGAAATATTCGGCGAAAAAAAACACCGCCCGAGGGCAGTGTTCTTTTTTGCTCGAGGGTTTTAGCATCACTTATTGCAGCAGTGACATCACCATGCTGGACATGGAGTTGGACTGTTTCAACATGGTCATACTGGTCTGTTCTAGCACTTGGTCTCGCGTCATGTTGGAGGCTTCTGCCGCGTAGTCGGTATCCATAATGTTACCGATAGCCACGTCAGTGTTGTCCTTCATATTTTGCAGGTTAGCGGAAGTGTGGCCCATACGGTTGATAGACGCACCCAGCGCTGACTGCACGGAACCGACGGCTGACAGCGCGCTGTCGAGCTGGTCAATCATGGCGTTAGCGCTGCTGGCGTTGGTCAACTCATTACCCTGTACACCAGAAGCATTAGCTGCTTTAGATGGGTTAGTGTAAGCCGCGCTGACGGATTTCAACTGGGTATCGAGTTTACCCATTTGGCTGCTCAGGTTAACGGTCATGGTATCTGAGCTTTGTGCGCCAATCTGGAAGGTTACGCCGCCAGATTTACCCAGAGTACCGGAAACACCCAGCAGGCTTTGGCCGCCGTAAGTGGTGTTGTTCATCATGCTGTTCATTTCTTGACCTAACTGGTCATATTCAGCCTGCATCGCATCCAGGTCATCCTGTGAGTTCGTGCCGTTAGCTGCTTGCGTTGCCAGGTCTTTCATGCGGTAAAGCACGTTGGTCATTTCGTCGAAGCTGCCTTCGGCAGTCTGCAACATGGAAGTCGCGTCAGAGACGTTACGCATCGCAACATCCATACCGTTTGACTGAGATTGCAGACGGGTAGCGATTTGCAAACCGGCCGCATCGTCAGACGCGGAGTTAATGCGCTTACCGGTACCCAGACGTTCCATTGAAGTAGCCAGGCTATTGTTACTTTTCTGCAGTGCGTTATTAGCGGCCATTGAAGCAGCATTGGTATAAATTGATAAGCCCATTTTAAATCTCCTTAGCGTATTAAATTAAAAGCGTCCTAATGAACGTTACACTGAGATAAAACGGTACAGCGGAGACAAAAATGAAGTCGCAAACTAAAAATAGATCGAAAAAAATTTTCCCAGCAAAAAGCAGCCTCAAGCCTTTGAATATTATTGGCTTTTTATAAAGATCATCCTATTAACATATGATTTATCTGCAACCATCTGAAAGATTGGCATTTTTTACCAATTCAAAAACTGTCCTTTCTAGGATTAAGTGCCAAAATCACTAAAATCGGCGAGGAGTACGGCAGCTCTACAGGGATAATTGAGATAAATCATATTCACGATAGATTTCTGCGAGAGTCGGCAAAAACGCCCCACAATACTCATCTTCCTATAATAGAATTAATTAATTCAGAGTGATGCGAACCCTATTATGTCTTTTCTTATCAACGGCTGGCGTTTAGATAGTTCTTTAAATGGCATAACCCATGCCGATACTGCTGAAACCAAACGTCTGGGCGAATATCAATTTGCGCTGTTGTCTCTGCTGCTTGAGCATCCCAATCAGGTGCTCACTCGTGAAGTGTTAACCCAGCATGCGTGGAAAACGCGAGTGGTAGGTCATAACAGCCTGCCGAATGCTATTCACGCCCTGCGTAACGCGCTGGGGGATGACGGTAAGCAGCAGCAGATCATCAAAACCGTTCCTAAAAAAGGCTATCTGTTAGACGGCAGCTTCCTGTCTCCCGATACGCAAAATCAACCGCCCGCTCCCCCTGCCCCCCTGCTGGCAGAGGATAGGGGTCAGAGCGAGGTTGAGATTGAGAATGGAAGTGAGAATAAAGAGCAGGTGCTCAACAGCGAGCCAGAGAAACCGCCGTCAGCTTATATTCCCGCGCCGGTTGCCCCCTCCCTCCCTGTCCAAGCGCGGAATAAACATCGGCGATGGGCCATCACGCTTGGCGCACTGGTTGCGGTTGTGGTGGTTGCGGCGGCCTGGGGATGGTACGCGAAGAAAATCGACGTCTCCTCCAGCGAGCTGCAAGTCAAAGAGCTGCCCGACATGCGATTTAACGCCAAGCATACTCAGATCTTTGCTTTGCAGATGCCGGGCGACGTCTCACAGGATATCGGCACCAAACCTATCTCCAGCGACCTGCAAAATCAGCTCACTCGACTGGATACCGAGCTGGAAAAACGGCAGGCCAAGATGCAGATGCGGTATCACCTCGGGGTCAATGTCATGTCACTCAACCTAAGCCTTACCAACCGCTGTAATATCCATTCGCAGCTGCTGATGGATATTCACAACTGGGCTCAATATTCCGAAAAACTGCCCATGCTTATTTACAACGAATCAGTGAGAACGCTCAATGACCTGCCGAATTGCCCATAAGTTATGCGTCGGCCTGCTGGTGTGCCTTGGCTTTGCCGTTCATGCCAGCACCTTTCAGCGCACCGAATATGGTTATTACAATCTTCGTGATGATTCAAAAGAGATTTATCAGATTTCGTTGGTCGCTTCGCAGGATAAAAAGCAGTTAGAAATCAACATGTCTGGGGATAACGACTTTCGCTACCGCGCGGCGATCATTCGCTGCGCCTACCCGGGTACCCCATCCGAAAACCAACGTGTCTATATGCTTAAGCCAATGTTCTTTCAGCCTGATTCAAAGCCGCGTATAGGCGATATTCAAAATAGCTACCTCAGTAACCGCCCATTGCCAATGTGGCTCTATACGGCGGAGGGCAGCCAACAGGTGCTGGTAGGTAGTGGTTTAAAATTGATCATGATGCTTGGCGAGGACTTATCCCCGCTGCCGTCACAAAACTGCAACGGCGATAAGTAGATAAAAATTTAATACTCTTGCTCGCCCAGTAAGGTTCTTACTGTCGCAGCAGGCAGATTTGCCTGACCATTGACGGCCTCAGCCAGCGTTTGATAGTGCTGATTTACGCCAGATAACAGGCTGGAAAGCCCTTCAGCCGCGCGGCTGGCGGAGTCATCATTACCATAGTCAGCCATATTACTGATTGCCGAACGGGCCTGTTCCTGCTGACGGGCCAGCGATTGCCGCTGACTGCTGATTTTATCCAGCGTACTTTGCAGCACCGACTGCGCGCTGCGATTGTCCATTTGCGGCAAATCGCTCAATTGGCTGCTGATACTTTGCGGTTCGATCATTTGGAGTTTCTTATCGGCCCGCGCCAACTTTCCATCGCCGTTAATCGACACGCTCAAACTGCTTTTCACCGATGCCCACTGACTTTCATTACAGCTGTAGCGATACTGCCCCGGCTGTTCGCCGGTCTGCGCCCGTACGCCGATACGGCGCAGGCTGTGGTTCAGGGCTTGCAAACGCTGGGCCGAACTCGCCTCTTGCGGCAGGTTTATCGCCGTCATCACCTTCTTCTGGCTGCCGTCGCGGCTAAACAGCAACGTCGCCTCAGGGGGCGAAGTCAGCCAGCTATCCACTTCCGGCAGGCCAAAATCGACCTGCGCGTTCCCCTGCACCACGCTGTTGAGCTGGCTATCCACCGTGCCGCCGGAAAGCTGACTGCGCTTGTTAAGCAGACTTTGCAACTGTTGGCTATCGTGCGCCAGGGCGTCAGGCTGCTTAGTATGGCCGCCGTTTAAACTGTGGCGGTAGTTCAGCGTGGCGTTTTCGACATTCGCCAAATAAGCATCGGCCTGCTGTAAACGGGTGAGCTGATCGTTCAGCTGGACGCTATAACGCTGCGGACGGGTGGCAATCACCGGCGACGCAGGAAAATCTCCGTTATTCATTTTAGGCGCGTGAGTGACGCTGGTGGCGCCAATCACGCCGCGATTAAGCGGCGATGCCAGTGCGGTGGATGTGGAAGTACGTAAGCCGACCTGCATAAAAGCCTCTGGGGAAACGTTAAATTACGCTGAACAGACTCAGCTGACTGATTTTGGCGTAAGTGGCCTGAGTGGCCTGAACCGACACCATCAGGCCATCAAGCTCTGTCGCGGCGGTGGCGTAATCCAAATTGGTCATCGAGCCAATAACGGTCTGGTTAGTGGTCGAAATGCCGGTCTGCGCATTAGATATCATCTCTAGCGTGTTCTGGTTTTCACCCAGCTGGGAAATGCCACCGGAAACCTGGTCGATAGCCTGATCAACGCTATCAATCGCGCTGGAAATGCTGGCCTGCACGTCGGGATCCGTCGGGTCGATATCCGGGTCTTGCAGCATGGTCGCTAAGTCATTGAGGGTGTTGAAAATATCCGAGCCCTCGCTGCCGCTGAAAAACATCTCTCCGGCGCTAACATTGGTATCGATTTCCACACCGTTCGACACCGTGGCGGTGCGATGCTCTTCATTGCCGTTGTAAACATAGTTACCGTCAGCATCCTGCGTGATGGCTTGCTGATCGCTGGCGGTGCCGGAGAACATGTAATGACCGTCGCCGTCAGCGTAATTCAGGGCGGCCACCATCGACTCCGTCAGTGATTCAATTTCACTGCCGAAACTGTTCAAGGCTTCGGCATCGTTCGTACCATTTCCCGCCTGCACCAGATCATCACGTACGGCCAGCAAGGAGTCACTTACCGTCCCTAGCACCGTTTCCTGCTGCGCCATACTGCCCGAGGCAGTAGTGATATTCTCCTGATACTGGTCAATAGCCGACTCTTCCTGATTCAGCTGAGTCACTCGCGTACTGGCAATCGGATCATCCGACGGCACCAACACGCGCTTGCCGCTCGCCATCTCAGTCATCAACTTACCCATCTGCTGCGACGAATGATCGATGCTCTGCAACATAATGCTCGACGTCTGTGAACTACTGACACGCATATAAATTCCTTAAATCATTAAATTAGTTAGCACTGCTCAGCCCTAAAAGCCTTTTGCCTTGTGTTTGAGGCCATCCAAGCTCCCCGCAAAGCCATTCTTGAGGCAGGAAGGCGGCAAGTAAGTGAATCCCGATGAGCATACATAAAGTATGTGATTCGGGTGAACGAACGCAGCCAACACCCCGCACCTCCCGCAAAGCCTTTCGCGCCGTGGGTAGGCGGCAAGCGAACGAATCCCGATGAGCATACAAAAGTATGTGATTCGGGTGAGCGAACGCAGCTAACACCCCCACGGCGCGAAAGGCGAAGCGGGTTAGAACATTTGGAGAACGTCATCGAATATCTCGGCGCTAGTTGAAATCACCTTCAAATTCGCCTGATACGACTGGGTATAGGTGATCAAATTGACCGCCTCTTCATCCATATTTACGCCGCTGACGCTGGCCTGCTGGCTTTGTGCTTCGTACAGCACGTTGCTGGCGGCAGTCTCTTCGGTTTGATTTTGGCGGCTGGCGATACCGATTTGGCTGATGATGGTGGAACAGGCGTCATTTACGCTCATTTCCCCCATGTCGGGAATATCAATAGGTTCGTTAGCTAAGCCAATCAGCGCCGTCAGGTTATCGCCGTTGGCTGGTGCATCGGGGTCACTGGAGAAGGCCAGCTCGTCAGGGTCAATATCCGGGTTTACCGTCAGCGGGCCGTCTGGGTCCGTTTCGTCATACACAAACAGCGGCTTGCCGGGATTGCCGTTGAGATCGTAGCCCTGAGCAAGTTGGTCATTCACCGCCGTGGCAAAGGCGCTGGCGATGCCGTTCACCGCGTCATCCAAGGGGTCAAGTATCTGATCTTGATAGTCAAACAGCGCACCCAAAGTACCGCCAGTGCTGGTGTCCAAATCGTAAGTGGTGCCGGCAAAGTTCATTTCCAAACTCTGGCTGCCGTCTTCATTGGTTTTCAGGCCCAGCGTTGAGGAGGTATCACCGCTGACCAACGGCTGTCCGTCAGGCAGCGCCACGTTATACGCCCCTTTGTCGTCCACCGTGACCTGTACGTCCACTAGCGAACTCAGCTCATTAGTCAGCTGATCGCGGGCATCGTACAGCGCTGACGCATTACCGCCATTGGCCTCGGTTTCGGCAATTTGCTGGTTATAATCAGCAATGCCGTCGGTCAGGGTATTGACCTGCTCCACCGCCGCCTGGCACTGGTCCTGAGCCTGAGAGCGCTGCGAGTCGATATATTTGTCGGTGTTATCCAGACGCAGGCAGAAGGCGTTGGATTCGCTGATCACCTGCGCGCGCAGCGAGTCAGAGTCCGGTTCGGTAGTGGCCTCATTCAGCGCCGCGAAGAAGTTATCGAAACCCGCGCTCAGGCTGCTGTCAGGCGAACTCAGTACGCTTTCCAGCGCCCCGAGATATTGCTGGGTGGTGCTGTAATAGCCATTGTCTGAGGAGGCGCTCCAGATTTGGCTGACCAGACACTGGTCCGATACGCGCACGATGCTGTCAACTTGCACCCCATTGCCAGCGCTACTGCTGTTGCCCCAGCTTGGGCCAACCGCGCTGGTTTCAGCCCGCTGGCGGGTATAACCCTCGGTGTAGGCGTTAGCCGTATTTTGCGCGGTGACGTTTAATTGGGTCTGCGCGGCACTGGCACCCGAGGCGCCGATATACATCATGTCCATAAAATTTCCACACTCGGTTGGTTATGCTAGCGATGCAAAACAGCCTGATTAAAAGATATAAAGCGGCACGCCGTGCCGGGAACTTTATCCGCTCAGGCCTTGCCCTTCGGACTCAGCTGTTTCACCAGCATGTCGGCGATACCGATAGCATGCTGTTTGGAAAGCGTGCTGCTGAGAATGTCGTCGTAGTAATCGCGCATCATTTTTTGCTCTTTGCTGTTGAACGGATCGTTCTTGTCGTCCAGCACGTCGGTGGCTTTACGCATCTCTTTCAACATGTCGCGCAGAAACACGCCCTCAAACTGTTCGGCGGCTTTTTTGATCGAATCTGGTTTCATATCGCCGGACAAATCCCCGGCGATGGTCGGTGCGGAGATCCCCGCGCTGGAATGCAGTGGCATGCTTTGGCTCCGTTAAATCACAACAAATTCGGCATCAAGCGCGCCGGCTTCATGCAAGGCTTGCAGAATCGACATGATGTCGTCCGGTGACGCGCCTAATCCGTTCAGCGTATCGACTATCGTTTGCAGCTTGGTGCTGCCCGGCAGGCGCACCAGATGGCCGTGCCCCTGGCTTATCTGGATATCACTTTCCGGCGTCGTTACCGTCCGCCCGCCAGCTAAGGCGTTTGGCTGGCTAACCCCTTTGCTCTCTTTGATCGTCACGGTCAAATTGCCGTGAGCCACCGCCGCCGCGTGCACCACCACGCCCTCGCCGATCACCACCGTACCGGTGCGTGAGTTGAACACCACGCGCGGCCGGGCCTTTTCAGGACTGATGGTTAAATCTTCCAGTTGCGACATAAAAGCCACCCTCGAACCAGCGTCGGCAGGTGCCCGCACGCTGACGCTGGTGGCGCTTTGCGCGGTGGCAATACCGCCTCCAAAGGAGCGGTTGATGGCGCTGGCGATGTTGCCAGCATCTTTGAAACTGGGCGTTTTGAGATTCAGCGTCACCAGCGGGTTCTGCACGAAGTCGGTAGGGATTTCGCGCTCGACGCTGGCGCCGCCCGGGATGCGTCCGGCGGTCGGGGTGTTAACCGTGACGCTCGACCCACTCGCGCCGCTGGCGCTGACGCCGCCAATCACGATATTGCCCTGCGCCAGCGCGTAGACTTCGCCGTCGGCTCCGCGCAGTTGGGTCAGCAGCAGCGTGCCGCCGCGCAGGCTTTTCGCATCACCGATAGAAGAAACCGTGACGTCGATATTCTGCCCGCGTGCGTACATCGGCGGCAGCGTGGCGTTGACCGCCACCGCCGCGACATTTTTCACTTTCGGGTCAATCTTGGCCGGAAGCTGTACGCCAAACTGGCGCAGCATGTTGACCAATGACTGGTTGGTGAACTTGACCTGATTTTTATCGCCGGTGCCATCAAGGCCGACCACCAGGCTATATCCCACCAGTTGGTTGCCACGAATGCCCTGAATGTCCACCAGGTTCTCCAGCGGCTGGTCGCAAAGAGCCTGTAAAGGCAGAGTGCCGAATAGCATGGCGGCGCACAGCACTAACCGCCGAAATGTGTGGTATTGCATGATTAACCTCATGTGTTAAACCGGGAACAGCGGATGGTTAAACAGACGAGTTAACCAGCCTGCGGAGTTGGCATCGCTCAGCGCCCCGCGCCCCGCGTAGGAGATGCGGGCGTTGGCGATGCGCTGCGAAGAGATGCTGTTGTCATTGCTGATATCATCCACGCGCACCAGCCCGGTGAGGCGGATGTACTCATCGCCCTGATTGAGCGTCAGCCACTTCTCGCCTTTAATTTCCAGCACCCCGTTAGGCATCACGTGATGAACCGAAACGGTGATGTAGCCGTGCAGGCTATTTTGCTGCTCGGTGGTGCCCTCGCCGCTGAAGTTACGTTTGGCGGAAGTCGAGCCCACCACGCCGTTGTAGGTATGAGTGCCGAAGGTGGCGGGCGCAATAGTGGCGTCGGAGTTCTTATCGAAATCCGTTTTTGCCTGCTTGCTCGACTGCGTGGACTCATCAAGCACAATGGTCAGAATATCGCCGACGCGGTACGGGTGCCGGTCTGCCACCAGTGACCAGCTGTAGTCATTCTGATAAAGCCCCCCGTCTTTGCCCTGTGACGTCGTTTGGGTATCCACCGGCGGCGGGGCATATTCCGCGTCGTCTTTATGGACGGTCATGGTTTGCGATTCGCAGCCGGTCAGGCAGAGCAGCAGCACGGCGCAAAGCGGGAGTAATTTATTCAAAACGTTACCTGCTAGTTAGTCGATGATCACAAGTTCTGGCTGATGTACTGCAACATGTCATCCGCCGCCGAGACCATCTTGGCGTTCATTTCATAGGCGCGTTGAACGGTGATCATATCGACCATTTCGTTCACGACATCGACGTTTGAGCCTTCCAATGCTCCCTGCTTTAAGGTGCCAAAAGCATCCTCGCCGGGCGTGCCCTCAACGGCCTGCCCGCTGGCGGCGGTTTCCAAATAGAGGTTGCCGCCTTCGGCTTGAAGACCGGCCGGATTGACGAAGTTCACCAGCGTGATCTGCCCCAGTTCGGACGGATTTCCGCTGCCGTCGGTGGCCGTCACCGTACCGTCGTCGCCAATGGTCAAATCCGCCGTGCCGTCTGGCACGCTGATTTCAGGCTGCAACGGCAGGCCCTGCGCGTTGGTGAGCTGACCGTCAGCATTGACGCTCAACTGGCCGTCGCGGGTATAGGCGGTGTCGCCGTTGGCGTTTTGTACCTGAAAGAAGCCCTGCCCCATGATGGCAACGTCCATCTTGGCTTCCGTGGTTTGCACATTACCTTCGCTGAACTGCTTCTGGGTGCCGATAATCTTTACACCGCTGCCGAACTGAATGCCGTTGGGCGCCATATTGTTCTGGTCCATCTGGGTGCCGGGCGCCCGGTGGGTCTGATAGAACAAATCTTCGAATACCACGCGGTCGCGTTTAAAACCGTTGGTGTTAACGTTGGCAATGTTGTTGGCGATGGCGCTCATTTTCGCGTCTTCAGCCGACAGGCCGGTTTTACTGATAAATAACGCCGGGTTCATGGCGGGTTTTCCTTAATAAAGAGGAGATCACGAATCTCGCAGCAGGCGGTTGCCTGCATCACTGAGATCTTCGGCGGCTTTCATCATCTTGATCTGCGCTTCGAACTGCCGGTTCAGCGAGATAGTCGACACCATTTCGGTGACCGCCGAGACGTTACTGCTCTCGAGGCTGTTGTCCACCAGCGCGACGTTCTCATCCACCGCCGCGGGCAGGCCGGTACGGGTAACTATCTGCCCACTGGCGTTTTTGCTCAGTTGGTTGGTCGGCACGTTGACCAGCTTGATACGGTCGACTTCCATCGTCGCGGCCACATCGCCGTCATCTGGCAACACGGAGATGGTGCCGTCGGTGCCCACTGAGGCCAACGCGTTGGGCGGCAGCACGATAGGCCCGCCGTCACCCAACACCGGCAGTCCGCCGATGGTCAGTGCGCCGTCGGCATCCTGCTGCATATTGCCGCTGCGGGTATAAACCTCACCCTGCGGCGATTGCAGAGCAATCAGCCCCTGACCTTTTATGGCGACGTCAAGCGGTCGGCCGGTTTGCACGATGACGCCGGGTGTCATATCGACGCCGCCGTCCTCCTGCTTCACCAGAAAACGGCTGCTGTAACCCTCGCCCGGTACCGCCTCGCTTCGCGCCTGATCCAAATCAGCACGAAAGCCGTCGGTATTGGCATTCGCCAGATTATTAGCGCGGATCTGCTGCTCCATCAGGGTGTGAGATGCCCCACTGACGGCGGTGAAAATAAGATGGTCCATAGACCTATAACTCCTTCAGTCAAAGAGCGATGAAATACCGTTAGATAGACTGGAACAGCGACTGCATCAGCTCGTCATCCGTGGCGATCACTTTGGTATCGGCCTGATAGTTGCGCTGGGCACCCATCAGCTCCACCAGCTCACTGGTGATATCCACGTTTGAACTTTCCAACATGCCGGAATCGAGCGAGCCGTACATGCCGGTGCCTGGCGTGCCAATCACCGCCGCGCCGGACTCTGAACTTGCGGTCCATGAGGTGCCGTCCTGCGCAACCAGCCCATTCGGATTGGCAAAATTCGCCAACACGATTTGGCCCTGCAACATCCGCTCGCCATTGCTGTAGGTGGCGTAAACGCCGCCGTCATCATCAATCGCCACGCCAGTGCGTTCCGCCGAGGCATAGCCGTCCGCGTTGTTCGCCGTCACCGAGAATTCAGAGCCGTATTGGGTACAGGAGGAGTAATCCAGAGAGATACTCAGGTCAGCCGCGCCCGGCACCGGCACGGTCAGAACGGTCGGCGGCGTTGCCACCAAGGCACCGTTGGTGTCGAAGGTCAGCGTGGTGGTTTGGTCAAGATTCTTGCCATCCATGCCGTAGTGCATTTCCCAGGTGTTATCGCCGGTTTTCACCATGTATTGGGTAAGAGTGTGCTGCTGACCGAGAGAGTCATACACCTGTGAGGTATAGGTATTGTTGTAACTGGCGCTGTTTGCTGAGTCGAAAGGCGTGACCGTCGGCACGGTAGAAGAAGCATCGAAGTTGGCGGTGAAATCCACTTTGCTGGATGCCTTGGCCGGAATATTGCCGGTCGAGACGCTCAGGTCAGTCACGGTACCGGTTTGCAGATTGCCGTTCGCATCGACCGGATAGCCCTGCACGAAATTGCCTTGGTTATCGACGATTTTGCCGTTGAGATCTGTCTCGAAATATCCCGCGCGGGTATAGCTGACGTCCCCTGACGGGCTGCGGGTAATAAAGAAGCCGTTGCCGCTGATGGCTAAATCCATCGCGTTGCCAGTGCTCATCATGCTGCCGCTGCGGGTGATGCTTTGCGCAGTACCGGCAGTGGTCACGCCCATCGCCTGTGACCCGGCGTAGACGGCAGAAAACTGGGTGGTGCTGGATTTGTAGCCAACAGTACCCGCATTCGCAATGTTGTTACTGATGCTGTCTAGCTGGTCATTGACCGCGTTAAGCCCGGAGGCTGCAATGCTTGCGCTCATAGTGAGATTCCAAAATTAAGAGAAAGAAACGGGGATGTCACCGTCTGTTACAGGGGTTAAAAATTCGGTCAACATGATGAAAGGCACTTCACCCACGCCGGAAACGTTAAGGACCGGCGTGCTACCATCCAGCGGAATGCGCACGTCAGTGACGCGGCCTTCGACCTCAATAGGGATGTTGGATTCGCCGGTATTGGTCACCACGGAGATGTCGTAATCTCCCGGCGGAATGCCGTAGTCGGCGGGATCGATGCTGAAATCAACCGGGCCGGGAGACTGCTCGCCCAGCGGCACGGTGTACTCGTTGCCGGCAGAGTCTTTGAAATTGAGATCGACCGTGGTGCTGGCGTCGGTAATGGTGACGCGCCCGGTGATGCTCTGGCCGTCGGCGACGGTGACGGTTGACGCCTGCACCATCACATCATCACCAATCATTTTGCCCAGCATCATGACTTGTAGATTGCTCATCAAAATCGAGTTGTTGGACATCTGGCTGGAGAGATCTTCCGCCATCACTACCTGCGCCATGGAGGCCAGCTGGGTGATGTATTCGGTAGGATCGGTCGGCTCGGTCGGGTCCTGATTCTCAATTTCTGCCACAAACAGGGTCAGGAAGGTGTCTGCCATAGACGGCTCATCGGTCTGCGGCACATCGCTACTGTCATCGCCCACGCCGCCGGAGCTGCCGACGTTATTACTGGCCCCGACATTGCTACTGGCTCCGACATTATTGCTGGCCGCTGGGGCTTGCGCGCCGACCGTTTTGGCTTTCGCCACTGGCTTTTTAACCGCGCTTTGCTGGCTGGCAGCCAGCAACATGGCAGCATTTTGCATGCTGGCTGACGTGTCCTGGATCATCAGGCGTCTCCCAGCTTGAGCACGCTTTGCTGCATACTTTTCACATTGTTCATCACGTCAACGTTGGTTTCGAAGTTGCGCGACGCGGACATCATGTCGGCCATCTGCTCCACCACGTTCACGTCGGGGTAATAGACATTCCCGTCGGCATCGGCCAGCGGATGGTTCGGCTCGTAGCGGCGAACAAAACCGCCGGACTTGACGATATCCGCGACCTGCACGCTGGCACTGGCGAGGTGATCGCCCTCTTCGTGCTCGCTGTTATTGTAGATAGCGGCAAACACCGGGCTGCGTGCCTGATAGACACTGTCGGCGCTGGCCGCCGGGGATTCAGCGTTAGCCAAATTGCTGGCGACGGTATTGAGACGCAGGGTCTGGGCAGTCATGCCCGAACCTGAAACCTTATAAATATCGGCAAATGACATCAGTTATTTCCCTTCAATGGCGGATTCAAGCCCGCGAAAACTCATGTTGAGAAACGACAGGCTGGTCTGAAAACTCATGGTGTTCTGGGAGAACGCCGCCTGCTCAATATTCAGTTCGACGGTATTTCCATCTTCAGAAGGTTGATAAGGCACACGAAATTCCAGATGAGGAGCACAAGGAGGCATAGAATTATCATTTGCACGTTGCATCTCCTGCGCAAAATCCATATCTTTGGCCTTGAAATTTGGCGTATCGACATTCGCCATATTTGCAGAAAGTATCTCCGTCCTCTCAAGACGTAACTCTGCAGCCAGTGGACTTTGACCCAGTGCTTGCTGAAAATTAATTCCCATCTTCCTCACCTTGAAACGGTATTAAAAAATCTCGTGTAGCGCTTGTAGAGCAAGTCGCGTGCCAGTTTTTTAACTTATTGATTCAAGGTGAATTTATGAAAAATCCTCAGCCAAACCGGAACCCGCGTTTCCGCTTTTCTTTCCGTTTACGTCGGCAAATTTCCTTCCCGATTCACTGTGCTGCCATCGCGGCTTTGGGACTCGCAGCGTCGGCTCAAGCCAGCCTTGCCGCACCGCCTGTTGCCACCAGCGCGCAGCAGCAAATCACCCGCGATGTCACTCAACACGCCATTAAAGTGCTGCATGACTACGCGGATAAGCAGGGCTGGAAGGATGAGAAAATAAAACTGTCGCTGTTCGTTCCGCCAACCGTCAGCGCCTATCCCCTCTGCACACAGCCTTTGAAAGTCAGCGCGCCGGATAATGCCGGGTTCCAGCTCAATCATCAGCGCTATCAGGTAGCCTGTGGCGACAGCTGGTCGGTGACGGTCAATGTTCGCCCCGACATCACCCTGCCAGTGGTGATGACCAAGGGGGATATTCCTCGTGGCGAAACCTTAACCGAGTCGAATCTGACCTTGCGCCGCTACAACGTCAGCAGCGGCAATGGGAAATTCATGACCGATCTGTCACAGGTGATTGGCAAACAGACTCGCTCGCAGCTGCGCGCCTCCAAGCCTGTCACGCCGCAACAGCTTGAGATGCCTCTGCTGGTGAAGCGCGGAGACGAAGTGATCATCGACATTAGCATTGAGGGGATTGATGCGCGGACTAAGGGATTAGCGATGAAAAATGGCCATCAGGACGAGGTGATTAGCGTGCGCAATGAGAGCAGCAATCAGGTGGTAAAAGGCAAAATTCAGGCCGACGGCTCAGTCGCGATCAATGCGCCGGTGGCTAATTTGTAAAGCAAGGGTGAAATAGACTTAAAGATCCCCTGCCCTCGTGCCGCTTTACTCAGGTAACAGCACTTTTGTCCCAGCATTTACGAGGCAGATATGAAAATTAACCCTAATGTTGCCGCGCCACAGGCCGCCACGTTAACCAGCCGACGCCCAACGACGACGCCGAATAAAAGCGCCGTTGCGCCACTGAGCCATGATGATCAGCAGGACGAAATGGATGCCGCCCGTAGCCAACTGGCCGTCACACCCGACGGCGCGCCGGATGCCGAGCAAATTTCGGCCTTACAGGCGAGCGTGCAATCCGGCGAATTTAACCTCGACAGCGACGCTATCGCCGGGTCTATGCTCTCTTTCTTCCGAGGATAAGTCATGAGCAAAGCGACACAAATCAAACGCATCCTGTTGGGTATCCGCGAGGATAATCGCCACTACGAGCTGCTGTGTACGCTGCTTGAATTGCAATCAAGCAGCATGATCCGTCGTAACAGCCAAGAGCTAAACGACATCAATGGTCAAATTCTGTCACTGCACCGGTTGATCAGTTTCAACGCCAGTGAGCGCCGCACCCTGCTCGAAGAGCTGGGCTTGCCGGCCAACAACAAAGCCATTCTCTATCTGATTAGCAAACTGCCGGCTACTGAGAAATCGCGAGTAACGCAGTGGTGGCAACGCCTTGAAAGCCAAGTTCGGGTGTGCAAAAAACGTAATGCGCGCAACGGCGTGCTGCTCAATATGCAGCAAAATATCCTGCAAAAACTGCTCGGCACTCCCGACGACTTTTTGTATCACGATGCCCAAACGGCGCGCTAGTTTCGGCTTAGCCCGGAAGAATTAAAGCGGAAATAGCGGAAATCACACTTCCGCTCTCCTCCCCACATCCGCTCGCAACCCATTGAAATATAAATCTTAAACCACTCTGGCACAGCGATTGCAATCTCTGCGCAACCTCAACGATGCGCGCATCGCTGCATCTATGCCTGATTAAAGGATTTTGTATGACCCAGTTAAGTCGCTACCGCCCCAACTATGTCCGCCATTTTATCGAGCAGCATCCGCAAGGGCTGTGTGATGTGATGTCGATTCACTGGCAGCATGAGATCCGCCAAACACTGCTATTAGGCGAACGCGCCTGTTGCGAGTCAATTCTCTGCCAGCCGGACGCCCTATGGCTGGAAGAGTCTCAGCATCCCGCCAATGATGAACACACCGCCCTCTCCCCGTGGATCCAGACGCTAAACCAAGCCGCACTGAACCTTGGCACACTGCCGGAGCTCGACAGCGCGCAGAAGCTCTACAGCATTGGCGTGATGATCTCTTATGCCAGCAAACGCAGTGGCAAAGAGGCTAAAGATTGCGCGGAAATCTCCCGTCTGCCGGAGGAGCTGGCTCAGTTGGCCAGCGATCGTCGCCTGCAAGAGCAATATGAAGAGTTGCCGATCATCCCCAGCGTGCAGCTCGACTTTCTACGTGAACTGAACAGCCTGGAGATCCCGTGGGAGAAGTTGCCGGAGTCGCCGCGCAAAGCGACCTTTATGCTGCAACTGGCGCTGATGGGAAACCTGGGTGAAGCTGGCGAAAGCCGCCTGTTGGAACAAATTCATGACATCTGGCGCCAGCGTGGTCGTCCTTTCTTCAATCAGCGCCGCTGGATGCTCAACAACTACCTGCTTTACCGTCTGTATCACGACACCTTCCCGCAGCATGAAACCCTGCCGCTGGCCGAGGTTTACTTTGATCTCGTCGCCGATTACTTCCTGCTGCGTAGCCTGCTGTGTCTGTGGATGTTGGACGGCAGTGAGTTAGATGACCAACTGGTGGTAGACATTTTCAGCCTGTATCACCAGTGGCGACAGAGCAACCCGATCACCAGCCAACAAATTCAGGCATTGCGCAGTCCGTCGGTCGAAGCTGACTTAGCCGCATTCGCCCTTCTGGTTTATTGATCCCCAAAGCTGTTCGACATTTGATAGATGCAGGTTGTTATTATGGAGAAGTCCACTGCCGGTCTGCGGGTAAAGCGCCCGATTCCTTTTGTTAGCGTGATTTGCCCGACGTGGGAGCGCAGCGCGTTTCTGCCTTACTTGCTGTATATGTTTCAATATCAGGATCACCCGGCCGATCGCCGCGAACTGATTATTCTCGATGATTCCGCCATCAGCCAGCAGCCGCTGATCGACAGCCTGCTGGCGCGCGATCCTTCGGCGAATGTGCGTTATATCCATCATCCAGAGCGCCTGAAGCTGGGCAAGAAACGTAATATGCTCAATGAATTAGCTCAGGGTGAGTACATTCTGTGTATGGATGATGATGACTATTATCCGCCGGATAAAATCTCTTGGACCGTCGCCGCCATGCAGCAGTGCGGCGCGCTAATTTCCGGCTCGGACCGCATTAATATCTGGTACAGCCATCTCAATCGCATTTTTAAATCTCACAGCTTTGGCAAGAAGCATCTGCTGAACGGCACCTTCTGTTATCACCGTAACTACCTGAAAAACCATCGTTATGACGATGAAGTCGAAATGGGAGAAGAGACATCTTTCCTCAATAATTTCAGCGTGCCGGTGCTGCAACTTAGTGAAGAGAAAACCATCCTCTGCGTGTCGCACAGTAATAACACCTTCGATAAAAACTTTATTCTGCCGAGCAGTGAAGCCGTGTCGGCCAAGCTGGAAGATATCGTCAGCGACCCAATGCTGCGCAACCATTTTCTCAGCCTGCACAACGCCACGGCCAGTAAACCGGTGCAGTGGCAAGCTATCGATCAGGTTTTAGTGATCAATCTTGATAGCCGCCCGGATCGCTGGCAGGCGATGCAGCAAGAGCTGGCCGCGCTGCAGGTGCCCCCAGAGAAGATTCGCCGTATCAACGCCACGCCCGATGCCTGCGGGCAGCGCGGTCGGAGCCTGTCGCACCTCGCCGCGCTGACTTTAGCCCAGCAGCATGGCTGGAAGAATTATGTCCTGATGGAAGACGACGTGCGCTGCGTGAAACAGGCGCTGACCGTGGACGCCGTTAATCGTCTGATGGGCGCTATGCAGCGCCTGCCGTGGGAAGTGGTGCTGTTTGGCAGCCATATTCGCACCGCCGCGCCGCTCGGCAGTCTGCCAGGCGTATGGAAGGTCAATCAGGCGCAAGAAGCCTGCATGTACGCCGTCAATCAGCCCTATTTTGCTGATTTTCAACGCCTGTTGAGCGAAAGCCTTGAGGGGCTGACGCGCACCGGCGACGTGGAACGATTTACTTTCGACCACTATTGGAACGGCGAAATGGCGCAGTGCAAATGGCTGGCGCTGTCACCGGGCTTTGCCTGGCAGGCGCCGGGCTATAGCGATATTGCCCGTCAGGAAACCGACAGCGTGTCGCACTATTTCAGCAAAATTATGCGTCCCGCCAGCCAGCCCGATTTTCACGTCAATGTGCCACAGGGTGAGGATCCGCTGGCGAACACTGTCGCTTTCTATATGGAAACGGCCTTCCACTATTCGGTTTATGAGAAGGTGATCGACGCACTGGTCGCTCGCGGCCAGCCCTGTCATTTGATGATTGCCGACAGCATCCAGCCCGCCTTCGTCAAAGAGATGACCCAGTTTCTGGATAATCTGGCCCGGCCCGATGTCAACGTCAGTCTAGTTTCTGTGGTGCGAAAATCCGGCCTACAGTATGGCTGCGTGGTCAGCCCTTACCATACGCCGCTGATTGCCGGACTTGGCCTGCGCAACGCGCGAATGATTTACGGACTGGCAAAAGACAACTGGGGACATGCCTGGTGGAACGTGTTTTATGACCGGATTTACTGTTACGGCGAACACACCCGCAGCCGCCTGAACCTGTTGAATACCTGTGAAACCGTCGGCAATCCGCGCTTCGACGACTGGTATCAAGGCAGGGTGGACACCTCGGTCCTCAACTTCCTTAAACTCGACGGCAAAAAACCTACCCTGCTCTATGCGCCAACCTTTGGTCCGCTGAGTTCCCTTCCCCACTGGTCGGAAGCGTTAAGCCGCTTACAGAGAGAATTCAATCTGGTAGTGAAGTTGCATCACGGCACCTGTAGCAAACAGGAGGAAGCCGCCGCGCTGAAGCAGGCAAAATCCCTGTTCCGCAAATGCGTCAGTGACGCCAATTTAAACCTCCCCCTGCTTCATCGGGCGGATTATGTGCTGAGCGACAATAGCGGTTTTATTTTCGACGCCGTTCAGGCTGGGAAAAAAACTGTGCTGCTGCGATCTCCGGCACAGGTTCAAAAGCTGCAAGAGCCGCATTCCCTGTCAAACTCGCAAAGCGCCGAGCAGCAGATCCAACAGTTGCTGCCGGTCGCTGATGACATCAGCGATCTGCGCCGTGCCCTTGATCCCCACTTTGATTGGCACCAACACGACACGGGGCTTGAACGCATTCGCCACCACTACTGCGATAGTTTTCAAGACGGCCAGGCCGGAGAGCGCATCGCCCACAGCCTGCAAACCCTGATGAGTGAACCCGTCGGCGCCGCGCTGGCAGAAAACCATTTCCTGCGCAGCCTGCGGGAGAAGATGTTTGGTTGATTTAATCATACGGCTGTCAGCCGTACACGTTGACATCAGGTTCAGCCGCGCTTAAATTATAAGCATACGGCCATTAGCCGTATTGAATGTTAATTTGCCCGCCGTTAAGGGCGGGATAATGAGGTCGTTATGCCTAAAGCAGCTACTCTCTCCAATGAAGTTCGTAGCGTTAAAAATGCTCGGGTTGAGTTGAAAACGAGCGCGGATATTAAAGATCTTCTCAGGGAAGCCGCAGCAGCGGCGGGTTTGGATTTGAGCGCATTTATCTTAAATGCCGCCATGGAACGCGCAGAAACCGTACTCGACAACCAAAGAAGTCGACAACTTTCCGCACAAAGTTGGCAAGAAGTGAATCAGCTTCTTTCTGAACCAGCAGCACCAACATTGGCCTTACAAGCCTTGATGCGGAGAAAAAATAGCAATGGCCAAAGCGCAAAATGAAACCAGTAGTGCCATAGTTTGTGGGTATCAGGCGGATATTATCTATCCGGGCAATCAGCTTTTTGATTGCGGCAACGCAGTCATTAACGCCTATGTGCGTAATTCGCTAAAGAAGAGCGTCAAGGAAGGGAACTGCGCGGCCAAGGCGCTGATTGACGCTGAAACCGGCGAGCTGTTGGGCGTTTGCACTTTTTCCGCCTACTCGCTGCAAAAAAGTAAAGTGACGGGAGTTATTGCCGGTTCACTCCCCAATGATATTGGCGTAGTTCGCCTGATTATGTTGGGTGTCGCCGCCAAAGAGCAAAACAAAGGCTATGGGCAAGATCTGTTGCTGGCCTTCTTTGAGCAGGTGAAGGTCATCCATCAAGCTTTACCGATAAAGGGGGTGTATCTAGATGCCGCACCCGAAGCGGTTAATTTTTATATCCGCCTCGGCTTCGTTGCGCTCAATGAACCGGCTAACACATTCGGCGCAGTACCGATGTTTCTCGCTATCCAGCACATCCTCGCCGCGTAATGACAAAACCCGCCCTCAGGGCGGGCCTATTTCACTTCACTGACGCCATCTCCCTTTCAATCCCCGCCGCCAACGTGGCACAGGCTTCATGAACAGGCGTTGGGAAAATATCCTCCAGCAATGCCTGCCGGGCGGCTTGTTTATGATCCTTTTGCAGCGCGGTGTTGAGGGTGGTTTCTAATGTTTCCAGCGTGAAGGGATAACTGAAATCATGCTGGCCGGGCAATAACGAGTAATCTGGCTCGAAGTTTTGATGCTCACCAGGCTGAAGATCCAACGTCATTACCGGTTTTCCCGTCAGCATGAAATCGAACATGATCGAAGAGTAATCCGTGATCAACAGATCAAATCTCTTCATATGCGGATAGATATCCACCCCGGCCGGAAGCGTATGTAAATGGGGGATTTTCCGCTGATCATTGATATTTTGATAGACATACAGCGGGTGCGGTTTCAGCCATAAATCAACGTCCTTCGCCACGGCCCAATTGAGTATTTTTATCAAGAATTCAGGGGACGAAAGCAGAGTGGCTTTGCCACGCTGCCAGGTCGGGACAATCAGCACTTTCGGGCGCTTGCGATTAATCGCCTGGGCCAGCACGCCTTTAAGCTCCGCGCCGATCAACTCGTGGCTGCGGGCTTTACGCAGCAAGACTTCATTGCGCGGGAAGCCGGCACGCAGCATCTGTTTATTGCCAAATACCTGCTGCCAGAAACCATCGAGTTTTGGCGAAGTGCTGAGTACCGCGTTAGCGCGGGTGGCACAGTAAAAGGGAATACGCAGCGAGACGTCGGCCACGCCCAAATGAGGAATCAACTGCATTAGCAACCGCTTAACTGAAATGCCGTGCCAAAGCTGGATCTGCTTCGCGCCGTGCAGACAGGCAAACAGCGGCAAGTTGCGCAGTAAACTCTGTGAAGGATTGACGCAAAACACCGCCACCGCGGCGTGCAGCAGCAGGTCAGCACTCTGGGTAAAATCCTCTCCCAAATAATGGCAAGGCAACTTGTTTTGCTGCAAAAGATCAATCACCCCCCTCTCCGCCGAGCACCAGATCACCTCAATATGCGGACAGTTCTCCAACATATACAAATAGAGATATTTACTATTATCACTAAAACTTTCGCGACCAAAAAACAGCACCCGGCGTTTTTTTGGCACTTGGCACGACAGCGACTCAAGAGAATGAACGGCTTCAGAAATCTGCTCAGGGGAAATAAAATTTTGCATACTCAGACTCTTATGATAACGAGGGGCGGATCGCCCTCGAGGAAGATTCACATCGACTTAACCACCTCAATAATCGATGTGGTTGAAATTGAAGGTGTGCGTGGCAGGTAAACCACCTCACACAGCGTGGAAAAAGAGTCAAAATGCCCCTTCCAGTCATCACCCATCACTAGAACATTCGCGCCATATTTGCTGATGTATTCGGCTTTAAGCGCCAGCGATTGTTCGAGGAACACGCCGTCTACCGCCTTGAGACCGCCGATGATCGCCATGCGTTCCTGTTGCGAGTAAACCGGCATCCGCCCTTTTTTACTGATGTTCATAATGTCGGAAGACACTCCGACGATCAGCTTGTCACCCAACTCGCGTGCGCGAGTGATAATGCTTAAATGGCCGACGTGAAACACATCAAAAGTGCCGAAGGTAATAATGGTTTTCATGGTCCTTCCTATTTGGACTGTCGCTGGCGAAGCCAGCACTGGGTCGCGATGCCATCTAATTCTTTCTGCTGGCGGGTATCCTGTTCCTGCTGCCAGAGGTTCTGCTTTTCCTCCATCACCAGCGACAGGGTTTTCTCTTTACATGCCTCAGCGACCAGCTCCCGTTGCAGGCTTTTGGCTTTGATCGCCGCCATAGCCTGCTCTTGGGTTTGCCAGTCGATAACGCGGCGAATATTTTTCTTATAACTCACCTTGTTTTTCAGCGCCTCGGGGCTGGTGAGCTGGGGATTGAGGCTGATTTTCTGCGTCAGAAGATTCAAGGTTTTGATATTGGTTTCGTAGCGTTGGCAGAGCTGTTTCTGACTCGCCAGACGGCTGGTCAGCTGGTCCACGCCCTGTTGACGGATCTGGCGTAGACGCTGGAGGGTATCAATGATCTCTTTCATCCGATGTCATCCTTAATGCCAGCTTTAAGCCGGCGGGTTCATCTCAGTCAGGCGGCTGATGGTTAAAGCCAGAGGCGCGGGCTCGGTCACTTCCTGACGTAAAAAACCTTCAATGTAGGGGAACATTTTCACCGCGCGATCGGCGTTGGGATCGGCACCCAGCACGTAACCCCCTAACGGAATCAAGGGCTTGATTTCCATATAGCTGGCGTAGTTTTGCTTTAAAAAACGCGCGGCCCGCTGATGCTCGGGCTGAGTCACCTGCGTCATACAGCGGCTGATGGAGGCGCAAATATCGATCGCCGGATAGTGCCCGGCTTCCGCCAGCTTGCGGGTCAGCACAATGTGGCCGTCGAGCACCGCACGGGCGCAGTCCACTATCGGGTCCTGCTGGTCATCCCCTTCGGCCAGCACGGTATAAATCGCCGTCATCGAGCCAGAGCTACTGCTATTGCCCGCGCTTTCGACTAATTTAGGAATGATGCCGAAGGCCGAAGGCGGATAGCCTTTGGTGGCCGGAGGTTCGCCCAGTGACAGCGCAATTTCGCGCTGAGCCATGGCGTAACGGGTCAGTGAATCCACCAGTAGCAGCACGTCTTTGCCCTGATCGCGATACCACGCCGCGATGGCGTGGCACAACTCGGTGGCCTTTAAACGCATTAAGGGGGATTCGTCTGCCGGGGCCGCCACCACAATGGATTTCTTCAGCCCGGCCGGGCCAAGGGAGTGTTCGATAAACTCTTTCACTTCGCGCCCGCGTTCGCCAATCAGCCCCACGACTACCACTTCGGCGGCGGTTTCGCGGGTGATCATGCCGAGCAGCACGCTTTTGCCGACTCCGCTCCCCGCCATCAGCCCTACGCGCTGGCCCTTGCCGATGGTCAGCAGGCCATTGATGGCTTTGACGCCGACGTCCAACGGCTGGCTCACCGACTGGCGAGTCAGGGGATTAATAGAGCGCGGTTGGGTATCGAGCACCTGAGTGCCGCTCAGTTTCCCCAACCCGTCGATGGGCTCTCCCAGCCCATTTACCACCCGCCCAAGCCAACCTTCGCCGATCACGATTTCGCGCGGCTTATTCTCCGGGAACACACGGGCACCGGCTGTTAGGCCGATTAAAGGTTTAAAGGGCATTAGGTAGGTCACTTCCCTATTGAAACCCACAACTTGTGCATCAATTAGCTGGTGATCGCCGGCTTCGATTCGGCACAGCTGGCCCGTCGCCAGCTGGCAGCCGACGCACTCGAGCAAAATGCCGTTGGCGCGGATCAGCCGCCCGGCAACGCGAGCCAGACTAATGGACTCAATTGAGCGCAGCGCTTCATCCAGCGAAGTCAGTTCACTCATCTTTCGCCGCCGGTAATAAACTCTCTTTAAGTACCGAAATGCACTGATCGAGACGATGTTCACAGCCAACATCGACTTCCGATAATTCTGTCACGACGCGGCATTCGCCCATCTCCAGCTCGGCCATAGGTTGCAAGCCCCACTCCTCCACTTTCTCGGGCGAGACGTCTTTAATTCGCTGGAACTCCGTAGGATTAAGGAACACGCTGAGGGACGTGGGCGGTGTCGCCATGCCCCCCAGCGCCTCTTCGACTAACGCCAGCAGCTGGCTGGGTTGCAGCGCCAGTTCGCAGCGAATCACCTGACGGGTGACTTTCTCCACCAGTTGCAATAACTCTTCGCGCTGGCGAATTTGGTAGTGCGCCAGATAGTCATTGGCCTCGTGGGCAATGGCATCCAGAGGAGAGCTAGCTTGACTAAACTGGCGGCGCCCCTCGGCTTGCCCGGTCAGTGAACCTTCGGCAAAACCGTCGCGATAACCCTGGTCATGGCCCTGAGCGCGCCCCTCTTCCAGACCTTCCACCCGGCCCTGCTCCATGCCCTGCGCGAAGCCTTTATCCAAGCCCTCTTTAAAACCGTCCATCAACTGTTGCTGATAGTCTTTGTTTGGCGACTGGGCGCCGCGCAAACCCCGGCTGCGCAGCGGCGGGAACTGGTGCAGCCGATAGCGGCCTTTTAGTGTCGTCAGCGGCTCCTGATTTTTATTCATCATCAATCCGCCATCTGCTCAGAGAACAGCTGTAGCTGAATTTCACCGGCATCAGCCAATTCACGCGCCACGCCCATGATCTCTTTACGCACCTGTTCGATGCGGCTCATCGGAACGGGTCCCAGACGACCCGATGCGGCTTCAAGCTGCTGCGCCTGACGTTTCGGCATCACGCCAAAGATAGCTTTGCGCAACGCTGGCTCGGTGCCTTTCAGCGCCACCGCCCAGTCGTCAAGCGGCACGGCATCCAGCAATTTGACGCGAACCTCTTCGCTCTGGCGGCTGATGATAAAGAAGTCATACATTTCGTCCTGCAAGGCTTCGAGTACCGTCTCATCGCGGGCGCGAAGCTGATCCAAAATCTGCTGCTGATTGCCCTGATAGCGGTTGACGATATCCGCCGCCTGCTTGATACCTTTGACCTTCGAGCCGTGCTCGGAGAGCACCGAAAGGCCGCGTTCAATCAGCCTTTCCAGCTCGTCAACCACATCGCGATTGACGTCATCGAGCTTGGCGATGCGATAGAGAATTTCGTCCTGCTGGCCGTCTGACATAAAGGACATCACGGTGGAAGCAATGTCCGGGGGCAGGAAGGCCAGAAACACCGACTGCAACTGCAGATGCTCTTCGGAGATAAGCACCGCAATCTGCCGAGGGTCGACCCATTGCAATCGCGCCATGCGATAGCGGATCTCATCGCCGTAGATACCGTTGATCACGCTGCTGGCTATCTCACCGCCCAAGGCTTTGTTGAGGATATTTTGCAGCAGCATGCGCGACCCGCCGTTGATCCCGCTCTGCTCGCGGTAATCATTAAAGAAGTTGTTGATCACCTGCCGGGCCTGCACCAGACGCACCCCCGAGAGTCGCGCCATGTTTTCGCTCAGGCGCACTACCTCTTCGCGGCTCAGTTTCTGCATCACGGTGGCGGCGGCTTCTTCACCAATGCACAGCAGCAGAATCGCGGCCTGCTCGAGGTAGTTTTTCGGCGTGCTGTTTTTGTTATTTGGGCTGGTTTCGCTCATTGCTGCCTATCCATTGTTTGAAGACATCCACCACGCGATCGGTATCGCTGATGGCCAGTTTTTGCAGGAATTCAATCTTGGTTTCCAGGCCCGAACTCATGGCCGGAAGGTTGTCCTCTCCGGGGAAGGAAGGCAGGTCGAGACCTTTGCGCTCTTCGCTGGCGCCGCTGGCATCCACCTGAAGCACCTGCTGGTCGAGGCTATCGTCTGGCACCGCCACCGCCACAGGTTTGCTGTTGACCGTCGCCAGACGCTTGGCGAGAGGTTTACCCACCAGCAACAGAGCTAACAGCACCAACAGGCCGCTGCCAATCAGCTCCACCCATGACATCAAGTCGGGGTTTTGCCACCATTTCAGCGGAGCCGGCGGCGTGACTTTGGCGGGAGCAATAAACTGCATCATGCTGAGGGAGAGCACGTCGCCGCGCTGCGCATCAATTCCGGCGGCGTTTTTCAACACCTCCTGCAATTGGGCTTTTTGGTCATCTTTCCACTCTTTCACCGCGCTCTGGTTAAGCACCACCGCGACGCTGAGACGTTTGATTTCAAAACCTGGATGCTTAACGTGGCTGATCACCGTGTTGTAGTGATAGACCTTGGTAGTATCCATGTGGCTATTGCGTGCGCTTTGGTCTTTTTTGTCGACTGGCGCGGCTGGCGTATTTGCCGCGGCGGCTGCCGGTGGGCGGTTGCTCAGTGAGCCGGGAATACCCATCGCCACGCTGTCCAGCGTGTCATCACTCTGCACATGCTCATTAGTGACCTTAGGATCGCCTTGGTAATTCTCACGCGTCTCTTCGATGTCACTCATATCCAGCTCAGGCATGATGCTGATGCGGTAATTTTTCTCGCCCACCAGCGGCGTCAGCACGTTGGCTAAGGCCTGATGCGTCTGATCCTGCAAGGTCGAGAGCATCGAGTTACGCTTCTTGCCGCCCGTGGCTGCCACGCCGCTCACGCTGTCGGAAAGCAGATTCCCCGCCTGATCGACCAGACTGACATGCTCCGGTTTTAGCGACGGCACGCTGGTCGCCACCAAATGCACAATGGCGTTAATTTGGTCGTCAGCAAGCTGGGTTCCGGCGCGCAGTTTGACCATAATCGAGGCACTATTTTCTGGCCCGGCATTGACCACAAAAGAGCTGGATTCGTTGATAGCCAGCTGCACCCGCGCTTCTTCCACGCCGTCGAGGGACATGATGGTTTGCTCCAACTCCCCTTCCAGACTGCGTTTGTAGCGAACGTTTTGCACAAATTGGCTGCTACCAAGCAGCTCGTCTTTGTCCATCAGCTCATAGCCGGCGGGTTGAATCGACTGCACGCCTTTGGCCGACAGTGTCATTCGCGCGCGGGAGACATCGGAAGAGGGCACCAAAATGCGGCCATCGGAGGGGCTAATGCGATAGCTGATTTTTTCTGCGTCGAGCACTTCCAGCGCTTTAGCTACCGGGATCTTCTCCTGAGAGCCAAACAGCGCGGTGTAATCTTGCCCACCGATCCACATCCAGGCGACGATACCGCCAGTGGCAAGCACCGCGACCAGCGCCAGAACCAGCAAACTTTTTTTATCACCGGGAGTGCCCTTCAATGCCGGGATCCGGCCTTTTAAACGTTCAAACACGCTGAACTCTCTTATGGCGGATTAGATGGAAAGGCCCATGATTTCTTCAACGCCCGAGGCCACTTTGTTGCGTACCTGAACCAGTGCGGAGAAGGAGATGCTGGCTTTTTGGCTGGCGAGCATGGTCCCCACCAGATCATCACTGGTGCCCATGTTCATCGCAGTCTGCTTATCGGAAGCCTCTTGCTGAATGTTGTTAACCGTGCCCAATGCCTGCGACATTACCCGTTTGAATGATAAATCCGACGATTCGCCGTTATGGGCTATCGCCATGCTATCCGCAGCGGAGGTGTTCGCCGCGCCGCTCATGCGCTGCATCTCTTGCATCATTTGCCGTTGGACAGGTGCAAAACCCGCCCATTTAATCTGTTCCATCGGAAAACCTTTGGCCGGTCTGCCCGGCGGAAAATTAGAAATAGACGTCAGTATCGATACCGGACTCACGCATGGCGGCCAGACGGTAGCGCAGTGCGCGAGTGGTAATGCCGAGCGAGGCGGCGATTTGCGATTTATTGCCCTGATACTTCTTCATCAGGTCAGCAATATGCAGATGCTGAGCACGCTTGCCGGTGCGCAGCAGCGTAGCTTCGGCGTCGCAGTCCACGCCGGGGTGCTCAATCAGCATGCTGTTAGCGCGCTGGCGGGCGAATTCCATCTCGTCAAAACCGAGATTCTGCGTGGTGATCACCTCGCTGGTGCTCATGATCATGCCGCGCTGAATTACGTTCTCCAGCTCGCGCACGTTGCCCGGCCAGAGGTAGTTAAGTAGCGCCGTTTTCGCCGCTTCGGAAAGTGTCAGGTTGGCGCGGATAGCGCGGGAGTATTTCGTAATGAATGACCAGGCCAACGGCATGATGTCTTCGCGGCGCTCACGCAGCGGTGGGATGTTAATAGGCACAACGGAAAGGCGGTAATAGAGGTCTTCACGAAAGCGACCAGCGGCCACTTCTTCCTGTAAATTCTTATTGGTGCAGGCAATCAGGCGGAAATTAAGTTTGATGCGTTTATTACTGCCAAGGCGTTCCACCTCGTGCTCTTGTAAAACACGCAATAGCTTGGCTTGTAATAAAAGCGGCATATCACCGATTTCATCGAGTAACAGCGTGCCGCCGTTAGCCATTTCAAACTTACCTGCGACGCTATTTATTGCGCCGGTAAATGCGCCTTTCTCATAACCAAACAATGTAGATTCCAGCATAGCTTCGGGAATAGCCGCACAGTTAACCCCAATATAAGGATGCTGGTCTTCATTAAAGGCATTCTGATGAATATATTTCGCCACGCACTCTTTACCTGTTCCTGTTTCCCCGCAGATAAGTACCGGGACATTAAAACTGGCAACGCGCTCGGCTAGAGAAAATACATTAGCACTGGCTGGCGTGTTTATTACGAAATTGGCGTCATTATTTGTCATCGGATTTTCTCACTTTTGCGATGTGGAAATCAGGAAATCAGATTGACTTAGGAAACACTTATTGACGTTAAACATTGTGCCCGTCAATCAATCTGCGCAAATGATTACACACATTTAATGAGAAATTTATTAATAAGACATTATTTAGATCTTAAACCAATTAAAACAACAACATATCATTAAACCCAGCAGCAACTCCGGGTTTAACGCCTTATTTAATAATTTTTTAATAACTTTTTAATAAGGCAACTCGCATTGTTTTATTCACCCACTCAATGTTTAATGAAGCCATTCAAAAATAAAGAGCAACGTCTGGGTGCATACAGAAACAAAGCGACCTCAACGGCAAGCTTCTTTAATAGGCATTGAAAATTACTTTCAATATAAATGACGCCACTGATTATCCATCATCGCTAACAGGGTAAGTGACCAGTCCATGAGTGCGAGAAATCCACGTAGCAAGGTAAAGGTTGTTAAATACAGCCAGACACCAAACATATTTAAACTGGAAGGGAATAAGCTCGGCAGACCTTATCATCGTTTGCCAAAAGCTTTCCTGCTTCATTTTGATGTTACCGATGCCAAGCTGAACACTTATTTCCTCAGAAAGTTCCGCGTTAATGCCACGCTCGGTGCCTTTAACTTTGCTATGGATAAAGAAGAAAAACATGCGGAAATTATTATTTCGCAATTTGGCATGATCGGCTTTGATGTTGACCGTGACTTATTATCCTGCATATTAAATGATTATTACGGTTTGGCTCGCCCGGAAGACATTGGCGAAGAACCACAAGATGGCGAAAAGTCCGCCCTTTTCCCGCTCAGCCGCACTGAAGAGCGCCTGAAATCGAAACTGGCGCTGGATATCGTGCGACTCATTATTCATCCCGGCATGATGGGCACCCAGTTGGAGTTGAAACCCGACCTGTCGGCGGTAAACAGCCAGTGGTCATATAAAGTGAGTTTCAGCCTCAACGGCTATCCGTCAGGCCAGTTTCATATTTACCTCGACCATCATCATGCTGACCTGCTGCTGGCGGAAATTCGCCGCAAAATGTCGCGCAGCCAGCCTACTGCCCATGAAGAAAACAAGGCCGCCCGCTCGATAAAGCTGCTGGTCGACACCCTTCCGCTTGAGCTAAACGCTCGCGTCGCTCAATTACAGATGATGGTGGCGCAGCTCGCCGCCATTAAGCCCGGCGATATTTTGCCCGTTTCTTTAGCGCAGAAATTTCCGGTGTTTGTCGGTAAACAGCAGCTCTTCAACGCGCTGATTGTCGAAGACCGAACTCGTTTGTATTTAACTGAGATCGTAGAAAATATCACCGAGGATAAAGCCTTATGAGTAAAAAAGACGCCATCGAAACGTCGGATATGGACGATTTCAACTTCTCCCTGGACGATGACTCAACCGACAACGCCGCACCGTCGGTGCCGGCCTCACAGCCCGACGCCCAGAACGCGCTGGCCCGTCGCCACACCTCACTGCTCAGCCGTATTCCCGTCACCCTGACGCTGGAAGTGGCGTCGGTAGAAATCGCCCTGTCTGAGCTGCTGCGCATAGATGACGACTCGGTGATCGAGCTGGACAAGCTCGCCGGTGAACCACTGGACATTAAGGTCAACGGTATTCTGTTTGGTAAAGCCGAAGTGGTGGTGCTGAACGAGAAATACGGCATCCGCGTGCTGGAATTTAACAGTAAAGAAATAGATGAATTAGCGTTATGAAGAGATCACGGCTGATCCTCCTCGGCCTCGCACTCGGCCTGTTTTCACCCCTGGTCCTCGCCAAGGGTGGAGATATCGCCTTTTTGAACGTTATCAATCAGGCCGGTGGCGGCCAAGAGTACAGCGTCAAGATTCAGGTGCTGATCCTGATGACCCTGCTCGGCCTGTTGCCGACTATGGTGTTGATGATGACCTGCTTCACCCGGTTCATCATCGTGCTGTCAATTTTGCGCCAGGCCATGGGGCTACAGCAGACCCCGCCGAACAAGATCCTGATTGGTATTGCCCTGTCCTTGACCCTATTGGTGATGCGCCCGGTGTGGATGAATATCTATGACCACGCCATCGTGCCTTATCAGAATGACCAAATTACCTTGCAAGAAACGCTGAGCACCGCCTCCGTGCCACTCAAGAGATTCATGCTGGCGCAGACCGACAAAAAGGCCATGGCGCAAATCATGGATATCGCCGGAGAGAAAGGTGATCCGCAGGCGCAAGACTTATCGATTGTGGTGCCCGCTTATGTGCTGAGCGAGCTGAAAACCGCCTTCCAGATTGGCTTCATGATTTACATCCCGTTCTTAGTGATTGACCTGATCGTCGCCAGCGTCCTGATGGCGATGGGGATGATGATGCTGTCGCCGCTGATCGTTTCGCTGCCCTTCAAACTGATGCTCTTTGTACTGATAGACGGCTGGTCGCTGACCGTCGGCACCCTCACCCACAGCATTCAAGGGCTTGGCCTGAGCTAAGGCTCCCGCCTCTTACGAGGAAATAACATGTTAACCATAGATACCGCGGCGGATGTCGTCGCAGGTGGCATCAAAACGGTGATCACGCTGGTCTGCGTGCTGGTCGTTCCTAGCCTGCTAGTTGGGCTATGCGTCAGTATTTTCCAGGCCGCCACCCAAATTAATGAACAGACACTGAGCTTTCTGCCGCGCCTGATTGTCACCCTGTTGATACTGATCATCTGTGGGAAATGGATGATGGTGCAGCTCAGTGACTTCTGCATCGCCATCTTTACCCAAGCCAGCGTGCTGGTGCATTAAGGAATCATGATGCCGATTGACGCGCTAACCGCCCTGGTGTTCTCACTCTGGTTTCCCTTTGTACGCATCATGTCGTTTGTCCATTTTTGCCCCATTCTGGACAACAAGGCGCTGAACGTCCGCATTCGCATTATTATTTCTTTGGCGCTGGCTATCATCATGGCCCCGCTGGTTCCCAATGTTGCCGAAGTCAGCCTGCTCTCCATGCGCGGCATATTGCTGACCTTCGAGCAGATTATCTGGGGGTTGGTGTTTGGCATGACGCTTCAACTGGTGTTTCTGGCGTTACAGACCGCCGGCCAAATCCTGTCGTTTAATATGGGCATGAGCATGGCCGTCATGAATGACCCCAACAGCGGCGCGTCCACCACCGTGATTTCACAAACCGTGTATATCTTTGCCGGACTGCTGTTCTTCGTGATGGACGGCCACCTGCTGCTGGTGACTATCTTGTTCAAAGGCTTCACCTATTGGCCGATTGGCAACGCGCTGCACCCGCAAAGTTTTAAAGGGATGGCGCTGGCGCTGGGCTGGGTTTTCTCCTCCGCCATGCTGCTGGCGCTGCCGACAACTTTTATTATGCTGACGGTTCAGGGCGTGTTTGGCCTGCTTAACCGCATTGCGCCCACCCTCAACCTGTTCTCGCTCGGCTTCCCTATTAATATGCTGTTCGGCCTGGGCTGTCTGGCCGCGCTGTTCTACAACCTGCCGGACCATTATCTGCATTTCACCAACCAAATATTGGCGATGCTCGACAGCATGAGGGTCTCCAATGGCGGATGATTCAGCAGGAGAAAAGAGTGAGAAGGCCTCGGCGCAGAAAAAGCGCAAGGCGCGCGAAGAGGGCGAAATTGCTCGCTCAAAAGATATCTCGCTGGCGGGCAGCCTGTTTGCGGCGTTCTTTGTGGTGAGCAGCAGCATGCCCCACTACCGGGATTTCGTGCGTGAAGCCTTTGTGTCACTCAATCAGTACTCCCAGCACATTGTCGAACCGGGCATTATCGCTCAGTTCCTTAAATACAATATGCTGATATTTTTGAAATTTGTTGTCACGCTGATCCCCATTCCGTTGGCTGCGTCGGCAGTATCGCTGATCCCCGGCGGCTGGATATTCACGCCGAAAAAGCTGCTGCCGAACTTCGGCAAACTGAACCCTATCACCGGAATTGGCCGCCTGTTTAGCGCCCAGCATCTGGTTGAAACGCTCAAAATGATGTTCAAAAGCATCATCATGCTGGCCCTGCTCTACCACATGGTGAGCAGCTACCTGCCGGATTACCTCGCCATGCAGTCACTGTTTTTCAAAGAGGCGGTGTTCCACAGCCTCTCGCTGTATGGCGATGTGATGTTCAACTTCGTGTTGCTGGTTGGCTTCTTTGCCGCCGTGGATCTGCCGATCACCAAGTACATGTTCAACAAAAAACTGCGCATGACCAAGCAAGAGCAGAAGGACGAATACAAGAACAGCGAAGGTAAGCCGGAGGTGAAATCCCGCATTCGCCAGCTCCAGCGGCAGGTCGCCATGGGGCAGATCCGCCGCACCGTGCCGGGAGCCGACGTGATTATCACCAACCCGACGCACTTTGCCGTGGCGCTGAAGTATGACCACTCCCGCGCCGCTGCCCCTTACGTGGTGGCGAAAGGCAGTGATGAAACCGCGCTTTATATCCGTCAGGTCGCGAAGGAAAACCAGATTGAAATCGTCGAGTTTCCTAAGTTGGCCCGCGCGGTTTATTACACCACGCAGGTTAATCAGCAGATCCCTTCTCAGCTCTACCGCGCCATTGCGCACGTGCTGACCTATGTATTGCAGCTCAAATCCTGGCGCGTGGGCAATAGCAGCTCGCGCCCGCAATTAAACCGATTCATGACGATCCCGAAAGAGGTGTTAAAACAGGATGCAGAAATTCACTAGCAGGTTCTTTAAAGTCTTCCGGGGAGGCAGCGTTGGCGTACCTTTAGTACTGCTGAGTATTTTGGCAATGATCATCTTGCCATTGCCACCGATGGTGCTCGACGTCCTGTTCACCTTCAACATCGTGCTGGCGGTGCTGGTGCTGCTGGTCAGCGTATCGACCAAGCGCCCGCTCGATTTCGCGCTGTTCCCCACCGTCTTGCTGATAACCACCCTGTTGCGCCTGTCGCTCAACGTGGCGTCTACCCGCGTGGTGCTGCTGTTTGGTCATGAAGGGGTTGGCGCCGCCGGTAAGGTGATTGAATCCTTCGGTCAGGTGGTGATCGGCGGTAACTTCGTGGTTGGCTTCGTAGTGTTCGTGATCTTGATGATCATCAACTTCGTGGTGGTGACCAAGGGGGCCGAGCGTATTTCCGAGGTATCGGCGCGATTCACCCTCGACGCCATGCCGGGCAAACAGATGGCGATCGACGCCGACCTGAATGCCGGGCTTATCAACCAAGAGCAGGCGCGAACCCGCCGCAAAGAGATCGCCAGCGAGGCGGATTTCTACGGCGCAATGGACGGGGCGTCGAAGTTTGTCCGTGGGGACGCCATCGCCGGGATGATGATCTTAATGATCAACCTGATCGGCGGTATCTGTATCGGTATCTTTAAATATGACCTGAGCGCCAGCGCCGCCTTCCAGCAGTACGTGTTACTGACCATTGGTGATGGTCTGGTGGCGCAAATCCCGTCCCTGCTGCTCTCTACCGCGGCGGCAATTATTGTTACCCGCGTCAACGACAGCGGCGATATGGCCACGGAGATGAAGCGTCAGTTGCTGGCCTCGCCAATGACGCTCTACACGGCGGCGGGCGTGATGTTTGTGCTGGCGGTGGTGCCAGGCATGCCGCATCTGCCCTTCCTCTCTTTCACCGCGATGCTGGCTTACACCGCGTGGCGCATCAGCCGCCAGCCTAAGGCGGCAGTCAATGAAGCCGAGCAACTGGCGGAAATCTCGAAAAATATCAGCGAAGATATTGAGCAAACCGTTAGCTGGGAAAGCATTCCGCTGATTGAGCCGGTGGCAATTAGCCTTGGCTACAAGCTGGTGACGCTGGTTGATAAATCTAAAGGCAGCCCCCTCACTCAGCGAATACGCGGGGTGCGGCAGGTGGTGTCGGAAACCTACGGCGTGCTGCTGCCCGAGGTGCGAATTCGCGAGAACTTCCGCCTTAAGCCGACCCAGTACATCATCACGGTCAACGGCATCAAGCAGGCCAGCGGCACGCTGCCCGCCGATAAACTGATGGCGCTGCCCTCCAGCGAAACCTATGGCGAGGTGGACGGCCAGCTGGATAATGACCCGGCCTACGGCATGCCGGTGACCTGGATAACGCCGGACCAGAAGCCGCACGCGCTTAATCTGGGCTATCAGGTGGTGGACTGCGCCAGCGTAGTGGCAACTCACGTCAACAAGGTGCTGCGCCAGCATATTCCTGACCTGTTTAACTATGACGACATCACCCTGCTGCACAACCGGCTGGCGTCGATGTCCCCCAAACTGGCGGAAGATCTCAACGGCGCCCTCAATTACAGCCAGCTGCTGCGCATCTATCGCATGCTGCTGCAAGAAGGGGTGTCGCTGCGCGATATCGTGGTGATCGGCACTACGCTGCTGGAAAGCGCAGCCACCACCAAAGACGCCTTCCTGCTGGCGGCCGACGTGCGTTATGCCCTACGCCGCAGCATCACGGCGGGCATGGTTCAGGGCAGCGCGCTGTCGGTTTACACCCTGCATCACGAGCTGGAAACGCTGCTGATGACCGCCTTTAATCAGACGCAAACGGCGGGTAAAACGCCGCTCGACAGCATTCCGCTGGACCCTAACCTGCTGACACAGTTCCAAAATACGCTGCCAAAAGTCAAAGAGCAGATGAAAGCCATTGGTAAAGAGCCGGTGCTGCTGGTGCCGCCGCAACTGCGCCCGCTGCTGTCGCGCTATGCCCGTTTATTCGCGCCGGGGCTGCACGTGCTCTCCTTCAATGAAATCCCCGATGAACACGAACTGCGTATTGAAGGCAGTCTGACGTAACGCCCTTCCCCCGCGCCTTATTTTGGGCGCGGGATATTAAAATTGTGGTTTTTGCTAGCACTGACATAAATATGTCCGACAACTTAGGCTACGCTATAAATAATGTCATTTTGCTGGAAGCCCGGTTATGTCGTTAGCCACTCACCCGACCTCCTCCGTTTTAAAGAAGAGCTATTACAGCGCGGATCAAAGCCTCTCCCTCGGCCAATTGGACGTGGAGAAAATCGAGCAGATCGCCCGTGATTTGGATATTTCAGCCAGCGACAAAGAGCATTACGTCACCGGCTGGATGGGGCAAAACAGCGTGGTGCTGGTACGCAATTATCAAGACAAACGCGGCGCGTCTAACGGCTTGGTGATGTCACGCGGCCAGCGTTACAAGCTCAGCGTGCAGGCCATCAAGTTCCGCATTCCGAAATTCCTGCTGTGGATGACGCTGCGCCGCAGGCCGCGCACCATGTCGGTGGTCGGTTATACCCGCCTTGGCGCACAGGCTACCGGCTTGCAGCAGTTCCACACGCTGGCCGACAAAAGTTTGAAACAACAGTTGGAAAACGACTGGCGCGAGCTTAATGACTACCTCGGCATGGCGTGCTGGCAGATGGAAAACAATCAGCCAATGTGGCGCAGCGTGCAGCGGGAGATCTCGCCGCAGGCCCTGTGGTATCTGGCTGACAGCGATCTGTTCAGCGGTAAGAAACTGCAAAAGGATGGCGATTTTGAAGGGATGTGGACCAAGAATCGTTTCCTCGGCCGCCGCACTGGCGAGCACGCGGCGCTGCTGATTTCCTGGCGCGACGAGGAGAATGATGACATCGCCAGCTACCTCTATGAACGGGTGACCGCCAACCAGATTCGGCTGTCGCTGCGCCCGCGCAAAGAGGATAAGTTCTACCCGTTGAACCCGTTCGACGCCGAGCATTTGCAGCAGGCGCTGTCGATGTTCAAACAGGTAGAACCTGAGTTATGCCATAACAAAATCCGAGCCTGACGGCAGAGTTCGCGCGGTTACCACCACTGGTGAAAATGGTGAACCGGGCCGATACCTTGCCCCACCTCCAGCGAATCCGCCTGCACCAGCGCCTGTTGCAGATAAGCCTTTGCGCCGCGAACCGTGTCCGGCCAGTTATCGTGGCGCGGGCGCAGAGCCGCCAACGCCGCCGACAGCGTGCAGCCCGTGCCATGGGTGTGTCGAGTCTCAACCCGCGGCGCGGTAAAGCGCTCGCGGGATCCGCGCATAAACAGCCAGTCCGGGCTTTCGCTATCCGTTAAATGCCCGCCCTTCATCAGCACCGCGTCACAGCCCATCGCCAACAGCGCCTCGCCCTGTTCACGCATCTCTTGCTCATTCTGCGCCATGTCGCACTCCAGCAGCGCCGCCGCCTCCGGCAGGTTCGGCGTGATTATCGCCACCTGTGGCAACAGCAGCCGTCGCAACGCCTCAACCGAATCCGCCGACAGCAGCGGATCGCCGCTTTTAGCCAGCATAACGGTGTCCAGCACCACAAACGGCGGCTGGTAGTGCCGAAGGCGCTCGGCCACGGCGTCGACAATATCGCTGTTAGCCAGCATGCCGATTTTGGCGGTATCAATACGCACGTCGCTGAGCACCGAGTCCAGCTGCGCCGCCACAAAAGCCGGGTCGATGTTGTAAACCGACTGCACGCCACGGGTGTTTTGCGCCACCAGCGCGGTGATAACGCTGGTGCCGTAAGCCGCCAGCGCCGAGAAGGTTTTCAGGTCAGCCTGAATCCCCGCACCGCCGCTCGGGTCCGTCCCGGCAATGGTTAAAGCATTGATACGCTTCATACTGCTTCCCCCGACGTCAGCATCTCGCCATTCAGCAGCCACAGGTTGTCGAGGAAGGCCGGGGTAAAGCTGCCCGGCCCGCGCGCCTCGTGGCAAGCTCTTTCGCCCGCGCACGACATCACCCGGCAAGCCGCCGCGACGTTATCCAGCAGATCGCCGGGCAGGGAAACAAAAGCCGCCACCACCGCCGACAGCGCGCAGCCGGTGCCGACAATGCGGGTCATCAGGGCGTCGCCGCCTGTCACAGCAAGGCTACGCGCGCCGTCAGTGACATAATCAACTTCCCCCGTCACCGCCACGATAGCCCCGGTTTCGCGAGCCAAGGCTTCGGCGGCGGGCAGCGCGGAGAGCGAGTCGTCGCCGCTATCCACGCCGCGCCCGGTAGAGGTTAAGCCACTTAACGCACGGATCTCAGAGGCGTTTCCACGAATCGCGGCAGGATGAAGTTTGATTAACTGGCGGCAAAACTCAGTGCGCAGACCCAGCCCGCCGACGGCCACCGGGTCCAGCACCCAAGGCTTCCCAGCTTGATTAGCCGAGTTAACCGCCGCCAGCATGGCGTCGGCATGAGGCTGAGTCAGCGTCCCGACGTTAATCAGCACCGCATCAGCAATGGCGCTGAACTGCGCGGCTTCGGTTGGGTCCACCACCATCGCGGGGGAGGCATTCAACGCCAGCAGCACATTGGCCGTAAAGGATTGCACAACATCATTAGTCAGACAGTGAACCAGCGGCTTAGCGTGACGCAGGTTTTCGAGGGCAGCGGCAGCAGAGTTGCCGGAAAAAACGGAAGGTCGAGTGTTCATATTTCTCCCAACCGGCGCTAAAGAAGGCGGTATCGGGAGAGATACCTGACTTCCCTACGCTGGCATAATCCAGATCAGGTAATACGGGTAAGGTCTCAGCCCTTTCTTTCACAAGAAGGACACCCCGAGTCAACGAAAGCCATTATTGGTTGGCACGTCTGGAAGATCAACCTAGAATCGTCGAAGCGGGTAACAATGGAGAAGATGTCTTGCAGATACGCCCTTATGAAGAAGCCGATCGCCCTTTTTTACGCACCCTGTACCTCGCGTCACGCAAGGATACGTGGACTTGGATGGACACTGATGATTTTCAACTCGAAGATTTCGACCGCGCCATTCTTGGAGAAACGGTGATCGTCGCCGAACATCAAGGAAAGTTGCTAGGTTTTGCGTCCATCTTCACCCAAGAGAATTTCCTGCATAACCTGTTCGTAGACCCCGCCCACAAAGGCACCGGCGTCGGCAGCGCCCTGCTCCACGCCAGCGAAGCCATGTTCACCGGCACTGGTTCACTGAAGTGTTTGCTCAAGAGTAAAAACTCCGTCGGATTTTATCTCGCCAAGGGATGGGAGATTGTCGCCGAGGGCGAGAGTCCAAAAGGGGATTATTATCTTTTTCATTTCTTGAAGAAATAATGCCCTTGGCGGGCGGGCTAAATCTTTAAATTCAAATTCAAATTCAAAACCGTGCGCTGCCGCCACACCGGCCTCAAGGGGCGCCTATCGCCGCGCCCCTTGAGAATCCCCGGCTCTTTACTGCGCGCTCCGCTCGTGAAACGAACATGTTTCAGCTACTTCCGTTATACACCGCAAAATGTCGCCGCTTAGGCGGTACCTTCGCTGCGGGATTCAAGCCTCAGGTCTTGAACCTCTTGCTCAGCGCCATTTTTGACTGCGGTTTTGGGGCTTCTCTACCGTGCCGTTTCAGGCAAATTCGAGTTTGTGAAGGGGGATGGGAAGGTTCGGTGTAAATGCCAGTAGGTCGCGTTCAGAAGTGACGCCGAATGAATGGTTCGAGACCAAAGGCTCGAAGCCTGAAATTCGGGAACCGCCTAAGCGGCGGCACTTCGCGACGATCACAATGGCTGCTGAAACACGTTCATTCCAACCCTGCGCAGCCTCGATCTCACAACAGAAAAAACGCAGGGTTCCAAGGGAGGCGCGTTTACGCCTCCCTTGGTCGGTGTGGGCCGACGCCCACGACCTTGAATTTGAATTTGAATTTGAATTTAAAGATGCAATAGAAAAAGGGGAAAGCGGGATTAAACGCCGCAACGTTTACCCCACTCCCCCCTTCACTGGGCAGTGATGATCAGCCGGGGATCACTCCCCGCGCAAATCCTTCACATCTTTATCTTTCACATTTAACGCTGGCTGAGCACCAAACTCTTTAAACATATAAGTGCTCAGCGTGGCGATCTGCTTGTCACTCAGGGTGTCAGCAAAGCCCGGCATAAACACGTCGCCGTCGTTAGTTTTGCGCGATACGCCGTGCAGGATAACGTTGACCAAGTTGTTTGGCGTCTGGGCACCTACTACGCTGTTTTTCATCAGCGATGGGTAATAGCCGTCTTGGCTGCCCTGACCGCCGAAGCTGTGGCAGCTTGCGCAGTTGCCGAGGAACAGGCGCGCGCCGTCGGTTTCCTGACTGGCTTTGAATGGCACGCCGCGCAGGTTGTCTACGCTGGTGCTCTCATGGCCCCAATCAGAACGGCTCTTGGTGACGGATGAATCCGCCTGCGGCTTCAGCGTCTGGATGTAAGTCGCCATCGCGTTCAGGTCGGCATCGGTCAGATGACGAGTACTGTTCTCGATAACTTCCGCCATCGGGCCTGCGGCCTGCGCTTTGCCACTGACGTGACCAGAACGTAGATACTGCACGATGTCGCCTTTGCTCCAGCTACCAATCCCGGCGTTTTTGTCGGAAGAGATGTTGAACGCGGTCCAGCCGTCAACCTCGGTTCCGGCGTAAGGCTTGCCGTCTTTCATCCCCATGGTGATGTTACGCGGGGTGTGGCACTCGCCGCAGTGACCTAAGCCTTCGACCAGATATTTACCCTGATTCCACTCGGCAGACTGCGCGGTGTCTGGCTCAAAACGCTTGCTGTCGAAGTTCACCAGATTCCAGAACCACATGCCCCAGCGCTGGTTGAACGGGAACGGCATCTCGTTTTCACGATTTTGCTGATGCACCGGCGGCAGGCTGAACAAGTAGGCCTTAATGGCTTTCACGTCGTCATCTTTCAACAGCGTGTAAGAGGTGTACGGGAAGGCCGGATACAGGTGCTGCCCCTCTTTGTTCTTACCTTCGTGGACCGCGCGCAGGAAGTCTTCGTCGCTCCATGTGCCGATGCCCGTCTCTTTATCCGCCGTGATATTTGGCGAATATAGGGTACCCATAGGGGTTTTAAAGGCTAAGCCACCGGCAAAAGGTTTACCGTCTTTGGTGGTGTGACAGGCCACACAGTCCGCGGCCTGCGTCAGGTATTCACCGCGTTTAATCAGGTCCACGCCAGACTCTTCGGCCTGCGCTGTCAGACTGAACAAACCTACAGCTGCCATCAGGCTAAGGGTTAACTTTTTCATCATTACACCTCCGCCTTTAATGTTTCTGCAATCCGCAGCGAGAGCGCCGCAATGGTCAAGGTACAGTTTACCGAGCCGACGGTCGGCATGACCGCGCTGCTGGCGATAAACAGGTTCTTATGGTCATGGGTGCGACAGTCGGTATCCACCACCGAGTCTTTCGGGTCGTGGCCCATGATAGTGGTGCCGGTAATGTGGTTATTGTTGGCGAAGTCCTTGAAGTAAGTGATGTCGGTGCCGCCCATCAGGCGCGCAGCATCGGCATAGACTTTGTAGGTGTGCTCAGCACTTTTACGCACATAGTCGTCCATCGCGTAGTAGAACTCCGGCTTCGGAATGCCCAGTTTGTCTTTCTCAGTGGCACTCGGAATGATGCGGTTTTCCGCGTGCGGCAGGATCTCGTGGAAGCTGTCGAAACGCACGTAGCGCGAAGAACGATCGCGAATACGCTTGTCGAGGTCTGGCCCAAGGATCAGCTCGCCCTTTTGGCTCAGCAGACGCCCTGCTTCCTGATCGGTGCGGGAGACGTTCGACAGGTGGATTTTCTTCGCGGCGTACTCTTTGCGGAAGTCACCGTCGCGGAAGCCCACCATGGAGGTCATCTCCTGCGGCCCGCGCCCCGGCCACAGCGGCTCGTTGGCGTAAAACTCAACGCCGACGCCCGGGTGGTCCATAAGGTTGCGGCCCACTTGGTCAGAACTGTTACCCACGCCGTTCGGGTTCTTGTCATTGGTGGACATCAGCATCAGTTTAGGGATTTCGATGCCGTTCGCCGCCAACACGAAGTATTTCGCTTCAGCACGATGCTCATTGCCCTGCGGGTCTTTGAACAGCGCGGCGGTGATCTCCTGCTTGTCATTGACTTCCAGCTTGTACACCACGGATTCAGGACGCAGAACTGCGCCGTTTTTCTCGGCTTTCTCAACGTGGGTGATGCCGTTGTACATCGCGCCAATCGGGCAAATCGGCATGCAGTTGTTGTTACCACAGCAGGTCGGGCGGCCATCGTAAGGGCGGCTGTTACGCGCCACAGGCTCGGTCACTACGTAGTAACCGTTGTTGTTGAGCACGGTTTTCAGGCGCTGTTCGTTATAAGAGAGCGGCAGAGGTTCCATTGGGTATGGCGCACTGCGCGGCGAACCCAGCTCTTCATTGTTCGGCCCCCACACGCCCAGCTCTTGCTCGGCGCGGAAGTACCATTTCTCCAACTCGCCGTACTCCATCGGCCAGTCGCGGCCAACGCCGTAGAGAGATTTAATCTTGAAGTCGTTCGGCAGGAAGCGCCACGCGGAGGCCGCCCAGTGCCAGGTTGTGCCACCCACCACGCGGATAAACTGCGCGTCGTAAGGGTGCTCACCCTTCTGAATCAGATAGTTATTGCTTGGATTCGCTTCAGGATGTGGCGCGTAGTCGGTAGACGGATACGGCTTCATGTTGTCCGACTTGTCGGCCTGATTGCGGAAATTCTCGACAATTTCCCAGCGAGACAGGCGCGGGCCTGCTTCCAAAATTAAGACGTTTTTCCCGGCTTTCGCCAGTTCGTTTGCCACCAGACCACCGGCAACGCCTGAGCCAATGACAACGACGTCAGCTTTTAATGTGTCAGCCATGTTCTTTTTTCCTTAATTAAAGCGCGACATCGGGCTTGGCAGCCCAGTAGCCAGGACGATTGGTACAGTAAGAGCGGATCACCAGCACATCGGAGACCGCCTCAAACATCAGCGCTTTTTCATAAGTCACGACTGCAATGTCTTGCCCTTCGCCCACCTGCCCCAAATACCAGCCTTGCAGGATAATGCGCGCGGCGTCTTGCTGTGGCTGAGCCCAGCTCGACGGCGCCCCGGCAGGCAGTGTTTGCAGTGAGTCCAACTGCGCGGCGATGTCAGGTTTGCGCTGTAAAATCGCCGCATACAGACGTTGGCCAATTACCGGGTTGAGGTGCTTTTTGCCGGTCAGCGCGCGGGAAATACGTAAGAACTTGTCGACATCAACTGGCGAAAGTTCGCCGTCAGCGGCAAAAGCTTTAAGCGGAACGGGCATCATCAGGCTGCTGGCCAGTCCGACGCCGATATAACCCAATAAGCGACGACGTGAAACGCCGCTGACGCGAAGCGTCTTCGAAGGGGTATCAGACATTGCATTTTCTCCTAAAAAACAGCGGGATGGCGGATGAACGGACATCCGTGGGCTGCGCCCTTCATCAACGCGCTGTCACCCTAACGGGTGAGTAAAGTGCACAATTCAATGGTTGTACGCGGTGTTATCTACCGGCTTGTATGATGCGGAGAGGATTATTTTTTATGCGCATCATTGTTATAAAAGTAGCCGATATGTAAAGAAACGTCGGCATGATACAACACGATATGCAGGGATAATATGTTGATGTGGTTCATTTCGTGCTAAATATTGATTTACACAAAAAATTAAATCAATAAATACAAGTAGTTATTTGTTTTTATTTATTTTATAGCGTGAAATAAATCAGCAAATTTTTCTTGTTTGATGCGCATTTTTTAGCTGTCTCAGGGCAACCGTAATTTTTTACCCCTCTACGTCAAAAAATCTTGTTGTTGTTGATAGCATAGACTTTTATTTTGCTATTCTGCTTTCACGCCGTTTTTGATGATTATCGCACGGTGAAATTTGCTTTTAGTGCTATACATAATTTGACACGCCACTTACACACTTAAGGCTCCTCCAATGAAAAAAACGAAGATTTTGCAAGCTGCGCTCATTGCCGGTGCAGTATTGCTTGCAGGGTGTACAAGTCAGATCACTAAATCGGATAAATATTCTGGCTTCCTCGGCGATTATTCTGGTTTAAAAGAGACCAAAACACCGTCCGGAAAAACGGTATTACGCTGGGTTGATCCGTCCTTCAACGCTTCTAACTATTCACATGTTCTCTACCAGCCAATCACCTTCTACCCGCAGCCTCAGCCAAATGCGCAAATCGACAAACAGACCTTGGATGGCGTGCTGGATTACACCAATAACCGTCTGAAATCGTCTATCGCGCAGCGTCTTCCGCTGACCGACCACGCTGGTCCTCGCACCTTAATCTTTAAAGGTGCCATCACCGGGGTGAGCACTGCGGCAGAGGGTTTGCAGTTCTATGAAGTGATCCCAGTGGCGTTAGTTGTTGCTGGCGCAGAAACCGCCAGTGGCCACCGCACCCGCGATACCGAACTCTATTTCGAAGCTGAGCTGATCGACGCCAGCACCGGTAAAGTCGTGATGAAAGTGGTGCGTAAAGGCCTGGGTAAACAAGTCTCTAACGACAGCCAAAAAGTGACCCTGAACGACCTGAAAGGCGTGGTAGACAGCCTGGCGACCGACGCCGTGCAGTTCAACCCAGCCCCGCAAAAGTAAGTGTTCGAGTGGAAGTGAAAAAGCAGCCTGCGGGCTGCTTTTTTGTTTTTAGGACGGGTGTTGGAAAAAAATCAGAAAATGGTTGGAAAATGTCTCGCAAATAAGCATGTAATTTTTTGAAAATTAAGCCAATGACTTTATGTAGCGCCGAGATTGGTCTCTAATCCTTGAATATTGTTATTGATTAATAATTCAACTCAAATGCCGCAGGCGATATCAAAAAATGATATCATTAAGCCAACATGGCGCATTGCAACTAAAAGGATTTAGGGCACCAGCATGTTGAACGCTAACCATCTAAAGACATTGAATATCATCTTTTCCACACCAACATCTCGCACGCTGGAATGGCGTAAGATCGAGAATTTATTTGTTGCGCTTGGCGCACTCGTTACAGAAGGGAAAGGATCGCGAGTGAGGTTTGAAATTCAGCGAGTGGTTGCCTCATTTCATCGTCCCCATCCAGAGAAAGAGGCAAAAGTTTATCAAGTCAGAAGTGCCAGAATCTTTCTTGAAACAATAGGAGTCATTCCATGAGTACCATGATTTATCAGGGTTATGCGGCAAAAATTGAATACAGCGAAGAAGACCAATGCCTGATCGGGCATATCGCTGGCATTAGGGACGTCATAGGCTTTCATGCCGATAATGTGACTGATTTGCGAAATGCTTTTGAGGAAGCTGTCGATGACTATCTCAGCTATTGCGCTGAACAAGGCAGGTCACCACAGCGCCCAGCCAGCGGAAAAATCAGTTTACGCATCCCACCTGAAGTCCATTCAGCCATTAATGTTGCCGCGGAGATTTCAGGCAAAAGTGTTAATCAATGGATTAACGATATGCTCTCACGCATGGTGTATGACCCAATGCACACAGATAAATCTGTTTAATCCCCTTCAGCCCTTCAACCTCCGAGTTCATGACTATACTTATCCTCAATGTTCACAAACCGGAGGATTAACATGACCATTCACAAGAAAGGACAGGCTCACTGGGAAGGTAACATTAAGGAAGGTAAAGGGACTATCTCCACGGAGAGTGGCGCTCTGGATAAACAACCCTATGGCTTCAACACTCGCTTTGAAGGTAAACCCGGCACTAACCCGGAAGAGCTGATTGGCGCGGCGCACGCGGCTTGCTTCTCTATGGCGCTCTCTTTGATGCTCACAGAAGCTGGGCATGTTGCCAAGAGCATTGATACCGAGGCTAACGTCTCGTTAGATAAAGTGGACGGCGGATTCGCGATTAGCAAAGTCGCGCTGCAAAGCAAAGTGAAGCTGCCGGGGATTGATAAGGCGAAGTTCGACGAGATCATTCAGAAAGCCAAAGCCGGTTGCCCGGTTTCTAAGCTGCTGAAAGCCGAAATCACCCTCGACTATCAGCTCGAAAACTAGAAATTGGTTCCCTGAAGAGGCATTGATCTGACATCAATGCCTGAATAAACAGTCACGAATGGCGGCATAAACACCACTGGCTTTATCAGGTGGAATCCCTCGGAACCAGATTCCAAGGGAGAAGAAGCTCGCTTTCGTGGCTGGTCAACGCCTTCCCTTCAATCTGATCGATTAACAATCCCGCGCTTCTACACCCCATCTCCAACATCGGCTGCTGAATAGTGGTTAGCATTGGCAATGTGATTTCAGAACAGGGCACGCCGTCAAAACCCACCAGCGCCAGCTGATCGGGGATAGCTATTCCGGCTTTCACCGCGGCGTTAAGTGCGCCACAGGCCAGCATATCTGAAATACCAAAAATCGCGTCGCATGGCTCTTCGCCGGACATGAGTACCTCATAGGCGGTTGCCCCCTCGGCGAAGCTCATCACATTGCGGGCATGCACGATTTTATGCCATGACAGCCCAGCCTCGGCGAGACTGTCGAGATAGCCCTGCTCACGCTCTTGCGCGTACTTATAGCCTTCGCGGGCGCTGATCATCGCGATACGCTTTTTGCCGGATTGAACTAAATGGTCGACGGCGGCACGGGCAGCGGAATAACTATCGATAGAAACAAAAGGCGTAGCGCCCTGCTTGTACTCACCACACTGCACCCAAGGGTGGTGGCCAATATGCTCTTTCAGCGCATCAATTTGGGTGGTGGCATCCATGGTGATCACGCCGTCCACGGTGCGCTCGTGCAGCAACTTCAGGTAGGCGGCTTCCCGCTGCGGGCTGGATTCTGAATTGCACAGAATGATGTGATATCCGCGCCGCTCGGCCTCGGACTCGATTCCGCAGACCACCAGCGCACAGAACGGATTGCCAATACTTGAAACCATTACCAACAGCATGCCGCTGTGGGAATTCCTCAACTTTTGACCGAGACGATTAGGATAAAAGCCTTCCTGCTCAACGACGCGCATGACTTTTTCACGAGTTTCTGGCTTTACCGGCCCGGTGCCATTAATCACCCGCGATACAGTCGCGGTCGAAACACCCGCAGCCTTCGCCACTTGCCGTATGTTTATCCTGCTCATGTTGCCTTCTCTTGAGATAAAGGTCTTGAAACAGTCGCAGGATAACATGTCTCCAGGTGCAAAAACGATCACGCCTCTCGCAGTTTACTCAATGAAAACTCTGGGCTTTGGCGCCCTGTGCCGGTGCTTTTGAGGGTACGCTGTACATAATCAGCAGCATGGCGAGCAGTAAGATCACCGCCGAAGAGGAGAAGATGCCGTTGGCCCCGTTGAGGTCAAACATCACTCCACCAAAGGCCGCACCGAGGCTGATGGCCAACTGAATCGCCGCCACAATCAGACCACCGGCGCTTTCTGCTTCGTCGGGCACTGCGCGCGTTACCCAGGTTGACCAGGCAACGGGAACGCCACCAAAGGCCATGCCCCACAGCGCCACCAGCACGAAGTCCAGCACCGAAGATGAGCCGAAGAGCGCTAACAGAGCCGCAAGAACGGCCATCAGCGCGGGCATGGCAATCAGCATTAAACGCAGCCGATGCTCAAGCACTCGGCCAGCCAGCGCCGTGCCGATAAAGTTCGCTACCCCAAAGCCCAACAGAATCGCCGACAGCGTATTCACGCCGACGCCTGCCGCCTGCTCCAAAGCAGCTCGCATATAGGTGAAGAAAATAAAGTGGCCGGTGAAGACCAGAATGGTCGCCACCATAGCAATGCCGACCGCGGGACGGCGCAGCACGTCGATAATGGTTTTCAACCCGGCGCTGCCTTTAGCAGGCAGTGATGGCAGGGTCAGCAACTGGGCGACAAAAGTCACCGCGCCCAGCGCACTGGCGGCAAAAAACACGCTGCGCCAGCCGAACAGATTGCCAAAGTAGCTACCCATTGGCGCCGCCGCGATAGTGGCAACGGACACGCCGCTAAAGATAATCGACAGCGCCCTTGGCACTTTATCTTCAGGCACCAGTCGCATTGTCGTGGCCGCGGCCATGGTCCAAAAACCGCCCAGCGCGACACCCAACAGCACTCGGCCAATCAACACGGCAGTAAAGCCATTCGCCAGCGCCACGAACAGGTTAGCGACCACCAGCAGTAATGAGAAAGCCAGCAGCACGTATTTACGATCAATCCCCTTGGTCGCGGCTGAAATCAGCAGGCTGGTGACCAACGCCACGGCCGCCGTGGTGGTCACGGCCTGCCCGGCCAACCCTTCTGACATATGCAATCCGATTGCCATCGGGGTTAATAAACTGGCAGGCAAAAACTCCGCCGTGACCAGACTGAAAACGCCCATCGCCATAGCGAATACCGCGCCCCACGCAGGGTAAATCGCAGTCTGTGAATCAGTTGATGTTGAAGTTGAGTTCATAGGATTCATCAAATGTTGAGGATGCTCAGCAGGCGGCACGATGGCGTTTTAGTCGCAAAACTTAACGGCGCTCACCTTTCATTGTCGTGGCATCTTAGATTAGGTGTAACGCGTTACACAATGAGGGGAGCGGCTAAAAAGACACCAAAGGCATAAAATGACTAGTCGGGAGAACACAGTTTTAGCGGGTAATGAACTTCGACCTGAGGAGAAAGGCCCTCATTGCTCGAGGGCATTATCAATAATCCAAGGCCATCATCCCGGAGCGCCAGACGCTGGTGGTGCGGATCAGGGATTTATCTCGTAGGAAATTAATCAGGGTTGAGATAAGCCGGTCGTGGCGATTTTCGGCGCGAGTTATGATGTAAGAGTGGCGGCGCAAGGGCTGAGGCAACTCCAGAATACGGATATTTTCAGGCACCGGCAGCACCGACAGCCACGGCATAACCGAAAAACCAATCCCCTGATTTACCAGCCCAACAATGCCGCTATCGCTGGCAAGTTTGTGCGTGGCCTCATTGCGCAGGCCCATTTCACGACATCGTTCAATCACCGTGGTCAATGTATTCACGCTGGGCTGGATGAAAGGCAGAGTTTCCAGCTGCTGCCAGCTTAACGGATGTTTTAGCCGGAACGAGCGCGGGATCATCAACACATAAGGGTCGCTGACATAGGGCACGCTGTGCATATCGGGCAACTGACCGTTTATCGTCACACCAATATCGGCGCGGCCCGACGCCACGGCTTCGTCGATGTGGTGGTACTCGGTGGCGCTATCATCAATGTCCAGATGAATGTCCGGCCACGACTTCGCCAACGCTTCCAGACAGGGTGGCAGGATATAAGCCGTCGCGCTGCGAAAGCAGGCGACGCGCAGTCGGCCAGCGATTTGCGGCATCTCTGCGGCGACTTGCTCAATGCTCGCCAGCAGTTGCATCACTTTTTGCGCATCTTGCAGGATGCGAGTACAAGCCGGAGTCGGTACACAACCTGTGCGAGAACGGTGTAATAGTCGAGTCTTGAGGTGCTGCTCCAGCTCGGCAATGGCGTGACTGATGCGCGACTGCGTACAGCCTAATACCGCAGCGGCGGCGCTAAAACCGTTGTTTTCCACTACCGCAATCAGCATTTCCAGCTGATTGAGCTTTATCTTAGACATATTATCAGTCAGTTATCTGAGCCATGTTGCCATGACAAATCGAATTTCTTCATAGAAGAACCAAACATATCACGATTTTCGGTTGCCGGTCATGGGAGGGATTTTCATGATGTAGGCAGAGCGGGAACGTCACTCCCCTCTCCGATAGACCAAACCAATAAGAAATCACCTTAAGCAATAAGTTTTTAAAGGACATCTGAGCATGCCGGGCATCATCAACTACGGGACCTTCGTCCTGTCATTCATTTTTATGTTAATTATCCCAGGGCCGGGCAATCTAGTACTGATCACCAGCACCAGCAAAGGCGGGCCGCGCAACGGATTGCTCAGCCTGTTTGGAATCATTTTCGGCGATCAGGTGCTGCTGTGGCTGGCGATTGCAGGCGTGGCAGCCCTGCTGGAATCCTCTCCCCATGTGTTTCAGGCTATCAAATGGCTGGGGGCGGCCTATCTGCTGTGGCTCGGCGCACAACTGCTGATGAAGTCGCGCATCAGCGCCCCTCCCCCGCCGGTGACGCGCAAGAGAACGCCTTTCCTGCAAGGCGTGGTCATCACCCTGACCAATCCCAAACCGATTCTTTTTTACGTAATGTTCTTGCCACTGTTTATCGACCCGGCTCACAGCCAGGGCCTGCTAACTTTCGCCACGCTGGCGGGCACCGCCGCCATACTGACGCTAATCTACGGCACCATTATGATTGCCCTGACTTCATCACTGGCCGAAAAGGTCAAAGCCCGCCCCGGCATGATCTTCCTGCTGGAAAAAACCGCCGGGCTGTTCCTCGCTATCTTCGCGATTAAGCTGGCGTTTTTTAATTGAAGTTGGCTTGAGGGAAGGCATAAAAAAGCCCGCGTTTGCGGGCTAAACAGTTTACCAAACCATCACCACCACACCTCGGCTTGCACCCCGGCCATGAACTCGTTTTTGCTGTTGTCATTGAATCTGAACTGCGACAGTTCGTTGTCCAAAATGCTGAGATAAGTGCCGTAGAAACGGATTTCTGGGCGGGAGCCGAGCAGACTTGGGCCGACTTTCAGCGCGTGGTAGAGCGTGGTTTTATAGCCAGACTCTTTCAGGTCTTCACCCTGTTCGGTTTTGTTTTTCTGGGTAAACCAGCTTAACTCGACGCCGGTTTGGTTCCAGGTATCCCAAATCCATGCCGGGCGAACGGCAGCGCGGAAGCTGTTGAAGTCGCTGTGCGCCCCGCTCTCATAGCTATAGACATCACTGCCGTGCGACCAGACCAGCGCGTTAGCCATGATGATTCTGTCGGCGAGATACATTTCCCCCTGCGAGATCAGGCGCCATGCAATGCCGTTGGTTTGGTCGCCATAGTAGTAACGCCCCTGCGCCATGGAGTTGCTGGCCCCAGAGAAGTTGGCGAAACTGCTAGCATAGGAGTTATTGGCCACCTGTAGCGTGAACTCGTTGAATGCGTCGCGAGGCAGCTCTTGGCGCACGATGGCGGTGGTCATCCAGGTGTCTTTCAGCTTAAAGAAGTCGCCACTGTCTTCGTTGTCCTTCTGTTCGTCAGTTTTATTGGCGAAAGCATATTTCGCCATCAGTGACAGCGAGCCATCCTGCCACAGCGGAATATTGCGATAGCGTAAGTCCACTGAGTTGGTGTTCATCTGCGTGGTGCGGTTGAAATCCCGCGAATAAACATCCACGTCATTACGGCTCAGTGACGCGTCTAACTGGCCCGGCCCCAAGTCCCAGTTTTGAATCCCCACGGCGGCGGCGACGTCGGTAGTTAACGATTTCCAGTCAAGCATTTGGATTTCGTATTCCGGCAATTTATGTTTGCCTACCCAAAAATCAGCCTCTTGGGCAAATGGCAGGAATCCTCGGGTGGTCAGGAATATATCGCTGAATTGCAGGATATTTTCATTATTGGTATCGCCAAACCAGGCATCGTTATACTGCTCGCCGACGTTGCCATCATAGGTGACGATGGCGTTGGCGGTTTTTCCGTCCTGATTATAGACGCGCTGGTTGAGGGTTAAATCGAACCAGCCGCTCATTTCGTTGCCGAAACGGCCCAGCGAGCCTGCGGCATAAGTTTGTGCCGATCCGCGATTAGAGGCCGCCCAGCCGGAGCGGAAATAACCCTCGTAGCTGAATCCGATATCCTCTTTAACGAATTTACTGATGTCAGTCAGGGTGACGTTTTCAACGCTGGTTTTCCCGCCATCGTTATTCACTACCGCGACGCTCTGCGATCCTTTCACCGGCGTTCGCGCTGGCGCGGTACCAATCTCATTATTTTCATTTTTGATATTGTCCGCCACCGGTGAAAGTGCTGTTTGTGTGGTCGGAGATTCTACTGTTGGTTTATTCCCTTGAGCGCCACCTTGTAAAAGCGCCACTCTATCTTTATAAACCGCCAGCTCTGCCTGCGTTTTTTTAAGCTCTGATTTATTCTCTGATAATTGATTCTCTAGAAGTTCAAGACGCTGTTCAACGGTTAATTTAGCAGCCGTGGCATCAGTAGAGGATAAAGCAAGAAGGATTGATAAATACAATAATCTAACTTTCAATGAACTTGAATGCATTATAGTATCCCAGAAATATAGTTATTATTTTGCCTTTAGCCTTTACGACTAAAGGCGGGTGAAATTAAGCAAAGACTTCTTTTCGTAAACTAATAATCTCTTTTGCTAAATCCTGACACAGCATGGCGGTCATTAAATGGTCTTGAGCATGAACCAGAATCAGGTTGACGTTTATTTTTCCGCAACCTTCATCCTGCCCAATAAGCGCTGTTTGGATTTTGTGTGCCTCGCGACAGGCCGCTTCCGACGAGGCCATTAGCTGTTCAGCCTCGTCCCATAATTTTTGGCGTGAGGCACGTATCGCCTCCATGGCATCGGAACGCGCCTGACCGGCGTAGATAAGTAACTCCATAACGGTACTTTCATCAGCAAACATCTTGCTTCTCCTTGATCTATTATTGTGCTGCCTGCGCGGCGTTAACCTTATTTGCAGCGATGACGAACGGTAAATAAATTAACGTCGATATCGCCAGGCAGAGCATGCCGACAAATAGCGCCATCCAGTTCCCTCCTGTCCCAAAGAATGCAATTAGCGGTCCGGGCGTTGTCCAAGGGACGGCATAAGCAATTGGCGGGATAATTTCCAAGCTCACAAAGAAATAGCCAACAATGGAGTTAACAAACGGCGCCATAATAAAGGGAATAATAAGAATGGGGTTAAGCACGATGGGCAGGCCAAAAATAATCGGCTCATTGATATTAAACAACCCTGGCACAAAGGCCATTTTTGCCATATCGCGATAATCAGCGCGGCGCGAGGCAATAAAAATCGCCAGCACCAGACCCAGCGTCATGCCCGAACCACCATAGTTGGCGAAGGCATCGTTAATGCCGCCCCAGGTGATGGGATATGGTGCGCCCCAAGTGGTGCCGTTGTTGGCGGCGAAAGAGAGATTTTCTAGATTGGCTTCGGAGAAAATCGTTTCACGGACCGCCGCTACGGTGTTCGGGCCATGAATTCCCAGCACCCAGAGGAAGTTAGCCACCACGCCAAGTATTAGAACCGTTACGATATTGGTGCCCATATTTTTCAGCGGGGCTTGAATGAAGTTGTAAATTAGCTCGTTCAGGCCATTGGGTGATATTTTCGTCAGGCAGTAGTTAACCACCGAGAAAAACACCATCACGAAGAAAATGGGGATAAGGACTTTAAAGGAGCGCGCCACGGCTGGCGGAACCGTGTCCGGCATGGTGATGGTAATTTTAGGGTTGCGCGCCAGACGGCAGAAAATCTCGCTGGTCAGCATCGCCACTATAATGGCAACAAATAGCCCCTGTGGACCCAGATATTGCGTGGTTAAATAGGCTTGCTCCCCTTCCATATGATAAGGGGTATAAACCACAAAGAAAGCGCCGATGGCCGTCAGACCACATAATAGGTCATCCTGCTGATAGCTAATCGCGATATTTCTTGCTACCAGAAAGGTGATCATAATGGACATGATATTCACCGAGCCATTCATCACCGGCGCAAAGATATTTTGTGCTTCGGCTAAATTCGGGAATATCGTCCCCAAATGCAGAATAGAAGCAATAAAGCCTTCCGGCGAGAGAATCGCAAAGTTAATTAACACGATAAGGGAGCTTGCCATTACGATGGGGAATGACAAAATAAACGCATCGCGAATAGCAGAGACGTGTATCTGAGAATTTAATTTAATCGCGATTGGAACAAGGATCTTCTCCATACCGCGTTCAAAGGCATTCATTAAACTCATGATGAGTCCTTTTATAGTAGAATGAATTATTAAACGTGCACTTTGATCAGTTGATAAAATCAGGCATTATATTTTTAAAAGCCGCCTGACTATATTGTGTCCATAAGCAATCACCGAAATACACCTCGGTGAAATTTAATTTATTTTTTAATTATCTACAGCGTAATAGTTTAGTTGCCTGACAAAAGCGCTAAAGCACTCTCTAAAACGGCTTTACCATCCATCTGCCCATAATGTTTCATATCGATCACCGCAACGGGGATTTTCCCTTGAGCAGCAGTTTCTATTTCACTTTTTTGGAAGCGAACCTGCGGTCCTAATAGGACAACGTCAGCCTCATTTCTTTTTATTTTTTCCTTGGCCTCAGGAACGGAAAAAGCGTCGATATTTACAGCAACGTTTCCCGCCTCGGCGTGTTCTCTCATTCGCTTGACCAGCATACTGGTGGACATGCCAGCAGCGCATACCAATAAAATATTCTTCATTTGTCACCCAATTAATATATGTTGATGGTCTACCCGTCGGGTAACTTAATGAATTTCAATGAAAGAAATTGCCATTGCGATCACAGTTAGTAAGAGCGGAGTTGTTTAAAAAAATAGATAAAAATGAACGTGTGATTAATTTTTTGTCTCGGAAACTTGTAGTTTACTGTTTTATAAAGAATTAAGGAGGTTCAAAAGTGGTATACAAAGATATTGTGAACTTACTAAAAAAAAGAATTAGTAGTCCGACATACAATATTGGCGATATCTTTCCGGCGGAAATAGAGCTGGCTAAACTTTATAATGTGTCGCGAAATACCATGAGAAAGGCGCTGAAAGTTCTTGAAGATGAGGAACTTATTGAGCGTAGGCACGGCTCGGGCACCTATCTGCGCAATAAACATTTTCAAGCCTCGGTCACCCACCTGGACAGTTTTACCGAGATTGCCAAAAGCGAAGGGAAAAAACCGACTAGCCAGGTATTGCGATTTGAATTGCAGCAGGCCTCAGAGGACATTGCCAGCCGTCTGCATTTAGCTATCGGCGAACCGGTTTATTATGCCAAGCGGCTGCGTTACATCGACAATGTTCCGATGCAACTGGAGGAGACGTGGCTTTCGGTTAATCGCTTCCCAGATTTGACGATTAACCATATGAAAAAATCCAAGTTTTTCTATATCGAGCATGAGTGTGGCGTCAAAATACACGGCTGCTATGAATCACTCCACCCCGTGCTTCCTCCCCTCGAAGTGGCCAAAATGCTCAATATCAGCGTCCGGGATCCAATTATCAGAATGGAAACCCAATCTGTTGATGCCAACCATGCGCCCATCGATTTTTCCATCCTCTATACCAATGTGTTTGAATTCCAAGTGAAGTATTTCCTTCCGCGCAAGATGGCCCGCCAGCCAGCTTAATGGCTCAATAAAAGTTATTTAATTTAATCGACCAAATCCGACGCTTGGGTTTGGTCCCCTAGCGTCATATTGATCACAGTTCCGCTCAAAAAAGTGGTTCACAAATCAGATAATAAATGCACCTCCCATCTTTAAGCCTCTGAAAGAAGACATAACTCTTTGTATAACCTAATGTTAAAGAAGTGCAAAAGAGGTGCAATTCAAGATGAGGCACAACATTGCCTACCCTCCTTTCAATTGATTAAGCTTTTATTCGCTTTCAGAACGAATAATTAAAAATAAATAAGATTGAATTCTTTCACTGTGCAGAAATAAAAACTCAGAAGGAATTAACCACATGAAGATTGCCGCATTTGATATTGGTGGCACGGCGTTAAAAATGGGCGTCCTTACCTCTGATGGAAAAGTACAAGAAAAGGCCAACCAGCCCATTAACGACAGCGACGGAGAACAGATTTTACAGGCGATGGTGCAATGGGTCGCGGCGCATCCTGACTGTGAAGGGATCGCCATCAGCGCGCCGGGTTATGTGAATCCTCATACCGGCTTTATCGAAATGGGCGGAGCCATTCGCCGCTTTGATAATTTCGCCATGAAAGAGTGGCTCGAGCAGCAAACGCAGCTTCCCGTCGCCATCGAAAATGACGCCAACTGCGCGCTACTTGCCGAGCGTTGGCAAGGCAAGGCCACCGAGATGGCTAACTTTTTGGTGCTGACCATCGGCACGGGCATCGGCGGGGCTATTTTTTGCAATAACCAGCTGGTTCACGGCGCCCGTTTCCGCGCCGGAGAATTCGGTTACATGCTGACCGAGCGCCCCGGCCCGCGCGATGTTCGCCAGTACACCATGAATGACAATTGCACCCTGCGCACTCTGCGCCAGAACTACGCAGGACACGTTGGTAAGCCGCTCAATGAGGTGAGCGGAGAGGAGATCTTCGACTGCTACGAGGCCGGGGACGTCGTCTGCCAGCGTTTAGTGTCCGAGTTTTTGAATGATATCGGCAGCGGGCTCTACAACCTGGTGAATTTGTTTGATCCGCAAATCATTCTGGTGGGCGGCGGCATTGTTGAGCGCCCCGGATTTCTTGCGTTACTTCGTCAACATCTGGCCTGGTTCGGGATTGATGATTATGTCGATATTGTCAGCCACGGCAATGACGCCGGACTCATCGGCGCGGTCTACCATTTCAATCAACAGTATCGGTCGCCGATAAGCGATCTCTAATTGAGAGGAAGAATATGTCCGGATTCAAAGAAGGATTTCTGTGGGGAGGCGCGGTGGCCGCGCACCAGCTGGAAGGAGGTTGGAAAGAAGGTGGCAAAGGGGTCAGCGTTGCTGACGTCATGACCGCTGGCGCGCACGGCGTCCCGCGCGTGATCACCGATGGCGTGTTGCCGGGCAAAAATTACCCTAACCACCAAGCCATCGATTTTTATCATCGCTATAAAGAAGATATCGGGCTGTTCGCCGAGCTGGGGTTTAAATGCTTCCGCACCTCCATTGCCTGGACGCGCATCTTCCCACAGGGGGATGAGTTAGAGCCAAACGAGGCGGGCCTGCAATTTTACGATGACCTGTTCGACGAGTGCCTGAAACACGGCATTGAGCCAGTGATCACCCTGTCGCACTTCGAGATGCCTTATCACTTGGTGGCCGAGTACGGCGGCTGGCGCAATCGCAAGCTGATCGACTTCTTCGTGCGCTTTTCCAAAGTAGTGTTTACGCGCTACCAGCACAAAGTGAAGTACTGGATGACCTTCAACGAGATCAATAATCAGGCCAACTATCACGAAGATTTCGCCCCCTTCACCAACTCCGGGTTGAAGTATGTCGCGGGGGAAGATCGCGAGCCGGTGATGTATCAGGCCGCCCATTACGAGCTGGTCGCCAGTGCGCTGGCAGTCAGCGCCGCCAAGGCCATTAACCCTGATTTGCAGGTTGGCTGCATGATAGCCATGTGCCCTATCTACCCGCTGACCTGTGCGCCGCGCGATATGATGATGGCGATGACCGCGATGCACCGCCGCTACTGGTTCACCGATGTTCACGTGCGCGGCGAATATCCTCAGCACCTGCTGAAATATTTCGAACGCCGGGGCTTCGAGCTAGATATCACCGAGAACGATCTGGCGGCACTCAAACAGGGCTGCGTCGACTATATCGGCTTTAGCTACTACATGTCGTTTGCTACCAAAGCCACTGACGACAACCCGCAGCTGGATTACGACGAAACCAAGAGTCTGGTCTCTAACCCTTATGTCCAGAAGTCCGACTGGGGCTGGCAGATTGACCCCGTCGGCCTGCGCTATTCGCTGAACTGGTTCTGGGATCACTATCAACTGCCGCTGTTTATCGTGGAAAACGGCTTCGGCGCGATTGACGTGCAAGAGAGCGACGGCACGGTCAATGACCAGTACCGCATCGACTATATGTCCGCTCATATTGCCGAAATGAAGAAAGCCGTGGTCGAGGACGGCGTCGAGCTGATGGGTTATACGCCGTGGGGATGTATCGATTTGGTCTCCGCCGGTACCGGCGAGATGAAAAAACGCTACGGCCTGATCTACGTCGATAAAGACAATGACGGCAACGGCACTCTGAACCGCAGCCGTAAGAAGTCCTTTAACTGGTATAAAGAGGTGATTGCCACCAACGGCGAAAAGCTCTGATTGTTGATGGTTGATGGCTGCTTGCTGAATTCAGTACAAAAAAAAGCCCGCGATTGCGGGCTTTAGTTTTATTTGAACGCCGTCAGGCTGGCTGCGGTTGGGGGGTTATTCCCACTCAATCGTAGCTGGCGGTTTACCGGAGATGTCGTAAACCACGCGGGAGATGCCGTCGACTTCGTTGATGATGCGGTTGGAGCAGCGGCCGAGGAAATCGTACGGCAGGTGCGCCCAGTGAGCAGTCATGAAGTCGATGGTTTCTACTGCGCGCAGAGAAACCACCCAGTCATATTTACGGCCATCGCCCATCACGCCGACGGAGCGAACCGGCAGGAAGACGGTGAAGGCCTGGCTGACTTTGTTGTACAGGTCGGCTTTATGCAGCTCTTCGATGAAGATAGCATCGGCGCGACGCAGCAGGTCGCAGTACTCTTTCTTCACTTCGCCCAATACGCGAACGCCTAAACCTGGACCCGGGAACGGGTGACGGAAAAGCATGTCGTACGGCAGGCCGAGTTCCAGACCGATTTTGCGCACTTCGTCTTTGAACAGCTCTTTCAGCGGCTCAACCAGACCCAGTTTCATCTCTTTCGGCAGGCCACCCACGTTGTGGTGTGACTTGATGACGTGCGCTTTGCCGGTGGCAGAAGCCGCAGACTCAATCACGTCAGGGTAGATGGTGCCCTGTGCCAGCCATTTCACTTCTTCTTGTTTGCAGGCTTCTTCGTCGAACACTTCAACGAACACGCGACCAATGATTTTACGCTTAGCCTCTGGCTCATCAACGCCGGCCAGAGCAGACAGGAAGCGATCTTCCGCAGCCACGTGAACGATGTTCAGACCGAAACGGTCGCCGAACATTTCCAGCACCTGATCGGCTTCGTTCAGACGCAGCAGGCCGTTGTCGACAAACACACAGGTCAGACGGTCGCCGATGGCGCGATGCAGCAGCATAGCAGTAACAGAAGAGTCCACGCCGCCGGACAGGCCGAGGATCACATGGTCGTTGCCGACTTGTTCGCGCAGGCGTTCAACGGCGTCTTCGATGATTTTAGCCGGGGTCCACAGGGCTTCGCACTGGCAAATGTCCATCACGAAACGCTCCAGAATGCGCAGGCCCTGACGGGTGTGCGTTACTTCTGGGTGGAACTGTACGCCGTAGAAGCGTTTTTCCTCGTTAGCCATAATGGCAAACGGGCAGGTATCGGTGCTGGCAACGGTCACGAAGTCAGATGGGATGGCGGTGACTTTGTCGCCGTGGCTCATCCATACGTCGAGCAGCGGCTTGGCGCTGTCGCTCAGGGCGTCCTGAATGTCGCGGATCAGCGCGCTTTCGGTCTGAACTTCAACCTGCGCATAGCCGAACTCACGCTCGTTGGAACCTTCAACATGGCCGCCAAGTTGCATTGCCATGGTCTGCATGCCGTAGCATACGCCGAGAACCGGTACGCCAGCTTCGAACACATAGTCCGGTGCGCGCGGGCTGTCGGTGGCGGTGGTACTTTCCGGGCCACCGGACAGGATAATACCGTTCGGGTTGAATTCGCGGATTTGGGCTTCGGTTACGTCCCAAGCCCAGAGTTCGCAGTACACGCCCAGTTCACGCACGCGGCGTGCAACAAGTTGGGTGTACTGGGAGCCGAAATCGAGGATCAGGATACGGTGCTTGTGAATATTTTCGCTCATGAGGGGGCGTTTTCCAGAAAGCAATAAAAAGCGTTAAAACAACGAGTTAAACTTTCAACAACAATAAAAGCTTACTTCAATAAAGCAGACAGCGAGCACGTAGCTCGCTGTCTTAAGGGTTAAGAACCCATTCTATAATTAGGGGACTCTTTTGTGATAGTCACATCGTGAACATGACTCTCCTGAATCCCCGCACCGCTGATGCGAACAAATTCAGCCTTGGTACGCAGGTCGTGGATAGTAGCACAACCGGTCAGGCCCATACATGAGCGCAAACCACCCATTTGCTGGTGAACGATCTCTTTCAGACGGCCTTTATACGCCACGCGACCTTCGATACCTTCCGGCACCAGTTTGTCAGCGGCGTTGCCAGTCTGGAAGTAACGGTCAGAAGAGCCTTTGGACATCGCGCCCAGAGAACCCATACCGCGGTAAGATTTGAATGAGCGGCCTTGGTACAGTTCGATTTCGCCCGGAGACTCTTCAGTACCTGCCAGCATGCCGCCAACCATCACGCAGCTTGCGCCAGCGGCGATAGCTTTAGCGATGTCACCTGAGAAACGGATCCCGCCGTCAGCGATAACCGGAATACCGGTGCCTTCCAGCGCAGCCACCGCGTCAGACACGGCGGTGATTTGTGGAACACCTACGCCGGTCACGATACGCGTCGTACAGATTGAGCCAGGGCCGATACCCACTTTCACCGCGCTCACGCCAGCTTCCACCAGCGCCAGTGCGCCAGCGCCGGTCGCCACGTTGCCACCGATGATTTCTAAGTCTGGATATTTAGCGCGAGTGGCGCGAATGCGGGACAGAACGCCTTCGGAGTGGCCGTGTGAGGAGTCGATCAGCAGGACGTCAACGCCCGCCGCAACCAGTGCGTCGATACGCTCTTCGTTGCCTTCGCCAGCGCCAACTGCCGCGCCAACGCGCAGACTGCCTTGCTCATCTTTACAGGCGTTAGGTTTACGTTCCGCTTTTTGGAAGTCTTTAACAGTGATCATACCCAGCAGGTGAAATTGCGCGTCAACAACCAGCGCTTTCTCAACGCGTTTTTCGTGCATTTTCTGCAACACAACTTCGCGTGCTTCGCCCTCTTTGACCGTCACCAGACGCTCTTTCGGGGTCATCACTGCGGTGACAGGCTGTTCCAGGTCGGTCACAAAGCGCACGTCACGGCCGGTAATAATACCCACCAGTTCGTTGCCTTCGGTCACGACAGGATAACCGGCAAAGCCGTTGATTTCGGTGAGTTCTTTAACTTGACGCAGGGTGGTAGAAGGGGTGACCGTTTTCGGGTCGGCGACCACGCCGCTTTCATGCTTCTTAACGCGGCGAACTTCTTCGGCCTGACGTTCAATGGACATGTTCTTGTGAATGAATCCCAGACCGCCCTCTTGCGCCAGAGCAATCGCCAGATTCGCTTCAGTCACGGTATCCATTGCTGCAGACAGCATTGGAATATTGAGACGGATTTTAGCGGTCAGTTGAGTGCTTAGGTCGGCAGTATTAGGCAGAACTGTGGAGTGAGCTGGTACAAGGAGGACGTCGTCGAACGTTAGAGCTTCTTTTGCGATACGTAGCATGGGCAATATCTCACCAAGGTGGATGCGGAAAGGATAAAATATTGCAGCGGGATTATACAGGTGAGGGCCCATTGCGACTAGTACTATTTACGAAACTTCTTGATTACCTTGTTTGGGCATGTAGTATCGACCGATTAAGTCTCTGTTTTTGAATTTGATCTGGATCACATGCCACTACCTTCTTCCCCGCCAATTTTTACCGTAAGCCGCCTGAATCAGACGGTTCGACAGCTGCTGGAGAACGAAATGGGCCAGGTCTGGCTTTCAGGCGAGATCTCCAACTTCTCTCAACCTTCGTCCGGTCACTGGTATTTCACCCTGAAAGACGACCGGGCGCAGGTTCGCTGTGCCATGTTCCGCAACACCAATCGCCGCACCACCTTCCGCCCGCAAAACGGCCAGCAGGTGTTGGTTCGCGCCACTATCACGTTGTATGAACCGCGCGGCGACTATCAGCTGATTGCCGAAAGCATGCAGGAAGCCGGTGACGGGCTGTTGCAGCAGAAATTTGACCTGTTGAAGCAGCAGCTGGCCGCCGAAGGGCTTTTTGATGCCCAATTCAAGCAGCCCCTGCCCTCGCCTGCCAAGTGCGTCGGGGTGATCACCTCGTCGAGCGGCGCGGCGCTGCATGACGTATTAAACGTGCTGAAACGCCGTGACCCGTCACTGCCGGTCATCATCTACCCGACTGCCGTGCAGGGTGTCGACGCGCCGATGCAAATTGTCCGTGCCATTGAGCTGGCAAACTCGCGTCAGGAAGTGGATGTGTTGATTGTCGGGCGCGGCGGTGGCTCTTTGGAAGATTTGTGGAGCTTTAACGATGAGCGCGTGGCGCGGGCCATTTTCAAAAGCGCCATTCCGATTGTCAGCGCCGTCGGCCATGAAACCGACGTCACCATCGCCGACTTTGTGGCCGACCTGCGCGCGCCGACGCCGTCTGCCGCCGCCGAGTTAATTAGCCGCAATCAGCTGGAACTGCTGCGCCAGATTCAATCTCAGCAGCAGCGTTTGGAAATGGCGATGGACTATTACCTCGCCCAGCTGGCTCAGCGTTTTACCCGCCTGAACCATCGTTTGCAGCAACAGCACCCGCACCTGCGCCTGGCTCGCCAGCAAACCGCGCTGTTCAAACTGCGCCGTCGGCTTGATGAGGCCATGCAAAACCAGCTGCGCCAGATGCTGCGTCGCATCGATCGCCTGCAGCAGCGCCTCAACCAGCAGCAGCCGCAGTCGCGCATTCATCGCGCCCAGCAGCGAGTCCAGCAATTGCAGTACCGTCTGCAACAGGCGCTGGTCCTGCAACTGTCCAACAGCCGGCAGCGTTTTGGCACGGCCTGTACCCAGCTGGAAGCCGTCAGTCCTTTGGCCACGCTGGCGCGCGGTTATAGCGTGACCACCACGCCGAAGGGTGAATTGCTGAAGAAAACCACGCAGACCGCGCCGGGCGACACGCTGAAAACCCGCCTGGCGGATGGTTGGATTGAGAGCGAAGTGAAAGTCGTGACGCTTGCGAAGAAAACGCGCAAGCCCGCTGCGAAGCAATAACGGTCGCTGTATACCCCTTCCCAGCCTCCCCCTTTTTTAGGGGGAGGCGCTAAAAGCTTACAACCTATAACTCTCTGACTTCACGCCATTAATCCACAGCGGGCGCGTCTCTCCGGCTGGCAGCACGATGCCCAAACTGTCCCACGCCGGTCTGAAATCGCCACGTTGAGTAAAGTCGATACTGATTTTCTCGCCGTCCGTTTTAATCTCCCAGCTTAGCCACAGCGCATTGCCCTCTTTCCAGCCGTGGCTCTCGCCGTCATCTTCAAACAGCATACCGCAAGAGGTGGCCGCCGCCGGGCTTGGGAAAATGTGCAGCTCGCGCACCTTGTCCTGCTGCTGATCAACATAAGCCGTGCGCTGAGACATAGGCAGTGCTGCACCGGCTCGCACCAGCAGTGGCAGGCGCTCCAGCGGCGCGTCCAGCTTGATAAACTGACCACCGGCAAACCATTTTCCGCTGTAGAAATCGCACCAGCCGCTCTCGTTAGCGGGCAGATACACCTCGCGCTCGCGCTGGCCCTGCTCCACTACGCTTGCCACCAGCAGGTCTTTCCCCAGCATAAAATCGTCGGTTTCGGCGAAGGTATTGGCGTCGTGCTCGTGGTCGAGGAAAGTCGGGCGCAGCATCGGCTCGTCATCCTCATGGGCCTGCCACAGCAAGGTGTAGAAGTAGGGCAGCAGGCGATAGCGCAGGTTGATGGCGTCGCGGATCAGCGCCGTGCTCTGGCTAAACATCCATGGCTCATTCACCGTGCCGTCATCATTCCACGAGTGAATAGTAAAGCGCGGGTGCATCACGCCATTCTGCACCCAACGCACAAACAGCTCTTCATCCGGGCGATCCCCGGCAAAGCCGCCGACGTCATGACCCACGTTGTACAAGCCGGAGAGGCTCATGCCCAGCCCCATGCGCGTGTTGTAGCGCAGCGTTTGCCAGCAGGTGCGGTTATCGCCACTCCAGGTTTGCACGTAGCGCTGCATCCCGGCGCAGCCGGAGCGGGAGATGAGATAAGGCCGCAGGTTGGGCGCAAATACCTGCTGAGCCTCGAAGGAGGCGCGCATCATTAACAGCGGCATCACCGGACGAATGTGCTTGATAGCAATGGATTTTCCGAAGCCAAAGCAGCGCGCGTTGCTGTCCCACACTTCATATTCATTATTATCATTCCACGTTGAGCCAATGCGGTTTTTCAGCAGTTGCGTGGTAACGCCGTGCTGCCACCAGCGAATGGTCGCTAGATTGGTGAAGTCCAGATGGGAGCCTTCGTCGTCCCAAAATACCGAGCGCTCAGGGACATCCTCTTGCGAATCGCGAATAAACAGCCCCTGCTGGGCGACGAGAGCGTATTGCGGGTGGTCCTGCAATAGACAGGGTTTGATGTTGGCGGCCAGGCGGATCCCCGCGTCGAGAAAGGCCTGCGACATGGCTTTCGGCTCAGGGATTTTGTCGTAATTCCAGTTGAACACGTAACGCTTATTGCCAATCGAGGTGTAGCCGGAAGAGAGCTGGAACGAGTCGCAGGCAATATCCTGTTCGCGGCACAGGTTGATGAACTTCATCAGCTGCTGCTGGGCGTCTGACGCGTCGGTGTAGTACATGGTCGAGCCGCTGTAGCCGAGGCTCCATTTCGGGCCAAAGGTAGTTTTGCCGGTCAGCCGCACCAAGGCTTTTGTCACGTCAAGGGCCGTCGGGCCGAGGAACATATAGTAATCGAGATCCCCCGCTTCGGCGTTAAAGCGGCGATAAGGCAAATGGTAATTATCCAACTCTTGGCCGAGATCAAGCCAGACATTGCTGAGATTATCGTAGAACAGGCCAAAACTGACATCACCCCGGCGCGTTAACGTAAAAGGAATATGCTTGTAGAGCGGATCGGTGCTGGCGGCGTTATAGCCCATGGCGTCCAGATTGCGCATTTCAAAACGGCGACCGGCGCGATTGAGATCCCCGGCTTTTTCCCCCAGACCGTAATAGCGCTCTTCGGGATAACGGCGCTGATAGTGGGCCGAACCGTCCCCCTTCACCGACAGCATATAGGCCCCGGTTTTACGGTCACTGGCCAGCGGCAGCCAGCTGCCATCGGTGTGGCGATATTCCCATTCGAGCCACAAAGGCTGGTGAACCGTTACCCGCAGCTTTTCGCTGCTGATCACCAGCCGATCCTCAAACTGCTCCAGCGTGTAGCCCGGCAGACTAAATCCCTGATTGCTCAGACGATCGCGCCCCTCCCAAGGCACATCGTCCGTTGGCGCAATGCTCCAGGTTCGGTCCAGCGCCAGCTCGCCACGGCGTTTGATCAGCACGCGGAATAGGCCCTGCTCCAGTATCCGCAGGCAAAACAGATGTTGATCGTCCACCCGCAGCTCCACGCCCGCGGCGTCCTGTGCTGCCAGCACCCAATGCTTTAACGTCTTCATGCACTTTTCCTTTTATCTGCCGGTGTGCGGCGTTCTGCTATCAGGGCAATCAGGAAAACCGCCCCAATCAGGTCAAAAAATCCCATCGCGATAAACAGCGGGTTGAAGCCGATATTGTCGGCTACCGCACCTATCAGTAATGAAAACAAGAAGCTGGCGATCCACGCGGAGGAGCCGCGCATGCCGTTAACCGTCGCCACCTGACTTTTATCGAATGACTCCACCACCACCGCGCTCAGCATGCAGGAGATCACCTGATGTCCGAATCCGCCGATGGAGATCAGCGCGATGGCGGCGTACGGGCTTTCGGTGAGCGCCACCAGCGCCAGTGACAGCATCAAGAAAGCCCCGGTCACCGAGCTGGCAACAATCGAGTTAATGCGGGTGCAGCCGAAGAATTTGCGATACAGCGTGGTGAGATAGCCACTGGCGACGCTGCCCAAATCCGCCGCCAAGAACGGCAGCCACGCGAACATCACAATGTGCTTGAGGTCCATGCCGCGCTCGTTTGCCAGATACAGCGGCACCCAGAAGCTAAACACCGCCCACGCGGGTTCCGCCAGAAATGCCGGGATGGCAATGCCGTAGAATTTCTTGTTTTTGCAGACGATTTTCAGCGATTTGATAAAAGGTAAACGGGTCTGCTGAGGCTCATTGTCCTGGCGAATCAGCGCCAGCTCTTCTTTGCTCAGGTTCGGGTGGTTTTCCGGCGCGTGGTAGAACTTCCACCACAGCAGCACCCACAGCATCGACAAAATCCCGCAAAACAGGAAAGCGCCGCGCCAGCCGAAAGAGAGGTGAGCCACCAGAATAATCGGCGGTGCCAGCATGGCGCCAATGGAGAAGCCCACCCCGGCCCAGCCTGCGGCCACCGGCCGCTCTTTGCGCGGGAACCAGTCGGAGATGGCTTTGGCGTTGGCGGGCGTGGCGGCCGCCTCGGCGCTGCCCATGAAGAAACGTAGAATGGCCAGTTGGATCCAGCCCCCGGCTCCGGCGTGCAGCATACAGACCACGGCCCAAACGGACGCACAGATCAGAAAGCCGAGTTTCAGGCCAATGACGTCAATCAGCCAGCCGCACAGAGGTTGGAAAATGGTGTAGGCCGCCTGAAATGCCGCCACGATGTAAGAGTATTGTTCGGTGGTCATATTCAGGCTGGTTTTCAGTTCAGCCGCCAGCAGACCCAGTGAGTTGCGGGTGATGTAGTTGACCGTCACCCCAAGTAGAAATAGGGCCAGCATCCACCAGCGTAAGGCTCTGATTTTGCGTCTTCCTGACGTCACGGCGTCGGTATTGATCTCAATCGTCATTGTTATTTCTCCTCCCTGGTCAGCAGGCTAGCTGCCAGCGATGGTTATTGTTTGAGTACCCTAGACGACTGTATGCAGGCTGATTTGTGAGCGGAACGTGATTCTTTGCAAGAATTTTCATGGACTAGACAAATTTGCGAGCCTCGCCCTGAAAATGCCTAAGATTACGCACAAAATCCTTCATGAAAATTTTTTCATTTTCGAATTTGAAGGAGATCACAATTTGAACGGAAAGCTAAAAATCCAGCAAATTGCTGACCATACGGGGCTGTCGATCAGCACGGTTTCCCGCGTATTGGCTGGAAAAAGCAATACCAGCGCGCGGGCCAGAGAGCAGGTGTTGAGCTACGCAAAATCGCAGGGCGTGCTCAGCGGCCTGTCCACCGGGCGGCTGATGCTGAATAACATTGTGGTCTTCGCCCCGGCCCGCGCCTTCGACGCTCGCAGTGATATCTTCTACTACAAGGTGATTCAGGGGATTGTTGCCGCCGTCAGCCAGCACGACGTGCGGGTTCGCTACTGCGCGTTGGAAGAGAGCGACGCCGACGTGGCGCTGTTTATCGCCAAAATGACCGATGCCCAAACCGACGCCGCGCTGCTGGTTGGCATTGACGATCCGCATATCCACCAGCTTGCGACCGACTTGGCTAAACCCTGCGTGTTGATCAACTGCCGCGATCGGCTGATGCGCCACGACAGCGTGTCGCCGGATCATCAAACTATGGGCGACTTCGCCACCGATTATCTGTTCAGTCAGGGGCATCACCGAATTCTGACCCTGCAATGTCTGCGCCGCCACACCATGGAGCTGCGCCTGGCGGGCATCAAAGAGGCCTTCTCGCGGCATAATCTGGCCTTTGACGACGGCCAGCATCTGGTCACGACCTCGGGGTTTGGCGCGCAGGAAGCTGAACAGGCCATGCTGAATTATCTGGATACCCTGCCCGGCGGCCAGCCCATGCCGACGGCGATTCTGGCGGGAGGCGATTTTATGGCATCCGGTGCCGTGGCGGCCTTGGTAAAACGCGGGTTTGCGGTGCCGACGGACATCAGCGTGATGAGCACCGACGGCTTTAATCTGGCAGAAATTCACGATGTGGCGCTCACCGCCGTGCACGTGCCGCGCGACGAGCTGGGTGTGGAAGCAATCGCCCTGCTCCAGCGCCGCCTGTTCCGCCCCGAAGCCCCCTGTTCTAGCGTGCTGCTACAGGGCAAGCTGGTGACACGCAACTCCGTGCGCAAGGTCAGAGGCAGCGCGCTTCATCCTGCCGTCACCTCGCACAATCATCAGCTTTATGATGATAACCAAGAGTCGGTAGAGAACAGATAAATCCCATCTTTCGCTGGCGGGGAGCGCAGCCGGACTATACTCAATATCAATGAATACTTGTCACTTTTAAGCTTCACTTATCGATAAGGAGAGTTGTTATGAGTCACGGTACCAAACAGAGATCCCCCCTCGGCGTTATTCCTCCCTATATCCTCAATCGCATTATTGAGCACGGCTCAGAGCCGCAGAAGAAGTGCGCGCGCCAGACGCTGGTTCACGTCAATACCCTGATGGCCGAGGCTTACGCCAAACCTAAAGGGGTGAAAACCGCCAAGGCGGGTCAGGTCGAGCGGGATATTTATGATGCGCAAAACGGCACTCGCCTGCCCGGCAAGTCAGTAAGAAAAGAGGGTCAGCCGAGCAATGACGACGTGGCGGTTGATGAAGCCTATGACTATCTTGGCGTGACTTATGATTTCTTCTGGCAGGCGTACCAACGCAACTCTTTGGACAATAAAGGGCTGGCGCTGCTTGGCTCGGTGCATTACGACAAGGAGTATCAAAACGCCTTTTGGAACGGCCAGCAGATGGTATTTGGCGATGGGGACGGTGAGATTTTTAACCGTTTCACCATCGCCATCGACGTCATTGGCCACGAACTGTCGCACGGCGTGACCGAGAGCGAGGCCGGGCTGGTTTATAGCGGCCAGTCTGGCGCGTTGAATGAATCGCTGTCCGACGTGTTCGGCTCTCTGGTCAAGCAGTTCAGCAAAAAACAGACGGCGGATAAAGCCGACTGGATCATCGGCGAAGGCCTGTTAGCTAAGGGAATTAAAGGCAAGGGGCTGCGCTCGATGGCGCATCCGGGGACAGCTTACAACGACCCGCTGCTTGGCAAAGACCCACAGCCCGCCGACATGAAAGGCTATGTGAACACCCGCGACGACAACGGCGGCGTCCACATCAACTCCGGCATCCCTAACCGTGCCTTCTATCTGGCTGCCACCGCGCTGGGCGGCTTTGCGTGGGAGCGCGCGGGCTACGTCTGGTACGACACGGTGTGTGATAAATCGCTGCCGCAGGATGCCGATTTTGCAACTTTCGCCAAGAAAACAATCGAACATGCTGAGAAGCGCTTCGACGCCGCCGTAGCACAGGCGGTAAAAGAGGCGTGGGGGCAAGTTGGGGTTATCTAATGAAACCACTGGAATCGCTGGAAAGCAGCGCCGTCATCGAAATGTATCGCGAAGGCGGCGTGGCGTTTATCCCTAAACTCAACGGGCCTCGCCGGGTCGCTATGGCGGGGATGAGTGAGGACAAACGCCAGCAGATCTGCCAATTAATCAATCAGTCGCTGCCCTACGCCGAGCCGCCGGAGCAGGCCGGGCGCGGCGACCAGCGCTATTACCGGCTGGAGATCTCTTATGCCACTGCCCAGCAGTCGGGCAGTCTGGTACTGATTATTCCGGAGACCCAGACACCCGCTGAGCTAATCGAATTGTGGAAATCGGCCCTGCCCGAGGGCTAGTCGCTGTAGGGCTGGTAGCTGAACAGCACCCGCTTTTTGGAGATCATGCCGTGGCCGTTTTGGCAGAAATAATCCACCGCGCCGCAGGCTTTTAGGGTTTGCAGCGGCTGCTGGCAATCCGGGCAGAGCGCCGTCTGCTGATAGTCGGCGTTACAGCTGTCACAGTGAAAGTGATTGCTCACCCAACTCATAGGTTGAGTGCAAACCGGGCAAAGTGCTTCCATCTTCTCTCGCTCCCGTTAAATCACGCCCAAGGCTCGTAACAGATAAAGCCCCAGCGCGGTGGTGAAAAATGAACCTAGCGTGGTTACAGCAATAATGTTGGCAGCCAGCGTAGCATTTCCGCCCAACGCGCGCGTCATAACATAGCTGCCCGCCGCCGTTGGCGTACAGGAGAAGAGGAAAATCACCCCGAGCGCCGCGCCGCGAAAGCCGAGCAGCCAGCCGCCTAAAGTCATCAACGCCGGGACAAAAATCACCCGCGACGCCGAGGACCAGGCCGCCACGTTTGAGCTGCGGAACATGGTTCGCCAATCCAGACTGGCTCCGGCACAGAGCATCGCCAACGGCAGCGCCATGCCTGAAATAAATTCGCCGGTTTTGCCAATGGTGTCAGGCATCGGCAGGTGGCTGTACTGGAAGGCCAGCCCGAGCAGCAATCCAATAATCAGTGGGTTAGTGACAATGCCGCGCAGAATCGGGCGTAGCCCGACGCGCTTGCCGGAGCCGCCCTGCAAACTGCGGGTTAAGGTTATGACCGAAAGCACGTTGAACAAAATCACCGTGACCGCCAGATACATCGACCCCAGCGCGATGCCGTCATTGCCGAAAGCCAGCGAGGCATAGGCCAGCCCAGCAATCCCCGTGTTGGCGCGAAATCCGCCTTGCACAAAGATGCCCCGCTCGCGCGGATCTTTCACCAGCTTGATGGCGACCAGTTCTAGAAGCAGAAATGAAATGATAGTACCGACTGCGCCATAGACCGCCAGCGGCAGGTTAGAACCCGAGGTGTCGTGCCCTTGCGCTACGCTGAAAAACAGCAGGCAGGGCAGCGCGATATTGAATACCAGACGACTGGCTTTCTCATTGAAGTTGTCGTCCATCAGTCCGGTACGACGCAACCACATGCCGAGAATTAATATCAATAAATTAGGAACCGTAACGCCAAACGCAAAACTCCAGGTTTCCCAAAACATCCGTTCCTTCCCTGCCGTCGAGGCCAAAAAAAACGAGGTACATTTTCATGTACCTCATCAGATTAAGATTTATTTTTCAGGTGCTGCAACAGGCGCTTACGCTTACGCTGCTGGTGCGGAGAGAGCGTGTTCTTCTTGCCTTCGTACGGGTTTTCGCCTTCTTTGAATTGAATACGAATTGGCGTACCCATCACTTTCAGTGAACGACGGAAGTAGTTCATCAGATAACGTTTGTACGAATCGGCCAGATCTTTCACCTGATTACCGTGGATAACCACGATAGGCGGGTTATAACCCCCGGCATGCGCATATTTCAGCTTCACGCGGCGACCATTCACCAACGGTGGCTGATGGTCGTCAGCCGCCATCTGCATGATGCGCGTCAGTAAGGAAGTGCTTACACGGGTGGTAGCACAGGTATAGGCTTCAATGACGGATTCGAACAGATTGCCTACGCCGCTGCCGTGCAGAGCAGAAATGAAGTGGATACGGGCGAAATCGACAAAGCCGAGGCGCAGGTCTAACTGATCCTTCACCTGAGCGCGGGCATCTTCGCTCATGCCATCCCATTTGTTCACCACGATAACCAGTGAGCGCCCACTATTGAGGATGAAGCCTAACAGCGAGAGGTCTTGGTCAGAGATGCCTTCGCGGGCGTCGATAACCAGCATCACCACGTTGGCATCTTCAATCGCTTGCAGGGTCTTGATCACTGAGAACTTCTCAACGATTTCAGTGACTTTTCCGCGCTTACGCACACCTGCGGTGTCGATCAGAACGTATTCACGCTCATCACGGGTCATCGGGATGTAGATACTGTCGCGAGTGGTGCCCGGCATGTCGTACACCACCACCCGCTCTTCGCCGAGAATACGGTTAGTCAGTGTGGACTTACCTACGTTCGGACGGCCGACAATAGCCAGTTTGATTGGCAGAGATTGCGGGTCGAAGTCATCTTCAACGTCGGCTGGGATCTCATCGTCGTCCTGACCGCCTTCCAACTCAGCCCAGTACGCGGCGTTGGCTTCTTCTTCAGTCAACTCAACTTCTTCAGGCTTCTCGCCGACGAACGGCACTAATACGTGTTCGATAAGCTGAGTTACACCACGGCCATGTGAGGCAGCAATGGCGTACACATCACCAAGGCCCAGCGAGTAGAAATCGCCGGTGGCGGTGTCTGGGTCCAGACCGTCAGTTTTGTTAGCGACCAGGAAGGTGGCTTTTTCACGGCTACGCAGATGCTGGGCGATGCCCTGATCGGCAGGCATCAGGCCCGCGCGCGCATCCACCATGAACAACACGATGTCGGCTTCTTCAATGGCTAACAGAGACTGGCCTGCCATGCGAGTTTCGACACCATCTTCAGTGCCGTCGATACCGCCGGTATCAACAATGATGAACTCATTACCCTCAATTTCAGCACGACCGTACTTGCGGTCACGCGTTAGCCCCGGGAAATCCGCAACCAGCGCGTCACGCGTCTTGGTTAAACGGTTAAATAAGGTGGATTTACCCACATTCGGGCGCCCAACAAGCGCGACGACAGGTATCATTTTAAAGCCTCTGTTTTTATAAACTAAGTGCAAAACGCAAAGAGTTACAGCACGGCATAAAGCCATAAAACGCTATAAATCAAATCATTACATCGCAAGCTGTGAAATTCACCTGCGCATATTTCAGAATACGAAACGGCCCCTGATTTTTTCAGGAGCCGTTTTTAAGCCCGACTGGGCCAGACGCGACGAGCGACTATTTGCGACGATCAGCGGGTGAAGGAGTAAACCTCACCGCCCTTCGCCTGCACGACCAGCTTGTCGCTTGCCACGATTGGCGCAGCCAAGAAGCCGGAGCTGTCAACTTTCTGCTGAGCCACGAAACGGCCATCAGTGGTGTTGATCCAGTGCAGGTAGCCTTCCGAGTCACCAACCACAATATAACCATTATACAACACTGGCGCGGTCAGGTTACGGTGCAGCAAATCACTTTGACGCCACAGGCTAACGCCGCCTTGGGTGTCGAGCGCCATCACGCGGTCATCTTGGTCAACCATATAGATGTGACCGGCGTCGACGATGAAGTCATTGATAGAGCCAACGTCACGTTTCCACATGATTTGGCCAGAACGCAGATCCATTGCCACCAGATTGCCGTTGTAAGCCAGCGCGTAAACTACGCCGTCAACGATAACTGGCGTGGTGTCCACGTCGCTCAGACGATCGATTTCAGTCGCGCCGCTTGGCTGAGAAATACGTTGCTGCCAGATCAGCTGGCCTTCTTTCATCAGCACCGCGCTCACGCGTCCGTTGTCGCCACCGACAATGGCTGCACCGAAGGCAGTTGCAGGGGCTGACTCACCGCGCAGTGACAGCGTTGGCATATCGAGGTTGGCGGTCCATTGGATAGTCCCGTCAGTCTCGCTTAAGCCTTGCAGCATACCGTTGCCGGTGTGGATGATCACCAGACCGTCGCTGACCACTGGGCGAGAGAGTGCTTCACCCGCCACTTTGGTCTGCCATGCCACAGTACCGTCAGCGCTGTTCAGTGCATAAACGATCGCTTTTTCGCTGCCCACGTAGATGTGTGAGCCAGCAGCAGTCACGCCGCCAGACAGCAGAGCAGGACGATTTTTGGAGAAGAAGCCGGTTTTTTCCGACAGATCCACTTTCCAGTTTTCTTTGCCGCTGTCAGCATCCAGAGATTTCACAATACCGAAACGATCGGCGGCGAAGATAGTATTGTCCTGCCAGGCCGGACGCAGATGAGAGTAGAAATCGCCTACGCCATCACCCACCGACGTGCTCCACACTTTGGTTGGTGTGAACTGATTTTCAACTTTCGGCAACGGGGACATCTTAACGACGTCTTCTTCGCTGTTAAACAAAGAACAGCCACTCAACAGGGCAACGGAAACCCATCCTACCAAGAGTGTTTTACGCAATTGCATCGGGGTTCCCCTTAGCTGGATAAGTTGTTCAATTTCATACGCAACACGTTCTGTAGCGTCTGAGAAGGTTTAGAATCAAGGCCTTTGCTGAAGGCTTCACGCGCGCCCTTGGCATCGCCTTTCGCCAGCAAAACGTCACCGCGAACATCTTGTTGCAGTGCAATCCAGCCCTCACCCTTAACGCCGTCGAGCGTTTTGAGTGCGTCATCAAATTTCTTTTGCTGCGATTGAACGCGAGCCAAACGCAGGCTGACCAGAGAGAGTAAATTCTCTTCTTTCGCCTGAGATTGTGCAGCAACCAGCTGCTTTTCCGCGTTAGCGAAATCTTTCGCTTCCACGAAATGATCAGCAAGCTGGAGCGAAGCGAACACGCCGTAGTTGTTTTTATTGCTCTGCGCGAATTTCTCTAAATCTTCAACGCCCTGCGCTTTCTTATCAGTTACGGCCTGATTGGCCTGCTGGAAAGCAACAGAAGAGTCAGCCATGGCCGAGCTCTCATGGGACTGCCAATAACGCCAACCACCTAAAGCGGCGATCCCGAGTACTACGCCAATCGCCAGCGCTTTACCGTTTTCTGCAAAGAAACGACGTACAGCGTCAACTTGTTCGTTTTCAGTGGTATAGACTTCCACGTGGTCCTTCTCCTTAACCTATCATCGAGGCCAAGCGCGCAGCGAGTTCGCTTTGCGCCAGCGTTTCTTGCTCACCGCTTTGCAGGTCTTTAACCACTACCTGACGGGCCGCGACTTCGTTTTCACCTAATACCAGAGCGACGCGCGCTCCCCATTTATCAGCGCGGGCAAATTGCTTTTTGAAATTACCGCCGCCGTAGTTAGTCATCACTCTTAATGCAGGAAGCTCGTCACGCAGTGACTCTGCTAATTGCATTGCCGCGCCCTGAGTTCCAGCGCCGACAGAAATCACATAAGCATCTACTGTCGCAGGTGCTTTAAAATCTGGGTTAACAGCCTGAATCAACAAGATCAGACGCTCAAGCCCCATCGCAAAACCAACGGCTGGCGTTGCGCGACCACCCAGTTGCTCGACCAAACCATCATAACGGCCGCCGCCACACACAGTACCCTGTGAGCCGAGGCTAGTCGTTACCCATTCGAACACGGTGCGGTTGTAGTAATCCAAGCCGCGAACCAGACGCTGGTTAACCGTATATGGGATACCTGCTTGCTCTAAAAGTTCACACAAGCCAGCAAAGTGTTCTTTAGATTCCGCATCAAGATAATCCGCCAGCGCCGGCGCGTCATTCAACAACAGTTGAACGTCTGGATTTTTTGAGTCCAAAACGCGCATTGGGTTGGTGTACATACGACGTTTGCAGTCTTCGTCCAGCTTCTCTTTATGCTGCTCCAGGAAAGCCACCAGTGCTTCACGGTAGTTCGCACGCGCTTCCAAAGAGCCAATAGAGTTCAGTTCCAGCGCAACGTGATCGGCGATACCCAGCGCACGCCACCAGCGGGCGGTCATCATGATCAGTTCAGCGTCAACGTCCGGGCCTTGCAGGCCAAAAACTTCAACACCCATTTGGAAGAATTGACGATAGCGGCCTTTTTGCGGACGCTCGTAGCGGAACATCGGGCCGATGTACCACAGGCGTTGTTCTTGATTGTACAGCAGACCATGTTCAATACCGGCGCGCACGCAGCCAGCAGTCCCTTCCGGGCGCAAAGTCAGGCTTTCACCATTGCGGTCTTCGAAGGTATACATCTCTTTTTCAACCACGTCGGTAACTTCACCGATGGCGCGTTTGAATAACGGGGTCTGCTCTACAATCGGCATACGGATTTCGCTGTAACCGTAACTACCCAGCACCTGCTTAAGGATGCCTTCTACACGTTGCCACAGCGCGGTATCTTCCGGCAGGTAGTCGTTCATGCCACGGATGGCCTGGATATTCTTTGCCACGTCAATTCTCTATCGTTTTTATAAAAAATGAACCCGATAGTCGGGTTCAATATAATGCAGGCGCGGATGGGCGCCTGCAACCGATGTTACTTTTCAAGATGATTGATAACGATACGTTTACTCTCATCCATAATGGCTGCTTTGGCGCGGATCTTGGCTTCGAGCTGGTCGATCATTTGCTCGTTGTCGAAACGATCCTTCTGGCGCACGCCATCTTCATAGAAACCGCTCTTGTTGTGGCCGCCGGTCACACCAATGGTCGACACCAGCGCTTCGCCAGGGCCGTTAACCACGCAGCCAATGATCGACACGTCCATCGGCGTGATCAGATCTTCAAGGCGCTGTTCCAAGGCGTTCACGGTACCAATGACGTCAAACTCCTGACGTGAGCAAGTCGGGCAGGCAATAAAGTTAATACCGCGCGAACGAATGCGCAGTGACTTCAAGATATCGAAGCCAACTTTAACTTCTTCCACCGGATCCGCCGCCAGAGAGATACGCAGCGTGTCGCCGATCCCTTCAGAAAGCAGCATACCTAAGCCGATCGCTGACTTAACCGATCCACTACGCATGCCACCCGCCTCGGTGATCCCAAGGTGCAGAGGTTGATCAATGCGCGCGGCGAGTAAGCGATAAGACTGCACGGCGAGGAACACGTCCGAGGCTTTCACGCTGACTTTAAACTGGTCGAAATTCAGGCGATCAAGGATATCAACGTGGCGCATCGCTGACTCAAGCAGGGCTTCCGGCGTAGGTTCGCCGTACTTTTCCTGAATGTCTTTCTCGAGCGAGCCGCCGTTAACACCGATACGAATCGGGATATTTTTGTCGCGCGCGCAATCGACTACCGAGCGAATGCGAGATTCATTACCAATATTACCCGGGTTGATGCGCAAGCAGTCAACGCCGTACTCGGCAACTTGCAGCGCGATACGGTAGTCAAAATGGATATCAGCGACCAGCGGGACATTAACCTGCTGCTTGATGAGTTTGAAAGCTTCGGCGGCGTCCATGGTAGGAACAGAAACACGGACGATATCAACGCCAACACGTTCAAGAGCTTTGATCTGTGCCACGGTTGCGGCGACATCGGTGGTACGGGTGTTGGTCATTGATTGCACAGCAATCGGCGCACCATCACCGATAGGCACCTTGCCGACGTAAATCCGGGTTGATTTCCGACGGGTGATGGGTGCTTGGTTATGCATTACTTACTCTCCACAGTTGCAAAGAATCTGAACAGCTGCCGATTATTCGGCAGCCAAAGTCAGACGAGCAACACGGCTGGACTTGATAAAACGACTTAAATCAACCGGCTTACCTTGATACTGAATTTCAACAGCAGCAGGTGCCCCGATTTTTAATTTGTAAGGCGCAGTACCTTTAACGCTCAAGGTTTCACCGCCCTTCTTCATGCCGCTGAACAAAGTCTTGCCAGAGGCATCGTCAATCTGCAACCAGCAGTCTGACTTAAAGGTCATCGCAACAGCATCGGCGTCGGCCGCTGGGGTAGCAGAGTCTGCATTTCCCGTCGGCAGGCCGTTTTGAGCCACTGGCTGGCTTGGCGATACGGCAGCAGGCGCTTGCTCAGTATTGCTGGACGGTGCATTGGCTGCAGTAGACGTATCTAAAGGAACTGAATTAGCTGGCTGTGAAGAAGCCGCGCCCGCCGTGGCGTCAGCAGGTGCTGTACCCTGCGTTGGCGTGGTTTCAACCGGGGCTGAATTTGGGTTATCACCCGTATTCAGAGCAATAGACTGCCCCTGGCCGTTGTCCTGATTCAGCTGAGCCGTTGACTGGTCAGCCATCGTGGCGATTTCTTGCTGCTGGGCTTGATGATTTTGCCACCACCACGCACCAGTCAAACCAATCACCACGAACACCACGAGCCAGGTAAAGCCCATCAACCAGCCATCGCGCTTCTTGCGAGATTTGCCGAGTGCGAACCCTTGCATCGAGGCAACTTTCGGCACTTTGATTGGCGCTTGTTTGCCAATCATGCTTGAAAGCTCTTCTTCAGGAACGTGAACTAATTTAGCGTACGAGCGAATATAGCCACGCAGGAAAGTCGGCGCGAGGTCGGCCGGCGTGGTTTCTTCTTCAATTTGGCGAATAGTCGAGACTTTCAGGCATAGGCGTTCTGCAACGGCCTGATGACTAAGTCCCAGCTGTTCACGAGCTTGACGCAGGCGTTCGCCCGTCGTCATTGTGGCTTTATTTTCTTGAGAGGCTTCAGTATTCATTAGCTAAGAACTGCTGGTACTGTTGGGATTGTGGAAAACTTCGCGCCAGCTGCTTGCCGTAGCGTTGAACGCTAACCGGGTTGCTTGCTAACGCAGCGAAACGAATTTGTAACATGAGGCTTTCAGCACTGGCTGGCAGAACATGTTGGTAGACATCGAGCAACACTTGCGCCTGAGCGCGGTTCCCTTCACCAAACTGTTTGGTTGCCTCAGTGAGCAAAGGCGCACCTTTATCAGGATCAATTTTCAATGCCCGACTCAGTAACACACGTGCTTCCTCATTCTGATTGGCCTTCAGAAAACAGTAGCCTGCGTTTTCCAGACTGTCAGCCACCTGACCGTAATCAGGGACATTGGCAGCGGCGCTAAACTGCTGTTGTGCCGGTACATACTGCCCTAAACCACACAAAAACGCACCGTAATTATTAAGCACAGTTCCATTTTGCGGAGCCAGCTTCAATGCCTGCTGATAACGGCTTTCTGCTGCGCCATTATCGCCGTTTTTTTGCTCGTAAAGCGCCATGCCTAACTGGGTGCGATAATCGTTTGGTGCACTATCCACTGCTTTCTGTAGATTCTGCTTCGCACTGGCCATATTGCCCTGAGACAAATAGGCCATGCCCAACTGCAAACGGGTCTGTGAAGCACTGCCCGGCGCGGCGAGTTCAGACTCCTTGGGAGAGCTGGAACAGCTCGCCAACAGGCAGACTGTAAAGCTTAGCGCAATTGCCTTGGTCCATCTGGTTTTAATCGTCATGCTAAATCCCTTTATTCTGCCACCGACCACGTTTCATCTTGGTGAAGCCTATTGGCTCCAGCAGATGCTGTTCAGATTAAGCCCGGCGAACTGGCTGACCGGGCTCCAGAAAACACAACAAATGACTCGCCTTTACCCACAAACTGCTGAATTTAGACGGCTTTAATAGCGATAGCGTCACCGGCCATTTTCTTCTTCAGCGTGCGTTTAGTACGGTCGATAACATCGCCCGCCAACTGACCACAAGCGGCATCGATATCATCACCACGGGTCTTACGCACAATGACGGTAAATCCATAATCCATCAATACTTTAGAGAAGCGATCGATACGGCTGTTAGAGCTGCGGCCATATGGCGCGCCCGGGAACGGGTTCCATGGGATCAGGTTGATCTTGCACGGGGTGTTCTTCAGGCGTTCAGCCAATTCGTGCGCGTGCTCGGTGCCATCGTTAATATGGTCAAGCATCACGTACTCAATAGTCACGCGGCCTTGGTTAGCATTGGATTTACCAATGTAACGCTCAACGGCGGCGAGGAAAGTATCAATGTTGTATTTGCGGTTAATCGGTACGATTTCATCGCGAATGGTGTCATTCGGCGCGTGAAGAGAGATAGCCAGCGCGACGTCAATCATGTCGCCCAGCTTGTCCAGCGCAGGCACGACGCCTGAGGTTGACAGCGTAACGCGACGTTTTGACAGACCGAAACCGAAATCGTCCAGCATGATCTCCATTGCCGGAACCACGTTGTTCAGGTTAAGCAGCGGCTCCCCCATCCCCATCATCACCACGTTGGTGATTGGGCGGGTCCCGGCAACCTTAGCGGCACCAATGATTTTCGCCGCACGCCAGACTTGCCCGATGATTTCAGACACGCGCAGGTTACGGTTGAAGCCCTGCTGAGCCGTGGAGCAGAAAGTACACTCAAGGGCACAACCTACTTGGGAAGAAACGCAGAGCGTGGCGCGATCGCCATCAGGGATATAAACGGTTTCGACCAACTGCCCGCCAACCTGAATGGCCCATTTGATGGTGCCATCGGTGGAGCGTTGTTCGGAAGCCACTTCCGGTGCGCGAATTTCAGCAACGCGGGCCAACTTCTCACGCAGCGCTTTGTTGATATCGGTCATTTGCTCGAAATCATCGCTGCAATAGTGGTACATCCACTTCATGACCTGATCAGCACGGAACGGTTTTTCGCCCATGTTGATGAAGAACTCGCGCATTTGCTTACGGTTAAGGTCAAGAAGGTTAATTTTGGCAGCGTCAGGCTTGACAGTATTCACTGCATCGGCTGGCTGTGGAGTCGGTTGTGCAGTCATATCAGACAAGTTTTGCTCAGGCGTGTTTGTTTCAAACATAATTCGAATTAGCCTCGTTGTTACACGTTATGGCGTCAGGGAAGTGCAGAGTCATTGAGTGGCGACCTGCAATGTAGTGTATTTCAATATTTGGTATTTAAAATACTTGCGCCCCGAAGAGACTGACTCATTCGGGGCGCAACATTGTACAAATTTTAAGGCGAGGTTGCTATGTTTGCTGCGTCTCACTCACATATTTATTGTACATATGAGTGAACAGAGGCAAAAAAGCCCGGCCAGAAAATCTTAACGCGGGCAGATTTCGCTTTCGGTGAAGAAGTAAGCGATTTCGCGCTGTGCAGATTCAACTGCATCAGAACCGTGAACGGCGTTAGCAGTGAAGCTGTCAGCGAAGTCAGCACGCAGAGTGCCAGCCAGTGCGTTGTCTGGGTTAGTTGCGCCCATGATGTCACGGTTACGCTGAACGGCGTTTTCACCTTCCAGAACCTGAACCATGATTGGACCAGAAGTCATGAACTCAACCAGACCGTCGAAGAAAGGACGACCTTTGTGTTCTGCGTAGAAGCCTTCAGCCTGCTCTTTGGTCAGTTTCAGCATTTTAGAAGCAATGATGGTGAAACCAGCACGTTCGAAACGCGCGTAGATTGCGCCGATGTCGTTGTTAGCTACTGAGTTTGGCTTGATGATGGAAAAAGTACGTTCGATAGTCATGAAAAACCTCTGGCTGACTCTTATAGGTAGGGCCGGTTAATTTAATGTTATACCTGCCGTAAAATGGCGCCGATTATAGGGGGCGAAGTTACGCTTGCCTACCCGAATCACAACATTTCGTTAAAAAAAAGTGAGCTGAGACTACATCTGTAACCTAAAGCCCACTTTCATGATCATTACGCCTTGCCGGAAGACGGAATAATGTTACGCAGCCAACTGCCCCACTTACGCTGATAGAAAGGCTGAGTGTGGCTGATCAGATAGTGGCTAATGCCGCGTTCTTTCTCAGAAACAATACAGAAATCAACCGGTTGGTCGTCTGGCGAGGTTTCGCTCGCCACGTTGCCCGCTTCGCGGATTAACGCGTCGACTTCGGCGTCAGTACCATCAGCTTCCACGCCCACCAACAGGTTTGGCAGCTCATCGACCGCTTTATCGTGAATTAGCGCCAAGAAGGCGCGGCGCACCGGTTTTTTCTGGCTGAACAGGGTGGTCAGCGCATCAATCATCGCTGAGGGATACTCTTCTGGCTGACCAATCATCAGCTGGCTCTCTTTGTCCAACACCAGCTCGGCCGGTGCGGTCAAACCGCCGGTATTCAGCAGCAGCGTCACTTCACTTGGGGTGAATTCTTTGCCGTATTCTGACTTCGGATTGAGGAACAGCTCTTCGCCCTGGGTCATTTCAAACAACACCCGCGCAGGAAGGGCAACAAAAGCCTGCTCGTCGGGGCTTTCACCCGCACTGGCGCGCTCGAGCACTTCCAGCGAGGAAAACAGAGGAATGATGGAGGTGCCATCCTGCTTTTCCCAATGCAGCAGGTTCAACTCGCTACCCGCGTGGATCGCGACTTCTCCCGCGCCCTCTTCTTCCTGACCCGCGTCACCCAGCACGTAGACAGTAGCTTCTAATAGAGTCTGGTAAAACGCCGGGCGATAAGCCGCTTCTGTCACGGAAAGGCGCAGCAGACGCTCAAGTTCATTTTCGCCATTATTGGCCGCGGCTGCCGCTGGCAGGTGATCGTGCGGGACACTCATGTTGTTTCACTCCGATAAAACGGGGCACTTCTCAGTGCCCCGCTAGGGTCTTTCTATCTTACCGATTGATTTATTTTGCTTTAGCCAACAGCAGGTTAGCTACGGTACGCACCCCGATGCCGGTAGCGCCAGCGGCCCATTCGTCTACGGCGCCTTTACGGTAAGTGGCTGAACAGTCGATGTGCAACCAGCCTTTTTTGTAGTTCTTGACGAAATGGGACAGGAAGCCCGCTGCGTTGCTGGCACCGGCTGTGTGTGACGGGCTGCCCATGTTGTTCAATTCAGCGAAGTTAGATGGCAGGTATGAACGGTGGAACTCAGCCAAAGGCAGACGCCAGAAGGGTTCAAACTCTTCTTTCGCGCTGTTTTGCAGCTCAGCGGCCAGCTCATCGTCGAAGCTAAACAGCGCGTGGTAATCGTTGCCCAGCGCCATTTTGGCGGCACCGGTCAGAGTTGCCGCATCAATCAACAACTCTGGATTCTGTTCAGAAGCGTCGATCAGGCCATCAGCCAGCACCAAACGGCCTTCGGCGTCGGTGTTCATCACTTCAACAGTTTTGCCATTGCGATAACGAATGATATCGCCCAGCTTCATCGCGTTGCCGCTGACCATGTTGTCCGCGCAGCACAGGTACAGCTTAACGCGCTTGTTCAGGCCATTAGCCGCAGCCAGTGCCAGAGCACCCGTCAGCGTCGCTGCGCCGCCCATGTCGGACTTCATCGAGTCCATGCCTGCACTTGGTTTCAGGCTGTAGCCGCCGGTATCAAAGGTGATACCTTTGCCGACCAGACACGCATACACCGGCTCATCGGCGTTGCCACTTGGGTTGTAATCCAGCGCCAGGAATGCCGGAGCGCGGTCTGAAGCACGGCCCACGGTGTGGATACCCGCGTAGTTTTGCTGGCGCAGGTCGTCGCCTTTCGTAATGCGATAGTTAACATGGCCATTGCCGAATTCGCACATCAAATCCACCGCGCGAGTCGCCAACTGCTCTGGCCCCAACTCTTCTGCTGGCAGGTTGATGGTGTCGCGAACCCAGTCGATAATTTTCAGACGTTGATTCAGGGTTTGAGTGTCTTCAGCTGACAGTTCAGCCCACTCAACGTTGCGGCTGCCTTTTGGCCCGCGGAAGCCCTGCCAGAACGCCCAGCTGTTTTCCAGATCCCAGCCTTCACCGGCCAGCGCTACATTTTTCACACCCTGACCGTCGATACGGCGAGCTGCGCGGGCAATGGTCACCAGCGGGTTGTCGGAGGTCAGATGAATAGTCATGCCTTCGGCATTCGTGCTTAATGTCGCTTTTTCGCCCCAGCGTGCGTCGGCAGGCTGAGAAGACAAGAAAATCGGCATGGATTCATTGGTGGTGACTTCGGAACTCATAACTGCACTCCTGCTTTTTTATTTTTCAATGAAAAGTATTATCTTCAATAACAGGCGTTTAGCCCTGATGTTCTCTAATACATTGTTGCTGTGATCGTGTCACTTAAGACGAGAATACCGGCGGTAGCTCGCGTAAACGACGGACTGATTTCACAATCAGGTTGCTAGCGTAATCTATCTCTTCCGCCGTGGTGTAACGTCCGAGGGAGAAACGCAGAGAACTGTGAGCCAGATCCTCGCCTAACCCCAGTGCACGTAAAACATAAGATGGTTCGAGGCTTGCCGAAGTACAGGCAGAGCCAGAAGAAACGGCCAAATCTTTCAACGCCATAATCAGCGACTCGCCCTCAACGCCGCTGAAACTGACGTTAAGAATGTTTGGCGCGCTATGCTCAGGCGAGCCATTAATCTGCACGCCCTCTAATTGCTGGATACCTTGCCACAGACGGTCACGCAATGCATGCAGGCGCTGCGCCTCATCGGCCAGCTCCTCTTTAGCAATGCGGAAAGCTTCACCCATGCCAACAATTTGATGCACAGGTAGAGTCCCGGAACGCATACCGCGCTCGTGCCCGCCGCCGTGGATCTGCGCTTCAATCCGCACCTTGGGTTTGCGGCGAACATACAGGCCGCCGATGCCTTTCGGGCCATAGATTTTATGGGCGGAGAAGGACATAAGATCCACCGCCAGCTCATTGAGGTCTACCGGCAGCTTGCCGACGCTTTGGGTGGCATCGACGTGGAAAATAATGTCACGACTGCGGCAGAGTTCGCCAATAGCCGCGATATCCTGAATCACACCTATCTCATTGTTTACATGCATGATTGACACCAAAATTGTATCTTCGCGCAGTGCGGATTCAATAGCCGCTGGGGTGATCACACCTTGAGCATTCGGGGCCAGATAAGTGACGTCGAAACCCTCTTTTTCCAGCTGCAAGCAGGTATCGAGCACCGCTTTGTGTTCGGTTTGGCTGGTAATAATGTGGTTACCCTTGTCGCGATAGGCATGCGCCGCGCCTTTAATGGCGAGGTTATCGGACTCGGTTGCGCCGGAAGTGAACACCACTTCGCGCGGATCGGCATTAATCAGTTCGGCAATCTGGTTGCGAGCGACATCGACAATCTCTTCCGCCTGCCAGCCAAAACGGTGGGAACGGGATGCTGGATTACCAAAAGTACCGTCAAAAGTCAGACACTTCATCATGGCCTCGGCTACCCGCGGGTCAACAGGCGTGGTGGCTGAATAATCCAGATAAATAGGTAATTTCATGGCGGGCATGCTCCGTACTGCACGTTCAAGAGCGAACGAGAGAGTTAAAAACGAGGGCTAGTTTAAAACGGCTGCACTGAATCTTAAAAGGAAAATAGTGCCCTACTGACATTCTCTACAGGAATAAAAAAGGCTGCCCATGGCAGCCCTTTAGCGATTTTCGACCTCAAGCCATTTGGTGCAGGGCTTAAGCTCTTAAATTCACATTGATCGTTTCCAGGATGCGGCCTGAAGGATGGCGACGCGTTTCACCATTTTGGCGATCCGCCACTTCCAGAATCTCTTGGTTGTTCACCAATTCACCCAGCGTGATGTTGTTGAGGAAGCCGCTAATGCGTTCGCTCAGGTCGCGCCACAGGGTGTGGGTCAGGCAACGTTCGCCGTTCTGGCAGCCTTCTTTACCCTGACAACGGGTGGCGTCGACTGACTCGTCAACAGCCGTGATCACCGCGCCTACTGCGATTTCACTGGCGTCTTTACCCAGCAGATAACCACCGCCCGGACCACGCACACTGGCAACCAGACCGTTTTTACGCAAACGCGAAAACAGCTGTTCCAGATAAGAAAGAGAGATGCCCTGGCGTTCGGAAATGTCGGCTAAAGGAACCGGACCTTCCTGTGAATGCAGTGCTACATCAAGCATAGCGGTTACGGCATAACGGCCTTTGGATGTCAGTCTCATAGCATGGTTACCTGTTGAAAAAATACGTTGGGGGTAGAACATGCAAACGAGTCTGCCATTCCCGAGTATTTCAGTCAACTATTTAACCTAGTAATTTACTCAAGTATTATTCCTTACGGGTAGCGCGTCTTTTTTTCCGCCCGTAAGGAAAAATCAATACATTGATTTATATAGGTTAAAATGAGTAATCCTTGCTAATTTCAGGCTTATTCCGCGTCTTTATGCTGCTTGTCGATCGAGGTCAAAATGCCACGAAGGATGTTTAGCTCCTGAGATTCAGGACGCGCACGGGTAAATAATCGGCGCAATTTGCTCATAACCTGACCAGGATGCGACTGGCGAATAAACCCGGTTTGCAGCAAGGTTTGCTCCAAATGTTGGTAAAAACGCTCGAGGTCATCCACCAAAGGATAAGGGGGCTCTTCATATTCGACCTGAGGTTTGCCAGCTTCTTGCAGAGCGAGATAAGCGACGCGCACTTCATAAGCGATAATTTGAACCGCCATCGCCAAATTCAGCGAGCTGTATTCAGGATTAGCGGGAATGCAGACGTGGTAGTTACATTTTTGCAGCTCTTCGTTGGTCAACCCGACGCGCTCGCGGCCAAATACCAAGGCTACCGGCGCGGTTTCTGCGGTTTTGGCACTTTTCTCGCCGCACTCGCGCGGTTCGAGCATCGGCCAAGGCAGGGTTCGCGATCGGGCGCTGGTTCCCACCACCAGACTACAACCCGCCAGTGCTTCGTCGAGGGTGTCGACGATGGTGGCGTTACCAATGACATCACTGGCACCTGCAGCTAAAGAAATGGCTTGGGAATCCGGCTTAACTAACGGATTTACCAGATATAAATTCGATAAGCCCATGGTTTTCATGGCACGAGCAGTGGAACCCATATTGCCCGTGTGGGACGTTTCTACTAAAACGATGCGGATATTGTGCAGCATACAGACTCTAAGCGTAGCGGAAAATCACAGCAGCTTAACACAACGGTAGTCAATTTTCAGAACCCCTGCTATACTGCGCGCCGTTTCCCGTATTCCCGTTCTTTAACATCCTAGTTGGAAGATATCCATGCATCCGATGCTAACCATCGCCGTGCGCGCTGCGCGCAAGGCCGGTAACTTAATTGCCAAACATTATGAAACGCCTGATTCTGTCGAAACCACTCAGAAAGGCACTAACGATTTCGTTACCAACGTTGATCGCGATGCTGAGCATCTGATTATTGACGTTATTCGCAAATCCTACCCAAAACACACCATTATTGGTGAAGAATGTGGCGAACTGGCTGGCGAAGACAAAGACGTACAATGGATTATCGACCCACTGGATGGCACTACCAACTTCGTTAAACGTCTCCCTCACTTCGCTGTTTCTATCGCCGTGCGCATCAAAGGCCGCACTGAAGTTGCGGTAGTTTACGACCCAATGCGTAACGAACTGTTCACCGCCACTCGCGGTCAGGGCGCACAGCTCAACGGTTATCGCCTGCGCGGCACCAATGCAAAAGATCTCGATGGCACCATTCTGGCCACCGGTTTCCCGTTCAAATCCAAGCAACACGCTAACAGCTACATCAACGTGCTGGGCAAGCTGTTCAACGAGTGCGCTGACTTCCGCCGCACCGGTTCTGCTGCGCTGGACCTGGCTTACGTGGCAGCTGGCCGCGTTGACGGTTTCTTCGAAATCGGCCTGAAACCTTGGGATTTCGCCGGTGGCGAACTGCTGGTTCGTGAAGCTGGCGGCGTGGTGACTGACTTCGTTGGCGGCCACAACCACTACCTGTCAGGCAACGTAGTTGCTGGCAACCCGCGCGTTGTTAAAGGTATTTTGAATACCATGCGTGAAGAACTGAGCGAAGCCCTGAAGCGTTAATTCCTTCCGCCTCGCCATGAAAAACGGACGCCCTACGCGTCCGTTTTTTTATGCCTATTTTCCGCCGTTAGCCACGGCCAAATGGCCCGATACCGCCATCTGGCGCAGCACCGCCCGCGGTGTAGAGCAGGACGCCAGCCAACAGCAAAATTAATCCTCCCGCCAAGGCCAGTGCCGACCACGCCACGGTCTGCCACGCGGCAGGTGTGCGTTTGGCACTCAGCTTCACCGCCATCGCCCTGCTGTAAAACACCAGCAAGCCAATCAGCGAAACGGTAATCGACGTGCCGAGCGCCATCACCAGCGCGGACAGCACGCCCCACAGATAGACACCAATCACCTTGGAAAAAAGCAGCACCATGATAGCCCCGGAGCAAGGCCGCAGTCCCATAGCCAGCACAATTGTCGCCTGAGTGCGCCAGTCGCTCCCGGCTTGAAGCTGCTGGTCAGTCGGCAGATGCTGATGCCCGCAGCCGCAGTGCTCATCGTGGACGTGGTTATCAGCCAGCGGGCGCAGGCTGTTAATGGTCAACCCTCGTCGCGGTTTCAAGCTTTTCAAGGTGAAGTAGCAACGCTTAATTGCCCGCCAGCAGAGTAAAACCCCAAGCAGCATCACCAGAATGAAACTCCCCCGCTCCAGCCAGAAGCTGCTTTGATGCAGCTGCCGCGAGGAGAGCTGCAACACGCCGAGCATCAGCGTCACCAGTAAAACCGCCACTAAGCCCTGCACCACGGCGGAGGCGAAGGTCAGCTTTAAACTGTTTTTTAGCCGCGAGGGGTGAGTCGCCAAATAGGTGGTAATGACGATTTTGCCGTGGCCCGGCCCGATAGCGTGAACAATGCCGTAAATCAGGCTGAAGCCCATTAATGTCAGCCCGGCTTTTTGCGGATTGGCCTTCACCTGCTGCAAAAGCCCGGCCAGCTCCTGATGCAACGCTCGCTGCCAGATAATGCTGTTGAGCAGAATGCGCGGCCAGTATTGCCACAGGGCGGCCGCGCCGACGACCAATAGCAGCAGGAATACTGCCAGCGGCCAGAGATCCCACGCCCAGTGGCGCTTCCGGTTTTCCATCAAATTCAATGACATTGCAAAGTTACCTTCTGCGCAAACTGCTGGCCCAAATCCATGTCTTCCGGCGGCGCGTCGGCCTTATCCAGCGACAGCGCGTAGCTTTGCAGCGACGCGTCCGGCTTCGGGGTGAAGAGCGCCAAACTACAGCTCTGCGCCAGCTCCGGCGGCATGTGCAGTGCGGTTTTATCTTTATAGGTCATATCGACAAAGTAGCTTGGGTCGAAAGTGGAGAAGATCATCGGCGCGCCGGACAGCGGCTGCGGGGCCGCCAAAGGCATGACGAACTCCAGCACCGCCTGATCGCCTTTGCGCGACAGCTGATATTCGCTCGGCAAATCGAGATATTTAATCGGTTTGCCGTCGCGGTAAAAGTCAGTGAAGTAGTGCTGGCTCAGCACCCGCGCCATCACTTCGGCGGCCAGCTTTTTCCACACGGTAGAATCTGACTTGGCCTTCTGCGCGTCATAAAGCAGATCCGCCGAGGTGATTTCATCCATCGTCCAGACCATTTTCAGGCCGGTAAGCTGCTGGTCCTTGGTCACCAGCGTGGTTTGCATATCAATAAAACTGTGCGGATGCGCCTGAGCTGCCAACGGCAGTGACAGACTGCACGCCAATAAGCTCATTTTCAGGCAGGAAGAACGCCGGTTCCTGGCGCGAATAAAGGTCTTTTCCATGGTTAAGGCCCGTAAAGTCAGTGAATACCTGCTGCTAATTGTTACAAAGTAACAGTTTTTACTGGTGCAATTAAGCGGATGAGAAAAATAACTGTGATCAGAGTTGTAAGCCGGTGTAAAACCGTGAGCTTCGCCGCGTCGCTCAACCCGTGGTTTGCTATGCTTTGCATATAATTTCACGCGTAAGTATATAGAAGGTCTTATGAGCCTGGACACCGCCCCCGTGCCTGAGCTCTCCGGTCAACAACGGCGCTGCCATGTTTTGTTGATGCTGTATGCGCCGTTACCGGCAATGCAACTGGAGACGATCAGCCAAATAAATGGCACTGACCTCCCCACCACTCGGCAGGATCTTGCCGATGTCCACCGAGATATAAACCGCCTGCATCGATTGAATATTCTGGAGTTTGGCGAGTCTGCATGCCAGTTACAGGGCGAACAGCTTGACCTGCGGCTGTGCCTGTTTCACGGCCTGCGCCGCGCCCTGCGCACCTCTCCGGCCTTTATCAATCAGCATTTTTCACCGTGGCTACATCAGGCGCTGGCCCCCTATCGCTTCGCCGACAGCCATTTTTATGAGCACGAGCTGAATCGGCTGATAAGCCAGTGCGCCGCCCAGCTGAGCCGGGAGTTTAGCGAGCGCGACCAGACTTTTCTGCGCGTCTATCTACAGTACTGCCTGTGGCAAAACCTGTCTCAAGGGGATAACAGCTTCGAGCCCGCCAAACTGACTGATTTACAGTGCCAGTGGCTGCGCGAAAAACCGGAGTTTACTGCCGCCAGTCGCCTGTTCACTCAGCTTCAGCACATCAGCGGCGGGCAGCTAGCCGAGGGTGAACGCGACTTCTTCACCCTGCTGCTGAGATTGCTGAAAAACCACCAGTACAGCAGTAGCGGCTCGTTGGAAGATGAGCAACTCACTCAGCAAGTGGCGCGATTAATTGCCAATTTCCAAGAAGTTGCCGGAATGAAGTTCAGCAGCGATGAGGGGCTAGCTCGCCAGCTTTTTGCTCATCTTGGCCCGGCGATTGAACGCTGCCATTTTGCGATTGGTATCGACAATCTGCTGCAAGATGAAGTCACGCGTATGTATCCAAGGCTGGTGCGTACCACTCGCGAGGCGCTGGAGGATTTCCAACTGGAGTACCAGATTCGGCTTTCGGAGGAGGAAGTGGGCTTAGTCGCCGTGACCTTCGGCGCGTGGCTGATGCAAGGTAACGCCCTGCACGAAAAGCAGATTTTACTGCTGACCGACAATAACCCGCAGTTGGAAGAGGCGGTTGAACAGCAGATCCGCGAGGCGACCCTGCTGCCACTTAATATTCAATATCAGACGCTGGCGGATTTCCAGCAGCTCGGCGCACCGGCCGGCGTCGCCATGATTGTCACGCCTTACGCAACACGGATCACCGACGCCGACCCGCTGGTCATTCACACCCAACTGCCATTGGCAAAAGAGCAGCGAAAACGCATTCGCTCGCTGCTCGAAGCTCATTAATCGATCGCGACTGGCGTCACTTTCGGCCGCAGGAAAATGGCCGGTGCCGCCACCAGCGCCATCACGAAGAACAGCCCAGCGTGCAGATGCTCAAACAAGAAGCCGGAAATCATGGTCATCACCGCTACGCCGCCGCCCATGGCTAACGCCGAATAAACCGATTGCAGGCGGATAACCTGATCCCGAGGGCGCGAGGCAATAAAGCGCATCCCCGCCAGATGGCAAACCGTGAAAGTGCCGCAGTGTAGGATTTGAATCAGGATAAGCCAAGGCAGCTCGATGAATGCCCCCATCAATGCCCAGCGCACCACGCCACAGCAGGCGGAGAGCAGCAGCAAATCGCGCGCGCTCCAGCGGCGGAACAGCTTATTGCTGAAGGTGAACACCAGCACTTCCGCCACCACGCCCAGCGACCATAGATACCCCACCACCGAGGCGGAATAGCCTTGGTCCTGCCAGTAAATCGCGCTAAAACCGTAATAGGCCGCGTGGGCACCTTGCAGCAAGGAGACGCAGAGTAAGAAGCGCCAGACCGGCGTTTCACTCAGCAAGGCTTTCCAGGAAATGGCCGGCTCGTTGTTTTCGCGCTTGGCTCCCACCGGCTTAACGCTCGGGCGGAACAGCATCCCCAGCAGCATGGCGGCGATGCCGACCGTCAGCGTGTAAAGAATCGCATTATGGCCATATACCGACACCAGCTTGCCGGTCAGCGCCGAACCTATCACAAAGGCTATTGATCCCCAGACGCGGACTTTGCCGTAATCCATGGTGATTTGGCGCTGTAGCGTGCCAGAAAGGGCATCGGTCAGGGGCACTAACGGGCCGAAGAAGATGCTAAACCCGGCGATGTTGATCATCAACCACGCCCAGCCGTTGCCAAACCAGTAGCCCACCGCGAAGGCCAGTGTCAGCAGTGCCAAAATGCGCAGGCCGGTAATTAAATGGGCGGGATCTTTAATGGCAGGAGAAATGATTAAGGTACCGAGGAAACGTGAAACTAAGCCGGCCCCCAGCAATAACCCGATATTTTCAGAAGAGATACCCTCGCCTTTTAGCCAAACCCCAAAGAAAGGCAGAAAAATACCGTAGCTGAAAAAGTAGGTGAAATAGCTAAGCCCTAGCCAATACGTTGAACGCAATACCATAGTTCCTCCGGTTTTTATGGCCGATACTTTGACAGAGGTCACACTAGCTAGCAATCAGCAGTGAAGGTGTTAAGAGAGGAATGTAAGGCGGCTCACAGTTATGGCTGGCTATTAACAAAAAACCCGCCGAGGCGGGTTTATTTATTCAGATCAAAACGCTGCAAGTCCTGAGTGATCACACTCAGACTCGGTCAGACATTACGCGTAAACCGGGAAGCGTGCGCAGATATCCAACACGTTTTTCTTAACGCGTTCGATAGTGGCTTCGTCGTTGATGTTGTCCAGAACGTCACAGATCCAGCCAGCCAGTTCGCGAACTTCGGCTTCTTTGAAACCACGACGGGTAACAGCCGGAGTACCGATACGCACGCCAGAGGTCACGAAAGGAGACTTCGGATCGTTTGGCACGGAGTTTTTGTTGACGGTGATGTTAGCACGGCCCAGCGCGGCGTCGGCTTCTTTACCGGTCAGGTTCTTATCAACCAAGTCCATCAGGAACAGGTGGTTGTGTGTACCGCCAGAAACCACGTTGTAACCACGTTCCATCACCACGGCCACCATAGCCTGTGCGTTTTTAGCCACTTGCTGTTGGTAAGTTTTGAACTCAGGCTCCATCGCTTCTTTCAGGGCTACCGCTTTACCGGCAATCACGTGCATCAGCGGGCCGCCCTGACCACCAGGGAATACGGCTGAGTTGAGTTTTTTATAGAACTCTTCGCTGCCGCCTTTCGCCAGAATCAAACCACCGCGAGGACCCGCCAGCGTTTTGTGGGTAGTGGTGGTGACGATGTGTGCGTGTGGCACTGGGTTCGGGTAAACGCCAGCTGCAATCAGACCGGCAACGTGTGCCATGTCGACGAAGAAGTAGGCGCCAACGCTGTCAGCAATTTCACGCATCTTGGCCCAGTCAACCACGCCAGAGAATGCAGAGAAGCCGCCGATGATCATTTTTGGCTTGTGGATTTCGGCCTGACGCTTAACGTCTTCATAGTCGATATCGCCGCCTTCGTTGATGCCGTAAGGCACCACGTTATAAAGCTTACCAGACAGGTTTACCGGAGAGCCGTGAGTCAGGTGACCACCGTGGCCCAGGTTCATCCCCAGAATGGTGTCGCCCGGCTGCAACAGCGCGGTGTAAACCGCGAAGTTAGCCTGTGAGCCAGAGTGTGGCTGCACGTTAGCGAAGTCTGCGCCAAACAGCTCTTTTGCGCGGTCGATAGCCAGTTGCTCAACGATATCCACGTATTCGCAGCCGCCGTAATAACGTTTGCCCGGATAACCTTCGGCATATTTGTTAGTCAGTTGCGAACCCTGAGCCTGCATGACGCGCGGGCTGGTGTAGTTTTCTGACGCAATCAGCTCGATATGTTCTTCCTGACGAACAACTTCCTTCTCCATTGCTGCCCACAGCTCAGCATCATAATCGGCAATGTTCATTTCACGCTTTAACATCCGCATCTCCTGACTCAACAAACTAAAAAATAAATGCCCCTTCCGGGTTCTGCGCAACAGTGTAAATGTTTAAGACGCCTGCGGATAGAGTCGGTTTAATGTTTTTAGGCAATCGATTGGCTTCAGACACGGCAAGGCTTCTATCCGTTAGGGACTTAGCGTAATCAAGGGAGTTTTCTTCACCATAACATGCATATTTTTCAGCTTTGTGACCCCGCCCGCACGCTTTATGAAACCCATGATTCCGGCATGGCTATTTACAACAATAAATCCTCGCTATAAGATGCATTAAAAATACATGTTTAAGAATTTATCGCTGAGATACGGGCCTAAGCCCAGGGAGCTAACACCATGCTAGACAGCCAAACTATCGCCACCGTGAAGTCCACCATCCCCCTGCTCGCCGCCACCGGACCGAAATTAACCGCCCACTTTTATGATCGCATGTTCGCGCATAACCCTGAGCTGAAAGACGTTTTTAATATGAGCAACCAGCGCAACGGCGATCAGCGGCAGGCACTGTTTGACGCCATCTGTGCCTATGCCGCTAACATCGAAAATCTCGCCGCGCTGCTGCCTGCCGTTGAGCGCATCGCGCAAAAGCACACCAGTTTCACCATCCAACCCGAGCAGTACAACATTGTCGGCACTCACCTGCTGGCGACGCTGGATGAGATGTTCAGTCCGGGTCAGGAAGTGCTGGATGCCTGGGGCAAAGCTTACGGCGTGTTGGCCGGGGTGTTTATTCAGCGTGAGGCCGATATTTATAAAGAGAGCGCCGAGAAGAAAGGCGGCTGGTCTGGCACCCGCGAATTCCGCATCAAGGAGAAGCGTCCGCAGAGTGATTTAATCACCAGTTTTGTGCTGGAGCCGGTAGACGGCCAGCCGGTGGCAGATTTTAACGCCGGGCAATATCTGGCGGTCTATATTCGCAGCCAGCAGTTAGAAAATCAGGAAATTCGCCAGTATTCACTGACTCAGGCACCAAACGGCAAAACCTATCGCATTGCGGTGAAGCGCGAAGAGCAAGGTCAGGTATCGAATTTCCTGCATAACCAGGCTCAGGAAGGGGACGTGGTGCATCTGGCCGCGCCGCACGGTGATTTCTTCCTCGAGGTGACGCCTCAGACGCCCGTCGCGCTGATTTCCGCCGGTGTCGGCCAAACGCCCATGCTCGGCATGCTCAACGTGCTGGCCGCCAATCAACATCAGGCCCCTATTCACTGGCTGCACGCCGCTGAAAATGGCCGGGTTCACGCCTTCGCGGATGAAGTGAAATCTTTGGGAAATTGCCTGCCGCAGCTGCAAAGCCACGTGTGGTATAACCAGCCGCAGGCGGAAGATTTGCCGGGCGAGCAGTATCAGTCTCAGGGACTGATGGACCTTAGCCTGCTGAAAAGCCAGCTCGCCGACCCGACGACCGAATTCTATCTCTGCGGCCCGGTGGGCTTTATGCAGTTCGCGGCCCAGCAGCTTGTGGCGCTCGGGGTTGCCGTCGACCACATTCATTACGAATGCTTCGGCCCGCATAAAGTGCTGTAATTAAAACAGATGCATAAAAAAAGGCTGACATCGCGTCAGCCTTTTTTATTGGCGTTTTCTGGTCATAAGACTGAAAACGGCAATTAGATCGCTTCTTCATCCTGCTCGCCAGTACGAATACGTACTACGCGCGCCACGTCGAACACGAAGATTTTGCCATCGCCGATTTTGCCGGTCTGGGCAGTGGTCATAATGGTTTCGACACAGGTATCAACGATATCGTCAGCCACTACGATCTCAATCTTCACTTTAGGCAGGAAGTCCACCATATACTCAGCGCCGCGGTAGAGTTCGGTATGGCCTTTCTGACGCCCAAAACCCTTCACCTCTGTCACGGTCATGCCGGTAATACCCACTTCGGCCAAGGCTTCACGGACATCATCGAGTTTAAACGGCTTAATAATCGCATCAATTTTCTTCATGGCGGACCCTTATAATCATTCATTTGCTCTCCGCCTTCCTGAGCGGCAGCGTGGTTCACATTCTGATTGCCAGCGGCAATGCACAGGCAGACGGTAAAGGTAACATAGTCAAAGAGCGTCGTGCTCACTCTTTAAAGTCGGTCGCTTCCAACTCGTGACGAGAAAGCAGCTTGTAGAATTCGGTTCGGTTGCGCCCGGCGATACGCGCCGCGTTGGTCACGTTGCCTTTGGTTATCTGCAACAGCTTGCGCAGGTAATTGAGTTCAAACTGATTACGCGCCTCGACGAAGGTCGGCAGCGCAGTGTTCTCCCCTTCCAAAGCCTGCTGTACCAAGGCTTCGCCAATCACTGGCGCGGAGGTCAGCGCCACGCACTGCTCAATCACGTTAACCAGCTGGCGAACATTGCCCGGCCAGCTGGCAGCCATCAGGCGTCGCATGGCGTCGGTTGAGAAGCTGCGTACAAAAGGTTTATGTCGCTGCGCGGCGACCCGCAGCAGGTGGTTCGCCAGCAAGGGAATATCTTCTGCACGCTCATTTAATGCCGGTAATTTTAAGCTAACGACATTCAGGCGATAGAACAAATCTTCGCGAAACTCGCCCTTCTCCATGGCTTTCGGCAAATTGCGGTGGGTCGCGGAGATAATTCGCACATCCACATCGATGTCGTGATTACTGCCCACCGGGCGCACTTTGCGCTCTTGCAGCACGCGCAGCAGTTTGACCTGAAGCGAAAGCGGCATGTCACCGATTTCATCTAAAAACAGCGTCCCCCCCGTCGCCGCCTGAAATAGTCCTTCCCGGCTACTCACCGCGCCGGTAAAGGCCCCTTTGGCGTGACCAAAGAGTTCAGACTCCAGAAGCTGCTCGGGCAGCGCGCCACAGTTAATCGCCGTGAAAGCCTTCTTGGCTCGCGGGCTGGCGGCGTGGATCGCCTGTGCCAACACCTCTTTCCCCGTGCCGCTTTGGCCGTTAATCAGCACGCTGACGTCAGACTGCGCCACCATATTGGCCTGCTCCAGCAGCCGCAGCATCACCGGATTGCGCGTGACAATCGCCTCACGCCAGCTCTCATCACCACTCGGCGAGGAGAGAGACAGCGCGGCGTCAATCGCTTTATACAGCGCGTCGCGATCAACGGGCTTGGTAAGGAAGCTAAACACCCCCTGCTGGGTGGCGGCAACCGCGTCGGGGATGGAACCATGGGCGGTGAGGATAATCACCGGCATGCCCGGCTGATGCTGTTGGATCTCGGCGAACAGCGCCATGCCGTCCATTTCATCCATGCGCAAGTCGCTGATCACTAAGTCAAAACGTTCACGATTAAGCAGACGTAGCGCCTCGGCTCCGCTTTCGGCGGTAGTGACGCGGAAACCCTCGCTGGTCAGGCGCATACCCAACAGCTTCAGCAGGCTCGGGTCGTCATCGACCAGCAACAGGCTGGCGGCTTTGCGTAACGTCATGGTTTCTTCTGCCCTTTAATCGGTGGCTGGTAAGTCTCTTCCGGCTTAACCGTTGCAGAGGCCGAATCGTTGTCCGGCAAATCACTCTGCATCTGCTTGCGCGAAGAGAGCTGACGCTCGATATCCGTCAGGTTTTTTAACTTACGCTGAGTATCCGTCAAGCTCTGTTGCAATGCCACTTGCTGCTCGGTGAGCTGCTCTATTTTGCTTTCGGACACGGCGGCCTGCCGCGCATTACGCGCTTTCTCATCCCCCAGCGTCACTTGCAGGGTTTGCCGCTCGCGCCACAGTTGCACCAAGGTTCGAATGGAGCCGGGCATCTGGACGCGGTATTCATTAACGCGAGCTAACAGCGCGCGACGCTGCTGCTGGTCCGGATCGGCCCCGGCGCGCAGGATGCTCTGCTTGAACACGGTATCCCACGAGTTAGCTTTGATTTGCTCAGCCTGATAGCGCGCCTGAGCGTCATTCATTCGGTCCGCGCAATCCATCGCCCGCAGCCAGAAAAGCGAGTTATTTATGGCGTCGCTATCATCCAGCGCCCACAGGGTTTCACAAGGCGCGAGGCGGAAATCCACCACTTTGGTGGTCGGGATCACATCCTCGACCGGGCGATAATAGCTGTCACTGGAAGAGTGCAAAGTACAGCCTGCGAGGAGGGTTGGAGCAACAATGACCGCCAAAGTGGCGCGGCATACTGCGGTTTTCAACCCGTGCTGAATACGGAATAAAAAAGATGCGGCGCTTTTTAACAGGCCGTCATGCTTAATTTGGCGTTTTTTAATCATTTTTCTCAGCAGTTAATGGCAATTCGATACGAAAACACACGTCGGCATGGTCAATAGTGACCAACCGTAATTCTCCGCGCATTCTGCGGATGCAATCCTGTGCAATGCTCAGCCCCAAACCACTGCCTTTTACGGCACCCTTGCGCTGCTGACTTCCCTGATAAAAAGGTTCGAAAATCATCGTTTTTTCGGCCTCAGGGATGGTATTTCCCGTGTTGGCAACGTCAATGATCACTTGGTTTTGTGACTGCCGACTGCGGACCCAAATGTTACCGGATTCAGCGCCATAGTGCACCGCATTGGAATAGAGATTATCCAGCACGCGCATCAATAAAGTCGGTTCCGCCCAGCAGAATTGGGCCGCCATATTGACCTCGGTGCTAATTTGCTTGGCTCTGGCGGGAAGGCTGTTGGATGCCACGATACTGTCGACCATGGCCGCTAAATCCACGCGCTCCTTCTCCATTGGCGCATCGGCGAGTTTGCGGTTGTAGTCCAACAGCTGTTCGATCAGCGTTTGTAAGTGGCGGCTGCTGTCATCGAGGATCGCCACCACCTCTTTTTGATCGGCCGTTAAAGGGCCTGCGACTTCATCCTGCAACAGCTCGGTGCCTTCGCGCATACTGGCCAAGGGAGTTTTTAACTCATGAGAAATATGGCGCAAAAACTCGTGGCGCTGTGACTCGAGCCACGCCAGACGCTCACTGAGCCAGACGATACGCTGAGCCAGGGAGCGAATTTCTCGTGGCCCTTTAAACTTGTCGGCATTGCCCAGCGTGCCTCGCTCACCCAGCCGGTTAATCATCCGCTCTACGCGCTTAACCGGGCCGATAATCATCCGTGTAAACAGCAAGACCAGCGCCCCGCTAAGCAAGAACAGCACCAACGCCTGCCAGCCAAAGAACTGGCCGCGCTCGGCGATGGCGCGCTGCAACTGCTGGCCGCGGGTAAAAATCACTTCACGCGTGGCCTGAACCATTTCGGCATTCGAACGGGCGAAGTCTTCCAGTTGCGCTGAGGTGGCGGCGTTCGGGCTGTTATTTTGGCATTTTAATTGGGCGAGTTGGGTCAGTAAGCCTCGCAGCGATTGGTAATAGCGAACGTCGGGGAGCACGGAGGCGTGGGCGTCGAGCATCTGCGCGTAGCGCTTGCGCTGGCTGTCGTATAAACGAGACAAGGCAGGATCATCCAACACGCAATATTGCCGATAGCTGCGCTCCATTTCTAAGGCAACGCTCGACATCGCTTCACTGCGACGCGCATCGGTTAGCGTGGTGCGATTGATTTCAGCGGCTTGAGAACTGAGGTGATCCAGACTTTGATATGCCTGATAAGCCAATACCAGCAGGGGTAGAAGCACGAACAGGAAGGCCATCAACACGAGTTGGCGCAGGGAGCCGGGAAATATTCTTCCTCTTTTCAACGCATTTATCTCATTGGTAAACCGATGTCTAAATGCTAACTGAGTAACTGATTTACAGCCAGAAAAGAGTCAAATTAAAAGGAGTGTTAGAGCACTTTTAGGAGGGGGACTGAACACCCTTCAAGGCGAAGGTGTTCAGTCATCCAGAATAGGTGGTGCCTCACTCAACGTGTCGTTCGATGTTTGATAACGTGCTTGCGCAACGATTATCGGTCTGGTGAACGATAGGCACCTTGCTTTGGCGTCATTCGGGCATTATGGGCACATTTTGCGGATTAGCGCAGGCTATCATAATCAATTGAATGAGCAACTGCGCTTATTATGCATGCTTCGTGCCACAAATTAAACTTCAAAAATAAATGATTGATTAGTAGAGGGAAAATAATTCCTTTTATTTTTAATCGTTGTCTGCTGCCTTAAAAGAAAGTGCATTTATTCAACAAAGTGTCGCTAAAAAACAACACTTCACAATCATAAGAATAAAGATATTCAATATCAATTAGTTAAATGTCTCTTTTTAGAGACACCACTCTTAGGGATTTGTCTCTGTTTTCCGACACTCAGCGCATTATTAATGTTCGCTAAAACCCAGCGCATTGGGCGCAGGCACATCTTGCTCACAGTTGGCCGGATTATCGACCTTGGCCGGGTCACATTTCGCCACCACTTCCGGCGGCAAGAAGATATGGTCGAGAATAGCGCGCGCCGTCGGCCCGGCCACCACGCCGTCTCCCCCGCCGTTCTCGAGGATCAGCGCCATCACGACTTTGGGATTTTTATATGGCGCGAAGGCCGTGTAGAAGATGTGGTCACGCAGTCTGATTGGCGTCATTTTGGCATTGTAGATTTGGTTTTCACGCAGGCTGAACACCTGCGATGTCCCTGATTTCGCAGCGATTTGATAAGGCGCGGTATGGAACAGTTTGTAGCCCGTCCCGTTAGGGAAGTTCGCCATGCCGAACATGCCGTTGCGCACAATTCCCCAGATAGGTGATTTAGGATCAGCGATCTGTGTGGTCGGCGGCTGCACGTATGGCGTGATCACTTTGCCACTCTGGCTTGAGTAAAGCAGGTGCGGCGTTTGCAATTTACCGTTATTCACCAAGGCACTTAGAGCTCGCACCATCTGGATTGGCGTCGCGACCCAGTAACCCTGGCCGATACCTACGGAAACAGTATCCCCCTGATACCAACCCTTCTTATGGACTTTCTGCTTCCACTCGCGACTTGGCAGCACGCCGTTGTACTGCTCGTCGAGGTCAATCCCGGTCGATTGCCCATAGCCGAATTTACTCAGCCACTCGTGAATACGGTCGATACCCATCTCATAGGCCACCTGATAGAAGAAGGTATCCGCTGACTCCTCGATAGCTTTAGTCACATTCAGCATACCGTGGCCGGTTTTCAGCCAGTCGCGGTAGCGGCGTTCCGTGCCCGGCAGTGTCCAGGTCGGCGCGCCGAAGAAAGTTGTTTGCGGCGTGATAACCCCGGCAAACAGCGCCGATGTGGCCATAAATGGCTTAACCGTGGACGCCGGCGGGTAAAGGCCCTGAGTCACGCGGTTAATCAGCGGAAGGTCAGGGTTCTTCAGCAGCGCGCTGTACTGTTTGCTGGAGATGCCGTTGACGAAGGGGTTGGGATCGTAGCTCGGGCTGGAAACCATCGCCTTAATGCCGCCGTCTCGCGGGTCCATCACGACGACCGCGGCGCGCTGGCCTTTCAGCACTTTCTCAATATATTGCTGTAGACCTAAATCCAGCGTCAGATAGATATTTTGCCCAGCCTGGGGAGGCACTTCCCTCAGCAGGCGCACCACGTGACCGTGGTTATCCACTTCGACTTCCTGATAGCCGGTATGCCCATGGAGAATATTTTCATAATACTTCTCCACGCCCTGCTTACCTATGTCATGGTCAGCGGCATAGTTTTCGGCAATTCCTTCTTTTTCGAGACGTTTTTCGTCTTTGTCATTGATTTTCGACACATAACCGACGACGTGCGCCAGCTCCGCCCCGTAAGGGTACTGCCGCTGCTGGTAGGTGCTGATGGACACGCCGGGAAAATTGAATTGATTGACTGAGAAGCGCGCCACCTCGACGTCGGTCAACGCCAGCTTCAGCGGGATCTCAGCGAACTTACGGCCGTGGATCATGGCATCGTGGAAGTTATCCAGATCGTCCTGCGTAAGATCCACGATGGGGGTCAAGGCTTTTAGCGTGGCCTGAAGATCATCCACCTTGCCGGGAATAATTTCTATCTGATACAGGGTGATATTCTGCGCCAGAACCACACCATTGCGATCCATGATAAGCCCGCGGCTCGGGGCGATCGGCAACATTTTGATGTCATTTTGGTTGGAACGCGTTTGGTAAAAATCATGCATCCCAATCTGTAAACGATACAGGTTATAAACCAGTACGGAAGAGAGCAGCACCACGACCACAAAGGCGATGACGGCACGGCGGACAAAAAGGACGGACTCAGCGGTATGGTCGCGAATTTCGTCATTAAGTAGAGCCATAGGCGCGCAAAACCCTTTCTAATCGGCTTATAAAGCAGTGGCGGAAACGGAATGGTGAAAAGGCCGCAAGTCTATCGGCTCAGGCATACCCCGACTATAAGAAGTGTGCTAATGAACTGGCAGTAATGTTTCTATTTATGAAAATGTAAGAGGAAAAAGTAACAGTTAAAACAAATTGAGATGCGAATCCCGCTATCAAAAGCCAGATTCGCAGAAGAAGGGATGAGTCAGCAGGGCTTATTTCGTTGCGATTTCTACACAGTCGCCATACACATAACCGTCGGTTTCTGTCGCGACCACAAAGTTGTTTTTAACGTGAATATACATCAGGTTATCTTGCGCCCCGGCCTTCATAGGCTGGTTATTCTGACCAATGATATCCGTCAGCTCCGGGCTGGTGATCATTTTGGTACCGTCTGGGGAGAAGGTGAAAGTATTGCCAGCGTCAAACACGTGCGCGTCTTTATTAATCACATCGGCGGTTTCAGTACCATCCGCGGCTTGTACGTTATGCGTTAACACACATTTATAGGCCGTTACGGCGGACGCTGAAAAGGAAGTCAACGCCAGCAAAATTGCAACGAAAGCACCCAACCTGAACATGAGAATAGTCCTACCCTGTAAAGTTGCGGCACATCCTATCACTTGCGCTTTTTATAGGAAGAGGTCTGAGAAAAAAAGCCTAAGTCTCAGCCTTATTTGGATTAAGGCGGTAATTAAACCACCCAAGCTTAAGCAGGCCGGTAATTTAGCCTGCTTAAGCATTTTGCTGCGGATGGTTATTAATCTTCTTTAATGCCAAGAACCTTAATTGTCATAATGGACAATGAGTTAGGTGGGATTTTCCCCGCAATGCCCTTTTCTCCATACGCTAAATTAGGTGGGATATAGAGCGTCGCTTCTCCATTAATCCCCATCTTCACAATCACCTCCTGCAAGGTAAGTGGAATATCTTTAACGGCAGCAGCAATGACATTGTTGTCTTTTTCGCTGGCAATGATCGTACCGTCACCTAATTTCTCGATAATTTTGATACGGACGCTGTCAGTCGGTTTCACTTTTAGCGCAGAACCCGGCTTGGTGATGACATAAATGAAGTTACTTTTCGCTTTCACGGCGTTCTTCATTTTCGCAGCCTTGGCCATAACCTGCTCATTTATAGCTCTGTTTTTGTTCCCTTTATCAGCCGTATTCTCATTAATTTCCTTATCGACTACCGCCAGAGAAGCTTCGATCTCTTTATCAGTCAGCAACGGGGTGTGATTAAAACGATCCAACAAGCCTTTGAGGACGATGTTTTGATCCACCGGGGCAGTGTAAGCGGTGATCTTTCTCAACTCCTGCTCAGACTCCAGCCCGATGAAATACCCCAAGGAATAGGCGCGTTTCGCCAATCTTCCAGCTTTGCTATCGGCAGTAATTGATGCTTTGACCTGCTCACTGCTTGGTATGCCAGAGGTCACATTAGCCGCTGATTTCTCTGCCAGTTGTTTCTTCACATTGGCCAACTCAGTCGCCAGCGCGGCTTGCTCATCGGCCCATTTTTTACTGCCAGCCTGTGCATCTGCCTGTTGTTTGGCAACTTGGGCAGCAAGCTGAGTTTTCTCTGTGTTGAGCGAAGCAATCTGCGCATCAACCTTGGTTTTATCCTGCGCGGCTTGTTTCTCTACCGCCTGTAAGCGCAGATTTTCATTACTGGCTTTCTTCTCTGCGGCCTGAGATTCCACCAGCTGTTTGGTTATCTGAGACTGCTGGGCGGTAAGAGCGGCGATCTGATTATCCTGCTTAACCTTGCCCTGCGCAGACTGTTTGGCTTCAGCCTGTAGACGAAGATTTTCATCTGCAGATTTTTTCGCCGCAGCCTGTGCCTCTGCCAAATGTTTAGCAGCATGCGCAGCTGTTTGGGTTTGCTGCGCAGTCAGTTCGGCAATCTGTTTATCCAGCTTGGCTTTGTCTTGCTCGGCTTGTTTCACTGCTGCCTGTAGACGAGCGTTTTCATCGCTGGCCTTCTTCCCCGCCGCCTGTACATCTGCCAATTGCTTAGCCGACTGCGACGACCCCTGCTTTTGCTGTGCTGTCAGTTCGGAAATCTGCTTATCCAGCCTGGCTTTATCCTGCTCGGCCTGGTTGACGGCTGCCTGCAGACGACTGTTTTCATCGCTGGCCTTTTTCCCTGCTGCCTGAGCATCTGCCAATTGCTTAGCCGACTGGGAAGAATCCTGCTGTCGCTGCGCAGTCAGTTTGGCAATCTGCGCATCCAGCTTGGCTTTCTCCTGCTCGGCCTGTCTGGCCGATGCTGACAGTCGGGCGTTATCTTCATTGGCCTTCAGCAATGCCTGCTGTGCATCACTCAGCTGCCGCGCGGTCTCTTTGGCTTGCACCTCGAGCGTTTCAGGTACTGGCTCACCGCTGATCGCCGCAAGCTTTTTTCTAATGGTAATAATTTCAGACTGAAGCTTCTTATTTTTATTATTGAGTTCAGAAAGCTGCTGCTTATACCATTGAGCAGTTAGCGGAGTATTCTGCGAGTTATCTTTTTTTTTCGGAATATCCTTGGATAATTCCCCAGACGAATCCTGTTCGCTAACGCCAGATGAACTAAATACTGGCTGAAGAGCCGGTTTTACTAATTTTTCCTCTCGTAATTTATTTAGAAGATTGAGGTTATTAGTATTATCTTCCGCCACTGCCCCTCTCATACTAGCAAGAGCAAGAAAAACGCAGATACAAAGAGTACGCTTCATCATAGATTGTTAATTTCCTGTGATCTTTTTTCCATGTTCTTAAATGACGCATCTTTGACCCGCGCGCAGATCAATTTAATCTTGTTACTCAACTCCATACCGAGGATATCTTTAGAATCCTTGTTAATATTCAGACTGTTAGTTCGGTAAACCTCATAGGCTTGGTTTACCTTGGAGAATTGTTGCTGATAGATTTCGTAGGAAGCAGGATCAATATTTTTTAGCGCTTTAAATTCGTTAATGCAGGATTGTTCACTGGCATTTGCCACTTTCCCTTTTATTCCTGCTTTCGGCGTTGTACACCCAATTAAGGTAAGAAGCGGAAAAAGTATTAACAAACGTGCCATATTTCTTCTCATTGCATTATGTTCCCTATTCGAATCGACTAATGATTTAAAAATAATTATATATTCTCTGTATTCTTTTAAACGTCACATAATTTCCGCCATCTTAATAAGAAGACGACTAATAAGAAAAACCCAACTACTTAATCTATGTTTAATCAAAACTTCATGAGGGGGTGTAAAAGGCATGCGCCCTATACAATTTCCCCCCCATGTCAGGAGAGTTGATGGCGTAGCGGGAGTCGGCGGCGGCTACCCTCTGTTATGGGCATCCTTAGGCTGGCGAAAAAATAAAAGCTAAAAGCATGACTCAGATCAAACAAAACCCGCGCCCAGACTGGGCTGGAAAGGCGTTTTAAGCGCAATTTATGGGCTATTTTTCAGCAAAAAATGTGTTTCATACCCTCTCCTGTGCATTTCATTCCTGTACCAAGGCATCTCATGCCCGAAACCGATCGCTGTGCGGCGAAAGATTTATCATACAAACAGTTTAATTGACTTTATTTCGCTCGGGAGAACCCACTATGAGTGACAAATCTGGAATGCAAAACGACAACCGCACACGCTGGCTAACGCTGTTTGGCACCATCATTACCCAATTTGCTCTTGGCTCTGTGTATACGTGGAGTTTGTTTAACGGACAGCTGTCCCAAAAGCTGGATGAACCGATCAGCCGCGTGGCCTTCTCCTTCGGCTTACTGAGCCTGGGCCTGGCGATTGCTTCTTCTGTCGCGGGCAAGCTGCAAGACCGATTCGGGGTTAAGAAAGTCACGATGGCGGCGGGCGTGGTGATGGCGATAGGTTTTGCGCTCACCTCCCAATCCAACAATTTAATCATGCTGTATCTCAGCGCGGGAGTATTGGTCGGGCTGGCAGACGGCGCGGGCTATCTGATGACACTGTCCAACTGCGTGAAGTGGTTCCCGGAGCGTAAAGGGGTAATTTCAGCCTGTGCCATCGGCGCTTACGGCCTCGGCAGCTTAGGTTTTAAATTTATTTGCGGCCACTTACTCAGCATTTATTCTCTGGAAAGCACCTTTATTATCTGGGGTCTGCTGGCGATGACCATGATTATCATCGGCGGCCTAATGATGACAGACGCGCCTAAGCAGGCTCCTCAGACCATCAACTGTAATGAAGACAACCTGACCAGCAGCCGTGACTTCACGCTGTCAGAAGCCGTGCGCATGCCACAGTACTGGATGCTGGCGATGATGTTCCTCACCTCTTGCATGAGCGGCCTGTATGTTATCGGCGTGGCGAAGGACATCGGCGAAGGTCTGGTGCATCTCAACGCGGTCACCGCCGCCAACGCCGTCACCGTGATTGCCATTGCTAACCTCAGCGGCCGACTGATCCTAGGAGTGCTGTCAGACAAAATGGCGCGCATCCGGGTAATTTCCATGGCGCAGGTCATCTCACTGGTCGGCATGAGCATTCTGCTGTTTTCCAATATGAATGAGACGCTGTTCTTCATCTCCGTAGCCTGTGTGGCCTTCAGCTTCGGCGGTACCATCACCGTCTATCCATCGCTGGTGAGTGACTTCTTCGGGCTGAATAACCTGACCAAAAACTACGGTTTGCTGTATCTCGGCTTCGGCATCGGCAGCGTCATGGGTTCACTTATCGCCTCCCTGTTCGGCGGCTTCATCGTGACCTTCACCTTCATCGCTGTACTTTTAGTGCTCTCTTTGGTGCTTTCTGCCACAATTCGCCTTCCGAACAAAGCCGAACAAGGGCATAATGCGCTCCAGCACGTGTAGCGCAGTTCTTACATGCAGTTAAAATGATGAACGGGAGCATAAATCGCTCCCGTTTCTTATTACTACAACTGTTATGACTAGAAGCTGGCTGCACCTTTAAGGATCTCGCATTAACCGGACAGCTTTACATGAACCGCATCACCCTGATTATCTTCTCCCTGTTTCTTGGCACCCTGAGCTTCAATCTCGCGGCAGCACAGCCGACCAACGCTAAAGATGTTGCCTCCGAGCTTAGCCGCAAGGCTAAAGAAGGCGGCCGCCCGCACTGCACAACGGTTGAAGCAAGCGCTTACAACAAGTTGTCAGCACATACTGATTACCTGAACTGAGCCTCCTGTGAATAAGGCGAAAACGGCCCCCTAAAGCTAAAAGCACGGGACAGGTCAAAGAAACGCCGTCTATTCATCCGCTTTTAGTATGGGTTTGCTATCATGAATTTGCGAAATGAATATAAATTCGCGAGTTCAGTAGGACTTTGGCACGAGCCGTGCGCCAAAGCTCGATAGACACCGGGGCCACTTTCCCCGTCTCATGGAGGGAGTTATGAAAGCAACAGTATTCTGGCTGACGATGGCTGGCGGTTCGATGGCAATAGGTTATGTGATGGCCATGCTCATGGAATTGCTCTAGTTCATATCACGCATCGCGTTAATCGTTCGAGTAACGCTGGATTTTACAACTCCTGCCCTAACCTTACCGAGCGATGACAAAACCATACAGAGCGTTTGATACCTTAGAGCCATCAAGATGTTGTGTGATGTCCCTGTGTAGAAAACCCCTGTAGAACCCTGTTATTTTGCCCGCTTCGTGCGGGCTTTTTTTTATCTTTTTTTTGCCAATCTCAGAGCCGGTGGTGATTTTCGGGCACAAAAAAACCGCAACAGAGTGCGGTTTTGATTTCACCCAAAAATCGAGTTGCACGGAAGGCGACAAGTTCGTCCAGCCAACGCATCTGCAATATGAAGTATTCAGGTTAAAAATGAGTGCCGGTTACTTTCCCGGCCGTCATATTGTGGCGCAAGCGTCCATCGAACACTCCAACATTGCGCAGTCTGAGCAAAACTGTTTCACAACAGAAAAATCGACTTCGCCTATTTCAGGCAATCTCCCAAAACCCTATTTTTTAAAAATGGATAATCGTTAGGAAAATTCGCAAATCGTCTTTTCTGTTGGTAAACGATAATTTTATTAAACGAGCAGTGAATAATATATTCGGAAATTTTTACATGCTCCAGAGAGCAATAAACCTCGATTTTCATCGAGGTTTATTTGAATCGTTGTAACGCTGTCTTAATTATTTTCCTGTCTGCTCCGGGTCTGGCCCATCATCGCTATTGCAGGTTAAAACCATTATGACAGACGATTGTTACAGTACGACTACGTTGCCAGCTGAAGGGCCTTTCATACCATTTTCAATGGTAAATTCAACGTTTTGGCCTTCATCCAGGGTTTTGAAATCATTGCTCTGGATTGCAGAGAAGTGAACGAACACGTCTTTGCTACCGTCTGCAGGGCTGATAAAACCAAAACCTTTACCAGCATCAAACCATTTTACTAAACCAGTCATTTTATTAGACATAAGAAATACCTTCTTGAATTTTATTTTTTAGATGCCATAGGGCAATGAGGGTCTGTTTTTATTATGAGTTACTTATGGGGGCACTAGAGAAGAAAATTCGTCGGAGAAGAGATTTGCTATATCACTTGAACTAGGAACTGCTTTACTAAAATGTCTTTCATAAATAGGTCTTAACGACAAACCGTTGACGCTATTTACACATAGATAACTTTTAGACGCAAGCTTTATTTCAGATTAACTTTAGTTAGCCGGTTTTTATTCTACAGCGATATATACTGCCAGACGGCTAATCACAGAGAATAAATTAAGCAGGTTGAAAGCCTTTTTATGCCCCTCTGCTCCCTCGTCTTTTTAGTAATACTCTATCGTAGTTGTCTCGGGATCATCGAGTCTCTTCGGCAAAGGTTTGTCTTTTTCTGCTGACTTACTGGTTATCTTACAGTGAGTTGCGTTGAAGTGGTCATCATAGTCACAGCGGGTGATCACTTCCCCAAGCAGGACATCTTTAACTCGGGTTTCGATGGTGTTATTCCGTTTTTTCTCTTCGGATTCTGTCGCTTTAATGATGGCGACAAAAGGCCCGGTCGGCGTCGGTTGAGATATTTTCGAAGGGAATCCCGAGGCGTCATACTCAAAATAACTGTTTTTACTCGTATCTTTTTCGTTGATAGCAGCCGTGACATAGCCTTTATCATTGCTTTCATAGCGTGTGTCGTCGGTGAGATCCCGTTCGGGTAAGCAGTTATCTTTCAAAGCATAACGCTTCTGCTTATCTCCCCGATTCACCAGGAAGTTACCCTCTTTGAGCAGATCGACATCTAGCCCCATCAGGGGTGCTACCACTTTTAACTCATTAAAACAGCCGGTTGCCGATAGCGCGCCTTGAAACAAGGAACTGACTTTGCCCTGCTCATCATGCTGCTGTTGCAGGAAGCTTTTTACTTTGCCGCGAATCGGCTCGAAGCCAAAGATATTGGAGTAGCTGGCAAAAATTGGGTTTACCGGCTCGAGGCTGGCTTGCGTATCACATCCATAAAAGAACAGCGTGGATATCGTCAGGGCGGCGACATTCTTCATGTAAAATTCTCGATTAAGGATTGAGGTTCAAACCAACACGATCATTATGCAGGCGCCCATGGACCTATCGCTCTGCGCTGTCACAAAACCAGCCGAATAAAATTTACGCCTTAGCCTGCGCTGGCGACGCATTTCTGACGACGCTCGTCGACCCGTTTGGCAAACCACGCCGTGGTGAGTTTACGGGTAATTTTCGGGCTTTCTAGCTGAATACCCGGCAGTATTTCGCGAGGTAAGCGCTTACCAGCCGTTTTATCCGCTAAGGCGAAAACCTGCTTATAGAGGGAGGTTTGCTCAAACTCCGGCAAGTCACCCTTTTCCAATGCGCGGCGAATAGCAGAATTACTCATTCCCAGCCGTTTGCCAAGTACCCGCACGGCAAGCTCGGTAGAGCCAGCCTTATCCGTGCCGTAATTGATGACATCACCATCGAGCGCCAGTGGGATGCCGGACGTGCGGCTCACCGCGCTTTGGAATGCGGCGTTGCGGCTGGCGTACCAACCGGCATTGAAGTCCGCGAAGCGATAAAGCGTCTGGCTGTAATTGGCTGGATAGCCCAATAGGTGCAGCGTGCCGAAATAGATCCCCCCACGGCGGCTAAACACTTCGTGGCGAATGGTCCCGTCGATAGGATACGGATAGCCCTTGGCGTGGGCTTCGGCAAAGGCAATGCTCACCTGCATTGGCCCACCCGTGTGTACCGGGTTGAGATTGCCAAACAGCTTCTGCCCCATAGGCACCATGCTGATGAAATCATCGAAAATCGCGCTCAGCTCTTTTTCGCTGCGCACTTTGTCCAGTCGCTCGCTGTAGGATTTGCCATTTGGTGACTTTATTAATAGCGCGGTGTGGACCAGAAAATTAGGCACATGCACCGCGTCGGCGCGCCTATCGATCTCTTTCCAGGCAATTTTCCCCAGCCCCGGCACCGGCGCATCGACGCTAAAGTTTGACTCTTGCTGCGCCACCGCCAGCACCGAGCAGATGTTCTCGGTAGTCGGCGCAATGTTCTGCGCGCTAAAAGCCGCCGTGATATCCGTCGCCCAGCCCTGACGGTCAGGCACGCTAGCCGGCATCAATCGAACTATCTGCGCTTTGGTGTCTGCCGGGCGAGTGACTGCCGTCTCCGACTGCTTCTTGGTGCTACACCCTGCCAGAACCAGCAAGGCCGTGAGTGAAAGCCAGTACTTACTTTTACGTCGGATCATAGTTTCCCTGTTGATCATTACGTTATCCTGCCGAGAGCAGGTGAAGAGCCTTGCCCACTGGCAGGAATGCGCAACGCAATACGCGTTGCAGAGGTTATAGTCTATGTTTGTAGGTTGAAATGTTTCAAATAAGGAAGAAAATTTCAATGCACACGTCATCTTTGCCCTTTTCATCAAGTCGGGGCATCGCCCTGCGTTATCTGCTGCTGCCTTTCATTATGCTGGCCCTGCTGCTTGCCCTCATCGGCTGTGGCGATAAAGAGCCCGCCCAGCGCAAAGCCTTTATCGACTTCTTACAGACTCGGATTATGGCGGTGCAAACCGTCGCCGTGCCGCAATTGACCGAAGAAGAGCGTAAAGATTTCGGCAAATACAGTGATGACTATGGGCTGATCACTGATTTTCATCGCCAGATGAGTGAAGAGATGAATGCGTCGCTGGGGCCGGTGTTTGCCAGCCTGAATGAAACCGTGACGGTGAACAAGCTGCTGGAAAAACGCGATGAGCTGCAAAAAATGGCGGAGAGCAGCAGCAACTGGCGGGAAAAATTGGTGGTGCTGCGCAAACAGGCGGACACCCGTCACGCCGCGTTGAAGCAGCCGGATGATTTGAAAAAGGTCTATGACCAGGCTTATGAAAAAGTGGTGGTCCAGCCTAGCGCCGTGGCCGAGCAGGCCTTCACCTTATTGCCAAAAGTGCTGACTCTGGTGGTCGCCAAGGCAGATTTCATCAAGGCGCAGGGCAAAAATGTCACTATTTCTGGCAATCGGCTGCAATTCGATAAACAGGCCACGCTCGACAAATACAATGACATTCAGCAGCAACTTGTCCCGCTGAATGCCGACCTGATTCAGCTCAGCGGCGAAATGCAGAAAATGGTGCATTAATCGCGCAACCGGCGTCTGGCAGCCCATGGCGGTTTTTTTTGGCCGCGCAATTTTGTTAAGGTGTGCGCCACTACTTTGAAGGAGAGCACCATGAGCGACGATATTCAGTCAAAACGTATTGACCAACTTGAGCGCGTAAACCGCGAATTGCTGGTTCAGATTTCTGCCATGCGCATTCTGTTCGGCGTCGCAGGCAGCGTCATTAACCAAGAGAGTGAAAATGCCTTCACCATCGCCGTTAATGAGACTATCGACGCGGGCAAAGCCGAGCTGGCCAACACGCCAGATCTCGACGACGCCTCGAAGAAATTCCGCGACGACGTGTTCAAATGTGCGCAATCCCTGCTGCCGGGCACCAAAGCCTAAGCTATTGCGACGCATAAAAAACGTCAGGCCGCTTTACTGCTAGCCTGACGTTTTACGCGATTAATCGCGACAATTTCCGGTAATACTGTCTTTGCCGTGCGCGCAAACATCCGACGAGTTAGGGATCAATCCCCACAAGCGACTATCGGCCACGCACCCCGTCAACATCATGGCCCCGAGCAACAGCACAAAGGCCTTTTTAACCTGAATCCTTCGCCAACTTAACATCACTCAATTCTCAAATTGAAAAATGATAAAACTTCACGTCCACGGACATGCGGGGAAAAGTCGCCGGAAGTGCTGACGCATCCACTTCAACAAAACCTTTCTTCTCATAGAAACGATGTGCGGCGAGGAATTTTTCGGTAGTCCCGAGATAAATATCCTGCAGCTTCTGCGCTCGCGCGTGGTCCAGCAGAGTCTCAAGTAAGCGACCTGCTACCCCATACTCGCTGCCGCGCCACGGCTTGGCTACAAACATTTTTCTCAGCGCGGCCTGCTGCTCGCCAATATCCTTCAGACTGATACAGCCAACCACTTCATCTTCAACTTTCGCTACCCAGAAATCTCCGTGACCTTGTTGGTAAAAGCCGGGAACGTCGCTTAAATCGGGCTGTTGCTCGGCAGTGATCGCCACGCCGAACTCTTGATTCTGAATCGGTAAAATAAGCGCGACGACCGCCGGGGTGTCCCCCCGTGCGAACCGCGCTATCTTGACTTTGCTCTCTGCTGCCATCTCTCCCCCGTCATTGAATTCACTGCCCTGTCAGCAGTTTATGCAGAATGAGGAAAAAAGCAGGGAGGAAATGTGGAAAAAGTGGCTATTTTCGCAAAATTTCAAATCCGGTAGGGATTCTACATCTCGTCCTTTATAGCCTTAGAAGCCCCGACGCCTAATTATGGTGTATGCAGATTCTTTTGCGCCAGTGGCTGCACCGGCTCAGGTTTGATGCGCATTGCAACAATCACCCCAATCACCAGACAGGCGATACCGGCTAAGGTCATCAGCGGCGGCCACTGGTGGCGCAGCAGGAAGGCGTAGCCCAGACCGGCCAGAATTTCGAACACTATCAGCGGCCCGAGCAGCACGGTCGGCAGGCGCTGGCTAGCTTCGTTCCAGCACAGTGCACCTACCCATGAGCAGAACACGCCAATAGCGATCATCAGGCCGATAAACACCCACGGGCGCGGGCCGAACGGCAGCGCGATGCCGGAGTGGCTGATCGACAGCTGGGCGCAAACCAGCAGGAAAGCGACCGTCGCCAGAGGCAGGGTCACGAGGCCCTGCGCCGCCGACCAGGTGATTGGCGACTTGTCCGGGTTTTCGCGCAGCCAGCGGGCATTGCGCAACGGGAACCAAGTCCAGCAGGCCAGCGCGGCTAAGGCCATGGCGATACCCGTGCCGTAGCGCCATGGGTCAAACGGCTCGGTATTGCCCTTCAGCTCGGCGACGTTGACCAACCCCAGACCCAGCGCAATCACCAGCAGAGCCGGCGTGAGCTTACGCCACGACAGCTTGCCCTCCTTCTGACCATAAAACAGGTTGGCCGAAACCGAGATAACCACCGGCAGCGTGCCGATAATCATGGTGGAAATCGGCGATCCGGTGCGCTGAATGGCGCTGGCGAGGAAGAAGTAATAGATCAGGTTGCCGATCACCGTCTGCTTCAGCGCTTCAATCCAGTCGGCGCGCGACAGCTCGCGCAGCGCGTCGCGTTTGATCCACGCCACCACCAGCGCAATCGCGCCAAAAGCCACGTAACGGCCGGTGGACTGCATCGACGCCGGATAGTCCGGCACAATCATCGGCCCAACAAAAATCAGTCCCCACATTAAACCCGAAGCCAGGGCGAACAGGACGCCTTTTAACATTTTTAACCTCTAGAAAACATTTACATGCCGTCAGGGTAAAGAGAGGCGTCCGGGCTGTATTGTAGGAAATTGCGCACTTGGCGAAGAAGGGTAAAGCGAGGAGTTAACGCATTGGAGGGTTATTTACCGGACGCGACCTGCTTTTGATAACGCACCGGGGTCGAGCCATAGCGGTTGGAGAAGGCGCGTGTCAGGTGCGCTTGATCGGTCAAGCCAACGCTGAAGGCCACCTGCGCGGCAGGGATGCCAAAACTCAGCATGCGCTTGGCTTCGTTGAGGCGAATCGCCATCAGCATCTGGTGCGGCGTGACGTGCATCTGCTGTTTGAATTTCCGCAGGAAGTGGTACGGGCTGAGGCTGACCAGCGACGCCAGCTCATCCAAAGTGATGTTGTTGGCGAAGTTTTCCCGCAGGTAATCAGTCACCCGGTCAAAACGGTGCGCAGGCTCGGAACGCAGCCGATGCCCGACGTGAGTGTGCGGGCGCAGCAGGTCAGTCACCGCCAGCATCAGGCCGTCGCGGGTCAGCGCGTCGTTAGTTTCCCACAACCCGGAGAGCAGTTGCGACAGTTGGCGCGCAGCGCGCGGGTCGTGGCGTACGGCGTCGGTGAACCAGCGAGCGCGTTCGCCGGACAACTCTTCAAACACCTGCGGCTCGATGTAAATCATGCGATAGAGCCAGCCGCCTTCGGTTTCCGACTGGCCGGTGTGAATCTCATCCGGGTTCATCATCACCAGCGAACCCGCCGACGCCAGATGGTCAGCGCCGCGATAGCGAAAACGCTCGGCGCCCTGTTCAATGGCGCCAATGCCAAAAGCCTCGTGGGAGTGAGGCTCAAAAGCATAGCGATCAATGTGCGCGTGATACAGCTCTACGCCGGGCAGCTGTGGCAAGGCCTTAAACTGCGCGCAGTCCTTGTCGTAGGGGAAAAGCTCCGGTACGCCCTGCATCGTTTTGCCCTCCTCTATCAGACTGGCGGTTAAGTGAGTCCAATAAGGATAGCATTTTTAACTTCAGAGCGGATTCACCCGCTGATTAATAGCGCTGACGGAAATCAGTTCGGCAATGCTGCCTACGTTGAGTTTTTGCAGCACGCTTTTCTTCTGCGCACTGGTGGTTTTCGGGCTGCGATTGAGGATTTGGCTGATCTCGTTGTTCGACTTACCCTGAAGCTCACAGGCACTGATGCGGTGGGCTAAGCCCGAGGGACGCGTCCGATCGTCTGACGCCGCGCGCGGGACAAGGCTTGAAACCTAGGGCTCAGGGGTTCAAAATATAACCTGTGTCCTGTAGGAACTCCGCCCGGCCAATTTATGAAAACACCCAAACCACGTCGCCCTCACGGACGATGGACTTACTACATTATGTATGAAGATATTCTGTGGCCTTGCCCGGTCCGTTGGGAATGGGAAAGCGGCTACGGCGGCTGGCTGCCTTTTTACTATTCACCGACCTTTGAATTTGTGGCGGGCGACCCGGATAAAGCGCTGAAAATCGTCAAAGGCAAAGCCAAGCCCATTCGCAACTCTGTAATATAAACTCAGCACCACGAAGAACACTGCTAAGCTTAAACCAACCGGTTATTTTCTACACCGTTCATCCGTGAAGCTTCCTCGCTATTTCTTCACTCAATTTGCGTACCCACATCGTCGTGTCTAAGCCTGTCCTTTTGCGTACGCATAAGGAATGTTTGCGTGAAAATCCCGTTCAGTGATTGGTTTAAAAGTCATAAAGATCAGCCGGTTTCAGCCGGTAGTACGAAAGAAAATCAGGAAACGTCCGCCATTCAAGCGGAGTTATTCTCAGTAGATCAGATGGAGCGCTACGGCCGAAAACTGGCGCAATCCCATAAGCTGTCGAGCAAAAAAGCGCCTTATTACCTGCTCAAACGGCTGGATGCCAATGAAACCATGCTGACGCGTAACTGTCAGATCCTCAGCACGGGCGACAAAAAAAGCATCGCCCCGGCTGGCGAGTGGCTGCTCGATAACTTTTATCTGATTGAAGAACAGATTCGCCTGGTGCGTCAGCTGTTGCCGAAAAACTTCGGTAAAGGCCTGCCCGCGCTGGCTGCGCCGCACAACTGCCCGCGCATCTATGACATCGCTACCGAGGTTATCGCCCACAGCGACGGCCACTGGGATGCCACCACCCTTACGCGTTTTATGACCGCCTACCAGAAAGTCACGCCGCTGAAACTGGGCGAGCTGTGGGCGCTGCCCGGCATGCTGCGTCTGGCGCTGATTGAGAATCTGCGGCGAGTGAGTATCGACGTGGCGAAGGCCCAGCAAGAGCGCAATCTGGCCGACCGCTGGGTGAACAAAATGCAGGACACCGCCGAAAACGACCCGGCGCGTTTGATCATCGTGATCGCCGACATGGCGCGCACCAACCCGCCGCGCACCAGTGCCTTTGTCGCCGAGTTAGTGCGCCGACTGCAAGGCCACGGCTCGATGCTGGCCCTGCCGTTGACCTGGATTGAGCAGCGTCTGACCGAGGTCGGCCTGACCACCTCTGAGCTGATTGCCCGTTTCAACCAGCAGTTAGCCGTCAGCCAGCTCTCCGTCAGTAACAGCATTATTGGCCTGCGCCAGTTGAATGAGATGGACTGGGCGGACTTCGCCGAAAGCATGAGTCTGGTGGAGAGCATCTTGCACCAGGACCCGGCGGGCATTTATCCGACCATGCACTTCGACACCCGCGATAATTATCGCCACGTGATTGAGATGCTGGCGCGCCACTGTATTTATGATGAAGCCGGCGTTGCCCGGCAGGTGATTGCCCTGACCCAAGCCGCGCCGCCGGACAGCCGCATGCGCCACGTCGGCTATTTTCTGGTGGATAAAGGCCGCGACGCGCTCGAGAAGCATCTGGATATCCGCTATTCAGCCCTCAGCCGTTTTCGCCAGCAGCTCAACAAAACCCCTTTGCTTTCATGGCTGGGCAGCCTGAGCCTGCTAATCACCGCCCTCACCGCCGATCTGCTGCTGCACACCCACGATCGAGGCATGACCTGGCCGCTGTGGCTGCTGGCTATTCCGATTGTGATTGTCTGTAGCCAGTTTGTGATGAGTTTACTGAGCGAAGCCACCACCCGCAGCCGCACGCCGCACCCTTTGCCACGGCTGGATTTCTCCAAAGAGATCCCCGAACGCTTCAGCACGCTGGTGGCCATTCCCTGCCTGCTCGGCAGCCGCGCGGGGATTGACGCCTTGGTCAACAGCCTCGAAGTCTGTTATCTCGGCAACACCCGCGCTCACCTCTATTTCGCCCTGATCGCCGATTTTCACGACAGTAACACCCGTTATCGCGACGCCGACGATCGCCTGCTGGAATACGCCACGGCGCAAATCGAGCTGCTCAATCGCCGCTATCCGCAGGCACCCGACGGACTGTTCAGCCTGCTGCATCGCGAAAGTGAGTTCAACCCGTCGCAAGGCGTATGGATGGGCTATGAGCGCAAACGCGGCAAGCTGAGCGCCCTTAACCACTGGCTGCGTGGCCAGAGCAACGCTTTCTCCACCGTGATTGGTGCCACTCAGCAACAGCTCTCCAAGGTGAAGTACGTCATTACCCTCGACAGCGATACCGTGCTGCCCCGCGCCACGGCCCATCAGCTGGTTGCCGCCATGGCCCACCCGCTCAACCATCCGATTTTTGACGCTGAACTTGGTCGAGTGGTCGAGGGCTACGCCATCCTGCAACCGCGACTGGCTGAGGAGATCCCGCGCTACGGTCAGGGGCGCTACGCCGCCCTGAGCAGCAGTAAGCCGGGCAATGATCCTTACTCCTCCATGTCGTCAGACATCTATCAGGACCTGTTTGGCGAGGGATCTTTTGTCGGCAAGGGCATCTACGATGTCGATATGTTCACTCAGGCCACCCACAACACCTGCCCGGAAAATCTGGTGCTCAGCCACGACCTGTTGGAAGGCTGCTACGCCCGTTCCGGCATGCTGAGCGACGTGGTGCTGTATGAGCAATATCCGGCCAACTATCTGGTGGACGCGGCGCGCCGTTCGCGCTGGATCCGCGGCGACTGGCAGTTGCTCAACTGGCTGCGCCTGCGGGTGCGGCGGGCCGATGGCACGCGCCACGCCAACCCGCTAAGTACCCTGTCGCGCTGGAAACTGCTCGACAACCTGCGCCGCAGCCTGGTGGCGCCAAGCCTGCTGGTGATGCTGTTTTGCACTATCACGATAGTGCCCAATCCGGCCTACTGGCTGGGCTTTATCGCCACGCTGCTGCTATTCCCGACGGCGGTGGCGCTGCTGTTAGACCTGCTGAATAAAGGTCCGCGACGCCCGCTGTTGCAGCATGTCAAAACCGTGTTGGCCTCGACGCTGACCCGCCTGTCGCACCTGTTACTGACCCTCAGTACCCTGCCGCACGAGAGCTATTACAACCTGAAGGCTATCCTCGTCACCCTGTGGCGGCTGGCCATCAGCCATAAGCATCTCAATGAGTGGGCCAGCTTCGACGCCAGTAAAACCCGCTATTCGCTGTCACCGGAGAACTTCTACCGCGCCATGTGGGTTAACCCGCTGGCCGGGGTGCTGTTTGTGCTGCTGACCCTGCACTTCAACCCGCTGTATATGACGCTCGCCGTGCCGCTGGGCGTACTGTGGTTCTTCGCGCCGCGCCTGCTGAGCTGGATGAGCAAAACGCCGGGCAAGCCTCAGGCGGATATCAACCTGAAACAGCGCCGCTTCCTGCGCCAGACCGCCCGCGAAACCTGGGCCTTCTTCGCCACCTTCGTGAATAAAGACGAGAACTGGCTGCCGCCGGATAACTATCAGGAGGTGCCGGAGCCGGTGATTGCTCACCGCACCTCGCCGACCAATATCGGCCTGTCGCTGCTGGCCAACATGACGGCGATGGACTTCGGCTATATCACGCAGGGCGATCTGCTGCTGCGCACCACCAATACGCTGGATACGCTGGACAAGCTCGAGCACTATCGCGGCCACCTCTATAACTGGTATGACACCCGCACCCTCGCGCCGCTCAATCCGCGCTATATCTCCAGCGTCGATAGCGGCAATCTGGCCGGGCACTTGCTCACTCTGAGCACCGGGCTGGCGGCCTTGCGCCATCTGCCCGCGATTGACATCAAACAGGTACTGGCGGGGATCGAAGACACCCTCTATCTGGTGGAAAGCGGCGCGGGGACCGGCAAACGGGAAACCCTCAAGCCGCTGCGTCAGCACTGGCTTAACGCCAGCGGACTGCCGCAGCATCAGGTGTTCAATGAGCTAAATGCCATGCTGACTCTGACCTCGACGCTGCTGCTAGAACCCAATGGCGACGTGCGCTGGCTGAGTGCGCTCAAGGTACAACTAAGCGAATTTTGCCAAGAGTGGGCGCTGCTTTATGGCTGGATGCAGCAAGAGCCGGGGGGCAAAGTGCTGCCTTCGCTGGTCTGGTTGTCTCAGTTGGAAGGCAAAGTGCCGGGGCTGAACCGGGCCAAAATCGCGCTGACCGTCACCCTGGCGCGCAAGCGGCTGGTGCTGATTAGCGAACTGGAAAAACGCCTCGCCGACCATGCGCGGATGGACTTCAAATTCCTCTACAACACCACCACTAGCCTGCTGAGTGTCGGCTATAACTGCGACATTAATAAGCTGGATAGCGGCCATTACGACCTGCTTCCTTCGGAGATTCGCCTCACCAACTACTTCACCATTGCCACCAACCAACTGCCGCTGAAAAGCTGGTTTGCCCTCGGCAGGCTGTTTACCCAGATAGACAAAAAGCCGTCGCTGATGTCGTGGAGCGGCTCGATGTTTGAATATCTGATGCCGCAGCTGGTGATGCCGGGCTATCCCGACACCCTGCTGGTGCAGATGTGCCGCGCCGCCGTGAAACGCCAGATTGACTGGGGTAACGAGCACGGCGTGCCGTGGGGGATTTCTGAATCGGCCTACGCCTCCTTCGACCCCAACCATAACTACCAGTATCACGCGTTCGGCGTGCCGGGCCTGGGCCTGAAGCGCGGCTTGGGCGAAGACATGGTGATCGCCCCGTATGCCACGCTGATGGCGCTGGTGGTCGAGCCGCAAAAAGCCTGCGGCAACCTGCTGGAACTGGAGGCGCTGGGCGCGCGCGGCCAGTATGGCTTCTACGAGGCGCTGGACCACACCCCGTCGCGCCTCAACCGTGGGCAAAGCTACGTGATTGTGCGCTCTTATATGGCGCACCATCAGGGTATGGGCTTCCTCGCGCTGTCGCATTTGCTGCTCGACGCGCCGATGGTCGATCGCTTCGCCGCCAATACCTCATTCCAGTCGGCGCGCCTGCTGCTGCAAGAGCGCGTGCCTGACGCCGTGGATCTCTACAGCCCGCGCCGCCAGTTTGAATCGGTGGAGGGTTCGCTACAGGCGGTGAATGTGGATATTCGCGAATTCAACAATGTGGACAGCCCTATTCCCGAAGTGCAGTTGCTATCAAACACCCATTACCACCTGATGCTGACGCAGGCGGGCGGCGGCTACAGCACCTGGCACAATCTCGCGCTGACCCGCTGGCGCGAAGATGCCACCCGCGACCAGCGCGGCACCTTCTGCTATATCAGTGACCCACAGACCGGCGAGGTGTGGAGCAACGCGTGGCAGCCGATGGGGCAAAAGGCCAGTCTTTATCAGGCAGTGTTTACCGACGCCAGCGTGGAGTTTAAGCGCACCGAAGGCCAGCTGATCATGCACACCAAAATCGTGGTATCGCCGGAAGATGACGTCGAACTTCGCCGCATGACCTTGACTCACCGAGGCCGCCAGCCGCGCGTCATTGAGATAACGACTTACGCGGAAGTGGTGCTGGCCCCGGCCGCCAATGACCTCACCCACCCGGCCTTTAGCAACCTGTTTATCCAGACCGAGCTGGTGGCCGATCGCGAAGGCATTCTGTGCCACCGCCGCCCGCGTGAGGAGAACGAGGCCTGCCCGTGGCTGTTCCACATGCTGGCTATTCATGGCCCGACCGACCGCGAAACCTCGTTTGAAACTGACCGCGCCGCCTTTATTGGCCGTGGGCATACTTCCGCTGACCCACAGGCGCTGGCCAACCCCGGCCCGCTCGGCAACAGCGCGGGGCCGGTGCTGGATCCTATCGTCGCTATCCGCCAGCGGGTGGTGCTCAAGCCCGGCGTGCCGCTGGTGATCGATATGGTTTACGGCATCACCCCTGAGCGCCACCTTAGTCTGGCGATGATGGAGAAATACCGTGACCACAACATCGCCGACCGCGTGTTCGAGCTGGCCTGGTCGCACAGTCAGGTGACATTGCGCCAGATAAACGCCAATGAGGATGACGCCAACTTCTACAATCGGCTGGCCAGCGCGGTGCTGTTCCCAAGCGCCGAACTGCGCGCCGATGCCCAAACCCTGGGTCGGAACCGTCGCGGGCAGTCCGGCCTGTGGGGCCACGCGCTCTCCGGCGACTTGCCGATCGTGCTGCTGTCGATCACCAGTGCGGAGAACATCCTGATGGTCACGCATTTGATTCGTGCCCATAACTACTGGCGTCTAAAAGGGCTGAGCGTGGATTTGGTGATCCTGAGTAACGATCAGGGCGGCTATCAGCAAGAGTTGCACAATGAGATCATGAGCCGCGTGGCGGCCGGTGCCGAGTCGAGCCTGATGGACAAGCCGGGCGGCATCTTCGTGCGCAAAGGCGAGCACATGACCTCGGAAGACCGCACCCTGCTGATGAGCGTCGCCAGCATTTGGTTCGACGACCGCCACGGCGGGTTGCTTGACCAGTTCAACCAAAAAATGCAGCAGCCGCAGAACATTCAGCCGCTGCTGGTACCGATGTCGATTCTGCCGAAGAACCTGCACGCGCCGCGCGAGTTTGACACTCACTCGCTGAGCTTCTTCAACGGCCTGGGCGGTTTCTCGCCGGATGGCCGCGAGTACCAAATCCTGCTGCCAGAGGGCAAAAACACCCCTGCCCCTTGGTCCAACGTGATAGCCAACGCCAACTTCGGCACGGTGATCTCCGAAAGCGGGCAGGCTTACACCTGGTTTGAAAACGCCCACGAATATCGCCTGACGCCGTGGGAAAACGACCCGGTGACCGACGGCTCCGGCGAGGCTTTCTACCTGCGTGACGAAGAGAGTGGCGAAGTTTGGTCGCCCATGCCGCTGCCAGTTCGCGGCGACGGCGACTATTTAACCCGCCACGGCTTTGGTTACTGCCGCTTTGAGCATCGCCAGAGTGGCATCGACAGCGAGTTAACCGTGCTGGTGGCGGAACACGCGCCGGTGAAACTGTTTATTCTAACTCTGAGCAACAGCTCGGGCCGTCCGCGTAAGCTGTCGGCTACGGGCTATGTCGAATGGATCATGGCCGATCTGCGGGCGAAATCCGCCATGCACGTGATGACGCGCAGCGCCTCGGTGGACAAAGGCTGCGGCGTGTTAGCGACCAACTACTACGGCAGCAATGGCTCGGAGCGTACCGCCTTCTTCGCCGTCACCGGCGTTCACTGCTCGGTGAGTGGCGACCGGCGCGAATTCTTGGGGCGCAACGGCTCTCCGCGCGCCCCGGCGGCGATGCAGTTTCAGCGTCTGTCCGGCAAAACCGGCGCGGGGCTTGACCCTTGTGGCGCAGTGCAGTCGGCCACCACGCTGATTGACGGCGACCAGCGCACCTTCGTCTTCACCCTCGGCCTTGGGCAAAACGCGCAGGACGCTGAACAGCTGATCCGACAGTTCCTTGATGAAAATGCGGCCCGCCGCGAGCTGGACAACATTCACCACCACTGGCATCAGGTGCTGGATAAAATTCAGATCCACACGCCGGAGCCGTCCGTCAACCTACTGACCAACGGCTGGCTGATTTACCAGACGCTGGCCTGCCGCATTATGGCGCGCAGCGGCTACTACCAGTCCGGCGGCGCTTTTGGTTTCCGCGACCAGTTGCAGGACACCCTCTCTCTGACCCACGCCGCGCCGGAGCGGATGCGCGAACAGATCCTGCTCTGTGCGTCCCGCCAGTTCGCCGAGGGTGACGTCCAGCACTGGTGGCATCCGCCGTCAGGCAACGGCGTGCGCACGCGCTGCTCTGACGACTATCTGTGGCTGCCGCTGGCGATGTGCCACTACATTGAAGTGACGGGGGACGTGGCGATTGCCGACCAGCCGGTGGGCTATATCGAAGCGCGGCTGCTGGCACCGGAAGAGGAGTCTTTCTACGAGCAGCCGACCCTCAGCAACCTCAATGAATCACTGTTCGAACACGGGGTGCGCGCCATCAAACATGGCCTGAACTTCGGCAAAAACGGCCTGCCGCTGATGGGCGCGGGGGACTGGAATGACGGCATGAACAACGTCGGCATCAAAGGTCAGGGAGAGAGCGTCTGGCTGGGCTTCTTCCTCTACAACGTGTTGCAGCGCTTTGCGGCGCTGGCCGAACGCTTGGGCAAAGCCGAAATCGCCACCCTGTGCCAACAGCAGGCGGCAACGCTGAAACAGAACCTGCACGATAACGCGTGGGACGGCGAATGGTACCTGCGCGGCTACTTCGACAGCGGCGAAACCTTGGGTTCTCATCTCAACAATGAGTGCCAGATTGACGCCATCGCCCAGAGTTGGTCGGTACTTTCCGGCGCGGGCGACCCCGAACGCAGCCAGCTGGCGATGAAACAGTTGGATAACCGTTTGGTGGATGATCAGGCCGGGCTGATTCGCCTGCTCACCCCGCCGTTTAACGGCGACGGGCCAAACCCCGGCTACATTCGCGGCTACTTGCCGGGCGTGCGGGAGAACGGCGGGCAGTATACCCACGGCGCGATCTGGGCCGTAATGGCCTTCGCCGAAATGGGCGATATTGAACGGGCGTGGCAGCTGATGTCGCTCATCAACCCGATCAACCACAGCCTGAATGCCGAAGGGGTAGACCGTTACAAGGTCGAGCCTTACGTCATCACCGCCGACATCTACACCGTCGATCCGCACAACGGGCGCGGCGGCTGGAGCTGGTACACCGGCTCAGCGGGCTGGACCTATCGCCTGATCACCGAGTCGCTGCTGGGCATTAAGCGCCACGGCGAGTTTATCTCCATCCATACCCGCCTGCCCGCCGACTGGCCGCAGGTCAGCCTGACCTATCAACAGGGCAGCAGCCAGTACCACATCACGGTGAAACGCGGCGAAAATGGCTATCAGGTGGTGATGGACGGGCAACCTGTATCTGACGGTATGATCCCCGTGCGGGATGATGGCGTAAACCATCAGGTGGAGGTTTGGTTGGCAGAGTAATTCTCTTTCCCTATTTCAGCGTATCTCAGCCTTCTCCCTAAAAAGGAGAAGGCCCCTCACGTCGGTTCCCCGCTTTAAGACTATTCTGTACCCTTCAAAAATAAATGAATAATTTCATAAAGATACAATAGTTACTTTGCTTACAAATCTTCCCGCCCTCGCGCGATTCTTGATCATTTAGTGCGACTAAGCCTGTACAGGTTTTAGATTCTTGTATAGCTTTGTCGTCACGCAGGTGACTATTAGCCATATATTTGAAGGGTGAGGGAACATATGCAGCAATCAAATTCGAAGCAAAATCTGTCTGTAATGGATGCGGCACACTTCTCCACCGAGGTGCTGTTTTCAGAAGAAGAAACCATGGGACAGATCGTCGTTGAGATTTTAACGGCTGGCAGAAATCTTAACCGTAAAGCACTGTGCGATAAGCTGTTAAACCGAATTGAAACCGCAAAGTCTGGCGCGCAGGAAAAACACTATTTAGCCTGCCTGCAGCTGGTACTTGAGCGCGACGCCTAGAAACAAACCACTTTGAGATGTTGGCACGACCGTATTTCCTCTTGATGCACCGTCATTCCCCATTAACGCACGTGCGTTTAGGGAGAGGGGCTAGAGAGCAACTCTGAGCCTGACACCGATATGCGTTTGTCCAGGTAAGGCATTAGAGGTCATTACTATGTTTAGAAGTGAAGATGAAAAACTGACGGACCTGCTTCTGGGCGAAGCCGTCGTCGCCCTGCTCAAGTCTAAGAGCGCCATTTCCATTGAGCGTCTTCTCACCCAGCTGCAATTTATGGCTGGCCGCGAGAATGACCCTCAACGGAAACGGATGTGCGAACAGGTCATAAACGAGATCCGCCACGGTGCGAAAGACCAGCAGGGGCGGTTCACTTACGAAATCTACAGCACGGACAACGTGCGACACTTTTTTAATGCTGAAGGGCCATCCGATGAACGTAAAAAGCACTAACACCACCGATTTGGATATGCTTGAGCACCAAGACACCAACGCCACGCGCGGCATGGGGTCAATTTCCGATGAAGTCACACAGCACCATGTTTACCAACATTTTGCCAAGTCAGGAGATATGTACTCCTCCGAAACTGAAGCGCTGGGCGGCGCCATCCGCGCCATCTTGGCCCAACGCGGCAAAGTGACGAATAAAGACATTATTCTGCATCTGATCATGCAGCTTGAAACTACCAACGATGTTGTTCAGCTCGACATCCTGCGCAACGCGCTGGAACTGGTGGTCGGCATTACGCCTGACGACGCGGTGTTTTAATCGCGGGCGCAGCCCAGCGTTATTGTAAACGCATCCCAACATTAGCCATTTTTGGACAATGTTGGGATGCGTTTTTTGTTTAATCCTCCCTCTCCTTCGATCACTCTCTGCCCCACTCCTCGCGCCACAAACAACTCCAAAAACAACCGTTTATACATCAGTGACAACCTTAAACTTTTCGTGACACCCCCCTTTAGCACCTCAATTGCAGGCAGAATAAAATCAGAGCGGTGTTTATGACATTTTTGTCATTCAGCCGTCATTCATTGGCCCTTGTTGGTTTGGCAGGATAACAGCGTGCGAAGTTGTCACCGTCCAAAACAATAAAAATTTGTGCCCTAATCCTGCTGTGAGGAAACACCATGCTGATCCTTATCCTTGCCTACCTCGGTGGCGTGCTGACCATCGCCAGCCCCTGTATTTTACCCGTGCTGCCTTTCGTGTTTGCGCGTTCAGACCAATCTTTCGCCCGCACCGGCCTGCCTTTATTGGCGGGGATGGCGCTGACATTCACGCTGGTGGCGACGCTGGCGGCAGTGGGCGGCGGCTGGGTGGTGCAGGCTAACCAATATGGCCGCTGGCTGGCGCTGGTGCTGATGGCGGTGTTTGGCGTCACGCTGCTGTTCCCAAGCATTGGCGAACGCATGATGCACCCGCTGGTGTCGGCAGGAAATCGCATGACCAATGCTCTGACCGTCGGCAAGAAGCCGCAGGTCGGTACATCATTTTTACTCGGCATCGCCACCGGCCTGCTGTGGGCACCCTGCGCGGGACCGATTTTAGGCTTGGTGTTGACCGGCGCGGCGCTGCAAGGGGCTAACGTTGGCTCAACCTTGCTGCTGCTGGCCTACGCGGCGGGGGCCGTGACGTCATTGACGCTGGCCCTGCTGATTGGCGGCAAAGTGTTTAGCGCCATGAAACGCTCTTTGGGCGCAGGCGAGTGGATCCGCCGGGGCTTGGGTGCCGCAATGCTGCTCGGCGTGGTGGCAATCTCCCTCGGGCTGGATACCGGCGTGCTGGCGCGTATTTCCACCGCCTCTACGGGGGGCTTCGAGCAGAGCTTAATCAACAAATTCAGCGCCAATGGCCCGGTGAAAACCGCCTCGGTCAGCACTGAAAACGGCGCACCGCTGCTGGATAACCAAGGCCCGATGCCTTCCCTCGACGGCGCGGTGCAGTGGCTGAACTCGCCGCCGCTGACGGCGGAGTCTCTGCGCGGCAAGGTGGTGTTGGTCGATTTTTGGACCTATTCCTGCATCAACTGCCTGCGCGCCCTGCCCTACGTTAAAGCTTGGGCAGACAAATATCGCGATCAGGGTCTGGTGGTGATTGGCGTCCACGCGCCGGAGTTCGCCTTCGAGCGCGACATCAATAATGTCACCAAAGAGGCGCAGAAGCTGGGTATCGACTACCCGATTGCTATCGACAACAACTACAGCATCTGGCGCGCCTTCAACAACCAATATTGGCCTGCGCACTACTTTATCGACGCCAAGGGGCAGATTCGCCACAGCCACTTCGGTGAAGGGGATTACGCCCAGTCCGAGCAGGTGATCCAACAGCTATTGCGCGAAGCGGGAGCCAAAAACGTCACCACCACCCTCAGTCAGGTGCAGGGTCAAGGCGTCGAACAGGCGGCGGACCAGAACAGCGCCCCGCTCTCTCCAGAGACCTATTTGGGTTATATGCGCGCCGAGAACTTTGTCTCAGAGAGCGCGGTGAGCGACGCCCCGGCGGATTACACCCTGCCAACGCATCTGGATTTGAACTCGTGGGGGCTGGCAGGTCGCTGGACCATCGGCGGCGAGAACATTCAGCTGAATGGCCCGGCCGGGCGCATCTCCTACCAGTTCCATGCGCGTGATCTGCACTTGGTGCTGGGTCCGGGAAAAAACGGCAAGCCGGTGCATTTCAAAGTGCTGCTCGACGGCAAAGCGCCGGGCGCGATGCACGGCACGGATATCTCTCCTAAAGGTGACGGCGTGGTGACTGACCAGCGTTTATATCAGCTGATCCGCCAGTCGGATAATCAGGGCGACCACAGCTTCACCATCGAATTCTTAGACAGCGGCGTGACGGCTTACGCCTTCACCTTTGGTTAAAAACCTGCGAGGCAACCCGAATGCAAACGACTCATAAACAATTTTCTTCTCTGCGCCGATCCGGTGTCTGGGGCGTCTTTATCGCCATCACCGCGCTGATGTGGTGCAGCATTGCCTGGTCCTTTGGCGGCGCGGAAGAAGCCGTCGCCATTGCCCCGCCGGTGCAAAACGAAGCGCCTGCTACCACCTCGCACAGTGAAACCGCGCTGTTCGCCGGTGGCTGTTTCTGGGGTGTCGAAGGAGTATTCCAGCATGTGAAAGGCGTGACCAACGTGGTGGCGGGTTACACCGGCGGCACGGCGTTAACGGCAGATTATGAAACTGTCAGCAGTGGCAAAACCGAGCATGCCGAGTCGGTGCAGGTGACCTTCGACCCGACGCAGGTTTCCTACGGCGACCTGCTACAGGTTTTTTTCTCCGTGGCGCACAACCCTACCGAGTTGAACCGTCAGGGGCCGGACAGCGGACCGCAGTATCGCTCGGCGCTGTTCCCACTGAGTGCATCGCAGGAGAAAGTCGCCAAGGCGTACATCGCCCAGTTAGACGCCAGCCATGCGTTTTCTAAGCCGCTGGTGACGAAAATCGAAAGCCAAAATCACTTTTATCCGGCAGAGGATTACCACCAGAACTACATGACGCTCAACCCGGACAACCCTTATATCGCCATCAACGATATGCCGAAGCTGGCTCAGTTGAAGAAACTGTTCGCCTCGCGCTATCAGGATGATCCGGTGCTGTAATGTAAGTGTTTAGCAGCAATAACAAGGGCGCAGTCGGCAATTCCGGCTGCGCCCTTTTTGTTTGGCGCGTTTAGCGCAGCCGATTAACGGCTGGCAAACTGCTGGATAAGCTTAGGTAAGTCGGCTGGCGGCGGGAATTGCTGGTAGCTGTGGGCGGCAGGCGTGCTGGCCCAAGGCAGCTTCTCGCTGGTCCAGGTTTCCATAAAGGGTGGCAAATCTCGCAGGTCGTCGAACATCACCGTTTTGACAATCACAATGGTTTCAAAGCCGGTTGGTCGGCTGAACAGCCAACTTTTGCAATGGCCGCAGTGATAGTGATTGGACTCTCCGTGTAGGCCGCCAATCTCAGGCTCACCGCGCGTGACGGCAAAGGCGTCGGCGGGGACTAAAGCTCCCATGGAAAACGCGCTAGAGGTCATACGCTGGCAGCCGTTGCAGTGGCAGGCGGCGGTCATGATTGGCGGGTGGGTGATGGTCAGCTCCACCTTGCCACAGCGGCAGTGGCCTCTGTGGCTAACGTTTTGTTCGGACATGGTTTTTCCTTTTCACTGCAATGCATATTCAACCTCAAGATGCTCTTAGTATTACAAACTTTTAAACAAAAGCATGGACCTAAGATTAATCGTATGAGGACGATCACGCACTGCATAAAAAGAGGCTGCCGAGGCCTACTGATAACTGACCTTATTGGTACACAAGAACGCCAGATGCACGTCGTGGCCGTCATTGCTTTCGCCGGTGATGTCGTACTTACCGCCGCAGAAGTCGTGGATTTTCTTAAAGGTGTCCTGTCGGCGGCTACGCTCTAGCGGCGGCAGGATTGACGTGGTGTAACTGGCTTCGCCGGTGATGCCGCTGGCGTTCAGTGGCCGGTAAACCGACGCGCCCACTGGCTTATCAATGCTGGAACAGCCCGCCAGCAGGCAGGCGGCAATCACCAAAAGGCTGTGAGATTTCATAATCATTCCAAATAAAGTGAGCACTCTCTAAAGAGTAGATAACGGCAGCAATCAGATTAACTTGAATTCGTCCCTTCTATCACGCTGATAGCGAAGAAAGATGTTGCGCCCCATTCCCGTATTTTTCATTCAGTGGCAATATAGTTACAAACGGAATTATTCAAATTCACAATGAGTCAAACTATCGATGCGCACCCTGCTGTTTTTGCTGAGTGGCTACCTGCTGCTGGCACTGTTTTATCTGGTGGTTAAATTATTTTCGCGCCGCACTCCCGCCCTGAATGGCTGGGGGCTGTGGACATTTATTGTGGTGTGGCTGGGCGTGGCGCTGGCGAACATGCTGGGCGGCGTGCTGCAAGCGGGCTACGGCGTGGGCGAAGAGTTACCCATTATGCTGCTGATCTTCCTGCCACCGGCGGCGCTGGCGTTCTATCTTTGGCGTAGATCTCTGGAATAAGCCGGGAAAAATCACCTTTCCCGTCATATTGAGTGAAACGGTGAGTAATCTGACGGGTTAAGTGACTCACGTCGGCGGCATTCTCTTTATACTCATGGCTCACAGTCACGCTCTGTCGGGGAAGTCTCGCCCCCGGCTTATAAAGGATTTACCCATGAAATTGACCAGCCAAAGTTTTGAGAATGGTGCCGCTATTCCCGGCCAATTTGCTTTTGCCGTACCGGATGCCGCTACTCATCTGACGCTTTCCAGCAATAAGAACCCGCATCTGGCCTGGAGCGACGTACCGGCCAACACCCAGTCATTCGCGCTGGTGTGCGTTGATCCGCACGTGCCGACCAGCCTCGACAATGTGAATCAGGAAGGCAAAGTGGTGCCCGCCTCCCTGCCGCGCGCCGACCTGTTCCACTGGGTGTTAGTCAATATTCCTGCTGACGTACGTGAAATTGCCGCAGGCAGTCACAGCGACGCCGTCACGCCAAAAGGCAAACCGGCCCTGCCTGCTGAGTCGGCAATGCGCCACGGCATCAATGGCTACACCGCGTGGTTTGGCGATGACGAAAACATGGGTGGCGACTACCACGGCTACGATGGCCCTTGCCCGCCGTGGAATGATGAAATCGTTCATGATTACGTTTTCACCCTTTACGCACTGGACATTCCACATTTGGAACTGCCAACCAAGTTCTACGGCCCGGACGCACTGACCGCGCTGGAAGGCCACGTTCTGGCCTCCGCCAGCCTGACCGGCACTTACAGCCTGAACCCGAACGTGCGCTAAGCCTTCAGGCAGGAGAGAGAATGCAGCCTTCAAATCAAGAAAATAGCAGCGCTCCCCTGCCCGTTCAGTGGCCGGCTGACCACAGCCGGCTATTTTCCATGGCTCAGCCCTACTTGCAGCACCCACACCAAATCGCCGATTTTCGCTTTTTCGAGCCGTCGATCCTGCTGGTGCGTTCAGGGCAATTGACCCTGCGCCATCAGCAAAACGCTTTTCTCCAGCTGGATAACGCTGAGCATCTTGTAGTGGTTGCCCAGCACACGCTGACCCACGTCAGTAAGCGCCCCGATGCCGAAAAAGGCTTTTTCTCTTCCCTCTATCTGGGATTTTCTCCCACCGTGATCGCCGCGTTTTACCGCGATCACTCGGAGCTGGTCGCAAGCCTTGCGCCACTGGCGGGCTTCAAAACTGTGCCAATGGATGATGAACTGCGCGACACCTTAGAGCACTGCCTGCGCGGCATCGGCCATGGCGAACAGCCTCTGCCCAGCCCCACCGTGCAGCAGCATCGCCTGACCGGGATTCTGATTGCGCTGGCCGAGCGCGGCGTGCTGTTTATGCCGCGATCCTCAGAACCGCTGAGCAGTAAACTGACCGCGCTGATGTCCGCCGCTCCCGAATTTGCCTGGACGGCGGCCAGTGCCAGTCAGCAGCTGGCGATGAGCGAAGCCACGCTGCGTCGGCGCTTGGTGGAGGAGCAAACCAGCTTCCGCACCCTGTTGCAGGACATCCGCATGCACCACGCCATGACCCTGCTGCAAACCACCCGCTGGAGCCTGTCGCAAATCGCCGATGCCTGTGGCTATCGCGCCAGTTCACGCTTTTCCCTGCGCTTTAAACAGCGTTTTGGCTGTTCACCGGCTGACATACGCTAAGACCCAAACCGATTATTTACTGCGGCCTAAAAACCGCATAAAAAAATGGCTCCGCGCAGTGCGGAGCCATAGACTTGTAAAATCAATTTCCCCAATGATTTATTTCATCAGAAGAACATTCTCGCCAGTTCTGCGCCCGGATCTTCGGCACGCATAAAGGCTTCGCCCACCAGGAAGCTGTTGACCTTGGCTTCGCGCAGGCGGATCACGTGTTCGCGGGTCGCAATGCCTGACTCGGTGACCACCATGCGGTCTGACGGCAACTGAGTCAGCAGGTTAATGGTGGTTTCAATGGTGGTTTCGAAAGTGCGCAGATTGCGGTTGTTCACGCCAATCAGCGGCGTGGTCAGCTTCAGCGAACGCTCCAGCTCTTCGGCGTCGTGAACTTCCACCAGCACCGACATCCCCAGCTCGTGGGCCTGCGCTTCCAGCTCCTGCATCTGAGCATCTTCCAGCGCGGAGACAATCAGCAGGATACAGTCAGCGCCCATTGCACGGGCTTCCAGCACCTGATAAAGGTCAACCATAAAGTCTTTGCGCAGCACCGGCAGGCCACAGGCGGCACGGGCTTCGGCCAGATAAGCCGCGCTGCCTTGGAAGAACTGCTCATCGGTCAGCACGGACAGGCAGGCTGCGCCGCCCTTCTCGTAAGAAGTCGCGATCTCTTTTGGAATGAAATTCGGACGAATCAAGCCTTTCGAGGGACTGGCCTTTTTCACCTCGGCAATCACCCCCGCCACGCCCGCGTCGCGCTTACTGCGCAGAGCCGCCACAAAGTCACGGTGATTTTGCTGGGCAGCCTGCTCCGTAAGCTGCGCCACGGAAACCGCTTTTTTCGCTGCGGCGACTTCTTCACGCTTCACGGCGATGATTTTGGCAAGGATGTCTGACACGGTACTCTCCAGATTCAGGTGATAGGTCTTAGAAATTTTGATTATGGGTAGGGTAGGCATCGCGGATGCCTGCGCCGCAGTATATCAATCGACTGCTTCAGCGCCACTCCCCAGCTTACTGCCTATTTGTGACAAAAGTGTTCAAAGTAAGCTGCTGATAAAACATTATTATTTGAACATTTGGCTGGCAAAAAACTCCCACAGCCTTGTTGCAGATAATGACACTGCGGCCATAAGCCGTGGGTCAGGAATGCGATAAATGAAAATCGGCAGGTTTACTCAGAAAATGAAACAATTTCGCCCCAGGTTACACTTTCTTCGCGCCGAAAAAAGGAACTAAATCCCTCACCCGCCACTAACAAAGACACTCCCCTACAGGTGCAAGAACTATGTTTTCCTCCATCGGTCAATCGAACCGAATTCAGTACACGCCGCAGATCGTTCGCGGTGGCATTCATCCCTTCATCAAAATCAGGCCACCGGTGAATGACCCAGTCAAAATGCTGGCGACGCTGTGTAAAGACAACAAAGTCACCTACTTGGGTGATGTCCACGGCCAGTGTTTTATTCCTGAGTTAGTGGGTAGATCGGCTAAAGAGCTGAAACAGGCCGGGGTCGATTTACTGGCCATAGAATTCGTTAAATATAGCGACAACGCGGCGTTCCGCGAAGCACTGGCTGGCGGTAAAAACGCCATCAAAAACTTCATCTACAATGCCTGGGCACCAACACAGGGCGGGGCTTGGGTCGACAGCATCGCCAGCGCACTCGCTGAAGTGCACAACGCCGGGATTGCCGTGGCTGGGATTGATCGTCATATGGCGGGCGGCGCGCCGAAAAACCCAATGGAAGCCATCAGCTATATGAACAAGCGCTTAGCCTTGAATATTGCGTGGAACGCCGCAGCAGAGAGAGAGGAGCGCGCGATTGGTGCGTCAAAAACCTTGATTTGGGGGGGCACCGGGCACTTCATGAATAGCGTCGAAAACGGCCCAAAAGATATGCGCCCCGGCCCTGTCGTGGCATTCGCCAGCAGCCAAGGCCCCGTGGGTTGTTCACTCAATAACAAAGATGACAATAGCCATATCCTGATCCACTACCCGCGCCAACCGCGCGCCTAAGCAGTTTGCACAATGCCGCCACGGGCGTGGCGGCACATTTGCTGCGATCAACGGCGTTTAGACATCTTTAAAACGGCCATACAGCCCCGGATTGCTGCTGACTTTTTGGTTGTACTCGCGCACTACCGACATTTTCCCCGCCAGCTGGCTGCTGCTCATGGCATCGAAAGAGGTCGGCTGATGATAACCATCGGTATACTTCAGGCTCGGGTCAGCGGACAGGCTGCGCACGTCATACAGCTGTAAGCCTTCCGCCAGATCCTTCACCAGCGCACTCGGAATAAGACGAATCTCTCAGATTATTTTCGACGGAAATTCCATAGTTCTAAACATCTTGGTGTTTCAATACCGAGATTTACATACTTTGATGATTCCATGACATCGTAGATTTTAAAGAAAGAGATAGCATCTGAATCAGTGTGTTGAGGCTCATTGAGCAGAGGGAAGCTATGCGTTTCAAATCAATATTTCTAACCACCCTATTTACCATGGGCGTGGCCAATGCCGCCTTCGCCGACAGCTGCCAGAAGAACATTTTCGACGGCTACGACTGCACCTATGACAACGGCACCACCTCCACCAGCCAGAAAAATATCTTTGGCGGATTAGACACCCGTTACAGCGACGGGCGCAGTTCTAGCAGCCAAGCCAACATCTTCGGTGGCCAAGATACGCGCTTTAGCGATGGCACCACGTCCAGCAGCCAGTCGAATATTTTTGGCGGACAAGACACCCGCAATAGCGACGGCAGCAGCTCCACCAGTCAAGCCAATATCTTTGGCGGCCAAGACATTCGCTACAGCGACGGCCGCTCCTCTAGCAGCCAGGAAAATATCTTTGGCGGGCAGGATACGCGGAATGATTAAACCAATCCCCCAAACAACCTCCTCCGCAATGTCTCCGCCGCTGCGGGTCGGGGTTTCACCCGGCCTCGGGCGGTTAATTCTGGCATGACGAAGTGGACGAAATCTTCGAAACTGCCGGGACTGATAGCGTAACCGAGGTTGAAACCGTCGACGCCGGACTGGCTTGCGAAGCTCTCTAGCTGGTCGGCAATGGAGCTTGAGCCGCCGACCAAAGTGGGATGTAATCCGCCAATACCGATGTAGCGCGCGGCTTGGCGTAGGGTCCATTGGCGACCGGCATCAATGCGCGTCAAGCTAGCGAGCGCCGAGCGGCAGGCGTCGGTTTCAATATATTCCAGTGGGCGGTCGAGGTCGTACTGCGACCAGTCAACGCCGGTCCAGGCGGAAAACAGCGCCAACGCCGCCTCTTCGCTGATGTACTGCTGAAAATCCTCATACCGCGCCTCGGCCTGCTCATCCGTCGCGCCCGTCACCACGGTTACGGCGGCGATAAACCGCAGCGAGTTAGGGTCGCGGCCCATCTCTGTCGCCAGCGTGCGAATGGTGGCGATATCTTTGCGAATGGCCTCGGGCGTCAGCCCGGCCATAAATACCACTTCGGCATTGGCGGCGGCAAATTGGCTGCCGCGCGAAGAGGTCCCGGCCTGAAACAGCACCGGCGTGCGCTGCGGGCTGGGCTCGCTCAGATGGGCGTCCGGCACCTGATAATAGCGCCCGTGATGGTGAATCGGGTGCACCTTGGCGGGGTCGGTATAGACTCCGGCGGCTTTATCGCGCAGCACCGCGCCCTCCTCCCACGACGACTCCCACAGCTTGCGCGCCACGTCGAGAAACTCCTGAGCGCGGTCATATCTTTCGTCATGAGGAAGCTGCTGGGTCAGCCCCAAATTGCGCGCGGCGGAATCCAGCATAGACGTCACCACATTCCACGCCACCCGGCCATTGGTCAGATGGTCGAGGGTGGTGAATTTGCGCGCCAGCAGGTAAGGCTGCTCATAGGTGGTGGAGACCGTGATGCCGAAACCCAAGTGGCGAGTAGCCGCCCCCATGGCTGACACCAGCAGCATCGGGTCATTAACTGGCATCTGCGCGGCATGGCGCAGAGCAGCGTTCGGCTGCTGCTGGTAGACGTCGAGCTGCCCGAGGGCGTCGGCGATAAACAACGCGTCAAAGCCCGCGTCGTCCAGCAGTTTGGCGATTTCCACCCAGTAATGAATATCGGTATAACGATGCGCCTGATCCTCAGGGTGCCGCCACAGCCCGGCGGAAATATGTCCCACCACATTCATCATAAAACCAAACAAAATAAAGGGCCGCTGGCCGCTTTGATTGCTCATGGCTTGTTCCTCAATGTTTCTGGCGAGCACTGAGCGCGCCCGCCGCCAGCACCACGAAAATCAGCACGCCGGAAGCCACCTGCTGCCAGTAGAAATTCCAGCCGATCAGCAGCAGCCCGTTGGCGACAAAGCTCAGCAGGATCACCCCGAGCAGCGTGCCCGGCACGTTGGCGCGGCGCGAGCTGGAGAAAGTGGTGCCGATAAACGCCGCGCCGATGGCATTCAGCAGATAGGCATTCCCCGACAGCGGCACCCAAGCTTTAACGTTAGAAGCCAGCATCAGCCCGACCACCCCGGCAATCACCGCGCCAAGCACAAAGGCCACGGCGGTCAGGCGGCCGACGCCAATCCCCGAGTAGCGCGCGACGCTGGCCTGCGTGCCGATAAAGGTCAACGCCCGACCGTGTCGGGTGCGATGCAGCAATAAATGCAGCCCCAGCGCCAGCACCAGCACGTACCACAGCGGCAGTGGAACGCCGAGCAGCGCGCCGTGGCTGATAGCCGAGAAGCCCTCCGGCAACACCTGACTCAACAAATAGATAGGCTGGCCGCCGTTGGAAGATAACTGCTGTACGCTCTGACCGATAAACAGCGTGCCGAGGGTGGCGAGGAAAGGCTCGACGCCGAGAATAGCCACCAAAAAGGCGTTAAACAGCCCGACGCCGAGGGCCGCCAGCAGCGCGGCGAACAGCGCAATTGGCAGCGCCACCTGATGCAGCACCAGCGTCACCAGCACCAGACAGGCGAAGTCGATAGAAGTACCAATCGACAAATCCACCGCGCCCATCGAGGTGACCAGCGTCATCGCCAGCGCGGCAATCGCCAGCGGCGCGACATTATTGAGCAGCACGCTTTCGATATTGCTCAGAGTGAAAAAGCCCGGCGCGAACAGGCTGAAAAACAGCAGCAGCGCGGTAAACGTCAGAATCAATAAGGTGCGCAGCAGGTTGCCGCGCCCTTTGGTGTTGCCGGAATGGGCGACGTTTGCAGATAGCTCAGACACGGACTTTTCTCCTTTGCTGGCGCTGGCGCAGCACGGCGGTCAGCGACACTACCAGCAGGATCAGCAAACCCTCGACCCCGTTTATCCAGTAGCTTGAAATGTTGATTAACTGAAAACCGTTGGCAATCAGGCTAAGAAACAGCGCGCTCACCAGCGTCCCGCCGACGGTTGGCACCAAGCGCCGCGAGAACACCACGCCGAGCAGCGCCGAGGCGATCACCATCAATAAACTGTCATTGGCCCCCGGCGAACTGCCGCTGAGTAAAGTTACGGAAGCCAGAGAAGCAATCCCCGCCGCCAGCCCGCAAAGCACGTAACTCGCCGCCACGTAGCGCGACACCGACAGCCCCTGCGCCCGCGCGGCAATCGGGTGGCTGCCCACCGCCTGTAGCCGCAGGCCAAATGAGGTGAAGTGCGCCAGCACGATAAATACCAGCGCCACTCCGGCGAAAATCCACGCCAGCCACGGCAGCGTTAGCGGGCCCGCGCCAATCAAAGTGTCAAACAGCGGGCCGCTGACCGGCACCGTGGCGTTCTCGGTGAGCACCATTTCCAGCCCGATGGCGATATTCATGGTGGTCAGCGTGGCCAGCAGCGGCAGGATGCGCAGCCAGACCACCGCCAGCGCGTTAAGCAGCCCCAGCGCGCCGCCGCTAAGCAGGGCCAGCAGAATGGCGGAACCGATGGGCGCGCCATGACTCAGCTGGGTAGCGAACACCGCGCCGCTCAGCCCCATGTTCGCCGCCACCGACAGGTCAATGCCGCCGGTCAGCGAGTGGCTACCGCCACCGCTCAGTACCAGCGTCAGCCCGAAGGCCAGCGTGCCGGTGACCACCGTCTGTTGCAGCACGTTGCCCAAATTGCCCGCCGTGAGGAAGATCGGCGACAAAAACACAAACACCGCCAGCACGGCGATGATAATCAGCAGCGCGCCGCCCTGTAGCCAGTGGGCGCTGCGCTCGAATTTCGGCGCAGGCGGCGTGGCATCGGCCACTGTCTCGCGCGACGTTAATTCACTCATATCACCTCTCCTTCAGAGGCTAAAACTGCGTCTTCCTGCACCGCGCCAGAGGCCCAGGCGAGAATTTCATGGTGGTCGGTGTCGGCCCCTTGCAAGGATTTCACCAGCCTGCCGCGCGCCATCACCAGCACCCGGTCGCACAGCGATTGCAGCTCCAGCAGGTCGGTGGAGAAAATCACCACCAGCGCCCCTTTGGCCGCCAGCCGTTGCAGCGCCTGATAGATTTCGGCTTTTGCGCCGATATCCACCCCCACCGTCGGCTCATCCAGCAAGTAGACCTGCGCGTCGGTATTCAGCCACTTGGCCAGCACCACCTTTTGCTGATTGCCGCCCGACAGAGAACGCAGCGGCGCTTCTGACCCCGGCGTGCGAATGCCTAAATCGGCAATATTGGTCGCCACCAGTTTTTGCTCGCGGGCGCGGTCGACAAACAGCCCTTTGACCAGCGAACTCAGGCTGGTCAGGGCGATGTTCTCCCGCACGCTGAGTTCCGGGGCGATGCCGTTGGCGCGGCGATCCTCCGGTACAAAGGCAATGCCGCGTTTAACTGCGTCACGTGGCGAACGGGGCAAAAAGTCCTCTCCCGCCAGCTCAAGCCTGCCGCTAATTCCGCTCTCCAGCCCAAACAGCGAGCGCACCAGCGCCTTGCCGCCGGAGCCTAGCAGGCCGGTGACGCCGAGGATCTCCCCGCGATGCGCCGCAAAGCTCACCGCCGAAAAACGCCCCGCCGCCGCCAAATTCGTCACCTTGAGCAGCACCTCGTCGCGGCGATGCGCCTGCCGCTCGACCAGCGATTTTTGCTCGTCGCCCAGCATGTCGGTGATCAGCCGCTGGGTGGTCACTTGGCTGACATCGTGACGCGCCACGTCCTGCCCGTCGCGCAGCACGGTTACGCGCTGGCACAGCTCGCTGATTTCGTCGAGATAATGGGAGACGTAGAGAATGGCCAACCCGCGCTGGCGCAGGGTTTTAATGGCGCGAAATAGCGACGCCACCTCATGGCGGGCCAGCGCGGCGGTTGGCTCGTCAAACACCAGAATGCGCGGCGAGTGGCGCAGCGCACGAGTGATCTGCACCACCTGCTGCTCCGCCACGCTGAGGTCGCTAATCAGGCTGTCGGGGTTAATGTGCAGGCCGAAGTGCTGCTCGATGGCGTCGCGGGCGATGCGCCGCAGGCGACGACGGTTGACCAGCGGCAAGCCGCGCAACGCCGTCTCTTCCCCCAGCAGCAGGGCTTCGGCGACGGTTAAGGTTGGCGCGAGCAGCCGCTCCTGATGGACGATTTCAATGCCGTGCGCCTGCGCCACGCGGGGGGAATCTATCCCCACCGCCTGCCCGGCGAGCGAGATCTGCCCGTGGTCGGCGCGGTGTAGGCCACCCAAAATTTTAATCAGCGTCGACTTGCCCGCACCGTTGTGACCAATCAGGCCGTGGATCTCCCCCGAGCGCAGCTCGAGGGAGACGTCACGCAGTGCCGGTACGCCGTCAAACGCCTTGCTGATGTTAGTCAGCGCCAGCAGTGGCGACTCATTTTGCATCGGTCTGGCCCAAGGTTTTCTGCGCCTCGGCGGCGTTTTCTTTGGTCACCACCAGCGCAGGCACGTAGGTGGCTGGCGGCAATGAGGTGTCACCCGCCAGATAGCGCGCGGCGTTCTGCACCGCCGTTTTACCAATCAGGTAAGGCTGCTGCGCCACCACGGCGGCGGCACTGGATTTCGGATCTTTCACCAGCGAAACCACGTCCGGGCTGCCGTCCACGGCGTAAGTTTTGATTTCAGAGCGCCCTGCGGCGTCTACCGCCTGCGTCGCGCCAATCTGCGGCACGTCCCACGCGGCCCAAATCGCCTGCACCGAGCCTTTCGGGTATTTGTTCAGCAGCTGGCTGATTTGCGCATAGGCATCCTGCACGGTGTTCGGGATCACGTCGCGCAGCTCAGGCTCGATGATTTTGATTTTCGGATACCATTTCAGCACGGCTTTCAGCTGGTCATAGCGCATCGCCACCACCGGCACGCCGTAGAAGCCGTTGAACACCAAAATGTTGCCTTCGCCGCGCAGGTCGTTCACCAGCTTCAGCGCCAGCTGTTCGCCGATGTAGAAGTTATCCGAGGTGGTGACGTTGATGCTCGACGGACTGGCGGTGTCCACGGTAAACAGCGGGATCCCGGCGGCTCGGATCTTCTTCAGCCACGGCTCAAGCACGGAAGCCGTGCCCAGCGTTTCGATAATGGCGTCCGGCTTTTGGGCGATCAGCGTCTGAATTTGTGAGATTTGCTGGGCTTCTTTGCGGCCGCCGTCCAGCGCAATCGGAATACCGCCGAGGCGTTTGACTTCATCCACCTGCCCTTGATAAGCCTTTAAATCCCAGTAGTGGTCGGTGCCCGCCACGGTAATGCCGATGCGCTTGCCTTTCAGCGACGGCACGTCTTGATCATCGGCATGGGCCGGGAGCGTCAGCAGCAGCATGGCGCTGGCGACCAGCGCCGCAGAGGTTTTCAACCCGTGTTGCAGCCATGATTTTTTATTGGTTTTTTGTTTTGCCATCATCTTGATTAACCTTGATTGGTGTTGTTGTTTTAAAAGTCGGCAGGTATTGGCCCGCCGACATTGCTAGGAAAAGTGCTGATCACTCGCCGTTGCCGATCTGCCAGATAAACGTCGGTTCGGCGCGGTTAACTTCCCAATCGCCGACGTTGCGCGTTTTGTAGATCACCGGGTTGTGCGACGAAATGGTGCGCGCGTTGCGCCAGTGGCGGTCCAGCGACTTGCTGATGCGCGTGTCGGAAGCCCCCAGCGCGTTAAACAGCTCGGTCGCCGCGCGCGGCACCAATTCAGTGGCGATCACCTGCGCCTTGGCGGACTCCACCTCGGCAATGATATTGGCCTGTTTGATCAAGGCTTGGTCGCCGCTGGTGTGCAGTTCAAAGGCTTTTTGCAGCGAATAGCTGGCCTGCTGTACCGCTGCGTCGACCGCCCAAGCCCAGCTAGAAAGCTGCCCCACCACCTGCAACACCTGCGCGTCGTGGCGCACCTGCTTGGCGTTGCCGTGGCTATAAATGCGCTTGCGGCTGGCGACGGCCTGCGCCGCGTCGCGGGTAATGGCTCGGGCAATACCCGCCAACGTCACCAGCAAGATTTGCTGGTAGTAGGCCGTCTGGTAGGTGAAGCGCTCGCTGAAGTCGTAGACGTGCGGCGCTTCCACCCTGGCCTGCTTGAAGCGGGTGCTGCCGCTGCCGGTCAGGCGTTGGCCGAAACCGTCCCAGTCGTCGTCGCGCTCGACGCCGTCCTGGTGGGTGTTGACCAGTGCAATCACGTCGCGGCCGTTGTCGGAACGCTGGGCGTAGACGTCAATCCAGTCGGCGTACAGCGTGCCGGTGCTGTAGAACTTCTCGCCGTTGAGCGTCCAGCCGTTCTCCTCTGGCGTGACTTTGGTCAGTACTTCGCCCAGTTTCAGGTTGCCGATTTCAGTCCAGCCGCTACCCACCAGTTCGCCGTCGACAAAGCGACGGAACCAGCCGCGACGCTCCTCGCTGTCGGGCTGATTCAGCCGGTCTTCGATAAACGCGAAGTGGGCACGCAGGGCCTGCGGCAGGTTGGAATCCGCCTCGGCCAGTTCGGTGAGCAGCAGGAACAGCTGGGGCAAGGTGGCACCTAAACCGCCATCCGCCACCGGAATGCGCACGGTGCCGAAACCGGCCTCTTTCAGCCAGCGCAGCGGCTCCAGCGGCAGCGTGCGGCTGTTTTCGCGCTCAACAACCCCTTCGGCGATGCGGGCGAAAACCGGGCGGAAACGCTCCGCCAGTGCGAGGTATTCAGGGGTGGTGGATTCAGACATGGTGTTCTCCAATTTCTGGTTGTGAATCAATATCCTGACGGGTTGGCTCAAAGCGAATAACCAACAGGAAGACGATAGGAATGATGGCGCTCAGGGAAACTATCCAGAACATGTTGGTGCCGAAACGGGCTTGCAGGATCGGCAGGATAAACAGCGCCGCCGCGCTGCCAATGCCAGACAGCGAGCGGCCAAAGCCGACGCCGGTGGCGCGAATGTGGGTTGGGTAAGAGAGTGCTGGGTAGATCATCAACTGCGCGCCCGGCCCAAAGCCTTCGGCAAACAGCCACAGGCCGAGCATGGCGATGGCGAAGACCACGCCGAGCGCCGCCTGCGGGTGACCAATCAAGGCCAGCGCCACCAGCGCGACAAACTGCAAAGCAAAACCGGCGATGGCCACGTGGCGCGACGGGTATTTCCACGCCAGACGCATACCCAGCAGGCCGCCGGTAAAGGCAAACAGCGCGTTCAGGCCGAGGGAGGCCGAAATGGTTTCGAACACGCCCGCGCCGAGGAACTGCGCCAGAATCGACGGCAGGAAGAAGGCGATGGCGGTGTATTCAAAGGAGATGCAGACGTTCATCACGCCGGTGACGATAGTGCGTTCGCGGTACGGCTTCTGGAACAGCACGCGGAAGCTGACTTTTGGCGGCGCTTTCTTCTCGACTTCCGGTTGCTCCGGTTTGGCCTCATGGGCCAGAATGCCGTAAGAGTCACGCAGAATGCGCACCGCGCCGGTCAGGTCGCCTTGGTTGGCGGCCCACAGCGGAGACTCATTCATAAACTTGCTGCGCACGGCGATGATCAGCAGCGCCGGAACCGCGCCAAATAGCAGCGAGGCGCGCCACAGCCAGTCGATATGCTCTTTTGGCAGCAGGAAATAGAGCGCGAAGATAATGAAGAAACAGGCCGATGAGGCGGCGTACCACATCGGGCACCAGGCGGCTAAGCGCGCGGCTTTGTTGCCCTTGCCAGTGAATTTGGAAAACTCCGCCAGATAGGCCATCGCCACCGGCAGGTCTATCCCAACTCCAACGCCCATCAGGAAGCGCGCGCCAATCAGCACCCAGACGTTGGGCGCCAATCCGGCGGCAATCGCCGACACCACGAAGAACAGCATGTCGGCCATAAACACCGAGTAGCGGCCATATTTGTCGGTCAGCCAGCCGCCCAGCAGGTTGCCAACGATGGTGCCAATCATGATGGAAGAGGTCACCAGGCCGGTGAGCGTGGGCGTCAGGCCGAAGTCTTTCACCACGTCGTCAATGCCATAGGACAAGGTGGTCAGGTCATAAGCATCAAGGAACACGCCGCCGAGCGCCAAAAACACAATCCAGCGCGCGTAGCTGTTTTTACTGGTACTGCTATTGATCAAATTCGCCACGTCGCTGACGGAACGAACGGGTGTTGAATGCGACAGCGGAGACGTTACGTCGCCGTCAAGATTTATCGTGCTCATCATACCCTCTTGTTTTTTATTGGCAGGTGATACGAGGATTTATAGAGGGAATAAAGGCGGAAAACAAACAACAAAAATGGCTATTAAAATTAACAAATTCAATAAGTTAAATGTTAATTTCAACAAACACAAAAGCCGGATTAACCTAGGGCTAATCCGGTGAGAGCAAAGGTAAAATCCAGAATTTATTCGGCTGAAACGGGCACTAACACATCCTTCACCAGTGGGTCAGTGGTCTCTTTCAACCACTGTTGCAACCTTGGGTCGGCAAAGGCTTTTTTCAGCTTCACGATATTCTCGTCATTCAAATAAGGCGTGCCGATAACCAACTGTGAGGCGAAGGTTTTCGGCGCGGGCGGGAACAGAATGCCTTTGTCGCGCGGCACCTTACCGGCGTCGAATTCCGAGACATAGCCAATGGCGGCGTCCACCGAGTTCAGCACGCGCGGCATGGTCAGCAGGTCCAGCTCTTTGAACTTGAAGTTGTGCGGGTTCTGCTTGATGTCTTTCAGCTTGGCGGTGCGCGGCTCGACCGCCGGATCCAGCCCAATCAGGCCAATGCGTTGCAGCAACCACAGCGCCTGCCCCTGGTTGGCGCCGTCGTCCGGCACCACGATCAGCGCGCCGTTTGGCAGGTCAGACACCGAGCGGTAGCGATCGGAGTAGATGCCAAAGGCCCACTGGAAAATCGGCAGAGCCGAGGTCAGCTGGAACTTGTTAGCATCCACCACCTGCTTGAGCCACCACTGGTGCTGATACACCGTCGCGGCGTACTGCCCTTCCGCCACCGCGCGGTCAGACTGCACCGGGTCCTGCAAGCCGACGGCCTCCAGCTTGATGCCGTAATCCGGCGCGATGTGCTCACCCACGTACTGAATAATGTGCTCTTCCCCGGCCATCGCCGGTTCAAAATGCACTTTCAGCGTGGTACCGAAGGTTACGGCCCCGCTCTTCTGCGACGCGAAGTGCCAACCCAATCCGGCAATCACCACCACTGCGATAGCGGCCACTGGCCACGGCCAGCTTTTCTTCTTTTTAATTTCAAAATCGTGCTGTGTCATGATGCGTATGATCCCTTGGAGTGTTGCAACGCGGTGACCAAACGATCACCAATAAATTGAACCAGTTGAATGGTAGCGATCAGCACCACGATGGTGGCGATCATGATGTGGTTGTCGAAACGCTGATAGCCGTACACCACCGCCAGATAGCCAATACCGCCCGCGCCGATGGTGCCGGCGATGGCCGAATACTCGATCATTGAAATCACATTGAGCACGATGGCCGCCACGATGGCGGGCAAGGCTTCACTCAACTGGGCGTGGACGATGATCTGCCAGGTTGAGCCGCCGGACACCAGCCCGACCGCCGTGACTTCAGACGGCAGTTCGCGCAGGGAGTTTTCCAGCAGGCGGGCGAAAAACGGCGTCCCGGCCACGACCATGGGGATCACCGCCGCCGGGATGCCGATGGTGGTGCCGGTCAGCCAGAAGGTGAACGGAATGATCGCCGCCATCAGCACCAGAAACGGCAGCGATCGCCCCATATTGACTATCCAGCTCAGGGTGCGGTTGATCCCCGGACGCGGAAACAGCCCGCGACGCGAAGTGTTAAACAGCACAATACCTAACAGCCCGCCGAGGGTGACCACAAACAGCATCACGATGCCGACCATCAGCCAGGTTTCCAAATAGGCCGGAAGCATCAGCGTATGCAGCTGGCTCCACGGCGTGTCCTGACTCATTACATCCACCGCGGGCTTCATACCGCCTCCTTGAATTCGCTTTGGCTTTCAATCAGTTCGGCATTAATTCCCAGCTGGTAAAGCTGCTGAATCAGCACCTGCAAGCCAACCGGACGCTGGTTGAAGCGCACGCCAACCCGCATTCTTCCCGCCAGTCTCTCCCCCACTTGCTCGACGTGCGCCGCCAGCACGTCCACCTGAATCTGATGCTGCTGGCTGACCTGACTGATCCAGTCGGTGGCAATCGCCCGGTCGCCGTAGGTCAGCTGCAATTGCAGGTCGCCATTGGCCGCCAGCGGCTGCAACGGAAACAGCTGCTGGCCGATACGTGAACCCGGCGTCGCCAGCAGTTCACGCAGTGAACCTTGTTGAAGCAGCTGGCCGTCGCGAATTTCCGCCACGGCGTCGGCGGCGCGGCGCACCACGTCCATCTCGTGAGTGATTAAAATGATCGACAAACCAAACTGATCGCGCAGTTGCTTGAGCAGGGTCAGAATCGAGGTAGTGGCGTCAGGATCCAGCCCCGAAGTGGCCTCATCCGCCAGCAGCACCGAGGGTTTCAGCGCCAAGGCGCGGGCAATGCCGACGCGCTGGCGCTGGCCGCCGGAGAGCTGCGACGGGTAGTAGTGCGCCTTTTCGCTCAGGCCGACGCTGTCCAGCAGTTGGCCGACGTGGCGCTTGATGTCGCCCGGCACCACGCCCAGCCACTCCAGCGGCAGCGCGATGTTTTCCCACGCGGTTTTGCGTTGCAGCAGCGCCGACGACTGAAACACCGTGCCGATGGCGCGACGCTCGCGGCGCAGGGTTTCCCCTGACAGCCGCGACAGATCTTCGCCATTGACGCGAATGCTGCCGGAGGTCGGCTTTTCCAGCAGGCTGATGCACTTCGCCAGCGTGGACTTTCCCGCGCCGCTCGGGCCAACCACGGCCGTGATTGAGGCGTCGGGCACGGTGAGCGAAATGCCTTTCAGCACCTCAACCACCTTGCCGCCCGGCGCGCCGTACTGTTTATGCAGATTGTCGATTTCAATCATGACGCCACCTCGCCCCCGACCGGGATTTCGCTGTTAGAGGTGCGACGGTAGCTGGCGCCCGGATGCGGAGCCGCCAGGCGCGGGCCTGCGCCGAACAGTTTTTCGCGCAGGGTGCCTGGCTGGTAATCCTTCTTGTAGACGCCGCGCTTTTGCAGCTCGGGGATCAGCAGTTCAACCACGTCAGTAAAGCTTTCGTGAGTCACGGCGTAGGCCAGATTGAAGCCATCGACGTCGGTCTCTTCCACCCAGCTTTGCAGCTCATCGGCCACGGTTTCCGGGCTGCCGACCAGTAGCGGGCCGAAGCCGCCAATGCCAACCCAGTCGGCCAGTGCCTGCACCGTCCACTGGCGATCGGGATCGGCGGTGGAGAAGGTTTCCACCGCCGATTGAATGGCGTTGGTGTGGATGTGCTTGAGCACCTGATCCGGCTGGTACTGGCTGAAGTCGATGCCGGTCCAGCCGGAGATCAGCGTCAGCGCGCCTTCATAGCTCACCCAGCTTTTGTACTCATTCCATTTGGCCTGCGCGGCTTTGTCGGTTTCGCCGACGATCACCGTTTGCAGGTTGAAGATCTTGATGCTGTAAGGGTCGCGGCCCAGCGCGGCGGCGCGCTGGCGGATATCTGCCACCAGCTTTTTCAGCAGCACTTTGGACGGCGCAGCGACAAATACGCACTCGGCGTGACCAGCGGCAAAGTCCTTACCCCGGCTCGACGCCCCGGCCTGATACAGCACCGGCGTGCGCTGCGGCGAAGGTTCGCACAGGTGAATGCCGGGCACCTGGAAGAAGGTGCCTTCGTGGTTAATTGGGTGGATTTTGCTCGGGTCGCTGAAAATACGGCGCTCGCGGTCGCGCAGAATCGCGCCCTCTTCCCAGCTGCCTTCCAGCAGTTTGTACACCACCTGTAGGTATTCGTCGGCGTAGTCATAACGCGCGTCGTGATCGGTTTGCGCCTTGTAGCCAATGTTGCGCGCGCCGCTCTCCAGATAAGAAGTGACGATATTCCAGCCCACGCGGCCTTTGGTCAGGTGATCCAGCGTCGAAAGGCGGCGTGCAAAAGGATACGGGTGCTCAAACGATAGCGAGGCGGTCAGGCCAAAACCGAGGTGCTCAGTCACCAGCGCCATCGGCGTCACCAAGGCCAGCGGGTCATTGACCGGTACCTGTGTCGCATGGCGAATCGCCGCGTCATTGCTGCCGTTGTAGACGTCATACACCCCGAGCACGTCGGCGATAAACAGGCCGTCGAACTTGCCGCGCTCCAGCAAACGCGCCAGATCTGTCCAATATTCCAGATCCTTGTATTGCCATGAACGGTCGCGCGGATGGGCCCAAAGCCCCGGCGACTGGTGGCCGACACAGTTCATATCAAATGCGTTAAGGCGAATTTCACGTTGCGATGACATAGCGTTACTCCATTGGAGACGTGGTCCGGCCGAGCCGCCCGCGTCCTCATTTATATGTTTAAAGGGATAGTTCGAAAATTCGATAAATCAGCAGGTTTTAAGCGAAGCCGGACATCGCCCGTCGGCGGAAAGTGATTGCGGTTCAAGCAGTTGGTGCGCCAGCGACTCGGCGTGTTCGGCCACCTGCGGCAGCCCCATCAGTTCGCCAAAGCGACCGCGCGCCGCCGGGCCGACCACGTGCAGATGCGGATTGGCCTCGCCATGCAGATTCACCGTTTGCGAGCGCCGGTTGACCAGAATGCCCAGCGCCAGCGGGTCAGGCTGAATCAGGCCGTCGGCCGCCAGCTGTTGCAGCAGCGCGTCGCTTTCCAGCAGCGCGCCGTGGGCCGGGCCGGTGGTGACGATGATTTTATCGACCAGCAGGCTTTGCGCCGCCGCGCCGCGCGGTTGCAGGGTCAGCCGCACCTGCTCCCCTTCGGCGCTGACCTGTTGCAGCCTTGCCGCCAAGACCTGTAAGCGCCCGTCGGCCTGCGATTGGGCCAGCACCGCGCTGACCTGCGGCGCGATGCGATAGCGATGCACGTCCCACCACGGGCGCAGGTGGCGCAGAAAACGTTTTTGCTCTTTCAGCGACAGCCGCTGCCAGATGTGCTGGCCGTTGCCGCGAATATCGTCCAACACCAGTTGCCACGGCAGGTTGGAGGCCGCCGCCTGCGCCACTTCCTGACGAACGCGGTGCAGCCAGCCGCGGGCGGTGTCGGCCTGCGGGCGCTGATAGTCCAGCGTCCATAGCGGGAAATCGCCACTCAGATTGGGCCGAGGCAGCTGCCCACGGCGGGAGAACGCCAGCACCTTGCCGCGATGCCCCTGCCGGTAAAGCGAGGCCACCACGTCAGACATGGTCAAACCGGTGCCGATGATCGCCACGCTGTCCTGCGGTTTCACCGCCGCCAGCGCGTCGGCGCGCCACGGGTTGGCAATCAGCGCCGGGTGTTCGCCCAGTGCGCGGGCAATCGCCTTAGGCACTGCCGGTGGCGGATGGCTGATAGCCAGCACCACCTCATCAGCCTGATAAACCTCCCCCGACGCCGTCACCACGCCGCCGTGGCGCAGGGCCACCGCATAGTCGCGCACGTGGCTGAGCTTCACAGCCGAATGCTCGGCGGCTTTGGCGAACTGCTCGGCGATATAAGCCCCGAACTGGCCGCGCTGCGGATAGACTTTGCCATCCTGCCACTGGGCGTCGGGGTCAGTCGGAAAGGCCTGCGAGGCGCGATACCAGCGGTCAAACTCGCCCTCTTCGGCGGCAGAAAGCTGCATTCGCGAGGCGGGAACGTTGATGCGATGCGCCGGGTCTTGGGTGCCATAGGCCACGCCGCGAGCCAGCGCGGGGCGCGGCTCAATCACCGTCACCTGCAAACCGGCCGCGCCCTTGCGGGCCAGATGAATGGCTAACGCGGTGCCGGTAAACCCGCCGCCCACAATCACAATGTGACGTTCAGCCATGATCTTGCTCCTCTTAACTGGCGCTGGAATGCTTAACCGGGCGACGGTCGCCGCCGATGGTTTCGCCAAACGGGCCAGTGTTTACCGTGCGCTGGCGCTTCTCCGCGTTGGAGGCCAGCGGCAGTAAAGGCATGACTAAATCGGCGAACTGGTGGGCTTCTTCCAGATGCGGATAGCCTGAAAGGATGAAGTTTTCGATGCCCAGCGCCTGATATTCGCGGATACGCTCGGCCACCTGTTGCGGGTTGCCGACCAGCGCGGTGCCTGCGCCGCCGCGCACCAAGCCAACGCCGGCCCACAGGTTCGGGCCAATCACTAAGCCCTCACGCGAACCGCCGTGCAGCGCGCTCATGCGAGCCTGCCCGGTGGAGTCCATACGGGCGAAAATCTTCTGCGCGGCGGCAATGGTGTCGTCATCAAGATGGGAGATCAGGCGGTCAGCCGCGGCCCACGCCTCTTCTTCGGTTTCACGCACAATCACGTGCAGGCGAATGCCGAAGGTCAGTTTGCGGCCCTGCGCTTCAGCGCGCTGGCGCACCACGGCCAGTTTTTCCGCCACCTGCTCCACCGGCTCGCCCCACGTCAGGTAAGTGTCAATCTGGTTGGCCGCCACGTCGATAGCCTCTTCGGAAGAGCCACCAAAGTAGAGCGGCGGGCCATTTTCCTGCACCGGCGGGAACAGCACTTCGGCCCCTTCGACGCGAATATGCTCGCCGTTGAAATCAACTTTTTCGCCTTTCAGCAGGCGGGAATAGACGTCAAGAAATTCGCGAGTGACCTGATAACGCTCGGCGTGGCTGAGGAAAATGCCGTCGCCTTTGTTTTCTACCGGGTCGCCGCCGGTGACGACGTTAATCAGCAGACGGCCTTCGGAGAGGCGATCCAGCGTGGCGGCCATGCGCGCGGCGAGGCTTGGCGGCTGGAGGCCGGGGCGAACCGCCACCAGATAGCGTAAACGCTTGGTGATAGGGGCCAGCGCCGAGGCCACCAGCCATGAGTCTTCGCAGCTTTTGCCGGTTGGGATCAACACGCCGTAGTAGCCCAGATTGTCGGCAGCAATGGCAACCTGCTGTAAATACGGCAAGTCGACTGCGCGCCCGCCTTCGGTGGTGCCAAGGTAGCGGCCGTCACCGTGAGTGGGCAAAAACCAGAATACGTTGATGTTGTCCTGCGTTGCGTCGCTCATTATCTCTTTCCTATATAACGATATCTAAATTTATTTGATAGAAAGTTACTGTTTGGTTATAACCCCATGAGCAGGAAGTGTGCCAATCGTGACAATTTAATTTCCTATTTATTATCAGTAAGTTAAATATTTTCACTATTTGAAGCTTTGCTGCAAATGCAGCAGGCGTTGAACGCAAACTGGTGCATTTGCAACAACTGGCGGTTTTACCCCCTCGCCGACGCCCTTGGACAGCGGTATGGTTTTCTTCCCCTACCCCGCAGGAGTGATTCAGATGCAAAGCCACGGCCCAACCCTTGTCGATCCCGCATCGATAGCCTTTCAAAGCGTGCTTGACCGCCTTGCGCCCACTGACGCCACGGTGCTGATCGTCGGTGAAACGGGGACCGGGAAAGAGGTGGTGGCGCGCTATCTGCATCATCACAGCCTGCGGCGTAGTGAGCCTTTTTTGGCGGTTAACTGCGGGGCATTGACCGAAAGTCTGGCGGAGTCAGAACTGTTCGGGCATGAGAAAGGGGCGTTTACCGGCGCGACGGAGCGCCATCAGGGCTGGTTCGAGGCGGCCGAGGGCGGCACGCTGCTGCTGGATGAAATTGGCGAGCTGAGCCTGCCGCTGCAGGTCAAACTGCTGCGCGTGTTGCAGGAGCGCGAGGTAACGCGGGTCGGCTCGCGCAGCCCGGTCAAAGTGAATGTGCGGGTGATTGCCGCCACCCACGTCGACTTAACCCACGCCATTCGCGAGCGGCGCTTTCGCGAAGATCTCTATTACCGCCTCAACGTGGCGGCCGTCACCCTGCCGCCGCTGCGCCAGCGCCGAGAAGATATTCCGCTGCTGGCAGAGCACTTTCTGACCCTCTACGCCCGCCGTCTGGGGCGACCACAGCTGCGGCTGGCCGACGACACCCTCGACCAGTTGATGGAATACCCGTGGCCCGGCAATGTCCGCGAGTTGGAAAACACCCTGCACAACGCCGTCCTGCTGAGTAAAGATCCGCTGATCACCCCGCGTCAGCTGAGGCTTGGGCCGGTAGGCAGCGACCACTTGCCGACGGGGCAAGACGGGCTGGATGAGTTTATGCGCCAGCAGCTTACCCGCCAGCAGGAGCAGAACAGCGACAACCCGCTGTACCAACGCGTGATTGACGCGCTGGTGCGCAACGCCTTTGAGCTGAGTAACAGCAATCAGCTGCAAACCGCCGCCCTGCTTGGCGTCAGCCGCAATACCCTGCGCACCCACCTCGGGCATCTCGGGTTGATTAAGGCCCGGCGAAGCGTCACCGGCCTCGGCCCGCGCGGCGTGACCGAGCGCCCGCAGCACGAGCGCGAAGTGCGCATTGGTTATCAGAAGTTTGGCAATCTCGGCATTTTAAAAGCCCGCCAGTCGCTGGAGGCGCAGTTCGCCGACCGCGATATCAGCGTGTTGTGGAGTGAGTTCCCCGCTGGCCCGCAGCTGCTGCACGCGCTGAACAATCGCGAGATCGATTTCGGCACCACCGGCGAAGTGCCGCCGGTATTCGCCCAAGCCAACGGCAGCATGCTGACCTACGTGGCGTGGGAACCCGCCGCGCCGCAGAGCGTGGCGCTGCTCGTCGCGCAGGACAGCCCGATTGTTTCTATTGAAGATTTACGCGGTAAGCGCATCGCGGTGAATAAAGGCTCCAATGTGCACTATCTGTTAGTGCAGATTTTGGATGAGGCCGGGCTGACGCTTGACGACGTGCGGGTGGTCTACGCGCCGCCGAAATATCCGCTGACGCCGAGCGACCATCACGCCGTGGACGCGTGGATGATGTGGGACCCGCTGCTGAGCGACGCCGAGCACGGCGGCAAGCTGCGGGTGATCGCCAACGGCAGTGGGCGGGTCAACAATCACCAGTTTTATCTGGCACACCGCGAGTTTGCGGCTCGCTCGGCGGACCTGCTGCACACCCTGATGCGCTCGCTGGAGCAGACCGGGCGCTATATCGACGCCAACCGCGAAGAGGCCGCCGCCCTGCTCTCCGACGAGCTGGGGCTGGAAACCAGCTCGCTGCTGCACGCGCTGGCGCGGCGCAGCCACCAGACCCAGCGCATGGACTTGGGGATCATTCGCGACCAGCAGGCCATCGCCGATCGTTTCTACGCGCTGGGGCTGCTGCCTCGCGCCATTAAAGTGCGCGACGCGGTGTGGAACCAGTAGCGCGGCGGTAAGCAAAAAATTCGCAAAGCTTAGGTTTTATTCTCATTAAGCACTTTTTTCAGCCTTTGCTATGTTCGCTGACATAATCCGGTTACCAGAGAAACCTCATGAAAAAATTACTGCTCAGCGGCCTTAGTGCCGCCATTCTGCTCGGCTCTTTCAATGCAGCATGGGCTGAAGATGCCCCGAAAACCGTCAACATTGGCTATCAGAAAGCCAATATTTTCGCCTTACTCAAGTATCGCGGCACCCTCGACAGCGACTTCAGCAAACAGGGGATCACCGTGCGCTGGGTGGAATTCCCGGCGGGCCCGCAGATGCTCGAAGGGCTGAACGTCGGCAGCATCGACTTAGCCGCTACGGGCGACGCGCCGCCGACCTTCGCTCAGGCCGCCAAAGCGGATTTAGTCTATCTGGCGCACTCACCGGCCAACCCGCAAACCGAGGCTATCGTGGTGCCGGAGAATTCGCCGATCAAAACCGTGGCGGATTTGAAAGGCAAGCGCGTGGCGCTGAACAAGGGTTCTGACGTCAACTATCTGCTGGTCAGCGCACTGGAAAATGCCGGTTTGAAATATAAAGACGTGACCCCGGTTTACCTGCCGCCAAGCGATGCTCGCGCAGCATTTCAGCGCGGCGCGGTGGATGCATGGGTGATTTGGGATCCGTATCTGGCCGAAGTGGAAACGCATGAGAAAGCGCGTTTGGTGAAAAACGCCGAAGGGTTGGTGCCGCACTACACCTTCTATCTCGCCAGCCGTAAGTTTGCCGACACCTACCCGCAAACCGCCGAGAAAGTGGTGGATGAGCTGAAACAGCTGAGCGACTGGGCCAACAAAAACCCGGACGGCGCGGCGGATATTTTGTCGACTTCCACCGGTTTGGATAAAGCTATCTGGGCGAAAGCCGTGGCCCGCATGCCGTTTGGCGCCGAGCGCATGACCCCGGAGGTGTTCAAAGAGCAGCAAGCTCTGGCCGACAAATTCAGTGAAATCGGCCTGCTGCCGGTCAAAGTGAATGTCTCTAGCGCCACCTGGTCGCTGGATAAGAAGTGAGTTAGAGGTTAACTCAGCCCCTCAGCGATTTTGGCGACACGCCAAACTTCTTGCGGAACGCGACGGAGAAATGCGCGGGGCTATAACCCACTTGATAAGCGGCGGTGGAGACGCTCACGTCCCCCGCCGTTAACATTTGCCATGCCGTTTGCAGGCGCAGCGATTGCAGATATTCAAACACGCTTTCCCCAAACAGGCGGCGAAAACCGACCGTCAGCTTGCGGGTGTTCATCCCCACGGTGAGTGCCAACTCGGCGAGCGTCGGCGGATTGAGCATCCGCTCACTCAACAGCTGTTTGGCGCAATTTAGCTTGTCGATATCCGCCGAAGAGAGGCGCAGCAGGTCGTTTTCCGTCAGCGCGGGAGGGGCTGCAAAGGCGTCCAGCGTATAGGCGATGATCTCCAGCGCTTTGCCAGACAGATAGAGCGCCCGCGAAATCCCCTGCAGCGGGCAGCTGGCGACCTGAGCGCGCAGCGCCTTAATGGCCGGCGAGGACTCCATCACCATCAGCCTTGGGCCGGTGAATGTTTCCAGCTGGAAAGCGTGCTGAAGTTGCTGCTGCACCTCAACCGCCAGCCGGCTGTCGATAGCCGACGGCGAGAGCGAAATCGCGGTATGCTCCAGCACCCGCCCCGGCTCAAAGCGCTGCATCCCTTCACTCTCACCTTGGTTCCACACCGCACAAAGACAGGGGCCGCTAATGCGCTGGCTGCCTGATGCGCCCGGCAACTTACAGAGCAATTCGCCGCGATCGACAATAATGATTTTCAGCCCCTGCTGGAGACGTTCGGTTTCCCATTCCCCGTTCTGCGGGCAAATTGAACCACTGCTAAAGGCAATCGAACCCTCAAAAATGGCCTCATTGGCCGACTGCCCCACTTCGCCGCTGCTGTTTTTCATCTGACGACCTGTTGAAAAGGGCGGGAGACGCCGCCGCAAGTTGTTGCTAATAATTCTTATTCTCACATTATCAGCCTTTGCCTTGCACTTCCAGATATCGCGCGTCAAGGCACTACACGCAAGGTTCCCAAGGCTATTTATCGAAAGAAAGAGTTCCGCCAGCGAAAGCCTTCGCCATTGCCAGAAAAATCCTCAGGGTGAGAATAGCCAGCGCTGAAATAATTCTCATTCGCCTTGGAGATAACCGGTGTTAAAGCATAAAAAACATAAAATGACTCTTTTGGCCGCGTGCGTTGGCGCAAGCTCGCTGGCCGTTTCTATACCAGGATGGGCACAAAATAGCGGGGAAGAAGAGACGCTGACCGTCACCGCCGACGGCAGTTCGGCGCACGGCGAAGGCTATGTGGCGAAACAGAGTAAAACCGGCAGCCGAACCAACGCGTCGGTGCTGGCAACCCCACAGTCGCTGAGCGTGATTGGCCGCGATGAGCTGACCGATCGCAACGTTCAAACCACCACCGAGGCGCTGCGCTATACGCCGGGCGTGTTCGCCTCGACCTCCGCCGTCAGCTCAAGGTTTGACTACTTCAGCCTGCGCGGATTCGACGCCACGCTGAACGGCGCGCTGCTCGACGGCCTGCGCTCCACCACCGCGCAATCCTATGTGCGCTATCAGCCCTATGGACTAGAAAGTATCGACGTGCTGCGCGGCCCGACCGGTTTTCTCTACGGCGTCGGTTCGCCGGGCGGCGTGGTGAATGGCATCAGCAAGCACCCGACCGAGCAGCCGCTGCACGAAGTGGGCGTACAGCTGGGCAACCACGACAGATATCAGGGGCAGTTTGATTTCTCCGGGCCGGTTAATGATGACAAAACCCTGCTCTACCGGCTGGTCGGCGTAGGTCGCGACAGCAACACCCAGTTTAAAAACGTGCCGGATGACACCGGATACATAGCCCCTTCCCTGACCTGGCAGCCCGACCGCGATACCACGCTGACGCTGCTGACCTCCTTTAGCCGCGACAAGTTTGGCCCGCCGCGCAACTTCACGCCGATATACGGCACCCTGCTGAGTAACCCGAACGGCAAGCTGCCGCGCGATGTTTATCTCGACAACAGCGGGCTAGACAATCATATGAACCAAACCAACATCGGCTATGAGTTTGATCACCGCTTCGACGACGTTTGGTCATTCCACTCCGCCAGCCGCTACACCTCTAACGACCTGCTGACCCAAACCTGGTCGGGTACCCGACTGGCGGCGGACATGCGCACCCTGAACCGCGCAGCCTATGAGTTTGGTATTAAAGGCAAAGTGTGGGCCACGGACAATAATGTGAAAGCGCACTGGGACGCGGGTTCGGTGACCGGAACCACGGTACTCGGCGTGGGTTATCGCCGCACCGGGGAGGATTACTATCTGAATTACGGCGCAGCGCCGTCGGTGGACATTTACCACCCGACCTACGGGGGTAATTTCTCCGCCGCGACGCCTTTCACCTCGACCTATCAAAAAGCCGATGAAACCGGCGTCTATTTGGGCAACACGCTGGCGCTGGCCGAGCGCCTGATGCTCGACCTGTCGGCACGCGAGGATTGGGCCTCGGTCAGCACCGATAATCGGCTGAAAAGTACCTCAACCAGTCAGGATGACCACCACTTCACGTGGCGAGCCGGGCTGACGTGGCTCACCGACAGCGGCGTCGCGCCCTATGTCAGTTACACCACCTCTTTTGCGCCGGTTCTTGGCACCAATTTCTATGGTGAAACCTTCAAACCTACTACCGGCAAGCAGATTGAAACCGGCGTGAAATACCAGCCAGACAGCTTTGACGGGCTGTTTACGCTGGCGTGGTTCAACCTCGAGCAAAATAACGTTTCCACCACTGACCCTAACAACAACCTGAATACGGTGCAGACCGGGCAAGTGACGTCGAAGGGGATTGAAGCCTCGGCCGCCGCCAATCTCACTCCGGCCATGAAGGTTATCGCCAGCTATACCTGGAATGATTTGGAAACCACCAAAAGCACGGTGGCGGGCGCACAGGGCAAGACGCCGACCGGCATGCCGGAGCAGATGGCTTCTCTTTGGGCTGATTACAGCATTCAGCAGGGGCCGCTCACCAGCCTCGGCTTCGGCGCGGGCGTGCGCTACGTCGGCAAAACCTGGGCAGATACCAACAACAGCATTCGCGTGCCGGACTACACCCTGTTTGATGCCGCCTTGCACTATGACCTTGGCGAACTGGACCGCTCGCTGCACGGGGTAAAACTGGCGGTTAACGCTAACAACCTGTTTAACAAAGATTATTACTCAGGTTGCGGCACCACCAGCTGTAGTCAAGGCTTTGACCGCACGCTCACCGCAACCGTCAGCTATCGCTGGTAAGGAACAGAAGAATGACCCGATTGAAATCACTCATGGCGCTGGCGGCCTCGCTGCTGTTTATCGCCAGCTTTACCGCCGCCGCCGCGCCCATCACCGTGACGGATATGCTTAATCGCAGCGTGACGCTGCCTGCTCCCGCCAAGCGCATTGTGCTGGCGGAAAGCCGCCATATCATCACCTTGGCCTTGCTGGAAAAGGACCCGCTGGAGAATATCGTCGCGTGGGGTACCGACCTGCAACGCTACTCCCCTTCCACCTTCGACGCCCTGAAGCAGCGTTTTCCACAGGCAGCAACGGTGCCGGAAATCGGTGATCTGAACAGTGGGACCTTTTCGATGGAAGCGGCCATCGCCGCCAAGCCGGATCTGGTGATTTTCACCCTGTATGGCCGCATCCCCGAGGGGCTGAATAAGCTCGACGCGGCGCATATTCCCTATGTTTTCGTCGACTTCTTCCGCCGTCCGCTGGTCAACACCGTCCCGAGCATGTTGATGCTTGGCAAGCTTCTTGACCACCAGCCGGAGGCCGAGGCCTTTGCCCAGCTCTACCAGCAGCACATGGATAACCTCGCCCAACGGCTGGCCAACCTGCCGCGCCCGCTGGTGTTTTTCCATCTGAATCCCGGCGGCGATGACTGCTGCTTTACCTCCGGCACTGGCAATATGAGCGATTTTATCGCGGCGGCGGGCGGGCGTAATTTAGGTGCAGAAGCGCTGACCAGCGGCATTGGTAAGTTGAATCTGGAATACGTGCTGGCGAAAAAGCCGGACTTTTATCTGGCCGGCGGTGGATCCACCGTCACCCGCAAAGGGCTGCTGGTTGGCCCTGACGTCACGCCGGAGCAGAGTGCGCGCTCGCTGCAAGCCATCATTGAGCAGCCGACCCTCGCCAGCCTGTCGGCAATTCGCAATCAGCGCGCGGCGGGGATCTGGCTGTTCTTCTTCGACAACCCGCTGTTCTTTGTGGGCGTTGAAGAGATGGCAAAAATGTTCCACCCAAGCGCCTTTGCCGAGCTGGATCCTGCTCAGACGCTGGATGAAATAAATCAGCGCTTTCTGGCCTTCCCGCTGCGAGGCACTTTCTGGAGCGGCCCGGCCCAATGAGAGCACCGGTTAAGGGATTAACAGCTTCACTCCTGCCGCCACTGGCGCAGGCGATCACCATCAATGTGGCGGTGATCGCCTGTTATCTCGCTCAGGCCGGGCTGACGGCTCTGCTGCTACACAGGTTAATGATGGCAGGAAGTTCGGCCAGGATAGCCACTCCCCTCATGCTGTTGGTGGGCGTGATAGCCCTTCGCGCCGGGCTGTTGTGGCTAAGTGAAATCGCGGCCCAGCGGGTGGCGGCAACCTGCAAAACGGTATTGCGCCGACGCTTACTGCAACAATTAACGCGCTTCGGGCCGGGAATTGGCTTAGTACATAAGGTCGGTGACTTACAGGCTACGGTGATTGGCGGCGTTGAAGCCATAGAAAGCTACTACAGCCGCTACCTGCCTGCCGCCTGGACCGCCCTGCTCGGCTGCGGGCTGGCGCTTGGCGTGATGGTCTGGATTGATTGGCCCTCGGGCTTACTGCTGGCGCTGTTTGTGCTGGCTTTCCCGCTGCTCGACTGGGGATGGATGCGCTGGCAGAGGCCTCAGGCAACCGGCGTTTTTGCCGCAATGGGCGTCTTTAGCAACCGGCTGCTGGATGCCCTGCAAGGGCTAGCCACGCTGAAAGCCTTTGGCGCATCGCCGCGCTGGCGGGCAAAGCTGGCGCAGGACGCCGCCGAGCTGCGATGCGCGTCGATGGCGACGCTAAACGTCACGCTAATGCGCGGCGGCATCACGCGCTTAATCACCCTTAGCGGCATTGCGCTGGTGCTGGCATTCAATGCCTGGCGCGTCGCCGGGCAGCAGCTCTCGCCGATGGTGTTACTGCTCACCCTGTTTCTCGCCCGCGAGGCGTTTCGCCCGCTGGGTAAGCTGGAAAACGCCTTTCATACCGCATGGGCTGCCAGCGGCGCGCAGGGGCCTATTGCCGAGCTATTGTCCCTCCGCCCGCCGGTTGCTGATCCTCTCCAGCCTAAGGCGCGCGCCGACAGTTATTCACTTAGCGTCGATAAGCTGTCATTTACTTATCCGCAGGGCCAGCCCGCGCTGACTGATGTCTCTTTTCGCATTGAGGAACAGCAGTTCGTGGCGATAGTCGGGCCGTCGGGTGCCGGTAAATCCACCCTGATGGCTCTGCTGCTGCGCAGCTTCGACCCGCAGCTGGGGGCTATTAGCCTCGGCGGCGTGGATATCCGCCAACTCGAGCTTCAGGCCCTGCGGCAAAGCATCAGTTTAGTATCGCAAGAGGTGTTTTTGTTTCACGGCTCGATTGCCGACAACCTGCGCATTGCCAAACCCGATGCCAGCGACGAGGAGTTAGCCACCGCGGCGCGAGCGGCGCAAATTGCCGATTTCATCGAACAATTGCCGCAGGGTTATCAGACGCAGGTTGGCGAGCGCGGGGCGCAGCTCTCCGGCGGCCAGCGCCAGCGGTTAGCCATTGCCCGCGCATTGCTTAAAGATGCGCCGATTTTACTGCTCGATGAAGCCACCGCCAGCATTGATAGCGACAGCGAACGGGCGCTGCGCCAAGCCTTGTCGCAGTTTCGCGGGCGGCGCACGGTGATTGCTATTGCCCATCGGCTCGAAAGCATTCAACACGCGGATCTGATTCTGGTGTTCGACAAGGGGCGACTGGTCGAACAGGGTCAGCATCCGCAACTCAGCGCCAACGGCGGCTGCTATGGCCGCCTGCTCGCCGCACAGGAGGAGATGTTATGAGCACGAAGCAGACCGAAATGTGGGGACTTGTCCGCCTGATGAAAGGCCAACAGGGCCTATTGGCGCTCACCCTGTTGGCGGGAATAGTGGCACAAAGCGGCACGCTGGCGAGCATCGCGCTGGCGGCGTGGCTCACCGGCTGCGCCATCATTACTCCCTCCGTCAGCGGCTTAATCCCCATTATTGGCTGGATGTTAGGTCTGGTGCTGTTGACCGCCGCGGCGCGCTGGCTGCAGAGTTGGTCGTCCCATGATTTGGCTTTCGCCCTGATTGAGAAGCTACAGATAGGGATTTTTGACGGGCTAGAACGCGCCGCGCCGGGCAGGCTGCTGGGGCAGCGCGTTGGCGATCTGGCCTCGATTGCGACTCACGATGCCGAGCTAATGGAGCGTTTTTATGCCCATACGCTGGCAGATTATGTCGGCGCGGTCATCGTCCCGCTCGCCGCGCTGGCTGTGCTGTATGGCATTCATCCGCAACTGGCGTTAGTCGTTTCCCCTTTCCTGCTGCTGATCGCGAGCGTGCCACTATGGCTATCTCGGCTCGCGGCGCATCAGGGAAAGCAAGTGATGTCCCAGCTCGGGCAGCTTAATGCCGACACGGTCGAATTTATTGCCGGGCAGCGCGAATTGGCCGTCTTCGGCCAAAGTGAAAATGTGGTTCAGCGGCTGGTGCGGGACACTCAGAATCTCAGCAAAGCCCAGCGCCGATACGGCTCGCGCAGTGGTCTGGAGCAGGCGGCAATTGACCTGCTGAGTGCCTCGACGTTGGTGGCGACGGTGTTATCAGCCGGCCATTTATTGGCGCAGGGCCAGCTTGAAACGCTGATGCTGCCGGTGGTGCTGGTGCTCAGCGTCGGCGCTTTGCTGCCTATCGTCGACGTCACCCAGACCGCCAGCCAGTGGGGGGAGTTGCGCGCTGGCGCAGCCCGGATTTTAACCATTATGCAGCAGTCGGCGCAGGTCCGTGATGAAGGCAAGGCATCGGCCCCGGTTGAGAAATCCCTGCGCGTCGAGCAGGTGAGCTTTGCCTATGACCGCCATCAAAAGGCCGTTCTGGATAAGCTAAGTTTTGAAGTGAAAAGCGGAGAAATCGTCGCGCTGAGCGGCGCGTCGGGCGCGGGCAAAAGCACCTTAACCCACCTGCTGTTGCGTTTTTGGGACCCGGACAGCGGCGCGATTTTCATTGGCGATCGCGACATTCGCACTCTGCCACTGGCGACGCTGCGCCAACTCGTCTGCTGGGTGCCGCAGGATGTCTATCTTTTCGCCGGAACGATTGAGGAAAACATCCGCCTTGGTTGCCCGCAGGCCAGTCAGGCGCAGGTAGTGGAAGCCGCGAGATTAGCGCAGGCAGATGCCTTTATTCGCACCTTGCCGCAGGGCTATAAAAGCCAGTGCGGCGAAGGCGGCAAGCAGCTTTCCGGCGGCCAGCGGCAGCGCATTGCCATTGCCCGCGCGCTGCTGACCGAAGCGCCGATTTTGATTCTCGACGAAGCCTCTTCCAGCCTCGACAACCCTAATGAACTGGCCTTCCACCAGGCGCTTGAAGGCCTGCGCCACCAGCGTACTGTCCTTCTTATCGCCCATCGCCCGGCAACCCTTCGCCGGGCGGATCGAGTAGTAAAAATGGAGAACTCGCGGGCCAGTTGAGGGTTAACGGATTTCGACTTCCGCCTCGATTTCTACCGGGATATCAAACGGCAGTTCCGCCAGCCCCACGGCGCTGCGGCTGTGAGCGCCAATCTCTGGGCCGAAGACGCGCAGGATAACGTCGGAGCAGCCGTTTATCACCGGCGGCAGACGGTTGAAGCCCGGCGCGGCATTGACCATGCCGAACAGGCGATTCCACGCCACAATTCTGTCCAGTGAGCCAAGTTCGCGGTGCAGGCTACCGAGAATCGATAGCGCGGTGAGCTGCGCCGCCCTGTAGGCCTGCTCCTCGCTCACTTCCCGCCCGACTTTGCCAAGCGTGGTATACAGCGAGCCATCGGCATTTTGCGGCCCATGCCCCGACACGTAGGCGCGGTTATTCACTATCCGCACGGCTTTGAACGGGAAAACCACGCCCGGAGGCGGAACCAGCTCTGGCGGCAAAACCCAGCCAGCGTCTTCTAATGCCTGATAAATTTTAGACATAATGATCCTTTTAGTTGCTACATCTGGGGTTGATATTGCTAAGGCGAAGCGTGCTAATTCTTATCAAGATAACGTTAATTGCGCCGAAAAGAAGCCGCCGAGTGTGAACAAATATTTGCCGCCACTGTTCGTTAGTTTTTTTAATCCACTGTTATAGCTGGTTTTTCCCCAGACGCTTTAGAATGCAGCCCATCGACCCAAGAGCCGTATCTCAAGCAAGGACACTTGGCCCGCTAGCAGTGCGGGCTTTTTTTTGGGTTGGGTTTGAGCGCGTTGATGGAGGGTTTACCAGAACTTCCACCAGACTTTCTTATTTGATGAAGTCTTCGCTGGCTGTTCTTCATTTGCAGAGCAAGACTCTGCCAGTAATAGTCTCCCCTGCTCAAGGGCTTCGTTAGCCGGAATCGACTGACCGGCCTGCGGGTCGACCAACCAACCTTCGCTAAGTTGTGCCAACACGCCTGAAGCAATTAACGCAGAGATCATCTCGAGCGGGTTACTTCCAATGGAAAATACCACGGTAAAATCGAGGTCTGAGGGAAGACCGGACTCTTCGATTTCCTCACGATCACACTCTGCAAAAGTAAGTTCAAAGCCCGAGACCTTGCCGTCTACCGGGCAAGGTAAAAAACCACCAAACGTCTTTATATCAAAATCCGCGTCCAAATCGACGGCAAAGCCCGCATCATGAATCGCCTGACGCCACTGCTCAGGAGAAGGCATATTGCTGCGTTTTAAATAAACGCTTAAGTCATAAGACATGTAATGGCTCCGGCAGTAAACCAGTCGTTAATGTGCTTCTAAGCAATCGCATTGGTTCGCTTCCAAATATCAATATCGCTGGAAGTCGCACAAATCATGAACTGCCCGTCCCACGAAAAACCACAGGTAATCAAAAAGCTAGAATAAAATCGACAGCAATCTTGCTGGTGCTCCTCCCAAAAAGCAGACTTTCCAGGCGGACAAAAAACCAATTCTTCTACCGGCCATTCGGGGGCAATCCGCTCTATCGTTTCTCCCCTATAGTTGACTAAGGGTAGGCCACCGCCACACAAGCCTGATATTGTCACTTCTTCGTCAGAAAGCGGGCCAATACCCAAACATGTCATATTGATTGAGTCATACCAATCGCCATATTCTTCATAATCTCTGGCAATTTTATCTCCGGTATTACAATCCACCACGCTTCTGCCAGATGAAGAGATCACCAACAGTAAATTTGTCTGTTTAGAAAACCCAACCTCAGTTAAGCCACCGACGGCTAGGCCAGCCATTTTTTCCCATCCTACAGGGGATGATGTTTGTCGGATTTTTTTCATTTTGGCTATCACCAACTCCCGATTGGTTTGCTTTCTATTACCCAATATCTTCTCTAACCATGCCATCATTTTATTGATCCTTTTAATCGACATTCTGCCGGACGTCACTACCCATTACTGTGCGGTATAACAGAGCATCTAGAGCCTGCGAAACTCGGCGTCAATGACATCGCTGTCTTTCGTGTGCCGTGGTGCGTATCATAAGTTGGTGAACCCTAACAAGTTTGTTCGCTATTTTTTCTGCTCTTTTTGTTAGTTTTGTTGCTATCTCTGGCGCGAATAGCATGCAAATTCATTCTGTCTTAATTATTTATCGTCAACCAATTGAAAAACATCGATGAAAAATCATTCACGCACCGAGGTGGGGCTGCACGAGCAGCAGCGTTCGATCTCTTTACTGAAGTCAGGCTTTGAGACTCGCAATAACACCTTTACGTACCGATGCTGCTAACAGGGCCGTCGGCTGTTTGCCGTGTCGCGTGAACAGAAGAAGCAGCCGAACGACGCCGACCGGCTGCGTAAATATTTGGCTCGTTTTGGCCTGACGTGGGATGAAGTGCGCGAGTAACAGTGGAACTCTCCCCACTCGCGGAGTGGGGAGAAGGTTACAGCGAAAGCCTCAACACCCGCGCGCACTCCTGTAATGAGCGCCCCTGAGTGTCGGCATAAAGCGCCAGCTCATCTATGGTTTCGCGCCCTAACGCCTTATGGAACTCATGCTTGTTGGAGTGGGCTACGTAGTGAGAACGGGCGCTATCTCCCAGATTTGATTGGAAAATCCCTGCCGCACTGACGGGAAGAAAATCTTCATACACCAGCGGTTCGAAAGAGACTGCCCCGGCCTGAATCGCCTGCTCCAGCGAGTCAAAACTTTGCTCGGACTTTTCTCCGACGAAGTAACGGAAATAAGCCAACTCCTGCTGGCGCAGCTCGGCGTAGTTGTCGGGGAAGGCGGCAAACACCTTCTCCAGAATCGCCACGTACTGCGCCGCATTGGCCTCATTGGGAAACGCCCCAAGCTCTTCTCGCGCTTGGTTGAGCAGCTCGTCGTAAAGCGCCCGCCCCTTGGCGGTCAGCGCCACCCCGCGCTGTTCTATCTCGCCAAAGCGCGCCGAGTGGCTACCGGACTCCCCTGCCGCCTGACCTTTAAAAGTGATCTTTTCATCCAGCGCTTTGAAGCTGGTCTGGCGTAGCAAGATGGGGCATTGACGGCGCGGCGGCCCTTCAATCACCGCTTTCGGCGGAATGCCGCGTTTGGGCATATCGGCCTGAACGTGATCGATATCCAGCGTGCGCGGCGTCAGGTGGTTAATGTGCGGCCCGCGAAAAGCCACCACGTCGGCAATCAGGCGATGCTGCCCATTAAGCTGCTGATACTCCTCCAGCGTGACGGTCGCAGTAGGGTGCCAGCGGAAAGTTTCCAGCGCCTGCTGCACAAACTCGTCGGCATGCTGCGGCCCGAGGCCGCCGTCGCGCTCGTGCTGCTCAATCAGCTCAAGGGCGCGTGGGGTGAAAATATTGCGTTTCGCCAACACTTTGCTGGCAAAGTCGCGCAGCGCCGGGTCTTCGATAAGTTCAAGTCGGAGTAGAGAAGTAAAAACGCGGAACGGGCTGACTTGCAGCGAGGCTTCGTGGACCGCGCGAAAGGCGGTGGAATGAACCGGCACTCCGGCAGAACTCAAATCGTAATAGCCCACCGGCTCCATGCCCATCACGGCGAACAACCGCCGCAGGGTCGCCAGCTCCTCGGCGGTGCCGACGCGGATCGCGCCATGCCGCTCCATATCCAGACGCTGCAACTCGCCGGTCTGCGCCAGACTGCTGGCTATCTCCGGCGACTGCGTCATTACCTGTTGATTGGTGTCGGCCACCAGCCCCATCAAGGTGCCATAGAGCGGAACTTCCGTCTTATACATGTCGGACATCGCGCGCGAAAAATTGGCGCGAATGGCATCGCTACTGACATAGCCTACTGCGTTCATTCGACTCTTCTCCATGACAACATTGGCCTTTCTCACTCACGTGAGCGCTTCAATCAACTCTGTTCGATATTGTAAAAATATTCAAACGAAGCGCTCACGCTTTGAGGTTTAAAATTCTTGGCCGAAGCTGTCAGGAAAAGGTTACGCCGTGGCGAGGGCATCCAGCAGCGTGGCGGAATCCGCCACCGCGCCGAAGATCCCGCCCTGCATTTTGATCATGCTGAGTGCCGCTTCGTGATGCTTTTGCTCCGTCGCCGCGCAGCAGTCAGACAGCACCATGCATTCGAAACCGCGATCGTTGGCTTCGCGCAGCGTGGTGTGCACGCAAACATCGGTGGTGATGCCGGTAATGATCAGGTTTTTGATGCCACGCGTGTGCAGCACCAGCTCTAGATCGGTGGCGTAAAACGAGCCTTTGCCCGGCTTGTCGATGATGATTTCATTAGCCAAAGGCGCCAGCTCGGGGATGATTTCCCAACCCGGCTCGCCGCGCACCAAGATGCGCCCGCAAGGCCCGGCAAAGCCAATCTCCGCGCCAATCTGCTTCGAGCGCCAGCGTTTATTGGCGGGCAAATCGCTGAGATCCGGGCGATGCCCTTCGCGGGTGTGAATAATGGTGAAGCCCTGCGCACGCATCGCGGCCAGCACCGAGGCAATCGGCGCAATCGGCGCGCGCGTCAAGGCAATGTCATAGCCCATGGTGTCGACATAACCGCCCTTGCCGCAAAAATCGGTTTGCATATCGATGACGATAAGCGCCGTGTTCGCGGCAGACAGCGAGCCGTCGAACGGCCAGCGGTACGGGTCAGCGTTAACAGTAAATTCGGCCATTTATTTCTTCTCCAGCGCGACGAACGGCGATTTAATTGCCAGCATGGTGATTGCGTAATAAGAGACAGCACCGGCCACCAGCCCAACAATGGCCTCGCCCACTGACGGGAACCAAATATGTGCGACGGTGGCGCAGCAGGTGCCGATGGCCCATGCCACAAAGGCGCTGGCGCGGACGCGCTGCTCGGTGCGCAGGCGGCTGATTTCACCCATCAGGATCAGGTCAACAATCATCACCGCACCAAACGGCGGGACGGCCACGCCGAGCAGGCTCAGCCAGTTCAGGAAGTAGTGCCAAACGCCAATCAGCGCCAGCACGCCGCCAATCGCGCCCAGAATCACCGTCCATAAACGCATCTTGCTGCCGAACAGGTGGCTGAAGCCCATTGCGCCGTTATACAGGCAGTGAGTACAGACCGAGCCGAGGTTGATGAACACGAAGACGAAGGCCAGCACTTCCAGCAGCGCGCCGTGGCCCATTAACAGAGAGAGGAAGTTGCCGCCGTTTTGCAGCGGATCGATAGCCGCGCCCGCCGCGACAATCACCACGCCAAACAGATAGGAAATCACGTTAGCCACAGGGAAAGCCGAGAATGCGGCGATCACCGCCGACTTGCCGTCCTTCGACCAACGGGTGAAGTCAGCGGTCATGGTGCCGGAGTCAGCAAAGCCTGCCACCACCATCGTCACTGCCGTGCCCATGGTCATGCCACCGGCCACTGCCGCCGAACCGTGCCAGTTCACAATCTGCGTTAAGTCATGGGTGCCGGAGATAAGCCACAGCGCCACCAGCCCGAGGATCACGTACATCGGCGCGGCAATCATGCCCAGCAGGGAGAGCGCGCGCACGCCGAGAAAGGTGATGCCAATGTAGAGCACGGCGGCGAAGGCGCTGACGCCCAGCTCATTCCAGCCAAAAGTTTCATGAATAACCGTGCCGGTTAAGCCCGTCTGGAAGGCGTACCAGCCAATCACCACGGTGGAGAGAAAACCGGACACCCAGCCGTAACCCTTGGTACCAAAGGTCTTTTTGGCTTGCAGAGCAAAGTTCAGCCCGGTTGAACCGGCGAAGTGGCTCAGCGCGCCGACATAGCCAAACAGCACCAGGTTACCCAGCAGGATGGCGGCTATCGCGGGCCAAAAACCGAGGTGCCAGGTGATGATGCCGCCGAACAGCGCGTTGGTGAGGATCATCGGGAAGCCAAACCACACGGCGGACACCGAGCGAGTTGAGTGGCGATGGGTGAGCGGAACCGGGCTGTGCTCAAACTCCTGCTCAAGCCCTTTTCCCGCTGCGTCGTTTTTGTTGTTAGTTTTCATAGTGGCGATTCCTGGTCAATAAGATGAAAAATCAGCGCGACAGAACACCGGGTTGCAGGTGGTTCCACGGCTGCGCTTGCTCAAACGCCGCACTGGCGGCAAGAACAGTGGCATCATCCAAATGCCGCCCCACCAGCTGTAAGCCGACGGGCAATCCAGACGGGGTAAAACCAGCAGGAACAGAGGCCGCTGGCTGGCCGGTTAAATTCATTGGGAAGCAGAGGCTCAGCCATTCGTTATTGGCGACCATGCGGCCTTCAATCACTTCCGGCCCCTGCATGTGTAGAGGAAATGGCGCGACGGCCAGCGTTGGCGTCAGCAGCAGGTCGTAACGCTGCATAAAGCGCCACATCTGGTTGGTCACGGCTTTGCGCTCGGTGATGGCGTTGGTGAAGTCCTCCGCCGTCCAGTTGCGGGTCAGCATATCCACCAGGTGCGGAGACATCCTGTCGCCGAACTCCGGCAGCAGGCGGCGCATGCCGACTAAGTCGGTGTCCATCGCCACCAGGGCCATAAAGGCCCGGCGCGGGTCGCTAAAGCCGGGATGGGCGTACTCCACCACGCAGCCCAGCTCGCGTTCAAACACGCTGACCGCCTGAGCAAAGACGTCGCGCACTTCAGGGTCGACGGCGGCATATCCCCAGTCGGCGCTGACGGCGACGCGCAGGCCTTTGATGTCGCGTTGGGTTGCGCCCAGCCAGTCGACATCGCCTGCTGGAATCGAGTGTCGGTCGCGGGCGTCAGGGCCAGCAATTACTGACATCATTAACGCGGCGTCGGCCACGCTGCGGGTCATCGGGCCAATGTGCTCGAGGGATTCCCAGCTAGAGACGCCCGGATAGCGTTCGTCGCGGCACCCCGGATAGAGCGGTACTCGCCCCATTGAGGCTTTCAAGCCATAGACGCCACAGTGGGCCGCCGGAATGCGCACCGAGCCGCCGCCGTCGCTGCCCAGCGCCAGCGGGCACATGCGTGCCGCCAACGCCACGCCGGAACCCGCGCTGGAGCCACCGGGGGTTTTGCTGATATCCCACGGGTTGCGCGGCGATTCGAACAACGGGTTGTGGCCCACGCCGCTGTATCCAAATTCTGGCGCAGTGGTTTTGCCGAGGATAACCGCCCCGGCGTTACGCACGCGTTCGACCACGATGTCATCTTCGTCGGGAATAAAGTGTTCATAGACGAAAGAGCCGGAGGTGGTTTTCACCCCGGCGGTGTTAATCAGGTCTTTTACTGCAAGAGGAACCCCGGCCAGTGGCCCGACGGTTTCACCTTTCGCCAGTTTGAGATCGATCGCTTTCGCCTGCGCCATCGCCAGCTCAGGCGTTGGGGTGCAGAAGGCGTGCAGAGTGGGCTCGAGCTGCTGCATCTGCTCAAGCGACGCCGTGGTGACTTCCACCGCAGACAGTTCGCGTTGGCGAATCAGCCGCGCCAGCTTGTGTGCATCAAAATTCAGGATCTCGTTCATCGCCGCGCTGCCTTATCAAACCCACATGACTATCCAATGTGGTGAGAAATGCATAAAGCAGGCCACTATTTGATCGACTTCACAAAATGAGAGTAAGAAATAGCTAGCGGGCTTATGGATACTGACTTGAATACAAGCTTTTCGCGGCGTGAAGCAGAGAGGTGAACAGAGGGAATTGAGCGTAGGGATCGCGGTGATTGCTAGCACTGCACGGAAAAAAGGCAGGGGGTGCACTGAGGATGGGCGGCCGTGCCGGATGGTAACAATTGGAACCTAGGAGAGTGCCACGACCACCAAGTAGACTAAATGGATGTGCACTTAGCTTTAGAGCCGCCAGAGTCATCGCTGTCTATGATTGATTGTAAACATTGAACCAGGTGCCGGAGAACTGACATGTTAAAAACTGATAACTCGACCATTCAAGCCGTTTTCACCAAGCAGAAGAATTTCTTCAAAACTGAAGCAACCAAAAGCGTTGCCTTCAGAAAGGAAAGCCTGCAAAAGCTCAAGCAGTCTATTGTCGATCATACCCCAGACCTGTATGCCGCGTTGGATAGCGACCTCGGTAAATCCAAGGATCTGGTTGATCGCACCGAGATAGGCCGGGTCATCTCAGAACTGGATTTCACCCTAGCGCATCTCGACGAATGGGCAGTGCCAGAAACCGTGCCTTCTTATCCTGGCACCACCTTCTCTGAAGCCTTTATTGAGCACGAAGCCTTTGGGGTCAGCTACATCATTGGCCCGTTCAACTACCCGATCAATCTGGTGTTTTGCCCACTGCTGGGGGCGATTGCGGGTGGCAATACCGCCGTCATCAAACCTTCCGAATCCGTTCCAGAAACTGCGCGGGTTATCCAGAAGATCATTCAGTCTGTATTTGATGAAGAGTACATTGGGGTTATCCAAGGGGGCCGTGACGAGAATGAATTTCTACTGAGCCTGCCGTTTGACTTCATCTTCTTCACCGGCAGCCCTGCGGTTGGGAAGATTGTCATGACCGCCGCAGCCAAAAACCTGACGCCGGTGATCCTCGAACTGGGCGGGAAATCGCCATTTATCGTGTTGGAAGATGCCAATTTAGATCGCGCAGTGGATATGCTGACCTTCGGCCGATTCTCCAACAGCGGCCAAACCTGTGTTGCACCGGACTACGTGTTGGCCCACGAAAGCGTAAAAGACGCCCTGCTCGCCAAACTGGTTGAGCGTATCAAAACCGCCATACCTAACGTCGATTCAATCGGTAAGCTGGTTTCGAGCAAACAGGTTGAAAGATTGACCGGCATGCTTGAGCAGACCCAAGGGGAAGTCATCTATGGCGGCGAGGCCAATGTCGCAACCCGCCATATGCAGGCGACCGTGGTGGATAATGTGGATTGGGATGACGCATTAATGCGTGAAGAGCTGTTTGGCCCGGTTTTGCCCGTTATGACCTTTACGGATATTAACCAGGCGATTGATGGCGTGAACCAGCACCACCCTAAACCTCTGGCGGCTTATGTCTTTACCAATGACATTGAGAAAGGCCGTAAAATCACGTCCAAAATCCCTTCGGGCGATGCCATCGTGAATGGCGTCATGCAGCAGGCAAGCTCACCGTATCTGCCATTCGGCGGCATCGGTAACTCAGGCGTGGGTGAATATCACGGGCATTACAGCTATCTGGCGTTTACTCATCGCAAATCGGTGGTGATTAATAAATAAGGATAAATCTAGAGGGGGCTTGCTTTGAAATGGTGCCGACTACCGGAATCGAACTGGTGACCTACTGATTACAAGTCAGTTGCTCTACCTACTGAGCTAAGTCGGCATTTTTACTGCGGGTTACTTCGGGGTGACAAATTATTGAAATCCGAGTCGCAAGTCAAGAGGCAAAGAATCGACTGCTGCTTTTCTCGTCAGAGCGGGTGATGGAAGGCTTGGAAATGATGATTTCTGTATAGTTTTTGTTAATAGCCCCGGTGATTCGGGGCTATTTTTTGGCTTTTATGGACGCACTAAATCGTCGCCGTAGCCAATCCACTTGTAGGTGGTCAGCGCTTCTAAGCCCATTGGGCCACGGGCGTGAAGTTTTTGCGTGCTGACCGCCACTTCGGCGCCTAAACCAAACTGTCCGCCGTCGGTGAAGCGGGTGCTGGCGTTGACGTAAACCGCCGAGGAGTCCACTTCATTGACGAAACGGTCGGCCTGACTGATAGAGCGCGTCAGAATAGCGTCGGAGTGCTCGGTGCCGTATTTACGGATATGGGCGATAGCCTCGTCGATATCCGCCACCAGCGTGACGTTCAAATCCAGCGATAGCCACTCATCCTGATAATCTTCTTCCGTCACTGCCACTACCTTCGCCGCGCCATTTTGCAGATAAGGCAGCGCCGATTCGCTGGCGTGCAGCGTGACGCCAGCGGCATGCATTTTGGCACTCAGCTCTGGCAGGAAACGGGCGGCGATAGCCTGATGAACCAGCAGGGTCTCGAGGCTGTTACAGGCACTTGGGCGCTGAACTTTGGCGCTTTCAATCAGGGTCAGCGCTTTGGCGAAATCCACACTCTCATCAACAAAGGTGTGACACACGCCGATACCGCCGGTGATCACCGGAATGGTCGACTGCTCGCGGCACAGCTTGTGCAGCGCCGCGCCGCCGCGCGGGATCAGCATGTCGATATATTTGTCCAGACGCAGCATCTCGGCGACCAGCTGGCGATCCGGGCTTTCAATCGCCTGCACCGCCGCGCGAGGCAGACCACACTGCTCCAGCGCCTGCTGAATCACTTTTACCGTCGCCTGATTGGTGTGATGCGTCTCTTTGCCACCGCGCAGAATCGCCGCGTTGCCGGTTTTCAGGCACAGGCTGGCGACGTCAATGGTGACGTTGGGACGCGCTTCGTAAATCACTCCGACCACGCCCAAAGGCACGCGGCGGCGCTCCAGCTTTAGGCCGCTGTCTTGGGTCGAGCCGTCAATAATCTGGCCGACCGGGTCGCTCAGGCGGCACACGTCGCGCACATCGCTGGCGATGGCGGCCAGGCGCGCAGGGGTCAGCAGCAGGCGGTCGAGCAAGGCTTCGCTCATGCCGCTGGCACGGGCGGCGGACATGTCTAATTCGTTGGCCTGAATAATGCTCTGGCTATTGGCCTCCAGCATATCGGCAATGACTTGCAGCGCGTGGTTCTTCTGCGCGGTGCTCAGTGTAGAAAGCGTATAAGAGGCCTGTTTGGCGGCCTGGCCCATTGCGTTTAACATGGGTATATCCTTAAAAATCAGTCTTAACTGACAATCATATCGTCACGGTGCACGGCGACCGGGCCATACTCGTAACCGAGGATTTCGCTAATCTGCTGGGAGTGGTGACCGGCAATCATGCGCATCGCGTCGCTGTTATAGCGTGTGACCCCGTGGGCCAAATCGCGACCAGTCAGATTGCGAATGCGGATCACCTCCCCTCGCGAGAAATCGCCTTTCACTTCACGGATGCCCTTCGGCAGGAGCGAGCTGCCGCGCTCCAGCATGGCGGCAACCGCGCCATCATCAATAGTAATTTCACCCGCAGGCGGCGCGCCGAAGATCCAGCGTTTGCGGTTCTCCAGCGGGGTTTGCATGGCGTGGAAGCGAGTCCCCACTGACACGCCATTGATGACGTCGGCAATCACGCCCGGCAGGTTACCGGCGGCAATAATGGTGTCGACGCCGGCGCGGCACGCCACGTCGGCGGCTTGCAGTTTGGTGGCCATGCCGCCGGTGCCGAGGCCTGATACGCTGTCGCCCGCGATGCCGCGCAGGGCGTCATCGATGGCGGTCACTTCGCGAATCAACTCAGCCTGCGGGTTGTTGCGCGGGTCGGCGGTGAACAGGCCGCGCTGGTCAGTCAGCAACAGCAGTTTGTCCGCACCGGCTAAAATCGCCGCCAGCGCCGACAGGTTGTCATTGTCACCGACTTTAATCTCGGCGGTGGCAACGGCGTCGTTTTCATTAATGACCGGCACGATATGGTTATCGAGCAGCGCGTTCATGGTGTCACGCGCGTTGAGGAAGCGCTCGCGGTCTTCCATGTCGGCGCGAGTCAGCAGCATCTGGCCGACATTAATGCCATAAATGGAAAACAGCTGTTCCCACAGTTGAATCAAACGGCTCTGCCCCACCGCCGCCAATAACTGCTTGGAGGCGATGGTGGCGGGGAGTTCGGGGTAGCCCAGATGTTCGCGCCCGGCGGCGATAGCGCCCGACGTCACGATAACAATTCTGTGCCCTGCCGCGTGTTGCTGCGCGCACTGGCGAACCAGCTCAACAATGTGAGCACGATTAAGGCGACGGGAGCCGCCGGTGAGCACGCTAGTGCCCAGTTTTACAACCAATGTTTGGCTGCCACTCATAATCTTTCTGCCGTTTGCGTTTGAAGAATTGAATAGAGTTTAAATGATGAAGTGTACTGTTGTCTTTGGAAAAGGAGAACAGCGTTATGCCGCAGGGCATAACGCTAAATTGCAGGGTTCAGACAGGGGAAAATCGCGGACTTTAGGCCGACAGTTTCAAAGGTTCGTCGCCAAAATCTTCTGCAGGTTCGAGCTTCAACGACATCTCGACAATCATGGCGTTGAGGTTTTTGTGGAAGCCACGCAGCGTAGTCTCCAGCTTGTCACGCACTTCAGCATCTTTAATGTTTTGCTCCTTCCAGTCGCCCTCTTTGTCGAACAACCCGAAGTGATAAACATAAGTAAAACGCTCTTCTTCAGCCTGAAGCTCAATCCACCAGCCCCAGAATTCACGCTTCTCCGGCGCGGGTTTTACGTTAACGCATACCGCCAAACAGTCGAAGAAAAAGCGATCGTTCTCGCACTTGGCTTCCCTGATATAGGGCCCCAGCGTGCCGAAACGTTTCATTAGCCTACTTTTAGGGTGACCACTTGGTAACGTCATTACACATTCTCCTTTTTGGGGCTTTATTTGTAGCAAACCCTTAAGAATTAGCAACCTTTTCGTTTAACGCATGTGAGCCGATAACCAATCACAAATATCATGGAGCGCCTTGTCGAAATTCTGATAAAGCGGCTCTCTTTTAATGCTCAACAGTTTGCCATCCCCCGAAGAATCAACGATTAAACGCGATTCATCTTTCGGGCTGAAAGGGTCTTGATCCCAATAACCGGCGATAATTGGCGTCGGCGTTCTGCGCCCCAGCAGGCCCTGCGTTTTCAGAGAATACCTATTAAGTTCAGTCTTCAGCGCGCTGTCGCTGGCATTGGACATCCCCAGCCGGCTGGCCAGCACGTCCATATACATGTCGGGCACTTTGTCCTGACATTTGGCGTCAAATAATAGCGTATGAACTAACGCGCCGAGGGTGGCCACAGCGCGAACTCGTCGCGGCTCTAAATAGGCCAGACGCACGGCGACGTTGGCGCCAAAGCGGAAGCCGAGCAGGCTGACTTTGGTCGAGTCTATCCACACCACGTCGGTCAGTTTCTTCAATACTTGTTGATGCAGGAAGCTGGTGTCCTGCGTCAGTTTCCACTTGGCGGAGAAGCCAATCGACGGCATGTCGATGGTCAACATGGCAATGCCACGCGGCGCAAGGTAGTCGCGAAACAGCCGCTGATGGTCACTCTGTAAGGTGTCTAAACCGCCACACACCAACACCGTTGGGAATGGCGCTTTGCCTTCATTGGGCAGATGCAGGAAACCGGTGATCGCACTGCCGCCTTCAATGGCGAAGTCGATCTCTTTCAATTGATACGGTGAGTTTAAAGCAGACTGCTCGAAAGCCTTGTTGGCTAGCACTTCGGCCTGTTCGGCCAGCGTGTCGCCTTTCAGATGAGGATAGCCCGCAATGCTATAAAGGTTGGCGGCTTTGAGCCAATACTCGCTGGCAAGGGCCAAATCTTGCGCCTCTAGCGCTTTTTGTTGCCACGCCATACCCTGCTGCGACCACTCATAAATCCAGTTACCGCCACGATAACCAATCACGGTATCCAGTAAACGTTCGTCGCTGCGCTTGGCGGTAGAAACGGCAATGCGCGACAGCACCTCTTCCACTTCCAGCGGATCCACACCGCGCCACAACCACATCAAACGGTTAATCGTGCGATACCAGCAAGGCGCCGAGTCCCCTTCCAGCGCCGAGTGCAGGGTATTCACTCCGGCGTGGTGCACGCGACGAACCAGCGTCGAGGTTTCAGGATATTTGAAGGTGGGTTTGAACAGTTTTTCCGTAAGGTTGGCTGGTGCCATGATGCAAAATCCTCCGTTAACCAGCTGCGTGGACGAGAATTATAACAGGGACACGTTGCGATAACTCAGGACGCAGGTCAAGCGCGATGAAATGAACGCCATCCAAAAACAAAAACGCCCAACCAAAAGGTCAGGCGTTTTTTGGGATTGTATACTCTCAATCCAGCTCAAAATCCTCTAAATCATTCGAGTTGTGTCCAGACGGCAACGAACCGAATCCTCAGGAGCCTACTCCAGTAAGTGACTGGGGTGAGGCAGCCAACGCAGAGACAGCTCGAAGGATGACGAGGATTTTATTTGCCGACTAAAGGAGGGACAAAAGCAATCCCCATATCCCACGGCTGCTCAATCCACGTGTCCTGCGGAATATCAATCACGTAGTCATCAACCAGCGGCGCACCGGCCGGCTTGGCGAACATGGTGATGAAGTGCGCTTTCGGATACATATCGCGAATAGCTTTGGCGGTGCCGCCGGTATCTACTAAGTCGTCAACTACGATGAAGCCTTCACCGTCACCTTCGGCGCGTTTCAGCACTTTCATTTCGCGCTGATTGTCGTGGTCGTAGCTTGAGATGCACACGGTATCAACGTGACGAATGCACAGTTCACGGGCCAACAGGGCGGCAGGAACTAAACCGCCACGGCTCACCGCGATGATGCCTTTCCATTGTTCTGCCGGCAGCAGGCGTTTTGCCATGGTGCGGGCGTGGATTTGCAGCATGTCCCAAGTTACAACGTATTTTTCGCTCATATAGGTGTCCCAGCCAGTGAAATGACGGCTTCTAAAAATGTATTCGGGGGGAAGAAAAAAGGTTGCGCGAGATTATAGTGAGTCCAGCTCACAAAAACCAGCGGTTATGAGGCCGGAACCCCGCAAACCCCAAGGATTTTCCACTGCCTTACGCGCACAGCTTAGGATTAAGTGATATTCTGTTTGACCAGCCGCCACACAGGATGGCAACTGGATCGGATGAATAATTAACCTTAAACCTACAGCATCTCAATCAGTTCACCGGCCAATGCCTTCTGACTGAGCTGACTGTTACAGGAGACTCATAGTGTCTGAATTGTCTCAACTTTCGCCACAACCGCTGTGGGATATTTTTGCCAAAGTTTGCTCGATTCCACACCCTTCTTATCATGAAGAAGCGCTGGCAAAACACATCGTTGAATGGGCACAGGAAAAAGGTATTCACGCTGAGCGTGATGAAGTCGGCAACATATTATTGCGTAAGCCAGCCACTAAAGGCATGGAAAATCGTAAAGCCGTCGCCCTGCAGGCTCACCTCGACATGGTGCCGCAGAAGAACAACGACACTGTTCACGATTTCACCAAAGATCCCATCCAGCCGTACATTGATAACGGTTGGGTAAAAGCACGCGGCACCACGCTGGGTGCTGATAACGGCATTGGTTTAGCCTCTGCGCTGGCAGTATTGGCTGACGAATCCGTGGAGCACGGCCCGCTGGAAGTGCTGCTGACCATGACCGAAGAAACCGGCATGGCAGGCGCATTCGGCCTTCAGCCAAACTGGTTACAGTCTGAAATTCTGATCAACACTGACTCAGAAACCGAGGGCGAAATCTACATGGGTTGCGCCGGTGGCATCGACTTCACCTCTACCCTTTCCCTGACTCGCGAAGCCGTTCCTGCGGGCTACAGCCTGCTGAAACTGACCTTCAAAGGCTTGAAAGGCGGCCACTCCGGCGCTGACATTCACTTAGGTCTGGGCAACGCCAGCAAACTGCTTGCTCGCTTCCTGGCTGACAACGCTGAAGCTCACGGCCTGCGCCTGATTGACTTCACTGGCGGTACGCTGCGTAACGCTATCCCACGCGAAGCCATTGCGATCGTTGCCGTTGCTGCTGACAAAGCCGACGCGCTGAAAGCCGCTGCCCAAGAGTTTCTGGCGACGGTTCAATTCGAACTGGCTGCGGTTGAGAAGAAAATTGCTTTCGTAGTAGAAGCGGCGCAAAGCGACGCAAAAGCGCTGAACAAAGAGAACCAGCACCACTTCCTGTCATTGCTCAACGCCACGCCAAACGGCGTGATCCGCATGAGCGACGACGTGAAAGGCGTAGTTGAAACCTCTCTGAACGTCGGCGTTGTCACCATGACCGACGGCGAAGTGGCGATCAACTGCCTGATCCGCTCCCTGATCGACAGTGGCAAAGAGTACGTAGTCAGCATGCTGACTTCTCTCGGCCAGCTGGCTGGCGCTAAAACTTTGGCGAAAGGCAGCTATCCTGGCTGGAAACCAGAGCCAAGCTCTCCGGTCATGACGCTGGTACGCGAAACCTACCAGCAGCTGTTCGACAAGACGCCAAACATCATGGTTATCCATGCCGGTCTGGAATGTGGTCTGTTCAAAAAGCCATATCCAGACATGGACATGGTGTCTATCGGCCCAACCATCACTGGCCCACACTCGCCGGATGAGCAAGTTGAGATCGAAAGCGTTGACCTGTACTGGAAGCTGCTGACCGCCCTGCTGAAAGCGATCCCAGAGCGTAAGTAATAGTTTCTTTTCCTCCCTCTGAAAAGGGGGAGGAATCAAAACAAAACCAAAGAAGATAAATCGTTTTCAGCCTTACTCCCAAGGCAGCAGCAACTGCCTCTCGATCTGCGGATCTTGCAAAGTCACATGTAACCCCACTAGCCGTACACCTCGACCGCCCCGCCGCTGTTCCCAAGCTTCATACGCCACCTTCAACAAATCATTTTTATTCAACACCGGCCACACGTGCTCTTGGGTGGTTTGCTGGAAATCGTGAAACTTCAGCTTTATACCCTGCCGGGCAATTCGCAGATCAGGGCTAACGCGGCTGAGCCGGGTTTCTAGCTCGGGATAGAGTCTGTCGATCAGTGCCACGCACTCTTCCCAACTGTGAATATCTTCGGCCAGCGTGCGTTCGACCCCCACAGATTTACGCAGGCGTTCTGACGAGACTTCGCGCTCGTCGATGCCCTGACAGCGTTCCCACAGCACGCGACCAAACTTGCCGAAGCCTTTTAGCAGCTTCGCCAAATCATAACGCTGCACGTCGCCACAGGTGATCAGGCCGTGCTCCTGCAAACGTTTTGCCGTCACTTTGCCCACGCCGGGGATTTTGCTCAGCGGCAGGTCTTGCAAGAAGTCGGCAACTTTATCTGGCGTTATCACGAACTGGCCGTTGGGCTTATTTAAGTCGGAGGCGATCTTAGCGAGGAACTTGATGGGCGCGATCCCGGCCGACGCCGTGAGGTTGATTTCATCAGAAATAGCCTGACGGATCTCAGCGGCGATAAGCGTTGCAGAGCCATTGCACTGGGTCGATTCAGAGACATCGAGGTAAGCCTCGTCGAGCGAGAGGGGTTCAATCAGCGAAGTGTAGCGGGAGAAGATTTCACGAATATGGTTGGAGGCTTCTTTATAGGCTTCCATCCGGCCGGGGATCACTTTGAGGTGCGGGCAGAGCTTGAGGGCCATGCCGGTGGGCATCGCGCTATGGACGCCAAACTTGCGCGCCGGATAGTTTGCCGTGCTGATCACACCGCGGCGATCGCGGCTGCCGCCGATGGCAATGGGGATATCACGCAATGAAGGATCGTCGCGCATTTCAACTGCCGCGAAGAAGCAATCCATATCGACGTGAATAATTTTACGCATAGCCCCTCCCAATGACTGTACAAGCATACAGTATCAAGATGGAAATTCAAGTCCGCTCGATTAAACCATAGGGTAGACAAATATTAAAAATACCGCTTATTTATCCCAATAATAGTTATCTCAATTTCAGATTGGATAAAGAGAAATAATCGTTTTTAGGCATGGATTTAATATTATTTTCACAATCACGCTGTATATTAATTGCTCCATTGTCTCTAAAAGGAATTAGTTATGATCAGCTTTAATCGAAAATTGTTATGCACCACTCTGTTGTGCAGCGCCCTGTTCCCGCTGACTGGCTTTACAGCAACGATTAGCGGCGCGCCGCAGATCATTGCCCATCGCGGCGGCACGGCTGATGCTCCAGAAAACACGGTTCCCGCCATCGAACTGGCGCTAAAAAATGGCGCGGATGCCATTTGGATCACTGTGCAGCTCTCCAAAGATAACGTCGCGGTGCTGTATCGCCCGTCCGATTTAAAATCCCTGACCAATCAGAACGGGCCGGTGTCGCAGTACACGGCACTGGAATTGTCAAAAATGGACGCTGGCTGGGCCTTTGGCAGCGGCGATAACCATCCTTATCGTGGTAAAAACATCGGCATTCCTCGTCTGGAAACCGTGCTCAACGCCTTCCCAAAAACCACTTTCTATATTGATATCAAGACGCCGGACGCCAGCCCTGCTGAGATGGCGAAAGCCTTAAATAAGGTGCTCGACAACACGCATAGCCAGCGCAGAGTGCGGATTTACTCCACCGACAACCAATATCTCGAAGCCCTTCCGGCCTCTATTCCACGCTTTGAGAGCCGCGATACCACTCGCACCGCGCTGGCTAATATCACCATGGCGCACTTGTGCCAGATTAAAGCTGATGACAAAAGCCGCTGGTATGCTTTGGAAATGAAACGTGAAGTGGAAGTGGTGGAAAAATACACCTTGGGTGAGGCGCGCTCTAAAGCAACGCTGGCGTGGGATAAAGAGGCGATGGACTGCTTCCGTTCACAGGGAGAGGCGCACATTATTCTGATCGGCATTAATAATCAGGCTGACTATCAACAGGCCAAAGCGTTGGGGGCTGACGGCGTGTTAGTGAATTCACCGGCTGACTTCAAAAACATTCCTCGCTAAAGATATTCCCCGGCAGAAATGTCGGGGTATTCACAAAAAATCTGCTCAAAAAGTAAACTAAATCATTTTTTCACACTTTAACTGTAAATTTATTCCTAGTGGGATTGCTAAAAAAGCCACCAGCATTAATATGGCATCGAATCATGCATGTTTAATGCCGATTGTATATCAGTGGCGGTCTTAAAGATCTTCGTATCTGTAGACAAAATAATCAGACCTAAACCCCACATAATTGAGATTGCCGCGATGTCAGCAGCAACAGCAACTATCAAGGGGAATCGTTAAGCAGGAATAAGAATGATCAGAATCGCGCTGTTACTTGCGATGCTCCTCAGTTTGCCCCTTTTTACCCTCGGCACCGCGGCCGCCAGTGAGCCTGTCCCGGTTGATCAAGCGTTAAAACAGAAACTTTTGGGTTCCCCGGTTTATATCCAGATCTTTAAACAGGAACGCAAACTTGAGCTTTATGCCGAACTTCAGGGCGAATATCGCCTGATCGGCACTTATGGTATTTGTGATTTCTCGGGCGGTTTAGGAAATAAACGCCGCGAAGGGGATTTCAAAAGTCCGGAAGGTTTTTACAGCGTCGATATTCACCATTTAAAGCCTGACAGCAAATTCTATCGCGCGATTAACATCGGTTTCCCGAATGCCTACGACACGGCTCAGGGCTATTCCGGCAAATATTTAATGATCCACGGTAACTGTAAGTCTATCGGCTGTTATGCGATGACCGATCAATACATGGATGAAATTTTCACTTATGTGCAGGCGGCTTTCCAATACGGCCAGCGTAACGTGCAAATCAGCATTTACCCGTTCCGCATGACGGATGCCAATATGGCGTCGCACAGAAACTCTTCTTACATCAGTTTCTGGAACGAGTTGAAGCCGGGCTATGACTACTTCCAGAAGTATCATACGCCGCCAAACGTGGTAGTCAGTTCAGGTAAGTATGTACTGACTCAGCCGGTGCAAACCACGCCGCTGGGATCACAGTTGGCGTTCACCACAGTGAAATAAGGCGAATTCACCTGGCGCAATCTTGTTCCAGGTTTCGTTACCCGTTAATGGCTGGGTAGCGATCACCGTGACGACATCATTGGGTGTCGTCTGCTGCTGAAAATCGATTTCCACATCCTGATCCAACAACGTTGCCTTGCCAAACGGCGCTCTGCGCGTGATCCAATACAGATTGGTCGAGCAGTAAGCCATCACGAAGCGCCCGTCCGACAACAGCATATTGAACACGCCCTTCTGCCGCATTTGGTCAGCCAGCGACGCAATATAGCGAAACACCGCAGGCCAGTTGCCCGGCGTGCGCGGATAGCGCTCAGTCAATTTATGCAGTAACCAGCAGAAAGCGAATTCACTGTCAGTCTGGCCGATGGGCCTTAGAGTGCCGGTGTCCAGCTGGCGATAGCCGCGCAGCTGCCCGTTATGTGCATAGGTCCAGTTGCGGCCCCACAGTTCACGGGTGAAGGGATGGGTATTTTCCAGCGACACTTCGCCGCGATTCGCCTGACGAATGTGTGAAATCACCGCGCAGGATTTGATCGGATACTCCTGAACGAGACGGGCAATGGGCGAATTAAAACTCGGATGCGGATCTTTAAAGGTGCGACAACCGTTACCTTCATAGAAAGTAATACCCCAGCCATCTTTATGCGGACCCGTACCGCCACCTCGTTGCACCAACCCACTGAAACTAAAACAGATATCAGTAGGAACGTTGGCGCTCATCCCGAGCAATTCGCACATTGCCAGTCTCCTTTACATCAAAAGCCTTAGGCTTTTGCCATCTCTTTTTCGATTAATAAAATCAAAATGTGAATCACTTTAATGTGGATCTCCTGTACGCGATCCGCGAAACCAAAGTGCGGTACGCGAATTTCAACGTCAGCTGAGCCATCCATCTTGCCGCCGTTTTTACCGGTCAGGGTGATGACTTTCATGCCTTTCGCGCGCGCCGCTTCAATCGCTTTGATCACGTTGGCGGAGTTGCCAGAGGTGGAGATCCCCAGCAGCACGTCGCCCTTCTGCCCTACAGCTTCAACATAACGAGAGAAAATATGGTCGAAACCAAAGTCGTTACCTACGCAGGAAATGTGGCTGACGTCAGAAATGGCAATTGCCGGATAGCCCGGGCGGTTTTCACGGTAACGGCCAGTCAGTTCTTCAGCGAAGTGCATGGCGTCGCAGTGCGAACCGCCATTACCGCAGGAAATCACCTTCCCGCCCGCTTTAAAAGAATCCGCTAGCAGCACGGCAGCACGTTGAATTGACTCAATGTTTGCTGAGTCACTGATGAATTTATTCAGTGTGTCAGCAGCTTCGTTCAGTTCACTACGGATAATATCCAGGTACATGGCAGCCTCTTTTTATGTCCATTTTCAGCAATAAAACGTTCCGCCACGCAGTGTAACGGATTGCCGAAACAGCGAGAAGCCAAGAAGCGGTAATCAATCTGAATGTTTGTGATTTTGACCCTTAGTGCGATCGGTTTGTGAGCCAAGTTGTAATTAAGATGTAAATACATTGATAAAGAAATGGACCTGAACTAAAACCAATATATCACTCTAACAGGTCAGACCTCCTACAACTGGGGAGATTTATCATGATGGTTCTTAGTATTGTTGCCTTGCTCGTTATCATCGGTGTGTTGTTCTATCACCGGGTGAACTTACAACTTAGTAGCTTGATTATTTTGGCTTTTACTGCCGCCATGGGCGCAATTCACCTGTGGACTCTCTGGCTGCTGGTGCCGCTGGCAATCGTCTTGTTGCCTTTCAACATTCCGGCACTGCGCCGTTCACTGTTCTCCGCGCCGGCTCTGCGCACCTTCCGTAAAGTCATGCCAAGCATGTCGCGCACGGAAAAAGAGGCGATTGAAGCCGGTACCACCTGGTGGGAAGGCGACCTGTTCAGCGGCACGCCTGACTGGAAAAAGTTGCAGGACTACCCGCAGCAGCGCCTGACGGAAGAAGAGCAGGCCTTTATTGACGGCCCGGTGGAAGAAGCCTGCCGCATGGCGGATGACTTCCAGATAACCCACGAGCTGGCAGACCTGCCACCAGAGCTGTGGGCCTATTTGAAAGAGCACCGCTTCTTCGCGATGATCATCAAGAAAGAGTACGGCGGCCTCGAATTCTCGGCTTACGCTCAGGCTCGCGTGCTGCAAAAGCTGGCGGGTGTATCCGGCATTTTGGCCATCACCGTCGGCGTGCCTAACTCCCTCGGCCCTGGCGAACTGCTGCAACATTACGGCACCGATGAGCAGAAAGATCACTATCTGCCACGTCTGGCCCAAGGTTTGGAAATCCCTTGCTTCGCCTTAACTAGCCCGGAAGCAGGCTCTGATGCCGGTGCCATTCCCGACGTTGGCGTGGTGTGTAAAGGCCAGTGGGAAGGCAAAGAAGTGCTGGGCATGCGCCTGACCTGGAACAAACGCTATATCACGCTGGCGCCTATCGCTACCGTGCTGGGACTGGCCTTTAAGTTGAAAGACCCGGACCACCTGCTGGGGGATACCACTGAGCTGGGCATTACTTGTGCGCTGATCCCAACGGATACCCAAGGCGTGGAAATCGGCCACCGTCACTTCCCGCTGAACGTGCCTTTCCAAAATGGTCCGACGCGCGGTAAAGACATTTTCGTGCCTATCGATTACATCATCGGTGGTCCGAAAATGGCCGGTCAGGGCTGGCGCATGCTGGTTGAATGCCTGTCGGTTGGGCGCGGTATCACCCTGCCATCCAACGCCACCGGCAGCCTGAAATCACTGGCGATGGCGACCGGCGCTTATGCGTATATTCGCCGCCAGTTCAAACTGCCTATCGGCAAAATGGAAGGTATCGAAGAGCCGCTGGCGCGCATTGCCGGTAACGCCTATGTCATGGATGCCGCGGCAACGCTCATCACCAACGGCATTATGCTCGGTGAAAAACCGGCTGTGCTGTCAGCCATCGTTAAATATCACTGTACCCACCGTGGCCAGCGCGCCGTGATGGACGCCATGGATATCACCGGCGGTAAAGGCATTATGCTCGGCAAAAGTAACTTCGTGGCCCGTGCTTATCAGGGTGCGCCAATTGCCATCACGGTAGAAGGCGCCAACATCCTGACTCGCAGCATGATTATCTTCGGCCAAGGCGCTATCCGTTGCCATCCATACGTGCTGCGTGAAATGGCGGCGGCGGAAAGCAACGATCTGCAAGATTTCGACCGCGCGCTGTTCGGCCATATCGGCCACGTCGGCAGCAACAAAGTGCGCAGCTTCTGGCTGGGCCTGACCAACGGCCGCACCAGCAAGACGCCGGCCAAAGACGCGACGGCTCGCTACTATCAGCAGATTAACCGCCTGAGTGCCAACCTGGCCCTGCTGTCCGATATCTCCATGGGCGTGCTGGGTGGCAGCCTGAAACGCCGCGAGCGCATTTCGGCCCGTTTGGGTGACATCCTCAGCCAAATCTATCTGGCGACGGCGACGCTGAAACGCTACGAAGAGGAAGGTCGCAACAAGGAAGACCTGCCGCTGGTGCATTGGGGCGTGCAGGACTGCCTGAATCAGGCGGAAATCGCCATTGAAGAGCTGCTGCGTAACTTCCCTAACGGACTGGTAGCGGGCGTGATGCGCTTTGTTATCTTCCCGCTGGGCCGTGCTCAGGCCGCCCCTTCTGACCAACTGGACCACGAGCTGGCGCGCATTCTGCAAGTGCCATCAGCCACCCGCAGCCGCATTGGTCGCGGCCAGTATCTGACGCCAAGCGAGCACAACCCGATTGGTCAGTTGGAACAAGCCCTGATGGACATTTTGGCCGCCGAGCCGGTGCATAAACATCTGTCCGACGCGATGGGTAAAAAGCTGTCATTCACCCGTCTGGATATTCTGGCGCAAAAAGGGCTGGATGCTGGTCATCTGACCCCGGATGAAGCCCGAATTCTAAGCCGCGCCGAAGAGAGCCGCCTGCGTTCTATCAACGTGGATGAGTTCGAAGCCGACGAGCTGGCGGCAAAAAAGCCAGAGCAGGAAGAGAAGAAAGTGGTGAAACCACGGCAGACTGAAGCCGCATAATACGGCGAGCCGCAACACAAAAAAGCCTGAGTGCATAACACACTCAGGCTTTTTATTTGCGGCAAAGCCGATAAGACGGCCAGCTGGCTTTAGGCTTTAGACGGGCGGACTCGCGCGGTCAAACCTTTCAGGAAGTAGCGCAGAACCTGATCGCCGCAAGGACGGTAGTTCTTGTGGCCTTCTTTGCGGAAGAACGCGCTCAGTTCGCCTTCGGACATTTTGAAATCGGCGGCGGCCAACACGCTCAGCATATCTTCGGTTTTCAGTTCAAAAGCCACGCGCAGCTTCTTCAACATGATGTTGTTGGTAACGCGTTTTTCTACTTCTGGCACCGGGAAACGGTCGTCTTTACCACGCTTGAAGGTGATCAAACCGTTGAGGAAGTTAGCCATGACTTCGTCAGGCACTTCCATATAGCCCTCTTCGTCCTCTTTTTTCAGATAGCGGGACATCACTTCCGGGCTGACGGGCACGCCGGTCGTTTTGAGGATCTCAATCAGTCTGCCTTCGCTTAAATCAAGCATGTGGCGCACGCTGCGCAAGACGTCGTTATGCATCATAATTCTGTATTCCTGTATGGAGTAAACCGAGGAAATGCCACTGGGTTCACCCCTTCGCACCTCGAAGCGGCAGATTATACAAGAAACTGGCGCGCTTCGCTGAACTGACGTTCACGTCCGGCATCTATACAAAAAAAAAGCCTCTGAGATGACTAATCTAAACAGCTAATCGATATATCCCATCATAATAAACTCGCCCCCTGTTAATTTCATTTTATAAATCAAAAACAAAAAATAGAATTAATTAATCGAATATATAAAAACAACAGATAATAAACCTCAGAATAAAAACCATTAAAATATTATAAGAGCATTAACTCTCGACAAAAAAACTATTGCATTCTATCTCGCGCATACATAACAATCTCTCTGCCATTAGATATCTGCGATTAAATAATCACTGCGCCAGGGGTTATTTATTATCTATTTAATGCCAAAAATTAAAGTCTTTCCAAATCGCCATTAGCATACATAAGGAATGTGTCGTGAAAGAACAAATTAATATGCTTAAGAATAAAGCTAACGCGTATAAAAAATTTAGAAAACAACGAGGAATGTCATTACTCGAAGTCATTATCGTTCTGGGTATTGTCGGGACGATTGCCGCAGGGGTGGTGGTGCTTGCACAGCGCGCCTTCAGCAGCCAGTCCATCACTAAATTGGTGAGTAACACCAACAGCATCCGTTTGGCTGCACAGGAAGCCTATCGAAATACCAGCTACCCGGTTCCTTCAGCAACCGCCGGGGTTAACATGACGCCAACAACTATCCTCAACACCACTAACTCGAAAGTGATGATCGCGGCATTAGTGCAGTTAGGCAAGCTGTCTGAATCCGAAGCGAAAAACGGCATTTCTGGCGACTACTTCCATATGGGCGGTACCAGAATCAGCACCGTCGCCACCGCAGGATTGAAAGGCTTCTTCCTGACTGTAAACGGTTTAGATCAAACCCAGTGTCGTAACATCATTACCCAAATCGGTAATCAGTGGGACTACGTTGGCGTGGTCTCCGCCGCGCCGGGTGTTGATGCCGCCGCACCAGCCTCTCTTGATGTCGCACCGGGCCCTGCCGTGTTGAGAAGCCTGCATTCTAACGGCAACATCACTATCACCCCTGCGGCAACCTTGGGCGTTTGTTCTGCCAACGCCAATAACGCCATTGTTTTAGGCAGTCGCTAAGCCTCGCCCCCTTCTCCTGCGGGAGAAGGGATCTCTTTGCTGACCATAACATTGGCCTCATCGTGTATAAATTCTCTCGCGGTTTCACATTGCTTGAAATGTTAGTTGTGCTGGCAATCATCGGCCTTGGCATGGCTTTTACAATGGATTTAAAGCAAAAGAAAGTTGAAGAAATTAAACAACGACAGACGGCAAAACTGATAACCGGTGAGATACGCGGCCTGATTGACTTTATTCAGCAAGGTAAGATTTCTGTTATTGAAAACGGTAAAGGGAATCATTTAAAAATCAATCCGCTTTATGACTTAACATTAACCGGAGCCAGAAAAGATATTTACAGCAAAAGAGTCACTAATTATAAATTTGCGGATCCCCTGCAAACCGCAAAATTCTTTGAATGGCACAGTTCTGTAAGCCAAAGGAGCTATTTCACCAGCAATAGCTGCGGGCCTGAATCATTAAATACGCCCTACCATTTCGAGAAAGAGTACCTTCCTTGCGCCTACCCTAGCCAGCTTAAGAATGATGTATTAAATATTGTCCGCGTTGATGTTGTCGGCGATCCCTCACGTTTGGATATCGATCGGGTAGATTTTATTATCAGCTACACTCCTTTGACCCAACAAGCAGAGGATAAGCTGAAGTTCGATAGCTACCTTCAGGCTTTTAATCAGGCCTTTGAGAGTACGGGACTTAGCTATTCACACGCCCATATTCTGGTTCGCCCTCTGGGTAGCTCGGCGAATTCAGCCTGGACGCTGCTGATGACGGGTAGCGGCAGTAAGAGAGAGCCGGTGAATTTTGGCGACATGAGTCGCTATATCGCCAGCGCCGAAAGCCATCTGCAACAGCAATTTGGTATTCGTTTCTCCGTTAGCACGAAAAACGAGCACACCGGTAAAAACGGGGCTGACAAGCTCTGCTGGGATGGCACCAAATCAAAATCAACGCTCTGCCTCTCAAGTGCAGACGGGCAAGGCTATAACCATTCCGATAACCAACTGCTGGTTTTGCAAGCAGAAAATCCCGACGGTACCAAGACGGTGGGCACCCTGCTTTCAAACGTGATCCTCGAAAGCCCGGGCAGATATACCCATTCTAAGCCGGAATTAACCACCATTCCGCTGATCAGCTATGCCGCCTTCGGTAATAGCATGAATACCGATGTTCCCCCTCTAGCAGGAGCCAGATATGACCAAGATTACATGGGACCGCTGCTAGAAGAAGGGGGCAGAATCACCCTGCCCGTCCAGCGCTGCCCCCTTGGCCCAAATAATCGCCAGCTTTATCCGCGAATTGCGGCAGCCATTTCTTCCGTATCGTCCGATGTTTCCTATAACTCGAAACAGAATGTGGCGACACACCTTAGAGATTATTCCAATCCGGCATTAACTCGTTCCATTGCTCCAAGCTCCATATCTTCTGATTTTAGTAAAGTTGAAATTCAGGTTAACCGTTACGGAAAGATATGGGTCGTGACCTCCACCGTGGCGGCTTATAACCGGGCCTATGAAAAAACCTTTAGCTACCGTAACCCAAGCTCCGTATCTGTGGTGATCACCAGATGGTGCAGCACGATTGAAGTTGATTATTCACGTAGTTATTTCAGAAACCCATTTGGACAACCTAATTAATCAGTGCAACTTCAGGATGTGATTATGAAAGGGATATTTAAAACGCTATCTGCACTCATTTTTTTGATTAGCTCAATGCCTTACGCGTCGCTGCATAGCGATAGTCACTCGGTAAAAAACGATAACGCGACGTTATCTGGCTCGCTATTAAATAAACCACTGCTGCATGCCGAAGTGACGATTCAGAACCAAATTCTGGTGCTGCATGAGAACCGGCTATTAAGTCAGGAAATTAAAACTTGGGCGAATAAAGTCGGCTACAAACTGCTGTGGAATAGCGACAGTGATTACATGATATTTACCGATACGGTGATATCAGGCAAAAACAATGATGAAATACTTACTGACCTGGGGAATATGTTTGCCTCAGAAAACTATGGCCTGGTGATTAAGTTTTACAGCAAAAATAAAGTATTAATCGTTGATGGGCAGTGATCTCACAGGGAAACAGTGATGAATAATAAATTATGGATACTTTGCTTGTCCGCTATGTTACCGGGCTGCACTCACTACTTTGACCAAAAATATGATTTGGATAGCGAAGCCAATAAGCTGCCGCAGGTGGTCGAGGCAGATGCTACTAAAACGCGCCCCTATCAAAAATACAACACGGCCTTCCTCGGTAAGCGTGTTGAATATAGCGCCAAAAAACAGCAGCTATTGAGTCAAAGTATTAATATTGAATCCTATGAACCTATCGATCTCCAGACCTTGCTTGATACCGTCGCCGCCCAGGCAGGGATAAGTTATCGCATCAATGATTCGCTTCCCAATAGCGACAAGATGAGCAACCAAGAGCCTGAATATCAGGCACACAGCATCAGTTTTAAGGGCACATTCGAAGAGTTTATGCGTTACATCTCATCGCTTTATGATGTAGCAGCCAGTCTCGATCACAATAATGTTTTGACCACCAAGCTGTATGAAACCTATGCCATCAAACTCGATTTCTATGGGCAAAATAATAAATCCGAAACGTCACTCGACCTGTCGAGTAATGAGGTCAGCTCAGAAGGCGGCTTAGTTGCCAAGTCAGAAACCAAGTTTGAATCCTCCTTCTGGGAAGACGTTAAAGATATGGCGGAGAAGTATGTTTCCAGCGGCGTGTATAGCATTTTCAAAGATGCCTCTATTTTAACCTTTACCGCCAGACCTTCTGAATATAAGACGCTGAGCGCCATATTGAAAAAATACCAGACGGACAATAGCCGACAATTTATTGTGAGCTATAAAGTCTTTGTGCTGGATAAGCGGAAAATTAAAAAAGCCGGTGCAGCGTTAAACCTCGCCTTTGTTAACGGTGGCACGGGAATTAACCTTTCCACGGCGATGATGAAATCGGCAGAGGGAAGCCTTAAAGCATCGCGCCAGTTCTACACGCCCGACTCCGGGCGCATGCTGAATATTAATGCCCAGCTTGACGCGTTATATGAGCTTTCTGGATCACGGGTTTTGCAGAGCGGCACCTTCGTCACTCGCAATAATGTGCCGATCCCGTTAAATATGACCAAGAGACAAAATTATGTTTCCGGCCGCACCAGAACCATTAATGAAACGACTAACCGCGAAACCATTGAAATTACCACCGACAAAATCATTACGGGCACCAGCTTTATTATTACCCCACGAGTTCTGTCCGACGGGAGAATAGAAGTCTCCAGTGGTTTTACCAAACGTTTTTTAAATGGTCTGGATACCTTTGATTTGATTCAGCTTCCGGTGGTTACCACCACTGAAACCTTTAATGTTTCCACCGTTACGGCGGGCACATTATTAATGGTGAGCAAATATGAAGCCACGGAGACGTCAGACGGCCAGCGCGCCATGCTGTTAGGTGCGGGCGGCGAGAGCAACCAGTCAGATGCCACCGTCGTCATGGTGGTGGGTATTGATTATCATCAGGCGCCCTATACCTACAAATGAAAATTAACTTTATTGAACAACTCACCAAGAACAATATCGTGACGGGGTTAATCTGGGAGAATTTCAACTCAGAGAGCAACGCCAAGGGGTATCGCCAATGGATAGAAGCCACCAAAAAAAGCCATCATCAGGTGGTCTATGCTGATAAGCAAAATAAAAATCACTATGGCTATACGGATAAACCGGTTTTACAACATGATCCTTTCGCTACCTATATCAACACGCAGTTTGGCGACGGCATTTATTACGCCGCCACCGCGGAGGATCACTATTATTTATTAATCATTAATAACGGCCAGATTATGAGCGGGACGGACCGGTTAATGAGCAAAGCTTTTTTTAATGAGGTGATACGGCTGGTGCCGACCTCTGCTTATTGCCATTTAGAGATTATTCCCTTGCAAGATAAGCATATTGAAACCGTTGTTTTATTGTGTGAAAAACGCAAGAAAAGGCTGCGCAAACAGCGCGTCTTTTTCTATAGCGCCCTGCTACTGGCTGGCATTGGCATACTGGGTTTAACCCTGGTGCTGTTGGACTTCTTTTTCTCCGGATAAATAACCATGCTGAATAAAGACTATATCTGGAAAGACATCACCCTCTCCGCTCGCAGGCTGCCGATTATTATCGTCACGGTTTTGGTGATTTTTATTCTACTGTCGATCAGCGGAGCCTATTTCCTGCTTTATGTCCCTAAAAAAGAGCGGCTGGCGCAGGAGCAGATTGCCCAACAACAGATTGAGCAGAAGGTACAACAGGTCAAACAATATTATCTCGACAGCTTTACCGGCGGGCATATCAGTAGCCTCAACAGGCTGCTGACCGAGATCGCCCGCAGCCGGGTTCCATTGGAAATGGCGGGCTATCGGGAAGAGAATATTACCTGCGACACCACCCGTTGTGATTTCCAATATCTATTGAAAGATCATGCGATATTTAGCTTACAGCTAAAGAAATTTTGGCATCACTATTTTATGGCCAGCTTTGCTGCGAGCGAAATCAACTATCAAGGAGTGCCATCAAAGCTGGAAAATCATCCTTTGCTGCAAAAATATCAATCTGGCGACGCTATTACATTGCCGCAATGCGTCAATTTATTGAGTTATATTCACTCCCACAACACCACCGTGGCGAAACCTCCTTACCGCGCCGGAGTCTTCAGTTGCGGCCCTAGAGCAAGAGATCGGCGCGCGCCTTGCTCGGAGGTACAACATATTAAATGCCACATGGGAGATAGAACTGCCGAGGGCGTCTATTTATGTGATGCAATATTTCACCACGCTCGCCTATCCGGATGCCTTCTTTATTAAAGAGGTCGCCGTGAGTGAAAAAGGGACAAAAATATCAGGAGGATTGTTATGCAAAAATGGACATTGATAGCATCGCTGTTGCTATTCCCCGCTGCCCTGAGTGCGCAGGCCGAAAATATCTTCCCGCCTCTGGCAAAGCCTAATGTTGAAATTCCGGCAGCGGCGCCCGAGCAGGACCACATTGCCAGCATGATGGAAGATAACTTCTTCTTTGAAACGGAGCATAGAAAGCTGGCTAACGAGCTGGCGCTGGAAGAGCTAAGAAGCAAGCTGCATAAGCTTAAAAATGCGCCCTTTCTAGACGATGAGTCATCGTCATCGCCCTCCTACAGTCAGGCCAGCAGCGCCCAAATGCCCTTCTCCAGCGAGCCTAAAGTCCTGCTGGTTTCTAATATCGCCGGGGTTCAGCGCGTAGCCGTGTCGACAGGAAAACAGGTCAAAATGATGCGCCTCGACGACGTTTTTCACGCCAATGGCAAGGCGTACAGGCTGTTCCCCGGCGCTACGGATGGGTTAGTGACCATTAAGGAAGTCACGCCGTGAGCTTTGAATACCTGAAACTTGAGTCTCCCGATATCACCGGCAGCGGCTGGCTGTTTAAAGAATATGATGAGCACCTGCTCACGGCCTCTTTGGCAGATAAGCACTACCTGATTTGCCCGCGCCCGCTGCTGGAGTATCTGCCGCTGATTCAATTTGATCTCTGGCGGCTGAGCAAAGCCCAGTCGCCGAACATCAGCGGCATCGTGCAGGTCAGCGACGGCGCGTATTACGAAATCCTTGAAGAGCTATCCTCGCAGAATCGCCAGTTAGCCGCGCTGGGCACCAGCTCAACCCAAAAAACGCTGGAGCAGATCCTGCTCTACGCCGTGGACTCCGGCGCCAGCGATTTGCATATCACCCGCAATGAAGTGGTGGCGATCATTGAGCTGCGCATCAATGGCGTGCTGACACTCTACATGCAGATGAAATCGCAGAAATGCGATGAGCTGGTCTTCGTGCTCTACAACGTGGAGGCCAGCACCAAAGACACCACCTGGAATCGCAACATTCCGCAGAGCGCCAACATTCTCTACATGCTGAACAAGAAGAGTTATCGCTTTCGCTATGCCCACTTTCCGATTTTTGGCGAAGAGGATGGCTGCTACCACGCCGTGCTGCGCATCATCCCCTCCGGCGTGTCAAAAACCGTGGTCGCCAGCCTGGATAAGCTGGGGATCAGCCATGCCGAATTGGACGACCTGAAAAAAATCCTGCGCAACCCGTACGGCGCCTACATCATCTCGGGCACCACGGGATCGGGGAAATCGACCACCTTAAAGAATCTGATGGAGTGGTTGCAGATCAATCGCTATGGCGACAAAGGCTGCTTCCTCACCGTCGAAGATCCGGTGGAGTATCAAATCTACGGCGCGAAGCAAAGCTCGGTGCTGAATGCCGAAGACGGCGGTTTTCACGTCGCCATCAAATCCGCGCTGCGCCGCGACCCGGACGTGCTGATGGTGGGGGAAATTCGCGACAGCATCTCCGCCAACGCGCTGGCCGGAGCCGTCGAAAGTGGTCACTACTGCTTCACCACGGTCCACGCCGGCAATATTGTTTCGCTGTTGCAGCGCCTGTGCGCCATGGGCATCACCAGCGATAAGCTCTCGACGCCCGGCTTTATTGCCGGACTCCAGTGCCAAAAGCTGGTCCCTATCTTGTGTAACGCCTGCAAAAAATCCACCCGCGCCACCGACTACGGCAAGGCCTACGCCCTGTTTGCCCGGAATAGCGATGGCTGCGACGCCTGCAAGCATACCGGCGTGGCGGGTAGGCAACTGGTGGTGGAATACATGTTGCCAACTCACGCCGAGCTGGAATGTATCGCCAAAGAGCAGTGGCTCAAAGTCTATGGCCTGTGGCGCAACAAACGCGCCCTTTCGACCTCACTCACCGAGGGTTTTGAAATCAAAGAGAAAGTGTTGGCCGCCGTGCTGGAAGGACGCGTCTGCGCCAACTGGTTTGCCATGGAGTTTGGCACCCTGCTTGAAGAGGACATGGAGGTTCTGCTTGAGAAAATTAGCTAAATCGCAGCGTCTTTATCTTTACCAATTTTGCGCCGACATGATCCATGCCGAGCTGCCGCTGTATGACACGCTGCTCAAACTCCAGCAAGAAGGGGCAAAATTGCTGGGCAAAGGCTTCAGCCATAAGCTCAAAAACATTACCGACAGAATGCGCGAGAGCACCTCGATATCCGCGGTTTTTGAAGAACTTATCCCGCGCGATGAGCTCAGCGTTATTCACGCCGCCGAGCGCAGTGGCAGCCTCGCCGACGGCTTTCTGACGCTGGTTAACGTCATTCGCTACAACGCCGAACTGAGTAAAAAACTTATTTCGGCGGTGATCTTCCCGATCATCATGCTGGTGCTGGCGTTTATCGTGATCGCGGGTTACGCCGTCAAGGTGTTTCCCGCCTTTGAAGCGGTGGTGCCCATCAACAGTTGGCCGGGCGTGACGCAGGCGTTGTACCACTTCGGCAAGGCGCTGGTTGAAGGCTTATGGCTAAAAATCGTCGTGGGCGTCATCGCTGGCGTTTTCCTGATTCGCTTTACCATGGGCAACCTGACGGGCTTCTTCCGCGATCGCTGTCTGGATAAAATCCTGCCCTTCTCCACCTATAAACAGATTGGCGCATCGGTATTTCTTAACAATATGGCGCTGATGCTGAAAAACGGTATTCCCATTAACGATGCTTTGGAAATCATCAAGTTAAACTCCAATCGCTGGCTCAGACACCATATCGATAGCATGCTGTATAAGATGTCCCACGGCCAAAACTACGGGGAAGCCCTCGATAGCGGCCTGTTTGGGCATGAGGAGCTGTTGAACATCAGCCTGTACGCCGGACTTCCCTCTTTTAATCAGGTGCTTAACTCAGTTTCCAGCCGCTCGCGGGACAAGATTCAGGAATATATTCATAAATTGTCCGGATTGCTGAAATCCCTCGCCACGCTGGTGCTCGGCGGCTGCGTGATTTGGGTCTTTATCTCACTGTTTGCCCTATCAGACGCCATCTCCCAAATGACCTCCTTCTAACCACCTGTCTGGACTACGCCCGTGACCGAATTTTTGCGCCTGTTTTACCCCCCGCTGATGTGCCTGATTGGCCTGATCATTGGCAGTTTTTTAAATGTGGTGATCTACCGACTGCCGCTGATGCTGTACCGCGACGACGCCGCCGCGCCTGCCATAAACCTAAGCTGGCCCGCCTCGCACTGCCCGAACTGTAAGGAAAAGGTGGCGAAGCGCGACAATATTCCCGTGCTGAGTTGGCTACTGCTGCGCGGCCGCTGCCGTCACTGCCACATGCCGATATCCGTACAATATCCGCTGATTGAAGCCCTCACCGGACTGGCTTTCCTGCTGTTAGCACTCCGCTACGTGCCAGCCTACAGTGAAGTGCAACTGGGCCTGTTTGCCCTGATGTTCGCCATTTTGCTCTGCCTGTCGGTGATTGATTTTCACCATCTGCTGCTGCCCGATCCGCTGGTGTTTCTGCTGCTGTGGAGTGGCCTTGGCGCGTCGGCAATGGGCTATCTGCCCCTGCCGCTGGCCGATGCCGTGCTGGGCGTGATAGTGAGCTGGGGCGTACTTAGCGCGCTGGGTTGGGGATATCAGAAAGCCCGTCGGATGGAAGGCTTGGGGTGGGGCGACATCAAACTCTTCGCTGCGGGCTCCGCGTGGTGTGGCCTGCAGGCCCTGCCGCAGCTGATTCTGGCCTCGGCGCTGTTTGGCATCGTGGCACATATTCTGTCAGTAATGCGCCGACGTCGCCTTAAACAGCCCACCGGGTCAGAGCCGCCCTACTTCCCTTTTGGGCCGTCCATTGCCTTGGCGACCCTGCTGCTGTTCCATCTAAATCTGTCGTGACGGGCATAGACAGTTTAGCGCTGGGCTAGATGAAATTGGCATTTAGCCATCTAAGCGTCTTGATTGCCATATGAAAACAGCGTGTTATCATCGGGGAAACTTAAGACCCTAATGCAGGCACGCCATGAGTAAAGCAGCGCTGATCCCACAAAGTAAACTTCCGGCCTTGGGCACGACCATTTTTACCCAGATGAGTGCCCTCGCCCAGCAGCACAATGCCATTAATCTGTCACAAGGTTTTCCCGATTTTGACGGCCCGGACTACCTCAAACAGCGCCTTGCGCATCACGTCAGTCAGGGTGCCAACCAGTACGCGCCGATGACCGGTACCGCCGCGCTGCGCGAAGCTATTGCCGAGAAAACGGCGCAGATTTATGGCTACGCGCCGGATGCCGCCAGCGACATCACCATCACCGCCGGGGCCACGGAAGCCTTATATATCGCCATCACCGCACTGATCCGCGAAGGTGACGAAGTGATTGCCTTCGACCCAAGCTATGACAGCTATGCACCAGCCGTTGAACTGGCGGGCGGGGTGATGAAGCGCATTCAGCTCCAGCCGCCGGAATTTAGCATCGACTGGGCGGCCTTTGCCGACCAAATTAGCAGTCGCACTAAGCTGGTTATTATCAATACGCCGCATAACCCTTCGGCAACGACGCTAAGTCATCAGGATATCGAGCAGCTTTGGCAGCACATCGCTGAGCACGACATCTTCGTGCTCAGCGATGAAGTCTACGAGCACATCTGCTTCGCGCCCGAAGGCCATGCCAGCGTGCTGCGCCACCCTGAGTTGCGCCCGCGCGCGATTGCCGTCTCCTCCTTCGGCAAAACCTTCCACATGACCGGCTGGCGCGTCGGCTACTGCATTGCCCCCGCGATCATCACTGCCGAATTGCGTAAAGTGCATCAATACTTGACCTTCTCCATCACCACCCCGGTGCAGCTGGCGCTGGCCGACATGCTGCGCCAAGAGCCGCAACACTGGCAGGCGCTGCCCGAGTTTTATCAGGCCAAGCGCGATCGTTTAGCCAAGGGCCTGGCGAACAGTCGCCTGAAAGTGCTGCCGAGCCAAGGCACCTATTTCCTGCTGGTCGATTACAGCGATGTCTCTGATTTAGATGACGTTGCATTCTGCCACTGGCTGACCGAACATGTTGGTGTCGCGGCGATCCCGATGTCGGTGTTCTGCGCCGCACCTTTCCCACACAAACTGATCCGGCTGTGTTTCGCCAAACAAGAAACCACGCTGGACGCTGCTGCGGAGCGACTGTGTCAACTTTAAAACTCTCATTACTGCAACAACCCTTGGTCTGGCTGGACGGCGAAGCCAACCTCGCCCACTTCGACGCCCTGCTGGCGCCTTTAACCGACCGCGACCTGATTGTGCTGCCCGAGATGTTCACCACCGGTTTCGCGATGCAGGCTCCCGACCGTGCACTGCCGGAAGTTCGCGTGGTGGAGTGGCTGCAAAAGTGGGCGAAAACCCTGAATGCCATGATTGGCGGCAGCGTCGCGCTGAACACCGATAAAGGCGCGGTAAACCGTTTCCTGCTGGTTGAGCCGCAGGGCAGAGTTCACTTCTATGACAAGCGCCACCTGTTCCGCATGGCCGGTGAGCACAACTATTATGTGGCGGGGAAAAAGCGTGAAGTCGTCGAGTGGCGCGGCTGGCGAATTCTGCCGCAGGTGTGCTACGACCTGAGATTCCCGGTCTGGTCGCGCAATCAGCAAGATTATGATTTGGCGCTGTATGTGGCTAACTGGCCAGCGCCGCGCAGCCGCCATTGGTCGGCATTGTTGACCGCCCGCGCTATTGAAAATCAGGCTTACGTCGCCGGTTGTAACCGCGTGGGGGATGACGATTACGGCCATCACTACAGCGGCGACAGCGTGATCATCAACCCGCAGGGGGAAGATTTGACCCGCGCCGAGCCGGGCGCAGCCATTGTGCTGAGTGCTGAACTGTCGCTGGAGGCGCTGCAAGACTACCGCGAAGCCTTCCCGGCGTGGCGCGACGCCGATACCTTCTTACGTCACGAGTAAACATCTATTCCGGCCAGAGATGGCCGGGATCTCTTACTGCCGAACTGGTTCGCATTTTCACCACGATTGGTCGCGCGTCATCCCCTTCCTGCTGTTTAGGGTTCTCTAACGTGGATCGCTTCTTGCATCCCTTTAATCCGCGAAAACATCTGACAGAGGCTTACTGATGACTATCACCTTTATTGCACACTCCACGCCCGAACCTGCGTTGTACGGCGCGATGGCCGCGATACTTGCTGAACTGCGCGCGTTACCGCTGTGTCACCTGCCCGTCACTCACGATGCCAAACGCTTCACTAATGCGCGCCAACACGTCACCGCACAGGGGCAGCAAGTGACCAGCGGGCTGGTGTGGCTGGAGCGCCTGACCGGACGCAGTCCCGGCGCAGAGATGGACTTCGATAGCCTGATAACCCGCGCCCTGCGTGAAGATATCGTTATTCCGTCCATTCAACCGCTGGACCGCGAGCTGGCGCTAAGAGCCGCCGAAAACGGCATCGAGGTTGAATCATTACAAGTGGTTAAACAGCAGGAAAAGTTCCATTTAGAGGATGTCGATACAGGAAAAATGCGCAGCAACGGCTGGGCAAGGGACATCTTCGGTCGCTGGGCTTTTGGCTCAGTATTACAGCCGGTGATGCGTGCGGGGCAGAAATTACGCGTCGCAATAGTGGGCGAAATGAGCGAGCACCGGGAGAGTTATCCGGCGCTGCTCGCTGCACTAGGAGACGCCGCCGATGCACTGGCATTGAACATTGAGGTGGTCGGCGTAGCGCCAACGCTGTCGGGCAGCCAGCTCGATAGCACGCTGTTTGATATTGATGGCGTTTTGTTACCGGGCCTGCTGCCCGCGCAGGGGGAAAACCCGCAAAATGGCCTGCTGGCTATCGCCACTTGGGCTTTGGATAATCGTCTGCCCGCGCTGGGAATTAATCAGGGAATGCATCACATGGTGGCGGCTCTCGGCCAGAAAACGCTCGGCCGCGAACGCGTGGTGATGCACGGGCCAGCCACCCTCAATGCCTTACAAACCTGCCTGCCGGTACCGCAAAACTCGGCGCGCAGCATGGGCAATCAGCAAATTTACAGCCAGCCCGGCAGTCGCATGGCGCAGATCCTCGGCCGTGAATCGACCCAGCGTTACAACCAGCGCTGGAGCCTCAACCCGGAACTGGTGGATGAACTGCAGGGCGCGGGCCTTGACGTCAGCGCCACCGGCGAAAAAGGCCGGGGTATCGCCGCCGTTGAGCTGCGCGATCATCCTTTCTTCGTCGGCATTCAGAGCCATCCTGAGCTGCAATCTCGCCGCGAGCGCGCCAGTTCACTGCTAATGGCCTTCCTGCAAGAGATCCGCAACAACAATCGACAACGGGACATCAGCCACGCCACCCTAAGCAAAAGCGTGCGCCTCAAGCAGAGCTATTTTTCTATGGGGTAATTGGAAGGAATCTTTGATTTGAGTAGCTGAAAGGAATAAACCCTCTGCTGTCAGGCAGAGGGTTGGAGGAAGAAATTACTCGGCGAAGCTCAGCAAGGTATCAATGTAGGCCTGCGTGGCTACCGCGACATCCTCGACGGTGACAGATTCATCGGGATGATGGCTGACGCCGTCTTTGCAGCGTACGAACAGCATGGCGACCGGCCAGCACTCGGCGATAGCAATGGCGTCGTGCCCCGCGCCGCTTGGCAGGAACAGCGACTGGCCTTGCAGATTTGCCACGCTGTGGCCCAAACGCTGCTGTAATTCAGCGTCACAGGCAGTAGCGTCGATGCTGTAAAACTGCTCGGCGTCGAAGGTCAGCCCGCGCCGTGCGGCGATTTCTTGGGCTTTCGCCAGCAATTCCGCCAGCAAGGCGTTGAGAGGGGCATCCTGCGGGCCGCGCACGTCCAGCGACAGATTCACCTGCCCTGGAATCACATTGACCGCGCCCGGCAAGGCTTCGATATGCCCAACGGTCGCCACCAAATCCCCGCCTTTCGCCGAAGTGATAGCTTCAATGGCTAAGGTCCATTCTGCGGCGGCGGTCAGGGCGTCCTGACGCTGACCCATCGGCACGGTTCCCGCGTGTCCGGCATAGCCGATAAAACGGCAGTTCAGGCGGCGCGCGCCGTTGATCGCCGTCACCACGCCGAGAGGTAAATCCGCCGATTGCAGGCACGGGCCTTGCTCAATATGCAGCTCGAGATAGGCGCAAAAATCCCGCGGCGCACGGCGCGCAGCCAAGATATTCTGCGGGTCTAGCCCAATCTGGCGCATCGCGTTGGCAACGGACACGCCCTGCGCGTCAGTGCGCTCCAGCCAGCCTTCCGGCCAGGTGCCGGTCAGCCCACGGCTGCCGAGCAGCGTAATGCCAAATCTAGTGCCCTCTTCATCAGCAAAGCCCACCACTTCTACCGCCATCGGCAGACGAATGGCGTTTTGATGCAGATAAGCCACGGTTTCAATGGCGGTGAGCACCCCCAGCGGGCCGTCGTAGCGACCGGCATTGCGCACGCTGTCGAGGTGTGAACCCATCAGCAGCGCGGGTGCGTCAGGGTTCAACCCTTCATAGCGGCCACAAATATTGCCGACGCTGTCGGTCCAGGTGCTCATGCCTACCGCCTGCATCCATTCGGCCACTAATTGGTTAGCCCGCAGATGCTCCGACGACAGGTAAACGCGGGTCAGCTGACCCGGCGTTTCAGTGATTTCTGCCAGAGCATCGCAGCGCGACATCACGCGCTGCGCGGCCAGCAGCGTAGAAGCTGCAACCATTACTGGCCTCCCGCGTAGCTGTCCCACGCGGCCTGTGAACCCGCGCCGTATTTCGACGCAAAACCGAGACGATTGAGCACGGCTTCCAGCGCCACCAGCGTCTGCATCACGCAGTCTTTACGGGCGTTATAGCCCATGGTTCCGATGCGCCAGATCTTGCCAGCCAGCGGGCCAAACGAGGTGCCGATTTCAATCGAGAAATCGTTGAGCATCATCTGGCGCACCTGCTCGCCCGGAATGCCCTGCGGGATAACCACCCCCAGCACGTTATTCATGCGGTTGTTCAGGTCGCCGAACACCTCCAGCCCCATCCCCTGAATCCCGGCCAGCAGCGCATCGCCGTGCAACTTGTGGCGCGCAATGCTGTTATCCAAACCTTCTTCAAGAATGATGCGGGCGCATTCGCGGGCAGCGAACAGCATGCTGGTCGCTTCGGTGTGGTGGTTGAGACGCTCCGGGCCCCAGTAATCCATGATCATGCCGAGATCAAAATAGTTGGAGTAGATCATCTCTTCATCGCCGTCGGCGTGCTCGGCGGTGCGAATCCCCTCCTCGACACACTTGCGGCGGCGGATCTGCTCTTCAAAGCGCGGGCTGATCGTTACCGGCGCGCTACCTGACGGGCCGCCGAGGCATTTTTGCAATCCGGCAGACACGGCGTCTAAGCCCCAGGCATCGGTTTCCAGCGGGTTGCCGCCGAAGGAGGCGGTGGCGTCAGAGTAGAACAGCACGCCGTGGCGGCGGCAGATCTCGCCGAGCTGCTCCAGCGGCTGCAACATGGTGGTTGAAGTGTCGCCCTGTACGGTCAGCAACCAGCGCGGTTTCACTGACTTGATGGCATCTTCAATCTGCTGCGGGTCGAACACTTCGCCCCACGGCGCCTCAATGGTATGGACTTCGGCGCGGCAGCGACGGGCAATTTCACACAGCAGATGGCCGAAACGGCCAAACACCGGCACTAACACTTTATCGCCGGGGCGAATGCCCGACAGCAGAATGGCTTCAATGCCCGCGCGCGAGGTGCCGTCGATCAGGAAAGTCCACTGATTGTCGGTTTTATACAGCGCGCGGTACAGCGCCATCACCTCGTTCATATAGCCGGTCATCACCGGATCGTATTGACCGATTAACTGGCTGCTCATCGCCCGCAGCACGCGCGGATCGGCGTTGATCGGCCCCGGCCCCATCAGCAGGCGAGTTGGCGGATTGATTTGGCCAAATTTCTGAATATCCAACATGGTTAGTCCTTTAAAGTCGTTGAGTAGGGTTGAGTTGTTTTCATCAGACGGCAGCCTCGTTTAAGCCGCGCACTGACGCGATAAATTGTTTAAGTTCAGCGGTTTGCGGATTGGCAAACAACGCCCGGCTTTCGCCTTGTTCCCACACGGTGCCTTGATGCATAAACACCACGCGGTCGCCCACTTCGCGGGCAAAATTCATTTCGTGCGTCACCAGCACCAGCGTCATGCCCTCTTTCGCCAGCTGCTCCAGCACTTTTAGCACTTCGCCCACCAGCTCGGGATCCAGCGCCGAGGTGATTTCGTCACACAGCAGCACTTTCGGGTTCATCGCCAGCGCGCGGGCAATGGCCACGCGCTGTTGTTGGCCGCCAGACAGGTTGGAAGGGTAATAGTCCATCCGGTCCGCCAGCCCCACTTTCGCCAGCATCTGTGCCGCCAGCTCGCGGCACTCGGCGGCTGATTTCCCCAGCACGCGGCGGGGAGCCAGCATGACGTTTTCCAGCGCGGTCATGTGTGGGAACAGGTTGAAGTTTTGGAATACCATGCCCACCGAGCGGCTGATTTCACGCGCTTGGGAATCGCGGTTGGTGATGGTCATGCCGCCCAACTTGATGCTGCCGTCCTGATAACCTTCCAGCCCGTTAATGCAGCGCAGCAAGGTGCTTTTCCCTGACCCGCTGCGGCCGATAATCGAGATAACTTCACCACCGTCGATGTCCAGATCCACGCCTTTCAATACGTGGTTCTGACCGTAATATTTTTGCACTTGGTTAATCGTGATCAGCGGCATTATTTGTTCTCTCCACGCAGCGATTTTTCAAGATAGTGGCTGTACATCGACAGCGGATAACACATCAGGAAGTAGCCCAGCGCCACTAATCCAAACACTTTGAACGGCTGATAAGTCACGTTGGTCAACATGGTGCCGGCCTTGGTCAGCTCGACAAACCCGATGATTGACGCCAGCGCCGTACCTTTAATCACCTGCACCGAGAACCCCACCGTCGGCGCAATCGCAATCCGCAGCGCCTGCGGAGCAATCACGCGCCACAGGGTCTGGCTGAAACTCAGCCCCAGACAACGGCAGGCTTCCCATTGGCCCTTCGGCAAGGCTTCAATACTGCCACTCCAGATGTCCACCAAATAGGCGCTGGTATAGAGCGTCAGCGCCAGCGCGGCGGCGGTCCACGGGCTGACATCTATGCCAAACAGCCCCAGCCCGAAGAAGGCCAAAAACAGCTGCATCAGCAGCGGCGTTCCCTGAAACAGCTCGGAGTACAAACGCACCGCGCGGGTCGGCCAGCTGCGCTTGGTCAGGCGAATCAACAGCAGCGGCAAAGTCACTAAGGTGCCGCCGATAAACGCCGTCAGCGACAGCAAAATCGTCCAGCGCGCCGCCAGCAGCAGGTTGCGCACGATGTCCCAATCGGTAAAGGTCATCATCAGCTGTAACTCCCAAAGAAGCGGCGGCCCGCAAACAACAGCAGCTGGCGCATCGCCACCGACAACAGCAGGTAGAACAGCGTTGTCACCAAATACACCTCAAAACTCAGGAAGGTGCGCGACTGAATCAAGTTGGCCGCGAAGGTCAATTCCTCATACGACACCTGCGACACCACCGACGAGCCGAGCATCACAATGATGCACTGACTGACCAGCGCCGGATAAATCCGCTTCAGCGACGGCGGTAGCACCACCCGCAAAAAGGTCTGGCTGCGGGTCAACCCCAGCACCCGCCCGGCTTCCCACTGGCCTTTCGGCGTCACTTGAATCCCGGCGCGGATGATCTCCGTGCTGTAAGCACCCAGATTAATCAGCATCGCCAGCAGCGCCGCCTCACCGGCGGTCATTTTCAGGCCAATGCCCGGCAGACCAAACACGATGAAGAACAGCTGCACCACGAACGGCGTATTACGGATGATTTCGACATAAATGCCCCACACCGCGCGCAGCGTTTTGTTACTGCCGCAACGGATGGCGGCCCCGCAGATACCGATTGCGATACCGCCAACCGTCGCCATGACTGTCAGCTGGATAGTGGTCCACAGGCCGGACAACAGCTCCGGCATATACGGCCACAGCGCAAGAAAATTCAGCTGATAGGTCATGCTCTTTCTCCCCTATCCTGCTTAGGAACCCAGATTCGCAGGCAGCGGCGCTTTCATCCATTTTTCGGAAAGCGCGTTCAGGGTCTTGTCAGCCACGGCTTGAGCAATCAGCGCGTTCACTTTGTCTTTCAGCGCCGGCTCGTCTTTACGCAGGCCGACGAAGCACGGCGAATCCTTCAGCAACACTTTAGAAACCGGCGCTTTTTCCGGGTTTTGGCGAGCAATCGCCGCCACCACTAAGTTACCCGTGGCGATAAGTTCCACCTGACCAGACAGGTAAGCCGACAGCGTGGTGTTGTTGTCTTCGTAACGCTGAATTTTGGTGTCTTTTGGTGCCACGGCGGTCAGGGCCAGGTCTTCAACCGCGCCGCGCGTCACGCCAACGGTTTTGTTCGCCAGACCATTCAGGTCCGTCACGTTATCGCCCTTCGCACCAAATACGCCGAGGAAGAACGGCGCGTAGGCATTGCTGAAGTCGATCACTTTTTCACGTTCGGCGTTCTTACCCAGACTTGAGATAACCAAGTCCACTTTATCCGTTTGCAGGTAAGGCACGCGGTTGGCGCTGCTCACCGGAACCAGTTGCAACTTAAGTTTCATCTTGTCGGCGAGGTAATGCGCCATGTCGATGTCATAACCTTCAGGCTGCAAATCTTTGCCCACTGAACCAAACGGCGGGAAGTCCTGTGGCACCGCAACCCGCAGCACGCCGCGCTTTTGAATATCTTGCAGCTGATCGGCCATCACGCTCGACGCCTGGAAAACCAACATTGCTGCACCAACCCAAGCCAACAACCGTTTGTTCATTTTCATTAGATTATCTCCGGTGATTAAATTTGTGAAACGTTAGATTCTTATAAAATGTGTTTTGCAACTAATGTGCCAAAAGCGATGAGTCTGTTGAAATAGCGCCACGGCCGCGCCTCAGGCGGTGAAAAGCCTGCTAGAAAAGGAGAGTTGGCGAAGCCGGTTGCCTCGTCACGGGGCAATGAGGTAAACGAAGTGGGTGAGTTGTTGCACTGCCGTTGTGCGCAGGCACCAAAAAAGCGCCTGAAATGATGCACAACGGTGAAGCAGAGAAAAAAGAGGCGGGGTTTAGCGCTGTTCTAGCTCGTCGAGGTCGCTATAAAGGTCGCTGATTTGATGGATTCTTTGTCGGCCTGAAGCCAGCATTTCATGCAGCAAAGCATTGCTCAGCAGATTCGCCAAACTCATCGCCGCCGAGTAGGAGTCAAAGGCCGACACGCTGTCGAGGGAAGCCGCCAAATGCCAGCGCGCCATGGGTAACAGGGACTGCGCCTGAGGTTCACAAATCAGCAATACCGGCACATTCAAGGCTTGAAGCTGACTGAGGATAGCCCTTGCCGCGCGCGGCCTGCGGCGAAACGCCACGAAAATCACCACGTCCTGCTCGGTTAAATCCACCAGCTCTTCCGCCAGCGTTTGCCCCGGCTGCGGCATCATCATCACGCCTTGACGCACCTGCACCAGCTGCTGGCGCAGGTGCAGCGCCACCGGATAACTGTTGCGGAATCCCAGTAAACGCACCTGCCGCGCCTTGCTCAGCGCAGCAATTACCGCGGTGAATTGCTGGTCATCAATCTGATTCATCCACTGGGTCAGATTGGCCATTTCCTGCTTATAGTGGCGCGATAACAGGGTGTTGCCCTGCACGGCATCGCGGCTGTCGGTCAGCGGCATGCCGCTCTGGCGCAGGGTGCGCACTTCGTCGCGCATATCGCGGTAGCTCGGGTAACCAAGACGCTTGAACAGGCGGCTGACCGTGGCTTTCGACACATCGCTCAGCCGCGCCAGCTCGGCGCTGTTGTAGCTCATCAGGTCATCAATGTTGGCGAAGATAAAGTCCGCCACCCGCTGCTCCTGCGGCGTCAGCTCGGGATAGTGCTCGCGCAGCCGCTCATCGATTTGTTTCATTGTTGCTCCTACGCAACTCTCGTTTCAGGGCGAACATATCATGCGCGGCATCTATCCTTGCAACATAAATTATTCACAAAAGTAGTGAATTCCTGCCGATGTGGAACATCTCTTGCTTGTTATTCAGCAGAAAAACAAGCCAAGGACCACCCATGATCAACAGTAATAGTTCGCCGCTCGGTATGGCGGTCACGCCTCATCATCTCGCCAGCCAAAGTGCGCTCGCGGTGCTGCGCGAAGGGGGTAACGCCATTGAAGCCATGGTCGCCGCCGCCGCGACTATCGCGGTGGTTTACCCGCATATGAACGGGCTGGGGGGCGACGGTTTTTGGCTGATTGTGCCGCCACAGGGCAACCCGATAGCCATCGACGCCAGCGGCGCAGCCGGAACGCACGCCACGCTGGATTTCTACGCCGGTGAGACGCACATCCCCCATCGCGGCCCGAAAGCCGCCCTGACCGTGGCGGGCACCGTCGGCGGTTGGCACGAAGCCCTAAAGGTTTCTGCCGAGCTGGGGGGCGAGCAAAAGCCGCTGTCGCGCCTGCTGGGTGATGCCATTCGCTACGCCGCCGACGGCATTCCGGTGACCGCCTCGCAGGAGGCAGCCACGCGCGCCAAACATCACGAGCTGCGCGACATCCGCTCCTTCGCCGACGTCTTCCTGCCCTATGGCGAGATCCCGCGCGCCGGTACGCGCTTCACCCAGCCGCAGCTGGCCTCGACGCTTTCCATGCTGTGCGAAGACGGGCTGGACAGCTTCTATCGCGGCGAACTGGCAGACAGCCTTGCCGCCGACATGCAGAAATTGGGCATGCCGCTGACCCGTGACGACTTAGCCGCCTATCGCCCGCAGCGTCGTAATCCGCTGCGCCTCAAACACAGCAAAGGGGAAATCTTCAACCTGACGCCGCCGACGCAGGGTTTGGTGTCGCTGGCGATCCTCGGCCTGACTGACCGCCTGCCGCTGGAAACCATGGATGAAGGCGCGACCATTCATAGCGTGGTGGAAGCCACCAAGCTGGCCTTCGGCCTGCGCGATCGCTACATCACCGACCCAAAAATGATGACTCAGGACGCCCAAAGCCTGCTGGCACCCGACTACCTCGACGCCCTCGCCACGCGCATTAACCCGCACTGCGCCGCCGACTGGGGCAAAGGCAAAGGGCCGGGCGACACGGTATGGATGGGCGTGATGGACAGCAGCGGGCTGTCGGTTTCCTTCATCCAGAGCATTTATCACGAATTTGGTAGCGGCGTGGTGCTGCCGGAGAGCGGCGTGCTGTGGCAGAACCGCGGCGCCTCGTTCAGCCTCGACGCCGACCACCTGCTGGCGCTGGCGCCGGGCAAACAGCCTTTCCACACCCTCAACCCCGCCGCCGCGCGCCTGTATGACGGGCGCACCATGGTTTACGGCGCAATGGGCGGCGACGGCCAGCCGCAGACCCAGGCGGCGGTGTTTATCCGCCACGTGGTGCAAGGCCAGTCATTGCAGCAGGCGATCAGCGGCCCGCGCTGGCTGCTGGGCCGCACCTGGGGCGAAAGCTCGGACTCATTAAAGCTGGAGGGGCGTTTCGAACACGCCACGCTAGCCGGTCTACGCCAGCGCGGCCACGAAGTAGAACTGCTGGCGGATTACAGCGAGGCGGTCGGGCACGCGGGGGCGATTGTGCGCCACACCAACGGCATGTTTGAAGGCGCGTTTGACCCACGCAGCAACGGCAGCGCTGCCGGATTCTAATTTTTGACAGGGGAAACACTATGAGCAAAACAACATCGCGCCCAGCCGACTGGGCCGCCTACATCAGCCAGATGGAGTCCGTGCTGGCGCTAGAGCTCGACGACGCCCGTCGTCGGGAATTATTGGCACAGTTCAGCCGCATCGCGCAGATGGCGCAGCCGCTGATGGACCTGCCGCTCGACCCGCGTCTGGAGATTGCCGGGGTTTATCGCGCATGAAAACCTATGAAGAGTTGACCATCAGCCAGCTGCACCACGCGCTGCAAAGCGGCGACCTGTCGGCCACTGAGATCGCCAGCGCCACCTTGGATAATATTGAGAAGAGTGACCCGACGCTCAACGCTTTTACCCACGTCACCGGCGATCGCATGCTGAGCGAAGCGGCGAAAGTCGACAAACTGCGTGCCAGCGGCGGCACTTTACCACCGCTGGCCGCCGTGCCCTATGCGGTGAAAAACCTGCTCGACGTCACCGGGCAGGTAACGCTGGCGGGAGCCAGCCTCAACAGCAATAATCCGGTCGCCAAACAGGATGCGTGGACGGTTTCACGCCTTGCCAGCCAAGGCGCGCTGCTCTCCGGCATGCTGAATATGGATGCCTACGCCTACGGCTTCACCACCGAGAACAGCCACTACGGCGTGACCCGCAACCCTCGAGACACTTCACGCATTGCGGGCGGCTCTTCCGGCGGGTCCGCCGCAGCCGTGGCTGCGGGCTTGGTGCATTTCAGCCTCGGCAGTGACACCAACGGCTCCATCCGCGTGCCCTCTTCTCTCTCCGGTATTCTGGGGTTGAAACCCACTTTCGGCCGCATCTCCCGCAGCGGTAGCCAGCCGTTTGTCGCCAGCCTCGACCATATCGGCCCGTTGGCCCGCTGCGCCTCTGACCTGTCTCAAGTGTATGACGCCATGCAAGGCACCGACCCGCAGGATGCTTTTCAGGCCGACAAACCCACCACCGAAACCTTCAGCCGCCTGACCCGCGGGCAGCAGGGCCTTCGCACGGCGGTGCTCGGCGGTTATTTCTCAACTTGGTGTGACGACGACGCCAAAGCCGCCGTGAAGCAAGTCGCGAAGGCGCTGGAAGCTCAAGAAGAGGTGGAGATGCCGCAGGCCGAACTGGCGCGCTCGGCGGCATTCCTGATCACCGCTTCCGAAGGCGGCAACCAGTATTTGCCGCTGCTGCGCGCCATTCCAGAACAGTTCGAACCCTTATCCCGCGAACGTTTATTAGCCGGGGCGATGATCCCCGCCGCGTGGTATGTTCAGGCCCAGCGTTTCCGCCATCAGTTCCAGCAGCAAATTCTGCCGCTGTTCGAGCACTGGGACATCTTGATCGCCCCTTCGACGCCGTGCAGCGCCACGCTGATTGGTCAGGAAACAATTCATATTAACGGCACCGACCTGCCAACCCGCGCCAGCATGGGCATGTTGACTCAGCCCATCTCCTTCCTCGGTTTGCCAGTGGTTTCGGTACCAGTGCAAACCGCCAGCGGCCTGCCGATTGGCTTACAGCTGATTGCTCCACCGTGGCGGGAAGACCTCTGTCTGCGCGCCGCGTGGGCGCTTGAGCAGCAGGGCGTGGTGAAGGTGTTGACCTCACGGTAACTGAATAATTTGACCAGAGAAGAAAAAATGAAAACTGACAATATTGACCGCCCGGCGATTTTGGCCGAAATGAACGCGGCGTTTTATCGTTATGAGCAGGCGTTGATCAGCAATGACATTGAAGTGCTCGACGAGCTGTTCTGGCACGACCCGCGCACCGTGCGCTTCGGCGCAGGCGAGAATCTATACGGCATCGAAGCCATTCGCGAGTTCCGCGCCTCCCGCCCTTCACAGGGTCTGGACCGCGATTTGGTGAACACCACCATCACCACCTTCGGCGACGATATGGCGGTCGCCAGCACCGAATTCCGCCGCGCAGGCAGCGACAAAATCGGCCGCCAGCAGCAGACATGGGTGAAGATGCCGAGTGGCTGGAAGATCGTGGCGGCACATGTCAGTTTGATGGTTTGACCGAACCATGGGCGGTTCAGCTTTTGGAAAGCTGAGGAAACTTTCTTAACTTCAAATTCAAAACCGTGGGCGCCGGCCCACACCGGGCAAAGGGGGCGTAAACGCGCCCCCTTGTGCAATCCCGCGTTTTTTCTGTTGTGAGATCGAGGCTGCGCAGGGTTGGAATGGACATGTTTCAGCGACCAAGATGATCGTCGCGAAGTGCCGCCGCTTAGGCGGTTCCCTCGCTGCGGGATTCCAACCCGCGAAAAAAGACTCGCGGTTTTCCACCTCTTGCTCGGCGTCACTTCTGAACGCGACCTACTGGCATTCCAACCGTGCCGTTTCAGTGAGGGTTTGGGTTTGCTCCTTCTCCTCTCAGAGGAGAAGGAGCAAACCCAATCAGGATCATGACAAACATCACTGAAACGGCACGGTCTAAATGCCTCAAAACCGCAGTCAAAAATGGCGCTGAGCGAATGGTTCGAGACCTTAGGCTCGAAGCCTGAAGCGAAGGCACCGCCTAAGCGGCGACATTTTGCGGTAGATAACGGAAGCCCCTGAAACACGTCCGCCCCACGAGCAAAGCGCGCAGTAAAGAGCCGGGGATTCTCAAGGGGCGCGGCGATAGGCGCCCCTTGAGGCCGGTGTGGCGGCAGCGCACGACCTTGACCTTGATTTTAAATCGAGATTAAACGTCGAAACGTTTACCCCCAGCAGGATGCTCTTTAACCCAATGCTCAGCAATCTCCCCCCTCTTACACACCCACACCCTGTCATGTGCTTCAACGTAATCAAGAAACCGCTGCAAAGCCCTGAACCGCCCCGGGCGGCCTAGTATCCGGCAGTGCATGCCGATCGACATCATTTTCGGGCTGGTTTCCCCCTCTTCATACAGCACGTCGAAGGTGTCTTTCAGATAGGTGAAGAACTGCTCGCCGGTGTTGAAACCTTGAGGAGAGGTGAAACGCATGTCGTTGGTTTCTAAGGTGTAAGGGATGACCAGATGCTGCTTCATCTCGCCGCTGTCTAGCTTGACCGGTGTCCAGAACGGCAGGTCGTCGCCGTAGTAGTCGCTGTCATATTGGAAACCGCCGTATTCGGCCACCAGCTGGCGGGTGTTGGGGCTGTCGCGGCCGGTGTACCAGCCCAGCGGTGCGCTGCCGAACAGGTCTTTCAGCACGCTGACCGCCTTGTGCATATGCTCGGCTTCTTGCGCCTTGCTCATGTCCTGATAGTGGATCCAGCGCCAGCCGTGGCTTACCACGTCATAGTCGGCCTGCTTGATGGCGGCGACAATTTCCGGATTGCGCGCCAGCGCCATCGCCACGCCGAAAACCGTTAACGGCAGGCCGCGTTTTTGAAACTCATTATGAATACGCCAAAAACCGGCGCGAGAGCCATATTCGTACAGAGAGTCCATCGACATATGGCGGTCGGGGAAGCTGGCTGCGCCGATGATATCTGACAGAAACTGCTCAGAACCCGCGTCGCCGTGCAGCACGTTATTCTCAGCACCCTCTTCATAATTCAGCACGAACTGCACCGCGATCCGCGCGTTGCCCGGCCAGTTGGCGTGGGGCGGGCGACCGGCATAGCCAATCAGGTCGCGCGGGTAATTCTCGGTGAAGCGGTAATCGATATCAGACATTGCCGCCTCCCAAATTCAATCCGGCGAAACGCCCGGAAAGAGGCTTCTCAATCGGGTAATCCAAATCACCGTGCTTGCTGGTGCTCAGGCGCAGCGCCGCCAGTGATTCAAGCATTTTGACCGCCGCGCTCACGCCGTCGATCACCGGGATCCCCAACTCTAGAGTCAGCTCCTGCGCCAGATCCGCCATGCCGCCACAGCCAAGCACGATCGCCCCGCTGCCGTCTGACTTCTTGGCGGCGATACACTGCTCGCGCACCTTCTGCTGCGCCAGGCCGCTGCCGTCATCCAGAGATAACACCGGCAAATCGATGGCGTGAAGCGCGGCGCAGTGGCGCTCAAAACCGTACTGATGCAGTAAATGGCGGGCAATGGTTAAAGTGCGCGGCAAGGTGGTGACGATGGAAAACCGGGTCGCCAGCAGGGTCGCCATGTGCATGGCGGCCTCGGCGATGCCAATCACCGGTGCCTGTGCCAGTTCGCGGGCGGCCAGCAGGCCGGGGTCGCCGAAGCAGGCGATGATATGCCCGTCAACGCCCGCCGCGCGGCCCGCTTTCACCTGTTGCAACACGCCAATCGCGGCGATCGCCTCATCAAAATGGCCCTCAATCGACGGCGCGCCCTCTTCCGGGCAAACCGCCAAAATCTCAGTACCCGGTGCCGCGACCTGACGCGCCGTGGCGGCCATCACCTCGGTCATGCCCAGACTGGTGTTCGGATTGATCAGTTGTATACAAAGTTTACCTGTGGCGGTGGACATCACTGCGCCTCCTTGTCGGCTTTTACCGCGTTGGCGGCGAACAGTTGCATAAAGTCAGGGGCAGTCTCCTGATGAGATTCAAACCGCAGGCTGGCAACAATGTGGTCGAAGTGGTGCGCCATGCTGTCAGCCAGACCTTTGGCGTCGCGGTTTTTCAGCAGATCCAGCAGAACGTCGTGATCGGTACAACGGCACCCCTGCTGCCACGGCGCGCCCCACACGGCGATTGCCAGCGAGGAGCGGAGGGTCAGTTGCGATACGGCTTCGGTCAGCACTTTATTGCCAGAAATCGCCTGTAGCTGGACGTGGAACGCGGCGGAGAGGCGGATCGCTGCCGGGCCGTTACGCGCCTCGTGGGCCAGTTTCTCCTCTTCCAACAGTTTCTTCAGCGCGGCGATGTGGGTGGACTGACAGTGCGCCACCACCTGCGGCAAGTTGGCGCACTCAAGAATTTTTCGCGTGGTGAAAACATCACGCGACTCATCGGCGTCCGGCGAGGTAACGTGTGCACCACGCTTGGGCAACAGCGTCACTAATTGCACTGCGGCAAGGCGCTGTAGTACCCGGCGAATGCCCGTACGGCTGACGGAAAAAGCCTGAGCCAAGGCTTCTTCGGGTAATTTATTGCCCGGCAGCAGCTGGTGTTCGACGATCGATTTCACCAACGCGTTATAAATGTGGTCGTCCTTATCCTCGGTAAAATAGGCCGTATTCAGCCCGCTCCAACTGGTCATTGCACCCACTCCGCTGTTCGATGATGCGCCATTTTTATGTGCTAATCGTATACAGAAAAAATAAATATTGTATACAAAAAATCAAATATGGCCTGTTTCCTGCAAATGCCTTCGTGACGACTTTAATTTTGGGTCCGCCACCTTGCGGTGCCCACTTCGACACGGTGTTTATGACAGGAGCACGATTTATGCCAAATCACGAAATCTCTTCCGCCAGCGCGTCGCCGGAATTGAGCGCGGGGATCATCAAACCGCACTACAGCCCACGGCTGTGCAATGACGACTTAGCACCGACTCGCGCTCAGAACTGGAGCTGGTACAACATCTTCTCTTTCTGGATGTCGGACGTACACAGCATGGGCGGCTACGTGGTGGCGGCCAGCTTCTTCACGCTGGGGCTTTCCAGCTGGCAGGTGTTGCTGTGCCTGCTGTGCGGGATTTGCATCGTGCAGATTTTTGCCAATCTGGTGGCCAAACCTAGCCAGCAGGCAGGGGTGCCTTACGCGGTGATTTGCCGCCAGGCGTTTGGCGTATTCGGCGCAAACATTCCAGCGGTTATCCGTGGGCTGATCGCCTTCGCGTGGTACGGCATTCAAACTTATCTGGCAGCCAGCGCCCTGATGCTGGTGCTGCTGAAGTTCTTCCCGTCGCTCAATCCGCTGACCGTGCCGCACTGGCTGGGGCTGTCGGCAATGGGCTGGATCTGCTTCAGCGTGATGTGGCTGTTGCAGGCGATGGTGTTCTGGCACGGGATGAGCGCCATCAAGCGCTTTATCGATATCGCCGGGCCTGCGGTGTATGTAGTGATGCTGATGCTGGCGGGGTGGATTGTCTATAAAACCGGTTTCAGCAATATTTCTTTCACCTTGGCGAGTAAAACCCTGACCATCGGCCAGCAGAGCTGGGAGATGCTGACCGCCACCGCGCTGGTTGTTTCCTACTTCTCAGGCCCGCTGCTCAACTTTGGTGACTTCTCGCGTTACGCCAAAAACATGGGTGAGATCCGTCGCGGCAACCGCTGGGGCTTGCCGTTTAACTTCCTGCTGTTCTCGATTGTGACCGTGGTGATTGTCTCCGGCACCCAGTCGCTGTTCGGCCAGATGATCACTGACCCCATCGAAACCGTCAGCCGCGTAGGTAACAGCGTGGCGGTGGCGCTCGGCCTGCTGACCATGATCATCGCCACCATCGGCATTAACATTGTGGCGAACTTCGTCTCTCCGGCCTTCGACTTCTCCAACTGCGCGCCGCAAAAAATCAGCTTCCGCACCGGTGGGATGATTGCCGCCGTCGGCTCAGTGCTGTTAACGCCGTGGAACCTGTTCCAGTCGCCGGAGCTTATCCACTATACGCTGGACGTGCTGGGTGCCTTTATTGGGCCACTGTTCGGCATCCTGCTGGCGGACTACTACCTGATTAAACGCGGGCATCTGGACGTGGACGCCCTGTTCAACGCCACGCCGTCCGGCCGCTACTGGTATCGCAACGGTTTCAACCCGAAAGCTATCATGGCGCTGCTTCCTGCCGTGGCGATTGGCCTGTTCATCAGCTTCACCCCGAGCCTGCATCAGGTTGCTAACTTTAGCTGGTTTATCGGCGCGTTCCTGTCCGGCGTCGCCTACCGCGTTATTGCTCGCCACGAACGCGCTGCCAGCCCGTCAATTGACTTCTCAAAAGTAGAAATGGGCAAAGAGTAACGCCTTCATCTCACCACCGCCGGAGGCCTTTCCGGCGGTGTTTTTCCTCCCCTTCCCCGCGCCTCTACCCCTTTTTTGCCTTCTTTTGTTAATGAATCCCAGCCCTAATTCACATACCATTCACATGGTAATACAGGCTAATTATTAGCGTGATAAACATAATTATATAACGCATCAGCGGCAGGCGTGCTTTTGGATTGCCTGCCCCGACATGGAGTTTTTTCAATGGAAATTAATGTTAACGGCAAAATGCTGCCGTTGAGCAATGTCAGTGCCGACACCCCTCTGCTTTATATCCTACGTAACGATCTGGGCCTGAATGGGCCGAAATATGGCTGCGGCCTTGGCGAGTGCGGGGCCTGCACCGTGCTTATCGACGGCGTCGCCGCGCGCTCGTGCTCCATCCCCCTTTCGGGTGTGCAGGGCAAAGCCATCACCACGCTGGAAGGGCTGGGTGACGAAGGCCAATTGCACCCGGTGCAGCAAGGCTTTATCGACGAGCAGGCCGCGCAGTGCGGCTATTGCGCCAATGGCATGATCATGACGCTGGTCGCCCTGTTTGATAGAAACCCGCAGGCCAGCGAAGACGAAATCAAAAACGAACTGGCCTATAACCTGTGCCGCTGCGGCACTCATCTTGAAATTCTGCGCGCCGCCGAAAAGGCCCGTCAGCTGATTGCTGAGCGAGGTCAGGCATGAATACTCTGGAAATAACCCGTCGTCGCCTGCTGCAATCGGGCGGCGTGGTGATGGTCAGCAGCCTTTTCGTCTCGCCGCTTTCGGCCTTCGCCAGCACTCCGGCCGCCAGTAAAGTGGGCGATATCCCACTGGACCGCGTGAACAGCTTTATCGCGATGTCTGCCGACGGTAAGGTTACTGCTTTTAACGGCCACGTCGATTTGGGCACTGGCGTGCGCACCTCGCTGGCGCAGATCGTCGCGGATGAAATCGGCGTGCGCTTTGAAGATGTCACCATGATCCTCGGCGACACCAATCGCACCCCGAATCAGGGGCCAACCATCGCTAGCAGCACGCTGCAAGTCTCCGCCGTGCCGCTGCGTCAGGCGGCGGCGCAGGTGCGCGAAATGCTCACCGCCCTCGCAGCCAAGGCCATCAAACTGCCCGCCGAACAGCTTCGCGCCGAGCAGGGCTTTGTGTTTGTCGAAGCCCACCCGGCCAAGCGTCTTAGCTACGCCCAATTGGCCGAAGGCCAAGATCTCAACCTGCCGCTCGACACTTCCGTGCAACTTAAAAGCGTCAAAGAGAGCCAGTACGTCGGCAAGCCGGTGGCGCGGGTGGACATTCCCGCCAAAGTCACCGGCCAGCTGACCTATGTTCACGATATGCGCCTTCCGGGCATGCTGCACGGCCGCGTGGTCAGGCCGCCCTATGCCGGTGCGGACAGCAGCGCGCCGCTGGGCGACAGCCTGATTTCGGTGGATAAAGCCTCTATCGCCCACCTGCCGGGCATCGTCGAAGTGGTAGTCATTAAAGATTTCATCGGCATTGTCGCCGAGCGCGAGGAGCAGGCCATTGCCGCCATGCGCCAGCTTAAAGTCGAATGGAAGAAATGGGCCGGGCTGCCGGACCTGTCGCTGGACAAGCTGCACGACACGCTGGCGGCGACGCCAAAAACTGACCGTATGCTGCGCAACGACGCCGGTACGGATGAAGCACTGGCCGGGCTGCATATTCATGCCGATGCCGATTATGTCTGGCCTTATCACCTGCACGCCTCCATTGGGCCATCCTGCGCGGTGGCGGACGTCACGGCGGAGAAAGCCGAAGTCTGGTCCGGCACGCAGAACCCCCATGACCTGCGCAAAGACCTCGCCAAGCTGCTGGATCGCGCGCCGGAGCAGGTGCATATCAACCGTATGGAAGCCTCCGGTTGCTATGGTCGCAACTGCGCCGACGACGTCTCGGCCGACGCCCTGTTGCTGTCGCAAGCCGTGGGTAAACCCGTGCGCGTGCAGCTGATGCGCGAGCAAGAGTCAGGCTGGGAGCCGAAAGGCACCGGCCAGCTGATCCGCGTGCGCGGTGGTCTGGATAAGCAATTGCAGGTGGCGGCTTACGAGCTCAAAACCAGCTATCCGTCGAACAATGCCGTGACGCTGCCTCTGGTGCTGACCGGCAAAGTGCCGAACGCCGCCGATGTGCAGCAGATGGGCGACCGTACCGCCATTCCGCAATATGAATATCCGCACATGCGGGTGCTGTCGCAGGATGCCGCGCCGATTGTGCGCGCCTCGTGGATGCGCGGCGTCTCGGCCCTGCCGAACGTCTTCGCCCATGAGTCGTGGATTGATGAAATGGCCTATCTGGCGGGGCAAGATCCCATCGCCTATCGCCTGCAATACCTGAAAGATGACCGCGCCATTAAGCTGATCGCCGCGCTGAAAAAGCAGTGCAATTGGCAAGACGGCCCGGCCCATCGCCAGCCAGCTCCGGCGAATCAGGACGTGGTGACCGGGCGCGGTTTCGCCTACGCCCGTTACTTCCACAGTAAATTCCCCGGCTTCGGCGCGGCATGGGCCGCGTGGGTCTGCGACCTGAGCGTGAATCGTAAAACCGGGCAGATCAAAATCGACAAGATTTTCGTCGCCCACGACTGTGGCCGGATGATCAACCCGGCGGGGGTAAAGCATCAGGTTCACGGCAACATTATTCAGTCCACCAGCCGCGTGCTGAAGGAGTTCGCCACCTTTGACGGCGCGGGCACCACTTCGCTCGAATGGGGCGGCTATCCGATCCTGCGCTTTGACGAGTTGCCGCAGGTGGATATTCAACTGCTGGACTACCCCGACGAGCCGCCAATGGGCGCGGGGGAGTCGGCGTCGGTACCAAGCGCAGCGGCGGTCGGCAATGCGCTGTTTGACGCACTGGGCGTGCGAATGCGCGAAGTACCCTTTACGCCGGAACGCGTGCTAAAAGCACTGGAATCCGCAGCACAGGTTAAGGAAGACAAAGCATGAGTAAGATAAAGAAAGTCGCCGGATGGGGCGCAGTGGCGGTGCTGGCGATAGTGATTGGCGGCGCCACCATTAGCTGGCAGCCGGAAATCGCGCCGTTGAAACAGCCGGGCACTCAGACCTTCAGCCCGGAGAAAATCGAGCAAGGCCGCCAGCTGGCTGACCTCGGCGACTGCGCCGTATGCCACACCCGCTCCGGCGGCGAGCGCAATACCGGCGGGCTGGCGATGGAGATCCCCTTCGGCACGATTTACTCCACCAACATCACGCCGGATGCCGAAACCGGCATCGGCACGTGGTCCTTCGCCGCCTTTAAGCGGGCGATGCGCCACGGCGTGGACCGCGAGGGTAATTACCTCTATCCGGCCTTCCCTTATACCGCTTTTACCCGCACCAGCGATGCTGACCTCGAGGCGCTGTATGCCTATCTGATGTCGCAGCCGCCGGTGAAGTATTCGCCGCCGGAAACCGCCCTGAGCTTCCCGTTCAACATTCGTCAGGGCATCGTGACCTGGAACTGGCTATTCCTCAAGCCGGGCGAGCTGAAGACCGACAGCAGCAAGAGCGCCGAATGGCAGCGCGGGCAATATCTGACCGAAGGGCTGGGGCACTGTAGCGCCTGCCACTCGCCGCGCAACCTGATGTTTGGCGAGAAAGGCGGCAAGGATCATCTGACCGGAGGCGTGGCCGAAGGCTGGACCGCGCCGTCACTGGTGGCTAACTCCGACGCGCCGCTGAAGTGGACTCACGAGGATTTCGTCACCTTTATGCGCAGCGGTTATTCGGCCAACCACGGCGTCGCCGCCGGGCCGATGGGGCCAGTGGTCGCAGAAGGTTTGTCGCAACTGCCGCCAGAAGATCTGCAGGCCATCGCCACCTATCTGATGTCCTTCCAGAGTGACAGCGCGCCGCAGGGCAGCGCGGATGAACTGAATCAACGCGCGGAAAGCAAGGTAGAGCCTCTGACCTCGGAAGGCGCGCGGCTGTTCTCCGGCTCCTGCATGGCCTGCCACGCGCAGGAGAAAGGCCCGCAGATGAACGGCGTGCGCCCTTCTCTGGCACTCAACACCAACCTGTTTACCGACTCGCCGGACAATGCGATTCGCATCGTGCTCGACGGTATTCAGCATCCGGCCAAGGCCGAGCTGGGCTTTATGCCCGCGTTTCGCCATAACCTGAGTGATGCGCAGATTGCCACTTTGCTGAATTATTTGCGCCAAGAGTATGCTGGAAAAGCCGCGTGGCCTGACTTGCAGCACAAAGTCAGCGAAGTGCGGGCAGAAACCGCAGTGAAATAAGCAGTAAATAGGAAGAAGACAAACCGGCGTGAGGAACAACTTACGCCGGTTTTTTTATGCTTACAGGAAGTTTGTTTTGCAGAAAGCAGAAACAACGAAGCCCTGAGTTATTGCTAACTCAGGGCTTCTGAATGTTGGCGGAACGGACGGGGCTCGAACCCGCGACCCCCTGCGTGACAGGCAGGTATTCTAACCAACTGAACTACCGCTCCGCGCCGTTCGGTTAAGAACGGAGCGGATATTAAGGAATGCCCGCCATGGCGTCAATGCTTTTCCTGACAATTTCGCTCGACTGAGCAGTTTTTCTGCAAGACGAGCATTTTAAAGGCAATTTCTTACTCTTCTGCTGCCGGTTGTGGCCGCCAAAGACAGCTTCCCCCCTTCTTCACCACCAGATCTAAACGCTCTTCGTGCCAGACCATCTCCTGCTCGCTGGCGCGGATCACTTTCAAACCCGAAGCTGGTCTGGCGATGCGCTGGATCCCCTGCCCGTCCGCGCCGGTTTTCTGGTCGCCTTCGTGGGTGAATTTCATGATGGTCTGACCGCCGGTCATCATCAGATAGACTTCGGCGAGGATCTCGGAGTCAAGCAACGCGCCGTGCAGAGTACGCTTGCTGTTGTCTATCAGATAGCGATCGCTGAGGGCATCAAGGCTGTTGCGCTTGCCGGGGAACAGCTTGCGCGCCATTTGCAGGGTATCGGTGATTTTGCAGAAGGTTTCAGTCTTCTCAATACCACGCCCCAGCATGCCGAACTCGTAATCCATAAAGCCGATGTCGAACGTCGCGTTATGGATAACCAGCTCGCCGCCGCGAATGTACTCGAGGAAGTCGTCGGCGATGTCGGCAAAGGTGGGTTTGTCGGCGAGGAATTCGTCGCTGATCCCGTGAACGCCAAAGGCTTCGGGATCGACCAAACGATCGGGCTTCAAATAGACGTGGAAATTGCGCCCGGTAAGGCGACGGTTAATCACCTCAACCGCACCGATTTCAATGATTCGATGCCCCTCGTAATGAACACCGAGTTTGTTCATACCGGTAGTTTCGGTATCGAGAACGATCTGTCTGGTAGGAGAAGAAATCATATTGCAGTGCTCGCAGCGCTCGTTTATGTCAGACTTGGCTTTTACTTTCTGCGGAAGAGTCTACCAGAGATGACCAAACAGGTAGAAATTTTCACCGACGGCTCTTGCCTTGGCAATCCCGGCCCCGGTGGTTTCGGCGCAATCTTGCGCTACAAGCAACACGAAAAAGAGTTCAGCGCCGGCTTCCGGCTAACCACCAATAACCGCATGGAGCTGATGGCGGCGATTGTGGCCCTTGAGGCACTGACCTCCCCTTGCGAAGTGACCTTAAGCACCGACAGCCAGTATGTTCGTCAGGGCATCACCAGTTGGATCCACAACTGGAAGAAGCGCGGCTGGAAAACGGCAGACAAAAAGCCGGTCAAGAATGTCGATTTATGGCAACGGCTGGACGCGGCGATTCAGGGGCATAAGCTGAACTGGATGTGGGTCAAAGGCCACGCGGGCCACCCGGAGAATGAACGTTGTGACGTGCTGGCGCGCGACGCGGCGGGCAATCCGACGCTGGATGACGTGGGCTATAAACCAGAGAGTTAATCTTCACTCTGGTGATCTTTACGATAACTTTTGCTGCTGGCCCCCACCGCCTGCGGTATCGCCTGACGCCTTGCCGGCACCTTCTTGGCGCTCGGCGTCAGCGGCAGCGTCCTTTTACGCGCCACCATCACCGTCATACAGCCCAGCGCGGGCAGATGCGTACTCAGCGTCTCCCCGCCCTTAGCGCACCACGGCAACACCTGAAAACGGCTCTTCATCATCACTTCATAATTAAGTAAGCCCAGCCAGTCGAGCAAGCGCGTTTGGGTAAACATCTGGCTGACATAAGGCTGGCGTTTACGCACCAAAGGCACCAGCTTGGCCATTCCAACTAAACTCAACGGGTTAAAGCTGCTTAACACCAGCCAGCCGTCGTCAATCAGCACGCGATCAACTTCACGCAAAGTCCGGTGAGGGTCTTCGGCATAGGCTAAAGTATGGGCTAGCAGGCAGGCATCCACCGATTTGTGTGCGAAGGGCAATTGGTACTGCGAGCCTTGGACATGCAGATTTTCTCCCAGCTCAGCGACGTTAACCTGATGGGAGATGGGGCAGCCTGAGGTGTCGAGTTCAACGCTCAAACTGCCAATCTTTAATAGGTGGAAACCGTATAACTTGCCCCACCATGCTTGAAGTTGTCGCTCAAGCGCGGCACGGTAATACTCACCGCAGGGGAATGCATCCCATGAAGCTGGCGCAGTGATTTTTTTTCGTGTGCGGGCTGGTAGCATATTTTATTTTCGTCTTTCAAGCGTTTGCCAACGAGAGGTATCTATGAATCTTATCAGTATTCCCGCCTTGCAGGACAATTACATTTGGTTATTGGATGACCAGAACGGTCACTGTTTGATTGTCGATCCCGGCGAAGCCGCCCCGGTGCTGGAAGCGCTAAAAACGCGCAATTTAACCCCGACTGACATCCTGCTGACCCATCATCATCATGACCATGTTGGCGGCGTAAATGAGATTCTGTCGCATTACCCTGCTGTAAAAGTGTACGGTCCTGAAGAAACGGCGAGCAAAGGTGCTAAGAAAATTCTTAAAAACGGCGATGAGGTCGAAATTGGCGGGGCGAAATGGCACATCTTTGCTACGCCCGGGCACACTTTAGGTCATATTTCATACTATAGCGCCCCTTACCTATTCTGCGGAGATACCATGTTCTCCGCCGGATGCGGCCGATTGTTCGAAGGGACGCCTGAGCAAATGTATCAATCCTTTCAACAGTTAGCTCAGCTTCCAGATGACACTTTAGTCTGCGCGGCACACGAATATACTCTCTCAAATCTTAAGTTTGCCCGGTCAATTCTGCCAGACGATTCTGATATTGATTCTCATGAACAGAATGTGCAGGAAATGCGTAAAAAGGGGCAACCTTCCCTGCCTACAACCCTAGGTTTAGAACGAAAAATTAACCTGTTTTTACGATGCGATGATGTTGATTTACAAAACAAATTAAACCTTAACGATCCCTTAAAGCCTTCTTGGCAAGTTTTCGCCCATCTAAGGGGCCTCAAGGATAGCTTCTGAAGCAAAAGGTTGTGTTTTTGGACTAAGCAAAGTATTATCGCTCGTCTTTTAAGCAACTATTGACACACACATGAAGGCAAAAGCGATAATCTTCGCCTCGGTGTTGCTAGTGGGTTGCCAAGCGTCCAGGCAGGACGTGAAGGTGCCAGAACAGCATGCACAGAGTTTGTCTTCAGCAAGTCAAAGTGAAGCAGGAGAGTACACAGATGGGGGGCGGTTAACCTCTTCGCGATGGTTGGACAATGATGACTCTATCGCGCAAAAGAATCTGTGGAACTTCATTGGCGACGAGCTGAAGATGAAGGTTCCGGAAAATGCCCGGATCCGTGAGCAAAAAGTAAAATACTTAAAAAATAAGAGCTATCTCCACGATGTAACATTACGGGCAGAGCCGTACATGTACTGGATCACCGAGCAGATTAAGAAACGCAATATGCCGATGGAACTGGTACTGCTACCCATAGTGGAGAGCGCTTTTGACCCTAAAGCAACCTCATCAGCTAACGCTGCGGGGCTGTGGCAGATCGTGCCACAAACGGGGCGCAACTATGGTTTGAAACAAAACCAGTGGTATGACGGTCGTCGCGATGTCGTGGCGTCTACAACTGCTGCGCTTGATATGATGCAAAACCTAAACAAGATGTTTGGCGGTGACTGGTTATTGACTGTCGCAGCGTATAACAGCGGTGAAGGCCGAGTCATGCAAGCGGTGAAAGCGAATAAAGCTAAAGGTCGTCCGACAGATTTCTGGTCACTGGCGCTTCCTCGTGAAACGTCGATTTATGTCCCGAAAATGTTAGCCTTGAGTGATATTTTAAAGCATAGCAAAAAGTACGGAATTAGCTTACCGACGCCGAGCCAAGACCGCGCATTAGCGCGTGTTGAAGTGGGGCAACAGATGCAGTTAACTCAGGCGGCTGAGATGGCGGGCATGTCACTGACTAAGCTTAAGTCGTACAATACTGGCTACAAACAAAATGTTACCGCGCCTAACGGCCCGCACTACATTGTGTTACCGACGGCTCATGCAGCGCAGTTGAAGGATTCTCTGGCCGATGGCGACATCGAAGCCGTGCAGAATACCAGACTAGCGAGCAACGCTCCGTCTGGCGCAAAAGCTTACAAGGTTCGCTCCGGCGATAGCTTGTCAGGGATTGCAGCAAGACTGAACGTTAAGACCCGTGATTTACAGCGTTGGAACAATTTGCGCTCGGCGAGCGCGATAAAAGTTGGGCAAACCCTGCAAGTGGCGGATAACAGCGTCAGTTCGGCAAGTAGCAGTAACGGCGGCAGTATTACGTATCAGGTTCGCAAAGGCGATTCGTTGTCGAGCATTGCTAAGCGTCACGGCGTAAACATCAAAGATGTGATGCGCTGGAATGCTGGCACAGACAACCTTCAGCCCGGCACTAAGCTGACTCTGTTTGTCAGCAATAAGTTAACGCCAGACACCTGATGCTATGCGCAGCGTCATCCCTACAAAAAAGCACCCTTTCGGGTGCTTTTTTTTATGCTCAAATTTGCGGAAATCGGCTTACAGAGCTTTGTTCGCCGCACTCTGATCGGCCAGAAACTCCACCAGTAGCGGGTTATGGTCCGACGCCTGCGTTTCCATCACCGTCGCATGGGTGACGCTCAAATCGCGATAGAAGATGAAATCCAGCGGGCGGCCAAAGGCGCGGCGACGGAAGTCAGACGGGAACCTCACCTCTTGCAGACGAATGTTATTGGCGAACCCGAACAAGGCGTTGATGCGCTGGCGGCTCCAGGCGTTGAAGTCCCCCGCCATCACCACCGGCCCTTTGTGGTGCGCAATCTGCTCGCCGATGGTCTCCAGCTGCTTACTGTAGACATCCACCCCGATGCTGAAATTCACCGCGTGGATGTTCACCACCATCAGCAGTCTGCCGTCTAGCAGCGGGTAGACCGTCACCAATGCAGATTTAGCCAAACGTAGCAGTGGCTCACGCTCGCGCAGGGGGCAGCAGTAGACCGGATGGGCAGCGGAGAGCGTCATCACGCCAGAGGGGTGCTGAGGCAGCATATAGGCCGGAACCTGATCGGCGGCCAAATAGTGAGAGGTGGCAAATCGAATCAGCTCCGGAGTGGTTTGCGCTTCTTGCAGCAACACCAGCTGGGCATCTTTGCCAAAACCTTGCAACACCGAAAGCCAGTCGGCCCGTTGTTGCTTGAAAATGTTCCACACCATCACGCGTAGAGTATTGGAATTGGGCAGCGCGGCTCCGGGAGGCAATCCAGTACTGAGATGTGCCATGGCACCTGGAAAGATCTGCTCGACCGGTTGACCTGCAACATACCTCATTGCATATGTTCTTTTCGGCACGCTTATCGCCTATTTACTCAATCAAAAATCATGCTGCTCGAAGGCAGCGGACGTTTCAGTATACGCCCGTCAGTGCTCAGGCCAAATCTGTTTACAATCGTATACACCCTGCCCGCCTGACCGTCGGCGATCTGTTATCAAGGTAGCATAGGATTTTTGCTATGCCTTGTTAATGAGTTAATCCTTGAAAGCAAAACGGCCCACCCGAGGGTGAGCCGCGCGTTGCACTGCCGGAAAGCCTTAGGCCATGGCCAGCTGGTTTTTCTTATCCAAATGACCACTCAGGCGAATCAGCGCCAGTGCGCCGAGCACAATCACCGCGCCAATCCACGGCGTTTGCGCCAAACCAATGCTCGACACCACCTGTCCGCCAACCACGGAACCGATAGCAATCCCGACGTTGAAGGCGGCGATGTTCAGGCCGGAAGCCACGTCTACCGCGTTCGGCGTCACTTCTTCTGCTTTCTGCACCACGTACACCTGCAAACCAGGCACGTTGCCGAAGGCGAAGATGCCCATCACCATCAGGGTGATCAGTGCCGGGATTGCAAAGTTGGCGGTGAACTGGAACACAAACAGGATGATAGCCAGCGCCGCGAAGATGATGCTCAGGGCTTTCACCGCGCCGTGTTTATCCGCCAGCTTGCCGCCCCAGATGTTGCCGATAGCCACTGACACGCCATAGGCCAGCAAGATCCAGCTCACCATGCTGGCGGAGAAACCGGCCTGCTGCTGCATCATCGGCGCGAGGAAGGTGAAGGTGGTGAACACCCCACCGTAGCCCAGCGCGGTGACTGCGTAAATCAGCAGCAGGCGTGGGTTCATCAACACTTTCAGCTGATCGGCGATCTTCGCCGAAGGGCCATTTTTAATGTTATTCGGCACCAGAATCGCGCTGGCAATAATAGCAATCACCCCAATCAGCGTGACGGCCAAGAAGGTTTCGCGCCAGCCGAAATGCTGCCCGATAAAGGTCCCCAGCGGCACGCCGGTCACCAGTGCCACGGTCAGCCCGCCAAACATCAGCGCGATAGCCGACGCCGCTTTCTCTTTCGACACCAGACTGGTGGCGATAGTCGAACCAATCGAGAAGAACACGCCGTGCGCCAGCCCGGTCAGGAGCCGCGCCACCACCAGCGTGCTGTAGTTGGGTGACTGCCACGCCAGCAGGTTGCCGATGGTGAAGAACACCATCAGGCCAATCAGCAGGGCTTTACGCGGCACGCGGCCGGTCATCGCCGTCAGAACAGGTGCGCCAACGGCCACACCCACGGCATAAATAGACACCAGCAAACCGGCTGATGGCACTGAAACACCCAGTTGATCCGCGATGGTTGGGATCAGCCCAACAATCACGAACTCGGTGGTTCCTATAGCGAATGCGCTGATGGTCAGCGCTAACAATGCAAGAGGCATAACCTTACTCCACAATGAATATCGATTTGATGGCGGCTATTATCTGCTTGTGCTTAAATGACAGAAATAACCAAAGTATCAAATGATTTCTGCTGGAGTGACATCAATGAAAGCCAGTTCGGAAGAGTTAATGACCTTTGTCACCGTGGTTGAAATGGGCAGTTTCAGCCGCGCCGCTGAACAGCTCGAACAAGACAATTCGGTGGTCAGCCGCACCCTGAAACGCCTCGAGCAGAAGCTGGGCATTACCCTGCTTAATCGCACCACCCGCCAGATAAGCCTGACCCACGAAGGCGAGCGCTATTTTGTCCGCGTGCAGAAGATTTTGCAGGAGATGGCCGCCGCCGAGGACGACCTGCTCGAGCATCGCGATGACCCGCAGGGGTTGCTACGCGTTGACGCCGCCACGCCGGTGATCCTCCACGTGGTGTCCCCTCTGGTGGCCGAATTCACCGAACGCTTTCCCAAGATGTCGCTGGCGCTGTTCTCCTCCGAGAGCAATATTAATCTGATTGACCAAAAGGTGGATGTCGCGATTCGCGTGGGAGAGTTGGAAGACTCCAGCCTGCGCGCCCGCAAGCTGATGTTGAGCTATCGCCGGGTGCTGGCCTCGCCCGCCTATCTGGATAAATGGGGGGCGCCGCAAACCACCGATGACTTGAAGAAGCATCGCTGTCTGGGCTTTAACGAAGTGTTGGCGCTGAATAAGTGGCCGCTGCTGTGCGCCGATGGCCAGCAGTTAACCATCACGCCCTTTATTAGCTCGGGAAGTGGTGAGACGCTGCGCCAGCTCTGCCTGATGGGCAACGGCATTGCCTGCCTGTCGGACTTTATGACCCAGCCGGATGTGGACCGTGGAGATTTGGTAGAACTGCTGATCCCTGACACCATGCGGATCTCCATGCCGCTGCACGCGGTCTATTATAGCGATCAGACGGTCAGCACCCGCATTCGCTGCTTTATCGATTTTCTCAGTGAAAAGCTCAACCCCGCCTAATGCGAAAAAACCCATGCCTAAGCATGGGTTTTCCAGACACTAAAACCGTTTTGAGGAATTAATCCCACTCAGGCGCCAGACCTTCCGGGCTAACCAGACGGCCATTGCGTTCCAGCTTGGCAATCTCAGCCATATCGGCATCAGTCAGTTTCAACTGTTGCGCCAGCAGGTTGCTTGCCAAGTTTTCACGCTTGGTAGAAGAAGGAATGACCGCGTAACCCAGTTGCAGCGCCCATGCCAGCACCACTTGCGCAGGGGTCGCGTCGTGACGCGCCGCAATCGCGATAATGGTTTCGTCTTTCAGTGCGTCGCCGTAGGCCAGCGTCATGTAAGAGGTGATAGCGATGCCGTTTTTACGGGCAAATTCCACCACGGTCTGGTTCTGCAAGAACGGAGACAGTTCGATTTGGTTAGTGGCGATGGCTTCTGCGCCAACGGCGTCAATGGCTTCTTGCATCAGCGCTACGGTGAAGTTGGAGATACCAATCTCACGGGTCAGGCCCAGTTTCTTCGCTTCAACCAGCGCGTGCATGGTTTCTGCCACGCTTACCGCGTTGCCCGGAGACGGCCAGTGGATCAGCGTCAGGTCAACGTAGTCGGTTTTCAGCTTGGTCAGGCTCTCTTTCAGGCTGGCGATCACCTGCTCCGCGCCCAGATTTTCCACCCAAATCTTGGTGGTGATGTACAGGTCCTGACGCGCCACGCCGCTGTCGGCAATCGCTTCGCCCACGGCGGCTTCGTTGCCGTAGATTTGTGCGGTATCAACAGCACGATAGCCCAGTTCCAGCGCAGTAGAAACGGACGCTTTAACCACTTCATCTTTCAAACGGAATGTGCCAAGACCAAATGCAGGGATGCTCATATTTTTCTCTCTATCTTTCTGAATTTAAAGTAAGTCCGGCGAGCCGGTAAATCGTATGAGGGAGAGTATGAACTTCCGTTTCATGGATAAAAACGACAGCTTGGTCAGAAGACTTTTGATTTTAACGCATCAATCGGCGCGGGAGAAAGGTAGCCATGAAGGAGAACAAGGGGCAAGCTGGCCCGATGGGCCTGCCGAGAAGGCGTCAATCTGCTCAATGGCTGGCGGCAGGGCCAGCGCGATAGCCGAATCAGCCTTTATCCAACTCATCAACCGGCCAGCCGCCGATGGCGCGGAAAACTGATGCCCCAGAGGGTCGATTGTCACCGATGCCATTTGCCACACGCTGCCGCCCTGCTGCTTGAGACAGGCTTCGCGTAAGGTCCAAAGCTGCCAGAAGGCCGCCGCCAGCTGTTCGCCCTGCTCTTGCAACCACTGGGTTTCTAAGTTGCTGAAAACCTCGCGGGCCAGCTCTGCCATCGATGCGCGCGGGCGCAGCGCCTCGATATCACACCCCACTTCGTCAGACGGGCACACCGCCACCAGCAGGTGCTGATGGCTATGGCTCAAAGAGAAGTGCGGAAGCGCGGGGTCGCAGAAGGCCGGTTTGCCATTGGCGCCGGGCTGAATGTCCGGCAATCTGCCACAGCCAAAATGGTCGCGCATCACCGTCGCCAGCAAGGCGCGCGCCCCCAGAAACGCCAGACGCCGCGCGTCTCCCATCCCAGCGGCCTGTTGTAACACGGACTCTGGCAGCAGCTCCGGCGCGAACCGGCTGCTGAGAGAACCCGTGGCAATCAGGCAGCGGCTCATGCTTAAGGCCAGCGTTTGAAAATCAGCGAAGTGTTAATGCCGCCAAAGGCAAAGTTATTCGACTGAATAAACTCAGTTTGGATATATCGCGATTCGCCCATGATGTGATCCAAATCGCCGCACTCGGGGTCGGGATCAGTCAGGTTGATGGTCGGCACAAAGCGATCTTCGCGCATCATCTCCAGCGACATCCACGCTTCCAGCGATCCGCAGGCCCCCAGCGTGTGGCCGAAGTAGCTTTTCAGCGAAGAGATCGGCGTCTTATTGCCGAAGATCGCCGCCGTAGCCTGACTCTCAGCAATATCGCCGCGCTCGGTGGCCGTGCCGTGGGCGCTGATATAGCCGATGTCCGACGCCGCCAGTCCGGCCTGCTGCAATGCCTGTTGCATACAGATCTGCATGGTCTCTTTTTGCGGCTGGGTGATGTGAGACGCATCGCAGTTAGTGGCAAAGCCGATGATTTCTGCATAGATAGTCGCGCCACGGGCCAGCGCGTGATCCAGCGATTCCAGAATCAGCGTGCCCGCCCCTTCGCCAATCACCAGCCCGTCGCGCGCTTTGTCGAACGGACGCGGGGAGAGCCGCGGCGCGTCGTTTTGCTGGCTGGTAGCAAACAGCGTGTCGAACACCGCCGCCTCAGACGGGCAAAGCTCCTCCGCGCCGCCTGCCACCATCACCTTCTGGTAGCCGTGCTTAATGGCCTCATAGGCATAGCCAATGGCCTGACTGCCCGAGGTGCAGGCGCTGGAAGTTGGAATAACCCGCCCGCGCAGGCCGAAGAACAGCCCGGTATTCACCGCCGTGGTGTGCGGCATCATCTGCACATAGGTAGTACCGGTGATGTTATTGGTGTGCTTTTCGGTCAGCATGGTGGCGAACTCGCTCACCGGCTTGGTGCTGCCCGTTGAAGAGCCATAGGCAATGCCGGTGTCGCCATTGGTCAGCACCGGGTTGTCCAGCAGCCCGGCCTGCTCCAGCGCCAGCTCAGTGGCGCGGGTGGAAAGCAGCGACACGCGCCCCATCGAGCGAATGCGTTTGCGGGTATAGTGCGCGGGCAGAATAAAGTCATCGATTGGCGCGCCAAGATGGGTATTCAGCCCCTGATACTCCAGCCATTCGTCCATATGGCGCACGGCGTTTTGCCCCTGCTGCAAACGAGCAGAAACCTCGCTCCAGCTATTACCAAAGGCGGTCACGCCCTGCATGCCGGTTACCACCACGCGATGACTCATGCTATGCCTCCGTTAATGGAAATCACCTGGCGGGTCACGTAGGCCGCGATATCCGACATCAAATAGCTGGCAAGTCCGGCGACTTCCTCGGCGCTGCCCATGCGTTTCAGCGGGATCATGCTCATCGCCACGTCCATTGCCGCCGGTTCCATGTCGACGATGCCAGTGTCAATCAGGCCCGGCGCGATGCAGTTGACGGTGATTTTGCGTTTTGCCAGTTCGAGGGAGAGCGCCTTGCACGCGCCGATAATTCCCGCCTTGGCGGCGCTATAGTTCACCTGCCCACGGTTGCCAATCACGCCGGAAACCGAGGAGAGCGCAATAATGCGCCCGCCCTGCCGCAGGCCAATCATCGGCATCACGCACGGATGCAGCACGTTGTAGAAGCTGTCGAGATTGGTATGAATTACGCCGTCCCAATCTTCGTCAGTCAGCGCGGGGAAAGCGCCATCGCGGGTAATACCGGCATTATTGACCACGCCGTAATAGGCACCGTGTGCGGCGATATCGGCTTCAATCACTTCCCGACACTGCTGGCGGTTGCTGACGTCAAAGCTAACAATTCGCCCTGCGCCGCCCGCCGCCAGCGCCTGTTGCAGCGTATCTTCCGCCCCGGCCCGGTCGCGATGGTAGTGGATCACCACCTGAAAACCGTCCCGCGCTAACTGGCCAGCAATCGCTTTGCCAATCCCCTTGCTCGCCCCAGTAATCAATACTGAACGACTCATTGCTGCATCCCCTGGGTTAATTTTATTATTTCATCCGCGTCGGGCTGATAAGTGTTCAGCCTCGCGTGCGCGATCTCTTGCTGTCCGTTTTCGCCGCCTGCCAGCGTAATGGCGCATTCAAAATTGGCGAGCTTTTCATCTCGCAACATCATTTCTACTCGAATATCTAACAGAGTCTCAGCGGCGAACTCCGCCACGGCGCACTTCAAACCGCGCCCGCCGAGCAACAGGCCAAGCTTCGGCTCAGTGCCTTGCTGCTTGCCGTGCCAGCCGCTCCACACCCCCACCGTCTGCGCCATCAGCTCTATGGCAAACCACGCGGGTAATGTTCCCGTTGGGGTGAGAAACGGCGCCAGAATGCCGGTTTTCGACACCCTAACGCGGCAATGCGCGCTGACCTCGCCCACGTCGATCACCTCTTCAATCAGCACCATCGGCGCGGCGTGGGGCAGATAATCCTTGGCGGGCAAGTAGTGACGGCTCATGGCGCTCTCCCAATCAGAATGCAGGCATTGTTGCCACCAAAGGCAAATGAGTTGGATAAGATAACCGGGCGGGCAGGCCGCCGTTCTGCCAGCACTAAGTCGATTTCCGGCAGTGACGCATCGCGGGCCGCCATGGAGAAATCCTGCGCCGGCAAGGGCAAATCTTGATTGAGGATCAGCCAGCTCAGCGCCGCCTCGGTCGCCCCAGCGGCACCCAATGTATGCCCGGTCAGATGCTTGCTGGAGCTGCAAGGCACGCGGTCGCCGAACAGGCGATGGGTCACGGCGGCTTCGGCCCGATCGTTCAGCGGCGTCGCCGTGCCGTGCAAATTGATGTAACCCACGTCGTCCGGCGTCATTCCGGCCTGCTGCAAGGCCATGCGCATTGCCCGCTCTGCGCCCTCCCCCTCCGGGTGCGGCGCGGACATGTGCCAGGCGTCGGAAGACTCGCCAAAGCCCAGCAGGGCGATATCTGCCGGTTCACGGGTCAGCAGAATAAGCGCCGCCGCCTCGCCAATGTTAATACCGTCGCGCCCCTCGGCAAAGGGCGTACAGCGACCGTGGGACAAGGACTCAAGGCTATTAAAGCCGTTAATCGGCATGCGGCACAGGCTGTCCGCGCCGCCCACCAGCGCGACATCCGCCAGACCGGCGGCAATCAGCCGCTGGCCGCTAATGATCGCCCGCGCGCTGGAGGAGCAGGCGGTCGACAGCGTATAAGCCGGGCCTTCTGTGCCTAAATACTTCGCCAAAAACTGCGCCGGATCGCCCAACGCCTGCTGCTGATAGTGATAATCCGCCGGCAGTTCGCCGGTCTGTTGATGATGGCTGACTGCCACTTCCCCTTCGGCAATGCCCGAGGTGCTGGTGCCCATGATCACCGCAATGCGCTGGTGGCCATACTTGGCAATCGCCTGATGAATCGGCTGCTCAATCTGCGCCAGCGCGGCCAGCAGCAGCTGATTATTGCGGCTGCGGTGTTCGACCAGCTCATCGGGCACCGGCGGCAAGTCGGCGGTGACCTGCCCCAGCCAAATCTGCCGTTTGCTGGTCAAATACTGGCTGTCAGGCAACATGCCCGGCGCGCGGCCATGGGCGAGGTTATCGGCAATCTCATGCAAATTATTACCCAGCGCGTTCACCATCCCGACGGCAGAGAAGTAAATCATGTTAGTCATCCACGTTCTGAATGGTTATCTGGTAATGGAAAGCGCGCTGGGTGATGGACACCGGCTGGCGCTCTGCGCCGCGCTGCAAATAGTCGATGCGGGTAATTTCGTTACCCTTATTGTCTGCCAAAATCCGCCGCGCGCCCTGATCTTTCAGCGTCCAACCCGCCGGTAGCAACGGCTGCCAGCGACTCACCGGCCAGTAGCAGAACATGATATCGGCCAGAACTTGATTAGCAGGAGGGAGTTGGGCGATTTTCATTGCCTGCTCGGTGTGGATCCCCTGCGCGTCGTAGGTGGCTTTAAATAGGCGGATGCCCAAAGGAGAAAGCCCGGCAATCTGTAGCGACTTGCCGTCGGCGCTCACCAGCACCAGCAAAGATTGCTGCTTGCCGTCAACCGTGGCGGTCAATAACTGCTGCTGATTGAAGGGCTTGGCAAACTCCGGCGTCGGCAGAGCTACCCGCACGCCGGGTTTCAGCCACGCCTGCGCGGTTTCATCCGGTCTGGGCTGTGAGGCACAGGCACTGAGCAACAGCACCATCAAGGCCGTTAGCATTCGGCTCATTTTTTTCTTCCTCTTTTTTTGACCGGCAGGGTGAGCGGCGACAGCAGAAAGGCGGTCAAAATGCCGCAGCTCAACACAATGCCAAAACTGCTGATCGCCTGAGTCGAGCTGAACACCAGCATGCCGAACGTCAGCAGCGTAGTAACCACCGCCATAAAGATGGCGAACATGGAGGTGGTCGGCGTGCCGCGCGGATTGGTAAAGAACAGCGTGTAGTTGATGCCAATGCCGAGCACCAACACCAAGGCCAGCAGTGAAAACAGGTTGAGGTTATGGCCGCTGTAGCCCAGCGCCGCGACGCCCATCGCCAGAGACAGCAAAGTCGGCACCAGGCAGATCAGGCCGTGCGGCAGGCGATAGCGCCACAGATAGATGGCGGCGATGAACAGCACCGCCAGCCCCAGCAGATAAGAGAGGTAGACGCGATACTCGGAGAACAGCTGGCTGAACTCGGTTTTGCGATCCACCCAGCCGGTTCCGGCAAACTCTTTCGCCAACTGAGCCATGGCCGCGCCGTTATGCACGCCGTTGACCGGCACCAGCGTGGCGCTGCGCCCGTCGGGCAGTGACAGCCACAACAGCCGCCAGCCCTGGCTGACCACGCTGTCCAGCCACGCCTGCGGCGTGACAAACCGATCGCTGAGATCCGCCGCCGGTAAGGCGATCCCCGCTTGTTGTAACTGAGTTACTACCTGCGGAGCCTGACGGCGCAGCAGATCCAAATCCTGCTGTTGCTGATGCAGCGAAGGCAGACCAATGGCGCGATAGCCGTCGATCCAGCCCTGCGCTTTGGCTTTTGCCAATGCCGGGCGCAGCTTCTCCAGCCGCTGTAGGGCCTGCTCGGCGTTTTCACCGTAAACCACCAGCCATTTCTGATCGTTAGTTTGCCCAGTCAGCGCCGCCATCTGCTGCTCCTGCTGTTGCAGGTCGGCGGGCAAGGCTTGCAGGTCGGCAATGTCATCATTGATATGCAGACGCGCTAATCCACCCAGCGCCAGCGCGGCACACAGCAGCGGTAGCCCAACGCGAATAGCTTTACGGCTGCGCCAGGCGTGCAGCCAGCGCAGGATCACCCCCAGCCCCGGCGTGGTGCCGACCGGCAGATTGCGCGATAAATAGGGGTACCAGCACATGACGGTAATGCAGGCGGCGCTCAGGCCAGCGGCGGCAAACACTGCCAACTGCTGCAAACCGGGGAATGGCGCGATCAGCAGCATCAGATAGGCCGCCACCGTGGTGAGCAAGGCGACAGAGAGCGCCGGAAAGAGTTTTTTCAGGCTCTCCAGCGGCGAATTCTCCGCGCCGTGCACTCGCCGCTCGGTGAGGAAATAGAGCGTGTAGTCGGCCGAGATGCCGACAATGCTGGCACTCAGCACCAGCGTCATGATATGGATTTCGCCGAACACCCACAGGGTCACCACCGTGCCGCTTAGCGCGCCAATGGCGATCGACAGCAGGCTGAGCAGCATCGGCAGGATCGAGCGAAACATCAGCAGGATCAGCGCGAAGACGCCAATCACCGAGGCCAGCCCAATGGTGGAAATATCACGCTCGGCCTGATGGCTGGCGTAATCGCTATAGAACACCGTGCCGCGCTCCAGCACTTTGGCTCCCGGCCACTGCTGCTCGAACGCCTGCTTTTGCGCCTGTAGCGCGGCGACTACCCGCCTGCCGCTGGTGATGTCATAGGAAGAAGCTTTCAGCTCGCCGTGCAATAGATACCAGCGGCGGCCCTGCTTGTCGGTGGCCACCAGCCAGCCGTCGTCGAGGCTCATGCCCGCGCTGTTCTGCTGCTGCGCCATTTGCGAAGCGCGCACCAACAGCAAGGGGTCGTGATTCAACTCTTTACCACTGACCCCGGCGAAAGCGGAATAGACCTGCCCCAAGATCCACTGGCTTTGGGCCTGCGCCCCCGACGTCAGCCGCTGGCGCGTGGCATCGTCCATCATGGCGTTGCGATGGGCGTAGAAAAACGCCCCCCAGGCTTGCTGCTGTTCGGCACTCATCGGCCCCTGCACCTCGCCCAGCGCGGGAAGCTGGCGAAGGCGCGCCAGCCAGTCATCCAGCGGCGCGGTTCCGGCCGTCTGCGGCGGGCTGACCAGCCACACCAGCTGCCGGTCCAGCCGCTGGCTAAAGCCGCGAGATAACGCATCCGGCACGCCCGCCAGCTGCTGCTTGGGCAGCAGTGCCAGTACGCTGCTGTTAATCTGGCTGCGCGGCAGAATAACCACCAGCGCGGCCACCAGCAGCAGGCAAATCAGCAGCCAGCCCTGCGCCAGCCTGCGGTGAAGGTTAGGCGCCAAAGTGGGCCTGCTCCGCCGGGGTCAGCGTCGCCGGTTGGGTTTGCTGATTGAAGAAGCGAATGCGGGTGACATCGCCCTGCATGTCATTGATTTCTATATTATCCAGAAAGGCGCTGCCCTCCAGATGCAGGTTGCGGAACAGCCGATTGAGCGGCGTGGTGGTTGGCGTCAGGGTCAACTGCCACGCGCCCTGCCCTTTATCGCTAAAATCAAGTTTAAAGTTCTGCTGCAAAGCCTGCCGGTCAGCGTGGAACAGCGCGGTCAGCAGCGAGTTAAACTGGAACATCTGCGGGTTGTTGTCCGCCGTCACCACCTGCGGCGGCTGGCCCTGCATGGTCTGCACCATGCGGCTTTCGGTTAACAGCAGCGTCAGGCTGAAAGGCTTCTCCTGCTGCCACCACAGGCCATTTTTCTGCGCAATCAATAGGTTGCCGCTGGACTTTAGCGGTTGGCTCATGCCGCTGATGCTGCGCTGCTGCTCAAACTGGGCGCGCAGCACCGGCTGCTGGCTAAAACGCTGCTGCAACTCGTCGAGGGTCACGGCGTGGCAGGCCAGACTGAACAAGCTCAGGCAAAAAAGCAGTATAGTTTTCACAGCGCGATCCCCGTTTTGTCGAACAGAACCTGTGGCGAGACGAAACACATCTCGTTGGTTTCGGCATCTACCGCCACCTGAATGGTGTAGCCGGTGGTGGTGCGTTTGCCGGTGGCGCAGTCAAAAATCTGGTAGCCAATGCGCAGGCGGTTTTCAATCTCTTCCAGCTGAGCATGCACCTCAACGCGCTGTTCAAACAGCAGCGGCGCAATGTACTTCACCCGCGTGTCGACAATCGGCCACACATAGCCCGAAGCCTGCATCTGCCGGTAGCCATAATCAAACTGCTTCAGCAGCTGCTCGCGAGCGATTTCGAGATAGCGAAAATAGTTGCCGTGCCACACTACGCCCATGGCATCAGCATCATGGAAAGGAATGGATATCTCTACGCGGGTGCTAAAACGCGGGTCGTCAAAGCGCGGATCGAGTTTCGAAGGCATATCAGTCTGGGTCCCGTTGTGCAGCATCCACCTGCGGCGGCTGCCAAAAATCAAAAAAGTTAAACCAGTCGTGCGGCGCCAGCAGGCAATAGTGCTCCAGCCGCTGCGCGTAGTGATCGACCGCCGCCTGAAGACTCTGCTGGCGCTCATTGCGCGGCAGTAAGAGAGGGTCGGCAAAGGCTTCAAAATAGATATGTAGCTGCTGGTTCTGCTTCAGGCCGAACATCAGGAACACCGGCACTTTCAGGGCGGAAGCCAGAATAAACGGCCCCTGCGGGAAAGTGGCGAGTTCGCCAAGAAAACGGCTGCGCACTACCCGAGGCGCTTCTCCGCGAGCATGCTGCCCGGCGGAAGTTCGGTCGCCGACGATGGCCACCCACTCCCCGGCTTCCAGCTTGCTTTTCAGCATCACGGCGGTATCCGGGCCAAGGGTCGAGACTTGGATCAGATTGATATTGGCCTGCGGATTGACCTCTTTCATGATCTGATTAAAACGCTCGGCGTGCTGAGTAAACACCAGCGCGTTGACCTTCACATTGTGATTGAGCTCGCCCAGCGCGCGGCAGGATTCAATATCGCCAAGATGGGAAGCAAGGATCAGCGTCCCGCGACCGGAGGCGATCTGCGCTTCGCAAAGTTCACGATTAACCATCACGGCGTTGTGGCCGAGCACGGTATCGCCGCGCCAGCTGGCGAGTTTATTCAGCATGGCGTCGCCGAAACGCAGAAAATGGCGGAAGCTGCTCAGCCGATAAGGCAAGCGGTGCTGATGCAGCTCGGCATAGCGCGCCACGCGGCGTAAATAGTGCTGCGAGGCCTGACGCTGGGTTCGCCCGGTCAGCCAGAAATAGCCAATCACCGGATAGAGCAGCAGCTCAAAGGCTCTGCGCCCCAGCAGCTGATAGACCTTGAGCATCAGCCGGATGCCCCACAGCCCTTGCCGCTCGGGGGTTTGCGACCAGTGTGAGTTAGCAGTCACTTTGCGCCGCATTCGCAGTAGCCGGGGGATGCGCGGCAACATGCCGAAGAACAGGCGGGTGTGCATCCACGAAATGCGCAGGTTGTCTTTCAGGGCGTCAAAGTGCGAGAGGCCGTCCTGCGGATAAGTCACGCGGGTGGGGAGGAAACGGCTGCGCGTCCCCTGCCAATAGAGACGAACCATGATTTCGGTGTCGAAATCCATTCGCTCACCCAGCCGATGGCGCTGCATTAGCTCAAGACAAGGGGCCAGCGGGTAAACGCGAAAGCCGCACATGCTGTCTTTCAGCGACAGCGACAGCGTTTCAATCCATACCCAAACATGGGTGACATAGCGGCCGTATAGACGGGATTTCGGCACCGACTCATCATAGATTGGCTGGCCGGAGATCAGGTCATCCGGGTATTTTTGCGCCTCAGCGAGCATCGCCGGAAGATCCTCCAACTGGTGCTGCCCGTCGGCATCCACCTGCACCGCGTGGGTGTAATTCAAGGCTGAAGCCTGTTTTAACGCCGCGATGACCGCAGCCCCCTTGCCCTGATTCTCAGTCAGGCGCGTCAGTGAAACCTGAGGCAGCTCGGCGGATAAACGCCGTAACTCCAGCGCCGTGGCGGGTTCGCTACCGTCATCAATGATAAGACAAGGCAGGTTGAATTTATCCAGACGCGCCAACACGCCCGCCATCATCGGGCCATGATTGAAACAGGGAATAATGATGCAGGGGCGGAAATCGGCGGCGGTTAAGGACATAAAATTACTTTCCCGCTGCTCGCCGCCTGCTGTGCAGCCTGATAGCTAAACGCCAGACGCTGCTTCTCTTTCAGCCATTCGATGCGCAGCTCAACCTGTTCGTTAGGAAATAGCGGCTTCTGGAATTTGAGTACTTCCATGCCGCCAAAGGTTCCCATCTGCGGGAAATCTTGGCGGGCAAATGCCATCACCCAGTTCACCTGCGCGACGCCGGGCAGAATCGACAACTCGGGAAAATGACCTTCGAACCACAGCAGCTCAGGCTGTAGGCGCAGAGTGAGGGTCAGGACATCTGCCTCGCGTTGAGAGTGAAGCACCTCTGGCATCATCATAAAAACATTTCCTGTATTTCCGCATAGGCCCGTTTTCCTTGGGCATTGAGCGGGATGGAAGGCGCGATTCGCCAAAGCCGTGGAATGGCGACCGGGGAAAGCCAAGCGCGCAGTTGCTGACGCAGCGCAGCCTGAAATGCGGCCAGCCCCAAGCTGCCTAATTGCTGCTGCCCGGCTGAACTCAGCACAATCAGCGCCGCGACGTGATCCCGCCCGCGCTTCTGGAACACCAGCACGCTGGCATCTGACAGCCACTCCAGCCCCTGCAAACGTAGCTCTACTTCAGTCAGCGAAATACGCTGCTCGGCAATCTTAATCACCCGATCCTGACGATCGCCAAGGTGAAACTGGCGCGGATCGGCCAGCAGCTTAATATTATCGTTCAGCCGCACGCCTTTGGGCTGCGGGATCAATGCCGATAGTGCCGAATGGCCGCCCTCATCATGGCCAACCAGAGTGACGCCGGCAAATAGCTCCCACGGCGAATTGGGCACCTGTTGCTGGCGCTGGGCGAGAATGCCGGTTTCCGTGGTGCCGTAAATCTCTGTCGGCAGCACGCCGCATTGGCTCAGAGCGCGCTGGGCGGCGTCATAACTCAGTGGGCCACCCGCAGAGAATACCTGCCGGCAGTGGGTAGCAGGCAGCGCGGGGTCAAGCCTTTGCAAGAAGGCCGGGCTGGCAATCAGCACCAGATCGCCGCCATGGGCCAACTCAATCAGCTGCTCGTGGTATTCGATTCGGCTAGCGTAAATCGGCAACCCCAGCGACAGAGGCAGAATCAGACTGAATGTCAGCCCGTACATATGGTGATGCGCCACCGTGGCGGCCAGTCGAGCGTTAGCCGGGAATTCTTGCCAGCACTGAGCCAGCCACTCAGCTTCTTGCTCAAGGCTGGCAAGGGTTTTCACCACTTTTTGCGGCGTTCCCGTCGAGCCTGAGGTGAAAAGCACCACCGACAGCCCCTCCTGCCACGGCGGCAGAGCGAGTGATTCAGGCGATGGTGGCGGTTGAGAGTCGAAAGGAAAGTACAGCGTCGGGCAATTCAGTTCGAGGGGCTGGTCAGTAAGCAGTGCGTCGAACTCAGGCTGCATCTCGCGCAGCACCGCCTGACGACAATGGCCGGGTAAAATCGGCGTTCGCCCGCAGTAGAGCACAGCCAGCAGAGCGGCGGTAAAGGCGTAAGGGCTATCAAAGCAGAGCGCCCATCTTGCCGCCGTCGTGGCGCTGATTTGATTGACGAGATGAAGCACATCAAGCCGCAAATCTTTTACCTGCCATTCGCGGCTTTTGGACCAGGCCACCCGTTGGTCATCTGGCCGCTCTGCTGACAGCCAGCCTGATATTGGCAAAGTTAGTCGCGCCGCACCCTTTTTCTGACTATCCATTCAACACTCATCAATAAGCCAATCAGCAGATAACTTAACCCGCCGTTGTAAAACGTCCATAGCGCAAGGTCCCCGCGCAAACAGGTATAAAGCGCGAATGCACCGTTAAAAATAAAAAACACACACCAAGTCTGGGTGACTTTTCGCGTATAAGCGATGCCCCTTGGCGGTAAATCCGGCTCACTCAAACGAGCAAGTCGTTCGATAATTGTTGGCGTATAAAACAGAGAGGAGAAAAACAATATAAACAGTAATGCATTCACCGCGACCGGGTAGTAGAGCAGCATCTGACTCTTATTCAGCACCCAGCTCGAAAGCGCCAGCAGGATGCCCACCGCCGCAATCGCTTTGCCCAAAAACGCCAGCTGGCTCAGTTTTCCGCGAAAAGTGATCAGCCGCAGAATAAAAACCACGATTAAAATAGGGGCCAGAACTGCTATGCCTGCGTGCTTAATTCCCAACCAAACGGCAAAGGGATAAGCCAAAATGACTAGCGGCAACAGCCACTGGCTGGCTCGAATCAGTCGCGACACTCTCTTACTGCGGTTCTGATTCGAGCAGTTGGCCGATGGCGTCAACCACATCCTGGACGGTGCGCACCGACTTAAACATCTCAGGTTTGATTTTTCGACCCGTGGTTTTCTGCAAATGCACGATGAGATCGACCGCATCGATGCTGTCCAAATCCAGATCTTCATACAGTCTTGATTCTGGCTTGATATCATCTTCATCAAGCTCGAACAGTTTCACCAGCAGTACTCTAATTTCTTGATAAATCTCTTGCTTCTGCATACGTCTCTCTCAACCACGCTGTTCAGAAATAAATTTAGCGAGGGTCTCTACCGAATAAAAATGCGCGCGCATTTCCTGACTCTCTGCAGAGAGAACCAATCCATACTTATTCTTTAAAGCTAACCCAAGTTCTAAAGCATCAATGGAGTCCAGTCCCAGACCGTCACCAAACAGCGGCGAAGCGGTGTCGATCTCCTCAGGGGTCATCCCCTCGAGATTCAATGTCTCAATAATGAGGAGTTTGATTTCGTTACTTAAAGGAACCATGACTTATTTCTCGTTATTTTAATGACTACCGCGTCAACTCTGACCGTAAATGGTGCGTCAAACGTCTCGCTGCCAAAGCAGGAGAAAGGTCGTGTTCATCAATGAACTTATCGGCACTGAACTTGTTTTCTACAGAAATAATGAACTGCGGTTTAGTCGGCGGAATGTTATACCATTTGCCCTGTTTGGTCAGCATGGGCGGGGTACAGGAGATACGCACCACCCTGATATCACAATGTGCTCTGAGCGCGATATTGGCGGCGCCTCGCTGCAACGCCATCGGCTTCCCGACAACGGTTCGCGTCCCTTCCGGGAACACTAACAGCGTGCCCCCCATCTTTAAACGCGCCTCGCAGGCTAACATCAACTCCTCCGAACCGGCATTAACCAGATAGCCAGCGGCGCGGATCACGCCGCGAACAAACGGATTACTCAACAAAGCCTGTTTTACAATGCAATCACAGCGCGGCATGCAGGACGCAAGGAACACGTAATCTAACAGGCTGGGGTGATTAGCAACCACTAGGCATCCGGCGTCCTGCTCAAACTTCTCAATGCCGATAAAGCGATAGTCCAACACGCCAACGCCACGCAGCGCGCTCAAGAAGAAGCGGAAGCTGTAGCGGATGCTCTGCAGCGTCAGGCGATGCAATTTCTCAGGCTGGCGGATAAATAGCCGCAACAGACTAAACCAGATTAGGGAGAGTGCTAATCCGCCAATTCCGAAAATGCCAAAAAAGAAGCCGGTGGCTGTCCAGCGCCAAACGCGATTTAGCCAATGTGCTTTCTGATAAGTTTCATTCACGAGCGGCGCTTCCAAGCCCAGCGATGAGCGCCCGCGTTAACCCAAAATTCGTTCTGAGCGCGCAGCCAATAGCGTAAAAACTGCAAACTTTGCGGCAGTGCCTCATCTCCATGGTCACTCCCCTGCCATTGGCAACTGAAAGCATCCCCCTTTGCCAGCAATAGCGCCACGGCGTAAGGATAGAAAGGCTCTCCACTTGGCGGTGAGTAGAGGTCAGGAACCAGACCGTCAAAATCAATAAGCAGCACGCGCTCCATACCGGTAAGTAGCATGGCCTGTGCTTCTAACATCCCCTGTTGGAAGCTATCTAGCCCCGCAGCCAGAGAAGTGATAGGTAAGGCGTTTTTACTAATAATGGTCAACCAACCTGCCGCCGTATTATGAACCGAGGTGGAGAAATCGGTTGGCGATACCTCCCCTTCTCGCGACAGGGTTTGCAGAATTTTAAATGTTTTCTCCAATTCACCGTGCTGGCTGGTAAAAATTGCAGCATCTACCTGATGAGTTTCGAGTAGTGTTAGACCCGCCTCAACGGCTGCGCGGCTCGGTGGACTCATCCGTCGCTCAGACATCATGGGGATCAGCGGGCTTTTCTCTAAAGTTTGAGTAAAACCTGGTGCAGACTCATGCGATGCCCATTGATTCCACTGCTGTTTAGAGCGTAGACCAGACGCAACTGCCTGCCAGTCCAGGATATCTAATGAGTATTTCATACACTTCTGCATCTCAACATTTCGGAGGTCGGAACTTTATTATATAACCTGACAAGTTTCATCTGTAAATTAGCACAATAGGTCAAAACAGCTGAAATACCGGAATAAGCCGAAAAGGTTGAATGATTGTTTAAGGTTGTTAACTTTAGCCAAACGAAAATGGTAATGAGCTGTTTTAATTATTCTCATTAACTATTTAGTATTAGTAGGTATCGGCCAACACAGCAAAAAAAATTAACTCTCAAGAGAGTTTCTAATAATTTAATGAGAATAAATTATGAAATATTCTAATACAATTTTAGCGTCGGTTGTCGTCGCGTGTTTGCTCAGCGGCTGCTCAACCCTTACGCCAATTCATAACGTAAGAGAAACTATTGCTCTGCAACACTCTCTGGAGCAGGTGCGCAAGGCGATTCTCATCGCAGGCGCACAGCGCGGCTGGTCAATGACCCCAGTGCAGGATGGCGTTATTGATGCAAAATTGGGTAATGGTGCCAACTTACTGATTTAGTGTATGATGGTGTTTTTGAGGTGCTCCAGTGGCTTCTGTTTCTATCAGCTGTCCCTCCTGTTCAGCTACTGAAGGCGTGGTGCGTAACGGTAAAAGTACTGCCGGACATCAGCGCTATCTCTGCTCTCACTGCCGTAAAACATGGCAGCTACAGTTCACTTACACCGCTTCTCAACCCGGTACGCATCAGAAAATCATTGATATGGCCATGAATGGCGTCGGATGTCGCGCCAGTGCACGCATTATGGGCGTTGGCCTCAACACGGTTTTACGACACTTAAAAAACTCAGGCCGCAGTCGGTAACCTCGCGCATACAACCGGGCAGTGATGTGATTGTCTGCGCGGAAATGGACGAACAGTGGGGTTACGTCGGCGCTAAATCACGCCAGCGCTGGTTGTTTTACGCGTATGACAGGATACGGAGGACGGTTGTGGCGCACGTATTCGGTGAACGCACGTTGGCCACGCTGGAGCGTCTTCTGAGCCTGCTGTCGGCCTTTGAGGTCGTGGTATGGATGACGGATGGCTGGCCGCTGTATGAATCACGCCTGAAGGGAGAACTGCACGTTATCAGCAAGCGATATACGCAGCGCATTGAGCGGCATAACCTGAATCTGAGGCAGCATCTGTCAAGGCTGGGCAGGAAGTCACTGTCGTTCTCAAAATCGGTGGAGCTGCATGACAAAGTCATCGGGCATTATCTGAACATAAAACACTATCAGTAAGTTGGAGTCATTACCCAAAATTGGCTAAACGTGATTTCAGCACTCATATAAAAATCAATTACTCATCAACGCAATATAGTATTCAATATGTGGATAGCACTAACTTAAATGCTAAAAATGGCATGATCCACAATAATTATAATCGCTGGATTGCCAATCTCGATAAAGACATCAAGATCCAGTTAGCGGTTCAATAAAATCAATAAACCTAAAGTATTCATAAGTAGATATTCTATATAGGGTATCTACTTTTTATTGTTTGAAGGTAACCTGAAGCGATATTTAATGCGGAATTTGGAGAATTAGATTAATTAAACATGGATAGTTGTAAGAATCTAAATGCAAAAAACCCTGAATCTTTCGATTCAGGGTTATGCAATAAGTGGCGGAACGGACGGGGCTCGAACCCGCGACCCCCTGCGTGACAGGCAGGTATTCTAACCAACTGAACTACCGCTCCACCGGTTCTTTCACCTACGCCAGAAATCGTCTGGTATAAGCTTGTTCCTGTTATCTTTCCTTGTCAGGGGAAAAGGAACACGTTCTTTTTAATTATCCGCTTATTCAGCAGATTTACTAATTTGATGCCTGGCAGTTCCCTACTCTCGCATGGGGAGACCCCACACTACCATCGGCGCTACGGCGTTTCACTTCTGAGTTCGGCATGGGGTCAGGTGGGACCACCGCGCTAGTGCCGCCAGGCAAATTCTGTTATCCGCACCGCGTTATCAGGCTTTCACCCTCCTTCGCCATACGAACCAATCTCGGAACTTCGCTGAAAATCTCGTCTCGTCTCTCAGACCAAAACACCTTCGGTGTTGTAAGGTTAAGCCTCTCGGGTCATTAGTACTGGTTAGCTCAATGCATCGCTGCACTTACACACCCAGCCTATCAACGTCTTAGTCTTAAACGTCCCTTCAGGTGGCTTAAAGCCACAGGGAAGACTCATCTCGAGGCAAGTTTCGCGCTTAGATGCTTTCAGCGCTTATCTTTTCCGCATTTAGCTACCGGGCAATGCCATTGGCATGACAACCCGAACACCAGTGATGCGTCCACTCCGGTCCTCTCGTACTAGGAGCAGCCCCTCTCAATCTTCCAACGCCCACGGCAGATAGGGACCGAACTGTCTCACGACGTTCTAAACCCAGCTCGCGTACCACTTTAAATGGCGAACAGCCATACCCTTGGGACCTACTTCAGCCCCAGGATGTGATGAGCCGACATCGAGGTGCCAAACACCGCCGTCGATATGAACTCTTGGGCGGTATCAGCCTGTTATCCCCGGAGTACCTTTTATCCGTTGAGCGATGGCCCTTCCATTCAGAACCACCGGATCACTATGACCTACTTTCGTACCTGCTCGAGCCGTCACTCTCGCAGTCAAGCTAGCTTATGCCATTGCACTAACCTCACGATGTCCGACCGTGATTAGCTAACCTTCGTGCTCCTCCGTTACTCTTTAGGAGGAGACCGCCCCAGTCAAACTACCCACCAGACACTGTCCTCACCCCGGATCACGGGGCCGAGTTAGAACATCAAACATTAAAGGGTGGTATTTCAAGGTTGGCTCCACGCAGACTGGCGTCCACGCTTCAAAGCCTCCCACCTATCCTACACATCAAGGCTCAATGTTCAGTGTCAAGCTATAGTAAAGGTTCACGGGGTCTTTCCGTCTTGCCGCGGGTACACTGCATCTTCACAGCGAGTTCAATTTCACTGAGTCTCGGGTGGAGACAGCCTGGCCATCATTACGCCATTCGTGCAGGTCGGAACTTACCCGACAAGGAATTTCGCTACCTTAGGACCGTTATAGTTACGGCCGCCGTTTACCGGGGCTTCGATCAAGAGCTTCTCCTTGCGGATAACCCCATCAATTAACCTTCCGGCACCGGGCAGGCGTCACACCGTATACGTCCACTTTCGTGTTTGCACAGTGCTGTGTTTTTATTAAACAGTTGCAGCCAGCTGGTATCTGCGACTGGCTTCGGCTCCGAGAGCAAGTCTCTTCACCTACGCGCCAGCGTGCCTTCTCCCGAAGTTACGGCACCATTTTGCCTAGTTCCTTCACCCGAGTTCTCTCAAGCGCCTGAGTATTCTCTACCTGACCACCTGTGTCGGTTTGGGGTACGATTTCGTGTTACCTGGAGCTTAGAGGCTTTTCCTGGAAGCAGGGCATCAGCTACTTCACCACCGTAGTGGCTCGTTATCACGCCTCAGGGTTAAAGCGGTCCGGATTTACCAGGACCACACCCCTACACGCTTGAACCGGGACAACCGTCGCCCGGCCAGCCTAGCCTTCTCCGTCCCCCCTTCGCAGTAACACCAAGTACAGGAATATTAACCTGTTTCCCATCGACTACGCTTTTCAGCCTCGCCTTAGGGGTCGACTCACCCTGCCCCGATTAACGTTGGACAGGAACCCTTGGTCTTCCGGCGTGCGGGTTTTTCACCCGCATTATCGTTACTTATGTCAGCATTCGCACTTCTGATACCTCCAGCAGCCCTCACAGGCCACCTTCAACGGCTTACAGAACGCTCCCCTACCCAACAACGCCTAAGCGTCGCTGCCGCAGCTTCGGTGCATGGTTTAGCCCCGTTACATCTTCCGCGCAGGCCGACTCGACCAGTGAGCTATTACGCTTTCTTTAAATGATGGCTGCTTCTAAGCCAACATCCTGGCTGTCTATGCCTTCCCACATCGTTTCCCACTTAACCATGACTTTGGGACCTTAGCTGGCGGTCTGGGTTGTTTCCCTCTTCACGACGGACGTTAGCACCCGCCGTGTGTCTCCCGTGATAACATTCTTCGGTATTCGTAGTTTGCATCGAGTTGGTAAGCCGGGATGGCCCCCTAGTCGAAACAGTGCTCTACCCCCGAAGATGAGTTCACGAGGCGCTACCTAAATAGCTTTCGGGGAGAACCAGCTATCTCCCGGTTTGATTGGCCTTTCACCCCCAGCCACAAGTCATCCGCTAATTTTTCAACATTAGTCGGTTCGGTCCTCCAGTTAGTGTTACCCAACCTTCAACCTGCCCATGGCTAGATCACCGGGTTTCGGGTCTATACCTTGCAACTTGACGCCCAGTTAAGACTCGGTTTCCCTACGGCTCCCCTATTCGGTTAACCTTGCTACAAAATATAAGTCGCTGACCCATTATACAAAAGGTACGCAGTCACCTAACAAGTAGGCTCCCACTGCTTGTACGTACACGGTTTCAGGTTCTATTTCACTCCCCTCGCCGGGGTTCTTTTCGCCTTTCCCTCACGGTACTGGTTCACTATCGGTCAGTCAGGAGTATTTAGCCTTGGAGGATGGTCCCCCCATATTCAGACAGGATGTCACGTGTCCCGCCCTACTCATCGAACTCACAACAAGTGCATTTTTGTGTACGGGACTATCACCCTATACTGTGCGACCTTCCAGACGCTTCCACTAATGCACAAACTGATTCAGGTTCTGGGCTCTTCCCCGTTCGCTCGCCGCTACTGGGGGAATCTCGGTTGATTTCTTTTCCTCGGGGTACTTAGATGTTTCAGTTCCCCCGGTTCGCCTTGCATGGCTATGTATTCACCATGCAATAGTGTGACGTATCACACTGGGTTTCCCCATTCGGGTATCGTCGGGTATAACGGTTCATATCACCTTACCGACGCTTTTCGCAGATTAGCACGCCCTTCATCGCCTCTGACTGCCTAGGCATCCACCGTGTACGCTTAGTCGCTTAACCTCACAACCCGAAGGTGTTTCACTTCGGTTTGCGAGTCTTGAGAGACTCAACACAGGGTACTCCTTATCTCAGTACATCTACGGAGAGATAAGTTTCAGCTGTGTCGTTTCAATTTTCAGCTTGTTCCAGATTGTTAAAGAGCAATATCTTAAACACGACTCGTGAGAGTCATCTTTAAGGTATTCTGGTTCGTCAGAACCGGTGATAATGTCTTTCACACATTATCGGAATGGCGTCCCCAAGGGGATTCGAACCCCTGTTACAGCCGTGAAAGGGCAGTGTCCTAGGCCTCTAGACGATGGGGACACGAAAATTCCGTACCAGCCCACTTTCGTGCCCTGGCACTTTTCGCATCAGCGTAAGGTTGCCCTTACTGCATCAACAGGTGCTCTTGCTCATTAATTTCATCAGACAATCTGTGTGGACACTGCACAATGCGTATCTTTAGGTAAGGAGGTGATCCAACCGCAGGTTCCCCTACGGTTACCTTGTTACGACTTCACCCCAGTCATGAATCACAAAGTGGTAAGCGCCCTCCCGAAGGTTAAGCTACCTACTTCTTTTGCAACCCACTCCCATGGTGTGACGGGCGGTGTGTACAAGGCCCGGGAACGTATTCACCGTAGCATTCTGATCTACGATTACTAGCGATTCCGACTTCATGGAGTCGAGTTGCAGACTCCAATCCGGACTACGACATACTTTATGAGGTCCGCTTGCTCTCGCGAGTTCGCTTCTCTTTGTATATGCCATTGTAGCACGTGTGTAGCCCTACTCGTAAGGGCCATGATGACTTGACGTCATCCCCACCTTCCTCCGGTTTATCACCGGCAGTCTCCTTTGAGTTCCCGCCATGACGCGCTGGCAACAAAGGATAAGGGTTGCGCTCGTTGCGGGACTTAACCCAACATTTCACAACACGAGCTGACGACAGCCATGCAGCACCTGTCTCAGAGTTCCCGAAGGCACTAAGCTATCTCTAGCGAATTCTCTGGATGTCAAGAGTAGGTAAGGTTCTTCGCGTTGCATCGAATTAAACCACATGCTCCACCGCTTGTGCGGGCCCCCGTCAATTCATTTGAGTTTTAACCTTGCGGCCGTACTCCCCAGGCGGTCGATTTAACGCGTTAGCTCCGGAAGCCACGGGTCAAGCCCACAACCTCCAAATCGACATCGTTTACAGCGTGGACTACCAGGGTATCTAATCCTGTTTGCTCCCCACGCTTTCGCACCTGAGCGTCAGTCTTTGTCCAGGGGGCCGCCTTCGCCACCGGTATTCCTCCAGATCTCTACGCATTTCACCGCTACACCTGGAATTCTACCCCCCTCTACAAGACTCTAGCTTGCCAGTTTCAAATGCAGTTCCCAAGTTAAGCTCGGGGATTTCACATCTGACTTAACAAACCGCCTGCGTGCGCTTTACGCCCAGTAATTCCGATTAACGCTTGCACCCTCCGTATTACCGCGGCTGCTGGCACGGAGTTAGCCGGTGCTTCTTCTGCGAGTAACGTCAATGCACAGTGCTATTAACACTGAACCCTTCCTCCTCGCTGAAAGTGCTTTACAACCCGAAGGCCTTCTTCACACACGCGGCATGGCTGCATCAGGCTTGCGCCCATTGTGCAATATTCCCCACTGCTGCCTCCCGTAGGAGTCTGGACCGTGTCTCAGTTCCAGTGTGGCTGGTCATCCTCTCAGACCAGCTAGGGATCGTCGCCTAGGTGAGCCATTACCTCACCTACTAGCTAATCCCATCTGGGCACATCCGATGGCGTGAGGCCCGAAGGTCCCCCACTTTGCTCTTTCGAGGTCATGCGGTATTAGCTACCGTTTCCAGTAGTTATCCCCCTCCATCAGGCAGTTTCCCAGACATTACTCACCCGTCCGCCGCTCGCCGGCAAAGTAGCAAGCTACTTTCCGCTGCCGCTCGACTTGCATGTGTTAGGCCTGCCGCCAGCGTTCAATCTGAGCCATGATCAAACTCTTCAATTAAAAGTTCGATTTGCTTCAACTCGTGAAGCGGTGCTCAAAAATTAACTTTCGTAATAATTCAACTAAATGAATTACTGCTTGGTCACTCTTTAAGACTTGATATTTTTTGCCACCGGAGTGGCTGATATCGTCTTGTGAGTGCCCACACAGATTGTCTGATAAATTGTTAAAGAGCGTTGGTTACCGGAAAACTCTCGGTAACGCGGGAGGCAGATAATACGCTTTCCCGCTGAAGAGTCAAGAGATTATTCATTCGAATCGTCTTCTTTATCTTCCTCACCGAGCGACTTCTCAGTCGTTGTTCCCGGTCAGTGGAGGCGCATTATAGGGAGTTCTCAGAAGGCCGCAACCCCTAATTTCAAATTAATTACTGACCGTTCTTTTTTTCAACAAAACCGCCCATTTTGGGCGAAAAACAAACAAAAAAGAGGCCCAAATTAGCTTTGGGCCTCTTAATTAGGCTTCTAACCGCTAAAAAACGAATTATTGCCGTGCGAGGATATGGTCATTTTCCACATCAATCGTGATCGGTTTACCCGGAATCAGCTTGCCGGACAGAATCTGCTGAGCCAGCGGGTTTTCAATTTCCTGCTGAATCGCGCGTTTCAGTGGACGAGCACCGTAAACCGGGTCAAACCCAGTGTTGCCTAACAGCTCCAGAGCCGCATCGGTCAGGGTGGCGGTATAGCCATGTTCCTCGAGGCGCTTATAAAGACGCTCCAACTGGATTTGCGCAATGTGCTTGATATGCGCATGGCCCAGCGGATGGAACACGACAACTTCATCTATACGGTTAATGAATTCAGGGCGGAAGTTGTGTGTGACCACTTCCATTACCGATTCTTTCATTTGCGCGTAGGTTGCCTGCCCGAAATGCTGCTGGATCAAGTCCGAACCTAGGTTCGACGTCATGATCACCACGGTATTACGGAAATCGACCGTTCTACCCTGCCCGTCGGTTAAGCGGCCATCATCCAGAACCTGCAACAGAATGTTGAAGACATCCGGATGCGCCTTTTCTACTTCATCTAATAAAATGACGGAGTAAGGACGGCGGCGAACCGCTTCTGTTAAATAGCCACCTTCTTCATAACCGACATAGCCTGGAGGTGCACCCACCAGCCGCGATACGGAGTGTTTCTCCATAAACTCGGACATGTCGATACGCACCATAGCGTCGTCACTGTTGAACAGGAAAGTCGCTAAGGCTTTGCAAAGCTCGGTTTTACCGACACCCGTTGGCCCAAGGAACAGGAATGAGCCAATTGGGCGATTCGGGTCGGAAAGCCCTGCACGGCTACGGCGAATGGCGTTGGAAACAGCTTCTACAGCTTCATTCTGGCCAATCACGCGCTGGTGCAACTCATCTTCCATGCGCAGCAGTTTTTCACGCTCGCTTTCCAGCATTCTGGCCACCGGAATCCCGGTCCAGCGCGCCAACACATCGGCAATCTCAACATCCGTTACGCGGTTACGCAGCAGCTTCATGGTTTTGCCTTCGGCCTGAGTGGCAGCAGCCAGCTGTTTTTCCAATTCTGGAATTTTGCCGTACTGCAATTCAGACATGCGGCCCAAGTCGCCGACGCGGCGCGCTTGTTCGAGCGTTATCTTGGCTTGTTCAAGCTCGGACTTGATGTTCTGAGTCCCGGTCAGCGAAGCTTTCTCGGCTTTCCACTCTTCATTAAGCTCGGAGAATTCGCGCTCTTTATGATCAAGCTCGGTATTAAGCATCTCCAGACGCTTAACGCTGGCGTCATCTGACTCTTTCTTCAGCGCCTGCTGTTCCAGTTTCAGCTGGATGATACGGCGCTCCAGACGGTCAAGGGCCTCTGGCTTGGAGTCCATCTGCATACGAATGCTGGAAGCCGCCTCGTCAATCAGGTCAATGGCTTTATCGGGCAACTGACGATCCGAAATGTAGCGATGCGACAGGGTCGCGGCCGCCACAATGGCCGGGTCAGTGATCTGCACGTGGTGGTGCAGCTCGTAGCGCTCTTTTAAGCCACGCAAGATGGCGACGGTGTCTTCTACAGATGGCTCGGCCACAAACACTTTCTGGAAACGACGTTCCAGTGCGGCGTCTTTCTCAATAAACTGGCGATACTCATTGAGCGTAGTGGCACCAACACAGTGAAGTTCACCGCGCGCCAACGCAGGTTTGAGCATATTACCGGCATCCATCGCGCCGTCAGCTTTACCCGCGCCAACCATGGTGTGTAATTCATCAATGAATAAGATGACATTACCTTCCTGCTTGGCCAAATCGCTCAGCACGCCTTTCAGACGCTCTTCGAATTCACCGCGATATTTCGCACCGGCCACCAGCGCGCCCATATCTAAAGAAAGCACGCGTTTGTTTTTCAGGCCTTCCGGCACTTCACCATTAATGATGCGCTGGGCCAGGCCTTCGGCAATGGCGGTCTTACCTACACCCGGCTCACCAATCAGAACGGGGTTGTTTTTGGTACGACGCTGCAATACCTGAATGGTGCGGCGAATCTCTTCATCACGCCCAATAACCGGGTCGAGTTTGCCAAGCTCCGCGCGCTCGGTCAGATCAATAGTGTATTTTTTCAAAGCCTGACGCTGGTCTTCAGCACCCTGATCATCCACTTTGTCACCACCTCTCATTTGATCTATTGCTGTACTGATTTTTTCAACCGTTGCCCCGCTGGCTTTCAACAGATCGGTCAAGCTACCGCGATCTTTAAGAACGGCCAGTACAAAGAGTTCGGATGAAATGAATTTATCTGCGCGTTGCTGCGCTAACTTGTCACAAAGATTTAAAACGCGTACCAGTTCACTGGATGGTTGAACATCACCACCGGTACCTTCAACTTGCGGCAGTCGCCCCAGAGCCTGTTCGACGTCCGTGCGCAATTTCGGGGTATCAATCCCGGCAGCGGTAAGTAACGGACGAACGGTCCCGCCTTCCTGAGTAAGCAGAGCGCTCATCAGGTGAACAGGTTCGATAAACTGGTTGTCGCGCCCAAGTGCGAGAGACTGGGCGTCGGCGAGGGCAAGCTGGAATTTACTAGTAAGACGATCCAGACGCATAACACCTCCAATACTGAACAAAATTGCTACTGGAGATTAGATGAGGTCAACCCTCACGTTTTCAAGGTTATCTTGCCAGTATAAATTGAGTACAACGTTAGGCGTCCGTGGATCGTCTTGATTCAATAGGTTATATCAGCCAAATTAAACTTGCCAGCCGGCCAGTCGTAACCTCTCTGCGGTAAGAGTAAAATTTTGTGCTGTCGCTTACAGTACAGAACTCTCCACCATAGATGTCAGTCACGCCGCTCGCGCGTAAACGCAAACGGGCCAGTTGGTAGATATCAGCCAAGAATTTTTGCCCTTTAGGCACAAAAGCCTGAGCGGCTAGAGGATCGATTGCCATGAAAGCGTCGCGAACTTCTCCCCCAACTTCAAACTGCTGCGGCCCAATTGCAGGTCCGAGCCAAGCCATAATGTCAGTTGGCTCGGCAGCAAACTCAGCCAGGGTATTTTCGAGAATTCCCGCACACAGTCCTCTCCAACCGGCGTGAGCCGCCGCCACTTCATCACCCGACTTGGTGGTGAACAGCACCGGCAGGCAGTCCGCCGTCATTACACAGCAAACGACGCCCGGCTCTTGGGTATAAACCGCGTCGGCAACTAAAGTGATTTCTTGGGAAGTGTTTTGGGTGAGGCGAATAACCTGCGTGCCATGTACCTGCTCCATCCAGTGCGGGGCGGTGGGAAGTTCGGCAAATTCGATCAGGCGCTGGCGGTTAGTAAGGACTGACTTGGGATCATCACCGACGTGAAGGCCCAAATTTAAAGAGTCGTAAGGAGGCAGGCTAACGCCTCCATGACGCGTTGTGACACAAGACCGCACCGATGCAGGCTGCGGCCATTGGGGCAGAATCAAATCGCGCATTACCAGTTCATCTGATCCTTGAACTCTTCGGTATCAGCCTTGAGTGCATTGATCAAATCGACCATATCTTGTGGTAGTGGCGCATGCCATTCCATCTGGATACCGGTCACTGGGTGGAACAGGCGCAGCATGGTGGCGTGCAGAGCCTGACGATCAAAACCGCGCAGAATGGAGATAAACTCTTCTGACGCACCTTTCGGTGGACGCGGACGGCCACCGTAAAGCTGATCGCCCACCAGCGGGTGGTTGATATGCGACATGTGCACACGGATCTGGTGAGTACGGCCCGTTTCCAGACGCAGACGCAGACGCGTATGAGCACGGAAATGCTCCATGATGCGGTAATGCGTGGTGGCAGGTTTACCCATAGGGTGAACGGCCATGTGCGTGCGCTTGGTGGAGTGGCGTGAAATAGGCTCATCTACCGTGCCGCCAGCTGTCATCGTACCGATGGCAACGGCTTCATATTCACGGGTGATTTCACGTCTTTGCAGCGCGTCAACCAAGTGAGTTTGTGCAGGAACGGTTTTCGCCACCACCATCAGGCCGGTAGTGTCTTTGTCCAGACGGTGCACGATGCCACAGCGCGGCACGTCCATGATTTCCGGATAGTGATGCAGTAACGCATTCAATACCGTGCCGTCTGGATTGCCCGCGCCGGGATGCACAACCAGATCTCGGGGTTTATTGATAACCAAAATATCGTTATCTTCATAGACGATGTTGAGTGCGATATCTTGTGGCAACCAGCGCGCTTCTTCTTCAATTTGCGCGTCGATTGCGATAGCCTCGCCACCCAACACTTTTTCTTTTGGTTTGGAGACTTTCTTGCCATTGACCAGGACCCGATCTTCCAAAATCCAATCTTTTATGCGAGATCGTGAATAATCAGGGAACAATTCGGCCAAAGCCTGATCTAAACGTTGACCGAGTTGCGATTCGGCCACGGTCGCCGTGAGTTGTACTTGTTGTGCCATATGCTGCTCTTGGGTAACCTTGGGTTTTCACGGCGATGCCGTTTAAAATAATGTGCTATTGTAGCTGGTCTTTGTCGGGAGCTTAACGGACAGTCTCCCAGAATAACACCTGAGGATAATCAAAACGTCATGACGCGTGTGAAATATCTGGTGGCAGCAGCCACGTTGAGCCTGGCGCTGGTCGGTTGCTCCGGTTCCAAAGAAACGGTTCCCGATAACCCACCAAACGTACTTTATGCTACTGCCCAAGAAAAACTGCAGGACGGTAACTTTAAAGGCGCAATTGCTCAATTAGAAGCGTTGGATAACCGCTATCCATTTGGTCCTTATTCGCAGCAAGTGCAGTTGGATCTGATTTACGCTTACTACAAGTCTGCTGATTTACCATTGGCTCAGGCATCAATTGATCGCTTTATGCGTCTGAACCCGACCCATCCAAATATTGATTACGTCATGTATATGCGTGGTCTGACGGATATGGCGCTTGATGACAGTGCGTTACAAGGCTTCTTTGGTGTTGATCGCTCAGACCGCGATCCACAACATGCTCGTGCCGCATTCCGTGATTTCAGCCAGCTGATTCATAGCTACCCGAACAGTCAGTACGCAACAGATGCTAATAAGCGTCTGGTGTTCCTGAAAGATCGTCTAGCCAAATATGAGCTGTCAGTCGTGCAATACTACACTAAACGCGGTGCGTACGTCGCCGTTGTTAATCGTGTTGAGCAAATGCTGAAGGATTATCCGGATACCAAAGCAACGCGCGACGCACTTCCAGAAATGGAAAATGCTTATCGTCAGTTGCAGTTGAATGGTCAAGCGGACAAAGTGGCGAAAGTGATTGCGACTAACAGCGCATCTTAATTTCGTAACTGGCATCACAGTCCCAAAAAACGGTAGCTTCGGCTGCCGTTTTTTATGCGCGCTAACTTGATGTTTTTTAAAGCAGAAAGGCAGGAATTCGCGGAATTTCTTTTCAATCGATCCTATCGATAATGCGTCATCTCATCGAAAGTCACAACCCCTATCCGGCAGTTAATTACCTCAGCTCACAGTTTTGTCCGCCTTGACAAAAAGTGACAAAAAAGTGTGATCTTTATCACGTATTTTGTCGCAAAGGCAGGTATGCTGAACCTATCCTAGACGGAAAGACAGAGAGGTAAGTTATATGACACTGAACATTACCAGTAAACAAATGGACATCACCCCAGCAATTCGGGAGCACGTCGAAGACCGTCTAAAAAAACTGGAAAAATGGCAAACTCAATTAATTAACCCACACATTGTTCTTTCAAAAGAACCTCAGGGATTCGTCGCCGACGCGACCATTACCACGGCCAATGGCCCGCTGGTAGCCAGTGCCACCCACGATGATATGTATGCTGCAGTCAATGATTTGATTTCCAAACTTGAACGTCAGCTGAACAAGGCACAACACAAGGGCGAGGCCCGCCGCGCAGAAAGCTGCGTGAAAGAGATAAACCTCGAGCCGCAAGAAGAACCAGAGTGATCTTCAGGCTCCCGCAACATAATCAGCGCGCTCCCCGGAGCGCGTTTTTTATGGCCTCAACCCAGTTTCCCCTCTTCAAGACAAATCACTCTGCAAAACAAATTGTATTGACACAGTGAAAAGCCAGCGGTTACTTTAGAGCCATCTTCATTAAGAGAAAACGCTACGCATGAACACCAAACTGTTTTTCTTCGCATTCTTTTTTACCTTCCCCTGATTGGGAGGCGTTTCGTCGTGAAAGAATGAATGCGAAGACGAACAACGAAGCCTCCTGAAAAGGGGGCTTTTTTTATGCTCATAGTTTGGCAAATTCGATAGAAAGAAAGCACATAAAAAGGGTGAAATAATGACCGAGAATCCATTGCTGGCTCTACGTGAACGCATCAGCGCGCTGGATCTAAAATTACTAGCTTTACTGGCAGAAAGACGCCATCTCGCGGTAGAAGTCGCACAGTCCAAAATGCATTCTCACCGCCCTATCCGTGATAAAGAGCGCGAGAAAGAGTTGATTAACGCGTTGATTCTGGAAGGTAAAAAGCAGGGGCTGGATGGCCATTACATCACTCGCGTTTATCAGCTAATTATTGAAGACTCGGTGCTAACCCAGCAAGCTCTGCTGCAACAGCACCTGAATCAGACCACCTCTGACTCCGCCCGCGTCGCATTCCTCGGCCCGAAAGGCTCTTATTCGCACCTCGCGGCCCGTCAATACGCCGCCCGCCATTTCGAGCAATTCATCGAATGCGGCTGCCTTAAGTTCCAGGACATCTTCACTCAGGTTGAAACCGGCCAGGCCGACTACGCCGTGCTGCCGATTGAGAACACCAGCTCCGGATCTATCAACGACGTGTATGACATTTTGCAGCACACCAGCCTGTCGATTGTTGGCGAGCTGACCAACAATATTGACCACTGCGTGTTAGTGGCGGCGGATACCGACCTGTCGCAAATCCAGACCGTTTACAGCCACCCGCAGCCGTTCCAGCAGTGCAGCCAGTTCATCAATCGTTTCCCGCACTGGAAGATTGAGTATTGCGAAAGCACCGCGGCGGCGATGGAAAAAGTGGCGGCAGCTAACTCTCCGCACGTGGCGGCTCTAGGCAGTGAAGCCGGTGGCGCGCTCTACGGCTTGCAGGTGTTGGAGCATAATCTGGCCAACCAGCAGCAGAACATCACTCGCTTCATCGTGCTGGCGCGTAAAGCCATTGAGGTGACGGAGCAGGTCCCGGCTAAAACTACCTTTATCATGGCGACAGGCCAGCAGGCCGGTGCCTTGGTGGAAGCCCTGCTGGTGCTGCGTGAGCACGGTATTATCATGACCAAGCTGGAGTCGCGCCCAATCTACGGTAACCCGTGGGAAGAGATGTTTTATATCGACGTGCAGGCCAACTTGCGCTCGGCGGAGATGCAGGCAGCCTTGCTCGGGCTGGGCAAGATCACCCGTTCATTGAAAGTGCTGGGCTGCTATCCAAGCGAAAACGTGGTGGCGGTAAATCCAAATTAACTTTCTGTTGCGAGAAAAGTCTCTATCAATAGAAAGCGATTAACAGAAAGCAAAAAGGCCATCTCGTTTCCACGGATGGCCTTTTTAATTCAATTCCTTATCTCAGAAATCAGCGCTTAGCGGCGAATGTCGTTCGCCTGACGCAGCAGCGCCCCACTCTCTTTGAGGAATCGCGGCGCGTAGTCACCAAACCAGTTCTCAACCTGCTTAAACTTGTCGATGAAGGCCTGCTTATCGCCGTTCTCCAGCAGAGCTAAGGCGTCACCAAAACGCTGGTAGTAGCGTTTGATCAGCGCCAGATTGCTTTCTGAAGACATAATAATGTCCGCATAAAGTTGCGGGTCCTGCGCAAACAGTCGGCCAACCATCGCCAGTTCGAGACGGTAAATTGGCGAAGAGAGCGACAGTAACTGTTCAATCTGCACATTCTCTTCCGACAAATGCATGCCGTAGGCGAAAGTGGCGAAATGGCGCAGCGCCTGAATAAATGCCATGTTCTGGTCATGCTCGACGGCGCTGATTTTATGCAACCGCGCGCCCCACACCTGCAACTGCTCAAGCAGCCACTGGTAAGCCTGCGGCTCACGGCCGTCGCAGTACACCACGACCTGCTTGGCGAGGCTTCCAACATCAGGGCCGAACATTGGGTGCAGACCTAACACCGGGCCTTCGTGCGCCGCCAGCATGGCTTGCAGCGGGCGATTTTTGACGGACGCCAAATCAACCAGAATGCAGTCCGCAGGCAGTTTTGGTAAGCGACCAATCACCTCTTCTGTCGAATGAATTGGCACGCTGACAATCACCATTCCGGCATCAGCCAACAGGCTTTCGGCACGCGGCCAATCTTCCTGCTCCAGCACTTTCACCTGGTAGCCAGACAGCTCGAGCATGCGAGTGAACAGGCGCCCCATCTGGCCTTTACCGCCAACAATCACGATTGGGCGCAGCTCGGGATTCAGCGTTTTAAAGCCTTTATCATTCTCGCTAGAATAGGATTCACGCATCACGCGACGCAGCACGTCTTCAATCAAATCAGGGGGAACGCCCAGATTCTGCGCCTCCTGACGGCGCGAAGCGAGCATCGCCGCTTCACGCTCGGGAACATAAATCGGCAAGCCGTAGCGGCTTTTCACTTCGCCAACTTCAGCCACCAGATGGAGACGACGAGACAGTAAATCTAATAAAGCCTTGTCGACTTCATCAATCTGATCGCGCAATGCGTTAAGTTCAGCCACCATAAAACCATTATTCTCCTGCGATTCGTGCCGCCAGCGACTCGCCCAATTCCTGATGCATAGTACGCAGCAATGTTTCAGTGGTTTCCCAGTTAATGCAGGCGTCAGTCACGGACACACCGTATTTCATCTCTGAACGCGGCTGCTCGGAAGACTGGTTGCCTTCGTGCAGATTACTTTCCAGCATTAAACCGGTGATAGAGCGATTACCCGCTTTGATTTGATCAATGACCGACTGCGCCACAATCGTCTGGCGACGGTAGTCTTTATTCGAGTTGCCGTGGCTGCAATCTATCATCAAGGAAGGGCGGAGTCCCGCGTCCTGCATCTGTTTTTCACAGGCTTTTACATCTTCGCTGCTGTAGTTCGGGGTTTTGCCGCCGCGCAGAATCACGTGACCATCCGGGTTGCCCTGAGTCTGCAACAAGCAAACCTGACCAGCCTGGTTGATACCGACAAAGCGGTGCGCCATTTCAGCCGCACGCATAGCGTTGATGGCGGTGCCTAAGCTGCCGTCAGTACCATTTTTAAAGCCAACTGGCATGGAAAGGCCGGACGCCATTTCGCGGTGCGTCTGAGATTCCGTGGTACGCGCGCCGATGGCCGACCAGCTGAACAGGTCGCCGAGGTACTGCGGGCTGTTCGGATCCAATGCTTCGGTTGCCAGCGGCAGGCCAATACCGACCAGTTGCAGCAGCAGGTCACGGGCAATGTGCAGACCGGCTTCAACATCAAAAGTGCCGTCCATGTGTGGATCGTTGATCAAACCTTTCCAGCCCACGGTGGTACGCGGTTTTTCAAAATAGACGCGCATAACAATGTACAGACGATCGCTCAGCTCAGCCGCCAACGTTTTCAGATGACGCGCGTAATCCAGCGCGGCATCCACGTCGTGAATAGAGCAAGGCCCGCAGACCACCAGCAGGCGCGGATCACGGCCATGCACGATATCGGCAATGGTCTTACGCGCTTCGGCGATGTTGGTTTCATCGTTAATGCCCAGAGGGAAACGAAGTTTCAGCTCTTCTGGAGTAATAAGGATCTGTTCTGCGCTGATATGTACGTTGTTAAGTGCGTCTTTTTGCATGATGGCTGTCCACGGTCAGATAAGTAGATTGCTGAATATCAGCATGCAGTGACGATAACACAGCGCGAAAAACTTTCAAACCACCGATGTAAACTTTTAATTACCAATACAACCACCAACCAACCATTACGTAAACATAAGTTTCCATTTATCAGTTATCGCGGTCATTGATGTCCGTTTTAATTTCCACACAATAAGCAAACAGACTGAAAGCCACATAAATTGAAGAAATTTCGCACAAGCATGGGAGGACATGAGGCACGGCTCTGAAAATAAAATAACGCGGGAGAAAATAGAGGGAATGAGGCCGAGATGCCACCCGCCATCGTCGCCATGAAGGCGACACTGACGGAGTGAGATGCCCCACCCTGAATGCGATAACACTGCGAGGCGGGTTGGCTGGAAGCCGTCTTAAAGGTTACGTTCGAGGGTGATGAACACTTGGCCTAAGGCTTTCACATCGTCGACATTACAGTCGAAGGTGGTGGCCTGACTGGTGATTTTTAAACGGTTTCCGGGCAAACGCGCCACGTCATACACGTCAACATCGCCATCGATATCAAGCAGCCAGCGGCCATTGCCGATATTGGCGCTGCCTAAATCGATGATCCAAGAGTGATTGCCTTTAACCAGATAGGTCGGCTTTTCCACGGAAGCGTCCACCAGCGAGCTATCAACCGCCCACAGGCCCTCGTCTTCCAACGCGCCGCCGCGCAATCTCAATTTTGCAAGTTTAGTGATGGCGTCGCCCGACTGTTGAGCATTCGGCTGATTGTCATGCATATCGCCCTTGCCCGTCGCCAGCCAACGCAAAGAAACGCCGGTATCGATAGCGCAAGCCACTACCACATCGCCGGGGAAGTAATCTCTTCTTACCCAAGTACTTATGGTACCTGAGGAGAGACCATACAAGTCACCCAGCTCTTTTTGCATGCTGAAACCGTATGCCTGTAGCATCCGTCCCAGCACGGCTTTACCACCTTCGAGTTCATCCAGCCGCATCTCGCAAAAACCTCTCAAACTTAAAAAACCATCTTGACGACTTGCAAAATCAAGTTTAAATTTCATCTATAGCCTGAAATTGGACGCGTAATGATAACAAATTTCGCGCCAAGGCGATCATTATCTATTCATTCTCAACTTCCAAACCGTGAAAACTGGGAGGAAACCATGTTTATGGGCAGCAAAACCCAGCGTGAACAAGGATTACATCACCTTGAAATGATTAAAAAACGGCATTTCCACACCACGGGTAATCAGATGCAGACGCTATTTGATAACGCGCCGGAAGAGTGGAAAAGAACCCTGTGTTTCCTCGCGGGATTGAAGGTCAGGCACGTCAACATGACCTTTGAAGAGCTCTCTCCCGGTGAAAAACAGTCCGTGATTGACGCCGTGCTGGCGATTAAGCAGTTCGGCAGCAGGCTGAATAATCTCTTCAGGTAAGCCTAGAAACTCGCTCTCCACCCTTAACTCAACAATGACGTGTAACCCGTCGGGCCTCCCATTAGCTAAAACCGGAGTCTGGCGGCTGACGATTTATAAGGAAAACACCATGCCCGATTGGATAGACGATGCGCAAGAGTGGCAGGCCAAAGTGCTCGATGCCCAGATTGCGCAGGCGAAAACGGCGGTACGCCAAGCTTCTGCCTTCTTTTGTGAGGATTGCGCCGAAGAGATACCTGAGCCGCGACGACGATTAATTATCGGCGTGCAGCGCTGTATACATTGCCAGGAAATTGCTGAGAAGAATGCCCGGCATTTTCGACACCCTTAATTGGACATCTGCCCTATGCATCACCTTCATCGCGGGCGTTTCGCCCCGACGCCACCGCCGCGTTTTCCCCCACCCGCCGCCGCGCCCTTTGTCGGCCAGTGGTGGTGGAATGCGCCGCGTAAGGCGATAACGCGCGAAGTTTCCGCGCCAATCTATCAGGTAGATAGCCAAGCCCAGGCGGCGCTGAGCCAGCTTCTCGCCCTGCCCGCCTGCCTGCGCTTTCCATTGCAACAGCGCTACCAGCACCTGTTAGATGATGAAGGCAGGCAGAAGGCAAATGCCTTTCTCAAGCAGACATTTGCCCAGCGGCTATGGCCAAGGGTGCAGAAAGTCATGGGGAAGAATCAACTCAAACGGCAAGTTTCGCTGCGCTTTCTGGCCGAAGAAGAGACCTATAACCGCCTGCCCGATTTAAATGAAAAACAGCTGAAAAGTCTGGCATGGCGAGTAGCTGCGCACTGCCACGAAGCTTATGAACACCTGTGCGACCGCCAGCTTGCGCTGACAAGCTCTCCGGAGGATTTGCTCAGCGATGCCACGCAAAACCAGCTCTACTCGATAGTGGCTGGTATGGCGCGTGCCTTAAACGTCACGCCTTTGCACTGGTCGCGCTTCACTGAGGGCAAGCTGGATGCTCACGCCGCCATCGCCAGCTTGTCGCGGCTGGTGAATGCCGACTGGTGGCGAAGCCAGCTCCTTGCTCAACAGGCGCGCTGGCGCGAGGCGTTGATGATTGCCGGAGGTTATGTCAACCGCCGCGTCTCGGCCTATGTCAGCAAAAACGCCCAGCGCGAGGTGCGCTCGCGACGCCTTTCGATGATTAATTATCTCAAGCAAAACGATTTGCAGAACGAGCAGACCGGCGAGCGCATCAATATGCTGGAGACGGTTATGTCGAGCATTGCTAACCCGGCCATTCGCCGGATGGAGCTGATGACGCTAATTGCCGGAGTCGAGCAGGTCGCCAGCGATCAGGGCGATCGCGGCCTGTTTATCACCCTGACCACGCCGTCGAAATACCACCCTACCCGCATGTTCAACGGCCATGTGAATTTCAACGGCCGCTGGGATGAGCAGGCTTTTTCGCCGAAAGATGCTCAACGCTATCTGGTCGCCGTGTGGGCGAAAGTCCGCACGGCGTTCAAAGATAAAAACATCAAAATCTACGGCGTCCGGGTGGTAGAGCCGCACCACGACGGCACGCCGCACTGGCACCTGATGCTGTTTACCGCGCCAAGCCAGCAACAAACCGCCATCGACATTATGCGCCGCTACGCCTTGCAGGAAGAGGGCGACGAGCCGGGCGCAGCTAAAAACCGTTTCGACTGTAAGCCGCTGAATCGCGGCGGCGCGGCGGCTTACATCGCTAAATACATCTCGAAAAATATCGACGGCTACGCGCTGGATGGCGAAGTGGATTTCGACTCCGGCAAGCCGCTGAAAGAGAGCGCCGCCGCCGTCACCGCCTGGGCGTCCACTTGGCGCATCCCGCAATTTCACCCCATCGGCCTGCCCTCGGTGGGTACTTACCGCGAGTGTCGGCGTATTCGCGGCGTCAGTCTGGAAAACAGCTTTGACCGCCGAGTGGAAGAGGTGCGCCACGCCGCCGACTGCGGCGACTACGCGGGCTACATTCACTCGCAGGGCGGCACCAATGTTCCGCGCCACCAGCAAACGGTGCGCGTTGCCCGCCAACCCCGCGGGCGTTTCAATCGCTACGCCGAAGAGCAGAAAGAGGTGGTCGGCATCTATGCTCCGCATCTGGGTGAAGATCATTGCTACCAGACACGTTTCAGCCGCTGGCGGGTGGTTCGCCGTGAGCCAAATAGTGAAAGAGTTTCCACCGATAAAGATATTCCTATGCCTTGGAGTTCTGTCATTAACTGTGGAAATGCTTATGTATTAAAGGAGCAGCAAACCACTGGGAAGCCGTCAAAAACGCCGGTTAATGGCTGGGATTCTTTTAAGATGAAAAATGAGTATCGGCGCAAAGAAATAACACTAAATCAATCAATTAGTGCATTTCAAAGACACACAGTATTGACGTGATCCTTTAATTAAATAATACTGTATATAAACACAGTGAATGAAGGGCCGCACGGTGGAAAACCTAAATAAACAACAATTAATACTCTCGCGTATTCAGGTCATTGCCGACATCTCGCAGACGGCGCAATGCAATTCGCAAGAGTTCCTTATTGTCATGTCGTTGATTTCAGAACTGGCGAGTCAGGCCCTGCCTGATAACCATAATGAAACCTTGCTGTGCAACGTGGATGACGATCTCGGTCGCAAAAATCCATAACGCAAAGAGTCAGGCGCTTACGCCACCTTGTTTCGGTTCGCCGAAAGTTGGCTAAGCGCGCCTGCTTTCACCCTGTTGTTTCGCGTCTCCTCCTGTTGCTCCACTCTCCTTAAAAAACGTTTGCCCCTCGCCCCACTCTCTGTTGTGCCATTAGGTTCACAACCGCGTCTCGTTGCGCCCGTAAGCCACATTCCAGACACTAACTACTCCTCCCAGCTCATCCACACAAAACCGGAAAACCATCATGAAACTTTATGCACAACAAGGGGATACCGTTGATTCGATGTGCTGGCGCGTTTATGGCCGCACCGCCTCAATGGTGGAAAAAGTCTACAGCCTGAACAAAGGCATTGCGGATTTTGGCCCCATCCTGCCCCACGGCACCCCGGTCGAGATGCCGGATCAGGTGGAGAAGTCAGTCAAAGAGTCCATCAGATTATGGGACTAACCGCCGAACGCGTGGCTTCGGCCTGCGCTTACCTCATCGCGACGTTCATGGCCTGGCTGGGTGGGCTGTCGCTGGAGGATATCGCCTTTCTGGTCGGCTCCGGCGTCGGCATCGGTACCTTTTTAGTCAACTGGTACTACCGTCGAAAAAGCTATCTGCTGCTGGCCCGAAGCGGGCTGAGTAAGGAGAAATATGAACGCCTCAATTCTTAAAAAATGCAGCGCCGCCGTGGTTCTCGGGCTGATGTTTCTGCTGCCGGGCTACTTGTCTATCTCTACCTCGGTCGAGGGGCTGAAGCTGATTGCCGATTTCGAAGGCTGCCAGTTATCGCCTTACCAATGCAGCGCCGGGGTCTGGACCAGCGGTATTGGTCACACGGCGGGCGTGGCGCCCACCGGGCAGATAACCGAGCATCAGGCCGCCGAAAACCTGCTGGCGGATATCAAAAATGTCGAAAAAGGCCTGCAAGCCTGCATGCCGGTGGAGATGCCGCAGCCGGTGTATGACGCCGTGGTGGCGTTTACCTTCAATGTGGGCGTGCGCGCCTCGTGCAACTCGACGCTGGCGTTTTTCATCAAAAAACATCAGTGGCGCGATGCCTGCGAGCAGCTGCCGCGCTGGGTGTTTGTTAATGGCGTGCGCACCGCCGGGCTTGAACGCCGCAGAGCCGCAGAACGGGCTTTGTGCCTGAAAGGAGCCTGATATGCGCGTACTGTTTATCGCCCTTTTCGTGTTGGGTCTGGCGCTGCTGGGGATGATTGTTTACAGCCACGGATTGCAGCGCGACAAGCACGAACTGACCCAAAGCCGCGACGCGCTGGCCCAGCAGCTCAGCCAGCGCGACCAGCTGATCGCTGAACTCAACCAGCAGATGCAAACCCGTGAACAGGCTGAGGCCACGCTGCGCGATGCGTTAGCGCAGGCCAACGGCCTGGTTTGGCAACGAGAACAACGCTTTCAAAGGAGCCGCAATGATGATCCCTTGGTTAAAACCTGGGCTGATAGTGCTCTGCCCGCTGCTGTTAGCCAGCTGCACCAGCGCCCCGCCTTCAGCTCCGCCACAGATTATTTACATTGGCTGTCCGCCAGTCAGCGCCTGCCAGGTACCCGCCAGCCATCCCAAAAATAACGGCGATTTGAGCGCCGACGTCCGTCAACTTGAAGCCGCGCTGCTCTCATGCGGCCTACAGGTCGACGCCATTAAACAGTGTCAGGAGACTTATCGTGTTAAAACCCAAGCAACTTCAACAGCGGCTCATTGAGCAAATCCCCGAGCTGAACGCCCATCCAGAAATCTTAAAAGTGACCGCAGGTCCGGGGAGCGTGGTGGCCACGCCGGCGCCCTCCCTCTCCTTTGAATATCACTACCCCTTAACGCTGGCCGTCACCACGGCGGACCTCAGCGAATCCCTTGCCGATCCTATCGTGGTCGAGGTGCTGGACTGGCTGACCGTCAACCAGCCGGAAGTGATGAGCAGCAGCGCGCGGCGGCTGACGGATTTCACCTTCACCCAGCTGGCCGACACATTAACCCTGACGCTGCAACTCACCGAGCGCGTGCAGGTGAAGGACGCCGACGGCGTGCGCACCATCACCCACTTGCCCGAGCCGCCGCTGCCGGAAAACAACGCGCGACCGCGCCAGGTTTACCTCAATGGCGAGCTGATCAGCCAATGGGCTGAGTAACCTTTTCGGCTACCGCTCGTTGTGCCACGGCCCGCCGGACGGTCTCCGATTGTCGACTTCCCTCGTTAAACGGCATCCTTAATCCCATGAACACATACACACAAATCAACGACATGATGCGGCTGATCAACAACCTGATTCGCATCGGCAATGTCAGCGCGGTCGACCTCGAGAATGCGCGCTGCCGCGTCGCCAGCGGCGATAACACCACAGCATGGCTACCGTGGCTGACCAGCCGCGCGGGCAAGAGCCGCAGTTGGTGGGCGCCCTCGGTGGGGGAGCAGGTGCTGCTGCTGTCGATGGGCGGCGAGCTGAACACGGCTTTCGTGCTGCCTGCGATTTTCTCCGACGCCAACCCGGCCCCTTCGGCCTCTGCCGACGCGGTTCACCTCAGTTTCCCGGACGGCGCGGTTATCGAGTATGAACCGGCAACCAGCGCTCTGACCGTGATCGGCGTGAAAACCGCCACCCTGAGCGCGGCGGAGAAAGTGACAGTCACCGCGCCGCAGATTGAATGCCACGCCAGCACCCGCATCACCCTCGACAGCCCGGAAGTGGTCTGCACCCACAAGCTCACCACCGGCTCACTCGAGGTGCAACAGGGCGGCAGCATGACCGGCGATATCAGCCACAGCGGCGGTAGCCTGACGTCCAACGGCATCGCCTTACACACCCACCGCCACGGCGGCGTTCAGACCGGCGGCGGCCAAACCGGAGGACCGCAATGAGTGAAGCTAAATATCTCGGCATGGCTCGCGACACGGGACTGGCAATCGAAGATCTCGACCATATTCGCCAGTCAGTGAGCGACATTTTACAGACCCCGATTGGGTCACGCGTGATGCGCCGCGAGTACGGCTCATTGCTTTCCGAACTCATCGACCAACCGCAAAACGACGCGCTGCGCCTGCAAATCATGGCAGTTTGCTACACCGCGCTGTTGCAGTGGGAGCCGCGAGTTTCGCTGACCTCCATCACTTTCAATGCCGACTATAACGGCAAGATGGTGGTCGACATGACCGGCAGCCGTAGCGATACGGACACCGAATTTTCCCTGAGCATTCCTGTGAGCTGAGACTATGGCGACTATCGATTTAAGCCAGTTACCCGCCCCCAATGTGGTGGAGCAACTGGACTATGAAAGCTTATTTGCAGAACGTAAATCCACGCTGATTTCGCTCTATCCGCCCGAGCAACAGGAGGCTATCAGCCGCACCCTGTCGCTGGAATCCGAGCCGTTGGTCAAGCTGTTGCAGGAGAACGCCTACCGCGAAGTGATCCTGCGCCAGCGGATTAACGAAGCCGCGCGCGCCGTGATGGTGGCCTACGCCACCGGCAGCGATTTGGACCAGTTGGCGGCCAATAATGGCGTGCAGCGTCTGGTGCTCAAACCGGCCGACAGCAGCACCATTCCCCCCACTGACGCCGTGATGGAAAGCGACAGTGACCTGCGCATGCGCATCCCACAAGCTTTCGAAGGGTTGAGCGTGGCGGGGCCGAGTGGTGCTTATGAGTTTCATGCTCGCAGTGCCGATGGCCGCGTGGCAGACGCGTCAGCCATCAGTCCATCTCCTGCCGAAGTCACGATCACCATTTTGTCGCGTGATAACGATGGCAAAGCCACACCAGATTTATTGGCCGCGGTGGATAAAGCGCTGAATGACGAAGACGTTCGCCCCGTCGCAGACCGGGTCACCGTGCAGGCCGCCGAGATTGTGCCTTACCAGATTGACGCGGTGCTCTACGTGCTGCCCGCCCCTGAAATCGAACCCGTGCGCGCGGCCTCTGAAGCACAGCTCAAAAAGTACATCAACACCCAAGGGCGGCTAGGTCGTGACATTCGCCTGTCGGCTATTTATGCCGCGCTGCACGTTGAAGGTGTTCAGCGTGTAGAGCTGCAATCGCCGCTGGCGGATATCGTGCTGGATAAAACTCAGGCCTCGCTGTGCACGGCCTACAGCCTGTCGGTCGGAGGGTCTGATGAATGATCGCCTGCTGCCTTCCGGCTCAACGCAACTTGAAATCGCGGCAGCCGAGGCACTCTCACACATAGCCCGTCTGCCGGTCCCGCTGCGCCTGTTGTGGAACCCGGATACCTGCCCGCTGCCTCTGCTGCCCTATCTGGCGTGGGCGTTTTCGGTCGACAGATGGGATGAGAAATGGTCTGAATCAGCGAAACGCGCGGCGGTGCGCGCCGCCTGGTTTATTCATAAACACAAAGGCACCACCGGCGCGTTGCGTCGGGTGGTCGAGCCGCTGGGCTATCTGATCCGCGTCATAGAGTGGTGGCAAACCCAAGACGCACCTGGCACGTTTCGTCTGGACGTTGGCGTGCTGGAAACCGGTATCACCGAAGAGATGTACCAAGAGCTTGAGCGCCTGATTGCCGACGCCAAGCCTTGTAGCCGCCATCTGATTGGGTTGTCAATCAATCTCGATGTCAGCGGCGATTGCCTGATAGCTGCCGCGAGTTACGACGGCGAAGAGCTGACGGTTTACCCCTATTTCCCTGAAACCATTACCGCGTCCGGCGCTGCAATCACCGGTTCAGCAATCCATTTAATCGACAACCTGAGAGTAAACTATGACAGCTAAATTTTTTGCCCTGCTGACCAATCAGGGCGCAGCCAAACTGGCTAATGCGACCGCGCTCGGTACGCAATTGAGCCTTACCCAAATGGCGGTGGGCGACGGCGGCGGCGTATTGCCAACGCCCTATCCTGCTCAAACTAAGCTGATTGGCGAAAAGCGCCGAGCGTCGTTGAATTCGCTAAGCGTTGACCCGGCGAATACCAACCAGATCATCGCCGAGCAGATTATCCCTGAGGATCAGGGCGGTTTCTGGATCCGCGAAATCGGCTTATTCGACCAAGACAATACGCTGATCGCCATCGCCAATTGCCCAGAGACATATAAGCCTCAGTTGCAAGAAGGCAGCGGGCGAACCCAAACCGTGCGCATGATCATCGTTGTCAGCAGCACCGACGCGGTCACCCTGAAAATCGATCCGTCAGTGGTGCTGGCTACCCGCAAATACGTCGACGATAAGGTCATCGAGGTTAAAGCCTATACCGATGATCAATTAGCCAAACACGTCGCGGCAGCCAATCCGCATAATCAGTATTTGCAGATCAGTAAATCTCTGGCAGAAATCAAAACCCTTGGCCCAGATGCCGTTTCAGCGGTTCTTTCAAACCTTGGTTTAAAGGAGCGAGGTTTTGAGTATTCGGGTGTGAGTGGATTTGGAAACAAAACTAGCATTTCTGCCAGTGATTTTGGCAGCGTCATCGTCATTGAGGCAAATGGTCAGACTATAAAGTTGCCAACTATGAATACTCTTCCAGCCGGTAAACTAATCACCATTTACTGCTTCGGCGGGAATGGTTCCCCAGTGGTTCTTCAGACTCAACAGGGTAATTATTTTTCTAATGGACCTGAGGGAAATAGAACAACAACAATAACTCTAACAACACAAGAAACATTAACTATTGTCAGTGAGGGCAGCACGAGCCCAAATTGGGAGATCTATGGGAATGGCACTCTTAAATATTCACCATTGTTTGGCTCAAGTTTATTCCCCAACGGATACCAACGACTTCCTAGTGGGTTAATTATACAATGGGGAGAGGCGGCAACTAGTTCAAACAGCCTAGTATCTCTACCGTTTCCGATTCCCTTCCCTAATAACGTTTACCAAGCCACTGGTTCAGCTGTAGACGTAAATAATGCTAACATCGTCATGATGAAGCCTTCGGATAGAATTAATTTCGTAGTAGCCGCGTGGGCAACAACCAACGGAGGAACTCTATATCGAGTACAAACACCTATTAGCTGGATCGCAATTGGAGATTAAAAATGCAATATATTTTTAGCGCAAAAACAATGGCTTTTTATCCCGTTATTTTAAAGGATGATTATGTTAGCTCTGGATCATGGCCTGAGGACGGAGTAAGGGTAACGGATGAAATTTACAATGAATTCATTAATTCACCCCAAAATAAAAGTATACCTGGTGCAGATGAAAATGGTTTTCCAATATGGGTACCACGACCACCACTAACTAGGAATGAGATAATTTCTATAAATGAAGAGAAAAAAAACTCTAAAATCTCCGAAGCCAACTCGTTTATTAATAATAAACAATGGCCTGGGAAAGTAGCATTAGGTAGACTGAAGGACGATGAATTTAAAAAATACAACCTTTGGTTAGATTACCTTGATGCATTAGAGAACATTGAAATTCCCGTAGATTCAGACATCACATGGCCTAAGAAACCAGAGTAAAAATAAATTTCAAGGGGCGACATATTATGGATGTTAAAATTTAATATCTCCCCCTTTTCCTTTAAAAGAAATCGCATAAAAAAACTCAGTAAACCAAAAGAAAAACACCCCGCATCACTAAATAAACCCGAGCAGCACGCTTATTAAAACGTTCAACACTGACACCCTCCTAAAATAACCACTAGATGTTATTTTTTTTGAACTATATATAAAGCATTATAAATATGAATCAAGAAATCTTTTTAACCAATCGAAGTTAAATAACCCCCGCCCTGTTGTGCCATTCCCCCCACGCCTGCCATCGAGTGCAGGCTTCTCTCTTTGTCGGCATCCTTGCTTCACCACCCACAAAAGAGAGAGTCAACCCGATGGCTGATTATCACCACGGCGTACGTGTTGTTGAAATCAACGACGGTACACGCGTTATTTCTACTGTTTCAACCGCTGTTATCGGCTTAGTTTGTACTGCCGAAGACGCGGACAAAACCCTGTTCCCACTCAACACTCCGGTGTTGATCACTGACGTGCTGGCTGCCAGCGGCAAGGCGGGTAAAACCGGTACGCTCGGCCCGGCGTTGTTGGCAATCGCTGACCAATGTAAGCCGGTGACGGTGGTTGTGCGCGTTGCCGAAGGCGAAGATGAGGCAGCGACGACCACCAATATCATCGGCGGTTCTGATGCCAACGGTCGTTACACCGGCATGAAAGCCCTGCTTTCTGCACAGGCTGAGCTGGGCGTTAAACCGCGCATTCTTGGCGTACCGGGACATGACAACCAAGCCGTCGCAACGGCGCTGGCGGCAGTTTGCCAACAGCTGCGCGCTTTCGGCTATGTCAGCGTTTATGGTGCGAAAACCATTTCTGACGCCATTAAGTATCGCGAGAACTTCAGCCAGCGCGAGCTGATGCTGATCTGGCCTGATTTCGTTAACTGGAACACCACAACCAGCCAGTCTGATATTGCCTATGCTTCAGCGCGGGCGCTGGGCCTCCGTGCCAAAATCGACCAGGAAACTGGCTGGCATAAAACCCTGTCTAACGTCGGCGTCAACGGCGTAACCGGCCTGTCCGCCAGCGTGTTCTGGGACTTGCAAGCTACCGGCACCGACGCAGACCTGCTGAACGAAGCCAGCGTCACCACGCTGGTACGCAAAGATGGCTTCCGTTTTTGGGGCAACCGCACCTGTAGCGACGACCCACTTTTCGCCTTTGAAAACTACACCCGCACAGCACAAGTTCTGGCTGACACCATGGCCGAAGCGCACATGTGGGCGGTCGATAAGCCACTCACGCCGTCCCTGATCCGCGACATGATTGACGGCATCAAAGCCAAAATGCGCGAGATGAAATCCGCGGGTTACATCATTGATGGCAACTGCTGGTATGACGAATCGGCCAACACGCCTGAGACGCTGAAAGCGGGCAAGCTGTACATCGATTACGACTACACGCCGGTTCCACCACTTGAAGATCTGACCCTGCGCCAACGCATCACCGATAAATATCTGGTGAACTTTGCCGCCTCCGTGAACAGCTAAGGAGAATTTGACTCATGGCACTCCCTAAGAAACTGAAATACCTGAACCTGTTCAATGACGGGAACAGCTACCTCGGCGTGGTCTCCTCGCTGACTCTGCCAAAACTGACTCGCAAGCTGGAAAACTACCGTGGCGGCGGCATGAGCGGCTCGGTCTCCGTGGACTTCGGCCTGGACGACGACGCGCTGGCGCTGGAATGGACCATCGGCGGCATGGACGAACTGGTGTTGCAGCAGTGGGGCAGCACGGCGGATATCCCGCTGCGCTTTGCTGGCTCCTTCCAGCGTGACGACACTGGCGATATCTCCGCAGTCGAAGTGGTGATGCGCGGCCGCCACAAAGAGTTCGACTTCGGCGAATACAAGCAAGGCGAAGACACCGAAACCAAGATTTCGACCCAGTGTACTTACTTCAAGCTGACCATTGATGGCAAAGAGCTGATTGAAGTCGACACCGTCAACATGGTTGAAATCGTCAACGGCGTTGATCGTCTGGCAGAGCATCGCTCGGCGCTCGGCCTGTAATCCCCCCTGCTCTCTAGCCGGCAGCAATTGCCGGCTTCTTTTGCATTAGTCTCCAATATCGTATCGAGGAAATCTCATGAGCACAGTTGAAAACCACGACAACACCGTCATTCTTGATGTCCCGCTAAAGCGCGGCGACGTAGAAATTAGTGAAATTCAGGTGACCAAACCCAATGCGGGTAGCCTGCGCGGTATCGGCCTGGCGGCGCTGGCGAACGCCGACGTTGACGCATTGATCACCATTCTTCCCCGCATCACCTACCCGAACCTGACCAAAGAAGAGTGCTCACGCCTGGAGTTGCCGGACCTGATTGCGCTGGCAGGCAAGGTGATCGGTTTTTTATCGCCGAAACAGGACGGGTAGAGATATCCCCCCGCCTGACCGTGGATGATCTCATGGCAGATATCGCGGTGATTTTTCATTGGCCGCCGTCCGAAATGGACGGCATGTCGCTAACCGAACTGATGAACTGGCGATATAAGGCGTTGCAACGCAGCGGAGTAAAAACTGATGAGTAATCTTGAGCAAATGCCCGAGACGCTGGGGCGGATCAGGCAAGAAATGTTGTCATTAGCGCAGGCCAGTGCCGACGTGTGGGCGCGCCTTAGGACCCCGCCTCCAATGACCTTGTTCAGCATGGTCACCAGTGACATTCGCGAGGCAAGTAAGGAGTTAATTTCGTTCAACCAGCAGAGTAAAGCGATCAATAAGCTGGAGTCGACACAGGACAAAATGCAGCTGAGCCGCCAACGGCTAGACAGCGCTAAGGCTCGCGTTGTCTCACTGGAGGCGGATATTCATCTGTCTACGCCAGAAAACCACTCTGCCGTGCAGCAGCAGATTCTGCAAGAAGCCCGGAGTATCAGCGCTAAACAGTTTAAAAAGCATGAGATTTTGAGTAAATCGGTCAGCAAGCAAACTGAATCGCTGCGCGCCAAAGGGATTAACACCGATGATATTCCGGCGGAGAAACTGCGTGTTCAAGATCAGATCCAGACGACGGCTGCCAGTCGTCAGCAATCGCTGGAGCTCAAAGGTAATCTGATTGGGCAAAAATATAAAAATCGCCAACAGAGTGTTTCTCAACTTAAAAACGCGAGTGCTTCAGCCAAGGCTTTCGCACAACCCAAACTCGAGCTGGTAAAAAACCTGCTCAAGCCCGGTGCCGATTTAGAGGCGGGGCTTTCTGAGGTGCAAGCCATGCTGCATCTCAATAATGGCGATTCGCGCACGGCGGCGCTGCGCCAACAGAGTTTGTCGATGGCGGCTTCTGGCCATGCGCCTTCCGACGTCGTGGCGAAGCAAAAAGAGCTGGCTAAAGGCGGCATGAGTGCCGATCAGGTGTTGGCTCAGACTCCGGTGGCGCTGAACGGCGCAACGCCAGCAGAGCAAATGGCCGTCACGGTCAAAGGCGACAATCTGGATGGCGATATCACCAAGTTGTTCGCCAGCTGGGACACCATCCGCATCAACCTGTTTGCAGGCCAAAGCGACGCATTGCGCCAGCTAACCCAGACCGCCACCGGCTGGCTGAACACCCTCAACACCTGGATAACCGATAACCCACAGATGGTGAACGCCCTGCTCGGTCTGGCTTTAGGCGTCACCGGCTTGATTAGCGGACTGGGCTTCTTAGGCGGCGTTATCGCGCCGGTGCTGAGTGGCGTAAATATGCTGATGGCGGGTGCCGGGTTGCTGGGGACGGTGTTTAGCGGCGCGGGCGGCATTATGGCCGGAGCCTTTGCTGCAGTTGGCGGCCCGGTCGTGGCGCTTATCGCCATTATTGCCGGTATCGCCATTGTGGTAGCGCAGCTATGGGAGCCGATCAAAGCCTTTGTTGGCGGTGTTATTGAAGGTTTTACTGCCGCTATGGGTCCGGTCAGTGATGCTTTCGCTCCCTTCAAAACCGCCTTGGGCTGGATAACCGACCTGTTTAAGCCCATCGAATTTACCCAAGAAACACTGAATGGTGTAGGAGATGTTGGCAAGAAAGTGGGGGCTGCCATTGCACAATTGTTTTTAGATTTAAACGAGGCCTTCTCACAGATGGGGGCTGTATTTAACTGGGTCCGTAAGGGAATAGATTCATTATTTGGTTGGAATAAGTCCGATGACAAGGGGTCATCAGGCAGTGCATCTGCTGAGCCAAATGCACCGTTATTTGGCGACAGCGCGCCTCCTAGCGGCGGTGCCCTCAACCTGTATCAACCCGCGAGAACGAATAGCTCAAACTCATTAACTGACAACCGTTCCACCACATTTAACTTAAGTTACAACACAACTAACGGTGCTGATAAAGACCAATTTACTGGTTGGTTCAACGACGCCATCAATCAGCGCGAATGGAATAAAACCAACGACCGGCTAGGCCAGTTTGGCTATGGAGGTATGTACTCATGATGATGACGCTAGGTTTATTTGTCTTCAAACTCAGAACCTTACCCTATCAGACTTTGAAAAGAGACGTCGGCTACGGCTGGGTGGAAAATAAGCGCGTTGGACAACGCCCGATCACTCAATACCTTGGCTTGGGTACCGAAACTATCACCCTCACCGGTCAGCTCTTGCCGGAAGTCACCGGAGGCCAAACCTACCTGCAAGTGTTTGAAAGTATGGCGGACTCGGGGCGAGCTTGGCCGCTAATTGAAGGTAGCGGCACCATCTATGGCATGTTTGTGGTTCAAAGCTTTAATCACACCAACTCACAGCTAAACACCGATGGCCGGGCGCGTAATATCAGCTTTGAACTGACGCTTAAACGCGTCGATGAGTCCTATGCGGCCATGTTCGGTGATCTACAGGAGCAGGCAAAGGGGTTGTATAACAAGGCGAGTAACACCGTAAAACAACTCTTTCCTAATGGAGTAAGCCTATGATAACCCAACTACAATTGCCCGCTGGGGCGAAAATCATGCCTGACTTTATGCTGAGCGTAGAAGATAAAGCTTTAGAAAGAAACGTCAGCGAGCGCGTGATGTCATTGCAAATGACCGACAACAGCGGTTTTGCCGCTGATATGCTAAATATCACTTTTGATGATAGTGATGGCGCATTCCAAATGCCCGAGCGCGGCACCGTTTTGAGCCTAAGTCTGGGCTGGGCGGGTCAAAACCTGATTGGCTGTGGCCGTTTTGTGGTAGATACCGTGATACACAAAGGAGCACCGGACACTCTCGACGTCACTGCAAGAAGTGCCGACTTGCGTGAATCAATGAACACTCAGGGAAGTTATTCTTACGATGACACCACTCTGGGTGCGATCGTTAATCTGATATCTCGCCGTAATAAGCTGCCTCCGGCAAACTTATTGCCGGAAATGGCGGCGATAAAGATTGCCCATATTGACCAGACTGGCGAAACCGATGCCTTCTTCCTTATGCGGCTGGCGCAAATGTATGGCGCTCAGGCTACGGTAAAGTACGGCCAAATTATCTTTATCAAGCCGGGGTATGGCATCACGGGTTCGGGTAAAGCTATCCCATGGATGACAATTGAACGTTCGGACGGTGACACGCATTCATTTAAATTATCCGACGTGCTGGCCTACAGCGGCGTAAAAGCCAAATGGCATGATGTGAAAAAGGGGCAATCCAATAAGGTCGGCGTGCAGCGAACCGAGAAGGCAAATAGCAGTGCTAAGGTGTCGCATCCTAATGCTAAAACACCGGCATCGCCAAGTGCTGCGGGAAGCGCCAAGGAGGAGAGTTACATCTCTGGCTCCAATAAGAAAGTACTGGAGCTGAATAAAATTTATCCCGATGAGGAGTCTGCTACTCGCGCGGCTGATGCGATTTTTAAGCAGATCCAATATGACGCTGCCACCTTCGACATAACTTTGGCCTTAGGCAGGGCTGATCTGTTCGCGCAAACTCCCGTGACTGTCAGTGGTTTTAAAGACGTGATTGACCAGCAGCGCTGGATCATCGATTCCGTGGTTCATGATGTTGCTGGACAGGGGTTCGTCACCACCTTGAAATTGAAGGTATATGTAGAGGATATTACTTACCAAGCAACTTCAATATAATATAAACTTGCTTTTGCGAGATTCATGTTTCATAATCACTACAACGCTTACCCAAACGCTGGAGGTTTTTATGATGCATTGCCCACTATGCGGAAAAGTCGCTCATACCCGCTCGAGCCGCTATCTCAGTGAATCTACCAAAGAACGTTATCATCAGTGCCAGAATATTGAATGCAGCTGCACCTTTGCGACTCACGAATCCGTGGCTCGGGTTATTTCCAAGCCGGGTGTGAATTTGCAAGCTGGAATGCGCGCAGTCTAAGCTTCTTCAGTATCGACAACACCCTCTATTTTTTGCTCCTCCCTTTGCCTGCTACCCCGCAGGCTTTTTTGTGTAGCCAATTTGTAGTCACTGAGCACAAAAAAAAGGGGTTAGCCGATGGCTAACCCCTTGTTCTATATTAACTATTAGATGTCGCGTTAGCGATACCTTAGTTAAGACGCTCTTTGATACGAGCTGACTTACCAGTACGCTCACGCAGGTAGTACAGTTTAGCTTTACGAACGGCACCACGACGTTTAACAGCAATGCTGTCGATTACTGGGGAGTGAGTTTGGAATACACGCTCAACACCTTCGCCGTTAGAAATTTTGCGAACAGTGAATGCAGAGTGCAGACCGCGGTTACGGATAGCGATAACCACGCCCTCGAATGCCTGCAGACGCTTTTTAGAACCTTCAACGACCCATACCTTAACTTCCACGGAATCACCCGGACGGAATGAAGGTACGTCTTGCTTCATCTGCTCTTGTTCGATTTGTTTAATGATATTGCTCATAATATGTCTCTTACCCTAGGTAAACTGATATATCGGGAGGGCTCAGCGCTAAGCTTGAGCGTTCCCTTCATAGTCTTGTTGACTGAGTCGATGTTCCTTTTGGAACTCTCTCAGCAACACCTCTTGCTCGTCAGTCAGAGCTAGGTTTTCTAGAAGTTCAGGTCTTCTAAGCCAGGTTCGACCCAGCGACTGTTTCAGGCGCCAGCGACGTATATCAGCATGATTTCCCGACAGCAGAACTGGCGGTACCTCCATACCTTCTAACACTTCAGGGCGGGTGTAGTGAGGGCAATCCAGCAAACCATCCGCAAAAGAATCTTCCTCTGCTGAGGCCTGACGACCCAAGACGCCCGGTATAAAGCGGGAGACTGAATCAATCAGCGTCATTGCCGGTATTTCTCCACCACTGAGAACGTAATCGCCAATTGACCATTCTTCGTCAATTTCGGTTTTGATCACGCGCTCATCAATCCCTTCATAGCGCCCACAAACCAGAATAATTTTCTGGTGGGCCGCCAGTTCGCAAACACCGGTTTGATCCAGTTTGCGACCCTGAGGTGAAAGATAAATCACTTTCACACCTTCGCCTGCCGCCGCTTTAGCTGCGTGGATCGCTTCCCGCAAGGGTTGCACCATCATCAGCATTCCGGGACCGCCGCCGTAAGGCCGCTCATCCACGGTACGATGTCGATCGTATGCGAAGTCACGAGGACTCCAGCAATTTACGCTCAACAGGCCATTCTTTACTGCCCGGCCAGTTACCCCGTAATCGGTAATTGCGCGGAACATCTCAGGAAACAGGCTAATTATACCGATCCACATAGCCCACTCCCTTCAAACGATTGTCCACCCAACCTGCCTTTAGCTACTTCGGTACAAAATACGTCAGTAAAAGCTACGGAGGTCAAAAACCAGGATCCCAATCTACTTCAATACTTTGAGTAGTGAGATCGACTTTCTTGATAACCTGCCCATCGAGGAACGGAATCAACCGCTCCTTGATTCCGAATGCATCCTTCAGGTTTGCTTTTACAACCATCACATCGTTAGAACCGGTTTCCATCATATCGATGACTTTGCCCAGCTCGTAACCGGAAGTTGTCACTACCTGGCAACCAAAAAGGTCTTTCCAGTAATAGTCACCCTCTTCCAGTGGTGGAAGTTGCTTTGAATCGACGATAATTTCGCAATTAGTCAGAAGATTCGCGGCATCGCGATCATCAACGCCTTTGACTTTGATAATCAGATCCTGAGTGTGGCGTTTCCAGCCTTCCAGCTCGATAACTTGCCACTGACCACCCCGTTGGATAAACCACGGTTGGTATTCGAAGATGCTTTCGGCGTCTTCGGTGGATGAAAACACTCTGAGCCAACCGCGAATGCCGTACGTTGACCCCATTTTGCCGAGAACTATCGGCTCAGCGGGCGTCACTGGATTGAGTTGTTTGCTCATTGTTACCACCGCGACAGATTAAGCCGCTTTCTTAGCGTCTTTGATCAGCGCGTGAACGCGATCAGAAACGGTTGCACCCAGTTCTTGCCAGTGGGCAATACGATCCAGGTCCAGACGCAGTGCTTCAGCCTGGCCAGAAGCCAATGGGTTGAAGAAACCTACGCGCTCGATGAAACGACCATCACGAGCGTTGCGGCTGTCGGTCACTACTACTTGATAAAACGGACGCTTTTTTGCGCCGCCACGTGCTAAACGAATTGTTACCATAACATCCTCTTTAGTTAATAAAACAACCAGACCCCATCGGGGAACGGGGTCTGGTTGCAATATAAAAAGCCCGAAAATTTTACTCATTTTGGCGCAAAAAGCAATCGAAAGCGTAGATTAACCCCGACGCTATTTGCTTGAGTGAGGTAACTGGCTAAAAAGCTAGCCAGTTATGTTGATTAACGGCCTGGGAAACCCGGTGGCATCATACCCTTCATGCCACGCATCATTTTGGCCATGCCGCCTTTCTTCATCTTCTTCATCATGCGTTGCATGTCGTCGAATTGTTTGAGTAAGCGGTTTACGTCTTGAACCTGCATACCGGAACCCAGCGCGATACGGCGCTTACGGGAACCTTTGATAATTTCAGGCTTGGCGCGCTCTTTCAGCGTCATCGAGTTGATGATAGCTTCCATGCGAACCAGCACTTTATCGTCCATCTGCGACTTCACGTTGTCCGGCAGCTGACCCACGCCCGGCAGTTTGCTCATCATGTTGGCCATGCCGCCCATGTTGCGCATTTGCTTGAGTTGATCGAGGAAGTCGGTCAAATCAAAGCCATCGCCCTTCTTCAGCTTGCTCGCCAGCTTCTCAGCCTGTGCGCGGTCAACTTTGCTCTCAATATCTTCGATAAGCGACAGAACGTCGCCCATTCCCAGAATGCGGGAAGCCACGCGATCCGGGTGGAAAGGCTCGAGCGCGTCGGTTTTCTCACCCATACCGAGGAATTTAATCGGCTTGCCGGTGATGTGGCGAATAGACAGCGCGGCACCGCCACGGGCATCACCATCGACTTTCGTCAGGATCACGCCGGTTAATGGCAGAGCTTCGTTAAAGGCTTTGGCGGTGTTCGCCGCATCCTGACCGGTCATGGCGTCGACCACAAACAGGGTTTCAACCGGCTTAATAGCGGCGTGAACCTGTTTGATCTCTTCCATCATCGCTTCATCGACGTGTAAACGGCCGGCGGTATCGACAATCAGGACATCATAGAATTTGAGTTTAGCTTGCTGCAGCGCGCGGTTAACGATATCAACCGGCTTCTCTTGCGCATCAGACGCAAAGAAATCCACACCGACTTGTTCAGCCAGCGTTTCCAACTGCTTGATCGCCGCCGGACGGTAAACGTCGGCAGAGACAACCAGCACTTTTTTCTTTTTCTTCTCTTTAAGGAATTTCGCCAGTTTACCGACACTGGTGGTTTTACCCGCACCTTGCAGACCCGCCATCAGCACCACGGCCGGCGGCTGCGCGGCGAGGTTCAGCTCGGCGTTAGCCTCGCCCATGGCTGTTTCCAGCTCTTTCTGGACGATCTTGACGAATTCCTGCCCTGGCGTGAGGCTCTTGTTGACTTCATGGCCAACGGCGCTCTCTTTCACCCGGTTAATGAAGTCGCGCACCACTGGCAGAGCAACGTCCGCCTCAAGCAGCGCCATGCGAACTTCACGCAGCGTTTCTTTAATGTTCTCTTCGGTCAGCCGCCCACGGCCGCTGATATTGCGCAGTGTGCGCGACAATCGATCGCTTAAATTCTCAAACATCGTCTCTTGCTCAACGTAATGACAGGCCGCCTTAGCGACACAATTGCGGGATTATAACACGAAGCGTTGACGATCTCTGCTTTGGCGTCTCAGATAGGTTGGAGCGTGACGTGCGTAACGTTATACTGTCAGTCTCATTCATTTTTGATGCTAACGAACGCTATGTCAGTTTTTGCACTTGTCGCCATGTTGGCCTATCTGCTCAGCCTTGCCCTGATCGTTCCTAGTATTATCAGGAACAAAAGTGCATATCGGCGTTTAGCATTGATTTCGGTGATCGTCGCGCTGGTTTGCCACGCGGTGGCGCTCCAGCAACGCATCTTCGATGTCAGTACGGGTCAGAACCTAAGCTTGGTCAATATCGGCTCGGTCATCAGTCTGATCATCTGTACGGTAATGACCATCGTCGCTTCGCGCAACCGTGGCTGGTTTATTTTACCCATTGTTTACAGCTTTGCGCTGATCAATCTGGCCTTTGTGACCTTCCTGCCGGGCGAATTCATTACTCATTTGGAGGAGAGCAAAGGGCTGCTGGTGCATATCGGCCTGGCCCTATTCTCTTACGCCACTTTAATTATTGCGGCGCTCTATGCCCTGCAACTGGCGTGGCTGGACTATCAGCTGAAGAACAAGCGGCTGTCATTCACCGCGGATATGCCGCCGCTGATGACCATTGAGCGTAAGCTGTTCCACATCACCCAAGTTGGGGTGATTTTGCTGACCCTGACGTTATGCACCGGCCTGCTTTATATGGACAATTTGTTCAGCCGGGAAAATATCGACAAGGCGGTATTGTCGATTCTCGCATGGTTTGTCTATATCGTTTTGCTGTGGGGGCACTATCATGAAGGTTGGCGCGGTCGTCGCGTGGTGTGGTTTAGCATGGTAGGAGCAGTATTGCTGACGCTGGCCTATTTTGGCAGCCGCATGATTCAGCAGTTCATGACTCACTAATAAACATTGGCGGATTGATCGCCATCTATCTCATAAAGAAGGAATCTCCCGTTGGAGCACGTCTCGACAACTACCCTCATTATCACGCTGATCATTATGGTAGTGGTTTCGGCTTATTTTTCTGCCTCCGAGACCGGCATGATGACTCTCAACCGCTATCGGTTACGCCACCTTGCCAAGCAGGGCAATCGCGGTGCCCGCCGTGTGGAAAAACTTCTTAAGCGCCCGGACCAACTGATCAGCCTGGTGCTTATCGGCAACAACCTGGTCAATATCCTTGCTTCTGCACTGGCAACAATTGTGGGTATCCGCCTATATGGCGACGCCGGCGTGGCGATTGCGACCGGTATTCTGACCTTTGTGGTTCTGCTGTTTGCCGAAGTATTGCCGAAGACTTTTGCCGCGCTGAATCCTGAGCGTATCGCCTTCCCAAGCAGCCTGCTGCTGCGCCCGCTGCAAACCATTATGATGCCGCTGGTGTGGATCCTCAACAGCCTGTCACGCCTGCTGATGCGCATGTTTGGGGTAAAAACCAACGTGGGGATCAGTGACGCGGTGAGTAAAGAAGAGCTGCGCACCATCGTGAATGAGTCCCGCTCGCAAATTTCTCGTCGCAATCAGGACATGCTGCTTTCGGTGTTGGATCTGGAAAAAGTCACCGTGGACGACATCATGGTGCCGCGCAATGAGATAGTGGGTATCGACATCAATGACGACTGGAAGTCAATCATTCGCCAGCTGACGCACTCCCCGCACGGGCGCATCGTGCTGTATCGCAACTCTCTGGATGACGCCATTGGCATGCTGCGCCTGCGCGAAGCCTATCGTCTGATGACCGAGAAAAAAGAGTTCACCAAAGAGAACCTACTGCGCGCCGCAGATGAAATCTACTTCATTCCAGAAGGTACGCCGCTCAACATTCAGTTAGTGAAATTCCAGCGAAACAAGAAGAAAGTGGGCATCGTGGTCGACGAATATGGCGATATTCAGGGCCTGGTGACGGTGGAAGACATCCTTGAAGAGATTGTCGGCGACTTTACTACCTCGATGTCACCTACCCTCGCGGAAGAAGTCACGCCGCAGAGCGATGGCTCAGTCGTGATTGAAGGCAGTGCCAACGTGCGTGAATTGAATAAAGCCTTCAACTGGACATTGCCGGAAGATGGCCCGCGCACCATGAACGGCATGCTGCTTGAAGTGCTGGAAGAAATTCCGAAAGTGGGCGCTCACCTACGCATTGAGAATTACGAGGTGGAGATTCTGGCGGTGCAGGACAATATGATTAAACAAGTTCAGGTGCGACCGATGCAGTCACTGCAAACCTCGGTGAATCGGCACTAAATCGTTGAATCAGCTGCAAAAAAAAGACGCGAAATCGCGTCTTTTTTTTGTGCTCTGAAGTTCTACACCAAACTAGATGTGGAGTTCAGTCAGCTTCTCTTTCGGCAAAGCCAGATCATCGTTGTGGTTAACACCCACTTCACTGTCCACAATGTGCTGAGCAATTTCTTGCGCTTCTTTCAGAGAATGCATCTCGTAAGTCCCGCACTGATACTCGTTCAGCTCAGGGATTTTGCGCTGATCAGTGACTTTCAGCACATCTTTCATCGCGGCTTTCCATGAATCAGCAACCAACTGCTCACTCGGTACGCCAATCAGGCTCATATAGAACCCTGTGCGGCAGCCCATTGGTGAAATATCAATGATTTCAACACCGTTACCATTGAGATGGTTACGCATGAAGCCTGCGAACAGGTGTTCCAGTGTGTGGATACCACGCTCAGGCATCACTTCGATATTCGGACGGCAGAAGCGCAGGTCGAATACTGTAATGGTGTCTCCGTGTGGAGTTTTCATGGTTTTCGCGACGCGAACGGCAGGTGCTGCCATACGGGTATGGTCTACGGTAAAGCTATCCAACAGTGGCATATCGTCACCTCTCCTAAAGAAAAAAATGTTTTTTATCGAACTCAGGAAACCTTTTCCCATAATGCGGGTCTGAATATTTGAAAGACGCGCATTTGTTATCATCATCCCTGTAAACAGAGATGTTTGTTTGGCCACATTGATTGTGGCCTTTTCTTTTTTAGCCAGCCGCTAACGCAGCCAGATACTCTTCAAAGCTTAGTTTATCATTTGCCTCAAGGTCACGCTGTCTCTGCCAAGATGCAGCACATTCAGCCGCGAGCGCTTCAGGTGTTAGAATTTCTAAAGGTTCCTGCAGCAGCATTTGGCGATACTTATCCGCCCACTCCAGACCAAGACTGCTTTTTCCAGCGGCCTTAATCTCGCGCAGTATGCGCGCCGAGTAAGTCTGATCCGGGTCATCAAACCCTACCACCAATTCACTGCACACGTCCTGGTACTCTTGGTTGCCATTCTGGCTATCCAAAACTTCGGCCACGCGACGCAGGTCAGCAAACAGGGCCTTGCCTACTTCGGCGAGCGGTTTACGCTCATCGTGACAACCCATACCAATAGTTTGCCCCGGCTTGCGTCCTTCCAGAATGACGCGATTCCAGTTTTGACGAGTACAAAACAGCTCGTCACTGTCCATCTCTGGCGCATCGGCCAAAGCACACCATATCAAAAACAGATCGAGGAAACGCGCCTGAGAGGCGTCGATGCCGATCGGCGAGAATGGATTGACGTCCAGCGAACGCACCTCAATGTACTCAATCCCACTGCGCATCAGAGCATCTGAAGGCGTTTCCCCTGAGCGCGTAACGCGTTTTGGGCGAATCGGAGCATAAAGCTCGTTCTCAATCTGTAACACATTGGTATTGAGCTGCAGATATTTGCCATCCTTTTTCACGCCCATAGCGGCATATTCAGCCGATGGCGTACGAATGGCCTTTTTAACGCCTTGTACATAAGTCTCAAGATCGTTAAAGGTGATACCTAAATTGCTCTGGTTTTTATTGGTGTAGCCCAAATCGCTCAATCGCAGCGACGTGGCGTACGGCAAGTAGCACATCCCTGATTCGGTGTACTCGAACGGTAAATCCGTCTCACGTCCTTTGATGAACGAAGAACAGATAGCCGGTGAAGCACCAAACAGATAAGGGATCACCCAACCAAAGCGATAGTAGTTACGGATCAACTTAAAGTAAGCCGCAGAAATTTCGTTTTTACCGCTTTCCGCGTCAGCAATCCCTAAGCGCGCCTGCCAGAACTCAATCGGCAAAGAAAAATTATAGTGGATGCCAGAAATAATCTGCATCAAGGCACCATAACGATTCTTCAAACCTTCGCGATAGAGCGTTTTCAAGCGGCCGATGTTCGAGGAGCCATATTGCGCCAGCTCGATGTCCTGCTCCGCTTCCACGAAACAAGGCATACTGAATGGCCACATTCTCTCTTCACCCAGCTCACGAGCCACGTGGCGATGAATGTCGCGCAGGAAAGTCAGCAGGTGATCGATATCACCATCAACCGGAGTAATGAACTCCAGCAAAGATTCAGCGAAGTCAGTGGTGATCCAATCATGCTTCAGCGCAGAGCCTAAAGATTCCGGGTGTCCAGTGGTCGCCAGCGAGCCATCGGCATTGACGCGAAGTGTTTCGCGCTCAACGCCGCGGCGAATTCCTTTTACTGCGTGAGGATGGGCTTCCAACCAGGAAAGCGCCTGAGATACATCCGGGATCAAATTGACCTCCCGCTATTTGAAGACATTAATTTGCAAGCATACTGAATCTGCATAGATGTAACCATTATGATAAGCGATCTCAATCTAATTCCACCAAGAGAGCCCCTGTAACGTTATGGCAGTTAACACCACATAACGCACTGTTTTCCCTATCAACAGGAAAAACACCACGGGTCCCCAAGGCATACGCAACCAGCCAGCTAACACACATAAAACATCGCCCACCACCGGCAACCAACTGAGCAGCAGCGCGGCTGGGCCAAAACGGTTCAACCACCCCAGCGCAGTGTCTAAACCTCGCTGAGGTTTAAGTTTAGGCAGTAATCGGCCGATTATGATATTGGTAATACCCCCTAAGGTATTGCCAAAAGATGCAGCGAGCACTAATAAAAGTGGTGACGCACTGCCTGCTGTCAGCAGGCCAACTAACAAAATCTCTGAGTTCCCCGGCAACAGCGTTGCGCTGAGGAAGCTGCTACTGAATAACGAAATCAGTGCTAGCGTACTGCTCAAAGTTTGCGGACATCCACGACGGCCATGTTGGCGCGTTTCGCCGCCTCAATACCAAAATCTGCATCTTCGAACACCACACACTTCTCTGGCGGCACGCCAATCAATTGGGCACACAACAAGAAGGTGTCTGGGGCAGGCTTATGGTTCTGAACATCGTTAGCACCGACGATGGCATCAAAGCAGTGGCGCAGGCCAAGGTGGCGCAGGAGAGCGTCCGCCATGTCGTGCTCACTGCCGGTTCCTACCGCCATAGGGCGTCGGCCATGATAAGACTTCACCACCTCGATCAGAGGCAGAGGCTGGACGGTATCGAGCAACATCTCTCGCACTGCTACGGTTTTCTCGGCAGCTAAGTGATGTGGATCCATATCGACCTGATTGTCATCAATGATGAATTTCGCGATTCGCCACGTCGGAGAGCCATTCAGAGCAATCATCTGCTCGAAGTCATAACGCATGGCGTATTTCGACAATACCTGATGCCAAGCCTGACGGTGCGTAGGTTCTGTATCCAATATGGTTCCATCCATATCAAAGATCAAACCCTCGTAGAGATCGTACATCTTGTACTCCTGCTCGCGATAAAAACAGGAAACTACTTTAGCGCAAAGTCTATTGATTGTCGCTTTTTGTCAGGAAGGGTACACAATTGAAAAGCCGCAATATCAGTGGGGTAACGGCAGTAGGGAGGAAAGAGTCTAAAAAGCAAAAAACCCGCCGAAGCGGGTTTCTCTAATATGGTGCACCCAGGAAGATTACTCGGCTAGCGCCTCGCCCTGCGGGCCGTTACTGAAGCAACGTTATCTTCCTTCGTGCTCGCTGCCAGCATGCCTGCCATGGTAATACCGTGGTAATACCGTGGTTGCTGCGACTAGCGTGGAATATGGTGCACCCAGGAAGATTCGAACTTCCGACCGCTCGGTTCGTAGCCGAGTACTCTATCCAGCTGAGCTATGGGTGCATTGGGGTAGTGCTGAGTTTTTATCTGGGAAAATACAAAGAAAGAATGGTGCACCCAGGAAGATTACTCGGCTATCGCCTCGCCCTACGGGCCGTTGCTAAAGCAACGTTATCTTCCTTCGTGCAATCTGTCTGCTGAGTGCAATATATGATGTTCACAATCGCTTCAACACACACAAAATATGGTGCACCCAGGAAGATTCGAACTTCCGACCGCTCGGTTCGTAGCCGAGTACTCTATCCAGCTGAGCTATGGGTGCATTTTGATTCTTACTGCAGATTTTACCTGACCATTTTTCCGTACTACAGTGGCTTTCGCTTCTGCCCATCACGCTCATTTGATTGCAAATCAACATACGCTTTGGAAAGTATGGTGCACCCAGGAAGATTCGAACTTCCGACCGCTCGGTTCGTAGCCGAGTACTCTATCCAGCTGAGCTATGGGTGCATTTTAAATGGCGGTGAGGCGGGGATTCGAACCCCGGATGCAGCTTTTGACCGCATACTCCCTTAGCAGGGGAGCGCCTTCAGCCTCTCGGCCACCTCACCATACGCCTCTTTCGAGTTGTGCTGACTAACTTTGTTTAAGCTCATCGGCACTGCGTGGCGCACATATTACTTTCACGGGCTTATAAGTCAAACCCTTTTTTTCTAACATTCGTTCGTTTGAACAATTCACGCGCAACCTGCACAGTTTCAAGGCAAAAAGAGCCTCTTATTGGCAAAAACACCGGATATTTTCTAGAGATAACTGTTTACGGCGTCGCTGAAGCAAGGGAAAAAACAGAGAATAAAACAGGGGAAAACAGGAAGGGATAACGCTTAAACGCGAAATAAGAAGGTCAGCGCCTCGCCATCGGCGAGACGCCTGGTAAATCAGTAACTCGTTTGTTGAGACTTCTCAGCCTGAATGCGCTGATAAATCTCTTCACGATGCACAGAGACCTCTTTTGGCGCGTTAACACCAATACGCACCTGGTTACCTTTTACGCCTAACACGGTAACAGTTACCTCATCGCCAATCATGAGGGTTTCACCAACTCGGCGAGTCAAAATAAGCATTCTTTGCTCCTTGAAGAATTAAAAGAGTCGGGTCTCTCAGTTTCCCGGCCATTATCTATCAACCACGGGTAAAACGTAAGCCATGACCCCCACATAAAACTTAACTAGCCTGCGACCTCAGCCGTGCATATTTTAAGTTTAGCCGAAAACGAGGCGATTGTGGGTTTTCTAGCCTGGCCTACCCAACCTGCGATAGCGAAAACGCCATAGTGCACAATACATTATGGCGTTTCTTTGTGTAGTGATTTATTTCTTATTACAGCTTAGCTTCAAGCCAAGCTTCTACACTGGCAAGGGCTGCAGGAAGTGCCTGAACATCGCTACCACCTGCCTGAGCCATATCAGGACGGCCACCACCTTTACCCCCTACCTGCTGCGCTATAGAGGCAATCAACTCGCCTGCTTTAACGCGATCGGTCAGGTCTTTGGTGACACCAGCAATCAGGCTGACTTTATCGTCAGCGATGGTTGCCAGAACGATAATCACCGAGCCCAGCTGATTTTTCAGGTCATCAACCATGGTGCGAAGCATTTTCGGCTCGACATTATCCAGTTGGCTGACAAGGACTTTAACCCCTTTGACTTCTTTGGTCTGACTAGAAAGTGAAGCACTTTCCTGCGCAGCCTGTTGGCCTTTCACCTGCTGAAGTTCTTTCTCCAGCTGGCGCGAACGCTCGATCAAAGTACGAATCTTCTCTGAGACGCTGTTTACATCGCCCTTCACCAGATGCGCGACGTCTTGCAACAAATCACTCTGTTGGTGAAGTGATGCAATAGCGTTTTCGCCGGTGATGCCTTCGATACGACGGATACCTGCGGCAGTGCCCGATTCGCTTTGAATACGGAACAGGCCGATGTCGCCGGTACGGCTAGCATGGGTGCCGCCGCACAGCTCAGTGGAGAAGTCGCCCATAGAAAGTACGCGAACATTGTCCTCGTATTTCTCGCCGAACAGCGCCATTGCGCCCTGCTCTTTGGCATCATCCAGCGCCATGATTTTGGTTTCAACCGGCAAGTTGCGACGAATCTGCGCATTCACCAAGTCTTCAACCTGACGAATTTCTTCCGGTTTCATGGCTTCGAAGTGGGAGAAGTCAAAACGCAGGTAGTTATCGTTAACCAGCGAGCCTTTCTGCGCCACATGCTTGCCCAGCACCTGACGCAACGCGGCGTGCAGTAAGTGGGTCGCCGAGTGGTTCAGGCGAATGCGGTCGCGGCGAGCAGCGTCGATTTCAGCTTCAACGCTGTCACCCACGCTCAGTTTGCCTGCATTCAGCGAGCCTTGATGACCAATGGCTTTGCCATATTTCTGGGTGTCGGAAACGGTGAAGATGCCGGAGGCCGTTTTCAGCTCGCCCTTATCACCCACCTGACCGCCTGACTCGCCGTAGAATGGCGTGTCATCAAGGATAACGATAGCGTTAACCCCGGCCTGAATCTCTTCCACTGGCTGGCCATCAACAAACAGAGCAACCACTTTTGAATGACGCTCTGCATGCTCATAACCCGAGAACTGAGTCACGCCATCAACGCGTACCATGCTGTTGTAATCTGCGCTGAAGCCGCTAGATTCGCGCGCACGACGGCGCTGAACGTCCATCGCTTTCTCGAAGCCAGCTTCGTCAACTTTCAGATTTCTTTCGCGGCAAACGTCAGCGGTCAAGTCCAACGGGAAACCGAAGGTGTCATACAGACGGAAAGCGATTTCGCCATCCAGCGTGTCGCCTTTCAAAGAGGAAAGCTCTTCATCCAGCAGCGCCAAACCGCGCTCCAGAGTACGGGCAAACTGCTCTTCTTCGGTTTTCAGCAGTTGCTCAACCATCGCCTGCTGCTGCTTTAACTCTTCTGCTGCCGGGCCCATGACTTCAATCAGTGGCGCAACCAGCTTATAGAAGAAGGTGTCTTTCGCGCCCAGCATGTTGCCGTGACGGATAGCACGACGAATGATGCGGCGCAGCACGTAGCCGCGGTTTTCATTCGACGGGATAACACCATCGGAGATCAGGAATGCACAAGAACGGATGTGGTCAGCGATAACGCGCAGTGACTTGTTGTTCAGGTCAGTTGCACCAGTAACCTGCGCCACGGCAGCAATCAGTTTCTGGAACAGATCGATATCGTAGTTGGAGTTCACATGTTGCATGACAGCAGTGATACGCTCCAGGCCCATACCGGTATCAACCGACGGCTTAGGCAGCGGCAGCATGGTGCCGTCTGACTGACGGTTGAACTGCATGAAGACGATGTTCCAGATTTCGATATAACGGTCGCCGTCTTCTTCAGCGCTGCCCGGAGGGCCGCCCCAGATGTGGTCGCCGTGATCGTAGAAAATCTCAGTACATGGGCCGCAAGGACCGGTGTCGCCCATCTGCCAGAAGTTGTCAGAAGCGAACGCGCCGCCTTTATTGTCGCCGATGCGGATAATGCGCTCTTTAGGCACACCAACCTGCTTTTCCCAAATATCAAAAGCTTCGTCATCAGTTTCATACACTGTGACCCACAGCTTCTCTTTAGGCAGATTGAACCAGTTTTCGCCGGTCAATAATTCCCAGGCGTAGCTAATGGCATCATGCTTGAAATAGTCGCCGAAGCTGAAGTTGCCCAGCATTTCAAAGAAGGTGTGGTGGCGCGCGGTGTAACCGACGTTTTCCAGATCATTGTGCTTTCCGCCTGCGCGAACGCAGCGCTGGGAAGTCGTAGCGCGACTGTAGTCGCGCTTATCTAATCCGAGGAAAACATCCTTAAATTGGTTCATCCCTGCGTTAGTAAACAGCAGTGTCGGGTCGTTATTCGGGACAAGCGAACTGCTTGCAACAATGTTGTGTCCCTTACTGTGGAAGAAATCGAGAAACGCTTGACGGATCTCAGCGGTGCTCTTGCTCATAAATGTCCCGGAATCTGGCTTGAAGAAACGGTTCGTAAGCAAGAAAGCGCTGAATTCAGCGGCAGACTGTACGGCCCACGAACAAAAAGTGTGGATAAGATAAAATTTCTTCGCTGGGAAGTAAAATCCCGTATGCGGTCAATCATCAAAATCGCGATAAATAGACTGGATCTCTTCCTGAAAAAAGCCTCGGTAGAGCATATAACGCAGAACTTTTGATTTTTCTTTCCATTCGGTTGGCAAAGGTTCACCAAATTTCCGCACTGCGATATCGCGGGCTAAAGCGCACCAGTCTACGTCGCTCTCTTCGAAGGCTGTCGCAACAAGCTCTTTATCGACACCTTTTTGCTGCAATTCGGAACGAATACGCTGCGCGCCATAGCCTTTTCGGCTACGGCCTGAGATATAGCGATCGGCAAATTTAGCGTCATCCAGCCAGTTATGTTGGTAGCAGTAATCAATCACGGACTGCACGTGCTCGGGAGAAATCTCTTCTGGCGGCAAGCGCACGGCTTTTTGCTGAATTTCTTCTTCCTGCCACTCTTTAGAAAACGACAGGCTAGATTTTTGTGCTTTAGGTTTGGCGGGCTTTGAATAACTTGGCTTGCTGAAAGCAACGGGAGGGGTAAGAAGTTTTTTGCGCAGCTCCATTTCGCCATGGTCGCGCTGCGACAGTAAACGCATCGCACGGCTGATTAAGGCGTTAATTTTGGCTGCATCGCCCTCTTTGGGTGGCGAGCTAAACATAGAGGAACCTTCATCGCCCCCATGTTGATTCAGTAAATCGTCGAGATTGACCTTTTTATCATCGGACATAGTGGGTACCTCATATTGGCAAAATGCCAGCCTGAAACTCAGGCTGGCATTTTATCGACCGCGTATATCCCCTGAGCCGAAGGCTCAGGTTCCAGCGTTAATTAAAGCTTTCGCTATTAAAACTCTTCGCTGGTTTCTACGTTATCGTCTAAGTCTTCAACGGTAGCAGTAGCGCTGATTTCACCGGTGCCGCTCAACAGCAGGTCACGCAGTTTTTTGTCCAGCTCGGCAGCCACTTTCGGGTTTTCTTTCAGGAAGTTACTTGCGTTAGCTTTACCCTGACCGATTTTTTCGCCGTTGTAGCTGTACCATGCGCCTGCTTTCTCAATCATCTTGTGCTTAACGCCAAGATCAACCAGCTCGCCGTTGATGTTGATGCCTTCGCCGTACATGATCTGGAATTCAGCTTGCTTAAATGGTGCAGCAATCTTGTTCTTCACCACTTTAACGCGCGTTTCGCTACCTACAACCACGTCACCTTCTTTGATAGCGCCGATACGACGGATATCCAGACGGACAGAGGCGTAGAACTTCAGCGCGTTACCACCGGTAGTGGTTTCTGGGTTACCGAACATCACACCAATTTTCATACGGATCTGGTTGATGAAGATCAGCAGGGTGTTGGCGTTTTTCAGGTTACCCGCAAGTTTACGCATTGCCTGGCTCATCATACGTGCCGCAAGGCCCATGTGAGAGTCACCAATTTCGCCTTCGATTTCAGCTTTTGGCGTCAGTGCTGCAACGGAGTCGACGATGATCACATCAACCGCGCCAGAACGAGTCAGCGCATCACAGATTTCCAACGCTTGCTCACCGGTATCTGGCTGTGAACACAGCAGATTGTCGATATCAACGCCAAGCTTTTTAGCGTAAATCGGGTCAAGGGCGTGCTCGGCATCGATAAATGCACAAGTTTTACCTTCGCGCTGCGCCGCTGCGATAACTTGCAGAGTCAGCGTGGTTTTACCGGAAGATTCTGGCCCGTAGATTTCAACGATACGGCCCATTGGCAATCCGCCAGCGCCCAAGGCGATATCCAAAGACAAAGAGCCGGTGGAGATCGTTTCAACGTCCATAGAGCGATCTTCACCGAGACGCATGATGGAGCCTTTACCGAATTGCTTTTCAATCTGGCCCAGTGCTGCAGCTAACGCTTTTTGCTTATTCTCATCAATAGCCATTTTTGCTCCTTCGTCTGACGTGGAGTGAATTACTTCACTGACGTCACTGAATGTAATTTATGTACAGGTAATTGGCAGTAATTATACTGTATGCTCATACAGTATCAAGCCTATTTTTCAAGAAACTCATCTAATGCTGTTTGTAGCGAAAAAACAGCAGCTTGCAAGCGAACGGATTCCCGGTCGCCCGAGAAATGTTGTTTGGAAGTGAAAATTCGCCCTTCACTATTCGCAAATCCGAACCACACGGTGCCGACCGGTTTCTGCTCCGTGCCGCCATCAGGACCGGCAATGCCACTGATGGATAACGCTAAGTTAGCGCCCGCCGCATGCAGTGCGCCCTTGGCCATTTCGCGCACCGCCTCTTCGCTGACTGCGCCAAACTCCTCGAGTGTCCCGTCAGAGACGCCCAGCAGCTCGTGCTTTGAGGCATTGCTGTAAGTGATAAAGCCACGGTCAAACCATGCGGAGCTGCCCGCAATATCGGTGATAGCTTTCGCCACCCAGCCGCCGGTGCACGACTCAGCACAGGTTATCCATAATCCTTTTTCTTTCAATTTATTACCCACCAGCACGCTCAGCTGATGTAACTGTTTTTCGCTCATCGGAAATCCTTTCTGGTGGTAAAGATATGGGGCGATGTTATCACTTCTTTTCGGCACAAATCAGCCTAGTCACCTTTTTTGCGAGATGCATTCAGAAGAGAAAACATTCTATGGTTAAGCCCGTCAAAGCGTTGCAAAGCGCGGTATTATCGCCAAAACGCCCCCTTTGGGTGATCTGGCAAACAAGTGGAAAGGGCCACGAAAAGTGGCCCTTTGGAGTAATTAAAACAGGTTAAGTAAATTAGTTACCAGCGCGCGCCCTGCTCACGGCTTCACCGAGCTGCCAAACCGCCATCGCATACTGGGTACTGTGGTTGTAGCGAGTGATGGTGTAGAAGTTCGGCAGGCCGTACCAATACTGGTAGTTTTGCCCCATATCCAGACGCAGCAAGCTGGCTTCCTGATAATTGGCCAGTGAGCCGAGTGGGCTAAGGCCAGCCGCTTTTAAGGTGAACAATGGATATTTGGTGTTAAAGCCATTTTCCAGCAGAGGCGCCTGCCCTGTTGCAGGCACGGCGACAGGTGCCCCGCGCGTCCAGCCGTGGCCTTTAAAGTAGTTGGCGACGCTGCCGATAGCGTCAATCGGGTCCCACAGGTTGACGTGGCCGTCGCCGTCGAAATCAACCGCGTAGTTTTTGAAGGCTGAAGGCATGAACTGCCCGTAGCCCATGGCGCCCGCGAAAGAACCGCGCAGGCTTAGCGGGTCGTCCTGCTCTTGGCGACACATCAGCAGGAAGGTTTCCAATTCACTTTGGAAGTACTCGGCGCGACGCGGATAGGCGAAGGAGAGCGTCGCCAGCGCATCAATAATGCGGGTTTTGCCCATCACGCGGCCCCAGCGCGTTTCCACGCCGATAATTCCGACAATAATCTCTGGCGGCACGCCGTAAACCTGCTCGGCGCGTTGCAGCGCATCGCGATATTGATTCCAGAACGCCACGCCATTTTGCACGTTATCCGGCGTAATGAACTTGGCGCGGTAACGCAACCATGCGCCGTTCGGGCCAGACGGAGGTCCGCCGGTTGGGGCCTGCTGGTCCATCAAGCGCAGCACAAACCCAAGGCGCTTGGTCTGCGCCAATACGTCATGCAGCTGTTGGCGATCAAAGCCGTGCTCGCGGACCATTTTATCCACGAAAGCGTTCATCCCCGCGTCGTAGGCAAAGTCACCGTTTTGCAGTTGCCCGCTGTGTTCAGGCTGTAACAGGAAGCCGCCGGGGGCGGAACTCGGCGTGCTGGCGGTACTGTTGCCACCAGAAAACGGATTACGCGGCCCGTCGGGCGGCGGAGTGGGTTTGCTGCTACAGGCAGCAAGCAGGGTAATGATCGGGAGAATGGCAGCCAAATGACGCATCGGATATCCGTATAGCCATGCAAGAAATAAGTGACAGCTATGTTAAAGCATTGGACTGCGTGAACAAACTGGAATCTAGTCTTCGCGGGCTTAAAGCATCAGCCTGTTTGAACAATGTTTTAACTTTTTGCGCAGTATGGAGGAGAAACCCAGACTGACAGGTAAATCTGCCAATCTGGGTGAAGTTTTACAGAATCGCGCGGGCGGCAAATTCAGCGATGATCTGGTCTTCTTCTTTGGTCGCGCCGGAGATGCCAACCGCGCCAATAACCTCGCCCGCCGCGTTGCGCAGCGGCACGCCGCCGCCAATGCCAACTAACCCGCCGTTGGTGTTTTCCAGCGAGTAGGCCGCGCCATTAGGATGCAGGTCAACGCCGACGTTGGCGCTGTCATTGCGGAACAATACCGAGGTGCGCGCCTTGCCGTGGGCCACGTCGATGGTGGCGAGGAAAGTGCCATCCATGCGGCTGAAAGCCAGCAGGTGCGCGCCCGCGTCGAGCACGGTAATGGACACTGGCGGGAACCGGTTGTCACTTACTGATTGGCGCGCGGCGGCAATCACGTCTTCGGCCATGCGTAAAGTCAGGCTCATAATCTTCTCTCTAATGATGATTCAGGGGATGTTTTTTACTGTCGATCACGGCAACGGTGTGGATCATCAGGCCGCCGATGGCTAAAAGCGCCCCGACCCAGCCTGTTGATTCCCAACCCATTCCCGCCGAAATCGTCACGCCGCCCAGCCATGCCCCCATGGCATTGGCGATGTTGAATGCCGAGTGGTTCATGGCCGCGGCCATGGTTTGTGCGTCACCGGCGACGTCCATCAGGCGAATTTGCAGCACGGCGGAAAGCGCCACCATGGTGCCCACCAGCATGACGTTGAGCGGCCCCAGCACCGGATGGTGCGCGGTAAAGGTAAAGGCAGCCAGAATCACAATCGACCACAGCAAAATGCCGCGAATAGTCTTCTCCAGACCACGGTCTGCTAATCGCCCCCCCGCCACGTTGCCGAGAATCATCCCTAAGCCGAACAGCGCCAGCACCACCGGGATCATCGACAGCGGCAGGTGCGCCAGTTGCAGCATGGTTGGCTTCACATAGCTGAAGACGGAGAACATCCCGCCGGAGCCGATGGCACCAATCGCCAGCGTCAGCAGCACTTGTTTACGGGTCAGGGCTTTTAACTCACTGAGCGGGCTGGCGGATTTATTGCCTTCCACCCGAGGTACCCACATCAGCACCAGAATCAGGGTCAGCACCGCAAGACCGCCAACAATGGCAAAGGCCGAGCGCCAGCCAACCCACTGGCCGATAGCCGTGGCGGCAGGTACGCCGATCAGGTTAGCGACCGTGAGGCCGAGCAGTACCATGGATACCGCCTGCGCTCGCCGCTTTCTCTCCACCAGACTGGCCGCCACCAGCGCCGCCACGCCAAAGTAAGTCCCGTGGGGGAAGCCGGCGATGAAACGGGCAAAGGCCATAGAGTAGAAAGTGGGCGCTACGCTGCTGACCAGATTTCCGGCGGCAAACAGGCCCATCAGGATCATCAGGAAATTACGGCGCGGCCAGCGCGCCCCTAAGATTGCCAGCAGCGGCGCGCCGATAACCACACCCAGCGCGTAAATACTGATCAGATGGCCCGCGGAGGGAATCGACACCCCTAGCCCTTTAGCGGCGTCGGGCAACAGCCCCATGATGACGAATTCCCCCGTGCCGATGGCAAAGCCACCCATGCCGAGTGCAAACAGCGCCTTGCCAACGCCAGCGCGAGAAAGTTCCGGCGTATCAACTGCTTCCGCCCTGATGTCTTGTTCTAAAGAGTTCATTGTGGATCCATGTGCTAATTGGAAAGCGATTATACCTCATGTATCGTTGAGTAAAATTCAACGATGCAGTGACTTCTTCTGCGAGAATAATCGAGCCTTTTATGCCTACTCTGACGCGCGGCGAATTAGCCGATCTTAATGTTTTTTCTACTATTTGTCGGCGACAAAGTTTCCGACTGGCTGCCGCCGAACTGGGCGTCACCACCTCGGCGCTGAGCCACACCATGCGCGGGCTGGAAGAGCGTCTTGGCGTCAAATTGCTGCATCGCACCAGCCGATCCGTGGTCCCCACGGCGGCGGGCGCGGCGCTGGTCAGTCAGTTAGATCAGGGCTTTGAGTTCATTCGCACCGCCCTCGGCGAGCTGGAAAACTACCGCGAGCTGCCGGTGGGCCGACTGCGCATTAATATTCCCCGCGACGCCGCGCGTCTGCTGTTCACGCCGATTTTGGCGCAGTTCAATCGCGCTTACCCGCGCATTCAGCTAGAAATCACCATTGATGACAACATGATAGATATCGTCAGCAGCGGCTACGACGCGGGGGTGCGCTACGGGCAGACGGTGCCGCAGGACATGATTGCCATGCCGCTGACCGGCAAGCTGCGCTGGGTGGTGGTCGCCTCCCCGGCTTATCTTGCGCAACACGGCACACCGCAAACCCCGCAGGATCTGATGAAGCATAGCTGCATTCGCATGCGTATTGGCGATGCGAGCATCTACAAATGGCAGTTGGGTGAAGGTGAAGAGGCGTGCGAGCTGGACGTGCCGGGTAATTTTGTCGCCAATGAAACCGACATGATTATTCACGCCGCGCTCAACCACATGGGGCTGGCGTACTGTCTGGAGCGCTATATCGCCCCCTATCTTCAGAGCGGGCAGTTAGTGCCGGTGCTGCAAGATTGGGCAGTACAGGGCGAGCCGATCGTCATGTACTACCCTAGCCGCCGCCAGCTTCAGCCCGGCCTTAAGCAACTGATTGAGCTGATTAGAGAACATGCCCAATAAGCCTTGGGCACTCCCTTACTTGGTTTTCACCTTAATACTCTCGGAAAGCAGGTTGAGCTGATGGCTCTCCTGATGGTCATTCGGCGTTTTGCTTTCCTTGACCAGCAGAGCGTCGTTGTAGGTTTTCACCGTTTCCAGGCTGTGAGTGCTCTGAGACGTGCCCACCGTCGCCAGTCGACCTTTCTTAAAGTCCAGCGTGGTGTCGGTAGAACTGTCTTCATTTATCTGATGATAGGTGTAATTCTGCGACGACTTCAGCATGCTCAATGCCAGCGGCGTCCCCGCCGTCAGCGACTCATGGAAGCTGGCCTGCAAGTGAGACTTGGTGTTCTGAGTTATCTTGCTGCGAGTGCCGTCCACTCCGTCAACCACGTTGCTGCTTTGGCTGAAGCTATAGGCAAAGCTGTCCTTCTCATCATCTTTGTACGGGTTCGACTTAACATCCGTTTGTTGGAAGGAAGCCGAGAAGTCTGCCAAACCACTCAAATAAGACTGCGCCTTGTTAGTTTCAGTCACTGTGATGATTTGGTGGCTTTTGTCGATTTCGTTTGAGCCATAGTGGCTATTCAGCGCGTGGAACGCCGACTTGAAGCTCGACATCATGTCTTGGTTGGCATAGCCGCGCAGCGCCGCGTTATTCAGCTGTTTGTCATAAGCCGCGAGCGCCTGATCCTGCTGCCCCAGCGTGCCCAATAGCTCAGGATGGCTGAGGTCGGTGTTCAGCTGGAATGAGCCGTTAGCGTCTTTATAGCTCAGGGCGCGCTGGGTGAGGTCACTCTGGAAGTTCAGAGACTGCACGGACTGGCCGCTTTCACGTACGTCGGCGTTAAGGTCGACGGATTTGAGCAGCGTGGTATTAAATTGGGTTAAACCATCCACGTTCACCGTCGGGGTCTTGCCGGACATGCCGTCGAGGGTGCTTTGGAAAGCATCTGCCAGACCCGCAATCGCGTCGGTCTCTTTATCTGTCAGTTCGCCACCGGTGGTAGTCACTTCTGCCACCAATCCCCCCTGCTGGCGGGAGAGCGACACGCTGACCTTCACGCCGCTTTGGGTGACGATGTCCAACGCCACGGCGCTGGCTTTATCGGTGCCACTAGCATCAACGTTTTTGGTAGAACTCACCGCCGCAGAGAAGTCAGAAGGGTTATCTTTTAGCTGCGCTAACAGCGCCTTACCTAACCCCTGAAACGCGCCCGATATCGGCTGATTGGCATTGGCGCCCATCAACACATCCAGCTGGCTGTGGCCGGTGTTAATGTTGTTGGTACGCAGTTTCTGCGCGCTGATGCTGTAAATCGCATTGAGTTCGTCACTCGCGTTACTCAGCGTGACGCGTGTTGAAGGCTGAGGCGGCGTTGCCGCTGGCTGGTTTACTCTGGCCCCGTTAGCGCTGGCGATGCGCGGGGGTGGGAACGAAATTCCGCTAATTTGACCTACCATTTGTCCTATCCCTGTTTCTGATGCGTTATCTGGTATCGGCCAAATTTTGATTAACTTAAGAAGAAAATGCGCAAAGTGTCGGCAAGCAGAAAGTAAAATGGGCCGAACAAGTCGGCCCATTGTGTACAGCTTACATCGAGATTATCCGTCAGGCTGATTTACGCGCCAGTGCCGCCGCGTTACGCCCGGCCAGAATGCCGAAGATGATGATGTCAGCCACTGCGTTACCGCCGATGCGGTTAGCGCCGTGGATACCGCCAACCACTTCGCCCGCCGCCCAGGCCCCGGTGATCACCTGTTTCTGAGTATCAAGCACGGCAGTGTCGGTGTTGATGGTCACGCCGCCCATGGTGTGGTGAACCCCCGGCGCAATACGAATCGCGTAGAAAGGTCCCTGATTCAGCGGATGGCGCAGCGCGGTTTTACGGCCGAAATCTTCGTCATTCTGCTTATCCACGAACACGTTGTAACGCTCAAGCGTCGCCAGCAGCGCGTGCATGTCCATGTTCAGTTTCACCGCCAGCTCCTGCGGCGAAGGCGCGCTGACCACAAAGCCCTTGGCGATATACTCGTCGGCGGCTTTGTTGTTGGCGCGAACCTGGTCGTCGAAGATCACCCAGGCACTCTTCTCTGGCAGCGCGATGATCTCGGCAGAGACTTTGTCACGAGTTTCCATTTCGTTGTAGAAACGCTTGCCCGCCTGACTCACCAGAATCGCACCGCCACCGCGGATAGCTTCGGAAATCAAATAAGAGGTGGTTTGCTCAACCGTTGGGTGGATCTGGATCTCGCCCATGTCCACGGTGTCCGCGCCGATCTTTTGCAGCATAGCGATGCCGCTGCCGGTCGCACCTTTGTGGTTAGTGGTGACAAAGCCGTCCAGCTCAGGGCGGTATTTCACCACCATTTCGCGGTTGGCGCTGAAGCCGCCGGTGGCAACAATCACGCTTTTCGCATTCAGAATGCGGGTGTCGTTGTACTCATCTACCACCTTCACGCCGGTCACTACGCCGTTATCAAACAGAATGTCAGCAACGGAAGTTTCGAGCAGCACTTCGATATCGCGTTTGTTGATGTTTTTCACCAAGCCGCTGATCAGGAAGCCGCCAACGGCGGAACGGTCAGCAGGACGGTGGGTACGGTCGATGCTCATCCCGCCAGTGATGGTGATATCGTTCAGCTCAATCTCTTTCGACGCCAGCCACTCTACGGCTTCTGGTGCCAACTCGACGAACTCACGCAGCAGCTCAGGATTGTTTTTGAACTTGCCGCCTTTCAACGTCTCCTCATAGAACAGCTCTTTACTGTCCTCAATGCCTTTCAGCTTCTGGAAACGCGTTTCTGCGGCGTTCATACCCACCGAGGCCTTGATGGTGTTGCCGCCGATGGTTGGCATCTTCTCGATGATCACCACGTGCGCGCCTTCGTCATGGGCCTGAATGGCCGCCGCAAGACCTGCGCCGCCGCTGCCGATCACTACCACGTCGTAATTCTGTGGTGCCTGCGGGTTACCGCCCTCTTCAATCACGTGCTCTTTGCTGGAGGTCGCCAGCGCGCGGGAAACGGCTTTCTTCAGCGCCTCACTCTGGGTGGTCGCGCCGGTAATGGCGTCAACGTGCGGACTGTTGGCAACCAGAATACGCGAACGCAGGCTTTCGAAGGTGGTGGTGAAGTCGACGTCGAGGGTGTCGTCCTTAACCAGCGTGATGTCGGTGATACGGTCGGTATCCAGCGTGACGCTGATTTTCAGTTTCAGCGCTTCGGCTTCGACTTTCTCCTGATAAACCCCGGCTTTATATTTACGGCCAGTGGCGCTGGTGTCGCGGATCATGGCGTCAACCAGTGAGAAGCGCCACAGCGGTTCAGGGATGTTCAGCGCTTCGCGTTTGTTGCTATCAATGAACAGCTCGAGATGCTCATTGTTGATGATGCGGTCGGCCCAGTCCGGGTACGCGATGCAGGCTTTACCTACCGCGACCAAGTCAAAACCGTGCTCCAGCGCGTTTTCCGCGTCTTCCTTGTTCAACACGCCGCCCACACCAATGACCGGGATCTTCGCCAGATTTTCGGAACGCTGCGCGCGATATTTCGTAATAAGCGGCGTTGGGTCGCTGGTGTCGACAATCGACGGGCGCAGCAACTGGCCGACGGAGAAGTGCACGTAGTCCAGACCGCGCTCGGCCAGCTTCTCCAGCAAATACATGGTGTCGTCGAAACGGATGCCCGGAACTTCTAACTCTTCCGGAGAGAAACGGTAGCCGATAATAAAGTCGTTATGGGCAAAGCGCTCCACCATCTTGTGAGCGATATCAAGCACTTCCAGCGGGAAACGGGCGCGTTTGTCGCGGTCGCCGCCCCATTTGTCGGTGCGCTGGTTGGAGTTTGGCGAGTAGAACTGCTGAATCAGGTAGGTGTTTGCGCCGTGAATCTCCACGCCGTCGAAGCCCGCTTTGATAGCACGGTTAAAGGCGTCACCAAACTTGGTGATCATCACCTCAACTTCTTCCGCACTCAGCTCTTTTGGCGTGGTCGCCCCTTCACGCGGTGCCGCAATAGCACTCGGTGCGACCGGCGTTCTGCCGCCAATCAGTTCCGGCTCCACCATGCGGCCGCCGTGATAAATCTGCAAAATAGCTTTTGAGCCTTTGGATTTAATGGCGTCGGCTATTTTCTTCAGTCCCGGAATTTTATTATCGCTATCAATTGCGATAGCCCCAGGGAAGGCCGGCCCCATGCGATCGATGAAGCAGCATTCAACAATAATAGTCCCGATACTGCCCGCGCGGTCGCGGTAATACTCCACTAATTCGCTGGTGACGGTGCCATCATAAAAGCCGGTACAGGTGGTCATCGGGGCCATAACCAGGCGGTTTTTTAGCACCGCGCCATTGGGCAAGGTGAGGTGGTTAAGAACCGGGGTGAGCTTATTCATTCTGAGCAACTCCAACATTTAGAAATCGAAAATTTTTCCGAGGGCGTAGTGCATACCGTTTAATTAACCAGCGCTGAGGTCATCTAAAAAATAAAAATAAAAGGGCGTAGCTTATATAGTGGGAAAATTTAGTTATGCGTTTTTAAGAGAAAGGGAGTTGTTTATTTAATCGTCAGAAAACCCATACCACCCTTAATTGTTAGTGATGAGTTGACAAAAATCAACTTATGATTAACATAAAAAATCATACCATAAAAATCAGTAGGTTAAGATGGGTATTTGGCTTTTACGTAAATTTACTCTACTCTCACTGAGAGTGGATGGTGTTTGACTGATAACTGTACCTTTTTTACTCTAGGCCTCTATAAAGAATGATAATATCCATCCGATAAGCTCTTCTCTGGGTAATACTAATCACTTATTCTTTTCATATTATATTCATCATAATCGAGTAATAGGCAAAAACGCTGAAACACGGAATGAATATATTGCAAATGCCATGGTGAAATAGCACAAAAATCTTTAAGCATTCCAAACGCAAACATAGATAAACGGGGCGTAACGCTCCCCCTCACTAACTTGCAGATAAAAACTATGAAACCCACATCAACTTTGAGTGATCCTAATAAGGCCGCGCCTGCCTCATCGGGACTAAAGAAACGCCTGATCATGCTGTTCTTGCCGGTGCTGGTGGCAGTCATTCTGCTGCTTTTACCGGTGCCGGCTGGGCTTGAACCTTATGCCTGGCACTTCTTTGCCATCTTCGTCGGGGTGATTGTTGGTTTGATTTTTGAGCCACTGCCAGGCGCCGTTATTGGTTTGACCGGGGTGGTGGTGATTGCCCTTTTCAGCCAGTGGCTGCTCTTCAGCCCGGCCGAACTCGCTAACCCGAAATTTAAAACCGCCACTGAAGCTTTCAAATGGGCAGTGAGTGGTTTCGGTAACTCCACGGTTTGGCTGATTTTCGGCGCATTTATGTTTGCTGCGGGTTATGACAAAACGCAGTTTGGCCGCCGTCTGGCGCTGATTCTGGTGAAATACCTCGGGCGTCGCAGCTTGACCCTGGGCTATGCCATTACCTTCGCCGACCTGCTGCTGGCTCCGTTCACGCCGTCCAACACGGCGCGCAGCGGCGGGACTATCTACCCGATTATTGCCAACCTTCCGCCGCTGTACGGCTCAAAACCCAATGATCCGAGCGCGCGCAAAATCGGCTCCTATCTGATGTGGGTGGCGATAACCTCGGCCTGTATCACCAGCTCCATGTTCCTCTCCGCCCTGGCCCCTAACCTGCTGGCATTGGCGCTGGTTAAGAGCATCGTCGGGTTCGAGATTACATGGGGAATGTGGTTCCTCGCCTTCCTGCCGCTTGGCGTGCTCTTAATCCTCACTATGCCGCTGCTGGCTTACTGGTTCTATCCGCCAGAAGTGAAGATAAATGATGAAGTGCCGCGCTGGGCGACCTCCGAGCTGGAGAAGCTGGGTAAGCTGTCGCGCCATGAAATCCTGCTGCTGGTCTTCGTCTGCTCGGCCCTGCTGATGTGGATTTTCGCCGCCGCGTGGATTGAACCTGCCATGGCCGCGCTGCTGGTTGTGGTGCTGATGCTGTGGACTGGCGTGCTGAACTGGAATGACATCACCAGCAATAAGCCGGCCTGGAACACTTTCGCTTGGTTTGCCACGCTGGTGGCACTGGCCGACGGGCTGGCGCGAGTTGGCTTTATCTCGTGGCTGGGTCTGCAAGGCGGACAACTGCTTACCGGCATAGACCCGCAGGTCGCGGCGGTGATGCTGCTGGTGGCCTTCTTCCTGCTGCACTACCTGTTCGCTAGCACCACGGCGCACACCACCGCGCTGTTACCGGCGATGCTGACCATCGCGGCGGCTATTCCGGGCATAAACATGCCGGTTTACTGCCTGATGATGGTGACCTCGCTGGGCGTGATGGGGATCATCACCCCCTACGGCACCGGCCCAAGCCCGATTTACTACGGCAGCGGCTACTTGCCAACCAAAGACTTCTGGCGTTTAGGCACCATCTTCGGCGCCATCTTCCTCGGCGGCCTGATGCTCATCGCCTACCCGTGGATGGTAATGATGTTCTAATTTAGTCCCTCACGGCGTGGCACTTGCTGCACCGCCTCGACATGGCCAGATGGGTTAAACCTTCTGGCCATTTTTATTTTCAGCCTTCCCACCGCGCTTTACAGTCCATTGCAATCTCAGATTGCGGCATCTCTCGAACTTTTACCTGTGACAGCATATTGCTCGCTGGGCTAGTATAGCGGGGTGAAAATCCACGGGTCTTTGAGTGACAAGTGCTGATTCTCTTAGCCACATCGTGATGACGAATGACAACAATAAAAATCACAATCAACTTTAAATTCAATGGATTAATAAGACCAAGTCTATGACTGATAATGCAAGCCTAGATTCCCACACGCCCATGATGCAGCAGTACCTGCGCCTCAAGGCTGAAAACCCAGAGATTCTGATGTTTTATCGCATGGGGGACTTCTACGAACTGTTTTATGACGACGCGCGACGCGCATCGCAACTGCTGGATATCTCCCTCACTAAGCGCGGTGCGTCGGCGGGCGAGCCAATCCCGATGGCGGGCGTGCCTTACCATGCCGTGGAAGGCTATTTAGCCAAGCTGGTGCAACTGGGCGAATCCGTGGCGATTTGTGAGCAAATCGGCGATCCCGCACTGAGCAAAGGGCCGGTTGAGCGCAAAGTCGTGCGCATTGTGACGCCCGGCACGGTCAGTGATGAAGCACTGCTCAACGAGCGCCACGACAACCTGCTGGCGGCTATCTGGCAGGATGGTCGCGGCTTTGGTTATGCCACGCTCGACATTAGCTCAGGCCGCTTCCGCGTGGCTCAGCCAGAAGATTTGGAAACCATGGCGGCGGAGATCCAGCGCACCAATCCTGCCGAGCTGCTCTACCCTGAAAGTTTCGAGTCTATGTCGCTTATCTCGTCGCGCCGCGGCCTGCGCCGCCGGCCGATGTGGGAGTTCGAACTGGAAACCGCCAAGCAGCAGCTCAACTTGCAGTTTGGTACTCGCGACCTAAGTGGCTTTGGGGTGGAACAAGCCCCGCAGGCGCTGCGCGCGGCGGGCTGCCTGCTGCAATATGTTAAAGATACCCAGCGCACCGCCCTGCCGCACATTCGCGGCGTGACCATGGAACGTTTGCAGGACGGCATCATTATGGACGCCGCCACTCGCCGGAATCTGGAACTGACGCAAAACCTGTCTGGTGGAGTCGAAAACACGCTGGCGGCGATTCTCGATCAGGCGGTGACGCCAATGGGCAGCCGCATGCTCAAACGCTGGATCCACATGCCAACGCGCGACGCCAAGGTATTGCGCAATCGCCAGCTGGCCCTCGGTTCTTTACAGGATCTCACTCCCGATTTGCAGCCAGTGCTGCGTCAGGTGGGGGATTTAGAGAGAATCCTGGCCCGTCTGGCTCTGCGCAGCGCTCGCCCGCGCGATCTGGCCCGTATGCGCCACGCCTTGCAGCAGCTGCCGGAGATCCGCGCCCTGCTCCAGCCTTTAGAACCCGCGCACATCCAGACATTGGTCAAAAACTGTGGCGAATTCAATGAACTGGTTGAATTGCTCGAGCGCGCCATTATTGAGGCGCCCCCCGTGCTGGTGCGTGACGGCGGCGTGATTGCGCCGGGCTATAACGCCGAGCTGGATGAATGGCGCGCGCTGGCCGATGGCGCGACGGATTACCTCGACCAGCTTGAGATCCGCGAGCGCGAAAAACTTGGATTGGATACGCTGAAGGTTGGCTTTAACGGCGTGCACGGCTATTTCATTCAGGTCAGCCGTGGCCAAAGCCACTTAGTGCCGATCCACTATGTGCGCCGCCAGACGTTGAAAAACGCCGAGCGCTATATCATCCCTGAGCTGAAAGAGTATGAAGATAAGGTTCTGACGTCTAAGGGCAAGGCACTTTCGCTGGAAAAAGCCCTGTATGAAGAGCTGTTCGACCTGCTGATGCCGCACCTTGACGCCCTGCAGCAAAGCGCGGCTGCCTTGGCGGAGCTGGACGTGTTGAGCAATCTGGCAGAGCGCGCTTACACCCTGAACTACACCTGCCCGACGCTGAGTGAAAAACCGGGGATTAATATTACCGGCGGACGTCACCCGGTGGTGGAACAGGTGCTGAGCGAACCGTTTATCTCCAACCCGCTGGCGATGTCGCCGCAGCGCCGCATGCTGATCATCACCGGCCCGAACATGGGCGGTAAAAGTACTTACATGCGTCAGGCGGCGCTGATCGTGCTGATGGCGCATATTGGCTGCTACGTGCCGGCGGATCAGGCGGTGATTGGCCCGGTGGATCGGATCTTCACCCGCGTTGGCGCGGCGGACGATCTGGCTTCTGGCCGTTCCACCTTCATGGTCGAAATGACCGAAACGGCGAATATCCTGCACAACGCCACCGAAAACAGTCTGGTGCTGATGGATGAAATTGGTCGCGGCACCTCGACCTATGACGGCCTCTCTCTAGCCTGGGCCTGCGCGGAGAATCTCGCCAGCCGCATCAAAGCCATGACGCTGTTCGCCACCCACTATTTTGAACTGACCACGCTGCCGGAGAAGATGGAAGGCACGGTGAATATCCATCTGGATGCCATCGAGCACGGCGACACCATTGCCTTTATGCACAGCGTGCAGGAAGGCGCGGCCAGCAAGAGTTATGGTCTGGCGGTTGCCGCGCTGGCAGGTGTGCCAAGAGATGTGATTAAACGCGCGCGCCAGAAGCTGAAAGAGCTGGAAACGCTGTCCAACAGCGCCGCCGCCAGCAAGGTGGATGGCCCGCAGTTGGCGCTGTTGACTGAAGAAGTGTCGCCAGCCGTAGAGGCTCTGGAGGCGCTGGATGCCGACTCACTCTCACCGCGCCAGGCGCTGGAGTGGATCTACCGTCTGAAAGATATGGTGTAGCTTTCTCAACGCCATAAACGCTGAATAGAAAAAGGCGAGGTATTTTCATACCTCGCCTTTTTATTGGTAACGCTGTGCTAATCAAATAGTCAGTCAGCTTGTCGCGTTGCTAAGCGATAAAATTATTCGCGAAACAGAGCTTCGATACTCAGCCCTTGTGCCTGCAAAATCTCGCGCAGGCGGCGCAACCCTTCAACCTGAATCTGACGAACTCGTTCACGCGTCAGGCCTATCTCACGGCCCACATCTTCCAGCGTCGCTGCTTCATAACCTAACAGGCCAAAGCGGCGGGCTAAAACTTCACGTTGTTTTGCATTCAACTCGAATAACCACTTAACGATACTCTGTTTCATATCGTCGTCTTGCGTGGTGTCTTCAGGACCGTTTTCTTTTTCGTCGGCCAGAATATCTAACAGCGCTTTTTCAGAGTCACCACCCAACGGGGTATCAACTGAAGTAATACGCTCATTCAGGCGCAACATACGGCTGACGTCATGAACCGGTTTGTCGAGTTGCTCAGCAATCTCTTCAGCACTTGGCTCATGGTCAAGTTTATGTGCAAGTTCACGTGCAGTACGCAGGTAAACGTTCAGTTCTTTAACGATATGGATTGGCAAACGAATGGTACGGGTTTGATTCATAATCGCCCGTTCAATTGTCTGTCGAATCCACCATGTAGCGTAAGTTGAAAAACGGAAACCGCGCTCTGGGTCAAACTTTTCAACTGCGCGGATCAGACCTAAGTTACCTTCTTCGATCAAATCCAACAGTGCCAGTCCGCGATTACTGTAGCGGCGGGCTATTTTAACCACCAAACGCAAGTTACTTTCAATCATGCGACGACGAGATGGAACATCCCCTCGCAGCGCACGCCGTGCAAAATAAACCTCTTCTTCTGCGGTAAGCAGAGGAGAGTAACCGATCTCACCAAGGTACAGTTGAGTTGCGTCCAGCACTCGTTGGCTTACAGCCTGCGATAACAACTCTTCTTCAGCATCCGCATCAATAGTGTCGTTATCGGCAGTCTCTTCGACATTTGCTTTCTCGTCAAAGGCTTCAGCGCTGTTCTCATCGAAATCTACATCATCATGTAACTCGTTAACTTTCAGCGTATTCTGACTCATAAGCTGCTCCTACCCGTGGTCCCGAGGGCAGAATCAAGACTCTGCCCGATTTATCGCTGCGGAAGATAACGCAGCGGGTTTACGGATTTCCCCTTGTAACGAATTTCAAAATGTAATCTTACTGAACTGGTTCCGGTGCTACCCATGGTTGCTATTTTCTGACCCGCCTGCACTTCTTGTTGTTCCCGGACCAGCATTGAATCGTTATGTGCATAGGCGGAGAGGTAATCATCATTGTGTTTAATGATGATCAGATTACCGTAACCGCGAAGAGCATTACCTGCATAAACGACGCGCCCTGAGGCGGTGGCTAAGACAGGTTGTCCACGCGAACCAGCGATATCGATCCCCTTATTTCCCCCTTCGGAAGCTGAGAAATTATCGATAATTTTCCCGTCTGTCGGCCACTTCCAAGAGGAAACTGGACCGCCATTATTGGTGGTACTAGTGACAGGAGTACTGGCTACGGCAACAGGTGCTGTGGTGGTAACTACACCTGATGAAGGCAACATTTTACCTACATTCTGTTTACCCGGAGATTCAGAATACGTGGTAGTTGGTTGAGATGCAACCACCGTACCTTGCATCATCCCGGCGCTTGGTACTGTTGGAACGCCACCTTTAGTCGCATCGGTAGTGGCTAACATGCCGCCGGTGCTGGCGTTAGAGGAGACATTATTAATCTGAATAGTTTGACCGACTTCTAAACCATAAGGCGCGGGGATATTGTTACGTGCCGCAAGGTCTCGGAAGTCATTGCCGGTGATCCAGGCGATATAGAAAAGCGTATCCCCACGCTTAACTTGATAGGTACTTCCGCTATAACTGCCTTTAGGAATTGTGTTGTAACTGCGGTTATAAACGATGTGACCCTGCTGATTTGTCGCTGCAATATTAGGCGTATTGGCGACATTTGCCGGGGCTGAATTCGGAGTATTCTGACCTCCGCCAACGCCGTTTACACTGCTAATAGGGGCTGACGTCGATGCATTATTGCTACATCCCACCATCCAGGCGCTAATAAACGTACACACCGCAATGCGGCTTAAGGTTTTAATTGGGCTTCCCGTGCTCATATTTCCCCCGTTACGGCAATCTCAGAATCTATCATTCCACTCGCAACCCCACATTTGGCGGGCTTTGTGCCAATTAGCACGTTGCTAGCAGAGAACACATCCGGGCGGATAAGAAGCCAGCCAGATGGCGACAGTAAAAAACTGTAGTGGATGCTATCAACATCACAAGTACAGCACCATATTACAGTTGTATTTAAATTTTAAGGGCTTAGTCCTGAAACTCACCGCCAGAAGCAGCGTTTAGGCTAACTCACCTTTGACTAAAGGTACAAAACGGACCGATTCGATGGTCTCAACCACAAAGTCGTTACCGCGACGCGTGATGCGTTGCAGCACCTGGTTTTGTTCGCCAACGGGAAGGATCATCACGCCGCCCTCATCCAATTGCTGGAGTAAGTCCTGAGGAATTTCCAGAGGGGCGGCGGTCACGATAATGGCGTCAAATGGCCCACGAGAAGGCCAGCCTTCCCAGCCATCACCGTGGCGGGTCGACACATTATGCAGATCCAGCTGTTTGAGGCGACGCTTGGCCTGCCATTGCAGGCCTTTGATCCGCTCGACGGAAAACACGTGCTCAACCAGATGCGCCAAAATAGCCGTCTGATAGCCCGACCCGGTGCCGATTTCCAGCACGCGCGAGGCCGGTGTGAGGCGCAGCAGCTCTGTCATGCGCGCCACGGTATAGGGCTGAGAAATCGTCTGACCCGAGCCAATTGGCAAGGCGGTATTTTCATAAGCCTTGTGCTGAAAAGCTTCATCGACAAAACGTTCCCGCGGCACTTTTTCAATGGCGTGCAGCAGATTTTCATCATGAATCCCCTGCTGGCGAAGCTGCTCGAGCAGGTTGTACATCGGTTTATTCACCATGCCTGTTGACCCCGACTTTGGCTATCCATCCGCTCACCACATCCTGTGCAGCGTAGGCGGTTAAATCGACCTGAAGAGGCGTGACAGAGACATAACCCTGTGCGACGGCCGCGAAATCGGTGTCCGGCGCGATATCAAACTTATCACCCGGTGGCCCAATCCAATACATATCCTGACCGCGCGGGTCCTGCTGGCAAAACACCTGCTCAGCCGGGTGACGACTCCCGCAGCGAGTAACACTGATACCCTTAATCTCCGCCAGAGGCAGATCAGGAACATTGATATTAAGAATTTTGCCGGTGCGCAATGGCTCAGTGGCCAACGCGCGCAGGATGCGACAGGTTATCGCGGCGGCAGTGTCATAATGCCTGTGACCATCCAGCGAGACGGCCAGCGCTGGGAAGCCCAGGTGGCGCCCCTCCATTGCGGCGGCGACCGTGCCGGAATAGATCACATCGTCGCCGAGATTTGGTCCGGCATTAATGCCTGAAACTACAATATCGGGACGCGGGCGCATCAGTGAGTTAACGCCCAAGTAAACACAGTCGGTAGGCGTACCCTGAATCACCGCCGTGTCGCCGTTTGGGTATGACTGAATACGCAGCGGGCCGTCCAGCGTTAGCGCGTTGGACGCACCACTGCGATTGCGATCGGGGGCAACCAGCGTAACGTCGGCGAACTGGCGTAAAGCCGCGGCCAACGTCTGGATACCCGGCGCTAAAACGCCGTCGTCATTACTCAGTAATATCCGCATCAATATTTTCCTGACGCATCAGTTCTCGCACCACGCTGGTCGCAAAACTGCCAGCAGGGAGCCAGAATTTCAGCTCAAGTGTGACATCGTCCCAACGCTTCCAGCTGATATCTAAAGGCTGGAGCATCACCGCACGGCGAGCCGGTTCAACGCGTTCGCGCTTAATTAATGATAATAACGTGGCGCACTCCGCCAGACAGCCCTGCTCAAACGCCTCAGCGGCGTCAGTGGTTCCCAGCGGGCCATCACCCGGTAAGGGGGCGGTTATCAGCAATTCATTACTATTAACACGTGGCTGGAGCGTGTCAAATTCATCTTCCTTGGCCACAAACCAGCTGCCGCGCCCGCTTAACTGTAAAGCATCGCCCAGCATCACCTGACGATGCGTGCCATCGGCTAAACGCTGGCTGGCGATAAGGTTGAACATCGCGCTGCGGCTGGCCGAAAGGTAGAAACTGCGCTTAGGGCGCTCTTTGATCCGAATTTCGTTATTCGCCCAACGCGCGGCTTGAATCAGGTTGTTGCCACCACGGCCAAAACGCTGTTCGCCAAAATAGTTCGGCACGCCCTGCTCTGCCACCTGCTGCAAACGCGCTTCGACATCGGCGATATCACTCAGCTGGCGCAGCACCAAAGTAAAAGCATTGCCTTTCAAAGTACCGATACGCATTTTCTTGCGATGACGCGCGGCGCGAACAATCTCGCAGCCTTCCAACGCGAATTGGCTTAAATCAGGGTCTTCTTTGCCGGGAAGGTGCACGCAAAACCACTGTTCGGTTACCGCGTGGCGGTCTTTCAAACCCGCGTAGCTGACGGAACGCGGATGAATGCCCGCAAATCGCGCCAGCTGTTCGGCCACAAACTGAGTGTTGCAGCCGTTCTTGCGGATACGCACCAGCAGATGCTCACCCTCGCCGTCAGGCTCAAAGCCGAGATCTTCCTCAACAATGAAATCTTCCGGGTTGGCTTTCAGCTTGCCAGTCGAAACAGGTTCACCATTGAGCCAGGTCAGGCGGGACATATCCATCGGGTTATTTTCCAAAACTCAGTCCTTGATCAGCAGGACAACGGCTTCGCAGGCGATACCTTCACCACGGCCAGTGAAACCTAATTGTTCGGTTGTGGTGGCTTTTACGTTCACCTCATCCATATGACACTCTAAATCTTCGGCCAAGAATACGCGCATCTGCGGGATGTGCGGCGCCATTTTAGGTGCCTGAGCGATAATAGTGATATCCAGGTTGCCCAGGGAGTAACCCTTCGCGCGCACGCGGCGATAAGCTTCACGCAGCAGTTCGCGGCTGTCCGCGCCTTTGTAGGCAGGGTCAGTGTCTGGGAACAACTTGCCGATGTCTCCCATGGCCGCCGCTCCCAGAATGGCATCAGTGGCTGCATGCAGCGCGACGTCGCCGTCTGAGTGAGCCAGCAAACCTTGCGGATAAGGGATACGCACTCCGCCGATCACCAATGGGCCTTCGCCGCCGAATTTATGCACGTCAAAACCATGACCGATACGCATTATGCGTTCTCCTTTTGATACAACTGGGTTAAATAGAATTCTGCCAAGGCCAAATCTTCCGGCCGTGTGACTTTAATATTGTCTGAGCGCCCGGCAATCAGCATAGGATGAAACCCACAATATTCCATTGCAGACGCTTCATCTGTGATGGTTGCCCCTTCATTTAATGCTCGGCGCAAACAGGTTTTTAGTAATTCGAGCGGGAAAAATTGCGGCGTCAGCGCGTGCCACAGATCTTCGCGATCCACAGTATGGGCAATGGCGCTCACGCCAGGCTCTCCGCGTTTCATGGTATCTCTCACCGGCGCGGCCAGAATACCGCCCACGCGGCTGGTGGCTGAAATCGCCAATAAGCGATTAAGGTCGTCGATGTGCAGACAAGGGCGCGCGGCGTCGTGCACCAGCACCCAGCCGTGAGAGCCAGCGGCTTCCAGCCCGGCCATGACCGAGTCGGCTCGCTGAGCGCCACCTATAACGCACTGGATGCGAGCATCTTGCGCAATAGGCAAATGTTGGAATTGGGTATCGTGCGGGCTAAGGGAAACCACCACTTTAGTGACTTGCGGGCTGCGTAGTAACGCGTTGATTGAGTGTTCAATCAACGTTTTGCCGCCAATAGAAAGGTACTGCTTTGGACACTCTGTCTGCATACGGCTGCCGATACCGGCAGCGGGCAGGACAGCAATAATCTCTGGAGAGGAAACTGCGATGTCGCTCATAGCTATTGTTTTAGGTTGTTTTGCGAAGCATTGTTTTGAGAAGAACTCATACCTGCATTTCGTTTGGATTGGTCAGGCACCAGACGATAGAAAGTCTCACCGGGCTTAATCATGCCCAGTTCATTACGTGCGCGTTCTTCGATAGCTTCCTGACCACCGGTCAAGTCATCGATTTCTGCAAAGAGTTGATCATTCCGTGACTTGAGTTTGCCGTTGTTGGCCTGCTGTACCTGAACGTCATCATTCACACGAACATAATCGTGAATACCATTCTTACCCAGCCACAGCGAATACTGTAACCAGCCAAGCAAAACCAATAACAGCAGCGTTAATTTGCCCATCCCCGCCCCCTAAAAAAGCCGAACAATCATCCCACAACTTTCATTCCGACTCCACACTGAGAGGGAAAATGCCGGTGAGATTCAGACTTAAGCAGGTAATTATGGGTGAGAATGACACAATGACTTACATAGAGATAAGAAATTGACGATAAAACACCCAGAACCTCTGCCAACGTAAAACCACGGTGAGCGCGTGAATCTGGTGAACACGTGAAGATTTTCAGTGAGTGAGAAAACAGGGGAAGTTACCAGCCGGAGAGGAATGAAAAGATAGTCCAAAACATACCAATGACCACCACGCCCGTCGCCGCCAGCGTGCGCCACCAGTTACCGCCAAACAGCATGCTAAATGCAATGCCAATCAACACGGAAATAGGCACTAAAGCGAGGAAAAACGGCCAGGTGTAGAGAAAGAAAAACAGCGTGTTAGAGCCGTACATCACAAAGGGAATGGCAAAGGCTAGCCAGTAGAAGATAAAACCTGCCGTACCGCCAAACATAGAATACGAGGGAGCTTCAGCATCCACAGCCCGATCGTCGGACGTGGCGCTGGTGCCCTCGTCTCGGATCCGACTCACTATTCGGTGAAGTAATGCCTGCATAAAGTGATCCCTGTAGTTCAGTGTAAACCGGCGCGCTGTTTAACCAGCGGCCGGAAACCTTCAGGGTTTGATAATAGCGTGGCGGCGCAGTACATCTAATAATTGCGGGACTAAATGTGTTACCAATTGTTCGCCATCGAGGTGTACATCTGGAGCTTCTGGCGCTTGGTAAACAGAGTCAATGCCGGTGAAGTTTTTCAGCTCGCCGGCGCGGGCTTTCTTGTATAAGCCTTTGGGATCTCGCGCCTCGCAAATGGCCAGCGGGGTATCGACAAAGATCTCAATAAACTGATCTTTATCCAGCAATTCCCGCACCATATCTCGCTCGGCACGATGGGGAGAGATAAAGGCGGTGAGCACCACCAGCCCGGCATCTATCATCAGCTTAGCGACCTCACCAACGCGGCGGATATTTTCCCGCCGGTCGTCGTCAGAGAAGCCCAAATCGCGGCACAGACCGTGGCGCACATTGTCGCCATCAAGCAGGTAGGTGCTGACACCAAGTGCGTGTAGCGCCTGCTCAAGCGCGCCAGCGACCGTGGATTTGCCTGAACCTGACAGGCCTGTGAACCACAGCACCACGCCTTTATGGCCATGTTTCAGCTCACGGTCCGCACGCGTTACCGCGTGCGGGTGCCAGACGACGTTTTCATCTTTCAAATTTGCGTCGGGTAACGCCATATTATTTCCCACCCAGCAGGTCGCGAGCACCCCAGTGTGGGAAGTGACGGCGAACCAGGCTGTTTAACTCCAGCTCGAAGGCGCTGTAGGAATCTTGTTCCTGATAAACGCTTTCTACGGCTTCGCGAACCAGTCCTGCTCCGACGGTGACGTTAGTCAGGCGATCGATAAAGATCATCCCGCCGGTCACCGCGTTGTGTTGGTAGTTATCCAGAACCAGTGGCTCATCGAAGGTAAGCTCAACCAGGCCGATGCCATTCAGCGGTAGGCTCTCAACAATACGTTGGGTCAGCGAGTTAATTTCAACCTGATACTCAATGTTTTCAACCCGAGCGCGGGCCTTTTTGCCGCCGATTTTGATGTCGTAGCTTTGCCCAACGCTGAGCGGCTGCTCGGCCATCCAGACAATATCCACTTTGGCGTTCTGCACCGCTTTCACGGTTTCATCCGCGTCGACCAGCAGGTCACCACGGCTGATATCGCGCTCGTCGGCCAGCACCAGCGTGATAGCTTCACCGGCCCAAGCTTCTTGTAAATCACCGTCGAAAGTCACAATGCGTGCCACCCTTGACTCAACGCCGGACGGCAACACTTTGACTTTCTGCCCGACGCGCACTGAGCCAGAGGCCAGCGTGCCCGCATAGCCACGGAAGTCGAGGTTCGGACGATTAACATACTGCACCGGGAAACGCATTGGCTGCTGTTCGCGGATGTTAATGATGTTCACGGTTTCCAGCACGTCGAGCAGGGTTGGGCCGGTATACCAGCTCATTTTCTCACTCGGCGTAGCAACGTTGTCGCCTTCCAGCGCCGACAGCGGCACGAATTTGATATCCAAATCGGTTGGCAGCTGCTGGGCGAAGTCCAGATAGTTGGCTTTGAACTCTTCGAAAACGCTTTCGCTGTAATCCACCAGATCCATCTTATTGACCGCCACCACCAAGTGGCGGATCCCCAGAAGAGTAGCGATAAAGCTGTGGCGGCGAGTTTGATCCAGCACGCCTTTGCGGGCGTCGATCAGCAAAATCGCCAGATCACAGGTGGACGCACCGGTTGCCATGTTGCGGGTGTACTGCTCATGCCCCGGCGTGTCAGCAATGATGAATTTGCGTTTTTCGGTGGAGAAGTAGCGATACGCCACGTCGATGGTGATCCCCTGCTCGCGCTCGGCTTGCAGACCATCCACCAGCAGCGCCAGATCGAGTTTTTCACCTTGGGTGCCGTGACGCTTGCTGTCGTTATGCAGCGACGAGAGCTGATCTTCATAGATCTGGCGAGTGTCATGCAGCAGGCGACCAATCAGGGTACTTTTGCCATCATCCACGCTGCCGCAGGTCAGAAAACGCAGCAGGCTTTTGTGTTGCTGGGCGTGCAAGTAGGCCTCTACGCCACCCTGTTCTTCAATTTGTTGTGCAATTGCATTGTTCATTTTGGTCGCTCCTCAGAAATAGCCCTGACGTTTTTTCAGTTCCATCGAACCCGCCTGATCGCGGTCAATTGCCCGCCCCTGACGCTCACTGGTGGTTGAAACCAGCATCTCTTCGATGATTTCCGGCAGAGTCTGAGCTTCTGACTCCACGGCGCCCGTTAGCGGCCAGCACCCGAGAGTACGGAAGCGCACCATTTTCTGCTCAATCACTTCGCCCGGTTGCAGGTCGATGCGATCGTCATCCACCATCAGCAGCATGCCATCGCGTTCGAGAACCGGACGCGGCGCTGCGAGATACAGTGGAACAATTTCGATATTTTCCAAGAAGATATACTGCCAGATATCCAGCTCAGTCCAGTTGGAGAGCGGGAACACGCGGATGCTTTCGCCTTTGTTGATCTGGCCGTTGTAGTTGTGCCACAGCTCTGGGCGCTGGTTTTTAGGATCCCAACGATGGAAACGGTCGCGGAACGAGTAGATACGCTCTTTGGCACGCGACTTCTCTTCATCACGACGCGCGCCGCCGAAGGCCGCGTCAAAACCGTATTTGTTCAGCGCCTGCTTCAAGCCTTCGGTTTTCATGATGTCAGTATGTTTGGCACTGCCGTGGACGAAGGGGTTGATGCCCATCGCGACGCCTTCCGGGTTCTTATGCACCAGCAGTTCAAAACCGTAGTTCTTCGCCGTGCGGTCGCGGAAATCGTACATTTCGCGGAACTTCCAGCCGGTATCCACATGCAGTAGCGGGAAAGGCAGCGTTCCCGGGAAGAAGGCCTTGCGTGCCAGATGCAGCATCACCGAGGAGTCTTTACCGATGGAGTACATCATCACCGGGTTAGCAAATTCAGCCGCCACTTCACGGATGATATGGATACTCTCCGCCTCCAGTTGACGCAAATGTGTGAGTCGTTTTTCGTCCATAACAGATCCTTAAGCCAAATTCACGACCGACGGGCGAACTGCGTCGTCAGTCTGTGGTTGATGCCCAAACCAGGCGAGCTTATCGTGAAGTGCGACCACTTCGCCGATAACCAGTAGTGCTGGCGTTGGTGCCTGTTGAGCCAAGAGTTCTAAGTTGTAGAGCGTGCCGGTCAGCACCTGCTGATCGACTCGCGTACCACGGCCAATGACAGCCACCGGCGTACTCGCCGCGCGGCCATGAGCGATAAGCTGCTGGCTGATTTCTGCCGCCTTCACCGTGCCCATATAAATGGCCAGCGTTTGGTTGCCCTTCGCCAGCGTTTCCCACTGCATGCCATTCCCATCGGGACGGGAGTGGCCGGTAATAAACATCACGCTCTGCGCGTAGTCGCGATGGGTGAGAGGGATCCCCGCGTAGGCCGTCGCGCCCGCGGCTGCCGTCACGCCCGGCACCACTTGGAAAGGGATGCCCGCCGCCGAAACGGCCTGTAGCTCTTCACCGCCGCGACCAAAAATAAACGGATCGCCGCCTTTAAGGCGCACCACTTTTTTGCCCTGCTGCGCCAGTTCGACCAGCATGCGGTTTGTCTCTTCCTGCGCCACCGAGTGGCTGCCTGCGCGCTTGCCGACGCAAATACGGTCGGCGTCTCGGCGCACCAAATCTAAAATCTCGTCACTGACCAAATGGTCATACAACACCACGTCTGCCTGCTGCATCACCTGCAAGCCGCGTAATGTCAGTAATCCTGCATCACCCGGCCCCGCGCCGACCAGCGTCACTTCACCGTTTCTCGCGATGGATTCCGGATTATCTAATTGTTGTTGCAACACTTGCTCAGCTTCTGGAATCTGTCCCGCAGTCACCAGCGAGGCAAAGCGACCATCAAAGGTCTGCTCCCAAAAGCGACGGCGTGCCGTCATTGAGGTGAAGCGCTGCTTCACGCGGTCGCGGAAACTGCCAGCAATCTCAGCCATCTTGCCCAAACTGGTCGGTAACAGCGTTTCCAGCTTTTCCCGCAGCATGCGCGCCAGCACCGGGGCCGTGCCGCTGGATGAAATAGCCACCACAATCGGCGAACGGTCGACGATGGAAGGGAAGATAAAGGAGCACTTCGGCTGGTCATCGACCACGTTGGCCAGCAGCTGGCGGCGATTGGCCTGCTCAAACACCTCGGCATTCAGCTCGGCGTCGTCGGTGGCAGCAATCACCAGAAACACGTCATCCAACTGCTGTGGCTCAAATTGCTTCGCCAGCCAGCTGACTTGCGACTGCTGGAGACGATGCTCAAGTTCTGAGGAGAGTGACAGCGCGACAATGCGGACAGCAGCGCCAGCACGCAGCAGAAGGTCTATTTTGCGTGCTGCGATTTCGCCGCCGCCGACGACCAATACAGGACGTTGTCTTAGGTCGGCAAATATTGGTAGATAGTCCACAACGGCCTTTTTGATAGCGAAGAGTAATAACAAGACTATACGTGGTGGCAATTATTGAATTGAAATGACGAAATGGAATGAATAGTTACCAAATGGAATATAGATTCGCCAACCTCACTTTCCAGACGCAGAAAGATGCAACAAAAAGAGCCATTTGAGATAAGGGGAAATTGTCTAATTGCCGTCACAATCGCATACTATTGCGCAATAATGACCGCATAACGCGGCCTGCCCGATTGAAAGCTTTCCGGTCTTTGACCCACGAATAAGGATTTTTTGTCCATGCTATCCCTTTCTCGCATGAAACTGGCGCTACTGGCCTTTGGCCTGGGCTGTGCCGGTTTTACGCACGCGGCCGTGCAGCAGGTTGCCGCGCCCGCCCTCGGTAAAATTGCTGCCGAACAAACTCGCCATATCGCCACCTATTTTCCGGGCCGCATGGCCGGTAGTCCGGCGGAGTTAATCGCCGCAGATTACCTGCAACAGTATTTTGCCAAACTCGGCTATCAGAGTGATCTTCGCGGCTTTGATACGCGTTATCTCTACACCAGCCGGGATGGCAAGCAGAGCTGGCATGATGTGCATTCGACCTCCGTGATCGCCGCCCGCGCCGGTATCGTGCCTCAGCAGATTGTCGTGATGGCGCACTTTGATACTTATTTGCCACAAAGCGACGCCGACTCCGACCATAATTTGGGCGGTCTTACCCTGCAGGGGGTTGATGATAATGCGTCAGGCGTAGGTGTGATGCTGGAGCTGGCCGAACGACTCAGTAAGGAGCCAACCCACTACAGCTTGCGCTTCGTGGCGCTTAGTGCCGAAGAGACGGGCGCACAGGGTGCCGCAGACTATGTGCTGCGCATGTCGCCGGAGGAGAAGTTAAACACCCTGCTGGTGGTCAATCTCGATTCGCTGATTGTTGGCGATAAGCTCTACTTCAAGAGTGGCAAAAATACCTCTCAGGCCGTCACTAAGCTGACACGCGACCGCGCCGTGGCGCTGGCGCGTCACGCAGGTATCGCCGCCGAGGCATACAGTGGAAAGGATTGCTGTAATGGCATGCAGGCGCTGGACGACGCGCATATTCCATTATTGATGGTGACGGCCACGGATTATGCGTTGGGCAAGAAAGACGGCCAGCAGCAGCGGGCAATCAGCGCGCATTTCCCGCAGGGCACGTCGCGCCATCAGGGCCAGTTGGATAACTTACAGTATCTCGACCGCGTCCTGCCAGGCCGGATAGACAAACGCTCGAAAGATAGCGTGAGAATTTTACTGCCGCTGCTGAAAGAGCTGGCAAAACCGGCTGATGCTTTACAAGGCGGTAACGCCATCCCTTAAATAATTCGAGTCAGAGGACAAATCTGCTTGCAGCGGCCCCCTTAGGGGCTTGGCTGGAAATAGGCCAAGTAACGCGGCAAGCCGACGCACCTCTGGCTCGAAGTATGACAGGGATTTATTCGTGTAAGCCGCACTCGCGTTTAAGCCCAAAGAAACGGGTTTCCTCTTCGCTCATGCCCTCTTCCCACTTCTTGGTAGTGTGGGTATCGCCAACCGACAGGTAGCCCTGATCCCACAGCGGGTGATAACTGAGGCCGTGCTCTTTGAGGTACTGGAACACTTGGCGGTTGTCCCAATCAATAATTGGCAAGATCTTGAATACGCCGCGCTGCACGGCTAACACCGGCAGATTCGCACGGCTGCCGGACTGCTCGCGGCGCAGGCCGGCAAACCAGGTTTGCGCGCCCAATGTCGCCAGAGCGCGGTTCATCGGCTCCACTTTATTGATGTTGTTGTAACGCTCAATGCCTTCGACGCCCTGCTCCCAAAGCTTGCCATAACGCGCTTCTTGCCACGCCGGGCTTTCGGCTGCGCGGAACACTTGCAAGTTCAGCTTCAACTGTTCGGTGAGTTGATCGATGAACTGGTAAGTCTCGGGGAACAGGTAGCCGGTGTCAGTGAGGATCACCGGGATATCCGCCTGCTGGCGAGTCACCAGATGCAAACAGACCGCAGCCTGAATGCCAAAACTTGAGGAGAGCGCGAATTCGCCCGGCAAATTCTCTAGTGCCCAGATGACACGATCCTGTGCCGACAGTTTTTCAAGCTGGGCATTGGTTTCCGCCAATGCCAGGGCCTGACCTGATTTCGGCATTTCATTCAGTTCAGCAAGAGTGAGCAAACTCATAAACTCTCCATTCTTCACGTTACAGCAGCGTTAGTCGTAGAAGTCGCGGGCCGGATCCAGCACTGGGCGAATAATCCCAGCGCGGATCACGTAATCACCAAAGCCTTCATCGTTTTCACGCTCTTTCGCCCAGCGGCCGACCAGCTCGTCGATAATCGCCAGAATGTCAGTATCAGAGATGTTCTCCCGATACATTCTTGGAATACGCGTCCCTTCACGGTTACCGCCAAGGTGCAGGTTGTAACGGTTCATGGCTTTACCCACCAAACCGATTTCAGCCAGCAGCGCACGGCCGCAGCCGTTAGGGCAACCCGTCACACGCAGGACAATGTGCTCTTTGCCCACCCCATGCTGGTGCATGATGCCTTCCACTTTGGTGACAAACTCTGGCAAGAAGCGTTCGGCTTCGGCCATCGCCAGCGGACAGGTCGGATATGAGACGCAGGCCATGGAGTTTTTGCGCTGCTCGGTGACGCTGTCGTCGATCAGGCCATGGTTGCGGGCCAGCGTTTCGATCGCGTCTTTATCTTTTTCCGAGACACCGGCGACGATCAGGTTCTGGTTAGCAGTAAGCCTGAAATCCCCTTTGTGGATCTTAGCGATTTCTGCCAGACCGGTTTTTAGCGGCTTGCCCGGATAATCCAGAATACGGCCGTTTTCGATAAACAGTGTCAGGTGCCACTGCTTGTCGATCCCCTTCACCCAGCCGATGCGATCGCCGCGTCCGGTGAATTCATAAGGGCGAACCGCTTCGAATTCGATCCCTGCGCGCTTGGCCACTTCGTCGCGGAACACTTCCACGCCAACGCGCTCAAGGGTGTATTTGGTTTTAGCATTTTTACGGTTGGTACGGTTGCCCCAGTCGCGCTGCGTGGTCACTACCGCTTCGGCCACGGCCAAGGTTTTATCCAGCGGAATAAAGCCCAGTTCGCTGGCGGTGCGGGCGTAAGTTGCCTTGTCGCCGTGGGCGATAGACAGGCCGCCGCCGACCAGCACGTTGAAGCCAACCAGCTTGCCGTTATCGGCGATCGCCACGAAGTTCAGATCATTGGCGTGAAGATCGACATCGTTTTGCGGCGGGATCACCACCGTAGTTTTGAATTTACGCGGCAGATAGGTTGGGCCAAGGATCGGCTCTTCATCCGTGGTTTCGACTTTCTCTTGATCCAGCCACACCTCGGCGTAAGCGCGGGTGCGCGGCAGCAGGTGTTCGGAGATCTTCTTCGCCCACTGGTAGGCTTCCTGATGCAGCTCTGACTCCACCGGGTTCGAGGTACACAGCACGTTGCGGTTAACGTCGTTGGCGGTCGCCAGCGCGTCCAGACCTAGCTTATTCAGCAGCTGGTGAACCGGTTTTACGTTAGGTTTGAGGATACCGTGGAACTGGAAAGTTTGACGGTTAGTAATACGAATACTGCCGTACAGCGTGCTCTCTTCAGCGAATTTATCAATGCCCAGCCACTGGTCTGGCGTCATCACGCCGCCCGGCAGGCGGCAGCGCAGCATCATCGCGTGGCGCGGCTCCAGCTTCTGCTCGGCGCGTTCGGCACGGATATCGCGGTCATCCTGCTGGTACATGCCGTGGAAGCGGATCAACAGGAAGTTGTCGCCGTTGAAGCCGCCGGTCAGGCCATCTTGCAAATCTTCAGTAATGGTTCCGCGCAGGAAATTGCTTTCCTTTTTAAGACGTTCAGCATCAACCAGCGGCGCATCAACGATTAACGGGCCAGGACCGGGATTCTGTTCACTCCACAACTTATTGCTCATAAGTGCTCACTCATTGCTTAAATTTTATTAGTAGACGTCGCGCTGATAACGGCGGTCCATACGCAATTCACTTAAAAATTCGTCGGCGGTTTCCAGGTCCATCGACCCCTGCTGGGAGATAATTTCCAACAGCGCTTGCTCGACGTCTTTCGCCATACGGTTGGCATCGCCGCAGACATAGACGTGCGCGCCCTCTTGCAGCCAGCGCCAGACTTCGGCGGCGTTTTCGCGCAGCTTGTCTTGAACGTAGACCTTTTCAGCCTGATCGCGCGACCAAGCCAGAGAAATGTGGGTCAGTAAGCCGTCTTTGACGTAGCGCTGCCATTCAACCTGATATAGGAAGTCCTCGGTGAAGTGCGGGTTGCCGAAGAACAGCCAGTTTTTACCCCCGGCGCCGTCGTTTTCGCGCTGCTGCATAAAGGCGCGGAATGGCGCGATGCCGGTGCCCGGGCCAATCATAATCACTGGCGCATCCGGGTTAGCTGGCAGGCGGAAATTGTCGTTATGCTCGATGAATACGCGAACTTCACCATCTTCTTGCAGACGGTCAGCCAGATAGCCCGATGCACCGCCGGTGCGGGCGCGGCCGTCGATTTCGTAGCGCACGGCGCCGACGGTGATATGCACTTCGGACTCATTCTCGGCCTGAGAGGAGGCGATGGAGTAGAGGCGCGGCGTCAGCGGGCGCAGCAAATCAACCAACTGCTGGGCATCCAGCTCGGTCGGCGCCTGACGCACCATGTCGACGAACGGCGTGTTTTGCGCGAACTGCTGCAAGGCGTGCTTGTCGGCTAGCAGCGCATTCAGCTGCTCATCACGGCACGCTGCGGCGTATTTCTCGACGATGGGCGTGGTGTTTTGGGTCAGCTCGATGTGATGCTGCAACGCTTCGCTCAGCGCTAGCGTTTTGCCGTTAACTTCAACCGACTCATCTCCTTTCAGCCAGAGCAGTTCAACCACTTCTTTGACCAAGGCCGGATCGTTTTCGAACCAGATACCTAAGGCGTCGCCCGGCTGGTAGCGCAGGCCCGAATCACCCAGATCAATCTCGATATGGCGCACGTCTTTATCCGAATTGCGCCCGGTAATTTTCTGGTTTACCGACAGCAAAGCGGTCAGTGGCTCTTCTTTAGTATAGGGGCTGCTGTCAACTTGGTTGACCGCGCCAGCCAGAGTCGCGGCGGGCTGCGCCGTCGCCTCTGCGGGAACGCGCTGTTTCAGCACTTCAACAATGCGTTTGCGCCACTCTTCGGCCTGGGCCTGATATTCAACGTCAGCGTCCACGCGATCTAACAGGCGCTCTGCGCCCAGCTCGCCAAGGCGGTTATCAAAATCTTTACCGGCCTGACAGAAGAATTCGTAGGAAGTGTCGCCCAGCGCAAACACGGCAAACGCCGTATCTTTCATCTGTGGCGCTTTCTTCGATTGCAGGAATTTATGCAAGGCGACGGCCTCTTCGGCCTGCTCACCTTCCCCCTGAGTGGAGGCAACAATTAGCAGCAATTTTTCCTGACCGATTTGTTTGAACTTGTAATCACCGGCGTTAACCAGATTGACGTTCAGTTTTGCGGCGATCAGGTCATCGCGCACCTGCTCGGCCAAACGACGGGCATTGCCGGTCTGGGAAGCGGAAATCAGGGTAACAGCGGCCGCGGCGGGCGCAGGTGCTGCTGCCGGAACAGCGCCCGGCTGTTGATTCACCATTCCCCAGAAATAGCCAGATAGCCATGCCAGCTGCGTTGGTGAGTATTCACCAATGGCAGACTGGAGCTTAGCCAGTTGCTCTGGAGAAAGAGGCAAGATAGAAGTTGGAGGAGCCTGAGTCGTCATCGCGGTACGAATTCCCTTATGCATAAGCCAGTCATCAATCCGGCCTTCGTGCACAAGAAAGACCGTAAATCACCCCACGTAGAAAAGCGACGGAGGCTGCAGTTTGTAAGGTTAACGAGGCTGATGATAACAATTAAAGAAGTGATGGAAATATTAAATAACCAAAATGACTAAGTGGTTTTAGAGATAGCCATAACCACTAAAAGTGGTAAGTAATGATTTTTTATCTTACTGAAATAGCTATGAAAATCGGCAGACATTTATCCGACTAGGCAAAACAGTTTGTTATATAAAGAAAAACCCCGCCGGAGCGGGGTGAAAATACTTTATTAGCAGCAGGTTTTATAGATGGAACTGGCCATGTTCTTCGAACCAGGCGAACTGCCCTGCGGCAAAGACCGACATTTTACTGCTGCTGTGGCCGGTGTCCGGCAAATCGACAAAGTGCCAGTTAAACGGCGTGTTGTTCTGCTCGGCGCGCTGCTGTGAGGTGGTGAAATAGCTCTCGGCGCGGTCAAGGCGGTTACTCCCCTGTGCCATCACCTGCTTGGACAAACGCTGCGCGCGCGTTTCAGGATTATCATCTTCACTGCCGACGGCAATCAGCATCGGCTTGGCAAAATAGCTGGCGAGCTGCTGCTGGTTGACGCTCACCGGCGACTCGCGCAGGCCATAAGGCCAGCGCTGGTCGGTATCCGGCAAGGTCCACCACGTCGGCGCGGCACAGACGGCGGCTTTCACTTGCGGCTGCGGCAATAATGTCAGCATGCGGTGAACAACTTGGCATCCGGCGCTGTTGCCGAAAAGGTAGAACTGCGACTGGCTGGTGACGCCCTGCTTCTGCAACTGGCTGAACAGCGAATCTACCAGCGTGAAAGTCCATTGTGACGCGGGCAGCTTGCGATGGGTTTTGGGATCAACCAGATTGCCAAGGTTATAACCCGCCGCGCCCGGGAAGTCCTGCTCGCTGAACTTTGGCACCACCACGCGCAAATGGTACTGGTTCGCCATGGTGATCCATTCATTGCGCGCATTGACGGCGTTACGATCGCCTTCAGTCATCACCATCACGATAGGCGTTGTGGCATCAGCACCCTCGGGTTGATAGGTGAAAACGTCCAGCGTCTTTTTCCCCTGCGCCACCAGAATATGTAAACTGCCCGCGCCCGTCGGGAAGGTCAGGGCAACAGGTTTAGCAGCAACGGCAGGCTTGGCGGTTTTCGGCTCAGTTTGAGCAGGTTTGATGTCAGCAGGCTTAGGGCCAGCAGCCTCAGATTCCGCAGGCTTTGAGTCCGTAGACTTGGCATCGGTGGAAGCAGGCGCGGCTGGCTGGGGGAGCGTTTCCGCACCGACGCTCGCCGTGAATAGCACCGACAATATGGCCAAACGCAGCACAGTAATCATGCAAACACTCAATAGGTTAGTCTCACTGCTGCCACTTTAAGTCAGTAAATCAGGCTGAGTAAAGCAGTGGTTGGTAACGCCTTGTACAGCTATGTACCGTGGATTTCGTGGCGCGAACGCCGGATTTCCGTTACTATGCCGCGTTTTTTGAGCAACGAGACAGCACCATGACCACCACACTCTTTAAAGATTTTCAGTTCGAAGCCGCGCACCATTTACCTCACGTTCCAGCAGGCCACAAATGCGGCCGCCTGCACGGGCACTCTTTCTCGGTAAGATTAGAAATCACCGGTGAAGTGGATCCGCATACGGGTTGGGTAATGGATTTTGCTGATTTAAAAGCGGCTTTCGCCCCGACATTGGACCGTCTCGACCACTATAATCTCAACGATATTCCGGGCTTAGAGAACCCGACCAGTGAAGTGCTGGCCGAGTGGATCTGGAATGAGATGAAGCCTAAGCTGCCCCTGCTTTCCGCCGTACGCGTCAAAGAGACTTGCACCGCGGGCTGCGTCTATAAAGGCTAAGCGATATTTAGGTATTTGTGGGTCTGCATCGACAGCCGCCAATTTTTTGCAATGCAGGTCGCAATGCACAATTTGGTGGCTTCTTCTTTCTGACTGATTGGCTGCAAAGCGATGATTCGCGCTTTTTCGTCAGTCAATGTCGCCAGTAACGCTTCCAAGGCATCGATATCGCGCTGACGCGCCACCGGATGCTTCACTTCATCAGCCCGTTTCAAGGCCTGCGGCAGAATGTCATAGCCGCCGCGCATGTTCACCTTTGGCGACACCGTCACCCAAGTATTCACCGAGCAGCGCACCTCATGGGTCCCGCTGGTTTCTATCTGGCAGCTAAAACCATTTTTTTCCAGCAGCGTGGTGAGCGGCATTAAATCGTAAATGCACGGCTCTCCGCCGGTGATCACCACGTGACGCGCCGTATAGCCCTGCTGAAGAATAATCTCGTGCAGTTGCTCTGCCGTGGCGTTACCCCAGGCGTCACTCTCTTCGGTCTTCACCAAAATGCGTTGTACGTCGACTTCCCGATCGGCGATTTTGTCCCAGGTATGTTTGGTGTCGCACCAGCTACAGCCCACCGGGCAGCCCTGCAGGCGAATAAAGATAGCCGGCACGCCGGTAAAATAACCTTCCCCTTGCAGGGTTTCGAACATTTCATTAATCGGGTACTGCATGGTTTTCTCAATCATCTCTAAAAAATCAGCGCGCATTATCACAGATAGTGCACGCTGTTCCAAACTTCGACCCAAGCAGATTTGTCAGTAAAGGTGATTGATGGCCTCGGTGAAGCGTTGAGTGATCTGTTGAGGCCGGGTGATGGCACCGCCCACAACCACGGAATGCGCCCCCAGTGTCAGGCAGCGCGCGGCCATTTCAGGCGTGTCCACATTGCCTTCGGCGATGACCGGAGCGCCGCACTGTGAGAGCACCTGGCGCAAAAAGGCGAAGTCATCTTGCCACAGCTTGCAGCCCGCGGTTTCCGGGGTATACCCGTGTAAAGTGGTGCCAATGCAGTCAAAGCCTAAGGCCTCAGCATTGACCGCCTCTTCGACGCTAGCGATGTCGGCCATCAGCAACAAAGAGGGATATTTCTGCCGAATCTGTTGCACTAAGGCCGCCAACTGCAACTCCCCCGGACGTCGATGCAAGGTGGCATCGAGCGCGATCATTTGCGGACCTGCGGTCATCAGCTCGTCAACCTCTTGCATTGTGGCGGTGATATAGACTTCGCTGTCGGGATAATCGCGCTTGATAATGCCAATGACCGGCAGAGTCACGGTGGCGCGAATCGCCTGCACATCTACAACACTATTGGCGCGGATCCCCGCAGCCCCGCCCTGCATGGCGGCCAGCGCCATGCGGCTCATGATGAAATCGCTGTGTAAGGGTTCATCGTCCAGTGCCTGACAGGACACCACCAGTTTTCCTTTTATGGCCGCTAACATTGACTGATTCATACTCCCAACATCTCCTCAATTTCGTTTTTAATCACCGTGACATGTGGCCCATAAATGACCTGAATCCCATTCCCACGAATCAGTACCGCCCTCGCGCCACTCGACTTCAACTGGCTTTCATTCACCATGTTGGCCTGATGCACGCTTATCCGCAGACGTGTTGCGCAGCAGTCCAGCTCGGCAATATTGCTAGCACCGCCCAATGCTTCAATGATCAGCCCGGCACGGTCGGTGGTGATGCTGGCTTGTTCTACTTCCGCGTCATCTCGACCTGGCGTTTTAAAGTTGAAACGGGTGATCAGATAGCGGAAAGAGAAGTAGTAGAGAGCAAACCAAGGCACACCCACCAATGGCACGTACATCCAATTGGTTTTGCCTTCGCCCTGTAGAACCCCGAAAAGGAGGAAGTCGATGAAGCCACCAGAGAATGTCTGACCAATGGTGATATGCAGAATATGGGCAATCATGAAAGCCAGCCCGTCAAACACCGCGTGCAGCACGTACAGCATCGGCGCGACAAACAGGAATGAGAATTCAATCGGCTCAGTGATACCGGTGAGGAAAGAAGTTAGCGCCGCAGAAAGCAGCAGACCGGCCACTTTCTTTTTATTTTCAGGCCGCGCGGTGTGGTACATCGCCAGACAGGCCCCCACCAGACCAAACATCATGGTAATGAAACGCCCGGACATAAAACGCGACGTGCCGACGTAAAAATGCTGAGTTGAAGGATCGGCCAACTGGGCAAAGAAGATACGCTGGGTTCCCTCCACCAGATGCCCGTTTACCACCTCACTGCCGCCCAGTGCTGTGGTCCAAAAAGGCAGATAAAAGATATGATGCAGGCCGAAAGGCCCGAGCATGCGCAAGACAAAACCGTAGATAAAGGTGCCCAAATACCCCGTGGCATCCACCAGCCCGCCCATGCCAAAAATTACTTTTTGGAAATGAGGCCAGATGAAGAACATCAGCGCCCCGACAACAATTGCCGCCACCGAAGTAATAATAGGCACAAAGCGCGAGCCGCCGAAAAATCCGAGGAATTGCGGCAGTTGAATTTTGTTATAGCGGCTATGCAGCAGCCAGGTGACTAATCCAATCACCACGCCGCCAAAAACGCCCGTTTCCAGAGTCTGTATGCCCAACGCCATTCCCTGCCCCGACGCACTGAGATTGCTGGCCGCCAACTGCCCCTTGAGGATCAAAATGGCATTAATAGTAGCGTTCATGACTAAATAGCCGAGCAGCGCGGATAGCCCTGCGGTTCCCTTGTCACTTCGCGCCAGCCCAACCGCGACTCCGACGGCAAACAGCACCGCAAGATTGGCAAAAACAATCGAACCCGCGCTGGCCATCACGGTAAAGATGGCCTGTAGCGCCGGAATATTCAGAAACGGGTATGCCGTCAGGGTATTGGGGTTCGAGAGCGCCCCGCCAATCCCCAACAGCAAACCCGCCGCTGGCAAAATCGCGATAGGCAACATGAAAGACTTGCCAAATTTCTGCGCCCTTTCAAACCAAGTTCCACCGCCTGAACCATTGAAGATCGACATGAGATAACTCCGCGTTAGGTTGTTTTGGTAATTATTTTCACCACATTATATTTATATAAAAATAATTACCACCAAATAAGGCGAGTTATCCATATGGAATTCTTCTGGCGTTAACTGCGTCACATCAGCCAAACTAGAGAGGTCAATTAATCAGAGGAGAGCCGAGTGAGTCAGACCATGGAAACGGGCACGCTATTACTGCGATTGCGCCAAGGGTTGGAGAATTACAGCCCGACACTGCATAAGCTCGGCAACTTTGTGCTCGAGCAGCCTGAAAGAGTGCTTTATCTGACCATTACCGAATTGGCGCGCGAGAGTGATACCAGCGAGGCCAGCGTCACCCGACTTTGCCGCCAGCTAGGTTGTAAAGGCTTTACAGAATTCAAGATGGGTCTTGCTCTGGAAACTCGCCAAAGCCAAGCTCGTCAGGCCACTGACGGGGATGATGAAGTGCAGTTGGTCATTGACGACAGCATTACCGCGCTGCGAGATACGGGGAAATTACTCGATCGGCAAACTCTGGTTGATACCGCGTTAGACATTCATAACGCCCGATCCGTACAAATTTATGGCGTGGCTGCCAGCGCGATCGTGGCGGATTATTTGGGCTACAAGCTGCTGCGCTTAGGCAAAGCATCGCAGTGCTTCTCCGATATGCATCGCGCGGCAATGAATGCGGTGAGTTTGGATAAACAAGACATTGTGGTCGTGATTTCCAGCTCCGGTTCTACCAAAGACGTGCTCCATGCCGCTGAACTGGCTAAGCGCCAGGGCACCAAAGTGATTGGTATCAGCAACACGCTACGCAGCCCGCTCTCTTCTCTGGCTGATACTTTGCTGGTGGCCGCTAAACCTGAAGGGCCTTTGACGGCGGGTTTGCTGACCTCGAAAATCGGCGGAATGCTGCTGGTAGAACTGCTGATAAATCAGCTGCTAACCCTCTCTCCTGATTACCTTCAAGCGAGCCAACAAAGCGCCAGCGCGACGCTTTCTCTCTTGCTCTAGCATTCTGCATGGCGAGATTTCATCTGTTTTAGGCATAAAAAAACCCGCCGAAGCGGGTTTTTAGGAAAGTGTTATAAAGCGCAGTAATTACTGGCCTTTAACTTCTTTCAGACCGTTGAACGGTGCTGCATCACCCAGCGCTTCTTCGATACGAATCAGCTGGTTGTATTTAGCAACACGGTCAGAACGGCTCATAGAGCCCGTTTTGATCTGGCCTGCAGCAGTACCAACAGCCAGGTCAGCGATGGTAGCGTCTTCAGTTTCGCCTGAACGGTGAGAGATAACTGCAGTGTAGCCAGCATCTTTCGCCATTTTGATCGCTGCCAGAGTTTCGGTCAGAGAACCGATCTGGTTGAATTTGATCAAGATGGAGTTAGCGATACCTTTTTCGATACCTTCTTTCAGGATCTTGGTGTTAGTTACGAACAGATCGTCACCAACCAACTGGATTTTGTCGCCCAGAACTTTAGTCTGGTAAGCAAAGCCATCCCAATCAGACTCGTCCAAACCGTCTTCGATAGAAACGATTGGGTACTGTTTAGTCAGGTCTTCCAGGAAGTGAGTGAACTCTTCAGAAGTGAAAGCTTTGTTGCCTTCGCCAGCCAGAACGTATTTGCCGTCTTTGTAGAATTCAGACGCAGCACAGTCCATCGCCAGAGTGATGTCTTTGCCCAGCTCGTAGCCCGCTTGTTTAACAGCTTCAGCGATAACAGCCAGAGCTTCAGCGTTAGAACCCAGGTTTGGCGCGTAGCCACCTTCGTCACCAACAGCAGTACCCATGCCTTTAGATTTCAGAACTTTAGCCAGAGTGTGGAAAACTTCAGAACCCATACGGATGGCTTCTTTCAGGGTTTTCGCGCCAACAGGCTGGATCATGAACTCTTGGATATCAACGTTGTTATCAGCATGCTCGCCACCGTTGATGATGTTCATCATTGGCAGAGGCATAGAGTATTTGCCTGGGGTGCCGTTCAGTTCAGCGATGTGCGCGTACAGCGGCATGCCTTTAGAGGCAGCAGCAGCTTTAGCCGCAGCAAGGGAAACAGCCAGAATCGCGTTAGCACCGAACTTAGATTTGTTCTCAGTACCGTCGAGATCGATCATGATCTTGTCGATGTTAGCCTGGTCTTTCGCGTCTTTGCCTTTAACAGCGTCAGCGATTGGGCCATTTACTGCAGCAACGGCTTTAGTAACGCCTTTGCCCAGGTAACGTGATTTATCACCGTCACGCAGTTCCAGCGCTTCGCGAGAACCAGTAGATGCGCCTGATGGAGCCGCTGCCAAACCTACGAAACCGCCTTCCAGATGAACTTCAGCTTCTACAGTAGGGTTACCACGGGAGTCGATGATTTCACGACCGATCACTTTAACGATTTTGGACATTAGGATTTCCTCAGTACAAGTTAACTAAAGCTTCAGACAAACAACGTGCCAAATGGCACGCTGTTTCTCCTATATTTATTTTACCTGACGCTTCTGATACTCACCGGCAGCTTTAACAAAGCCTGCAAACAACGGATGACCATCACGCGGCGTTGACGTAAATTCCGGGTGGAACTGGCAAGCCACAAACCATGGGTGGTTTGGCAGCTCGATAATTTCCACCAGTTGCTTGTCGCCAGAGCGTCCTGCAACGCGTAAACCCGCGGCTTCGATCTGTTTGAGCAGCATGTTGTTTACTTCGTAACGGTGACGATGACGTTCTACAATCGTCGGCTCGCCGTACATCTCGCGAACCAGGCTACCGTCAGTCAGGTGGCATTGTTGCCCACCGACACGCATGGTGCCGCCTAAATCACTCTCTTCAGAACGGACTTCTACATTGCCGTTCTCATCACGCCATTCGGTAATCAATGCCACAACCGGGAACTTACAGTCTGGCACAAATTCGGTTGAGTTGGCGTTTTCCATGCCAACAACGTGGCGGGCAAACTCCATCAACGCGACCTGCATACCTAAACAAATACCCAGGTAAGGGATGTTGTTTTCGCGCGCATATTGGGCGGTCATCACTTTCCCTTCCACACCACGGTAACCGAAGCCACCAGGGATCAGGATAGCGTCCAACCCTTTCAGAATTTCTACACCACGCGTTTCGACATCTTGTGAGTCGATAAGTTTGATGTTGACGGTCAGACGATTTTTCAGCCCGCCGTGCTTGAGCGCTTCGATAACAGACTTATAAGCATCTGGCAGCTCAACGTATTTACCCACCATCCCGATGGTCACTTCGCCACCTGGGTTCGCTTCTTCATACACTACCTGCTCCCATTCGGACAGGTTAGCTTCAGGCGGGGTCAAGCTGAATCGTTTACAAATATAGTCGTCCAGACCCTGAGATTTCAATAGGGCTGGGATTTTATAAATGGAATCAACGTCTTTAAGTGAAATAACCGCTTTTTCTGGCACGTTACAGAACAAGGCGATTTTCGCGCGTTCGTTGGCCGGTACGGCACGGTCTGAACGGCAGATCAGCACGTCTGGCTGAATACCAATCGACAGCAGTTCTTTAACAGAGTGCTGGGTTGGTTTGGTTTTCACTTCGCCGGCGGCTGCCATGTACGGAACCAGAGTCAGGTGCATGTACAGCGTGTGCTCACGGCCGACTTCTACCGCCATCTGGCGAATAGCTTCCAGGAATGGCAGAGATTCGATATCGCCAACGGTACCGCCAATTTCAACCAGAACCACATCATGGCCTTCGCCGCCTTCGATGATACGTTCTTTAATGTTGTTGGTGATGTGTGGGATTACCTGAATGGTCGCGCCCAAATAGTCGCCACGGCGTTCTTTGCGCAGTACGTCAGAGTAGATGCGCCCCGTGGTGAAGTTGTTGCGACGAGTCATTTTGGTGCGGATGAAGCGCTCGTAGTGACCTAAATCGAGATCCGTTTCAGCGCCGTCTTCGGTGACGAACACTTCGCCGTGCTGAGTTGGGCTCATGGTGCCCGGATCCACGTTGATATACGGGTCCAGTTTCATGATGGTCACGTTGAGGCCACGGGCTTCGAGAATAGCCGCCAGAGAGGCTGCGGCAATGCCTTTACCCAGAGAGGATACGACCCCGCCGGTCACAAAAATATAATTAGTTGTCATGCTGAACCTGAGAGGTTAGGTTTAAAGACGATGGAATAACCAAGACGGGAAAACAATATACCGGAACCTTGTGCGCGCCACAAATAAAGGTTTTGCTGTTTATCATCGTTTTCTTCGCCTCAGTTCAGAAGAGTTAACTCTTCAAGCCCCTGCCTCTGATTCTTTTAAAAACAACAAGTTAACCATTGTGATTCGCTAACTTGCTGCCGTAGCCCAATAAAATCTCTTAGATTTCAATTTGTTGGACTTTGCTCTCTCAGGCCAAACAATACTTGGTTGACTAAGTTTGAGCTTAACCGTTTCAGCACTGACAGATATTGTCGCCGATCAAAGTCCGAGCGGACGTCAGTGCGCCTCGCCCTGCTTAACTTGCTGCCATGCCTCTTCCATTTGGTCCAAGGTTGCGCCCTGCATGGTTAAGCCTTGCTCACGAATAATCTGCTCGACCTGACGGAAGCGGCGCTCAAACTTACGGTTGGCGGCCTGTAATGCATCTTCGGCCTTATGTCCCAGATGGCGCGACAGGTTCACGGTAGCAAACAGCAGGTCGCCAATCTCCTCGCCCAGCTTCTCTTCATCGATAACCGCCTGTTGCGCTTCGTGCATCACTTCGTCTATCTCTTCGTAGACTTTGTCCAGCACCGGGCCGAGGGTGGTCCAGTCGAAGCCGACATTGGCGCAGCGCTTCTGGATTTTGTGCGCCCGCATCAGGGCAGGCAAAGCCTGTGGAATATCATCGAGCGCGGAATGCAGCGACTTCTCGGCTCTTTCCAGCGACTTGCGCGCTTCCCATTTCGCTAACACATCCTGACTGCTCTTCTCCTTTTGCGGGCTGCCGGCATTAGCGAAAACGTGAGGATGACGGCGCTCGAGCTTGTCGGAGATGGCATTGCAGATATCGTCGAAGGCAAACAGCCCCTGCTCGCTGCCCATCTGGGCATAAAACACCACTTGGAAGAGTAAGTCGCCCAGCTCGTCGCGCACGTCGTCATAGTCTTTGCGAGCGATAGCGTCGAGCACTTCGTAAGCCTCTTCTAGAGTGTAAGGTGCGATAGTTTCAAAGGTCTGCTCCTTGTCCCAAGGGCATCCGGCAATCGGGTCGCGCAGGGTTTTCATGATGGTGAGCAAACGTTGCAGGGCTGATTCTGTCATGGCGGGCTGTCCGTTTCTTATTGAGCGGCGGGCGTCTGAGCGCCAGCCGTAAAAATAAAGGCCCGACAAGCGGGCCAGTAAAATCACAATGCTTAGTTGCCGTGAAGGCGCTTGGCGTCAATCACATCCGGCAGTTGGTTGAGCTTGGCTATTACGCGCCCCAGCACCTGCGGGTTGTAGATTTCGATGTCCATATCGATAGTCGCCAGCTGCTGCTTGGTGTCGCTACGGCTGGCAACGCCGAGCACGTTAACCTTCTCGTTGGCAAGAATGGTGGTGATGTCGCGCAGCAGGCCGCTGCGGTCATTGGCGACCACGCGGACCACCAGCGAGTAACCGCTGGAATAACTTTCGCCCCACACGGCGTCAACCACGCGCTCCGGCGCATTCTGGCGCAGGTCTTCCAACTGGTCACAGTCGGCGCGGTGAATCGAAATCCCACGACCCTGAGTGATATAACCCACAATCTCATCGCCCGGAATCGGCTGGCAGCAGCGCGCGATGTGGTGCATCAGATTACCCACGCCTTCCACCACCACGCGACCATTGTCCTTGCCAGTGCTGCGCGGCGGCGGCGCAGAGGTTTTCTGCGTCAACTGGCGCAGCGCCTCTTTGTCTAACTCTTCCGCACTCGGCTTTTTCAACTGAGATTGCAGGAAGTTAACCATCTGGTTCAGGCGAATATCGCCGTTACCGATGGCCGCCAGCACTTCATCCAGCGAGTTGACGTTGTAGCGCGGCAGCAGCAGTTTCTCGGCATCTTTGATGCTGATATCCAGCCTGTCCAGCTCGTCATCGAGGATCTGTTTGCCGGCAATAATGTTTTTGTCGCGATCCTGCTTGCGGAACCAGTTGTGGATCTTCGACCGCCCACGGCTGGTGGTGACATAGCCGAGGTTCGGATTCAGCCAATCGCGGCTTGGGTTCGGGTGCTTCTGGGTGATGATCTCAATCTGATCGCCCATTTGCAGCTGATAGGTGAACGGCACGATGCGCCCGCCAATCTTGGCCCCGATACAGCGGTGACCGACATCGCTGTGGATGTGATAAGCGAAGTCGAGCGGCGTGGAGCCCATCGGCAAGTCAATGACGTCGCCTTTTGGGGTAAACACGTAGACGCGATCGTCAAACACCTGACTGCGCACTTCATCAAGCATTTCGCCCGAATCGGCCATCTCTTCCTGCCACGCAATCAGTTTACGCAGCCAGGCAATGCGGCCTTCGTAGCCACCGCTGCGGCCACCAGCCACGGCAGTACCCTCTTTGTATTTCCAGTGCGCGGCCACGCCCAGTTCGGCATCTTCATGCATCTGGCGGGTACGGATTTGCACTTCAAGGGTTTTGCCTCGCGGCCCAAGAACCACGGTATGAATGGACTGATAGCCGTTAGGTTTCGGGTTAGCGACGTAGTCATCAAACTCGTCAGGCAGATGGCGGAAATGGGTGTGAACAATACCCAGCGCCGCGTAGCAATCTTGCAGGCGCTCGACCACGATACGCACCGCGCGGACGTCAAACAGCTCGTCAAATGACAGCGCTTTTTTCTGCATCTTACGCCAGATGCTGTAGATGTGTTTCGGACGACCATAGACATCAACTTTGATGCCCTCTTCGGCCATCGCACCGCGCACGGTGGAGACAAAATCGTCAATATACTGCTCACGATCGATGCGACGCTCGTGCAGCAGTTTGGCGATTCTTTTGTATTCGTCAGGATGCAGGTAACGGAAGCAGAAATCCTCCAGCTCCCATTTTAACTGGCCGATGCCCAGACGGTTAGCCAGCGGGGCATAGATGTTGGTACACTCTTTCGCCGCCAACACGCGCTCTTCTTCCGGCGCGTCTTTCACTTCGCGCAGGTGAGCGATACGTTCGGCAAGCTTGAGCACCACGCAGCGGAAATCTTCCACCATCGCCAGCAGCATGCGGCGAACGTTATCCACCTGCTCGGAGGCCATGGAGTCGTTTTGCGTGGCTTTTAGCTGGCGAATGGCGTCCATATCGCGCACGCCATGCACCAGATCGGTGATGCTTTTGCCAAACTGCTGGGTCAGCGTGTCTTCATCGATAATGCCAACATCAACCAGGGGGAACAGCAGCGCGGCGCGCATACTGTCGTTATCCATGCTCAGGGTAGAGAGGATCTCGACCATCTCCAGCCCGCGCCATAAAAGCAGCGAGGCATCCGGATGGCCTTGTGTCTGTTGTTCGCAGTAGCGCCAGGTTTCGGCTAAACGCTCACATGACTGCTGGCTAGAAAGGCCTAAACTGGTTATCCAGTCGTCGAGCGCAAACTCGCCTGCCGTGTTCAAATGTGCACTTCTTACCGCAACCATACCCTCTCCCTACATTTCTGCTGCCATTCAGGCGACAGACGGGTTGATAAACAGAGCCATCGACTCAAGATGCCCAGTGTGCGGGAACATATCCAGCATGCGAACCTGAGCTAAGTGATAACCCGCCTCCAACAAAATTTTGCTGTCCCGCGCCAAAGTCGTGGGGTTGCATGAGACATACACCACGCGCTGCGGATTCAGCTTAATAATATGTGTCATAACGCCAGCAGCACCGGCCCTTGCAGGGTCTAGCAGCACTTTATTAAAGCCCTGTGCCGCCCAAGGTTGCTGGCTGACATCCTCTTCCAAATTTTCATGGAAGAATTCAGCATTGTTCAAATTATTTCGAATGGCATTATCTTGCCCATTCGCCACCAACGTGGCAACACCTTCTACGCCAGTGACGTGCTTTACACGCTTGGCTAAAGGCAGGGTGAAATTACCCACGCCGCAGAATAAATCCAATAGGCGATCGTCGGAATTGAGATCTAGCCATTCAATCGCCTGTGCCACCATTTGCTGGTTGACGTCATCATTCACCTGAATGAAATCACGCGGGCTGAATTTCAGCGTCAGGCCATCAATTTGATAGAACGGCGGCTCGCCGCACAGCAGCGCTAAACTGTCGCTTTCTGCCGCCAGCCATACCGCCACGCCGTGTTCTGCGCCGAAGGCCAACAGGCTGGCGCGGTCTTGCTCTTTCAGCGGATCGAGATGGCGCAACACGATTAATGGACCATTTTCGGCCAGCACCAGTTCAACATGCCCCAAACGTTGGGCCGCGGAGAGGTGAGAAAGACAGTGTTGCAAAGGCACCAACAGACGTTCCAGCTCAGAGCGCAGCACCGGACAGCGATTTATCCCCACCAGATCATTCGAGCCTTCCTGACGAAAACCCATCACCAGCGTAGAAGAAGATGAGGAAGACGCCATTTTATTTTTGCCTTTCCCGCCGCCTTTCCCACTTCCGGCAATCTGTAAACCCAGTCGCGCGCGGCGACGATAGCCGTATTGCGGGCCAGCGATCACCGGCTGAGGTTGCGCTTCTACCCCAGTTTCGCGTGAAATAAGGCGTAATAAGGCCGCAGATTTGCTCTGTTGCTGTAATACTTCACTGGCATGTTGCTGCTGACAGCCGCCGCAGGTAGTGAAATGTGGGCAGGCCGGTTTCACGCGCTGTTCGCTGGTGGTCAGCAGGCGTTTTACACGCCCTTTGGCATACTGGCGTTTATCCTCGGTGAGCGTCACCTCGGCCTGTTCGCCTGGCAGCAAGCCGCTGATAAATATCGCCTTACCATTGTGGCGTGCCACACCCTGACCAAATGCATCAAGGTCGGTGGCAGTCACAGTTATTGTTTGCCGGGTCGTCACGCGACGATTCGGAGAGTAGAATTGGGCCATTATTGTTGATTGCACGCTGAGTCAATTAAGGTCTTTCAGCTGCTGATTCTCCCACATTGGAACCTCATGACCAAATATAGCCTTCGCGCACGGATGATGATTTTAATTCTGGCACCGACTTTGATGATTGGTCTGCTGCTCAGCACCTTCTTTGTGGTGCATCGTTATAACGAGTTGCAGAAGCAATTAACGGACTCCGGTTCCAGCATTATTGAGCCTTTGGCCGTCGCCAGCGAATATGGCATGACCTTCCGTGAGCGAGAGCCGGTAACGCGTTTAATCAGCCGACTGCATCGCAACCATTCAGAGATTGTTCGCGCCATCAGCGTGTTCGACGGGCAAAACAAACTCTTTGCTACCTCAAACTCGTTGCGCGAAGGCAACAAGTTGCAGGTGGCTTCAGTTAGCGATATTCCGCGCGAACTCACCCAAAAACGCATGGGAGACTCACTGATTTTGCGCACGCCGATTTTGGCGGAAAACCACACGGCGGCGGATGACGACGCCTTCCACACCTCGCCTGCGCGCACTCTCGGCTACATCGCTATTGATCTGGATCTCAGCTCTGTTCGCCTACAGCAGTATCAGGAGGCCTTTGTCTCCACCATGTTGCTGCTGCTCTGTCTGGGTATCGCCACGCTGTTCGCTTACCGCCTGATGCGCGACGTGACTGGCCCAATTCGCAACATGGTCAATACTGTTGACCGTATTCGTCGCGGCCAGCTCGATAGCCGCGTCGAAGGCAACATGCTGGGTGAGCTCAGCATGCTGAAAAACGGCATAAACTCGATGGCCATGTCGTTGACTGCCTACCATGAAGAGGTGCAACAGAACATCGATCAGGCCACCTCGGATCTGCGAGAGACGCTGGAGCAGATGGAGATCCAAAACGTGGAACTGGATCTGGCGAAAAAGCGTGCGCAGGAAGCTGCCCGTATTAAGTCCGAGTTCCTCGCCAATATGTCCCACGAGCTGCGTACCCCGCTCAACGGGGTGATTGGCTTCACTCGCCAGACCCTGAAAACGCCGCTGTCGCCGACGCAGGCCGATTACCTGCAAACCATTGAACGTTCTGCCAATAACCTGCTGACAATTATTAACGACGTGCTCGACTTCTCGAAACTGGAAGCCGGCAAACTGGTGTTGGAGCATATCCCGTTCTCCCTGCGTGAAATGCTGGATGAAGTGGTGGTATTGCTGGCACACACTGCCCATGAAAAAGGGCTAGAGCTGACGCTCAATGTGCACAATAACGTGCCGGAAAGTGTCCTTGGCGACCCGATGCGCTTGCAGCAAGTTGTCACTAATTTACTCGGTAATGCCATCAAGTTCACCGAAAATGGCAACATTGATATCAATGTGGAAGTTCGCTCGCAGAACAATTTGCAAGTGGAGCTGGAAGTACAAATTCATGACACAGGGATCGGAATATCTGAGCGCCAACAGTCGCAGCTCTTCCAGGCATTCCGTCAGGCCGATGCCAGTATTTCCCGTCGCCACGGCGGCACCGGGCTGGGGCTGGTTATCACTCAGCGGCTGGTCAAGGAGATGGGCGGCGACATCAGCTTCTACAGCCAAATTAATCGCGGATCGACCTTCTGGTTCCACATCACCCTTGAGTTGAATGACAACCGACACATCACGCCGCTTTCCATGTCCTGTCTGGAAGGTAAGCGCCTGGCCTATGTGGAAGCCAACCCAGCGGCGGCGAAAGCCACGCTGGAAATCTTGCAATCCACGCCGCTCGACGTGGTGCATCGCACGACCATTCAAGCACTGCCTGACCCTTATTACGACCTGATGCTGTGCAGCATTCCGGTGAAACTCGACCACCAACTTTCTGACTACGACGAGCGCCTGCAGAAAGTGTTAAAGATGACTGACAGGCTGATGTTGGCACTGCCGAGCGAATTCCAGGTTGATGCTGAGTCCCTTAAAAATCGTGGGGTACGAGCCTGTTTAATCAAGCCTATCTCCAGTATTCGCCTGCTGCCGCTGCTGCTTGCAACGCCTTATTCCCCGCCACTCCTGAACGTGGACGGCGCGCGTTCTGACCGCCTGCCCCTGACGGCCATGGCGGTGGATGACAACCCGGCGAACCTCAAGCTGATTGGGACTCTGCTGGAAGAATTGGTGGAAACCACCCTGCTCTGCCATAGCGGCGAAGAGGCCATCGACATGGCGCGCAATAACGATTTGGATATCATCCTGATGGATATTCAGATGCCAAACATCGATGGCATTCGCGCCAGTGAAATCATTCACCAGATGCCGCGCCACGCAAAAACGCCTATTGTCGCCGTCACCGCCCACTCGCTGAGTGGCGAGCGTGAACAGCTGCTCAAAGTGGGCATGGATGATTATCTGGCGAAACCTATTGATGAGAGCATGCTAAAACGCGTGCTGGCCCGCCATTACTCGCACCAGACGCCGCAGGAGTCGCCGCTCATTCAGGAGAGTGGCAGCATGCCAATGAGCACGCTGGATTGGCAACTGGCCCTGCGCCAGTCGGCTAACAAAGAGGATTTGGCGCGCGATCTGCTGCAAATGCTGGTCGATTTTCTCCCGCAGGTCACTGAGCGGGTGAACGCCGTAGCGCAGGGCCAACCGGACGAAGACATCCTGTCGCTGATCCATAAGCTGCACGGCAGCTGTAGTTACAGCGGCGTGCCGCGTTTGAAACAGCTCTGTTTTTACCTTGAACAGCAACTGCGTAAAAACATCCCGGCGAGCGACCTGGAGCCGGAATGGTTCGAGCTGCTGGACGAAATTGAAAATGTGACCCGCGAAGCGCAGCTGCACCTGAAACGGTAAATTATGCGGCACCAACATTTGCTTGAGATCTCACTTACGGAAAATAGTTTCTGTTCGCGACCACACTAACTCACTGAAATTAAGCGTTATTTATTCCTCATATAAAAATCCTATGGTCGGGAGGTATTTACAACTCCCGATCACTTTGGTTTAACTCTACTCATCAGTTGCGCAGTTTTCCGTCACTCTATTTCTGGGCTGAAGTCGGTATTTTTGCGCGAGCTGATTTTTTTTGATTCAAAAATGAGAGCGCTCTCTTTTTATTTATGAGGCGCAAATCGTAGTCTGTCTTCCTGACGACGAGACCTGAAACCAGACAATCCCACCGATGACTGTCTCTGATTTAAGTAGAGGAAAAACGCATGGATCTGGAAAACACAATCATGGAGTTGTTGGTTCACGCAGGAAGCGCCCGTAGCCATGCCATGATGGCGTTACAACACGCCCGCCGTGGTGACTTCCCTGCCGCAGAGCAGGCCATGGGCGACTCGCGTCAGGCCGTATCTTTGGCCCACGGCATGCAAACTGAGCTTATCGGTCTGGATGAAGGCTGCGGCAAAATCCCGGTCAATCTGATCACTGTCCACGCGCAGGACCACCTTATGAATGCGATGGTCATTCAGGATTTAGCCATTGATATGATTGAGCTTTACCGCCGTTTACCGCCAGCACCTGCAACTAGGGTAAACACATTTCAGGCCAGCCATTGCTAGCCTGGCCTCACGCAATACATCGTTTTAATTAGCCAAGCACTGACAAAAATAGCCATTAACAAATAATAATGCGGAAAAAATCCGCTCGGGGGTGTGTAGTGTCTAAACCGAATGTCCTGCTCGAACGTTATGTTTTGCCTTTTGCTTTGAAGATAGCCTCTCAAAAGCACGTCCTGTCGGTGCGCGACGGCATCATTTTGAACATGCCATTTATGCTGATTGGCTCGTTCTTCCTGATTTTTGCGTACCTGCCAATCCCAAGTTACGCCAACATGATGGGCGACGTGTTTGGCGCGGCTTGGCGTGAAAAGCTGCTTTATCCGGTGAAAGCGACCTACGACATCATGGCGATTATCTCCAGCTTCGGCATCGCCTACCGACTGGCGGAGAAATACAAAACGCTGGACCCGCTGACCACCGGCGCCGTCTCGCTGGTGGCGTTCATTCTGACCATTCCGCAAAACACCCTTTTCCAGCCACTGAATGGCGCGACTGAACAGATCGTCAAAGGCGTGTTGCCAATGAATTTCATCGGCAGTCAGGGGCTGTTTGTGGCGATTGTCATCGCCATACTTTCGACTGAAATCTATCGTTTCGTCCACGATCGCAATCTGGTGATCAACATGCCTGCGGGTGTGCCACCGGCGGTAGCGAAATCCTTTTTGGCGCTGATCCCGGGCTTTGCGGTTATGGCGGTGGTGCTGGCCCTGCGTTTAGGGGTTGAAGCGACGCCGTTTGGCAACATCAACAATATGATTGCCACCCTTATCGGCATCCCGATGCACCATATTGGCGGCACGCTGCCGGGAATGATTTTCTCGGTGATATTGATAGGTTTGCTGTGGATGGTAGGGCTGCACGGCGATGCCATCGTGCTGGTGTTTATTCAGCCGGTGTGGCTGTCTAACATGTCCGAAAACCTGACGGCCTTCCAGAACGGCCAGCCGATCCCGCACATTATTACTCAGCAGTTTTACGACTTATGGATAGCGCCGGGGGGCACCGGAGCCTTGCTGGGACTGGTGATCTTCATGCTGCTGCGCGCCCGCAGCGCGCAGATGAAACAGCTGGGGAAAATTGCCGCGCCGGGCTGCCTGTTTAATATTAGCGAGCCAATGGTGTTTGGTATTCCGCTGGTGATGAACCCGTACTTCGCCATTCCGTTTATTCTGACCCCGGTGATTCTGGTGATTGTCACCTATACCGCAATGGCTACCGGGCTGGTGACGCCGCCGGTAGGGATTGCGCTACCGTTCACGACACCAATCTTCATCAGTGGCTATCTGGCCACCGGCGGGCATATTTCTGGCACAGTGATTCAGGTGGTGAATTTGGGGATTTCGCTGGTGATTTACTATCCGTTCTTCCGCGCCTGGGACAAGTTGAAGTATAAAGAAGAGCATCAGGCCGCGCAGTTAGAAGCGGAGAAAGCGCAAACCGCCGCAGGGCAATTAACCGCCCGCTGATACTACTGCTGTAGCAAACTGAAGAAACAAAAAAGCCCGACGACTGTCTGCCAGCGTCGGGCTTTTAGGTTTCAAACTTGTTAGAACCAGGTAGTTACCGCGCCGGTCACGTCCCACTGTTCATTCACTCGCAGCAGCTGACGCCATCTGTCGAAGGTCAGGCAAGGGTGGGAAATGTCGAAAATCAGCATGTCGCCGACCTGAATATCGGCCCCTGCGGGCACGGTCATAAAGGCGTGTTGGTCCATCATCTTGATGATTTCCCATGACTTATCTACCGGCACAACCGTAGTGTAGCCTGCCGAATGGCTGCTTTGCGGGCGAAAATGCCCGGCAGCGACCGGGAAACCCGCATCCGGCCCGGCGTCGCGACGGCCCAGGCCGATGATCGCCCTGCCCGGCTCAGGCAGTGACTGTACGTAAGCCCACACCTGTAGCGCAGGTTGCAGGCTGCTGTTCATCTGGCGCGCCACGGGGTTTTGGGCCTGAATTCGCTGATTAGCCTGCTGATAAATACCGGCGTCATGGGTCAGGTAGCACCCTGAACGCAGGATAACGTCAAGCGTGAAACGCTGCTGGCTGTCCAGATACTGGCTATCACGCCTAAACTCTTCGGCCACCACGTCAAACCATGCAGAACCCGCGCCGGTGAGAATCACCGTCGGCTCGGCAAAGGCACCGTTCTGCGCCAGAGCCTCGGTGCGTTGCATCACGTGTTGCAGGAAAGCGCGAATGGGCGCTTCTTCATTAATCACCCCTTCGTAAATTTCTACCCCCACCAGCGAAATAGCCCGCGGCCAGCGCTGGATAGCCTCTAACACCTCCAGCTCCTGCTCGGCGTTGCGCACGCCGGTGCGCCCGCCGGCCAGACCATATTCCAACAGCACCCGCAGCGTCTGCTGGCGAGAAGTAAAATACTCGCCGAGGGCGTCGACGTTGGCCGCCGAATCCACAATACAGGTGAAATCAAACTCGCTGTCCTGTGCCAACAGCCCGGCGATCACGGCCATATTGGCTTTGCCGACCAGCTGATTAGCCATGATGACCCGGCGCACGCCGTGCTGAAACGCCACATTGACCTGCGGTGCCGTCGCCAGCGTAATGCCCCACGCGCCGCTATCAAGCTGTAACTGGAAAAGCTCGGGGCTCATGGTGGTTTTGCCATGCGGCGCCAGCTTGAGGTGGTAGCGGCTAATGAACTCGCTCATCCACGCCAAATTATGCTCTATGCGCTCATCCAACAGCACCGCCACCGGCAGGCTGACCTCTTCTCGCAGAATATTCCAACCCTGCTGGCCGATGTCCGCCATCTGCGGTTCATCCGGCAAGGTGCCTAAGCCTTTGGTTTGGGTATTCACCGGCTGGGAGGAGAAGTCATAAAGCGAAGATAAATCATAGAGTTCTGAAAAATCATACGGCTGGGAGAAGTCAGGCTCGGACATGATGGCTCTCGTTTGGCGTTATCTGCGAATCAATAGTGCAAACCTAGCGCACGCGCAGGTCTGGGGTAAAGCCCAAAAATCGGCACGCCGAGTTATCAGGTGCCAATTCAGGGGCTGGCTGGCGGGCACTCATTCAGGCAGCGTCTGCGCCAGCTTGATGGTGGCGGCGATATTGCGCGCCGTGTTGTGTAGGTTTTCGGCGGCATTCGCCAGCGCGTCTTCCAAGGTACAGATAGAAGAAAGCACGCTAAACACCGCATCCAAGCCATGGTCGAAAACCACATCTACATCTTTGGTCAGGCTGCCGCCGATACCAATGACCGGCTTGTTATAGCGTTTCGCCACCCGCGCGACGCCGATTGGCACCTTGCCATTGATACTTTGGCTATCAATGCGCCCTTCGCCGGTGATCACCAGCGTGGCGTCTTTCACTAACGCCTCTAGCCCCAGCGCTTCGGTCACAATCTCAATCCCCTGACGTAACTGCGCCCCGCAAAAGGCGTGCAGCCCGGCCCCCATACCTCCGGCGGCACCCGCCCCCGGCAGGCTGTCCACATCAATATTAAGGCTGCCCTTAATCAGCTTGGCGAAGTGAGCAAGATAGCCATCAAGCTGCTTGACCATTTCTGGCGTCGCCCCTTTTTGCGGGCCGAAAATCGCCGATGCGCCATTTTTTCCCGTCAGCGGATTGGTCACGTCACAGGCCACTTCGAATCGGCAATCTTTGATTCTGGGGTCCAGTTCGCTGATATCAATACTGCTAAGCTGCTCCAGCGCGCCGCCGCCCTGACCAATCTGCTGGCCTTGCGTATCCAACAGCTTCCCTCCCAGCGCCTGCACCATGCCCGCGCCGCCGTCGTTGGTGGCACTGCCGCCAATGCCGATGATGCAATGTTTGACACCATGGTCCAGAGCATGGCGAATCAGCTCGCCGGTACCGAAAGAGGTGGTTTTCAGCGGGTTGCGTTTCGCCTGCGGCACGCTTTCTAAGCCACTGGCCGCCGCCATTTCGATAAAGGCGACGTTACTATCGCCAGACAGGCCAAAGAATGCCTCAATCGGCTCTCCCAATGGGCCGGTCACTTTGACTTTCACCACTTTGCCATGAGTCGCGGCCACCATGGCTTCCACCGTGCCTTCGCCGCCGTCGGCGACCGGCAATTTGACGTATTGGGCGTCGGGGAAAATCTCCCGAAAACCGCTTTCAATGGCTTTCGCTACCTCCAGCGCCGATAAGCTTTCTTTAAATGAATCAGGTGCGATAACTATCTTCATGCACGACACGCGCCGCTCGAGAAAAGCGTCCTGTTGATGAATGTATCTAGTCACACAAGAAAACGGCGCCAGTTTAGCGCCGCTTTCTCGGTTAACTACCGGGTCACTTCTACCTTCGCTAAGCTTTCATAATAGCGTGCAATTGCGCTGTGGTCAGACTGCCCCAACCCATCGGCTTTCAAAGCTTGCAGCATTTCCATCACCTGAGCTGTGAGTGGCAACTGCGCGCCAATGCTGTGTGAAGTGTCCAGCGCGTTAGCCAAGTCTTTGATATGCAAATCAATACGAAACCCAGGCTTGAAGTTTCTGTCCATCACCATTGGCGCTTTAGCTTCTAACACTGTACTGCCTGCCAACCCGCCGCGAATGGCCTGAAAAACCAGCTCCGGCTCGACGCCCGCCTTGGTGGCTAACACCAGCGCTTCGGACATGGCGGCGATATTCAACGCCACGATCACCTGATTCGCCAACTTAGTGACATTACCTGCGCCTATGTCACCGGTATGCACCACCGAGGCAGCCATGGCTTTCATCAGTTCATAGCATTTTTCGAACACGGCTTTATCGCCGCCAACCATCACCGACAGCGTGCCGTCTACGGCCTTTGGCTCACCGCCGGACACCGGCGCATCAAGCATCGCGACCTGCTTTTCCGCCAGCGCCTGACTGATTTCCCGACTGGCGAGCGGCGCGATAGAGCTCATATCGATAACCACCAGCCCGGCACGCGCCCCTTCGATGATGCCATTCTCACCCAGCACCACCTCTTTTACCTGTGGAGAGTTCGGCAGCATGGTGATAACAATGTCGCTCTGCTCGGCCACGGCTTTTGGCGTCGCGGCGCTGGTGGCTCCGGCTTTCACCAGCTGCTGCGTCGTCTCATGATTGTGGTCCAACACCACCAGTTGATAACCCGCCTTGAGCAGATTTCTACTCATGGGCTTGCCCATTATCCCTAAACCAATAAATCCAATTTTCATGCTGCGAGCCTCGTTGAGTATCAAGAAGATAGCCATTATAAAAAACGGCCTTCCCGCCGGCAGTGGGCAGAAGCTCAAAGCCGACGGCGAAGTTCGCCTCTTTCGTCTGGCATTTGCACAATGCTCTGTGAGGCCTATCCCGTTATGCAGGTTTAGGCCGTGTGATCGAGTTGCAGGGCGATATACAGCAGCAGGCGGTCATCAAAATTCGACAAGTTCAGCCCGGTCAGGCCAGAGATGCGGTTTAGACGATTTTCGAGAGTATTGCGATGAATAAACAGAGCTTTAGCCGTTGCGACGGGCTGAACGTTATGAGCAAACCAGAGGTTTAACGTGCGGCGCAGCAGGCCACTGCTATCTTCGGCATTTAGGCGGGCCATCGGCAGAGCCAGTTCGTCAGCCTGCCAGCCGTCGCGCAAACCGTCTAGCAGCACTGGCAGCATCAGGTCCTGATAGCAGTAGCTGCGCTGCTCCGGCGCGCGCCGTTTCCCCACCGCCAGGGTGGTTTTGGCCGTGAGGTAGGACCGCGCGATACTGCCCGGCCCGGTGAAATAGTTGCCGAGCGCCACGCGAACTCGCAGGTCACTGTTTTGCTGCATGTGTAACAACAGGGCGTCTATCCGCTGGCGCTGAGCCTGTGGGTCCCAGCGTTTGGCCGCACCGAGTGCGGGTTTGAGTACCACAATTTCGGTTAGAGAAACTCTGGCAATCAGATTGTCCTGCTCCGGGGTTGAGAGCAAAACCTGTAACTGTTGCAGCTCTGCCATAGCGTGCTCGACGCCAAGCTGCCCGCCGTCTACTGCCACCACCACGGCAACGCGCGGCTGGTGCAAGTCGATGCCCAACCGCTGCGCCCACTTCGCTAACGCCTCAGGGGGCTGCTCGGCACGAATCAAATTCAGCACCAGCTCTTCGCGAATGCGGCTGTCGTGCGCCAGCATATTGAGCAAGCGCGCCTGCTCGAGCATCATTTCCGCCGTCATACAGACCAGCTCGCCATATTGCCGCAGCCGCGTCGGGTCACCACTCAGCCCAATGGCGCCGACAATCTGTCCGTCAACCCGCAGCGGCAGGTTAACGCCGGGACGAACGCCGTGCAGATGGCGCGTCACTTCGTTATCAATGTCCACTATGCGTTGCTGGGAAATCGCCAGCAGCGCGCCTTCATGCAGTTCGCCAAGGCGCTCGGCGTCGCCGCTGCCGATAATCCTTCCCCGGCTGTCCATCACGTTGACGTTGCTATCAATGATTTTCATTGTGCGATCAACGATTTGCTGCGCTAAAGGTTGATCGAATAAATATGCCGCCATCTCCCTGCGCTCTCCTGCGTTTTTTCCCTTGGCTGCCAGCATACTCATTCGTCGGGCGATGGGCAGGTTCATGTCGGCGAAATGCGAGACGTCGCGCAGAACTCCGCCAACTTTCATCGTTGCACCGCCGCCAATAAAAAAGGCACGCCGAAGCGTGCCTTTATAGACTGATTTATCAGCGCGTGATTATTGCGCTAACAGGTAGATTGAAGTGTCACCGCGTTGAATATCCAGCGCCAGCACGGAAGGTTTGCTGTCGAGGATTTTACGCAGCTCGCCCAAATTGCCGACTTTCTGCTGGTTAACGCCCAGAATCACGTCATCCTTTTTCAGGCCGATGCGTGCTGCTTTACTGCCCGGCTTCACGGCATCGACTTTCACGCCTTTCTGATCGCCAACCTGACCATTGCTCAGCTCAGCCCCTTCAATACCGGTGAAGATATTACCGGAGTCAACTTTGGCGGTTTGCGTGCTCTGTTCAATAGTCACTTCAACATTGACCGGCTTGCCGTCACGCAGCAGGCCCAGCGTCACTTTGGTGCCGATTGGCAGGGTGCCGATGTCAGCGCGGAAGGAGGCGAAGCTGCTGATTGGTTTGCCGTTCATGCTCAGGATCACGTCACCCGCCTTGATACCGGCTTTTTCAGCGGCAGACTTCGGCATAACTTGGCTGATAAAGGCACCGCGCTGGGCGTCGACCTTCATGGCTTTCGCCAGTTCAGAGTTCAGCTCGGTCCCCATGATGCCCAATTCGCCACGCTTCACTTGACCGAATTCGATCATCTGCTTGGTCAGGTTTTTCACCATGTTACTTGGGATAGCAAAACCGATACCGATGTTGCCGCCGTCTGGCGCAAGGATCGCGGTGTTCAGACCAATCAGTTCACCGTTAAGGTTCACCAGAGCGCCGCCTGAGTTACCACGGTTAATGGCAGCGTCGGTCTGGATAAAGTTTTCGTAATTTTCGATGTTCAAACCACTACGGCCCAGTGCGGAAACGATACCCGAAGTCGCGGTTTCGCCCAGACCATATGGGTTACCGATGGCGACGGTGTAGTCACCCACGCGCAGCTGCTCGGAGTCAGCAATTTTAATCGCGGTCAGGTTTTTGGCATCAATCAGCTGAATCACTGCGATATCTGAGCGCGGATCTTTACCGATCACTTTCGCCTCAAATTTACGGCCGTCGTTGAGCTGAACGCTGATTTTGGTGGCGTTATCCACCACGTGGTTGTTGGTGACCACATAGCCTTTATCGGCGTCGATGATCACACCTGACCCCAGTGCGCGGAACTCTTGTTTCTGCGCTTCAGGCGCTGGCTGAGAGTCGTCATCCCCTTGGCCGCCCTGACAGACCGGAGAGCCTTGGAACGGCGAGCCGTCCTGACACAGCGGCGAGTTTTGACCAAAGAATTGCTGGAATTGCTGGCCCATGCGTGGCGTTTTAGTTGGTGCGCTACCCTCAACGTTTACGCTAACAACGGAAGGCATCACCTTTTCCAGCATAGGTGCCAGACTTGGAACTTGAGTGGTACTGGAAGACGCCGTTTCTGCGGCAAATGCCGATGAAACAGGGGCCACAGCCAGTCCAACACTTAACGCCAAAGCGCTCAGGAATAGAGTAGTTTTTTTCATCAGTCGAATTCTCTTTAAATATGCTTTTAAAATTATTTATGGTGACACGAAAGCATCACCTTGCTCGGTAGTCGTGATACTGAGATTTAATTAAAAGCGGTAAGTTCATTAAGGTCGAAATGACAATGGTAAAAAAATATTGTGGTTATTTACAAAAGCCTATTTTTTAACCAGTCCATTATAAAAATAGAGATTTCTTTACCTTAACCACCCCGCAAATACGGCTAAATATATTATTCAGCGGCCATCAACCGTCGATATTCATCGTAAGCGTAAAGATCTGTCATTCCGCTGATATAGTCCTGAATCATGCGCGCACGATAATAAAATTCGCTAATAATTTTCTGACTTTCAGACTGCGACTCCAGCTTGGTAATCGCCTCATTATAGGCCAGACGGTGCTTGGCGGACAATTTGTGGAACAGTCGGGTTTCAATGGGGTACTTGCGATGGGTGTCATCGCGAACCAACTGGCGGAATTCATCCAAAGGCATATCCAGAATCGGGCTGTAAATATCCAGCAATCCACTTATTACCCGATAGCCCTGTAATTCCAACTCTTCGACTTCGTGATGATTAAACACCTGTTTAAATGCCACACTTTTATATGTTTTTAACAATCTATTAGCTTGGCTTACATCTTCTAATAATGCCTGATTAAAATTACCGGCAAATATGGCAGGAAGATTATCAATGAAACGAATGGCGGCGTGAGGAACCAACTGCTTCACGGTCTGGACGCGCAGTTCCATAAAGAAATAATCTACCGGGTTACGAAAAGTCTTAGCCCGGTCCATTTTCTGATAGGCGGTGCGCACCACTTTCTCAAACCAATCATTCTCTTCGCTCTCACCCCACTCGCGCTCCAGATGCTCAAACAGCTGCTCGACGGTGAAAATATTCTTCTCGACGGCATCCTCTAAGTCGGCGATGCAGTAAGAGATATCGTCGGCGGCCTCCATGATATAAGTCAGCGGGAATCGGCTGAACTCGCCCATGTTTAGCTCACCGCGCAGCCGCTCAATGAAAGGCTCTTCGGCCAAATAGAAGCCCGGCTTTTTCATCAGGTATGCCTGTTCTTGCGGGATTGGCGCGGCCCAGTAGGCGGGACGGGTGTACTTTAAGATGCAGGCGGTTTGCGAAAATGTCAGGTTGAGTTTGAGCAGAGTAAACACCAGCCGAATGGCCTGCGCGTTGCCGTCGAAGTTGCACAGATCGTGGCGAATATTGCTGCGCAGCAGGTTCTCCTGCTCCTCGCCTTCCTGCAACCGTAAGAAGTCGAAAGTACAGTTGTCGCTGCTCTGCGGCACAGTGCCGCAGCTGGCAGTATCCATACGTTTGGCGAACCAGTTATTAATGGCGGACTCGCCAAAATGGCCAAAAGGCGGGTTGCCGATGTCGTGCATCAGGCAGGACATCTCGACCACGCTTTCGAAGGGATCGGTGAATTCCGTGAGACCAAGCTTGTCGAGTTTGCCCTGACGGCGTAGACGGTGCAGGATCTCTTTGGCAATGTGCCGCCCCACTTGCTGCACTTCCAGCGAGTGAGTCAAACGGCTGCGCACCGCGGCGTTTTTCTCCAGCGGGAAAACCTGCGTTTTTTGCTGCAATCGCCGGATGGCGGCCGAGTTAATGATTCTGCCGCGATCGCTTTCAAAGTGGCGAACTACGTCATATTCATCACGCGCCTCAGCAACCGGCGGACTGAAAGGACGCTGGAAATTGAATTTACTCTTAAAATCTATCCCGGACATATTTGCTACCCTTTTCAGCCACTCACGTGTCAACCTGACATCCTACCAGCTTCCCAAACGCATTATCTTGCCACTAGCCATGATAGACTATCGCTTAATGTGCTTGTTATAAAAGCTTCAATTCCGCACATATGTACCCAAAATCATTCAAGTTGCAGGGTATAGCGGCCCCCTTCCACCTCATCTGCGAGTATTACTATGAAAGTTGGCATCATTGGCGCAATGGAACAAGAAGTCACCCTGCTGCGCGACAAAATCACTAATCGTAAAACCATCGAGCGCGCGGGTTGTGAAATCTACACCGGCCAGCTAAATGACGTCGAAGTGGCATTGTTGAAATCAGGAATCGGTAAAGTTGCCGCCGCCATGGGCACCACGCTGCTGCTGGAACACTGCAAGCCGGACGTGGTGATCAACACCGGTTCTGCGGGCGGGTTGGCGAAAACGCTGAAAGTGGGCGATATCGTGGTTTCCGAAGAAGTGCGTTATCACGATGCTGACGTGACGGCTTTTGGCTATGAGCCAGGCCAGATGGCGGGCTGCCCGGCGGCTTTCGTCGCGGACTCAGAGCTGATTGAACTGGCTGAAACCTGCATTCGCCAGTTAGACCTCAACGCAGTGCGCGGCTTAGTGTGCAGCGGCGATGCCTTTATTAACGGTGCAGCGCCACTGGCTCGTATTCGTGAAACCTTCCCGTCCGTTGCCGCGGTCGAAATGGAAGCCGCCGCTATCGGCCACGTCTGCCATATGTTCGGTACGCCGTTCGTGGTGGTTCGCGCGATCTCCGACGTGGCGGATGCTGAATCACACCTGAGCTTCGAAGAGTTCTTAGTTGTTGCGGCTGAGCAATCAAGCCTGATGATCGACGCGATGCTGACCTCTCTGGCCAACAGCGACCGCGCGTGATCCCAAGGTTTCTGTGCATAATCTTGTGCTTATGGCTGCCGACGGTGGCCATTGCACAGCCTGCCCAGCGCGTCATCAGCCTGGCACCTAACCTGACTGAACTGGCTTACGCCGCAGGTCTGGGTGACAAGCTGGTCGGCGTGAGCGCTTACTCCGACTTCCCGCCGCAGGCCAAAAGCATTGAACAGGTCGCCAGCTGGCAAGGTGTCAATGTCGAACGAATTTTAGCCCTCAAGCCGGACTTGGTTTTAGCCTGGCGAGGCGGCAATCCGCAGCGCCCTCTCGATCAGCTCTCCTCATTGGGGATTCGCGTACTGTATCTCGACCCAGAAAGCATCGAACAGATAGCGCAAACTCTCGAACAGTTATCCGATTACAGCGAAAATCCCACGCTGGCGCAGAACGCCGCGGCTCAGCTTCGCCAACAGCGCGATCGGTTAAAGCAGCAATATGCGCGAACCAAGCCCCTGCCGGTATTTATTCAGTTTGGCACCCAGCCGCTGTTTAGCGTTTCAAAAGCTACGCTGCAAAGTGAAGTGGTTTCGCTATGTGGTGGGAAAAATATTTTTGAAGATAGCCGTGCGCCTTGGCCGCAAGTGAGCAGAGAGCAGGTTTTAGTGCGTCAGCCTCACGCAATCGTGATAACCGGCGATAAACAGCAAAAACAAACTATTAGCGAATTTTGGCAGCCCGCGCTGAATGTCCCGGTGGTCAACCTCAATGCCGACTGGTTTAGCCGCGCAGCCCCGCGCATCATCCTGGCAGCGCAACAACTTTGTAGCTCGCTACAGCCCATCGATCCAGAGTGAGTGTCCGCTCGCTCACTTGTAGTCCCCTTCCTCGCCTTCTGTAGTCCCTTTCTGAATTGATTATTTGTTGCACAAAATCAATATTATCATTCGCTGCATTTGGTATGATGTCGCCCTGAAATTAATTGCCAGAAACAGCAATAAATATTTTTCAAATATTTATAAATTTCAAAAAGATAACTCTAAAAATACCTCATTATACGCATCACAAGAACCCATTATAACTTGATGCCAAAACCTTGTATTTCTTTAATAAATTTAAAGATGACGGGGTAAGTGGCCGATAACTGTTTTCAGCGTTTGGATGTTTTTTTTAGATTTTGATGACGACACACACCTGGAATGAACCATGATAAGAAAAATATTGCTGAGTACGCTGATTATACTGAGCCCTATCGCGGCGATGGCGGGCATGACCAGTGGAGAGATTCAAGTCAGTTTAACCATCCTGCCAACCTGTGAAGTCAGCGTGGCAAATGCACAACCTTCGGTAAGATGCGCGCAGCAGAGTTTTGGTCAGCCGCGCATCAGTGAGAGTCAATTAGAGGCTATTCCGGGGGTTTCGGTAGGCTCGAAGTTAGTGACCATAGAATGGTAAAGCACAAAAAAGCCCGTTTCACCTGAAAGGCAAACGGGCTTTTTAAACTTTTAATTCTTCTTAATGCTTCTTAATTCTTGCCGAATCAGATTCAGAAATGAGCAAATCGTTAGATACTGAACGATGAACCACAACCACAGGTGGTTTTAGCGTTCGGGTTAGTCACGATAAAACGTGAACCTTCCAAACCTTCGGTGTAATCAACCGAGCCACCCACCAGATATTGCAGGCTCATCGGGTCAACCACCAGCGCCACGCCAGATTTTTCAATCGTCATGTCGCCATCGTTGATTTTGTCATCGAAAGTGAAACCGTATTGGAAGCCGCTACAGCCGCCGCCAGTGATATAAACACGCAGTTTCAGATCCGGATTCTCTTCGTCAGAGATCAGGTTTTTAACCTTGTGGGCAGCCGCTTCGGTGAATTGCAGAGGCAAGGCACTGGTTTCCACTTCGGTTGGATCACTCATTGTTGCTTCACTCATCTTTTTTACTCCCAATCCGTATTCTGTTCAGGCCGCCGGATTGACTGTCTGAATAATGACCTAATTATCTAATAGGTAGCGTTATGGTTCAAGTATGAGCGGTTTTCGCGCCGTCGTCCTGTCTATTTATGCTCTGGTCAGCTTCTTTACTCTCCGCCTTGGCAGCATTTTCCCGCTCCTGCCGCTGTAAAGTGCGGGTAAGAATGGCGGAATACAAGGGCTTACCGCCAAGGAACTGTGCCAGAAGGGTGGCACCCAGGCAGGTAATAATCATCGGTAAAATCAGCTGATAATTATCCGTCATTTCTAACACCAAAACTATCCCGGTCAGCGGCGCTCTGACGCTGGCGGCAAAAAGCGCGCCCATGCCGGCAATCGCGAAGGTGGCAGGCTCAATGCCGTACTGCGGGAACATCGCCAGACTGGCGCTACCAAAGGCCGTGCCGAGCAATGTGCCGAGTGCCAGCATCGGGGCAAAAATCCCGCCGGGCGCGCCTGAGGCAAAGCACAGCAGCGTGGTGGCAACTCGAATAAGAAAGATAAACAGCAGCATGCCCAGCGTGTATTTCCCCGCCGCCGCGAGGGGGATCAGCGCAAAACCGCCTCCGGCGGCTTCGGGCAGGAACAGCCCCAAGACTCCGCAGAAACCGCCCAGCAGGCCGCCAATGATCAGCACTTTGCGCAGCTTGCCGCCGTGCATTCTGGCGAACATATCCTGAGTGCGGAATATCAACGCGTTGAACGCCACGCCGACCATGCCAAACACCATGCCCAGCACCAGATAGAGCCACAGGGTGTTGAGTGGCGCATTGGCCAGCTTGCCGACTTCAATCACCGCGCCTTCGCCGTTGAAAATGCGGAACACGATGCTCGACATAATCACGCCGATAAACACCGCTTTTATGGAAATCAGGCTGTAGCGGAACTGCAAACGCATCTCTTCGATGATAAAGAGAATGCCCGCCAGAGGGGCATTGAAGGCTGCGGAAAGGCCCGCCGCCGCACCGGTTGCCAGCAGCGAGTGGCGCGCTTCGGCACTGCGCAGGCGGAAAATATCCACCATCATCTTGCCGATATTGGCCCCCATCTGCACCGTCGGCCCTTCGCGACCCAGCACCATGCCTGCGCCAAGCGTGCCCATACCGCCGATAAATTTCACAGGGATCACCCGCCACCAGCGCACCGGCCGCAACTCTTCCAGCGCCCCTTCTATCTCAGGAATGCCTGAACCACTGGCCTCTGGCGCAAAACGGTGAACCAGAAAATAGCCCAGCATGGCCAGTAACGCCGAGGCGATAAAGGCTACCGGCAGCAGCAAGATCCAATGATCGCTAAACACGCCTAAACCCGATTGGCGCAGGTGGATCACCCAATCCACCGCCTTTTCGAAAGCCACGCCAAGCAGACCGGCGACGGTGCCGACTATCGCCGCGACCACCAGAATCGCCACCGGCGTTTTATCTCGACGCAGAAAATAGCGCAGAACATCGCTGCGCTTGCGGGGCCCGCGCAGAGCAGCATCTTTAGCAGAGTCGTGGGACGAGGTATCAGTCATGAGTTTGCAGGAATAGGCTAATAAGATGGGCAGATTTAACCACAAAAAGCCCAATTTCGGAAAACGGAATACCAGACCAACAGCGCGAAGCGATTTCATAACGCGCCCCACTTCTTTAGAATGGGCGCATTATTTCCCTTTTCTACAAAAGCAGCACAATCCAGGAGCCGTATATGAGTAAGTCAGAAAGCCTGTTTTCGCAGGCGCAGGCGCTAATCCCAGGTGGCGTAAACTCACCGGTTCGCGCGTTCTCCGGCGTGGGCGGCGTCCCGTTATTCATTGAGCGTGCTGATGGCGCTTTCCTTTTTGATGCCGATGGCAAGGCGTATATCGACTATGTCGGCTCATGGGGCCCAATGGTGCTTGGCCACAACAACGCCGAGATCCGCAACGCCGTGATCGAAGCGGCGCAGCGCGGTTTAAGCTTCGGCGCGCCAACCGAGATGGAAGTCAAAATGGCCGAGCTGGTCACCGGTTTGGTGCCGAGCATGGACATGGTGCGCATGGTGAACTCCGGTACCGAAGCCACCATGAGCGCTATTCGTCTGGCCCGTGGCTTCACCCATCGCGACAAAATCATCAAATTCGAAGGCTGCTATCACGGCCATGCTGACTGCCTGCTGGTCAAAGCCGGTTCTGGCGCACTGACGCTGGGCCAGCCAAATTCGCCGGGCGTACCGGCTGATTTCGCCAAGCATACTTTAACCTGTACCTATAACGATCTGGATTCCGTCCGCGCGGTGTTCGAGCAATACCCTGACGACGTGGCCTGTATCATCGTTGAGCCAGTGGCCGGTAACATGAACTGCGTGCCGCCACTGCCAGAATTCCTGCCGGGCCTGCGCGCGCTGTGCGACGAGTTTGGCGCGCTGTTGATTATCGATGAAGTGATGACCGGCTTCCGCGTCGCGCTGGGTGGCGCTCAGGAGCACTATAACGTGATGCCTGACCTGACCTGCTTGGGCAAAATCATCGGCGGCGGCATGCCGGTCGGCGCATTCGGCGGACGCCGTGAAGTGATGGACGCGCTGGCGCCAACCGGCCCGGTTTATCAGGCAGGTACGCTGTCAGGTAATCCGATTGCCATGGCCGCCGGTATCGCCTGTCTGACGCAGGTTTCCCAGCCGGGCGTGCATCAAACCCTGACCGAGCTGACTACCCGTCTGGCCGAAGGTCTGGTGGATGCCGCGCAGAAAGAGAACATTCCGTTCGTGGTAAACCACGTTGGCGGCATGTTCGGCCTGTTCTTCACCGAATCAGAAACCGTCACCAGCTATCAGGACGTGATGAAGTGCAACGTCGAGCGCTTCAAGAAGTTCTTCCACCTGATGCTGGAAGAAGGCGTCTATCTGGCTCCTTCTGCTTTCGAAGCTGGCTTTATGTCTCTGGCTCACACTCAGGAAGACATTCAGCGCACCATCGACGCGGCGCGCCGCTGCTTCGCTAAGCTTTGATTGTTGCAAAACAGCATTAAAAAAGGGGCCAATTGGCCCCTTTTTGTATTTCTGAGTTGGATACTACCTTCCCTGCTTCCGCAGCAAATAGATAAAGTACGGCGCGCCGATAAAGGTGGCCAATAGCCCGGCAGGAATTTGGTCGGGGAAGATAATCATTCGCCCGCACCAGTCGGCAAACACCATCAGCAGTCCACCCAAAATACTGGCGACCATCCACTGAGGAATAGCGCGGCGGAAGCCTAGCATCCGCGCCATATGCGGCGCCATCAGGCCGATAAAGCTCAGTGGCCCGACGGTCAGCGTCGCGGCCGCGGTCATTACCGCAGCCAGCAGCAAAATCGCCGAGCGAGAAGGCGTCAGCGCCATGCCCACCGATTTAGCCGTCACGCTGCCCAGCGGCAAGATACTCACCCAGCGGCGACAGAAAGGCACCAACACCAGCAATACGGCAGCAATGGCCGCCGTGCGCCACGCCTGTGCCATGGTCACCGAGTAAGTCGAGCCGGAGATCCACGTCAGCAGGCCGCCCATGCGCGGATCGCCGCTGGCCAGCAGCAGCGCCATCAGCGTGCTGAAGGCCGTACTGAGCGCAATACCGGTCAGCAGCATGCGTTCGGCGGAGAAGCTTTTCAGCCCGGATGAAACCAGAATCACCAGCAGCGTAATGGCCGCGCCCGCGCTTCCCGCTGGCAGTAGCCAGACAAAGGCGTCGCCGGGGACGAGGAACAGCATTAGCACCACGCCGAAGGCCGCGCCGGAGCTTATCCCCAGCACTTCAGGACTCGCCATGGCATTGCCGGTTAGCTTCTGAATCAGCACACCGGCCGATGCCAGCATCAGCCCGGCAGAAAATGCAGCTACCACGCGCGGTGTGCGCCAAGGCAGCAGCGCATCAAGCTGCGCGCCAGTGGACCAGTTCCAACTATTAGCATCGCGCCCGGCCATCAGCGCGACGGCAACGCCCACGACCAGCAGTAATAGCGCCAGCCCGACCCAGCGCACCAAGTGGTGGCGCTCTTCTGGAACGTGGTCGCCCTGATCCATCGGCGGCGGCGACATACTGTTGCGCAGACGCGGCAGTAGCCAGAGCAGCAGCGGCGCGCCGACCAGCGCGGTGGCCGCCCCGGTGGGGATTTCCATCCACACCTGTGTCAGATATTGCATGATTTGGTCGGTCAGCCACAGCAGCAGAGCACCAATCAGCGGCGCGAGGATCAGCCTTGACGTCAGGCGGCGCGCTCCGAGCATCTTCGCTAATAGCGGCGCGAACAGGCCGATAAAGCCAACTATGCCCACGGCGTTAACAATCTGCGCACTCATTAGAATCGCCAGCGCCAGCACGCTGAGGCGCGCGACGTTCAGCCCCAGCCCCAGATTCTTGGCAATGCCGTCATCCAAACCCAGCAGCGTCATCGGGCGTTGCAACACAAACGCCAGCACCCAAACGATAATCAGCCGGGGCAGCAGGAAACTCGCCACGCTCCAGTCTTGCTGATTCAGCGAGCCGGTATTCCACATATATAAGCTTTGCAGCCGCTGGTAATTGAACAGCCCGAACAGGCCGTTAATCGCGCCGCAGTACAGGCCGAGCACCAATCCGGCAAGGATCAGCGTCACCGGCGACATGCGTTTGCCCCACGCAATGCCAAACACCAGCAGCCCGATGACTATCGCGCCAATCATTGCGGCAAATTGCTGTGTCAGCTCGCCGCCGGGCAGTGCCCATAGAATGGATACCGTCAGGCCGAGCTGCGCCCCCGCCGAGACCCCAAGGGTGGCGGGTTCCGCCAGTGGATTGCGCAGTACCTGTTGGAATAACAGCCCGACCAGCCCCAAGGACGCACCGGCCAGCAGCGCCACCGCCACGCGCGGCAGCGTGCTGTAATGGAACATCATCTGATTGACGTTATCGATGCTCGGCTGCCACAGCGCCTGACTCCACTGATCGAACGGCAGTTGCTGGCGCAGGTTGTAAAGGCTGAGGGCCGCGCTGACCAGCGCCAGTAGGATTAATAAGATGAAGGTCAGGCTGAGAGAGCGACGATTCATGAGGCTTTCCCCAGCGTAGCCGTCAGGATGCGGCAAAAACGCATAGCGCTGAAGGTCGCGCCGTAGAACCAAACAGCGGGCACCATGCTCAGCTGTTTTTCGCGCACAAAGGGCATGGATTGCCACAGCGGCGTACGAGAAACCTGCGCATAGACATCGGCGTCGCCGTGCCCGAAGCAGATGGCGTGGGCGTTTTTAACCGCCGCCAAACGCTCAATGCCAACACTCACGCTGCCCCAGAAGCTGCTTTCACCCTGCCATGCGTTGGTCAAACCTAAATCGAGCATGATCTCCTGAAACAGGCTGCCCTTGCCAAAAACCAAAACGTGGCGCGTGTCGAGGAAGGAGAACAGCAGAATAGGCTTTTGCACGAAGGGCTGCACCTGAGTGCGCGTAGTGTCCAGCAGGTCATGGTAAATCTTCAGGTGCTGGGCAGCGCGCTCCTGTAAGTCGAGGTAACTCGCCAGCTTGTTGAGCGAGCGAATCGCCTGCTGGAGCGGATTCGGGCTGCCGTCGTTGGCCGTTAAACCCAGCACCGGCGCAATCGGCGCCAGCTGTTTGGCATTCGGGCCATAGCCTTGAGACACCAGCAGCAGCGAAGGTTTAAGCTGCTGCATCAGCTCCATATTCGGCTCCATTCGCTGGCCGACATCAATCACATTCGCTGGAAGTTTTGGCTCATTCACCCACAGGTTGTAATTGCGGATATCCGCCACGCCCATTGGCGTGACGCCCAGCGCCATCAGCAGCTCGGCCGGTAGCCATTCAAGGGCAATAATTTTGCTCAAATCAGGGCGCGTGGCGGCGAAAGAAGGAATAGCCGCCAGCAGCGGAGAGAGCGCCAACGCCTGTAGCAGACGGCGGCGATTTAGGTCAGGTGTAGGGAAAATCGTAGACATATCAATAGACAAAGCTTACCGGTGCGCCACCGGCTGGGTGCGGGAGGATGCCCATCGGGATACCATAAACTTGCTCAAGCACATCGCCGCGCATCATCTCTTCCGGCGTGCCTTGGGCAATTAATTCGCCACCGCGCAGCGCCATCAGATAATCGCAGTAGCGCGCCGCCATGTTCAAATCGTGCAAGACGGCAATCACCGTCAGCCCTTTCTCTTGGCTGAGGCGATGGATCAGGGCCAGCACGTCTACCTGATGGGCGATGTCCAGCGCAGAAGTGGGTTCGTCGAGCAGCAGGCAGCGGCTGTCCTGCGCCACCATCATGGCTAACCATGCGCGCTGGCGTTCGCCGCCGGACAGGCTATCCACCAAACGATGGGCGAAAGGCTTCAGGCCAACCAGTGAAATAGCCTCTTCGACTTTCTCACGATCTTGATGTTTGAAACGCCCCAACGCGCCGTGCCACGGATAGCGGCCAATCGCCACCAGCTCTTGCACCGTCATGCCTTCGGCGGCGGGAAGTTGTTGCGGTAAATAAGCGACCTGACGCGCAAAGGCTTTGCTATCCCACTGCTCAAGAGGAGTGTCATTCAACTGAATTTGCCCGGCAGAAGCAGACTGATGGCGACCTAGCATTTTGAGCAACGTGGATTTGCCCGAGCCATTATGACCAATTAACCCGCACACTTTTCCCTTCGGGAACGTCAGCGACAGCGGCGCAAGCAGCGTGCGTCCGGGCACAGTGAAACTCACCTCATTCAGGCTGAACGTACTGTCATTAGCATGAGAGTCAGTTTGCGCGGCAGAATGATTCACGGCGTGGTTTGGCATAATATTTTCAGACATTGAGTTAGCCGCTCTTTACATCAGATTTGAAGAAACAAAAATGGAAAAGGGCACGAGGTTCCGTGCCCACTTTTCATGACTACGTCAGGCTATCAGAAGCGGAAAGTTGCCGTGGCAACGACCTGACGGTCAGAACCCCAGTAACAGGCATAATCACGATAGCAGCTAGCGACATATTCGCGATCCAGCAGGTTGTTGACGTTCACGCCAACCGACGAGCCCGGCATGCCGAAACGCCCTAAGTCATACTTAATGGTCGCGTCAACCAGCGTGTAGGATGCCACGTCGAAGGTCTGATTGTTTTGCGCACCCGTGGTATAGAAGCTGGAGCTATCACCCACATAACGCACACCGGAACCAACAGTCAGGCCGCTGAGTGCCGTTTCGTGGAATGTATAGTCAGCCCACAGAGAAGCCATGTTGCGTGGCACTTCTGCCGGACGCTTGCCCTGATAAGCAGTGTCTTCGGTGTATTTCGCATTTGTGTAGGTGTATGACGCCGTCAAATTGATATTGGCGTTTACCGCAGCTTTGGCTTCCAACTCAACACCGCGAGAACGGATTTCTCCCGACTGCACGCTGAAGGAAGAGAAGGCTGGATCCGGATTGGCCGTCAGGTTTTTAGTTTTAGTCAGCTGATAGATCGCCGCAGTAAGGCTAATTGGGCGATCGTCAGGAATGTATTTGATCCCAGCTTCGTACTGCTTACCAATCGAAGGGTCGAAAGGTTTACCTTCAGCGGAAGCACCTGGGTTTGGCTCGAAGGATTCACTATAGCTGAAGTACGGTGAAATACCGTTATCAAACAGGTAGTTCAGACCACCACGCCAAGTGAATTGCTCATCGTTAATCTCAGCAGTGGTGTTTGCACTGCGAGTCAACGTTGAGGTTTTAGCGAAGTCGTAACGGCCGCCTAAGGTCAGGATCCAGTTATTCCACTCAGCTTGATCCTGTGCGTAAAGACCCGTTTGCTCCTGACGGTTGAGAATCTGATACGGGAAGTTCAACTTCACACCAGCATTGCCGTACTGTGGATTGCCCAAGTCCAGCGGGTTCGCGCTGCCATAGTAGGCGTCGATGTCATTACGCATACGCATGTAGTCCACGCCGGTCAGCAAGGTGTGATCCACTGAACCCGTCGCGAACTTGGCCTGCGCCTGAGTATCAACGTCGAAGTTGTTAAGTTCTTCTTTCGACTGCACAAATGCGCGGCTCATTTGGCCCGGTGCAATATAGCCATTGCCATAGACGCCACGGAAATCGCTGCTGATCGTGGTATAGCGCAGGTTCTGACGCACGGTCCACGTATCGTTAAATTCATGGGCGAAGCTGTAACCCACCATCTTCTGATCGCGCGACAGTTTGTTGTCCGCTTCGCCATCGTTGAAGTCAGTAGAAATCTTGTGTGGCTTGCCGTTGGCATCATAGTAAGGCACCACGGTGCCCTGACGCGGCAGCCAGCCATAGAAGCCAGTATTCGGGTCGTTCTGGAAGTTACTCAGGAAGGTGAAATCAGTTTTATCATCCGGACGCCAGCTAAATGACGGAGCAATCGCGTAACGCTGCTCTTTCGACATCACCTGCTGAGTATCTTGGCTACGCGCGACGCCGGTCAAACGGTAGGAATAAATGCCCGCGTCATCAATGGCATCGCTAAAATCAAAACCGGTTTGGTACAGATTGTCTGTACCCATTTTGAACTGCACTTCTTTCAATGGCTCAGTTGTTGGACGCTTGCTGACCATTGCCACCACGCCGCCCGGATTACTTTTGCCATAGAGCACGGAAGATGGGCCACGCAGCACTTCAACGCGTTCAAGGAAGTACGGATCCATGGAAACTTCAGAATAGTTATCGCCCTGAAGCTTAATCCCGTCCAGATACTGGTTGGTGTTTACTGATGTAAACCCGCGAATGGCAATCGCGTCATAGGTAGCAGAGCTGCCACGGCTGGCGAACACGCCCGGCGTGTAGCCTAGCGCCTCTTTCACCGTGGTTGGCTGCTTCATGTCCATCTCTTCACGGGTCACAACAGAAATTGACTGCGGGGTTTTAACAATCGGCGTGTCGGTTTTGGTGCCGGTGGCGCTGTGTTTCGCCGCGATGGTTGGCGACGGTCCCCAGGCTGATTCCGGTGCTACGTTAGCCGCGGCGTTGCCGGTGACCACGATAGTATCGCTTTTCGCCGGGGTGCTGCTGGTCTCAGCCGCGGTGGCTTGAAACGCTGTCGTTCCCAATGCGGCGGCGATAGTTAATGCCAAAGTTCCACGCTGAAAAGACCCTTTTGATGCAGTCATTGAAAGTGTGCGCTGATGTGCCATTTGCTGTTCTCTGGAGATGTTGAATGGGAATGTAAACGATAATTATTATTATGAACGTCGGATGATATGCGCAACCGATGTCCTTCTGCAAGCGCATTAAGACCGGACAAAGTGTGAACGAATAGAAAATAGCCCTATGTAATACAGGGGTAAATACGATGGGTAAATGTTCGAAATGGCATGTGAAGCCGATGAAGAATAAATATTTTTAATGTTACCCAAGGGTAAAAATTAGCTGCTGAATGTATGCCCCAATTTCAAAGCGCTGAATGCATCGTCGCGGGGGTGAAAAAGCGTTTAAAATCGCGGTTTCACAGCATGGAAATGGTTAAAAGGACTAAAGAGAGCAATAAAACAACGTTGAGCATCCTGTGAAAACAAAATACAGTACGGCCCTTCCCCCGCGCGATACTGCGTTTTAGCAGGCTCAAAGGAGTTAAATCCGCACCGGGATAATTAAGGCTAATAGGGAAATTGCCGAGGCTATAGATACACATACATCGACAATAAAAGCTGCATTTAATACAGCAAACCAAATAGGCAATACATTATGCAATCCTCTGTTAACAAACAAGAAAGCCGGACGTTCCTCGGCCATCCTTACCCACTTCGATCCCTGTTCTTCACTGAGATGTGGGAGCGATTCTCGTTCTACGGCATCCGCCCATTATTAATTCTGTTTATGTCTGCCGCGGTGTTCGACGGCGGCATGGGGCTAGCGCGTGAGAATGCCTCGGCGATTGTCGGTATCTTCGCGGGCAGCATGTATTTGGCCGCTTTGCCGGGCGGTTGGTTGGCCGATAACTGGCTGGGGCAGCAAAAAGCCGTGTGGTATGGCTCGATTCTAATTGCCTTGGGCCACCTCTCCATCGCCCTGTCGGCGGTAATGGGCGACAACCTGTTTTTCATCGGTTTAATGTTTATCGTGCTGGGGTCGGGCCTGTTCAAAACCTGTATCTCGGTGATGGTCGGCACTCTATATAAGAAGGGTGATACCCGCCGCGACGGCGGTTTTTCGCTGTTCTATATGGGCATCAACATGGGTTCGTTTATCGCCCCGCTGATCTCCGGCTGGCTGGTTCGCGACCACGGTTGGCACTGGGGCTTCGGCATCGGTGGTATCGGAATGTTGGTGGCGCTGGTTATTTTCCGCCTGTTTGCCGTGCCTTCGATGAAGCGCTATGACAAAGAAGTGGGTCTGGACTCCACCTGGAACACACCGGTTGCTAAGAAGAATGGCGTTGGCACTTGGTTGCTGGCATTGGCCGTCGGCGTGGCAGTGATTGTTACGCTTATCGCTCAGGGCATTATCGTTATTAACCCGTTGGCCGTAGCCAGCATGCTGGTTTACGTGATTGCCGCCTCGGTCACGCTGTATTTCATCTATCTATTCGTGTTCGCCGGTTTGAGCCGCAAAGAGCGCGCCCGCCTGTTGGTCTGCTTCATTCTGTTAGTATCAGCAGCCTTCTTCTGGTCCGCCTTCGAGCAGAAACCGACCTCGTTCAACCTGTTCGCCAATGACTATACCCAGCGAATGATTGGTGATTTCGAGATCCCTGCGGTGTGGTTCCAGTCGATCAATGCCCTGTTCATTATCCTACTGGCACCGATTTTCAGCTGGGCGTGGCCTGCGCTGGCGCGTAAAAAAATCCAACTGAGCAGCATCACTAAGTTTGTTATCGGCATCCTGTTTGCTGCGGCGGGCTTTGGCCTGATGATGCTGGCGGCGCAAAACGTGCTGAGCAACGGCGGTGCGGGTGTCTCCCCGATGTGGCTGGTGGGCAGTATTCTGATGCTGACGCTGGGTGAGCTGTGCCTTAGCCCAATCGGGTTGGCGACCATGACCCTGCTGGCGCCGGAAAGAATGCGCGGCCAGATGATGGGCCTGTGGTTCTGCGCCAGCGCGCTGGGTAATCTGGCAGCGGGCCTGATTGGTGGTCACGTGAAAGCTGACCAACTGGAAATGCTCCCTAACCTGTTCGCGCGCTGCTCCATCGCGCTGCTGATTTGTGCCGCGGTGCTGATCCTGCTGATTGTCCCAATCCGTCGCATGATGGAAAACCAGCAGAAACCGGCTGAAAACAGCTAATCCCCTCCTAATAAAAAAAGGGCGCGAACTGAGTCGCGCCCTTTTTCATTTCAGCATCTGATCCTACGGACTTGAGCCGAACATATCCTTAATCCAGCCCGCAACGCCTTTGCCATCTTCTTGTTGAGAATGCTGCTGTTGCTGCTGCTGTTGTTGCTGCTGCTGAATCGCGGCTTGCGACGCCTGACAGAGTTGGTCAGGGGAATCGGTCCAAACCGGGATACTGCGCGCTACGCCGCCCGTCAGGCCACCGCTGTTACAGACAAAGTTTCCACTGCCGTCGATATTCATGGTGGTGATGCCTTCCGGCACCTGCAAGGTCAGCGGCTGCGGCGTTTCGTTATCCAGATAGCGGCTATAGAGCACCAGCGCGCCGGTAGAACCCCACAGCTTAGACGGGCCGTTGTTATCGCGGCCAACCCAGGTGATCGCCACCTGATTGCCGTCGATACCCGCGAACCAGCTGTCACGCAGTTCGTTGGAGGTACCGGTTTTCGCCGCCAGATGCAGGTTCGGGAACTTGTTCGCCAAGGCGCGTGAAGTCCCCTCGGAAACCACCTGCTGCATCGCGTACATGGTCAGATAAGAAGCCTGAGCCGGAATAACCCGAACCGCCTGTGGGAAGCTCTGGTAGAGCACGGTACCGTCTTCCGCAATTACCGAACGCACGGCGGACAGTGGCGCTTTGTTGCCGCCGCTGGCAATGGTCTGGTACTCCTGCGCAACTTCCATCGGCGTCAGGGCAATAGCCCCCAACAGCATTGACGGCAGCTGGTTCAGCGACTCTTTTGGAATACCCAGGTTAATCAGCTGCTTGGTAATGTTATCCAGACCGACAGCCATACCGAGGTTAACCGTTGGCACGTTCATCGAGCGCGCCAGCGCGTCCACCAGCAGCACCTGTCCACGGAACTGGTGATCATCGTTCTTCGGCGACCAGGTCTGGCCATTGGCCAGTTTCAGGGTCAGCGGCTGGTCAGCCAGCACGGTGTTCAGGCGGTATTTATCCGGCTGCGACAGGGCAGTCAGGTAGGTCGCAGGCTTGGCCAGAGAGCCGACCTGACGACGCGCCTGCATGGCACGGTTGAAGCCCGCAAACTGGGTTTCGGCGCCGCCGACCATGGCACGCACTTCGCCGGTATAGCGGTCAACAATCACCATCGCGGTTTCAATGTCGTTCAACCCGCTCTTCTTACGCAGTAAAGGAATGCCTTCTTCCACGGCTTTCTCGGCGGAATCCTGAGAAATCGGGTCGAGGGTGGTGAAGATTTTCACCCCTGACATATCCTGTACTTTATCGCCAAGCTTGGCCTGCAGCTCCTGACGCACCATCTGCATAAAGGCTGGCTGAGGAGAAATCACCCCGCCCTTCGGCTGGACGCCCAGAGGGCGCGCGCTGAGCATGTCATACAATTCTTGGTCGATAACTTTTTGATTAACCAGCAAACGCAGCACTAAGTTGCGGCGTTCAAGGGCCAGTTTCGGGTTACGCCACGGGTTGTACAGCGAGGCGCCTTTCACCATGCCGACTAACAGCGCCTGCTGATCCAGACTCAGCTCATCCACCGGACGGCCAAAGTAGTAGAGGCTCGCCAGCGGGAAGCCGCGAATCTGATCTGAGCCACTCTGGCCGAGATAGACTTCGTTCAGGTACAGCTCGAGGATGCGATCTTTGCTGTAGTTGGCGTCGACCAGAATCGCCATATAGGCTTCGCGCGCTTTACGGCTCAGCGAGCGTTCGTTGGTCAGGAACAGGTTTTTCACCAGCTGTTGGGTCAGCGTACTGCCGCCCTGCACCGCGTGTCCGGCGGTTAAGTTCGCCACCACCGCGCGGCCAATCGCCCAGAAGTTAATGCCATCGTGCTCATAGAAGTGACGGTCCTCGGTTGCCAGCAGCGTGTCCACCAGCAGGTCCGGGAAACCAGAGCGCGGCACGAACAGGCGCTGTTCGCCGTTCGGAGATTGCAGCATGGTGATCAAACGCGGATCGAGGCGGAACAGCCCGAAATCGCGGTTGTTGTCGAGGTTCTTAATCTCCGAAAGATGGTTATCTTCGAACATCAGGCGCGCGTTGATCTGGCCCTCTTTACCATCTGGGAAATCAAACGGGCGGCGCAGCAAGTCGATGCTGTTGGCAGCCACGGTAAACTCGCCCGGACGGGTAATACGCGTTACTTGGCGGTATTGCGTGCCTTCCAGCAGGTTAATCATCTCTTTTTTGCTGTACGGCATGTCCGGCTCAAGGTTGACCTGACGACCATACACCGCCGCTGGCAGCTGCCAGACTTTGCCATCAATACGGCCACGGATCTCAGTATTGAGATAGAAACCGTAAATCCCCATCAGAATGGCGAAGATGATGAACAGCTTAAGCAGCAGCCAGAACCACCAGCGTTTTCTGCTGCGCGGCTTGCCGCCTTTGCCGGATTTCGCCGCTTTGCGTGGCGCGGCTTTGCGGGTCATACGCGACTCCCGACGGGTCTCTTCTTCATCGTCATAGTCGTCATCCGTTTCGCGGTCTTCTTCATAGTCATCATCGAATTCTTCATAATCGTCATCCCTACGGCGACGTACCGGACGCGAGCGCGAAGGCTTACGTCCTGCGGGTTTGCCTTTACGGCCAATCGGCTCGCGATCATCGCCAGACATGACAACTCTCCATAAAAACTGCTGTGTTCATAAATTGCGGCCTACTCTCTGCCTCGGTTGTGGCTATGACCAGAAGAAATCTCTGAAAAAAATCAGACAATTTCGCGTCTATCGGCTTGGGTTTTCTGGTCATTGATATTTTTTGGTGCGACGCGTGGGCATTTCCACAGCCGGATTATCCGGCCAGGGGTGCTTAGGGTAGCGACCTTTCATCTCTTTTTGTACTTCGCGATACGTCCCTTGCCAGAATGCCGCCAAATCGGCGGTGATCTGCAACGGGCGCTGGGCGGGCGAAAGCAGCTCCAGCACCACGGCGACGCGGCCTTCGGCCAGCATCGGGCTGCGCTCCTCGCCAAATATTTCCTGCATCCGCACCGACAAAATCGGCGGCTGGTCAGCATAATAGCGGATTGGCAAACGGCTGCCAGTAGGAACGGTGTAATGGGTCGGCAGCGCCTTATCTAATCGCTGGCGCTGATGCCAATCTAGCAGCCGCAGCAGCGCGTCATGCAAATCCACATGTTGCAGCATTTTGAGCGAGCGCACGCCGTTAAGCGACGGCGAGAGCCACTGCTCGAGGCCGTCAAGCAGGCTTTGGTCATCCATCGCGGGCCAGTCAGCTTCGGGCATCCATTTGGCGGCGCAAGTCAGGCGCAGGCGCAGCTGTTCGGCGGCTACCGACCAGTTAAGCGACGCCAAACCCTGCTGCCGAACCCAGTCAATCAGCGCCTGTTGTAAATCGGCGTCATCCGGCTTGGCCTGTGGGTTAGCTTTCAACACCAGCCGCCCCACCTGCCAGCGCCGCCACGCGCGTAGCGTGCCTTTCTCTTCATCCCACTCGACCGCAGTTTGCTCTTTGACAATTTGCGGCAAACGCTCGGCCAACTGGCTGGCATCCAGCGTCACTGCCAGCAAAATTCGCGCGTCCGGGCTGTTATTGCCCTGCAACAGCTGCGGCGCCACCAGCCACGCGGCGCGGGTTAGCGCATCGTCCTGCGGCAGAGAAGCCCCGAGGCCGTTGGCTAACAAATAGCGGCCATCGGCTCCCCGGCGCTGAGCTATGCGGTCACTGAAAGCGACGGCCAATAGCCACGGAGCCAGCGCCGCGTCCACCTGACCTTTTTTGGCCGAAACCCGCTGAGCTAGCTGACCGGCGCGGCGCTGCCAATTGCCCTGCGGGCGACTGAGCCAATAATCGATATCCGGCATGCCCCCGCGCGGAGGCTCTTCCAGCATGGCGGCCAGCAGCGCCGCCGTCGCTAAGGCATCGGCGCCCTGAGCATCGGCGGCAATCAGCATCGCGGCAAGGCGCGGCTCGCAGCCGAGCTTGGCCATGCGCTGCCCCGTCGAGGTAAGTTTTCCCTGCCTATCCGTCGCGCCAAGAGAGTGCAGCAAGGTTTTGGCCGCCGCCAGCGCGGGTGCGGGCGGCGCATCAAGCCACGACAGTTGCTCCGGCTGCTGGCAGCCCCACTGCAAAAGTTCGAGCCAGAAACTGCTCAGGTCGCTTTGCAGAATTTCCGCCTCGCCCTGCGCACTGGCGCGTTCAGCCTGCTCTTTGGCGAACAGGTGCCAGCACAGACCCGGCTCCAGACGCCCGGCGCGGCCCGCGCGCTGGGTCATCGAAGCTTGGCTAATCCGCTGCGTCACCAGACGGGTCAGGCCGGAGCGCGGGTCAAACTGCGCGCTGCGTTCCAGCCCGCTGTCCACCACCAGCCGAATACCTTCGATAGTCAGGCTGGTTTCAGCAATATTGGTCGCGAGCACGATTTTGCGGCGGCCCGCTGGCGCAGGTTGAATCGCCTTTTGCTGCTGATCGAGCGTCAGCGCGCCATACAGCGGGCAGAGGTCGATATCGTCAGACACTCTCCCTGCCAGCAGGTTCTGCACGCGAGTGATTTCCGCCACGCCGGGCAGGAAAAGCAGCATCGAGCCGCCGTTTTCGCTCATCAGGCGACTCACCACCCGCGCTATGCCTTCGTCGAGGCGCTCGTGGCTGGCGAGAGAAATATAGTGGCGATCCACCGGGAAGCTGCGCCCCTCAGAGACAATCACCGGCGCGTCGGGCAGCAGCGGGGTGAGTCGCAGATTGTCGAGGGTGGCGGACATAATCAGCAGCTTGAGGTCATCGCGCAGGGCGTTTTGCAGGTCGAGCAGCAGCGCCAGCGCCAAATCGGCTTGCAGGCTGCGCTCGTGGAATTCGTCGAGGATAACCAGTGAGACGCCGCTCAGCTCAGGGTCGGCCTGCACCATGCGGGTCAGGATCCCCTCGGTGACCACTTCAAGACGAGTGGCGGCGCTGGTTTTGCTTTCCGCGCGCATGCGATAGCCGACGGTCTGGCCGGGCGTTTCGCCAAGCTGCTGGGCCAGACGATAAGCCACGTTCTTGGCCGCCAGCCGACGCGGCTCGAGCAGCAGGATTTTACCGGGCAGGTTAGCCTGTTGCAGCAGCTGTAGCGGCAGCCAGGTCGATTTGCCCGCGCCCGTCGGGGCCAGCAGCAGTACCTGCGGTGCGCTTTTTAGCGCGGCTAATAAAGGGTCAAGTACGGCACTGACCGGCAAAGAAGATGACAATGAAAAAGCCCCATATGAGTTGATTTAAAGCGCCAGCATTGTAGCATCTGGGCCTGCTTCTGCCTTAAGGGAACCTGCAATGTCCGCTCAACGCCGTCTGTTTTTTGCTTTATCACTGCCACCGAAATTACAAAAACAGGTGATTAAATGGCGTGCTGATAATTTCCCGGCCGAGACAGGACGCCCGCTGACGGCGGCCAATTTGCATATCACTCTGGCCTTTTTGGGCGAGGTGAGCGAACAAAAAGAGGCGGCTTTACGCGGCGTCGCCGGGCGAATCGATGCCAAAGCCTTCAGCGTGCAAATCGATGACGCGGGCCACTGGCCCGGAGCCGGCGTGGTCTGGCTCGGCACTCGGCGTGCGCCACGCGCGCTGCTGCAACTGGCCGAGGTGCTGCGCTCCCACGCGGCGCGCAACGGCTGTTACCAGAGCACGCTGCCGTTTCATCCGCATATTTCGCTGTTCCGCGCCGCCACTCGTCCGGTCGCCATTCCTCCCGCAACACCCAACTGGACGCTGGACGCCACCGAGTTTGGCCTGTACCAGTCCCTTTATGAGAGTGGCCGCACCCGATACTCCTTGTTGCAAAGCTGGCCGCTGTCGCCCGCCGCGCCTAACGACTAATTTCAATCAGGAAATGTCATGCACTTCGAGCCACCACTTCAACCCGCAACCCTGATCAAACGTTACAAACGTTTTCTGGCGGACGTGGTCACCCCAGAAGGTCAGGAATTAACCCTGCATTGCGCCAATACCGGCGCGATGACCGGCTGCGCTACGCCGGGCGATACCGTCTGGTATTCCACCTCCGACAACCCAAAACGCAAGTACGCCCATAGCTGGGAGCTTACCGAAACGCAGCAGGGGCACTGGATTTGCGTCAACACGCTGCGGGCCAACCAGCTAGTGCGAGAAGCGCTGGAATTAGGCGGCATTCCAGAATTATCTGCTTACAGTAAGATCTCTAGCGAAGTTAAATACGGCGCCGAAAACAGTCGCATAGATTTTATGTTACAGGCGGATAACGGTTCTGACTGCTATATTGAAGTGAAATCTGTCACCTTGTTGCAACAAGGATGCGGCTTCTTCCCCGACGCAGTGACCCTGCGAGGTCAGAAGCATTTACGCGAGCTTCAAGCGATGGCAGAACAGGGACAGCGAGCCGTTTTATTTTTCGCTGTATTGCATTCAGGCATTGAAAGCGTCTCTCCGGCACACCATATTGATCCGCGTTATGCAGCATTGTTGACGCAGGTACAGAAAAACGGTGTCGAAGTGATGTGTTACGGTGCAAAACTTTCTGCCGAGGGTATCCGCCTCACAGAACGTTTACCTCTGGCTACCCGCCAGTTTGTCGGATAACCCCTGTTATTAAAGCCATCGGCGGCGACCACATGGGGGCAGAGACTCTAAATTGTTCAATTTTTGAAGGATTAAGGAGTCGCGAATACGCTTTTCCTCACAGGTCTGTCAAGACCCTGCGATGATTAATTGCTTACCTCGTTGCCTTCTGGTATTTATAGCGGCCTGATTTTTTCCCCCTTTTGGGGATCGAAATACTCAACATCGTTGAATTACAGCAAGGCGGACAACGCAGCAGTAGCTTAAAGGATGAAGAGTATAGTGCGTTTTATGTAGGAGAAGCATCATGCAAGAAGGGCAAACCCGTAAGACATCGTCCTTGAGCATTCTCGCCATCGCTGGGGTAGAACCATACCAAGAGAAGCCAGGCGAAGAGTACATGAACGTCGCTCAGCTGACCCACTTCAAGAAGATCCTTGAAGCGTGGCGCAATCAGCTCAGGGATGAAGTTGACCGTACCGTTTCGCACATGCAGGACGAAGCTGCAAACTTCCCAGATCCGGTCGACCGTGCCGCTCAGGAAGAAGAATTCAGCCTTGAACTACGTAACCGCGACCGTGAACGTAAGCTGATCAAAAAAATTGAAAAAACGCTGAAAAAAGTGGAAGACGAGGATTTCGGATATTGCGATTCCTGTGGCGTTGAGATCGGTATCCGCCGTCTCGAAGCACGTCCTACCGCTGATTTGTGCATTGACTGTAAGACATTGGCTGAAATCCGCGAAAAGCAGATGGCAGGTTAAGTCTCGGGTCCCACGCGGTGCATTACGCACCGCGTTCCCTTAACAACGCAGCACCCTCTTTCGTTTCAAACTTCTTATGTCAGATACCCACGCCACGTCGCCCTACATCGGCCGCTTTGCTCCCTCACCTTCCGGTGAACTTCACTTTGGTTCTCTGATTGCCGCCCTCGGTAGCTATTTGCACGCCCGCGCCGCGCAGGGCCAGTGGCTGGTGCGTATTGACGATCTCGACCCGCCACGCGAAATCGCCGGTTCCGCCGACAGCATTCTTGCCACGCTTGAACGTTTTGGCCTGCACTGGGATGGTGAAGTGGTTTGGCAGTCGAAACGCCATGACGCCTACCGCGCCGCCCTAGACTCGTTGCACATCAATGGCCTGAGCTATTACTGCACCTGTACCCGCCAGCGCGTCGCCCAGCTCGGCGGCACCTATGATGGCCACTGTCAGCACTTAGGCCTTGGGCCTGAGAATGCGGCGATTCGCCTGCGCCAGACGCGCCCGGTTTACGCCTTCGACGATGATTTTCAGGGCCAACTGCACGCCAGCCAGACTCTCGCCGAAGAGGATTTTATTATCCGCCGCCGAGATGGCCTGTTCGCCTATAACCTCGCCGTGGTGGTCGACGATCACTATCAGGGAGTCAATCACGTGGTGCGCGGAGCCGACTTAATTGAGCCAACGGTGCGGCAGATTTCGCTTTATCAGAATCTTGGCTACCCGCAGCCGGGATATTTGCATTTGCCGCTGGCGGTCAATGAGAGTGGCGATAAGCTTTCCAAACAAAATCACGCGCCCGGCCTGCCACCCGGCGACCCGCGCCCCGTGTTGTTGAAAGCGTTACAATTTTTAGGTCAAACCTTGCCGGAAAACTGGCAGGAATTACCATTAGATTTATTATTACGCTGGGCGATTGAACATTGGTCCCCCGCGCAGATGCCGCGTCAGCATGCGAAAGCTCCGCCAGATTTGACTTCGGCATTCTCAAAGTAGCCAGTGTGAGCTATGATTAGCCGCTGTTTTTGCGTCGCGTCATTTTTATCAGTCACTATCGAGGTGTCCCATTTTTACCCGAGTAGCCAATTTTTGCCGTAAGGTGCTAGTTCGTGAAGACAAAGTCATCCGTGAAGAAAACGCGGTGCCTGAACCAGCCCCTCTTCGTGAAGATAAAGACCGCCGCGACCCAACCTCCGTGGACTCTGCTTCCGTTGCCGACGGCAACCCAAGAACGCCGTCATCCCCACGCCGCGAACGCAGTGGCAATCGCGATAACCGTAATCGCCGGGATGACAATGGCAATCGAGGCGATCGACGCGGCAATAATGCTGCGCAAGGCGCGAGACAGCCATCCCGCTCTGCCCCTCGTCAGAACGAAAATCATGACAATCGCCGTTCAGCCAGCGAAGCGCCACGCGGCGATCGCCCATTCGTTGAACGTTACGTGACCGAAGAGCCGGCGAAGAAAGCCCGCGTCTCCTTTGATTACGAAGGCGAAACCCGCGCCATGACCATTATTCCTCGCGATGAGCACAACATCTCTCGTCGTGATATCAGCGAAAACGCCCTTAAAGTGCTGTATCGCTTAAATAAATCCGGTTACGAAGCCTACCTGGTTGGCGGCGGCGTGCGCGATTTATTGCTGGAAAAGAAACCGAAAGACTTCGACATCACCACCAACGCTACGCCTGAGCAGGTACGCAAACTGTTCCGCAACTGCCGTCTGGTGGGCCGTCGCTTCCGTCTGGCTCACGTGATGTTTGGGCCGGAAATCATTGAGGTCGCCACCTTCCGTGGTCATCACGAGCAGCAAGAAGAAGTGGAAGACAAAAACTCTTCCCAGCAGGCCGTCAACGGCATGCTGCTGCGCGACAACATCTTCGGCACCATCGAAGATGACGCCCAGCGCCGCGACTTCACCATCAACAGCCTGTATTACGGCGTGGCCGACTTCACCGTGCGTGACTACACCGGTGGCCTGCGTGACCTTGAAAACGGCATTATTCGCCTGATCGGTGATCCAGAAACGCGCTACCGCGAAGACCCGGTGCGTATGCTGCGCGCCGTGCGTTTCGCCGCCAAGCTGGACATGAAAATCAGCCCTGAAACCGCACAGCCTATTCCACGACTGGCGACCTTGTTACAAGAAATCCCTCCGGCGCGCCTGTTCGAAGAGTCTTTAAAACTGCTGCAAGCGGGCAACGGCTACCAGACCTACCTGAAGCTGCGTGAATATCAGCTGTTCCAGCCGCTGTTCCCGCTGATTGCACGCCAGTTCACCGAAGAAGGTGACAGCCCGATGGAGCGCATTCTGGTTCAGGTGCTGAAAAACACCGACTTCCGTCTGCAAAACGATCAGCGCGTTAACCCTGCGTTCCTGTTCGCCGCGATGCTGTGGTATCCGGTGATTGAACACGCGCAGAAGCTGGCACAGGAAGGCGGATTGACCTATTACGATGCCTTCTCGCTGGCGATGAACGACGTGCTCGACGAGCAGTGCCGCACATTGGCGATCCCAAAACGTATTACTACGCTGGTGCGTGATATCTGGGCGCTGCAACTGCGCCTGTCTCGCCGTCAGGGTAAACGTGCGCACAAGCTGATGGAGCATCCGAAGTTCCGCGCCGCCTTCGACCTGCTGGCGCTGCGCGCCGAAGTCGAGCAGCATCGCGAACTGCAAAGCCTGACCGAATGGTGGGGTGAGTTCCAGGAAGCGACACCGGCCTCGCAGAAAAACATGCTGGGTACGCTCGGTGATGACGCCGCACCGCGCCGTAGCCGTCCGCGCCGCCCTCGCAAACGGGCACCGCGCAAGGACAATGCGCAATGATTCGGGTCTACATTGCGCTCGGCAGTAACCTTGCCAAGCCTGTAGACCAGGTTAACTGTGCGCTGGAAGCTCTGGCGCACATGCCCCGCACCCAGCTGGTGGTCTGCTCGGCATTTTACCGCAGCAAGCCCCTCGGCCCGCAAAATCAGCCTGATTTCCTCAATGCCGTGGTGGCACTGGATACCGAACTGCCGCCAGAAGAACTGCTAGACTGCACTCAGGCCATTGAACAGAATCAGGGCCGGGTGCGAAAGCTGGAACGTTGGGGACCGCGCACGCTGGATTTAGACCTGCTGCTGTATGGCGATCGGGTGATCAACACCGAACGTCTGACCGTGCCGCATTACGACATGAAAAACCGTGAGTTTATGCTCTATCCGCTGGCAGAAATCGCGCCAGACGTGGTGTTCCCTGACGGCGAATCTCTGCAAACTGTTCTCACCCGCGTGCCGCTGAACGGGCTGGAACGCTGGTAATTCGCGGCCAGTTCATCTGGCCGTTGCTTATCTGATTACGACTTCTAAGCCACCCTGCTGGCGATTGCGATAACTCACCTGCAAGCCGTGCAACTGGGCGATACGCTGCACAATCGAAACGCCCAGCCCGCTGCCGGTCTGCTGTTGCCCCGGCGGCCGATAGAATCTCTCCCCCAGCCTCGCCAGATGCGCTTCATCAATGCCCGGCCCCTGATCTTCAACCCGAATCCCCTGCTCGTCGAGCCACACCGTGACGTTCGACCCGCGCGGCGAATAGCGAACCGCGTTATCAATCAGGTTGCGCAGCATCAGCGAAAGCAGCAACGGCTGGCCCTGAATCGTCGCCGGTTCGCCCAGAGGTTCAAAGCGCAGCGCGATGCCGCGGGCGTGCGCGGCGGCGTCCTGCTCACCCATCACCTGCATCAGCAGGCTGGCCCAGCTGATAGGCTCAAGCTCCTCTAAACCGTCAAAAGACTCCAGCCGCGACAGGGTCAGAAGTTGATCCACCAGCCGCGTGGCGCGATCAATGCTGGTAGTGAGATTCCCCAGTGCATGTTCCCGCGCGCTGGCGTCATCGCCGGAAAGCTGCACCACTTCGGTTTGAACGCGCAGCGCCGCCAGCGGGCTGCGCAGCTCATGGGCGGCATCGGAGGTGAAGCGGCGCTCGCGCACCAGCAGCTCGCCGGTGCGGCTAAACAGCGAGTTAAGGGATGTCACCAGAGGCAAAACCTCGGAGGGAACCTGCTGGGTGGAGATGGGCGCAGCGTCGTCAGGCGCGCGGCGATGAAGATCGTCCGCCACCCGGCGCAAAGGTTTTAGCTCGCGAGTGATCAGCAGGATCATCGCGAGAAGCAGGATAGGCAAGCTCGCCAGCCACGGCATTAACTGCCCGCTGACCAGCGTCCACGCCAGATCGTTGCGATAGTCATATTCTTGCCCGACCACCACGCGGAACTGCCCGTCGGCGGTGGTCAGCCACAGCAGTCGCCACGCGTCGTCATCCCCTTCCAGCTGGCTGTCGGTGAACCCCTGCGTACTGCTGTCAAAGCGGATATGCTTGCCGTTCTCGCCATCGTTGAGCAGCATCTTGCCCTGACGATCAAAAATGGCGAAGGTCAGCGCGTCATCATCGGTATGGCCGCGATTGCCTTTATGCAGGATTTTCTTGGTTTCCGGCAGGCGCACGTCGTGCTCCACCGCCATCATCTCCGCCAGCCCCGCCCCTGCCAGCCGTTTGGCGAACAGTATCTGCTGGGTGTCGAACACTTCATTAATGTTGTGGCGAGTCTGCTGCCAGGCGATAACCGAGGCGGCCAGCCAAGTGAGCAGCGCCAAAAGGCCGAACAATAAAATCAGCCGCAGCCGCAAACTGAGACGCGCAAATCTTGCTCTCACTGGCCCTCCTCCGTGGCATCGCCCAGGGTGTAGCCCACGCCGTGGACGGTGCGGATAAAGCCGTTGCCGAGCTTCTTCCTCAAGTGGTGAATATGCACTTCAACCGCGTTGCTGCTGACCTCATCGTCCCAGCTGTAGAGCTTTTCCTGAATCAGCGGGCGAGGCAGAACCCGGCCTTTGTTGTTGAGAAACAGCTCCATGACGGTGATTTCGCGCTGGGTGAGCACCACGACTTCGCCATTTAGCGTCGCGCTGCGAGAGGCAGGGTCGAAGTGTAAACTGCCGTGGGTAACAATGGAGGTGATTTGCCCGTGGCGACGGCGGATCAGTGCCTGAAGCCGCGCCGCGACCTCCACCAGCGCAAAAGGTTTGCACAGATAGTCATCGGCGCCGGCCTGTAGGCCACTCACCCGCTGTTCCAGTGCGTCACGCGCCGTAAGGATCAGCACCGGCGTGTCTTTGCCCTCGCGCCGCCATTCCCGTAAAAGCTGCATACCATCGAGGCCCGGCAGGCTCAGGTCCAGAATCACTGCGTCATAAGGCGCGCTGTCGAGCGCCGCTTTGCCCATTTTACCGTCGGTAAACCAGTCCAGCGTAAACCCCAGCTTGCCCAACCCGGCCTTGATACCATCGCCAATCATGTTGTCGTCTTCAATCAGTAAAATGCGCATTGCTCTTCCTTAATATTCGCCCGAAATCTCCACTCTTTGATTATACGTCAACCACCTTAAGCAGTTCTTAAGATGTTCCGTGCCCTGAGCAGGAACTTCACTACCTGCTTATTCGGTCATACAGTAGAATGTCGGCAAGATATTCACCGAATGAATTGTTCATAGGAAGATCTCATGAAAGCTACAACCCTCAGCCAGTTACGCCAGTGGAAGCAAGAGAACCACAAGTTTGCGACCATTACCGCCTACGATGCCAGCTTCGCGCAGTTGTTCGCCGAGCAGGGTATCCCCGTGATGCTGATTGGTGATTCCCTCGGCATGGTGGTGCAGGGCCATGACTCTACCCTGCCAGTCACTGTCGAAGAGATTGCCTATCACACGCGCTGCGTGCGTCGCGGTGCGCCCAAGGCGCTGCTGCTGTCTGACCTGCCTTTTATGAGCTATGCCACCCCAGAGCAGACCTTCGCCAGCGCGGCCGTGCTGATGCGCGCCGGGGCCAATATGGTGAAGTTAGAAGGCGGAAGCTGGCTGTGTGAAACGGTGAAAATGCTCACCGAGCGCGCGGTGCCGGTTTGTGGTCATTTGGGCTTAACGCCGCAGTCGGTCAACGTGTTCGGCGGCTATAAAGTGCAGGGCCGTGACGAAGTGGCGGCTAACCAGCTGGTGAAAGATGCGCTGGCACTCGAAGAAGCCGGAGCACAGCTGATGGTGCTGGAGTGCGTGCCGGTCGAGCTGGCGAAGCGCGTGACCGAAGAGCTTGCCATTCCGGTGATTGGTATCGGCGCGGGCAACGTGACCGACGGCCAGATTCTGGTGATGCACGACGCCTTTGGCATCACCGGCGGCCACACGCCGAAGTTCGCCAAAGACTTCCTCACCGAGGCTGGCGACATTCGCGGCGCGGTGCGCCTGTATGTTGAACAAGTTGCTCAGGGTGTCTATCCGGGCGAAGAACACAGTTTTAAATAAGAAGGGTTATCGACGTGCTGATTATTGAAAATGTGCCGCTGCTGCGCCGTGAAATTCGTTTTTACCGCCAGAACAACAAACGTATCGCACTGGTTCCCACCATGGGCAACCTGCATGAAGGTCACATGACCCTGGTGGAAGAAGCCAAAGCCCGGGGCGACGTGGTGGTAGTAAGTATCTTTGTTAACCCGATGCAGTTCGAGCGCCCTGACGATTTAGAACGCTACCCGCGCACCTTGCAGGAAGACTGCGAGAAGCTGAACAAACGCGGCGTGGACTTAGTTTTCGCGCCGTCGCCGGCGGATATCTATCCGAAAGGCTTGGCCACCCAGACTCAGGTCGACGTGCCGGTTATCTCCACCATTCTGGAGGGCGCGAGCCGTCCGGGGCATTTTCGCGGCGTGTCGACCATCGTCAGCAAGCTGTTCAATCTGGTGCAGCCTGACGTCGCCTGCTTCGGCCAAAAAGACTTCCAGCAGTTGGCGCTGATCCGCACGCTGGTGGAAGACATGGGTTATGACATCGAGATTATCGGTGTGCCGACCGTGCGCGCCAAAGACGGTTTGGCACTGAGTTCGCGCAACGGTTATCTCACTCACGACGAGCGCAAAACCGCGCCTGAGCTGGCGAAAATCATGAACCAGCTGGCCAAGCGCCTGAGCCAAGGCGAGCGCCACGTCGAAGAGATGCTGGAAGAGACGGCGCAGCAGCTACGCGACGCCGGCTTCACCCCTGACGAGCTGTTTATTCGCGACGCCAAGACCCTGCAAGAGCTGAATGTGGATAGCACGTCGGCCGTGATTCTGATGGCGGCGTGGCTGGGTAAAGCGCGACTGATTGATAATCAGCAGGTTGATTTGACGCAGTAGACAACGGGTACTAAATCGGCAAAGATGTGGTCGATCTGGGTATCGGATTTTTTGTATTTCATCAATTTGTTATCCCAAGCCTTCCCGCTGTCGCAATGAAGCAACAGTGTGAAAGTTAAAGGTAAATGAAGGGTCACCTACATGGTACGTACTATGCTCCAAGGCAAACTGCATCGAGTTCACGTGACTCAGGCTGATTTGCACTACGAAGGCTCCTGCGCCATCGATCAAGACTTCCTCGACGCGTCAGGGATTCTGGAATACGAAGCCATCGACATTTATAACGTTGATAACGGTCAGCGTTTTTCGACCTATGCTATCGCAGCTGAACGCGGCTCACGGATTATATCGGTGAACGGCGCGGCAGCGCGCTGCGCCTGCGTCGGCGACCTGCTGATCATCTGTTCTTACGTGCAGATGTCAGACGCCGAAGCCCGCAAGCACCAGCCGAAAGTCGCCTATTTCGAAGGTGAAAACCAACTGAAACGCACCGCCAAGGCGGTACCTGTTCAAGTGGCATAACCTTGATTCAGGCATAAAAAAACGGGGCCACTGACTGGCCCCGTTTTTTTTATTTTTAAATTGCCATGCAGCCAACGCCGAGACAGCGCAAAGGATGACGTGGATTAGCTACGCAAGCCGCGGCCACGCTCAATCAAGTACCAAGCCAGCAAGTAAAACACTGCAATAAACGCCACCAACACGCCCATGGTGAACACCAACGGAACATCGGTGATCCCCAAGAAGCCGTAGCGGAAGCCGCTGATCATATAGACAATTGGGTTGAGCTTAGAAACCGCCTGCCAGATTGGCGGCAGCAGCGTCAGCGAGTAGAACACGCCGCCCAGATAGGTCAGCGGGGTCAACACGAAGGTTGGGATCAGGCTGATGTCATCAAAGGTGGTGGCAAATACTGCGTTGAGCAGGCCGCCGAGGGAGAACAGGATCGCCGTCAGCAGCAGAGTCAGCGCGATAACCCACCATGAGTGGATCACCAGCGGCACGAAGAACAGTGAAATCGCGGTGACCAAAATCCCCACGCAGATACCACGCGCCACGCCGCCGCCGACATAACCGGCAATCACCACGTGCGTTGGCACAGGGGCCACCAGCAGCTCTTCAATATTGCGCTGGAACTTGGCGCTAAAGAAAGAGGATGCCACGTTAGCGTAGGAGTTAGTGATCACCGCCATCATGATCAGGCCCGGCACGATGAACTGCATGTAGGTGAAACCATGCATTTGGCCAATCTGCGAACCGATCAAATTACCGAAAATGATGAAGTACAGCGTCATGGTGATCACTGGCGGAACCAGCGTCTGGATCCAGATACGCCCGAAACGGTTAATCTCTTTTAGCCAGATACTTTTGAGTGCAACCCAATACAATTGCGACATTATTTCGATTCCTCACTGCCGTTCACCAAGGTGACAAACAGCTCTTCCAAACGGTTAGCCTTGTTACGCATACTCAACACCTGCACGCCCTGATTGCTCAGTTGGCTAAACAGCGAGTTCAGCCCCTGCTCGCGCATCACTTCCACTTCCAGCGTCGAGGTATCCGTCAGCTTGTGGCGATAGCCTTCCAGCTGCGGCAGATTACTTTTCGGTGCCAAGTCGAGAATGAAGGTTTCAGATTTCAGCTTCGACAGCAGCTCTTTCATGCTGGTGTTTTCCACCAGCTGGCCGCCCTGAATAATGCCGATATTACGGCACAGCATCTCCGCTTCTTCCAGATAGTGGGTGGTCAGGATGATGGTGGTCCCCTGGGCGTTAAGCTCTTTAAGGAAGCCCCACATGGAACGGCGCAGCTCGATATCCACCCCGGCGGTTGGTTCATCGAGGATCAGCAGCTTCGGCTCGTGCATCAGCGCGCGGGCAATCATCAGGCGGCGCTTCATCCCCCCCGACAGCATGCGGGAACGCTCGTTGCGCTTGCCCCACAGGTCCAGCTGGGTTAGGTATTTTTCAGCGCGCTGTAAAGCCAGCGGGCGCGGAACGCCGTAGTAACCGGCCTGATTGACCACCACTTGCATGACGGTTTCAAACGGGTTGAAGTTGAACTCCTGCGGCACCAGCCCGAGCTGGCGCTTGGCGTTGACGATATCCTTATCGATGTCGTAACCAAAGACTCGAACCTTACCGGCAGATTTATTCACCAGCGAGCTGATGATGCCAATGGTGGTCGATTTACCGGCACCGTTTGGCCCGAGCAGCGCGTAGAAATCACCTGCTTCTACCTTGAGGTCGATGCCGCGTAGAGCCTGCACGCCACCGGCGTAAGTCTTGGTTAACTTCTCCAGTTCCAATGCGTATGTCATAAGTGGAGCTTACCTTGTGTAGAGAACCTTGTTATAAATTCTGGCGTTATGATTTGTTGCTTAATGGGATGCTGAATCGATATGAAATAGCGGAGTGTTGCCCTATATTAACCCATCGCAGTTGATCGGTTACAGGCTATTAACGTCCATGAATGACATTGAAACACTTAAAAATAATAACGCCCTTTGGTCAAAAACCATGGTGGAAGAAGATCCAGGCTTCTTCGAACGTCTTTCCGAATCGCAAAAACCCCGCTTTCTATGGATTGGCTGCTCAGACAGCCGCGTGCCTGCCGAACAACTGACCGGGCTTGAGCCGGGTGAACTCTTCGTTCACCGCAACGTCGCCAATCTGGTTATCCATACCGACCTTAACTGCCTGTCCGTGGTGCAGTACGCCATCGACGTGCTGGAAGTCGAGCACGTGATTATCTGTGGGCACTACGGCTGTGGCGGTGTTCAGGCGGCGGTGGAGAATCCTGAGTTGGGGCTTATCAACAACTGGCTGCTGCATATTCGCGACATCTGGTACAAACACAGTTCACTGCTCGGCGAGCTCTCCCCAGACCAGCGTCTGAACAAGCTGTGCGAGCTGAACGTGGTGGAACAGATTTACAACCTCGGCCACTCAACGGTGATGCAGACCGCGTGGAAGCGCGGACAAAAAGTCTCGCTGCACGGCTGGGTTTACGGCATTCAAGACGGGCGTCTGCGCGACCTCGAAGTGACCTCCACCAGCCGCGAAACGCTGGAACAACGTTACCGCCAAGGCGTCTCCGCCCTGCTGCACGGCAATCCGCAGTAACTGTACAAAAGAATAAAAAGCAAAAGGCACATTATGTGCCTTTTTTTGTGCCTTTTTCCGGCGTGTCGCTCTGTGTGTACTGCCCGCGTTAGAAATACTAAGGCGGGCAGCCAGCCACTTACTCTTCGAGCATCACTACTTTGCCGACGTACGGCAGGTGGCGATAGCGCTGGGCGTAGTCGATGCCGTAACCCACCACGAATTCGTCGGGGATGGCGAAACCTACATATTCGACTTTCACGTCCACTTCGCGGCGCTGTGGTTTATCCAACAGCGTACAGATTGCCAGCGATTTCGGGCCGCGCAGTTGCAGCAGTTCGCGGACTTTGCTCAGGGTGTTGCCGGAGTCGATGATGTCTTCGACGATCAGCACGTCTTTGCCACGGATATCTTCATCCAGATCTTTGAGGATTTTGACATCACGGGTGGTGGACATGCCGTTGCCGTAGCTGGAGGCGGTCATGAAATCCACTTCGTGGGAAACGTCAATGGTGCGACACAAGTCAGCCATAAACATGAATGAACCGCGCAACAGCCCGACCAGCACCATATCACTGCCGCTATCACGGTAGTGCTCGGTGATTTCACGGCCTAACTCAGCAATTCGGGTTTTGACTTCCTGCTCGGAAATCATGACGTCTACTCTGTGTTTCATATAAAGCCTAACCACCTGGAATTTGAAAGAGTCATCGCCACCACTGACCGTGATGGCGACCTTAAAGCGCGGGGATTATAACAAAGAACCAGTTAATGAGTAACGCCGTCGGATCAACCAATGCCCGCCTGATGTAAATCATGCAGATTTATCGCCCCGACCAGCACGCCGTCGCTGTTCACCACCGGCGCGGCGCTGATGTTCTGCTGGTGCAGGGCTTCCAGCGCCTCGCCCGCGCGCCACTGTTCCGGCAGTTGGAAGCCGGGGCGGGTGATGGCATTCATCAGCGGCTCGTCGAGAGTATGGCCTTTCACCAGCCAGCGGCGTAGGTCGCCGTCGGTAAATACCCCCACCACGTGGCGCTGTTTGTCGCAGACCGCAATCAGGCCCAGCCCGGTTCGGCTCAGCTCCAGCATGGCATTCATGACATTTTCCTGGCTGTCGATAACCGGCAGTCGGTCGCCGGTGCGCATCAAATGATGAACCCGATTGAGCAAGCGCGCGCCGAGGCTGCCGCCCGGATGTGAGCGAGCAAAGTCCTCTGCGCCGAAGCCGCGATGGCGCATTAAGGCCATCGCCAGCGCGTCGCCCATCATCAAAGTATTGACCGCGCTGGAGGTCGGGGCCAGCCCCATTGGGCAGGCTTCGCGCTCTACGCCGACGTCAATAATGGCATCGGCGGCCTGCGCCAGCGGGGAATCTTTGCCGCCGGTAATAGCAATCAGCTTGGTTTGGTTTTCGGCTAATAGAGGCAGGATCATGTCCAGCTCTTTGGCGCGGCCAGAATAGGAGATGAAGATCAGCACGTCGTTGCTGCCAATCATGCCTAAGTCGCCGTGCAGCGCCTCGGCCGGATGGACGAAGAAGGCTGGCGTGCCGGTGCTGGCAAGGGACGCGGCAATTTTCTTGCCGATGTGCCCGGATTTACCCATTCCCGACACCACGGCTTTGCCTGTGCAGTTGAGCAGCAACTGGCAGGCGTCGACGAAATTGTCATCCAGCCGAGTCAGCAGCCGTTGCGCCTCTTCGATTTCGATTTCCAGCGTTTCCCGCGCAAAGCCCAGCAGCGACTTTTTCATCTTATTCTCCCCTCAGAATGATGTGAATATCATGGTTTTCAGCCGCGTTACCATACAGTCTGCTGAGGCGAATGTCAGTGATCGACATATCGACTCAACAAACAAAGGCCTTAACTGGAAACCGTAAATCCAAGCATCATGCCGGTGTCTTCGTGTTCCAACAGGTGGCAGTGAGCCATGTAGGACTGCTCTTTGCTCGCCAGATAGTTGAAACGCACCAGCACCTCGCTGCGCCCGCCCTCCACTCTCACAATGTCTTTCCAGCCCGCGCGGTGCGCCGCCACTGGCTTACCATTCTCAGACAGAATGCGGAACTGGGTGCCGTGAATGTGGAACGGGTGCAGCATCATGTCGCCTTCACCGGAAATGGTCCATTTCTCGTACTGGCCCTGTTTGACATCGAAGGCCGGGCTGTTCATGTCATAAGCTTTGCCATTGATTCGGTTGCCGGTCATCAGGTCGAACTTGCCGTCATCCTTCTTACTCATGTCCATGCCTGCCATGTTGCCGTGGTCGTCATGGGACATGCCCTGCATATTCATGCCCGCCATATCGTGGCCGCCGTCGCCTGAGCCGTGGTCCATGCTCATGCCCGCCATGGACTGATGCCCATAGCGCGCCATCAGCGCCGCCATGCCCTGCTGGTCAAGGCGCGGATCCATGGAGAGCTGCAACCAGCGGGTTGGCAGGCCATCGACGGAAACCAGCTCCGGCAGTGTGATCAGTTTATCCGGTATGTTCTGCTCGCCCTGCGTCAGGGTCGGCTGCACGCGCAGCACCGGCAGAGGTTTATCGAACGGCGCAAGGGTCATGCCCATCTGAGTGACCGGCAGGGTGACGAGGTCGAAAGCTTTGGCATCCGGGCAGTTGACCAGCACTTCGAAACGTTCGCCGGGTAGCATCGGCAGCTCGCTGAGTTTCACCGGCTCGGCGAGGAAGCCGCCGTCGCTGGCAATCACGTAGAGTGGGCGACCGTCGCTGGTCGAGACATTGAGCGAGCGCGCATTACAGCCGTTGAGCAGGCGGAAACGCAGCCAGCCGCGCGACACGCCGTGCTGCGGGAAGACCACGCCATTGGTCAGCATGTGTTGACCAAACCAGCCCACGGCGGCGGTCATCACATCCATCTGGTAGTCGATCTGCCCGGCGTCGTTCAGGCGCTTGTCCTGAAGAATCAGCGGGATATCATCCACGCCCCAGCGCGACGGCAGTTGCAGCTGGTTGCTTTCGTCATCTTCAATCAGTACCAAACCGGCCAGCCCCATCGCCACCTGATAGCCACTGGTCTGATGCGGATGCGGATGGAACCAGCAGGTAGAAGCAGGCTGGTCGAGGGAGAACTGCACAGTGCGGCTGGCACCCGGCGCGATCACGCCCTGCGGGCCGCCGTCCACCTGACCGGGAATTTCCAGCCCGTGCCAGTGTACCGTGCTGGCGACATTCAGTTGGTTATTCACCGTGACCGTCACCGGCTCGCCGCGTTTGACGCGCAGCGCGGGGCCGAGGATATTGCCATTAATGCCCCAGGTTTCGGTATTCACGCCCGGCGTAAACTGGCTCTGCCCGCGCTGTAAATTCAGCACCATCACGCCTTTGGCGTTGGGTTTGAGCAGCATGGGAATCGGCAATGCTGGCCTGTCAGCAGCAAATGCCAGACGGCTCCAGCCCGGCAGCGTAGTGGCCGCCCCCATCAGTGTTGTCCATTTAATAAAGTCACGACGATGCATGTTCAGATCCTTTTGGCGATGTTCAGTGCCTCTGTCGGGGTTGGCAAAGAACGGGCAGATATAACACAGAGGGTAAACCTTCCACCAAGGGAAGGGTCAAGCAGCATTGCCGACAAAAGAAATTTAGTGTGACTCAGGGCAAATATGTTAACGTCGTTTCATTCTATCTGAGCCTGCTTTTTTCTCTTTATAAAGAACCACTCCATGAAAAAAACGACGCTAACCCTGATGTTGCTCGCCCTGCTCGGATTCTCCTCCGCCAGCCAGGCTTTAAGCGAATCAGAGGCTGAAGATCTGGCAGATTTGACCGCCGTCTTCGTGTATTTGAAAAATAATTGCGGCTACGAACAGCTTCCTAACGCGCAAATTAAGCGCGCGATTGTGTTTTTCGCTCAACAAAACCGTTGGGATTTAACCAATTACAGCAGCTTCAACATGCAGGCGATGGGTGAAGATAGCTATCGCGACCTGAGCGGGATTGCCGTCGCCAAGCCGACCAAGTGCAAGGCGCTGGCACGCGACTCCCTGAGCCTGCTGGCCTACTCTAACTAACTCCCTCTCTCGCCCGGCTTTAGCATCTTCCCACTGACTTTCGCCTCTGGCCGGGCCGCTTTCCAGCGTATTTCCCCACCTCAGCTACACTTATATTCCTAAAACGTCTGAGTAATATTCAATCGTGCATACAATGGCGATGTTGGCTATCATGTTGCCCCCATTTTCCAAGGCTGTGAATACTCAGGAGAAGATTGCACAATGTCCCAGAATCCGTCACAGAAATTGTCCGAAAAAGAAATGTGGTTTGAGACGCTGCACGCCAACTTTGGCCAATATTTTCGCGTCGAAAAAGAGCTGTATCGCGATAAAACCGAGCATCAGGATCTGATCATTTTCGAAAACGCCGAGCTGGGCCGCGTGATGGCGCTCGACGGCGTGGTGCAAACCACCGAGCGGGATGAGTTCATCTATCACGAGATGATGGCCCACGTGCCGATTCTGGCTCACGGTAAGGCTAAGAAAGTGCTGATTATCGGCGGCGGCGACGGCGGAATGCTGCGCGAAGTGTGCCGTCATACGCAGGTTGAGTCTGTCACTATGGTAGAAATTGATGCCGGCGTGGTGGAGTTCTGCCGCCAGTATCTGCCGAACCACAATGCCGGTGCCTATGACGATCCGCGCTTTAACTTGGTGATCGACGACGGGGTGAAGTTCGTCAATCAGACCAGCGAAACCTTTGATGTGATCATCTCAGATTGCACCGATCCTATTGGTCCCGGAGAAAGCCTGTTTACCTCAGAGTTTTACCAAGGCTGCGAGCGCTGTCTGAATCCGGGCGGCATTTTCGTGGCGCAAAACGGCGTCTGCTTCTTACAGCAGGATGAAGCCGTTAATAGCCACCAGAAGCTGAGTCACTACTTTAGCGACGTCAGTTTTTACCAAGCGGCGATCCCGACCTATTACGGTGGCATCATGACTTTCGCCTGGGCCACCAACAGCCCGGAGCATCGCCAGCTCGACGTTAAGACTCTGCAAGCGCGCTTCGACGCCGCAGACATTGCCTGCCGTTATTACAATCCGGCAATCCATTATGGCAGCTTTGCCCTGCCGCAATATCTACTGAATGCCCTGTCAGCCTCGCGCTGATCCGGCATCCATGAGGGGGTGAACTAAATTGCAAAAACTGAAACTGCATGGTTTCAATAACCTGACAAAAAGCCTGAGTTTTTGTATCTACGATATCTGTTATGCCAAAACGGCTGACGATCGTGACGGCTATATTGCCTACATCGACAAAGAATATAACGCGAACCGTTTGACGGAAATTCTCACCGAAACTTGCTCCATCATCGGTGCCAATATCCTCAACGTCGCGCGGCAGGACTATGAGCCACAGGGCGCCAGCGTCACGATTTTAGTGAGCGAAGAGCCAATGGACCCACGCGACGTGGATACCACCGAGCACCCTGGCCCGCTGCCAAACTCCGTGGTGGCGCATCTCGATAAAAGCCATATCTGCGTGCATACCTATCCAGAAAGCCACCCTGAAGGCGGCCTTTGCACTTTCCGCGCCGATATTGAAGTCTCCACCTGTGGCGTTATCTCGCCACTCAAGGCGCTGAACTACCTTATTCACCAGCTGGAATCTGACATTGTCACCATTGATTATCGCGTGCGTGGCTTCACTCGCGACATTAATGGCGTCAAACATTACATCGACCACTCGATCAACTCGATTCAGAACTTCATGTCGAAGGATATGAAGGCGCTGTATGACATGATGGATGTGAACGTGTATCAGGAAAATATATTCCACACCAAAATGATGCTGAAAGAGTTCGACCTTAAACATTATCTTTTCAATGCCAAGCCCGACCAATTAAGCGCGGCAGAGCATAAAGAAATTACCGACCTGCTGTATAAAGAGATGCAGGAAATTTATTACGGTCGCAATATCCCTTCGCTGTAAGATTTTTCAGCCGAACAGAGGTTAATAAGAAGTTAATAAATGGCGGGCATCACATGTCCGCCATTTTAATTTGACTTAACTCCACGCTCAGCTACATTTAATTCTTATAGAAATCCCCGCTTCTACCTAAAAAATTCACTAAAGCTGTTTTTTACATTACCTTAAGTCAAATTGATCAGAAAATGATCTACGTATTAAGTCAAATTTAAAGAATATAAAAACTAACTAACTCAAATAGTTAACCATCAAGTCTTTAAATTTAACTTAATACCTCTGTATTGATCTTATTTTGACCAAAAATGAATAGAGGCTGTTTTACCCACCTTATCCTGCGTTAGCATCCCCCCGCTGTTTTTAAAATCACCGCTCTCCTTCACCGACACAAAGAAATAATAAAATGACAATCTGTAAATTAAAGACCGTTGCCACCTTATTGGTATCGAGCTCTTTATTGGTTTCCGGGGTTTCCCGGGCCGGGGAAAGTTTGTTCAGCAGCAATACCGATGGAACACGCCACTATGTCAGTTATGGGGCGGAATATTATAAATGGGATGAAACCGTCGCTAACCAAGACGGCAAATACGTTGCAGAACATGGTCCTCGCCTGCGAGTAAACTTTGGCGCCAATAACTATCTCGATGCCCCAAGTGGGTTATTAAAAGCCTGGGACATGAGCCTGATGTTTGGCATCGTTAATTATCAGGGCAGCACGCTGGATGATAAAGCCGACGTGCCCGATGGCTCATTAAAAGGCAAAACAACCTATACCGGCTACAGCGCGGATATCACGCGCGGTTACCGTTATCGCGCCTCGGACAGCGTCTCTTTTGATGCCAAAGGGGCGTTGGGCGGGCAATTCTGGCTGCGCAATATTCGTTCCGACGATGTTTATATTGCCTCAGAGAATCGCACCCGCCAATTTAGCGCGCTGGAAGTCACGCTCCAGCCTTATGCCAAAGCTTCTCTTGGCGCAAACTGGCAGATGACCAGCGAGTCGCGCCTCAGTTTGGAAGGCGGCGCGCTGTATCCGATTAAGACCTGGACCCACAGCAATCAGGGCGGTGTCTGGCTTGAGCCGAAATCGCGCCTGTCACCGTTCACCAGCCTGACGTGGAATATCAACAAAGACCTATTTGTGAAGGCGTCCTATATTCACCAGAAATACGGTAAATCGGACGATAAACAGGGCCAGCTCGACGGTCAGAATGTCGGCTACTATCAGCCAGCCACCACCACCTCGACGCTGGGCTTAGAGGTCGGTTACTACTTCTGATCCCCGCCTTTCACTCCCCTTCATCATGAATTGCTGTTGATGAAGGGGATTGAGATTCTTCAGGTTTGCTTAGCCGCGGCAATCGCTTATCTTGGGTATCCCTTTCCCTGACTCAGACCGAATCCATGGATCGTTTTGCGACGCTGTTTGGTGTTATTGCCATTGTATTGTGGAGCATGAGCGTTGCTCTGACCCGCAGTCTGGCCGAAGCCCTTGGGCCATTTGGCGCGGCAGCCTCTATTTATACCGTGAGTGGAATTATGGTGTGGATGGCCAGCGGCCGGCCGACGCTGCGCGGGCAATCTGCGGCTTATCTGATTATTTGCGGCCTGCTGTTCGTTTTCTATATGGTGTCGTTTTCGCTGGCGATTGGTCTGGCACATAGCCGCCAGCAAACCTTAGAACTTGGCCTGATTAACTACTTGTGGCCCAGCCTGACCCTGCTGTTCGCCGTGCCGTTGCTGAAATTAAAGGTGCGTTGGTGGATGTGGCCGGGCGCGGTGTTAGCCTTTGTTGGCGTGCTATGGGCTATTAGCGGCGGGCACGGTTTGGATATCCACCAGCTGATGCGCAATGTGCGCAGCAACCCGGTGGCTTATGCGCTGGCGCTTGGCGCAGCAGTGTCTTGGGCGCTCTATTCCAATCTGGTGCGGATATTTAGTAAAGGGGCTGGGGTGTTGCCGCTGTTCTTGCTGGCAACCGGCGCGGTGCTGTGGGCGCTCTACTTCAACTACTCTTCTACCCGAATCAGAATGACCTGGCCGGCCGTCACTGAGTTACTGGTGATGGGCGCGATCACCGCGATTTCCTATCAGTGCTGGGACATCGCGATGAAAAAAGGTAATGCCACGCTGGTGGCGGCCCTCTCCTATTTCACGCCGTTATCGGCTATTTTCATCGCGGGGCTGTGGCTACATACCCTGCCGGGAGCCAGTTTCTGGCCGGGCGTCGGCATGGTGGTGGCGGGGTCGCTGCTATGCTGGAGCGCGTCGCGCGGCAAGTAAGGGCTTACCGATAGGTGGTGACGAAAGAACGGTACTTCTCGAGGACTTGCAGAAAGTCCTCTACGCCGCAAAACGCCAGACTCTCTTCATCATAATAGCTCATGCCCTCTTCCATCTCGTCGCCCTCGAATCCTAACTGGTTGGCGCGGATCATCACTTCATCGTCGGCCAGCAGCAGGGTGTATTCATGGCCTTCAATCTGGCACTGGCGCTCACTGCCTTTCAACTCGGCAAGGGCCGCTTCGACTTTATCCAATACGCTCAAGTCGCCTTTGACTTCTTCGTTCAGCCAGTGGCCCAGAACCTCGTGCCCCATTGAAAAACGAACTTTGACCTCACCGGTGATATCACGCAAAAAATCGTAGTCCATGGTTGAGTCCTCTGAAAAATTCATAACAAAAAGGGGAGCCGAGGCTCCCCTTTCAACAATGGTCAGAATATAACGATTTAGACTGCGGTTTGGAAGATAACGCCGTCAGCTTTGTCAGTATATTCGCTCAGCTTGTCGAAGTTCAGATAACGGTAGGTGTCTACTGCTGTCTTGTCCACTTCGGCCATATAGCCCAGATACTCTTCCGGCGTTGGCAAGCGACCCAGCAGGGAAGCCACCGCGGCCAGCTCTGCCGAGGCCAGATAGACGTTTGCGCCATTGCCTAGACGGTTCGGGAAGTTACGGGTAGAGGTTGAAACCACGGTCGAGCCGTCGGCCACGCGTGCCTGGTTACCCATGCACAGTGAACAGCCAGGGATTTCAACACGCGCACCGCTCTTACCGAAGACGCTGTAATAGCCCTCTTCTGTCAGCTGAGCCGCGTCCATTTTCGTTGGTGGAGCAACCCACAAACGAGTCGGCAACGCGCCTTTATGGCTGTCGAGCAGTTTACCTGCTGCGCGGAAGTGACCGATGTTGGTCATGCAAGAACCGATGAACACTTCATCAATTTTGCTGTTCTGCACAGAGGAAAGCAGACGAGCGTCGTCCGGGTCGTTTGGCGCACAAAGGATTGGCTCTTTGATCTCAGCCAGATCGATTTCAATCACTGCCGCGTATTCCGCGTCAGCATCGGCTTCGAGCAGGTTTGGATTCGCCAGCCACTCTTCCATGCCTTTGATGCGGCGCTCGATGGTACGACGATCGCCGTAACCTTCAGAGATCATCCACTTCAACAGCACGATGTTGGAGCTGAGGTACTCTTTGATCGGCGCCTGATCCAGTTTGATCGTACAACCCGCCGCCGAACGCTCTGCGGACGCATCCGCCAGTTCAAAGGCTTGTTCGACTTTCAGCTCTGGCAGACCTTCGATTTCCAGAATACGGCCGGAGAACAGGTTCTTCTTACCTTTCTTCTCAACGGTCAGGTGACCTTCTTGAATTGCGTAGTAAGGGATCGCATGAACCAGATCACGCAGGGTGATACCCGGTTGCATCTTACCTTTGAAACGCACCAGAACGGATTCTGGCATATCAAGAGGCATCACGCCAGTTGCTGCCGCAAAGGCCACCAGCCCGGAACCCGCTGGGAAGGAGATGCCGATTGGGAAGCGAGTGTGTGAGTCGCCGCCGGTGCCGACGGTGTCTGGCAACAGCATACGGTTCAGCCATGAGTGGATGATACCGTCACCTGGGCGCAGTGAAACACCGCCACGGTTCATGATGAAGTCTGGCAGAGTGTGGTGAGTCGTCACGTCAACCGGCTTAGGATAAGCGGCGGTGTGGCAGAAAGACTGCATCACTAAATCAGCAGAGAAGCCCAAGCAGGCCAAGTCTTTCAGCTCATCACGGGTCATTGGACCGGTGGTGTCCTGAGAGCCTACGGAGGTCATCTTAGGTTCGCAGTATTCACCCGGGCGAATACCGGCAACGCCACAGGCGCGGCCAACCATTTTCTGTGCCAGTGAGAAGCCTTTGTCGCTCTTAGCAACTGGCTTAGCGATACGGAACACGTCGCTAGTTGGCAGTTTCAGAGACTCACGGGCTTTGGTGGTTAAGCCACGGCCGATGATCAATGGAATACGGCCACCGGCGCGAACTTCGTCCAGCAAGACGTCAGTTTTCAGCTCAAACTTAGCAATCACTTCGCCAGTGTCGTGGTTACGCACTTCGCCGAGGTACGGGAAGATGTCGATAACATCGCCCATGTTCAGGTCAGAAACGTCCACTTCGATTGGCAGCGCGCCCGCATCTTCCATAGTGTTGAAGAAGATAGGTGCGATTTTGCCGCCCAGCACCACACCGCCGCCGCGCTTGTTCGGCACGAATGGGATGTCGTCGCCCATGAACCACAACACGGAGTTGGTTGCAGATTTACGGGAAGAGCCGGTACCGACTACGTCACCCACGTAAGCCAGCGGGAAGCCTTTTTTGTTCAGTTCTTCGATCTGTTTAATTGGACCTACGCTGCCCGGCGCGTCAGGCACGATGCCTTCGCGTTCGTTTTTCAGCATAGCCAGCGCGTGCAGAGGGATATCTGGACGGGACCAGGCATCCGGAGCAGGCGACAAATCGTCGGTATTGGTTTCGCCCGTGACTTTGAAAACGGTAACGGTGATTTTCTCGGCCAGCTTTGGACGAGACATGTACCATTCCGCATCAGCCCAGGACTGAAGAATCTTTTTCGCGTGCTCATTGCCTGCCTGCGCTTTCTCTTCCACATCGTAGAAGTTGTCGAACATCAGCAGAGTATGGGACAGCGCTTTAGCCGCGATAGGTGCCAGTTTGGCATCTTCCAGTGCGTCGATCAGCGGGTGAATGTTGTAGCCGCCCTGCATGGTGCCCAGCAGTTCAATGGCTTTTTCAGGGGTAACCAACGGGGAGGTTGTTTCGCCTTTGGCGACGGCAGCCAGGAATCCGGCTTTAACATAGGCGGCTTCATCAACGCCTGGCGGTACACGATTAATCAGCAGGTCTAACAGAGTGTCTTCTTCGCCTTTCGGCGGATTTTTCAGTGACTCAACCAACGCTGCCATCTGTGAAGCATCAAGTGGCTTAGGGACGATGCCCTCTGCAGCACGCTCGGCTACGTGCTTACGGTATTCTTCTAGCACGACTTTCTCCTCGCTCTCATTGTCATTTATTATGCCTGGCTTCCATCATCAGAACGGCGTCATGCCTGTAGGGGCAGGGTTTTTCAATCTTTCTGATGAATCGGGACACTGCGGGTATGTTGATTTCTTTGTCGTCATAACAAGTCCTTGAACCTAAGCACAGTGGCCCTTTGCGCCGAGGCAGCATAGCAGGATTTATCTCGCTTGTTAATTCGTTCACATAAAAGCAACATTAAATCTTTGCTGAATCGTTGAGCGCAGACGGATCGACTGCGCGCCCTCTCGCCGCGCATTAGAACAGCATAATAGGCTTAGATTAACAAGGGATTAAAGGCGGGTTTTGGCAAATAGCGGACATAAAAAAACGGCGCCTTTCAGCGCCGTTTGTTCAAACTCTAAAGCTTAAATTATTTCTTTTTCGCTTTAGGGTTCGGCAGGTCAGTGATGCTGCCTTCGTAGATTTCTGCTGCCAGACCCACGGACTCGTGCAGAGTCGGGTGAGCATGGATGGTCAGCGCGATATCTTCTGCATCACAACCCATTTCAATCGCCAGACCGATTTCGCCCAACAGCTCGCCGCCGTTAGTACCGACAATAGCACCACCAATTACGCGGTGAGATTCTTTGTCGAAGATCAGTTTGGTCATGCCGTCTGCGCAGTCGGAAGCGATAGCACGGCCAGAAGCAGCCCACGGGAAGGTGGCGGTTTCGTAGCTGATGCCTTTCTCTTTCGCTTCTTTCTCAGTCAGACCGACCCAAGCAACTTCTGGCTCAGTGTAAGCGATGGATGGAATCACTTTCGGATCGAAGTAGTGTTTCTTGCCAGAGATAACTTCGGCAGCCACGTGGCCTTCGTGCACGCCTTTGTGTGCCAGCATTGGCTGACCGACGATGTCGCCGATAGCAAAGATGTGTGGCACGTTGGTGCGCATTTGTTTGTCGACGTGGATGAAACCGCGGTCGTCAACTTCAATGCCTGCTGCGCCAGCTTCCAGCGATTTGCCATTTGGCACGCGGCCGATTGCCACCAGCACTGCGTCATAACGCTGTGGTTCTGCAGGGGCTTTCTTGCCTTCCATTGTTACGTAGATGCCGTCTTCTTTGGCTTCAACAGCGGTGACTTTGGTTTCCAGCATCAGATTGAATTGCTTGCTGATTTTCTTGGTAAAGACTTTAACAACGTCTTTGTCAGCCGCAGGGATAACCTGATCGAACATTTCCACTACGTCGATTTTTGAACCCAGCGCGTGGTAAACGGTACCCATTTCCAGACCGATGATACCGCCGCCCATGACCAGCAGACGCTCTGGGACGGTTTTCAGCTCAAGCGCATCCGTTGAGTCCCAAACGCGTGGGTCATCATGTGGAATAAATGGCAGTTTGATTGGACGGGAACCCGCCGCAATGATCGCATTGTCGAAGTTGATGGTGGTAGCACCGTTTTCGCCTTCAACAACCAGTGTGTTCGCGCCAGTAAATTTGCCCAAGCCGTTCACGACTTTGACTTTACGGCCTTTCGCCATACCTGCCAGACCACCGGTCAGCTGGTTGATGACTTTTTCTTTCCAGACACGCACTTTGTCGATGTCGGTTTTCGGCTCGCCGAAAATAATGCCGTGCTCTTCCAAAGCTTTAGCTTCGGAGATGACTTTCGCCACGTGCAACAGGGCTTTGGAAGGGATACAGCCAACGTTCAGACACACGCCACCGAGGGTGGAATAACGTTCAACCAGAACTGTCTCAAGACCTAAATCAGCGCAACGGAAAGCAGCAGAATAGCCCGCAGGGCCCGCCCCAAGTACCACGACCTGAGTTTTAATTTCAGTACTCATCATGACCTCTTAATTGTTTGTCCGGCGGGTCAGACGTCTTTATTTATGTCGTAACGCCCATCGTCCACCGGGTCGTTCTATCGCCCGCAGTTTACAAAATTGTTAACAAATTTGAAACAACAAACGGCATACGATTTGTGCTTTGCTACTGATAATCCCCAACAGCATGGCGAGATTAGCAGAAAAAAGCCGGCCGTTTGGCCGGCTTTTTTGGCTTACATCACCAAGCGGCGAATGTCAGACAACACGTTGTTAATGATGGTAATGAAGCGCGCACCATCCGCACCGTCGATAACACGGTGGTCGAAGGAGAGCGACATTGGCATCATCAGGCGCGGTGTGAACTCTTTACCGTTCCAGACTGGCTCCATTGCGGACTTGGAGACACCGAGGATTGCCACTTCTGGCGCGTTGACGATTGGCGCGAAGTGGGTCGTCCCAATACCACCAAGGCTAGAGATGGTGAAGCAACCGCCCTGCATTTCGCCAGCAGTCAGCTTACCGTCACGCGCTTTCTTGGAGATAGCCATCAGTTCGCGGGACAGCTCAGCGATACCTTTCTTGTTCACGTCTTTAAAGACTGGAACAACCAGGCCGTTAGGCGTATCAACCGCAACACCGATATTGATGTATTTTTTCAGCGTCAGCTTCTGACCATCTTCGGACAGAGAGCTGTTGAAGCGAGGCATTTGCTCAAGAGCAGCTGCAACGGCTTTCATGATGAAGACGACTGGGGTGAATTTCACATCCAGTTTGCGTTTAGCCGCTTCGTCATTCTGCTGTTTACGGAAAGCTTCCAGTTCGGTGATATCGGTTTTGTCGAAGTGCGTAACGTGCGGGATCATCACCCAGTTACGGCTCAGGTTAGCACCAGAGATTTTCTGGATACGACCCAATTCAACTTCTTCGATTTCACCAAACTTGCTGAAGTCGACTTTCGGCCATGGCAGCATGCCTGGCAGACCGCCGCCAGTTGCCGCAGCAGGCGCAGCTTCAGCGCGTTTAACAGCGTCTTTCACGTAGGTCTGCACGTCTTCGCGCAGGATACGGCCTTTACGACCCGTGCCCTTCACTTTCGCCAGGTTCACACCGAATTCGCGCGCCAGGCGACGAATAACCGGAGTCGCGTGAACGTAGGCATCGTTCTCAGCGAACTCGCCTTTGCTTTCTGCTTTAGCAGCAGGTGCAGCGGCTTTCTGTTCTTGCTTAGCAGGTGCAGCCGCTTCTTCTTTCTTAGCAGCAGGAGCTGGAGCAGCGCCTTCTACTTCGAAGACCATGATCAGGGAGCCGGTGCTAACTTTGTCGCCCGCAGCGATTTTGATCTCTTTCACGGTACCCGCGAACGGAGCCGGAACTTCCATTGAAGCTTTGTCGCCTTCAACGGTGATCAGAGACTGCTCAGCGGTGACTTTGTCGCCCACTTTAACCATGATTTCAGTGACTTCTACTTCGTCGCCGCCGATATCCGGTACGTTGACTTCTTTGCTGCCCGACGCCGCTGGGGCTGCCGGTGCGGCTTCAGATTTAGCTTCTTCTTTAGCCGGAGCCGCTGAACCAGAACCTGCAACCTCGAACACCATGATCAGAGAGCCGGTGCTGACTTTGTCGCCCGCAGCGATTTTGATCTCTTTCACGGTACCCGCGAACGGAGCCGGAACTTCCATTGAGGCTTTATCGCCTTCAACGGTGATCAGGGACTGTTCTGCTTCAACTTTGTCGCCAACTTTAACCATGATCTCGGTAACTTCAACTTCGTCACCACCGATGTCCGGTACGCTGACTTCTTTGCTTTCGCTTGAAGCCGCAGCAGCAGGTTTCTCTTCTGCTTTCGGTGCTGCTTTCTCTTCGGCTTTAGCAGGTGCTGCATCAGCAGCACCTTCAGCGGAATCGAAGATCATGATCAGTTTGCCGGTTTCAACCGAGTCGCCCACTGCCACTTTAATCTCTTTCACAACACCCGCTTGTGGTGAAGGAACTTCCATTGAAGCCTTGTCGCCTTCAACAGTGATCAGCGACTGTTCAGCTTCAACTTTATCGCCGACCTTCACCATAATTTCGGTGACTTCAACTGCATCTGCACCGATATCAGGTACGTTAATTTCAATAGCCATCTGTCTTTACCTCTTATGCCAGACGCGGGTTAACTTTGTCAGCATCGATGCCGAACTTGGTAATGGCCTCAGCCACAACCTTCACATCGATCTCGCCACGTTTGGCCAGTTCGCCCAGCGCAGCAACCACAACGTAGGAAGCATCAATTTCGAAGTGGTGACGCAGGTTTTCGCGGCTGTCAGAACGACCGAAGCCGTCGGTGCCCAGTACGCGGAAATCGCTGGCAGGAACGAAGTTACGGATCTGCTCGGCGAACAGCTTCATGTAGTCAGTAGAAGCCACTACCGGCGCGTCGTTCATCACCTGAGCAACATAAGGAACACGTGGTGCCTCAGTTGGGTGCAGCATGTTCCAGCGCTCACAGTCTTGACCATCACGAGCCAGCTCGGTGAAGGAAGTTACGCTATAAACGTCAGAACCTACGCCGTAGTCTTTCGCCAGGATCTGCGCTGCTTCACGTACGTGACGCAGGATAGAACCGGAGCTCATCAGCTGCACTTTGCCTTTGCTACCTTCCACGGTTTCTAACTTGTAGATACCTTTACGGATGCCTTCTTCCGCGCCTTCTGGCATGGCTGGCATATGGTAGTTTTCGTTCAGCGTAGTGATGTAGTAGTAGATGTTCTCTTGCGCTTCGCCGTACATACGGGTCAGGCCGTCATGCATGATGACTGCCACTTCGTACGCATAAGCCGGGTCGTAAGAAATACAGTTAGGGATAGTCAGAGACTGAATGTGGCTGTGACCATCTTCGTGCTGCAAGCCTTCGCCGTTAAGCGTTGTACGACCAGAAGTACCACCGACCAGGAAGCCACGAGCCTGTTGGTCACCCGCTGCCCAGCACAGGTCGCCGATACGTTGGAAACCGAACATGGAGTAGTAGATGTAGAACGGGATCATTGGCAGATCGTTGGTGCTGTAAGAAGTCGCTGCGGCCAACCATGAAGATGCGGCGCCCAGTTCGTTGATACCTTCCTGCAGGATCTGACCTTTCTCGTCTTCTTTATAGTAAGCAACCTGCTCACGGTCTTGCGGGGTGTATTGCTGACCGTTCGGGCTGTAAATACCAATCTGACGGAACAGACCTTCCATACCGAAAGTACGCGCTTCATCGGCGATGATCGGTACCAGACGGTCTTTGATAGAGTCGTTTTTCAGCATCACGTTCAGAGCACGCACGAAAGCGATAGTGGTAGAGATCTCTTTCTTCTGCTCTTCCAGCAGCTGAGAGAAGTCTTCCAGTTTCGGCAATTCAAGCTTCTGAGTGAAGTTTGGCAGACGCGTTGGCAGGTAGCCTTTCAGCGCCTGACGACGTTCATGCAGGTACTTGTACTCTGCAGAGTCTTTTTCCAGCTGAATGTATGGCAGTTTTTCCAGGTTTTCATCGGTCACTGGCACGCTGAAACGGTCGCGGATATAACGCACACCGTCCATGTTCATTTTCTTAACCTGGTGAGCGATGTTTTTGCCTTCTGCTGATTCACCCATGCCGTAACCTTTGATGGTGTGAGCAAGGATCACAGTTGGCTGGCCTTTGGTGTTCTGCGCTTTGTTCAGTGCAGCAAAGACTTTCTTCGGATCATGACCACCACGGTTAAGTGCCCAGATCTCGTCGTCGGTCATATCTTTAACCAACTCAGCAGTTTCTGGATAACGACCGAAGAAGTGCTCACGAACATATTTACCGTCACGAGACTTAAAGGTCTGGTAGTCGCCGTCAACGGTTTCGTTCATCAGTTGGATCAGTTTACCGGAGGTGTCTTTACGTAACAGCGCATCCCAACGGTTGCCCCAAATCACTTTGATCACATTCCAGCCAGCGCCCGCGAAGATGCCTTCCAGTTCGTTGATGATTTTGCCATTACCAGTAACCGGGCCATCAAGGCGCTGCAGGTTACAGTTAATGATGAAGCACAGGTTGTCCAGCTTCTCACGGGTCGCGATAGTGATCGCACCTTTAGATTCTGGCTCATCCATCTCACCGTCGCCGAGGAACGCGTAAACGCGCTGCGCGGAGGTGTCTTTCAGACCACGGTGTTCAAGATATTTCAGGAACTTAGCCTGATAGATAGCACCGATTGGACCCAGACCCATAGAAACGGTCGGGAACTGCCAGAATTCAGGCATCAGTTTAGGGTGCGGATAAGAAGAAAGACCTTTACCGTGAACTTCCTGACGGAAATTGTTCATCTGGTCTTCGGTCAGGCGGCCTTCAAGGAAAGCACGCGCGTACACGCCTGGAGAGATGTGGCCTTGGAAGTACACCAAGTCGCCGCCATCATTCTCATTGCGAGCACGGAAGAAATGGTTGAAGCACACTTCGTAAATAGCTGCTGAAGACTGGAAGGAGGACATGTGGCCGCCGAGATCCAGGTCTTTTTTAGAGGCACGCAGAACGGTCATGATCGCGTTCCAGCGGATAGCAGTACGAATGTTGCGTTCCAGCTCCAGGTTACCCGGATACTCAGGTTCGTCTTCAACAGCGATGGTGTTGACATAGTTACGGCTGGCAGCGCCAGCTGCGACGCTTACGCCGCCCTTACGTGCTTCATTCAGAACCTGATCAAGCAGGAACTGTGCACGCTCAACACCCTCTTCACGGATGACCGATTCGATCGCTTGTAGCCAGTCGCGAGTTTCGATCGGATCCACGTCATTATTTACACGTTCTGACATGGTGCTTTTCCTTATCTGTATCTAATACGTTGGTTTATCTGGAGCCTGTCTTCCTGCGCTCTGATGTTGCTGTTGCAGAAAGTGCGTGCCACTCAAAGCACACGAAGACAGGCCCGTCAGTTTAGTTGCCGCAGTTCTCAAAATAAGAACGTCAACGTTGGTCCTGGTGGACTAGTTTTCTTCCTTGCGTTGCTGTAGTCGACGTAAAGACCGGTCGCGACGACTGCGCTCCCGGCTGACATCCAGCATGACTTCCTCAATAAACGCCAGGTGACGGTGTGATGCTTCACGCGCTTTTTCCGGTTCGCGTGCCACAATCGCCTCGAAAATCCCAGCGCGATGCTTGCTCACCACCGCCAGCATTTCCCGGCGCGCATAGAGCAATTCAAAATTCTGTCGAACGTTTTTCTCCAGCATTGGCCCCATACAGCGAAGCAAATGCAGCAGCACCACATTATGCGCGGCTTCTGTGACAGCCACTTGATACTGCATAACGGCGTCCGCTTCGGCGTCAAGATCTCCGCTATCCTGCGCGACCTGAATCAACACGTGACAGTCGCGGATGCGTTGCAAATCATCGTCAGTGCCACGAAGCGCGGCGTAATAAGCCCCAATGCCTTCTAGAGCATGACGAGTTTCAAGGAGATCAAATTGTGACTCAGGATGATCGGCGAGTAATTCTGCCAGTGGGTCACTCACGCTTTGCCAGAGATTACTCTGCACGAAAGTGCCACCACCCTGACGGCGCAGGAGCAACCCTTTGGCCTCAAGACTTTGGATTGCTTCTCTTAGAGAAGGACGCGAAACATCAAACTGCTTTGCCAGTTCACGCTCAGGGAGAAGTTTTTCACCCGGGCGCAGCGTCCCTTCAAGTATTAGGAACTCAAGTTGCTGCTCGATCACATCTGACAACTTAGGTTGTCGAATTTTGCTGTAAGCCATGTGACGGTCTCTACGAATAGCAATCTGCGAGTAGCACATCTGTGAGTGCACGGAGTAAATTGGTAATACCAATTTAAAAAACGTGGCCGTAAAGTAACAAAGTATTCACCTTGTGTCCATATGGTCGCCCCGCAAATGAGCAAGGCTCGCACATTTTAACAAATATTTAGCATTCCTATTTTTTGCTCGGGTCGGGATCACATTTTTTAGATCTGGGACAAATTTCCACATTATTTGCTTATGAGTTATTCAAATGCTGCATAAAGCAGGTGCAAACTTTTGCGCATACCACTATTCTTGCCCCAACGGTAGTTCATGCTGATTTTTTGCTTCATGACAGCCGTAAATAAATAGATACAATAACTGTAATCATCGCCTTACAACTTGCTTAACTTGCAGATTTGTATGGGGTTTACCCAAACACAGAGGATCAGTAGATGGATGATCGACAACATGGCGATGAGCTGAAGCGCGGGTTAAAAAACCGCCACATTCAGTTGATTGCGCTGGGCGGGGCTGTCGGGACAGGCCTGTTTCTGGGCAGCGCCTCCGTTATCCAGTCCGCGGGCCCGGGAATTATCCTTGGCTACATTATTGCTGGATTTATAGCTTTTTTGATTATGCGTCAGCTGGGTGAGATGGTCGTGGAAGAGCCTGTAGCAGGCTCATTTAGCCATTTTGCCTATAAATATTGGGGTGGTTTTGCTGGCTTCGCGTCGGGCTGGAACTACTGGGTGCTTTACATCCTGGTTGCCATGGCAGAACTGACCGCCGTCGGTAAATACATTCAATTCTGGTGGCCGGAGATCCCAACATGGGCCTCTGCAGCAGCTTTCTTCGTGCTGATTAACGCCATCAACCTCACCAACGTCAAAGTGTTTGGTGAGATGGAATTCTGGTTTGCAATCATTAAGGTTGTGGCCGTTGTTGCCATGATCCTGTTCGGTGGCTGGTTGCTGTTCAGCGACACCGCTGGCCCGCAGGCAACCGTGCGAAACCTGTGGGAACAAGGCGGATTCCTGCCTCACGGCATGACCGGGCTAGTCATGATGATGGCGATCATTATGTTCTCGTTTGGCGGCCTTGAGCTGGTTGGTATTACTGCCGCAGAAGCCGATAATCCAGAGGTCAGCATTCCAAAAGCGACCAATCAGGTTATCTACCGCATCCTGATTTTCTATGTGGGTTCGCTGGCAGTGCTGCTTTCACTGATGCCTTGGACGCGCGTAGGGCCAGACACCAGCCCGTTCGTACTGATTTTCCATGAGCTTGGAGACGCGCTGGTGGCTAACGCCCTGAACGTGGTTATCCTGACGGCGGCGCTGTCGGTCTATAACAGCTGCGTATACTGCAACAGCCGTATGCTGTTCGGCCTTGCTCAACAGGGCAATGCGCCAAAAGCCTTGCTCAATGTGGATAAACGCGGCGTGCCGGTAAGCTCAATTCTAGTGTCAGCTGCGACTACCGCGCTTTGCGTATTGATTAACTACCTGATGCCGGGCGAAGCCTTTGGACTGCTGATGGCGTTGGTGGTTTCAGCATTGGTGATCAACTGGGCGATGATCAGCCTGGCACACATCAAGTTCCGCCAGGCTAAACGTAAAGAAGGCGTGGAGCCGAAGTTCAAAGCGCTGCTCTATCCAGTCGGTAACTACATCTGCCTGCTCTTTATGGCGGCAATTCTGGTGATTATGGCTATCACCCCGGGCATGGCCATCTCCGTATGGCTGATCCCTGTGTGGATCGCCATTCTGGCCGTGGGTTACCTGCTGAAAAGCAGAAATAGTAAAGCGTTGAACGCAGCGGCAAAGTAAGGTTTTTCACTTACAAGCGTTCTGGCTTATAGATGTTAAAAGTAAAAAGCCCGGTGAATAATCGGGCTTTTTTTTATGGGCGGGAGGTTTGCTCGAGCTTAAACCAGAGTGCCGTAAATGGTCAGAATAGCAACCACCACCAGAATAATCATGGTGACTTTTCGCGCCAGAGAGACAGCAGAGCGCGGCGTTTGCACCGGGTCGGTATGCGGGTCACGGGCCAGAGAGAACTGTGCCAGATTAGTCAAAACCTGATATTGCGATGTGTGGATATCCCCCAGAGAAGCAAACCATGCTGGCAGCGCTTTCTCGCCATGTCCCAGCAGCGCGTAAGCCACACCCGCCAGCCGAACAGGGATCCAATCCAGAATATGCAATAAGGCATCCACACCAGACTGCGAACGTTTCATCGGCGTGGTATGGCGCGCCAGCCAAGTTTGATAGCCACGCAAGACGGCGTAACCACCCAGCGCAATTGGGCCGTAAGGACCGAAAACCACGAACCAAAACAGCGGTGCCAGATAGTAGCGGAAGTTAATCCACAGCAGCGCGTTTTGTAACTCTCTTAGCCGAACTTCTTCAGTACAATCAACCGGTAAACCGTGGATCAGGGCTAGCTCCTCGGCCATAGCCGAACAAGCGTTAGCATCTCCCTGACGCGCTGCCTTGAGATAGGCACGGTAATGCTTGCGCTTAATACCCGCGCCGATGCAGAACAGGCAAATCACTACCCAAAGAATTAAAGATGGCACGCCGAAGAAGAAACCGTGAAACGCCCGCAGTACCAGCCACAGCAGGGCCATCCAGACAATGGCAATCGCCAGAGTTTTCGTCAGGCTGGCATTATGCCCGCGACGGAAAATCACTTCGAAACGATGATCTAACTGCCAGTGCTCGCCCAATTTGAACAGGCGCTCCCAAGCCAGCACCAACAATAAGGTAAATAACGTCATCGGTAATTACTCTCTCTGTTGCACGTCAAGGGCGGAAAATAGCCCATCCATTACGCCGTAGTTTACGTCAGTCCCTGTCGCTCTCGTTAACCTGATGTTGCCCTAATGATGACAAATAGTGCTCCCACTGAAACTCAGGGCCGGGGTCCGTTTTGCGGCCGGGGGCGATGTCACTGTGACCAGTGATGCTATCAACACTAATAGGATAGTGCTTAATTAACAACTCACTAACTGAAATCAGGCTTTGATATTGCGCCTCGGTAAAGGGGTCGGAATCCGTCCCTTCCAGCTCAATACCAATTGAAAAGTCGTTACAGCGCTCCCTTCCCTGCCACACCGAAACGCCAGCATGCCATGCACGTTTGTCGAAAGGCACATACTGCACAATCTCCCCATCACGACGAATCAGACAGTGCGCCGCCACGCGTAAATGATGGATATCAGCAAAATAAGGGTGCTCGTTGGGGTCCAGCGTTCCGGTAAACAGTTGATCAATATAAGGACCGCCAAACTGACCGGGCGGCAGGCTGATGTTATGAATAACCAGCAACGAAGGAATTTCATCTTCAGGGCGAAGATCAAAGTGCGGGGAAATTACCTTTCGGGCTTCGGTAATCCAGCCATTTTCTAACTGCATCAAGGACCTCAACGGTGGGCTTTGGTGGTACTTATTACGGCAACAGGGTAGCATGTTTTTTTCTCTCCCTTAGCCGCCATTTCGGAGTATTTGTATGTCTACCCGCAGCTACAGCCTTGAAAGTCGCCGGGCGCTGTTACTCGAACGTATTCAAAATGATATCCCTGCATCAGTGACTCAGGCACTGGGCGAAGACCTCGGTGGTGAGGCCAACGCCGATAACGATCTGACTGCCCAACTTCTCGATGAAAACACGCTCGCAAAGGCGACAATTATTACCCGAGAAGCCGGCATTTTTTGTGGCCAGAAATGGCTTGATGAAGTGTTCAACCAGCTGAGCAACGGCAGTGTCACAATCTCATGGAAGGTACAGGACGGCGACAAAGTGGTTGAGAATCAAACCCTTTGTGAGCTTTCTGGGTCTGCGCGCGTGCTGCTGACCGGCGAACGTACTGCATTGAACTTCGTACAAACCTTATCGGGCGTCGCCACCGAAGTGAGCCATTACGTGAAGCTGCTGGAAGGCACCCAAACCCGCCTGCTGGATACCCGTAAAACCCTGCCAGGCCTGCGCACCGCGCTGAAATATGCCGTGCTTTGCGGCGGTGGCAGCAACCACCGTTTAGGTCTGGCCGATGCATTCCTGATAAAAGAGAATCACATCATTGCCAGCGGCTCGATCAAAGCCGCCGTTGCCAAGGCGCAGCAGATCCACGCCAGCGTGCCCGTTGAGGTTGAAGTCGAAACCCTCGATGAGCTGCAACAGGCCCTGGATGCCGGAGCAGATATCATCATGCTCGATAACTTCACCGTGCCGATGATGCGCGATGCCGTTGCTCTCACCAATCAGCGTGCGCAGCTCGAAGTGTCTGGCAACGTCACTGACAAAACCCTGCGCGAATTTGCCGAGACGGGTGTCGATTACATCTCCGTCGGCGCTTTAACCAAGCATATCCGCGCCATGGACCTCTCCATGCGCTTTAGCTAATCCTTTTAGCTTCTCATTGTTACCTCGCCCTCTGTCATCAGAGGGCATTTCTCTTCCTGCCTTACCTTCTATCACCTTATTTCTTGTAATACGGAATTCTTCTGACCCCAACCTTCAACATTGCGAGACATGCCGCAATCTTTGCGGGCTTTTGCATGCGCTCATTTTAATTTCTGGAGGTGTCGCGGAGAGCCGTTCAACGGGAGTAGCACCTGAAAATATTAATCGCTAAGTTGCTGGCCAAGGGCGATGGAGGCCCGATTTCAAGCCATTAATATTAAGGAGAAATGCACATGACGAGAAACAATCAGCTTAGACAACAAGGATTTACACTTATCGAACTGATGGTGGTGATTGCCATTATTGCCATACTCAGCGCCATTGGTATTCCGGCCTACCAAAGTTACATTCAAAAAGCCGCGCTCACCGATATGCTGCAAACCATGGTGCCCTATAAAACCGGCGTTGAGCTTTGCGCTATTGATCAGGGCACCCTCACCCCCTGCAATATCGCCACTCAAGGCATTCCGGCGACGGCCGCAACGCGCTATGTCAGTCAGGTTGCCGTGGCAGCGGGCGTGATCACCCTGACAGGCCAACAGGCGCTAAATGGTTTAAGCGTGGTGATGGCCCCTTCCCTCAATGCCACCTCAGGAACAATCAGCTGGAGCAGAACCTGCACCAATACCCAAAACGCAGTAATGAAACAGGCTTGTGAAAGCGTCTTCCGCTTTGCCACACCGCCTAAGGCTGCGGAATGAACATATCAGCAAGCCATACTCACCCGACTGACGAAGCGCTTGATAAGCTTTGCCAGCGCTATAAAGCCATTGTTTTACACAAGGATGATTCAATCATACGGGTCGCCTGTCATGAAATTGAAAGCGATACCGATGCACTTAAAAAGGCGCTTGAATTTGCCTGTGCCCTAAAAATTGAAATTGAATTGTGGACTGCGGAACGTTTCACCCAGGCCATCGAAAAATCTACGGCTTCTCAACAAGAAGTGGCGTTAGAAGAACCGACGGCTATGGCGTCAGTGCTCTCCACCAGCAGTAACGAGCTGGATGATGACAGTGAAGCGCCGGTGGTGAATTTCTTAAATCAGGTTCTGCGCACTGCCATACTTCGCCGCGCTTCAGATATCCATTTCGAGCCTAACGAAAATGCCCTGCGTATCCGTTTACGCATTGATGGGGTGTTGCAGGAGATCCCAGGGCCAGAGGCTTCAATGACCGCCAGCCTGTGCGCTCGAATCAAAATCATGGGCCAGCTCAATGTGGCAGAACGAAGATTGCCGCAGGACGGGCAACTGATGGTGACACTACAAAACCAACGCTTTTCACTGCGTATCTCTTCGCTGCCCACGCTTTATGGTGAAAAAATCGTCTTGCGGGTGCTGAAGATCACTGAGCAAGATTTAGGGTTGGACCAGCTGGGTTTCACTCCGCGAGATTTATGCCATTACATCAACGCCTTGAAATGCCCGCAGGGGCTGATTCTGGTCACTGGCCCAACAGGCAGTGGCAAAACCGTCACGCTGTATGGCGGTTTGCGGCACCTGAATGCTGTACAGCGTAATATCTGTAGCGTCGAGGACCCGGTCGAGATCCCCGTGACGGGTATTAATCAAACCCAGATTAATACCAAAACGGATTTAAGCTTCGCTACCGTGCTGCGCGCCCTACTGCGGCAAGATCCCGACGTCATCATGGTTGGCGAAATACGCGATCAGGAAACGGCTGAAATCGCCATAAAGGCGGCACAAACGGGCCATATGGTGCTGTCGACTCTGCACACCAATTCAACTTGCGAAACCCTTAATCGATTGGGGCAGATGGGTATTGAGGGCTATCACATTGCCGCCAGTTTAAAGCTGGTGATTGCCCAACGGCTGGTACGCAAGCTCTGTCCACACTGTCGAAAACCTCATGCTTCTTTCGTCAATCATAGTGAGAAAGGCCGCCCCGGCCCGATGCCGTTATGGATTGCAGTAGGCTGTGAGCGCTGCTATCAAGGCTATTATGGCAGGACGGGGATTTATGAGATTTTAACCATTACTCCTGCGCTACAACAGGCACTGGTTAATGGCGCAAGCGTGACAGATTTGAATAAAATTGCGCGCTCGCAGGGATATAAAACGCTGATGGAAGCGGGGATGTTGCTGGTCCAGCAAGGTACTACCTCGCTGGAGGAGCTCTATCGCGTTTCAGGTGAAGGAGAAGCTGCATGACTGAAGCTCATCCGCCAACACATCGCCTGAATTTGTATCGCTGGGAGGGTGTCGACGCGCTTGGCCACTTCCAGTCAGGAGAACTGCTAGCGGCGGATGAGCTTGCCGTGCATCAACAACTTTTCACCATGGCTCTTCAGCCGATCAGAGTGAAACGCCACCAGAGGGTACGCGCGTCCTATTGGAAAGGTGCCGACCTGATTGCCTTTATCCGGCAATTGGCGACGCTGCTACAAACGGGGCTACCTCTGGTGAACAGCTTGACGCTGCTGGCGAAGGAGCATCCGAAAGCGCCATGGCGATGCATTCTGCAAAATATTTTCACCGGAGTGCGCGAGGGCACTCCGCTTTCCGCCATGGTGGGGCAGTTTCCGCAGGTTTTTCCCGTTATCTTTCGCCGTATTATTGCTATTGGGGAAATGACCGGGCAGCTAGACCACTGTTGCTTACAGTTGGCTCTACAGCAGGAAAAACAGGCGGAATTGAGCCAGAAGGTAAAAAAAGCGCTGAGATATCCGCTGATCGTATTAGCGATTGCCAGCACGGTGACCATTTTAATGCTAACCATGGTTTTGCCGGAATTCGCTAAAATCTATGCATCATTTGACGCCCAGCTCCCTTGGTTTACTACCCTACTGATCCTTGCCTCGCAGGGATTAATACGTTTTGGTCCGGCAACAACCTTTCTTATCATTATTGCCGCCGTCTTTTATTTCAAAAAATATCATCCCCAAGCCCTGTGGCGTAGTCGAGAACAGAGGTTACTGATGCGCGTGCCGCTGATCCGAAATCTCATAGCAGACAGCTGCTTAGGGCAGATTTTCCAAACGCTGGCCATGACGCAACAGGCGGGTTTGACACTCATTGCTAGCCTAGAAGCTGCGGCAACGGCTTCAACCAATCTGCTATTTGAGCAGGCTATTTTAGACATTAAGCATCAAATCGCTCTTGGTACGCCCCTACACCAAGCCTTTGGCCATTCGCCCCTATTCCCTTCCCTCTGCCAGCAGTTGATTCATATTGGCGAAGAGTCAGGGTCACTGGATGAAATCTTATTGAAACTCGCTCAGTGGCATAACCAGCAGGCAAACCAGTTGGCCGACACCATGGCGCAGTCCATCGAGCCACTGATGATGGTGGTCATGGGGGTCTTAGTGGGGGGTTTAGTGATAGCGATGTACTTGCCGATATTCCAGCTGGGTGCGGCTATGGGGTGAAGCAGGTGAGGCAGAGAGCACGGCGGCCATAGGCAAAAGCCACCGTGCCCGAGCGAGTTATTTAGAGCCGAAAAGACGGTTTTCTTGCTCAGCTACGCGAATAAACGTGGTTCGCTTAGTCAGCTCTTTTAGACGCTCTGCGCCGACATAGGTGCAGGCAGAACGTAATCCGCCGAGGATGTCGCGAACGGTATTTTCCACCGGCCCGCGTAAAGGCAGTTTTACCGTTTTACCTTCAGCAGCGCGATATTCTGCAACGCCACCAACGTGGCGCTTCATGGCAGATTCAGAGCTCATGCCGTAGAACAGCATGAACTTCTCGCCATCTTCCTCAACCACGGTACCTTCGCACTCGTCATGGGCAGCCAGCATACCGCCGAGCATCACGAAGTCAGCACCGCCGCCAAAGGCTTTGGCGACATCGCCCGGCACGGCACATCCACCATCACTGACGATTTGGCCGCCTAGGCCGTGTGCCGCGTCAGCACATTCAATTACGGCAGAGAGCTGCGGGTAGCCCACGCCGGTTTTTACACGCGTGGTGCAGACTGAGCCAGGTCCAATCCCAACTTTGACGATATCTGCGCCAGAGAGGATCAGTTCTTCAACCATTTCGCCCGTCACGACGTTACCGGCGCAAATCACTTTGTCTGGGCATGCTTCACGCACGCGCTGTAAGAAGGAGACAAAATGCTCTGAATAGCCGTTGGCAACATCAAGACACACAAATTTAAGCAGCGGAGAAAGCGCCAAAATCTGCTTCAGCTTGGTGAAATCAGACTCTGAAGTGCCGGTAGAAACCATAACGTGACGCAGGACAGATTCATTGGACGCATTGACGAACGCCTTCCATTGTTCAACGCTGTAGTGTTTGTGCACCGCGGTAAGAACGTCGAATGAAGCGAGAGCCTGCGCCATACGGAAAGTCCCCACGGTATCCATATTGGCCGCAATAATCGGGGTGCCAGACCAGCTGAAACCGGGGTGTTTGAAGGTGAAAGTGCGCTCTAGCTCTACTTCTGAACGGCTTTTGAGGGTAGAACGTTTTGGCCGGATTAAAACGTCTTTGAAACCTAACTTCAAATCTTCTTCAATACGCATGAGGTCATGTCCTGGTTTGTTGCGATAAATCGTGGCGACGGATCGCTAAGGTACAAACGGGGTTGTTTGCCACCCTTTCCAGTGGTTTTATCATACGCAGGAAAACCGTAACGGCAAGACTGCTTTCACAACTTTAATCACAGACTTTGAATCTGCAATTAAGCGAAACCTTGAGCTAAAAGCGAGACCAGCCCGGCTTGCACTTACTCATAATCTCTTTATCATTTAAGCCAACAGTCTTTTTAGAGTGAACGCATGAGTTATATCGTTGCATTGACCGGGGGCATTGGCAGCGGCAAAAGTACCGTCGCCGACAGCTTCGCCCGCCACGGCGTGAGTATCGTTGATGCTGACGTCATTGCTCGCCAGGTAGTAGAACCTGGGCAACCGGCATTACAGGCTTTAATTGATCACTTTGGTAAAGAGATTGCTCATAATGACGGCTCACTGAATCGCGGCGCATTGCGACAAAAAATCTTCACTCATCCCGAAGAAAAACAGTGGGTTAATCAGCTTCTTCACCCTTTAATTCATGCCAGAACGCGCGAACTTTTCGCTGCGGCGACAACCCCCTATCTCGTGTGGGTTGTTCCTTTGCTGGTGGAGAACGGATTGCATAGCGTGGCGGATCGCGTGTTGGTGGTGGATGTCAGCGAACAGACGCAGCTAGCCAGAACCATGCAGCGCGATGGTATCAGCCTACAGCAGGCTCAAAGTATTCTGTCTGCGCAAGCGACTCGCCAACAGCGATTAGCCTGCGCGGATGACATTATTGATAACAACGGTGGTGCCGAGACGCTCGAACCGCGTGTTGCTTCATTACATAGCCGTTATCTGGAATTGGCGGCTTCAGCGACCCGACAGGATATTGACAAGAATGAGTGATGTAGTAACTACCGTTCTCTTTGAACATCCTTTAAATGAAAAAATGCGGACATGGCTGCGCATTGAGTTTTTATTGCAGCAGATGCATGCCAATACTCAAATCACGTCCATTTCTACCGCGTTACTTTTTTTCCGCACTGCGTCTGATTTATTGGACGTTCTGGAGCGTGGAGAAGTAAGGACTGATTTACTCAAAGAGCTAGAACGCCAGCAGCAAAAGCTATCGCAATGGCAAGATGTTCCCGGCGTTGATCTTTCACGCATAGATTCCCTGCGTGCAGAACTCAAGCACACTGCGGCCGTATTGATGAAAGCCCCGAGAATCGGCCAGGCGCTGCGCGAAGACAGGCTGATGGCGCTGGTTCGTCAACGCCTCAGTATTCCCGGCGGCTGCTGTAGTTTTGATTTGCCAACCCTGCATATCTGGCTGCATCTGCCACAGTCTCAGCGTGACGGCGACGTGCAGGAGTGGCTCGCAACCCTTAATCCGCTGAATAATGCGCTGACGCAGGTATTAGATTTAATTCGCCAATCTGGTGCATTTAAAAACCAAATCAGCCTCAATGGATTCTTCCAAGAGAATGCCGAAGGCGCCGATCTTTTAAGATTGCGTATCTCTTTGGAAAATCAGCTGTATCCGCAAGTGTCTGGCCATAAAACCCGTTACGCCATTCGGTTCTTGCCACTCGATAGCGAACGTGGTCAAGTGCCTGCCAGACTGACTTTTGAACTTGCCTGTTGTTAGGAGTAAAGATGGACCCTGAAATCACCAAGGTAAACTGTCCGACCTGCGGCAAAGCCGTAGTTTGGGGCGAACAGAGCCCTTATCGACCTTTCTGCTGCAAGCGTTGCCAGCTTATCGACCTTGGCGAATGGGCTGACGAAGAGAAGCGCATTCCCAGCAAAGGCGATATCAATGATCTGGATGACTGGAGCGAAGAGGAAATTCACTAATCCGGCGTTTCAGCCAGTCAATAAAAAAGGAGCCTTAGGCTCCTTTTTTGCTTTAGTGAGTGTTAAATCTCACCATTATTTAAAGCTTTAACAATCGACTCATTGGCCGGAGGGAAATCTTCCACTTTAAGCTCGGCCTGCGGTACCCAGCGCATTGGCTGCCCCTCTTTGCCGTAAGGCTCACCCTGCCACTGCTCAACCAAGTGGAAGTGCAGGTTAATCACGCGATCCGGGAAGATATGCTCAAGGCTTTTAATCAGCACCGGCTTTTCAGCCACAATACCCGCCTCTTCCTGCAACTCGCGAATCACCGCCTGCACAGGCGTTTCGCCCTGCTCGACTTTACCGCCCGGAAACTCCCAGAACCCAGCCATATGTGAGGAAGCATCGCGCTGAGTAATGAAGATCTCTTTCTGCGCGTTACGAATAATTCCCACCGAAATAGTGATTCTTTTCAGCGACATGTTTCCATCCTTATTCATCTTAAGGTGCTGACCATAAGCAAAGGGCGGTGATTAACCGCCCTTTGACTTTATAGACTCACGGAGCTAATAGCTTACTTCTGTAAACGGCCGTGGCACTGTTTGTATTTCTTACCAGAACCACATGGGCATGGGTCGTTACGGCCCACTTTACGGTCGCCCTGAGAGCCAGATGCCAGACGCTCGGCTTCTTCGATTTCCAAAGAAGTCTGGTCCTGATGGCTAAGATGCTGCTGGCGTGCCAGACGCTCCGCTTCTTCTCGGCGCTGCTCTTCCATCGCTTCGACTTCTTCCGGCATGCGAACCTGAACTTTACTCAGTACGCTAACCACTTCATATTTCAGTGATTCCAGCATAGAAGCGAACATCGCGAAGGATTCGCGCTTGTACTCTTGCTTTGGATCTTTCTGCGCGTAGCCACGTAAGTGGATACCTTGACGCAGGTAATCCATCGCCGCCAAGTGCTCTTTCCACAGTGAGTCCAGCGTTTGCAACATCACGCCTTTCTCAAAGTTGCGCATCATCTCAACGCCAACCACTTCTTCTTTACGTGCGTAAGACTCCATCGCGTTGGCCAGAATGCGCTCGCGCAGCGTCTCTTCATGCAGCTCTGGCTCTTTGTCCAGCCACTCTGCAATCGGCATTTCCAGCTCGAAATCGTTTTTCAGGCGCTGTTCCAGACCTTCAACATCCCACATTTCTTCCAGAGACTGAGGTGGAATGTAGCTGTCGATGGTGCTTTTGAACACGTCTTCGCGGATGCTGCGAATGGTTTCGCTCACGTCAGACACGTCCAACAGCTCGTTACGCTGGCTGTAGATTGCACGACGCTGATCGCTGGCAACATCATCATATTCAAGCAGTTGCTTACGAATATCAAAGTTACGGCTTTCAACTTTACGCTGTGCGTTAGCGATCGCTTTGGTCACCCAAGGGTGTTCAATCGCTTCGCCCGGCTTCATACCCAGCTTACGCATCATGTTGGAAACGCGGTCTGACGCGAAGATACGCATCAGCGCATCTTCCATCGACAGGTAGAAACGAGATGAACCGGCGTCACCCTGACGACCCGCACGACCACGCAGCTGGTTATCGATACGGCGAGATTCATGACGTTCTGTACCGATGATGTGCAGACCACCAGAAGCCAGAACCGCGTCATGGCGAATCTGCCATGCTGCTTTGATCTGCGCTTTTTGCTCGTCAGTCACGTCTTCGCCCAGGTTTTCAATCTCAACCTGCCAGCTACCACCCAGCACGATGTCAGTACCACGACCGGCCATGTTAGTGGCGATGGTTACCGCGCTTGGTTGGCCCGCCTGAGCAACGATATCCGCTTCTTTGGCGTGGAATTTGGCGTTTAGAACGCTGTGCGCGATGCCTGCTTTATCCAGCTCACGCGAAACCACTTCTGACTTCTCAATTGAGATAGTACCGACCAGAACTGGCTGGCCGTTGGCTGTGCGCTCGCGGATGTCTTCAATGATTGCGCCAATTTTTTCCATTTCCGTCATGTAGACCAGATCCGGTAAATCCTTACGTACCATTGGGCGGTTGGTTGGCACCACGATGGTGTCGAGTTTGTAGATGGAGCTAAATTCGAAAGCTTCGGTGTCCGCAGTACCGGTCATACCCGCCAGCTTTTCGTAAAGACGGAAGTAGTTCTGGAAGGTGATGGAAGCCAACGTCTGGTTTTCATTTTGAATGTCGACGCCTTCTTTGGCTTCAACAGCCTGATGCAGACCATCAGACCAGCGGCGACCTTGCATGGTACGGCCGGTGTGTTCGTCAACGATGATAACTTCGCCATCTTTAACGATGTAGTCAACGTCACGGGTGAACAGCACGTGGGCGCGCAGTGCCGCTGTCACGTGGTGCATCAGCATGATGTTAGACGGGGAGTAGAGTGACTCGCCGTCGTCCATGATCCCTGCTTCCATCAGCATTTCTTCAATCAGAACCAGACCGCGCTCGGTCAGGTGAACCTGACGCGCTTTCTCGTCCACGGAGAAGTGACCTTCACCCTGGAAGCTGTCTGAGTCTTCTTTTTCCTGACGAATCAGCTTAGGGATCAGCTTGTTCACGCGGATATACATTTCGGAGCTGTCTTCAGCCGGGCCGGAAATGATCAGCGGGGTACGGGCTTCGTCAATCAAGATTGAGTCAACTTCATCGACCAGCGCGTAGTGCAGTTTACGCTGAACGCGCTCTTCAGGGCTGAAAGCCATGTTATCGCGCAGGTAATCAAAGCCGTATTCGTTGTTAGTACCGTAAGTGATGTCAGCGGCGTAAGCAGCACGCTTGGCCGGCGCTGGCATGTTCGGCAAGTTGATGCCGATGGTCAGGCCGAGGAATTCAAACAGTGCACGGTTATTTTCGGCGTCACGCTGGGCCAAGTAGTCGTTGACGGTAACAACGTGGACACCTTTGCCGCTAAGAGCGTTAAGGTATGCCGGCAGCGTCGCGGTCAAGGTTTTACCTTCACCAGTACGCATTTCCGCGATGCAGCGCTCGTTCAGCACCATACCGCCCAGCAGCTGGACGTCAAAGTGACGCATACCGAAGACGCGCTTACTTGATTCACGAACGACGGCGAAAGCCTCGGGAATGAGGTTTTCCAGAACTTCACCTTTTGCTAAACGTGCGCGGAATTCATCCGTCTTGGCTTTTAACTGGTCGTCGGTCAGCTTCTGGATCTCAGGTTCCATGCGGTTAATGAGATCAACAACTTTGCGCATGCGGCGCAGAGTACGATCGTTACGGCTACCAAAAACTTTGGTCAATAATTTGATTAACATAATGCTTAATGTCTCTTTGAGACTGCTAATAGCAGCCACTATTTTGTTGATTTATTGAAAGAAATAGCAAATAAGACTTCTGAAATCAGAGAGTAATTAACTCAATGAAATTGGACCGGCGCGGATACCTTGCACCTGAGCAAGCCACAAGCCGGGCTGATGCTGGTGCGTGGAGAGAATGAGGGGTTGTTTGGTCTGACGAATAATAACCGGAGGTTTCGGCTCATGCGTCAGTAAAGAATTAAGCGTAACCAGTAGTGCAAGCTGCTGAATATGCAGAGGTTCGGCTTGGTCAGCCACCACTTCAGGCGTAACGGTATAAACCACCTGAGGCGCTAATGCAAAAGAGAGGTGGCGAATCACCGTGCGGAGCGCATGCTGTTGCCAGTAATCTACACCAAACGCCGGGCGGCGATGCGCCTGAAGCAGGGCCAGATTCGTCAGCCCTGTACTCCCGATGTTAAGGCGGTTTACACTGGACGATGCATTCGGGACTGACGCTAATTCCGTTTGTGATAGATTTGTCGACACGCCGAGGCTAGCCGCGACCATCCCCAATAGGAGATGCGGCCAAAAATACCTTCTGCCAAATTGTCGCCAACGATTTAGAATGCCAATCACAAGTTTACAATCCGCCGGAGCCAGTCATGCGCGATAGTCGCCCACAATTATTAGATGTTCTGTTTGACGATGCGTCTTCAGCGGATAAAAGTCCGTTGCGGCTTGTTCAGCAGCGGGCAGCGGCGTTATTAAAACTTAACCGCGCCGTGAAGAGTTTATTACCCACCCCCATGCGACCATGGTGTCGTGTTGGTAATTATCGACAAGGTATATTAGTACTTGAGATAGCAAATGCTAGCTGGATGATGCGGTTACGCTATGAACAACCGGCATTGCTCTCTGCACTTCGAGCGCAAATTCTACCATCATTGTCGTCAATCGACATCAGGATTAATCCATCGTTAATGGTGAAAATGGAAAATGCATCGCAGATTAGCGCGAAAGAAAGCGCGGTGAATTCTGATGAAAAACCGTTTAGACAGTTGAGTGCACAAAGTGCTGAGGAATTACGAGGTTTGGCGAGCAGAAGCCCGGAGAAACTGAGAAAGGCATTAGAACGACTGGCTGGATTGGCCGGAGAGGGTGCCAAAACAACCAGTCGTAATAAGTAATACCAGTACCGATTACGCCAATACTGTGGAAGGGGCTTTGAAAGCCAATGGCACTTCAGCTTCATCCTGGAAGGTAACGTATTCCCAGGCTTCCTGCTTAGCCAGTACCGCTTGCAGTAACTTGTTGTTCAGTGCATGACCAGACTTGTATGCGGTAAACGCACCAATAATGTTATGTCCACACATGAACAAATCGCCGATAGCATCGAGCATTTTGTGACGAACGAATTCATCTTCAAAACGCAGGCCATCTTCGTTAAGCACGCGGTAATCATCCACAACAATTGCGCAATCAAAGCTGCCACCCAGGCACAAACCACGTGACTGCAGGTACTCGATATCACGCATAAATCCAAACGTGCGGGCGCGGCTGATTTGGCGAACAAATGCTTCTGCGGAGAAGTTCATTTTGTAGCGCTGAGAACTCGCGTCAATGGCCGGATGATTAAAGTCGATAGTGAAGTCCAAAGAGAAACCATTGAATGGTTTAAATTCAGCCCACTTGTCGCCGTCTTCAACACGGACAGTGTCTTTAATGCGCAAGAATTTCTTGGCGCAGTTCAGTTCTTCAATACCTGCATCCATCAACAGATAGACGAAAGGTGCTGCACTACCGTCCATAATCGGCACTTCTGGAGCATCAACTTCGATAACGATGTTATCGATGCCTAAGCCTGCCAGCGCCGCATTAAGGTGCTCAACCGTAGAAATACGTACGTCATGCTCATTAACCAGGCAAGTACAGAGCATGGTATCACGCACGGATTTGGCATCTGCCGGGAAATCGACCGGTGGATTCAAGTCAGTGCGACGATAGATGACCCCGGTATTGGCCGGTGCAGGACGCAGAGTCAGGGTGACTTTCTTGCCGGTATGCAAACCGACGCCCGTCGCCTGAACGATACGTTTTAATGTACGTTGTTTGATCATCGTTTTTATCTCGCAATGTTGTCCATCCAACCGAGCCTATAATACATTAAGCTCGGCGGGACAGTTTAGCACAAAGAGCGGAGATCCTACAATTAGGACTAGTCTGCCTGCTTACGCAGGAAGGCTGGGATGTCCAAATAGTCAGGCTCTTTATTAGATTGCGTGTTCGGATCATTAACCACCTTCGCTGCTGGCTTAGTTTCCTGCGGCAGAGGCGACAGCCCGTGCTGCTGATAACGGTGATCCATAACTGGCTGGCTGGCTGGCTTGTTAGTGACCAGAGTGATTTCTGGGCGCTTATCCATGCCAATACCTGTTGCCACCACGGTGACACGCAATTCGTCATTCATTTCTGGGTCAAGTGACGTACCGATAACCACGGTCGCATTGTCAGAAGCGAAAGCACGGATAGTGTTACCCACGGTTTCGAACTCATCCAAACGCAGGTCGAAGCCAGCGGTGATGTTGACCAGTACGCCGCGAGCGCCGGATAGGTCGATGTCTTCCAACAGTGGGCTGGAAATTGCCATTTCGGCAGCTTCTTCCGCACGGTCTTCGCCACATGCCACACCAGAGCCCATCATGGCATAACCCATTTCTGACATCACGGTACGCACGTCAGCAAAGTCGACGTTCATCAGACCCGGACGGGTGATCAGTTCGGCGATACCTTGAACTGCACCTTTCAGTACGTCGTTGGCTGCACCGAATGCATCCAACAGGGAGATACCACGACCCAAGACTTTCAACAGCTTGTCGTTAGGAATGGTGATCAGGGAGTCCACGTGTTTGGACAGCTCGGCGATACCCTGCTCTGCAAAAGCCATACGTTTCTTGCCTTCGAAGTTGAAAGGCTTAGTCACGACGGCCACAGTCAGAATACCTAAATCTTTCGCTACTTCAGCGACCACAGGAGCTGCACCGGTACCGGTACCGCCGCCCATGCCTGCCGCGATGAAGACCATATCCGCGCCTTCAAGTGCAGCGCGCAGAGCTTCACGGTCTTCTTCAGCAGAGTTACGACCCACTTCTGGGTTCGCACCAGCACCCAAACCTTTGGTAATACCGCTACCGATTTGGATAGTCTGGCCTACAGCCGTTTTACGCAACGCCTGTGCGTCGGTGTTAACGGCAAAGAATTCAACACCTTCGATGCGCTCGCGCACCATGTGTTCTACGGCGTTACCGCCGCCACCGCCGACGCCGATGACTTTAATCACCGCGTCGTTGGTCAGTTCCATAGGTTCAAACATAGTTTCTCTCCGTTTTGTGCCTGTCGCTTCGAGATCGCAATTGCTAACAGCATGATCCCGTTTTTAAAACATTAAAACTCTTTTCTCAACCAGCTACTGATTCTCTTGAACCAGCTGCCCACTGAGGCGCGTTTTTCCACTTCAGCCTCACCACTTAGGTGAGACTCTTTCCCGTAGTGCAGTAGCCCTACAGCCGTTGAGTAGTAAGGTTCCTGCGCATAATCTGTCAGCCCGGTGATGTTCAGCGGTTGTCCAATACGCACCTGGGTATGGAATACCCGCTGCGCACAGGCTGCCAGACCATCAATTTGTGCTGCGCCGCCTGTAAGAACTATGCCAGCGGCCAGATGATGTTTTACGCCTTGCTGACGTAATTGCTCCTGCAATTGTAAAATTTCATCATTTACTAAATTCAGCAATTCCGTGTAACGCGGTTCAATCACCTCTGCCAGCGTCTGGCGCTGCAGGCTGCGTGGCGGGCGTCCGCCTACGCTTGGCACTTCGACATTTTCGTCTTTGCCAACAATTGAACCCAACGCACATCCGTGGCGTACTTTAATGGCTTCTGCGTCAGTCGGTGGTGTACCGAAGGCGTAGGCGATATCGCTGGTGACCACGTTACCCGCATAAGGAATAACCTTAGTATGACGCAGCGCGCCGCCGGTATAAACCGCGATATCCATGGTGCCACCGCCGATATCCACGACGCAAACACCTAATTCACGCTCATCTTCGGTCAGCACGGCATAGCTTGCCGCCAAACCGGCGAAGATCAGTTGGTCAACTTTCAGGCCACAACGTTCGACGGCTTTAACAATATTCTTAGCCATATCATTGTGGCAGGTTATTAAATGCACTTTTGCTTGCATTCTCACACCTGAAAGCCCCACCGGATTCTTAATCCCTTCCTGATAGTCGATGGCATATTCTTGCGGGATCACGTGCAACACGCGATGCTCATCGCGAACGCGGACCGACTTAGCGGTATGTACCACGTTCTCTACATCTTCCTGCGTTACTTCTTCTTCTGAAATAGGAACCATCCCTATTTCATTCTGACAACTGATATGTTTACCAGACAAAGCAAGGTAAACCGAAGAAATTTGGCAATCCGCCATTAATTCGGCCTGATCAATGGCGCGCTGTACGCATTTCACCACTGATTCGAGGTCGTTCACGCCGCCCTTATCCATGCCGCGTGACGGGCAGCTTCCCACACCGATAATATTGACCATGCCATCGGGCAGAACTTCCCCTACCAATGCGGCGACTTTCGCCGTACCGATCTCCAGCCCAACTACCAGTTTTCTGTCCGTCGACTTGATCATTGTTGTTTAGCCTGTGCCTGATTCTGTTGCTGATTACTGTTTTGCTGATCGATAAACTCTGGAGCCCAGCCGACCGATGCACCGGTGTCGTAACGTAAATCGACATAACTGATGCGTTTCTTATCGGTTTCGGCCTGTTGCTGAAGCTTTGGATAAAGGTCGATGAAACGCTGTAGGCGCCCCATGCGATCATCTCTTCCCAGCTCCAGCCGGATGTCGCTATCCAGAGTCACTTGCCACGAGTGACGAGCACTCATTGCCACTGATTTCACGGTGAACTTGGCCGCTGAAAGCGTCTGGCTCATCGATTGATAACCTTGCAAAACATCCTGTTCGCTGCCTTCCGGACCATAAAGCAACGGCATCTTCTGTTTGACTACTCGCTCGGCGGGTATGCTGAATGGTTTGCCGTCGGCATCGACCATATGCAAATCATTCCAATGTGCGACCGGCACATACTCCACCAGATGAATCTTCAACTCATTCGGCCATTGCTTGCGTACGCTGACCTGTTTTATCCAGGGTAAACGCTCTATCTGCTGCTGAATGACGTTCACATCCTGCGTCATGAACGTTCCTGGCGCACCTAAGGCCAGAATTGCCTGACGAATATCATCGTTAGTGGTGTAGTGGCGTTCGCCAGTGACCACTAACTGGGACAGAGGCAAACGATTTGCGTCCTGCATCCAGCCAATAACTGCCCATGCGCTCCATAAAACTGTACCTAGCACCATCAGCAGGAAGATGATTCCTGCTAATTGCCCGCCATTACTGCGACGACCGCCTTTGTTTTCAGCTGTCGCGCGCTCTCGTGCATTCAGTGCCGCTTGAGACATATCAGTCGGCCAGCTCCAGAATACGGACCACCAGCTGCGAGAAGCTCAAGCCGAACTGTTTCGCCGCCATCGGCACCAGACTGTGGCTGGTCATACCCGGGGAAGTGTTTACTTCCAACAGGTTGAAGCTGCCGTCGGCGTCTTGCATCACGTCAACTCGGCCCCAGCCGCTGCAATCGAGCGCGCGGTAAGCCTGTAACGCCAGTTCTGAAAGCTGCTCTTCTTGCTCGCTGCTCAAGCCGCTCGGGCAAAAATATTGTGTTTCGTCAGACAGATACTTGGCCTGATAGTCATAAAAGACGCCGGCTGGCTGGATGCGAATCGAAGGCATTACTTGGTCACCCAGAATCGCCACCGTGTACTCAGGGCCACTCAGCCACTTCTCCACCAGCACGTCGTCGTCATGGCGGAAGCCCTCTTCTAACGCAGGCAGTAACTGCTCGGCGGAAGTGACTTTGCTCATGCCAACGCTTGAACCTTCGCGGCTTGGCTTAACAATCAGCGGCAGACCTAAACTCGCGATTTTGTCGGCCAAAGCGCCCTGCCCTACTTCGCCCAGCTGTTTTTTATTCAGCGCGACGAAAGGAGCCACCGGTAAGCCCAAGGCTTGCCACACCAGCTTGGTGCGGAACTTGTCCATGGTTAAGGCCGAAGCCATCACGCCGCTGCCCGTATAAGGCAGGCCAACTTGCTCCAACAGGCCTTGCAGCGTGCCATCTTCACCGCCACGGCCGTGCAGCGCGATAAAGACGCGGTCAAAACCTTCGTCTTTCAGGCGAGTAACCGAAAACGTTTTGGTATCGACGCCGTGGGCATCAATGCCGGCTTCTTTCAGCCCAGCCAGTACGGCTGCGCCAGAGTTAAGGGACACATCGCGCTCTGCGGAAGTACCACCAAATAAAACCGCAACTTTATTAGCCATGATGTTCATCCCCTTTTTTCACCGGCTGTAATTTTTGATCAGCCAATTTGCGGGCCACTTTGCCGATGTTACCGGCGCCCTGCACCATAACCAGATCGCCGCCTTCAAGGATTTGCGACAGATTTTCTGGTACGGCATCAATATCAGACACCAAAATCGGGTCCAGCTTGCCGCGAGCGCGGATGGTGCGACACAGCGAGCGGCTGTCTGCTCCCGGAATTGGCGCTTCGCCAGCCGGGTAAACGTCGAGCATGATCAGCACGTCGACCTGCGACAGCACGTTAGCGAAATCGTCATACAGGTCGCGAGTACGGGTATAACGGTGCGGCTGGAAAATCATCACCAGACGCTTGTTTGGCCAACCCGCACGCGCTGCTTTAATGGTGGCATCCACTTCCGTTGGGTGGTGACCGTAGTCGTCCACCAGCATCGCGCTGCCGCTTTTCGCATTCACGTTCTCCAGCGAATATTCGCCGAGGAAGTCGAAGCGGCGACCCGTGCCTTGGAAACCGGCTAACGCGCGCAGAATGGCTTCGTCTTCAATACCCTCTTCTGTCGCCACGGCAACGGCCGCTGCGGCGTTCAGCGCATTGTGGCGGCCCGGCGCATTGAGCGTGACGCTAATCAATGGCTTATCCTGGCGACGAATGGTGAAGTGCCCTTGGGCGCCTTCCTGGTGATAGCTTTCGATAAAGACGTCGGCGTCTTCGCTAAAACCGTAAGTCGTAATATGGCGGCCAACGCGTGGCAGCAGCTCGCGGATCACCGGGTCATCAATGCACATTACCGCGCGCCCGTAGAACGGCAGGTTGTGCAGGAAGTTGATGAACGTCTGTTTCAGGTTCTCAAAATCACCCTGATAGGTGTCCATGTGGTCTGCTTCGATGTTGGTCACAATCGCCACCATCGGCTGCAAATGCAGGAAAGACGCGTCGCTTTCATCGGCTTCTGCAATCAGAAAACGGCTGGAACCCAGTCTTGCGTGAGTCCCTGCGGCTTTCACCAAACCGCCGTTTACGAAAGTCGGGTCCAGCCCGGCTTCGGCATAAATACTGGTGACCATCGCGGTGGTCGTGGTTTTACCGTGGGTTCCGGCGACGGCGATGCCGTGGCGAAAACGCATCAGTTCGGCCAGCATTTCAGCACGGCGAATCACCGGAATACGGGCTTCGCGCGCGGCAACAATCTCCGGGTTGTCGGCGGAAATAGCCGTCGATACCACGACGACGCTGGCGTCCAACACGTTTTCTGGACGGTGATTAAAGTAAATCTGCGCGCCCAGCTCGGTCAGCTGTTGAGTCACGGCATTGGGTGCCAAGTCGGAACCGCTAATCTGATAGCCTTCATTTGCCAACACTTCGGCGATACCACCCATGCCAGCACCACCGATGCCAACAAAGTGAATGTGCCGAACGCGATGCATCTCGGGCACGAAGGTACGTAGTTTCGCCAATTGTTGTGTATTCACGTTTTTCTTCACTATTTCCGGTTACTGATTAATCCGTTACTTACGGCTCGGACCGCATAAAAAGCGGCCCGTTCATATTCATTTTTCGCTGGCGGCAACCACTTCTGCGGCAACGCGCTCGGTGGCGTCGGGAATGGCTACCGCACGCGCGGCCCGCGCCATTTCCAGCAAGTGGGTTCTGTCCCAGCCAGACATCGCATCAGCCACCGCAGCGGCGCTGAAATTCGCCTGTTCGATAATTTTGGCTGCACCGGCTTTCTCCAGTGGCAGCGCGTTCCAATATTGCTGACGGTCTTTGTGCTGGAACGGCACGAAAATCGCGGGCAAGCCTGCCGCAGCGATTTCGCTGACGGTCAATGCGCCGGAGCGACACACCACCACGTCCGCCCACGCGTAGGCCTCGGCCATATCATCGATAAACTCGGTGATTTTATGCTGGGTCTGGCCGACTTTTTCATACGCCTGCTCGACAGTCCCCAGCGCGCCTTTGCCCACCTGATGCCACAGGGTGATTTTATCCCCCAGCAGCGCGGCCAGTTCCGGCATGGTTTGGTTCAGCACGCGCGCGCCCTGACTGCCACCCACCACCAACACGCGAATCGGGCCTTGACGATCCGCCAGACGCACATCCGGCAGTGGCAGCGCCAGCACGTCAGTGCGCACCGGGTTACCCACCACGTCGGCATTCGGGAATGCACCCGGGAATGCCTGTAATACTTTCTTCGCAATGCGCGACAACCAGCGATTCGTCAGCCCGGCGATACCATTTTGCTCGTGCAGCACCACGGGGATGCCGCAAGACCACGCCGCCAAACCGCCGGGGCCAGAGACGTATCCGCCCATGCCCAGAACCACGTCTGGCTGAAAACGACGCATGATGACTTTCGCCTGACGCCACGCATGATATATGCGAAGTGGCGCGGTGAGTTGCGCTTTCAGACCTTTCCCACGTAATCCGGAGATCTGAATGAAATCAATCTCGATGCCGTTTTTAGGCACTAAATCGGCTTCCATGCGGTCGGCAGTGCCTAACCAGCGCACTTCCCAGCCCTGCGCCATCAAATGATGTGCAACCGCCAGTCCCGGGAAAACGTGTCCGCCGGTACCGCCTGCCATCACCATTAAACGCTTGGTCTTGCCACTCATCGGGCACTCCTTACAAACGCCTGGGCTTTAGCCAGACGCGTTTCAAAATCTACACGCAGCAACAATACGATTGCCGTGGACATAATCAGCAAGCTCGAACCACCATAACTGATCAATGGCAGGGTCAAGCCTTTGGTCGGCAGCATACCCGCCGCGGCCCCGACGTTTACCAGCGCCTGGAAGCTAAACCACACGCCGATGGAGCAAGATAAAAAGCCTGAAAAACGCTGATCGATCTCTAAAGCGCGACGGCCAATCGACATCGCACGAAAAGCGACGAAGAATACCATTAACAACGCTAAAACCACACCGAAATACCCTAACTCTTCCCCTAAAATGGAGAAGATGAAGTCGGTATGTGCTTCCGGCAAATACTCTAGCTTTTGTACGGAGTTACCTAAACCCTGCCCCCAGAATTCACCGCGACCAAACGCCATCAGTGACTGGGTTAATTGGTAGCCACTGCCGAACGGATCGGCCCATGGATTCCAGAAGGAAGTCACGCGTCGCATACGGTAAGGTTCTGCCACGATAAGCAGCACCACCGCGAAGGCGCCGGAGCCGATAATCGCCAGAAACTGCCACATCTTCGCCCCGGCCAGAAACAGCATGGCAAGGGTGGTAATGAACAGTACCACCACGGTACCCAAGTCGGGCTGGGCCAGCAGCAGGACGGCAAGAATCACCATCACGCCCATTGGCTTACAGAAGCCCCAGAAGTTGCTTCGCACCTCATCAACCTTGCGCACCAGATAGCTGGCGAGATAGCAGAACAGCGACAGCTTGGAGAACTCCGCAGGCTGGATACGCAGCGGACCGAATGAGATCCAGCGCGATGCCCCGTTGACCGAGCTACCTACCACCAGCACCACCAGCAGCATGACGATGGAGATCAGCAGTAAAACGTTGCTGTACTTCTGCCAGACAATCATCGGCACGCGCAGCGTCACCAAAGACAGGCCGAAGGCCAGGCCGAGGTAAATCGCATCACGCTTGGCAAACAGGAAAGGGTCATCGGCCAGACGCTGGCCAATCGGCATGGAGGCCGAAGTCACCATTACAAAGCCGATAATCGCCAGACCAAAGGTCAGCCACAGCAGAGTTCGGTCATACAGCACCAGCGTGGTGGACTCGTTCTCTTTCGACCCCATCACCCAGTCATTAAATTTGCCCGCGAGGCTCAACCCTGGAATACGCATCAGCCAAGCTCCTTCGCGAGAGCAGCAAACAGGTCGCCGCGCTGTTCAAAGTTGCGGAACTGGTCGAGGCTGGCGCAAGCTGGCGACAGCAATACCATATCGCCAGCAGAAAGCTGTCCGCTAATGTGACGCATCGCCTGCTCCATAGTGTCGAAGGTGCTGGACACTTCGGGGCGCAGTTCAGCCAGCTCTGCGCCGTCACGGCCAAAGCAGTAGACGCGGATGTTGTCGCCTTGCAGATAACGCGCCAGCGGCGAGAAATCGGCTGACTTACCGTCACCGCCCAACAGCAGGTGCAGAGTGCCTTCTACTTCAAGGCCATTTAAGGCCGCTTCAGTGCTGCCAACGTTGGTCGCTTTGGAATCGTTAATCCAGCGCACGCCGTTATGCTGCCATGCCATCTGGAAGCGATGGGCAAGACCGGTGAAGTGGGTTAGTGCTTGCAAACTTGAGGATTGCGGCACGCCGACGGCATCCGCCAAAGCCAGCGCGGCCAGCGCATTGGTATAGTTATGACGCCCAGTCAGCGGCATCTCTTTGGTGTTCAACACCCGCTCGCCGCGCACGCGCAGCCAGATGTCATTCTGCTGGCGCGTGAGGTGGTAATCACCGACATCAACGCCGAAGCTCACACAGCGGCTGTCTGCGCCGCGAATAGGCATGGTCAGCGCGTCATCGGCATTCACCACGCACAGCTTGGCGTTCTCATACACTTTCAGCTTCGCGCCGCGATACTGCTGCAAACCAAACGGATAGCGATCCATATGGTCTTCAGTCACGTTGAGGATGGTGGCAGCAGCAGCCTGCAAGCTATGGGTGGTTTCAAGCTGGAAGCTGGAAAGTTCCAGCACGAACAGCTGGTAGTCCTGCCCCAGCATGCTCAGCGCCGGTAAACCGATATTGCCGCCGACGCCGACTTTCCAGCCCGCCGCCTTGGCCATTTCGCCGACCAGCGTGGTCACCGTGCTTTTACCGTTGGAACCCGTGATAGCCACAATCGGCGCCTGCACTTCGCGGCAGAACAGCTCGATATCGCCAACGACTTCGACACCGGCGTCAATCGCCGCGCTAAGCGCCGGGGTTGCCAATGCCATGCCCGGGCTTGCCACGATCAAATCGGCATCCAACAGCCAATCTTCATTGAGTGAACCAAGGTGACGCTCTACGCTGTCCGCCAGCTTATCCAAGCCCGGCGGGCTGACGCGGGTATCAATAACGCGAGGCGTTACGCCGCGCGCCATAAAGAAATCAACACAGGAGAGCCCGGTAAGGCCCAGCCCGATAATGACCACTTTTTTACCCTGATAGTCAGCCATAATTACCGTACCTTCAGCGTCGCCAGGCCAATCAGCACCAGCATCAGCGAAATAATCCAGAAGCGCACGATGACGCGTGGTTCTGGCCAGCCTTTAAGTTCGTAATGGTGGTGAATTGGCGCCATGCGGAAGATGCGCTGCCCACGTAACTTAAAGGAACCTACCTGCAAGATGACCGACAGAGTTTCAACCACAAACACCCCGCCCATGATCACCAATAAGAACTCTTGGCGCAGCAGCACAGCGATGGTGCCGAGCGCGCCACCCAGTGCCAGTGAACCCACGTCGCCCATGAAGACCTGCGCCGGATAGGTGTTGAACCATAAGAAGCCCAAACCCGCGCCGACAATGGCGGTACAGACGATCACCAGCTCACCCGCGTGACGCAGATATGGAATGTGCAGATAGTTTGCGAAGTTCATGTTGCCGGTCGCCCATGCCACCAGCGCAAAGCCTGCGGCAACAAACACGGTTGGCATGATGGCTAAACCATCAAGGCCGTCGGTCAGGTTGACGGCGTTACTAGTGCCGACAATCACGAAGTAGCTCAGCAAGATGTAAAGCAGGCCGAGCTGCGGCATGATGTCTTTAAAGAACGGTACAACCAGCTCGGTGGCCGGTGTGTCTTTGCCAATCGCGTACATGGTGAAAGCCACGGCCAGTGCGATCACTGACTGCCAGAAGTATTTCCAGCGAGCAATCAAGCCCTTGGTGTCTTTGCGCACCACTTTGCGATAGTCATCGACAAAGCCGACGATGCCGTAGCCGACCAGCACGAACAGCACGCACCAGACGTAAGGGTTAGACGGATAGGCCCACATCAGCACCGAAATGGTGATGGAGGTCAGGATCATCAATCCGCCCATGGTTGGCGTGCCGCGCTTACTAAAGTGCGACTCAGGGCCGTCGTTACGCACGACCTGGCCGAAAGACATTTTTTGCAGACGGGCAATCACGCGAGGCCCCATCCACAAAGAGAGGAATAATGCGGTCAGCAGGCTGACGATGGCGCGAAACGTCAGGTATGAAAAGACGTTGAAGCCGGAATAATATTTGACCAAATGTTCGGCCAGCCAAACTAGCATGTTGCATTCTCCTGTAACGCCCGTACTACCTGCTCCATGGCGGCACTACGTGAACCCTTAATTAAAACGGTGATGACCGCATGTTCTGACAGCAAGCTTGTTAAACGGGCCGTCAGGGCTGACTTATCTTGCAGATGTTCGCCACAGCCACTGGCGTCACTGATGGTTTTACTGGCGTTACCCACGCTGAAAACTTTATCGATGCCTGCTTCGCGGATGGCTTCACCCACTTCGCGATGGCAATTCTCGCTTTCTGCGCCTAGCTCGCCCATGTCGCCCACCGCCATCACGCGATAACCCGGCATTTCAGCCAGCGTCTGCGCGGCAGCCGTCATGGAACCCACATTGGCGTTGTAGCTGTCATCAAGCAGCGTTTTGCCTTCACTCAGAGCGATGGGGAACAGACGCCCCGGCACGGCTTGTAAAGTGGATAAGCCTTGGCGAACATTGTCTAACGTCGCGCCAACGGAGAGCGCCAAGGCCGCGGCGGCCAGCGCATTTGCAATGTTATGACGCCCCGGCAGCGGCAGAGAAACGTCCACCACGCCTTGCGGTGCATGCAGAGTAAACGCCGTTTTCAGCGGGCTTATCTCTACGTCTGAGGCATAAAAATCAATGTCTTCGCCAGCTTCCGGCGAGAAGCGCCAGACGGTTTTGTTATGCAGATGGCGCTGCCAGTGCGGCCAGTCGCTGCTGTCAGCATTGAGAATGGCGACGCCATTGGCCGGTAAACCTTCAAAGATTTCACCCTTGGCCTGAGCAACGCCCGCCAGTGAACCAAAACCTTCGAGGTGGGCAGCGGCGAGGTTATTGACCAGTGCAGTCTCAGGACGCACTAAATCGGTGGTGTAAGCAATTTCGCCGCCGTGGTTAGCGCCCATCTCGATCACGGCGAAATCGTGTTCCGCAGTCAGGCGCAACAGGGTTAATGGCACGCCGATGTCGTTGTTGAAGTTGCCTGCGGTATAGAGCACGTTGCCGCACTGGCGCAAAATCGCCGCAGTCATCTCTTTAACCGAGGTCTTGCCAGAGGAGCCGGTCAGGCCAACCACGCGGGCTGGAACCTGCTGGCGAACCCAGGCGCCAAGGCGGCCGAGCGCGATGCGAGTGTCGGCAACCACCAGTTGTGGAACGTCCACCAGTAAGCGCTTACTTACCAACAATGCCCCCGCTCCTGCGGCAATGGCATCAGCAGCAAAGTCGTGAGCATCAAATTTTTCGCCTTTGAGCGCGACGAACAGGCAGCCCGACTCAATTTTGCGGGTATCGGTCACCACGGCGTCAATCTGCGCGTCCGCGCCGATCAACTCGGCATTGATTTCGTTAGCCAGAGCCTGAAGGGAAACGCGGATCATGCGACTACCCCCAGTAAGCGGGCTGCGGTGGTGCGGTCCGAGTAGTCCAGACGCTGATTCCCCACCAACTGGTAATCCTCGTGGCCTTTACCGGCAATCAACACCACGTCATCTTCTGCGGCTTGCATGATGGCGCTAGTGACGGCTTCGGCGCGGCCATGAATCTCTAAGGCACGGCCCGCGTCGAGCAGCCCGGCAAGGATATCGGCCACGATAGCGCGCGGCTCTTCGCTACGCGGGTTATCGTCAGTCACGATCACGCGATCGGCGTACTGCTCGGCAATGCCACCCATAAGTGGCCGCTTACCTTTGTCGCGGTCGCCGCCACAGCCGAACACACACCACAGCTGGCCTTTGCAGTGCAGGCGCGCCGCGGCTAACGCTTTCTCCAGAGCATCCGGCGTGTGGGCATAATCCACCACCACCGTCGGCTTGCCCGGCGCATTAAACACTTCCATACGGCCACAAACCGGCTGCAACTGGGCGGAGGTTGCCAGCAGGTCTTTCAGCGGATAATCGAGGGAGAGCAGAGTCGCCAAGGCCACCAGCAGGTTGCTGACGTTGAATGCGCCCATCAGGCGGCTTTCAATCAGGCCTTCACCCCAGCTGGAATCAATGTTCACGCTGGCGCCGCCGTCGTGGTAATTCACGCTGCGAGCTGCCAACCAGCGCCCTTTCCAATCAGCCGGGATCTTATCTTCCATAGTGACGGCGATGGCGTCCGGTGACTTTTGCAGCCAGCGCAGACCCACTTCGTCGTCAGCATTAATGATTTTCTGCCCAACCTGATGCGATGCAAACAGCAGCCATTTGGCTTCTTCATAAGTTTGCATATCGCCGTGGTAATCCAGATGGTCACGGCTCAGGTTGGTAAAAGCAGCAGCGGCGAAGGGCAGCGCGGCAACGCGATGCTGAACCAAACCGTGGGAAGAGACTTCCATCGCGGCGAAGCTCGCGCCTTGCTTCACTAAGTCAGCCAGAACATGCTGAACCTGTACCGCGGAACCGGTGGTATTTTCCGCCGGAACCACATTATTCAGTAAACCGTTACCCACGGTGCCCATCACGGCACTGGTTTCGCCCAACAGCTGCGCCCACTGCGCCAGCAACTGGGTGGTGGTGGTTTTACCGTTGGTGCCGGTCACGCCGACTAATCGCAGGGATTTGCCCGGCTCGGCGTAGAAACGCCCGGCCATCTCGGACAGCAATAAATTCAGGTCATTCAGATAGATAACCGGTACGCCATGCATCTGGGATACCGCGCCATGCTCCTGTTCACCTTTAGCTTCGGCCACCACGGCAGCCACGCCTTGCGCGATTGCCTGTGGGATAAAACGACGCCCGTCGTTGCTATGGCCTGAAATCGCGACGAACAAGTCTCCGGCAGCCGCCACGCGGCTGTCTAAAACCAGTTCTTTCAGCGCTACGTCTGGGGCATCACTCACCCAGGGCGCTAGTAGGTCGCGCAAATTACGATCTGCCACCTGAAGCCTCTTTTTGATTGTTAACTATGTCGTCATTTTCGCTGACGGTTAGCGCGTCAGGCTCAATGTTCATGGTGCGTAATACGCCACCCATAATCGCCCCAAAGACCGGTGCTGAAATCGCACCGCCATAGTATTTACCGCCCTGCGGGTCGTTAATAACCACGACCAATGCAAAACGCGGATTACTCGCTGGCGCAACGCCGGCGGTGTAAGCGATATAGCGGTTAACGTATTTACCGTCCGGGCCAACCTTCTTCGCCGTACCGGTTTTAATCGCGATACGGTAGCCCTTGATAGCAGCTTTAACGCCACCACCGCCCGGCAGTGCAACGCTTTCCATCATGTGAACCACTTTACGCACCAGAGGTTCAGGGAAAACGCGTTCACCCGATACAGGAGGATCAACCTTAGTGATCGACAAAGGGCGATAAACGCCCAGGCTGCCAATCGTTGCATAGACACGCGCTAATTGAAGTGGAGTCACCATTAGCCCGTAGCCGAAAGAGAAGGTGGCCCTCTCTATGTCAGACCACCGTTGTTTTTTAGGGTATAAGCCACTGCTTTCTCCAACCAGCCCCAAATTGGTCGGTTTTCCCAATCCGAATCGCGAGTAAGTATCTACCAGCTCTGCGGACGGCATCGCTAACGCCATTTTTGATACACCGACGTTACTCGACTTCTGCAAGACACCCGTCACTGAAAGCTCCGGGTATCGGGCCACGTCTTTGATTTCGTGACCATTAACGTAGTACGGCAGGGTGTTAAGAACGCTGTTCTCTTTCACCACACCGTTTTTGAGCGCGGTCATCACCACCATAGGTTTGACGGTAGAACCCGGCTCGAAGATGTCCGTGATCGCACGGTTACGCATGGCTTCTTTTGGCGTATCCGGCAGATTATTCGGGTTGTAAGACGGGCTGTTAGCCATCGCCAGCACTTCGCCGGTCTGCACATCCACCAGCACGGCGGTGCCTGACTCCGCCTTGTTGAAGGCCACGGCGTTAGTCAATTCGCGATAAACCAGCGCCTGCAATCGTTCGTCGATGCTCAGTGCGAGGTTGTGCGCCGCCTGACTGTCAACGGATGAAATATCTTCAATCACGCGGCCAAAACGGTCTTTACGGATAGTCCGTTCGCCCGGCTTGCCGGTTAACCAGCGGTCGAAGCTCTTCTCAACGCCTTCAATACCTTGGCTGTCGATATTGGTCACGCCAATCACGTGAGCCGTCACCTGCCCTGCCGGATAGTAGCGGCGGGATTCCTGACGCAGCGAGATGCCGGGCAGTTTTAACTTGTGGATATACTCGCCAATCGAGGGATTCACCTGGCGCGCCAGATAGACAAAGCGGCCTTTAGGGTTGGCGTTGATTCGGGTAGAGAGTTGATCGAGGGGGATATTCAGGGCGTCGGCCAGCGCTTTCCAGCGCGTATCGACGGTGATCCCGCCGTGATCGTTAATCTCTTTAGGATCGGCCCAGATAGCATTGACCGGCACGCTGACCGCCAGAGGGCGTCCGGCGCGGTCGGTGATCATGCCACGGGAAGTTTCGATGGTTTGCACGCGTAAAGAGCGCAGATCGCCCTCTTTAACCAGCTTGTCGGGGCTGATGACCTGCAAGAAAGCCACTCGCAGCATCAGGCCCACTAAGGCCAGAAGAATACATCCGCACAGCAACGCAAAACGCCAGCTGATAAAGCTGGCTTGATCTTCAGGACGTTTTAACTTCGTTTTGCGCGCTGCTTTCATCTTTTACGAGTCTTCTCCATAAGCGTTTTAAGGTTGAACCACAATGTTTTCTTGTGATGGATCAACGTGCTGCATCTGCAATTTCTCCGTTGCGATGCGTTCCACCCGGCTATGATCGCCGAGGGCATTTTCTTCCAAAATCAGGTTGCGCCACTCAATGTCCAGCGCATCTCGTTCCAACACCAGCTGCTCTCTCTGTGCCGTCAATAAGCGCGTTTTGTGAGAGGTAGTGACCACAAATATGGCGCTGACCAACACGGCAATGAGCAAAAGCAGCGGAAGCTTGCCATTGCGTAGAATGTCACCCGCAATAACGCCAACCAGACCATGACGCTCATTACCAATCACGAGGCCGTTCTCGCGGCAAAACGCAGCACGGAGCTACGGGCACGTGGGTTTTCTGACACTTCAGCGTCCGATGGCATCATCTTGCCGATGGACTTCAACGAACGGCCGCCCAGCTCGGAGATTTGCGCTTCGGTCATCGGGATGCCCGCTGGAACCTGCGCACCACGGCTGTGCTGGCGAATAAAGCGTTTGACGATGCGATCTTCTAGCGAGTGGAAACTGATCACCGATAAACGACCGTCGGTTGCCAGGATCTCCAGCGCGCCGTCGAGTGCGCGTTCGATCTCTTCCAACTCACTGTTGATGTAAATACGGATTGCCTGGAAGCTACGGGTTGCCGGATGCTTGTGCTTCTCGCGGAATGGCGAAGCGTTAGCGATCAAATCCGCCAGCTCTTTGGTGCGCGTCATCGGCTGCTCGCGGTTGCGCTCAACGATGGCACGGGCAATACGCTTAGCAAAACGCTCTTCACCAAAGGTTTTCAGCACCCAGGTAATGTCTTCTTCTTCGGCCTTCATCAGCCATTCTGCGGCGGAATAGCCACGCGTTGGGTCCATACGCATGTCCAGCGGCCCGTCACGCATGAAGGAAAAACCGCGCTCGGCGTCGTCCAACTGCGGAGAGGAAACGCCTAAATCCAACAGCACGCCGTCGATCTTGCCTTCAAGACCAAGGTCTTTGACGTAAGTCGCTAAGTCGGAAAACGGGCCATGAATAATTGAGAAACGCGGGTCTTGAATGGATTCGGCGGCTTTAATCGCCTGAGGGTCTCTATCGATAGCGAGCAGGCGCCCGTCCGGCCCAAGTTGGGACAGAATCAGACGCGAATGGCCACCACGGCCAAAAGTTCCATCAATGTAAATTCCGTTTTCACGAATGTTCAGGCCGTTTACGGCCTCATCCAGCAAAACGGATGTGTGCTTAAAATTTTCAACCATGCTTATAGTGACAAGTCCTGTAATCGGTCAGAAAGTGGTTCCTGAGACGACTGTTCAGCGTCAATGTCTTCCTTAACTTGTTGATACCAGGTCTGTTCATCCCACAGTTCAAACTTGTTGAACTGCCCAACCAGCATCACTTCTTTGGCAAGCCCGGCGTGTTGGCGCAATGTAGTTGCAATCAACAGTCGCCCAGCGTTATCCATCTGACATTCACTTGCATGGCCCAACAGCAGGCGCTGAATACGGCGCTCAACGGGGTTCATACTCGACAGACGGGACAATTTTTGTTCGATAACTTCCCATTCGGGCAGGGTGTAAAGGAGGAGGCATGGGTGATGGAGGTCTATGGTGCAAACCATTTGACCTTGCGATTCTTCGCTCAGCAAATCCCGATATCGGGTGGGTACGGCAAGTCGCCCTTTGCTGTCGAGGTTAACCATCGTCGCGCCACGAAACATGACCGATCTACCCCTCTATGACCCTTTTCACCACTTTCCTCCACAAATTCCCACATAAAAGAGTTTACGGATGGTATTAAAACCTTGTCAAGCCAGAGCAGAGGCGGTTTGGCATTATTTCGCGGGCGTCGAGGAGCCTTATCGCAAGGGAGTAAGGATTTTTAGTAGCGGAATAGAAAATAACGTCATGATTAGTTGAGGAAATTTCGTAGTGAAAATAATTATGATTAAAAAAAAATCAAATTGAACATTATTTAACTATTTATATTCTTCTGCTAACGATCTCTCAGTTCTTAACCTCTCCATCATCAAAAACAGAATCTTGATTCGTTTTAAGATGATTACTGCTAAAACACGATTACTCTTGTTGCCAGCCCGCATGCTGCAAGCTTTTGTCCCTTTTTAGGGCCTTTACAAATTAAACAGAAAATCGGCCGATAAAAATTGAGGCGGGAATTCTACAGCACTTTTAGCGCCAGTATTAACGTATTTAAAAATTGATTTAGCGGTTTATATCAGCCAGAAAAGGCAGCAAAACATTTCCTAATAATTCAATGCGTAGGAAATGTCCCAAAATACCCATTTAAACGTTATGGGCTAGTTTTGCGGCATATTTTTGCGAGGAGAATGACAAAGATAAGTAAGTCGCGGGTTTAGCGAATCCAAACCCGCGTTGAAGATTATTTTCTGCTCAAACGCCCACGGCGGAACAGGTTGCGGCGAATTCGAGTCAAACCGGCTTTCGGTTTTTTTGGCTCATCGAGACAGGCCAGCACCAGCTCTAGTACACGCTCGGCCACGTCGCGGTGGCGCTGCGCCACGGCCAGTACCGGGCAATCTAAGAAGTCGAGCAGCTCATTATCACCAAAGGTGGCGATGGCTAAATCCATCGGCAAACGCCCTTCCCGCTTCAGGGTGACATCCATTACGCCCTGCAACAGCTGGAACGAGGTGGTGAACAGCGCCTGCGGCATAGGATGGGTTTTCAGCCACTCGGCAAACGCCAGCGCTGCTGATTCACGGTCATAAGCATTGGCATAGAGGTACTGCGGCTCACGAGCATCATCGGCCCAGGCCTGACGGAAACCTTGCTCGCGCAGGAAGCTGACGGAAAGCTCTGGCAGCGCGCCGAGATAGAGAACCGATTCAGCCGGAAACGCGCGAAGCTCCTGCGCCAGCGTAAAGGCGTCTTCCTGATCGGCCCCCACCACGCTGATGAAATGTTCAGGGTCGAGGGCGCGGTCGAGGGCAATAATGGGGAAGTCATCATTGGCCCAGCGCTGATAGAACGGGTGCTCCGGCGGCAAGGAGGTGGAAATAATGATGGCATCGACCTGACGCTGCAACAGATGCTCCACGCAGCGCATTTCGTTGTCTGGCTGGTCTTCGGAACAGGCGATCAGCAACTGATAGCCACGCTGGCGCGCCTGACGCTCGAGGTAGTTAGCAATTTTGGTGTAGCTGGTATTTTCCAGATCGGGGATCACCAAACCAATGGAACGGGTTCGGCCCGCGCGTAGCCCGGCGGCGACGGCGTTAGGGTGGTAGTTATGTTCCTTCACGACAGCCATGACTTTTTCAACTGTCTTATCGCTGACACGATACTGTTTCGCTTTGCCGTTAATAACATAACTGGCAGTGGTACGCGAAACGCCCGCTAACCGCGCGATTTCATCCAGTTTCACCGAGAAAACCCCTTACATAACTCATTAAGTGAAGTGCAGCACGCCTTGAAATGGCCGATTTTAACGACTGGCGAGGCAATGACTGCTGTCCGTTGGCAATTCAGCCGCCGTGCGAAAAGCGACGTGAATGACGAAATGATTAAATAAACTTGTCTTTATCTAACCGCAGAAGACCCTGTTGAGCAAGGTGTTTTACCGAATCGCTTCACCTGAAGGATTACAGAAGGCAGGACCTTCGCCGTGAGACGAAAGACAAAATAAAAGCCCAACCGGAGTTGAGCTTCTGAGCAGCACATGATTCATCGGGCCAGAACAGCCCCCATGATATCAAGGATTAACGCATGACTTTGTCACCGCGAGAGACGCCAACCACGCCAGAACGCGCGACTTCAACGATTTCCGCCACTTCACGCACCGTTGCCAGGAAGGCGTCTAGCTTGTCGCTGGTTCCGGCCAATTGCACGGTATAGAGGGTCGCCGTGACGTCAACAATCTGACCACGGAAAATCTCAGTGGAACGTTTCACCTCTTCACGCCCGTAGCCCGAGGCTTGCAGCTTAACCAGCATGATTTCGCGCTCAACGTGCGCGCCCTGCACCAGCTCGTTGACGCGCAGAACGTCCACCAGCTTATGCAGCTGCTTTTCAATCTGCTCCAGCACCTTGGCGTCGCCCACGGTTTGGATGGTCATGCGCGACAGCGTTGGATCGTCGGTCGGCGCTACGGTCAGACTTTCAATGTTGTAGCCGCGTTGGGAGAACAGGCCGACGACGCGTGACAAAGCGCCTGATTCGTTTTCGAGCAATACTGATAAAATCCGGCGCATGATTAGGTCCTCTCCGTTTTGCTTAACCACATTTCGTCCATCGCACCGCCACGGATGTGCATCGGGTAAACGTGTTCTGTTTCATCCACGCTGATATCCACGAATACCAGACGGTTTTTCTGATCCAATGCCTGCTGCAATTTGCTCTCCAGCTCATCGGCGGAGCGAATCGCAATACCCACGTGGCCATAGGCCTCTGCGAGTTTGACGAAGTCAGGCAGAGACTGCATGTACGACTGCGAATGGCGGCCGGAGTAGATCATGTCTTGCCACTGTTTAACCATGCCGAGATAACCGTTGTTCAGGTTAACCACAATCACTGGCAGGTCGTATTGCAGCGCGGTAGACAGCTCCTGAATGTTCATTTGGATACTGCCGTCGCCGGTCACACAGATAACGGTTTCTTCCGGCAGGCCGAGCTTCACGCCCAAGGCCGCAGGCAGGCCGAAGCCCATGGTCCCCAGACCACCGGAGTTAATCCAGCGGCGCGGCTTATCAAACTGATAATAGAGCGCGGCAAACATCTGATGCTGGCCGACGTCTGACGTCACGTAGGCATCGCCCTTGGTCAAACGATGCAGAGTTTCGATAACCGCCTGAGGCTTAATCGTGCCGCTGTTTTTATCGTAGCCGAGGCAATCTTTCGCGCGCCACTGCTCGATGCTCTGCCACCAGTCGCGCAGCGCGTCGTACTCTTGTTTCTCATCGCTTTGCGCCAGCAATTCCAGCATCTGCTCCAACGTCTGCTTGGCATCACCCACGATAGGGATATCCGCGCTCACCGTCTTCGAGATAGAGGTCGGGTCGATATCGATATGCATGATGGTGGCGTTCGGGCAGTACTTGGCCAGATTGTTGGTGGTGCGGTCATCAAAACGCACGCCCACGCCGAAGATAAGGTCGGCATTGTGCATAGTCATATTGGCTTCGTAGGTGCCGTGCATCCCCAGCATACCCACGCTTTGACGGTGAGTGCCTGGGAAAGCGCCAAGGCCCATCAGCGAGCTGGTCACCGGCAGATTAAGCTTTTCGGCCAGCTGTAACAGCTCGGCGCTACATGCAGAGTTAATCGCACCGCCACCGACATACAGCACCGGCTTCTTCGCCGCCAACAGGGTTTGCAGCGCGCGTTTAATCTGCCCACGGTGGCCTTGCACCGTCGGGTTATAGGAGCGCATGGTGATTTGCTCAGGGTAGGAATAGGGCAGTTTTACCTGCGGATTGACCACATCTTTAGGTAAATCAACCACAACCGGACCGGGACGGCCAGTAGAAGCGAGGTAAAACGCCTTCTTCAATACCGTCGGAATATCTTCCGCGTGCTTCACCAGGAAGCTATGTTTCACTATCGGGCGGGAGATCCCCACCATGTCGCATTCCTGAAAAGCGTCATAGCCAATCAGCGAACTGTGAACCTGGCCTGATAACACCACCAGCGGAATGGAATCCATATAGGCCGTCGCAATGCCGGTAATGGCATTGGTCGCGCCCGGGCCGGAGGTCACTAGCACCACGCCAACGTCGCCCGTTGCGCGTGCATAACCGTCAGCCATATGAACAGCGCCCTGCTCGTGTCTAACTAGCACATGATCAATCCCGCCGACCGTGTGCAGGGCATCATAGATATCCAACACCGCTCCGCCGGGATAACCGAATACGTGTTTAACGCCCTGGTCGATCAACGATCGGACGACCATCTCGGCTCCTGACAACATCTCCATGGTTTTGCCTCCAGGCTTTTTGTTTCTATAGGATGACTTATTTTAATAAGAGTCTTTTTATAAGAGAGCTGCCCGGTGAATAAACAACTCAAAGGAAAATGGAATTCATTTCCATCGTCCGGGTAAGAGGGCTTAGCCCTGCTGTTCTTATCTTATGACGTAAATGTAACTCAATACCTTAGCGTCTGAATTTCGGTCAAGCAAACGGCAAAATACCGCTGCCGTGGCCACTATTTTGTGTCGCGCTGCAGGCCTTATCTAGAGCGAGACAAAACACTACACAAAGCAGACTACTACTCAGGAATATCAGGAAGGGGGAATAAATTACAGCATTAAATTATGACAACATTCTTGTTCCACTAGATGGGAATAGGCATAAAAAAGGCGGATTTGAACAGAATCAAAAAACAGACGGCCCGCCGCAAAGTCTGCCGCGGGCCAGAAGTGTGACCCTAGTCACAATAGAAGGCATCAATCTCTTTTTTATAGCGCTCGGCGATAATCTTGCGGCGAATTTTCAGCGTAGGGGTCAGCTCACCCGCCTCCATGGTGAAGGGCGTGGTCAGCAGCGCAAACTTCTTCACCTGCTCATAACTTGCCAACTCGTGCTGGATCTGTCGAACGCGATAAGTGAAGAGCGACAGGATCTGCTCATTTTTCAGCAGCCCTTCGCGGTTGAAGTAATCAATGTGGTGCGCCTGAGCATATTCACTCAGCGCGTTGAAGTCGGGAACAATCAGCGCCGAGACAAAATGCTTGGCATCGGCAATCACCGCCGCCTGCTCAATATAACGGTCCTGCACCAAAGTTCCCTCAATGCGCTGTGGAGCAATGTATTTGCCGCCCGAGGTTTTCATCAGATCTTTTAGGCGTTCTGTAACAAACAGGTTGCCCTGCTCATCCATTTTCCCCGCGTCGCCGGTTTTAAACCAGCCGTCGGCTGTAAAGCTCGCCGCCGTCTCTCCCGGCTTATTAAAGTAGCCGCGCAGCAGAGTCGGCCCGCGAACCTGAATCTCATTCTCTTCGCCAATGCGAATTTCCACCTTGGGCAGCGCCGTGCCTACTGAGCCAAACTGGAAATCGTTCTCCTCCCAGCAACTGACCGTGGCGCAGGTCTCGGTCAGGCCGTAGCCATATTTGATCTTCAGACCAATGGACTCGAAAAACAGGATCACATTGTCATCTAAGCTTGCTCCGGCGGCGGGCAGGAAACGCACATTGCCGCCGAGCAGGCCGCGTAGCTTGCTCAGCACCAGTTTGTCCGCCAGCGCGAACTGGCTTTTTTGCCACCATGACTGCGATTCGTGCTTTCTGGCAGCCAAAAACTTCTCTCGCCCTTGGGCCATCGCCCAGTGAAACAGCTTTTTCTTCACCAGCCCGGAGTGCGACACGCTCTGATTAATGGCGCTAAAAACCTTTTCGTAGAAGCGCGGAACGGCGCACATCACGGTAGGTTTGACAGCAGACAGCGCCTCGCGGACTAAATCCGTCTGGCGCAGATAAACATTCTGCGCGCCGCTGTGCATCACAAAGAAGCTCCACGCGCGTTCGAAAACGTGGGCCAGCGGCAGGAAACAGAGCGAGATATCGTCCCGAGTAAGGCTGAGGCGGTGGTCATGCTGTTGCAGCTGGGTGGCGATGCTGAGGTAGTCGAGCATCACCCCTTTTGGCTCGCCGGTGGTGCCCGAGGTATAAATCAGGGTAAATAGATCTTCAAGGCTGCGCTGCTCTAGGCGCTGTTCAAGGCTTGCGCGCGAACTCGGGTCGGGCGTTTCAAGCCAGCTAACGTGGCGAGCAATGGGCGCGTCGCGCAGATTCACTGACTCATCCAGCACCAGAATATGCTCCAGCTGCGGGCAAAGCGCCTGTAAAGCCAGCGCGGCGTCGAACTGACTTTGCTCGAGCACAAACAAAATGCGAATGCCGGCATCATTAACCACATAGGCCGACTGCGCCGGGGTGTTGGTAGCGTAAAGAGGAACGGTGATAGCCCGAATTTGCAACAGCGCCAAATCAGCCAGCGTCCACGCCATGGCGTTACTGCCGCAAAGCGCCACCCTCTCCTGCACCTCGACGCCCAAACGCAATAAGATGCCGGAAAGCCGGTCTATCTTCTCACCGGCTTCACGCCAGGTGAGGGAGTGCTCTTTTTCCGGCGACCATTCCCGAAAAGCAATGTTGTCAGGCTGCGATGAAAGTTGGTATTGAAAGCGTGAAACCAAATGGAAGTCAGTAAGAGTTGTCGTCATAACCCGCAAACCTGAAAGATGAAGAGACAGTAAGCGGCAGTGGCCACCAGTGGTGGCATGAAAATTGCTTACCGTTATTAACAATTCGCGCAGTCTACCGAGGGATGGTCAGCAGACAAACAAATTATTATTCAAGAATGGCAGGGAAATGAGAAATGACCAAAAGCGGTGAAAGAAAATGTTACCAATTCCGCAGGGGAAAAGTCGCCAGCAACTGCCACTTTCCATGCAGAGTAAAAAACTATGTTGAGAAACAAAACCAGTGATTGCATCTATTTTGAAGGGGGAGGAACCCGCGTTTTTTGAAATAAAACAGGGTGAGTCGGTTTCCTCCCTGAACCCGCACTGGCTTAGGGGCTATAGGGCGGCGCTCTCTTCTAGAAGAGTTTTTAGCCACATATTCCCTTTGTCTTTACTGGATGATTCGTGCCAGGACAAATAGCAAGGCAGTTTATTTTTCAACCATGGCACAGGGATAATATTGAGATTTAAAATTCCCGCATTTGCATGAGCTAACCAACTTGGTACCAAGGCAACCATTTGGGTGCGGGCAACAATATTCATCACGCTATTAAGGTCAGTTCCCTGAAACGCAATTAAAGACTGTATTTCAGAAGAGTCATAATAAGGTAAATAGAATGAGTGGCGATCTAACATAACCACCGCATGTTGTTCTCGGAGATATCTTTCGTCAGGCATGTGCGGGCTAATTCGCGGGTGGTTCTGCGCGCAAACTAAAACCAGCTCATCAGTGAATAATTCCTGATTACAAAAATCGCTGCCCTCAAAGCGGCGATAGCTAATAACAAATTCGATATTTTGATAACGCAGCTGATGCTCAATATTATCTGGGACTATCGTCTGGAATTTGATCCCCAAGGAGGAGGTGACATCCTCAAGATTGTTGAGAATATTCGCGGTAAGTCTGATATCCAGAGGGCTACAGAGCGCGACGTTAAATTGGCGGTTACTGGTTCTGACGTCAAAACCCGCGCCCGGCAGCTCATTCATGACAATTTGCAATGCCTGGCGAATAGGGCCAAAAAGTTGTTTCGCTCGCGTCGTCGGCTGAATACCTCTTCCGTACCGAACAAAGAGATCGTCATTGAACATAATCTTTAAACGCGACACCGCGTTACTTACCGCAGGCTGTGACATCCCCAGCAACTCAGAGGCGCGGGTAATATTCTGTAACTGCATCACAGCATCAAATACGGTGAGTAAATTAAGGTCTGCGTTACGCAAACTTCCTGCGGCATTGGTGGTATCTTGTTGCTCGTCGATTAAATTAACAGCCATAATTCCCCCGAAGTCTTTTAAAATAAAAAATCAATAATTACTTGTTTTTAAGCTTTGCTTATTAACCAGAACAATGACAATAAAACAGGCGTCTTTATAAGGGGAATGATTATAAAAATGCCAATACCTTATGAAGACTCAAGTGATATTAAAAATGAATTAATTTCTATCATTCATTATTTAAATCGAATGATATAAAACTACAAAATAGATATCCTCACAATATACGAAAATAGAATTATTAATTAAGTAATTCGCAACAAGACCCAACTCTATGATTTTCAATTAAAATAGCCTAAAAACGCGCGCTTAATCAGTTAAGAAAGCCGGATGTTGGCCATTTGGTTGAAAATCAGCGTGTCAAAATCGATTACTTCGGCCAATAAGTATTTAGCAGAATTTTTCACCAAATGAGAGTCAATCTCATCCATTGCTAATTAAATAGTGAAGCTATTCCAACGGTTGACACGCCACGCACATTCACGTATCAATTTAGGCAACGGTTAAAACAACCTCCGATTCAACACGAAATTTAAGAGAAGCTGAAACCCATGTTCACTACTACTCGTCTACTAGGCCTACTACTCAACGCAGAAATCTTGCGCGGTATGCCAGTGGGCGAAAATCAGAACTGATTTCAACTTCCACAGACACTAAACCCGCGCCGATGCGCGGGTTTTTTTTTACCTCCACGGCGTGAAAGTAAAACAGACAAGGAATCTACCATGAGCGAACAAGTCATTATTTTCGATACCACGCTGCGTGACGGTGAACAGGCGTTACAAGCCAGCCTGAGCGTCAAAGATAAGTTGCAGATTGCGATTGCGCTGGAAAGAATGGGCGTTGACGTAATGGAAGTCGGCTTCCCAGTTTCGTCTCCGGGCGACTTCGAATCTGTGCAGACCATTGCTCGCCAAATCAAAAACAGCCGCGTTTGTGGTCTGGCGCGCTGCGTTGATGGGGATATCGATGCCGCCGCTGAAGCATTGCGCGTCGCCGAAGCCTTCCGTATCCACGTGTTCTTGGCAACCTCTACCCTGCACATTGAATCAAAATTAAAGCGCTCTTTCGACCAAGTATTGGACATGGCCGTGCACTCAGTAAAACGTGCACGTAACTATACCGATGACGTTGAATTCTCTTGTGAAGATGCAGGCCGTACGCCGTTGGATAACCTGTGCCGCGTTGTAGAAGCTGCTATCAAAGCCGGTGCAACCACCATCAATATCCCTGACACCGTGGGCTACACCACCCCAACCCAGTTCGGCGGCATCATTACTAATTTGTATGAACGCGTGCCAAACATTGATAAAGCCATTATCTCCGTCCACTGCCACGATGACTTGGGCATGGCCGTCGGCAACTCCATCGCGGCCATTCAGGCCGGTGCGCGTCAGGTGGAAGGTACCTTAAACGGGATTGGTGAGCGCGCAGGTAACACCGCGCTGGAAGAAGTGATTATGGCAATCCGTACTCGCTCCGAGTACATGAATGTCCATACCAATATCAATCACAAAGAAATTTACCGCACCAGCCAGATTGTCAGCCAAATCACCAACATGCCAATCCCAGGTAACAAAGCGATTGTCGGCTCTAACGCCTTCGCTCACTCCTCGGGTATCCATCAGGACGGTGTGCTGAAAAACCGCGAAAACTACGAAATCATGACTCCAGAGTCCATCGGCCTGAACCAGATTCAGTTGAACCTGACTTCACGCTCCGGGCGCGCCGCGGTCAAACACCGTATGGAAGAGATGGGCTACCAAGAAGCCGACTATAATTTGGATCATCTGTACTCCGCATTTTTGAAGCTGGCTGATAAAAAAGGCCAGGTTTTTGACTACGACTTAGAAGCGCTGGTGTTCATCAATAAACAGCAAGAAGAGCCTGAGTTCTACCGTCTGGACAACTTCAGCGTGCAGTCAGGTTCCAGCATCACCGCCGCCGCCTCTGTGAACTTAGCCTGTGGCGAAGAGATCAAAACCGAAGCCGCGACAGGTAACGGCCCGGTAGACGCGGTCTATCAGGCAATCAACCGTATTACTGGCTACCAGATCGAACTGGTCAAATATCAACTGACTGCCAAAGGCCATGGCCGCGACGCATTAGGCCAAGTGGACGTAGTGGTTTCCTTTAATGGACGCCGTTTCCACGGTGTAGGTCTGGCGACCGACATCGTTGAATCCTCCGCGAAAGCGATGGTCCACGTATTGAACAGCATTTGGCGCAGCAAGCAGGTAGAAATTGAAAAACAGCGCCTGCAAACCGAAAAACAAAACAATCAGGAAACGGTGTGAACATGAGCAAGACCCATCATATTGCCGTCTTACCCGGCGACGGCATTGGCCCGGAAGTAATGCAGCAGGCGTATAAAGTGTTGGACGCGGTACGTCAGCGCTTTGGCCTGAAAATCAGCACCAGCGAATACGACGTTGGCGGCGCAGCTATCGACAAGCACGGCAGCCCATTGCCACCGGCCACCGTTGCCGGTTGTGAGCAAGCGGACGCTATCTTGTTCGGCTCAGTGGGTGGCCCGAAATGGGAACACCTGCCACCAAACGATCAGCCAGAGCGCGGCGCGTTATTGCCGCTGCGTAAGCACTTCAAGCTGTTCAGCAACCTGCGCCCTGCCCGCCTGTATCAAGGTTTGGAAGAGTTCTGCCCGCTGCGTGCCGACATCGCCGCAAAAGGTTTCGACATTCTGTGCGTGCGCGAACTGACTGGCGGCATCTACTTCGGTCAGCCTAAAGGTCGCGAAGGCCAAGGTATGCACGAAAAAGCCTTCGATACCGAAGTTTATTATCGTTTCGAAATCGAGCGTATTGCGCGTATCGCCTTTGAGTCTGCACGCAAACGCCGCAGTAAAGTGACGTCAATTGATAAAGCTAACGTGCTGCAAACCTCCATTATGTGGCGCGAAGTGGTTAACGAAATTGCCAAAGATTACCCGGACGTCAGCCTGAGCCACATGTACATCGACAACGCCACCATGCAGTTGATCAAAGACCCGTCACAGTTCGACGTGTTGCTGTGCTCCAACCTGTTCGGCGACATTTTGTCTGACGAGTGCGCGATGATCACCGGCTCCATGGGCATGTTGCCATCGGCGAGCATGAACGAGCAGGCTTTCGGCTTGTTCGAACCGGCTGGCGGTTCAGCGCCGGATATCGCAGGCAAAAACATTGCTAACCCGATTGCTCAAATCCTCTCCGCAGCCCTGCTGCTGCGCTACAGCCTTGGCGCTGATGACGCGGCGGACGCTATCGAGCAAGCAGTAAATAAAGCATTAGAGGCAGGCCATCGCACAGGCGATTTGGCCAACAGTGGTAACGCAATTGGCACTAACGAAATGGGCGACATCATTGCCCGCTTCGTGGCAGAAGGGGCATAACATGGCGAAGACTTTATATCAGAAATTGTTTGATGCGCACGTGGTGTACGAAGCGCCAAACGAAACTCCATTGCTGTATATCGACCGTCATTTGGTGCACGAAGTGACCTCCCCGCAGGCGTTCGACGGCCTGCGTGCCAAGGGCCGTCAGGTGCGTCAACCGGGCAAAACCTTCGCCACCATGGACCACAACGTTTCGACGCAGACCAAAGACATCAATGCCAGCGGCGAAATGGCCCGCATCCAGATGCAGGAACTGATCAAGAACTGTGCTGAGTTCGGCGTACAGCTGTATGACCTGAATCACCCGTTCCAGGGCATCGTCCACGTCATCGGCCCAGAGCAAGGCATGACGTTGCCGGGCATGACCATCGTGTGCGGCGACTCCCACACCGCCACCCACGGCGCCTTCGGCTCATTGGCCTTCGGCATCGGTACTTCTGAAGTTGAACACGTGTTGGCGACGCAAACCCTGAAGCAGGGCCGTGCGAAAACCATGAAAATTGAAGTGACTGGCGACGCACCGGCAGGCATCACCGCCAAAGACATCGTGCTGGCCGTCATTGGTAAAACCGGCAGCGCGGGCGGCACGGGTCACGTGGTCGAGTTCTGCGGTAAAGCCATTGAAGCTTTGAGCATGGAAGGTCGTATGACCCTGTGCAACATGGCTATCGAAATGGGGGCTAAAGCGGGCTTGGTTGCCGCCGATGAAACCACTTTCGCTTACCTGAAAGGCCGCCAGTTCGCGCCAAAAGGTCAAGACTGGGATGAAGCCGTGGCTTACTGGAAGACGCTGAAAACCGACGAAAACGCCACTTTCGACTCGACTATCACCCTGAACGCAGCGGACATCGCCCCTCAGGTCACCTGGGGCACCAACCCAGGTCAAGTGATGGCGGTGAATCAGGTTATCCCTAACCCATCCTCTTTCAGCGACCCGGTAGAACGCGCGTCCGCTGAAAAAGCCTTGGCTTATATGGACCTGCAGCCGGGCATTAAGTTGACCGACGTCTCCATCGACAAAGTGTTTATCGGCTCTTGCACCAACTCACGTATTGAAGATTTACGCGCTGCCGCCGCCATTGCCAAAGGCCGCAAAGTCGCCAGCGGCGTGCAGGCTATCGTGGTGCCAGGCTCCGGCCCGGTGAAAGCGCAGGCGGAAGAAGAAGGTTTGGATAAGATCTTCATCGAAGCCGGTTTCGAATGGCGTTTGCCGGGCTGCTCAATGTGCCTGGCGATGAACAATGACCGTCTGAATCCGGGCGAGCGTTGTGCTTCCACCAGCAACCGTAACTTCGAGGGTCGTCAGGGTCGCGGAGGTCGTACTCATTTGGTGAGCCCGGCAATGGCAGCTGCCGCCGCGGTCACTGGCCGTTTCGCTGATATTCGTGAACTGAACTAAGGAATCCATCATGACTAAATTCACCCAACATACTGGTCTGGTGGTTCCGCTGGATGCGGCTAACGTCGATACCGATGCCATCATTCCTAAGCAGTTTTTGCAGAAAGTGACCCGTACCGGTTTCGGCCAGCACCTGTTCAACGACTGGCGTTTCTTGGACGACGCAGGGCAGCAGCCTAACCCTGATTTCGTGCTGAATAAGCCGCGTTACAAAGGGGCGAGCATCCTGCTGGCGCGTGAAAACTTCGGCTGCGGCTCATCCCGTGAGCACGCGCCTTGGGCGCTGACTGATTACGGCTTCCACGCCGTGATCGCCCCAAGCTTTGCCGATATTTTCTACGGTAACTCGTTCAACAACCAGCTGCTGCCAATCACCCTGAGCGATGAGCAAGTGGATGAGTTGTTCAAACTGGTTGAAGCTAACGAAGGCATCACGTTCGAGGTGGATCTGGAAAAGCAGGTGGTCAACGCCGGTGGCAAAAGCTACGCGTTTGAAATCGACAGTTTCCGCCGTCACTGCATGATCAATGGCTTAGACAGCATTGGACTGACCTTGCAACACGAAGCAAATATCTCCACTTACGAGAACAAACAGCCCGCATTCATGAAGTAATGGCTGAGCCGTTTGATAAAAAAACCCGCGAATTTCGCGGGTTTTTTATTGCCGATGACTCAGCTCACACGTCTTTGACTCTCCACATCAGGCCAAACGCCAGTAGGGATAACAGGGTGATCGCCCAATAGACCGGATAATGGCCGAAGTTCTCCACGATAGTGCCTTGCAGCAGCCCGGCGAAAATCACGCCGGTCGAAATACTATTGGTAAACAGCGTGGTCGCCGACCCAGCCCGACCGGGCATTAAGTCTTGAAAATAGAGCATGCCGATGCCCGCAATAATGCCGATGAATATCGCATTGAACAGTTGCAGCAGGAGCAGCGCGGTTTTCGACTCAAACAGCACCAGCCCGGCATAGAACAGTACGCCGTTGACGGCGGCAACCAGCATTAGGCGTCGCTTGCCCCAGCGTTTCACTAAAGCGCCCGCAATCAGCATCGCCGGGATCTCAATCCCCGCCGCCGTACCCATCAGCAGCCCGGCTAAGCCTTCTGGCAGCCCGAGATCGCGCGCGATATACAACGGCATATCAATCACATACATCAGATTGCAGGTCCACATCAGTAACGACGCGAAAAACAGCAGCCTGACATCCCGATTGCGCCATGCGCTCACCGCCACCTCGGCATTATCCACCGACTGCTCCACGCGCGGCACCGACGGTAAAAACAGCCAAATCATCAGGATGCTGGCGACATACACCGCCGCCGCGCTGAGATACATCAGCGTGAAGCCGTAATTCAGCGCCAACATAAAGGAGAGCGGCGGGCCGAGCACCCAGGCCAGCGACAGCATGGCGCGCATGGTCGAGCTAAACATTACCACTTCGCTGGCGGAGCGATCCGCGTGCTCGCGGGCCAGCGCAAACAGCTGGGGCATCGAAGTATTGGCTATCGCCGCCAGCAGCACGCCGACGGTGATCAGCACTAAATAGTCGCGGCTAAAGGCAAAAACCAGCGCGTTGCCCACCGCCATCACGCAGCAAAGTAGCAGTAGCTTTCGGCGGTCGCCCTTCTTATCCGAGCGATTGGCCAGCAGGAAGCTGACGGCAATGCCCGCGATGGCATTCACCGTATAAAACAGCCCAACCCACATCGGCCTGACCTTCACTTCGTTGGTCAAAAACAGGCTTAGAGTAGGTGCCTGTAACGCCCCGGCAATGCCGCACAGCAGGGAAACGGTTAGAAAAGTGGCATAGATTGAATTGATACGACGCGTAAGCATGAGCCATCCCAAGGTGGTCGAAGGCGGGTAAACAACTCCCAGTGTAGCCGCGTTTTAAAATAAAAAAACCAGTGAGTTACCTCACTGGCTGGTGACAATACACCATTACTCAGAAATCGTTTTAGCCAGCCTGAAGCCGCTTAAGTTCAGGCCAGACTTAGGTATGTTTGCGGTACTGCTCGTCGCTCATCTCGTCGATATCCCACTGCATTAGCTGAGTCAGCGTGGCAACGCGATACTCTTGCGGCACCCAGTTCAACCACTCGGCTGGCGCGCTTTTTGGAGCGACCGCGCGGAAATAGCGCTGGAAAAAATCTCGATTTAGAAGACCTTGCATGCTGACCTCCTGGGTAAGTGCGTTACGGCTTTGTTGCTAAACAGTATCGGAGTAATATGAGGAAAGATAAATTGATGAAAACAGCACCTGGAGTTCCTCTTTTATGTCCTCAGCGCGTTTACAACAACAGTTCATTCGGCTTTGGCAAAGCTGCCACGGGGAAGAGACGCACACCACGTTACAGGCACTTTCCGAGGTGATGAACTGCTCGCGCCGCCATATGCGATCCTTGCTCACCACCATGCAGGAAGAGGGTTGGATCAACTGGCAGGCCGAGGCCGGCCGTGGTAAACGATCTACGCTGACCTTTCTCTATACTGGCCTTGCGCTCCAGCAACAGCGGGCAGAAGAGCTATTAGAAGAGGATAAAATCGATCAGCTGGTGCAGCTAGTCGGCGACAAAAAGGCCGTGCGCCAGATGCTGATTTCTCAGCTGGGCCGCAGCTTTCGTCAGGGGAAACATATCCTGCGCGTGCTCTACTATCGCCCGCTGCTCAATCTGCTGCCCGGCACCATGCTGCGGCGTTCAGAAACCCATATCGCCCGGCAAATCTTCAGCGGCCTGACGCGCATAAATGAGGAAAATGGGGAACTGGAAGGCGATTTAGCTCACCACTGGCAGCAGATCTCCCCGCTGCACTGGCGTTTTTATCTGCGCCCGGCCATTCACTTCCACCACGGCCGCGAGCTGAACATGGCGGATATCATCAGCAGCTTTGCCCGGCTGAGCACCCATCCGCTGTTCGCGCACTTCTCATCAGTGACGTCGCCGACGCTCAACGTCATCGACATTCATCTCACCTCGACCGACAAGTGGCTGCCGTGGCTGCTGGGCAACGTTCACGCCATGATTTTGCCGCAAGAGTGGGCGTCAATGCCGGACTTTGCCCGTCACCCTGTCGGCACCGGCCCCTACGCCGTGGTGCTCAACCAAAATACCCAGCTACGCATTCGCGCCTTTGACGAGTATTTCGGTTTTCGCGCGCTGATTGATGAAGTCAATATTTGGGTTCTGCCGGAACTCACCGAGGACTTGGTGCATTCCGGCGTCCAGCTGCAGGCCGACGAATCTGGCGACAGCGAGCCGGAAAGCCGCCTTGAGGAAGGCTGCTATTTTCTGCTTTATGACCAGCGTTCGCCTATCGGCAGTGACGAAGCCAGCCGCCTGTGGCTCAGCGAGTTACTCAGCCCGATTGCCCTGCTCAACGCCACCGAGACCATTTACCAGCGCTACTGGGCACCCGCCTTTGGCCTGCTGCCGCGCTGGCACCACCTGCAGACCCACCTTCCGCATCCCAAGCCCGCCCACCTGCGGGAGATAACCCTGACTTACTACAGCGAGCACTCGGAGCATCAGGCAATCAGCAAGGCCATTACGCCGCTGCTGGCGGCGCACGGGGTGAAGCTCAACATTCAGGTGGTGGATTACGCCAGTTGGCACAGAGGGGAAGCGAAAAGCGATGTTTGGCTGGGCAGCGCCAACTTCACCCTGCCCCTTGAGTTTTCGCTGTTTGCTACCCTGCTTGAGCTGCCGTTAATCAACTACTGCATGGATTGCGACCTGAAATCCGACGGCGCAAAGTGGCGCGCCGGACAGTTGAACATGGCGGAGTGGGCGCAAAAGTTGGTGGAGAATAACCATCTGCATCCGCTGTTCCATCACTGGCTGGTGCTACAGGGACAGCGCAGCATGCGCGGGGTGCGCATGAACACCCTCGGCTGGTTCGACTTTAAATCCGCCTGGTTCGCGCCGCCGGACAGTTAATGCTTCTTCCACAAGCCGCGCGAAGTCTCTAGAATGGCAATCGTTCTCAACGGGGTGCCTGAAGTTCATTGTTTTATGAACTCTATTTAAATGCCGCGAGCGAGTGTTCAGCGGGTGAAGTCCAGCGCACAGCCAGCGCAGCGTACTCAAGTACGTGAGCAAGGCGAGCACTGCACGACACCCGATCAACACCCGCGCAGCAAGTTTAAAGGCTGAGATTTGATACCCGTCGAACCTGATCCGGTTAACCCCGGCGGAGGGATTTGAGACTGCACCTGCTTACTCAAAATCCTTTGCCCCTTTTCTTTTATGGAGTGCAAAGTTGAAGAAATTACTGCCTTTCCTGCTGCTGTTGAGCGCCCCGGCCTTCGCCGCCAAGCCTGTCCTCACTGTTTACACCTACGACTCTTTCGCTGCTGACTGGGGCCCCGGCCCGGCGATTAAAAAAGCCTTTGAAGCTGACTGCGGCTGCGAACTGAAATATGTCGCGCTGGAAGATGGCGTCTCGCTGCTCAATCGCTTACGGATGGAAGGCAAAAACAGTCAGGCCGACGTGGTAGTCGGGCTGGATAACAACCTGCTGCAAGCCGCGGAGCAAACCGGCCTGTTCGCCAAAGCCCCGGCTATCGACGCCAAGCTGGATATTCCGGGTGGCTGGAACAACTCAACCTTCGTGCCTTACGATTACGGCTACTTCGCCTTCGTCTATGACAAGAACAAACTGAAGAACCCGCCGAAAAGTCTCGATGAGCTGATCAACAGCCCGCAGAACTGGAAAGTGATTTACGAAGACCCGCGCACCAGCACGCCGGGCCTCGGCCTGCTGCTGTGGATGCAGAAAGTCTATGGCGACAAAGCGCCGCAAGAGTGGCAGAAGCTGGCGAAGAAAACCGTCACCGTCACCAAGGGCTGGAGCGAAGCTTACGGGCTGTTCCTGAAAGGGGAAAGTGATCTGGTGCTGAGCTACACCACCTCTCCGGCTTATCACATCATTGAAGAGAAGAAAGACAACTACGCCGCCGCAAACTTCAGCGAAGGCCACTATATGCAGGTTGAAGTAGCCGGGCAGTTGGCCGCCAGCAAACAGCCGGAACTGGCAACGAAATTCATCAAATTCGTCACCAGCGCGGGCTTCCAGAACGCCATCCCGACCGGCAACTGGATGTACCCGGTGGTCAAATCCGAGCTGCCTGCCGCCTTTGGTCAGCTGACCGTACCGAGCAAATCCCTGCAATACAGCGCGCAAGACGTCGCTGATCACCGTAGTCAATGGATTCAGGCATGGCAAACCGCCGTCAGCCGCTAATCCCCCACTGGCTATGGCCGGGCATGGTCGCCGCCCTGAGTATTTTAGCGGTGGCCGTGCTGGCTCTGGGTTCCCTGTGGCGTCATGCGCCACAGTTAGCTGGCCCCTCGCTGTGGCAAGACGCCTATCTGTGGCATGTCATTCGCTTCACCTTCTGGCAGGCGCTGCTGTCGGCGCTGTTCTCCGTGCTGCCCGCGATTCTGCTGGCGCGCGCCCTGTTCCGCCGCCGCTTTCCCGGCCGCCAAATCCTGCTGCGCCTGTGCGCCATGACCTTAGTGCTGCCGGTGTTGGTTGCGGTGTTCGGCATTCTCAGCGTCTATGGCCGCCAGGGCTGGCTGGCCCAGCTCTGCCAATGGTTGGGCGTGGATTACACCTTCTCGCCCTATGGGCTGAAAGGCATTTTGCTGGCTCACATCTTCTTTAACCTGCCGCTGGCCGCCCGCCTGCTGCTTCAGGCGCTGGAAAACATCGCTACCGAGCAGCGCCAGCTTGCCGCCCAGCTCGGCATGAACGCATGGCAGCAGTTCCGTTTTGTCGAATGGCCCGCGCTGCGCCGCCAGATCCTGCCCGCCGCTGCGCTAATCTTTATGTTGTGCTTCGCCAGCTTTGCCACCGTGCTCTCCTTGGGCGGCGGCCCGCAGGCCACCACCATCGAGCTGGCGATTTATCAGGCCCTGAGTTACGACTATGACCTAACCCGCGCCGCCAGTCTGGCGCTGATCCAACTGGTGTGCTGCCTCGGGCTGGTGATGCTAAGCCAGCAACTCAGCCGCGCGCTGCCGGTCGGCCATACCCACGCGCAGAAGTGGTACGACCCCAATGACTCGCTGCTGCGCCGAAGCTGCGACGCCCTGCTGATCGCCCTCGCGCTGCTGCTTATTCTCCCTCCGCTGCTGGCGGTAGTGGTTGATGGTGCCAACCGCGCCGTGCTCAGCGTGCTTCAACAACCGGCGCTGTGGCAGGCTCTTTGGACCTCGCTGCGCATCGCGGCGGGCAGCGGATCGCTCTGCGTGATCCTGACCATGATGCTGCTGTGGAGCAGCCGCGAGCTGAGACTTCGCCAGCGCAGCGGCTGGGCGCAGGCGCTGGATATCAGCGGCATGCTGATTCTGGCGATGCCCGGCATCGTGCTGGCGACCGGCTTCTTCTTACTGCTCAGCGACACCATCGGTCTGCCGCAATCGCCATGGTCGCTGGTTATCATGACCAACGCGCTAATGGCGGTGCCCTATGCCATGAAGGTGCTGGATAACCCGATGCGTGACGTCGCCGAACGCTACAGCCTGCTCTGTTTGTCTCTGGATATGCGCGGCTGGCGTCGACTGCGCTGGGTGGAATTCAGCGCGCTGAAACGCCCTTTAACCCAGGCGCTGGCCTTCTCTTGCGTGCTTTCCCTCGGGGATTTCGGCGTCATTGCGCTGTTTGGCAATGAGAATTTCCGCACGCTGCCTTTCTACCTTTATCAGCAGATTGGCTCTTATCGCAGTCAGGACGGCGCGGTGACCGCGCTGCTATTGCTGCTGCTATGCTTCTTGCTGTTCACCCTGATTGAACGTTTACCGGGCCGCCATGCTGACGCTAAATAAACTGACTTACCTGTATGAACACCTGCCGATGCGCTTTGATTTACAGATTGAGGCGGGAGAGCGCGTCGCCATTCTGGGGCCAAGTGGCGCGGGGAAAAGCACCCTGCTCAGCCTGACGGCGGGCTTTTTGGCGGCGACCAGCGGGAAGATTCTGCTTAATGATCAAGACCATAGCCAAACGCCACCGGCCAAGCGCCCGGTCTCCATGCTGTTTCAGGAGAACAACCTGTTCTCCCATCTGACCGTGCGCCAGAACATGGGGCTGGGGCTGCATCCGGGGTTGAAACTGAGCGCCGCGCAGCAGCAAGAATTGTTGGAAATCGCCCGGCAGGTGGGGCTTGAGGATTGTCTGGATCGCCTGCCTTCGCAGCTTTCCGGCGGGCAGCGCCAGCGCGTGGCTTTGGCGAGATGCCTGTTACGCAGCCAGCCTATTTTGCTGCTGGATGAGCCATTTTCTGCCCTCGACCCGGCACTGCGCAGTGAGATGCTCAACCTGCTGGATAAAGTGTGCTCGGAGCGCAATCTGACGCTGCTGATGGTGTCGCATAATTTGGATGACGCGGTGCGCGTGGCGCAACGCACGCTGCTGATTGTCGACGGCCGAATTTACTACGACGGCCCGACGCAGGCTCTGGTGGAAGGCAGTGCAGCAGAAGCCCAGATACTGGGCATTCCGCTGCGCTAAGAGAAGTTAGCGGGTGATCACTTTCCACAGCAGATGCCCGTAAACCGGCATCAAAGGCTGCTTGCTCAGCATCACAAAGCAGACCGCCGTGGCAATCACGCCAAGCACGGAGAGCACGCGCACTCGCGCCAAGGGCAGCCAGCGCGCCATGGCGTCGCCGCTGTTTTTATCCGAGCGGAACCAGCGCCACAGCAACCACGCCGTCAGCCACAATAAGGCGGCAGAGCCCAGCAGCAGCCACTTGAACACCGTGCTGTTATGCCCGGCCGGGATATCAATCGCCACCCCCGCCAAAATACCCGGCAGGAAGTAGACCGGCGGCCAGGTGATGCAGCCGACAATATTCGGCGGAGCAAATTTATACGGCGGCAGGCTGAGCATCCCGGCAACCATCGGCACCAGCGGGCGAGTCGGCCCAATAAAGCGGCCAATAATGACCGTCGCGAAGCTGTGACGGTCAAGCGCGCTGCCGGTTTTGTCGAGCAGTGCCTGATAGCGTTGCAGGAACTTCCAGTTATGCAGCGGCCCCTTGAAGCGACGGCCGATGAAATAGGAGGCCCAGTCGCCCACGAAACAGCCCAGCCCTGCGGCCAGCCAGGCTTCGTACAGGCCAACCTGTCCACTGCCAATCAGGGTGCCCAGAGTGGCCATCATGACGGTGCCGGGAAGGATCAACCCGACCAGCGCCAGCGATTCAAAAAACGCCACCACCGCAACGATAATCAGTGCAATTCCCACCGACTGCGCGACGAGATGCTGTAAATAGGCTTCCATAAAATCCCAGTGTTATGTGCGTCTTGCATGGCCAAATCAATGGCTGACTATCCCTGCAATATCAGGTAAATGACTGAATACTTTATAAATGAAAAACATTCACAAAATGCATTTCAGTCCAGTAATTCATAAGTGTAGCTTTATAAAACATTACGCGGCTGAATTGTCAGCGCAGGGCGAAAGTGAGTCAACCGGCGAATTGTATGCATATTTGCCTAAATGCGCCTTAAACCCGCGCCGATGGACAAGAACTGTATAAATAACCATACTATATTGCTCTACCCTGCTTTTTTACTCGACCTAATGAGGCGCTTATCAACGCACCCACTTCGCACGCTTCGACGCTCACCTCGCCACGTCAGGGGTTTGTGTTAACCCGACACTGGCGTGACACCCCGCGCGGTACGGAGGTGGAGCTGTGGCTGGCGACCGACAGCGGCCCCCAGCGCGTGCGTTTACCTTTGCAGGAATCAGTGGCTTTTTTGCCCGTCGAGCAACGCAAGCAGGCCGAGCGGCTGCTGATCGGAGAGAAAGGCTACAGCTTGCGCGAGCTGCCTTTGCAGGATTTCCAATCTCGCCCGGTCCTTGGGCTGTATTGCACTCAGCATCGCCAGCTAATGCGGCTGGAAAAACTGCTTAAAGAAGGGGGAGTCACCCTGTTCGAAGCAGATATTCGCCCGCCCGAGCGCTATTTAATGGAGCGCTTCATCACCGCGCCGGTGTGGTTCAGCGGCCAGCAGAGTGGCGACAATCTGCTGGTTGAAACCCGCATAAAGCCCGCCGAAGCCTATCGCCCGCCGCTAAAGCTCTGCTCGCTGGACATTGAAACCAGCGGCAACGGCGAGCTTTACTGTATCGGCCTTGAGGGCTGCGGCCAGCGCCACGTCTACATGCTCGGGCCGCCGAACGGTGACCCAGACACTCCGCGCGACTTCATTCTGGAGTATGTCGACAGCCGCCCGAAGCTGCTGGAAAAACTCAATGAGTGGCTGGCGGCCTACGACCCTGACGTCATTATCGGCTGGAATGTGGTGCAGTTTGACCTGCGCGTGTTGCAAAGACACGCCGAGCGCTACCACATCCCGCTGCGTTTTGGCCGCGACGGTAGCGACCTCGAGTGGCGCGAGCACGGCTTCAAACAGGGGCATTTCTTCGCCGCGGCCGCCGGGCGTTTAATCATTGACGGTATTGAAGCACTGAAATCGGCTTTCTGGAACTTCTCCTCTTTCAGTTTGGAAAACGTCTCGCAAACTTTGCTCGGTGAAGGTAAAGCCAGCGACAGCCCTTACCAGCGATTGGCCGAAATCGAACAGCGTTTTCGCGAAAATAAGCCCGCGTTGGGCCACTACAACCTGAAAGACTGCGAGCTGGTGACGCGCATTTTTGCCAAAACCGAGCTGATGCCCTTCCTGCTTGAGCGCGCCTCGGTGACCGGGCTGGCGGTCGATCGCCACGGCGGCTCGGTGGCCGCTTTCACCCACCTTTATTTACCGCGCATGCATCGCATCGGCTATGTCGCGCCGAACATGGGCGAACGCGAAGGGGAAATGAGCCCCGGCGGCTTTGTCATGGACTCCCGCCCCGGCCTGTATGACTCCGTGCTGGTGCTCGACTACAAAAGCCTTTATCCGTCGATAATCCGCACCTTCCTGATTGACCCCGTCGGGCTGGTCGCGGGTTTGCAGCAGCCCGATGAGCAACACGCCGTGCCGGGCTATCGCGGCGCGCACTTCTCCCGTGAGAAGCACTGCCTGCCGGAAATCGTCCGGCAAATCTGGCAAGGGCGGGAAACCGCCAAGCAGCAAAACAACAAGCCGCTGTCGCAGGCGCTGAAAATCATCATGAACGCCTTTTATGGCGTGCTGGGTTCCAGCGGCTGTCGCTTCTTCGACCCAAGGCTGGCGTCATCCATCACTCTGCGCGGCCATGACATCATGCGCCAAACCCGCGAACTGATTGAAGCCGAGGGCTTTCAGGTGATTTATGGCGACACTGATTCCACCTTTGTCTGGCTGAATAAAGCTCATTCTGAAGAGGAGGCCGGAGCCATTGGCCGCCGCCTTGTTGAGCAGGTGAATGCCTGGTGGAAGGCCCATCTGCAGCAGAAATATGGGCTGGAAAGCGCGCTGGAGCTGGAGTTTGAAACCCACTTCAAACGCTTCTTGATGCCGACCATTCGCGGCTCCGACCAGGGCAGTAAAAAGCGCTATGCCGGATTAACCCAAGGGCCGGACGGCGAACATATCATCTATAAAGGTTTGGAAACGGTACGCACCGACTGGACGCCGCTGGCGCAAGATTTCCAGCAGGCGCTGTATCAGCGTATTTTCCATAATCAGCCCTATCAGGACTATGTGCGGGATTACGTGGCAAGCACGCTGGCGGGCGAGTTCGACAGCCAGCTGGTTTATCGCAAACGCCTGCGCCGCAAACTCAGCGACTACGAGCGCAATGTGCCGCCGCACGTCCGTGCTGCAAGGCTGGCCGACGAGTATAATTTGGCCCAAGGCCGCGCACAGCAGTATCAAAACGGCGGCTGGATAAGCTATGTCATGACCACTTCCGGGCCGGAGCCGCTGGAGAATCTGCATTCGCCGATTGATTACGACCACTACATTGAGCGCCAGCTAGAGCCGGTGGCCGACGGCATTCTGCCCTTCCTGCATGATGACTTTGCTACACTGATCACTGGCCAGATGGGTTTGTTTTAAATCAGGCGCGCGGGTCTGTTTAGTAAAGATGTATCGTGACGTAAGGGCCGCCTTCTATTACCATAGCGCCCTTTCCCGAATCTGAACCACCCCCATAAAATTAACCATTCCGCGCCACTGGCGAGGAAAGCAAGCTATTACTAAAAATCAGGGCGCAGTAAAGCCGTTCATAACAGACAGACACAGAGAGAGATTATGCCGTTTACATTGGGTCAACGCTGGATAAGCGACACGGAAAGCGAATTAGGATTAGGGACCGTCGTCGCGATTGATACGCGCATGGTAACCCTGCTTTTCCCCGCCACTGGTGAAAACCGACTGTATGCTCGTAATGATTCCCCAATCACCCGCGTGATGTTTAACACCGGGGATACCATCAGTAGCCATGAAGGATGGCAGCTATTGGTGGAAGAAGTGGTTGAAAATAAAGGGCTGCTGACCTACATCGGTACGCGTACCGATACCGAAGAGACGGGCGTCGCGATGCGCGAAGTGCTGCTCGACAGCAAGCTGACCTTCAGCAAGCCTCAAGACCGACTGTTCGCCGGTCAAATCGACCGCATGGACCGTTTCGCCCTGCGTTTCCGCGCCCGTAAATACCAGCGCGAACAGTTCCGTCTGGAGTTCGGTGGCCTACGCGGTATGCGTGCCAGCCTGATCCCCCACCAGTTGCACATTGCTTATGAAGTGGGCCAGCGCCACGCCCCGCGCGTGCTGTTAGCCGACGAAGTGGGTCTGGGTAAAACTATCGAAGCCGGGATGATTATCCACCAGCAATTGCTGTCTGGTCGCGCCGAACGCGTGCTGATCGTGGTGCCGGAAACCCTGCAACACCAGTGGCTGGTCGAGATGTTGCGCCGCTTCAACCTGCGCTTCTCGCTGTTTGATGACGACCGCTACGCCGAGTCGGTCCATGAAGCCACTAACCCGTTTGAAACCGAGCAGTTGGTTATCTGTTCGCTGGACTTCGTACGCCGCAATAAGTCTCGTCTCGAGCAGTTGTCCGAAGCCGAGTGGGACATGCTGGTGGTCGACGAAGCGCACCACTTGGTGTGGAGCGAAGACGCGCCGAGCCGCGAATATCAGGTGATCGAGCAGCTTTCTCAGCAGATCCCAAGCGTGCTGTTGCTGACCGCAACCCCAGAGCAGCTGGGCCAGCAGAGCCACTTTGCCCGCCTGCGCCTGCTCGACCCGGATCGTTTCCACGATTACGAAGAATTCATCGAAGAGCAGCAGCAGTATCAGCCGGTGGCTGACGCCGTGACCCTGCTGCTCAACCAAGAACAATTAACGCCGGAAGCGCTGGCGCTGCTGGGCGAACGCGTGGGCAATGCCGACGTCGACACCCTGCTGGCCGCCGCCAACGCCGGTGATGAAGCCGCCGCCAAGAAGCTAGTCGCGATGCTGATGGACCGCCACGGCACCAGCCGCGTGCTGTTCCGTAACACCCGTAATGGCGTGAAAGGCTTCCCCGAGCGCCACCTGCACGCGGTGAAATTGCCTCTGCCAACCCAGTACCAGACCGCAATTAAGGTGTCCGGCATCATGGGCGCCAAGAAAACGGTAGAAGCGCGCGCTTACGACATGCTCTACCCGGAGCAGATTTATCAGGAGTTCGAAGGCGACAACGCCACCTGGTGGAACTTCGACCCGCGCGTGGAGTGGCTGTTGGGCTACCTGACGGCCAACCGTGACGAAAAAGTGCTGGTGATCTGCGCCAAAGCCGCCACCGCGCTGCAACTGGAGCAGGTGCTGCGCGAGCGCGAAGCCATTCGCGCCGCCGTGTTCCACGAAGGTTTGTCGATTATTGAGCGTGACCGCGCGGCGGCCTACTTCGCTTCTCAGGAAGATGGCGCACAGGTGCTGCTCTGTTCTGAAATCGGCTCCGAAGGGCGTAACTTCCAGTTCGCCAGCAAAATGGTGATGTTCGATCTGCCCTTTAACCCGGACCTGCTGGAGCAGCGTATTGGCCGTCTGGACCGTATCGGTCAGCAGAATAACATCGACATCATGGTGCCTTACCTCGAGCAGACCGCGCAGTCGGTGCTAGTGCGTTGGTTCCATGAAGGTCTGGACGCTTTCGAGCACACCTGCCCGACCGGCCGCACCATTTACGACAGCGCCTATGAGCAGCTGATTGCTTTCCTGGCGACGCCAAACGAGCAAGAAGGGTTGAACGAGTTTATTGCTGAATGCCGCAGTAAGCACGACGCGCTGAAGCTGGCGCTGGAAAACGGTCGCGACCGCCTGCTGGAGATGCACTCCAACGGCGGCGAACCGGCGCAGCAGCTGGCAAAAGAGATCGGCGAGCAGGATAACGACGTCAATCTGGTGAACTTCGCGCTGAACCTGTTCGACATCGTGGGGATCAATCAGGAAGACCGCAGCGATAACCTGATCGTGCTGACGCCGTCGGATCACATGCTGGTGCCGGACTTCCCTGGCCTGCCGGAAGATGGCTGCACCGTGACCTTCGACCGTGAGCAGGCGCTGTCCCGCGAAGACACGCAGTTCATCAGTTGGGAACATCCGATCATTCGCAATGGTCTGGATCTTATCCTGTCAGGCGATACCGGCAGCTGCGCGGTGTCTATCCTGAAGAATAAGGCGCTGCCGGTCGGCACGCTGCTGGCCGAGCTGGTGTATGTGGTGGAGTGTCAGGCACCGAAGCACCTGCAATTAACCCGCTTCTTGCCACCGACGCCGGTTCGCATGTTGATGGACCGTAAAGGCACCAATCTGGCGGCTCAGGTTGAATTCGAAAGCTTCAACCGCCAGTTAAATGCCATTAACCGTCACAACTCCAGCAAGCTGGTCAACGCGGTACAGGCTGATGTCCACGCCATGCTGCAACAGGCCGAGCCGCAGATTGCCGAAGAAGCCCGCACGCTGATTGAAGCCGCCAAGGTCGAAGCCGACGTGCAGCTGAACCAAGAGCTGGCGCGCCTGAAGTCGCTGAAAGAGGTTAACCCAAACATTCGTGATGACGAGCTGGAAGCGATAGAATCGAACCGCCAACAGGTTCTGGCTAACCTGAACGATGCCAGCTGGCGTCTGGATGCTATTCGACTGGTGGTGGTTAGCCATCAGTAATGCCAGCCAAGAGGCAGGTGCCCCCTGCCTCTTCCCTTTTCATGACAGTAGATAATTGAAACCGCGATGAGTGAAAATCAATCCACATCCTACATCCCTTCCAATACCAAGCCGCTGGAGGATTACCACCCGCCGAAGGATCCTTGGTTACAGGTGATTTTTCAGGATAAGCACATCATGGTGGTCAATAAGCCAAGCGGCCTGCTGTCCGTTCCCGGCAAGCTGGCTGAGCATCACGACAGCCTGATGACCCGCATTCAGCAAGAGTTTCCCGAAGCCGAGTCGGTGCATCGCCTGGATATGTCCACCAGCGGCGTGATTGTGGTGGCGTTAACCAAGGAAGCCGAGCGCGAGCTGAAACGCCAGTTCCGCGAGCGCGAGACCAAAAAAGTCTATATCGCCCGCGTCTGGGGCCGGGTGGAAGAGGATTACGGCATTATCGATTTGCCGCTGATTTGTGATTACCCGAATCGCCCGAAACAGAAGGTGTGTCACGAAACCGGAAAAAAAGCCCTCACCCAGTATGAAGTGATGTCCTGGGACGATGACGGCACCACGCGCGTTAAGCTACGCCCGATCACCGGCCGCTCGCACCAGTTGCGCGTTCACCTGCTGGCTATTGGTCATCCGATCCTTGGCGATAAGTTCTATGCGCCGCCCGAGGCAATGGCCGTGGTCAATCGCCTGCAGCTGCACGCGCAGGAGTTGTCGTTTTACCATCCCATCACCGATGCGCCGCTGGTCTTCAACTGCGAGCCGGATTTCTAATAAGATGAAGAACACATTACTCAGAAACAGAATAAGTAATGTGTGATTCTGTATTTTATATTTAACTAATTAATCATTCTACTCCCATAATAAACAACCCCGTGTTTGGGGATGTAAATCAATATATTCTCTCTAAGCAACCGGCAATAGAATCTGGATTATCTCTATATTAATTAGATAGTTTCAAATTAAACATTGACCGGAATTATAAGTATTTAGGGAAATATGAATATGACATGGAAACCAAAGTTACTAAGTAGCTTAATTGCCTTGGCTCTTTTTGATGTTGACGCGGCCGTCATGCGAGAAGATGTCTCGGTACAGGATTACCGCGATTTTGCTGAAAATCTTGGCAAGTACAGTCCAGGGAAGGAAGGCGTTGAAGTTTTAAATAAGGATGGCACGCCGGCGGGAAAGCTAAACTTCCCTATTCCCGATTTTAGCGCCATTGATAGTAATGGGATAGCCACACTGATGACCTCCTCCCAATATCCGTACCAGGCTAAACTAGAGATCCGGACCTTTTTGATGACTTCGGGCAAATTCTGCCGGAGTCAGATTATTTAACGAAGAATGTGGGCGAAAGTGATTATATTCCTGCCGCCAGCATTCAATTTTCTCTTGAGCATCTTCCAAAGAAAGGAACCAGTGTACGTTCAGACATTCATCCCTCAGGCTGCCATTAAATGACTCTATAAAGGCATTATCCGTAGGCTTTCCGGGCCGTGAGAAGTCCATCGTCACCTGATTTTCATAGGCCCAACGGTCCATCGATTTAGAGATAAACTCGCTGCCGTTGTCTGTCTGCAGCCTTTGCGGAACACGCCCCCACGACAGCTTCAACCGCTCCAGAACAGCCACAACATTCTCGCCCCGTAACCCCTGACCGACTTCGATCGCCAGACATTCCCGACTAAAATTATCGACTATAGTTAGCGCCCTGATCCGACGCCCGTTGAACAGGTTATCAGCAACGAAATCCATGCTCCAGCACTGATCTGCAACAAGCACCTGAGGCCGTCCTTTCCGGTGTCTGGCGGTCACATGCCGGCGTGGGCGTTTCGAACGCAGGTTGAGCCCCTCAAGGCAGTAAATACGGTGTGTTTTCTTATGGTTAACCAGCCAGCCCTCACGGCGCAAAAGAATATGAATGCGCTGGCAGCCATAACGGATACGCGTTTCTGCAATTTCCCGTATCCGTTGGGTAATAGCCCTGTCGTCACGATGACTACAGTAATGATAAACCGTGCGACTCTGCATTATCAGACGGCATCCTCTGCGTACACCGATACGGTAGGCCGCCAGCAGATATTCAACTGCTTCCCGCTTCTGCGGCGGCCTCAGAACTTTTTTCGAATGACATCCTGCAGCATCTCCTTGTCCAGACTCAGATCGGCGACGAGACGTTTGAGGCGCTGATTCTCTTCCTCAAGCTGGCGAAGACGGCGTAATTCCGTGACGCCCATGCCGCCAAATTTCTTCTTCCAATTGTAAAATGTCGCCTCAGAAATCCCCATCTTTCTGCAGACTTCCTCGACACGAGTGCCGGTTTCAGCCTGTTTGAGTGCAAAAGCAATTTGTTCCTCGGTATAACGCGTCTTTTTCATAACGAATGACCTCTTTTTGGACGGAAAAGAAGGGCCAAAACTCTACTTTACAACGGTACTGAAAGAAGGGAAGAGATCACTGACGCACCCTTCTTATATTGCCAGCGTGGCGCATAATGGGGGATATCAAAGTGTTAATTTCGGTAATAAGGCCAAGTACAATACTGAGTATCAGATAATTAACCGCAACGATGACCCGGCATATAAAACAAATAATAAGGATTTTCATCTTCCACGTCTTAATAAAGTAGTTACCGAAACTGCACCGATGCCAATTGCCGACCCTAACGATGTTAAAAACGACAGCGAGCGATACCAATATTTCGCACGAGCGGGTACGGGTACTCAATATCAAATCGACCCGGTGACAAAAGAGAAAAAATGGCTTTCAGGAGCTTATAGCTGGAAAACCGGCGGCACCATAACCAATCCGACTTTCCAAAATGGTCATTTAACTTGGAAAAACTATGGTCCAAACGATCCTCGGGTCGAACCTTTTAGTAGTGGTATTCAGCCTGGGGACAGCGGAAGCCCGCTCTATGTCTACGATAATAAAGAAAAAATCTGGAAGTTAATCGGTGTGTCGCCTTGGGTAGGTGGCAATGGCCCCTATAACTTAGAAAGTTACACACTCTATATGCAGCAATCATTCATGAACAGTGTACTTGCCAAAAATACAGATCCAGATGTCACTGACAGTGCTGGCATGGGTGATATCCACTGGACTAAGGCAAGCATCAGTCAAGGCAATAATAGTTGGCAATGGCATGGCGTCGACGCGATCCTGCCCTATCTGGCTAGCAATGCTCAACTTGATGCCAGTAAAGACCTGAGATTTGCAGGGGATGGAGGCCGGATCGTTCTGGAAGACTCTATCAACCATGGCGCAGCAAAATTAAGGTTCTCCAACAACTACCAAGTCGACTCTGCTCCAGGAAAAAATAGTACCTGGGTCGGCGGGGGGATTGAAATCGACGCTGAAAAAACGGTCGATTGGCGAGTCAATGGCCTACTAGGCGATAACCTGCATAAAATTGGTAAAGGCACCCTGCACGTTAATGGTATTGGAAATAACGAGGGTGGGTTAAACGTCGGCGATGGCTTGGTTATTCTGAACCAGCGGGTAAATGCTCGGGGGCAGCAGCAGGCTTTTTCCAGTGTGACGCTAGTCAGTGGCCGCCCGACTGTGCGTATTGAAGGCCAGAATCAAATTGAAAGCAACAGAATCAATTTCGGTTATCGCGGCGGCACACTGGATGTTAACGGGCATGACTTTGCCTTTAAAACCATTAATCATAATGATAATGGCGCTAAAATCCTTAACAGTCATCCAAACAAACTCAGCACTCTGCGTTTTAACAATTCGAATAATCAGAGGTTTATCGGTCACCTCGGTAGTGAAGAAACACGCTTTAATCTAGATATCGACTATTCACCTGAGTCAGCTCTCCATAGCTGGGAACTTGCGGGCGGCGCAGAGCTAAATAAATTATCTGTCAATCGAGGCACCTTTATTCTGAGTGGCAGACCGACACCCCATGCCGGAGGTGTGGTAGTCGATAATGACTGGATCGATGAAACCTACAGCTTTAACAACATCGATGTGGCAAGTTTTTCAACGCTTCGGGTGAGTGAACATGCGTCATTAACTGCGAAGGTAAAACTTAATGAACGCGCCCGCATGGTGCTTAACAGCAAATCACACCTGAAAGGCGAAGTGGATTTAACATCAGGTAGTTTGATTAGTGTTGACCAAAAAGTTGAGAGCACAACCAGTACTGACGGCGGGAATGATGTAGTTATTGATGCTGAAATCCGCGGTGATGGGAAACTGGTGAAAGGCGGGCCAGGCACCCTGTATTTCAACAGCTTTAGTCCCTTTACTGGCTCCACGGACATCAACGGCGGTTCGCTCGTACTCAATGGTTCGCTGCACTCTACTTTGACGATGGGAGATAACACCCAACTCTACGGTAGTGGCACCTTATTCTCTGACCTTATCTTTAAAGACAATGTGCGATGGGCACCTAGCAGGACGGCCACGAGTGATGGTTATAACTTCAACCCTGCGGTGCAGAGAATTAACGGCAATCTCACTACAGGCAATAATACGCTTCTCAGCCTACGTACCCATTTAGATAGACAGTCTGCACAAACCGACAAACTGCTGATAAAAGGCGATGTGATCACCAAAGAGCCTATTTCAGTGCGAATTTCGCTATCGGGAAACGGGCTGCTGACTGACTTTCATAATCTGGGTCATGCGGATAATGATGAAGGCTTGTCGCTTATCCAGGTAGCTGGCCAGGCATCGAAAAACAGCTTTAAACTGGCTCAAGGCTATGTCGCACGCGGAGCCTATGCCTATGGTCTATACGCGTTTGCACCTGGGAAGAGTTCAGCAAAGCAACGTGAAGTTGAAGGTTTCGGTAACCAGTATTGGGATTATCGTCTGCAAAACACCCTGCTGAGCGAAGGAGAAAATGCGATCCCTCAGAACGAGGCTTATTGGGATGAGAGGCCTGCGCCGGAACCAAGTAACGGTTTGATTGAGGAACTAGCTCTAAAATCTGGCAACGATGGCAGCAGGCTAGCAAAACAAAATTCATCAAAAGCCTCTCGGAAAGCCGTGACGCCGCAGATCCCATCATATCTTTCACTGTCATCTGCCATTTTGAACTACAGTTCGCGGCTGAATGAAACCTTCCGCAATCAGGTTCTGGCGACTCAAGATACTAAGCTGAACATTTTCTTCCAGTATCTTAACGGAGAAGACAAATATCATTCTTCGCTAGGCTTTATGAATTATGGCTACGACTATACGCAGAAACAGAGTGGTTGGCTGCTGGGTGGAAAAGCCCTGCACTTAGCAAATGATACTCACTCGTTGGACATTAATCTCGGTCTCTCCAACACCCAGCTTGATGTCACACCGCAGGCTGCTGACGGAAATAGCAAAATCCAGTACACAGCTTGGGGTATCTCATCTTTGGCTTCTTATGAACACAACAGTGGCATCACGGTTGACCTCAGTGCTGATATTGCGAAGTACGACGGTAATGTTTCTACCGATCTACGCGGTGGTGACGTAGCTGATATTCATGCAAAATCAATCGGCGCTACGCTGGATGTAGGTCGTAAATTTAAGCTTGGTAATCATCAGCTCACTCCTCTGGTCGGCGTGGGTATCCAGCATCTGCAAATCGATGATGTGACTGACGTCGATAACACTAAGGTGGATTATAACGACATAAATCGCCCTACCATTCGCACTGGGCTACGTTATCGTTACAACTGGGATACCTCAAAAACCGGAAAATGGGCGTTGATAGCTAATACCACCTTTATTAAGGATCTCAGTAGTGATGCAACGCTGGATATCGGCAGTACCTTCAATAGTCGCACTAATAGCTTCATCAGCGGCTCAACCGGTAGCTCTGGGATGATCGATGTGGGGATTATTAATAATCCTGTCGCCAACATCTCACTGAATGCCGGTGTGCAGTATCAGCGCAGATTGGATAACGAAGGTGTGAATTACTGGCAAGGGGTTGCGGGGGTTAAGATTAGCTTCTAATAATTAGAAAGCTGGGAAGTAAAAAAGGCACCTTTTTAGGTGCCTTTTGCATGGATGCTTATTTAAAACCTTTCTCGCGTTTAATCAGGTCATAAGCCGCCTGAATCGCCTGCGCCTTCTCTTTCGCCATCTCCATCATTTCCGGCGGCAGGCCTTTCGCCACCAGCTTGTCGGGATGATGTTCGCTCATCAGCTTGCGATAGGCGCGCTTAATGACGGCGCTATCGTCTGACGGACTGACACCCAGCACTTTACAAGCATCGGCCAGCGTCGGCCCTTGCGGAGCCCGCCGGAATCCGCCCTGTGAGTAATGCCCCTGCTGCCCGCCAAATTGCTGACCGCCCTCCATCATGCTGAGGAACTGGTCGAACTGCTGGCGGGAGATGCCTAACTCTTCGGCGATGACGTACAGCACCTGCCGTTCATTAGGATGCAGCGAGCCATCGGCAAAGGCGGCCTGGATCTGAATTTCCAGAAAAGTCCGGATTAGGTCGAAACGCCCAAAACAGACGCTGCGCAGTTCGCGCATCTTCTCACGCAGTGGATAACTCGACTCTTTACCACTCTGGAATGCGCGCTGTGCCGCATTTCGGTTCTCGCCGTGCAGCTGCATTCTGTCCATATAAAGGCTGGCAATCTGAATATCAGCCTCGGTAACACGCCCCTTTGATTTCGTTAAATGCCCCATCACCTCAAAGGTGGTGCGGAAAAATAGTGTTTGTCTTGTCTGTTGATCGGCAAAATAGCCGCGGCTTTTAGCCGAGCGCGCCTTGTCGAACATATGCCCAATCAACAGTCCTATAACGATTCCCCAGAATCCCACGCCGGACATTAAACCCAGCACAAGCCCGAGCAGCTTTCCCCAATACTGCATATACTCCTCAATTCACCATGGCGTCGTCGAAAAATTGCTTTATCATAACTGGCATTTATCGTTGTGCCTAACGGCGACGACGTTTACCGGTTGGATTTAACACTAGCGCAACGATGATGAGTAATATAGTCTCTGACCGTTTGCCGGCATGATGCCTCTGATGACGGAACACCATTTTACGTATGAAAAACAGACGTCTGAAAACACGCTTCCCCACGCTGCTGGCCACCACTATTTGGACGGCCCTGTACAGCCATGGCGCTTTAGCTGATCTCGCTGCGCAGTGTATGCTCGGCGTGCCTACTTATGATAAACCTCTGGTAACCGGTGATCCGAATAAGCTTCCTGTTAATATTCAGGCGGATCAGGCCACCGGCAACTATCCCGACAACGCGCTGTTTAGCGGTAGCGTTAATGTCGAGCAGGGTAACAGCTCTCTTACTGCCGATCAGGTGCAGCTTAACCAGGTGACAACCCCTGGCGAAGCCACGCCACTTCGCACCGTGACCGCAACCGGTGACGTGAGATATAGCGATCCGCAGATCAAACTGAACGGCCCTAAAGGTTTCTCGAATCTAACCACCAAAGATACCGATCTGGAAAAAGGTGACTACCAGATGGTAGGCCGCCAAGGTCGCGGTACGGCAGATAAGATGAAGCAGCGTGACAGCAACCGCTACACCATCTTGGATAACGGTACCTTTACTTCCTGTCTGCCCGGCGATAATAGCTGGAGCGTGGTGGGTTCGACCATCATTGAAGATCGTCAGGAAGAAGTGGCTGAAATCTGGAATGCGCGCTTCCATATTGGCCCGGTGCCGGTGTTCTACAGTCCCTATATGCAGTTGCCTATCGGCGACCGCCGCCGTTCTGGTTTCTTAATCCCGAACGCCAACTACAGCAACACTAATGGCTTCGGCGTTACTATTCCTTATTACTGGAATATCGCGCCTAACTACGACGCCACCATCACCCCAAACTACATGAGCAACCGTGGACTGCAATTGCAGAACGAGTTCCGTTATCTGACCGGCCTCGGCGCGGGTATGATGGAGTTCGATTATTTGGGCAATGACAAAAAAATTGACGACGATTATGTGAAGAGTCAGGCGCGTACCAGCGATAAAACCAAGCGCTGGATGTACTACTGGGCGCACTCAGGCGTCGTGGATCAAGTCTGGCGTTTCAACGTTGACTATACCAAGGTCAGCGATCCGTACTACTTCACCGACTTTGACTCCAAGTATGGCTCAACCACCGACGGCTATGCGGCGCAGAAATTCAGCGTCGGCTATGCCAATCAGAACTGGGACGCGACCTTAGCCAGTAAGCAGTTCCAAATCTTTAACGGCGCAGGTAACACCAACGCATACCGCGCAATGCCGCAGTTTGACGTCAACTACTACAAAAACGATCTCGGTCCGTTTGACCTTCATGTTTACGGCCAGGCCGCCAAGTTCACCAGCGTGAATCCGGATAACCCGGAAGCCACGCGACTGCACTTAGAGCCAACATTAAGCCTGCCGCTGAGTAACAGGCTGGGTAGCCTGGATAATGAAGTCAAATTAATGACGACCCATTATCAGCAGGATATTCCTGACTCGTTCTTTGCTGCTAACCCTAACTCTAAGCTGCAAAGCTCGGTAAACCGCACGCTGCCTGAGTTTAAATCTGACGGCAAGATGGTGTTTGAACGCACCATGGATTGGAACGCGGGCTATACCCAAACCCTCGAACCACGCGCCCAGTATCTTTATATTCCTTACCGAGACCAGAGTGGGATCAACACCTATGACTCCACGCTGCTACAGTCCGACTACACCGGCCTGTTCCGCGATAAGAGTTACAGTGGCCTTGACCGCATTGCTTCAGCTAACCAAGTGGCGAGTGGTTTAACCACCCGTATTTACGATGATGGTTTGGTTGAACGCTTTAACGCGTCATTGGGGCAGATTTACTACTTCACCCCTCCGCGCACTGGCGATCAGAACAGCGTTCTGGACAAGAATGATGATACTGGCAGCCTGGTGTGGGCGGGTGACACTTACTATAAAATCAACGACTTCTGGGGTGTTCGCGGCGGTGCGCAGTATGACACACGCCTTGATGCCTTAGCGCTGGGTGATGCGGTGCTTGAATACCGTGCTGATTCGGACAAAATGGTTCAGTTGAGCTACCGTTATGCCAGCCCAGAGTATATTCAGGCTACGCTGCCAAACGTGCAAAACCCGGGTTATCAGCAAGGTATTTCGCAAGTGGGCGGCATCGCCAGCTGGCCAATCGCCGATCGTTGGGCCATCGTGGGTGCCTATTATTACGACACCAAAGCACAGCAACCGGCTGATCAATTGCTCGGTCTGCAATACAATACCTGCTGTTGGGCGGTTGGCTTTGGCTACGAGCGTAAAATCACCAACTTTGATAACGTCAACGCAGAAAGTAAGTATGACAACAAGATTTCACTCACTCTTGAACTTCGTGGCCTGAGTAATAGTCATACCCTCGGAACCGCAGAAATGCTGGGCCGCGGTATATTGCCTTATCAACGTGCATTCTAAGACCGACGACATGTTGAACTCAGTGAACTTGCATCCGCAATTGCGGATTAAACAAATGGAAAATGTATGAAGAACTGGAGAACACTTCTCCTCGGCGTAACGCTTTGTGCCAGCACCGCGTTTGCAGCCCCTCAAGAGGTTGATAAAGTGGCCGCCGTGGTGGATAACGGCGTGGTCCTGGACAGTGATGTCAACAGCCTGATGCAATCTGTTAAACAGCAGGCTAAAGAGGCAAATCAGCAATTACCTGATGACGCAACGCTGCGCCACCAAATCCTTGATCGCCTGATCATGGACAAGATCCAGTTACAGATGGCCGATAAAATGGGCATCAAACTAACTGATGAAGACGTTGATAAAGCCATCGCGGGGATTGCCGCACAGAACAAACTGACGGTTGACCAACTGCGTAGCCGCCTGGCCTACGACGGTCTGAACTACAGCACTTACCGTGCCCAGATCCGTAAAGAGATGATGATCAGCGAAGTGCGTAACAGCGAAGTTCGTCGTCGCGTTACCGTTCTGCCACAGGAAGTTGATGCACTGGCCAAACAGGTTGGCGCACAAAACGGCGGCGACGCTGAGTTCAACCTGAGCCACATTTTGCTCCCTCTGCCGGAAAACCCAACGCAGGACCAGGTCGATACGGCTGAAGCTTTAGCCAAGAAACTGGTAGCTGAACTGAACAACGGTGGCGACTTCGGCAAAATGGCGATCGCCTACTCTGCTGACTCCCAGGCGCTGAAAGGCGGCAACATGGGTTGGGGCAAATTGCAGGAGCTGCCAACGCTGTTTGCTCAGGCACTGAGCACCGCGCAGAAAGGCCAAATCATCGGTCCAATCCGTTCCGGCGTCGGCTTCCATATCCTGAAAGTTAACGATATCCGTGGCGACAACAAAACCGTTTCTGTTACCGAAGTTCACGCACGTCACATCTTGCTGAAGCCGTCGGTGGTCATGACTGACGATCAGGCTCGCGCGAAGCTTGAGCAGGTCGCGGCGGATATTCGCAGCGGTAAAGCCAAGTTTGCTGATGAAGCGAAGCAGCTTTCTCAGGACCCAGGTTCAGCGAATCAGGGCGGCGACTTAGGCTGGGCATCTCCTGATATGTACGATCCGGCGTTCCGTGACGCCCTGATGAACCTGAAAAAAGGCGAACTCAGCGCACCAGTTCACTCCTCATTCGGCTGGCACTTGATTCAGTTACTCGATACCCGTCAGGTGGATAAAACCGACGCAGCGCAGAAAGAGCGCGCGTATCGCATGCTGTTCAACCGTAAATTCTCTGAAGAAGCTCAGACCTGGATGCAGGAACAACGTGCCAATGCGTACGTGAAGATTCTGGACGGTAATGGACAATAATTCTTTAGCGACAAAAAGTTTGGTCATCACCCCCGGCGAGCCAGCCGGGGTTGGGCCGGATCTGGTACTTGCTCTGGCTCAACAGGCGTGGCCTGTTGAATTAGTGGTTTGTGCCGATCCGGCTTTGTTACTTGAGCGCGCCCAGATTTTGGGATTGAAAATCGAGTTACGTGATTACCAGCCGGGCGCGGCGCCTCAGCCTCAGGCTGCGGGCACGCTGACCGTTTTGCCGGTGAAAACCGCGGTTCCAGTGATCGCTGGTCAGCTTAACGTAGCTAATGCAGGTTACGTGGTGGAAACGCTGGCTCGCGCCTGTGACGGCGCTATCAACGGCGAATTCGCCGGCTTAGTGACCGGTCCGGTGCAGAAAAGCATTATCAATGATGCCGGAATTCCGTTTATCGGCCATACCGAGTTCTTCGCCGATCGCAGCCAATGCAATCGCGTGGTGATGATGTTGGCGACGGAAGAGCTGCGCGTTGCTCTGGCGACGACGCATCTGCCGCTGATGGACGTCCCCGCAGCGATCACTCGTCAAAGCTTGCATGAAGTGATCACCATTTTGCATCATGACTTGCAGACCAAATTTGGTATTGTCGATCCGCAAATTTATGTCTGTGGTCTCAACCCGCACGCGGGGGAAGGCGGTCACATGGGGCATGAAGAGATTGATACCATCATTCCTGCGCTGAATGAACTGCGCGAAAAGGGAATGAGTCTGATTGGTCCGCTGCCAGCAGATACGCTGTTCCAGCCGAAATATCTGCAACACGCCGACGCGGTGTTATCGATGTATCACGATCAGGGCCTTCCGGTGCTAAAATACCAAGGATTCGGCCGCGCAGTGAATATCACACTCGGCCTGCCCTTTATCCGGACCTCCGTTGATCACGGTACCGCACTTGAACTGGCCGCCACCGGCACTGCCGATGCAGGCAGCTTCAAGACTGCAATAAATCTCGCCATTCGCATGGCAACCAATTCTGCTGTTCTATAAAGAAAAGTAAAACAACTACAATGAATAATCGTGTACACCAAGGCCACTTTGCTCGTAAACGTTTCGGGCAAAACTTTTTAACCGATCAGTTTGTTATCGACAGCATCGTATCGGCTATCCATCCATTGCCCGATCAGGCCGTTGTCGAAATCGGTCCCGGCCTGGCTGCTTTAACAGAGCCGGTTGCCTCGCGCCTTAATAGTATGACCGTGGTCGAGCTTGACCGCGATTTGGCCGCCCGTCTGGAGACCAATCCGAAGATGGCCGGCAAGCTGCGTGTGATCCAGTCTGACGCCATGAAAGTCGACTTCGGCGAGCTGTCGAAAGAGCTGGGCCAGCCGCTGCGCGTGTTCGGCAACTTGCCGTATAACATCTCCACGCCGCTGATGTTCCACCTGTTCCTCTATACGAATGCTATTCGCGACATGCACTTTATGTTGCAAAAAGAAGTGGTTAACCGTCTGGTTGCCGGGCCGAACAGCAAAGCTTACGGCCGCCTGAGCGTGATGGCGCAGTACTACTGCCATATTATTCCCGTGCTGGAAGTTCCGCCGGAATCCTTTACGCCAGCGCCAAAAGTGGAATCTGCAGTGGTGCGTTTAATTCCGCACGCTGAAATCCCTTATCCGGTTGACGACATCCGTATTCTGAGTCGTTTGACCACCGATGCCTTTAACCAGCGTCGCAAAACCGTGCGTAACAGCCTCGGCCATTTGTTCACCGTTGAAGAGATGGTAGAGCTGGGTCTGGATTTACAGATGCGCGCAGAGAATATTTCTGTTGAGATGTACTGCAAACTGGCTAATCGCTTATCTACCCGGCCAAAAAACGGCCAGCCGCAGCCAGAACAATAATCGTACTGAGCCAATATGATAAGGGGCGCAAGTGCCAAAGCACTGCGCCTCGAAACATAAAGGAAGCGAGGAGTAACGCTATGCTTGATTCACCACGCGTATGTGTTCAGGTGCAAAGTGTCTACATTGAATCGCAGTCGATACCTGAAGAAGAGCGCTATGTCTTCTCCTACACCGTGACCATCCGTAATCTTGGCCGCTTCAACGTACAGTTACTCCGCCGTTACTGGTTGATTACTGACAGTAATGCCCGGCAGATAGAAGTTCAGGGTGAAGGTGTGGTCGGTGAACAACCGCTTATTCTTCCTGGTAACGAATTCCATTACACCAGTGGCGCCGTGCTTGAAACGCCACTGGGTACCATGGAAGGGCATTACGAAATGGTCGCAGAGGACGGTGAATTATTCCGTGTCCCTATCCCTGTTTTTCGCCTCGCAATCCCAACGCTGATAAATTAACTCTCATGTCGACATATCTTATTGGTGATGTTCACGGCTGTATCGATGAACTCAAAGCGCTATTGGCGCAAGTCAATTTCAATCCTGAACAAGACCGATTATGGCTGACGGGCGACCTCGTGGCGCGCGGTCCCAACTCGCTCGAAGTGCTGCGCTATGTCAGCGCCTTGGGTGAGTCAGTGCGCATGGTGCTGGGAAATCATGACCTGCACTTGCTGGCGATCTATGCGGGGATCAGCTTTAACAAACCCAAAGATCGTCTCAATCCGCTGTTGGAAGCCGAAGACGCCGATGAGCTGATCAACTGGCTGCGTCGTCAACCGGTATTGCAGGTTGATGAAGAGCTGAAGCTGGTGATGGCTCATGCGGGCATCACGCCGCAGTGGGACTTGGAAACCGCGCAGATGTGCGCCCGTGAAGTGGAAGCCGTGCTGAGCAGCGACACCTACCCACTGTTCCTCGACGCCATGTATGGCGATATGCCGAACAACTGGTCGCCAGAACTGAGCGGCTTAGCCCGCCTGCGTTTTAGCACCAATGCCCTTACCCGCATGCGCTACTGCTTCCCGAATGGTCAGTTGGACATGATGTGCAAGGACACGCCGGAGAACGCGCCGCGCCCACTTAAACCTTGGTTTGATATTGAAAGCCCGATCCGCCAGGCCGGATACAGTATCGCCTTTGGGCACTGGGCTTCTCTGGAAGGTAAAGGCGCGCCGGAAGGCGTTTATGCGCTGGATACCGGCTGCTGCTGGGGTGGCGTATTGACCATGATTCGTTGGGAAGATAAGCAATATTTCACCCAACGCTCTAATCGCCGCAGCGACAAAGAGCAGGTTGCGGCACCTACCGCGTCCTGAGTACCCTTGGGCAGATCAAAAAAGGCACCTTTTCAGGTGCCTTTTTTATTTAGCCGGCGTTGGGGCTTAGCCGCGGTTTCTGTCCAGAATTTCAAAGCAGAAGCCGTGAGAGTTCTGATCGTCAGCGTCGTGGAATTCGCTGAAGGTGCTTTCCCACTCATCCGGCTCGTAGTCGGGGAAGTGCGTGTCCCCTTCTACTTCGGCATCAATGTGCGTCAGGTATAAACGGTCAGCGCGCGCCAGGAACTGGTCGTATACGTGACCACCACCCATGACCATCACTTCCTCAACATCGCCCGCCGCAGCAATAGCAGCATCAATGGAGGTAACCCAGGTGACGCCGTCGTGCGTGCCCGGTTGTGAACTGATCACGATATTTAAGCGACCAGGCAAAGGACGACCAATAGACTCGAACGTTTTGCGTCCCATGATGACCGGTTTGTTCAGCGTATTATGCTTAAACCAAGCCAGGTCAGCCGGTAAATGCCAAGGCATGGCGTTTTCCATGCCAATAACGCGATCCGCCGCCAGTGCGGCGATCAGGCTGATAATCATTATGAAACCCTGTGTAGAAGAGGATATTTACGGTGACTCAAAAAAGTGCAGACACTATACGGAAAGCCCCTCAAGCCGTCGATAGCGATAACTGCCCAACCTACAGATATAAGATGGCTCTTAGTCATGCGCGATTTATCATTATAAAAGTTCCAATTCGGCACCTTAATCCACGTCATATATAACGGATAATTATCTTAAAACGGTATATATCACTTATACGAATTCCAGACTCTTCAGAGCTTGTACAGTGCGGCTTACATGCTGGCGTCATTCGCGTACAGGGCCGTACAGCCCTCACCACTCCGCCGACGCGACTTTATACGAAACACAAAAAAAAAGCGTCGCCCGTAGTTTATGACTTTCAGGATTGGCGTATGATGCCGCCCTATCTGCTATTGAATCAACGACGGTTATTACCATGCTTGAAACCTCCCTATTTGTCGCCAGCATCTCCCTGCTCGGCATGCTCTCCCCCGGCCCAGATTTCTTTCTGGTGATAAAGAATGCGGCGCGCTATCCGAAAGTGGCGGCGCTGATGACGTCTCTGGGTGTAATTTGCGGGGTGATAACCCATATGTCTTACTGCGTGGCCGGGCTGGCGGTAGTGATCACCACCACGCCGTGGCTGTTCGACATGCTGAAGTATGTCGGCGCGGCTTACCTGATTTGGGTCGGCATTCAGGCGCTGTTCTCGCGCTCCAATAGCAAAATGAATCTGGACGGCTTAGAGCAGCAACAAATCAAGCTGCACAAAGCTTTCATTCAGGGCTACTTGTGCAATTTGCTCAACCCTAAGGCCACTCTGTTCTTCCTGGCGATGTTCACTCAGGTGCTGCAAGTGAACTCCAGCGTGGGCGAAAAGCTGTGGTATGCCTCGATTATCATTGGGCTGTCAGCCATTTGGTGGCCGCTGCTCTCCCTGCTGATCCAAAGCGCGCCGGTGCGCCGTGGTCTGGCAAAAGCACAGAAGATTGTCGATAAGCTGCTCGGTGGCGTGCTGATTGGTTTAGGGATTAAAGTCGCGCTGAGCTAATACCCCGCGGCCTTAACGCAAAACGGGCGATGCCTGCGCACCGCCCGTTTAATAATAAACTTCTTATCTCTTCAAGTTCGCCTTATCCCTTGGCTTCAATCACCTCATCTTCCGGCGCTTTACCGTCAATACTTCCACGCCAGCCCTGCTGCTGCCCTGAGGCCAGACGCTTCTGATCCTGCTCGATGGCGTCCGTCAGCATATCTTTGGCACGCTGCATACTGGCAACGCGGAACTCGGTATCCTCATAATTCTCGATAGTGGCTTCGAGCATTTTAAGGTTGTAGCGACGGAACAGATCGGCTTTTTCCCGCGCCTCGTATGCATCTAATCCCAGGAACTCCAGCGTCTCACGCCCGACGCGCAGCGAGCCTTCAAACAGCTCACGCTCAGGCGCCTCAACGCCAAGGCGACGCAGCTGATACCAGTGGTCGACGTCGCGAGCGCGGGCGATAATTTTCAGGTTCGGGAAATGCTCTTTTGCCAGCTCGGTGAGCTGGAGATTGGCCTCAACGTCGTCAATCGCGTTGATCAGCACCTTGGCCTGCCCCGCACCAGCGGACTCCAGCAGGTCAACGCGGGTGGCGTCGCCGTAAAACACTTTTGTGCCGAACTTGCGCAGCGTTTCGATATGGTCCGGGTCGTGATCCAAAACCACAGTATGCACGTTATTGGCCAGCAACAGACGGCCGGCGATCTGCCCGAAACGCCCAAATCCGGCAATGATCACCGTGGCATTTTCATCATCAATGGTATCGTCAGGGCGATTGTCTTTCGGCGCGTTGCGCTCCAGACGGCTCGCCAGCACCAGCAGCAGCGGCGTGACCGCCATGGAAAGCGCCACCGCCAGCGTCAGGGCTTTCGCCCACTCTACTGGCAGCACACCGGCCATCTGCGCGGTGCTGAAAATCACGAAAGCGAATTCACTGCCCTGCCCGATAAGAATGGCAAACAGGCCGCGCTGGCGTTTTGGCACGCCGAGCATCGGCCCAATAAGCCACAGCAGCGCGGCTTTCAGCAGCATGAAGCCCACCAGCAAAGTGGCAATTAACAGCGGCTGATGCACCAGCGTGCCGAAGTCGATAGACATGCCGACGCCGATGAAGAACAGCCCAAGCAGCAAGCCTTTAAAGGGCTGAATATCGCTTTCCAGCGCGTGGCGGTATTCCGAACTCGCCAGCATCACACCTGCCAAAAACGCCCCCATCGCCATCGACAGGCCCGCCGTTTCGAGCAAAATACCAAAGCCGAATACCAGAAAAAGCGCCACGGCGCTGAACACTTCGCGCATACCCGAACGGGCAACAAAGTGCAGCAAGGGCCGCGCCACGTAGCGCCCGAGCAGAATAACCGCTGCCAGTGCGCCAATCACTTTCGCGGCGGATAGCCCAAAGCTTGCCAGCGTAGTGGCTTCTCCGGTGCTCGCCAATAAAGGGATCATGGCAACCAGCGGAATGGCCGCGATATCCTGAAACAGCAGCACGGCAAAGGCGCTACGGCCAATGGGAGAAGTGGTCAGGCTGCGCTCGCTCATGGCCTGCATGGCGATGGCGGTGGAGGAAAGCGCCAACGTCAGGCCAATCAGCAAAGCGACTTTCCAGTCCAGACCCAGCAAATAACAGAACAGGCTGAGCAGTAAACCACAGCCGCCCATCTGGATACTGCCACCGCCGAATACCGAGGCGCGCAGGGTCCAGAGGCGTTTCGGGTCCAGCTCAAGGCCGATGATAAACAGCATCAGCACCACGCCGATCTCCGCAAAGGTCAGAATCGACTCAGGGTCGGAAACCAGTTTTAGCCCCCACGGGCCGATGATGCAGCCCGCAATCAGATAGCCCAGCACCGAGCCTAAGCCAAGGCGCACGGCAATCGGCACAAATAGCGCGGCGGAGCCGAGGTAGAGCAGCCCTTCAAGCAGCAAATTATGGTTTTCCATCGCTGCCTCCCACTGGCGCGGTTTCTTTCAAACTCAGACAAGCCGACAGGCGGCGGCGATACTCTTCGCCGGAGGCTTTCAGCGCCACCTCGTCGCAAATAAAGGTGTTATGTACGGCAAAATACGGCAACCAGTTCATCCCGCAGTAAACTGCCGTGGCCTGCAGCGGCTGGGCTAGAACGTCGAAATCAGGATGGTCGCCCAGCTCAAAGTGATGCTCATTGCCGCCGGTGGTCACCGCCCACAGACAGTGTTTACCATTCAAGGCATTGCCTTCATGGCCATAGGCCCAACCGTGCTCCAGCACTTTATCAATCCACAGTTTTAGCAGCGGCGGCATGCTGTACCACTGAAGAGGATGTTGGAAAACCACCAGATCGGCGCGCTCGACCGCCGCCTGCTCAGCGCTGATATCAATGCTGAAATCGGGATAGAGATCGTAAAGAGAGCGGACTTCGACATCAGGAAGATCAGCGATTGCCGACAGCAAGCGCTGATTGGCCCGGGAGTGGCGTGGATAAGGGTGGGCGTAAACAATTAAAATCATCAGTCAGCTCATATCGTCAAAACATAGATTAATCATAAAGTATTTCTGCGGTTTATAACTGCCGCCAGTGCCAAGCGAAAGTAATAAAAACGCCCGCTTCCTTTCGGTTGCGGGCGTCGCAGTACCAGACACTAAAGTCTTAAGGTTACTTTTTAATTTTAGCGTGCATTTCCTGAACCGAAATCACCTGCTCGGTTGGGTCGGAAGAGAGCGCCATTGCGGTCGCGAAACCGCCGTTCAGGGTGGTGTCATAGTGCACTTTGTATTGCAGCGCGCTGCGGCGAATCAGCTTGGAATCCTCAATCGCCTGACGACCCGCCGTGGTGTTCACGATATACACATACTCGCCGTTTTTGATGCGGTCCTGAATGTGCGGGCGGCCTTCATGCACCTTGTTGACCAGGCGTGGGTTAATCCCCGCTTCGCCCAGCACCACAGCAGTACCGTGAGTAGCGTCCAGCTCGAAGCCGCGTTTAAGCAGCTTGGCGGCCAAATCCACCACGCGACCTTTATCCCCTTCGCGCACTGACAGCAGTGCACGTCCGGCTTTCTTCATGCCGGAGTTACTGCCGAGCTGCGCCTTGGCGAAGGCTTCGGCGAAGGTGCGACCGACGCCCATCACTTCACCGGTTGAGCGCATTTCTGGCCCTAAGATTGGGTCAACGCCCGGGAACTTGTTGAACGGTAGCACCACTTCTTTCACCGAGTAGTACGGTGGAATGATCTCTTCGGTCACGCCTTGCTGAGCCAGCGTCTGCCCCGCCATCACACGAGCCGCCACTTTCGCCAGCGGAATGCCCGTGGCTTTAGAGACGAACGGCACGGTACGCGCGGCGCGTGGGTTAACCTCAATCAGGTAAACCTCATTGTTTTTCACCGCGAACTGCACGTTCATCAGGCCGCGAACGCTCAGCTCAAAGGCCAGTTTCTCAACCTGTTGGCGCATCACGTCCTGAATCTCTTTGCTCAGCGTGTAGGCTGGCAGAGAACAGGCGGAGTCGCCGGAGTGCACGCCAGCTTGCTCGATGTGCTCCATGATGCCGCCAATCAGTACGCGCTCACCGTCGCAGATAGCATCGACGTCCACTTCTACCGCGTCATCAAGGAAACGGTCGAGCAGCACCGGCGCGTCGTTAGAGACGCTAACCGCGTTCTGGAAGTAGCGACGCAGGTCGATTTCGTCATACACGATTTCCATCGCACGGCCGCCCAGCACGTAAGACGGGCGCACCACCAGCGGATAACCAATGCCGCTGGCTTTTTCTACCGCTTGCTCAATGGTCGCGACCGTGGCGTTAGCGGGCTGTTTCAGGCCCAGGCGGTTAACCGCCTGCTGGAAACGCTCGCGGTCTTCGGCGCGGTCGATGGCGTCAGGGCTGGTGCCGATAATTGGCACGCCCGCTGCTTCGAGTTCGCGAGCCAGTTTCAGCGGAGTTTGCCCGCCGTATTGCACGATCACGCCTTTTGGCTGCTCAATACGCACGATTTCCAGCACGTCTTCCAGCGTCACTGACTCGAAGTACAGGCGATCAGAGGTGTCGTAGTCGGTGGAAACCGTTTCAGGGTTACAGTTCACCATGATGGTTTCGTAACCGTCTTCGCGCAGCGCCAGCGAGGCGTGAACGCAGCAGTAGTCGAACTCGATGCCCTGACCGATACGGTTTGGCCCGCCGCCTAACACCATGATTTTTGGCTTATCGTTAGTCGGGTTGGACTCGCACTCTTCTTCATAAGTGGAGTACATGTAGGCAGTGTCGGTGGAGAATTCTGCCGCACAGGTATCAACACGTTTGTAGACCGGGTGCAGGTTGTATTTGTGACGCAGTTTGCGCACTTCGCTCTCTGACACGCCAACCAACTTCGCCAAGCGCAGGTCGGCAAAGCCTTTGCGCTTCAACATGCGCAGGTAGTCGTGGGTCAGGATGTTGAAGCCGCCTTCGGCCACTTCGTTTTCCAGCTTCACCAGCTCTTCAATCTGCACCAGGAACCAGCGGTCGATGTTGGTCAGGTTGAAGATACCGTCGACAGACAGGCCAGCGCGGAAGGCGTCGGCGATGTACCAGATACGGTCTGAACCGGCTTCTTTCAGTTCGCGGCGGATCTTGGTCAGGGCTTCTGGGTCATCCAGACTCACTTTCGGGTCGAAGCCGCTAGCGCCCACTTCCAAGCCGCGCAGGGCTTTTTGCAGAGATTCTTGCTGGGTGCGGCCAATCGCCATCACTTCGCCGACAGATTTCATCTGCGTGGTCAGACGGTCGTTGGCACCGGCAAACTTCTCGAAGTTGAAGCGAGGAATTTTGGTGACAACGTAGTCGATTGATGGCTCGAACGATGCCGGCGTTTTGCCGCCGGTGATGTCGTTCATCAGCTCGTCCAGCGTATAACCTACCGCCAGCTTGGCGGCCACTTTGGCAATCGGGAAGCCGGTTGCTTTAGAAGCCAGAGCAGAAGAGCGCGACACGCGCGGGTTCATTTCGATAACAATCAGGCGGCCGTTTTTCGGGTTCACGGAGAACTGCACGTTAGAACCGCCGGTTTCCACGCCGATTTCACGCAGTACCGCCATCGAGGCGTTACGCATGATTTGGTATTCTTTGTCGGTCAGGGTCTGCGCCGGAGCCACGGTGATGGAGTCACCGGTGTGGATGCCCATGGCGTCGAAGTTTTCGATTGAACAGACGATGATGCAGTTGTCGTTCTTATCGCGCACCACTTCCATTTCGTACTCTTTCCAGCCAATCAGCGACTCATCAATCAGCAGCTCTTTAGTTGGGGAAAGGTCCAGACCGCGCTCGCAAATCTCTTCGAACTCTTCGCGGTTGTAGGCGATACCGCCGCCGGTGCCGCCCATAGTGAATGATGGGCGGATGATGCATGGGAAGCCAACGTCAGCGGCAACCGCCAGCGCTTCTTCCATATTGTGAGCAATGCCGGAACGCGCGGTGTCGAGGCCAATCTTCTTCATCGCCACGTCGAAACGGCGGCGGTCTTCGGCTTTGTCGATAGCGTCGGCGGTGGCACCAATCATGGTGACGCCAAATTCCGCCAGCACGCCCTGACGTTCCAGCTCGAGTGCGCAGTTCAGTGCTGTCTGGCCGCCCATGGTTGGCAGCACGGCATCTGGACGCTCTTTCTCGATGATTTTACGCACCACTTCCCAGTGAATTGGCTCGATGTAGGTTGCATCGGCCATTTCCGGGTCGGTCATGATGGTCGCCGGGTTGGAGTTCACCAGAATGACGCGGTAACCCTCTTCGCGCAGGGCTTTACAGGCCTGCGCGCCGGAATAGTCAAACTCACAAGCCTGACCGATAACAATCGGGCCAGCGCCGAGGATCAGGATGCTTTTTATGTCTGTACGTTTTGGCATGTTTTAGTGCTCCTGATTTATTTGCCAGTCTGAGTGGCGTGAGAACGGTATTGCTCAATCAGCTCGATAAAGTGGTCGAACAGCGGTGCCGCGTCGTGCGGGCCCGGGCTGGCTTCTGGGTGCCCCTGGAAGCTGAACGCGGCTTTATCCGTGCGATGAATCCCCTGAACCGTGTGGTCGAACAGCGACTTGTGGGTCACGCGCAGGTTGGCTGGCAGGCCATTTTCATCTACCGCAAAGCCGTGGTTCTGCGCGGTGATCATCACCACATTGTTGTCGAGATCTTTCACCGGGTGGTTACCACCGTGATGGCCAAGCTTCATTTTCAGCGTTTTCGCGCCGCTGGCCAGTGCCAGTAACTGGTGGCCCAGACAGATGCCGAAGACCGGAATGTCAGTCTCGAGGAAGGCCTTGATGGCGTCGATGGCGTAGTCGCATGGCTCCGGGTCGCCCGGTCCGTTGGACAGGAAGATGCCGTCTGGATTGAGCTTTAACACGTCTTCGGCTGGCGTTTGTGCCGGCACCACGGTCAGGCGGCAGCCGCGGTCAACCAGCATGCGCAGGATGTTGCGTTTTGCGCCGTAGTCATAAGCCACCACGTGGAATTTCAGCTCTTCAGCCGGTTTCGCTTCAGGCAGTTCGCCTTCTAATGTCCAGCTGCCCTGCTGCCAGCTGTAAGACTCTTTGGTGGTCACTTCTTTCGCCAAGTCCATCCCTTTCAGGCCCGGGAAGGCTTTAGCTTTCTCAAGTGCCAGCACTGCGTCCACGGAGTCGCCAGCGATGATGCAGCCGTTTTGTGCGCCTTTTTCACGCAGCACGCGAGTCAGTTTACGGGTATCAATGTCGGCGATAGCGACGATGTTGTGGCGTTTGAGATAGTCAGAAAGGTTTTCGGTACTGCGGTAGTTGCTGGCAATAAGAGGTAAATCGCGGATAACCAAACCTTGAGCGTGTACTGCAGAGGATTCTTCATCAGCGGCGTTAGTGCCGACATTACCAATATGGGGATAAGTAAGAGTAACAATTTGGCGGGAATAGGAAGGATCAGTAAGGATTTCTTGATAACCGGTCATCGACGTATTGAAGACCACTTCCCCCACTGCCGTACCTTCTGCCCCGATGGCCCGACCGTGGAATTGGGTTCCGTCTTCCAGAACCAATAGCGCTGACTTTATCAAAGCATCCTCCAGGAATAATCAATCACATTATTTGCATATTAATTCAGATAAGCCGATCTAAATCAATGCAAAAATCGCCCTCGAAGCCAATTTTCGGCAAATTGCGCGCATTCTAATGATGGGCGCTCGCTTTGTCTACCAAAAGCACCAATATTTCTCTGTTTTATACAGAACTCAGTGAAATAGCGACCTCACAGCCATAAAAGCACGGGCTAAGTCACTATAGTAAACGTTTGCGAGGGCGGTTGTCTGAAAAAAGGCGGGAAATCGGCAAATGTTACACATCGGATCTGTTGAGGAGGTCGTTTTGTAGTCAGCGAAGAGCTTAAAAACTCACAAAACACATTTAAATAGGCATCAAATCAAGAAAAAGGAGCCAAGCTTCATTTTTTTTATAAAAAAGAAAAGGGCAGTCAAGGAACTGCCCTATAATCAAAGAACTATGATTAAAACAACCACATCACAATGGTGTAAAACTTAAATATCATCTAATTTCAGCACATCACGCATATCGAATAAGCCAACTTTAACGCCTTCCAGCCACTTTCCTGCACGAACCGCGCCTTTTGCAAAGGTCATTCGGCTAGACGCCTTATGGGTAATCTCAACGCGTTCGCCGATATCGGCAAAAATCGCCGTATGCTCACCCACGATGTCTCCTGCACGCACGGTCGCAAAACCGATGCTCTTAGGATCACGCTCGCCGGTATGGCCGACGCGGGAAAACACCCCGTGCTCCTTGAGATTGCGACCCAATGTGTCGGCAATCGCCTCACCCATCGCTAACGCCGTGCCCGAAGGCGCGTCAACTTTATGGCGATGGTGAGCTTCAATAATTTCGATATCCGTGTAGTCGCCCATCACCTCGGCGGCTTTTTCCAACAGCTTGAGGACCAGATTGACACCCACGCTAAAGTTCGCGGCGAAAACGACCGGAATAGACTCGGCTGCCTGCTGGATTGCCGCCTTACCGGCGTCATCAAAGCCGGTAGTGCCGATAACAATACCTTTGCGGTGTTTCACGCAGAAGTCGAGATAAGCCAGAGAAGCTTCTGGACGCGTGAAGTCGATCAAGACGTCGAAGTCGTTCACCACGTCATCGAGGCTATCGCTCACCTTGATATTCAAACGGCCGACGCCCGCCAGCTCGCCCGCGTCAGTTCCCACCAGCGAGGAGCCTTGGCGCTGAATGGCGGCGCCCAGCACTACGCCATCAGCTTCGCAAACCGCCTGAATAAGCTGGCGTCCCATTCTTCCACCCGCGCCCACAATGGCCATGCGCAGTTCAGCATTACTCATAATCTCTCTCTTTATAAATGTGTTCTGCTTTATAACAGCAGCAGGTTATCGGCCCCTCAGGAGAGGAGCCAGCAAAATTGCGGCATAATTAGAAAATTATGATATAGCCCAGCTAACATCAGTAAAACATATCAGCTCAAAAGTTATCCATTTGATGATTTTATGTTACTCATCAATGAAAATCGTCAGGGCAAGCAAGGCGCGTTTCTGAAAATAGCCATTCCCCACTCGCGCATAATCATTCAATTTTATGCATAGGGTTGCACAGAGTTTGGCTGCGGCATACAGCACCGTTGGCGTATCCCCGATTTGTCTTTACGCAGCACAATCCCCCTCGCTAATTGCTACATAAAGCAACAAACGCGCACTTTTAACGATCTAAAACATCAATTTTTCATTATATGTAACGAAATGATATTGATAAAACCAATAAATATGGTAATAAATAGCCCGCTAATTTTAACCCGCGAAACTTGATTTCGTTGCGTTAATAATTCGGCGCGTTTTCACCTTTGCCAGATAGTCACCGGTAAAGGGAATATAAAATAATAATGAGCCAACATCATTGATGATTCTCTTAAAATCATCGAGTTGGCGCAGGGGCAACGATGAAATTCAAACTAAACAGAGTCACACAGGTGGCTTCTGCCGGGCTACTCTTTGGCCTGACGTCTTTCGCTTCACAGGCTGAAATCACCCTTATTAAGCAAGATCCGCAGCCAAATGACCTGCTGAGTCGTCTCGACTTCAAGGTTGGCGGCAGTATTCGCCCACAGTGGAATATGGAAACGGGCAATAAAGATAAAGGCTCTTACAAAAACAACGGCTTTGACGGCGGCTCGCGTTTTCGCTTCACGGCGGATTACTACCTGTTTGATGATATCAGCTGGGTCAGCTACTACGAACTGGGTGTCAACTTCCCTGCCCTGTTCGACTGGGATAATCACTATGCCGACGGCGCGCGCAATACCTCTCGCCGCCAACTCTACACCGGCCTGAAAAGCAAAACCTACGGACAGTTGACCTTCGGCCAGCAAAACAGCGTGTATTACGACGTGGTTGGCGTGAAAACTGACATCTGGGACTACGACATGCTCGCTCAGGCGCCGGGGAACGGCGTGAATGGCGACTACGACGGCTCTTATCGTTCGCGCAAGATGTTGAAATACAAGAACACCTTCGGCGATGCTGATGTCTACGCCTCTTACCTGTTCGCCGATACCGATCTGCTGACCGGCGATGGCCTGCGTTATAAACGTAAAGGCGGCGGCTCTATCGGCGTGGATTACCACATCACCAAAGAACTGACTTGGGGCACGGCGTACAACTACACCAACGCTGAGATGAAAAACCCGGGCGGCAACAGCTCCACCAACTATGACCAAAATATCATTGGTACCGCATTAAGCTGGAAACCGGGCAACTGGACGGCCTCTTTCGGCGGCGGTTATTACAACAACTTCCTGACGACTAAGCAGAAAGCGGATAATAACTACTTTGCTGGCGACGCCTACGGTCTGGAATACTTCCTGGGCTACGCCTTCCCAATCAACCAGTACGCGGTGAAAACCGTTCAGCCATACTTCATGGGTGACCGACTAACCTACGTCTCCGGCCGTGATTATCAGCGTATCGATAATGGCTTAGGCGTATCGGTTCAACTCGATTACGGCTTCCGCGTTGATTATGAACACGTATTTAGCTCCACCACCGACGACCGTGGCGACATGAACCTGGTTCGTCTGAGATACGATTTCTAACCCTCATTAACTCACCTCAGGGGCTGGCTTTACGTTTTATTAACGGGCCGGCCCCTTCTTTTTACGCCTTTTATTCTATCCTCCATCAGCAAAGCCAGACTAGACTATGTAAAGACACTGCCATGAAGGAGAGCTTTACGATGTCAGCATTTTTACGATCCGCCATCACTGCGATAGACGACTACCGTGCCGAGCTGGGAGAGACGCCGGTATGGTGTCAACGCACGCAGTCATTACTGTGGGTCGATATTCTCAACTTAAAACTGCTGCGCTACTGGCCGTCCCAGCACAAAACCGAGGTACGCAAGCTGCCCTCGTTAACCAGCGCCGTGCTGTTAACCAGCGCGCTGAATCGCTTTTTGCTGGTCTCGCAAGATGGCCTGCACCTGTATGACTATGCCTTCAGCAAGACAGAGAAAATCTGTGATTATGTCGGCAGAGAAGGCACCAGAACCAATGAAGCCGCTATCGCGCCAGACGGCTCCCTGTGGTTCAGCACTATGGATGTGAAGGAAGAGCAGACGCTGGGCGGGTGGTATCGCTATGAGAGCGGTGCGCCACATCCCGAGCTGATGATGGACAACGTGGGCATTCCCAACACGCTGGCGTGGCATGAAAGCAAAGTGTGGTTTGCCGACAGCATGAAGAAGCGTTTTTACTCTGCCAACGCCCGCCACATCAATCCGCTGAAAATCGCCTGCTTCTCGTCTGGGGATAAAACGCCGGATGGCTCGGCAGTCTCCTTGGACGGCCTGCTGCTCACTGCCTGCTGGGGCAGCAGCTGCCTGTTACGCCAGCAAATCAATCAGGGCGAGTTGCTGACCCTCGACACCATTGCCCTTCCCGTCGCTCAGCCAAGCTGCTGTACCTTTGGCGGGCCGGACATGAGCGAGCTGTTCATCACCTCGGCGCGCAAAGGCTTGGAGAACCCAAGCGAACTGGACGGCGCCCTGCTCCACGTGCAGACCGGCACCACGGGTACGCCGCAGAACCTGTTCCGTCTCAACTGATTATCATAAAAAAAAGCGGCCAGTTTTCACTGACCGCTTTCTACTCTTGCGCGTCTTGCTCGATTAGCTGATGAACTTAGTCAACCTGACGCACATCAACCCGCAGCTCTTTCGGCACTTCGAAAACGATATTCTCTTCGCGCCCTTCCACGTTAATCACATCCGCGCAGCCAAAGGCTTTCAGCTTGCTGATCACGTCCTGCACCAGAATGTCTGGAGCAGAAGCACCGGCGGTGACGCCAATGCTCTTGGCGTCTTTCAGCCAAGACTCTTGGATATCAGCGGCGGAGTCGATCAGGTAAGAAGGCACACCAACGCGCTGCGCCAGTTCGGCCAGGCGGTTAGAGTTTGACGAGTTCTTCGAGCCGACCACCAGCACCACGTCAGCCCCGTCGGCCAGATGGCGCACGGCCTCCTGACGGTTAGTGGTGGCGTAGCAAATGTCGTCTTTGCGTGGGCCAATGATTTTCGGGAAACGGTCGCGCAGGGCGTCGATCACTTCTGAAGTATCATCCACCGACAGCGTGGTTTGCGTCATGAAGCACAGGTTACTTTCATCTTTCACCTGCAGCTTATAGACGTCCGCTGGCGATTCGACCAAGTACATGCCGCCATTAGGGTTGCTGTACTGCCCCATGGTGCCTTCCACTTCTGGGTGACCGGCGTGACCAATCAAAATCGCCTCGGTGCCCTTACGGCTGGCACGTGCGACTTCCATATGGACCTTCGTCACTAATGGGCAGGTGGCGTCAAACAGCATGGTCAGCTCACGCGCCTTGGCTTCGGCACGCACGGCCTGAGAAACGCCGTGTGCTGAGAAAATCAGGATTGAGCCGTCCGGCACTTCGCTGATTTGCTCGATAAACACCGCGCCGCGCTGGCGCAGGCTATCAACCACGTAACGGTTGTGAACCACCTCATGACGCACATAGATCGGCGCGCCATACAGCTCGAGGGCGCGCTCGACGATGCTGATCGCACGATCCACGCCTGCGCAGAACCCGCGTGGGTTAGCCAGCAGTATTTGCATCTTTCTCCTCCAGTTGCGGATCAATCTCCAGCACTTCGATATCGAAATCGATATGCTGGCCCGCCAGTGGATGATTGAAATCAACGGTGATGGAATCTTCGGTCACGTCACGCACCACGCCAGGCATTTCGCTGCCGTCACGGGTAGTAAATAACATGATGGTGCCCACGTCAGGAATGCCCGTTTCTTGGAAATCTCGACGCGAGAAATATTGAACCAGATCAGGGCTTTTCGAGCCGAAAGCAGATTCAGGTGCCAGCGTAAAAGCGTGCTTATCGCCCACTTTTAACCCGAGCAGTTCATTCTCCAGCGCGTCGGACAGGCTGCCGTCTCCCAGTCGAAACAGGGCCGGTTTGCCATTACCACGGGTGGATTCCGCCGTTGAGCCATCTTCCAGCTTCAGGGTGAAATGCACCAGCACCGCGCTGTCGTGTTTTACCTGTTCAGACATGTTTTATCCTTTGCTCTTCGCGGCAGCATTGGGTTTGGCTAAGAAGCCTTCCAGCACCACCAGCACGGCACCCACACAGATAAAGCTGTCTGCCAGATTGAATATCGGGTAATGCCAGTCATTGACGTAGAAGTCGATAAAGTCGATGACAAAACCGTGCACCATGCGATCGAATAGGTTGCCCAGCGCGCCGCCGATAATCATCGCAAAAGCGATGTTATTCATGCGCTGAGTGGCGCTGCTGCGGTACATCAGCACCAGCAGAATAATCACGATAGCCAGAGCAATCAGGGCAAAGAACCAACGCTGCCAGCCGCCTTTATCCGCCAGGAAGCTAAACGCCGCCCCCGGATTATGGGCGTAAGTCAGGTTAAAGAACGGGATCAGCGGCATGGATTCGCCAAGCTGAAAATGCCCCATGACCAAGAACTTGCTGCCGAGATCAAGGATGACAACCAAAACCGCCAGCCAAAGCCAGCGGAGTCCGGTAGAACAAATAGGTTTACTCATTATGCAAACTTACGCTCTTCGCCGTCGCCGGCAATGTTAGTCACACAACGGCCACAGATTTCGCTGTGTTCCGCGTCCTGGCCGACGTCAGTGGTGTAGTGCCAGCAGCGTGGGCACTTGTCGCCTTCTGCTTTTTCCAGACCGATTTTCAGGCCCTTGAGCAACTCACTGGCCTGCGCGCTGTCATCAGCATCCGCCAATGGCGCCACGCGAGCGCCGGACGTCAGTAACACAAAGCGTAGCTCGTTACCCAGAGAACGCAGGTCAGCAGCCAGTTTATCGTCAGCGTACAGCGTTACCGCAGCTTCCAACGATCCTCCCACGCGCTTATCAGCACGCGCCTGCTCGATAACTTTGTTCACTTCGCCACGCACTTTCAGCAGCTCGTCCCAGAAGTCATCATTCATCGATTCGTCGCCAGCCAGGCCAAACAGGCCGTCGAACCACTCTTCGGTGAAGACGAACTTCTCGCGAGAACCCGGCAGGAAGGCCCAGATTTCGTCGGCGGTGAAGGACATGATTGGCGCCATCCAGCGCACCAAGGCTTCAGAGATGTAATACAGCGCGGTCTGGCAGCTGCGGCGAGCCACGCTGTCGCTTTTCGCGGTGTACTGACGGTCTTTAATGATGTCGAGATAGAACGACCCCATTTCAACCGAGCAGAACTGCATCAGGCGCTGTACCACTTCGTGGAAGTCATAGCGCTCGTAAGCGGCAATGATCTCTTCTTGAGCGGCTTTGGCACGGCCGACGGCCCAGCGATCCAGCACCACCATCTCTTCCGGCTTCACGCAGTGCAGCGCAGGATCAAACCCATTCAGGTTAGCCAGCAAGAAGCGCGCGGTGTTACGGATACGACGATAAGAGTCGGCGGAACGCTTGAGGATCTCGTCTGACACGGCGATTTCGCCGGTGTAGTCAGTTGACGCAACCCACAGACGCAGAATGTCGCCGCCCAGCTTGTTCATCACGTCCTGAGGACTGACGGTGTTGCCGATGGACTTGGACATTTTGCGGCCCTGACCATCAACGGTGAAGCCGTGAGTCAGAACTTGTTTGTATGGCGCTTTGCCTTTCATGGCGGTTGAGATCATCAGAGATGACATGAACCAGCCACGGTGTTGGTCGGAGCCTTCCAGATACATGTCAGCTTCGTGGCCGTTGAACTCAGGGCGCACGGCAACCACCGAGGCGCTGGTTGAACCGGAGTCGAACCACACGTCCAGCGTGTCAGGCACTTTCACGTAATCTGCGGCGTCAGCACCCAGAATGTCGGCAGGATCGAGATCCCACCAAGCCTGAATACCGTCAACTTCAACGCGTTTCGCCACTTCTTCCATCAGTTCCAGAGTGCGCGGGTGTAGCTGTTCAGTATCTTTATGCACGAACAGAGACATCGGCACGCCCCAGGTACGCTGACGGGAGATACACCAGTCCGGACGGTTAGCGACCATGTTTTCGATACGCGCCTGACCCCAATCTGGGATCCACTGCACGCCTTTGATCTCTTCCAGAGATTTCGCGCGCAGACCTTTCTGGTCCATGCTGACGAACCACTGCGGCGTAGCGCGGAAGATAATTGGCGTTTTGTGACGCCAGCAGCACGGATAGCTATGATTCAGCTTCTCAACGTGCAGCAGTGCGCCTTTCTCGCGCAGCAGTTCAACGATCAGGTCGTTGGCTTTGAAGACGAATTTACCATCCAGTGAAGGATAGGTGCCCGGCAGGTAGCAGCCGTTCGGGCCAACCGGGTTAGCCACTTCCAAACCGTATTTCTGGCCGATAACAAAGTCATCTGGGCCGTGGCCCGGCGCGGTATGAACAGCACCCGTACCGGCATCCAGCGTGACGTGGTCGCCAAGAATCGCTGGCACGTCGAAGTCGAGGAACGGATGCTTGAAGCGCAGCAGCTCGAGGTCAGCGCCTTTGCACTCACCCAGCACGGTCCACTCAGCGATACCCGCGCGCTTCATAACGCTTTCCACCAAGTCGGTTGCCAGAATCAGGCACTGGCCTTCAACCTGCACCAACTGGTAAGCAAACTCGGCATTCAATGAGATCGCGCGGTTAGCTGGCATGGTCCACGGCGTGGTGGTCCAGATAACCAGAGAAACCGGGCCATTGAAGGCGGTCGCGCCAAATTTTGCCGCCACGGCGGCTGGGTCGACGGCGTTAAAGGTCACGTCGATGGATGGCGACACTTTGTCGTAATACTCCACTTCGGCTTCAGCCAGAGAAGAGCCGCAGTCCGCACACCAGTGGACAGGCTTAGCGCCTTTGTGCAGATGGCCATTGCCGATGATTTTGCCCAAAGCACGGATGATGTTGGCTTCGGTTTTGAAATCCATCGTCAGGTATGGGTGGTCCCAATCGCCCAGCACGCCAAGGCGGATGAAGTCTTTCTTCTGACCTTCAACCTGCTCAGCGGCGTATTTGCGACATGCTGCGCGGAATTCAGCAGCGGAGACTTTCTCACCCGGCTTGCCGATCAGCTGTTCTACTTTCAGCTCGATTGGCAGACCGTGGCAGTCCCAGCCCGGCACATAAGGCGAGTCAAAACCGGCCATGCCCTTGGACTTAACAATAATGTCTTTGAGAATTTTGTTAACTGAGTGACCAATATGAATGCTGCCGTTCGCATACGGAGGGCCGTCATGCAAAATAAAGGACTTTTTGCCCTTTTTGGCTGCGCGAATAATCCCGTACAGATCCTGTTCATACCAGTTTTTCAGCATGTCAGGTTCTCGCTTGGCCAAATCGCCACGCATCGGGAACCCTGTTTCCGGCAAGTTCAGGGTGTTCTTATAGTCACTCATTAGATTCTCGGTTCCGTTTTTCTGCTGGATGTCAGGCCCATGGCGGCTGCCAGTAAACCTGTCATAAATAATTAGCGTGGTGCTGTCAGCCCAAAGAACTCCCGGGCGGTCACCTCATCGTTCGCAATTTGTTGCTTTAAGGCATCAAGCGACGAAAAACGCTGTTCATTGCGCAATTTTGCGCGTAGCACCACGTCTATGTGGCGCCCATATAAATTGATATTGGTATCGAGCAGGTGCACTTCAAGCTGCTTGCGCACGCCGCCAACCGTCGGACGAATACCAATGTTGGCAATGCCAGGAATAGGCTCATCGCCCAGACCCAGCACGTCCACGGCATACACGCCGCGCACCGGAGACACCAAACGCTTCAACGGCACGTTGGCCGTCGGGAAGCCGATGGTGCGGCCTAGTTTGTCGCCATGAACCACGCGCCCGGAGATGCTGAACGGGTGGCCGAGCAGCGTTTCGGCTAATGCTAAGTCGTCATCACGCAGCGCGTCACGAATCGCCGTACTGCTAATGCGACTGCCGCCTTCGCGGAAAGTCTGGGTGCTTATGACTTCAAAACCATATTCAGCGCCGGCTTTCTGTAGCAATTCGAAATCGCCCAGACGACCAGCACCAAAGCGAAAATCATCGCCCACGGTCAGGAATTTGACGCCTAGTTTCTCCACCAATAGCTGGGAGATAAATGCCTGAGCAATGTTAGCCGCAAAACGCGGTTCAAAGCGCACACATAGCAAGTAATCAACGCCGCATTCGGCAAGATACTTGGCCTTATCTCGCAAACTGGTCAGTCGAGCAGGCGCTTTATCGCCCGCAAACAGCTCAAGAGGTTGCGGTTCAAAAATCATCACCATTACCGGAACGCCAAGCTTCTGCCCTTCCAGCTTTAGTTGTTCAATCAGTGCTTGATGGCCGCGATGCACGCCATCAAAATTACCAATAGTAAGGACGCAGCCATGATGGCGCGCCCGAATATTGTGTATCCCGCGAATTAGCTCCATAGCTGGCTCAAATCCATAGCTGACTCATAACGGTGGAAATCGGCGGATTATACCTTGTACAGCCTCCAAGGTTAACCAGCGATTCACTGGATCAGCGCAATCTCTTCGCCATACGGCAGATCTGACGGCGCAATTACGGCATCACCGAGGAAAATCTTACTTTCTCTCCTTCAGAGTGCGAGTTGCAGGTGCGATAGCCGTAGCTCGAATTATTTTGGCTATATATGTACGGAAAGCGTGACTTTTCGTAGAAACAAAGCGTTAATGCCCCCCGTTGGCTAAATAACCACTCTCCTGTCGAATTTTCTTGCGAAAGACTGTATTCCAAGGTGGGAAGCTGTTAAAATCCTGCGCCATCACAACGTAACAAGCGCCGATTGTAGTTTGAATCCGATTTGAATATAGAAACGGCGCTTATTTGCACAAATCCATTGACAAAAGAAGACCGAAAAGGCATATTCCTCGGCCTTCGAATTGTCCTCAATAGAAAAATATTTGGGAGTTGGACCTTGGCTAATATCAAATCAGCTAAGAAACGCGCCGTACAGTCAGAGAAACGTCGTAAGCATAACGCGAGCCGTCGTTCTATGGTGCGTACCTTTATCAAGAAGGTATACGCGGCTATTGCAGCAGGCGACAAAGCTGCTGCACAAAATGCATTTAACGAAATGCAACCAATTGTGGACCGTCAGTCTTGCAAAGGCCTGATCCACAAAAACAAAGCAGCGCGTCATAAGTCAAACTTGACTGCGCAAATCAACGCAATGCAATAATCGCATTTCGTTGTCTGCTTGATAAAAAAACCGGCTTCTGCCGGTTTTTTTATATCTGTTTTTTGAGCTTCCCGGCTCATTACTTCGCAAATCCCCCTCAGCCAGTGAACAGCCCTGAGAAGTCGGTGTTACACACCCGCTGTACCGAAGGGTGCTGAATCATCCTCTCGGCGAAAATCACGTAGTACTCTTCCTGTAAGCCCTCTACCCGCCCTACCTCGACAATATCATCCCCGTGAAACACCTCGGTCAGATACACCGACGGCGCGACAAAGATCGCATTGTGATTCTGGGCAAAAGCCTTCATCAGCGCGGCATCATCAAACTCGCCCAAGATTTTCACCTTCAGCCCCTGAGTGTTAAACCAATTGAGCAGCTTGCGGCCAAGCATTGAGCGCCTGCCGGGGATCAGCAATGGGCGCTTCTCAAGGCACTCGGGGAAAGCCTCACTTTCTGCCGGCTGGCGGCAATAAAAGCTGATAGGGCTTTCCCCCAGCTTGACTGAAAACAGCCCTTCCTGCTGGGTGGAGTCCACCGGACAATCCGACAGAATGATGTCGAGCTTGTGCTGGCTAAGCTGCTCCAGCAGCATCTCGTGAGTCGATTCGAAGCAGCGCAGATGGATATCTTGGTTATCCACCACGGCGGCATCCAGCACCCGGCTGACCAATCTTTTCGACAACGCATCGGCCACGCCGACATCAAACAGCAGGCTGGACTCTTTGCGATAGTTGACGATATCCAGCATCTCCTGGCTCATGGCAAACATCTTGTCGGCGTAGCGAAAGACCAGTTGCCCCAGTTCAGAAGGCACTAGCCCGCGCCCTTGACGCTTAAACAGCTTGCCGCCAAGACGCTCTTCCAATGACTTAATCTGACCGGTGATGGTTTGCGGCGTCAGAAACAATGCCTCTGCCGCCCCCACCATCGATCCGGTTTTGCAAACCTGCCAAAAGTAGTACAGGTGGTTGAAATTGATATGCGACATACCTGCTCCTTCTGGCTATTCGAGGTTCACACAAGGTGAGCATTGGCCTACGCGCCGTGGCGATGGCCTCTCTTCGGCAATAACTTATTCAGTAACAGATAACCTAAAACTGCCGAAACGGTGGAGCCGAGCAAAATACCGATTTTCGAGTAAGTCAGTAGCTCTGGATCGGCTTTGGCAAAGGCCAGCGAGGCGATGAAAATCGACATCGTAAAACCAATACCGCAGAGCACGGATACCCCGGCAATCTGTTTGAAATTAATCCCTTCCGGCAAGCGCGCAATGCCAAGTTTTACCGCTATGCCGCTGAAAATCATGATGCCGATTGGCTTGCCAAGTAACAAACCGGCCGCGATACCCATCGGCAACAGAGAGAAGACACTCTCCGTCGACACGCCCTGCAGCGAGACACCGGCATTAGCAAAGGCAAATATCGGCAGGATAAACCAAGCCACGTAAGGGTGAATGCCATGCTCTAAACGGCGAGCCGGAGAGACTTTCTGTCTTGTCTCTAGCGGAATGAAGAAACCGAGGATCACGCCCGCCAGAGTGGCATGGATACCCGATTTCAGCACGCAGACCCACAGCACCGCACCCACCAGCAGATACGGCGTGAGTTTGCCGACGCCGCGCCAGTTCAGCCATGCCAGTACGGCAATGGACAACGCCGCCAGCCCTAACGCCATGCCCGAGATATCGTGGCTGTAGAACAGCGCGATAATCACGATAGCGCCAAGGTCATCAATAATAGCGAGCGCCAGCAAGAACACCTTTAGCCCGGTCGGCACGCGCGAACCCAGCAGCGCCATTACGCCCAGTGCGAAAGCGATATCAGTCGCCGCCGGAATAGCCCAGCCTTGGCGCGCGACCTCATCCGCTCCGTTAAACATCAGGTAAATCACCGCCGGGGCGACCATACCGCCCACTGCCGCAATGGCCGGGAACAGCGCCTGCTCGCGATTTGCCAGATTGCCTTCGCGCAGTTCGCGCTTAACCTCAAGGCCAATCATCAGGAAGAACACCGCCATCAGGCCGTCGTTTATCCACAGCAGCAGCGGTTTATCAATTAATAGGTCAGCAAAGCGCAGCGTGACGGGAATGTCGAGAAAGGCTTGGTAAAGCCCCTGCATTGGCGTGTTGGCCATAACCAGTGCAATGATTGCGGCCACAATCAATACAATGCCGCCCGCGGCTTCCATACGTAAAAACTGACGAATAATATTCGACACTTTCAGACTCCTGTTAAATGCGTTAACGCAGCCATTTCCTGCGCAGTTGCGGCAAATTATAGCCAATAGCAAAGCTCGGAAAAAATCGATTATTGCTGCTTCATAGCTCGGTTTAACCGAATTATACGCCAAGACGCCCTATAGCTCCGCCATAAAAAAATCCCCGCCGCCTGAACAGGCTGACGGGGATTAAAAGTGTTAACTAACGTCTTGAGTCTGAAGGGATTAACGCGTCAGATCATCAAAGAACTTTTTCACGCCATCTAAGAAGCTTTTAGAACGCGGGCTGTTTTTCTCGCCCGATGCGCCACCGAAGCTCTCTTCCAGATCGCGCAGCAACTGCTTCTGTTTCTCGTTAAGGCTAACCGGCGTCTCAACCACTACGCGGCACAGCAGGTCGCCCTGAGCACCACCGCGCACGGATTTCACACCGCGACCGCGCATGCGGAACAGCTTGCCGGTCTGAGTCTCTGCTGGCACTTTCAGCTTCACGCGGCCATCGAGGGTTGGCACTTCAATCTCGCCACCCAAAGCCGCCATCGCGAAGTTGATTGGCACTTCGCAGTACAGGTTGTTGCCTTCGCGCTCAAAGATTTTGTGCGCTTTGACTTGAACCTGAACGTACAGGTCGCCCGCCGGAGCACCGTGCTCGCCCGCTTCGCCTTCACCTTCCAGACGAATACGGTCGCCAGTGTCCACACCCGCAGGGATTTTCACTGACAGGGTTTTCGAGCGTTCTACGCGACCATGGCCGTGACACTTGTTGCACGGATCTTTAATGATTTGGCCGCGGCCCTGGCAGGTAGGACAAGCCTGCTGCACAGTAAAGAAGCCCTGACGCATCTGCACTTGACCGGCACCGTGACAGGTCGGACAGGTTACCGGAGAGCTTCCGGCTTTCGCGCCGCTGCCGTGGCAAACGTCACACTCGGCCAGTGTCGGAATGCGGATCTCTTTGGTGACACCACGAACGGCCTCTTCCAAAGTCAGATCCATGTTGTAACGCAGATCTGAACCTCGGCTGGCACGCTGACGGCGTCCACCACCGAAGATGTCGCCAAAGACGTCACCAAAGATGTCGCTAAAGTCTGCACCGCCGCCACCGTAGCCGCCGCCACCGCCCATTCCGCCTTGTTCGAAGGCAGCATGACCATATTGGTCGTAAGCAGCACGTTTCTGTGCGTCAGTCAGAATTTCGTAAGCTTCTTTGATTTCTTTAAATTTGGTTTCGGATTCTTTATCACCCTGATTTCTATCAGGATGGTGCTTCATCGCTAGCCGCTTATAGGCTTTTTTGATTTCGCGCTCGTCGGCCGTTTTGGAAACGCCCAACAGCTCGTAATAATCTTGCTTCGCCATGCTTTTTCCTGCCCTCAACATGCGTGCACGGGCGCAGAGTTTCCTCGACGCCCGTGCTGGTTTTCAATAAAAGGTCTTGTTAAGAACTCTTACTGTGCCCGCTTAAGGGCGATTATTTCTTGTCTTTAACTTCTTCGAATTCAGCGTCAACAACGTCATCATCTTTCTTCGCGCTGTCGTCGCCGCCTTCGGCCTGGCCTTGTGGCTGTGCCATTTCTGCTAACTTGCCAGAAACCTGCACCAGCGCCTGCAGCTTAGCTTCGATATCCGCTTTATCTTCGCCTTTAGCAGAAACTTCCAGTGCTTTCAGGGCTTCTTCAATCGCGGTTTTATCTTCAGCTGGCAGCTTGTCGCCAGACTCTTCCAGTTGCTTACGCGTACCGTGGATCAGGTGATCCGCTTGGTTACGGGTCTGGACCAGTTCTTCGAACTTACGGTCAGACTCGGCGTTAGCTTCGGCATCGTTCACCATTTTCTGGATTTCTTCTTCGCTCAGACCAGAAGAAGCCTTGATGGTGATTTTCTGCTCGCGACCGGTATTTTTGTCTTTAGCAGAAACGTGCAAGATACCATCAGCATCCAGGTCGAAGGTGACTTCGATCTGCGCCATACCGCGTGGTGCAGCTTGGATGCCGTCCAGGTTGAACTGACCCAGAGACTTGTTATCGCTAGAACGTTTACGCTCACCCTGCACCACGTGGATGGTTACTGCAGACTGGTTGTCTTCCGCAGTAGAGAACACCTGGCTGTGCTTAGTTGGGATGGTGGTGTTCTTGGTGATCAGTGGAGTCATCACGCCGCCCATGGTTTCGATACCCAGAGACAGTGGAGTCACGTCCAGCAACAGAACGTCTTTAACATCACCAGACAACACGCCGCCCTGAACTGCAGCACCGATAGCTACCGCTTCGTCCGGGTTAACGTCTTTACGTGGTTCTTTACCGAAGAAGTCTGCGACTTTCTTCTGAACCATTGGCATACGGGTCTGACCGCCTACCAAGATAACGTCTTGAATGTCAGAAACTGACAGGCCAGCGTCTTTCAGAGCTACTTTCAGTGGCTCGATAGAACGACCTACCAAGTCTTCAACCAGTGATTCCAGTTTTGCACGGGTCACTTTGATGTTCATGTGTTTTGGACCTGTCGCATCAGCAGTGATGTACGGCAGGTTAACGTCAGTCTGTTGTGCAGAAGAAAGTTCGATTTTCGCTTTCTCAGCCGCTTCTTTCAGACGTTGCATAGCCAGCGGATCGTTACGCAGGTCCATGCCTTGCTCTTTCTTGAACTCTTCAACCAGATAGTTGATCAGACGGCTATCGAAGTCTTCACCACCCAGGTGGGTATCACCGTTGGTTGCCAGAACTTCGAAGGTTTTCTCGCCATCAACTTCATCGATTTCGATGATTGAAATATCGAAAGTACCACCACCCAAGTCGTATACCGCGATGGTGCGGTTGCCGACTTCACGATCCAGACCGTATGCTAGAGCAGCAGCGGTTGGTTCGTTGATGATACGTTTTACTTCCAGACCTGCGATACGGCCGGCGTCTTTGGTTGCCTGACGCTGAGCATCGTTGAAGTAAGCAGGTACAGTGATAACCGCTTCAGTTACTGGTTCGCCCAGATAATCTTCAGCCGTTTTCTTCATTTTCTTCAACACTTCTGCAGAAATCTGCGGAGGTGCGATTTTTTGGCCTTTAACGTCGATCCATGCGTCGCCGTTATCTGCGCCAACGATCTGGTAAGGCATGATGCCTTTGTCACGCTGTACTTCTTCGTCCTGGAAGCGACGGCCAATCAGGCGCTTAATCGCAAACAGGGTGTTTTGCGGGTTAGTGACAGCCTGACGCTTAGCTGGTGAGCCCACCAGAGTTTCGCCATCTGCTGCATAAGCGATGATGGAAGGAGTGGTGCGATCACCCTCTGCGTTCTCCAGCACACGTGCAGTTGTGCCATCCATAATAGCCACACAAGAGTTGGTGGTACCCAGGTCGATCCCAATAATTTTACCCATCTAAAACGTCTCCACTAAAAATTCATATTCGGTCAGGTTGTTACTGTATATGTGGACGAATTGTTTAATTTCAACTGCCCAATATTGCCTTTTACTGGCGGTAACAACTGCGGTTGAGAATAAGATGGGGCCATGCGAGCCAGCATCAAGGGGTTCAATGAAAAAAAATCTTCAACTGCGGTTACGCCAGATCAATGTTTGCTCGCTGACACCTCCTTATGATGCCGCGCGCTGGTGACGATATGTGGCCTTTTTGCCCCTTTCACAAGTGAATCTAGCCCGGTTATTTATTCGCGACATTTATAGTCCAGAGGAATTATGCAAAGCAAAATGATGGCCAACCCCTGCCCCTTGGGTCTGATGGGTTTTGGCATGACAACTATCTTGTTGAATTTACACAATGCCGGTTTCTTCCCCCTGACTGCCGTCATCGTCAGCATGGGGATTTTCTATGGTGGCCTGATTCAGATATTTGCGGGCATCATGGAGTTTAAAAAGGGCAATACCTTTGGCACCACGGCCTTCACCTCTTATGGCGCATTCTGGCTGAGCTTGGTCGGCATTCTGATGCTGCCGCGCATGGGCGTGGCAGATGCCAGTAGCGAAAGCTTCTTAGGGGTTTATCTTGGTCTGTGGGGCGTCTTCACCCTTTTCATGTTTTTCGGCACCTTGAAAGCAAACCGCGGATTACAGGTGGTTTTCGGCAGCCTGACTGTACTGTTCGCTTTGCTGGCCGTGGGCAATATCACCGGTAACGCGGACGTGCTGCATATCGCCGGATTCGAAGGGATCTTCTGCGGCGCGAGCGCCATTTATTTGGCGATGGCAGAAGTGCTGAACGAGCAGTATGGCCGAACCGTGCTCCCGATTGGCGAGATGCAAAAAGCCTAATTGGGCTTGCTCCAAAAATAAAAGCCCCGGCATCTTCGTCGGGGCTTTTTGCTTTCACGCTACCTGCTTCGATTAACGGCCTGAGGCCGCCTGCCGAGTAAACTCACTCTTCTCATCGCTGTTCAAATCACGCGTCAGGTAGAAACCAATCAGCACCCCAACCACCGCCATGGCGAGAATATAATAGGCCGGTGCCATCGGCGTAATGTGCGTAATAAAGGAGATGAAGATTGGCGTCAGCCCGCCAAAAATGGCGTAAGAGACGTTATAAGAGAAAGAGATGCCGGTGAAACGCACCTCCGCCGGGAAGGCGCGAACCATGACATAAGGCACCGTCCCCACCAGCCCGACGCTAAAGCCCGCCAGCGCATACATCACCATCAGTTTTGATGGGTCAGTGGCAACCACGTGGTAGAAGGCCCAAGTACAAACGCCCAAGAACAGGCTACCGAAGATAAACATCCTGCTGGCGCCGATGCGGTCGATAATCCAGCCCGCCACGATGCAGCCAAAGGTCAGAGCAATGGTCGCCATGCTGTTAGCCTGCAAAGCCTGAGCCGCCGGGATAGCAAACTGCTTTTGCAAATAGGTTGGCGTCATCAGAATAACCACCACCAGACAGGCCGACAGCAGCCAGGTCAAGAGCATTGAAATCACAATTTCTTTTTTGTGATTGACCACCACTGACTTCAGCGGCAGCACTTCCGCCAGGGCTTTCTTGGCTTTCATCTCAAGGAAAATCGGCGTCTCTTGCAGCCAGCGGCGCAGGTACATGGCAATCAGGCCGAAAATCCCGCCGATGAAGAAAGGAATGCGCCAGCCGTAGTCACGCACGGCCTCTGCTGACAGCGTGCTGTGCAGTACGGTCGCCACCAGCGAGCCGAGCAGGATACCGACGGTCAGGCCCGCCGTCAGCGTACCGCAGGCAAAACCGATGTGCCTGCGCGGCACGTGTTCGGCCACAAACACCCAGGCTCCCGGCACTTCCCCGCCCACCGCCGCGCCTTGCAACAGGCGCATCAGCAGCAGTAACAGAGGTGCGGCAATACCAATGGAGGAATAGGTTGGCAGCAGGCCCATCGCCAGCGTCGGTAGCGCCATCAAGAGAATACTGAAGCTAAACATTCGCTTACGGCCAATCAGATCGCCAAAGTGCGCCATGATGACACCACCCAGCGGGCGCGCCAGATAGCCAGCGGCGAAGATCCCGAAGGTTTGCACCTGCCGAACCCAATCAGGCATATCCGCCGGAAAGAACAGATCGCCGATGACCGCAGCAAAGAAAACAAAAATGATGAAGTCGTAGAACTCGAGGGCGCCGCCTAGTGCAGCAAGGGACAGTGTCTTGAAATCTTGCCGGTTAAGCCGACGATTATTAGCCTGTTGCATAAGATACCGTATAGCACAAAGTGGAAGGTGTAAAAAACGAGCCGCTACCTGTAAAGGAATGATTACTATAACGGCAAACGTTTCGCGCACCAGATGGGCTGAATCTTATGTCAGAAAAAGTCTAACTTTAGTTTTTTGTATCGCGGCGGGCACTTTTGGGACGAAAAGCTGCTACCACGTCCTCGTGCGTTTCAATATACGGGCCGTCGAGCAGTTGAATGCAGTAAGGCACGCTGGCAAAAATGCCGGAAACAATTACCTTACCCGACTCATCTTTCAGGCCTTCAAGCGTTTCCTGAATCGATTTTGGCTGGCCCGGCAGGTTCAAAATCAGCGCCTGTTTGCGGATAACCCCAACCTGACGAGAAAGGATAGCTGTGGGCACAAAGTGCAGGCTGATTTGACGCATCTGCTCGCCAAAGCCTGGCATTTCGCGGTCGGCAACGGCCAGCGTGGCATCCGGCGTGACGTCGCGACGTGCGGGGCCTGTACCGCCGGTGGTCAGCACCAAATGGCAGCCACTTTCATCCACCAATTCGCTAATCGCCTGCTCAATCAGCGGCTGCTCGTCGGGGATCAATCGCTTCTCCACCTTGAAGGGCGTGATCAGCGCCTTTTCCAGCCAGGCTTCTAATGCCGGAATGCCTTTATCCTGATAAATGCCGTTTGAAGCGCGGTCCGAAACCGACACCAAACCAATTCGTAAGTTATCCATGCTTTTCTTCTCCCCAAGCATTTGTTCGGCAACCCAGCCGTTAGTGGGATAAAGGATAAGTATATCGGTAAGTCGGGGCGAGATTTTTTTCTTCAGACATTAAAAAAGGCGACTCAATGAGTCGCCTTTCTGATACCGAGTGCCGTGATTACAGCAGGTCAGCGATCATTTTTTCCAGTTTACCCTGGTCGATAGCAAACTTACGGATACCATCCGCCAGTTTGTCGATAGCCATTGGGTCTTGGCTGTGATCCCAGTAGAACTGAGCTTCAGTCAATGGCTCTGGACGTGCTTTGGTTTCGCCAGTGTAGGACAGTTTACGCTCCAGCGGACCTTCGCTTTCTGCCAGTTCTTTCAACAGAGCAGGTGCGATAGTCAGACGGTCACAACCAGCCAACTCGATGATTTCGCCGATGTTACGGAAGCTTGCGCCCATAACCACAGTCTCGTAGCCGTGCTGTTTGTAGTATTCGTAGATTTCGGTCACAGAGATAACGCCTGGATCTTCATGCGGCGCGAACTCTTTTTTGTCGCCGTTAGCTTTGTACCAGTCGAGGATACGGCCAACGAACGGAGAAATCAGGTAAACGCCAGCTTCGGCACAAGCACGAGCCTGAGCGAAGGAGAACAGCAGAGTCAGGTTACAGTTGATGCCTTCTTTTTCCAGACGCTCTGCGGCACGGATACCCTGCCAGGTTGAAGCCAGTTTGATCAGGATACGGTCGTTGCTGATGCCAGCATCGTTATAAAGTTTGATCAGACGGTGGGCTTTAGCCACGCTCGCTTCAGTGTCATAGGACAGACGCGCGTCGACTTCGGTAGAAATGCGGCCTGGGACCAGTTTCAGGATCTCCAGACCAATGTTTACCGCCAGTTTGTCAGCCGCGTCAGTAACCTGCTGGTCACGATCGCTGCTTTGATCTTTAGCCCATGCAATGGCTTCGTCGATCAATTTACGGTATTCAGGAATTTGTGCAGCGTTGAGGATCAGAGACGGGTTGGTCGTAGCATCTTGCGGCTGGTACAGTTTCATTGCCGCAATATCCCCGGTGTCTGCAACAACTTTAGTGAGTTGGCGTAGGGAAGTCAGTTTATCGGTCATTTGGCATATCTCATCGTTTGTACATTTTCGTTGAGGCATTTTCATGCCTTGCCTTTGCCTGATGATAACATGCAAAAAGCCACGCGCAAGGCAGATATGGCGGTGCGATAGGCATGACGAAAATGGGTTTATCGTCTGCAGAATCTTAATTTTTCAGTCAAAATGACAGTGTCCCCATGGGGGCAAAAAGGCTATGTTAACCAGCACTCTATACAAAATGGCTAAAATACAACCACCCATGCAGGGGTCAACTATCAATACCTTGATTAACAAAGGCGCCCAATGAGCGAAATGCTGAATTTTTTCGACAACATTCTTTGGGGCTCAATCCTGATTTACCTGCTGCTGGGGACGGGCATTTACTTTAGCCTGCGCACGCGTTTTATTCAGTTCCGCCTGTTTGGCCATATTTTCTCCTCACATCTGCATAAAAACAGCGCCAACCCGCGCGGCATTTCAACCTTTCAGGCCCTGTGTATCAGCCTTGCTGCCCGTATTGGTACAGGCAACGTGGCGGGCGTGGCCTTGGCTATTGCCGCAGGCGGGCCGGGAGCCATCTTCTGGATGTGGGTCGTTGCCTTCATTAGCATGGTGACCGCACTGTTCGAAAACACCTTGGCCCAGCTGTTTAAAGGGCGTGATTTAAAAGGTCATTATCGCGGCGGTCCGGCGGATTACATGGAGAAAGGCCTCGGCATGCGCTGGATGGGCGTGCTGTTTTCCATCATGCTGGTGCTCTCTTTTGGTTTAATTTTCAATGCGCTACAGGCCAATGCGATTGCTCAGGTGGCCGCCCTCTCTTTTGACAGTAATCCTCATTACGTCGCCGCAGGTCTGGTGTTACTGACCGCCGTCACCCTGTTTGGCGGCCTAAAACGCTTCTCTAAACTGTCGCAATGGATGGTGCCTGTCATGGCGGTGGGCTATCTGCTGATGGCTACCTGGGTGATTGGGCATAATGTTGAACGCCTGCCGCAAGTCTTTGTTCTGATAGTTAAAAGTGCCTTTGGCTTGCAGGAAGTCGCCGCGGGCGCGGTCGGTTTTGCTATTACACAGGCGCTGACCCAAGGGGTGCAGCGCGGTCTGTTCTCCAACGAGGCGGGCATGGGCTCTTCCCCCAACGCCGCTGCCCTTGCCGCTCCCGAGCCCGCTCATCCGGCGGCGGTGGGCTTCTCGCAAATGCTCGGCGTATTTATCGATACCATCGTGATTTGTAGCGCCACGGCGTTGATTATCCTCATCTCAGGCCTGTTGGATGCCCCTGACCAGCAGCTCAAGGGCATCGCGCTGATTCAGCAGGCCGTCTCGACCGCGACCGGCAATGAGCTGGGCCATTATCTGGTGGCGACCTTTGTGTTTATTTTCGCCTTCTCCTCTATCTCCGCCAACTATGTTTATGCCGAGAACAATTTGGTATTCCTGCGCAGTGGCGAGAAAGCCAAACTCTACGTTTTCCGCCTGCTAGTTCTGGGCATGGTGGCTTTCGGCTGCCTGGCAAAACTGCCAACAGTGTGGAAAATGGCCGATATCAGCATGGCACTCATGACTATCATCAACCTCACCGCGCTGATGCTGCTTTCGGGCATTGCGCTGAAAGTCATCAAGGACTACGAGCGCCAGCGCCGCATGGGGCGAACGCCGGTGTTCAACCCCGACCACTTCCCGGAATTCCGCGAACAGCTCACTCCCGACGTGTGGCAGAAAACCCCACCTCAGGCGAAACATTAAGTTTTTCCTATTGCAGCAATTTCCGTTCTGCCCGGCCTTTGCGCCATTTTTATGGCCGGCTCAGGGCAGATTTTTGCTAAAATAGAGACGAAACCAAGATCTCACGATGAACCGATAGCCGACCAACGGATGCGACTATGCTGACCATTATTTCTCCTGCTAAAACGCTCGACTACGAAAGCCCGCTCGCCACAAAACGCTTTACCCAACCTGAATTACTGGATAAGTCGAGCCAGCTAATCAGCATTGCCCGCAAACTGACGCCAGCCCAGATCTCCAGCCTGATGGGCATCAGCGACAAGCTGGCGCTGCTCAATGCCGAACGCTTTAACGATTGGCAGCCGGATTTCAGCCCGGACAACGCGCGTCAGGCAATCTTGGCGTTTAAAGGTGATGTGTATACCGGCTTGCAGGCGGAAGATTTCAGCGAGAAAGATTTCGAGTTCGCCCAAGACCATCTGCGCATGCTCTCTGGTCTGTACGGCCTGCTGCGCCCGCTGGACTTAATGATGCCTTATCGTCTGGAGATGGGGATCCGCCTGGAGAACCCGCAGGGGTCGAATCTGTATACTTTCTGGGGCGATTTATTGACGGAGAAGCTCAATAAATTATTGGCTGAACAAGGCGATAAGGTCTTGATTAACCTGGCATCTGATGAGTATTTCAAAGCCGTGAAACCGGCTAAGCTTGACGGTGAAATCATCAAGCCGGTGTTCCTCGACCAGAAAAAGGGGAATTACAAGGTCATTAGCTTCTACGCTAAAAAGGCCCGTGGCCTGATGAGTCGTTTCATCATCAAAGAGCGTCTGAGCAAGGTCAGTCAGCTGCGAGATTTCAATCTGGAAGGCTATGAGTATGACCCAGCCCGCTCAGAAGGTAATGAGCTGGTGTTCACCCGCCCAGAGCAGTAAGCCGCGCTTCAAACCATAAAAAAAGCCCTCGCAAGAGGGCTTTTTAGTCTCTAAAAGTCAGCAGATCGTTACTTTGGCAGCGCCATCAGGAAACGACGCATTTCGCTGAAATCAGCCGGCAAGTCGTGCGACAGCAGCGGAAGATCCGCGCGCTCCGCCAGCTCTTTCGGCAAATCAATGTCCTGACCCAGAATCGCCTCCACGCTCTCCTTGAACTTGGCCGGATGCGCGGTGCCGATGAACAGGCCGAATTCGCCCGGTTGAAGTTGGTCGCGCAGCACGCGGTAGGCAATCGCGGCGTGAGGTTCAGAGATGTAGCCAATGTCCGCCAGCTCGCGCATCGCGTCTTCAGTGGTGTCATCGCTCACCGCGCCGAAGCCCAGGTCTTTCAGCTTCCAAATTTTGCGGCGGTAAAGCTCTTCCACGCGCGGCCAGTTGTTTGGCTGGCTGACGTCCATCGCGTTGGATAATGTCGCCACCGTAGTTTTCGGCGCCCATTCGCCATTGGCGAGAAAGCGCGGCACGGTGTCATTGGCGTTGGTTGCTGCGATAAAGCGTTTGACCGGCAGGCCCAGTGATTTCGCCAGCAGACCAGCCGTCAGATCACCAAAGTTGCCGCTCGGCACGGAGATAACCAGCTGGTTGCGCGCTTCCTGTGGCAGTTGCGCCACGGCTTCAAAGTAGTAGCAGATTTGCGCCAGCAAGCGACTGATGTTAATCGAGTTTGCTGAGTTCAGTTTCAGCTCATGCTTCAGCTCTTCATCATCAAATGCCTGCTTCACCAGTGCCTGACACTGGTCAAAGTCGCCGTCGATCGCCACGGTGTGAATGTTGTCGCCCAGCGTACAGAACAGCTTCTCCTGCAACGGGCTGATTTTGCCTTTCGGATAGAGGATCACTACGCGAACGTTTTTCATGCCGTGGAAAGCGTGAGCAACGGCCGCGCCGGTGTCACCCGAAGTCGCAGTCAGAATGGTCACCGGCTGGTCGCCAGAAACCTGTGTCAGCACCTGCGCCATAAAGCGGCCGCCGAAGTCTTTGAACGCCAGAGTTGGGCCGTGGAACAGCTCCAGACAGGCAATATCGTCGGACACTTTGGCAACCGGCGCTGGGAAAGCAAAAGCACTTTTTACGCGCTGGTAGAGCTGGTCTTCTGGAATTTCATCGCCAATGAACGCGGACAGAATGCGGCTGCTGCGGGTAACAAAGTCTTGATCCAGCAGGCCGTCGATGTCACTCAGCGCAAACTCAGGCAACTCGAGAGGAAAGAACAGGCCCTGCTGCTTTCCTAAACCTTGCTTAACGGCCTGAGCAAAGCTGACCTGCTCATTGTGGTCCTTCAGGTTGTACAGTTTCATCATTTATCCCAATAGTCTCGCGCCTGCGGTATCCAGACGACAAATATGAACAAAGCCTTCATCATTTTGCAGATAGTGATTCTGCAACCAGTCCGCCATACGTTTGGCGGTTGCGCTGTCGTTGCACACGGCAAACAGCGTCGGGCCGGAGCCTGAAATACCACAAGCCAGAGCGCCAATTTCTTCAGCGGCGGTGCGCGCTTCGGCAAAGCCCGGAAGCAGGCGCGTGCGATAAGGCTCGGCAATTACGTCTTTCATTAATTTAGCAGCCAGCGCCGGTTGTTGCGTATGGCAGGCGTGAATGAAGCCAGCAAGATAGCGACCGTGGCTGATGCAGTCCTGACGGCGGTACTGGGCCGGTAGAATCGCGCGCGCTTCGGCGGTCGACACTTTGATGCCCGGATACGCCATCACCCACAGCCAATCATCAAAGCTCGGCACGTTTTGGCTGATCACACCCAGCTCTTCCAGCATCAGCTGGATGCCGCCGAGATAGCATGGCGCGACGTTGTCGAAGTGCACGCTGCCGGAAATGCGCCCTTCCAGCTCGCCCATCAGGGAAAGCATGGTGTTTTCATCCAGCGGCTTGCCGCAGAACTCGTTCATCGCCATCAAGCCAGCGACCACCGAACAGGCGCTAGAACCCAGGCCGGAGCCAATGGGCATATTCTTTTCCAGCGTCATGGCGACTGGGATCTCTTTACCGATTTCCTGACAGAAACGCTGCCAGCACTGGAAGACGATATTGTCTTCCATGCGATCCGGTAACTTGGAGACGAAGCGACCTTCGCTTTTCAAACTGAACTCTGACGCTGCCTCTACGCTCACGCAGTCGCCGAGCAGCGTGCCGTCAACCGGAGAAACCGCGGCGCCCAGCACGTCAAAACCGACGCTGACATTGCCAATTGAGGCAGGGGCATACACCTTAACCATATTAAACTCCTAACTTCCATGACAGCGTTCGCAAAAGATCGGCAAATACGCCGGCAGCAGTAACGTCATTGCCCGCGCCATAACCGCGTAAGACTAATGGCAGAGGCTGATAATAACGGCTGTAGAACGCCAACGCATTCTCGCCATTTTTCACTTTATACAGTGGATCGTTACCATCGACGGCCTCGATCTTCACCGTGCAGCGCCCCTCTTCGATAGCACCAACGTAGCGCAAAACCTTATCCTGTGCCGTGGCATCGGCCACGCGCTGGGCGAAATCAGCGTCCACCGTCGGCAGGCGGCTCACAAAGTCGGTCACGCTGCCTTCAGAATCGAAGGATAACGGCAGAACGGATTCAACTTCAATGTCAGAGAGTTCCAGTTTGTAACCGGCTTCACGGGCCAGAATCAATAGCTTGCGAGCAACGTCCATGCCCGACAGGTCATCACGCGGGTCTGGCTCGGTATAACCCATGTCGCGCGCCTGAAGCGTGGCCTCGGACAGCGACATTCCCTCATCCAGCTTGCCGAAAATGTAGGACAGCGAGCCAGAAAGGATGCCGGAGAAGCGCACCAGCTCGTCACCCGCGTTGAGCAGGTTTTGCAGATTTTCAATCACCGGCAGGCCCGCGCCGACGTTTGTGTCATAAAGGAATTTGCGGCGTGAATGCTCAGCCGCTTTACGCAACTGATAGTAATAGTTCATCGACGAGGTGTTGGCTTTCTTGTTTGGCGTCACGACATGGAAGCCGTCAGCCAGGAAATCCGCATATTGATCAGCCACTTCTTGGCTGGAGGTACAGTCAACAATCACCGGGTTAAGCAAGTGATACTCTTTAACTAAACGAATCAGGCGGCCAAGGTTGAACGGCTCTTTCGCCGCGCCCAGCTCGTCACTCCAGTTGTCCAAAGAGATGCCGTGAATGTTGGTCAGCATAGCGCGCGAGTTGGCGATGCCGCACACCCGCAGGTCGATATGCTTGGCCTTAAGCCACGCCTGCTGGCGGCGAACCTGCTCGATAAGCGCCCCACCGACGCCGCCGACGCCAATCAGGAACACTTCGATAACCTGATCGGTGTTGAACAGCATCTGGTGGCTGACGCGCACGCCGGTGGTGGCCTCTTCGTTATTGACGACCACTGAGATTGAGCGTTCGGAAGAGCCTTGGGCAATTGCCACGATATTGATGTTGGCGCGAGCCAGTGCCGAGAAGAACTTGGCCGAGATGCCGCGGAGCGTGCGCATGCCGTCGCCGACGACCGAGATAACCGCCAGCTTCTCCATCACGTCCAGCGGCTCGAGCAGGCCGTCTTTCAGCTCCAGATAGAATTCGTCTTCCAGTGCGCGACGCGCGCGCTCCAGTTCGCCCTGAGGCACGCAGAAGCTGATGCTGTATTCAGAGGAGGACTGGGTGATCAGCACCACCGAAATGCCCGAGCGTGACATCACCGCGAACACCCGCGCCGCCATGCCGACCATGCCTTTCATGCCCGGCCCGGAGACATTGATCATCGCCATGTTGTTCAGGTTGGTGATGCCTTTGACCGGCGTATTGTCATCAAGGCTTTCGCTGCCAATCAGGGTGCCCGGCGCCTGCGGGTTGGTGGTATTTTTAATCAGGCAAGGGATTTGGAATTGGGCGATGGGCAGGATAGTGCGAGGGTGAAGGACTTTGGCGCCGAAGTAAGAAAGCTCCATCGCCTCTTGATAGGACATCGATTTCAGCAAGCGAGCATCGGGCACGGTGCGCGGATCGCAGGTGTAGACACCATCGACATCAGTCCAGATTTCACAACAGTCGGCGCGCAGACAGGCCGCCAATACCGCCGCCGAGTAGTCGGAGCCATTACGGCCCAGCACCACCAGCTCGCCTTTGTCATTACCGGCGGTGAAGCCCGCCATCAGCACGATATTATCAGCAGGAATACCGCTGGCGGCGATGCGCAGAGTCGATTCGTTGATATCAACGGTGGATTCCAGATAGCTACCCTGAGCCAGCAATTTTTCCACTGGGTTGATCACAGTGACGCCATAGCCTTTGGCGACGAATAGGGCTTCCATGATGGCGATAGAGAGCTTTTCACCGCGGCAGATGATGGACGCGTTGACGCTATCAGGACACTGTCCTAACAGACTGATTCCATGCAGTAATTGCTTAAGCTGGCCGAACTCTTGCTCGATAAAGGTTTTCACTTTCGGCAAGTCGAAGCCCGGTACTTTCTCAGCAAGGCCGGTGATTAATTCGGAGAAAATGCGTTCTGCATCGCTCATGATTGGCTGGATCTCTTGCCCAGCAACCGTTCGCTCAATCATCGCGACGAGGTGGTTGGTAATTTTGGCCGGCGCAGAAAGTACCGTGGCAACCTGTCCCTGACGTGCATTGCTTTCCATGATGTCCGCGACGCGCAAGAAGCGTTCCGCGTTTGCTACTGAAGTCCCGCCAAATTTCAACACTCGCATTTCTGGTACTCTCCTGAAGCTCATTCGTAGATGACGATTCGTTAAAAAAGTCGCTAAAAAAAAAGCCCGCACTGTTTAGGTGCGGGCTTTTTTCTGTTTTTCCTGTACGCGTCAGCCCGCCCCGTAACCAGTGGTTTCGGTGGTGGTAATAATTGTTGTGTTCAGGCTGATCATTCGCATTTTTATTTTCTGTCTGTCTGTTTATATGTTGTGTTTTTTACTCTGTCTGCCCCTATTAGCTAAAGCATCAGGCACAACAAGTCAATTTTTTTCTGATTTTGCGCCAAGCGTCGCAATGAAATACAAACAGATTATTCTCTGCCAAAACGGCCTAAATCAGTGAAAAAGAGAGGTCGTGAGGCACAGGCCCGAGCATTTCCCCATACAAACCACGCTGCGCCTCAGATCACTTCGTCAGCTTTTTTTCGATGTCATGCAGCAAAGTGTGCAACATTGCAGCATCTCTTTGCTGTAAAAGTCCTACGCGCTGCTGCACCCAATCTGACAATTTTTGGTCGTTGCTGGCTTCTACCGCGTCCAATAAACGGTTAATTCTTGAGCGCAACGCACCCAACTGTCCGGCATCGGGTTGAACCGCCACGGGTGCCGAAATTTGGTTTAGCGCCGACAACTGATAGCAGAACACCATTACGGCCTGGCCAAGATTCAGCGAAGGATAATCCGCCACCATCGGCACGCCGGTGAGAATATCGGCCAGATCCAGCTCTTCATTGGTCAACCCAGAATCTTCCCGCCCGAAGACCAGCGCGGCGTTGCTTATCCATCCACGCTTCTCCTCTAACTGGCCGAGCAGCTCCACAGGCGTGCTGTAGTAGTGGAAACGGGCGCGGCTGCGCGCTGTGGTCGCCACGGTGAAATCGATATCGGCCAGCGCCGCCTCAAGCGTCTCGAAATGTTGCGCATTATGCAGAATCTCATTGGACGCGTGCGCCACCCACCCCGCCTCGGGTTGCAGATGAGCCTGACTGTCAACAATACGCAATGACGCGAACCCCATGGTTTTCATTGCTCGTGCCGCTGCGCCGACATTTTCAGGCCGCGCCGGGGAAACCAAAATAATATGAAGTTGCATCAGTCCTCTGAATGTTCGTATTGGAATATCTGCGGTCGATCTTAAGTGAGCTTTTAATTGAGTAAAAGTGACTTCTCAAAATGATCAACTTTTCACATAAACTTAACAGTCAAATATGGGCTAATAACTAAATGCCGTAAAATCTGCCATTAGCCAGAAAATAGAAATGAACCACTACTACATGACTTATAAAATTAAATAAGCCTTACTAATCATATTGATATATTGAATGATTAGAATCAATTCTCTCAATATAGTGGGCGGAAATTATAACCTGCTGAATCGTGACCAATTTTGCGCAAAATGTGACTTAACCGTGCATTCCTATAAGTGTTTTTCACTAAAGTGTTACCGTGCTACAATTGAATTTGATATATGTCAACAAAGCGTAGTTTTGTTGGGTGGTAATGTCGGCACTCGCTGTTATATTGCTGTTAATAGGGTTAGGATAAGCGCCATTCCAGCACCCAATAGGAAGTCACAAAGTGGGCTTCGCGACAGAGCTGGCGACGACATTGGTGTTGATGTAAAGCGCATCAGAAACGCATTTACGTACTTTAGTCATGTAACGAGTGAGATAGCGCATTCGCTGTCAAAATTCATCGGAATAACAAGGACTTCTGTACTCCTATTTTCAATTTGTTGGCAATCTTAGGTAGCAAACATGCAGACTCCTCATATCCTGATCGTCGAAGACGAGTTAGTGACCCGTAATACGCTAAAAAGTATTTTTGAAGCAGAAGGCTACATGGTGCATGAAGCCAATGATGGTGCAGAAATGCACAACATCTTGTCGGAACATGACATCAATCTGGTCATCATGGACATCAACCTGCCAGGTAAAAATGGCTTGCTGCTGGCCCGTGAACTGCGCGAACAAGCAAGCGTTGCCCTGATGTTCCTGACCGGCCGCGACAATGAAGTCGACAAAATTCTTGGTTTGGAAATTGGTGCTGATGATTACATCACCAAACCTTTCAATCCGCGTGAGCTGACCATCCGCGCACGTAACCTGCTCTCCCGCACCATGAATCTGAGCACCACCGGTGAAGAACGCCGTCTGGTAGAAAGCTACAAATTCAACGGTTGGGAACTGGACATCAACAGCCGTTCGCTGGTGAGCCCGGCTGGCGAGCAATACAAGCTGCCGCGCAGTGAATTCCGCGCGATGCTGCATTTCTGTGAGAATCCGGGCAAAATTCAAACCCGTGGTGACTTACTGAAGAAAATGACCGGCCGTGAGCTTAAGCCTCATGACCGTACCGTTGACGTCACTATCCGTCGCATTCGTAAACACTTCGAAGCCACGCCGGATACCCCAGAAATCATCGCCACCATTCATGGTGAAGGCTATCGTTTCTGTGGTGATTTAGAAGACTAAGCGGCAGGTTGCCAACCCTGTTGTCAGTCATCGTCAATGAAAAAGGCCAGCATATGCTGGCCTTTTCTTTTGGGAATCAGGCGACTAGCGAGAACCCCAAGGGATGATTGGCACCGCGCTAAGGGCATTTTTTGGCGAGCCGTCGACCACTTTGTCGGAATAGCTCAGGTAAATAAGCGCATTGCGGGTAGCATCATAAAAACGTACCACCTGCAGCTTTTTGAATATCAGCGAGGTGCGTTTCTGGAACACCACCGTCCCCTTATCTTTACCCTGCTTAATCTTATCGCTGAGTTCGATTGGCCCAACCTGCTGGCAAGAGATTGCCGCGTCAGAGGTGTCTTCGGCCAGCCCTAAGCCGCCTTTTATCCCGCCCGTTTTGGCCCGACTGATATAACAGGTTACATTTTTAATATCAGGATCATCAAAGGCTTCAACCACAATTTTGTGGTCTGGACCTAGGAATTTGAACACGGTATCCACCGAGCCCACCTGCTCCGCATACGCCGAATTGGAACAAATCAAGAACAGTCCAAAAACAAAAATACAACACTTTTTCATTAGGTTACTCCGCAGCACGCTGCTAATGGTGAGATCAAGCAAAGACGATATTAAACAAAGCCCTTGCTCACAATTTGTAGTAGGAATATTCGGTTAGCTGAGCAAAAAGCACGTTTAGCTAAAAAAATCTTAAGAAGTTTTAAGCAGAAAAAGTTGCTATTATGCGGCGTCAACATTCTGTGCATTTATCTTAGTTCAACGAGGACGATCTATGGATCAAGCAGGAATCATTCGTGATCTTCTCAGCTGGTTAGAAACCCATTTAGACCAGCCGTTATCACTCGACAACGTCGCAGCCAAAGCCGGATATTCGAAATGGCACCTGCAACGTATGTTTAAGGATGTCACGAGTAACGCAATTGGTGCTTACATTCGTGCTCGTCGCCTGTCAAAAGCTGCCGTCGCTCTGCGATTGACCAGCCGACCAATTTTGGATATTGCCCTGCAATACCGTTTTGATTCTCAGCAGACGTTTACTCGCGCATTCAAAAAACAGTTCGCACAGACGCCCGCGCTATACCGTCGTTCAGAAGATTGGCACTCTTTCGGGATCTGCCCGCCGATTCGCCTTGGCGCCTTCATTTTGCCACAGCCAGAGTTCGTCTCGCTGCCGGAGCAAAATCTGATCGGCATTACGCAGAGCTACTCCTGTACGCTGGAACAGATCACCACTTACCGTAATGAAATGCGCCTGCATTTCTGGCGTCAGTACATTGGTGAAGCTAAAACCTTGCCGCCGGTACTCTACGGTTTGCACCACTCTCGCCCGAGTCAGGAGAAAGATGACGAGCAGGAAGTGTTGTACACCACGGCCATCGAACCGAAGCATCTGCCAGAGAATGTGGAAGGTCAACCGATTGTCGTGCAGGAAGGTGAATACGCGATGTTCCACTACAAAGGTTCACCGGAACTGTTGCAGGAATTCATCCTGACGCTGTACGGAACCTGTCTGCCGTCGCTGAAAATGACGCGCAGAAAGGGACAAGACATTGAGCGATTCTATACCAAACATAAAGTGCCGAGCGCCACGCCGCCGACCGAAATAGAATGCGATTATCTTATCCCTATTCGCCGTTAATTCTGCTGTAAGGCTGCCGCGTTTAACGCTGCAGCTCATCTAATGCGGGCTGATCCAGATGCGAAATATCGCCCGCCGTCTCCACAATCCAGCCAGACGCCAGCCACGCACTTTCCTGATGATCCACACGCGAAATGGAACAGTTGCGCAGGCGCAGGCGGCGCTCGGCATAAGGCTCAAGCCCTAAAATCGTGCTGATAAGGCAACCCAGCGCGATGCCGTGGCTCACCAGCAGCGGTTTACTGCCCGCCGGTAAATCAAGGCAGCTGTCGAGTGCAGAGCGCATACGCTCGGCCAGCTCAATCATACTCTCGCCCTGTGGAATGCGGCCATCCGGCGTGCCATCAACCATCTGCTTACGCCAGGTTTCTTCGTCAGCACTCAGGCCATCCAAATTGCGGGTTTCCAGCACGCCCATGTGCAGCTCGCGCAGACGCGGCTCCTCGGTGACAGCGCAACCACAGGCGTCAGCGATGATTTGCGCCGTGGCGCGAGTACGCCCCAGATCGCTGGTGATGACGTGCGTGATGCCTTCGCGGCGCACGCGCTCGGCCACCTGCTGTGCCTGAAAAATGCCCTTTTGGGTCAACGGACTGTCTGACTGTCCCTGAATCTTGCGTGCTGCATTCCATTCGGTTTCGCCATGACGGACGAGATATACCTGTAACATGAGTGTTTTCCGTTATACTGCGTGAAATTTGCTAAAGGATGCTCAAACTCTATGTACCACGTTGTCGCTGCAACCACTAACCCGGCAAAAATTAAAGCTATTGCTCTGGCATTTGAGGACATTTTTGGTACTGACTCGTTCCGTATCGAAGGCGTAGATGTCGACAGCGGCGTGTCTAACCAACCTATTGGCAGCAGCGAAACCCGTACTGGTGCCCGACACCGCGTCATCAGCGCACGACAAGTGCGTCCCGAAGCGGATTTTTGGGTTGGCATTGAAGCCGGAATTGAAGACAACATGACCTTCGCCTGGATGGTCATCGAAAACATGCATCAACGCGGCGAATCCCGTTCAGCCAGCCTGATGTTGCCTGAAATTATATTACAAGAGATCAACCAAGGCAGTGAATTGGGCGATGAAATGGAAAAATTGACGGGAATTGCCGAAGTTAAACGCAAAGGCGGGGCGATTGGCATTTTTACCGCCGGTAAACTGACCCGTACCAGCGTGTATCATCAGGCGCTGGTGTTGGCGTTAGCACCCTTCCACAACGCGGTGTATCAAGTCAGAGTGCAAACGCACTGACGGCTCCGTCAGACATCTTTACTGACTTCATCCGGACCTAATAATTGCGTGCCGAGCCAAGCTTTCAGCGTGGCCGGTGCGTTTTTCAAGCCGTTAGACCCTCGGGTGATCGTTGCTATCCCAGCCCCCAATTGATTCTTCAACTCTCGCTGGCTGAGTTCGCCACGCATCAACTCCTGAACAATTCTGACACGCGTGCCCAAGGCAGCCCTTTCATCAGGCGTCAGTAGCAATTGCAGCAGTTCGTGGTGGAGATTTTCAGCGAAAGATTGCTGTAACAGCGCCATAAAGCACTGCCAGTCCTCATTGCCTTGTTGGGAAAGAGCGGGATCGTTTACCGGAGTTTGGGTCATGTCATGGCTGCCATACTATTAAACTAGTACGGCAGCATAACATAGCTGTTAAAAATCAGTAACGCCTCTGCCATTCGGCATCGGTCAAAACTTTCGCCGGCTGATGCAAAAAGTAGCGATAAAACGCGTCATACGCCAACACATTTTTAACATATCGCCGAGTTTCGGAGAAAGGGATACTTTCGATAAAGGCCACGGCGTCGATTTGGCCCGCGCTGGTGCCCAACCACGTATTCACGCGCGATGGACCGGCGTTATAGGCGGCGCTGGACAGAATACGGTTGCGGCCAAACTGCTGATAAACATATTCCAGATAGTTGGTGCCAATCAGGATATTGGTCTGCGGGTCGAACAGCTGGCTTGGGCTGGTATAGCCCGGCAGGTTAAACATCTGCACCGTGTGCTGCGCCGTGGCAGGCATCACCTGCATCAGGCCAGAAGCGCCAACCGGCGAGCGAGCCTCCGGGTTCCACGCACTTTCCTGACGCGCAATGGCCATCGCGTAGCTCTGCGTAATGCCTTTATCGTCCGTCGCCTGCTTAAATTCAGGGGCCCACGCCAGTGGGAAGCGCTCCTCGAGGTAATCCCACAGCTTGCCGGCAATGGTCGCCTGCACGCTGAGATCGGCCCAATTGCGCTCGAAGGCGTAACGCGCCAGCGCTGACTGCTGGTCTTTGCTGCGGCTCAGCACCAGATAGGTCCATTCGGTGCGCGCTAGATTGTCCATGTGCCAGTACATCAGCTCACGCACGCGGGCGATTTCAGGCAGTGAGGCAAAGCTGGCGTCAGGCTTGGTAGCGACAGACACCTGCATCGGATAAGGCACGCCAAGCTTTTGTGCAGCGGCCATTGGGTAGAAGCCACGCCCCTGCATCAGCGTGCGCAGAATGGTCTCGCCCTGCTGGCGTTTACCTTGGTCAATCAGCACCGAGGCTTCCCAGTAGCGCCATTCATCTTCCTGTTGCGCATCCGCAGGCAGGCGATCCATCCACTGGCTCAGCCCTTGGCGGTCCCCGGCGGCCAGCGCCATGCGAATTCGGCGCTCCACCAGCGAGGTCGAATGGCTGCGCAGGATCACGCTATCGCGCCATTTGGCCTGCTCTGGCGTCGCGGTGCTTCCCATCAGTTGCCACGCCACGGCCTCTTCAAGCTCGAGGCGGTCACTGTCGCTCATCTTCTGCAAGCGAGCCAAAATCGGCAGCATCGAGCGGGCGTTTTCCACGTCTTCACGGGCAATGCGGCTAAAAGCGATCGCCACGGCATTACGGGTGAAATCGGTCGGCCCGACGCTGCGGGCAAAGCTTTCAATGCTGTTCGGGTCGCTTTGCAGTTTCAGCAAGGCGTCGCGCATAGTCTGGTAGTCGTCAGGCAGCTGCTTGGCGAGGAAATTCACCAGATTGCTGTTGCCCTGCTTCATCGCCAAACCAATGCGTTGCAGGGTCACTAGCGCCGTCTGATTGCCGCCCTGCTGCCACAGGCTAAACAGCTTGTCGCAGGCGTTCGGCAGCGAGGTGCCGGTTAGCCAGATGTCTTTCGCCGCGTTCAGCGCGGTTTGCTGATCGCCCGTCGACCATTTGGCGTAATAGTAGTTACAGCGCGCGGCCACCGGCTTTGGCGGCTGCGGGCTGAAGGTGAGCAAGCCCGTCCAGTCTTGACGATTGGCCAACTCATTGACGAAGCGTGAAGGCAGAGAACGCGCCGGAGGCAAAGTAGGATGAGACTGCACGAAGCTGCTGATCTGCTGCGGCGTCGCCAGACTTAAGTCCTGCGTCAACTGACGGTATTCCAAATAAGGATAAAGCGGATAATCCTTCAGGGTTGGCATCAGCTGATTAACCACGTCCATCTGGTTATTGTCCCACGCCTGCTTGATTTGCATATAACGCTGGCGCTGAGCGTCCAATGAGTCCGCTTTTGCGACTCCAGAAACGGCCACCAACAACATGCCTGCTGCCAAAAGATACCCTTTGTCCACCTTGACCATACTTGCCTTTATCCTCGCTGGTTGTATTGCTGACTGCCAAACAGGGTGCAGCCTTCGTCGCTCATCAATGACGAATCAAGGCCGCAATGCGTAGACACCAACTACGCTAATCGATTCATTTTTAAAATTGAAGTCATGCGTACACAGCATCACAAACTTTACACAGTGTGGTGCAAGCCGCGCGCAGATACCAGACGACAGCAAGCCGATTTCTCTCCCGCGCGATCATTTTTCATCTTTAAAGGAGATTATTGGCGTCCTGTGAGGTTCGATGGTTGGGAAGCGTAGCGAAACAGGCTAAACTTCGCAGTCGGAACACTTATCAGTCATGCCGTTTACGGCGGGGCTGACTTTAATCCGCCGCAGCGCCTGCTTGTTGCAGACAGCGCGCGGCTCGCATAGAAAGAGGCTCAAAACAACGTGGCTCAATACGTATACTCAATGCATCGCCTCGGCAAAGTGGTTCCGCCGAAGCGTCATATTCTTAAGAACATCTCCCTGAGTTTCTTCCCTGGCGCTAAAATCGGCGTACTGGGTCTTAACGGTTCTGGTAAATCCACCTTACTGCGCATTATGGCCGGCATTGATACCGACATCGAAGGCGAAGCTCGCCCGCAGCCGGACCTGAAAATCGGCTACCTGCCTCAGGAGCCTCAGCTCAACATGGAGCACACCGTCCGCGAGTCAGTGGAAGAAGCGGTTTCAGAAGTCGTCGGCGCGTTAAAACGCCTTGATGAAGTCTATGCTCTCTACGCAGACCCGGATGCAGATTTCGACAAACTGGCTGCCGAGCAAGGCAGGCTGGAAGAGATCATTCAGGCACACGACGGTCACAACCTGAACACCCAGTTGGAGCGCGCTGCTGATGCCCTGCGTCTGCCAGACTGGGACGCCAAAGTGGCCACCCTATCCGGTGGTGAGCGCCGCCGCGTGGCGCTGTGCCGCCTGCTGCTTGAAAAGCCAGAAATGCTGCTGCTCGACGAACCCACTAACCACTTGGACGCCGAGTCCGTGGCCTGGCTGGAACGCTTCCTGCACGACTTCGAAGGCACCGTGGTGGCGATCACCCACGACCGTTACTTCCTCGACAACGTTGCGGGTTGGATTCTGGAGCTTGACCGTGGTGAAGGTATTCCATGGGAAGGCAACTACTCCACATGGCTGGAGCAGAAAGATGAACGTCTGGCGCAGGAAGCGTCTTCTGAAGCGGCGCGTCGTAAATCTATCGAGAAAGAGTTGGAGTGGGTGCGTCAGGGCGCGAAAGGCCGTCAGTCTAAGGGCAAAGCCCGTCTGGCACGTTTCGAAGAGCTGAACAGCACGGAATACCAGAAACGTAACGAAACCAACGAATTGTTCATTCCACCTGGTCCACGCTTAGGCGACAAAGTGGTCGAAGTGAAGAATCTGAGCAAATCCTACGGCGACCGCGTTCTGATTGACGACCTCTCCTTCTCCGTACCGAAAGGCGCGATCGTCGGTATTATCGGTCCAAACGGCGCGGGTAAATCTACCCTGTTCCGCATGATGTCTGGTCAAGAGCAGCCAAACGGCGGCACCATTGAACTGGGCGACACCGTGAAACTGGCCTCTGTCGATCAGTTCCGTGACGCAATGGACAACAGTAAAACCGTGTGGGAAGAAGTGTCTGGTGGTCAAGACATCATGCGCATCGGCACCACCGAAATGCCAAGCCGCGCCTACGTTGGCCGCTTCAACTTCAAAGGTGTTGATCAGGGCAAACGCGTCGGCGAGCTGTCCGGTGGTGAGCGCGGTCGTCTGCACTTGGCGAAACTGCTGCAAGTGGGCGGCAACATGCTGCTGCTCGATGAGCCAACCAACGACCTCGACATCGAAACCCTGCGCGCACTGGAAAACGCCTTGTTGGAGTTCCCGGGCTGCGCCATGGTCATTTCCCATGACCGCTGGTTCCTCGACCGTATCGCGACTCACATCCTTGATTACCAGGATGAAGGTAAAGTTGAATTCTTCGAAGGTAACTTCACCGAATACGAAGAGTACAAAAAACGCACGCTGGGCGCTGACGCGCTGGAACCTAAGCGTATCAAATACAAGAAGATGATCAAATAAGTCCCGATCCTTTGCTTGATGAAAGGCCCGGAAACGGGCCTTTTTTATTGCTCCGCTTTAACCGCCAACGCCTCGCTGTAGCTTTTCGCAAAGCCATACTCTTCCAGCATAAAATCGATAAAACAGGCCAGCGCCGGTGAGTTCAACTTACGGCTCGGGTAGACCAAATAGAGGTCATTGCCCTCGGCTTCCCACTCTGGTAGAACCCGCACCAGCAGCCCTTTCGCCACTTCGTCATGACATAAAAACGCCGGTAGCAGCGTGATCCCCGCCCCTTCCACCGCGCATTCGCGGGCATAGAGCAGGTTGTCGGTGGAGTGCGCCCCCGGCAGCAGCCAGCGATGATAAGTCTCGCCGCGATGCAGCACCCACTCCGCCCACGCCCGGTGCGCGATACAGTGGTGCGACGCCAATTGCTGCGGATGCGCCAGCGGCGGGTGTGCCGCGAGATAGGCGGGGGAGGCCAAGAGATAGCGCGGGCTGTGGCCCAGCTCGCGGCCAATCAGCGACGAGTCCTGCGGCTTGCCGGTGCGCAGCGCCAAATCGAAGCCTTCCTGCACCAGGTCGACCATCGCGTCCGACACCGACACTTCCAGCGACACGTCTGGATAACGCTTTTGAAACTCGACGTTCATGCGCGCCAGCAGCGTCGCACCCAGCCCCGCCGGGCTGGTGATGCGCAGGCGGCCGCTGGGGTTGTCCCGCAGACGGCGGATCGCCAGCTCGGCGCGTTCGCTCGCCAGCATCATCTCTTGGCAGTGGATCAAATAGCGCTCACCGGCGAAGGTCAGATTGAGCTGCCGCGTGGTGCGGTTCAGTAAGCGAATGCCCACTGACTTCTCCAACTGGCTCACGCGCTGGCTGACGCTCGACTTGGGCAACCCCGCGCGCTCGGCGGCGGCGGTAAAGCTGCCGCACTCGGCGACCAAGGCAAACAGCGCCATATCCTGCAATTGTTTGAACATGATTGTTCACCTCAGACGAACACTTTGTTAGTTATTGTCCATCTTATCAGCTTAGCTCATGGCGACTACACTCTGTGTAACCCTTAATGGAGGAACCCACATGTCCATCAACGCTATTGCCGTAAACCCGAAGAACCCTGCGCACTTTATTGCGATTGAACTGCCACAGCCTGAAGTCGGCGAGTTTGACCTGCTGGTTGAAGTAAAAGCCGTCTCCGTCAATCCGGTCGATACCAAGGTGCACAAAGGCGCACAGAAAAATGGCCTGGATGCCCCGCGCGTGCTGGGCTGGGATGCCAGCGGCGTGGTGAAAGCCGTCGGCAGCGCGGTGAAAAACTTTAAGGCGGGCGACGAAGTTTGGTACGCCGGTGACATCACTCGTTCAGGTAGCAACGCCACCGAGCAGCTGATTGACTCGCGCATCGTGGCCCGCAAACCAAGCTCGCTCAACTGGGCAGAAGCCGCCGCCATGCCCCTGACCGCGCTGACCGCGTGGGAAGCCCTGTTCGAACACCTGCATATTCAAAACGCCGGTGAAGAGAAAACCCTGTTGATCATCGGCGGTGCCGGTGGCGTTGGCTCGCTGGCTATTCCTTTTGCCGCGCTGCGCAGCAAAGTGAAAGTGATCGCCACCGCCTCACGCCCGGAATCAGCCCAATGGTGTTTGGATCGCGGCGCGGACCTGACCGTGAATTACAAAGATTTGAAAGGTGAGCTGGCGAAACACGACATCAAACAGGTAGATTTCATCCTCTGCCTGAATGACACCGACGGCCATTGGGCCGCCATCAGCGACCTGATCGCGCCAATGGGCCACATCTGCACCATCGTTGAGAATGAGCATCCGCTGGACCAGAGCAGCCTGAAAGTGAAAAGCGCCGCGCTGCACTGGGAGCTGATGTTTACCCGCAGCATGTTCAACACGCCGGACATCGCCCAGCAGGGTGAAATCCTCAAGCAGGTGGCTGAGTTAGTGGACGCGGGCAAAGTGAAAACTACGCTGAGCGACACCCTGCACGGCCTGACGGTGGAAAGCATTGAAGCCGCCCACGCCAAAGTGCTCGACGGCCATATGCAAGGCAAAGTGGTTATCGCCTTCTAAGCCGGAGAGTTTGCATAAAAAAGCCCCCGATTTGTGAGAATCGAGGGCTTTTTCATTATGACTATTTACTCTTTCGGCAGCGCGCTCACCCGGCTGGTATCGGCCGCCAGCATGATCTGCACCAGCTCCACGCACTCGAGGAAACGCTCGTCGTAGTCCGAGGATTTCACGTGCACGTAGTCGATGTTGTTCTGCTGCAACATCTCGATTAACAGGTTCTGGAAGGAGGATCGGTCAGTGGTGCTGCCCAAACTGCGCAGCCCGTCCGCCACCCACGGCGTGTTGTTCTCCAGCAGGATCACCAGATCAAACCGGTATTCGTCCATCAACGCTTGGACAAAGGGATGCTCGCGGCCTTCGTACTTTTTGCAAAATGCCTGCGTGGTCAGGAAGTCGGTATCGATGAAAGCCACCTTGTTGGCGTATTTCACCGCGAAGTCGATGTACTGGGCCTGCCCGAGCGCGATTTTGTCATAGTCGGAATATTGCAGCGCCATCTCGTCACCACCGAGGTGGGAGAAGACATAATCGCGGCCATATTCCCACGCACTGGTAGTGTTGAAAATATTGGCTAACTTATTGACCAGCGTGGACTTTCCGCTGGACTCGCCGCCCAGAACCGCCACGGTTCGCACAAAGAACGGCTTCACTTCGGTCGGGATATAATCCCAATAGCGGAATGGGTCGCGGCGGATTTGCGATCCGCTGATATTCATAAACGAGCGTTTGGGATCGATAAGCACGGTTTCGATCCCCAGATGCTCGCGGTAGCGCGGCGCATCGTTCTCTTCGCTCGAATAGATGGTATTCGGCACGATCCCCTGCTTGTTCATAAAGTCGGTTATCCCCTTACTCCACACGTCCCAGCCGTGCGGATAAGGCTCCATTCCCTCTTCGTTAAACGAATGAATATGGATGTTTTTCTGATACTTAAAGGTTTGCAGCAGCCAGCGCAGTCGGTCGCTCACCGTGGGTTGCTGAGACATGGAGCTGTTCTCAAACAGGCTCAGGTCGCGAGGTTCGTCATAGCCCATGATGATGTGCAGTTCATCGACCTGGCTACAGGCGCGCTGGATTAAATAGATGTGTCCGGTATGCAGGGGATAAAATTTACCAAACACCACGCCGATGTTTTTTTCCCGGCGGGGGAATTCAAGATCGAGGAAACGGTGCAGCGCTTCCAGCTTTTGCGCACTTGGGCTTTTGATTTTGGCATTCAGCAGTTGGCTTAGATAGCCCTTGGTCATGCCACTGGCGTCCGCGACCTGCTGTAATGTACATCCCTGTTTCTTAATTGCCGTCTTCAGATAATCAAACTGTGACATATCTTGTCCTCTACCCTGCGTTTAATTTACTAAACAAAAATAGCACAACTGGCGGGTAGAGGAATACTCAGAAAATGTTACAGATCGTCGAGGATCGCCAGCGCATCTGCCAGCTTCTTCACGCCAAACACCTGCATTCCGGCGGGCACCTTTTTCGGCACGTTGGCATGAGGCACGATGGCGCGTTTGAAGCCGTGCTTGGCGGCTTCGGTGATTCGCTCCTGACCACTCGGCACCGGGCGAATCTCTCCCGCCAGCCCCACTTCACCAAACACCACTAAATCTTGCGGCAGCGGGCGGTCACGCAGGCTGGAAACCAACGACAGCAGAAGTGCGAGGTCAGCACTGGTTTCCGTGACTTTTACGCCGCCGACCACGTTGACGAACACGTCCTGATCCGCCATCTGCAAGCCGCCGTGACGGTGCAACACCGCCAGCAGAATCGCCAGTCGGTTCTGCTCAAGGCCTACCGCCACGCGACGCGGGTTGCCCATCATCGAGTGGTCCACCAGCGCCTGAATCTCCACCAGCAGCGGGCGAGTCCCTTCCCACAGCACCATCACCGAGCTGCCGGACGTTATCTCATCACCGCGGCTCAGGAAGATGGCCGACGGGTTGCTCACTTCGCGCAAACCCTGTTCGGTCATGGCGAACACGCCAAGCTCGTTGACCGCGCCGAAACGGTTTTTATGGCTACGCAGGGTGCGGAATCGGGAGTCGGCATCGCCGTCCAGCAGCACCGAGCAGTCGATACAGTGCTCGAGCACCTTCGGCCCGGCCAGAGAGCCATCTTTAGTCACGTGGCCGACCATGACAATCGCCACGCCGCGCGTCTTGGCGAAGCGCGTCAGGTAGGCGGCAGTCTCGCGCACCTGCGCCACCGTGCCCGGCGACGACTGAATGTCCGCCATGTGCATCACCTGAATGGAGTCGATCACCATCAGCTTCGGCTTCTCCTGATCGGCAATCAGGCAGATTTGTTCAATGCTGGTTTCAGACAGCATGTTCATGTTGGCGGTCGGCAGCCCGAGGCGATGGGCGCGCATTGCTACCTGCTGGAGTGACTCCTCGCCGGTGACATACAGGGTTTTCATGTTTTCGCCGAGGTTACAGAGGATCTGCAACAGCAGCGTACTTTTACCCGCCCCCGGATTACCACCAATCAGGATCGCACTGCCCGGCACCACGCCACCGCCCAGCACGCGGTCAAACTCTTTGAACCCGGTGCTGAAGCGCGGCAGTTCGTCGAGACTGATTTCAGACAGCTTCTGCACGCGGCTAACGCCCGCATCGCCGGCATAACCACTCAAACGCTCGTTGCGGGCCACGGTTGGCGATGCAGACAAACGGATTTCGGTAATGGAGTTCCAGGCCTGACAGGCACTGCATTGCCCCTGCCAGCGCGGATAATCTGCGCCGCATTCATTACACACAAATGCTCGTTTTGCTGCTTTTACCACAACTTACCTCGAAATATTGGATTTAAAACTTAGGCTAAGCTTCCGCTTAAAATGCAGAGAACGCCAATTAAGTCGGCATGACGGATACAAACCTCCGCCTGCTCGTAGACCTTCGGCTTAGCGTGGTAGGCAATGCCCATGCCCGCGACGGCCATCATCTTCAGGTCGTTCGCGCCGTCGCCGATGGCCACGGTTTGCTCTTTCGGGATCTCAAGCTTCTCTGCCAGCTTGAGCAAAGTATCGGCTTTATATTGTGCATCGACGATGGGACCAATCACGCGCCCAGTTAGCTTACCGTCGCGGATTTCCAGCTCGTTGGCCGCCACGTCAATCAGGTTCAGCTTGTCGCGCAGGTATTCGGCGTAATAGGTGAAGCCGCCGGAGGCGATAGCCACGTGCCAGCCCAGCTCTTGCAGGCGCTGCACCATTTTGGTCAGGCCCGGCATCAGCGGTAGAGTTTCACGCACTTGTTGCAGGATACCGGCATCAGCATCTTGTAGGGTGGCGACGCGTTGACGCAGGCTGGCCGAAAAATCCAGCTCGCCGCGCATCGCGCGTTCGGTCACTTCAGCCACCTGCTCTCCGACGCCCGCCAGTTTGGCAATTTCGTCGATGCATTCAATCTCAATCGCGGTAGAATCCATGTCCATCACCAGCAGCCCCGGCGTGCGCATGTGCGGCACTTTGCCAAGCTGGGTGACATCAAGCTCGAAGGACTCGGCCAACGCTTCTATTTCCGCGGTCAATGCACCGGCCAGACGAATAACCTGATAATCATCAACGGTCCAGGCGCTGACAATCACCAGAGCGCGGCCCAGACGGCGTTGGAAGTTCGTAATGCTTGTTTTGTCCAGTTTCCTGCCGTACAGCAGCCAGCCAGTATGCCCAGCACGGTAGTCCAACGGCATCACTTCGTCACCGCTGAGTGAAAGGGGAAGTCCCGGCCATTGGTGGATCTCCGCGGGAAGATCGCAATAGGTCAGACTGTTTGGCATGATTACTCCTGTCGAGCAGTTAGGCGTAGAAAAACAAAGATTTCACCACATAATACCCAATATCATTCGCGTTGCGTCAAGGCGGCAAACGAAGGTATCCCGATGAGCTTACTCCAGTAAGTGATTCGGGTAACTGAGTGAAGCCAACGCAGAGGCAGCGCGAAGGATGCAGGGTATAAATGAGGCAACAAGCTACCCTATAGCCCGCGCTTCTGGCAACATTAAAGTCGTCGAAAATCTTAAGGAAACAGAATGGCAAAGGCCAAACTGAAATTTCGCCTGCATCGCACAGCTATCGTTTTGATTTGCTTGGCTTTATTGGTAATTCTGATGCAAGGAGCTTCTTACTTTAGCTTGGGGCATCAGCTTGCTCGTTCCCAGCAGGTGGAACAACTTGCCCAGACACTGGCGAAACAGGTGGCTTTTACTCTGGCTCCGCTGATGGACAGCGAGAATGATGGCGCGGATATCGCCCAGATTTCCACTATTTTGAATCAACTTACCGACAACAGTCGCATTCTTGATGCCAGCGTGTATCAGATGGACGGCACGCTGATCGCCCATGCCGGTGAAAAGGTGCCGGTTCGCGACCGGCTGGCACTCGACGGCAAGCGCGCGGGAAGCTACTTCAACCACCAAATCGTTCAGCCGATTGAAGATAAAGACGGCCCGAACGGCTTTCTGCGCCTGACCCTCGACACCCACGTGCTGGCAACCGAATCCAAACAGGTGGATAACACCACCAACCTGCTGCGCCTGATGATGCTCGCCGCGCTAGGCGTCGGCATTATTCTCGCCCGCACCCTGCTGCAGGGCCGCCGCAGCCGCTGGCAGCAATCCCCTTTCCTGCTGACTGCCAGCACGCCGGTGAAAGAGGATGATGAGCCAGAGGAAGAAGAAACGGACGAGTTTGGCCCACCGCCGACGCTCAACATGACCGAGCCAGACGCCGAGGTCGCTCCCGCGAAACCCGCCACCGAGCAACAAACCAAAGAAGCCGCTCAGGCCGCCTACCGCAGCCTGAAACGCAGCCGCGAAAAGCGGGATTAGGCCAGCCGCCGAATATTGGCGGTGATTTCCGTAACCTGAGCCAGCATCTGGCTGGCTATCAGGCGGAATTCAGGGCTGATAAGCGCATCCTGCTCCACCTTCTGCCAAAAATCTAACGCCCAGCGCTGGGCCCGCAGCCACTGGCTTTTCGCCACGGCCGGGTCTAAAACAATATTGATTGCCTGCCGTTTCATGTTGCCGCTTCTGTCCGGCGCGAAGCTCATCGGCAGCATGTCGTAAACCGGCGATAGCTCGAAGGCGAACTTATTCGGCAACAGCGGTGGGTCGATAAACGACAGGTTGCCCTGATGCATGTCACCGTTGGCGATCAGCTTGCCAAAGGCGTAAAGCTCGCCAATGCGCATCAGCGTGCTCTGCGAAATCAGTTTCTCCTGCTGCAATTTTGCCGCGATGGCGACCCAGCTACCGTGGCTGCCCGTGAATTCAGCGGCGACGGCCTCCAGCGAGGCCAAACCGCGCCGCCCGCGCTCGCCAAGGCGATCAAAGCGTTCGACCTCTAAGAACACCTCACCATGACTTCCGCTGTACACCTCTGCCTGCGCCGCTGCAATGCCTGCCTGTTGCAGCACGGCCAGCGCGTGAGCCTCCGCACGCAGTAAATCACCCCAGCGCCGGGTGTTTTCATTGGCTTCTTGTGGTGAAAATTTTACTAAAACGTGGGAAGCGGGCTTCTGCTGGTGCTCGACAAAAACGCTAAACTTCGGCTGCTCTCCCCCGGCCGAAGAACCCACTTCTTGCCCCGCGAGGCTTTTTTGCGCCAGCTTCTCGAAAGCAGAGATCTTATCTTGGAAAGCCACGGCCGCCTCATCCGGCTTTAACGCCCACTGCTGATACGCGGCCTGCCCCACAATGAGGTTGCCCACGGTTTCATTGCCATGTCGGCTGAGGGCCAGCAGGGTTTGCGATTCATTCCACAGCTTAATGTCTTCAGGTAAGGCCAGCAGCGCGCTGATATCCCGACCCCACGCGCGGCCCAAAAATCCCTGAGGGCGCATGTCGGTAATAAACCACGGCAGCCCGTCGAACAGCACGCATTGGCCATCGACAGTTTCAAACGCGCAGCTCTCCGCAGGCCATATCGACACAATGCGGCCTACTTGCTCCGCCTGCCCCTGGGTATCAATTCGGTAGAATGCAAATTCGCTCTCTCCACCAATGGATCGCAGCAAGGCGTAGCGCGTCGACTTCCCGCGGCCAATCTTGCGTACATCATTCTGCTCGGCAAGCCTGCGGGAAAGGGTTGCCTGACTTACCCCGATTTGGGCCATGATCTCTTTCGCCGTCAGGCTGCCCTGACGCAGTAAATCAGCTAACTCGCTCATCGATGAATAGCATCCTGGATAGAAAGATGAATAGAAAGAGATAATTATTTATAGATCAACACTAAAGAACAAGCGAGGAAAAAACCATTAAAAATAGAAATTTAGGGCGATTACTGAAAATACGAGAAAGATTTTCGATCAAATAAAGCACAAAAAACCGTGATTTCGTGAATAGAAAAGCTGAAAAATATGAATAGAAACGGGGACTTTTAAGGGTCCCCGTTTTGTTGTTTGTAGTCTGGCTACAGAACTTACTCTTTATCGCCCAGCAGAACGGATTCCAGCGCGATTTCGATCATGTCGTTGAAGGTGGTCTGGCGTTCTTCAGCGGTGGTTTGCTCGTGAGTACGGATGTGGTCAGAAACAGTACAGATAGTCAGTGCTTTAGCGCCGAACTCTGCTGCCACGCCGTAGATACCGGCAGCTTCCATTTCAACACCCAGAATGCCGTATTTTTCCATCACGTCGAACATTTGCGGGTCTGGCGTGTAGAACAGGTCAGCGGAGAAGATGTTACCCACGCGCGCGGTGATGCCTTTGGCTTTGGCCGCGTCAGAGGCGTTGCGCACCATGTCGAAGTCAGCGATAGCCGCGTAGTCATGGTCTTTAAAACGCATACGGTTCACTTTGGAATCCGTACATGCGCCCATGCCGATAACGATGTCGCGCAGCTTGATGTCTGGACGAACTGCGCCGCAAGAACCCACACGGATGATTTTCTTCACGCCGAATTCGGTGATCAGCTCTTTGGCATAGATTGAGCAAGAAGGAATACCCATGCCGTGGCCCATTACAGAAATTTTGCGGCCTTTATAAGTACCGGTGAAGCCCAACATGCCACGCACGTCGTTCACTTGTTTCACGTCTTGCAGGAAAGTCTCAGCAATGTGCTTGGCGCGCAGCGGATCGCCCGGCATCAGCACTACGTCAGCAAAGTCGCCCATCTCGGCATTAATGTGTGGAGTTGCCATTGTTATCGTCCTTTCATTCTTTTTAGATTTTATAGATAAAAAACAGGGTGGATTTCACGCCGTAGCCGGGCGCGAAGCCAACAACGCTACGGCGCGAAAGGCGCTGTGTTTACAGCATGGATTTACCGTAATCCATCGGCGACAAATCGAAGTACTTCGCCACGGTCTGGCCGATATCCGCGAAGGTGTCGCGGTAACCTAACGAGCCAGGTTTCACTTTCGGGCCGTAGATTAACACTGGAATGTGCTCGCGGGTATGGTCGGTACCACGCCAGGTTGGGTCACAACCGTGGTCGGCGGTGAAGATGATGATGTCATCTTCTTTCACCAGCTCCAGCAGCTCTGGCATACGGCGGTCGAACAGCTCTAGCGCAGCCGCGTAGCCCGGCACGTCACGGCGGTGGCCGTAAGCTGAGTCGAAATCTACAAAGTTGGTGAAGACGATAGTTTTGTCGCCAGCCAGTTTCATCTCTTGAATGGTCGCGTCAAACAGCGCGTCCAAGCCAGTGGCTTTCACTTTTTTGGTGATCCCCACCTGAGCATAGATGTCGGCGATTTTACCCACAGACACCACGTTGCCGTTTTTCTCATCAACCAGCTTTTTCAGAATGGTTGGCGCTGGCGGCTCTACGGCTAAGTCATGGCGGTTACCGGTGCGCTCGAAGTGACCTTTTTTGTCACCAATGAACGGACGCGCGATAACACGACCAATGTTGTAGCCGCCTTCGGTCAGCTCTTCACGAGCGATTTCACACAGCTCGTACAGGCGATCTAAGCCGAAAGTCTCTTCGTGACAGGCAATCTGGAACACGGAGTCAGCAGAGGTATAGAAAATCGGCTTGCCGGTTTTCATGTGCTCTTCGCCCAAGTCGTCCAGCACCACAGTACCGGAAGAGTGGCAGTTGCCCAGATAACCCGGCAGGTTGCCGCGCTCTACCAGCTTATCCAGCAGTTCCTGCGGGAAGCTGTTGGTGGTGTCGCTGAAGTAACCCCAGTCGAACAAGACCGGAACACCGGCGATTTCCCAGTGACCAGACGGGGTGTCTTTACCGGAAGAAAGCTCGCTGGCGTAGGCGTAAGCGCCGGTTATCTCAGCGTTACCGTCCATACCGTCAGGGATCTTGCCGGTAGAAGCTTCGGCAGCTTTCGCCAAACCTAAACGGGTTAGGTTAGGCAGATTCAGTGGGCCTTGGCGTCCAACGTTGGCGTCGCCACGTGCACAGGCAGCGGCAATATGGCCCAATGTGTCAGAACCTGCATCACCGAATTTTTCAGCATCTTTACTGGCACCAATACCGAATGAGTCCAGTACCATGATAAACGTACGTTTCATCTTGCACTCCTATGCTCAATTATTCGTTGCGTGCATCGGTTCAGGCCGACACACAGATCATATTGATTTGGGGGCGTCGCTACGCATTTTCAACCCCCAAATATCAGATTATTTAATTCTGCGATACACCACCGGGGTGGTTTCCGGCGCCTTGTCACTGAGGACAATCGCCGCGCGAACTTCTTCAGCGGCGCTCTGCCAGGCTTCTTCATTGCTGGCGTGGATCATCGCCAATGGCTGCTGGGTGTCCACCTGCTGGCCCAATTGCGCCATGTTGGTCAGCCCAACGCTGTAGTCGATTGGGTCGCTGGCGCGACGACGGCCGCCACCCAGTGATACCACCGCCATGCCCAGCGCGCGGGTGTCCATGGCGCTGACGATCCCGGCTTTCTCTGAATACACAGGCTTGCTGAGGGTCGCCTTCGGCAGATAGCTGTCGTAGCGCTCGATGAAGTCAGCCGGGCCTTTTTGCGCGGCGACCATGCGGCCGAAGATCTCTGCCGCCTTGCCGTTGTCGAGCACGGCTTGCAGCTGGCGGCGTGCATCGGCGTCGTCACTGGCTAAACCGCCAGAAATCAGCATTTCGACGCACAGCGCCATAGTGACTTCCAGCAGGCGTGGATTGCGGTATTCGCCAGTCAGGAAGCGCACGGCTTCGCGCACCTCCACGGCATTACCCGCGCTGGATGCCAGCACCTGGTTCATGTCGGTCAGCAGCGCGGTGGTTTTACAACCCGCGCCGTTGGCTACGTCAACGATCGCCTGCGCCAAGTCTTCGGACAGCTGGTAGGTCGGCATGAAGGCGCCGGAACCGACTTTGACGTCCATCACCAGCGCGTCCAGCCCTTCCGCCAGCTTTTTGGCGAGAATCGAGCCAGTGATCAGCGGGATAGAGTCGACGGTGGCCGTGATATCACGGGTGGCGTAGAAGCGTTTGTCCGCCGGAGCCAAAGAGCTGGTCTGGCCGATGATTGCCACGCCCACGTCTTTGATAATGCTGCGGAAACGGTTGTCATCCGGGAAAATGTCAAAGCCAGGAATGGCTTCCAGTTTATCCAGCGTGCCGCCGGTATGGCCCAGACCGCGCCCGGAGATCATTGGCACGTAGCCGCCACAGGCCGCTACCATCGGCCCCAGCATCAGCGAAGTCACATCGCCCACGCCGCCGGTGGAGTGTTTGTCGACAATCGGCCCGTTGAGGTTGAGGCTGTTCCAATTCAGAACGGTGCCGGAGTCGCGCATCGCCATGGTCAACGCCACGCGCTCTTTCATGTTCATGTCGTTGAAATAGATGGTCATCGCCAAGGCAGCAATCTGCCCTTCCGATACCTGACTGTCACGGATCCCATTGATGAAAAAGCGAATCTCTTCTTCGCTTAGCGGCTGTCCGTCACGTTTTTTTCGAATAATTTCTTGTGCGAGAAACACGGAGTGCTCCTGAATGACTAGGAATGTAGAGAGGAAGTTATTGATGTTCCAGGGCTGGGGCCCGGCGAGCCGGACCCCGTAACGCCGAATGCGTTAGCGAATTGCCTTAACGATCAATAGCTGCTGGTAGACTTTTGGTCAGCGTGGCCCAGCGTGGTCAGCAGGCTGGCTAACAGGCTGGATGCGCCGAAACGGAAATGACGCGAGTCAGCCCATTCGCGGCCCAGTAGGCGGTCTGCCAGTGCCAGATACTGCGCGGCGTCTTCAGCCGTTTTCACGCCGCCCGCTGGCTTGAAGCCAACGTCTTTGCCTACGCCCATCTCTGCAATCACTGTCATCATCAACTCTGCGCTGTGCAGGGTCGCGTTGACCGGGACTTTGCCGGTTGAAGTTTTGATGAAGTCAGCACCGGCTTTGATGGCGATTTCTGAGGCTTTACGAATCAGCGAATCTTGCTTCAGTTCGCCAGTTTCAATAATCACTTTCAGCAGCACATTGGCGGCAGCACAGGCTTCTTTGCACTGTTTTACCAGCTCAAAACCGATCTGCTCGTTGCCCGCAATCAGCGCGCGGTATGGGAATACAACGTCAACTTCATCTGCGCCATAGGCAATAGCCGCGCGGGTTTCAGCCACGGCGATCTCAATGTCATCGTTGCCGTGCGGGAAGTTAGTGACGGTCGCGATACGGATGTCAGGAGTGCCTTGCTCACGCAGGGCTTTACGCGCAACCGGAATGAAACGTGGATAGATGCAGATAGCAGCGGTGTTGCCCGCCGGGCTTTTGGCCTGATGACACAGGGCGATCACTTTTTCGTCAGTGTCGTCGTCATTCAGGGTAGTTAAATCCATCAGGTTCAGTGCGCGTTGTGCTGCGGCGGTTAAATCGGTCATAAAACTCTCCAACAATTTTCAATTCCAGCGACCAGCCAGAACTGAGCATACAGTCATGAACCCGGCAAAAGATGCCGAACTCTGCACGGTTGGCGAGCGGACTTGGTTCCTTGAAGACAGCGAACAGAGGCGAATTTGCGCCCTGCTGGCAGATGAGATCCTTCTCACCGCACCTGATTGGCATCAGCCAATGCGTTGTGACTATTTGAACACGCCGTATCAGGTTGCTCTGTGCAGTATTTCACAAATTATGAAAACCGCTTGCAACGTTACTTCCACAAATGAGATTCGCATCACACTTACGCTGCAGCAATTCTGAGATTGGCGCAATTATGCTCAATATCCGGCCCTAATAAGAGTGTACACCCGATTCATGACAACTGATGGCGGGTTGCCCACTCTGTGATCACCGACCGGTGATCTTGAAATGAATGTTATAATAATAACATTTAAAGGAGAAGCATCGCGTTTAAAAAGCGCACTAAAAGCTATACCTAGAAATTTGGTGGATTATAAATGTTATTTAAATAACAAAATTACATTTAAGAAGCCCAAACTGACCGGGAAATTTAAAGCGGAAGGGCGAAAACGCGGCGGCTGTTCTCCAGCAGTGCGCTGGCAATCTGCTCCGGGGACTCTTCCCGCAGTTCGCACAGCACATCAAATACCGCTGCGGCGCGCTCGGGGCGGTTGGGTTGGCCCTGAAAACCTTGCAGCGGCATGTCCGGCGCGTCGGTTTCAAGTAGCAGACTGGAGAGAGGAAGCTGGGCCATCACATTGCGGGTTTTCTGCGCTCGCTCGTAGCTAATGGTACCACCGACGCCAATAGCAAAGCCTAATTTAACAAAGGCTTGTGCTTGCGAAAGGCTGCCCGCAAAACCATGAACCACGCCCGTCGCCGGCAGTTTCGCCTGACGCAGCATGGCGGCCAGCGGATCGTGGCTGCGGCGAGAGTGCAGGATAACCGGCAGGTTTTCGCGTTTCGCCAAGGCAAATTGCGATTTGAGCAGCCGCTGCTGCTTTTCAAACTGCGGCTCTTCCATATAGAGATCTAAACCAATCTCCCCTACCGCCACCAGCTTGTTATCACGCTGAGCCAGAAAACCGTCCAACAAATCAATATCGGCATCCCGGTGCTGGGCGATATACAGCGGATGCAGGCCCAGCGCGGCGTAAAGCTGGGGATGCTGTTTGGCTAGCCGCACGATGCCCTGAAAACGGTCTGAGGTAACGGCAGGCACGATGATTTGGCGGACACCCGCCTGTTCCGCCATGGAGAGGCTCTCAGCCTCGGCGCCGGTAAAAGGCGGGAAATCAAAATGGCAGTGGGTATCAATAAAATGCGCCATTACAGATTCTCACCATCGCTGCGTTTGTCCTCGGCTTTTGGCGAGGCGTCGGGCTTAGGCGCGCTGCTTTTGGCGGCGTATTGGCTTTCATCGTGGAATGCGGCCGGGCGTACCATGCCGCCATCTGCCACGATGTCAGTGAGCACGGCGGGATCGAGTATGATCTGCTCCACCGGACCGGCCTGCGCGGCGATCGGCACCACGTTTTCTGGATTATCTTCCGGCACCACCACGCGTTTTGGCCGGGTTTTGCGCGGCAAAATGTAGGGCAAGGGTTTATCTTTTTCGCGCGGGATAAGCCAGTGTGACGCAGCAGACAGGAAGTAGCGCGCACAGCGGCGTCCGAGATGGTAATCCTGATTCAGCGCCGGGAAACGGCTGCCCAGCGCGTGGCTGGCCAGGGGTTTTGGCGGGAAAATCTCAAAGATGCGCAGATCGCCCGGTGGGTTTTCGATGAATTGCTGAATACGGTGATAACTGCTTTCATGGTGTTGCATCATGCGCACCAGCTGTTGCAGGCTGCTTTCGCTCAGCCACTGCTCCATCCGCTTCATCCACTGCGGGGTGTAGAACATGGCGGACGGCACGGTGCGGATCACCACGATCGTGTCCGCGCCACGGCGATAGGCTTCTTCCACCGGGATGGCGTCACTGATGCCGCCGTCCTGGTAGCTCACGCCGTCCAGCTCCACGCCCATGCGATAAAAGCCCGGAATGGCGCTGGAGGCTTTGATCACCGGCAGCCAGTTCTCGCGCGTCGGCGCAAAGTAGTTGGCGGAGTAGTCATCGCTGCGGCAGGCGCACATCAGGAACTCGCGGCCGTCGATCAGCAGCTTTTCGGCGGTATCCATCGCCAGCGGCATATTTTTTGAGGTTTCTTCCACCAGCCAGTCGAGATCGATCAGGTGGCCGCCACGCACAAAGCGCAGTGGATTGAAGAAGTGTGGGCTGGTTGTGTAGCGAGTGATGACGCGTCGGGCATAACCCGGCTGGCCGCAGACGAAAGCGGAGAGATTTTGTGCCCCGGCAGAGGTGCCGATATACAGGTCGAACGGATTAAACCCCGCACGCTGGAACTCATCCAGCACGCCAGCGGTGAAAATTCCGCGTTGTCCGCCGCCTTCGCACACCAGCGCTATCTTGCCTGGTTTGTAGGGTTTGTAAGCCAGTGGTTCAATGTTGCCGAGCGTGACAGGTATTCTGTATCCCAACGCCTTTCCCTCAGTATTTCAGCCTCACAGATGGCGGGCCTCAACTAAGAGCATACATTGTCTTTCTAATATGGGTAATCAACAGACAAAATACCGGGGATTAAATCGTTACTTTCTGTTAACCAAGCTATCTAATCTCTAGAAGTTGGTACTCAGCGTAAGATTTAATCCCCGGCAGGATTCTAAGTGCTACTTAATCTTTCCGACCTGGTGTCAGAGTCGTTTACGTCCGGTAAACAAGCTCACCAAGAACAGAATGATACCGACGACGAAGACGATTTTTGCAGCCCAAGCAGCTGTACCAGCCAGACCACCGAAACCAAGTGCCGCCGCGATAAGCGCGATGATTAAAAATATAATGCCCCAACGAAACATAAGCTTCTCCTTACCCTATTTAACTTTTACCCAAATCAATGTGGTACCCAATATTCCGGGCCTCAGTTCAGCTTTAAACATTTCTTTTCGGCTGCTTCAAAAGTGCTTTTTACGTGTTGAAAGAAAAATGCTTACCTTTTAAAGATAGTCGTAAAAATGAAACTGTTAGGAAAACTGACTGTTTTATGGCGCGAAAGGTCCCATGAGTTCTGTTTTATGGTGTTAACGCTTACTGCTGAAGAGCAGATTGCCTGCCTAAACAGGCAATCTTTGATCGAAAATCTTATGGTGCGATTTTCAAATCATTTTTGACGCTTTTTACACCGTCAACGGTTTTAGCCACGCTTTCAGCACGATCGGCCTGCGCCTGATCTTTCACTGAACCGGAAAGTTGAACAACACCGTCGGTGGTTTCAACTTTGACCATGCGTGATGGAACGATGTCATCAGCCAGCAGCTTAGCTTTCACCGACGTGGTGGTGGCGGTGTCGCCAGCATAGCCTTTTGCGGACTGCTCTTTGCTGTCTTTAGTGTGCAGTTTATCGCTGACGGATTTTACGCCTTCAACTTTAGTTGCAACGGCCACGGCTTGCTCGCCTTCAGCCTGTGAACCGACAAAACCACTCAGCGTGACGACGCCGTTGTCGGTTTTAACGGAGATATCATTGCTCTTGATCGCTTTGTCATCGATCAGTGCGCTTTTAACTTTTGCTGTAACGGCGCTGTCGCCCATGTAGCTATCAACTTTCTTCATGGAGCTATCGATTTTTGCACCCGCGCTATCAGTGGTGGTTGCAGCCAATGCGCTCCCGCTCATTACAGCGGTGCTCAAAACAACGGCCAGCATGGAATAGGCAAAGTTAGACTTTTTCATCGATTTCTTCCTTTAGTTTATAAGTCCTAAATGGCGGACTCTTTACGTCACATGGTCGTGACGGTTTTGTGCAATATCGAACCAGACTCAAGGTCTGTAACTTAGTTAAAAACCTTTCTCTTATTGCATGTGCAGTAGAGTCATTTGTTAAAGGGTGAGATTTGTCACCTTTACCCTATAACACTCTGCTTTATTAATCGGAAGCAGTGGTTTAACCCACCGTTCGCTACACACAGATTTAATATAGCTGAGAAATCGAAGATGGGGAGAAAGAATGCCAAATCGGCGCCAAATGCAGACAAGTCCGATCAAAACACCACAATATTGCCCAATAAATCAACGAAAACCGCAAAAGTAGTTTCGCAGCGGAAAGATTAAAACAGCAGAATTGTGCAAGCGGGAAGAGAAAAGGCGACCGGATCGTCGCCTTTTGAGGGGGGCTGAGTTAACCAATGAAATAGGTTAACCGAGCAGTGAAAATTAATGCTCGCGGGTTTTGCGGAACGTCACTTCCGGGTAACGCTCTGACGCCAGGTTCAGGTTCACCATGGTTGGCGCGATGTAAGTCAGGTTATCGCCGCCGTCCAGCGCCAGGTTAACTTCGTTCTTACGCTTAAACTCTTCGAACTTCTTCACGTCGCTGCATTCAACCCATCGGGCGGTGCTGACGTTGACGGATTCGTAAATCGCTTCAACGTTGTACTCGCTCTTCAGACGCGCGACCACCACTTCAAACTGCAGTACGCCGACTGCGCCAACAATCAAATCGTTGTTGGCGATTGGGCGGAATACCTGCACTGCGCCCTCTTCCGACAGCTGAACCAGCCCTTTCAGCAGCTGTTTCTGCTTCAGTGGGTCGCGCAGACGGATGCGACGGAACATTTCTGGGGCGAAGTTCGGAATGCCGGTGAACTTCATGTTCTCGCCCTGAGTGAAGGTGTCACCAATCTGAATGGTGCCGTGGTTATGCAGGCCGATAATATCGCCCGGATAAGCCTCTTCCACGTGCGAACGGTCTCCCGCCATAAAGGTCAGCGCGTCGGAAATCACCACGTCCTTGCCGGTACGCACCTGACGCAGTTTCATGCCTTTTTCATATTTGCCGGACACCACGCGCATGAAAGCCACGCGGTCACGGTGTTTCGGGTCCATGTTGGCCTGGATCTTAAACACGAATCCAGTGAACTTCTCGTCGCTGGCTTTCACTTCGCGCAGGTCGGTTTTGCGTGGCATTGGGGCAGGTGCCCACTCAACCAGTCCGTCCAACATGTGGTCAACGCCGAAGTTACCCAATGCAGTCCCGAAGAACACTGGCGTCAGTTCGCCACTGAGGAATGCTTCTTGCTCGAACTCGTGGGACGCGCCCTGCACCAGCTCCAGCTCTTCGCGCAGCTGTTTCGCCAGATCTTCGCCCACGGCGGCGTCGAGGTCAGGGTTGTTCAACCCTTTAACAATGCGCACTTCCTGAATGGTGTGACCTTTACCGGTCTGATACAGGTAAGTTTCGTCTTTATAGAGGTGGTAAACCCCTTTGAACAGCTTACCGCAGCCGATAGGCCAGGTAATTGGCGAGCAGGCAATTTTCAGCTCGCGCTCAACTTCGTCCATCACTTCCATTGGGTCGCGGATGTCACGGTCGAGTTTGTTCATAAAGGTAAGAATTGGCGTATCGCGCAGACGGGTAACTTCCATCAGCTTGCGGGTACGGTCTTCTACACCTTTCGCGGCGTCGATCACCATCAGACAGCAGTCCACCGCCGTCAGGGTACGGTAAGTATCTTCAGAGAAGTCTTCGTGCCCCGGGGTGTCGAGCAGGTTAACCAGACAGTGGCGGTACGGGAACTGCATCACGGAGGTAGTGATGGAGATACCACGCTGCTTTTCCATTTCCATCCAGTCGGATTTCGCGTGGTTATTGGAGCCACGGCCTTTTACCGTACCGGCGGTCTGAATCGCGTGTCCGAATAACAACACCTTTTCAGTGATGGTCGTTTTACCCGCATCGGGGTGAGAGATGATTGCAAAAGTGCGTCGAGACGCTATTTCTGCGGCTAAACTCAGGTTACTCATTGTTTTTATCTCAACTATGTACAACGCTATGTACAAATTAAATTTTTCTCTTAGGCGGGGATTCTACATTGCAATGCGGTGAGGTGCTATCGGTGAGGCTAATCCCTCACCGCTTTCACATCAGTGGGCTGTCATCGAACTCTTCCGTCGTCGCGTCGTTGATCACATGCGTCACCACTCCGAAAATAATCGTCTCCTCGCCTTCCCAATCTCCGCCATCGATCAGCGTCACATCTTCTGGCTGGTCCAGATCAGCAAGGCACAGCGTCGGATGAAAGCGCATACGCTTCAGCAAGAACTCCCCGCAAACCTCAGCGACGACAATGCTACCGTCACAAGGCTTGCGGGCTGAGTCGATTATCAACAATGCGTCCTTTTTAATTCCTGCGCGCCAACTGGAAACAGCAGCGCGCATGAGATATTGGCCCGGACTGTCGGACCAGTGACAGGCATCGTTCGGTGTTAATCGCTTGGTTGCATAGTCTGCTGCTGGAGATGGGAAGCCCATGTCAAAGACCTCCGTTTGGATTATAAAGCATGAAAATGCGGTGCTCTCCGTCTCTTTCCCATACATCACGGAATGCGCTGACATATATTTCAATCCACTGGTTCGCCTCCTTCAATTCCCAGCGACAATTCACTTTCTCCAATTCGGCACAGAAATCCTCAGTAGCGACCGTGCGCCGCTCCTTCTCACTGATCTTGATTGCAGCTTTGAATGCTGCGTCAATTTCGTATCGTCTACCCATAATCCACTCCCACAAAATACTGTTTATGCATACAGTATAATCATGAGTTTTTTGGGTTGAAAAGCTCGATTTTGTTTACGACTGGTATGCTGCTGATCGGGAAGGAAAGAAAATTATTTAGGCTGAGCAGGGAAAGTCACCGGCAACTGGGTCACATCAACAGCCCTTACAGCCTTAATGTATTGCATCCATGCTGTTAAAGATGCCTTGTCATCATCGCTGATAATTCCCAGTGATAGTTCAGTTCTCCAATCGGAAGTAACTTGGTTCGCGTTCGATATTAACTGTTGGCGAACACTCTCCGCTTGCTGAGCTAGTTGCTCTGGCGTGGGCTTTGGCGCATCATCCCAGCATGGAAGTCCTTGCTCTGTTGAGGAAAGAACCTTTCCCTTTGGAGGCTGAGCGGTAAATTCATCGAATACACTCTCATCGACCTCGGCCCCTTCGTCTGGCCACGTCCCTGCCGCCTCATAAGCATCCTTGAGGGATGTCGGATAAAAGGCCTTTTGTGCTGCATTAAATAAATATGTCATTTTAAATTCCCACCGCTATCCATGAAATGTTTGTCGCCGTGCGGTTCACGCTACCCGCAGTTGCAAGCCATGCTGATGCAAAAAAACTGGTTCGGTCTATAATTTGGCACCCACTGATATTTGCTGCACTTGCATCCGTGCCTGAGCTTGTAATTCCGTAGCACTGTGATGGGAATGGGATTGGGAAACTAGCAACAACGGAGCTTGAGGTGCTAGTTTGCAAATATCCATATTGGATTATTTTCCCATTTGGATATTTTATCCATCCCGCCCCAGTGGTGAAATATGACATGTCAGGAAGTTGTCCGGAGCCATTACCCACATTGGCCAAAGCAGCAGTACCCAGCCCCAATTCCGCCCTTCCCCCTGCTGGAGTTGTTGCTCCTAGGCCGCCGCTGGAAAGTGGGATTGTGTCTGCTGATGTGAACACCTGCCTTACATTAAAAGTCCTAGCCCCTTTCCCTCCGCTACCTCTTATCTTATAAACCATGTAATTGGGATTAGATGATGTATTTGGAAGCACGGTCACCCCGAAATCACCACCATTTAAAAGATAGTCCACCGTAATTGAGATAAAGCTTCCTGAAGGGTAGGTAACGCCTGCTGGTTGGTTCACCCACGAGCTAAAGAGCGAGGCGTAATTCGCCCCAGCCACAAAATCGAACTGCTGCCAATCTAGCGATGGCAGTGCCTGCAGGGGGGCGACTCCAATGCCCATTCCCGTCAATCCAATGCTTTCCCTCGCCTGTAGCTGGGCTGCCCCACCCGATGCTGCAATCTCTGATAGGTTGTTTCCATTTCCTAGGTATTGAGAACTATTTGCTAACTTCAATTTAGTAATGAAATTAGCGACACTTCCGTCATCAAGAACGTCCCGCCCTGATGAATCAGCCACAAACTGTGCAATAGCGGACGCGATAAAAGTGGCCTGCCGCATTGCTTTGTTAACTTCCGTAGACTTAGCAACGCCGCTCTGCCATCCGGTTAAGACGGCAGTCAGCGCGTTATAATCAGCTTGGCTAAGAACGTTCGCGCCTGGGGATGTAGCGAAAGGTTTAAAATCATTGGTTGGCATTCTAACTCCAATAGCCGGCATCAAATCCGGACGTTGCTATGCTGTTAATATCGAAACCGAAAACAGGGTGTTGCGGGTCTACAATATTCAGACTCTTAACGCGTACCCCAGCGGCTTTTACCGTTAACTCACCAGATTTAATGACTTCTATTAATTCTGCTGAGGTGTTTTGTAATCCATTAATGGCGATGGCGTTTATCGTTATCGACATATCCTGATTGTCTATCACCTGCACTTCGATCCCCGTTCCCGCGAAGATGGACTCCATTAAATCCTCAAGCCCCCCCACAGTTCCATCCCACCGATTGATCGCTATCTGGGCTTTTAGCACTAAGCGATAGGTATCATCACTCAGCGAAGTAAAACCGTTATCAGGGTCAAAAGGCCCTTGCCAGCTCCCTTGATCAAATCCCAGCCCTTCCGTATCTAGCGAAAAATAGACATTGGTGATCGGTGTTGAGACTGTTCTCTTTCGTCCTATCCAAATCCCAAGAATATCCAGCTGCTGGCCGGCGGCCTTATCCAAATCAAATTGATCAAGCATGCCTTTTGCAGCGCTTGAGATGTTGGTAAATGGCCGTGTGATTAAATCGATGTGCTGAAAATAGAGGGGCTTTAAAGCGTGATAATTAGTGATCAGGTCAGTGTATTTACTCATCATGCCACCGTGATATTTATATTGGCTATATCACTGCTCGCCGCCTCGTTATAGGCAATGGAGATATTTGACGCTGCCGTTGTGCTTGCGCTCCTGCCGATTGTCAGCGAGTTGATATCGTAATAGCGACTATCACCACCCGACATCACTCCGAGGTTGGCTGGGGAATAGATGCGACTTACCAGTACGTCATCGCCAATTTGGAGAGAATTGATATATTTTTTGACTTCGGCCTTAATAGAATCCCCCACCAATGATGTGTAACCGGCATAAACTGAAAGGCTGATATTGACGAATATGCCAACGTCGGATGGACGAGCAAACCTTATTACTTTTGGTTCCCCATACTTCCCAATAATGCCGATCGCCGTGGTGCCAAAGGTAAAAGTCCCTTGGTCTTTTTTCTTGGCGATCACGGTCGCAATAGCTGTTGAATCTCCTCCACCTACAACGCAACTTATTGAGTGGGGCGGGAGTCCATTTCCATCAGTGACATCAGTGTCGTTCTCGTAGATGCGAACACGCGTTACGCCATTCACTTCAAATAACGCGCCGTCGATACCATCAAGGGTTGTCTGTGAAGGCAGGGCCGTACTCCTCTCCTGCCGTTGCCGCAGCTGTAGGTCTGTTTCAGCGTTGCTGCCGGGCGTGGCTGCCAACGGGTTAATAGCCGTATACCACCCGCGCGTCGGCGTCGCTATCTGATTTATAGTTCCTGCCAGCGCCGCAACATTGCCGCTTTGGCGGCTGATTGCCGTCACCGTCATTGTTCCAGACACATCAATATTGACGTTGACTGGCAGGTCCCATAAGCCGCTATTGGCATCACGTACAGCACCGGCCGTTATGAGCGTGCCTGGTTCCCCTGTAATGACTAAATCAGCCGTGGATTTCGTCGCCGCCTGGCGCGTGATACCGTTGATTTTAACGTTGCTGCTCAATGCCCCGCTTTGCGCCGTTGCCGGGGAAAACGAGTTGTATACGGTGATCATGGCATTATTGGCGTCATGAATTCCCAAGGCGTAAAGGGCGATCATCTGGCCGTCTTTGCTGTCTGGGTCGATATAAGCGTCAGTACCGTAAATCTGTTGGAAGTAACTGGTGATGGTCGAGAGGATTGTCTGGTAATCGGGCGCACTGATCCCGGAGGCGGTCACGGTGGCGGACAGCCCCAGCGTATCGAGATTAAGCATTATGCCTCGCTTGTGAAGGTCGTTGCTCCGTAGATAGTGTCTATGGTTGCCGTGAATGAAACGCGCCGCGTTTTGCCGTCTACAGAGGTGTCAAAGCTGATAATAGAACTGACGCCCTGCGTTTGAAGGATGCGCTGGCGAATAGCCAGGTTGTAGACGTCCGGCGGCTGCTTGCCGAGAACCGATTGTATCCACGGCGTGCCGCTGGTCTGGTCAAGAAACCACTGACCTCGCCAAAGCATAAACCGCGTTTTTACCGCCTGCGCTACCGCCTCGGGAGAGTTAACCAGAAAGGTATTGTCACCCTGCCCGAAGGTATAATCGCCGTCAGCATCTTCGCGTCGATATCTCATGATGGTTTCCCCGTCTGGCCGCCGCCCGTCTGTACACCGCCATGAATGTGATTTTGTAGGCTCTTGCCGCCCGCGGTCACATCATTGGTTACGATAATTGGTCCCAGCATCGTCGCGCCGCCGCCACTTTCGCCCATACCTTGGCTCAGTGAGCCGTTTATCGTCACTGCGCCGTTAAGTACGATGGTCGGCGAAGTGATTTCGGTACCGCCTTCCGCGCTGGCGGTCAGCTTGCCGGGCGTTTTAACTGTTATGTCATGGCCCGCTGACACTTCAACGAACGCCGCGCCGTCATCGGTACGCAGCTGCGCGGCGGTCATGCTGATGCCGCTGATCTTCTTTGCCTGCGACTGAGGGCCGACAATGGCGAACGCATCCGATAAGGCATGCTGGCGAGAATCAACTGGCTCTTGCACGCCGCCGTTCTGCCACCAGAAATCGATGCAGCGGTCAGCGAAAATGACCAGGCACTCATCGCCTTCCTTAACCGGAAAAGTCATCGTGACGCCGCCGCCACGCTGGAACACCACCGGCACGTCGACCAGCAGCGCCAAATCGAGAGATGCTTGGTTTCCGGCACTGTCTGTATCTGCTCCCTTTAGAGCTGGCTGAACGACGCATGTCACAGTTTCAGGATCGAACGATTGAATAATGCCGGGCATCGCGACGCGCAAAGTGCTCATGATTTCTTTAGCCAAAGCGGTATCAAGGTGCTGCTCGCTACCAAGCTGTGAATTAAGCGGTACTGGCATACTTTTCTCCGGGCATAAAAAAACCCGCACGCGGCGGGTTTTGTTGAATTAGGTTTTATTTTGATTCTTTAAACTTCTTATAAACTTCAGCGTTAAATAGTGAAACTGACTCAATCTGATCACGTGGAATTACGTGCCTATACTGCTTCAATGAAAGTGGTTGAGTATCAAAACCAATGCTACATTCCTGATAATGATCAGCATAGTTGACATCTTCAATGAATGACAAAGTGTCTTTATCGCGGTAGCCACTAAGGAATGGTATTAATACGATCACATCAGTATTAAGATGTTCAAGCCTTAATTCCTGTGGCATTCCCACATAGACTTTTCTTGATTTCAATGTAATTGAAACTAGCAGGTGCTGGTTACTTGTAAAAGATTCGAGAATAATTCCTTCAATAGGATTGGATTGAGCTATTTCATTGAAAATTCTATCTCTTTGCTCAGGATCGACAAGTTTCTTTTCTTCGTTCTTTGATTCGATAAAGCTAAGAATTCCGGCAATTATTACAAGAAGTACAAATGGAAGGCCTAAACCAACAAACTTAATCTGTAGAAGATCATACGCAAAGGTGAAATATTCAGGCTTTTCTTTGAACAGCAATGGGATGTTAAATATTAACATTACCAATACAAGTGCGAGCCAAAGAATCAAAAGCGATATAAAAGATATACTAACGTAATAAGCGCCTTTCATGGCTACCTGAAAATAAGATTGCCATCCCGTTGATTTTTTGAATTGATGCTTTGATGGTATGTGGCTATTGATGTACATATAGCCACATACTAAAACGACAACGATTAATGCAGCGCTCATCTTTATCCTTGACGAAGTTTTTTACTTGCTAAAGCATTAATATTTTCATCAAACGACCTTCTAACGTCTGCGTTTTTATTGTTAACAATTAACGCACCGCTTCTGTCGAAATAATAACGACTATTGGAATTTTGGGATGCCGGACTTTCAGCAGTATCCCAGCGATTGTCAACAAACAAATCCATGATACGGTCTGGATCAGCTAGCCTAGCCATGAAGCTTTTTACGTTTCTCATATACATTCCTCCTACTCAGAGAACTATCCGCTTTCTGAGATGCAACGAATTCATTCGCTACAAAATGCCGTCCTTGATGCTTCGCAACTCACTAATAATTCATGTTTATCCGCAAAAGCACTGGCGATAACCACAGTTATCGTTATTTGAGTGTATTACCTAAAAGGTAACTCTTCAACTTTTGGTTGCGCTTCTGATGACGTAAAGCACATCTAGAACGCTCTCACAAATGTGCGAAATTGACGCATACCACCATATGATTTTGAAATGCGCCTCGCCACGAGCTTCCTATCACGCATAAAGGGCATTCAAAAACGTTTACTTTTCGCATCAGCCGTAAAATCACTCAAACCGCTCGCTGGATGAGCACGAAAAGTTCAAGCTTTCCGCGTTCATTCAGCATTGCAGAAACGATTTTTTCTAAAAGCTAAGGCGGGAGTAACACGGTTGGCACAACAAGAGGGTTTACTTCACCTTCACGCAATCATATGACCAGAATTCGCGCGGCTGGTTCATGTTAGTGCGGACGACTTCAACGTTGAGGATAGCCTTATTGTCACGTTTAACATAGTCAATACCCAAGTAACGACCTACCTTCGGATCAGGTAGCATCCACTGCATCATGACGTTATTAAAATCATCCTTTTGCTTTAAGAATGTCATCTTCTGAGTTTCGGGTTTTTGACCGTTAATATGCATGAAACCATCATGCGCAGCTTCAAGATGAAATGGCCCGCACTGAGTAGCAGCCAAAGAAACCGTAGGAGTTAAAAGCGCGGAGAGAAGTAACGCACCGATGGTTTTCATCATCCAACCTTACTGAGTGTATTGAAACTCTGCAATTCAGCAGCTCCTTTAGCGAGACACAGCAGGTCCATATACCAGGCTTGCCCGCGAGTGTCACCAGTATAGTTGATGCTGCCTACGATGTAATCACCGTCGGTATTAATCGAGGCAGGCTGCGAGCCAACTAGGCCACCGACTGAAAGGTTGCCGTTCGTCTCCGTTTCACCCAGTTGTCCCCCTGCCCCCTGCGTGCCAGCGATCTGCTCGTTAGACAGCGCCGCGCGATACACTGAGTGCTGGTCAAGGCGGATTAGGCCGCCAAGCTTAATGTTTGGGTTAATCAGGCAGCGCACGTTCACGCCCGCGCCCATCGTCTGCTGAGGCATACCGACAAGGCCAGTATTCGCATTTAGCACGACAGCCTCATGGATGTACTTCCCTTGCGGCAGTATGTTCACCTGGTTGTTCTCGTACCACCAGTTAGCACCGCACTTTTGGGCGATATCGTTCATCAGCACGCTGGTTGACTGAAAAATCACGCGGCCACGCGGGAAAACGGTATCAGGCATTTCCGGTATGCTGCCGGTTGTAATGCCGTAAGGCTCGAAGGATTTCATGCCCAAATCGAACAGGTCCGAATACTTCCACCCGGCGGCCACGGTAGTTTTTACGCTGGCGTTGAGGTGCCCATCCCAGCTGTCGAGGCACTGAAGCAGCACCCACGAATCGGTAATGTTCTCTTTCCCGGCTATCGTAAAGCGAATATCGCCGTTGAATATCAGGCCGATATTTTGGTCAGGGTAATTACCGGCAACATCCTTCAGTCCGTCATAACCCGCGATGACGCGAACGCGCTTAAACTCCTTCCCCATGATCCGGTTTTGCGTCTCTGGGGAAAGGTTGTAAATTTTGAAGTTGCCAACGAAGCCGTTAAAAATGGTGTTCGGCATCTTTTCAATTTCGAAAGTCACTTTCAGGTCGGACAGCGAAATGCCGCTGCCACCATCATCGAGAAGCTGCAACTCAAAGTGGCGCATCCAGTTAAGGCTCATAATTACTCCGTCAAAACGTACAGGTGACTGTTGATGCCGAGATCGGTTTTCGTGGGGTACTCCTGCGAAGCATCGTCACAGGCAACCACCAGCTTAAAGCCCAGCTGTAAATGACTGAATTGCGCGAGCAAATCAACACCGCTCACCAGCGCGATACCGGTGACTATTCCGACATCATTGTTGTCGATCAAATCCAAAACCCAGCCCACACCCTCACGCCACACAATGCGCATGGTGAGCGTTACCCCAGCAAGGGTGGTGCTGAATGTTTGGTTGTCAGGGGATAGGGGGATTTCGTTAATATTCACTTATCCTCCGAAGATGCTACTCAGTATCGAACTGTTAGCTGGCTTAGGGGTTTTCACGCCCGAATTCAGCACGGGCGACGTGCTAACGCCCTCCTTCATGCTGCCCTTATCGGCAACGCTAATGGATTGCGTCCTGGTGATGATCACCTCCCTGAGCGTGAGCGTCGCCATTAAGACGTTTTCACTTTCCTTATCCGTGGTCACATCCAAATTGCGGATAAGCATGTTTTGGTACTGCCGCTTCCCGGTAACGACATCAAAGGGCTGCCGGCTACGCTGTAAATCAAGCAGATTCTGGTAAACCTCCTTCGGACTTAAACCCAAGGAGAGGCCGATAGAGCTGGTATTCAAAAAGCTCGGGTCCAGCAAAGAACCGCCGCCAGAGAACCCCACATCCATTACCAACTCCGAGGGGCGCCGGTAAGCATGGTCGGAAGTAAACCCTGCCCCTGAAGAACCATCCCCCGTATTGGTCGGTACCTCAAGCGGATGCTCGGTGATTTCCAGCGTGTCCGAATGCTTCTCAGAAATCACCACGTCGGGAATGATAAGGCCGATCCTTCGGGACCGCTGGTGAAGAAGTACGGAAAGAATATCCATTAGCTCGGCCCTTTGTTCATTTGCTGAGTGGCCCTTGAGTTAACAACGGACTGGCGTTGCCCTATCTCATTGGCCGTAGCGCGCGGATCGGTCGCACCATAAACCGTAATGTGCGTTTCTTGGTTCAGCGTGTGGCCCGGAAGATTGCTCTTCACTTTTGGCACGTACTGGCGTGTTTCCTTGGGTGCCAGCGCCATGCCGTACTTCTGCACGTTGCCAATCCCCCAGTTATAAGACGCCAGCGTTTTATCCAAGTCTCCGCCGTTCTGCTTCATCAGCTGAGCAAGGTATTTGGCAGCCGCCTGCGCTGACTTAACCGGATCAAACGCATCGTTGCCACGCAGCCCCAAATCCTTACCTGTCTTCGGCATGATTTGGAACAGACCCTGAGCGCCAGCGCCAGACACGGCGTTAGGGTCGCCAGCTGATTCAGTGATGGCCACGCTTTTCAATAGCCCCTCTGGCAGCTTATACAGCGCCTCGAGCTTGCTGAATGTTGGTTGAAGCCATCCCAGCAGCGCAGCACCGGCCGTTGTCGGTTTTGGCGCGGTGACGCCTTCGGGCATAGAGTAGTCAGTGCTTGAGGTATTAGTCTGAGCGGCGGCCATGTTTACCAAGCGCAGCAGCGCATCCGTGAAATTATCGGCGAATTTCTGGCCCTTAATGCGTTCAACAGTTTCATTGAACTGACCGGCAACCGTACCCGGCAAGTCAGCGTTTTTAATTTTTCGCGTTGACTGAGCGTGCTGCTCAGGTTCATCCGTTGAACCGCCGGCCCATTTAGGCAGCACCTTATTCAATGAATGATTTGCATCGAGATAAGATCCATTCAGGCTGTTATTAATCCCGAAATAGATGTTATTTAACGCATCATTCGCCGAGTTGTACTTATCCAATAGCCAGCTGCGTGTCTCCATGGCACTTTTAGTTACGCCCGGCATAGCATCAGGCTGGTCACTACCCTGTTTTAACAAATCCTTCGTTAAATTCGCAGCATCAGACCATCGCCGGTCTTTAATGGCATTCAGCAGTTTTGCGATGGTATCCAGCATTTTCGCCAGCTCACTAAACTGATGAGTCAGGCTGTCCAGTTCCCACTTCGCGGTCCACTTTTTCGGGTCGATGCCAAACAGCGCACCAACTTCTTTCGCCAGACCTTTGACGCTTTGCAGTAGTTGATCAATGCCCTTTAGCGCGGAGGTAATGCCCGGCTCCCACTCCGCCCAGTTAATCAGGCTCTTGCCGCCCTCCTTCCACGTTTTATAGTCATCGTAGAGCAGCCCCAGCGAGCCAATAAGCAAGGTGATCATGCCAATTGGCGAGGTCAGGAAAGCGCTGTTCAGCAGCTTCCACGCCACCAGCAACCCACCGAATGCAGCTATCAGTTTCTGCGTACCGCTGTCGAGGTTGTTAAACCACTGGCGAATATCACCGGCCGCCTGAATCAACCGGAAGACTACCCGCCCGATGGCGTCAGCCAGCCAGAGGATACCCTTTACGCCGCGGGTGATGGTGTCTTCGATTTTCGGAAAGTTGTCGAGGATTTGCTTGCGCAGGTTGTCAATTGAACCCGCTAGCCCGTCAGCGAGGTTAGAGCCGATTTTATCCCGCGCCATGCCCGCCATCGCGCTGAAATCGCGCAGCGAGGTCATGAAGTGGTTAGAACTCACGGCAGCCTGATCGGCGTTGAAGCCAATCACCTTTGCCATGGCAGAGTATTCAGCAGTGAAACCAGTTAGCCCACGGCGCATCGCCATCAACGTGTTTTCATCAATGCCGAGCATCTGCGCGTACTGGTTAGCGCGATAGTACGGCATCTTGCTAAGCTGCTGGCCGACGCTGGAGAATACGGCGGACATGTCGCGCATATTCCCGCTGGCGTCCCGCGTCTGGACGCCCAACCGATTCAAGAATCCTTCGGCACCGGGATTGTTGCGCATAAATCGGGCGAGGCTTTCTAACGAGCCTTGCGCAGCTGCCGCGCTGGAGCCGGTTTGCGATGCTGCATACCCGATTGCCTTGATGCCTGCGACCGTTGCGCCAGTGCGCTGCGACGCCCAGTACAAGTCATCCAGACCAGAGGCAATCTTGGCGGTGAACGCCGTCACCGTCAGCGCGGCACCCTCGACCACGGCAGCCATTTTAAAAACGTTCGCCGTTACGCCAGCAATTACGCTGTCGAACTTCTTGGCACCAGCATCATCGATTTGGAAACCGAGGCTGATCAGGAAGTCCTTAATAGTTTCAGCATCCATCGTTATCAGCTCTCCACTGCTCTATCAGCGCCTCGTTGTCAGCGTCCAAATCAAGGCAGTCATTCATAAAGGCGATGTCAGCGAGATCGACCGTGCCGTCCTTCAGGTTTGGGTAAGTGATGTACCCCGCCTTAACGGGGCGCATCAGCCAGTCCTCACCGCCGGGCAGCGCCTCAAGGGTTAATCCGCTGGCGCTTCCTCCGCGCCTTTCGCGGGGAGTTCTCGCAAAAAATTTCCCAGCGAATCACCCACCACGCGCCCCACAATTTGCAGCATGCCGAGCATGTCCAGATCGTCAAACGCCAGCTCGCCGCCTGCAAAGACCGGAACCCAGCCTTTATTGTGCTTGCGTTTCGCGACTGCTAAGCAGGGATAGATCACCGCGTTGGCGTCGTCGTCGCTCAAATCAGAAAGCGACTGGGCAATTTTCGGCAGCACCTTTTCCATGATGGTCGCAGAGTCGCCTTTAGCGGCCAGTCCCTTAATCGCCTGAAAATCAGAAAGCATGCCGGATAGCACCGGCAGCAATTTACGGGAGACTTTAAACTGGTCGAAGACGCTCAGCTTGGCGATGCGGTATTGCACGCCCTTAATTTCGAATTCCATCGGTTAGAACTCCCCTAACAGTTCGTCAACTTTGCCGCCGTCAAACACCCATGCGACCGTCCCAGCTACTTTCGGGTTATTCCAGTCGGGTTGTTTTTGGAAGGCTGCTGAGCGAATGGTCACTAAGTCACCGGATGCTGAGTTGCGGATAACAAAAACGTTATTGCCCCAAAGCGCGGATGACTGACTTTGCGCGTTATAAGCCAAAGACAGTTTCTTATTTACTGGGGATGTTTTGAGCAGCGTGATGGTCACCGTCCCGGCCTTTCCAGCATGCAGACTGTGCATGACTTCGCCGTCAGAGCCGATAGTCATGGTGTTCTTCGCTTCGGCCATCGCGACGGTGATCCCCTCTTCGGCGTTCTGCGCACCGTAGCCCAAATCAATAATGCCGGTCGGACCGGACATAGATGCCGAAACATCAATAAATGAATAAGTTGGCATTTTTTATCCTTATCGAACGACGTTGATTTGAACGTCTGCGAAGTGAACAGCGCCAGCCAGCTTGCAGGCCACCTGAATAACCGGGGCTTTGCGCTTCTCGCGGTCTGCCTGCGCCTGCGTTGCCAACGGGTTGGCGTAAACGTAATAACCCTTGGTCAGCGTATCGCCCGGACTAACCTGCCCAATCGGTCCACCGTTCCAAACACCCGGCGCAACCAGCCCGTTAGAAACAGCCTGATCCATCGACTGCTCGACGTTGGTCAGCAATCGAGTGACGCCTGATTCGGTCTGAGGGATCTTGGTGGTGCTGGTATAAAGCAGGTTAAAGAGGTTGGTTTGGACGAAGTTTTGCAGCCAGTCGAGGCCATGGCGCTCATCGAAGAAATCGCCGTTAGACATCACGCCCTGCTGAATGATTGCCGTGTCGTTCTGGTAGTAAACGAAGACGTTGGCATCCTTCGCGTCAATGGCATCAGCCTGTGCGACGGTCAGCGTTTCGTAGGTTACCGTCGGCTCTTGCTTGAATTTCAGCGTGATGGTGGTGTTGTTGCCGTTGAAGTTCACGGTAAACGCACGTCCGAACGCCGACAGCGCGGCATATTTGCTGGATGAGGAATACTGGCAAAACGTGCGTCCATAGCTCCCCGTCTTTAGCTTCGACGCCAGATCGGTCGTTGTCGCCGCTACCAACGTATTCGGGTCTTGCGTGGTGACCGCAAAAATACGGGAAACGCTCGCCGATTCAATGGCGGTCGCCACGGAAAGCACGTCAGCATCCGGCAGCGCAGCAGAATCAGCAACGCCTAGCCCATACCAGTTGGTGAACTGCAAAGCAGCGTTAACAGCCTGCAAGAGCGTTTCAGGCGTCCCCGTCTCGGCCGCGGCGATCGTCTTGGCCCAACGGCCAACGTAAACCTGCGTTGGCGCGGGTTTCTGTGAGAAGAAGACGGTTGCCGCTTTGTATTCTTCGCTGGTAATGCCGAAGTCGGTCCCGATATCCTCGGGGCTGGCGTACAGGCGAATGCGCTCAGAGATTGGAATAACCTCGGACGAGCCGAGGATCAGCAGAGCGCCGAAGTTGCGCCCCGTTGCCGCCGTCGGCGACATGATGACGTCTACTTGGACGACATTAGAAACAGGTAAGCCCTGTGGCATGGTTTAATCTCCGAAAAAGGAAACGGATGCATCGAGGATGGATTTGATTCCGTAGGTGCGGACCAACTTGCGGCGCAAGTAAATGGTCATGTCATAGCGCCGCACCCACTGGTTATTAATCAGCTCTGGCGCGGGGGTTAGCTTGGTATATGTGCCGAGGGAAAGGCCGATTTCATTCAGCTGGGCGTTGTTCTGCGACACCATCAACCCGTCACGAAACTGCTTGGCAATACTTTGGCTATTCGGCCCGTAGAACGAGGCCAGACACTCGATTTGTTCATGTTTCCACATCTCAGCGGAATCATCGGTTTGGTTTTGAAAGGCCGGATTGGCATCATCATCAGTCACCATAATTCCAAGCGCACACCAGTTCGCATCCTGCGGCGGCATCGCGGCCTGTGTTGGCGTCCAGCGGGGGCGAACCATTCCGGCGGACAAGCCTGATAATCCCCTCAGCCACTTATTAAGCTTTCGCTCGAGCGCCTCATCATCGTCAGGGGGATTGCCGGTAGGCGTCAGCCAACCCGGCGCTGTGGTGTTATTGCTCAATAGGCGTTCCTCCGTCAAACGGCTGCAACTCGCAGTGCGCCTGAACAAACCCCGCGCCATATGCCGTATAGGGATCAACGAACGTCACGCGATAGTCGCGATTCTGGTAGGTCACGATGTCTGCATCGCGTCCGGTCTGGCCCTGCGTAAGCCGCTCCGTGGTGACGATGAGGATCGCTCCATTAACGACCTGCCCGGCCTGCATGCGCCGCGCTTCGAGTGAACGATCAACCGTCACCACGCCAGCAAAAGTGGCTTTCGTTTGCGCGTTACTGGCGTAGCCGTCGTCATCAACGGCCTGAATGTTCCGCGTCACAACCAGGGAGAAGTCAGCGAAGTCCGGATCAAAGAGAATCTCGGTCACGTCAAGATTTGGCATTTTTGTTCCTCACGACATAGGTTATGGCGCGCCGGTACTGGCCTTCATCAATCAGTGGACGCGCATTCGCATTGTCCGGTGCGTTACCCGCTGCGCGGCTGGCAAGCTCTTTAGCAGCCCCTTTTCGCCCGCGTGCTGCACGCGCTTTAAGCGTGCTTTCCGCGAGGGGCGTGAAGCCTGTAATGGTCATGTAACGCTTGACGCCATCAGAGGCGATAACCCCAGCGGAGTTGAGCGCACGCTCAGCAGCACCGACATCACCATCCAGCGCAGCAATGGCAGCCTTCTTCATCTGCTCGACCGTTTGGGTCTGAACAGATTCGACGCCGGGATGGAGGTGAGGACGCGCCGGAATGTTTTTAGCCGGCGAGCCTTTTTCGTTGATGTAGCCAATTGCAGCGTTGCCAATATCCGACTTCACACCCTCTTCCGGCTCACGCTGATCCGCTTCTTGCGGAATGCCCACCAGCACATCCCGCCCGACCATTTCTAAAAGCGCGGAGAGAACATCCCGGCTTTTATCTGCCCGCACCGTCAGCCCGCTTTTCATAGCTGTATCCCGCCAAAACCAAACAGTGAGATGTATTGCCAGAATTCCGAGCCGTAGCGGGTGTTGTTCCAGAACTTCGCGTCAGGGTCTAGCGTGGAGCTGGTGTCAAAGCTCATGCTGACCTTGTCCACTGACTTCGAAGTCAAGATCCCGCTATTACTGCCGCCCGCGCCGCCAACCTGAGCAGCCCGCTGATCCGCCGAGTTAAGCGCCAGATAGTGCGCGACGAAAAGCTCGACGATATAGGGGAACAAATCCCCTTTATCGGACCCATCAATCAGTAAATCAGCGAGGTTGAGGCGAAATTGAATGGTTGCGTCGGGGTATTTGGTTACATCGGAGAACTGAGGAAAGTCGCGGCGGAAATCACTTATCGTCGGTAGATTTCGGTTTCTTGCCATCGTTGGTTTCCTCAACTACGGGTTTTTGCAGTTCTGCCAGCTGCGCGGTCAGGATTGCGATCTGCTGGTCTTTTTGTTCCGCGGCAGTCTGCAACTCTGTAATAGTGCCGTCCTTATCAGCCAGCTGCGCGGTCAGGCTGTCGATTTGCGACTGAAACGCTGCTGCATCAGACGCAGCCTTTGCCTTACCAGTTACTTCGGCGTGAGCAACAACGAACCAGTGGTCAGCCACCTTATCGTCAACCGTATGCTCTCCAAGCTCGAAGCGCTGGCTTGAACCGTCTTCAAAGTTGAAGTTGAACGGCGTATGCACCCGGATAATTTTCTTAGCCATTTAAATCTCCTGTAAGCCCCTTCCGGGGCTTGAGTGGGTTAGATGCCGTCCAGATACGCCATGGTTTCAGGGTACGGTGATTCGACTGCGCCCAACTTGCCGTAGTAGGTGGTCAGCTGGAAAATGCCGCGATACTGGATAGGCACGTTTTGCAGAGGGACCATCGGGAAGCGAACGTATTTTTTATCGTTGGTGTAGGCCACCATGCGGTCATTACCGCCAACGCCCGCGCCTTCCAGCCATTTCACCGCGTAGATATTCAGCGGAACGCCGTTCTGGTGGTAGGCAATGGTGTTCATTTGCAGGTAGGTCAGTAACGACTGATTACCAGCATCAGATACGATACGCTGAGCCAGAAGCGCAAAGGCTTTTGGCGGCAGGCGCAAGTCGCGCGGCACCAGCGTATATCCAGTTGCTCTCCATGCATTAGTCAGCAGCGAGTTGATCGAGTCCAGAATCTCTTGGTTTGTAGAGTTGGCCCATGTTTTAACGGCGTTGGTTACAGATGCCCCCGCGTAATTGAAGAGACCGTTCACACCAAGCTGGATGTCACCGCGATAAACCTGCTCGTCGGTGTCCATGTTCCATTTGAGCTGCATGCCATCGTACTTCTGCGCGTCAACTGGTCGGCCAACTTGCGCGGCGGCTGCCAGCTCAACAACGGTCCAGCCAAGTTCCATCCCCCATAAACTCAGCGGGAAGCCTTTTTTATCAATATCAAGGCTGATACCGGCAATGGCCGTGGATTCCTTACCGATCCAGTTCTTACCGTTCGGGTTTGGCGTACCGGCCGCAGCGAACGAGCTGTTTGTGAATGAGCTGATGTCATCAGCGATTGATACGTCTTCGCGCAGCTGGATATCACGCGACCAGGTGTAACCCGCCAGTGGAAGGTTCAGCGTCTGGTCGAGGCGCTCAAGCTCGCCAACCAGATACGCACCGGTGCTATCGACGGTAGCTTGGTCAAAAGTAAACATATTTAGCGGCTCTCTTAGATGTTGTATGCGATTTCGGCATTGCCTAAAGCATCGCCGGCACCGGTGAATGTTGCGTTAGGCAGCACGACGGTCTCGTCGGTAATTGCGGCCCCCAGAATTGCGCCCAGCGGGCTGGCATCGGTCGGATTGGCATTACGCACGTAAACCGGCGCGCCTTTCGTCAAATTTACCGCCGTGCCGCCGATGTTCACGGTCATGTAACCGCGCTTCATCACGTCGCCAGTAAAGTTGCCGTTGCCGCCAATCTGGCGAACCAGATCAGGCGTTGAGGTGGTTGGATAAGGGCGGACATAGAGGCCGGTAATAACGGTCGCAACGTCTGCGGCGGCCAGCGGCACGAACTTACCGTCAGCGCTGTCCTTACCTGCCAAGCCGTAGAAGCTGAAGGTATTCGCAGCATTGAGGATAACCGGCTCGGCGGTCAGGTCTTGCGGGCGTGAGATAGCCCCGGCGATGCCTACTGGCATCCGGTAAAGTAATGATGGCATTGGGTTACCTTATTTTTTCCAGTGAGCTGCGAAAGCCGCGTTAAGAGCAGCCGGAGAGTTTTTGTTAGAGGCGTCGAATGCGCTGATGCGGGTAGTATTTACAACCGCATTGTTGCGGGCCTTGGCGATTTCACTGGCAGAGACAAAGGTCGCGTCGAGTGTCGCTTTCGGCATTTTGGCGAAGTCCGGCGACGTGCCGACCAGCGGGGAAAGCAGCGCATAGCCCTCAGTCGTTTTAAACGCCGCGTCCATTACTGAACGCTTGAACGAGCCGAGTTTCCCACCTTCCGGCAATTTAACGCCCGGCATGATGAGGTCCGCGCGAGAAATAACGCCCTGAGCGTAAGCGGCATCAGTCGTCATTTTCTTCTTCTCTTCTACTTCGTCCGGATCGTCGGAGTCAGTGGTCGCCGCGGCTGGATTAATCAACTGCTGGACAAGCAGTGTCAGCGCATCAACCTTCTTCTCCAATTCGCCGACTGACGTCGCTCCGCCTTCACCGTCTTCATCAGTCGTCAGGCCGCCCAAATCTTTCTCAGGCGGTAGCGGCTGCGCGGGGTTAATAGTGATGTTTACTGCGCGAGCCAAATCAAGGCTAGGCTCGATCAGCTCATCGGGCGCGTTATTCACCAAATCAGCCAAACCATCGGCATCTTTAGTTTTAATCGCTCGTTTCAGCTGGCTAAACCAGCCCTGATTTTTGGTTGTCATGAATCTGCTATCTCCGATTGAACAACGAATACCTGCGCGACCGTTTGGAACGCTCGCACAGTGGTTACCGATAATGGTGTGTTGCCGTGCCTTTCCGGGTCCGCTTTGCTCATACTCGGCGTCGTAGCCCATCGAGATCTGGTCTTGCCCATCCATTACTTTTCGAATGCCTTCGGCGGTCTTGATGTGAATGTCGCCGAGCATTAAATCTGACTGGTCGCCCGCGCCGCGCCGGACGTTTTGAATATGGCCGTGCGCGAAGTCTTTCCAGTTACCCGGATTAACCATTTCGCTGGGGTGACCAAGGGTGAAGGCCATGCCTTCGAAGGAAGCGAGCGTTTCGGGCCGGAATACCTCGTCAGCATCGCGGGTGACGACTATCTCGCCATCCTCATCGCCGACCAGACCTTCCAGCTCGCTTTCGTGGTAAACCTGAGAGCCAGTGCGGGCGATTGGCACGTCTTTGCAGAGCAGCGAGCCGTCGGCCATTTCAAAGCGGGTATTGCCTAGGCGGGTGGTATAGAAATATTGCATCTTTAAGCCTTAGTTCTAACCCGCACTGATTTACCATCGACAGAGGCAATGCGCATTCCGTCGAGGGTTAGCTGTGCGTTAGAAGCAATGATGTTGGAGTGTGGAAGCACCACCTCTGGATAACAACGGCAGTTCGGGAACTGGCCCGCGTGGCCGGTCATGCCATCCAGCGTCGGTGGCGAATCCCAGCGAACATATTTACCGTTCATCTTGGCGTGAGACGGCCGGACGTCACCATCTTCTGAAGTGCGCCAGATATACCCCTCAGAACCAATCGCAACCGAGCGGGCCTGAGTGATTGCCGTGGAAGCCCGCCCAACTTCGGTACGGGCTATCAGGCGCGCTCGCGAAGCTGCCACCTCACCAGTACGCATGATTTCTTTTTGCAGCTCGGTTGAGCGCTTACCAGACACCACGGCTTCAATCGCCTGGTTATGAATGTCGTAAACGCGGTCGGCGGCCTCGAGCGGGAGAGATTTAAAGAGTTTGACTTGCTCTGACATCATGCTGCGAACAACCGAACCCGTGCTGCTGTCCATGATGTCGCGCAGACCAGCAGAGATTGCCTGTGACCTGTCACGCCACATCGCATCATCCGAAATTTTCAGCGTTTCAATCAGGCGCGCAGACACTGACTCGGCCCATGGTTCGATCAGGTCGGCGTATCGCTCCAGCCGGTCCATGATGTCGGTGACGCTATCATTGGAACCATCGTAAGAACCCTCGACGATTGCTCCGACTGCCTGCGCTATCTGTCGTAATTGTGTTCCGAGCTGGCGCTCCGCCCGTTTTAAGTTGGGCGGCTTGGACATCATCGAGGTCTTTCTCGCTCGGCGGCGGGAGATCATTGGCATCGTCAATATCCTTGTCGCTTATGGTCCCGCCCAAACCGGTTACGCGTGACGTCTCTTGCAGATGTTGAGCGCCTGCCTTCTCGGTCATCAGTCCGGCGTCCACGGCTTTCACCGTAGCGTCCACAACCTTGCTGGCCGTTTCCGCGCGCTCGCCGTCAGGCGTCTGCCACAGCTCATTGAACTCGAAGGAGAAGTCATCGGGCAGTGGCGTTGAGTACATGCTCATGTGCAGCACGGCAAAAAGCTTGCGCACAGGACGGCGCAGCTTTCTTTCCTGCTGAGTGGACACGTTGTCGTAGTAGTTGGCGAGATCAGTGTCGCCGGTTGAGAATCCGGCCGGCGATTGGCCGAACAGCCGGACAAGAGGAATGCCGAACGCGCCGGATACCTGCTGGCCGAACTGCGCCAGCACGTCGCTTAGCCCGGCGAAGGCATACGAATGGGCCTCGAACTTATCCTTGGCGTCCATGATCGTCATGCCTTCGCTGCTCTGGTACTGGCGAATCATGTCCATATGCGCCATCAGCGCTTTAAATGCTGGGTTGTCTTTACCCATCGCCAGCAGGCCGCGAAGCCCTTCAATGCTGTACGTGCGAAGGTGGGCTTTGTAAATCAGCTGGGCCACGCCAGTCGTCGCGGAGTCGAACGCCAGAAGGCGATCAAAACAGCGCTCGATAACTGACATCCCCCAGTCGTTTTCGGTCAGGCGCTGCTGATATGGCAGTGGGACCCCATCAAAACGAATTAGCCGCGAGTGGTGGATCTTCCACGGCGGGATGCCGGTTGCAGACGTCACTACGCGGTAAAACTCAGGCATGCCAAAGTCCGGCCCGATCTCTTTGACGCGCTGCTCGGTCGCTGCGTTGAGCATCCAGCGGTCCATCACCATGATGCCTTTGAAGGAGTCCTTCGCGATTGCCTCGATGCGCAGCGGCGTCGAATAGTTCTGCCCGTCAATCAGGATCACCCCGACCGCGCCGCCGTATAACCGCGCCCATTTCAGCGTGTCGTTCAGTGCCTCCCACAGCCCCATTTCATCCCAAGCGTTGTCGAGCTGCTTCTTGCGGCCGTCTTCCAGCTTTGAGGTGATGGTGATGCCCTTGCGGGTCATGTCGTCAGGAACGGCATCAACGCCAACGCCGACGAGCCATGATGAACGGTAAGCCTGCTCGACCAGCAGCCGGTTACGCGACGTCCAGTTGTTCTTGTAGGTGCTGGCGCCAGACTGGTTCGACTCGTTCAGGCCCAGTCGGGCAACAAAGTTTTCGTAGCTGTCGTGGGTCGGGATGCTTATCGACTCGACAGATTGTGTTTGTGACATGTTCAGCCTCTGCCAAGTTTCGCCCACGTGCCAAGGCCATCCGCGCTTGTGATGTAGCCATCAAGGCCATATCGCACGGCATCCCAGCAGTGGTTGTGTTTATCGACGATGATCGGGAGGATTTCCCCGGTCAGCCGGTCGGTTTTGTAGGAGTAGAGGCGCGCCTCGTCGATCATGTGCTTACAGCGCTCATGGATGACTATCGTTTCGAAGCTGCGAAGGTAAGTGATGCCGTCTTCCACGCTGCCGGGCCATTTCGACGCGGCGTCGATGTTGAAGCCTTGCTGTCCGATGTAGCTGATTGTCTCCGGTCGGCTGTTATCGCCATGAATGGGCCACTTGCGCGCTTCGGGGATTGAGTCGTAGAACTGGGCCATTTGGACCAGCTCGACGCCCACGCCGTAAGCCTCGTACTCGATATACAGTGAGTTATCGAGCATGAAGCAGCGTATGAGCGTGGATGGGTCTTGCGAGAAACCGAAGTCAGCGCCAAAGAAGAGTCGATCTGCCTGAAGGTACAAATCATCGGGAAATGCTTCAACGCGATACTTGCCGGAGAAGATAACCGCCTCGCTAATCGCGCGCGGCAAACCGAGCCAAATATGCTCGTATGCCTCGTAATCGATGCGCTTGCAGTACTCCATTTCCTGCCGCAGAACGTCAGGGAAGAAGGCATTATCCGGATAGTTAACCTGGCGGATGATAGCTCCACCGTCCGGCGGGTCTTCTTCGTGGCGCTTCATCAACATGTACGTTGGATCGGTCGCCTCGCGCGGGTTATAGGAAACCCAAACTTCTGACTTGTTGGCGCGAACGGTCGGGCCGAGGGTGTCCCAGCTGTCTTGCGATACCGTCTGCGCCTCTTCCACCCAGCAAATCTTGATGCCGTACATCGACTTGATGCTCTGGATGTTGTTACGCAAGCCTTTAAACGCAAAACGGGTGCCGTTACGCCCCTCGATTTCGTTGTTTTTTACCTTATAGAAGTGAGCGAGACCGAGCGCATGGATCTCAGCGTCCAGCAGTGCCAGCACCGAATCGTTAATAGAGTTTTGGAACTCACGCGCGCAGAGGATGATCATCGGCTCAATCGCGCCCTGAATAACCAGAGAGCGAGCTATTTCAACCGATTTACCGCCACCGCGACCGCCGTACATCCAGCGCCAGCGCACGGAACCTATCGGCGCGTCGTAAAGTACATCTGTCGCCCAGTCACTACTAAAGGCGTACAGAACACCGTCAATTATGACTGGGCTATCGTTTTTCCCGCGCGCAGCTTCTCCATGTGGGAAGCCCACACGTCGCTCGGGCAATTAGCCGGGGTAACGATGCAAACTTTGCCGTAGCTCAGGCCAGCTAAATCGACGTTGACCTCAGTCTTACTGGCCGCCATATCGATGCCGGTAAGCTGCGCGGCGTTCTTAACGTTGGGCGCGACCTGTCCAAACCTCTTATCGAGTAATGCCTGCTGGGCCGATTTATAAGAAAGCTCCGCCAGATCCTTCGCGTCGAACGTTACGAGCAATGCAGCTTCCTGTCTCAGCTCGCGGATACGGCGGCGAACGTCTGGCCGCTTGAGCAGAGTCGGGGCTTGAGTGTCAGCTCGCGTCGGTGAGTAGCCCGCGCAGATTGCGGCTTCTTTTTGGGTCATGCCGCGCGCAATGTTCTGCGCAAATTGTTCGTGCTGCGGCTTTAGAACACCCTCGTTTTCCGACGGTTCTTCCTGCGCAGCGCTGGCGCTTACTGCGCGGTCGTCATCTAGTGGCGTCTGCTTTTGCGCAGTTTTGCGCAATTCTTTGTGCGCAGTTTTTTGCGCAGAAGGTTTTTTGATGTACCTGCGCGCAGAGGTGTAATTTAGACCTTGCGCTTCACACCATTCTTTAGGGGATATTCCAGTGCTGGCATGATCGGCGAGGTACTGGTTTTGCAGTGTTCCCCAGTCCGGTTTTGCCATGATCGGTACCCTTACTTAATGAACGTCACTTTCGTATTGATTAAGCGGCGAATAAGTCGAGCAGCCTCACGCTCCATATCAGCTATGGTTTCCGGCGTGGCGACCTTGCCTCGATACTTGCGCTCCACTTCTGAAAAAACAGCGTTTACGTCTGCCGTGGACGGCGGTGTAACTTCTAAATTTAGCTTTGCCATTGCAGCCCCCTTTGTTGATAAACCATTATCAGGAGCGTCGCGAAACACGATGCCCCTTGTAATGCGCTATCAGGCTTAGAAATACTTGGCTTTCAACGCCACCAGTTCGGCCTCAGCCTCTTCGCCGAGAACGGCCAAGCCGTGCACCACGAAATTCACAAACTCATCATCGCGCGCCTTGAGCGCTTCCAGCGGAGATAGTGGTTTGACTGTTTCTGCCACAGCGATTGGCGCTGCTGGAGCAGGCTGCTGCTGATTCACATCTGGAATGGTTGAGGTAACAGGCGTGTGATTGATTGGCTGGTCTTGCAGTGGTTCGGACATGGTTACTACCTCTGGTGTTTTGATGTCGGCGGCTGCCGGTTTGAAATAGATGCTTTTCAGCCATGCGAGAAAGCGCTTAATCATTTCTGTCTGGCCTCTTCAATTTGACGAATTCCAGCGAGCTGGCTGTTCGCCTGGTCAATCAAGGTAAGCAGCGGGTCAATCCACAAAACCGCCTGACAGTAAGTTATTCGGCGGGAGGTAGTGGCACTAACAGCGGCTGCAATAGGCTGGCCGGTATTGGCGTGCATTGCGCTGGCACGTAAACGGTCCGCGTAGCCGTACAAGCTGTTAGCAATGTCAGCAGGGATAGGCAGAGCACAAGTCGGCTCGCTCTTGAGAATCGTTCGATATTCAATTTCACGCTCCTGACTCTTTCCCGTTATCTGAACGGCGTATTGCTGCGCGGCGCTGGCTATCTGGTTTGAGCGCTGGAAGTTAAACGCCTGCGTGGCCACTGTCTGCGCCTGCAAGGCGTTATCGCTTTGCAGCTGGCTAACCTTGCCTTTCGCCTCTACAGAAACGCCATAAAAATGGAATGCCAGCGCCAGCAGCAGGCCAATCAGCAAAAAGATAATCAACGTGGCTATCACTGCCGCTTTGTTAACCATCAAGCCCCCAGCATGTCAGCTCGCTCTCTTGGTCGCGGCGCTCGATCTGGCCGAAACAGTTATTCGCGCGGATGTTGCAGTCTTTGCCGCCATCCCGCACCCAGCGCTTTATCTCGGCGCATGCCCCACGACGATCGCCAGCATTAAGCTTGCGATAGAACGTGGAGGGGAAGCATTTGCCGGGGCCGATGTTGTACGGGCAGAACGAGGCAATTCCGGCAATTTGTGGCTGAGTCAGCGGTACGTGGACATTCTTCTTAACCCACGCGATCGCCGCTTCCTGCTCAATCTGGTTCACCTGGTCGCATTTTTGCGCGGTAAGGCGCATACCCTGCGCTACTGGCTTCCCGTCAACGCGCGTGGCGCCGCGACAGATTGTCCAGATGCCTTTTCCGTCCTGATAGGAGTTGAGGCGATTGCCTTCTTTCTCATCGAGGAACTGGCTGAGTATCGCCGAGGCGCTAGCGCCAGAAATTATTAGAGCGATCACAGCCTTGCTGAGCTTGCTTTTAACACCAGGCGAAACGGCCATTACTCACCGCCTAGCGCGCGGGCGCGCCTGCGGTCTTCTTTGATTTTGAAATAGAGGTTGGTCATATACGTCAGCACCGCAACGCTGATGCCTGCCAGCACGCCGATAGCATTCCACTGATCCGGACTAAATGTGTTTAACAGGCCGTTCAGGACGCTACCCGCCGATGCTCCGTATGCAACGACAGTAGTTAATTTGTCCATTTTCATAGTCTCCCCCTCCGGGTTTCCGGTTGGGTGCGTAGTCGGTAGGTATTTAGCGCCGCAGTCGATTTGCGGGAATGGTGAGATAGGTGCTGATTGACTGGGCGCTAAAACGAGAAAAGGCCGCCAATTTGGCAGCCCTAGAAACGCGAAAGCCCCGGCGAGTGCCGAGGCTTAAATGTGTTGTGGGTATTAATATCCCATCGTTAAGCGAAATCTATAACACTTTTGGCAACTTTGCAAGCATCGTGAATGCAAAATAACCGATAAACACACATCAAGCGGCTATCGTGCTACCACTGGTTATTTTTATAAACTGCCAGTCTGCGTGTGACTCTTCCGCATCGCAGTGGCTAATGAGCTGGTCATAAAAAGGTTTCCAGTTAAGCGACCATGTCCGCTGTGGTAAATCGGGAAGCAGCGCATTAATGGCGCGATAGGTGCGCGAAGATGGTGATGCTTTCAGGCCGGTACCATGGCAGCGCGGGCAATCCCTTTCGCCAGGCTCGCTTATCTGCCCCTCAGCCTTGCCCATGAGCGCATAATCGCAAATCAATCCTCCGCCATTAGCGAGAGCAATTGGAGCCACTTTTCGGCGCCCTTTGCATTGAGGGCATCGTGCGTGAGGATCGTCAGCGGTGCGGCAGTAAACATCAACTGCTTGCCCGCACATGATCAGCATGGCTTTTGCCATCTGCCGCCCAGCCACTTTCCCGATTGACTTCGGCGCTATCCGTAATGCCACAACAGCAAGAAGCTTGATTGCCTTATCCCTGCTCTCTTGGTCCTTCATGTGCTTGGCAAAGAACAGCGCAAACCCAAGCTCTGCTCGGGACTGGGCCATTCCCAGTGCAGCCATTACATCGGTACCTGTCAGCGCCGCAGATGCTGTCGCGCGAGATGAATCGCTAATCATCAGGCTTTTCGGGGAAAAATGTTTAACAGCTGCTTCAAGATTCATCTAATTTCTCCAATGATTATCTGACCGGATTCACCCCAAACCTTTGTTACTCGACCGTCCCAAATTCGGCAGTCGTCCACGAAAATCGCATCGAGCAACGCTTTTTCCAGATTGTCTTTATCGGGCTTTTGCTGATGCGGCTTGCCCGCCATGTCAGCCTTTTTCTTTTTGCTCCAACTGGCGGGCATCGGCAAAACAAACGTGACGTGCCAGCCACTCTCAGGCAATGAGATCCCCTTGAGCCGCACCTCATCGCAAAACGCACGGTACCGGAGCACTGGCGGGCGCTGCGCCCAGCGGTCACGCTGTGTCATGCGAGGCTTCGGGATAGGCGTGATCACGTATGTTTTCATCATGCTTCCTTTTTGCGCAGTAGCTGTTTAAGCCAGTTAGCGCCCATAGGGACAACCACCAGGAGGCCGCCGGCGCATGCAACAAAGCCCACCACGGCAAAGAATCGAATTAGCGTCTCTAGCATTTATGCCACCTGCTGATTTCTGAGTTGTTGGTATTCGCAGCGCGCGGGGATTGTCAGGCGAAAGTTGCGCTGATGTGCCCACGCATCGACTTGCTCGAGATACAAGGTCATTTCTCCTGTATCGAGCAGCTTGGTGGACTTCACGTAGCGCGTTTCGCCCATGACGGTTATCGCCTTTGGCGGGCAATACAGGTCTTTGAGGTATTCATGCAGTTGCTCGGCAGTGAACTTGCCTTTTCCGGCCCGCGCCACTTGGCTGGCGATCTCACCGTTCCATTTCCACAGGAGCGCGTTCTGGCTCAGCGAGCGCTTATCGCGCCACTCAACGATGCTGACGCGGTAGCGCTTGCCCGACGCAACCAGCTCTTTGAGAACAGGCCAGAGCTGTGCTTTCGTCGTTTCGTGCAGGCAGAAGTCATCCATCAGATATCCCTCTTCGCGTAAGTGCGTTGTGACGCCGCCGGCTGCGGGCGAACCTTGCAGATTTCGGCTGCGCGGACCTGGTCGGTCGGCATGAAGTGGCCGTTTCTGAATTCTTGGTAAACGGTACCGAGTTCACCAAAGCGGTTTTTGGTCACGATGATTTCAGCGAATGGTGCGGCCGGGCTGTCCGGCTCGTAAACGCCGTCGCGGTAGAGCATGTAAATCCCGTCCGCATCCTGCTCGATTGAGCCGCCGTCACGCAGGTCTGAGTTAACCGGGCGTTTTTGCCCCTTTGGTCGGCTCTCAACGTCACGGTTGAGCTGGCTCAGGGAGATAACGGGCGTTTTCAGCTCTTTCGCCATACGCTTCAGGCTGCCGGAGATATGGGCGATAGCGAGGTCGTTGCGCTCAGCGCGCGGCTTTTTAATCAGGCCAAGGTAGTCGGCCATGATCAGCGAAAGGTTTGGATGCTTACGCTTGAGGCGCTCGGCAATGGCCCTCATCTGCTCAACCGTAAGGTTTGACGCATCAACAACCCAAACTTGCAGCCCTTGCAGGCGGCTAATGCCCATGGAGATCCGCGCCCAGTCCTCATCGTTCATGCGGGAAGGCTTGCGCAGTGAAGATACTGGCATGTTGGACGCACCAGCTAACTGGCGTTCGATAACCTGCTGGGCGCTCATTTCCATGGAGAAAATCAGAACACCGCGCGGGAGGTCTTCCTCGCCAATGCGAACCTTGCTTTCAGCGACGCCCTCGGCAACCTTCAGCGCAAACTCGGTTTTGCCCATGCCCGGACGCGCGGCCACCACGATCAAATCCTCGTTGTTCAGGCCGCCAGTAATTTCGTCCAGCTCGGCAATGCCCGTTTTCAGCGTGTCGGACTCTTCGCCGTTCAGCAGACGGTGTTCAAGTAACTCGCCATACGAGCCGAGCAGCTCATCGATGTGAACTGGCTGTATCTCATCGTGCGAGCGGTTGATGTTCATCACCTGGCTGACGAATTCCTGAATCGTGTCGATCGCTCGTTCGTGGTTGTTCGACGTGGTGATCTGGTCGTAATAGGTTTCCATGAGCCGCTGGAACTGGCGGATCTGCGAGAACTCGCTCACGATGCGCGCATAGCCTTTAAGGTTCGCCGCCGACGGGCATTTGCGCATGGTTTCCATGACGTTTGCGAAGTGCTCTTCCCCCATTGCTTCGGCAATCATTAGCGCGTCGATCAGGCCACGGTTATTCGCTTGCCGCTTAATCTCTTTGAACGTCTCACGGTAGAACGGCACGCTGAACGAATCAGCCTCGAGCGTTGCCAGAACATCGCCAGCGTCGGGGGTGAGTCCGCTCACCATCAGGCCACCGATCACACTCGCTTCGATTTCTTGATTGATCACAGTGTCCCTTCCTTCACGTTGCGCAGCGTCTCAGGCTTCATCAGATAATCGAAATTAGCGCGCCAGCCGAGGCCGTCAGGGCCACCGAAGTGGAATTCCCGTGCATCGGTCAGGAATGCCTCGAAGTAAGCTCTAAAGCCGTCTACGGTCTGTTTAGCGAGGTGGCAGGCTAATTCGCGGATCGCCAGCTCACGGTCGCGGTAAAGCTCGGCTGGCGCCATGCGTCCGTCGGTTACCGCGTTGTAGGTGTCAATCACCGCTTGGCAGTCGATATCAACGCAGGTTTTCTGCCAGGCTTCTGCGTCGGACAGGTAACCGTCGAAGCGATTGACACGGCAGATGTTCATCGGCTTGGCCACGGTGTTATTTCGGCGCTTCCAAGTGCGAACTACCCAGCGAACGACCAACTGCAAGTCTTGCAGGGTGTAGGCGCTGCGAGACTTGGTTTCAGTCAGCAGCACGGCGAAGGGTTCAGCAGAACGGCAACTGCCATCTGTCAGCTCGTTGTAATACTCCAGAGCCTGTTTTGCTTCTGCCAGAACGTGTTCTGAAAATTCCTTCCCGCTCTGCCCCTCGGGGGCTTTAGGGGGATCTGTTTTTACTGTCTTTGGAATAATGTCTTTGGTGTCCCCCTGTTTTGAGGGATGGCGCTCCCCTAAATTGAGGGATTTTTTATCCCCTGATTTGAGGGATAATCCCTCGTTTTGAGGGATAACCCACTGAGAGACATTTTTGTTCGGGCCAAACTGGCGCCCTTGCTGTAGAAGAACATTCATTTCAACCAGTTGTAGCTTTGCTTCGTTACAACGCTTCACAGGGAGACGTGCTATCTCAGAAATCTGAGAATCACTGATCCGGTCCATTTTTTTATTCCAGCCATAAGTCAGCCTTAAAATGGCCAGTAGCACTTTGAATTGACGCTTGGTTAAATCCGCGCCTGCATATTCTTCCACGAGCATATTTGCCAGCCGGAAATACCCATCTTCGGTATCAGCCACGCGACGCTCCTCGCGCTCTTCTTTAGCGCGAAATTGAAGTATTTCAGCGGTGCTATTCATCTGCCTTTTCCTCATGCTGCGCCTGCACCTTGCGCCATTCGGCGGCAAAGCGTTGCTGAAAAGCTTTAGGCGCAGCGCCGATAGGATCGGCAGGCCGGACAAAGTCATAGCGGGTATATTCTCGGGGTTGCGCTGGGCGCTTGTTCTTGTGCATAATGGTTAAAACCTCAGTGGTTTTGAGAAGTGACGGCCGTACTGTTCGCGCAGTGCGGCTTTTTTTTGGCTTAACGAAACCATCCCCCCACCTCAATTGAATCCTATTGGCTCAGGCCGCATGCGCTCAGCCTTCATGCCTATCTCAGCCAGCGTCTCCATCGAAAAAAGATAATCCCGGCGAACCAAGACAGCTTCAGGCGGCGCGAGCTGCAAACCGAGCGCTGCAAGCAACTTGCAGAACTGCTCAATATGGCCAGCCTTCCAGCGGCTCAGCGTCGATTCATCCATCCCAATTTCATCAGCGATAGGCTTTTGCCCATGCAGTTGAAGCTGGCGAAGAACGAGTTGTTCCATGTCACGCGGCTTGAGTTTTGGTAGCTCTGAATTGCGCGTTATTGCGTTTGTTTCCACTTATCATCTCCTTGTTAATTGGCGGTTATGCGGCTTCGTTAGTTTCGTTTGGGTGTGGGAACAGTTCCGGTAGGTCAGGGCGGATTTGATGAGCCTTCACTTGCCCATCTGTCGCCTCGACGATCGCAGGAACCTTTTCAGGCGATACTCGCTTTTTGTTATGCAGCCAACACCAGACATTTGGCTGGCTAACTCCAACTCTAAGCGCGAGCTTCTTCTGACTCCCCACCATCTGAATAGCTTTGTTGATGGTTTCGTTAATCATTTTAATAACCTTGAGATTGAACACGTGAAAATAATAACCATGAGACTAAACAAAAGCAATACCCATGGATATTTGACTAAAAATATCCGTGGTTATATGTTCGCTGGCATGAACAAGACGACGCTCGCTCAAAGATTAAAGTTGGCTATGGAAGAAGGTGGCTTTACGCAGGCGTCGCTTGCTGAAGCTGCGGGTACTTCACAGCCCAGTATTTGGAAAATCGTATCGGGAAGGACTCAAAGCTCGGTCAAGTTGATTGATATAGCCAGAGCGCTTAAGGTGCGTCCAGAGTGGTTAGCTGATGGCACTGGCGACATGCGTCCATATCGCTTGGCTAAAAATATCTCTGAAACAAGTTATAAAGAGCCGCCTGAGAAAATCTACTATGACCCTTCCCGCATTGTTGAAATGTGGAACGAGTCAGGCCCGACTCAAATGTTTACGGTCGTTCCTGATATAGTCGATACCCGAAACGCTAGAGCCTATAAAATAAGGTTTCCGACTGGATTCCCTGAATTGCCAGAGGACTCCATCATCGTTGTCGACACTGAAATGCAACCAGGCAACCATGACTTTGTATTCGCCAATGTGAAAGGTGAGCTATCCGCTTACAAATATTTATCACGCGGATCAAACAGTTATTTGGATGTCGGTGATTCTCGATTGCCTTTGGTGCCTGTGGATGAAGAAGTTAAAATCATCGGCGTAGTCGTGTACATGGCCCGCTCCCTCAAAAAGTAAATCTCTTTAAAAGCCCTGCGTTTTAAGTCCGACGCAGGGTAAACCTCTACATACTCCCCAGCTGCAACCCGTACGAATGAAGCCCTCACTTGCCACCCCCAGCAAAACAACTGTATATAATCACAGCCCAATACTACCCTTCAAATTAAAATAATCAAGCCAGCAGGAATAAAACTCGCAAAAGCGAGCAATAAAAAAACTTACAGACTTTATTCTCTTATTTTACAACCAATTAAACCCAAAGTTATAATTTAAATAACTAAGGGTATTGTCACGAGAAATAACCTTGGGTATATTCACCTCATCGAAACGGCAGGACGCCAACTAAGCAGCACGCGATGAGGTGAGCGACGCAATCATCTCCGGCCCCGAGAGGGATCGACCGCAAATTAGTTCTTTGAGGGAGAAGTGTTTTTACCACTGCCCCTGTTATGCCGGGGGCTTTGGCAAGACCACTGAATGAGGAACACAGCATGAGCAGCTACGAACAATATTTCGACAGTTTGAAAGAAGGTGAAGAGGCGATGAGCGAAGCGGAATACAACGAGTGCTTATCACCCCAAGGCAATCTTAAAGCGTCCCTTCATTCTTGAGGGCTCGAAGCTTGAGCAATTTTTGCTTTTTCTCCTCCAGCCCCTCTGCGGTATCAGCCATTGCGATTACCAAGTAGTCGCTGGTTCTGCCTTTGGTAAAGGCATCCATATTTTTTATTACCATTCCCGACAAGGTGTCTGAGACAAAAACGTCTTGGGACTCACTGTACAGAAGCACGAAAAAATCACCTTTAATTTCCATTGAGGTTTCCATGTACGAAGTTAAAAACGTAACCATCATTTTTCTTGATGACGATGACTTCAAAGATCCGAATCTTACGATCGGTTCCGGCGCTTTAAAAGCTGAAGTCGATAAGGCATCTCTTTATGCAGAGGTCATGATTTACAAAAACGTCATGATCAAGAACCGTTACGGCAAAGCCGCAAAATTCCCGTTTACTCCTTCTCTGCCGCAGTAAAACAGCAGTAAAGCCCGGAGTACCGCAGCAGTTCGTTGGGCTTAAAAGTAAAGGCGGTGGATAGCTGGGCATCATCCCAGCACACAACGGCATGCCTACTCATTCCCTTACTCATTGTTCGTGCGTATCCGTGGATGCAGATGAGTGGGCATGGCCGTTGTGTCGGTAGCATAAAAGGCAATGCGCGGGGTTCCCTACCCCGGATCTGGTTCGACTCCAGCCGCACGACTCTCTAACAACTCTCCATGCTGTGTGTTTGCCCTCGCGCCCCGAGGGCTTTTTTTTTATCCATCGCAAAGAAGCCTGCCATTAGCTGCGGGCGTTTTGTCATGAGCCAAAAAGGAGCTGCTATGCAGATCATCCCCAAATTATCCAGAGAACGCCTCGCGGTTTTGCCTGTGGGTACGCCGCTGCGCATTGGCCGCCAGTTGGTGACCTTTACCGGATGCAAAGCTGGCGCCGTGTTCTACAGCGATCAGGCGGGCGTCGAACAGTCATTCACTGAGCAGATGGTCTGCTCGGTGGCAACCGAGGATGTCAGCGCGCAGATGTGCGACTACTGCGGCAAGTTCCGCGCGCCAGCTGATCTGAAAGTCATCCTCGTTGAGCTGTATCGAGGTTCAAAGTCTCACACGGTCTGCAAAGAGGGCTATTGCGCCTACATGTTGCAGATGCAGAAACGCACTAAGCCAGCGCCAGCCGCGCGCGGCGCCAGAGGTAAAACATCATGGAAATGAATGCAGCGAAAAAAGTGCAGTATCGCCACAAGCTGACTGGCGAAGACGTTCGTGTCTGGCAGCGCGATACATCCGGGTGCGGGGTTTTTATTGCTGTTCTGCTGGCGCTGGCCGCCTGCGTCATGATGCTGGTGAATGCGCCATGGCAGTAACTACAGACCCGAAGGTCACAGAAGACCTGATCCTCTCGCTGTGCATCGCACGCCGAATCTCTCCCGCAGACCTTGAGCGCCTGGCTCTCCGGCTTGCACATCTTGAAGCGTATTTAGACGCACAAACCGAAACGGTGAACCAGCATGACTACCTTTCGTGTCATTGATACCGAGACGACATCCCTTGAGGGCGAGGTTGTAGAGATCGCCAGCGTGGATATCGTCAACGGTCAAATCTGCAACCCGCTGAGCGACTTCGTAAAGCCTTCTGAGCGCATCAGCTTTGAAGCCATGGCGCTGCACCATATTACCGAGAAAATGGTCGCAGACGCCCCGCCGCTCAGCGCAGTGATTGATAAGTACCTCGGCGCTGACATCTACGTGGCGCACAACGCCGCCTTCGACCGCGAGATGCTGCCAATGATTATGGCGCCATGGGTTTGCACGCTGAAACTGGCGCGCAAGCTCTGGCCGGAAGAGCCATCCCACGGCAACCAGTATCTCCGGTACCGGTTCGGCTTAGAGCCGGACGTACCAGAAGGACTTTATGCGCACCGCGCTCTTTATGACTGCTACGTTACGGCTACCACCCTGCTTTACATGAACAGCCTAGCGAAGTGGAAAATCTCCGAGATGCGGGATATCACGAACAGCCCTTCTCTGCTGCACATCATGAAATTCGGTAAATACAAAAATAAGACCTTTGCTGATATCGCTGCGAAGGACTCGAGCTATTTCCGCTGGTGTTTATCAAATCTGGAACTCAATGAGGACCAGCAATTTACGATGCGCCACCACATGGGAGCGATGTTCTGATGGGTACTCCAGTACTAATCCTCGGCGACTCAGGCGCGGGCAAGTCCTACAGCCTGCGAAACTTTGATCCGGAAGAATGCCTGTTAATCCAGTGCATACCCAAGCTGCTGCCGTTTCGCTCTAAGGGATGGCGTATCAACGGCCAGCCTGATAGCGATGGCGTGCCTCAGCGCGGGAATGTATTCAGAACCGACGACTGGAACGATGTGCAGGACAAGATCCAGCGCATGGTTCTCTCGAAAACTCGCAAGGTGCTCATCATCGATGACTTTCAGGTCGTCATGCAACACGAAAACATGATGCGCGCCTACCAGACTGGCTACACCAAATTCACTGAGATGGCGGATCACGTCTGGCGAATAATCACGGCAGCCACGCAGCTGCCGGATGACGTGCGGGTTTACTTTCTGGCTCACACGGAAGAGAGCGAAGGCAAAATCCGCATGAAGACCGCCGGGAAGATGCTCAACGAAAAGCTGACGCCGGAGGGTTACTTCTCAATCGTTCTGCGCGCCATCAAGAAGGACGGCAAGCACGTCTTTCTAATCAAGGGTGACGACAACGACACCGCCAAGGCACCACCCGACTTATTCCCTGATCTGTCCGAAATGGACAATGACCTCAAAGCTGTGGACGTCGCGATCTGCGACTTCATGTCTGATTCTTTAGGAGCAACAATCTGATGCAACCAATGAGCTTTAAATTCGACGCAGAAGCCGCCAAGAAAGCAGGCGCTGGCATGGGTATTTCTGAGAATGGCGCTTATGAGGGCGTCATTACCTCAGCTATCTATACCTTCGGTAAAGACGGCAGCCAGTCGCAGGGGCTTGAAATCAGCTTTGATTCGCACGGTGCGAAGGCTAACTATCTGCGTATTAACTTCCTCGGGCGCGACGGCGAGCCAACCTTTGGTATGGGCCTAATCTCCGCCTTGCTGTGGTCGGCAGGCATTAAAGAAGCCGCGGCGGTACAAGTTCAGGGGTCTGACGGCCTTGAATGGCATAACCAGGCGCTGGAGGGCAAAAGCGCCGGACTCGTTCTGCAAAAAACTCTCTACACCAAAACCGACGGCGGCGATGGCTACAAGATGGAAATCCGCCAGGTGTTCAAATGCGGCACGCGCAAGACCTACGCAGAGCACGCGGAAAACTCACCGGCCGAGGCCGTGGATAAGCTGGTCGCCCAGCTGAAAGACCGTGACGAACGTGATCCGAACGCTGCCCCAGCGGGCCAGCGAGCCACAAGCGGGCAGGCTCCATCCAACCCATACGCACAGCAGGCCAACCAATCCACGACGTCACGGTTGCAACAGGCGGCAGCTAACCGCCAAAACCAGGCACCTCAGCAGCAAGTTCCTGACTTCGACGACGACATTCCCTTCTGACCGACCCGCCCATCCGGGCGTAAGCGCTGGCAATGAGAAAATACGCTGACAACCACCAATGCAAAACTGCTGCGGAGGCCGTCGAGTACGCCATCGCGCAGTTCGAAGGGTTGAAAGCAGGCAAGCCAGTCCGGCGTTTGGGCTGGCTTTACCTCGATACGCTCGACGAGATGGAGCGGCGGACGGAACTCGATCAGGAATCGAATAAATCAGGCGGTGACCCATGAACGGAGAGAAAGTGTACTGGGACGGCCGGCAGGTTACCTGCCGCTGCCCTGCTTATGATTTTCCGCACCGGTTCAGCGGCGGCCAATGCAACGGCTTCCATATGGCAAAGCACTGTTTCGACAATAGACTGAGCTGCGCCAGCTGTAACTGCCTTCACGCTGGCGGGTGCGACGTGGTCAACGAAACCGAAAGCCCCGCCGAGTGCCTCTACGTGCTCGACTTCTGCGCCGATTACCAAATCAAGTTACCCCACTGATTCATCAAAAAGATGATCGATCACTTAATTTCGCTCAAATAACGAACAGACCGTTACGGCCTGTATTTTCAGGAAATCATCAATGAAAATTTACATTGCCGGGCCGATGACAGGCTTGCCGCAGTTCAACCGACCAGCCTTCCTCCAAGCCGCACTTAATTTGTCATTCCAGAAACATACCCCGCTGAATCCGGCGATGCTACCGGATGGTATGACCGAAGCCGATTACATGGCTATCGGCTTAACCATGCTTCAGCGCGCCGATGCCATCTACCTACTGAACGGCTGGAAGTTCAGCGCAGGCGCCAGAGCTGAACACGCGCTGGCGATGAAATTGGGTTTACAGGTAATCGAGCAGAAGGAAGAACACTTGAGCGCAGGGAGGAAGGGGTGAAGATTGAAAAAACAAAAGACGGCGAAATCATCATTGGGCCAATTGATGATCAGCGGCTCACGCCCGGCCTATACCGTTCCAGAAGCGGTAGTACGCAGCAATTTGGCGATCGCATTGTTCGAGGCGGAAAGGTTATTCAGGAGTGCGATTTCTCACTGACTCCGCCCGAGAAGCACCTTTATGCTTTGGAAATTTCTGGTGTTTGGTTGTGGGTTAATGGCTGCGGTCACTGCAATGACAACGGCGATAAAATGTCTTATCAGGTTTGTGAAGAACATGACCGCTGCCAAGGCTGCAACAAAAAAAGAGCAGATTGCACCGGCATTCCACCGCGAAACGAGCATGACCATGGCGGCGGGATGTGGGGATCCCATGACGATTGTGGTGTCTGGGGTTGGACTTGTCATCCATGCCATGAGCGACAAGAGGCGATAACTCGCGAAGCTGCATTGTCCCGCATCGTTCCGGATGATGAATTCGATGAAAATGACTACGAGTACGAAGATGAGGCCAAGTGCCCTTACTGCAACGCAGAGGTATGCACTGACGAATCTTATGATGCAGACGGCGAAGAGCTGGAATGTGGTGAGTGCGGCCACGCGTTTACCCTTACCGCAAATCACAGCGTTACTTGGACAACATCACGTATCGCGCCGGTGAAGGAGCAACCTCATGACTGAGCCAACCAAAACTCACAGTGAGCTTTGTGTAATTGCGGAGCGTTTCCTCAGGAATAATGGTTTCAAGGTTGCGTTTCATGATCGGTTTATTGCTGGTGTTTCAACGGGAGAACAACCTGACGCAATCGGATTCCGCAATCTCTCCTCCTGTCTAATCGAGGCAAAGTGCTCTCGCGCTGATTTCCTCGCAGATAGGAAAAAACGGTTCCGAGTTAACCCTGAATTAGGCATGGGTGACTGGCGATTTTTCATCTGCGAACCGGGCCTGATCAGCATTGAGGAACTACCAGAAGGCTGGGGGCTGCTAAACGTAAAAAATGACCGTGTCTATAAAATTTGGGGCTGGCCGGGCAATGCGGTTTGGTTTTCGCGGAAACCGTTTCAGGCCAACAAGCAGGCTGAGTGCGATTACATGTGCAGCGCGCTTCGCCGCCTGCAAATCCGTGGCCATTTACCAGAAGTCTATGCCGGATTGCCGGTGAAGGAGGCTGTATGACTGAGACAACCAAAATTAGCGTGCCGTTTGTTGTGCAGCTCCTGAAGAGTGACGACAGCAAAACATTAATGGCCAAAGGAGAGCACTCTAAAGAGGCAGTTATTGCCGCTGCGGTTGAGCAGGAAGAAATTGCCCCTGATGACGCAGAGAAATATGCAGCAGGTAAACATGAGGTTAATTGGTATCACACCACCCCGCGCGATGGCTATACAGCTTGGTATAGCCCGAGCAAAGAAGGGGTGCGCGGCTCTTTTAAAGCCACTGTCGTTTACATTTTATGGTGAGCAAAATGACTGAGAAAACTGATATCGAGGCGCTGCGGGATAAGCTCGAACTTGCGCTAAAGGATCTAACCGAGCGCCTGACCGATTGCCACCGGCTAAATTTCTGCATGGATGAGCTAAGCGCATTTACCGCTTTCTCCAGCACTGTTATTGACCAGCTAGAAGAAGAACGCCAGCAGCGAGAAGCGGCAGAAGCAGAACTCGCCGCGGTTCGGGGCCAGAAAGGCCAAATAGCTTTTCGCTACCGGTGGGTGGCAGATGAAGAACATGAAGCGTCACGATGGATGTACGAAGATAGGCCGGAAGAGTTTGATTCCATCATGAAGCTAGAAGGTGCGGAGTGGGAAGAGTTTCGCATTACGCCTGCGAGCAAGCTAACCATAAAGGAAGCTGTTTCTGCCTATATTTCTAAGTCCGCTGGCATCGTCGTTAAGGATGGTGAGTGATATGGCGAAATCAGCAGCAGAGCGCAAAGCCGCGCAGCGGGCGCGCCAGAGTGACGCCGGGGTGCAAAAGGTCGAGGTGGCGCTCGACCGACAAGAAGTCGATATGCTTCGCGAGAACTGCGCACTGCGCCGCCCGGCGCGGGAGCCATACGACATGGACGAGTACATCACCATGCTGATCCGCAAAGACAACGCCGAGTTAAAGGCGCAGCTCGCAGAGCAAGCGAAGCGCAGTTGCAAGAAGTGCGGCGACGCGTTGCCCGGCGATAAACAGGGCTGCGCATTCGTCGGCGAGGGTGCGTGCTGGCAGACGATGGGCTGGCATGAGACAAAACTAACAGCGTGACATGTCACGCAGACATCAGCGAAAAGAAATGACCGCCTTCGAGCGGTTTTTTTTTCGCCCGGAGAAAGTCATGCGACACATCATTCGCGGACAGCCGACGCCAGCAGAACGGCGCGCAGCTCAGGCAGCCTTGCACTGCCACCAGCAGAAATATGGTGAATATGCCCGGCGCAAGAACAGCGAAACCTATCGCGTGGAAGTCGATCACCAAATCATTTCAGTCGAGGTGATGAACCGTAAAGCGTCATACGTGGCTACGGTCATGAATCACCATCGCTCACTATCAAAAATATGCGGGGTACCGGCCTGATGTATCAACTCATTTATGCAGACCCGCCGTGGCGCTATGACAACGCGATCAGCAACGGTGCGGCGGGGAATCATTACAGCACCATGACCTTAACCGACTTAATGCGGCTGCCGATCTGGTCCATCGCTGCCGAAAATGCCGTGCTGGCAATGTGGTACACCGGCACCCACAACGCCGAGGCGGTAAAGCTAGCTGAAGCATGGGGCTTTCAGGTCCGCACTATGAAGGGATTCACTTGGGTGAAGCTAAATCAACTGGCGGAGCAGCATATCAATAAAGCGCTGGCCGCCGGACAGGTCGAAGATTTTTATGACTTCCTAGAGCTGCTGAATACCCAAACGCGCATGAACGGCGGGAACTACACCCGCGCCAACAGCGAGGATCTGCTGATTGCCGTGCGCGGCACGGGATTGGAGCGTGCCAGCGCCAGCGTCAAGCAAGCCTTTTACTCTCCCCTCAGCGAGCATAGCGAAAAACCTGCTGAGGTGCGTTTTCGTCTTGAGCAACTGTATGGCGACGTGGCCCGCATTGAGCTGTTCAGCCGCGGCGATGCGCCGGGCTGGCACCACTGGGGCAACGAATGCCCATTCCCCGACGTGGAGCTGATACCAGCAAGCTCTCGGCCCCTGCCAAACTCTCGCATTTCGTTGGTTAAGGCGCAGGCCGGACATTATCAGGCTGTACAGTCCGGCACACTACGACAAGTCCAGCAGCACCAAATCGACCCTGATATTTTACCGGAAACGACAAACAACGTTTGGCCTGCCGAGGTCCATCAGCTATTTGACCAAGTTACCGAGTCCTCAAGTCTTGACGCGCACCTACAGAACAAGCTGCGCCACCACATCAACCGTTTAAAAATCGATGGCCTGTCAATGGCCCAAATCATTCAAACCGCTGGAACGCTGGCGCGCGCAATGGGAGCGAGATCATGAGAGAAATCATCGTAGATAATTTTGCCGGGGGCGGTGGTGCCAGCACCGGCATTGAAATGGCAATTGGCCGAAGTGTAGATATAGCGATTAATCACGACGAAAACGCAATCGCGATGCACAGCACCAATCACCCTGAAACGTTGCATTACTGCGAATCGGTGTTCGATGTTGATCCGGTTGCAGCGACTGCCGGCCGCCCAGTTGGTTTAGCCTGGTTCAGCCCTGACTGCCGACATTTCAGTAAGGCCAAGGGCTGCGCGCCGGTTAAGAAAGAAATTCGCGGTTTGGCTTGGGTAGTTATCCGCTGGGCATTGGCTAAGCGCCCGCGTGTCATGATGCTTGAGAACGTCGAAGAGTTTAAAACGTGGGGGCCGCTGCTTACAGACGAAAATGGCATGCATCACCCTGACCGATCACGCGCAGGCGAAACTTTTGCTGCGTTCATCGCAATGCTAACCAGCGGCGTCGAAGCAGGTCACCCTGCCTTAGAAGAGTGCTGCGAAGTGCTAGGGATCAGCACCGATAGTGATGATGCCCGCCGTCTGGTTGCTGGCTTAGGTTATGTTGTTGACCACCGCGAACTGCGCGCATGCGATTACGGCGCCCCGACCATTCGCCGCCGTTTCTTCATGGTGATGCGTTGCGATGGCGCGCCAGTTGTGTGGCCGGAAGCCAGCCACGCGGATCCGAAGTCGCTGGACGTCCAAAGCGGCAAGTTAGCGCCGTGGCGCACAGCTGCTGAGTGCATCGACTGGTCAATCCCATGCCCGAGCATTTTCGAGCGTAAGCGGCCACTGGCAGAGAATACCCTCAAGCGTATCGCCCGAGGCATTCAGCGTTTCGTGATCGACAACGCCACGCCGTTCATCGTGAAGTGCAACCACACCAGCAGCAAGACGTCCTATGACTGCTTCCGTGGTCAGCCGCTAGAGGAGCCACTACAAACCATCACCAAGAAACACGGTTACGCAGTAGTTACACCACACATCACCAAGTTCCGCACCGGCGCGACTGGGCAGGAATGTGATGAACCGCTGCCAACGATCACAGCTGGCACGTCGGAAAGACCAGGCGGGAATGGTCACGCGTTGGGAATGGTTGAAGCGACGCTATCACCTTTCATTGCTGGCGCAGGCGGATCCGAGTATCAGGGCAAGCCGCGTGCCGCTGACGTTCCACTTCACACTGTGATGAAAGAATCACATTCTGCCTTAATCACCCCAACCTTAGTGCAGATGGGTTATGGCGAACGTGAAGGACAGGCACCTCGCGCGCTGGATATTGAAAAGCCAGTTGGCACGGTGACAGCTGGCGGCAACAAATTTGCTGTAGTAGCGCCAGTTATTGCCCGCATCGGACAGACCGGATTTGGCGGCGACCGCATGGCTTATGACGTATGCAAGCCGCTGACCACCGTAACCAGCAAAGTTGAGCACCTTCTTGTTGCGCCAGTGATTACGCGGCAATTCGGGAACAGCGTAGGCCATGCTGCCGATGAGCCTAACGGGACAATTACGGCGGGCGGTGGCGGCAAAAGCCAGTTATGCGCGGCTTTCCTCGCGAAGCACTTCGGCGGGAACTACAACGGCCCCGGTGTCGAGCTGAATACCCCAGCACACAGCGTTACCACGGTAGATCACCATGCTTTGGTAACTTCTAACCTGATCAAGCTGCGCGGAACGTGCAAAGACGGCCAGCCCGTCACTGAGCCAGCGCCAACTATTACCGCCGGCGGCCTGCATATTGGCGAGGTACGCGCCTTCCTGCTCAAGTATTACGGTAACGAGAAACAGGGCGTCGGCCTTGACGAGTCGCTACACACGGTGACCACCAACGATCGCTTTGGCCTGGTCACGGTAGAAGGCGTTGATTATCAAATCGTGGATATCGGCATGCGCATGCTGCAACCGCATGAGCTATACGCCGCACAGGGCTTCCCGAGCTGGTACGTCATCGATCAGGATTATCGCGGCACGAAATATGCCAAAGATAAGCAGGTCGCGCGCTGCGGTAATGCGGTACCGCCCCCGTTTGCTGAAGCGCTGGTCAGGGCAAACCTTCCTGAAATGTGCGCGGGTGCCAAGGAGGTGGCTGCGTGAACGAGTTCCAGAAAATCTGGCTTTCCGCTTACAACGGCTGGCTGGTTGCCGTCTCCCCCTCGGGGGAGTTGCATCCCACTGACTATACCGAAGCCCGTAAGCATGCTGATGCAGTCATCGCCAGCCTAAAAGCTCTCAGTGAGCCGGAATAATCAACCCTCAATATCAAAGTGAAGCGAGGTATTTATGGACCAACAATTTTATATGAGCACTGAAGAGGTCGCGGCCTTCTTCGGAAAAAGTCAGCAAACCATTTTGAATTGGAGAAAGAAAAAACCAGCTTTCCCCGCACCGGCTATAAAGAGCTGTCCTTTGCAATACAGGAGATCGGATATTCTCAAATATGCTGAGACTTCGCGTGAGTGAACTCGACAACGTTCCCTTCGCCATAAACGATCGTTTCTATTCTGGCCCACCACCGAGCGTATGCCTTGAACTGCTCTTCAAGGTAATTGCTCTTATCATAAACCTGCCACTCACCTGGTAATTTATGTCCCATGATAATCTCAGCGACGTGTGGCTCGGTGAGGTCAGATAGGTTAGTTCGCGTTGTTCTTCGCAAGTCGTGTATTGACCAGTGTTCCATTTCCACGCCTAGTTTTTTTCTTGCGTACTGCATTATCCCGTAAGGCAATGCAAGTGGCGCAGAACGCCCCATAACCTCTTTACTCCCCGTGTTTGTAAACAGCCACTGTGAGCCGCTGTTATGCTTCATTGCTTCTTCTATTAGCTCTTGAGCAGCAGGAATAATTGCCCTGCGCAGCGGCCGCCCCGTCCTAACTCCCGTCTTATGGTTCTCTGCCGGAATCGTCCAAATTTTCTTCTCGAAATCAAAATCCTTTACCTTTGCGATCCTTAGCTCCCCACCGCGACAAGCAAATAACAGGCACAGCTTCACGAATAACCGATTTTTCATCGTCATCCGCCCCCCTTCCATTGCTTGCCAAATTATCTTTATTTCATCGTTCGACAACGTCCGCTCGCCGTCTTCAAACTCAATATTAAGATCCTTGGTCATTAGCTCTGACAGTGGGGATGTTGTCACAAGCTGCCTTCTCACAGCCCATTTGTGAGCCTGCTTGGCATTGACTAAAATCCGTTCCCCGATGCCGGGATACTTATCAGCTAATTTTTCGAGAACGGTAAGCCAGACATGCAGAGTCGCCTGGTCATGTGGCAGATCGCCGATTTTTGGAAAAACATGAATCTCAAAAGAACGCTTAATTTGCTCAGGGCTTTTTTTGTTTTTCTCGCAGTATCCGTCATACCAGCTCATTACAACCTGTTTGACTGTTAAAGCGCCAATTGCGGTTTCACGCTCTGTGCGTTTAACAACTCGCGGGTTTCGGTTGTTTTCTATTTCTCCGCGCAATCTTATCGCAGCATCTCGGGCATCTTTCAGGGCCATGGCCGGATACGTTCCAATATCAACGCGCTCGGCTTTCCCGCCCCATTGATAACGAAATTGAAAGGTGATCTTCCCTTTCGTGGAGACGCGAACGGACAACCCATCACGGTCAGTCTTAACCAGAATTTTCTCCTGATCTTTGCCCAGCGTTGAGCGTAGCCATGTGTCTGAAAGCGCCATCGATCCCACCTTGGTTGTACATATTTTTTAAAGGTATGGTGGGAAGATTAAGATTTTGTACAGACTGTTGTACAGATTTTTGATGAGAAGACTTTAAATTACTTTGGTGTTCTTTTTCATGCTTTGTTGTTTATTCGTTCTTTTGAGGTTCTGAGGCGGGATTTTACGGGGATATTCGGTAGGAGTTTTTCAGGCTTTATTAGAGCTTAAAATACTTTGTAGAGGGACAATCATTTGGGTGAGAAATAATAGCGAAGGTACGGCGTTTAGCCACTTCGAGGGCGAATTCACTTGGAGACATGTTTTTCACGTTTCTTCGGTTGGCCGCCCTGCATCATTGTTCATCACGTCACAGGACGTCAGGCAAAGCGGTAATAAAAGTTAATAGCCGGCTATTTTCACTGATTTAAGCTGGATGGGCAATCAATGGTTTTTTAGGCAGGGTTTACGCTAACCCAGAATCAGCGCCATCATGATGGCGTCTTCACGGCCTTGCGCGGCGGGGTAATAGTTGCGGCGAACGGAAACTTCATTAAAGCCGAGGCTTTCATACAGCGCGATAGCTTTGCTGTTGGAGGCGCGGACCTCAAGCCACAGGGTGACGACGTCGCGCTGCTCGAGCTTTTCGATGACATCTTCAAGCAGCTTGCGGCCTAAACCTTGGCGCTGGAATGCGGGGTCGATGGCGATGTTGAACAGCGTCGCCTCGTCGAGAACGATCTGCGTGATGGCGAAACCGGCCATCTGCTCGCCCTGCGTGATTTTGAGATTGAGGTAACGCTCGCCCTGATTGCTGGCCAAGGTTTTCTCGGTCCAGGGGAAAGCGTGGCTGGCGTTTTCAATTTGCAGAGCACGGGGTAAATCAGCGGGCGTCAGAATAGAAATGTTGTTCATTTTCACAAATCTGCTGCCAGAGCGCGCGTTTGGCTGCGGCATTTTGATAAAGCTCGGCCAGAGCCGGGCTGGATAACTGTGTGCCTTCGACCGCTAAGGGTGCGTTAATGCCCAGTCGCCATGTATTACAGTGCGTGCCTTCGGGGAGCATACTCACCTGCTCTGGCGTCAGACGGTAAACCTGTTGAGCAGCCAGCGCGAGGCTGCGCACCACATCATTTACCAACGGTTCATCTTCAGCAGGAGGCACATCGGCGACGATCAGCAGTCGGGTATTTTCCGGCAAGCTAACGGCCACTTCCCCTTGTAAAACAGAGGGTTTGCGCAATGTCCACTGGGTGATCCCCATCTGTTGTAACAGCCAGTCTCGTCTTGATGCCATACCTGTTCCCTGCCTGTTGAACACCCGAAATGCCGCGCTATGCTAGCAAACACATCGAACGCGCGCCAATAAACCTCTATAATCACCGGTCATATTCCTGAGGAGCCACAACCTGATGTCTGCATTAACCCCGGCAAGTGAAGTAATACTGCGCCACAGTGACGAATTTACAGGGCGCCGCGTGCTGTTTGCCGGTGACTTACAAGATGATTTACCCGCCATTTTCGTTGATGAGTGCGAGGCCGAAGAGGTTCGCGTTCATACCAATCAATATCACCACTGGCAGATGCTGAGCGGCGCATTACAAGACAATGTGCAATTTAGCCTGTTAGCCGATGCTGAATTTATCCAGCCTTCTGACCTGCTGGTCTACTACTGGCCGAAGAGCAAGCAGGAAGCAAAATTCCAACTGTTCAACCTGTTGTCGCAGCTGCCAGTCGGTATCGACATCTTTGTGGTCGGCGAGAACCGCAGTGGCGTTCGCAGCGTGGAAACCGTGCTCGAAGGCCTGTGCGCAGTGAGCAAAATCGACAGCGCGCGCCGCTGTGGCTTATACCACGGCCGTTTGGAAAAACAGCCTGCGTTCGACGCCGAAGAGTGGTGGGACACCTATATGGTGGAAGAAGTCGCCATTAAAACCCTGCCTGGCGTATTCAGCCGCGAAGGGCTAGATAGCGGCAGCCTGTTGTTAATCAACAGCTTTGAAGAGCCGGTGAAAGGCAAAGTGCTGGATATCGCCTGCGGCTCCGGCGTGCTGGCGGCAGTATTGGCCACTTATTCGCCAAAAATGAAAATCACCCTCAGCGATGTGAGCGCAGCGGCTATCGAAGCCAGCCGGGCGACGCTGGCAGCTAACGACCTGCCGGGTGAAGTTATCGCCAGTAATGTCTACTCCGACATCGCGGGTCGTTTCGATATGATCATTTCCAACCCGCCGTTCCACGAAGGCTTGCAAACTAGCCTCCATGCGGCTGAACAGCTGATTCGCGGCGCAGCCAAGCACCTGAATACCGGCGGGCACCTGCGCATCGTAGCTAACGCCTTCCTGCCATACGCTGCCCTGCTGGATGCCACCTTCGGCAGCCACGAAGTGTTGGCGCAGAATGGCCGCTTTAAGGTGTATCAGGCCACGCTAGGCCGCACGCCACGCGATCCGAAAAAGAAAAAACGCTAACCTTAACTCGCCGGAGCCGTACAGGCTGCGGCACCTTACATCGCCGTGGCCTTGGCTTCACTCAGGGAGACATCAAACGCGGCGAACTTTCCCTCGAGTCATTGCATTTGGCCTATTGGTAAATAGCTAAACAGCCCTATTCCCCGTGAATATGCTGCTTTTTACACCAAACGTCGGCAATGGCGGAAATAAGTATTGACGGCGGAGCGGAAATCTCTAGAATTCGGCCCCGTAGTTGTATTACTCGCAGAGTAAGTTCTGATGAATTTTCTGCTGAGAATGCGATGGTGGCGGAATTGGTAGACGCGCTAGCTTCAGGTGTTAGTGTCCTTTGGATGTGAGGGTTCGAGTCCCTCCCTTCGCACCAATACAACTACTGAGTGAGTTAACAGCAGTAAACTGAATTTATATTGCACGGCACGATGCGATGGTGGCGGAATTGGTAGACGCGCTAGCTTCAGGTGTTAGTGTCCTTTGGATGTGAGGGTTCGAGTCCCTCCCTTCGCACCACTCCGGTGATATAAATCAGGCAGTTAGATATAAAGAAGAAATCATCTGTGCGATGGTGGCGGAATTGGTAGACGCGCTAGCTTCAGGTGTTAGTGTCCTTAGGATGTGAGGGTTCGAGTCCCTCCCTTCGCACCACATGATTCTCTTCAAATATCGACATCCCCTCTTGCAAGTCTCTGTCTTTTCTCAAAAAAATCTCTGCCTTTCAGGCAACAGTCAGTCACCCAAAACCCCTAAACCTTGTTAAACGATTTATCCTTTCGCCCGTCCTGTTATAGCAGATTGAAATTTAAAGAGAGTGCTGTCAGCCCGCCTGCCAGTGCAACAAACGACGGCAGGAGTAAATAGTGGCGAAGTGTTTTATGCAGCAACATCACCAGCGTGGCGAGCATCGCAATAACGACCAGTACGCGTAGGTTATCCAACGAAAGATTGGCTAAAGCCAAGAAGGGCAGCAGCGCACAAGGCAAAAGTACGCCCCAGCCGCTGGTCAGCCTTTTACCTAAAAACCAACTCACTCCCCAGAGTCCACACGCCGCTACCATCGCTGCAATCATGATTTTTGCCATACAGTGATAATGAGAACCAATAGCATATAGCAATTTTTCTCATCGCGCATCATTTTGCCCGCCACGCGCCCGTTAAGGTGACAGTGGTAACCAAAAGTGATAGTTTTAAGTTCGGTATTTAATAACCTATCGAATTTAAATAATCACCTTCCTAGATTATTAGTCGTCAATTTATTTGAACTCAGCTATTTACTGCAGATATTGCAGCATTGAACTATTCATAAGGCCGGACCCTAAATAGAGTGAATTTTAATGATATTTCATGCCTATGATGAATTGCTAAAAAGCAAACATCGTCTTTCGCTATTGTTATTCTTTTTCTTAAATAGTGCATCGGCCCTATTTTCAATGATTAACCCAGCAGTAAAGATGGCTAAATCCAGCCTACCCTTAATGATTATTGGGGTGGTGTGCGTATCAGGATTAATATTCATTTATTTGAATAAAAAAACTGAGCTATTCCGTTTAAGTATCTGCTCCATCTTGGTCGGCAGTTTATGGGCATGGCATATAATTCTGCAGTTCGATAAAATCGGTGACTATGATAAGAGTTACTTGCTGGTCAGCCTGCTCAGTATATTCTTTATTAGCGTTATCGCTTTATCGGATAATTTCCTGGCATTTTGCCTTCATGTAGCACCTTCCACTGGAACCGTTATTTTTTTAGACGGTTTCACTCACATCTCCAAGATAATTTTCACCGTTGCCCTGCCGCTCATTGGGCTGTATCTGCACCATATGATGCTTAAACGCAGCGACGCCTTCACCCGCCGAATGTTGACTAATCTCTATAGCGAAAGGGAAAAATTTAGCGATCTTAGTATGCTTGATCCCCTTACCGGTTTGTATAATCGCCGCGGCTTACAAAACAAGCTAGAAACCGTATTCAGTCAGGACAAATCCAGCCATTACGTGATGTTGCTCGATATTGACCACTTCAAAGCCTACAACGATAACTATGGTCATACCATGGGAGATCAGGCTTTGGTGCGGGTCGCAGCAGCCATACGCGATGCCGTTCGTTCTCGCGACGTGGTGGTGCGCTACGGGGGTGAAGAGTTTCTGGTAGTTATGTCGAATGTGTCCCAGGACTACGCGGTACGCATGGCTGAGCGCATTCAAAATAAGGTGCTGAGCTTAAATATTCCGCATAACTTTAATGCTGATGTTTCCACCCATGTGACAGTCAGTGCCGGGCTTTCTACCCTCCATGACGGCGATTTCCCTTCCGCATTAACTGCGGCAGATCAGTTGCTTTATCACGCCAAAAATAGCGGAAGAAATAAAATACTTTATTCTTGGGAAGCTATTCTTTCGACAGATAACATGAAAAACTCGCTGTGAATAACGGCGAGTTTAATGTTTCAAACATTAAAAAAATGGATGCTTAATACGCCAAGAAAATTGGCATTAACCATTATTCCTGAGAAAATTTATTTCATTATTATGACAACCTCGTTTATCCATTAAGGCTGCTGAATGAAATAGCACCATTCACTGCCTATGTTACATCAGTCTGTTACCTCTCGGACGAGTGCCAAGAGTAGAAATTACCCGGATATATTCCGCGATGGTGATTATGGCCTTCTTAGCCTGACCAAATTAAATACCCCCTCCCCTCTTTTTTAGCTGCCATTTCTAATCTGTGAACTGCCACATCACCATCTTTTAGCGAATGCCAAATGCGCCCCAATGATGGCACTCAGTGGAAGGTACCCAATAACAACCCTGCCTAAACTTCGCTCAATGCCGCCCTTAACGTTTATCGCGGCAGTAAAACGTGCCCTCACATAACAACCTCATCTACAACCAGTATGAATAACGAAAAAGGGTTATCAGTATGAGCAGTTCTATTATTCTTGGCATTATCTGGCACTTGGTGGGCGCCGCCAGCGCAGCTTGTTTTTACGCCCCGCTCAAGCAAGTTAAAAAGTGGTCGTGGGAGACCATGTGGTCGATGGCCGGCCTCTTCTCATGGATAGTTCTGCCCTGGGCAGTGAGCTATGTTTTATTGCCAGATTTTTGGGCCTATTACAGCTCATTCAGTCTTTCAACACTGCTACCTATCTTCCTGTTTGGGGCAATGTGGGGCATAGGTAATATCAACTATGGCCTGACCATGCGCTATTTAGGCATGTCGCTGGGGATAGGCATCGCCATCGGTATCACCCTCATAATTGGCACGCTCATGACACCCGTTCTGCAAGGGAAAGTTGATGTGCTGATAGGAACGGCGGGCGGCAGAATGACGCTGCTCGGCGTGTTGGTCGCGGTGATTGGCGTTGCCGTGGTCAGCTACGCAGGCTACCTGAAGGAAAAATCGCTGGGCATCAAAGCAGAGGAGTTTAACCTCAAGAAGGGGCTTATTTTGGCCGCTTTCTGCGGTATTTTCTCCGCCGGAATGTCATTTGCCATGAGCGCCGCGACGCCTATGCATGAATCAGCCGCGCAGCTAGGTTTGAATCCCCTCTATGTTGCCTTGCCAAGCTATGTTGTCATTATGGGCGGCGGCGCGATCGTCAACCTCGGCTTCTGCTTTATTCGGCTGGCAACCCGTCGCGAACTTTCCGTGAAAGCAGATCTGTCGATTGCTAAACCCCTGCTCATCACGAATGCGCTGTTTGCCATCTTGGGCGGCACCATGTGGTACCTGCAATTCTTCTTCTATGCGTGGGGCCACGCCAGCATTCCGTCAGAGTACGGCTACATGAGCTGGATGTTACACATGAGTTTCTACGTCTTGTGTGGCGGTATTGTTGGCCTGTTGCTCAAAGAGTGGCTAGGCGTGGGCAGGAAGCCGGTGGCAATTTTGTCTCTAGGATGTCTGATCATTATTCTGGCCGCCAACATCGTGGGCATGGGAATGTCGGCCTAATCCCTTAATCACATTGCCTACAGCGACTGCCAAAAAGATAAACTCACTGTGGCAGTCGCTCCATGAGCATCAGGATAATGTCGGCACCACCATCGGCTTAACGACATGTTTCATAAAGCGCTGGCGATAATCTCTTGGCGATACCCCGCAGGCTCGGTTAAACACCACTGAAAAATAGTTGCTGTCATCAAAGCCGCATTCCGCCGCAACTTCACCAATGGTCCGATCGCTATAGCGCAGCAAACTCATAGCCCGACACAGCCGTAGTTGTCTTAAGTAGTGCGACACGCTCATGCCGGTATGCTGTTTGAACAAGGCTCGCACTGCGCGTAGCCCTACGCCGTGCTTCTGGCAGAAACTCTCCAGATGGAACGGCTCGCTAATACTCGCTCGCAGTGCCATCAGCAGCAGATCTAGCTGGTGAGCATCGGGTAAAACGCCGCTATTTGGCGGGTGACGATAACGCAGCAGCAAGAGGGCGAGCTGCATCAATAATGCTTCACTGAGCTGAACCGAGATTGATTCTGATTTCATACATTCAGCAGAAAGCTCGTCGACTTTATCCCGTAAAGCCGTCATGCCAAGGGAACTGAGCCGCCAATAGCGCTGCTCCTGGCTTACGCCCTCCCCTGGCAGCAGTTGGGTCCAATCGGCAGCCAGACGAAAGCGTTCGCGACAATACAGAATATTGTCCAGCGCCAGGTCATTGACTGACTCATAGCTATGTCGGTCATTGGCATTGATATAGAACAGATCGCCGCAGGTAATGGGGTAAGGAATGCCATTCCAAATATGCGTGCCGTTACCCCGCCAAACAATCACCAACTCGTCAAAGTCGTGATCATGGGAAGGGAAATTTGCCTGAGGGTGGCGTTCGGCCACCATGACGGAGTTTTTATTGGTCAGAAAAAAATCATTTTTCATTAATTTAAGCTGCATCGTGGCTATCCCCAAACCCATTCAGTCAAAGGAATATAAGCGCAGGGCAAATTTTATACCCGCATCAAGCAGCCAAAAGGTGCGGCAGCTAACGCAATTGGTTGCGCATCAGTTTTGGCGACATGGAGAACTCCCGGCGAAACTGCGTCGAGAAATGATTACTGTCGCTGAAGCCACAGGCGTAGGCGATATCGGTAATGCTTTGATCGCTATGGTGTAACCTGCGGCGCGCCTCGAGCAAACGTAGGCGATTAAGATAACGCTGAGGCGTCATACCAGTTTGCTGCTTCATTTGCCGATGTAAGGTACGTAGTGCCAACGTAAATCGATCTGCGGCTTCCGGCCAGTTAATCTCCTCACTGTAATGGCCATGCAGCCATTCGAGTAGCTGGTTAATTTTGTTTTCCGAGGTGTCTCGCAATAGTGGCTGGAAACACCCCTGATAGAGCAGGATCAACAGGTGCAGAAACTGGCTTTCCGTCGCCGCGATTTGCTGGGGGTGGGTTCCCCCCGCATGCTGCTCTAAAACAGCGATACATTGTAGAGCCTGCTGCAACAAAGTTGGGCTAAGCTGCCAATGCACCTGTTGCTGATAGTGATGTTCTTGCGGGAGAAATTGCCCGACGTCGTGCAGAAAACGAAATGCCTGTGGTGAACGATAAAGCACATTCGTCAGCCGAAGATTATCGACGCTTTCAAAAAGATGGTGGTCACTGGCGCGCACGAAACAGACAGTGCCGACGGTAAGTGTATAAGGTGCATCATTAAAGATATGCACGCCGGACCCACTCTCCACCAGCATGATCTCGTGGAAATCATGGTAATGCTCAGGGAAGGCTTCCTGCGGAGTTCGCCGTTCCACGGCTATGGTTAACTCTGGTGAAGCAAAATAATCATCGCCAATTAGTAACGTCATGTCTCGCCTCCTGTCCTCAATAAGTGAAATAACCCTATCCTGACCACTGGCGGATAACCTTAAAACGACGGCATAGAAAACGCGTTCTGCGGTTATTTTTTAAAGATTTGCCGACTGTTGAAAGGAACTGCGGCGAAGATCACAACCTATAATTGCAAAATTCTTCCCATTACATTCGCGGTGAAATTCCTTCGTTTTTATCGTTTTGTGATCCACTCCCCCATCACCTTTTTGATGCTGCCAACTGCCTCCATTGCTTGGCATTCACGGGAAGGTCATGCCCCAGCTCCCCGCCTAAACTGCGACCATATCTGAAAAGGAATGGCCGTTATGACACTCCACCATATTGCTGCAATTGATTTGGGCGCCTCGAGTGGGCGCGTGATGCTTGCAACCTTTAATAGTGAACATAAAGCGCAACTGACGCTGAAAGAGATCCATCGTTTTCCTAATACGCTGGTGAAAGTTGATGGCTATGACACTTGGGATCTCGACGCTCTCGAGCAGCATATTCTTACTGGCCTGACCCTGCTGGAGAGGGCCGATATTCGCCTCGACAGCATTGGGATTGATACCTGGGGAGTCGATTTTGTCTTGCTGGACGCGCAGGGAAACCGTGTCGGCCTGCCCGTCGCTTACCGTGATAAACGCACGGACGGCGTGATGGAACAAGCCTGCCTGGAGCTTGGTCGAGACGTGATTTATCGCACCACGGGCATTCAGTTCTTGCCGTTCAATACCCTCTACCAGTTAAAAGCGCTGACTCGCCAGCAGCCAGAATGGCTCCCGCAAATAGACCGCCTTCTGCTGATGCCTGACTATCTGTATTACCGTTTAACCGGCGTGATGAACTGGGAACATACCAATGCCAGTACCACACAGATGGTCAATATTCACAGCGGAGAGTGGGATAAAAAGCTGCTCGAATATGCGGGCATTCCGCAAAGCTGGCTAGAGAAACCTTCCCAACCGGGCAAATCATTAGGCTATTGGCTGTCTCCTAACGGGCACCGCGTGCCGGTAACCAGCGTTGCCACCCATGACACGGCGAGTGCCGTGGTGGCCGCCCCAATGTCCGGAAAAAACTCAGCTTATCTCAGCTCCGGTACCTGGTCGCTGATGGGGATCGAAAGCCCGAAAGCCTTCACCCATCGCGCGGCTCTTGAGGCGAATTTCACCAATGAAGGCGGGATTAACGGCAGTTATCGCGTATTAAAAAACATCATGGGACTGTGGCTGTTGCAGCGCATCTGCAACGAGCTGAACGTGCAGGATTTGCCGTCCTTAATTAACGAGGCGGCCGCGCTGCCGGCCTTTGTCAGCCTCATCAATCCCAACGATTCGCGCTTTATTAACCCCGCATCCATGGTCGATGCCATCTGTGAAGCCTGCCATGAGCAGGGGGAGCCGGCCCCAACAAACCCTGCGGCATTAGCACGCTGCATCTTTGACAGCCTTGCCATGCTTTATCGTCAAACGGCTCAGCAGCTCGCTGAACTACAAGGAGCACCGCTGGAGGCAATCCATATTGTCGGCGGCGGCTGCCAGAATGCTTTTCTCAATCAACTTTGTGCCGATGTCTGCCAAATTCCTGTGACCGCTGGGCCTGTCGAGGCTTCCACCCTCGGCAATATCGGCTGCCAGCTGATGGCCCTTAACTTGGTCAAAGATGTCGACCTTTATCGGCAAATGCTCTCTAGCCAATTCCCACAGCAGCGCTATGTGCCGCAGCCTGTACCCAATCTTGCTACCCACTGGTGTCGCTTTCAGGCACTCAGTAACGCCAATGAGGAACTCGCAGTATGACTTCATCTATAGATCATGCATGGACGCTCGCGAAAGAGCGCTTTTCCCAACTCGGTATTGATGCAGAAGACGCGATGCAGAAACTCGACACCCTACCTGTATCAATGCACTGCTGGCAGGGTGACGACGTTGCCGGTTTTGAAAATCCAGAAGGCGCATTAACAGGAGGGATTCAGGCCACCGGCAGTTATCCGGGTAAAGCTAAAAATGCACAGCAACTGCGTGCCGATTTAGAACAGGCCCTGTCGCTTATTCCCGGCCCTAATCGCCTGAATTTACATGCTTTATATTTGGAATCTGACAAGCCTGTCGCACGCAATGAAATCGAACCCAAACACTTTAGCCAGTGGGTCGAATGGGCGAAGAAAAACCAGCTAGGGCTGGACTTTAACCCTTCATGCTTCTCACACCCATTAAGTGCAGATGGCTTCACACTGTCGCACGCCAATCCTGAAATCCGCCAGTTTTGGATTGAACACTGTCAGGCCAGTCGCCGGATTTCCGCCTCTTTCGGCAAGGCGCTCAATACCCCATCGGTGATGAATATCTGGATCCCTGATGGCATGAAAGATCTCACCGTCGATCGCCTCGCCCCGCGTGAAAGGCTATTAAGCGCGCTTGATGAAGTCATTGCTGAGAAACTCGATCCCCACCATCACATTGACGCAGTAGAAAGCAAATTGTTCGGCATCGGCACGGAAAGCTATACCGTCGGCTCGAATGAGTTTTATCTGGGCTATGCGGCCAGCCGCCAAACTGCACTGTGTCTGGATGCAGGTCATTTCCATCCAACGGAAGTCATCTCCGACAAAATCTCCAGCGTCATGCTGTACGTCCCGCGCCTGCTGCTTCACGTCAGCCGCCCAGTACGCTGGGACAGCGACCACGTGGTATTGCTGGATGACGAAACTCAGGCCATCGCCAACGAGATCATCCGCCACAAGCTGTTCGACCGCGTACACATCGGACTCGATTTCTTCGACGCCTCCATCAACCGTATCGCGGCGTGGGTTATTGGCACGCGCAATATGAAAAAAGCGTTGCTGCGCGCCCTGCTCGAACCCACCGACTTGCTGAAAAAGCTCGAGAACGAGGGGGACTACACCGCAAGACTGGCGCTGCTCGAAGAACAGAAATGCCTGCCGTGGCAAGCCGTGTGGGATATGTATTGCCTGCGCCATGACGTGCCGGTCGGCAGCCAATGGCTGGATAACGTTCGCCATTATGAAAAAACTGAACTCGCAAAACGATAAAAGCTAACTCACTATTTTTTAAGATTTTAAAGGTATTTAACGATGAAAACTTTACTCAACGCTTGGTTCGTCCAGGGCATGATCAAAGCCACCAGCGATATGTGGCTGAAAGGCTGGGATGAGCGCAACGGCGGCAACGTCAGCCTGCGCCTGCTGCCAGAAGATGTCGCGCCCTATAAAGCCGATTTTTACAGTGAGCCACGGTCAGTAGCCCTAACTCAAGCAGCACCGGAACTGGCGAATCACTACTTTATCGTCACGGGCTCGGGCAAGTTCTTCCGCAATGTTCAGCTTTCGCCCGCCGAGTCTTTGGCCGTTATACAACTTAACGGTCAGGGGACGGGTTACCGCATTCTGTGGGGCTTAACTGCCGGGGGCTTACCGACCTCCGAGCTGGCTGCGCATCTTCAATCTCATATCGTTCGCATGAAAGTGACTGATGGTCAGGATCGAGTGATCATGCACTGCCATGCCACTAACCTGATTGCTCTGACCTACGTGCTTGAGCTTGATAGCGCAAAATTCACTCGCGAAATTTGGGAATGCAGCACCGAATGTCTGGTGGTATTCCCTGATGGTATCGGCATTGTGCCGTGGATGGTGCCGGGCACGGATGGCATCGGTGCAGCGACTGCCGATCAGATGCAACACCACACTCTGGTGCTCTGGGCTTATCACGGCATTTTCGGCAGCGGCCCTTCCCTCGACGATGCCTTTGGACTTATTGATACCGCTGAGAAATCCGCAGAGATATTGGTCAAAGTGATTGCCATGGGCGGCAAGAAGCAAACCATTTCTACCGAGGAATTGATTGCATTGGGCGAGCGTTTCGACGTCAAACCTTTTGCCGCCGCACTCAAAGCATAATGATGAAAAGGAACGCGTTATGAGCTTTATGTTGGCTTTACCTAAAATTAGCTTACATGGGCAAGGTGCCATCACGGATATGGTGGCACTGCTCCAGACCAAGATCTCCGGCAAAGCGCTCATAGTCACGGATGCCCAGCTGATCGAACTCGGCCTGCTCGACGGCCTGTTTGACGCTTTAGAAGCAGCCAGCTTGCCCTATGCACTCTATAGCGGCGTCTCGCCAAACCCCACCAGTGAAATCGTGGATGAAGGCTACCGGCTCTATGCGCAGAATAAATGCAGCTATCTGATCGCGTTTGGCGGCGGCAGCCCGATTGATACAGCGAAAGGCATCAAAATCCTCACTGCCAACCCTGCGCCGGTCACGGCCTATTCGGGCGTTGGCAAGGTGAAAAACCCAGGTGCGTTTTTGGTGGCGATCAACACTACGGCAGGCACCGCGGCCGAGTTAACCAGTAACGCGGTGATCACCGACAGCCAGCGTCAGGTCAAAGAAGTGATCATCGACACCAACCTGATCCCTGATATCGCCGTGGATGATCCCGCCATTATGTTGGCCATCCCTGCAAGCGTCACTGCCGCAACCGGCATGGATGCCCTTACCCATGCTATCGAGGCTTACGTCTCTGTTGGGGCACATCCCCTGACGGATCCGACGGCGCTGGCGGCGATCGGTACCATTAGCCAATGGTTGCCAGCAGCAGTAGAGAACGGCAAGGATTTACAGGCACGCGAGAAGATGGCCCACGGTCAATATCTGGCGGGTATGGCATTCAATAGCGCCGGGTTGGGACTGGTTCACGCACTGGCCCACCAGCCGGGCGCCACGCACAACCTGCCGCACGGTATCTGCAACGCCATATTACTGCCGATCGTTGAAGCCTTTAATCGGCCATCCTGTCCGCAGAGGTTTGCAGAGATTGCTCGTGCTATGGGGGTAGATATCAGCGGGATGGATGAAGAAAGCGCCAGCCACGCTGCGCTCGACGCTATCCGCGCACTCTCTCAACGCGTGGGTATTCCTTCAGGTTTTGCCGAGTTGGGCATCACGAAAGACGATATCGAAGGCTGGCTGGATAAAGCACTGGCAGACCCTTGCGCGCCCTGCAACCCAAGAGAAGCTTCTCGGGAACAGGTCCGTGAACTCTATCTCAACGCGATGTAATGAGGGGACACAAATGATTCGTAAAGCTTTTGTGATGCAGGTGAATCCTGACGCGCACGCCGAATATCAGCGGCGGCACACCCCTATCTGGCTGGAGTTAGAAGAAACGCTGAAGGCCCACGGAGCGCATCACTACAGCATTTTCTTGGATGAGCAGCGCAGCTTGCTGTTTGCCACCGTAGAGATTGAATCTGAAGCGCGCTGGAATGCAGTAGCAGACACCCAAATTTGCCAAAAATGGTGGCGACATATGGCGGACATTATGCCCGCGAATGCCGATAATAGCCCAGTGAGTCATAGTCTTAAGCCGGTTTTTTACCTCGACTAGCGGTGCTCTTTCTCACGCCAGATTGGAGGGGCTTCGGCCCCTCTGTAAAGCGTGTAGCTGCCGGACGGGCGCTGAATTTTGGTCGATTGGCGTTATAGCCCCTGCCATTTTCGGCGGGAACCAGACACTCCGAACGTTCGCCGATAAGATGCTTGAGCCCCAGCGTCACTAGCCCTTCGCGGATCACTGGCCAGTTCGCCTGATCGTGATAGCGTAGTAAGGCTTTGTGCAAACGCCGCTGGCGATCTCCTTTAGGTATCACCACGTCTTCGCTTTTGTAATCCACTTTATTCAACGGATTTTTGCCGCTGTAATACATGGTGGTCGCACTGGCGAGGGGTGATGGGTAGAAGTTTTGTACCTGATCCAGTCGGAAGCGATTCTCTTTCAACCACAGGGCTAAATTAACCATATCTTCGTCCCGCGTCCCCGGATGTGCCGAAATAAAATAGGGGATCAGATACTGCTTTTTCCCGGCAGCTTTCGAATATTGGTCAAAGAGCTTCTTAAAGCGATGATAGCTGCCCATGCCAGGTTTCATCATCTTAGATAAAGGTCCCGTTTCGGTATGCTCAGGAGCAATCTTCAAATATCCCCCAACGTGATGCTCCGCTAGCTCCTTAATATAAAGCGGGTCTTGTACAGCGAGGTCATAACGCACACCCGATGCAATCAGGATTTTCTTGATACCTTTCAAAGCACGAGTACGCCGATATAACTTGATGGTCGGCTCATGATTAGTGTCCATATGCTGGCAAATATCAGGGTAGACGCAGGAGGCGCGACGGCAGGTTTGTTCTGCACGTGGCGACTGACAGCGCAACATATACATGTTCGCAGTAGGCCCACCCAAGTCCGAAATCACGCCGGTGAATCCCGGCACGCGATCGCGGATCTCTTCAATTTCTCTGACAATAGAATCGGCAGAACGGCTCTGAATAATTCGCCCTTCATGTTCGGTGATCGAGCAGAAAGAGCAGCCGCCATAGCAACCGCGCATGATATTCACGGAAAAACGGATCATCTCATACGCGGGGATACGCATCTGACCATAAGAAGGATGCGGCACTCGTTGGAAAGGCAGGGCGAAAACTGAGTCCATCTCATCGGTGGCGAGGGGGATCGCAGGCGGATTGATCCACACGTAACGGTCGCCATGTTTTTGCATCAGCGCCCGCGCGCAGCCGGGGTTAGTTTCGTGATGCAAGATCCGAGAAGCATGGGCATACATCACTTTGTCATTTTTAACTTTCTCAAACGAGGGCAACAGAACGTAGGTTTTTTCCCAAGGTTTCGGCTTAGGTGCGCGAACGGTGATGGGCTGCGGGCCATCGGCTTCGGGCAGTATTCCTTCAGCGCAAGGCAGGTCTTCACCATAGGGGTTCATTATTGGCTCGATGCGGCCTGGTTTATCAAGGCGCGTTGAGTCCACCCCGCTCCAGCCCGTCAATGCCATTTTGCGCATCACCGCCGTATTGCGCACATCAACGATCTCGCTGATGTGCTCCCCTGCTGCCAGCCGGTGCGCCACTTCAACCAGCGGTCGCTCACCGTTGCCGTAAATCAACATATCGGCCTTGGAGTCAACCAGCACCGAACGACGCACCGTGTCAGACCAATAGTCGTAATGGGCGATACGACGCAGGCTGGCTTCTATTCCGCCGAGCACCACTGGCACATCATTAAAGGCTTCTTTGCAGCGCTGGGAATACGCCACCGTGGCGCGGTCTGGCCGTTTGCCCCCGACGTTATCCGGGGTGTATGCATCGTCATGGCGCAATTTTCTATCTGCCGTATAACGGTTGATCATCGAGTCCATGTTGCCCGCCGTCACGCCAAAAAACAGGTTCGGCTTGCCCAACTTCATGAAGTCATCTTTGGACGTCCAGTCAGGCTGGGAGATGATCCCCACGCGGAACCCCTGCGCTTCGAGCATGCGGCCAATGATTGCCATACCAAAGCTGGGGTGATCCACATAGGCATCGCCCGTCACCACAATCACATCGCAGCTATCCCAGCCAAGCTGGTCCATCTCCTCGCGGGACATGGGTAAAAATGGGGCGGTGCCATAGCACTCGGCCCAATAAAGGGGATAGGAAAACAGATGGCGCTCGGGCTGGATCAGGCTGGCAGACATAGAAGCTCTTCGTTAGCGGAGTGACATTATGAATATTTTGGCGAGGAATTATACGGATAAGCCACACAGAGCGTGGGGAAGAAGCGACTTTGCCTGCTTTAGATCAACCTTTTGGCCGAACTGCTGGAGCTTCGCAATAAGGCTTCATGCAGAAATAAATAGCGCCCATAAAAAATGGCCCGCATGGAAAACCACACAGGCCGTTTTTATTTCAGCGCATATACAGCATATAAAGAAGGTTATTTGGCGAGCGCCTCAAACACTTTTTCCACTGCCACTGCGCCCGGATCTTTCACCCCTTTCAGACTATTACTGCTGAGGTAAGAGGAGCGCCCCGCGTTGGCTTTCTTCATGGTGGAAGTGTCCTTGGCGCCTTTTGCGGCGGCCTTGGCGGCGGCTTTCAGGTCGCCTTTTTTACCCAAAGCTTCCAGAGCGGGCTGCAAGGCATCAATCATGGTGCGGTCGCCCAAGTCAGCCCCGCCGTAGTGCTTCATGCGTTCCAAACCAAACAACAGCGCCTCGTTGATCTTTTTCCCTTCTGCCACTTTTTGCCCGGCGGCGGTGAAGAAAATCGACATCAGTACGCCACTCGAGCCGCCCATGACAGTTGCCAGGCGATCGCCGACCACGGCTAACAGCGCAGAAAGGTCGTTAAGCGGCAGCTTTTTGCCTTTGTTTTGCTCTTGGATATCACGCGCGCCGGAGGCGAAGGTTGAACCGGTATCGCCATCGCCGACTTTGGCGTCCAGCTTATTCAGCTCATCTTCCAGCCCGGATAACGTCTCGGTGACTACCTCGACAATCTTGCCCACTTCGGCATTGGTTGAGGCCTTAACTTTTGATTTCTGCCCCAGCTTTTTGGCTTTCAACGTCGGCAGTTTTTCCAATTTCACCAGGGGCTGCCAGCCTGCGGCTTCGACATCCGCCAACAGCGCTTTTTCTGTTTCATCGTCGAGCACGATGGTGGAAAGCGAGAAGCCTTTCATATCTAACGCGCTGACCAGCGCCGCAGGGCCAATCAGATAGCGAATCGACTTGCCGAGCGCCGAATGCACCAGCTCTTTGGTCAGCTGATTCATCTCCAGAGGAGAAACGCCGCCGAGGTTATTAATCAATACCGCCAGTTTGTCGCTTTTCTTCACCTGCGCCTGTAGCTTCTCGACCAGGGTGGCAACGACTTTTTCACTGTTCTGAGTTTTGATTTTCGACACGCCCGGCTCGCCGTGGATACCCAAACCTAGCTCAACCTGCCCGGCAGGGATACGGCTCTCTTCCTCTTCTTTGCCGCTGTCTCCCGGCAAACTACAGCCGCTCATCGCCACGCCAATGCTCGAGGTGGCATCAATAGCCTTTTGCGCCGCGGCGGTTACCGCCTTGAGTGACTTACCTTTTTCAGCCACATAGCCCGCGATTTTGTGCACCAGCGCGGTGCCGGCAATGCCGCGAGGCTGCTTGTTATCCGGCAGGGAGATGTCGTCGGACACCATCACTAAATCGACTTTGTAACCCAGGTTTTTGGCTTTTTCAGCCGCCAGCCCAAAGTTGAGACGGTCGCCGGTGTAGTTTTTCACAATCAACAAGCAGCCAGCCTCGCCCGTGACGGCAATAATGGCGCTAAGCACCGCGTCGACGCTGGGAGAAGCAAAAACGTCGCCACAGACGGCGGCGGTTAACATGCCTTTGCCGATAAATCCGACGTGCGCCGGTTCATGGCCGGAGCCGCCGCCGGAGATCAGCGCGACTTTCTTTTTGTCCCAGTCGCTGCGAACCACAACGCGAATGGCCGGATCGATGTCCAGCTTGGCGAGATTTTTGTAGGGGGAAGTAAGAATTGCGCCTTCAATTACGTCGTTAATCAGATTCTTGCGGTCATTCATGAAAAATGTCGACATGCCGATTCGTCCCTTTAACTGTTATTGAGTATGGTCAGATTTGTGAATACCTCTAAACCAACATAGCACAGAGCAGCAGGAGATTTGGGGCGGAAAGGCGGTTTCCCGCCTTAGAGAAAACAGATTTTTTGACTAATCGCACGCCACAACGGCGATGGCCAATCCGCCGCGCGAGGTTTCGCGGTATTTAGAATTCATGTCTTTGCCGGTTTCATACATGGTTTCAATGACTTTATCGAGACAGACGCGTGGCTCGCTGGTGCGGCGTAGCGCCATACGCGAAGCATTCACCGCCTTCACGGCTGAGATGGCATTTCGCTCGATGCAAGGCACCTGAACCTGCCCGGCCAGTGGATCACAGGTTAAACCGAGGTGATGCTCCATAGCGATTTCTGCCGCCATAAACACCTGCGCCGTGCTGCCGCCCAGCAGTTCGGTAAGCCCCGCCGCCGCCATTGAACAGGCCACGCCGACCTCCCCCTGGCACCCGACTTCGGCACCCGAGATAGAGGCGTTCATTTTGAACAGAACGCCCACCGCGCCAGCGGCTAAGAAAAAGCGGCTGTAAGAGTCCGGGCTGACCGGCCGAATAAACTGATCGTAGTAAGTCAGCACCGCGGGGATGATGCCACAGGCGCCGTTGGTTGGCGCAGTCACCACGCGGCCACCGCCGGCGTTCTCTTCATTGACCGCCATGGCGTACATGTTTATCCAGTCGACGACGCCCATCGGGTCAACATTATTCTTATCCTGCGTTACCAGTATCCGGCGCAAAGCAGCGGCGCGGCGGTTAATTTTCATAGGGCCCGGCAGCAGGCCTTCGGTGTGAATACCGCGAGTAATGCCCTCGCTCATCACATCCCAGATAGCCGCAAAATGTTCGGCAATCTCAGTTTTCGAGTGACCCGCGAGTTCGTTTTGCATCATCACGCCGGATAGCGATAAGCCGGTATTATTGCAGTGCTGCTGCAAGTCATGGGCGGATTTGAATGGGAATGGCATGGTGACCGCGCTCTCTTCCTGCATACCAAAACGGCTGGCTTCGACGATAAACCCGCCGCCAATCGAGTAATAAGTTTGGCTATAAAGCAGCTGCTCGCCGTCGAAGGCGCTCAGGGTCATGCCATTTTCATGCAGAGGAAGGTTGGTGGAATGGAAGTTCATGCTGCCCTGCATTGGGAACTCCACCTCTTTGGCACCATTGGCCAGCATCAGCTTGCCCGTGCTTTCCACATCACGAATAAAACCAGGGATCGCATCGATATTTACTGTATCGGGTAAATTACCGGCAAGCCCCATAATAATGGCTAAATCCGTGTGGTGGCCTTTACCGGTCAGAGATAAAGAACCATAAACATCCACCACGACACGAGAAGTATTATTAATATGGCCGAGGGCGATAAGCTCATCGCTAAATATTTTCCCGGCTTTCATTGGCCCGACGGTGTGTGAACTCGAAGGCCCAATACCAATTTTGAAAATATCGAAGATGCTAATCACGTTAGACTCCATGGCAATAAAATGTCAGAAAAATCAGGAAGGAAAGTTTTGGATAGAGGGGCAGAACATCCCTGCCCCTTCTTTATTATTAAAGGTGAAGATTAACCCAGAAGAGTATAAACAATCGCAGACATGGCAATTAAACCCATAATAACCACGAACACGTTACTAATATGACCGCTGTATTTTCTCATTGCCGGCACTTTGCGAATCGCATACATCGGCATGAGGAATAACAGCATTGCAATAATAGGCCCGCCGATATTTTCAATCATCCCCAAAATGCTTGGGTTTAATGTCGCCACGGCCCAGGTCGTCAGCAACATGAAAATAGCGGTGTAGCGATTCAGTGTTGGCAGCGCGATATTTTTACCTTTGCTGCGCAATGACTTAATCACCATACCGTTAAAGCCTTCGCGAGCACCTAAATAATGGCCGAGGAAAGATTTAGTGATCGCGATAAAGGCAATAAATGGCGCGATATATTCAATCAGTGGGTTAGAGAAGTGATTGGCGAGATAAGACAAGATAGAGATGTTCTGCGTTTTCGCTTCCATCAGGTCAGTCGGAGAGAGGCTCAGCACGCAGCTGAACACGAAGAACATCACGGTCAGCACCATCATGATGTGGCTATAAGCCAGGATGCGTGAACATTTCTTCTCAGCGCCTTCGCCATACTCTTTACGCTTGGCCACCGCGAAAGAAGAGATGATTGGCGAGTGGTTGAAGGAGAACACCATCACCGGAATGACCAGCCACAGCGTCATCAGCATGCCGCTGCCCACGCCATTGCCAGACATTGAGACGTTTTCAAATACCGAGGTATTCCAGTTCGGGATGAGATAAAACGCCAGCGCCATCAGCACGGCAACAAAAGGGAACACCAGAATGCTCATCGCTTTCACGATTAAGTCCTGCCCAAAATGGACGATCGCCATTAGGCCAAGGATCAAGACCAGAGACAACAGCGCGCGCGGCGGCGCCGTCCAGTGCATCTGATGAGTAATAAAGCTTTCGACCGTATTGGTTATCGCGACGCTATAAACCAACAAGATAGGATAAATAGCAAAGAAATATAATAGAGTAATTAACTTACCGGCTGAAATTCCAAAGTGCTCTTCAACAACTTCGGTAATATCTTCGCCCGCATTTTTACCTGACAATACAAAACGCGTCAGACCTCGGTGAGCAAAAAAGGTCATTGGGAAAGCGAGTACGACCATAATAAGTAGCGGAATTAAACCACCAATCCCGGCATTAATAGGTAAGAACAGAACGCCTGCACCAATTGCTGTACCATACAGACCCAGCATCCACATGGTATCGGTTTTACGCCAGGTACTGGTTGAGACATTTACCTGCGTATCAATATGTGTATTGTCCATAATCCCTCGGTATAAAAAACAATCTGTTATTTATAATTGATTTTTAACTACGTTGTAATGCCACAAGCGCGCCGTTAAAAAACCAATGAATCGTTTAAAACATATCATTAATGGCGGGATGATACCTATCGGCAGCATAAAAAGCTGTCATTTCGCTCTGCTTTGAGATCAAAGTCACGATTAATAGCTAATGCTCGATAATAAGCCTTAGAAAACACCTTTTATTAACATAATTGCCCTGTAGATGATCCCAACTTAGGACATTCAGTAACAAATTATATTTGTAGCCACCTACTTATATCTGCGCGTTATTTGTTCAGATCGCACAAAAATAAAACCAATTGACGATAATTTTGGCGTTTTTGTTATTAGGGTGATTTAGAGGATGTTAATAGTTGCGGTGGGTGATTTATTGTGTGGAGTATTTCTGGCATGAGGGTTGAGTTATCGATTCCTGTCACTATGCCAGTGTTAAAGCCAAATCCAAAATCTCATCACAACCTTTAGAGCAACACTTTCAATCCATGTTTTTGCACAACAGAGAGTAACTTCAAGGCTAAACCACTCGGCCTTTTTAACCCGGTTTCCCACTTCTGGATAGTCGAAACGCTGGTGTTAAGGTACTTGGCAAAAACTGGCTGACTGATGTTCAGGCCATTTCTAAGGGATTTGATCTCGTCTGGCTGCAAGTCGTCAACAACCGATAAACAGGTTGCATCAAACTGACGCATGGTTTCCTGACTAATAGCATCAACACTTCTTAAGCCTGACGCCGCGCTGTGAATAGCTTCAAACGCAGGGCTTTTGAACTTACTTTTAGTAGTCATGGCAAATCTCCACTAATTCATTCTGTATTATCATTTCTGTGAGTTTTACTTCTTGCAGTGCTGCATATTGCTTAGCTAGAACCTTGAACGCAGCGAGTTCGGCATCATCAATATTAGACTTGTCTTGTTTAGAAAAAAGAAAAGCATAGAACCAATTTTGACCACCTTTAGCGAGAATAATTGAACGATCTCTATTCTTATTAAGGCGCTTCTTGTAAACACCTCCGCCTAAGTCCTCCGCTTTACCTTCAAGTACCTTTTTAAGAGCGTCACATAAAGCAACATCCTTAATCCCATGTGACCTCGCGGCTTTGGTGAACCATTTTGTTCTAAAAACTCTCATCTTTTGGACATCCTGTCAGCTAAAAGTGTATCACTAAGTCAGTCACTTTACGCTGTAAGGATGGAGTTAAAATATCGACCTCACTAATTAGCTACCATTTACATAAATTACATTCATCGCTGCGAGGCTTCACGCATTCATGTCACCCATTTTAAGCAACAAAAAAGCCAGCACCTCTCGGCACTGGCTTTGCCTGTTTACGCGGCGTGTTGCCGCGCAGGACAGGGATTAGAAGTCGTAGAACACGGTGACCCAAGTAGAGTCTGGCACTTCGTTGTTGGTTGAGGTTGCCAGAGTACGTTCAACATACACAGACAGGCCGTGGCCAATAACGGTGCCCGCACCGAAGTACACATTGTTCTGATGGTAATCTTCGTCGCCTTTCAATTGCAGGGAATCGGCTGCAACGTATGGCTGGATAGATTTCAGGAACGGCTGGTCGATGTTGAAGGTGTAACCAACAAAGCCTTCTACGCCGTAACCACTGCCCGCAAAGTAACGGTCAACAGACTGTTCATGCGTGCTTGGCACAAAGTTTTTGTAGTAGCTCGCAGTACCGACGATATACCAGTTGTTCGGCTGCCAGGTTAAAGCAGTACCTGAGATTTCCTGATGGTAATCTTTTTCGTTTTCCGGCGTTTCTTTAATAGTGGCGTTGTTGGCACTATATGCGGCGCTGAAGACTAAATCTTTAGTGATTTTATAATCTGCACCAATACCTGCGCCGTTATTACGACGGTAATCTAAATTGCCACCGGCGGTTGTTTGATCTTCAGGTAATAAGTAGTTGGCATATAAAGTGACTGGGCCAAAATCATTAGTATATTTCAGGCTGTTCTTCGGTTTATTTGCACCGTCGTAATCACCATTTACACCAATACCGGTTGCGCCTGCGTGACCATCGTTATCCCATACGTCACTTTTAATACCGACGACGGAATAATAAATGCCGTACTGGTGACCGTAAGTGAAAGTACCGTAACGATCATCTTTAATACCGGCGTATAACTGGCGTTGCTTGTCGCGACGGCCATCTTCGTTGTAGTGGTCATCCCAGCTCAGCGCGTGCGCCAGGTCTACACCTAACTCGTAATAACCAATGATTGAGGTATCTTGGCTCAGAGCATAATCAGTGCTGAAACGAAAGCGCGTACCGCCGTCGTGACCATTTTTATAATAACCTGGCTCTGGGCCGTTATTAAAAATCCACTCTGGACGAATACTACCGCCAACTTTAACGCTTAATGGCGCGAGCAAAGCATCGCTTTGCTTATTCTTTTCTAAAACGGTGATCTCAGCCTGTGCGCTGGCAGATAATACCGACAGAACGACGCCGCCAATAATCATTGGCTTAATAAATTTGCTCATAAATTACCCTGTCTGATCAATTTCTATTGTTATGTGTTTGCAGTGGTGTTGCGCCACGAACAAATAATTAACATAGGTGATGAGGGTCACAAAGAAGAAAATGAGAAAGTTCCCAGAGTGATTTTTTTAAAATCAGATCATTAATTAAGCAGCAATGTATACAGTTGTTAGCTTATGAAACATTGAATACTTTACTGCTCACTTTGATTTCAAACTGTTGGATATACACTCAATACGGGCAGGCTTTTTAGACTGTGTCGACATATTTGATAACAAATCACTCTGTAACAGAGCACGTCTGAACAAAACAGTTTTTGACATTGTGGAGGAAAAATTAATGACGCTATTTATTATTTCTTCGTGTGATTAATAGAAATTGGGCTTATATAGAAGGATATTAGCAGAGAAATATGACAGAACGTCATTGATGGTTGGGAGGCAATTTCTTTTGTGCAATGTCGATCAGTTCGAGTATCACGTCCAGAGGGATGTTTTGTTCGTAGCAGTTAAGGGTAAAGTGTGGGTTTGGTCGGAGAAGAAGATTTCTGCGAGTACTAGTAACGGATTTGTATCCTTGAGCCGTACTTCTACATACATGCAATCACGGGCGATATCGCTGCCAATAACAAAATCATAACTTGGGCTTCCTCTCTCCTTCATAAGCCTTTTTACTCCAAATAGTTTGGTTATTGCCAATCGCCAAATTAATATCGTCGATGACAAATCGTCGACCAAACTCTGCTTACCAGACATTGCCGCCAACATAATATTAGTTTTTTGCGACTCAGAAAGGTTTGCTATAGCAGATGTTGCAGCGCCTACTCTTAGCAGTGCACCAATCCCCAGTTTAACAATATTATCTCGGCATACGGATACGTCCGCACAAACGGCACCCCCGGCACGAATTAAAGCAAGATTATTATTCTCAACCGTCACCTTACCGCAAACAGCTCCCGTTCCTGCGGCATTTAAGGAGTTGCCTGCTACGCCACCCGCTAGGCCCGCGGACAAGAGACTGAGTGCACTGATGTTACTCTTCTCATCGTTACTCAGGCTTTCAACACTTCGGCCCGGATAGATCTCTGCCATAATAGCACGAGCAGCAAGTTCGCCACCCGCAGCACCTGCTGCGCCGCCTGAGACTGAACCGCCTTGTAGATACGCGATAACGGCCCCAGCAAGCGCATGGCCCGCAATATTGGCCGTCGGATCACCTTCGGTAGCTTTTTTCACTGCCAGTGAAAGATAGGGTGCCAAGCCACCAGCCAGTGCTTGGCTCATATCCCCACCAGCCAATCCTGCTAGTGCACTGGAGATAGCCGTGCCAGCACTGAGAAAGGGAAGAAACCCAACAGCGCGCCTGCTGCCGTGGCACTCGTCAGCTCACTCACAGGGAACGAGCTAGCTTTGTAGGCTATCCGGCGCCGCGTCCGGCTTCTGAGTGTCCCGCGGCGTTTCGCTGACCAGCCCGCTAACCACAACCAACGCAAGGAGTTGAGTATGGCTGAGCTCAATTCTATTTCAGAAGTGGTTACAACAGATGCACCGGAGTTAAAAACCCGCTGTTATACCGTGGGTTACATTCGTGACTGGAAGACGCAAAACAGGGCCACGTCCATCGCGCTTAAGGGGAACTGGCTGGATGATGCGGGGTTTGAGACGGGTACACCGCTGAAGTTGCGCGTGATGCCCGGTTGCCTGGTGCTTACGGCTCAGGAGCCTGTCGTTGTCCCACCACCACCAAGTAAAGACGAGTTAGCCGCATTCACAATAGGTCCTGCAGCTACTTTCGTTATATCACCATGTAATAACCGAACTCTATTCATCAACTTCTAAAATCCGTACAAGAGTTTCTATAGATTTTTTTTGCTGTTCTAACTCGTCTGGACTTAACAATAGGTTAATTAACTGAGCATCTAAAGCAGTGTCGTAGACATCAATGCTCATCCAGCCTTTAGACCACAGGTCAACTGTTCCGAGCTTATCTCCCTTCTCAAACTCAACACGCTCTAAGTCACCAAAATCACCATTCCTAAAAGAACTATATTGAAGCTCATACCCTGCTAAACGAGGGGCAATCTCGGCTTTAAAAAAATTTATATCCATGATTAATACCCCTTCTATTTCTTACCTAAGACTGTGATATTTTTAGCATCAGGCAGTTGACTACCACCTTGTTTATTCAACATAAACTTCTGTGATTTACTTGCGTCTGGGCCAATTAGCTTGAACCATCCATCTTTCCCGCCTTGTAACAAACTATTTGTAGGGACATCAAACTCAACGTAGACCGATCCCGCTGGTGCTGTAGCCTTAAAGTCTGTAATACCATTAGTAGAAATAAATGTCTGCCCACCACCTCCCTGAACCACTTTGCCTCCATTTTGCATTTGGGCTAATTCATCAGGAGACATCCATCTGCCAACACGAGTAACTTTGACTTCATTGATAATCGCCGTTTCACCTAGCTTTAATACAGGGCTGGTATTTGGTATTGCCCCTCTCTCTCCACTGCTTTCAGCTATCGTGGCAGAACCCGGCTTCCCTCCCGTTAGGCTCCCCGCACCCAGTGCACCATAAACTAGGTTACCTAACCCATCGGCTCCGGTCTTCAGCAGCGCAGCTTCTAGCCAATCACACTTACCAGCACACTGATCGATAATATCAGCATACCATTTCGCTGAGTCTTCATAAGCACGCCCGGCCATATTGTCTTGCTGTCGTAGTTCAGTATACGCTTTCTCATCAAGTTCGATTTTCGAACGAGTATCTGCCACACAAGTTGCATCACCAGCATCCCAGCATGATTTCAGCTTCTGAACATTCTCCGCTGATTCCCGCGCCATATCCTTACGGATGTTCTGCTCACAGTCAGCCTCTCCGTTACATTTTTTATACTTCTCAGCGTATTTCCGCGGACTTCCCTGACTCAGGAAGTTATTCTCCACCGCCACCTTACCGCCAACAGCTCCCGTTCCTGCGGCATTTAAGGAGTTGCCTGCTACGCCACCCGCTAGGCCTGCGGCCAAAGTACTGAGTGCACTGATGTTACTCTTCTCATCGTTACTCAGGCTTTCAACACTTCGGCCCGGATAGATCTCTGCCATAATAGCACGAGCAGCAAGTTCGCCACCCGCAGCACCCGCTGCGCCGCCTGACACTGAACCGCCTTGTAGATAGGCGATAACGGCCCCAGCTAACGCATGGCCCGCAATATTGGCCGTCGGATCACCTTCGGTAGCTTTTTTCACTGCCAGTGAAAGATAGGGTGCTAAGCCACCAGCCAGTGCCTGGTTCATATCCCCACCAGCCAATCCTGCTAGTGCACTGGAGATAGCCGTGCCAGCACTAAGGAAGGGAAGAAACCCAACAGCGCGCCTGCTGCTGGGGGCACTCGTCAGCTCACTCACAGGGAACGAGCTAGCTTTGCAGGCTATCCGGCGCCGCGTCCGGCTTCTGAGTGTCCCGCGGCGTTTCGCTGACCAGCCCGCTAACCACAACCAACGCAAGGAGTTGAGTATGGCTGAGCTCAATTCTATTTCAGAAGTGGTTACAACAGATGCACCGGAGTTAAAAACCCGCTGTTATACCGTGGATTACATTCGAGACTGGAAGACGCATAACAAAGCAACCTCCATCACGCTTAAAGGAAGCTGGCTGGATGATGCGGGGTTTGAGACGGGTACACCGCTGAAGATACGGGTAATGCCCGGTTGCCTGGTACTGACCGCCGAAGAACCGTTACCCCCACCGCCGCCAAAGCCGGAGATTATGCAGACGCTGCGTAAAGTCACGAAGCTTTCAGGGCGCAAGCAGCAGCAGATCCTTGAGTTTATCGAGGTGATCACGGCGAAGCGGCTACCTGCCGGGAAGTGGATTTGACGGCTGGCTGACAGCTCAAAAGATCCCGGCGACCTAGCCGGGATCTTTTTATATTACTATTTCATTGATTTTTAATATATCTTTCTTTATATCATCGTTAGTATCTGAAGGGGCTAGCTGATTTATAAGCTGCTTTATTTGGATAAAGATACTTATGTAATCTTTTAGATCCTCTCTTTTTATTGTCGATAAAGCAGCTATAAGTTCACCATCATAATACTCTCCAGCCAGCGGGTCCTCAGTCAGAATATCCAACACTCTCGGCATCAAATGATCCACACACAGTTCCTGTCGAAGAGCACGGCAAACATCTTCGACAGCCAACTCTTCGATTGGTATATCGATGATGCGTTCGAACCATAGTTCAAGCGGAGATTGTTGACTTGATTCCTTTGCTACGTTGATATTTCCTATCAATTTACGAAAAGTACTCATATCCCATGCCCTTTCAAAGCTGATTCTATTTTATTAATGGCGTCGGTTGCCCTACCGTATGCAGCTTGAGCTTCAGGGTTATTCACGTTTTTCAACGTATCCGCATTATTTCTTAATCCTCTGAGAGTATTCTGCATTTCCTGCATATGATCCCAATACCCGCCATTCCCTTTGGGTACCGGATTACCATCCATATCTTTGAGAGTTCCTGTTATATCATGATCCTTCAGTGCATTTTTTATAGTGTTATCAATCTTCTTGATAGAACTTTCTTGCTTCTGATTAAGTTTTTCTACAGGTTTTTCATTCTGCTATTTAGGATCATTTTCTGGTGGTGGAGGCGCTCCAGTTCCAGACCCCGTTCCACCCAGTTCAGCCTTATCTGCATCTGTCAGATCTTTCCCTGCATTGGGCTGACTTTGCGTTTCTTTGTCATCATCGCCGAACATCTCTGCAATTATTGCACCCATACCCGCTCCCGCAACCCCACCTGCTGCACTTCCAGAGTTACCAATAACACTCCCACCGCCATGGAGGATATCTACCCCGTTGGCACAAGTTGTCGGAGTAGATCCACCCAGCGCATTATTCTCAACCGCCACCTTACCGCCAACAGCTCCCGTTCCTGCGGCATTTAAGGAGTTGCCTGCTACGCCACCCGCTAGGCCTGCGGCCAAAGTACAGAGTGCACTGATGTTACTCTTCTCATCGTTACTCAGGCGATTACCCATTGTCGCCAGCTCCTGACGCATACCCCGACAGCCTTCTGATGACAGATTCTTACATGCTGCATCTATGGCGGCATCAAAGGCTTTATCCTTCGCATTCAGGTCTCTGATCAGTTTTACAGCTTGTACCTTCTTATAACCTTCCAGATAAGGCAGCGCCCATTTCGCATCCTGACGTTGCTTATCAGCCGCAGCAATCAGCGCATTATTCTAAACAACAACTCACTCTTACGTGAATCCCTGCACTAAACCCACTTCTCACATTACAATTAGCGACTTACAACCATTTTCACCTATACACTTTGATGTCCGTACGGCGACCCCCCAACGACGGCAGGCTCAACGGCGGCAGACCGAACCCCAGCCCGCAGCTAACGATTAAAGTGAAGTGGCTGGAACAGCTGGGATTAAGTACCGGCCAGCCGGTGAGTATTACGATTGAGAACGGGTATTTGGTGATCAGAGCATAAGTTTAAAAGTAAGATCCCGGGCCCGGGATCTTACAACATTATTCTTTTCTTAAATAAACACAATAACCATTGTTGATTTTGATTGGCTTAGGATAGTCAAGCCGTTCAAGATGAGTGCTAATAATAAAGTCGTCATCAAAATCAGCCATGATTTCAGTCTCAACTTCTGATGCTAATTCTTCATCACAATCTGTAAACTCACCATCATAATAAAAAAATAGCCGGATATTCTTGGCGTCTAAAATAACAGCCACACTTCTAATATTAGGGGTTACATTACCAAGCAACGCCCTTTGCAGGGATAACTTTAAATAGTTCGAAAAATCAGTATCAATCATTAAAAATAGCTCCTTACTTATGCTTTTTATGGCCTTGCTGGAACAATATGAACACCATTCTTACCATAGTGAACAATACCATTGGTTGTCGGCGTAGAGATACCAGTTTGTGGGTCGATATAATTCCCGATCACTTGACCGTAATTAATTCTCTCTTTTGAACCTGGAATTCCGATGGCAACATTCCCAACCTGTTGACCACTCCCGACTTTCTGTAACAACACTTCCGAAGACACTGTGATAGTACTTTTATTTAAACCCGCATCAGAAGCTATTTTGTATTCGTTTGTACCTGGTATGTGTTTATTCTGTTGACCTTGGTTAATTGACACATTTTTTACAGAACCCGAGCTTGCCGTCGCCCCTTTAGTTGTTACCGTTTCTGGTGCCAACGTACTTGGTTTATTTATCGCAGGAACATCTAGCCCCTTCATTCCATACACCGCACCACCAATCGCCGCAGCCGTATGGACTGCAGCCATTCCCGTAACGAGTCCGGCTGCTACATTCTCTGGGATCCCCTTACTGACCAGGATCTGAATATTTCTTTCTTTTTCAGCTTGGGCATCCGCCGTCGCATACTTCCACAGCAGACCATCAACCTGATCTGCTCCCTCTTTGTAAACGCTGGCCATTGTGCCGATGTACTGACCATCAAGCTGGGCATCATAGCTTTTACCCATTGCCGCCAGCTCCTGACGCATACCCCGACAGTCTTCTGATGACAGATTCTTACATGCTGCATCTATGGCGGCATCAAAGGCTTTATCCTTCGCATTCAGGTCACTGATCAGTTTTTCGGCTTGTACCTTCTTATCACCTTCCAGATAAGGCAGCGCCCATTTCGTATCCTGACGTTGCTTATCACCCGCATCAATCAGCGCATTATTCTAAACAACAACTCACTCTTACGTGAATCACTGCACTAAACCCTCTTTTTCCATTACAATTAGCGACTTACAACCATTTTCATCTATGTACTTTGATGTCCGGACGGCGAAGACCCAACGGCGGCAGACCCAACCCCAGCCCGCAAATGACGACTAAGGGTAAATGGCTGGAACAGCTGGGAATTACCACCGGCCAGCCGGTGAGCATTACGGCTGAGAACGGGGGTTTAGTTATCAGGGCTTAGTTTGGCAGCTAAGGCTACAAAGTAAAATCTCGGCGACTGGGCCGGGACTTGTTCAGCATTTCAATTTGCAAAAAAAATCATCAACATCAAAAAAATACTGCCAATTTTCATTCTGAGTAAATAAAGAAACCTCATGCCCACTACCTAATTTCCCAATATAAATCTCAGGAAAATTAACACCACGACAAGCAAATCTAAGACAATGAGATGCACGATAATCAAACATTGCATCAATAAGATCATCGTCATCTACGTTCGCGTTTTCGTAAAAACAATGTACTTTTTTCGCTAAAGAATCTTGAGTTAAATTATCTACTGGAAAGTCCGATTTTCGGATTGCATCCTCATTTTCTATAAACCACTCAGTGAATGCTGGTAAATCGACTCGCCCAGTAAACAGAAGGTGCAGTTCGCCACTACTTTCTATTGATATTTCAATTGATTGTGGATATTTCAGTGACGCAGATTCAATCAACCTGATACTCAGCTTATTCATTATTATTTACCTTTAATCATTTTATTGTATTCAGCTTTGCTAATATCACCTCTAGTAAGGAACTCACGTAATACTTTAGGTGGAGCTTCTGTCCCTGGTACCGGATAACCATGCCATCCACCAACATTATCTGGTTGGAATTCATAGATTTTACCGTCACTAATTCCATATTTTTGCTTACCGCCTTGAATAGAGTTATTTAATACCTCTTGGGCCTTCGAATCACTTAAATCCATTGGGGTTCCCCAGCCTCCAGCGGCATGTTTGGGACTGGGAACATATTTACTATTCTCTGATGTATAAGCCAAATCATCCGGATTCTGCTCCGCAACAGGTGTCGTGATCGTATTCCCACCTACATTCGGCGCGCCGTCGCTATTCCCTGTATTACTCGCACCTTGCCCACCACTTTGGTCCGGAGTTACTAGAGAGGTTCCTTTGCTGTTATCAGCAATCGGATTCTCAAGTTTTCCACCTGTGAGGTCTTTTCCTTCAGAAGGGAAGACAGTGATAATTCCTTGGCTTGTCTTCAGTTCATCATAAGCTGCACGTTCTGTCGGGGACAAATTGTCTATTAGTTTCTGATCACCAGACATTGCCGCCAACATAATATTAGTTTTTTGCGACTCAGAAAGGTTTTCTATGGCAGATGTTGCAGCCCCCCCCCTAGCAGAGCACCAAGCCCCAGTTTAACAATACTATCTCGGCATACGGATACCTCCGCACAAACGGCACCCCCGGCACGAATTAAAGCAAGATTATTATTCTCAACCGTCACCTTACCGCCAACAGCTCCCGTTCCTGCGGCATTTAAAGAGCTATCTGCTATACCACCCGCTAAGCCCGCGGCCAAGAGACTGAGTGCACGAATGTTACTCTTCTCATCGTTACTCAGGCTTTCAACACTTCTGCCCGGATAGATCTCTGCCATAATGGCACGAGCAGCAAGTTCGCCACCCGCAGCACCCGCTGCGCCGCCTGACACTGAACGGCCTTGTAGATAGGCGATAACGGCCCCAGCTAACGCATGGCCCGCAATATTGGCCGTCGGATCACCTTCGGTAGCTTTTTTCACCGCCAGTGAAAGATAGGGTACTAACCCACCAGCCAGTGCTTGGCTCATAATCGCCGCGCGGACGACACCTCCGCACTTTGCTGTTTCGAGTCTTAGTGGTTGCTGTCCTGACTCTGATTATTGGTCTGCGTCTACTCCGACTTGGACGACTGGCTGCAGTTGGAGATAGTAGTATTGCCGAACTACATCGTCATCACCACCCAGAACACCCGCGAGCTGTGGGGCTGCGCCGAAGGCTTAAGCATCCTTAACTTCAACGAGAAGAAGATGAACCAGTGGATCAAGGATTTTCCGGGAGAGCTTAAAGATGCCGGCGATGTTCAAGCGCCGTGACGGGTAGTGCTGGTAACGGCTGATAAAAGGATCCCGGCTCTGTGGCCGGGATCTGTGCTTTACTCAGGATCTGATGGGGGAGATTTTCGGGCTTTACGTTCGTCTATCTTGGCAAAAATCCATGAACCCAGCCCCCCCGCAGTTCCTGAGATAGTACTTACAACGAGGATATCTATAATTACTTTTCGTGTTAAATTAACCTTACTATCAAAAATCAAGTCAATAACAACACTAGCCATAAAGAAAAAAATGAAACAACAGAAAATAAGATAAACAACACTTAAAAATAAAATCTTCAAGTTTATATTCTTTTTTTTATTTATCAGCATTATTGAAATCCTTCTTATTTATTTTATCTTCGATTTTATTACCAATAAATTCACCACCAACAGAACTAATGACATCACTAACAAAGCCAGAGCCAGGGCCTAAAACTGGATTCAATATAGGCGGTGCAACTACTCCAACTATTGCACCAAATGCCCAACCAGCCCCAGTTCCAGCTAAAGCGCCTTTATCTGGGCCATCTGTAAACAATGTCCCACCTGCTGCAATCCCTGCGTTCTGCCAGACGCCCCGCCCCGGAGCCAGCGCCCCGGTGATGCCTGCCGAGACACTTCCCCAGTAATCCCAACTCTTATTTTCATTACCCGATTGACTCAGGTCATACCACTGATAAGAGCCATTGGCGATTTCGCTTATTGCAGAACTCGCAACAACTTTTCCTATCGATGCCGCTGGCCCCAGATACCAGGCTCCCGCAATCATTACACCATCCACATAACCATCAACAACGACTTTCGCTATATTAGCACCTTCCGGTAAATCACCTTTTGCTAACCTATCCAACCCCGCCTGCGTCTGTTCAGGAGATAGATTGTTGTCTACAGCGTATTGATTCCATGAAGTTGCTGCTTGACCGTAATCAACCATCCCTGAGGGCAATGAAAGATTATTGTTTTCGGCAGAGTTCTTCCCTGCCTGCGCACCCGCAACGACATTGGCCGAGCTATCTCCGGTTAAGCCACCAGCAAGGCCAGCAGCGAGAGTTGAAAGTGAAGAGATAGTTTGTCTCTGCTCTTCGCTGAGATCTGCTCGCTTAACGCCCGGATACATTTCTTGCGCAATGAACTCGCCGATGGCGGCACCCGATGCGCCTGACAATCCACTGTTACCTTGCATCTGAGCCACCACGGCGCCGAGAACCGCGTGGGCAATCAGATTGGCTTCACGATTGACTACCGGCTCACCATTCGGGTCGGTAGGATTAGGCTCTTCGGTTAATTTGTGGATCAGTGACGCCATATATGGCGCACTCGCACCGGCAATCGCTGACTGAATATCACCACCGGCCAAGCCCTGAATTGCTGCCGTCGCCGCCTGAATACCACGCTGAAGCGAACTTCCCGTCCCGTAATTTTTCTGGGTCTCTTGGTAACTTTTGGTGGCTTCTACTTTATCGTTATAATCTTTCCATACTTGTGTCGGTGCATCTTTCGCAGGCTCATAAATATTGCTTTTCGCCAGTTCAGCTTTACCGGCATCAATGGCTTTAAGTTGTCCCTGCGTCCGAACTACGTCTGCTACTTGGCTCGATACCTCACTAATCAGCTGTGTCTGCTCAAGACGTTTCTGCTCCTTTTCTTTGTCGAAGATTGGCGTGATGCTGCCGTTGGCATGTTCAGTATTGCGGCTAAGGTCAGCGACATTCTGTTGCTGATTTGCTTGGTCACGAACCGTGATAGTGCCCGCCGAGACGGCGGCCTGCGTGCTGCCTTCCGCATGCCCAGAATTATTAATGCCGGACAGTAGCGCACTTGCCATGTTGCCGACGATTTGTGCGCCGACCGGGCCACCAGAGCTGTAGCCGCCGCCTTGATGATCGACTTTATAATCGGCTTCGTTATGGATATCGCTAAAGCCCAAAGTCCCCGTATCCAGACTATTTTTGTCTGCATTTGCGGTACTTGAGATCACCGCGCCGTCTAACTGCGTGTGGTCACCGACATGAATGTCAAACCCGCCCTTACCTGCATATAGTCCCGTCTGCTCATTCACCGAATCAAAGTTGCTGTGCATCTTATCGCTGCTGACACTCAGACTGGCCGAGCCGCCTGCGCCGATAATCGCCACGCTTAAGCCGCCGCTGACACTCTGCTGTTTAGAGTCGTAACGATCGGTATCCTGCTGGCTTTGCAACGTCAGGTTGCGACCGACATCAGCATTGATGGTGTCGGCATTGGCCTGAGCCCCCACGAGCGAGGTATCGCGCCCGCTGAGCAGGTTCAGCGTTTTACCACTGTCGAGGGTGGTCTCGGTCCACGTCGTGCCGTTGCCTTTATCATTGCCTTTGCTGGCATTGGCGTTGGCGAAGACACTTAAACCGCCGCCCTGCCCACCATTGGACACGCCCAAACTGACGCCAATATTGCCGCCGCTGCTCTTATTGCTGCCTTCCGTGAGTTGAGTATTAGCAGCACCGCCCAACAAAATGTCTCGGGAAGCGTCAAGCGTGGTGTCACCCCCGGCTTTAAGTTGGCTACCCGCGATGGCGATGTCGCCGCTATTGGTACTTGAGCCTTTACCGGTTGCCGTCACCGTCAGGTTATTACCCGCGTTTAAGGTCGAGCCATTAACCGCGACTTGCTCTTGATGCTGGGAAGACGAGGACTTTTGCATTCCGGCTGAAATGCTAATGCCGATCATATTGCCAGTATCATTCTTCGCTTCGGCCAGTTGGCTCGCTTGTGAAGCCTGAACACCCGAAAGTGCGGCTTTTGCCCCTTGCAGCGCAGCCAGTCGGCCATCACTCTCCTGTTTAGCTTGCTGCGCCGTGGTTACCGCCGCGTTGATATTGCTGCCGACGGTTCCTGAGAGTGCCAGCGTAATACCACTGCTCTTCTGCTCGGTTTTTTCATCACTGCGGTGAGTATCTTTACCCGGATCGATTTGCACCGAGTCGCCTGTGACAGACATGTTTTTGCCTGCAATCAGATCCGCGCCGCTGATCAACGCCTTACCACCAGCTTCCACACTCAGGTTGCCGCCAGTGCTGCCCACGGTGCTGACACTCTGACTCTGAGTGGTGTCTGCAGAGTTTAATTCATGTTTGGATGAAACACTGCCGACGGTGATCCCAATACCGCCGCCGCTATATAAGCCGCTCTTTTTCTTCTCATCTAGTCGGTAGCTCGATTGTTCTTCGGTTGCCGCCACAATGTTGACGTCATTACCCGCCTTCAGCCCAACCTGACCATCTCCCGCAATCGCCGAACCCGTCACGTTCAGATCTTGCCCAGCCACAACAGAAACATTATCCCCACTCAGCAGCGTCCCCTTCTCGGTGGTGGAAGAGTCCTCTTTTACGGTGTGCGTGGTGGTGCTGGAGAACAGGCCTTTTTTGGTTTTGGTCTCTTCGTCGTACTGGTAGTCGCTCTCTTTGGCGGTGGTGATATTGACGTCACGCCCGGCGTTGAGCGCCAGATCGCCGACCGCTTTGACTTCGGCGGCTTGGGTGTTGATATCACGACCGGCAGCGATTGAAGTGCCGCCGCCGCTGGTGATGTCGGTTCCCTGCTGGCGAACCGTCTCGGTGATGTGTTGGTCTTTGCTGCCGTGATGTTCGCTGTAGCTGCTGGTCTGCTGCGCGGCGAGGTTGACGTCGCGCCCGGCGCTGAGCGAAGTATTGAGGTCAGCGGCGAGCTGGGCAGCCCGCGAGTTGAGGTCACGACCGGCAGAGATATCCAGATCGCCGCCGCTGCTGACGCTGCTGCGCGTCGCATTGTTGACATCGTTCTGACTGTTTTTGGTGGTCTGATGGCTGCTCTTGTCCATCGTCGTCAGATTAACGTCATTCCCCGCGCTCAGGCTGGCGTCGCCCTTGGCGTTGACTGCGCTGGCGGTGAGGTTGAGGTCATGTCCGGCGCTGATATCCACCATGCCGCCCGAGCTGATATCACTCCCCTGACTGTCGCTGCTGATGGTGCGCGTGCCGTTGTTGCCATACCAGCCACTGAACGCGGTTTTGTCACTATTGATGGCGTTGGCGGTGATATTGACGTCGTTCAGGGCGTCGAGCTGCAAGCCCGTTCCTGCACTGAGTTTTGCGCCGGTGTTGTTGATGTTGTTGCCCGCGCTGAGCGACAGGCCATCGGTAGCGCTAATGCTGGCGAGGCTGCCGGTCAGAGTGTCACTGAAAGTAAGCCCTTTATTTTTGCCGGTCGCTGGCGCGGCGTTCCACTGCTGGGCCTGCGTGATGTTATTGATATCACCACTTAAAGACTCGAGATCAACCGTCTTGCCGCTGATGGAGGAGCCAATGTTGTTGATATCGCCAATCGCGCTGAGCTGTAGATCGCCGTTGGATTTGATTAAACCGGCGTTAAGGTTATCCAGCGAACCACTGCTTTTGGCGGCGAGCTGGGTGTCGGCCTGAATCGTGCTCCCGGCGTTAACGATGTGTCCGGCGTCAAGGTTGACGGTATCTCCCGAAATCACGCTGCCCGTTACCGCGTGGGTGTCATTGGCGGAGAGATAGAGTTTTGGCGCAAGCACGGTCTGGCCATCGATGGTGGTCTTCTCCCACCAAACGATACTTTTGGTCAATGCCGCGACCTGATCTGGCGACAGGCTAACGCCCAGTTTCAGCCCTAAACCTGCCTGCTGTTCGGCAGCATTATCAATCAGATACTGCATCTGTTGCAGGTCAGACCCCGTGCCGCCCACGTAGCGCTGGCCGGTCTGACTGAGCACCGCATTGCTGACATAGCGAGTATCAAAAGCCGCGTCGCCGAGGAATTTATAGTCATAGTCCGGGCGCAGTTTTAGCCTATCCATAAAGTAGGAAGAGCCGAGGAACTGCGTCTCGTCGGTATACTGCGGGCGCGTCTCAATCAGCGGATTGGTGGTCTGGCCGGGAGTAACGACCGGGTTAATCACCTTGCCTTGCGCACTCACGGAACCCATTGCGGGCGTAGCGATAGCGGTCGAACCCGCGACTGGCGTCTGCGCCGAGGCCACAGCCGATACTGAAGACAGGCTTGGCATCCCACCTGAATGATTCACCGTCGCAAACTCAGGGCCGCCATTGTTCTGCGTCGCCTGCTGGTTCACTCCCGAGACCGACGAGGTCGGGCGTGAAAGGTAATCGTTTAAGCCGTTAAAAAGATTAGGATCAGTTTTACCGATTTGGCCAAGCTGCGGGTTGGTGGTGATCAGGTAAGGACTGGACGGATCTTTATTGGCGACGAACAGGCCGTTATTGCTGGTCGGCAACGGATAATCAGTCAAAGCCGCGCCCTGATTACCGATCTGCTTCAGCGCATCTTGGACTGAATTGGTCCACTGCACCGAGCCTAGCGTCAGGTTTTTCCCCGCAGCCAACTGCTGGGCCTGCGTCCCGCTGACCTGCTGCACGCCGGAAGCACCGTTTAGCGTCGGCGCGCCAATCTCATGGGAAATCCCGCCCGCGTTGGCACTGGTGGTGGTATTGCTGATGTTATTGCTGAAGCTGGCATTAACCGCGCCCCCCGCCTGAATGACCGAACGCAGACCTTCGCCGGTGCTGGTCGTCTCGTAAGTTGGGGCACCAGTGAGTTTATAAGTGATCTTATCTCCCAAACCCGTTTCATAGTGGGTTGCTCTGGTATTACCTTTGCGGATATCAGGAATAAGAGTTGTATCTTTTTGCAGGGTACCTATCGTTCCAATGTATTGATAAGTTAGATATTCATTCTGGACGCTGTTCTCATATGATTGGTTATTCAGGTTAGAACCCGAAAGCGCAATATTCCCTCCAGCCAAGATATTACTGCCGAGGTTATCAAGCACGCCGGTCGAAACAGCTAAATTGCGGTTTGCGGCAATGCGGCCCGCACCACCTGTCGCGGTAGCAGTTACCGTCGAAGAACCCACCAAGAACTGCCTATTCGCCGCGGCTTTGGTCGGAGCCAAACCGACAACGGTATAGGACTCTTCGCCACCGTTGCCTTTACCATTACTCCCGCCTGTATGACGCGTCCGCGTTTCCAAGTAGACACCAATCTCATCATCATTCAGGTCACCTAGCTGGATCTGTATCGAACTCTGCCCCTGATTCACCCCGGCATTACTGCCCGCCTGATAACTACTCGAACTGCTCAGCCCATCACGCTGGTTCAGCAGATGGCCGGTGTTAATGGTGATATCGCCATTGGTGGTTTCGATATTGCCGGAGGTATTGACCACCTGAGTGTTGGCCGCGCCGCTGCCGTCGCGCATCATCCACAGGCTGTTGCCCGCCAGAATATCGCCACGGTAGTTATTGATGCTGTCAGCCAGCAGTTGCAGGTTATTACCCGCGTAGAGCAGCGCGGTGTTGCCCAGTTGCCCGGCGGCGGACATCAGCAGGTTGCCCGCTGCGCCGACAAAGCCGCTGTTATTGAGCTGGCCGCGGCTGGCGAGGCGAATATCGCCGCCGGAGTTCAGGCTGCCATTGCCGTTGAGCGTAATGTTGTTGGCATCAACGCCAACCGTGCCGCCACCGCCGCGCAGCACGCCGCTGTTGCTGAAATTGCCCGTGGAGCTGAGCTGAATGCCGTTGCCTTGCAGCGTCCCATAGATATTCAGGTCGCCCTGCGTGCTCAGGCTAAGGTTCTGCCCCGCCGCCAGCGTTCCGCTCTGGTTGAAGCCCGATCCCAGTTGTAAGGTCAAATCACCCCGCGCCAGCAGGCTGCCCGCCGGGTTGAGGGTCGGCGCGACCAGCGTCAGGTTCCCCGCGCTGTAAAGCTTGCCGCTGGACTGGTTGTCGGCGTTCTGGACATTAATTCCCAGCGCTTGGCTGGCGAACAGCGTGCCGCTGTTGTGCAACTCGCCGCCGTTCAGTTGCAGCCAATCCCCTTGCAGCTGCCCCTGATTGTAGGTCTGGCCGAAGGTGAGCGTACTGCCGCCCTGCCCGGTCAAGGTGCCGCCGTTATTGAGCGTATTGCCGCTGAGTGTTAGGCCCTGACTTTGCAGCACGCCGCTGTTGTTTAAGGTCGGAGCGGAGAGGGTTAACGCGCCGCCGCTGAGCAGCGTGCCCTGATTGTTCAGGTTATTGCTGAGGGTGATATGGCTGACGCCGTCGCCCTGCAACTGCCCCTGATTGAGCAGTGACTGTGCGCCGAGATCCAGCGTCCCTTGGCTGCGCAGCGTGCCGCCGCCAAGATTATTGATATCATTTTTTACCGTGCCGCTCAGGCTCTGTTGACCCTGTAGCTGGCCGTTATTCGACAAGCTGTTGGTGTTGAACACCAAGTTGTTGGCCTGCAAATTGCCACTGTTGGCAATATTGCCCGCATTCAGGGTGCTGGTGCCGCCGCTGAGCAAGGCTCCGCCCTGCTGGTTTTGCAGCTGCCCGCTGAGGCTGGTGGCCAGAGAGCTCACGCCGCTGGCGGTGCCGCCGTTGCTCAGAGTGCCGCCCTGCAACTGCAAGTTATTGGCCGACCAGTTCCCCAGATTGTTGAGGCTTGAAGCCTGTAATACTGCCAAGCCGGAAGAGACGACTTTGCCCTGCGACTGGGTATTAAGCGCGCCGGTCAGAATAAGATTGGCGCGAGAAGCGGTCTGGATCGCGCCATTCAGATCCAACTGGTTGGCGTGAAGATCCGCGCTATCGGCCTGCCAACTGCCGTTATTGGTGGCGTGGGCGGCAGTGATCGCCAGCGCCCCTTGGGTGAGCATTTTGCCGGAAGTGGCGTTATTGAGATCTTGCTGAAGCTGGGCCGTCAGCCCCTTCAGGCCGATGATATTGCCGCTGTTGTCAGCGTTAGTGGCATTCAGCGTCAGCGTGTCGCCCTGCATCTGCCCTTGGTTGGTGATGCGGCCCGCGCTGATTGTCGCGTCTTTATCACTCAGCAGCTGCCCGCCGTTCTCCAGCGTGGCGGCATTGATGATCGCCTTGCCCGAGGTCAGCAGGCTGCCCGCGTTATTCAGGTCACCCTGAAGTTGCGTGTTCAGCCCATTGCTGCCGAGCAGCGTGCCGCCGTTGTTCAGGCCATTGCCGGTCAGGTTGAGCTGATTACCCTGTAGACGCCCCTGATTCTGGGTGTCGCCAAGATGCAGGTCGAGGGTGCCGCCAGACAGCACCCGCCCCTGAGTGCCGTTCGCCAGAGAATTGGCGGTCAGCGTGGTATCGCCATTGCCCTGCACCAGCCCGTTATTGCTGATGCTGCCCGCATTGACGCCCAGCGTTTTCGCCGCCAGCGTGCCTTGGTTGGTCAGCGTCGGCGTGGTGAGCGTTGCGCCGCGCGAGGCGGAAAGGGTGCCCGACTGCTGATTATCCAAACTCCCACTGGCATTAACTGTCAGATCGCCCGCCGCAATATTGCCTTGGTTGACCAGCGTTTTACCTTCAAGGTTCATCTGGTTTTGCGCCGCGAGGCTGCCCTGCTGTTGCAGAGCGTCGGCTTTCACGTGCAGGTTATTATCGGCGGTCAGCGCCCCTTGGTTATTCAGCGTGCCCGCGTTCAATTCCACGTTATTGGCGCCAAGCGCAGCGCTGTTGTTCAGCGTTCCGGCTTGCAGGGTGAGGGTCCCCGGCGTGACCAGCTTGCCCGCTAAATCAGCCTGTTTGGACGCACTGATCCCCAGCGCGTTTTTGCCCTGCGTCTGCGAACCATTGCCGGTCGTCAGCTGCTGGGTGGTCAGCGCCATGCTGCCATCGGCGGAAAGGAAGCCGTTTAGCTTGGCGGTGTCGGCGTTGAGCGCCACATCTCCTTTACTGCTCTGCACCGAACCCGCGTGGCTGCTCAGCGAGCTGGCGGTAAGATTTGCCCCGCGCGCGCCGGTCAGGGTGCCGCCTAAATCGGCCTGCGCGGCACGCAGGGTGAGCAAGCCGTCGGACAGCAAGGTGCTGCCGTCGCCGGTGGTTAAACTGTCGCGCACGTTAAGGCCGAGATCGCCCTGCGCCCCGGTCAGCCCTTGGTTATCAAAACTATTGAGGGTTAGCGTCTGGTCGCCGCCGGACTGCGCCGTGCCGTTGTTATTGAAGATATCGCCGGAGAGGGTCTGGCTACCGAGAGACTGCAGCAGGCCGCCGTTGGTCAGCGTTTTAAAGCCGAACTGCCCGTTACGGTTGGCCGCCAGCGTGCCGCCGTTATTGAAGTCGCCCGAGGTGAAACCCAGGTCGCGCCCGGCAATTAAGCTGCCGAGCCACTGCCCGCCGCTGGCTATTTTTGCCTGCAGATCGTTTTTGGCCGAGGTTTTGCCGCTGCTCGCGCTATTAAGAGTATCAGCGGCGATCGTCAGATTATTTCCCGCGCTGCTGGTGCCGTCGAGTTGCTGCTGCGCGGCAGATAAGTTCATATCGCCGAGAGCCGCCAGCGAGCCGCCCGCGTTAAGCTGTAGCTTGCCGCCGCTGGCTTGCAACGTGTTGGCGTCGAGCGCGCCGGACACCGTCGCACCATTGCTGGCGGCGACCGACAAGTCTTTGTCACTGTGGATCTTGCCCTGCGCGCCGACGGCGAGATCCGTGGCGTTCAGGCCCACATTGCCGGTGGTGGAAAGCTGGCCGTTAAGCGCCTGCTGAGCCGCGTTGAGCTGAATATCCCCAAGGCTGTTGATCACCGAGTTCTGCCCGGCGTTAACCGCATCAGCGTTTAGCGTCAGGCCATTTTTGCCGGTCAGCACGCCGTCAATCTGCGCCTGCCCGCTGGTGAACCCCAGCCGGTCACCGGCAAAAACCGAGCCTTGATCCCCTATCGTCGCCTGCCGTGCGACCTGTAAATCCAGCCCCTGCTGGGAACCCATCAGCCCCTGATTATCGAGATTGTTGGCGTGGATCTGCTGCGCGCTGCCAGACTGCAACTTGCCGCCGTTGCTGAGATCGCTGGCAGTGAGGTTTTGCTGGCCCAGCGCCTGAATCAGCCCGCCGTTAGTGAGTTTTTGGGTGATGAGTTGCGCGTTGCCGCCCGCCGCCAGCGTGCCGCCGTTGGTAAAATCAGCCGCGTTGAAGTCGAGATCGCCGCCGCTGGTTAAGCTGCCGTTCCACACGCCGTTGTTGCCAGCGTTGGCGTTCACACCGCCGACGGCGTAAACCTGTGCGCCTTTGCCAGAGCTGAGTGAGCCGCTGTTGAGCTGAAGATTGCGCCCGGCGCGCAGATTGCCCCACAGCGCGGCGCTGTCGGTGGCGGCAATATTGGCATCCGCGCCTGATTGCAGCTGAGATCCGGCCGCCGCGGTCAGTTGGCCGAAACGCCCGGTTAATAAGCCGTCGCCAGAAATCAGCCCGCCAAGCTGCGCGGTGTCGGCATTTATCGCCAAATCCCCGCCGCTGGTAATGGACGAATTCCCGCTGGTGCTGAGCGAACCGGCATCAAGCTGGGTTCCTCGCTGGCCGGTGATTTTGCCCCCAAGGACGGCCTGCGCGGTGGCAATACCCAGCGCGGAATTGGTCGCGAGGCTGCCATTGTCGCCCTGCGTCAGCTCTTTTTTGACGTTGAGCTGTAAATTGCCATCGGCGCTGATTGCGCCATCGTTTTGCAGGCTGTCAGCCTGAATATTTTGTGCTGCTTTTGACTGGATCTTGCCGCCGTTATTAAGTTCGGCAGTCTGGATTTTCTGCTCACCCTGCGCCTGTAAGACCCCGGTGTTGGTCAGCTTCTGGGTGGTGATGTTGCTACTACCGCCCGCGTCCAGCAGGCCGCCGTGAGTGAAATCCGTGCTGTTAAGCGCGATATCCCCTTGGCTGTTAAGTAATGAGTTCTGGCCGCTGGTGAGGCTATCGCCGCCCAGCGTCAGACCATTTTTCCCTATCAATACGCCGTCTAAGGCCATGTCGCCCGCGTGCGCATTCAATTTATCGCCCGCGAACAGCGATCCCGCCTCGCCGACGTTAAGCTGTTTGGCGATTTGCAGATCCAGCCCTTGCTGAGACGCAATGCTGCCCTGACTGTCGAGATTGTTGGCGTGGATCTGCTGCCCGCCGCCGGACTGTAACTTGCCGCTGTTACTGAGATCCGTGGCGTTGAGGCTCTGTTGGCCCTGCGCCTGAATCATCCCGCCGTTAGTGAGTTTTTGGGCTGTGATCTGGCTGTTGCCGCCTGCCGCCAGCGTGCCGTTGGTGGTGAAGTCGGCGGCATTCAGCGCTAAATCGCCTCCCGCCGTCAGATTGCCGTTCCATACGCCATTGTTGCCGCCATTCGCCAGCACGTTGCCGACGGCGTAAACCTGCGCCCCTTTGTCGGCGCTGAGTGAACCGCTATTCAGCTGGAGGTTGCGCCCGGCGCGCAGGTTGCCCCACAGCGCGGCGCTGCCGGTGGCGGCGATATCCGCATCACTGCCGGACTGAATTTGTGAGCCCGCCGACGTGGTCAATTGACCAAAGCGCCCGGTCAATTGCTGGTCGCCAGAAAGCAGGCCGCCGAGCTGGGCACTGTCGGCATTCACCGTCAGATCCCCGTCGCTGCTGATAGCAGAACCCGCCGTGGTGTTGAGTGAGCCAAAGTTCATCTGGCTATCGCGCTTGCCGCTGATTTTGCCGCCCAAGTTGGCATTCCCGGCAGCAATATTCAGGGAGGAATTTACCGCCACCGAGCCATTCGCGCCCTGCGTCAGCTCCTGTTCAGCCTTGAGCTGTAAGCTGCCACCCGCGCTGATTACGCCGTTGTTAGTCAGGTTGCGTGCGGTTAATTGGCTATTGCCCGCCGCCGCCAGCGTGCCGCCGTTGCTGAAATCACCGCCGCTCAGTTGCAAATCTTTGCCAGCCGTCAGGCTGCCCTGCCACTGCCCGCCGTTTGCAGCATTGGCGTTGATATTGCCCGCCGCAGAAACCTGCGCCTGCCCGTCGGCGCTGAGTTGCCCGCCGTTAAGTGCCAGATTGCCGCCGCTGGTCACGCGGCTGTTCTGCACCGCCAACTGCCCCTGACTGTTCAGCGCTATATCGCCGCTCGCCTGCTGAGTGCCCTGTAGCGCAATCTCCTGCGCGTTGGCCGTTAGCTTGCCATTGGAGGTGGTATTGCCCAGCGCCAGCTTGCCGTTGGCGTCAATCTGCATGTCGCCAACCGCGCTATTGAGGTTGCCGAGGTTAACGCCGACGCCTTTATCGCTCGACACCAGATGAATGCGGTTGGCGTACATGCCGCCGAGCGCGCCGGTATCAATTGCCAGCTGCGGCGCATTGCCCGCCGCCAGCGGCGTGGCGTGCCCCTGCGCGTCCACACTGTTGGCCCCCACGGTGACATTAAGATCCTTAGCGTGAAGCCCGGCGTTAATCTGCGCGGCGCGGGAAACCAGAGAGAAGGCATCACTCTGCGTGGCGTCCAGCCCTTTGCCTTCAATGGTGATAGCGCCCTGCGTCACTTCCAAAGATTGCAGCGAGCCGTCGGCACCCAGAACCGGCTTGCCGGTGGTGAGCGTGGCATTTGGCGTGTTGAGGAATCCGCAGCCGTTACAGGTGATGCCATAAGGGTTGGCAACCATTACGTTGGCGGCTTTCCCCGCCACTTCCATATAGCCGTTGAGCTGCGAGCGGTTGGCGGACACCACTTCGTTAATAATGCCCTGCGCCTCTTTGCCCGGTTGCAGGTTTGGGTTGTTTTGAATCAATCCACCGAGCTGGGTCTGAGTTAATTTTCCCGTAGCGTTATTAAGGATCAGCCCTTCCTGATCGACGTTAAAATCGTTGTACTGGTTATGAGAAATCCCCGCCTGATTTGGCGTGGCGATATTGACCACCGGCACGCCATTGCCCGCCTGATCCACCTGCGTATTGCCATTGGCGACGGTCACGCCCGCGGCAAAGGCCGGTAACAACGGCTGCGCGGCCAGAAGCGTGACCAGCGTGTAGGTCAGCAATTTGCGCCAGGTTGCAACAGGCTGTGTTGTTAAATCGTCCATCCGTGAATTCCTCATGAAAAGTTACAACACAAAGCCGATGCGGTAATAAACCGTAACGCGGTCAGGGGAGAGCGAGTCTGGGTATTTCAGCGGCCAGCCGACGGTGAACTGGCTGGAGAAATAACGGTTGCTGTTAGCCAGCCCGATAGCGCCGCCCCACAGGGTGCCGGAGGCGTTGACGTCGTCGTTGTTGTGGCGCAGCACGCCGCCGTCGATGGCGCCAATCGCCGTGATCTGGCCGAGCAGTGGCAGCGTGCCAAGCTGGCCGTCGAGTTCGTTTCGCCAGTAAACGCCGTTATCGCCAGACAAATACTGCTCTTTATAGCCGCGCACCGAGCTTTCGCCGCCGATGCTCAGGCGTTCGCTGCCGTACAGGCGGTCGTCGGTTTGCTGGCCGTAGGCGCTGGTGAGCCAAGTCACGTGCTTGGTCAATGGCAGGTAGTAGCTGGTCGCCAGCGTCCATTTGCTGAACTCGGCGCGCGGTCCATCGCTGGCTTTATGCTGGTCATCTTCACCACCAAACCAACTCACGCCACGGCTAAAATTAGGGTTTAACGTGGCATAGCCGCCCCACAGTTTTTGGCTGTGGTTGATGCCGGTGTTAACACTGGTTAGGCTGCGACTGCTGCTTTTTAGCGGCGCGTCGTTGAGATAGTTGCGGTTGAGGCGATGGGTAAGGCCGAGCGCTAGCGCGGTTTTCATGTCGCCATTGCGGAACAGCACCCGGCTCAGGTTTACCCGATGTGCCTGACTGTCGCCGCGCGAACGCCACTCAAAACCCTGTGACTCGAGGGTGGTCAGGTAATCGCTGTAGCTGTAGTTATAATCGGCGGTCCAATAGCCGTAAGGCAGGCTGAATCCGGCCTGCACGCTCTGCGCATCGTGGTCATTGGCAAAGGCGCTGCTGCGCGCCGCGCTGACAAACCACTGGTCCGCCAGCCCCAGCAGGTTGTTGGCGGTCAGCGAGCCATTGATTTGCCCGACACCGGTGCTTTTTTGCCCGCTATTATCGAAGCCCACGCCGACCTGAAGAGGGAATTCCGGCTTAGAGGTCAGGTTAACGATGGAGTAACCCGGCTGAGTGCCCGGCTGGATCTCAATCTGCACCGGCGTTTTGCGTAGGCGATTAATTTGCTCCATACCTTGTTCAATATCGCGCAGGTTGAGCACCTTGCCGACCAAGCCGGGAAAGGCCATCGCCAGCATCGCACCGCGCTGGTTCTCCATCTTTATCTGCTCGAGTTTGCCTTCCATCACCAGCAGATTCAGGGTGCCGGTGGAGAGATCTTGCTCAGTCAAAAATGCTCGGCTGGTGATATACCCCTTGCCGATGTACCAGTCAGAAACCTGTTTCACCAGCGCGTTGATTTGGCCAATATCCAGACAGCGATTGAGGTAGGGCCGGGTTATCTCCTGCTGCACGCCCGCCGACATCTTCTCGGCACCCGTCAGCCTAATAGTATGAATGTCGAAACAAGGCCCGCCGGGGCGAGTGGACTGCGGCGCAGGCTTTTCGCTCAGGCTGGTGCTGCGTTGCAGTTCCTGTCGCTGCTGCTGGTTTTGCTCCAGCAATTGGCGCTGTTGCTGCTCAATGCTGTCGCGATCGGCCGGGCTTAATGGCGAAGCCAAGGCAGAGAGGCTGAAAAGCAAAGCTACCGCCCCCCCGAACCCAACGAGATTTTTGCGGCCAGTGATCCGGTAAGTCAATTCACGAAGGGGTAACGCAGAAAGAGATCTGATGATTTCCATATCCTGGCCGTTTTCCAGACCCTATAGCTCGCAGACGGTTGTCCGGCTTTTAAACAGGTCCGATTGATAAATGTGCATCCAGCAGCTATCGGCGGGCAGAAATTTAACTTTAGGGGTTCTGAAAAGGTAGTTGTGTCAAGATATGTAAACTGTAACGCAGAGGAAATTGTTAAGAGAAGATGGAGAAAACGGCTACGGGACGGTTTAGATTCAAACCTACCCCAGTCATTGCCAGAGGAGGCTGGCGCGGCTGACTCAATCAATATCGAAGTATTTAATGCTCGCTTTGGGTCAGACGTACTGATTGGCGGGCCGATCATCGGCAGCGCGGAACCGCACATTTTTGCCGAGGCGTCGGGCAGATTAGTTATCTTGCGCTTGATAGTGATTCTCGTTACGGGGGAAAGCAGAGCACGCTAGGCATCAGGCGAATTTCCTAGGTTAAGAGCTAATTTTCTTTGAGCCTTATTTTCTGGCGAAAACAGCAAAATAGTCTTTAATTCTATAGGTATAACGAATGGCCGCATCGGCGATTCATTGCCGCTTCAAATACCATCTTGCTGTTTAATTCCCCAAAATGTGAAGGGAGTCATAACTATTGGTCAAGGAGAGACAATTTTAGCAAGAGATGAATTATCGTCCATCGAGCTTGCTGGATTATACTCACTGCAAGCAGAGACAATCAGGACGAATCATTCTGCCCTGTTATTTCTCAGAAAAACGAGGATTACGTTATGGAAAAGAAAGTCATTTATTTGTTCTGTTCGGCGGGTATGTCCACTTCATTGCTGGTTAAAAAAATGAACGACGTCGCTGAAAAACACCAAGTACCAGTCATCATCCAAGCCTTCTCCGAGTCACTGGCGGCAGAAAAAGGCGGTGAAGCGGATTTAGTCTTGCTCGGCCCGCAAATCGCTTACAAGTTGGATGAGATAAGAAGATTACTACCGGGTAAAACTGTCGAAGTGATTGATTCAATCCACTACGGCAAGGTTGATGGGTTAAAAGTTCTTCAATCAGCAGTCGCTTTAATTAAAGCATCAAGTCAGCAATCTGTGAGTCATTAATTAATTTTTTATTTTGCATTACTTAAAAGTCAAAGAGTCAGCAGTCAAAGAGCGAATTTCATACCCTGGCCGTCTAAAAGGCGGCATTAAAGGAAAATAAAAATGAGTAAAGCCATTGATTCACTTGAAAAGGTGCTTCTACCTTTTGCTGTAAAAATAGGTAGACAGCCCCATATTAACGCTATTAAAAATGGTTTCATCCGATTAATGCCGCTGACCCTCGCAGGGGCGATGTTCGTTTTAATTAATAACGTATTTCTGAGTTTCGGCGAGGGTTCTTTCTTTTATTCTCTCGGCATTCGTTTAGACGCTTCCACTATTGAGACATTAGCCGGTTTAAAAACCATCGGCGTCAATGTGTATAACGGCACATTAGGGATTATGTCGCTCATGGCGCCGTTCTTTATCGGGATGGCCTTAGCCGAAGAGCGTAAAGTGGATCCTCTGGCCGCAGGCCTGCTCTCCGTGGCCGCCTTTATGACCGTCACCCCTTATAGCGTGGGCGAAGCTTACGCCGTCGGGGCCAACTGGCTAGGTGGCGCGAACATTATTTCCGGCATGGTGATCGGCTTAGTCGTCGCCGAGATGTTTACCTTTGTTATCCGCCGCAACTGGGTTATCACCCTGCCAGACAGCGTACCGGCCTCCGTCTCCCGCTCCTTCTCCGCACTGATCCCAGGCTTCATCATCCTGTGTATCTTTGGGGTTATCTCTTGGCTGCTGGGGCTATACGGCCACAACTTCCACCAGATTATTATGGATTCCATCTCCAAACCTCTGGCATCAATGGGAAGCGTGGTGGGCTGGGCATACGTGATTTTCAACTCCCTGTTGTGGTTCTTTGGTGTTCACGGCTCCCTCGCGTTAACCGCGCTGGACAGCGGCATCATGACCCCGTGGGCGCTGGAGAACATCGCCATTTACAACCAGTATGGTTCAGTACAAGCCGCGCTGGATGCGGGCCAGACCTTCCACTTCTGGGCTAAACCAATGCTCGACTCCTACATCCTGTTGGGTGGTTCTGGGGCAACGCTGGGCCTGATCATCGCCATCTTTATCGCATCACGTCGTGCGGACCACCGTCAGGTCGCCAAACTGGCACTGCCATCCGGCATCTTCCAGATTAACGAACCTATCCTGTTCGGCCTGCCGATTATCATGAACCCGGTGATGTTTATCCCGTTTGTTCTGGTACAACCGATTCTGGCCATTATCACGCTGACGGCATACACCATGGGGATTATCCCGCCGGTGACCAACCTCGCGCCGTGGACCATGCCTACCGGGCTGGGGGCCTTCTTCAACAGTAACGGCAGCATTGCGGCGCTGTTAGTCGCCCTGTTCAACCTCGGTATTGCCACGCTGGTCTACATGCCATTCGTCATCTTGTCGAACAAAGCGCAGGCGATTATCGAAGAAGAAGAGAGCGAAGAAGACATTGCTGCATCACTAAAATTCTAATCTAAGGCAAGCTGGGGAGAGGAGATTCTCCCCAGTATCCAACGAGTTAACTCAGGGAGATAACCATGTTTGATTTAGACAACATTGAAGACAGTGAAGAAGAGTTAGACAGTCTGGAAGAAGTGGTGATGGGCCTCATCATTAACTCCGGGCAGGCGCGCAGCCTGGCGTATGAAGCACTGAAAGTCGCTAAACAAGGCGATTTCACCAAGGCCTGGGAGCTGATGGCCAAGTCACGCGAGTCGCTGCATGAAGCCCATCTGGTGCAGACCAAACTGATTGAAGGTGACGCCGGTGAAGGCAAAACCAAGGTCAGCCTGGTGCTGGTTCACGCCCAAGACCACCTGATGACCTCCATGTTGGCACGCGAGTTAGTGACAGAGATCATTGAGCTTCACGAGAAAATAAAATAGCGTTGGGAGTCATCATGCAGCCACAGTTACTGAGTATGGACATTAAGACAGCACGCGAAGATCAACTATTCGACGGTCAAAATTTCCACATGTTTATCTACAACAAGGTAGAGAGCATCTCAGGGCTGCACGAACACGACTACTACGAGTTCACCATCGTGCTCACTGGCCGCTACTACCAGCAGATCAACGGCAAGCAAGTGCTGCTCGAGCGTGGCGATTTCGCCTTTATCCCGCTGGGCTCCAACCATCAGAGTTTCTATGAGTTTGGCCCAACCCGGATATTAAACGTCGGCATCAGTAAAGCCTTCTTCGAACAGCACTATCTGGCCTTGCTGCCGACCTGCTTCGTGGCCTCGCAGGTGTATAAAATTAAGAGTGAGTTTCTTAACTTTATCGAGTCGATGGTGGCGTCTCTCAACTTCAAAAATGGCGAGTTTAACGAGTTTCTTGAGATGGTGACCTTCTACGCCATCAACCGTATTCGTCATCATCGCGAGTCTGATATCGCGCCTGACGTGCCGGTTTGGCTCAAAGAGACCATTGAGAAAATGCACGATAAAACCCAGTTCGGCGATAAAGCTTTGTCGACCATGGTGCAACTTTCGGGAAAATCGCAGGAGTATTTAACGCGCGCCACTCAGCGCCATTATGGCAAAACGCCAATGCAGATTATTAATGAGATCCGCGTTGATTTCGCCAAAAAGCAATTAGAGATAACCAATTACTCTATTACTGATATTGCATACGATTCGGGATATAGCAGTCCTAGCATGTTCATTAAGAACTTTAAAAAAATAACTACCTTTACGCCTAAGCATTATCGCAAGGAGTTATTTAATAATAGCTGACTGTATATGAATTAATGCGGACTCAATAATAGTCTTCACTCATTCCTATATTTACCTTTGTTTAAAGTGCATTCATATTGCACGGGAGCCCCTATGTCTAAAAAACTTAAAGTAGTCACCATTGGCGGTGGCAGCAGCTATACCCCGGAACTACTCGAAGGCTTTATTAAACGTTATGAAGAGTTGCCGATCAGTGAATTATGGCTGGTGGATGTCGAAGCCGGTAAAGAGAAGCAGGATATTATTTTTGATCTCTGCCAGCGCATGATAAAGCGCGCGGGCGTGCCAATCAGTTTGCATAAAACATTAAATCGCCGTGAAGCATTAAAAGACGCCGACTTCGTCACTACCCAGCTGCGCGTCGGCCAGTTAAAAGCCCGCGAGCTGGATGAACGCATCCCGCTGAGCCACGGCTATTTGGGTCAGGAGACCAACGGCGCGGGCGGCCTGTTCAAAGGCCTGCGCACCATTCCGGTGATTTTCGACATCATCAAAGATGTGGAAGAGATCTGCCCAGACGCCTGGGTTATCAACTTCACCAACCCGGCCGGTATGGTCACCGAAGCCGTGGTTCGCCACACCAACTTCAAGAAGTTTATCGGCGTGTGCAACATTCCGGTCGGCATGAAGATGTTCATTCAGGACGTGCTGAAGATTAGCCCGCAGGATGAGCTGTCGATTGACCTGTTCGGCCTCAACCATCTGGTGTTTATCAAAGACGTCATCGTCAACGGCGAGTCGCGCTTCGCCGAGCTGCTGGACGGCGTGGCCTCCGGCACCCTGACCGCCGGTTCGGTAAAAAACATCTTCGACCTGCCATTCAGCGAAGGGCTGATCCGCTCGCTCAACCTGCTGCCGTGCTCCTACTTGCTCTACTACTTCAAACCCAAAGAGATGCTGGCCATCGAGATGGGCGAGTTCTACAAAGGCGGCGCGCGTGCCACCGTGGTACAAAAGGTCGAGAAACAGCTGTTCGAACTTTATAAAGACCCAGAGCTGAACGTAAAACCGAAAGAGCTGGAGCTGCGCGGCGGGGCCTATTACTCCGACGCGGCGTGCGAAGTGATCAGCGCCATCTACAATGACAAACAGACCGAGCAATACGTCAACTTCGCCCACCACGGGCATATTGATAATATTCCGGCTGACTGGGCGGTCGAGATGACCTGCACCATCGGGCGCAACGGTGCGACGCCAACTCCGCGCATTACCCATTTCGATGAGAAAGTGCTGGGTCTGATTTACACCATCAAAGGCTTTGAGATTGCGGCGAGCGAAGCAGCCCTGAGCGGCAAACTGAATGATGTGCTGCTGGCGCTGAACCTTAGCCCGCTGATTCATTCCGACAAAGACGCCGAGAAGCTGGCCCGCGACATGCTGCTGGCGCACGAAGCGCTGCTGCCGAACTTTGCGAAAGCCATCGCAGAACTAAAATAACCTATGCGCCCTCCTTCGCGGGAGGGCTGCCAAAGGGCAATTTATGGATAAATTACTGATAGTCAATGCCGACGACTTCGGGCTTTGCAAAGCACAGAACTACGGCATTATCGACGCCTTCACCCACGGCGTTGTCAGCTCCACCACGGCTATGGTCAACCAGCCGGGTGCCGAGCACGCCGCCCAACTCAGCGCCGCCAACCCACTGCTGCCGGTCGGCATGCACTTCGTGCTCACCCTTGGTAAACCTCTCACCGAGATGCCGGGCTTAGTGCGCGACAACGGCGTTCTGGGTAAATGGATCTGGGAGATGGCCGAAGCCGACACCCTGCCCCTCGACCAAATTAAACAAGAGCTTGCCGCCCAGCTCACCCGCTTTATTGAACTGTTTGGCCGCAAACCGACGCACATCGACAGCCACCATCACGTGCATATGATCCCGCAGATTTTCCCTATCGTCGAAGCCTTCGCCCAACAGCAAGACGTCGCGATGCGCATCGACCGGGATGCTATCCAGCAGCACAACATCCCCCTGTGCGGCGCGCGCAGCACGGCCGCTTTCGACAGCACCTTCTACGGCGACAGCATCACAGAGGAGCTGTTTCTCAGCATCCTCGACCACGCCAACCAGCGCGGCGACCACTCCCTGGAAATCATGTGCCACCCGTCATTCATCGACAACACCATCCTCGGCAGCAAGTATTGCTACCCAAGATTGGCGGAGTTGGATGTGTTGACGTCGGTTGGAGTGAAGGCTGGGGTTGGGGAGCGTGGTTTTAAACTAGGTGGATTTGGAGAGTTGTAGGAGTGAGTAGGCGTTTTGTGGTTTTGATGCCCTCTCCTCTCGGAGAAGGCATCAGTTTGCTTAGCGACTACCACTTACTGATTCAATTCCCGTAGCAATCTGGTGTTTATATACAGCTTTTCACGACCAACGCTCATCTCCTCCAACACACCAATTTCAACCAACTGCTTGAGGTAGAGTGATGCCGTCTGGCGCTTAGCCACGCCGCGTTCAACCAGATTCTCGATCCGACAATAAGGCTGTGCAAAAAGCGCTTGGACCAGTTCATGGGTGTAAATTTTCGGTAGTTTGTCGCGAACATACGCCGAGGTTTCAGCCATCAAGGCCCGCACAATCGAGATTTTCTCAGTAGTCCATCGGGAGGTGCTTTCCACCGCCTCCAGCATAAATAATATCCACGACTCCCAATCCCCCTCCTCTGTCACTCCGCGTAGGAGCCTGTAGTAATCGTCACGCCTCTCCAAGATAAAACGAGACAGATACAGGATGGGTAGCGAAAGCAGTTCGCTCTGGATCAGGTAGAGAATATTCAGGATACGGCCCGTTCTCCCATTCCCATCTGGGAAGGGGTGGATGCACTCAAACTGATAGTGCGCAATAGCCATTTTTACCAAGGGATCTAAATCATCATCACCATGGATAAACCGTTCCCAGTTCGCCATTAAGTTACGAATGGCCTCTTCACCCACCGGCGGCGTATAAACCACGTTATTATTCTGGTCACGCAACATCGTGCCCGGCGTTTTCCTGATATCAGTTTGAACGGCGCGTAATTTGGTACAGATAGCTATCGCTGTGTTTGTGCAGAGTGGATAGTCTTCAAGGTGGGTGTAGCCATCAAAAAGCGCGGTGCGATAGCGCAACGCTTCTTTCGTCGCCGGATCGGCACCCTCTGTACGGTCAACATACTGAAAGAGCTGATCGCTGGTCGTTACGATGTTCTCAATGCGCGATGAGTCCTTCGCTTCGAGCATCGGCAGGATATTGATCAGCAACCCTTGGTCGGGGATCAACTCACCAGAAGTTTTCAACTCAGCGATTGCAGAGCGCGCACTGATGCAAGCTTTGAGTACGCTGCGCGTTTCAATCTGCTCCAAGTCAGGCGGCAGTATGGGCAACGCGTTGTAAGGCGTTTCAGGATCCCAACTCATATGTTTATAAAAACCGTTTTAATCGACATATAGCCATAATATGTCGATGCCATAAACATGTCACGCCCTCATGTTTATAAAATCGCGTTTTATCGACATATAGCTAAAACGTGTCGATGGTATAAACATATCTGGGGGATATGTTTAGAAAAGAGAGTTTGTGGGCATTTTGGGGGGTTGATGTGGGCTATCTGGGTTTGTGGTTGATGAAGCCTACTCAAAGGAGACCTCTATTTCCCTCCCAATATGAGAAAAATTTTAACAATAGCTCTTGCGCTGCACTGCCGCTTTCGATAGCTAATAGCATCTCCAATGCAGCGTTCCTAGGCCTCTGAGCCCCCTTGAAAATCGAGTGCTGTAGGTCATTCACCGATAAATCGTACTTAGAAGTAAGTATCGTGGCCTAAGATTAGTTGAATTGGATGTGTAGCCAGCACAGAGGATAGTCGAAGAGGGAAAAAAAATCAGATAGATAAAATTTATAGGCTCGTAAGATAGAAAAAAATATTTTTTCACAACTCTTCATTTTTCGAAATATTTCAGGCATAAATAAGGCATTATGTCTATATGGATCTTTAGCTAAATAGTTTTATGCTGACACAGTGCTAAATTAGAGTACTTAAGGCAATTCATTTCTTTCCACGAACCGAATAAAACACTTTATTATCAGTAAGTTACTGATATCACAGGTAGTTGAGCTTGTACTGTCATTATATACATTAATGTTCAAAAGTGGGATATGCTCTAAATGTTACGTATACTAGTGTGATTAACAACAAAAAAAACCTTATTATGCACAAGTTAAAAGCTATTGACCTATTTGCTGGCGCCGGTGGATTCTCTCTTGCGGCCCTTAAAGCAGATATTGATGTACAAGCTGCGATAGAGCTTGACGAACTAGCATCAGAAACATATTACAACAATCTTGTTGTTAAATATGGCGCATTAACGCAAGTATTTTCTGAGGATATCAACAAAGTAGATATTAGTTCTTTGATGAATTTTCAGAACTTAAAACAAGGCGATCTTGATATATTACTAGGGGGTCCGCCCTGCCAAGGTTTTTCATCTCATCGCATTAATAATGCTGGTAAAGATGACCCAAGAAATGCTTTATTATTACGCTATTTTGATTTTGTTAAAGAATTGAGACCTAAAGTTTTTTTAGTGGAGAACGTTCCTGGATTACTTTGGGCTCGGCATGCCGATTATCTAGATGAATTTATACGACTGACAAAAGAGCATAACTATAAAATCATTGGTAATAAACCATATATATTAAATGCTAAAGATTACGGTGTTCCACAAAATCGTAAAAGAGCATTTATACTAGCTGTCAGAGAAGATATTTGTACTTCTAGCTTCTCGTGGCCACCAAAAGCTACGCATGGAAAGAATAATACACTTCCGCTAACAACTGCATCAACTGTTTTCGAATGTCCAAAGCAATCTATTTTAATTGAATTCAAAGAGCGTTTAATCGAGAAATTTAAGTATGAGGAAAATATTGCTGAAGATCTCATCAAAAAATTAGTTTGGGGCGCCCCACTTTCAGAGGATGACCCTTGTAATGTACATATGATACACTCAGCGGAAATAACGAATCTTTTTGAGAATACACCTTTAATTGGGGACAGAATTGAATCAGGAAGACAGTTAAATTGCCATAAAGAATATGCGGGCCATTTAGATGTATATGGAAGAATCTATCCACATATGCCATCGAATACAATCACGACCGGATGTAATAACCCTTCCAAAGGCCGGTTTGTCCACCCATGGTTGCCCAGAGGCATATCATTACGACATGCTGCTCGCTTGCAAACGTTTCCTGATGACTTTGTCTTCAAGGGTGGATCTATGGCTGTATCTAAACAGATCGGCAATGCAGTCCCTGTAAAATTAGGGGAAGTATTACTACAAGCAATAATAAATTTATTATCCGCCCAAGTAGATATAATTGCTAACAAAAACCAAGAAGAAACTAATAAGGAATATTCATTATGACGCGGCATGTCACCTTTCAGACAAGAGCAAGAACAATAGACCATCTAGGAAGAGAGCAGATAGCTGACTGCCCTACAGCTATATCTGAATTATGGAAAAATGCTTACGATGCTTATGCTCGTAAAGTTGACCTCCATATCTTTGATGATGATATGAATATCTCCGCCATTTTAGATGATGGTCATGGTATGAATAGAAGTGAATTCGAATCTAAATGGCTCATTGTAGGTACGGAATCAAAAACGAATGGCTTCTCTATTACTCCAGCAGACCGCAATGGTCTTCCAGCAAGGCCGAAACAAGGTCAGAAAGGTATTGGCCGTTTATCATCTGCGGCTCTTGGGCCTCTCTTATTAGTTATTTCAAAACGACATGATAGTGACTATGTTGTCGCACTTATAGACTGGCGTTTATTTGAAAATCCATTCTTATATCTCAATGATATAAGAATCCCCGTTAGAGAATTTAGTCATAAAAATGAGTTAGAAGAAATACTTCCTTCTTTATTTGACCAAATGATGGGCAATATATGGGGCGATTCAGACGATGCAGCACGCACTCAAAGAATAGCTGATGCTTGGAATACATTTAGCAAACAAGAAATTGAAGATGGGTTAGAAAAAACCACTCAACAAAAAATTGAACAAACATTAATTCGAGAAATTTTCAAGGAAAAACATTTCAATAAATGGTCAGTGTGGTCCGGTGATTCTTCACATGGTACTGCAATGTTTATCGCAGATGTGCAATATGACATTTACATACAACTATCAAATACTCCAATAAATCAAGCAGATGACACAGAGAAGAGTACTCGTGATCGCTTCTTCCAAACTTTATCTAATTTTACCGACCCATTTTCTCGGGACAATGAGCCTTTAATTGACGACTTTAAATATAATGTTACAGGTTGGGTAAATAATGCTCCTCGAATAATAATTGGAGAAGAACGCGAGTTTGACCTGCGTAATCTCGAGGAATTAGAGCATATTATAGAAGGAGTCGTTGATAGTGATGGATACTTTAAAGGTAGAGTTAAAGTATTTGGAAAATGGATCGAAGAATATATTATAAAGCCTAAGCAAGTTTATAAAACAAGAAAAGATAGTGCATTTGGTTCATTTCATTTACGGATTGGTACTTTTGAAGTTTTATCTGGAAGTACCTCACTAAATGATATCCAACACTCTCATTTTCTTGAGCAATCCGATATGTATGGCGGGTTTAGAATATACCGTGATGGTTTGCGTGTAATGCCTTATGGCCGAGCCGATAGTGATTACTTCTCGATAGAAGAAAGACGTTCAAAGAATGCTGGTCGTTATTTTTGGTCAGGCCGACGTATGTTCGGAAGAATTGCAATTTCTCGAGAAAATAATCCAAATTTAAAAGATAAAGCTGGCCGAGAGGGTTTTATTGAAAATAGGGCCTCAAAACTTTTTAGAGAAATTGTCGAAAAGATATTATTAGATTCTGCAGATCAACACTTTGGTCGTAACTCAAAAGGGAGAAAAACTACACTTGAAGATATAAAAGAAAAAAAAGCACTTTTGAAAGCAGAAGAAGATAGACTAAAGCTATTGAATAAGGAACGTAAACGCATACGATCCTCCATCAAGCGCAATATAATTCCATTAACTAGTCTCGTGTCTACCCTTACAGAGTTTCGAGAAAGTATTGATGGTAGACTGAGTCTTGGCTCTATTGAGGAGCTCCACGCTCTAAAACAGTCAACTGATACTTACCTTGAAATAGTACAAGGGTATTCACTGAGTCCACTACCTACTAATTTAGGCCGCTTAGAGGATGATTATCGATCCTATAGAAAAGAAGAACTTAAATGCAGGGAAATAGTAAAAGATCTTACTTTTTTAATTAATAAAGCAATTTCTGATTCCACTCAAAAAAGTGATTACGAAAAAGCATATGAAGTATACAGAAGTAAACTTTCTAGCATTAATAATACAATTACAAAATATGCAGCTCGCGGAAAAGAAGTTCTCTCTAAACAACATTTTGAATTTGAGGAATTGATAAAAACTTGCCGTGAGCAATATAAACTTGTAATGGAGTCGGATCTTGAAGATATAAAACTTGATAAAATCCCCTTGCCTCTTTGGTAATGACTCCAACTTACTGATAGTGTTTTATGTTCAGATAATGCCCGATGACTTTGTCATGCAGCTCCACCGATTTTGAGAACGACAGTGACTTCCTGCCCAGCCTTGACAGATGCTGCCTCAGATTCAGGTTATGCCGCTCAATGCGCTGCGTATATCGCTTGCTGATAACGTGCAGTTCTCCCTTCAGGCGTGATTCATACAGCGGCCAGCCATCCGTCATCCATACCACGACCTCAAAGGCCGACAGCAGGCTCAGAAGACGCTCCAGCGTGGCCAACGTGCGTTCACCGAATACGTGCGCCACAACCGTCCTCCGTATCCTGTCATACGCGTAAAACAACCAGCGCTGGCGTGATTTAGCGCCGACGTAACCCCACTGTTCGTCCATTTCCGCGCAGACAATCACATCACTGCCCGGTTGTATGCGCGAGGTTACCGACTGCGGCCTGAGTTTTTTAAGTGTCGTAAAACCGTGTTGAGGCCAACGCCCATAATGCGTGCACTGGCGCGACATCCGACGCCATTCATGGCCATATCAATGATTTTCTGATGCGTACCGGGTTGAGAAGCGGTGTAAGTGAACTGTAGCTGCCATGTTTTACGGCAGTGAGAGCAGAGATAGCGCTGATGTCCGGCAGTACTTTTACCGTTACGCACCACGCCTTCAGTAGCTGAACAGGAGGGACAGCTGATAGAAACAGAAGCCACTGGAGCACCTCAAAAACACCATCATACACTAAATCAGTAAGTTGGCACCATTACCTGCCTCTTTTACTAAATAAGTTAGACGAAGAACAAGAACGGGTTGAAATTGAAAACACACAAAAACTTTCCCCATATATTACAGCTTTAGAGAGAATAAACGAAGAAATAGACTTGGAAAGTTTAGCTATTCATAGTATGAACGAAACAACCAGACATCGTGAAGAAGTTTTGCGCCTACATTCACTAGCTCAGCTTGGTATTACAGTTGAAATTATTGGTCATGAACTTGATAGTTTAGATCAAGAGTTGACTCATGCCTTAAAAAATATTGATGATGGAAATCTGACATCTTCTCAACATGAAAATATTGACATGGCTCTAAAATGTCACAATTCATTAGTTGAAAAACTTAAATTCTTATCACCATTGAAATTATCTGGAAAAAAAGAAGTACAAAAAATAACAGGGCTTGAAATAGAAAAATATATTAAATCCTATTTCTCAAAGCAGCTTTCAATTGCAAACATAGAATTATCATGTAGTAAAGAGTTCACAAAATTATCTTTATTGGATCTACCATCAAGAATTTACCCAGTATTTATAAATATTATAAATAACTCTATTTACTGGGTACAAAGAGATCAGGAAAAGTCAAAAAAAATTCTCATAAGCTATGTTAACGAAGAAGTATTCGTCAGTGATAACGGTCCCGGCGTTGACAGTGATGATTACGAAAATTTATTCACATTATTCTTTACCCGTAAACAAAAAGGGGGGAGAGGTGTTGGCCTTTATCTATGCAAACAAAACCTTATGGCAGGTGGACATAGTATTAGATATGAAACTCGAGATAGTTTTAAAGTTCTAAGTGGTGCAAATTTTGCAATTAATTTCAAAGGAATTAATCATGACTGAAACTGTCGCAACTTACAGTGACTTAATTACGGAAGCATTTATAACCCCTATTCGTAATGTAACTGTTATAGATGATGAATACCCTACACTTTTGTCATTGATTGATATGAAGACTGTTAATCCAGATACGAGTGGACAAAGTAGAGAGAGTAAATCAGCCACTACTTACACTGGAGCAAATATTGAACGGCTAAAAAAAATAATAACAATGTGCCAATCATCTCGCAAGTGGAGCATAGATGTTTTTGACGGAAAGTCTCCTAACTTTGGAGGTCATGAGTCTATCCCTGGATACATACATCATAGTGATTTAATAATACTCGATTATCATTTAGATGGTGATACCTCTGCCGATGAAGGTAAAAGAGCACGAAGCATTATCCAATCCTTAGATAACAACAATCACTACAATATTACTCTCGTTCATACGAAAGGGCTTGCAGGTGATATTAAGTCTGTTTTTAAGGATATACTAACTGATTTCATAAGGATTAGTAACGATAATATCCTTATTCCAACTGATGATATTGATGAAAAAATCAACGATTGGTTAGACGTTAATAATGATGGTGACAAATACAACTGGATCAGAGAAGACTTACACTTGCTCGATGCACTTTCTGTCTATGCTTCAATGATTCCTGAAGAATGCATTAAACCTCAAAATCCTGATAATCCGTTGAATCATTATTCTGACGAGATATTAGAAGTAGCTAAGGAAATCGGTATAAATGGCATAGATGTTGTTAAATGGCGCTTATATGACATTCTAAAAAAAAATAATATAAAATTCGCAGAAAACATTCGTACAGATTTGAAGTGGCACTGGTGTGATAATACAAACTATATTAGCACTGGTAAAACTTTCATTTCTATAATTAGGAAAAGCAATGATAATCCTGAGGATGAGTTGATTGGTTCGCTGAATTTGGCATTAACTAAACAGAATGCTTCTCCAATGCATCTTCTTATGGCAAAAATGCGTTATGAGCTTGACGAGAGAGGTATTGAACAAGCATCTAAAATTATCAGTAACCGATATGCTCAAGCAGGTTGGCTCTATAGCCTTCTACAAAATTCGGAAAGCGACTATGCTCACGATAAGGCCATTAATCTACACTGGGAACAGTTAGCTACAGCATCTCGTATAGAGCTGAGAGACTTTTCTAAAAAAATCATGGCAGTTGCTAAGAATTTAAACCCTGGAAATAGTAAGGAATTTGTCAAGCAATTTTTCAAAGATTGCATTAACAGAAATGATCTAGCCCTAGGACAGCTAAATGCTTTTTCGTGTTCAATGCCAGTATGCAATAATCATTTAATAACCGGAACAGTTTTAGATATAAATGGTGAAAAGTGGGTCTGTATTACTCCGGCATGCGATCTAATCCCTGGACAAAAATCTAGCATGTGGGAATCACGTATAGGCCAGACCCATTTAGTATTTAAAGCTATAAAATTTGAACTAGCTGTTTTGAGCACGGCAAATGAACATGCAAATAAAAATGATTATATTTACCTAAATATTAATGGAATTCCTGAGGCATATTGGATAGGTAAGGACAATCCTCACTGGGATACATTTTATGCAGAAAATCAAGGTCGTTACTTCGAGGATAACCAATTATCATTGAGGTGCGTACGAGAGGAAGAATCGATTAATGGAAAGACTTTAACAATGATAAATATTCAAGCATCGGCAATTGCAGAATTGCGCTATGAATATGCTCTTAATTTACTCCATAAATTCGGCTCTTCTCAAACTCGCGTTGGGTTGGATTTCCAGAATAAAAAAAGCATTTGGTAAAGAAAAAGCCACCTCTTGAAAAGGTGGTCTGAAAAATGGCCCCCAAGAAGGGGGCTTTGTTAATTTTGATCCTGTATTATCCCCCATTCCCTGCGATCCCCATTCCAAAACCACATACAAATCCCTGTAAATGTATCCAGCACATTTCATTGTGTTGATGGGGAGAATACACTCTCTTCGCTGCGGCAAAATCCGCAGCCGGAATTAGCGTTCTGCCTAAACATATGATGTGGCACTGTGTAATAATGCCTCACGCTTTTGCTCACCCAAATTATGGTGGCTCAGGCAGAGGCTTCGCAAGAAGCGCCGGTTTTCCCATATGTTCCGGTAACGCTAACTCTGTCTGAGCTGCCACCCAAGGTTAGCGTCTTGGGCGGTCATCTAAATTTTAAAATATGGGATTAAAATGATGACTCACACCGAAACCACTGAAAACTCTATCACCGTCTTCCGTTCACTGATTGCCGGGCTGGATTTCAGCCACTTAGAAGACACCCAGCTTTATGACCTGAGTGCATTAGCCTCCGAGTCTGCCGAAGGGCTTTGTCATGGCTTGCTGTGTCTTAGCGAAGGGCTGGAGAACAGTGAGATTGTGCCGCCAGAGGGGGTGCCTCAAATCAGTGCTTATCTAAAAGCCGTGGCGCATCTCGTACCACTACTGTTTGAGTTGAATGAGTGTGCGAGTGACAGACTGGGAAGTCGAAGAAACGGACCATTAACTGTCTGAATTTGAGACTTAACCTTTTGGATTAAGCCAAATCGCAGACATAAAAAAAGCCACCCGAGGGTGACTTAATTTTCATACTGACTAATGGTGCCGAAGGCCGGACTCGAACCGGCACACCTTGCGGCGGTTGATTTTGAATCAACTGCGTCTACCGATTTCGCCACTTCGGCACTGAAAGTAGTATGCGGAAAACGGGTGCATTATACCTTTCCGAAGACCTCACGCAATACTTATCCTGACGGGTTTTGACTGAGTGCCGAAAAAAACGGCAAAACCGCGTCTTTCTGGCTGTTTTTACTACAAATCGAGGGTCTGAAGGGGTGAATAAAAGCCTTGAATCAGTGGGTCGCGTCGCTCGAACATCGCCACCAACTCTTTGACCACTTCGCCGCCGCGTTCATGTGACCACGCCAGTGACAATGGCGAGCTTTGGCGGTGGTTAACCAGCGTTCTGGCGACCAGTTCGCCGCTGTCGAGATAGGGCTGGCATAGCGTGCGGGGCAGAAATCCAATGCCGACGCCGCGCAGGTGACATTGCAGCTTGGTGTTCATGTCCGCCACTTTAATCTCCTGCTGGCCCGGCAGCAGCCAGGCGACGCGTTTGGCGAGATGCACCGCCGTGTCCTCGATATTGACCGCCGGATACCAGCGCAGTTGCTCTTCGCTCAGCGTCTCCCCGCCCTGCGCCAGCGGGTGCTGCGGCGCAACCACAAACACCCACTCGACCTTGCCGAGCGGCAGAATGCTGATGCTGTTCTCCAGCGACTCCCTGCCCGCCACGCCAATCGCCAGATGGCAATCGCCATTGAGCAAGGTATCCCACACGCCCATATACACCTGTCGGGTGATGTGGAAAGTGGTGAAGGGATAATGCACATTTAAATGCGCCAGCAGGTCGGCAACGCTGTCGCCGTTATACAGCAAGTTATTGATAACAATATCAACCCGTGGCTCAACGCCCTGATTGATCTGCTTGAGTTCGCCGGGCATAGAGTCCAGCCAACTCAGCCACTGGCGGCAGCGTTCGAGCAAATAGCTGCCCGCCGGAGTTAACGTCACGCTGCGGGTGGTGCGCAGGAATAGCTGGGTGCCAATCCCCTCTTCGAGCACTTTGATGCGATAACTGATGGTGGCCGAGGTCTTATGCAGCGACTCGGCGGCGCGGGAAAAGCTACAGCACTCGGCAACTTTTACAAATGAACGGATTGTCTCGTGGTCCAGCATTGGCGCTCCTTGCAGGTTTGTCTCACTTCACTATGCCGCCTATTGAGCCTAAAATCCTCCCCATCTCCCCTGACCTTCATCACAAAAATGGTTTTAATTGCAGAGATAGGGAAATCGTGCGCGAAATACAATTATGGAAATATATTCCATTTATCACTTTTAATTGAAAATTCCCTTGCTACAGTAGGGATCGAATCGACGCGATAAGAGAAAGGATTGAATGACTGAATTACGGAGAAGAGGTCGGCCTGCTCAGGAAGGCACCTCTGCGACCAAGGGCGCGCAGGCGCTGGATCGTGGGCTGGAGATTTTGCAGTTTTTGGCACAGTCGGGAGGGAGTTCTTCCGTGTCGGTGCTGTCGGAAAAGTTAGATCTGCCGCTTTCCACCACCTTCCGTCTGCTGAAAGTGCTTGAGAAATCAGAGTTTGTGTTCCAAGACCCGCAGCTGGGTTGGTGGCACATTGGTATTCAGTCGTTCACCGTCGGGTCGACGTATATGAACGATCGCGACGTGGTGTCGGTCGCCGGGCCCTTTATGCGCCGCCTGATGCTGCTCTCCGGCGAGACCGCCAATCTGGCGATCCGCAACAATATGGACGCCGTGCTGATCCGCCAGTGCGAGTGTCAGGCGATGGTGCGCATGTGCGCCCCGCTCGGCAGTCGCCTGCCGCTGCACGCCTCCGGCGCGGGCAAGGCGCTGCTCTACGCGCTGGATGAAGAAGAGATGCTGGATCTGATTGTGCGATCCGGTTTGCAGACTTTTACTCCGCACACGCTAAATAGTCTGATCCCACTGAAGAAGGATCTGGCGACCTCGGCCCAGCGCGGCTACGCGGTGGACCACGAGGAGCACGCGCTGGGGCTGAACTGCCTCGCGTCGGCGATTTTTGATAAGAACAATCAGCCGATTGCTGCCATCTCCATCTCGGGGCCAAGCTCGCGGATGGAACCGGCGCGCTTTGCCGAACTCGGCGAACTGGTGCGCGACGCCGCGCGCGACATCAGTACCGCACTGGGCGACCCGCACAGCTAGAATCTAGGCCTGACGCCAGAGATGGCGTCTGGTCGCACGGTCTGCCAATCACAAAGCTCCGTGCTTTTTTTTGGCATAAAACCAAGTTGGAAAAACTTTCCAATAAATGGATTTATCGACGATAAGGAATGTAAACCATGGCTAAGATGAGAGCAGTTGATGCAGCAATGTGGGTGCTGGAGAAAGAGGGGGTGACCACCGCCTTTGGCGTGCCCGGCGCGGCAATTAACCCGTTTTACGATGCAATGCGCAGGCACGGCGGTATTCGGCATATCCTTGCACGCCATGTGGAAGGTGCGTCGCACATGGCCGAGGGCTATACCCGCGCCACTGCGGGCAATATCGGCGTCTGTCTGGGCACCTCGGGACCGGCGGGCACGGACATGATCACCGCGCTCTACTCGGCCTCGGCGGACTCGATTCCAATCCTGTGCATTACCGGGCAGGCCCCGCGCGCCCGCCTGCACAAAGAGGATTTTCAGGCAGTGGATATTGAGTCGATTGCCAAGCCGGTGACCAAGATGGCGGTGACCGTGCTGGAACCCGCGTTGGTGCCGCGCATGCTGCAAAAAGCCTTTCATCTGATGCGTTCTGGTCGCCCCGGCCCGGTGCTGATCGACTTGCCGTTTGATGTGCAGATGGCGGAAATTGAATTTGATCCCGAGACTTATTCGCCGCTGGTGCCTTACAAGCCTTGCGCCACGCAGGCGCAGATCGACAAGGCGCTGGCGATGCTGTGTCAGGCCGAGCGCCCGCTGATTATTGCCGGGGGTGGGGTTATAAACGCCGACGCGGCGGATCTGCTGAAAGAGCTGGCGGAGATCTGCAATATTCCGGTGATCCCAACCCTGATGGGCTGGGGGTCGATCCCCGACGATCACCTGCTGATGGCGGGCATGGTCGGGCTGCAAACCTCCCACCGCTACGGCAATGCCACCCTGCTGGCGTCGGATCTGCTGTTCGGCATTGGCAATCGCTGGGCCAATCGTCATACCGGATCGGTGGAGAAATACGTCGCAGATCGCAAAGTGGTGCACATCGACATTGAAGCGACGCAGATTGGTCGGGTGATCTGCCCCGATCTGGGCATAGTGTCGGACGCCCGCGAAGCCCTGCTGATGCTGGTTGAATCAGCCAAACGCCTGTTCGCCAAGGGTGACCTGCCAAACCGTGACGACTGGGTCGCAGAGTGCAACCAGCGCAAAACTACCCTGCTGCGCAAAACCCATTTCGATCAAGTGCCGGTCAAACCGCACCGGGTGTATGAAGAGATGAACCGCGCGTTTGGTGCCGACGCCTGCTACGTGACCACCATCGGCCTGTCGCAAATCGCGGCGGCGCAGACCCTGCACGTGTTCAAACCACGGCACTGGATTAACTGCGGACAGGCAGGCCCGCTGGGCTGGACCCTGCCTGCGGCGCTGGGCGTTCGCGCCGCAGACCCCGCTCGCAAGGTGGTGGCGCTGTCCGGCGATTACGATTTTCAGTTCTTGATTGAGGAGCTGGCGGTCGGCGCACAGTTCAAACTCCCCTACATTCACGTGCTGGTCAATAACGCCTATCTGGGGCTGATTCGTCAGTCGCAGCGCGGCTTCGACATGGACTATTGCGTCCAGCTTTCTTTCGAAAATATCAATAGTAGCGAGCTGGGTGAATACGGCGTGGACCATGTGAAGGTGGTCGAAGGGCTGGGCTGTAAGGCCATTCGCGTATTCAAACCGGAAGAGATTGCCCCGGCATTTAGGCAGGCTGAAAAGCTAATGAAAGAACATCAGGTGCCGGTTGTGGTAGAAATTATCCTCGAGCGCGTGACCAATATTGCGATGGGTACCGAGCTGGATAATGTCACTGAATTTGAGCCGACCACGTCGCTCGCGGCTGAAGCCCCGACCGCCGTGGCGTTTTACGATTACCGCCAAGGAGAGAACTCATGAGTCGCTTTGCCGCCAACCTTTCCATGCTGTTCACCGACGTCGATTTTTTGGCTCGATTCGCTCAGGCCAAGGCCTGCGGGTTCAGCGCCGTGGAGTATATCTCTCCTTATGAGTATCCACCCGAGGTAATACAGGCCGAGCTTGCCCAGCAGGGTTTATCTCAGGTGCTGTTCAATTTGCCAGTGGGAAACTGGGCCGACGGCGAGCGCGGCATTGCCTGCTTGCCGGGCAGAGTGGACGAGTTCCGCCAAGGGGTGAGTCAGGCGATTCGCTATGCCAAAGCCCTGAACTGCCCGCAGGTGAACTGTCTGGCAGGTAAAGTCTCGGCGGGCAGTGATCCGCAGTTGATAGAAAAAACGCTGGTGACTAACCTGCGTTTTGCCGCCGACGCGCTGGCAAAAGAGAACATTCGGTTACTGATTGAGCCTATCAACAACCTTGATATGCCGGGGTTTTATCTCAACACCAGCCGTCAGGCGCTGGCGCTGATTGAGCAGGTCGGCAGCAAGAATCTCTGGTTGCAGTATGACATTTACCATATGCAAAGAATGGAAGGCGAGCTGATCCAGACCCTACGCAACCACCTGTCGCAGATCGCGCATATTCAGGTGGCGGACAACCCAGGGCGGCACGAACCGGGAACCGGCGAGATCAATTTCGACAATATTTTTAGCGCGCTGGATCAGATGGGCTATAGCGGCTGGATCGGCTGTGAATATAACCCGCAGGGCGACACGGCGGCCGGATTATCTTGGCTAAATCATCGACAACGTTAATCAACTCACAAAGGGAGTCACGGGAAAAATATAATATGGCGTTCTGATAGACTTTTAATCGGGACCGGGAATGAGAATTACCTCTCTCCGCTCAGGGTTATTCATTACCCTGAGCGGGAACTCTACAAATAAGACCAGCCTTCATAAAAAATTATCAGGATCTTAATCCAAGGAGATAGGTATGGCTGTTTCAGAAACAATCAATGGATCATCAATTTCACAACAAATTAATAAATCAAAATTGTATCGAAAAGTTGCATGGCGAATCATGCCCATTTTATTAATCAGTTATATTGTGGGTTATTTAGATCGCGTCGGCATCTCCTTCTCTAAATTCCAAATGATGCCGGACATTTTAAATGGCAACATGGCCTTAGCGGAATCAGTATATGGGCTGGGCGCCGGAGTGTTTTTCATCGGCTATATTATTGCCGGCGTGCCGAGCAATATGGTGTTGAGTAAGTACGGCGCGCGAAAAATCATTGCGCTACTGATGGTGATTTGGGGCGGCATCTCGATGCTCAGCGTGTTTATCACCTCTCCCATGCAGTTCTACATCGCCCGATTTTTCCTCGGGATTGCCGAAGCGGGCTTCTACCCCGGCGTCATTCTCTACCTCACTTTATGGTTCCCCTCTGGCCAGCGCGCCAAAATGACCGCCCTGTTCGTCTGCGGCATTCCCATCAGTAATATCATCGGCGGCCCGCTGTGCGGCTGGATCATTGAGCACATGAATGGCCTGATGCAGATGTCCGGCTGGCAGTGGCTGTTTTTCATCAGCGGCCCGCGCGCGTTGCTGATTGCGCTGGTGATCTTCTTCTTCCTCGACAACACCTATCAAAACGCCAAGTGGCTGACAGATGAGGAGAAAGCCATGATCCACGAGGATATGGATCAGGCCAATCAACAGCGATTGTTAAACGCCAAAAACGGTATTGTCGCCCACGAATGGACGATGAAAACCATGCTGAAATCCTCGGCGTTCACCAAAATGTGGCTGATCTGCTTCTGTACCGTGATGGGCCAAGGCGGGCTGGCGTTCTGGGTGCCGACCATTATCAAAGACACCGGGGTGAAGTCCGTTTTCGACGTCGGCCTGCTCAGCATGGTGCCTTATATGCTGGCGGTGGTGGCGATGCTACTGGCGGCGCGCAGCTCCGATAAGCACCGCGAGCGCCGTTGGCACATTGTGGTTCCCTTCTGCATTGCCGCCGTCGCCATGGTCAGCATTGGCGTATTTCAGGATAACAAAAGCATCGTGATGTTCTCACTGTGCATCGCCGTGGCCGCCAGTCTGGTGCCTTCGCCGCTGTTCTGGAGCCTGCCGAATGCCATCTTTACCGGCACCTGCGCGGCGGCGGGCATTGCGCTGATTAACTCCATCGCCAATATCGGCGGCTTTATCTCGCCCTATATCATCGGCTACTTTAAGAATACGACGAACAGTAATCTGGTGGCGATGTGCGTGCTGGCCTCAATGATGATCCTCGGCGCGATACTCACGCTAACGGTGCCCGCCAAGATGGTGAATAAGTAGTAACTGATTGTCTTAGAAGAGAAAGTGAGAAGTATTAAAAAAGCGCCTGAGGAGAGATCTTCAGGCGCTTTTGGCTATTTAGTTAAGACGAAATGCGTGATTAAAGCTCGGCGTCGCGATGGCAATCTTTAGAGTAGATGTAGCTGAACACCTCGTCTTTGCCCACCGCATAGCCCGCCTGCGGGCAGTACGCGCCCATAAAGATGTAGTCGCCTTTCTTCACCGGTACCCATTCGTTGTCGAGGTTGTACATGCCCGCGCCACTCAAGATATAAGCGCCGTGCTCCTGCACGTGGGTCTCAATGTAACCGTGGCTGGCACCCGGATTAAAGGACAAGATGTGTATGTTCATGTCAAAACCCAGCTCTTTCGGCAGGAAGTCTTGCAAGATAACGTCACTCATCCCTTCATACTCGATACGCTCAAGCTGGCTGACGTTGCCGCTGACCACATAGGCCTGATGGCCCGCCAATGGCTGATATTTGCGTTTGTAGAGGAACAGTTTGCTTGGTTTACCTTCGCTATTATTATCGAGATAAAGCTTTACGCCCGCCGGGCAATATAAATATCCGCCGGTTTTAAGTGCGTAAGATTTATCATCCGCCGCCGCCATAATTTCGCCATCAATGACATAAACGAAAGTTTCTATATCGCCACCGCCAAAACCTTGATGATTACGACCGCCGTCTAATAAAGTCACCAGATAATCCACAAAGGTCGCGCCTAATTTCGGCGTGGACAGAATGGTAATATCGCAATTCTCAAAACCAGGAATGACGTTTTTAACTAAACCGTCCGGCTCAATTAAGGCATAGTTATGGCGTTTAATAATAGAACGTGAAGATAATACGTCGGCACGATAACCGGTCTGCTGATTAATATAACCCATGATTTTTCCTTATTTATTCCATAGGCCGATAAGAGATATCGGCCTATATAAAGATTATTGAGATAAAGCCGGTTTAGCGGTTTGATGTTTTTTCATTAATACGTTTACGGTGAAGAACATCAGCGTACCGATAACCAGAATGGCCGCCGAGATATAGAAGCCCATGACCTTCGAGCCGGTATGGTCGGAGATCATCCCGGTCACCAGCGGCGCAATCACCGAAGAAGACATGCCGAAGAAGTTGAAGACGCCGAAGCTGGTGCCGTAGCCCTTTTTCGGCGCGTTGTCGGCGACGAAAGAGATCATGATCGGGTCAACCGCCAGCTTGCCGAGCAGGCCGTAGAGGATCAGGCTTATCAGCAACATAGTGGAGTCAGGAGACAGCACGGTGCAGGTCAGCATCACCGCCGCGCAGATCTCAAGGAAGATGATCAGGCTGACTTTCTTATTGCGGAAACGGTCGGACATGCGGCTGAAGAACAGCGCACCCGGCACCGAGGCAAAGGCCACCAGCGCCGAGGAGAAGCCAATGGCCACGCCCTCAAAACCGCGCTCCTGCTGCAAGAATGACGGCAGCCAGGTGACAATCATGTAGTAGCCGTAACAGGTGGCGAAATACATCACGTAGGCTGAAATCATCTTCAGGCTGAACAAGCCGCCGGGGTTCTGATTTACCTCTTCGACCACCGGCGCGGCGGTCACGGCTTGCGCCGCTGCCTGCTGTTTCGGGGCACTTTTGATAACGAAGAAGAACACCAGCGTCATGATAACCAGCAAGAAGGTGATCATGAACAGCAACAGTTGCCAGTTCATGCCGACGCTTTTTACCAGCAGGCTGGAGGCAATCAGGCCAATCCCCATCCCCAGCGCCGAGCCGCTGTTAATGATGGCGGTGGATAAGCCGCGTTTTTCTAACGGAATGCTTTCAGAGGAGAGCGAGTAAGCCGAACCATAGTAGGAACCACAGCCCGCCCCGGCGAGCAGGCTACCGGCGTAGATCATGTGCAAGCTGGTGGCGTTACCAATTAGCAGCGTGGCGATGATGAACAGGCAGAAACCGGGGATCAGCACAATCTTCTTGCCGAACTTATCCACCAAGATCCCGGCGGGGATCTGCATGCCGGTGTAGGCAAAGAAGTAGAAGCTGGCGATCAGCCCCATTTCGGTGTCGGACTGCGCGCCAATGGTGGCCTGAATTTCAGGGAAGATCGGCGTCAGGACGGTGCGGTAGATCCAGATAACCGCCCAGCCGAGGCACAGCACGACAACGATTTTCTTCCAGTACAGCGGATCAATGCCGCCGCTGGCTGGCGATGAGGTAGTGCGAGTGGTCATACTGCGCCCCCGTTTTCTTGGTAAGCCAGCTGATACAGCACGTGGGCCAGGGCGCGAACGCCTTCGGCTAAGTCGCTCAGTTCAGTTTTCTCCGCAGGGTTGTGGCTGATACCGGCGATGCTCGGCACAAACAGCATGACGGTCGGCACCCGTGGCGCGAAGATTTGCGAGTCATGCCGCGCCCCGCTATGCATCAGGCGATAGTTCATTTTCTCGGTTTCACACACCGCCGCGACCTGTTTCACCAGCTGCGGGTCCATCGGAATTGGCGCTTCGTCCATCCACAGGTTGATTTCGATGCCGATGCCCATCTCGTCACAGATGCGTTTCATGTCAGCCTCAATCTCTTGAGTGAAACGCAGCAGCGCCTGTTGGTCGGTGTGGCGGCAGTCCATGGTGAAGTGGGTAAAGCCCGGCACCACGTTGACGGTGTTGGGTTTCGGTTCAACTTTGCCGAAGGTCAGCACCAGCGGATCGCCCTCTTTGCGCGCCTTTTCAATGGACTCATAGCAGATGCGGCTAAAAGCGTGCACGGTGTCACGGCGGTAGCCCATCGGCGTGGTACCCGCGTGGTTGGACTCGCCGGTCAAGCGAATGTCGTAGCGGCGCTGGCCAACAATGCTGGTGACGACGCCGACGGTTTTGCCCTCGGTTTCCAGCACTTTGCCCTGTTCAATGTGCAACTCGACAAAGGCGCGCAGGTCCTGACGCACCGGCGTGTTTTCAGGGCGAAAGTCAAAACCGGCCTGATGCATGGCATCCACAAAGCCCACGCCCTTGGCGTCTTGGACCTGATGCATGTCGGCGTTATTCGCCAAGCCAAAGATGTTTTTGCTGCCCCAGAAGACAAACGGGAAGCGGCTGCCCTCTTCTTCCGCCATCGATAGCACTTCTAAAGTGCGCAGTGGCTGGCCGTAAGTCTCTTTCAGGTAGTTGATTGCCAAAAAAGCGGCTTCGATACCAAACTGGCCGTCGAGGTTGCCGCCGTTCACCACGGTGTCGATGTGTGAGCCCGACATGATGGTCTGCTCGGGGTAGCGGCTACCTTCGAGGCGCGCCGATAGGTTGCCGACGTGGTCGAACTGGGTCTTCAGCCCGGCACTTTCAAATTTTTCCTGTAGTGCGCGCTGCGCGGCACACCACTCGGGAGTATAGAGAAGACGCGTCATACCTCCGGTCGGGTCTGCGCCGATCTGCGAAAGCCATGCGGAGATTTCTTGTATCTGGCGAGGGAAGTTTTGCATATTCCGGTCCTTATTTAATTTCCATATTGAAGGTCATTAATCACGAGGAGGTAGAAATAGAACCGCGAATTACTGGCAGGTTATTGGCCAATAATCCGCGCAAAAAGCACTTATTGATTCAAGTGAGTTATTTCACTGTCTTATTAATATAAAAAATCCATTAATTAACTGGCGAACGGATCTTTGTGGTCGTAAGAACGCAAATAGATTTCATCGGAGATGAGGTAATCGTAAATTTCATCAACAATTTCGATGCCATTGATTTCACTATTACGCTCATTGTTTTCGCTATTTTGCCCCGGATACATTACCTGACTCACGCCCGGCGCAGGTTTAATGCCATTGAGGTCACTCATCACCTGATTAATATTTTTGCGGAAGCTGTCGATATTAGTAAAAGCGGCAGGATCGATAACGATATGTAGCTGGCCGAGGTTACGGCCTTCGGTCAGGTCGTGATACATGGAACTGACGTTGCGGCCAAACGGCAGACCAAGCAGGATGCCCGCCAGCACGTCCACCATCAGCATCAGGCCATAGCCTTTCGGCCCGGCAATCGGCAGCAGACCGCTGACGGCGAAAGGATCGGTGGTGTGTTCGCCGTTGGAATCCACGGCCCAGGTGTCAGGGATTTTGGCATTGCGCGAGCGGGCATCCAGCACTTTGCCCCACGCCTGCACCGTGGTTGCCATGTCGAAGGTGATCATATGGCCATCTTCGCCCGGTGCGGCAAAGGCTATTGGGTTGGTACCGTAATAGACTTCCGCGCCGCCGTAGGGCACGACCATTGGGTCGGATTGGCAGAGTGAAATCCCGATAAGCCCTTGTTTAGCCGCCTGTTGTACGAAATAAGAGAGCGCGCCGCTGTGGCCAATGCGGCGGATGCCCACCACCGCCACGCCGTTGTCTTTGGCGATGTCTATCGCGTGCTCCATGGCAATTTTGGCCGCCACGTGCCCCGCGCCGTTATCGCCGTCAAACACGCCGCTGCAAGGTCCGGTTTTCTCAAATCTAAAATCCGGGTTGTTGTTAGTCCCGCCTTTGCTGATACGTTCCGAGTAGTATTCCACCCGAACGGCACCGTGAGAATGTACGCCCCTTGCATCGGCATGGACCAGAACATCCGCCACGATATTGGCCTGTTCTCTTGGCAGTCCCGCCTTGTTGATCTTATTGCTAATTAAAGTGTGGAGCTGTTCCCGGGTGACTTTCATAGATAATCCTTTTTGCTAACCACTGATAGAACTTATTTATGGTCACAATCTATAACCCTCAGACTTTAAAAATGTGATCGGCGACGTTTTTAAACTATTAAATTAAAATTTCATTCACTCACCGTCGAATTATAAAAATTATTTTGATAAAGCCTGTCGGCATTGATTGAGCGATTTTAATAAAGTCTTCTCTTTGCCATGAATATTTCTAACAATCCGCGAAGTGTGACTCACCTCTCCTTGTGACACCCCAGATATTTGTAATTTCCAGCCAGCCATTAAGGGAAATTTTAAATTGAAATTCTTTATCAGGCTTTTCACGAACCGCTTCTCACTAAGCATGAGAAAAAAAGCAAAAGGAAACAGTCATGGTCCACGCTTTTATTAAGAAAGGGAGTTTTCAGGACTCGGTAAGCCTGATGTTGATCTCCCGAAAGCTCAGCGAATTTCCACAGGTAGACGAAATTTCGGTGATGATGGGCACCCCTGCCAACAAATCTCTGCTGGAAGCCACCGGCTTTTGGCACGCCCAGTTCAACGACGCCACGCCAAACGATATTTGTGTCGCTATTAAGGCCGACAGCCAAGACCCAGAGATCACCCAGTTCATCAGCGACGCGCTGGAAGAGGCGCTCAAAGCCATTGCGCAAGGGCAGCAAGGGGGCAAACGCCTGCCAGTCGCCCGCAGCTGGCAGACGGCTCGCCAAAAAGCGCCGGACGCCAATCTGCTGCTGATCTCTATTGCCGGTGAATACGCCGCCGGTCTGGCAGATCAGGCGCTCGACAACGACTGCAACGTGATGATGTTTTCCGACAACGTCTCGCTGGAACAGGAGATTGCGCTGAAGAAGAAAGCCAGCAGCAAAAAGCTGATTGTGATGGGGCCGGACTGCGGCACCGCCAATATCGCCGGAGGTCCTTTGGCCTTTGCCAACGTTGCGCCCAAAGGCGTCATCGGCATTATCGGCGCGTCAGGCACCGGCATTCAGGAGCTGACATCGCAAATTACGCTGGCGGGCCAGGGCGTCTCCCACGCCATTGGCCTCGGCGGGCGCGACCTCTCGGCTGAAGTCGGCGGCATCAGCGCCCTGACGGCGCTGGCGATGCTGGCTAATGACAGCAAAACGCAGGTCATCGCCTTCGTCTCTAAGCCTCCGGCAGAAGCCGTGCGCCAGCGCGTAATGGATGAAATGCAGGGCATCAATAAGCCGATTGTGGCGCTGTTCCTCGGCACCAAACCGGCCAGCCCGCGTGTGGGCAACGTGTGGCTCGCCAGCACGCTGGACGAAGCCGCCCGCCTCGCCGCCACATTGGCGAATGTCCAGCAGCAGATAGCTTCCCTGCCCGCCGTGCATGGCAAGAAAATCGCCGGATATTACGCCGGAGGCACCTTGGCCGCTGAAGTTGCCATGCTGCTGGCCGAGCATTTGCAGGTCGCGCCGGACAGCCAGCACCACCACGGCAGCATGCTCGACGCCGAGGGCCATCGAATCATTGATATGGGTGATGACTTCTACACCCAAGGCAAACCCCACCCGATGATTGACCCGTCGACCCGCAACCAGACCATCGCCCAGTTAGCTAATCAGCTTGAAACCGGCGTGCTGCTGATTGACGTGGTGATTGGCTTTGGCGCGCAGGCTGACCCGGCAACCTCGCTGGCCGACACGGTTCACGCACTCAAACAGCATCGCGACCCGGCTCACCCGCTGGTGGTGATCGCTACCGTCACCGGCACCGAGCAGGACCCACAACAGCGCAGTCGGCAAATCGACACGCTCACCGCCGCGGGCATCGTGGTGATGAACACCCTGCCGGAAGCCGTACTGCTGGCTCATCAACTAATCAGTCCGCCGACCGAAACCGGGCCATTGACGCCTTACCACTTGCTGGATGGCGTCTCTGTTATCAACGCCGGTCTGCGCAGTTTCGCCACTGATTTACAAACCAATCAGGTTCCCGTGGTGCATTACCAATGGGCACCGGTCGCGGGTGGAAATCAGCGTTTAGCCGCCATTCTGAAAAAATTGCACTGAGGGATCACATGACTACAACTATTAATGAAGCCAATGCAGCCGTAATTGCGCGGATCCGCGAAGCCCGTCCACACTGGTGTGACGTCAAACCGGCGCAGGAAGTGGTGCCGGTATTACAGCAAGGTCGCAAGCTACTGCACGCCGGTCCGCCGGTGGTCTGGCAAGACATGAGCGGCCCGGTGCGCGGCGCCTGTATTGGTTGCTGCCTGTTTGAAGGCTGGGCCGAAAATGAACAGCAGGCGCTGGCCCTGCTGGAAAACGGCGAAATTGAATTTATTCCGTGCCACAGCGTGCGCGCCGTTGGCCCGATGGGCGGCATCACTTCAGCCCATATGCCGATGCTGGTAGTGGAAAACCACACTCACGGCAATCTGGCGTTCTGCAATATGAATGAAGGGATTGGTAAAGTGATGCGTTTCGGCGCGTACGGCCCTGACGTGCAGGAGCGCCTGCGCTGGATGCGCGACACCTTGGCTCCGGTGCTGAAAGAGGTTCTAAGCCACATTGATGGCGGCATCGACCTGACCGCCGTGATGGCGCAGGCTATCACCATGGGGGATGAATTCCACCAGCGTAATATCGCCGCCTCCGCGCTGTTAATGCGCCAGCTGGCTCCAAAAATCGCCCAGTTGGATCGCCCGCAAAGCGAGCTGACCAGCGTGCTCTCCTTCCTTGCCATTACCGATCAGTTCTTCCTCAACCTGGCGATGGCCTACTGCAAAGCCGCCATGGATGCCGGGGCCGAAATCAAACAAGGCACCATCGTCACCGCCATGACCCGCAACGGCAAAGATTTTGGTATCAAAATCAGTGGCATGGGCGACCAGTGGTTCACTGCGCCGGTTAACACGCCGGAAGGCCTGTTCTTCTCAGGCTACAGCCAAGCCGACGCCAACCCTGACATCGGCGACAGCGCTATCACTGAAACCTTTGGTATCGGCGGTGCGGCCATGGTCGCAGCGCCGGGCGTGACGCGCTTTGTTGGCGCGGCGGGCGGCATGGGCGCGGCGCTGGACGTCTCCGAAGAGATGGCGGAGATCTTCCTCGAACGCAACATGATGCTGCAAATCCCGACGTGGGACTTCCAAGGCGCTTGTTTAGGTCTGGACGCTCGCCGCGTGGTGGAAACCGGCATTACGCCGCTGATCAACACCGGGATAGCACACCGCTCGCCGGGCGTCGGTCAGATTGGCGCGGGGACAGTTCGCCCACCGCTCGCCTGCTTCGAAAAAGCCATTGAAGCCTTAGCCGAGAAGCTTGGTATCAGCGCGTAACCCTTCACGCCACTTTGCCCGGCGGAACCGTCGGGCAATCAGGAGCCACCATGGTTTGCATTGTTCTCTCCTCCAGCGCTCACGCCACCTGCGACTATGGTCCGTTGCGCCGTGCGGGCTTGTTTAACAACGCGATGAACTTTCTTACTCCGCGCCATCAATTGCTGACGCTGCACCGCAGCGGGCACGGCCTCAGCCCGATGGGATGGGTGGTGGATGAAACGGATTTCGACCTGATTGCCGACCAGCTGCAAGGGGCCGAACAGCTCCATTTTGATGCCGAAGGCTTATTGATTGATGGCCTGCGGGTGAAAAATATCGGCCCGCAGCGCGGCTTAACTTTAGGCCAGCCGGGGCTGGTGATCACGCAAACATTGCGTCAAACCCTACGCTGTTCGCCAGCGCAAACCGGCCTGTTTGGCGGGTTAGACGCGCTAGTGGCTTTACCCGCCGTCGGCGAATTACAGCAAATGCAGCGCCAATTTGCGGACTGGCTGCTGGGCGGCGAAGTGGACTGGACGGCGTTTATCGGCAAGGGGCCAGGCCTCACGCCAAGCAACGACGACACGCTGGTCGGCATGCTGCTGGTCGCCTACTGCGACAGCCGCGTTACTCCCAGCCAGCTGTCACCTTTTTTTGCGCACAGCAAGCCACTGGCCGGGCTGACCACGTTAGTAAGTCATCACTATCTGGCCTACGCGGCACGGGGGATTTTCTCCTCGCCGCTGCTGGCTATCGCCCACGGGCTATTGGCTCCACAGACCTTACTCCCCGCCGTGCGCGACCTGCTGAATGTCGGCCACTACTCGGGCGCGGACGCGCTGCTGGGCATCTGGCTGGCGGCGCAAACTATTAATCAACTTCACTCAGTCAGCACCTCGCCGCACTTAGCGGCCTGCTGAAAGCGTGGTTTTTACTTGTGATTTAACACACTAGGGAACTGAACATGGAAACTTTGGTTATCGCTTTAGGCGGGAATGCCCTGTTGCAACGCGGCGCGGTGCTTTCTGCTGAAAATCAATATAAGAGCATTGCGCTGATTGCCGATGCGATTGGCGAGCTAGCCAAGAAATACCGCATTGCCATTGTCCACGGCAATGGGCCGCAGGTCGGGCTGCTGGCCTTACAGAACCTAAATTATCGTGACGTGCCGCCCTATCCGCTGGACATTCTGGTGGCGGAAACCCAAGGGATGATTGGCTACATGCTGGCGCAAAAGCTCTCCGCGTCTCACCCCCAGCAGGCGGTTTCCACCCTGATGACCCGCATTCTGGTGGACGGTGACGATGAAGCTTTCCAGCAGCCAACCAAGTTTATCGGCCCGGTCTATGCGCCGAAGGAAGAGACGCACCTGCGCCAGCAGTATGGCTGGACCATGAAGATGGACGGCGAGCATCTGCGCCGCGTGGTGCCTTCCCCTGAGCCTAAGCAGATCTTGGACATAGAAGCCGTTCACGCGCTGCTGGCGAAAAATCAGGTGGTGATTTGCAGCGGCGGCGGCGGCATTCCGATGGTGGCGACCGAGCAGGGGTTACAGGGCGTTGAGGCAGTGATTGATAAAGATCTCGCCGCGGCGCTGCTGGCCGAAGCGCTGGATGCTGACCATCTGGTCATCTTGACCGACGCCGACGCGGTGTATACCGGCTGGGGCACGCCAAGCCAGCAGGCCATTCGCAGCGCCACGCCGCAGCAATTGGCTCCGCTGGCGGTGCCGGACGGCTCAATGGGGCCGAAGATCATGGCGGTGAGCCGCTTTGTCGAACGCTCAGGTAAAGAGGCGCACATTGGCGCGCTCAAAGACATTGATGCCGTGTTGAACGGCAGCGCGGGAACCCTGATCCACCCCGCTCGCTGATCCCCCTAAACACTGAAGCAGGCTGGTTACAGCCGCAAAAATCAGGCCGGCGGAGAGCGATTTCTCACCGGCCTTTCAACGTTGAAGCATTTGAACTTTTGAGGCACACATCATGGAAAAAAACGCGCACGCCAGCCGGTTCCCCTACTGGATCCAGTTGGTGATTATCTTCTTCTTCGGCTGGGTGGTTATCTACGCCGGACGCTCGGTTCTCAGCCCGCTAATGCCGATGATTCAGGACGAATACGGGCTGAATCAGGCCGAGCTGGGCATCATCAGTAGCCTGTTCTTCTTGGCCTACACCCTGCTACAGGTTCCCGCCGGATTGCTCGGCGACCGGCTGGGCCACAAAAAAGTCTTAGTCACCGGCTTTATGCTGTTCGCCGTTTTTATTGCTTCTATCAGCATTTCACCGGGGTTCTTAGGCTTTATCCTGCTGTGGATGCTGACCGGCGCGGCGCAAGGGGTCTATTACGGCCCGCAGTACGCGCTCTCTTCGGAAGCCATTCCGAAGAAGTGGCTGACGCTGGGCAGCGCGGTAATTGGCAGCGGCATGTCCTTTGGTATTGCGCTGGGCTATCAGCTGTCTAGCGTGTCGGTGAATCATTTCCATACTGGCTGGAAATTGCCCTTTGTGATCATCGCCTTGCCGGTGCTGGTGGTCGCGCTGTTGATGCTGTTTGTTATCCATAAACGCCCGCCGGTTGCCGCGCCCGCTGCGGTACAGGCCGCCGACCAAGAGCCGCCGTTCCGCTTTATGGATTTGCTGAAAAATCGCAACCTGATCCTCGCTTACATCACCATTTTCTGCTCGATTTACGGCTTCTTCGTGATCATCTCTTGGCTGCCTTACTACTTGCAGCAGGAGCGCGGAATGGACATGGCGCGCGCCAGTAATATTGCGTCGATTGTGCCGTGGATTTCGATTCTCGGGACGCTGATTTTCAGCTACGCCTCGGACAAGCTGGGACGCAGAAAGCCGGTGGTGCTGTGCATGCTGCCGCTCTCGCTGCTGGCGCTGTTCGGCATTGTCTATTCGACCTCGGAAACCATGCTGATTGTCGTGCTGGTGCTGTATGGCTTTATCGGCAAAATCAGCCTGAACCCGATTCTGGTGGCGCTGGTGGCAGATAACGCGCCGAAGAAAGCCCTCGGCACCGCCTTCAGCCTGTATAACTTCTTTGGCATGGCGGCATCGATTTTTGCCCCTTACGTGACCGGCTTTATCGCCGACCGCACGGGCTCACTCAACGCCGGTTTCTACTTCGCGGCGATCATCACGCTGGTGGGAATTGGTGCCATGCTACTGGTGCGCGAAAAACACGTGCCGCAACCGGAATAACCAGATAAAGGAGATTTCTTACAACATTTTGCCAATTGGGCGCTTTTTTCCCATGCCGTTTCAGAAAGTTCGCATTAGTATACAAATTCCGAATGAATACTCTGCCTAGTTGATGGATACCGGTTTGCTGAAAAAAATTTCTCTCTCACTTTTGGCTCTGGCCTTTGCCAGCACGCCGCTGTTGAGCCAGGCGAAAAACGCCCGATTGGCTTCTCAAGTTGTTGATGACTATGCCGAACATATCTTCTACGGCAGCGGCGCGATGGGAATGGCGCTGGTGGTTGTCGATAATAACCAACAAGTTTTCCGCAGCTTTGGCGAAACCCGCCCCGGCTCAGACATTCGTCCACGCGAAGATTCCGTGATTCGAATTGCCTCGCTGACCAAGCTGATGACCAGCGAAGTGCTGGTGAAGCTGTCGCAGCAGGGCACCGTCAAGATTAACGACCCGCTGCGCAAATATTCCGGCGGCAGCGCGGTGCCTTCCTATAGCGGCTCCACGCCAATCACCTTGCTTAATCTCGCCACTCACACCAGCGGCCTGCCGCGTGAGCAGCCGGGCGGCGCGCCAAATCGCCCGGTGTTCACTTGGCCGACCAAGGCCGATCGCTGGGCGTGGCTGCGAGTCGCCAAAATGACCACGCCTCCGGGCGCGCGTGCGGCTTACTCCAACTTAGCCTTTGACCTGCTGGCGGATGCCTTATCCAACGCGGCGCGCAAACCTTACACCCAGCTGCTGCGCGAACAGATAACCCAGCCGCTGGGCATGGTCGACACCACGCTGACGCCAAACGCCAGCCAGTGTGCTCGCCTGATGTCCGGCCTGCGCCCAAGCCCGTGCCTGAATACCACGGCGGCGGCGGGCAGCGGCGGGATTTACTCGACCCCGGCCGACATGGCGCGTTGGATGCGCCAGTTCCTGCCTTCCCCACTCGGCAAGCCAAGCCTGACCGCCGAAATGGCGCAGAAGATGTACTTTAAGCGTACTGATTTGGTATCGCTAAAAGGCATGGACGTGCCGGGCATGGCCGACTCTTTGGGTATGGGTTGGGTGACGATGGCGCCGACGCCACTGTTACCGCGCATTATTCAGAAAACCGGCGGTGGCGGTGGCTTTATTACTTATGTGGCGATGGTGCCTCAGCGCGGCGTAGGCGTGTTCGTGGTAGTGACGCGCAGCGAGTTAACCAAGTTTAAAAATATGAGTGACGGCGTAAACGATCTGGTTGCGGAGTTAGTGCGTAATAACGAGATTTAAAGCGCGGAATGATTTAAAGCACGGAATTGCAAGCTGGGCTTATCCTCCCCTTAGTTCAAGGGGAGGATCAAAACCCTATCTTACTGATAGAGTTAGTTATTAATGACGCTTACCGTCATCATCTTCATCAACCAAATCTTCTTCATCACCTTCTTCGCCGTCCTCATCTTCGTCGTCGCCTTCGAAGTAAGTGCCCCAACCGTCGTAATCAACGCCGTGGGCTTCGGCCAGGTCCATCAACTGCTCAACCTGTTTATCAATCAGTTCGGCGTTCAGCGCAATTTCGCTGATCACGTCACAGCACATCACGGTTGAACCGTCTTCTAATTCCAACTCTTCTGCGTCATTAACTTCATAACCCAGTTTGAAAGCGGCAACCGCGGCTTTCTCCAAATCTTCAAACTTATCAGAAGATAAGTGATGTTCGATGGTGTAAAGCGCGTCTGGATCGCTGCCATCATCCAGCAGCTCTTCGATGATTAAGCGGGTCTCTTCACTCTGTTCTTCTAGCAATTCACGATTTGCCATGCCTCTGTCCTCAATCAATGTGACGTTTCTCTAGACCATTTTCACACAGCGCGGGGCCAGCCTCCACTATAAAGTTTTAACGACGGGGTTGTAATTGCATATTCATACATATAAATTGAATTTTAATTCACTAAAGAATGCAAAGGCATTGGAGAGGAACACCATGAGTCTGTTGAGTAAATGTCATTTTCTCAGGTTACTGGATTTTACCCCGTCGGAGATTTCATCCCTTCTCCAGCTCTCCGCCGAGCTGAAAGCCGCTAAGAAAAACGGCAGCGAAAAAGCCCATCTGCAAGGGAAAAACATCGCGCTCATCTTCGAAAAAGACTCAACCCGCACCCGATGCTCTTTCGAAGTTGCCGCCTATGATCAGGGTGCTAACGTCACCTACCTCGGCCCAAGTGGCAGCCAAATTGGTCACAAAGAGTCAATGAAAGACACCGCCCGCGTGCTGGGCAGAATGTATGACGGTATTCAATATCGCGGTTTTGGTCAGGATAAAGTTGAGACGCTGGCGGAGTTCTCCGGCGTGCCGGTGTGGAATGGCCTGACGACGGAATTTCACCCGACTCAGCTGCTGGCCGACCTGCTGACCATGCAAGAGCATCTGCCGGGCAAATCTCTGTCACAAATGACGCTGGCCTATCTGGGCGACGCGCGCAACAACATGGGTAATACCCTGCTGGAAGCCGCCGCGCTCTGCGGTTTGGACCTCCGTCTGGTCGCGCCGACCGCCTGCTGGCCTGAAGCCGAGCTGGTGGAAACCTGTAAGAAGCTGGCGCAGGAAAACGGCGGCAACATCACTCTAACCGAAGACATTGCGGCGGGCGTGAAAGGCGCGGATTTCCTCTATACCGACGTTTGGGTATCAATGGGTGAGCCAAAAGAGACGTGGAAACAACGCATTAGCCTGCTGAGTGACTATCAGGTGAACAGCGCCATGCTGGCCCTGACCGGCAACCCGCAGGTGAAATTCCTTCACTGCCTGCCCGCCTTCCATGACGACCAGACTACCCTCGGCCGCCAGATGGCGGAAGAGTACAACCTGCACGGCGGGATGGAAGTGACCGACGAAGTGTTCGAGTCGGCGCACAGCGTGGTCTTTGATCAGGCTGAAAACCGCCTGCACACCATCAAAGCAGTGATGGTCGCCACTCTTGGTTCACTCTGATTCGCCTTCTGCCTGACGCGACAATCCTCGCGCGTCAGGTTATTTCCTCCAGCTTCGCACATACCCTTTTACACAACATTGCAGTTTTTCACGGCTAATCCCCGCCTGAACGCCCCGTTTTCAACTAACCTTTTCATTATGCGCCGCTTCTTTTGCCATCTTTTGGAGTGATAAAGAAAAGGGAAACGATATGAAATCAGTCAATTTGGAATATGTCCTGCGACTGGAAAGTTTACTGAGCCGGATCTATCCCAGAGAACACATTGCCGATTTACTGAAACAGATCCTGCAACTGGCAGAAAAATGGAATTACGGCAAACACCGCACTCAGGATTGGGTTGATGGCACCAACATTTACCTCATCACCTATGGCGACAATATCAGCCACGGCGAGCAGAAACCGCTGGCGACCCTGAACCATTTTGCCGACAAGTATCTGCGCGAAATCATCAGCGATATCCACATCTTACCGATGTACCCCTACAGTTCGGACGATGGTTTCAGCGTCATCGACTATCGCCGGATTGACGAAAATTTGGGTGGTTGGCAGGACATCCACCAGCTCTCTTCCCACTTCAACCTGATGTTCGACTGCGTGATCAACCACATCTCGCGATCCAGCGACTGGATGAAGGGCTATCTGCACGACGATCCTTACTACAAAGATTACTTTATCGACTCCAACCCGGAGCTGGATTACAGCCGCGTGGTGCGCCCCCGCGCCCTGCCGCTGCTGACGCCGTTCATCAAAGCCGACGGCACCGAGCTGTATCTGTGGACCACCTTCAGCGAGGATCAGGTCGATATCAATTTCAAAAACCCGCAGGTGCTGCTGGAAAGTATCGACGTGCTGCTGCAATACGCCGCCAGCGGCGGGCAGTCGATTCGCCTCGACGCCATTGGCTACATTTGGAAAGAGGTCGGCACTCGCTGTATCCATATGCCGCAGGCGCACAACATCATCAAAGTGTGGCGCACCATTCTGGATGAAGTGATCCCCGGCACGCGGCTCATCACCGAAACCAACGTGCCGCATCACGAGAACATCAGTTACTTTGGCGAGGGCGACGAAGCCCACATGGTGTATCAGTTCCCACTGCCGCCGCTGACGCTGCACGCCTTTCTGCGTCAGGACACCACCACGCTGACCCAGTGGGCGCAAAGCCTCAACGCCGAGGCGCGTTACCCGGAAACCACCTATTTCAACTTTTTAGCCAGCCACGACGGCATTGGGCTACGCCCGACGGAAACCTTCCTCAGCGACGACGAGCGCAAATACATGGCGCAAGAAACCTTGCGCAAAGAGGGGCGCGTCTCCTACAAGGACAATGGCGACGGCACCCATTCGCCCTACGAGTTGAACATCAACTTCCTCAGCGCCCTGACCGAGCCGGATGACGACGTCGACACCAAAGCGCGGAAATTCCTCGCGGCGCAGGCCCTGCTGCTCTCCTTCATCGGCGTGCCGGCCATCTATATTCACAGCCTGCTGGGCAGCGAAAATGACCTCGAGGGTATGCACCAGTCGGGGCTGAATCGCCGCATTAACCGCAAGAAGCTCAAGCTAGACGACGTCGAGGCCGGGCTGGAAAAAACTGACAGCCTAAGCGCGAGAGTATTTTACGGGCTGAGTAATCTTATTAAGCATCGTCGCGCCCATCCGGCCTTCTCGCCACAGGCCGGGCAGCGGGTATTCGATATGGGCAAATCGCTGTTTGCGATGGAGCGCTATGACCCGCTGACGGAAGACAAAATCACCTGCGTGTTCAATATAAGCAACCAAACGCAGGTGGTGAAACTGGCGATTGAAGGCAAGGACTTGATTGCCGATGTGCCGTTTGACGGCCAAACCCGCCTCCAGCCGTGGCAGGTGGTGTGGATCAAGCATAAGCTGAAGGCGCCGGAGCGTCTGGGCCGCATGCGTCGCTGGAGAATGAAAATCTTCAAACGGTAAGTGGGCTGCCAATCGTTTGCTTTTAGAATCGATTCAGGCCGATTTTCGCTTGCAGCACGAAAATCTGCGCGTATAATGCGCCACAATTTGCCGGGAGAACCCATGAACAATTGTCAGGTTTGTGATGTTAAAAAACATGCTCAACACGCCGTACCTGAAGGCAGCCCGCTGCCGTTGTTCTTCCGTTGCATTGCTGAATTATTGAAAGCCCCTCATTGAAGGGGCTTTTTTTTGTCCAGAATTTGAGGTTAAGAACCCTAACTGCTGAGGAAATACGTCATGGCTAATCCGCTGTACCAAAAACACATCATCTCGATCAACGATCTCAGTCGTGAAGAGTTAGAACTGGTGCTCGACACCGCGGCCAGCCTGAAAGCCAATCCACAGCCCGAACTGTTGAAGCATAAAGTGATTGCCAGCTGCTTCTTCGAAGCCTCGACCCGCACGCGCTTATCCTTCGAAACCTCAATCCATCGTCTGGGGGCTTCGGTGGTTGGCTTTGCCGACGGCTCCAACACCTCGCTTGGCAAGAAAGGCGAAACGCTGGCCGACACCATTTCGGTGATTGGCACCTACGTGGACGCCATCGTCATGCGCCACCCGCAGGAAGGCGCGGCGCGCTTAGCCACTGAATTCTCCGGCGGCATTCCCATCCTCAACGCCGGCGACGGTGCCAACCAGCACCCGACGCAGACCCTGCTCGACCTGTTCACCATTCGCGAAACGCAGGGCCGTCTGGACAATATCAAGATCGCCATGGTCGGCGACCTGAAATATGGCCGCACCGTCCACTCACTGGCGCAGGCGCTGGCGAAATTCAAAGGCAACCGTTTCTACTTTATCGCGCCGGACGCGCTGGCGATGCCGGGCTATATTCTCTCCCTGCTGGAAGAGAAAGGCATTGAGTACAGCCTGCATCAGAGCATCGACGAAGTGGTGCCGGAGCTGGATATTCTCTACATGACGCGCGTGCAGAAAGAGCGTCTGGACCCGTCCGAGTACGCCAACGTCAAAGCCCAGTTCATCCTGCGCGCCAATGACCTGGTGAATGCCCAGCCGCACCTGAAAGTACTGCACCCGCTGCCGCGCATCGACGAGATCACCACCGACGTCGATAAAACCCCTTACGCCTGGTACTTCCAGCAAGCCGGTAACGGCATTTATGCCCGCCAGGCCTTACTGGCACTGGTTCTTAACGCCGACACAGCCCACTAAACTTGAGGAGATAAAAACATGACTCACGATAATAAACTTCAGGTTGAAGCCATCAAATGCGGCACCGTAATCGACCATATTCCGGCTCAGGTAGGCTTCAAGCTGCTGTCGCTGTTTAAGCTGACTGAAACCGACCAGCGCATCACCATCGGCCTGAATCTGCCGTCGAACGAGCTGGGCCGCAAAGACATTATTAAAATCGAAAACACCTTCCTGACCGAGCAGCAGGTCAACCAGCTCGCGGTTTACGCACCGAAAGCCACGGTGAACCGCATCGACGATTACGAAGTGGTGAAGAAGCTGACCCCCAGCCTGCCGGACCGTATCGACGGCGTGCTGCACTGCCCGAACAGCAACTGCATCAGCCGCTCTGAGCCGGTGGCCTCGAGCTTTAGCGTCAAGCAGCGCCAGAGCGAAGTGCACCTGCAATGCAAATATTGCGAGAAAGAGTTCGAGCATCAGGTGGTGATGAGCAGCGATGAATAAGCCGTGACCTGATCGGGCGTAATGACTTTTCATCTGCGCCCTTTATACTGTCGGCAAGCTATCCTTCCTTATCACTTAAATCAGGAGACACTATGTCCCGCGAAATTAGCACTGAAAATGCACCAGCAGCTATCGGTCCTTACGTTCAGGGCGTTGATCTGGGCAGCATGATCATCACTTCCGGCCAGATCCCGGTTGATCCAAAAACCGGTGCAGTTGCCGATGACATCGCCGCTCAGGCACGTCAGTCTCTGGTCAACGTTCAGGCGATCGTGGAAGCCGCTGGCCTGAAAGTCTCAGACATCGTGAAAACCACTGTTTTCGTTAAAGATCTGAATGACTTCGCCACGGTTAACGCCACTTACGAAGCTTTCTTCACCGAGCACAACGCGCCATTCCCGGCTCGTTCTTGTGTTGAAGTGGCTCGTCTGCCGAAAGATGTGAAAATCGAAATCGAAGCCATCGCCGTTCGTCGTTAATTCGAACCGAGCGCGGTGCAATAGCCAGCCTGCGGGCTGGCTTTTTTATGCCTTTTTTCTGCCCCACTTCCCGCCACATTGTTATTGCCTCATCACCGACCATACTTAAGACATCTGCCCATTTTCTGCCCTGTATTTAGGCAGCCGCCTTATCTGGCGCACTGAAATAGCGCGAAATAGCCTCTTTCTACTGAGTTTTCTGCGGTTTATGCACGCTGGCATGGTTTATGCCTGATCACTAATGCGTATTGAAAAACAATGAAGCAGCCCGTCCTGTCAGTGAGGTGAACATGATTAATATCGAGCTTTCTGATTCACCCTTTTTTGATGAAATGCTAATGGCGCAGGGGCAACACCGCGACCACTATCAAGCTTACTGGCAATGGTTACAGCAGGCAGATCAACAGGCCGTACAGCGCAAGAAGGAGGAAGCCGCGCTGCTGTTTCACCGGGTGGGGATTACCTTTAATGTTTATGGCGAAGATGACGGCGCGGAGCGGCTGATTCCGTTCGACAGCGTGCCGCGCATCATTCCGGCCAATGAATGGAAGATGTTAGATCTCGGCATTCGCCAGCGCGTTCAGGCACTTAATGCTTTTCTACATGACATCTATCATGACCAGAAGATCCTTAAGGCGGGCATCGTGCCTGCCGAGCAGGTGCTCGCTAACGAGCAGTATCAGCCCTGCATGCAGGGGGTAGATCTGCATCGCAACACCTATGCGCACATCGCCGGAACCGACATGGTGCGCGGCGGCGATGGCGAATATTACGTGCTGGAAGACAACCTGCGCACGCCGTCCGGCGTCTCTTATATGATGGAAAACCGCAAAATGATGATGCGGCTCTATCCTGAACTGTTCGCCGAGCAGCGCATCGCGCCGGTGTCGCGCTACCCTTCCCACCTGCTGCAAACCCTGCGTGAAAGCACGCCGGTCAATGACCCAACCGTTGTGGTGCTGACGCCGGGGCGTTTCAACAGCGCCTATTTCGAGCACAGCTTCCTCGCCCAGCAGATGGGGGTCGAGCTGGTGGAAAGCGTTGATTTGTTTGTCAAAGATGGCGCGGTCTTTATGCGTACCACCTCCGGCCCGTGCAAAATCGACGTGATTTACCGCCGCATTGATGACGCCTTCCTCGACCCGCTGGCCTTCCGCGCTGACTCCATGCTCGGCGTGCCGGGGCTGCTGTCGGTCTATCGCGCCGGGGGCGTGGTGCTGGCGAACGCTATCGGCACCGGCGTCGCCGACGACAAGTCCATCTACCCTTATGTGCCGGAGATGATCCGCTTCTATCTGGCGGAAGATCCGATCCTGAATAATGTGCCGACGTGGCAGTGCCGCGATGAAAAAGCCCTAAGCTTCGTGCTGGCGAATCTGGAAAAAATGGTGGTGAAAGAGGTTCACGGCGCAGGCGGCTACGGCATGTTGATAGGGCCGACGGCCAGCAAAGCCGAGATAGAACGTTTCCGCGAACTGCTCAGAACTCGCCCGCAGAACTACATCGCGCAGGAAACGCTGGCGCTCTCCACCTGCCCGACCTTTGTCGGCAACGGGCTGGCCCCGCGCCATATCGACCTGCGCCCCTTTGCGCTGACCGGAGCAGAGGTGCGTCTGGTACCCGGCGGCTTAACCCGCGTGGCGCTGGCCGAAGGTTCGCTGGTGGTCAACTCGTCGCAGGGAGGCGGGACCAAAGATACTTGGGTGTTAGAGGATGAGCCGGTCAACGGCCAGGTTGCGGAGGATGACGCATGCTAAGCAGAACCGCCAGCGAGCTGTACTGGATGGCGCGCTATCTGGAGCGCGCCGAGAACATTGCCCGCCTGCTCGACGTCACCAACAAGCTGTCGATGATATCGATTCGCGACAAATCCCAGCTGGAAGATGAGCAGAACGATTTACTGGTGCCGCTGACCCTCACCGGCACCCGGCAGCTGTTCAGCGACAATTATCCGCAGGTCACTATGGGCAACCTGCTCAACTTCTTCGCGCTGGACAGCCTTAACCACAGCAGCATCTTCAGCTGTATGCAGATGGCGTGGAACAACGCCCACGCGGTGCGCGGCAGCCTGTCGTCGGAGGTGTGGGAGAGCATTAACGCATCGTGGATTGAGATGAAGCAGATCCGCCGTCAAGGCGTGGCGTCGGTCGGAGCAGACGCCTTTTTCGACTGGGTTAAAGAGCGTTCGCACCTATTTCGGGGGGCTATGTTTGGCACTCTGCTGCGCAGCGACGCGCTCTATTTTATCCGCCTTGGCACCATGCTCGAGCGCGCCGACAGCACGGCGCGGCTGCTGGACGCCAAAAACCAGCTGCTCGATGCCGATGAAGACCCGGTGCGCGAGTATTACCGGATGGACACCCTGCTGCGCGCGGTCAGCGCCCGCGAGGCTTTCCATACTCTTTATAAGCAGCAAATCAGCCGCGAAACCATCGCCGATCTGCTGATCCTGCGCCGCGAACTGCCCCGCTCGCTGCTGGCCTGCGTGGAGATCATGGCCGAACAGCTGGAGCTGATTGGCGGCCGCACCGGCAACTTGCCGCGCCGCCTGGTCCACACCCTGCACGCCGAACTGCGTTTCAGCACGCTGGACGACATTCTGAAGGTGGGCCTGCGCGAGTGGCTGGCGCAATTCCTGAGCCAAACCAGTGCCATCGCCGAAAGCATTCACCACACTTATCTGGAGGCCCAATAATGAAGCTTAATGTCAGTCATCAGACGCATTACACCTATGCGCAGCAGGTGAAACGCAGCACTCAGTATCTGCGCCTCACCCCGCAAGACTCCAGCCATCAGAAGATTTTGTCGTGGGATTTAACCCTGCCGGAGTTCGCCACCCGCACGCTGGACGCCTATGGCAACGTGCTGCACGTACTGACGCTGGACCAGCCGCATCAGGCGATCACCATTGAAGCCAACGGCGTGGTGGAAATCGAAGATAACGTCGAGGATGACAACTGCGGCCATTTATCGCCGCTGGTGTTCCTGCGCACCAGCCCGCTGACCCAGGCCGACGGCGCGATCCGCGACTTCGCCAGCCGCTATTATCGCCCGCAGGCCCAGCATGAAAGCCTGCGCGCCTTAATGGGCGAACTGTTGATGAAAATGCCTTACAGCCCCGGCACCACCACGGTGAAAGACAGCGCCTCGCAGGCGTTTTCCGCCCAACAGGGAGTGTGTCAGGACCACACCCACGTGTTCCTCGCCTGCTGCCGCAGCTTGGGCATCCCGGCGCGCTACGTCAGTGGCTATCTCTACACCGAGGATTCTACCCACGTGGCGATGCACGCCTGGGCCGAAGCCTGGCTCGACGGACACTGGCAGAGCTTCGACGTGACTAACAATACCTGCCAGCCGAATCAGCATTTGAAACTCGCCATTGGTATCGATTATCTTGATGCGTGCCCGGTGCGTGGCGTTCGGTTAGGCGGAGGGTGCGAAGATATGCATACCGTCGCGGCGGTGCAAATGCTCGATATTCCCCAATGACCCTGACTTACTGAAAAGGTAGATTTCGATGACTTACTGTGTGGCCATGCGCTTGTCCTCTGGTCTGGTTTTTGTCTCAGATTCGCGCACCAATGCCGGGGTGGACCACATCTCCACCTTCCGCAAACTGCATGTTTTTCATCAAAGTGATGAGAGGATGCTGGTTATCCAAAGTGCCGGAAATTTGGCGACCACACAGAGCATCATCAGCCTGCTGCACCGCCGCTGTCTGGACCCGGATCGCGAGAATATGCTCAACGTGGAGTCGATGTACGACGCTGCCAGCCTGCTGGGAGAAACCGTGAGAGAGGTGATCGCCCGCGACAGCGGCGCGAATCAGGGTGGCATGACCGATTTCAGCTGTAACTTGCTGTTAGGCGGGCAGATTAAGGGCGAAGGGCTGCGGCTGTTCCACATTTACCCGCAAGGTAATTTCATCGAAGCGACCCACGACACGCCCTATTTTCAGGTGGGAGAAAGCAAGTACGGTAAGCCGATTATCGACCGCGTGCTGACTTACAACACGCCGCTGGAGCAGGCCATGCAGTGCGCGCTGATTTCGATGGATTCCACCCTGCGCAGTAATCTGTCGGTGGGCCTGCCGCTGGACGTGATGATCTACCCGACCGACAGTTTCAGCACCGCGCAGCAGTATCGCGTCACGGAGGAACATCCCTATTTCGACATGATCCGTAAAGGCTGGGGGGAAGGTTTGCTGAGCATCTTTGCCCAGTTGCCGCCGCTGAAGCTGGATTGATCAAAAAAGGATCGGCGCTGGCCGATCCTTCTCTCACGTTCTCTCTGACGTTTACAGCGTCACGCCGCTTTTGAAAATCGCCAACTCGCGAAAATCATTCAGCTCGTTCTTGGTCTGCTGGCCGCTGGCAATCTTCACAATCAGATCCACAAAGCTGTCCAGCAGCTGATCCATGCTTACGCCGTGGATCAGCTGCCCCGCGTCGAAGTCGATCCAGTGCGGCTTTTTGGCCGCCAGTTCGCTGTTGGTCGCCAGTTTTACCGTCGGCACAAAGCCGCCATAAGGCGTGCCACGCCCGGTGCTGAACAGCACCATGTGGCAGCCTGCCCCGGCCAGCGCGCTGGTGGCGACGGCGTCATTGCCCGGCGCGCTCAGCAGGTTCAGGCCGTGCGCGGTCAGGCGTTCGCCATACTTCAACACGTCGACAATCGGGCTATGCCCGGCTTTCTGCGTACAGCCCAGCGACTTCTCCTCAAGGGTAGTGATGCCCCCCGCCTTGTTGCCCGGCGACGGGTTTTCATAAATCGGCTGGTTGTGGGAAATGAAATACTGTTTGAAGTCATTCACCATGCTGACGGTTTTGTCGAAAGTCGCCTCGTCACGGCAGCGGCTCATCAGAATGCGCTCCGCGCCGAACATTTCCGGTACTTCGGTCAGCACCGTGGTGCCACCGTTGGCAATGGTGTAATCCGAAAAACGCCCGAGCAGCGGGTTGGCGGTGATGCCCGACAGCCCGTCAGACCCGCCGCACTCTAAGCCGAATTTCAGCTCGCTGAGCTTGCCCGGCTGGCGTTGGTCACTGCGCATCACGGCGTAAAGCTCGTGCAAACGTGCGACGCCCGCCTCAACTTCGTCATCGAATTTCTGCAACGCCATAAAGCGCACGCGAGCTTCATCGACCTCTCCTAAGGTTTCGCGGAACACGTCCACCTGATTGTTTTCACAGCCTAAACCAACCACCAGCACCGCGCCCGCGTTGGGGTGGCGCACCATGTTCTGCAACATAGTGCGGGTGTTGATATGGTCATCGCCGAGCTGCGAACAGCCCAACTGATGAGTGAACAGGTAGACCCCGTCAATGCCTTCCGCCTGCTGAGTTTCTTTGAGGAAACGCTGCTGAATCTGCTTGGCGATGCCATTCACGCAGCCGACAGTTGGGATCAGCCACAGCTCGTTGCGAATACCGACTTGCCCGTTTTTGCGGCGGTAAATCTGCACCTCGCGATCGCCCTTTTGTTCAGGCACGGCGGCGAATTGCGGCTGATACTGATACGCGTCGAGATCGCTGAGGTTGGTTTTGGCATTCTGCGAATGAATGTGTTCTCCGGCAGCGATGTCCACCAGCGCATGACCAATCGGCAAGCCGTATTTGATGATGTGCTCTCCGGCGGCAATCGGGCGTAGCGCAAACTTGTGGCCGCGCACTACCTCTTGCAGCAAAGCAGCGCCGGTGTTGGTAATTTCTCCGCAGGTGAGATCGCGCAGTGCCACGGCGACATTATCAGCAGGGTGAATAGTTATGGTGCTTTGCATAGTCGCCGTGTCAGTCATGCTGTGCGTCACTCTCAGTTAAGCTCAATCGCGAAATAGCTTTTGGCGTTGTCGAAACAGATGTTTTTCACCATGTTACCGAGCAGCGCGATGTCATTCGGCGCTTCGCCCTCTTCCACCCAGCGCCCCATCATCTGGCATAGGATGCGGCGGAAGTATTCATGGCGCGTATACGATAGGAAGCTGCGGCTGTCGGTCAGCATGCCGACGAAGCGGCTGAGCAGCCCCATGTTGGCGAGCTGGATCATCTGGCGCTGCATGCCGTCTTTTTGGTCGTTAAACCACCACGCGGAGCCGAACTGCACTTTGCCCGGAATGCCGTCGCCTTGGAAATTCACCGCCATGGTCGCCAGCACTTCGTTATCACGCGGGTTCAGGCAGTAAAGAATGGTTTTCGGCAGGCCGCCGTTCATGCCCTGCGCGCCCAGCAGTTTTGACAGCGGCTCGGCCAGTGGCTGGTCATTAATAGAGTCAAAGCCGACGTCGGCACCCAGCAGTTCAAACATGCGGGTGTTGTTATTACGCAGCGCGCCGATGTGGTACTGCTGCACCCAGTTGCGGCGCTGGTATTCAGAAGCGAGGAACAGCAACACGCCGGTTTTAAACTGCGCGCTCTCTTCTTTGCTCGGCAGGCTGCCGCTCAGGCGACGGGAAAGAATGCCGTCCAGCGTGGCTTGGTCAGCTTCGGCATATACCACCACGTCCAGCGCGTGGTCAGACACTTTGCAGCCGTGCGCCGCGAAGTGATTCATGCGTTTTTTCAGCGCGTCGCAGACATCGCTAAAACGCGAAATTGAGGTGTCTGAGGTCTGTTCAAGGCGCTTGATGTAATCGTTGAAGCCGGCGGCATCAATGTTGAACGCCTTGTCTGGCCGCCAGCTCGGCAGCACTTTGACGTCAAAATTGCCATCTTCGGCGACGATTTTATGGTGTTCCAGCGAGTCAATCGGGTCATCGGTGGTGCCGACCATTTTCACATTCATCTGCTTCATGATGCCGCGCGCGCTGAAGCTCTTCTGTGCCAGCAGCTCATTGCCGCGCTCCCAAATTTCATCGGCAGTTTTCGGCGACAGCAGCTTGCCAATAATGCCGAACGGGCGGCGCAGCTCAAGGTGAGTCCAGATATAGAGCGGGTTACCGAGGGTGTGAGGCACGGTGGCGGCCCAAGCATCAAACTTCTCGCGGTCGCTGGCGTCGCCGGTGCACAGGCGCTCGGCCATGCCGTTGGTGCGCATGGCGCGCCACTTGTAGTGATCCCCCTTCAGCCAGATGTCGTAGAGGTTTTTAAACTGATAGTCCTGCGCAATCTGTTCCGGCGGCAGGTGACAGTGATAGTCAAAAATCGGCTGATCTTTCGCATAGTCGTGGTACAGGCGACGTGCGACTTCGGTATCGAGCAGGAAATCTTCAGTTAAAAACTGCGCCATCTTGGGGTTCCTCACCTTGATGTTAATTTGAGTTATCTCTCTTGATGCAAAGTTATCACACCAATTTAAGCTATCGTCCAGCGCTATTTCTTGCTAAACCCGGCTCGCCAATAGACTGAGAAATAATAAAAAATCTTTAATATGTCTGATATTTAAGGATTTTATCAATTTATATAGCCAGCGCACATTATCCACACTATTCAAATGTGGTTTTGTGATGTCATTCAAATTTTAAATCTGTATGACAAGTTATCGTAATTTTGCCCGAACAAATGTGCCGTCGAGATCCTGCCACCTCGACGGCACCGTTGTTTGGGCATTTTTTAGCGAACCGTTAGCTGGGCAAAAGAAAAAACCAAGAAGCAATAAAGCCGAGGCCCGCCGTCAGGCGGAGCTATTCGCGCCGTGGCCGTATCGAGCCATCGCCGACTACATTGGGTTGGAGAGAACGAAATGGGTAAGATTAAAGGGTTACGCTGGTACATGATCGCACTGGTGACCGTCGGTACTGTTCTGGGGTATTTAACACGTAATGCCATCGCCGTAGCGGCACCGACATTACAAGATCAACTGCATATCACCACTCAACAATATTCTTATATTATTGCTGCCTATTCAGCCTGTTACACCATCATGCAGCCCGTGGCGGGCTACGTGCTGGACGTGATGGGCACCAAAGTGGGTTACGCCATGTTTGCCGTTATGTGGGCGCTGTTTTGTATGGCGACGGCGCTGGCCAGCAGTTGGGGCGGCTTGGCTATCGCCCGTGGCGCGGTAGGCATGGCAGAAGCGGCGATGATCCCGGCGGGGCTAAAAGCCAGCAGCGAGTGGTTCCCCGCCAAAGAGCGCTCCATTGCGGTAGGCTATTTCAACGTCGGTTCTTCCATCGGCGGCATGATTGCGCCGCCACTGGTGGTGTGGGCAATTGTGATGCACAGCTGGCAGATGGCGTTCGTCATCACCGGCGTGCTGAGTCTGGTGTGGGCGGTGTGCTGGCTGGTGTTCTATAAGCATCCGAAAGACCAGAAGAAGCTGAGTGAGCCTGAGCGTGAATACATTCTGGGTGGTCAGGAAGCCCAGCATCAAACCTCCAACAGCAAGAAGATGTCGGCGTGGCAAATCCTGCGTAATCGCCAGTTCTGGGGCATCGCGCTGCCGCGTTTTCTGGCAGAACCGGCCTGGGGGACCTTTAACGCGTGGATCCCACTGTTTATGTTTAAAGCCTATGGCTTCGACCTCAAGCATATTGCGATGTTTGCGTGGATGCCGATGCTGTTCGCCGATTTGGGCTGCATCGTGGGGGGCTATCTGCCACCTTTGTTCCAGAAATACTTCAAAGTGAACCTGATTGTCTCGCGCAAACTGGTGGTGACCATGGGCGCGCTGCTGATGATTGGGCCGGGGATGATTGGCCTGTTCGCCAGCCCTTATGCGGCCATCGCCCTGTTGTGCGTCGGCGGCTTTGCTCACCAGTCGCTGTCCGGCGCGCTGATCACCCTCTCCTCTGACGTGTTTGGCCGTAACGAAGTGGCGACCGCCAATGGTTTAACCGGCATGGCCGCGTGGACCGCCAGCACGCTGTTCGCCTTAGTAGTAGGCGCGCTGGCAGACACCCTGGGCTTCAGCCCGCTGTTTGCCGCGCTGTCGGTATTTGACCTGCTCGGCGCGATAGTTATCTGGACCGTATTGCAAAATCGCTCGGCGGTAGAGCCTGTTCCGCAGCCGTTGCAACCCGCGAAAGTCTAAACTTCGCGCCAACCGGCATGTCTTGAATCAGGCATGCCGGTTTTCACTTGAGTTGCACGGTGCAACGCCCTGCACTTCCCCGTATACTGGTATAACAAGTTTTGAACGCTAGACCCGCGCAATTCAATTTATCAGAGCGATGAAGAGTAAAATCATGGAACCCACTGAAACCAGACGTCTTTATCAACAACTGGCCGCGACGCTCAAGGAGCGTATTGAGGGTGGCGTTTATCCGGTCGGTGAGAAATTGCCCGCCGAACGTCTGATTTCGGAAGAGATGAATGTCAGCCGCACCGTGGTGCGCGAAGCCATCATCATGCTCGAAGTAGAAGGCTACGTGGAGGTGCGTAAAGGCTCGGGCATTCACGTAATGTCCAACCAACAGAAGCATCTGGTGGTGGCGGGCAGCGGCGGTACCGGCCTTGATTTCGGCGCTGCAGGCCCCTTTGAGCTGCTTCAGGCGCGCCAGCTGATTGAAAGCAATATCGCGGAGTTTGCAGCGACTCAGGTCACCAAGCAGGACATTATCCGGCTGATGGAGATCCAAGAGCAGGCGCGGCTTGAAGACCGTTTTCGCGATTCAGAATGGGATTTGAAATTTCACATTCAGGTGGCGCAATCCACCCAAAATAGCGCCATGGCGACCATCGTCGAGAAGATGTGGAGCCAGCGTCGGCAGAACCCTTACTGGCGCAAGCTGCACGAACATATTGATGAGAAGTCGATCGAAGGCTGGTGTGAAGATCACGACAAAATTTTGAAGGCGCTGATCCGCCGCGACCCGCACGCCGCCAAGCTGGCGATGTGGCAACATCTGGAAAACACCAAGCAGATGCTGTTCCGCGCCACCAGCGATGACTTTGAATTCAACGTTGATCGCTATATGTACTCAGAAAACCCGGTGGTGCATCTCGATTCACCACCTCTCAATGTCCCTACTCCGCTAAACAACAAATAGTGCCTCTTATAGCAGGCCGATTTCTCGACCTGCTTTCATCAATTTCTTCTGAATAATCCTACCCATTTGTCAGAAAAATAAGCCTCTACCTGTCAGCCATTGTCGAGTTGTGTCAGTCAGTGTAAAAGCGCGCCCCGTATGGCGTTGCGAACTTAAACCAATGCGCTCAAGCAGGTATATTTACCTGTCTCAAAGGTGGTTGTTTTGTTACAGTTAGACGACTTTTATTACCTAAGCGCCGAGCGATAAAATGCGCTTAATGCGAGGAATCGTCCAAAATACCCGCATAAAGACTAAGGAAAATAAAGGTTACAACGTTTTTTTTGCACTTAAGATGCATTTGATTGCCAGTGATCAATCGGCCTTTTGTATCAATTCCTATACTGCATGTATCAATACTCACGGCGTTTTGGGCTTTTTGCCCCGAATGCAGCGCCAGGGAAAGGCGTACTTCTCGGTCTGAAAGTCTCGCGTTGAGCATGCTTGCTCCGTAGTCGATTCAGGCGGGTTAACTGAAAACGATGGAGTTTCGCAAAAGTACATGGAAATCATTAGTTCGCTTATCGATGCCTTATGGCAACAAGATTATGAAACTCTGGCCAACCCTTCGCTGGTCTGGACGTTATATACCGTTTTATTTTTGATTATCTTCCTCGAAAACGGCCTGCTGCCCGCCGCCTTCCTGCCTGGCGACAGCTTATTAATTTTAGTCGGCGTATTGATTGCCAAAGACGCCATGAATTTCCCGCTTACCATCGTGCTGCTGACCACCGCCGCCAGCCTCGGCTGCTGGCTGAGTTATATTCAGGGCAAGTGGCTGGGCAATACGCGAATAGTGCAAGGCTGGCTGGCGCATCTCCCCGTGCAGTATCATGAGCGGGCGCACAACCTGTTCCACCGCCACGGCCTTTCCGCACTGCTGGTGGGCCGCTTTCTGGCCTTCGTCAGAACCTTATTACCGACCATCGCGGGCCTGTCCGGGCTGAGCAACGCGCGTTTCCAGTTCTTCAATTGGATGAGCGGCCTGCTGTGGATCTTAATTTTGACCACCCTCGGCTATTTCTTGGGTAAGACGCCGCTGTTCCTGAAGTACGAAGATCAGCTGATGAACTGCCTGATGCTGTTGCCGGTGGTGCTGCTGGTGGGTGGCCTTGGCGGCTCATTGCTGCTGCTGTGGCGTAAAAAGCAGGCCGATCGTCAGAATAAGGGCGATAAGGCACCGTGAAAATCAAACCGATTAAACGCTCAATCCTGTGGCCTATCACCTTGCTGACGCTGGTGTTGGTGGCGATTGTGATTGGATTTGCCGTCGCCCGCATGCCGCAGAACACTAACGCCCTGCAGATTCGCCCAGTGCGGGCCGGCGTGGCGCTGCCCGACGGCTTTTATGTTTACCAAAGCCTGAACCAGCGCGGCATTCGCATTCAGAGCATCACGCCGGTGCAGGACGGGCTGATCGTCGAACTGGACTCACTGGAGCAGCGCGAACTGGCGGAACACGCCTTGATGGATATCTTACCGCTGGGCTTCTCCATCCAACGCTGCGATCCGCCACAATCCCAGCTCTGGGTGCATAAAATCACCCGCGACCAGCTCAAATTAGGTTAACCCTCTCGCGCTTTCGGAATCCTCCCCTAAGCGCATCTATTATCTGCTGTTATACTTAATCCCACTGTATTGAAAAATTATCTGTGCCAAGACGGCGCATTTTTTCTATCGACCCATTTCGATAAGACGTTTTTCAGTGCTTTACCTACGGAAGAAATGCACCAGCGTTTCACAATGACTAAGGAAGACACCCTCATGAATCTGCGTTTATCCGCGCTGTTCGCTATACCGCTTTTCGCATTTTCTGCCGCATCTCTCGCTGCTTCGCAGCCACAGACTTGCGCCGCTAAACAACAGCAAATCAAGACCCAACTTGATTACGCACATCAGCACAACAATAAAGACCAGATCGCTGGCCTGCAAAAAGCCTTGAGCGAAAACCAAGCGCACTGCACGGACTCTGGTCTCAAAGCCGAATACGAAAAACATGTTGCTGAAAAGAAAGAAAAAGTTCAGGAACGTGAGCAAGAGCTGAAAGAAGCCCAAGCCACGGGCGACAGCAAAAAGATCGAGAAGAAACAGCAGAAGCTGGACGAAGCACAATCTGAATTGAAAGAAGCACAGGGCCAATAATTAGCCCTGTCAGACCGATTTTCCCCGTTCATAGCGGTGAAATGGCGTTATCTGACTCAGGCTTAACCTTAAATCGGGGGCTTTAGTCCTTAAATCAGGTGCCTAAGTTGCGATAACCCAGATATCCGCTATGTTAAAAGTTCGCATCAGTTAACGTATGGAGTGATACAAACATGGCTAAGAACACCACCTCAGAAAATCTGCGCGCGGAACTTAAATCGTTGGCTGATACCTTGGAAGAAGTTCTTCAAACTTCCACCGATAAGCCAAAAGCAGAGTTAGATAAGCTGCGCGGCAAGGCAGAAAGCCTGCTGAAAGACACCCGCTCTCGCCTGAGTGATACTGGCGATAAGCTGGCCCATCATTCGAAAGAAATCGCAGGTCGTGCTGATGATTACGTGCATGACAAACCTTGGACTGGCGTTGGTATTGGTGCTGCCGTCGGCGTAGTTATTGGCGTTCTGCTAGCACGCCGTTAATTATGGCTGAACCGATAAAGACTCCGCCACAAGGACCGGGCAAAGGGATACTTGATACGGCGCAACGCATTGTCACCGTTTTGGTTGGCATGGTTGAAACGCGTGTCAGACTGGCCGTCATTGAGCTGGAAGAGGAAAAGGCCAATATTTTCCAACTCTTGCTGATGGCGGGCATCACCCTCATCTTTACCGCTTTCGGTTTAATGAGCCTATTGGTTGTGCTGTTCTGGGCAATCGACCCGGCTTATCGACTTGTTGCAATGGGCACCACCACCGGCGTTTTACTGTTTCTGGCGGTGGTATTAGGTCTCTGGACGCTGTCGAAAGCGAAACGTTCAACTTTGTTGAGCATGACGCGTAAACAGCTGGATATTGACCGTTCATTGCTGGAAAAGGATGACCAATGAGCACACCTGACCGCGTTATCGAGAAAGTAAAACTGCTGCGTAAAATCGAGCGTCAACGCGCTGAGTTGTCTGCGGGCCGCCTAGAATGGCTCGAAGCAACCGCAAAAGTAGATCGCGGCTGGGTGAAGTTTATTGATATGCGTAAATACCTGGTGCTGGGTTCCAGCGTTCTGGCGATTTACGGCATCCGACATCCAAGTAAAGTGGTTCGCTGGTCGCGTCGCGCCTTTGGTATCTGGGGCACCGTGCAGCTTTTCCGCCGTAACTTTATAAAGCCGTAGCGCTAATTTATTGATTAAAGTCGACTAATTCATTTTTAATCAACGCGCAACGCGCTCCCCCACGGGCCAGTCCGGAATTTCTCCGACTGGCCCGTTTCTTTAAGTTCCCGCCGCGCTGTTCAATTTATTTGATAATAATAGACAGTTTTACTTGCTAACAACTGTTCAACTTTCCCCTTACTATCCCATCATCAACCAGACGCGGTAACGGTTGGGGATAATACCCGAACGTGCCGTTAATATTATTGTCGCCCAATTTGGGCAACATTTTTCGGAGTCGAAAATGACCAAAGTTAACAATACCGTCCTGCTTATCGCTCGTATCTTAATGCCGATTCTGTTCATCACTGCGGGCTGGGGCAAGATCACCAACTACGCAGGAACCGGTGCTTACATGAGCTCAATGGGTGTGCCATCTTTCCTGCTGCCACTGACCATTTTGCTTGAGTTCGGCGGCGGCTTGGCCATTCTGTTCGGCTTCCTGACCCGTACTACAGCGTTTATCACTGCAATCTTCACCATCCTGACTGCACTGATCTTCCACACTGATTTTGCTGTTGCCGTAAACCAGATGATGTTCATGAAAAACCTGTCTATCGCCGGTGGCTTCTTCGCCCTGTTCGTAGCGGGTCCGGGCGCAATCAGCATCGATCGCCTGATCAAGAAAAACTGGTAACAGTTCGCACATAAGAATGTGCCGCTATACTCAATAGACTGATGGGCGATGTGATTATTCACCTCGCCCTTTTTATTTCTTATCTGCACATCTCCCCAGCATGATTCGCGTTGCATCAATGCAGTACATCAAGATTCAGCACGAAGGATGATGGGAAAGGAGAGATCATGGGACAACTCGTCGAAGGCAAATGGCATGACGTTTGGTATGACACCAAATCCACCGGCGGCCATTTCAAACGCACTGAATCGCAATTTCGCAATTGGGTGACCCCCAACGGCGAGGCAGGTCCGCACGGCAAAAGCGGATTCGCCGCCGAGCCGAATCGCTATCACCTTTATGTCTCCCTCGCCTGTCCCTGGGCGCACCGCACCTTGCTTATGCGCGCCCTGAAAGGCTTGGATAAGCTGATTCCAGTTTCCGTGGTGCATCCGCTGATGCTGGAGAATGGCTGGACCTTCGCCACCGACTTCCCTGCCGCAACCGGCGACGACCTTTACCACCTGAACTTCGCCTACGAAATCTATTTGCGGGCACAGAAGGACTACACCGGGCGCGTCACCGTGCCTATCCTGTGGGACAAAAAGCTGCAAACCATCGTCAGCAACGAGTCAGCGGATATCATTCGCATGTTCAACAGCGCGTTTGATGCCCAAGGCGCGCGCGCAGGGGATTACTACCCGGAAAATTTGCGCCCGGCCATTGATGAAGTGAATGAGTGGGTCTATCCACTAATTAACAACGGCGTCTATAAAGCGGGTTTTGCTACCTCGCAGGAAGCCTATGACGAGGCGGTAAAAGGGGTATTTGAAGGGCTGGACCGAGCCGAAGCCCTGCTGGAGAAACATCGCTACCTGACCGGCAACCAGCTAACCGAGGCCGATTTGCGCCTGTGGACCACGCTGGTACGCTTCGATCCGGTCTACGTCACGCACTTCAAGTGTGACCGTTATCGCATCAGTGATTACCCGAACCTCTACGGCTTCCTGCGCGACATCTACCAGATGCCGGGCATTGCTGAAACCGTGGACTTCGCGCACATCCGCAATCACTACTATCGCAGCCACGCGACCATCAATCCGCACGGGGTGATCTCCACCGGCCCGGCGCAGGACTTAGATGCCGAGCACGGCCGCGACCTGCGTTTTAGCTAAGCTACATGCTCCCCTTTTGGCGAGGGGGAGCAAGCTTAGTTGGCGTCGCGAGTGCCGAGCAGCTTGGCGATTTCTCGCAGGAACCACGCCTTGGCTTCGCCCATGCTGTCACGACGCCACGCCATAATAATCTCCGCCTCGCGATTATACTCCGCGCTCACTACCCGCAGACGCCCCTCTTCGATATCTTTTTCCACCATCGGATAAGGCATGGTGGCGACACCCAAACCGGCCAGCAGCGCCTGACGCTTCTCTTCAATGGTGCTGACGGTTAAACGCTGCTGTTTGTCCAGCAGCTGCACGGTCAGAGTCGGGCGCTCGCGGGCGGTATCCGCCACCGCGATGCCGCGATACTTCACGCGGCTGACTTCCGACAGCGGCTCGGCTTCGAGATGAATCGGGTGATCCGGCGCGGCGACATAGACACTCATCAGCTTGTAGAGCTTGCGGCTGTTGATTTCAGATGATGAACGGAAGTGCATATCCGGCGCGATAACAATGTCGGCGCGGCCCTGCTCAAGGCGCTCCCAAGCTCCGGCTAACACTTCGGTTATCAGCGAAACCTGCGTGTTGGCTTTCAGCGCCAGCTTTTCAATTAACGGAAACAGCTGGGTAGCGGGAACCAGCGCTTCACAAACGATGGTGATTTGGGTTTCCCAACCGCGCGCCAGCGCTTCGGCATCTACGGTAAGTTTATCAGCGGCTTCGAGCAAAACGCGGCCGCGTTCGAGCAGCATGCGGCCAACGTTGGTGAATTTTGTCCGATGTCCTGAACGGTCAAACAACACCACGTCCAGCTCTTCCTCCAACTTCTGCATGGTGTAGCTCAATGCAGAAGGCACGCGGCCTAGCTCGTCTGCCGCCGCCGCAAAGCTGCCGCGCCGGTCGATGGCATCCATGACCCTGAGTGCTTCAAGTGTGAGTGCGCGATCCTTAGCCATGGGGTTCTCTGTCAGGAAATTTGAATATACCGACCAGATTAACTGGCTAACAATCAGTCGTCCAGACGCTTACCATTTAAGTATGGAATTTTTTTAACTGAGCCAGACCGCAATGATTAAGAGCAGAACTGCAAAAGAGTGCGGCACAGCTGACTTTGGTTGGCTTCAGGCGCGCTATACCTTTTCATTTGGGCACTATTTTGACCCAAAACTTATGGGCTACGCGTCACTGCGCGTTCTCAATCAGGAAGTGCTGGCGCCGGGTGCCAGCTTCCAGCCACGCACCTACCCGCACGTCGACATCCTGAATTTAGTGCTGCAAGGCAGCGCGGAGTACCGCGACGCCGAGGGCAACAGCGTTCGGGTCAACGAGGGCGAAGCCGTGCTGCTTTCAACCCAGAATAACGTTGCTTACAGCGAGCTGAACCTGAGTTCAACCCAGCCTCTGACCCGCATGCAGCTGTGGCTGGACGCCTGCCCGCAGCATGAAAATCCGCTGATCCAGCAGCTTAAGGTCGGCCAGCAGCCGCACCTGTTGCTGGCGTCGCCCGATGGCGAGAAAGGCAGCCTACAGCTGCGCCAGCAGGTGTGGATCCATCATATTGAGCTGGGCGAAGGCGAGAGCATTACTCTACCGATACGCGGCACGCGAGCCTATTTGCAATCGATTCACGGCCGCATCGACGCCCTGGGCGCAGAGAGTCAGGATAAGCAGAAGCTGGTGTGTGGCGACGGCGCGTTTATCCAAGGTGAGTCAGAAATCAGCCTGACCGCCAGCACCCCGCTGCGCGCCCTGCTGATCGACCTGCCGGTGTGACGCAATAAGCTTCACCGCAAACGCCATAAATGAAGAAGGCCCGTGTAACTTGCGTTACACGGGCCTTTTCGTATTGGAGGAGTTGACCGTTAAGCCGGGTTCTGTCGTGGACAGTCATTCATCTAGGCCAGCAATCGCTCACTGGCTCAAGCAGCCTACCCGGGTTCAGTACGGGCCGTACCATGTGAACCCCTATTTGGCCTTGCTCCGGGTGGAGTTTACCATGCCACGAACTGTTGCCAGCCGCGCGGTGCGCTCTTACCGCACCCTTTCACCCTTACCTGATCCCACTTGCGTGGGCCATCGGCGGTTTGCTCTCTGTTGCACTTGTCGTAAGCTCGCGCTTCCCAGGCGTTACCTGGCACCCTGCCCTATGGAGCCCGGACTTTCCTCCCCTTCATCTGTCTCCCCCGAAAGGGACGGCAACGAAGCGGCGACTGTCTGGTCAACTCCGGCGCGGATGATAGGCCAAAATGGCCTACTTGTCACCCTCTTGCTGGTCGAGTGCGTATTTATACAACGCATTCTTCTTCACGCCGTGGATCTCGGCGGCCAGCGAGGCGGCCTTTTTCAGCGGTAACTCTTTTTGTAGCAGCGCCAGCGTGCGCAGTGCCTCAGCCGGTAAGGCCTCGGTATCCACTTTATGGCCTTCGACAATCAGCACCATTTCGCCACGTTTGCGGGTTTCATCTTCTTTTACCCAGTCGAGCAGCGCGCCCACGGCGTCACCACGGATGTTTTCCCAGGTTTTTGTGATTTCGCGCGCCAGCACGACATAGCGATCTGGCCCCCACACTTCCACCATATCTTGCAGGCTGTCGAGCAGGCGGTGAGTGGATTCGTAGAAGATCAGGGTGCGAGGCTCTTCAATCAGTGCCTGAAGGGCATCTTTTCGTGATTTTGTTTTCGCAGGCAGAAAACCCTCGTAACAGAATTTATCCGAAGGCAAACCGGCGGCGCTCAGAGCCGCAATCGCCGCACAGGCCCCCGGCAAAGGAACCACACGAATACCGGCTTCACGGCAGCGACGCACCAGATGGTAGCCGGGGTCGTTAATCAGCGGCGTTCCGGCATCGGAAACTAACGCAATGCTTTGACCACTCTGCAATTTTGCTAATAAATGCTCGGCTTTTTGCTGCTCATTATGGTCATGTAAAGGGTACATTTTGGCGCTAATAGCGAAGTGTTGCAGCAGTAATCCGGTATGGCGGGTATCCTCCGCCGCAATCAAATCTACGCTGCTGAGCACCGCCAATGCACGCTGGGTAATGTCCCCTAAATTGCCGATTGGTGTCGGTACGATGTACAGCGTTGATGCAGAAATATCTGCTTGATCGTGTTGATTCATTGTTTCATCCGGATTGCCGATTTAATATTGAGCATCTTGAAAAAAACATCACTGGAAACTGAATGCCTTCCTCAACTACTTTTCGTACCCGCACGGGACGTTTGATCCCTGCCGTTATCGTGGCGATGCTTCTCGCCAGTTGTTCGAGCCAGGCACCGCAAGCGCCGACTGAAACCGTTCAGGCGAAGGCGACGGGCAGCTCAGACTATTATCTGCAGCAGGCCCAGCAAAGCGGTGATGATACCAAGGCTGACTGGCAATTACTTGCAGTTCGTGCCCTGTTGCGCGAAGGCAAAGTGCCTCAGGCAGCCGATCAGCTGGCCAATTTGCCGCAAAACCTGACCGCCGTGCAGGCGCAAGAGCAGCAGTTGGTGAGCGCCGAAGTGCAGGTCGCCCAGCAGAATTACCCAGCGGCGGCCACCACGCTGAGCAAAATCGATCCCTCCAACCTCAACAGCGACCAGCAGGCGCGTTTCTATCAAGCGCAAATCGACGCCAGCCAAGGCCGCACCAGCCTAGGCCTGCTGCGTGCCTATATCGCTCAGGAGCCGCTGTTACAGGGTAAACCGCATCAGAACAACATTGACGCCACCTGGGCCGCGCTGACTCAGATGACGCCGCAGGACGTTAGCAACATCACCATCAATGCGAATGAAAACACCCTGCAAGGCTGGCTCGACCTGCTCAGCGTCTGGCAGAGCAACAAGCAAGACCCTGACCTGCTGAAAGCCGGTATTAAAGACTGGCAGCGCCGCTATCCGGTGAACCCGGCGGCTAAGAGCCTGCCGACTCAGTTAAACAGCGTGCTGAACTTCCAACCTTCTTCTACGGAGAAGATTGCCCTGTTCCTGCCGATGAGCGGCGCGGCGCAGGTGTATGGCAATGCCATTCAGCAAGGCTTCAACGCAGCGATGAACGGATTACCTTCTGCTCAGCCTGCGGCGCAGCAGCAGCCAGCAGCAGATCCAAACGCGGCACCGGCCTCAGCTCCAGTTGACCCGAATGCCGCCGTTAGCCCTTCGGCCCAGCAGGACGGCGCGGATCAAGAGCAGCAGGCAGCCACTACTGCAGCAGCTCCGGCTGCCCCACAGCCAACCACGTCGGCTAACCCAAGTGCTCAGGTGAAAGTGTATGACACCAGCACCCAACCAATCCCAGCCTTGCTCGCGCAGGCTCAGCAAGATGGCGCGACTATCGTCGTCGGCCCATTGCTGAAGGATCAGGTCAACGGTTTGGCGGCAGATCAAACGCCATTAAACGTTTTAGCGCTGAATCAGCCAGAAACTGAGAAAAGCAGCCCGAATATCTGTTACTTTGCGCTCTCTCCGGAAGACGAAGCTCAGGATGCCGCGCGCCACATGTGGCAACAGCATCGTCAGGCTCCGCTGCTGTTGGTGCCGCGTGGTAACTTCGGCGACCGTATCGCTCAGGCTTTTGCCGATGAGTGGCAGAAACAGGGTGGACAAACGGTGCTGAAACAGGGCCTTGGCTCTTATGCAGAACTGAAATCCACCATCCGCAGCGGCATTCGTCTGACCGGCACGCCGGTGTCGAGCAGCGCGCAAGCGGCGGCGACCGCGCCGCAGGGCGTGACCATTGGCGGCATCACCATCCCGGCACCACCAACCGATGACCAGATCACTCAGGCCACCGGCGGCGGCGCATCGGGTAATGTAGATTCGGTGTATATCGTGGCGACGCAGGACGAGCTGACGCTGATTAAGCCGATGATTGATTTGGCTGTCAGCGGCCGCAATAAGCCAGCTGTCTACGCCAGTTCGCGCAGCTATCAGGCAGGCGCAGGCCCGGATTACCGTCTGGAGATGGAAGGCGTGCAGTTCAGCGATATTCCTCTGCTGGCGGGCACCAACCCGGCGTTGATGCAGCAAGCTACGGGTCAGTTCAAAAATGACTACTCGCTGGTGCGCCTCTACGCAATGGGTATCGACGCATGGGACTTGGCAAACCACTTCTCACAAATGCGCCAGATCCCAGGCTTCCAGATTAGTGGCAAAACCGGCCAGCTGAGTGCGAACCAAAACTGCGTGATCCATCGCAAAATGCCGTGGTTGCAGTACAGTAAAGGCGCGCTGGTGCCGGTTTCTTCTTAAATCATAGGTTTAAGACAAAGCTGAAAGCGTGAACGGGGTATCGGATTTACCCCGTTTTTTAAGTACAAGGATGTATAGATGTTAGGAAAAAACGCGACAACGCGCGAACGTGGCGCAGACTATGAAGTCTTCGCCCGGCGTTATCTCGAAAAAGCCGGGTTAATTTTCGTCGAGGCCAACGTGGCTTGCCGACAGGGTGAGATTGACCTGATCATGCGCGACCAGCAAACCATCGTGTTTGTTGAGGTGCGCTACCGTCGCAACGCCTTATTTGGTGGAGCCGCGGCCAGCGTGACGCATCAAAAACAGCGGCGTTTATTACAAGCCGCCTCTTTTTGGCTTGCACGAAGAAATGCGAGCTTTGACACATCATCTTGCCGTTTTGATGTTTTAGCCATCACGGGTAGCCAGATAGAATGGCTGCGTGATGCATTCAATGCGGATTAAGATTGTTTTGAGACTGACGCCTGCCATAGCGCAGCCGACATTTTACTGACTGGACTAAATCACGTGCTGGATAGAATCAAAGCCTGCTTTACTGAAAGTATTCAAACCCAGATTGCCGCCGCAGAAGCCCTGCCCGATGCGATTTCCCGCGCAGCAATGACGCTGGTGCAATCACTGCTAAACGGTAACAAGATACTGTGCTGCGGTAATGGTACTTCCGCCGCGAATGCCCAGCATTTTTCAGCCAGTCTGATTAATCGCTTTGAAACTGAACGTCCAAGCTTACCCGCAATCTCACTATGTGCGGATAACATCGTGCTGACGGCTATCGCTAACGATCGCCTGCATGAAGAAATCTACGCCAAACAGGTTCGCGCGCTGGGGCAGGCTGGAGACGTTTTACTGGCTATTTCCACCCGCGGTAACAGCCGTGATATTGTCAAAGCGGTTGAAGCAGCAGTGACCCGCGACATGACCATCGTCGCACTGACAGGGTATGACGGCGGTGAGTTGGCCGGTCTATTAGGGCCTCACGATGTTGAGATCCGTATTCCGTCCCATCGCAGCGCACGTATTCAGGAAATGCATATGCTCACAGTGAACTGCCTCTGTGACCTGATTGATAACACGCTGTTCCCTCACCAGGACGATTAAGGAGATCCAATGAAGGCGAGTCCTCTCTTTGCAGTATTGTTAAGCGCCCTACTATTACAAGGCTGCGTAGCGGCCGCCGTTGTTGGCGTCGCGGGCGTGGCAACGAAAACCACCACCGATCCACGTACCGTGGGTACTCAGGTGGATGACGGCACGCTGGAAGCTCGCGTGTCTAACGCCATTAGCAAAGATAAACAGCTTAAAGATGAAGCTCGCATTGTGGCGACCGCCTATCAGGGCAAAGTCTTGCTAACCGGCCAGACGCCAACGCCAGACATGGCCGCGCGCGCGAAGCAAATCACCATGGGTGTTGACGGCGCGAGCGAAGTCTACAACGAAATCCGTACCGGCAAGCCTGTCTCTATGGGCACTGCATCAATGGACACCTGGATCACCACCAAAGTCCGTTCGCAGATCCTGACCAGCGACTCGGTGAAATCTTCCAATGTGAAAGTGACCACTGAAAACGGCGAAGTCTTCTTGTTGGGTCTGGTAACTCAGGAAGAGGGGAAATCGGCGGCGAGCATTGCAGCCGGTGTGAGTGGTGTGAAACACGTCACCACTGCCTTTACCTACGTGAAGTAAATCATTTCGCTCATAACATTCAGGCCCTTAACGGGCCTGAATTCTTTTTGACTTTCAACAACTTGCTACAAAACTTGCCTTAAAGCACTTCGCCATTGCTGCTAATCACTTTCTTATACCAGTCAAAGCTCTGCTTGCGCGAACGCGCCATGGTTCCGCTGCCGTCATCGTTTTTATCGACGTGGATAAAACCGTAGCGCTTGCTGTACTCGCCGGTGGTGAAGGACACGCAGTCGATGCAGCCCCAAGGGGTGTAGCCCATCAGGTCAACGCCGTCTTCAAACACCGCTTTCTTCATCTGCTCAATATGCGCTTTCAGGTAGGCGATACGGTAGTCATCGTGGATCATGCCGTCTGGAGAAGCCTTATCGATGGCGCCAAAGCCATTTTCGACGATGAACAGCGGCTTCTGATAACGCTCGTACAGCACGCTCAGCGAGTAGCGCAGGCCTACTGGGTCAATCTGCCAGCCCCAGTCGGACGCCTTGACGTGCGGGTTCGGCACGCTGCCGGCAAAGCCAGACAAGCCGTTGTCATCGCTCGGGTTATGCGCCGACACCGCGTTACTCATGTAATAGCTCAGCCCCATGTAATCCGCGCAGCCTTCGCGCAGGGCTTGTTCGTCGCCCTCTTCCATCTGGATGTTAAAGCCGCGACGCTCCCACTCTTTAAGAATGTAGGACGGGTAGTATCCGCGCATGTGCACATCGCCAAACAGGAAGCGCTCACGCATGGACTCCACCGAGTACATCACGTCGTCCGGATGGCAAGAGAATGGATACAGCGGCACCATGGCCACCATGCACCCAATCTGGAAGTCAGGGTTAATGGCATGACCCAGCTTCACCACTTTGGCACTGGCCACGAACTGGTGGTGCAGCACCTGATACATGGTCTCTTCCGGGTTTTCGTGTTCGGTGAACACCACGCCGGAGCAGCAATAACCGAACAGCGGGTACTTCCAGTTGCGCTGGTTGTTGATCTCGTTGAAGGTCATCCAGTACTTCACTTTGTGCTTATAACGCTCCAGCACCACTTCACTGAACTTCACAAAGAAATCCACCACTTTGCGGTTTTTCCAGCCGCCGTACTCTTTTACTAAATGCCACGGCATTTCGAAGTGAGATAGGGTGATAACCGGCTCGATGCCGTGCTTAAGCAGCTCGTCAAACATGTTGTCGTAGAATTGCAGGCCAGCTTCGTTTGGCTGGGCCTCATCGCCATTGGGGAAGATGCGGGTCCAGGCAATCGAGGTGCGGAAGCATTTGAAGCCCATCTCAGCAAATAGCGCGATGTCTTCTTTATAGTGCGAGTAAAAATCGACGGCTTCATGGTTCGGATAGCGATAACCTTCAAGCACGCCATCGGTTCTCACGCGATCCACGCCGTGCGAGCCACCGGAAAGCACATCGGCGATACTTACGCCTTTACCGCCCTTGTTCCAGCCACCTTCAACCTGATGCGCGGCTACGGCACCGCCCCATAAAAAATCTTTCGGTAATTGCTGGCTGCTACTCATACAAATTCTCCCTTATTCAGGGCGGGAAGCTCCCGCCCAATCTACAAAATACTGATTAAGCCTGATTCAACTGGGCCTGTGGCGCCGTCGTATCAGCCGCCTTGGCACTGCTTTTGGGTTGGCTTTCCACTTCGTCTTTAAAGCCGACCAGATAGGTGAACAGCGCGCCGAGCACGAACGCCACGGTGATAGAAAGCAGGAATCCGAGGAACTGCGGCATGTGGCCTTCTTTGAAGAACACCGGCAGCACCGCGATGCCCGGCAGGCAGTAACTCCATGAAACGGCGTTGAATGAGCCTGCAATCGCGCCGCCAATCCCGCCCGCAGCACAGCTGCACAGGAAAGGTTTTTTCAGGCGCAGCGCCACACCATAGATAGCCGGTTCGGTGATCCCAAACAGCCCGGTTACGCCCGCTGACAGTGAAATACCTTTCATTTCACGGCTACGGGTTTTCAGATAAACGCCGAACATGGTGCCGGTCATAGCGAATACCGCAGAAGCCTGGAGGCCAGTGAAGGTGTCATAACCCAAGGTTGCGTAGTTGCCGACGGTAACCGGCGTAATGCCCCAATGAACGCCAAGGGTGACTAACGGCTGCCAGAAGGCACCCACCACGAAGCCTGCCACGGTCGGGCTGAGATGATACAGGTAGTTATAAACGCCGCCGATCGCGCCGCCAATCAGGTTGCCAATCGGGCCAAACACCAGCAGGGTCATCGGCACCATAATCGCGATACAGAACATTGGGGTGAACAGGTTGCGGATCACCACTGGCAGGATTTTATTGAAGAAACGCTCAACGTAGGACATCGCCCAAACCATCAGAATGATGGGGATAACTGACGCGGTGTAGCTGAGGTATTTCACCGGAATGCCGAGGAAGTCCAGCGTCGGCGCGGAGAGCGGAATGCCCACGAGATTGGTCAGAGCATTGGCGATTTCCGGGTTGCTAACGGCTTCACGCATCAATTGCTGCATCGCAGGGTCCGCAGAGTTGATAGTGGTGATTTTGAACGCCGTCACCATGTTCATGTAGTCAGGGCTGATCAGCGCACAGGCGGTGATAACAGCGGTGAATGGATGAACGTTGAATTTTTTAGCCGCCGTAAAGGCGATCATCACTGGCAGGAAGGTGAATGCCGTCCACGACACAAAGTTCAGGATGCGGTAAGTGCCGCTGCTGGAGTCCATAATGCCGACGGCGGCCAGGAAGGAGATGATCCCCTGTAAAATACCGCAGGCCGCGAGTTGGTAAAGGAAGGGAGTAAAAATGCTCGAGATGACGTCCATCACCCGGCTGACAATGCCGACATTCGGTGCAGAGACCGGGGCATTTTCGTCAACGGTGATCAGTCGCAGAACCTGTTTATAAGCATCGCTGACGTGGTTGCCGATAACCACCTGCATCTGCCCGCCCGCTTCGATAACGGTAATTACGCCTTTAACGCGTTTTAATTCCTCTTTATCGACAATGCTATTATCTTTCAAAATAAAACGTAATCGAGTTGCGCAATGTGTGACGCTAATCACATTATTATCGCCACCAATATATTTAACAACTTCCTGAGCAGTTTGAGCGTAATCAATCGCCATTATTATTCTCCTAATACCCGTGGTATTTGGCGCTTTGGCTGCCTAGCTGAAACGTCAATCACTGCGGGTATAACTTTTGGCACGAGAGGTGAGATTATTATTTTTATACTTCGGACGGGAGTTTAGCAAAAAAGAATTTGAAGTCACGATATAACAAAGCGGCTTATTTGGTAGATGTTACATATCTAAAACACCCTGTTTTATTTAGGGTGCTTAATAATATTTTCATTAATTAGCGGCGGCAGTTTTTTGCCGATAGTTTCGATAATATACAAAACTGGGATCTGCGTCGTAATATTGTAGTGGCCTTCGAGCAGAATGGGTGGCATGTGGTAAGAGATGTTGAGGTCCGCCATGCGGGCCAGCGTGGAACTTTCGCTGTTGGTCAGGCTGATAATTTTGCAATTCTGCAAACTGAACTGGCTGGCAATGCGGATGATCTCTTCTGTCTCGCCAGAAACCGAAAAAATAATCGCGATGGCATCCTGATACATATCGCTATTAATTGGGTAATAAGGGTCATCAATATAAGTGCTGAACTTACCAATATTAGAAAAAAAACGCGCGCTATATTTACCCAAAGCGCCCGACGTGCCAATGCCCACAAATATAATTCTGCGGGTGGAAGCAATTTGCGCAGCGGCTTTATCTAATAACTCATCAAACTCGCTATTATTAATACTTTTAAAGTAACTAATAATCTCACTAATACCGAAAGAGACCGGCGGCTTTTCATCACGTTCAAGATATAATTTAAAGCGAATACGGAATTCTGAATATCCGTCGCAATTCATTTTCTTGCAAAAACGCAGCACGGTGGTGGTGGAAACGCCCGCAGCATCAGCGAGTTCACGGATAGTCATATACATGACTTTATCCGTGTTTTTAATGATGGTGTTATACACCATCAATTCTAATTCGTTCAGCGTCGAAATTTCTTTATAAGTGAACATACTGATGCCTGTGCCAAAGTTAGCCGATCCAAACTTAATCGTGCCTGATTATAGCAGTTTAAGCATGGTAACTTCACAATCAGTATGACCTGTATTGCCTAATGGTCCGTCAATATGCACAAAACCTAAGTGCTCATATAAAGCCACGGCCTGCGTCAGGCTGCCGGTGGTTTCTAAATAGCAGCGTGCAAAGCCTTGGGTGCGGGCAAAATCTAATGCCTGTAAGGCTAATTTCTTGGCTAAACCTTTCCCGCGCAATGCCGAGTGGAAATACATTTTCTGTAATTCACACAAATCATCTTCTGCGCCCTGTAGAGGTGCGACCCCGCCGCCGCCCGCGATCTGCCCATCCAGCTCCACCACCCAATATGCGCAGCGCGGTTGGCTGTAATTTTCATATAAATGGTCAAGGTTGGGATCCGCCACCGTGTAGCCTTTGTCGGCGGTCAGGCCGAATTCGGCAGAGACTTGGCGGATAACATTCGCAATAGCGGCATTGTCTTCAGGACGTATCAGACGCACCTGCAAGTTGAGGGGTGTGGCGGTAGACATAAGGCTCACTCAATATGATGATAAAAACACAATCAGTCCGAATTAATACCACCTAACCGCGCAATGATGCAACGCCGGGGCCACGGATGCCGTTTTAAAATACGCAATAAATTTAGCTTGCGCCGCTGCAACAAAAAAGGCCGCGTGAGCGGCCTTTTGCATAACATCACTTAGACACGATATCTTACAGCGCGGCGATAGTCGCTTTCTGCTCAGCCAGCTTAACTTTGGCTTCGCCACAGGCAACCAGACGTTCACGCTCTTTAGCAACAACCGCTTCTGGAGCACGAGCCACGAAGCCTTCGTTGGAGAGCTTGCCTTCGATTGACGCGATTTCGCCGTCAATCTTCGCCATCTCTTTATCCAAACGCGCCAGCTCAGCGGCTTTGTCGATAAGACCGGCCATTGGGATCAGCAACTCAGCGCCGTCCACCAGCTTGGTCATAGAAACCGGGCCTTTATCGCCCGCAGGCAGCACGGTGATGGACTCAAGACGTGCCAGCGAGGAGATGAAGTTCAGGTTCTGCTCAACGCGACGCTGTGCATCTGCACTTGCTCCACGCAGCAGCAGCTCCAGAGGTTTGCCCGGAGAGAGGTTCATTTCAGCGCGAACGTTACGGATAGCGATGATAGCCTGCTTGATCCACTCAAGGTCGGCCAGCGCGCTTTCGTCTGCCTTAGCCGCGTCATACTCTGGGAAAGGTTGCAGCATGATAGTTTCAGCTGTGATGCCTTTCAGGGTTTTAACGCGCTGCCAGATGGTTTCTGTAATGAATGGAATGATCGGATGCGCCAGGCGCAGCAGGCCTTCCAGCACTTCTACCAGCGTATGACGGGTGCCGCGCAGCTGTGCTTCGCTGCCGCCATTCATTACCGGCTTGGTGAGTTCCAGATACCAGTCGCAGAACTGGTTCCAGGTGAATTCATACAGAATGCTGGCCGCTAAGTCGAAGCGGTAGCCGTCCATTGCGTCACGGTAAGCTTTCACCGTGCGGTTGTATTCAGCCAGGATCCAACGATCAGCCAGAGACAGCTCAAGCTCGCCGCCGTTCAGGCCGCAATCTTGATCTTCTGTGTTCATCAGCACGAAGCGGCTAGCGTTCCACAGCTTATTACAGAAGTTGCGATAACCCTCGAGACGCTTCATGTCCCAGTTGATATCACGGCCGGTTGAAGCCAGCGCGGCCAGTGTGAAGCGCAGGGCATCAGTACCGTGCGGCTCGATGCCGTTCGGGAACTGCTTCTCGGTGCGCTTACGGATTTTCTCCGCCAGCTGTGGCTGCATCATGTTACCGGTACGTTTTTCCAGCAGGTCTTCCAGCGAAATGCCGTCAATCATATCTAATGGATCGATTACGTTACCTTTCGACTTAGACATCTTCTGCCCTTCGTCGTCGCGGATAAGCCCGGTCATGTAGACCGTGTGGAATGGAACCTGCGGCTTGCCGTTTTCATCTTTCACGAAGTGCATGGTCATCATGATCATGCGCGCGATCCAGAAGAAGATGATGTCGAAGCCGCTGACCACGACGCTCGACGGGTGGAAAGCTTTCAGATCGGCAGTTTGGTTCGGCCAGCCCAGCGTGGAGAAGGTCCACAGGCCAGAAGAGAACCAAGTGTCGAGCACATCTTCGTCTTGGGTCAGCACGACGTCTGCGCCCAGATTGTTTTCGCTGCGCACTTCAGCTTCGTCGCGGCCAACGTAAACGTTGCCTTCCGCGTCGTACCACGCAGGGATACGGTGGCCCCACCACAGCTGGCGGGAAATACACCAGTCCTGAATGTCACGCATCCAGCTGAAATACATGTTTTCGTACTGCTTAGGTACGAACTGGATCTCACCCTGCTCAACGGCTTCTACCGCCACTTTCGCCAGCGGCGCAGTGCGCACATACCATTGGTCGGTCAGCATTGGCTCGATAACCACGCCACCGCGATCGCCATAAGGCACGGTCAGGTCGTGAGGTTTGATCTCTTCCAGCAGGCCAGCTTCGTCGAAAGCAGCAACCACGGCTTTACGCGCGGCAAAACGCTCTAGGCCGCGGAAGGCTTCTGGGATTTCATTGCTGCACGCGTCGCTCTCTTCACCGTTAGTGTCGAAAACTTCGGCTGTCTGGCGAACATCGCCATCGAAGGTCAGGATGTTGATCATCGGCAAGCCGTGACGTTTACCCACTTCGTAGTCGTTAAAGTCGTGGGCTGGCGTGATTTTCACGCAGCCGGTGCCTTTTTCCATATCGGCGTGTTCATCACCCACGATAGGAATACGACGGCCAACCAGCGGCAGAATAATCTCTTTGCCAATCAAATCTTTGTAGCGCGGATCTTCTGGATTAACGGCCACGCCGGTATCACCCAGCATGGTTTCAGGACGCGTCGTCGCCACCACCAGATAGTCGTTACCTTCGGCCGTTTTCGCGCCGTCAGCCAGCGGATAACGCAGGTGCCACATGGAACCTTTGGATTCGCGGTTTTCAACTTCCAGATCAGAGATGGCGGTACGCAGTTTCGGGTCCCAGTTCACCAGACGTTTGCCGCGGTAAATCAGGTCCTCTTTATACAGGCGCACAAAGACTTCGCGCACGGCGTCAGACAGGCCATCATCCATGGTGAAGCGCTCGCGCTCCCAGTCCACGGAGTCGCCCAGACGGCGCATCTGGCGAGTAATGGTGCCACCGGATTCGGCTTTCCACTCCCAGATTTTGTCGATGAAAGCATCGCGACCGTAGTCGTGGCGCGTTTTACCTTCTTCGGCAGCAATTTTGCGTTCAACCACCATCTGCGTTGCGATACCCGCATGGTCAGTACCCGCCTGCCACAGCGTGTTTTTACCCTGCATACGCTGATAGCGGATCATGGCGTCCATGATGGTTTGCTGGAAAGCGTGACCCATGTGCAAGCTACCGGTGACGTTCGGCGGCGGGATCATGATGGCAAAGCTTTCTTTACTGGTGTCGCCATGCGGCTTGAAATAGCCCTGTTCTTCCCAGTGCTCGTAAAGCGGTTGCTCGATATCTTGCGGGTTATATGTCTTATCCATTTCGCTTCGTTTTTTTAGTCGGTCGATGTAGTGACAGACGGCGGCGTGGCCGTGGTCAAGGTAAAGCCAACGCTGCGATACGCTTTATAGCGATCGCGCGCCAACTGTTTTAGGGAATCTTCGTATGGTACGAAGTCTACCACTTCATGGAAAGCAGTAGCAAAATCTGCAAACTGGGGCAGCAGGCTTATCAAGAGATCGCGCGGCGCGTTACCGCGTTTTCCTGGCCAGCATAGCTCAACCGGCGCACCAAATTTTGGGCCTTCGCCGGCCAAATTGTGCGGCACGAACTGGCTTGGGTCGCGCTGCCATAAGGCTTCATCCAGACGTTCTGCCTGCTGTTGATCTTCACAGGCCAGCAAAACACGTTTCCCGGCGCGACAGCGTTCGGCGGCAATCTGACAGGCCAGCGCTTCGTGCGAGCTCAGGCCGGTGTCGCCATCGGGCGTATCGAGCAGGAAGAAAGTGGCTTGTTTCATCAGTTTTATCCAAAATAAATCAGGCCGGAGTTAACCGGCCCTAGGCGTTTCGATTGCTGATTAGGCCCTTTAGCGCAGGCAGTTTGAGCACCGCTCTGGCTCAAAATGGATCAATCGTCGCCATCAAGCCCTGCGCGGTTCAACAAGAACTGAGACAGGAGAGCGACAGGACGGCCCGTGGCGCCTTTGTTCTTACCTGAACGCCATGCCGTACCGGCGATGTCCAGATGCGCCCAGCTGTATTTACGGGTAAAGCGCGACAGGAAGCAGCCTGCGGTGATAGCACCACCCGGACGGCCACCGATATTCGCCATATCAGCAAAGTTGGAATCCAGCTGCTCGTAATACTCGTCGGCCAACGGCAAACGCCACGCGCGGTCACCCGACTGCTCGGACGCGCCAATCAGCTCATGGGCCAGCGGATTGTGGTTAGACAGCAAACCGGTGATGTGATGACCCAATGCGATCACGCATGCGCCGGTCAGGGTCGCCACGTCAATCACCAGCTCAGGGTCGAAACGCTCGACGTAGGTCAGGGCGTCGCACAGCACCAGACGGCCTTCGGCATCGGTATTGAGCACTTCTACCGTCTGGCCGGACATCGTGGTCAGAATGTCGCCCGGACGGAATGCCTGACCACCCGGCATGTTTTCACAGCCCGCCAACACGCCAATCACGTTCAACGGCAGGTTGAGTTCGGCCACCACGCGCATCGCACCGTAAACTGCTGCGGCACCACACATGTCGTACTTCATCTCATCCATATCAGCCGCAGGCTTAATGGAGATACCGCCGGAGTCGAAGGTCAAACCTTTACCGACGAGCACGATAGGCTTAGCGTCTGGATTCGGATTGCCTTTATATTCCATCACGGACATCAAGGATTCGTTTTTAGAACCATGCCCCACTGCCAGATAGGCATTCATGCCCAGCTCTTTCATCTGCTGTTCGCCGATGACGCGGGTGGTGATGTTGGTGCTAAACGCATCTGCCAGTTGGCGAGCCTGAGAAGCCAGGTAAGCCGCGTTACAGATGTTTGGTGGCATGTTGCTGAGGTCTTTGGCAGCTTTGATACCCGCAGCCACGGCCAGACCGTGCTGAATAGCGCGCTCGCCGCTGGTCAATTCGCGGCGCGTTGGCACGTTGAAGACCATCTTACGCAGCGGACGGCGCGGCTCGGTTTTGTTGCTTTTCAGCTGATCGAAGGTGTAAAGCGACTCTTTGGAGGTTTCGACCGCCTGACGCACTTTCCAATAGGTATTACGCCCTTTGACATGCAATTCGGTCAGGAAACAGACGGCTTCCATCGAACCCGTGTCGTTCAGGGTGTTGATGGTTTTTTGGATCACCTGTTTGTACTGGCGCTCATCAAGTTCGCGCTCTTTCCCGCAACCGATCAACAGGATGCGTTCGGAAAGAATGTTCGGAACATGATGCAGCAGCAGAGTTTGGCCGACTTTACCCTCGAGTTCGCCACGGCGGAGCAAGGCGCTGATGTAGCCATCACTGATTTTGTCGAGCTGTTCGGCAATAGGTGACAAGCGGCGAGGTTCAAAAACGCCGACTACAATACAGGCACTGCGCTGTTTTTCCGGGCTACCGCTTTTTACACTGAACTCCATGCACTCTCCTGAATCTTAAAGACAACGGCGGGGGCTGCGGCTAGAATGAATAGGCCGGAGACATCTCCCGTCACTGTGTTAACGACCTGTGTTAACCTGAACGGCGTTAGTTTTTATTTTGGCGGCTATAAGCATGTTCCTATAGGACACCCCAATTCTCGGTGTTGTAATACTATTTTAGCTGTGAAGGTTGCCATATGATGAGAATAAATGGCGGATTAGCGATGAAACTATCGATTTTCCTGCAAAAAGACAAGTTATCACAGGCGTATTAAGCGTGATCATCATTAGATATCTGGTTAGGGAAACCTTCAAGAGCCAAATCGCAATTCTCTTTATCCTGCTGCTGATCTTCTTTTGTCAGAAGTTAGTCAGGGTTCTGGGCGCGGCGGTTGATGGCGATATCCCAACAAATTTAGTCCTTTCTCTGCTGGGCTTAGGCGTGCCGGAAATGGCACAGCTCATCTTGCCTTTAAGTCTGTTCCTCGGCTTATTGATGACATTGGGCAAACTTTATACAGACAGTGAAATCACTGTTATGCACGCCTGCGGCCTTGGTAAACGTTCATTAATCCTTGCTGCGCTATGTCTGGCTTTATTTACCTCTGTTTTTGCAGGGATCAACGCCTTCTGGGTTAGCCCTTGGTCATCCAAGCATCAAGACGAAGTGTTAGCCGAAGCGAAAGCCAACCCAAGCATGGCGGCCATGGTCGAAGGCCAGTTCCAACAGGCTCAGGACGGCAATGCCGTGCTGTTCGTTGGTAACGTGAAAGGTAAAGAATTCCACAACGTGTTCCTGGCGCAGCTGCGCCCGAACGGCAATCAGCGCCCGTCGGTAGTGGTCGCAGATAAAGGCCATATGGAACAGCGCCCGGACGGCTCACAGATGGTGACGCTGGACCAGGGCACGCGCTACGAAGGTACCGCCCTGCTGCGTGACTTCCGTATCACTGATTTCGTCAATTATCTGGCGGTCATTGGTCATCAGGCGGTTGCGCTCGACACCAGCGATTCCGACCAGATGTCGATGCAACAGCTGTGGCACTCAGATTTGCCCGAGGCGCGTTCTGAATTCCACTGGCGTCTGACGCTGGTTGCTTCCGTGTTCATCATGGCGTTACTGGTGGTGCCACTCAGCGTGGTCAACCCGCGTCAGGGCCGCGTGCTCAGTATGCTGCCAGCCATCATGCTGTATTTGATTTTCTTCCTGCTGCAAAGCTCTCTGCGCTCTAACGGTGCGAAAGACAAACTGGACCCAATGATATGGATGTGGGTGACCAACCTCGCCTACTTCTTATTAGCACTGGTGCTGAACATGTGGGACACGTTGCCGATGCGTAAGATTCGCGCGCGCTTGAGAGGGAGAGCCTGATGTTTGGAGTATTAGACCGCTATATCGGCCGCACGATCTTCAACACCATCATGATGACGTTGTTCATGCTGGTGTCGCTGTCGGGCATTATCAAATTCGTCGACCAGCTGCGTAAAGTCGGTCAGGGTGGCTATTCTGCGGCGGGCGCGGGCCTCTATACCCTGCTCAGCGTGCCAAAAGATATCGAGATCTTCTTCCCGATGGCGGCCCTGTTAGGCGCACTGTTGGGCTTGGGCACCTTGGCAACTCGTAGTGAACTGGTGGTCATGCAGGCTTCGGGCTTCACCCGTATGCAAATTGCTTCTTCCGTGATGAAGACGGCCATTCCGCTGGTCCTGCTAACCATGGCAATCGGCGAATGGGTAGCTCCGCAGGGCGAGCAGATGGCGAGAAACTACCGCGCACAGCAAATGTACGGCGGTTCGTTGCTCTCCACCCAGAGCGGCCTGTGGGCGAAAGATGGCAAAGACTTTATCTTTATCGAACGTGTCGCGGGTGACAATGAAATCACCGGCGTGAACATCTACCACTTCGATAACAACAATAAGCTGCAGTCCGTTCGCTACGCCTCTTCCGCGTCATTTGAAAATGGCACCTGGAAACTGTCGCAGGTGGATGAGTCTATCCTCACCGACGGCAAGCAGATCACCGGCTCGCAAACCCTGACTGGCGAATGGAAAACCAATCTGACGCCAGACAAGCTGGGCGTGGTGGCTTTAGACCCTGACGCGCTGTCGATTAGCGGCTTGCACAACTATGTGAAATACCTGCAGCAGAGTGGGCAAGAGGCCAAGCGTTATCAGCTCAATATGTGGAGTAAGATTTTCTCGCCATTGTCAGTCGCGGTAATGATGTTGATGGCCCTGTCGTTCATCTTCGGGCCGCTGCGCAGCGTGCCTATGGGCGTGCGCGTGGTGACGGGGATCTGCTTCGGCTTCCTGTTCTACGTGATGGACCAGATTTTCGGCCCATTAAGCTTGGTGTACAGCATTCCGCCGATCCTTGGCGCTATCCTGCCGAGCGCGCTGTTCCTGTTTATCAGTATCTATCTGCTACTCAAGAAACGCTAAGTGTTACCCGGCCCCTCCCCTCTCTTTTACGGGGGGATGGGCCGGAAGAAGTATCTTCTTTGCTAACTGCTGATTAACGCAAGTTATGCTCTTTCAAGAAAGCATCCCCGCCCAGTTGTCCCATCTGCCGTAAAATCCACTGCTGCCTGCGCAGCACATAAGCCGAAGGCGCATTGACCTTGAACAGATGAGGGTTAGGCAGCACTGCGGCCAATAGCGCCGCTTGTGAGGCTGTCAGCCTGCTGGCAGGCTTATGGAAGAAGTGCTGAGCCGCCTCTTCCACGCCAAACACGCCGTCGCCAAACTCAACAATATTCAGATACACCGTGAGAATGCGGCGTTTGCTCCAGACGGTTTCTATACCTACCGTCAAACCGGCTTCCAGCCCCTTGCGCACCCAACTGCGACCATCCCACAAAAACAGATTTTTGGCAGTTTGCTGAGAAAGCGTCGATGCGCCACGGATCCTGGCGTTTTCCTGATCGCTTTTGGAGAGCACGGATTGAATGGCATCAACGTCAAAACCCCAGTGTTCAGGGAATTTCTGATCCTCTGCGGCCATGACTGCTAGCGCCATTGGCGACGATATTCCGCTCATCGGTACCCAGTCAGAATGTGAAACATAGCCAAAATCCCCGGACAGCCATGCCGAAATCTGCCTTTCGACCATCACAGCAGAAAAGGGAACGGGCAAAAAGGAAAACAGCACGATCCCTGCAATCCATACACCGATAACAAAAATTACCAGTCGTTTTAACCATTTTAAGGGGGCTCGAAGCAGAGCCATTCCAGACGATTTCCTCATTCACTCCATTCCATGACACATCTGACCAGCTTATCAATCCCCAGAGCCGCTTGAGTGTCAGAATCTTCTGACAAGCCCCCCGGAGTGCTAACAATCCGCATTTCCATATTGACCACAATATCATCCGCCGGACAGAAAACCGGCTCGGCACCAATTGCATCAAGGAGTTCCGCCCGATCGGCATCTTTTCCTAAGGTAACTCTTATTGATGTATCAAAGAGTTTCGGCGCTAACAATGATGACTGACTGACAAAGCCAATTGGTTTACGTTTCTTATGTATTTCATCCACCAATGTGAACAGTTGTTCATCGATCCTGTAATCGCTTCCATCTTTCTCGAAGGTGGTTAACTGACTAACTACTCCAAATCCGCCACTAAAAATCAGCGCGCTGAGCTGTTCAGGAACCGATTCCTTGAGTGAAATTATTTCATAATCATCAAAATATGAGGATTTTTTTTCGTTAGCGGTAAAGCTAACGTTACACTTTGCAATAAGCTCTTTAATAACAGCGAGTTCAGAGGCATTAGCAACAATAAACAGCGCCTTGTCTGTATGTTTTCTCACCGACATAACGGTCAAAAAAGCGTCTGAAAACTCTGTTCCATTAGAAAAATCACGACTACAAAGGAAAACACCCACAACCTGCATTTGTATTCTCCTAAAAATCCTGCGATAAAGACTTGTAGTTTTGTATAGACAAAGACTAATCTACATCACAGTTTTTAATGAATCTTGTAACAGCAACGCTTATATTTGTTATGTTGATTCATAGAATATGTATTAGACTTTACGTCGAATTGACCAAAACCTGCGAAACCAAAACCCTAAGAATTAACGCGGGTTAACGATTTCCCTGGTGTTGGCGCAGTATTCGCGCACCCCGGCCTAGGCTGGGGTTATTTTTTTTCAGCGTTTGCCGTCCATTCACGTAAAATTCGCACATCATTACGCCATTCAAGCTTCAACTCATCGATCCACTCCTGAACGTTATCCCACCAAGCTGGCAATGTCGGCGTTTGAATTTGCTGTGCTAGCACTTGTAGATGCTTAAGCCCTACCGACCCGGCCGCACCTTTGATCTTATGGCCCTCTTCCGCAATGCCTTTTTGGTCGCGGGCGACCATGTTGGAATCAAGCACCGCGAGATAATCCGGCATCATTTTCTCAAACATATCCGCACTCTGGTAAATCAGCCCCGGCCCAACCAACTCCATGTACTGTTCCAGCATGGCGACATCGAGCACTGACTCGTTAGCTTTTGCGACCACGGTTTTTTCCTCAGTAGGCAATTCTTCAGGTTGATGATCCCAAAACTGCTGGATCATGGCAGTCAGCGCCGCCACGGAGAGCGGCTTACTCAGTACGTCATCCATACCGGCATCGAGATACTCTTTCTTGTCTTTCAGCACGTTGGCGGTCAACGCCACTAACGGTGGGAGATGCTGGCCGGCATAGTCCTGACGAAGTTTGCGAGCGATATCCAGCCCGGTCATGTCCGGTAGCTGAATGTCGAGCAGCACCAAATCGTATTCGTCCGGATCGAACATTTGCAGTGCGTCGTGGCCATTCATTGCCACGTCAACGCTGTTGCCGAGCTTCTCCAGTACCGAGCGCGCCACGATGACGTTCAACTCGATATCCTCCACCAGCAGCACGTTCAGCGCCGGCAGCGGCAGATCCTCTTCCTCTTCGCTCTCGGCGACGGGTTCATCAAGCGTAGGCGCGATAACGCTCAGCGTGAAGCAAGAACCCTGTCCCTTTTCGCTGCATACGGTGATATCGCCGCCCATGCTTTGCGCCAGGCGTTTCGACACCGCCAGGCCAATCCCGGTGCCGGTGGCGGGCTTGCCGCCGTTCTTATCTTTCACCTGGTAATACATGGCGAAGATCTTCTCTTGTTCATCTTTCGGAATGCCCATTCCCGAATCCTGCACTTCAAAGCGCAGATGCTCGCTGCCGTCGTGATGGACGCGCACCACGATTTCGCCGTCGTGAGTGAACTTGACCGCGTTACCAATCAGATTCCACAGGATTTGTCGCAAACGGGTGCCGTCGGTAACGATTTTGTCTGGCATCGGCAAATCGGGCTGCATCACGAACTTCAGGCCTTTAGGCTGAACCAGCAAGCCGGAGAGATTTTCCAGATCCGACAGGAAACCGGTGAAGTCCACCGGCTGGTTATCCAACTGCACTTTGCGGCGCTCGAGCTTATCCATCTCAATGATGTCATTGAAAATGTTACCAAGGGTGATGGCGCTGACGTGAATGGTTTTCAGATAGTTGTGCTGCTCTTCGTTCAGATGAGTGTCGAGCAGGATGCGGCTCAGCCCCACGATGCCGTTAAGCGGCGTACGCAGCTCGTGGCTGATAGTAGAGATAAAGGTGGTCTTTTCCCTGCTGGCGTTCTCCAGCGCGTCCTGATAGCGCTTACGCTCGGTAATATCACGCCCGAAGCCCATCAGGCCGTGGCGCTTACCGATACGGTCATAAAACGGCACTTTGCGCAGCTCGAAACAGGCTTTGCGCCCGTCGGGATACACCAGCCACTGCTCGTAGGTTAAAGAGACATTGTGGCGGAAGACTTTCTCATCGGTTTCCACCACTTTCTCGGCAATGTCCGGGCTGTAAACATCATTGGGGGTCAGCCCAATAAGCTGCTTCTCGCTTTTACCGGTCAGCAACTCCATTGCGCGGTTACAGCCGGAGAACTCCTTGTCTTCGTTGCGGTAGTAAACCAAATCCGGCGAGGCATCGAGGAAGGAGCGGAGCAGAGCCGATTGCTGGCTCAGTTCAATCTGCGCCTGTTCGCGGTGGTGCATCTCGAGTTTCAGCTTGTCGACCACGGCCAAACGCGCTTCTTCCGCCTTGATACGGTCGGCGATCTCCTGATTCAGCTGGGTGATGTTGTCCTTCAGCTGCTGATTTAGGGTCAGGTCGCGATGGCGCATCTCTTCGAGCTTATCGACCAAGCGCGACAAACGCTGACGGGACTCTTCCAGCTGTTCGACCACCACCGAGAGGAAATAGACCGCCCAAGGGGTTATCAGCAAACCAAAGAAGATTGAACGCACCACGTCAATGCTATCAACCTGCCCACGCAGCAGCATGGTCACGGCCATTTGCACAATCATCGCCAGCACCACTAGCGCGGATGCCAATAGCAAAGAAAAACGTACCAATCCCAGCTTGACCATCAGATCAACGTAATACTGGGCTAACACTCGGATTTGCTTCATAACCATTCCCTAAAAACGAAGACGATTAAATGATACCGCATAATGCTCGGAAATGAGGCGAAGATGAGTCTGAACCGCGAGCCGGCTATTGCTGCAGGCTTTGCACCCAGACAGGGCTGGTGATGGTGCAAGGGAGTTTAAATCCGTGCAGATATTGACTAATAAGCTGTGTGATATTATTAATGATCGCCTTAACTATTCAGGTTTGCCCCTAATATCCTCAGTCATTCCGCCCTTTCTTCATAAATTCTCCTTAATGCGAATCACTCACATTAAGAATAACTATTCATTATTACTGCAAATAAAATCACTTCTTGCTGTATGAATATTTCTTATTATTCTCCCCCTCTTAGTACATTATTACTGTCTGGTTAAAAACAGTCACAAAGCACAGGCGGCAGGCCTTTAGCAGTATAAAACACTGCGATTATCGTCTCTTCTAGCATGGTGCATAGTTAGTGTGGCTACCGGACAGTGAGACAGCTCACACTTCGGCCCCCTATCCGCAACGTCTATGCGGGTTTAAAATCACCAATAAGTTCTTTTATTTCAAAGCAATAACCTCATTTATGCACATTTTGATATAACTTAAATACCTATTTGACCTGTGTAGGCTTTCTCGCTAAGTTGGGAGTCCGCTGGAAGCAATCTCGACGGGTGCATCACTCGTCATATTTATGCAGTAATTGAAGACTCCCTCATTAAAACAAGTCAACCACCACTTGTGAGAACCGTCACGAGGGGCCTTTGACCGAGAAACTCAGGCATTCAACGCACCGCAAGAGTGCGCGGAAATGTGAGCCCTCTCCGTCTAAAAGCCCCCTCGCAAAAGGTGTGAGAGTCTCGCAGAGCCTGGGGAGGTTCACTAATATGTTGTACGATAAATCCCTCGAGAGGGACAACTGTGGTTTCGGCCTGATCGCCCACATAGAAGGCGAACCTAGCCATAAGGTCGTGCGTACGGCAATCCACGCACTGGCCCGCATGCAACACCGTGGCGCAATCCTTGCCGATGGCAAGACTGGCGACGGCTGTGGCTTACTTTTACAGAAACCCGACCGTTTCTTCCGCATGGTTGCAGAAGAGCGCGGCTGGCGTTTGGCAAAAAACTACGCCGTTGGCATGTTATTCCTCAGCAAAGATGATGAAGAAGCTGCTGCAAGTCGCCGCATTATTGAGGAAGAACTGCAAAACGAAACGCTGTCAGTCGTTGGCTGGCGCGACGTGCCGACTAACCCTGACGTTCTCGGTGAGATTGCCCTCTCCTCCCTGCCTCGCATCGAACAGATTTTCGTGAACGCCCCTGCGGGCTGGCGTCCGCGCGATATGGAACGCCGCCTGTACATGGCGCGTCGCCGTATGGAAAAACGTATTGAAGACAAAGACTTCTACGTGTGTAGCTTCTCCAACGTGGTGAACATTTATAAAGGCTTGTGTATGCCAGCCGATTTGCCACGTTTCTATCTTGATTTAGCTGACCTGCGTCTGGAATCGGCCATTTGCTTATTCCACCAGCGCTTTTCCACCAACACCGTGCCGCGCTGGCCTCTGGCCCAGCCGTTCCGCTATTTGGCGCACAATGGCGAGATCAATACCATTGCCGGTAACCGCCAGTGGGCGCGCGCCCGTGGTTATAAGTTCAAGACGCCGTTAATCCCCGATCTGCAAGACGCTGCGCCGTTTGTGAATGAAACAGGTTCTGACTCCAGCTCGCTGGATAACATGCTGGAGCTGTTCCTAGCCGGTGGTATGGACCTGCTGCGCGCTATGCGCCTGCTGGTGCCGCCAGCCTGGCAGCAGAACCCGGACATGGACGACGACCTGCGCGCGTTCTTCGACTTCAACTCCATGCACATGGAGCCGTGGGACGGCCCGGCCGGTATCGTGATGTCAGATGGCCGCTACGCTGCCTGTAACCTCGACCGTAACGGCCTGCGCCCTGCGCGCTACGTCATCACCAAAGACAAGCTGATCACCTGCGCGTCTGAAGTGGGTATCTGGGATTACCAGCCGGACGAAGTGGTCGAAAAAGGCCGCGTCGGACCTGGCGAACTGATGGTTATCGACACCCGTACCGGCAAGATCCACCACTCGGCAGAAACCGATAACGACCTGAAAGGACGCCACCCGTATAAAGAGTGGATGGAGAAAAACGTTCAGCGTCTGGTGCCGTTTGAAGATCTCTCCGACGCCGAAGTGGGCACTCGCGAACTCGACGATACCCAGTTGGAAACCTTCCAGAAGCAGTTCGCTTATAGCAGCGAAGAGCTGGATCAGATCATCCGCGTGCTGGGTGAGAACGGTCAAGAGGCCGTCGGTTCAATGGGTGACGACACGCCATTCGCCGTGCTTTCGAGCCGTCCGCGCATTATTTATGATTACTTCCGCCAGCAGTTTGCGCAGGTCACCAACCCGCCAATCGACCCGCTGCGCGAAGCTCACGTGATGTCTCTCGCGACCAGTATTGGCCGCGAGATGAACGTGTTCTGTGAAGCCGAAGGTCAGGCGCACCGTCTGAGCTTCAAATCGCCAATCCTGCTGTGGTCTGACTTTAAACAGCTGACCACGCTGGACAGCAAATACTATCGCGCCGACACGCTGGACCTGACTTACGACCCAGCCGAGCAAGATATGGAAGCCTTTGTCGCCAAACTCTGCGACGAAGGTGAGCGCAAAGTGCGCGACGGCGCCGTGCTGCTGGTGCTGTCTGACCGCAATATCGCGCCAAACCGTTTACCTCTGCCAGCCCCAATGGCAGTGGGCGCGCTGCAACGCCGTCTGGTTGAGAAGAGCCTGCGCTGCGACGCCAACATCATTGTTGAAACCGCCAGTGCCCGCGATCCGCACCACTTCGCCGTGCTGCTTGGGTTCGGCGCGACGGCGGTCTACCCGTACCTCGCTTATGAAACCTTGGCGAAGCTGGTCGACACTCAGGTTATCGACAAGAAATACCGCGAAGTCATGTTGAACTACCGTAACGGTATCAACAAAGGCTTGTACAAAATCATGTCCAAAATGGGCATTTCCACTATCGCCTCTTACCGTTGTTCGCAACTGTTCGAAGCCGTGGGTCTGCACAAAGACTTGTCCAATACCTGCTTCCAAGGCGTGGTGAGCCGCATCGGTGGCGCAAGCTACAGCGACTTCGAGCAAGACCTGCAAAACCTGTCCAAACGCGCATGGTTGAAGCGTAAGACGCTGGAACAGGGCGGCCTGCTGAAATTTGTCCACGGCGGCGAATATCACGCTTATAACCCGGATGTGGTGAACACGCTGCAAGCAGCAGTCAGAAGCGGCGAGTACAGCGACTATCAGCAATACGCCAAACTGGTCAACGAGCGCCCGGTTGCTGCCCTGCGCGATCTGTTGCAGATCACGCCAAAAGGCCAGCCGATCCCAGTCGATCAGGTAGAACCAGCCGAAGGCTTGTTCACTCGCTTCGATACCGCAGCCATGTCCATCGGCGCACTGAGCCCGGAAGCTCACGAGTCTCTTGCAGAAGCGATGAACAGCATTGGCGGTCGCTCTAACTCAGGCGAAGGCGGTGAAGATCCGGCTCGCTACGGCACCAATAAAGTGTCACGCATCAAACAGGTGGCTTCGGGTCGTTTCGGCGTAACACCGGCTTATCTGGTGAATGCTGACGTCATTCAGATCAAAGTCGCTCAGGGTGCAAAACCGGGCGAAGGCGGCCAGCTGCCGGGTGACAAAGTGACGCCGTACATCGCGAAACTGCGTTACTCCGTGCCGGGCGTGACCCTGATTTCTCCACCACCGCACCACGACATCTACTCCATCGAAGACTTGGCGCAGCTGATTTTCGACCTGAAACAGGTCAATCCAAAAGCCATGATTTCGGTGAAACTGGTTTCTGAGCCGGGCGTTGGCACTATCGCCACCGGCGTGGCGAAAGCCTATGCGGACCTCATCACCATCGCAGGTTACGACGGCGGTACTGGCGCAAGCCCACTGTCTTCTGTGAAATACGCGGGCTGCCCGTGGGAACTCGGTCTGGTGGAAACTCAGCAAGCGCTGGTTGCCAACGGCCTGCGCCACAAGATCCGCCTGCAAGTGGATGGCGGTCTGAAAACAGGTGCTGACATTATTAAAGCTGCCATCTTGGGTGCTGAAAGCTTCGGCTTCGGTACTGGCCCAATGGTCGCGCTGGGCTGTAAATACCTGCGTATTTGCCACCTGAACAACTGCGCAACCGGCGTAGCCACTCAGGATGAGAAACTGCGCCGCAACCACTACCACGGCCTGCCAGAGCGCGTGACTAACTACTTCAAGTTCATCGCTCAGGAAACCCGTGAGATTATGGCCGAGCTAGGCGTGAGCCAGTTGGTAGACCTGATTGGTCGCACTGACTTGCTGCTGGAACTTGACGGCTTCACCGCCAAGCAGAATAAACTGGACCTGTCCGCGCTGCTGAAAACTGCAACGCCGCATCCGGGCAAAGCGGTGTACTGCACCGAAAGCAACCCGCCGTTCGACAACGGCAAGCTGAACAAAGACATTCTGGATCAGGCCGCGCCGCATATCGATACCAAACAGAGCAAGCCGCTGTTCTTCGATATCCGTAACACCGACCGTTCCGTGGGTGCGCTGCTGTCCGGCGCCATCGCTGAGAAGCATGGCGATCAGGGCATGGCGGCTGACCCAGTTCGCATCAACTTCAACGGTACTGCGGGCCAGAGCTTCGGCGTCTGGAACGCCGGTGGCGTAGACCTGATGTTAACCGGCGACGCTAACGACTACGTGGGTAAAGGTATGGCCGGCGGCCGTATCGCTATTCGCCCACCGATTGGGTCGGCGTTCCGCAGCCACGAAGCCAGCATCATCGGCAACACCTGTCTGTATGGCGCAACCGGCGGCAAGATGTTTGCTGCGGGCCGCGCAGGCGAGCGTTTCGCGGTGCGTAACTCCGGTGCTATCACCGTGGTTGAAGGCATTGGCGATAACGGCTGTGAATACATGACTGGCGGCATCGTCTGCGTGCTGGGCCGTACTGGCGTCAACTTCGGCGCGGGCATGACCGGTGGTTTCGCCTACGTGCTGGATGAAGATGGCGAGTTCCGCAAACGCGTTAACCCAGAATTGGTTGAAGTGCTTGATGTTGAAGAGCTGGCAATCCATGAAGAGCATCTGCGCGGTTTGATCACCGAACACGTACAGTTGACCGCATCGACACGCGGTGAAGAGATTTTGGCTAACTGGCCGGAATGGGCGCCGAAGTTTGCGCTGGTAAAACCGAAGTCCAGTGATGTCAAAGCATTGTTGGGTCACCGTAGTCGTTCCGCAGCTGAGCTGCGGGTACAAGCGCAGTAAGAGGTCAAGATGAGTCAAAACGTTTATCAATTTATCGACTTACAGCGCGTTGATCCGCCAAAGAAACCGCTGAAAATCCGTAAAATTGAATTTGTTGAAATTTACGAGCCGTTTTCAGCGACTCAGGCCGCGTCACAGGCTGACCGCTGTCTCTCTTGCGGTAACCCGTATTGCGAGTGGAAATGCCCGGTTCACAACTACATTCCTAACTGGCTGAAGCTGGCGAACGAAGGCCGCATTATGGAAGCGGCGGATCTGGCTCACCAGACCAACAGCCTGCCAGAAGTGTGCGGACGCGTCTGCCCGCAAGATCGCCTGTGCGAAGGCTCTTGTACGCTGAATGACGAGTTTGGCGCGGTCACCATCGGCAACATCGAGCGTTATATCAACGATAAAGCCATCGAAATGGGCTGGCGTCCTGATATGTCTCACGTGCAGCCAACCGGCAAACGCGTCGCTATTATCGGCGCGGGCCCTGCTGGCCTTGCCTGTGCCGACGTGCTGACCCGCAACGGCGTGAAAGCCGTGGTGTATGACCGTCACCCTGAAATCGGCGGTCTGCTGACCTTCGGTATCCCGGCCTTCAAGCTGGAAAAATCCGTGATGACCAAGCGCCGTGAGATCTTCACCGAAATGGGTATCGAGTTCCAACTCAATACCGAAGTCGGCAAGGACATCACCATTGATGCCCTGCTGGCCGAGTACGACGCGGTGTTCTTGGGCGTGGGGACTTACCAGTCCATGCGCGGTGGTTTGGAAAATGAAGATGCGCCGGGCGTTTACGACGCGCTGCCATTCCTGATTGCTAACACCAAGCAGCTGATGGGCTATGACGACAGCGTTGATGAGCCTTACACCACGATGGAGAAGAAACGCGTCGTGGTGCTGGGCGGTGGCGACACCGCGATGGACTGCGTGCGTACCTCGATTCGCCAAGGCGCAACGCACGTCACCTGTGCTTATCGCCGTGACGAAGAGAACATGCCGGGCTCACGCCGTGAAGTGAAGAATGCGCGCGAAGAAGGTGTTGAATTCAAATTCAACCTGCAGCCGCTGAGCATCGAACTGAACAGCGCTGGCCGCGTCAGTGGTGTGAGAATGGCACGCACCGAACTTGGTGCGCCAGACGCCCAAGGCCGTCGCCGTGCTGAGATCGTGGCGGGTTCCGAACATGTGATGGAAGCCGATGCCGTGGTCATGGCCTTTGGTTTCCGCCCACATAAAATGGAATGGCTGGCATCACACGACGTCGAACTGGACACTCAGGGCCGCGTCGTGGCACCTGAAGGCAGCGAAAACGCCTTCCAGACCAGCAACCCGAAAATCTTTGCTGGCGGCGATATCGTGCGCGGCTCTGATTTAGTGGTTACCGCCATTGCTGAAGGCCGCAAAGCGGCAGACGGCATCATGAACTATCTCGAAGTTTAAGCGTAACCAACATGAAAAGCGGGGATGGCAACATCCCCGCTTTTTTTTGCCTTCAACGCTGACTGACTAGAACTGGGTATACAGCCCCTCAAATTCAAAGCCGTTGTTCTGGCTGAGTAATTTGTAGAACTCGCCGCTCTTCTTGATGGTTCGCTGCTGGGTTTTGAGGTCCAGCGCAATCAGCCCGTAACGGTTTTTATAGGTATTCAGCCACGACCAGCAGTCGATGAAGGTCCACAGGTGGTAGCCTTTAACGTTGCAGCCCTCGCTGATGGCCTGATGCAAGTAAGCCAGATGGTTTTGAATGAAGCCGATGCGATAGCTGTCCTGCACTTGCCCGTCTTGAATGAAACGCTCTTCATCCGCCACGCCCATGCCGTTTTCCGAGATATAAGCTTCGATATTGCCGTAGTTGTCGCGGATATCCACGCACAAATCGTAAATCCCCTCTTCGTAGATTTCCCAGCCACGGTAAGGATTGAACTTGCGTCCCGGCATCACATAGCTTTCGAAGAACCATTCCGGCATGAAAGGCGATTGCGGATCCACCGCCGTCAGCCGCGCCTTAACTCGCCGAGGTTCGTAGTAGTTGATCCCCAGAATCTGCACGGTGTTTTCGGCGATGATTTGCAAATCCCCCTCTTCAATTACCGGCATCTGATCGTGCTTCTTCAGCACATCGACAAGTTCAGCCGGGAACTCACCTTTAACTGATGGGTCGAGGAAGCTGCGGTTATAGAACAGATCGGCGTATTTCGCGGCCTGCACGTCGGCCGGATTTTCGCTGCGCGGATAGCTCGGGCTGAGATTCAAAATCACGCCAATCTTGCTGTTCAGACCGTGGCTCTTGAAGGCGCGGACTGCCATGGCGCTGGCGAGAACCGTCGTGAACGCCACCTGAGCGGCACGCTTGAAATCAACCACGTTAGGATAGTGGAAGTCTTCTAAAAAGCCGCCCAGCACCGGCACAACCGGCTCATTGAAGGTAAACCAGCGATAGACTAAATCACCAAACTCGCGGAAGCAGACGTCGCAGTAGCGGACATAGGCTGCCAGCACCTCGCGATTCTCCCAGCCGCCTTTGAGCATCATGGCTTCTGGCATGTCGAAATGGAAAAGATTCACAAAAGGCTTAATGCCTTGCTGGGTCAACTCTTCCAACACTTTGCGGTAGAAAACGATGGCTTCGGCACAGACTTCCCTATCGCCCTGCGGGAACATGCGTGCCCAGGAGATAGAGATGCGGAAGGAATTATGCCCGGTCTCCTTCATCAGCTGGATGTCTTCGGGATAGCGATTAAAGAAGTCGGTGGTGACGTCGGTGTTAATGCCGTGGTGAAAGCGATTCGGATATTTATCCCAGGACATGTCCCATTGAGTGCGGCCCTTGCCCGTGTTACCGCGACCTTCCGCCTGCTCTGCCGACCAGGCGCTACCCCACCAAAAGTCCTGTGGGAAAGATAAAAACTGTGGTTTCAGCTTCATGCGAACACCTCCGCCGCCATCTGATTCCCTTCAATGATTGCAGCAACGCCTTGGTGTTCAACATTCAATACGTCCATACCCATCCTCTCCATATATGCACAGTCGTGATGAGTATTTAGCATGGTCGGGATACTTTGCTGAGTAAACAAGTAACAGCGGCAGATGAAATCTTTGTGATACCCATCACCAACTTAGGGAGTGGCCCGGCAACTCCGCTGAAAACAGCCATAAAAAAACCCCGCATCAAGATGCAGGGTTTATGTTGTGGTCATGCTATTCGCGCTTACTTCACCACGCGAAGTGCAGGACGCCCACCACGAGGCGGCGTCGGTGGCTCATCATCCGGATTCTCTTCAGAGACATCCGGCAAATCGCCGTCGATAACCGACATCGTTGGCGCTGAATCTGCTATTTCGCCTTCGTCGCTGTGGTCCTCAAAGGTACCATCAGCGTCATAAGCGGGTTCAGGTTCGAACATGGTACCTGCGCCATTTTCACGGGCGTAAATCGCCAGCACGGCGGCGATAGGCACGAAAACGTTGCGAGGAACACCGCCGAAGCGTGCGTTAAAGCGAACATCATCGTTACCCAGTTCGAGGTTGCCGACGGCGCGCGGTGCAACATTGAGGACAATCTGACCATCACGGGCAAATTCCATCGGCACCATAACGCCTGGCATGGTGACGTCTACCACCAAGTGCGGCGTCAGCTGGTTGTCGAGCAACCAGTCGTAAAACGCCCGCAGCAGGTAGGGACGGCGCGGAGACATGTCAGTCATCTCCATCACTTAACCTCGGGTATGCAAACGCATTTCGCGCTCTGGTTCAGTCAAAGAGGCCAGGAAAGCATCACGCTCGAATACGCGAGTCATGTAACCTTTCAGCTCTTTAGAACCCGCGCCTGACAGCTCAATGCCCAACTCAGGCAAGCGCCATAACAACGGAGCCAGATAGCAGTCAACCAGACTGAATTCTTCGCTCTTGAAGTAAGGCATGTAAGAGAAAATTGGCGCGATGGCGAGCAGTTCTTCACGCAGTTGCTTACGCGCAGCGTCAGCTTCTTGTGCAGAACCCTGTTCGATTTGGCGCAGCAGTGAGTACCAGTCATTTTCGATGCGGTGCATCATCAGACGGCTTTCACCACGAGCAACCGGATAAACCGGCATTAATGGAGGATGCGGGAAACGCTCATCAAGGTATTCCATGATGATACGTGATTCAAACAGAGTCAGCTCACGATCGACCAGCGTTGGAACGGTGCGATATGGGTTGAGGTCAATAAGATCCTGCGGCAAGTGATCCATATCCACCTGCTCGATCTCGACGCTAACACCTTTTTCCGCCAGTACGATGCGTACTTGATGGCTAAAAATGTCGGTCGGGCCGGAAAACAGCGTCATTACCGAACGTTTGTTGGCAGCGACAGCCATGAAAACCTCCAAGTTTATCTAGAATAATCTGCGAATAGCCAACTGGTCAGGCTTATATCCTGAACAGTCATCTTCACCACCAGCCCGCAGTCTCGCTCCGTAATTTCGCTTCTAGTTTCTTCAATAAACGTTGGCAAGGTAAACCCTAGCCATAGAGTGCGGTAACGGGAACTGCTCGGCGAACAGGCACAAAAGTGTGTGATAGTTTACCAGATTTTGACCGGTCTGTGGGGACGGGATGGAGGATTTCGTGGTGAAATGTGTGTCAGAAGGCAATTTGTTGAGGCATTACGCAAATTTCAGACATAAAAAAACCCGGTGAAGCACCGGGTTTTTGACGCTGTTCTTTGTGCCGAAGCAGAAAGAATTAACGCTTGGAGAACTGAGGACGACGACGTGCTTTACGCAGACCGACTTTCTTACGTTCAACCTGACGAGCATCACGAGTAACGAAGCCAGCTTTACGCAGTTCGCCACGAAGATTTTCGTCATATTCCATCAGTGCACGAGTGATACCGTGACGGATAGCACCAGCTTGACCGGAGATACCACCACCTTTAACAGTGATGTACAGGTCAAATTTCTCAACCATGTCGACCAGTTCCAGAGGTTGACGAACTACCATGCGGGCAGTTTCACGACCAAAGTACTGTTCCAGGCTACGCTGGTTAATTACGATGTTACCACTACCCGGTTTGATGAAAACGCGAGCGGCGGAGCTTTTGCGGCGACCAGTGCCGTAGTATTGATTTTCAGCCATTGCCTATAATCCCGAATTAAATGTCAAGAACTTGCGGTTGTTGCGCCGCATGAGTGTGCTCGTTACCCGCGTAAACTTTCATTTTACGGTACATTGCACGACCCAGCGGGCCCTTTGGCAACATGCCTTTAACCGCGAGCTCGATCACGCGTTCAGGACGGCGAGCGATCATCTCTTCAAAGGTCGCTTGCTTGATACCACCGATGTGGCCGGTGTGATGGTAATAAATCTTGTCGTTACGCTTGTTGCCGGTAACAGCAACTTTTTCTGCGTTCAGAACGATGATGTAATCACCAGTATCAACGTGCGGAGTGTATTCCGCTTTATGTTTGCCACGCAGACGGCGAGCCAGTTCAGTGGCCAGGCGACCTAAAGTCTTGCCGGTTGCGTCAACTACGAACCAGTCACGTTGTACGGTTTCCGGTTTAGCTGTAAAAGTTTTCATTAAAAGCTTACCCAATTAAAGTTACACGTTGGCGAACACCCTAACGCCTATATGTTTTTATGAGCCGAAGTTCATAAAATAAGTATTGGAGGTTCACACGACCATCGTCCAGCAAACCTACCCCTTCGAATAGCCAATGCCGGCACTTATAAAGTTTCGGGAAAAAAACTTCGTAGTAACGTGGGGTCGCAAGATTATAGAGAAGTCGCCCACAAAGATCGAACCCTTTTTTGACTAAAACGCAGATTTCGCAACCGATTCTTTTTTCACCCATTAAACCAAGCAACTTAGGGAAGATGCGGGCGCTTGAGGTACTCCTCGCTCTGCATCTCCTGCAATCGCGAGAGGCAGCGCTGGTATTCAAATTTTAGCCGCTCGCCCTGATAAATCTCGAACATTGGCTTCTCGGCGGAAATCACCAGCTTAACGTGGCGCTCATAGAATTCGTCCACCAGCGCAAGAAAACGGCGGGCCGGGTTTTCATCTTTCACGCCCATCACCGGCACGTTGTGCAGTAGCACGCTGTGGTAGATTTTTGACAGCGCAATGTAATCCAGCTGGCTTCTGGCCTCTTCGCACAGGGTGTGGAACTCCACGGCCAGCACGCCATCGCCGGAAGCAATCGCCTGTAGCGGGCGGTGATTCACCTGCAACACCGGGCCAACCGCCCCCTCTTGCCCCGCGAGTTTGTCGAACATATGCTGCATCGCGACCTGAGTTTCAGTCTGTAGCGGCGTAAGCCACAAATTAGCCTGGGTGAGCGTTCGCAGGCGGTAATCGATACCCGCATCCACGTTCATCACCTCGCAATACTCTTTAATTAAATCAATCGCAGGCAGGAAACGCGCACGCTGCAAGCCATTACGGTACAGGTTGTCCGGAGGAATGTTCGAAGTGGCAATCAGCGTGATGCCACGGGCGAACAGCGCCTGAAGCAGGGTCGCCAGCAGCATAGCGTCGGTAATGTCAGAGACAAAAAACTCGTCGAAGCACAGCACGTCCGTTTCGGCTTTAAAGCCGTCGGCGATGATTTCCAGCGGATCTTCCTTGCCCTGTAGCTCAGTTAATTGCTCGTGAACTCGCAACATGAAGCGATGAAAATGTAAACGCAGCTTGCGATCGCCGGGAAGTGTCTGAAAAAACAGATCCATCAGCCAAGTTTTCCCCCGCCCTACCCCGCCCCACATATATAATCCCTGGGCTGGTCTCTGCGGGCTCTTTTGAGCACTTTTGCCGAACAGTCTTCCCAATAAGCCCGGCCGGGCTGAAGGTGAAACTGGCGCAGCACCCGCTTGAGCATTTAACGCGTGATAAATAGCGTCTAACCGCGTGACGGCGGCAAGCTGAACATCATCTGGTTGGAACTCACCGGCCGATAATGCGTTCTTATATACTGTCAGTGGTGTAATGGGTTGCATGTGGTTCAACGTCCCTGAGAAAATATTTTTCAGTATTTCGCGGAGGTTATGCGCAGATTTAATGCCTATTCGCCGCTTTTATCACCCGTCTGCTCGTGAAAAAACCGCTTTCCTTTGGTGATTGTTCGCCTAGGATTCCACTCAGACAAGGTAAACGGTTATAGTGGACTTATACGGGTCGAAACGTATGTTGAATTTACGTTAAAACCATTGCGTGAAAAAGCCCTACGGAACAACGAAGTTAAAATAGGAGTCATTATGACCTGGGAGTATGCGCTCATTGGATTAGTGGTCGGTATCGCCGTTGGTGCGGTAGCGATGCGCTTTGGCAATCGTAAATTACGCGATCAGCAAGTGATGCAAAACGAGCTGGAGAGAAGCAAAGCAGAACTCGAAGAGTATCGTCAGGAACTCACTGGCCACTTCGCCCGCAGCGCTGAGCTGCTGGATAACATGGCCACCGACTATCGCCAGCTGTATCAGCACATGGCGAAAAGCTCGAACAATTTACTGCCAGATATGCCGGCCCATGACAATCCGTTCAACTACCGTTTGACGGGTTCAGAGGCAGATAACGATCAGGCTCCGGTTGAGATGCCACGCGATTACTCAGATGGCGCGTCTGGCCTTCTGCGCGGTGAGCGTACTGGTCGTAAATAAGGTTCTACCTTGCTCCGCGACGCTATTCATCGTTGCGGGCAACTCGCGGCGCACCGATTTCGGTGTCGCCGCGCCAACTTCAAACCCGTCTTCTTTTATAAATATAAACAATCTCATTACCGTTTAGAGCCTCTAACAGACAGCGAGAGAGTTATCCTGATGAAGAAAAAGTCATTTTTACTCAGTGCATTAGCCATTAGTCTCGGATTAACCTTCGCTTCTGTTCCTGTTGCGAACGCCAGTATTCCTGTCGCCGTAGACGGTCAGGCATTGCCAAGTCTGGCGCCAATGCTGGAAAAAGTCCTGCCCGCCGTGGTCAGCGTGCAGGTCACTGGCACCACGCCTGCCAGCAACGACGTTCCCCCTGAATTTAAATTCTTCTTCGGCCCACAGTCGCCAACGGAAGATCAGGGCGGTCAGGCTTTTGAAGGCCTTGGTTCTGGCGTCATTATTGATGCCGCCAAAGGCTATGTACTGACCAACAACCACGTGGTTAACAACGCCGACAAGATCAAAGTGCAGATCAACGACGGTCGTGAATATGATGCGAAGCTGATTGGCAAAGACGATCAGTCCGATATCGCCCTGATTCAGCTGATTGACGCCAAAAACCTGACCCAAATTGCCATGGCTGACTCCGACGCGCTGCGCGTGGGCGACTTCGCTGTTGCCGTAGGTAACCCCTTCGGTCTGGGTCAAACCGCGACGTCCGGCATTATCTCTGCGCTGGGGCGCAGTGGCTTGAATCTGGAAGGGTTGGAAAACTTTATCCAAACCGATGCCTCAATTAACCGGGGTAACTCTGGTGGCGCGCTGATTAACTTGAAAGGCGAGCTTATCGGTATCAATACCGCGATCCTCTCCTCGCAGGGCGGCAGCATCGGCATTGGTTTCGCCATTCCGGTGAACATGGCGAAAAACCTCAGCGCTCAGTTGATTAAGTTTGGCGAAGTGAAACGCGGCCTACTGGGTATTCGCGGCAGCGAAATGACTCCGGAACTAGCAAAAGCCTTCAAACTGGACAGCCAGCGTGGTGCCTTCGTCAATGAAGTTCTGCCGGATTCCGCAGCGGCAAAAGCCGGTATCAAGGCTGGCGACGTGCTGATCACCCTGCAAGGCAAACCGCTAAGCAGCTTTGCCGAACTGCGTGCCAAAGTGGGAACTGCCGGTCCGGGCGTCACCATGCAGATTGGTTTGCTGCGCGAAGGCAAGCCGATGAATGTGGATGTCACGCTAGATAAAAGCCCGACGGTGGAAACCAGCATCGATAAGATAAACCCGGCGCTGCAGGGCGTGACCTTGAGCGATCTTGATCCTAAAACCGCTAAAGGTATTCGGGTCGATGACGTGAAGAAAGGCTCTCCGGCGGATCAAATCGGCTTGCAGAAAGATGACGTGATCGTCGGCGTAAACCGCGAGGCCGTCGACAATCTGGCTGCACTGCGCAAGATCCTGGAAACCAAACCGGCCTTGATTGCCCTGAGCGTGCAACGTAAAGGGCAGAATATCTATTTGTTGATGCCGTAAAAGCGTCGTTAATGCCGTAAACCTCTGAAAATCGGACGTAGCCAGTGCTGCGTCCGATTAACTCATGCTATCCTTCTGACATATTTCAACCACCATTCCAGACACTCATGCTAGTTAAGTTATTGCGATCCGCCGTTATTGGACTGATTGTTGCCGGTATTTTGCTGGCCGCGGTGCCTATGCTGCGTAAAAATATCGCCCAGCCGCTGTTTGAGCATAATTTCACTGAAAATAGCCAACAGCCGGTCAGCTATAACGAAGGCGTGCGTCACGCAGCCCCTGCGGTAGTTAACGTTTATAACCGTAATATGGGAGCCAACTCGCAAAGCGAGTTGCAGATCCGCACTCTGGGATCGGGCGTCATCATGAATGACAAAGGCTACATTCTGACCAACAAACACGTTATCAATAATGCTGACCAAATCATCGTCGCATTACAGGATGGGCGCGTGTTTGAAGCCCTGCTGGTCGGTTCGGATACCCTCACCGATCTGGCCGTGCTGAAAATCGATGCAGGTACTAATCTGCCGGTCATTCCGATTAACGCCAAGCGGGTGCCTCACGTGGGCGACATCGTGATGGCGATTGGCAACCCTTATAACCTTGGTCAGACCGTGACGCAGGGGATTATCAGCGCCACGGGGCGTATTGGTTTAAGCCCGTCTGGTCGCCAAAACTTCCTGCAAACCGATGCCTCTATTAACCAAGGCAACTCGGGCGGGGCGCTGGTGAACTCACTGGGCGAACTGGTGGGTATCAACACCCTCTCCTTCGACCAGAGCAATGATGGCGCGACGCCAGAGGGCATCGGCTTCGCCATCCCTACCGCATTGGCCACCAAAGTCATGGGCAAGCTTATCCGCGATGGTCGGGTGATCCGTGGTTATATCGGTATCGGCGGGCGCGAGGCTTCTCCTCTGCACGGGCCAAATACCGGTTTAGATAGAATTCAGGGCATTATCGTTAATGAAGTGACACCAAACGGTCCGGCGGCCAACGCGGGTATCGTGGTGAGCGACGTGATTGTCAGCGTGAACGGCAAACCGGCGGTGTCAGCCATTGAGACGATGGACCAGGTCGCAGAGATTCGCCCTGGCACGGTTATCCCGGTTGAGATCATGCGCGACGGCAAGAAGATTGCTCTACAGGTCACCATTCAGGAATATCCGTCGCATTGATCGGGCGATAAAAACCAGAGCGATAAAAAAAGCCGGAAGATTCAATCTTCCGGCTTTTTTATGGGTGGCCCGACAGGATATGTCGGGCAGTACGGCGTAATTACTCGCCTTTCACACGTTCGATTTTTGCACCCAGCTGGCGCAGTTTATCTTCGATACGCTCATACCCGCGATCGATGTGATAAATACGGTCAACGATAGTCACGCCTTCCGCAATACAGCCCGCCAGTACCAGACTCGCCGAAGCGCGCAGGTCGGTCGCCATTACCTGCGCACCGGACAGCTGCTCAACACCGTGACAAATCAAGGTGCTGCCTTCAATCTCAGCGTGAGCACCCATACGGATAAGCTCAGGGATGTGCATGAAGCGGTTTTCGAAGATGGTTTCGGTGATAACGCCGGTACCTTCAGCCACCAGATTCAGCAAGCTGAACTGCGCCTGCATGTCAGTCGGGAAGCCCGGGTGCGGGGCGGTGCGCAGCGTTACGGCTTTCGCGCGCTTACCGTGCATGTCGAGGCTGATCCAATCTTCGCCTACTTCGATATCAGCACCTGCTTCACGCAGTTTTGCCAGCACGGCATCCAGCGTGTCAGGGCGAGTATCGCGGCAAACCACTTTACCGCCAGAGATAGCAGCTGCAATCAGGAAAGTGCCGGTTTCGATACGGTCAGGCACGACGCGGTAAACACCGCCGCCGAGACGCTTCACGCCTTCGATGGTGATTTTGTCGGTACCTGCGCCAGTGATTTTCGCACCGATGGCGTTGAGGAAGCCGGCAGTGTCCGCGATTTCAGGCTCACGCGCCGCGTTCTCGATGATGGTGGTGCCTTCAGCCAAGGTTGCCGCACACATGATTGTCACGGTCGCGCCTACGCTCACCTTGTCCATCACGATGTGAGCGCCCTTCAGGCGGCCATCGACAGAAGCTTTCACATAGCCTTCTTCCAGCACGATTTTGGCACCCAACTGCTCAAGGCCGCTAATGTGCAAATCAACCGGACGCGCGCCGATAGCGCAGCCGCCCGGCAGGGAAACCTGCCCCTGACCGAAACGAGCAACCAGCGGGCCTAATGCCCAGATAGAAGCGCGCATGGTTTTGACTAAGTCGTATGGCGCGCAAAATTCATTTACGTCGCGTGCATCAACAAAAACCGAACCATTACGTTCGACTTTAGTCCCCAGCTGACCAAGCAGCTTCATGGTGGTGTCGATGTCTTTTAAATGCGGGACATTCTGTAGCTCAACCGGCTCTTCGGCGAGAAGCGCGGCAAACAAGATAGGAAGTGCGGCATTTTTTGCACCGGAGATAGACACTTCGCCACTTAGACGAGTCCCACCCTGTACACGAAATTTATCCATTATGACGGCTCTCTTAATTTCAAAAACTTCATTTCAAATATTGCGGAACTGCCGGATGAACCAGCAGCTTAAAAACCGTTCAGCTTGCGATCGCGCTGCCATTCTTCAGGGGTATAAGCTTTGATAGAAAGGGCGTGGATGCGGTTATCAGCGATGTATTCCATCAGCGGGGCGTACACGGTTTGCTGTTTTTTCACGCGGCTCATGCCGTCGAACATGGCGCCGACCACGATGGCCTGAAAATGGCTACCGTCGCCAGTAATGTGAGCTTCATCTAATGCCAATGCGTTCATCAGCACGTCTTTAATTTCGTTAGTGTCCATAGCAATCGATTCTTCTGAAGAGATCATAACAGCCGAACATCTTATAGAGATCCGGCCAACTCTTAAACCATGAAAAAGCCCCTGTTCGAGAGTTTCGCACAGGGGCTTGTCGGTATGGACGCCGCTTTAGCCATGACTTCAGGCTAACTCACGGTATCTATTGCCTTATTTTATCCGGCATGGAAGGCACATTTAGTTAACAGGAATAATGTCCTGCAAATTGTAGAGTGCGATCAAGGTGCTCAAACGGTCGGTCATGCCGGTCACGCTGAGTGAGCCACCGCCCTGCTCTGCCAGCTCACGCAGGTGAACCAGCATCGCCAGTCCGGCAGAATCAACGCGCTCAAGGCCAGCAACATCCACAGTGTTAACGCCCGCCATCAGAGTCAGGCGCTGGTTCCATAATGGCAGCAGGGTTTCGCGATCCAACTCACCGCGCAAAATCAGGCGCGGTGGTTGATGTTCCCAGCTCAGTTGGCCTTTCATTTTTGATCCAGAGTGATTGGCTGCGCAGCGGCTTGTTTCAGACGCTCAGTCAGACCATCAATGCCTTTCTGGCGCAAAATGTCTGCCCACTCGTTCTGCTTGGTAGAGATCATGCTGACGCCTTCGGCAATCATGTCATAAGCCTGCCAATCGCCAGTCTGGCTGTTTTTACGCCATTGGAAATCAAGACGAACCGGCGGACGGCCGTGCTGGTCGATGATGGTAACGCGGATAGCGATGATTTGCTGGCCGGCATAAGACTGCTCAGGCTGTACCTGATAGGTCTGATCGCGGTATAACGCCAGCGCCTGACCGTAAGCCTGTTGCAGGTAGTCGCCGAACGCTTTGAAGTACGCATCACGCTGGGCTGGGGTCGCATCTTTGTAGTAACGGCCTAGCACCAGAGCGCCCGCGTATTTGATCTGCACGAAAGGCAGTAGCTCTTCACGCACGATGGTACGCAGATAGTTTGGATCTTGTTTGATTTTCGGCTGATCGGTTTTCAAGCGGGTAAAGGTATTTTTCGCCGCTTCATTCATCACGCTATAAGGGTTGGTCTTGTCTACTGCCGCATTGGCTAGGGGTGCCATTACCACCAGCAGAGTGGCCAAAATAATACGTTTAAACATGCCGTGCTCCTCTTAATAAAGCTTTGCGATGGAAACTACTTAATGACTTGGGGCCGCAGGTTGTGGGGCTGATACAGCATCTGGCGCTGCCTGTGCGTCACCGGATTTCGCATCTTTACCATCGTTACCACTCTTGTACAGGAATTGGCCGATAAGGTCTTCCAGCACTAAAGCTGATTTGGTGTCCTGAATTGAACCGCCATCTTTAAGGATAGTCGTTCCCATCTCTGGGTCTTCGAAACCAATGTTCAGGGCCAGGAATTGCTCGCCCAGCAGGCCAGATGTACGAATCGCCAAAGTACTGGTGCTCGGGATCTGATTGTATTTCTGCTCGATATCCATTTCCACTTTTGGCGAGTAGTTTTTATCGAGGGTGATGGCGCTAACACGGCCAACCACTACGCCGCCCACTTTCACCGGAGAGCCCGCTTTCAGGCCACCGATGTTGTCAAAGGTGGCAGAGATACGGTAAGTCGGTTCTGAACCGATCGAACGAATATCGGCCACTTTGAGGCAAAGGAATAACACGGCGCACAGGGCGATTATCAAAAATGCGCCAACCCAAATTTCACTCTTTTTCGTTTGCATCGATTAATTCCCAAACATCAGTGCTGTCAGCACAAAATCTAATCCCAGCACCGCCAAAGACGAATGCACCACGGTACGAGTCGTTGCCCGGCTAATCCCTTCCGAAGTTGGGATAGCATCATAACCATTGAAAAGCGCAATCCAGGTCACGGTAATAGCGAAAACTACGCTTTTAATCAAACAGTTGAGCAGGTCATGACGCCATTCTACTGCACTTTGCATGGCGGACCAGAAGAAGCCGCTGTCGATGCCTTTCCAGTTAACGCCGACCAGAGAGCCGCCCCAAATCCCCACCGCGACAAAAATGGCGGTGAGCAGTGGCATGGAGATCATCCCGGCCCAGAAGCGCGGCGCGACAACGCGGCGCAGTGGGTCGATTGCCATCATTTCCAGACTTGAGATCTGCTCGGTGGCTTTCATCAAGCCGATTTCCGCAGTGAGTGCAGAACCCGCACGCCCGGCGAACAGCAGAGCCGTGACTACCGGCCCCAACTCGCGGAGCAAAGAGAGTGCCACCATCATGCCCAGACTGGCTTCAGCACTGTAGGTGGTCAGAACGATGTAGCCTTGCAGCCCCAGCACCATGCCGATAAACAGGCCTGAAACCAAAATGATCAGCAGTGACAGCACGCCCACGCTGTACAGCTGTTTGAGCAGCAACGGCCACTGCTTGGCAAACTGCGGCTTACCGACCAGAGCGCGGAACAGCATCAAACCGGCGCGACCGAAAGAGGCGCAAGTTTGAATGCCACGGCGGCCCGTTGAGGCTAATGCCTTAATTAACATTGATATACAACTCCATCATCCAAGCAGCTCGGTTTTATAATCACCCGCTGGGAACCGGAAAGGCACCGGACCATCCGCAATGCCGTCCAGGAACTGGCGGACGCGTGGGTCAGGATTGTTCTGCAATTCCTCCGTCGTTCCTTCCGCAATAACATGCTGAGCCGCCACGATATAAGCATAGTCGGCGATGCTAAGGACCTCGGGAACGTCGTGCGACACGACAATACAGGTAACACCAAGTGCATGATTAAGCTCATCAATCAGCTTCACCAAGACGCCCATGGTGATAGGGTCCTGGCCGACAAATGGTTCGTCGAACATGATGAGTTCGGGATCAAGCGCGATGGCGCGAGCCAAGGCGACGCGACGCGCCATACCGCCGGACAGCTCCGCCGGCATCAGTTCCCCTGCCCCGCGCAGGCCAACGGCCTCCAGCTTCATGGTAACAGTGCTGCGCAGCAGCTCTTCGGGCAGCTTGCTGTGTTCGCGCAGCGGGAAGGCGACATTTTCAAACACATTGAGGTCGGTGAACAATGCACCGGACTGAAACAGCATGCTCATTTTTTTACGTGATTCGTAGAGCTTACTGCGTGATAAGGCAGGGATATTTTCCCCGTCGAACCAGATTTCACCACTGTCTGGTGCTAGCTGGCCGCCAATGAGACGCAACAAGGTGGTTTTCCCGATCCCCGATGGCCCCATGATGGCAGTGACTTTGCCGCGTGGCACCGTCATGTTTATCTCTTCGAAAATGGGACGATCGCCGCGCATGAAGCTCATGCCTTTGATCTCGACCAGATTCGATTGGCTCTGACTCATTCAGTTTATCCCTTCGGACTGTTTCAGCTTACGATACCCCTGATGTTAGAGGGATCAGCGCATAACTCCGGTATTTTTACAAAAACTTACCGCGTTTGCGTCACTAAAGTTGCCATTGATTTACTTTTCTCTGGCAGAGGGTCAAAATCTTCGAAAACACGATTAAAACAAATCAACAATTCGTCTAACATATAGCAGCTTTGACTGGCTGTATTCAGGACAGTTTGAAGCTTGTTGATCATTTTTGACTACCATTTTGGTCGCCTGTTCGGGTTACGAACCTCGCATTATACCTAATTAAAGGACTTTTCATGCTTCTCGCTATCGTACTCATGGTTGTCGGCCTCCTGCTTCTGGTTTATGCCGCCGATCGATTAGTGTACGGAGCCGCCGTTCTCGCCCGCTCAATTGGCATCCCGCCGTTAATTATAGGTATGACCGTGGTTGGCATCGGGATCTCCTTGCCGGAGCTGGTGGTATCCACCACCGCCGCGATTAATGATCAGATGGATTTAGCCGTGGGTAACGCCATCGGTTCAAATATCATTAATATTCTTCTGATTTTGGGCGGAGCGGCCCTAATTCATCCACTTTCCGTGGGTTCTGATATCTTGCGCCGCGAACTCCCTTTATTGTTACTGGTCACCGTGCTCTGTGGTTTTCTGCTTAGCGATGGTGAATTGAGCAGAATGGACGGCCTTCTGCTGCTGGCGAGTGCCGCGATTTTTGTCATCTTAATGATAAAAATTGCCCGCGCCGCCGAGAAGCAAGGGTTGGACACGCTGACTTATGAACAGATGGCCGAACTTCCACAGGACAGTAGCAATACGGTCGCTTTCCTGTGGCTGGCGCTGGGGTTCATTATCATGCCGCTGGCGTCGAGCATGATTGTTGATAACTCGACGGTGATTGCCCGCTACTTTGGCGTCAGCGAACTGATTATCGGTTTGACGGTGGTGGCTATCGGCACCAGCCTGCCGGAGCTGGCGACCTTTATTGCTGGCGCGGTGAAAGGTGAAGACGACATCGCGCTGGGTAATATTATCGGTGCCAACATCTTTAACACCTGTTTGGTGCTGGGCCTGCCCGCGCTGGTGGCTCCAGGGTCGTTTAGCCCTGAGGCGTTCCACCGCGATTACTGGGTCATGTTAGCCGTCAGCGTGGTGCTAACTGGCCTGTGTTTGATGCGCAAACATCGCATCGGCCATCTGGCAGGAACCTTGTTATTATGCGGCTTTGTCGCCTATCTCGCGTTGCTCTACTTTGTGCCGGGCAGCGTTGATTTTTGACCCATCAGGAAGAAAAAATGGGAAATTTCGAGCTAGAGCGCGGGTTTGATTATCAATCCGCAGGAAAAGCAGTGCTGAAGACGGAACGCGAAGGACTGGAGCAACTCGACCAATACATCAACGACGATTTTACCCGCGCCTGTGAAAAGATGTTCGCCTGCGTCGGTAAAATAGTGGTGATGGGGATGGGGAAATCAGGCCACGTCGGGCGCAAAATGGCGGCAACCTTCGCCAGCACAGGCACGCCAGCGTTCTTCGTCCACCCGGGCGAGGCCAGCCATGGCGACCTGGGCATGGTGTCTAAACAAGACGTTGTTATCCTGATTTCCAACTCCGGTGAATCGCACGAAATCTTGGCGCTGATCCCGGTGCTGAAGCGTCTTTCAATCCCCTTGATTTGCATGACGGCCAACCCGGAAAGCTCCATGGGTCGAGCCGGCGATGTGCATATCTGCGTGCGCGTTCCCGAAGAAGCCTGCCCGCTGGGCCTTGCGCCGACCACCAGCACCACCGCGGTGATGGTGATGGGCGACGCGCTGGCCGTGGCGCTGTTACAGGCTCGCGGCTTCACCGAGGAAGACTTCGCCATGTCCCATCCCGGCGGAGCACTTGGCCGTAAGCTTCTGCTGCGCGTCAGCGATATCATGCACACCGGGAGCGAAATCCCCCACGTCAGCCGCGATGCGTCTCTGCGCGACGCCCTGCTGGAGATCACTCGCAAAAATCTCGGGATGACCATCATTTGCGATGACTTGATGAAAATCGAAGGCATCTTCACTGATGGTGACTTACGGCGCATCTTCGATATGGGCGTCAATATCAATGAGGCCTCCATCGCTGATGTCATGACCACGGGCGGCATCCGCGTTCGTCCGAATTTGCTGGCCGTTGATGCCCTAAACTTGATGCAGGAACGACACATTACCTGCGTAATGGTTGCCGATGGCGACCAGTTGATGGGTGTGGTACATATGCACGACATGCTGCGCGCTGGCGTCATTTAATTGAGGAATGCCCTGAATGAGTAATAAAGCAGCTACGGTGGATACGTGTTATGGCCCGGTCAGCGCCAATGTGCTGGAGCGAGCTAAGTCCATTCGCCTGCTGATTTGTGATGTGGACGGCGTGATGTCTGATGGCCTGATTTATATGGGTAATCAAGGCGAAGAGCTGAAAACCTTCAATGTACGCGATGGCTATGGCATTCGCTGCCTGCTGACGTCCGACGTCGAAGTGGCGATCATTACCGGTAGAAATGCAAAATTGCTGGAAGATCGCGCTAATACGCTGGGAATTCGTCATCTATATCAGGGGCAGTCAGATAAGCTTTTGGCCTTCCGCGAACTGTTAGATACACTGTCCTTAAAGGCTGATGAAGTTGCCTACATTGGTGATGACCTGATTGACTGGCCGGTGATGGCTGAAGTAGGTCTGTCTGTTGCCGTAAAAGATGCGCACCCTATTCTGCTTCCAAAGGCGCATTATGTAACCCAAATCCCCGGTGGGCGTGGCGCAGTACGCGAAATATGTGACCTTATTCTGCTGGCACAGGGCAAGCTGGAGGACGCCAAAGGGCTGTCAATATGAACAAACCTAAGCTTTGGATAACTATCGTTCTGGCCATCGTGGTATTAGCCCTGATTGGCTGGAACCTGTCTGATTCAGACAACACTGCCCCTGTCACAGTGAATGATCAGGACCCGACTTATCAGAGCCAGCACACGGTGACGGTCGTTTATAACCCTATGGGCGCCCTGAATTACAAGCTAGTCTCTGACGAAGTCAAATATTACACTACGACTCAATTAACATGGTTTACCAACCCGGTAATGACCATGTATGACAAAGACAAAATTCCTGTGTGGACGGTTCGCTCAGATCGCGCCAAGATGACCAATGACAAGATGCTCTATTTGTATGGTCATGTGCAGGTCGACAGTCTGACGCCTGATACCTCGCAATTGCAGCGTATTAGAACCGACAACGCTTCTGTCAATTTGGTAACGCAAGATGTTGCCTCTGATGATGAAGTGACGCTTTACGGCACAGGCTTTACATCTAACGGCATGAAAATGCGTGGAAATCTGCGTAACAAAACCGCAGAGCTGATCGATAAGGTAAATACCTCTTATGAAATTCAAAACAAAAAACAGAATCCGTAATCTCCTGATCACCAGCTCTCTGTTAGCCGTCAGCATTCCGGCGTTTGCGCTGAAAGATGACACCACAAAGCCGATCACTATCGACTCTGCTAACCAGGCACTGGATGTGAACACCAATACCGCGACCTTTACGGGCAACGTGGTGGTGAATCAAGGCTCTATTCAGGTGAAAGCCGATAAAGTCGTGGTTATCCGCCCTAACGGCGTTTCCGGGCAAGAAGTGGTAGAAGGCTATGGTAATCCCGTGACCTTCTATCAGATGCAGGATAACGGTAAGCCAATCAGCGGCCACGCTTCGAAAGTGCGCTATGAAGTGGCGAGCGATCTGGTGACGCTGACCGGCAATGCTTATCTCGAACAACAAGATAGCAACGTGAAAGGTGACAAAATTACTTATCTGGTGCAAAAACAGCAGATGCAGGCCTTCAGTGACAATAAAGGCGGCCGTGTGACCACCGTGCTGGTGCCTACGCAATTGCAAGACAAAGGCCAGCAACCGGCGACAACTCCGACCAAAAAGAGTAAGTGATAATTTATGGCAACGTTAATCGCAGAAAATCTGGCTAAGGCTTATAAAGGCCGCAAAGTGGTCGAGGACGTCAGCCTGACCGTCAACTCCGGCGAAATCGTTGGGTTGCTGGGGCCAAACGGTGCCGGTAAAACCACCACCTTCTACATGGTCGTGGGCATCGTTCAGCGCGACGCGGGTCGTATTGTGGTTGATGATGAAGACATCAGTCTGCTGCCGCTGCATACCCGCGCACGTCGCGGTATTGGCTATCTGCCGCAGGAAGCCTCTATTTTCCGCCGCCTCAGCGTTTTCAACAACCTGATGGCCGTGCTGGAAATTCGCGACGACCTGACCAAAGAGCAGCGTAACGACCGCGCCAACGAGCTGATGGAAGAGTTCCATATCTCTCATCTGCGCGATAACTTGGGTCAATCCCTGTCTGGTGGTGAGCGCCGTCGTGTTGAAATCGCCCGCGCGCTGGCCGCCAACCCGAAATTTATCCTGCTGGATGAACCCTTTGCCGGCGTTGACCCTATTTCAGTTATCGACATCAAAAAGATTATCGAACATCTGCGCGACAGCGGGCTGGGGGTATTAATTACCGACCATAACGTTCGTGAAACGCTGGATGTCTGTGAGCGCGCTTACATCGTCAGTCAGGGCAAGCTTATCGCTCATGGTACTCCGACAGATATTCTGGAAGATGAACAAGTGAAACGCGTTTATCTCGGCAATGAGTTCCGTCTGTAATCACCGATTCTGCCCGCTTTCATTCGCGTTGAGTGACGGCGGGTAGTTCAGTTCAGGAAGTAAAGCCAAGATATGAAGCAAGGTTTGCAGCTCAGATTTAGCCAGCAATTGGCCATGACACCTCAGCTACAGCAGGCTATTCGCCTGTTGCAGCTATCAACGCTTGAGCTCCAACAGGAGATCCAACTGGCGCTGGAAAGCAACCCGCTGTTGGAGCAAACCGATCTGCATGATGAAATTGATTCCGTCGAAGCCACGGCCAGTGAAGGCTTAGATACGCGTGAAGCCCTTGAGCAGAAAGATATGCCCGAGGAGCTGCCGCTCGACGCCACGTGGGATGAGATTTACACCGCAGGAACGCCGTCAGGCACTGGTAATGACTACAGTGATGACGAGTTGCCAATCTATCAGGGCGAAACCACCCAAACGCTGCAAGATTACCTCATGTGGCAAGTGGAACTGACCCCCTTCACCGACACCGATGCCGCCATTGCCACCTCTATCGTCGACGCCGTTGACGACACCGGCTACCTCACCGTCTCGCTGGAAGATATCCTTGAAAGCATGGGCGATGAAGAGATAAGCATGGATGAGGTTGAAGCCGTGCTTAAGCGCGTTCAACGCTTTGATCCGGTGGGGGTTGCCGCACGCGACCTGCGCGACTGCCTGCTGATCCAGCTATCGCAATACGTGGCGGAAACGCCTTTTCTGGCCGAAGCTAAATTGATCGTCAGTGAACATCTGGATCTGCTCGCCAATCATGATTTTCGCGCACTTATGCGTTCGACCCGCTTAAAAGAAGATACACTTAAATGTGCGATGCAGCTGATTCAGTCGCTCGATCCGCGCCCAGGGCAGTCGATCAACACCGGCGAATCTGAGTATGTGATCCCCGATGTGCTGGTGCGTAAAGTGTCGAACGTCTGGACCGTCGAGTTGAATTCAGACAGCATTCCACGCCTGAAGATTAACCAGCAGTATGCCGCGATGGGCAACTCAACGCGCAGTGACAGCGACGGGCAGTTCATTCGCAGTAATTTGCAGGAAGCCAAGTGGCTGATTAAGAGCCTCGAAAGCCGCAACGACACGCTGTTAAAAGTGACGCGCTGCATTGTCGAGCAGCAGCAGGCGTTCTTTGAGTCAGGCGAAGAATTTATGAAACCTATGGTGTTGGCCGACATCGCCAGCGCCGTGGATATGCACGAATCGACCATATCGCGCGTGACCACGCAGAAGTTTCTGCACAGCCCGCGCGGTATCTTCGAACTAAAATATTTCTTCTCCAGCCATGTCAGTACTGACAGCGGAGGCGAGGCATCATCTACCGCCATTAGGGCGCTGGTGAAGAAATTAATCGCGGCGGAAAACCCTGTCAAACCGTTAAGTGACAGCAAGTTAGCCACCATGCTCTCTGATCAAGGGATCATGGTCGCACGTCGCACAGTAGCGAAATACCGAGAGTCTTTGTCCATCCCGCCTTCAAACCAACGTAAACAGTTAGTTTGACCTCAACAGAGAAGGAAGACATTATGCAGCTCAACATTACCGGACACCACATCGAGATCACGGAACCTATCAGAGAATTTGTTACGACAAAATTTGCCAAACTTGAGCAATATTTTGATCGAATAAATCAGGTATACGTGGTGTTGAGCGTTGAAAAAGTGCAGAAAAAGGCGGAAGCCACGCTGCATGTGAATGGAGGCGAGTTGCACGCCACCTCGGATCATCAGGATATGTATGCAGCCGTCGATCTCCTGATTGATAAGCTGGCTCGCCAGCTCAATAAGCATAAAGATAAACTGAAACAGCACTAGCACCCACATAGTCTCTATGCACTACGGACCTTGAGTATCGGCTCGCGACCTTCTGGCAGCGAGCCGAACTGTCATTTAGGGTAAAAGAGCCTGTCCGGTGTCAGAGCGAAAAAGTGAATGATGAAATGATTAACGATATAGCCATGCAGTTAACGTCGGTCCTTAATGCCGAGTGCACCAAAAGCGGCGTTCACTGCGCCAGTAAGAAACGCGCGCTGGAAATCATCAGCGAACTCGCCGCCAAGCAGCTCAATCTGGCGCCACAGGTTATTTTTGACGCCATTTTGACCCGCGAGAGAATGGGCAGCACCGGTATCGGTGCGGGTATCGCCATTCCTCACGGCAAATTGGAAGAGGATACGCTGCGCGCCGTAGGTGTGTTCATTCAACTGGAACAGCCGATCGCTTTCGACGCTATCGATAATCAACCTGTCGACCTGCTTTTTGCCTTGCTGGTCCCTGCCGATCAATGTAAAACCCATCTACACACCTTGTCTTTAGTGGCGAAAAAGCTCGCTGACAAAGCCGTGTGCCGTCGCCTGCGCGGCGCGCAAAGTGACGAAGAACTGTTCCAAATCATGACCGAAAGTGAATAATAAGAAGAATACAGATTTAAGATCTCTTTAATGTTCAGCCGGATAATAGTGTTTACCGGCGCGATTTTGCCAATGACGGTTCCCGGATAGTCTTCCGGGAAAGTGAATTCAGAACACTGATTGCAGGGGAGTGACAACATGGTGCTGATGATTGTCAGCGGCCGTTCCGGTTCAGGGAAATCGGTTGCTTTGCGGGCACTGGAAGATATGGGTTTTTACTGTGTCGATAACCTGCCGGTGGTCTTACTGCCGCAGCTCGCACAGACCCTTGCTGAACGTAATACCTCCGCCGCGGTCAGTATCGACGTGCGCAACATGCCGGAAACCCCGGAAGTTTACGAACATGCAATGACGCAGCTGCCCGCGAGCTTTTCGCCGCAGCTGCTGTTTCTCGACGCCGATCGCAACACGCTGATCCGCCGTTACAGCGACACTCGTCGCCTGCATCCGCTTTCCAGTAAAAATCTGTCGCTCGAAAGTGCGATTGATGAAGAAGCTGACCTGCTAGAGCCGCTGCGCTCTTCCGCAGATCTGATCATCGACACCTCCGAGATGTCAGTTCACGAACTGGCTGAAATGCTGCGTACTCGCCTGCTGGGCAAGCGCGAGCGCGAACTGACCATGGTGTTTGAGTCCTTTGGCTTCAAGCACGGCATTCCTATTGATGCCGACTACGTGTTTGACGTGCGCTTCCTGCCGAACCCGCATTGGGACCCGAAACTGCGCCCGATGACCGGTCTGGATAAACCCGTCGCTGCGTTCCTCGACCGCCATACCGATGTGCATAACTTCATTTACCAGACCCGCAGCTACCTTGAACTGTGGCTGCCGATGCTGGAAACCAACAATCGCAGTTATCTGACCGTCGCCATTGGCTGCACCGGCGGGAAACATCGCTCGGTTTACATCGCTGAACAATTGGCTGACTACTTCCGTTCTCGCGGGAAGAATGTGCAATCCCGCCATCGCACGCTGGAAAAACGCAAATCATGACGGTTAAACAAACGGTAGAAATCAAAAACCGGCTGGGCATGCACGCTCGTCCGGCAATGAAGTTGTTTGAACTGGTGCAGAGCTTTGAGTCAGAAGTGATGCTGCGTAACGACGCAGGCATTGAAGCCGAGGCCAGCAGCGTGATCGCGCTGCTGATGCTGGACTCGCCAAAGGGCCAGCAGATTGAAATCGAAGCCACCGGCTCCGATGAGGTTCAAGCTTTGGAAGCCGTGATTAATCTTATCAATTCCGGCTTCGACGAAGACTAATTGACCCATCATATTTCAAGGTGCAGGCGCGTTGGCTGCACCTCGAACTATTTTGGGTAAAGCAGCATTTTTCTTAAATTCTACTCAAACAATCTATCGCTATCGCTTTAAAAGAATTAAAACTTTCACTACTTAGCAAACGGCTCATCGACCTTTCCCGCACAAACGTCACGAACAAATCGTAAATCGCCATCGCCTCTTCATAGTCCGCTTTGCTGATCGCCAGCAGGAAAATCACGTGCGCAGTTTCGCCATCGCCCCACTCAATGCCCTGCGGGGATAGCAGGGTGATCACCACCGTCTTCTTGGCGAGCAGCCCCAGCGAGTGCGGCAGCGCAATGCCTTCGCCCAGCATGGTCGACACAATCTCTTCGCGCTCGACCACTGACGGATAGAACTCTGCGTCGACATAGCCCTCTTCTTCCAGCTGGCTGCACACCTTGTGGAATAGCTCGGCCTGGGTCATCGGCTGATTGATTATCATGAAATGGCGCTCGTCGAAAAACTTCTCCAGCATATAGGGCCGCGTGCGGTCCACCAGCACCAGCTTGCCGAGCTGCTCCATCTGGTACTCGGTGGGGAATGGCGACAGCACCACCACCGGCTTGTTCTTCTCGGTGATGCGCGCATTGGAGATAATGAAATCTTCGTCGATGTGCTCCAGCTTCTCGTAATCTCGCAGCGTCACCACTTGCGTCACCACCAGCTGCGGGTATTTGCGGCTGATCTGCGCCTGAATCATGCGAATGGTCGAGTTGCCGGTATCGCACACCAGCATCACCTGCGGATGGCGCTGGTAGCCGATGTTGTAGTGGCGCTCCAGCCCGACGCCGATATGCAGCACCAGAAAACCGATTTCGTTTTCACTGAGCGAATAAGGGGTGTATTTGCCCCAGCTCGATACCGCCGCCAGCGTGACGTCGTAGGCCATTGGGTAGTGCTGTTTGATGTTGCTCAGCAGCGGGTTGGGGATGTTAATCTGATACTTCACCCGGGTTATCATGGTTTTGATATGGGTGAGCAAGTCGGCGCGGAGCTGCTTATCCCCTTGTAAATCATAGTTATAGTGCGCATTGATGTAGGACAGAATGTAGTCCACCAGCGACTCATCGTCATCGGCATTAATATCCGTCGGCAGGATGTTCTGCACCCGCCGTGCCGCGATATTCACCCGCAAATAGGCCTCTTCAGCCGCCGGGATCTCCTTACCGACTAGCGCCTTAAGCTCGGCCGCCAGGCGCGTAGAGACCTGCTTCACCGCCGGGTCGCCCTCTTCAGCATCAAAATCCGTTAACGGATAGCCGCCGCTAATGCGCTTAATCGCCACCGCGCAGTACAGAATCAGGTACTGCTCACCTTCATCGGTCAGTTGGATCGAGGACTGCGCCAGCGACTGGTGCATAAAATCGGTTAACGGCCCCAGCGCCTCAAGCGCCAGACTCTCGGTTTTCAGCAGCGGATGGCTCTGCTCGTCGCTTTCCAGCTGGAACAGCAAATCCGTCAGGCAGGAGCGAATCGCCAGCTCGGCGCCAAACAGCTTCATGCCGTAACGCGGCTTGGTTTCAATGCTCAGGTGGTAACGTGCCAGACGTTCTCTGACCTCAGCCATATCATTTTGCAGGGTTCCCCGGCTGACAAACCATTCATCGGCCAGATCTTCTAGCTTGAGGGAAAAGGCTGAGGTCAAAAAGCGTATAAGCAGGTAATTCACCCGCTCCGGCGCGGTGCGCGGCGTTGGGCTGACCCGACGATTATTGGTTTCCTGCAACGCAGAGAACAGCGTCTGATCGTCGATTTTCAGCTGATAGCCGCTACCGCGGTTATGCACAAAGGAAGCGCCGTACTGGGCCATAATTTCATTCAGCGCGGTAATATCAGCGCGCACGGTGCGAGTGGAGACGTCAAGGCGCTTCGCCAGCTCGTCCTGAGGCAGCGTTTCGGCCTGTAGGGCATCAAACAGATGGGCCAGTCGTTGATAGGGAAATCTCACCATAATCCTTCCAGTCGGTTGTTGCTGTGAAACATCAATTCTACTGCCACTTGAAATGACAAGGCGGGATGACCAACCGCGTCACCCCGCACCCGTTATTTTCCGCCTACCTCACGAGGTAAAACGGCTTAAGGAACAATCACCATCTGCGACGGGCTGCCCACTGGCGTGTAATCATCAACAAAAGTCAGTTTACCGCTCTCGGCGGCAATCTTGAATCGAGTGATGTTATCGCTTCGTTGATTCATCGCGTAAATGTATTTTCCATCCGGCGACAAGGTCAGCGTGCGCGGGTAGTCGCCACGGGTCCAGGCTTCTTCCGCGAAGGTCATTGCCCCCTCGCCCGTCACGTTGATTTGCGCGATGCTGTTATGCAGGCGGTTCGCCACGTAAAGGTGATGGCCATCCTTGCTCAGCACGATACCGGCGGCAAAGTTGGTGCCTTTAAAGTTAGCAGGTAATGAAGAGAGCACGTGCAGCTGGGTCAGCGTGCCTTTGGCGCTGTCGAAGCGATAGCTGGTCAGGGTCGAAGCTTCTTCGTTAATCAGGAACACCACTTTGCCGTTCGGGTGGAACACGAAATGGCGCGGCCCCGCACCGGCGGAAGAGGCGTTGATAAACGGAGGATCGTTGGCTTCCAGCTTGCCGCTGGCACTGTCCAGCTTCCACTGATAGATCCTGTCCAGACCCAGATCGGTTGAGAAGACAAACTTGCCGCTCGGATCGGTGGCGATCATGTGCGCATGCGGGCCGTTGTGGTCGCTGGCGGCAAAACTGCCCGGCGCCGCAGCTTCAGGTTTGGCGGCACCGGCCGGGCCTGAGTCCTGTTGATGATCGCTGGCTTCGCCCAGTTTGCCACTGGCATCCACCGGGAAAGTCGCCACCACGCCGCTGATGTAGTTAGCCACCAGCAGGTGATCGCCTTTTGGCGTCAGCGATAGGTACACCGGACCTGCGCCCTGTGAATCTACCTGATTGATCAGCGTTAAGCTGCCGTCCTGCGGGTTGATTTTATATGCCGCAATCGCACCGTTTTTGCCGCCATTGAAGTTATCGATTTCGCTGCCAATGAACAGCGTTTTGCCGTCGTGGCTCAGCACCATCTGTGCCTGATTCGGCAACTGGCTGGCCAGCACGCGCTCAGTCAGCGCGCCGGTTTTGCTATCAAATTTAAAACGATAGACGCCTTCGCCATTGGGATTGTAAGTCCCGACATAGGCATAGTGTGAAGTTTGGGCCATGGCTTTTTCTGCTGCGTAGAGCGGCGTGGCAGACATCGCCAGCATCGCGGATGTTAAACCTGAAATCAGTAACCAGTTTCTCATACATTTCCTCAAATCAAAGGGATTGCCAGACAAACGCGGGATCCCTGCGCCATAAAACGGCGACGCAGGGTGTTTAACAGCGCAGCGAACTGACGGCGCGGATTGGAATACGAGAATAAACCTCAGCTTACGAGCTTTTTGACGCTCGCCAGCAGGGTTCTGACATCGGCCGGACGGGTGTCGCCGCTGGTGCTGTCGATAATCGAGCTATAGATGTGCGGAATGATTTTGCTCACCCCGGCTTCGAGGGCGATCTCCATGATCGGCTCGAAGTTTTCCAGATCGATACCACCGGTCGGCTCCAGCCAGAAATCGTGCTCGGCGCAGGCGCGCGCCACGGCGGCGAACTCATCACGGGTCTTCAGGCCGCCCATCGGGAAGTATTTCACCGAGCTGCCGCCCATGTCTTTGAGCAGCGCAATGGCGGTTTCGACCGGCACGATGGCGTCGGGCTGCGAGGCGCTCAATGGCCCGGTGTTGATTTTAACCCAGCCCACTTTGCCGGTTGGGGAGATCAGGCCGTTAACCACGCTGTCGTTTTGGCCCAGCAGCGCGCGGCTGGTGCCCACGCCGGTGAACACCTGATTGACGTGCTGCGGCTGGACGTGCTGTGAAATCAGGCTGACCATCAGCGACTGGCGCGGATCGCCCGCGCCAAGCCCGACGGACAGGGCATTTTCAATCAGCGACGCGTACTCTTTCATATCCGCCACGGCAGAAGGTACATCGGCATAGTTCTTGGAAAGCACGCCAACCAGCACGTGGCCCTGCGCCGCGTCATAGATGTCGCGGGCGTTGTCTTTGGAGCCTGCCAGCACGTTCAGACACACGCGATCGCGGTAGAAGTTCGGGGTCAGGTTCATGCTTTTGCTCCATCAAAAAGTTGTTTGAAACGTTCAGCGACGATGGCTAACTGCGGCGGAGTCACGCTGCGCACGTCGACTTCAATCTTGCCTTCGTTGGCGCGGTAGCCACGGAAGTACACCGCGATATCGCCCTCTTTCATCGCTTCCACGATGGCTTTGGTTTTCCAACCCAGCACGGCTTCGTCGAACGTGATTTCGGTGCGCGCAATGTCGCGCCCGGCGCTGTCCCACACCACGCGGCCACTCACACCGTTGATTTGGTTCAGGCTGTCGATGAATGGCGTCATCTTGTCCACCATCTCCTGCCCGGTGGTTTTCGGCTGAGTGATGTAACTTTCAATCGCCTGCGTTAAGCCAAGAATGCCCTCTTTACCCACTTTCATCGCGCGGCCAATGCCGCCGGACTGCTGCTTCACCCACTCGACGTACTGGTGCTTGCCCAGCACCAAGCCGCTGGTTGGGCCTTCGATGGCCTTCGCGCCGCTGTAAATCACCAGCGTTGCGCCCATGTTGTAGTAGCAGGTCAGATCTTCTTCAGCGGCGGCATCGACGATCAGCGGGAGGTTGTGCTCCTGCGCCACGGCGGCGGCTTCTTCCACGGAGAGAATGCTTTTCTGCACCGAGTGGTGCGATTTGATGTACATAATCGCGGCGGTGCGCGGCGTAATGCAGGCCGCCAGCTGGGCAGCAGAGCATTCGTTGGCATAACCGGCTTCAACAATTTTACCGCCACCCAGGGTGATCATGGTGCCGACCGGCGCGCCGAAGTTTACATTGTGGCCCTTCGGCAGCACGATGTCGTGCGGCACGTCCAGCGGCGCGGCGTGCAGGTTTTCCAGCAGCCAGGCATTGTCTTTGATAATCACGGCGGCGACGGACTGAGCAATCCCCGCCGAGGCGCAGGACACCACTACCGCGTTTTCAACATCCAGCAGTTTGGCGATGTAAGCCCCGGTTTTATTGACCAAATCCTTCATTTCGAAGTAGTGATTCAGACCAGTATTCACCACGTCAGCCACTTCCGGGCGCGGGGTAGACACGCCCAGCGCGGTCATACGACCTGAAGCATTAATGACCTGTTTTAGCTTATATTTTTCGTAGAGATCAGCATTGGAAGACATGATTTGATTTCCCTTCATCAGTTAATAGGGTGACGCCAGCGACCACGGCGGCCAGTGGGATCAGATGGTGTTCGCCGGTCACTGACTGGCCTTCGGAGTCGAGAAAGACTTTCGGCGCGTGTTGGATCTCAAACAGCGTCAGGTCAGCGTCGGCACCGACTTCGAGGCGTCCTTTTGACGGCAGGCGAAGCGCGTCGGCGGCGTTACAGGTGACACAATCAATCACCTGTTCTAACGTCATGCCGACGGTAAAGAACTTGGACATCACCGCAGCCAGGCTGTGGACCGGGCCGTTGACGCGGTTGCGGCAGTAAATATCGGAGCTGATGGTGTGCGGCAAAATGCCTTGCTGAATGGCCAACTGGGCCACTTCAAAGCTAAAGCTGGCGCTGCCGTGGCCGACGTCGAGACGCACGCCGCGGCTCAGGGCGCGTTTAATCGAATCTCGCAGCACGCCCTCTGGCGATAAAATGCGGTTGGGTTTGCCGTTATAGCAGTGGGTGATGATGTCGCCCGAAGTGAGTAAATCGGCGATTTCATCCAGATTTGGCGGGTTATTGCCAATGTGCACCATCAGCGGCAGGTCGTCGTTTTCCTGCTGAATTTCTTTGGCGCGGATCAGCGGCTTAATGCCGTTTTTGCCCACTACGCTGCTGCTCATGCGAGCTTTGATACCAATGATGAAGCCGGGGTTGCGGGCAATGGATTCGCGCACGCCCACTTTGTCGATTTGCTCCATGTCCGCCAGCTCGTTTTGGGTCACGATGCCGGTACGGGCGATATTGAGGAAAGCAAAGACGTTGGTTTTGGCCTGGCGGGTCAGCTGGTAGAAGTCATCGACGTCGTTCGCGCCGGTGCTGCCTGCATCAATAACCGTGGTGACGCCGCTGGCGACGCCGACTAAATCCGGCTCGTCGTGATAAATCGGCGATTTGCTATAACAGTGAACATGAGAGTCGATCCACCCGGCGCTGGCGAAAACCTTGCCCTGTAGTTCGAGAATCCGTTTGGCGCTGACGCTGGAATCCAGCTGGCCGATGGCGGCGATTTTACCGTCGTGAATTGCAATATCCGTCAAGCTGCCGTCTGAGCTTTTTGCCTGTCGGATTATCAGGTCATACAACATACGCCATTCTCCGTAAACGCAGGGCAGTCACAGTGGCCACCCGCCCCGTTCTGTCCTGCTTTTAGGCGTCAGCGGCGAGCCGCCGACGCCTGATTTAACTCGTTTTATTGCTTTCTACTACAGCGATACTGGGAAAATTGCACCGAGGATCATCGCGCCTAAAATTGCGCCGCCGGTGATCGGTTTCTGCCAGATATAGAACACCAGCGCGCCGAGCAATGACCCCAGACCGATGGGGATTGAAGCCGCCATGGCGGAGAGGATAATCAACGGGCCGAGGAAGCGGCCTGAGGCGTTACCCGCGCCCATCATGACGTCTGCGCCATAGGTCGAGTTACTCTGGTTGATGGTAAATTTACGCGCCAGAATGATGATGTAACCCACCGCCAGCCCCAGAATCAGGCCAGTCACCAGAGACGCCGCGAAGTTCGCCACCGGGAACACGATGCCAGCACCCAGCAGAATCGCCGGAACCCCTAGCCCAATACCCGTCTGGATAGCGCCGCCGATATCAAGAATACCGACCAGCGAACCTTCGATAATACGGGCGAACAAGAAGCTCGCGCCGAAGGCCGCTACTGCGCCATACACCCCGGTATCCATGCCGGAACGCAGCATTGAGACGAAGGCGACTTCGTTAAAAGCACCGATGCCGTACAGGTAGTACATGTGCGTACCGGCAAATACCCCGGAGGAGAGTAATCCGACGAAGATCGGGAACGACCACTCGGCGTACCAAAAACCACTTTTGGCTTGTTCTTCCATTGTCATAATCCCCTGTTACTTGCCGCTAAGAGAGTTGTGAATGCCGTTCAACCATGCCGGAACATCCAACATGAAGGACTGCAGCAATTTCACATCGAAACCGCGGAAGAACCCGCTGAGCACGAACAGCGCAATAATTGCCGCCATCATCACCTTAGTCACATGGTTCCAGCCGCCCTCTTCGACGCCTTTACCAATCAAGATACCCAGTACCAGACCCGGCACGGCGTTACCCATGATCATCTGCGCCAAACCACCGAAGATGGTGGCCCAGAAGCCGGAGCGGCGGCCTGCGTCAATCGCAGCCAGCCAGAAGATCACTGGCATGACGGTGTTGACCAACAGGTTAGCAGCGGGCACCAGCACTTTCACCGCAGTAACCTGCAAGGCTGCCGGTACGGCGGAGGCGGTGGTGTTAAGGAACGCGACGACAATCATGCCGATAACAGCACCGGCGATGGCCATCTTGCGCGGATCGTGCAGGGTTTCAGACACGTTGCGGTTTTTCACCATCAACGAGGCGGCTGCCCAGTGAGGAATAATGCGGTGGTCGACGTCTTGTGTGAAGGAACCTGCAGCGACAGAAGATGCCCAGGCGTTGAAGAAGAAGCCTAAACCGAAAGAGAAATGCGAAGCTGGATCGCCTTCACAGGAATTTAATTCCCCAAGAGTACGAAAAGCCCCCATCCCTTGCACGCTTGGCGCGTGAAACATACGTGCAGCACCTGCACCTACGCCCACGCCGACCAATCCGCCGATAATAAGCGACTTAAATAAAATAATTAAAAACATCAGTATATCCTTGTCATTTATAGCTAACGTTTTTAGAGCCTTGCACCAAGAAATAATATTCTTGACTCAATGGCTCCTTATTTAGTGACAAAAACTACCTTGTCAGTCTCTATTGCCGTCATATTGACGGTAATATCGAGCACTACGTAATAACTCTTCCTTTCTCTGGCCAGAAAAAAGAACAGGAACTTTTCCTTTCTTACCGTCTCTTCTGCGGTGATCACCTTGACGTCCTGCGGTTCAATTCGCAGCAAGATATTATTCGTAGATTTAAGAACGGTTCTTTGCACCTGACTCAGCGCGGCAGAAAAGGCGGCGGCCTTATTTTCGCCTTTTCCTTCAACCCGAACAGTGGTGGTTAATTGTTGTTTCATTACGGCTGGCCGAATTTCTTGATATAAGCTTCAACCAGGCGTTGACCCAGCTCTTCTTTATCCATAAATCCGAAACCTAATACATTACAGCCTTCGTTAATTGCAGTTACGCCTTCATCCACAGAGCGCATTCCATATTTTGCTTTATATCCGTATTTGGTTTGCGCAGTAATTGCGCCCGCGCCGCCACTGCCGCAGAAAGAGATGCCGAAGGTGGCATTTTCTGCTTTCATCACGTCGCCTAATTTCATGTCAGCGGCCACGCCCGGCACCACGATAGCCTTGCCACCTGCGGCTTCTACGCCCGCTGCAACTTTCTGGCCTTTCCCTAAACGGTCGCCGATAACAACGGTAATTTGTCCCATGAGTTCTTTCTCCAGATAAATTGAGTAAAATTTAAATTGTTAAGAATTATTGTCTTTTGCGACTTCAAAATGTACCGAGAGTAAATAAGCCTCTTCGATAGGTAAATTACCGAACAGGTCGACAACCCGCTCCGCCATTCGCATTGACTCCGCAGAAATTTCGTCAAACAGCTCTTTTTCCACCTCGGGTAATGGCTCACCGGTAATAGAGCGTAATACCATTGCCTTAACGTGCGAGGCTAACATCTGCTGCTGGACATCATTGGTATAGATATTTTCGGCGTTCAACATAACCTGAATATCTTTTAACACTTTCTCTGTGGTTGCTTCTGCGTCTTCCAAACCAATTTGCCCTGCCGTATTAACAGATGCGGTTCCGTTATTCACTCGCGGTTACCCCTCTCCTTGCCGTGCAATGCTAAAAAAGCGCGTTTATTTCATCTGTCTTTACCCTAACCCCGCGGGCATTTCCTGTGTAGATGGTTTTTTTCCAGTTCAAAGTGGAAATGCAGTGACCTAAGCGGATCACATTCTCAAAACTGGGATTAATCTGGGGATACGACTATCAGACGGCGAGGGTTCAGGGTATTTCACTGCTTAACGGAGTTTTAGTAGTGACGAATGAAAGGATAGCCCTTCCATTTTGCGCTATCTCTGCCTAGTATCAGATGAGAAATTCGAAAAACGCCAACACCCCTGCGCTAGTGCGCGGGGGTGTTGCTTTTTGACAATCGGCAACCATGCCACCCAACACCATCGCTCGCGATGGCGACTCAGAAGGAAATAGGAATAATGCTATGAGCAAACCGACCCTGACCATCAACGAGCTGGATGCAGAACGTTTAGATTCCTTACTGGCGAAGCCTGCTTACGCAAGCAGCCCGGTGGCAGAGGCATTAAACGAAGAACTGGATCGCGCTGAAATCCTGCCGCCGCAGGAGATGCCTGCCGACGTCGTGACGATGAACAGTAAGGTACGCTTCACGGAAGGCAACGAAGGGGAAGAACATGTTCGCACGCTGGTTTTCCCGGCGGCGTTAAAAGATACCGATGAGCAGCTGTCCGTGATGGCGCCGCTAGGTGCGGCACTGCTGGGCCTGCGCGTGGGTAGTAGCATCACGTGGACGATGCCCAATGGCAAAGAGAGCCTGGTTAAAGTGCTAGAGTTGCTGTATCAGCCGGAAGCAGCCGGAGAGTACCGCTAAGTACCGCTAGTCAGCGTCACGCCCTCCCGATGACCGGGAGGGCGTATAAATCTTATCTGAACTTCTTATGGTTCTCGTCACGAATCGCTTTGAAGCCTTGCGCTTCCTTCTTCGCGTCATCCAGTTTGCCAGCCTTCGCCAATGCAGAGGCTTTGTCGATACCGGCCACTAAATCATCCATGCCTTTTTTGTAATCCTGAATCTCTGGGCTGTTGGCCGCTTTCCCTTCCAGTTTTGGCGGGGTTGCGTTTTTAGCGTCCAGCGCGGCGGCTTTCATGTTCGCCAGGCTCGCTTCGAAATCCTGTGCATTGCTGGCTTTCAGCGCTTTGCCGTAGTTATCGGCGATAGTGTCCATGTTGGTGCCGACATCCGCCGCCAGAACCATAGAACTGCTTCCAAGTAGGGCAACGGCAACCATTGCTATCAAATGTTTACGCATTTTCGGGTCATCCATCTAGGTTAATAGAAATTTATAATTTTGTTAAAAAACGACATTACTTATTCAGCAATGACAAAATAAATGGGCGAAGGAAAAAGTGGCAGAGCTTTTTTGTAAATAAGTAATGTCTGAGCGGAAAAGGATAAAAAAAACGCAGCGATCGGGCGATCGCTGCGCGGATAACGCGAAGAAAACGATTATTCGCCGGCGATTTTCATCTCTGGCAGCAGCACGGAGCCACACTGAATATTGCTGCGCGTTTCGATGTCGCTGCCAATACTCACCATGTTGCGCCACATGTCTTTCAGATTGCCAGCGATGGTTATTTCGCTAACCGGATACTGAATTTCACCGTTTTCCACCCAGAAGCCCGCCGCGCCGCGCGAGTAGTCGCCGGTCACGCCGCTGACGCCCTGGCCCATCAGCTCAGTTACGACTAAGCCTTTGCCCATTTTGCGCAGCATAGCGGCGAAGTCATCGCCCTGCCCGGCAATGCGCCAGTTGTGGATGCCGCCCGCGTGGCCGGTGGTTTGCAGGCCGAGCTTGCGCGCCGAGTAGCAGGTCATCAGCCAGCTTTGCAGCACGCCGTCTTTGACGATGTCACGCCGCTGGGTGCGCACGCCTTCGCTGTCGAACGGCGTAGAAGCCAAGCCTTGCAGCAGGTGCGGATGCTCTTCAATCGTCAGCCACTCCGGCAGAATCTGCTTGCCCAGACTGTCGAGCAAGAAAGAGGATTTACGGTAGATGCTGCCGCCGCTGATAGCGCCGACCAAGTGGCCGAACAGGCCGGTCGCTACTTCAGAGGCGAACAGCACCGGGGCTTTCATCGTTGGCAATTTACGCGGAGAGAGGCGCGACAGCGTGCGGCGTGCGCACTCGGCACCCACCCATTCAGGATTCGCCAAATCACTCATTTTACGCGCGATGGTATAGGCGTAATCGCGCTCCATGTCGCCATCGTGCTCGGCAATCACCGAGGCGGAAATCGAGTGGCGCGTCGAGCAGTAGCTCTGCAACATGCCGTGGCTGTTGCCGAAGACGCGAATGCCGTAATGGCTGTTGAAGCTGCCGCCTTCGCTATTAGTGATGCGCTTATCGGCGGCTAATGCGGCCTGCTCGGCGCGGGCTGCCAGCTCAATGCCACGATCGGCGTCTAATTCGGTTGGGTGGAACAGGTCCAAATCCGGCGCATCAAAAGCCAGCATCTCTTTATCGGCGACGCCCGCGAAGGGGTCAGGAGACGTGAAGCGGGCGATGTCCAGCGCGGCCTGCACGGTGCGAGAAATGGCATCTGAGCTGAGATCGGTAGATGACGCGCTGCCTTTACGATTCTGATAATAGACGGTAATGCCTAACGCGCCGTCGCTGTTGAATTCGACGTTCTCAACATCACCAAAGCGGGTGCTTACCCCAATGCCGGTGGTCTTGCTGACCGCGACTTCAGCACCGTCTGAACCGGCTTTCGCTAATTCGAGGGCCTGAGCTACGGCCTGTTCCAGTGTCTTACGCTGTTCTGCAACTTGATTGACTACGTTCATCAGCCTGCCATCACTTATGAGAAAAAAGAGGTTACGTTGTCTTTGAGTCTAACAGAGACGCCCCATTATTTCGCACCCGACACGCTAGGAAGCGGCTTAATATGCAACAGAACGTGGAGGTAAACCCCATAACCATGCATAATGCCGCCAAGCAATAAAGCACAATGAAAAATGATAGGAAAACCTCCCAAGGAGGAAGCACTCATGACAAAGAAAATTGACGACTGGCTGGATGACGTTCCCGAGAGCAACGAGAACGAAGAAGATGATGAAATCATCTGGGTCAGCAAAAGTGAAATTAAACGCGACGCCGAAGCCCTGAAAGATTTGGGTCAAGAGATGGTCGATTTAGGCAAGAACTCGCTGGACAAGCTGCCGCTAGATGATGATCTGCGCGCCGCCATCGATTTAGCCCAGAAGATCAAGAAAGAAGGCCGCCGCCGTCAGCTACAGCTGATTGGTAAAATGCTGCGTTCCCGCGATGTTGATCCTATCACCACCGCGCTGGATAAGCTGAAAAACCGCCACAACCAGCAGGTTTCCCTGTTCCACAAACTGGAACAGCTGCGTGACCGTCTGGTGGAAGATGGCGACGACGCGATCCCGCCGGTGCTGGAGCTTTATCCAGAGGCCGATCGCCAGCAGCTGCGCGCGCTTATCCGTAACGCACAAAAAGAAAAGGCAGCCAATAAGCCGCCGAAATCTTACCGCCAGATTTTCCAATATCTGCGCGAGCTGGCCGAAGCCAAAGACCTGTAAGTCTTTTCAGCCATCAGCAGTAGCCACCGCGAGTCACCGGGTGGCTGCTACTTTTCACTCTCTCCCGCCTACTCTTTCGCTTACTCTTTAGCTTTACCCGTCGCTGCCGCCGCTTTCTCTTGCACGTTAAAACGCAGCTCGCCGTCCAGCTCCTCTTCCGCCTCTTCAAACAGCAGAATCAGTGCGCCAAAACGCCGTTTACGGCTGGCATTCAGATGGGCAAAATCAATTTCAACGGGCAGCGTAATGCCTCCCGTCACCTCATCCCAGAGTGCGTCAAGATTGGCACCAAAGCTCTCGCTCAGACCAAATTGTCGGGAAAACTCGCTATAAAACGCGGGCAAATCGGGAATATGATTAAAATCGAAGACCACTTTATTCATCGATGTCACTCCACCCGAACAAATTGTTTATAGTGATCGCGGCTGACGTAAATCAGGCCATCGCTGGCGAACAGCACGCGGTCGGCGCCGCGCCGCCCGCAGCGATAGTTGATATCCGCCTCGCGCCACACGCGTTTATAAGCATTAGGCAGGCGCCCTTCACGGTTTGAGAACCTGTCGCCGCCTATCGCCTTACCCGGTAAGACCTGACACAGATTGCCCGCGCGGGCGTCCCATCCCGCATCACGTGCCTGCCGTTTAGTCACGTAATAGTCGGGCAACCGATGATTCTGCCGCAAATAGCTCACCACGGTTTGCTCCGAGGTCAACCCAGCCAGCGTATCAGAGGATTGTTTCGCCAAAACGACAGACGAGAACGGCCCCGCCAACAGCCCGAGGCACAAACTTATCCAAACGCTGCGCTGACGCAGCCCTTTCAATCGATTCATCATTGCCCTGTTTATACTCATTCAGATTACTGATTCAGCATTTTAGTATGTCTCTACAAATTACCTAAATGTAAGGTTTTCACCTGTAAATATTCTTCCAGACCTAACACCGAACCTTCTCGGCCCAGCCCGGACTCTTTCACCCCGCCAAACGGCGCGACTTCGGTAGAAAGCGCAGATTCGTTAATCCCAATCATGCCACTTTCAATCGCTTCGGCAACGCGGAATACGCGCTGCAAGTTTTGAGTATAGAAGTATGCCGCCAGGCCAAACGGCGTGGCGTTGGCGCGCTCGATAACCTCTTCTTCGGTTTTGAAGCGGAAACAGGCCGCCAGCGGGCCGAAGGTTTCATCTGCCGCCACTTTCATGTCGTCGTTGGCGTCGGCAATCACCGTTGGCTGATAGAAGTTGCCGCCCAGTTCGTGGCGCTGACCACCGACCACCAGACGACCGCCCTTCTCCAGCGCGTCTTTGACGTGGTCTTCAACCTTCTCTAACCCTTTGATATCAATCAGCGGGCCGACAATCACGCCGTCGTCCATGCCGTTACCGACTTTCAGCTTGCGCACTTCTTCCGCCAGCGCCGTGACGAACTTGTCGTAGACACCGTCCTGCACGTAAATACGGTTAATGCACACGCAAACCTGCCCGCTGTTGCGGAATTTGCAGCTCACCGCGCCTTTCACCGCGGCATCAAGGTCGGCGTCGTCAAACACGATATAGGGCGCGTTTCCGCCCAGCTCCATCGACACTTTCTTCATGGTGTCGGCGCTGTTGCGCACCAGCGTTTTACCCACTTCGGTCGAGCCGGTGAAGGAGATTTTACGCACCTCGTTGCTGGCCATGATGGCGTCGCTGATAGCATGCGTATCACCGGCCACGCCGTTGATCACGCCGTCGGGAACGCCCGCCAGGTGTGCCAACTCCAGCAGCGCGAAGGCTGACAGCGGCGTGTTGTTGGCAGGTTTAATCAAGCCGGTACAGCCCGCGGCCAGCGCGGGGCCGAGTTTGCGGGTCAGCATCGCCAGCGGGAAGTTCCACGGCGTGATGGCCGCGACCACGCCAATCGGCTCGCGGGTCGCAAAGATGCGTGAACCCTCTTTCACTGGCGGGATGATCTCGCCGTTGGCGCGCTTGGCCTCTTCGCTAAACCATTGCAGGTAGCTGGCGGCGTACTCCACTTCGCCCAAGGCCTCTTTCAGCGGCTTACCCTGCTCGGCCACCATCAGCTCGCCGAGGAACTGTTTGTTTTCAATCATCAGTTCATACCAGCGGTGCAAAATCTCAGAGCGCGCCTTGCCGGTTTTTTTGCGCCATGCCGGCAGTGCGTCACTGGCGGCTTTGATGGCCGCGTTGGTTTCCGCTTTGCCTGCTTTGGCGACTTTCGCCACCACGTCGCCAGTGGCTGGGTTTAACACATCAAAAGTTTCTTTGGCTTCTTGCCATTTGCCGCCCACATAAAACCCGGTTTTAAACAGTTTGTGAGAAGTGAGTTTCTGTTGATTGGCTGACATAAAGGTTGTCTCTCCTGCTAATAAACATCGTTCGAAAACAACGACGTAAGAATGTAAGTTTCAGTCTTGAATCGCTTAAGTATAGCGGCTAATACGGACTGCGGGCTTCAGACCGCACATCATGTCCATGCGGCATAAGGAAAAAAAAAGCCGGAGCATTAAAGGCCCCGGCATGATTTACGCGAGTCTGACCGTTAGGCCAGAAAGGCGTGCTGGTACTTGTGCAGCATATCGGCGAGTCGTTTGACCGGCTCTGTCACCTTGAGCGGCGCGTCGTGTTCCACTAGCTTTTGCTGATACTCATTCAGCTCGGACAACAGCCGCTGATAGTAGTAAGTTCGCTTGCCTTCGCCCGACGACACCACGTGGTCGGCGGTATTACGGATTTTCTTGTGGAAGGCAGATAGCTCTTCGCTGACAGGGATCTCCGCCATTTTCATTCGCTGGTGCGCGATGATCAGCATCAGCGCCAGACGGTATTTATCAATGTCATTCGGGAACATTACCAGCAGCTGATTCAACTGATGGTAAAGCGCCGGAAGGTGGTTCTCACGACGGCGATACGCCTTGGTGGTTAAGGCCGACACCGCGCTGCTCATAAATCGGTTCAGCAGTGTGCGCCCGGTTTTGTCGCGCGATTTATCGCGAATTAGCAGCAGCACCACCAGCGCAATAATGGTACCAATCGCCTGGCCCGTTGCATTGTCGAGAAATGCGCTTACGTTAAATTTCATTGGGTTACTGAGCACCAGCACGTTGATAGTACCCGCCAATAGCCCCAGCATACCCAGACGACGCTTCTGCACTTCAATCCCAATGAAGAAGGTCAAAATCCCCAGACAAAGGCAGAGCAAGAACAGGCTCTGCTGGGTGGCGGGCATGATGAGCATGAAGTAAATGGAGCCAACCGGGATTGCCAGCAGCATGCCGACCACGAAGTCTATCGCCATGCCTTTCGGATTTGGAGTGCGCATCGCCAATGAGGTCACTACCGCAATGATCACTACGCAACCACTCGCCGAGGTCCAGCCGGTCCATAGCCACAGCAGGCAGCCCGCCGCGCTGGCGACAAAGGTGCGAATGCCGTTAATCAGCGCGTGGTGGCGCTCGGCGGAGGCTGGCCTGACTTCCACCTCGGTATTGAGCAAATCGGCTTCCAGATTGCTAATGCTGCTATTGGTATGAATGCCCTTAATCAGCAGCAGCGCGCGCGTCCCGGCTCCAATCCAGCTGGTGACGGTGAGCAAAATATCTTTGCTATGGGAGGAAGAAACCGCCAAACGCAGCTGTTTCATCCGCCGACGCACTTCCAGCGGCGTCTCTGCCGGTTCGGCAAACAGCGCTTTGATCTCAGGCGTCACCCGGTCAGGGGAGTTTTGCAAAATAAGATAGGTTTCGCAGGCCTGCGTAATCAAACTCAGCGAGGTGCTGTGCAACGCTTTCAACCGCCGGTTGCAACGCTGCCAGCGCGAAGACTCCATCATTAGGCTGTTACGCATGCCGTTAAGCGCGGTAGTGCTCTTGATAAGATTGCCCCACGACTTGTCAACATCCTCTTTATCACCACGATTAATACACAGCCGCATCAGCGCGAACTGGTCTAGCAGCAGTTGGCTAACCGCCCGGTCAATGTCGGTTTTGATCGAGCGCGGGGAAAACAGCAGGTCGGCCACGATGGCGCAGCAAATACCAATCACGATTTCACTACAGCGCTCGACGGCAAACTGCGGCGTCTGCAAAGGGGTGGCGGCGGAAGTCACTACGATAATTAGCGCCGTATATCCCGCCAGCCCGAGCGCATAGGAGTTCTCGACGCGAACCAGCGAGGACCACCAGGTACAGACCCCAGCCCAGATGCAGCATAAAAGCAGCATCACTACCGGGGCACGCGCCGTGGCGATAACAATGACTAACGCCGCGATACAGCCGAAAAAGGTACCGATAACGCGAAGGAAGCCACGGTGGCGAATGGCACCGGCGAAGGGTTCTCCGCCCGCCGCCATCGCCGGGCCGGAGGTGACGATCGCCGCGGTCATCGCAGCCCAGCGCGGGGTTTCCAGCTGCATATAGAAGCCGAGAACCAACGCGCCGAGAATGGCGAAAGTCAGCTTGCAGGCGAACCTGATACGCGGGATCAGTATGCTATTCATCGCCGATTAACCGAACTCACGCAGACGGTGCAACATTCTGGAGAATGGCGACTGGTGCTCATGTTTGATATCGTGATCGCCGGTGATCACCACCGTTGCGGTGGTCCCTGCCGGGTACGGGTGTTGCTGGTCAACATCATCAAGCACGATTTTCACCGGCACGCGCTGTGCAAGACGTACCCATTCCAAATTACTGTCTACCGTCGCCAGCCCGTTGGCTGCCGCAGAAGACGAGCTGTTAGTGACCGCCGCCGCGACGCTGTCCACGGAACCATGCATGATGCGATTGCTGCCCAGCGGGGTAATTTCGGCGCGGTCGCCTTTTTTCAGGCCAGAAAGCTTGGTTTCTTCCAGATAAGCCAGAATATAGAAGGTGTTTTTCTTCACCAGCGCGACGGCGGTCGAACCGCGATTAATGTAGTTCCCCGGATGCACGTTGAGGTTAGTCACCCAGCCGTCAGCCGGAGCCGTCACTACGGTACGCTGCAAATCAAGCACCGCGAGGTCACGTGCGGCCTGAGATTTTGCCAACTGGTGTTGAACCGTTTGCAGGACGTTATTGGCCTGATCGATCTCTTCTTGCGACATCGCCTGCACGCCCAGCTTCACGCGGCGGCCTGCTTCGCGTTTTTTCTCCGCGACCAGCGCCTGATAGTAGGCAACGTCGGCATTGGCTTCGTCCAGCGCCTGTTGGTAACGCGGCTGGTCTATTTTGAACAGCGTCTGGCCTTTTTTGACTAACTGGTTATCCACCACGGGAACATCCGTCACCAAGCCGGTGACGTCCGGCGCGATAGAAACCACGTCGGCGGTAAATTTGGCGTCACGGGTCCAAGGGGATTCAGTATAGAACGCCCATGCCCGGAAAATTGCGATGGCAGCAAGAACCACAAGGATTAACGTTATTAAGTAACGTATTATTTTTATAGAGAAATTTTTCACGACACCCTCAGATGAAGAAGCAGGAAATCAGGTAGAACAGACAGCAGTACATCGCTGTGTTAAATAACGCCGGATGCCAGACAAAGTCATAAATTCCGGTGGGTTGTAATAGGCGTCGTAGCAGGAAAAACAGCACTAACGCCAACAGTACTTCGAAGAACACCGGAGGAAACGACAATCCGAAAATCACCATTACCGGAAGCAAACTCATTCAAAAATCCTTAGTTTATAGTCACGGGCTTTCGTCTCGTGGCGTTACTCTCACCAGAAGGCCCCGTCGCAACACGCCCGAGCTTTATCATTATTTTAGGCAATACAACTGCATTCTGAGAGCCAGAATGAGTTAAAAAGAGACAATGGGTTTGCCAGAAAAGTGTGCGAAGGTAAGCATTATGTTGCCAGCGAGCGCCGAACCCGAGGTATTCACCCGAGCAAGTATATTAGCGTGCTTATTATCAAGTAATCAACGTTCTGTGATCACAATCACTTTTAAGCCAGAGTTAACAATGGAACGATTAAAAAGAATGTCGGTTTATGCTCAAGTGGTCGAAAGCGGCTCGTTTACTGCCGCCGCTCGCCGCCTTGAGATGAGTGTTTCCGCAATCAGCCAGACGATCTCAAAACTAGAAAATGACTTACAAGTCAAACTGTTGAACAGAAGCACGCGCAGCCTGAGCCTCACCGAAGCCGGTAAGATTTACTATCAAGGCTGTATGAAAATGCTGCTGGATGTACGCGAAGTACACGAGCAATTATATGCCTTTAACAACACGCCGACCGGCACGTTGCGCATCGGCAGTTCGTCGACAATGGCACAAAACGTTCTTGCCGCCATGACTGCCGAGATGCTGATTGAGTACCCTGGCCTGAAAGTGAATCTGGTCACCGGCATCCCGGCGCCTGATCTGATTGCCGACGGCCTCGACGTGGTGATCCGCGTGGGAAAACTGCAGGATTCGAGCCTGTTCTCCAAAAGGCTTGGCTCCATGCCGATGATCGTCTGCGCCGCGCGCAGCTATCTCAGCCAGCACGGTAAGCCAGAAAAACCGGCAGACATGGTGAATTTCTCATGGATTGAATACAGCGTGCGGCCCGACAGCGAGTTTGAGCTGATCGCGCCAGAAGGCATTACCACGCGCATCAACCCACAGGGGCGCTTCGTCACCAACGACTCGCAAACCTTAACGCGCTGGCTGAAAGCCGGGGTGGGCATCGCCTATGTGCCACTAATGTGGGTAATCAATGAGATTAACTCCGGCGAGCTGGAAATTTTATTCGGCAATTATCAGTCGGACCCGCGCCCGGTCTACGCGTTGTACACTGAAAAGGACAAAATGCCGCTGAAAGTGCAGGTGTGCATCAACTACCTGACCGAGTACTTCAAAGAGGTGGGGAAAGTCTATCAGGGCTATCGGCAAGGCAAGCTCGGGCCGAAATAGCATAAAAAAAGGGAACCCGCGGGTTCCCTTTCTATTATTATCTCGAAGGCTTAGGCGCTGCCGCCGACGGTGATGTTGTCGAGTTTCAGAGTCGGCTGGCCTACGCCCACTGGCAGGCTCTGACCCTCTTTGCCACAGACGCCGACGCCTTTATCCAGCGCCAGATCGTTGCCGACCATGGAGATCTGCTGCATCGCTTCAATACCCGAGCCAATCAGCGTCGCGCCTTTCACCGGCTTGGTGATACGGCCTTTTTCAATCAGGTAAGCTTCGGTGGTGGAGAACACAAATTTGCCCGAGGTGATATCCACCTGGCCGCCGCCAAAGTTAGGGGCATACAGGCCGAACTCCACGCTACTGATGATCTCTTCCGGCGTAGACTGGCCGCCCAGCAGATAAGTGTTGGTCATGCGCGGCATCGGCAGGTGAGCATAAGACTCGCGACGGCCGTTACCGGTCGGCGCAACGCCCATCAGGCGCGCGTTCAGCTTGTCCTGCATGTAACCCTTTAGCACGCCATTTTCGATCAATACGTTGTATTGGCCCGGCACGCCTTCGTCATCAATCGCCAGTGAACCACGGCGGCCCGGCATGGTGCCGTCATCCACCACGGTACAGAGTTCAGACGCCACCAGTTGGCCCATCTGCCCACTGAACATAGACGTGCCGCGACGGTTGAAATCGCCCTCTAAGCCATGGCCTACGGCTTCGTGCAGAAGCACGCCCGGCCAGCCTGCGCCAAGCACTACCGGCATACCACCGGCAGGGGCGGCTACCGCGTTGAGGTTCAGCAAGGCCATGCGCACCGCGTCGCGGGCGTAGGCTTCGGCGCGCACTTCGCCATTCACGGTTTCAAGAAAATAGTCATAGCCAAAACGACCGCCGCCGCCGCTAGAGCCGCGCTCACGACGCCCGTCATCTTCAACCAATACGCTGACCGACAGGCGCACCAGCGGGCGAATGTCCGCCGCCAGAGTGCCGTCGGTGGCGGCGACTAATACGCTTTCGTAAACGCCGGTAATGCTGGCGCTGACTTCCTGCACGCGCTTGTCTGTGGCGCGGGCAACACGGTCAACGCGATGTAATAACTCAATTTTTTCTTCGCGAGACAGGCTCTGAAGTGGGTCAAGGATCGGGTATAGCGCCTGATAGCCAATTTCACCCAGCGTGTGGGTTTTGCCATTGCCCTGCTCACGCACGATGCTGCGCGCGGCGGTGGCACTCTGCTGCAAGGCATTCAGGGTAATTTGGTCAGCGTAGGCAAAGCCGGTCTTCTCACCACTGACCGCGCGCACGCCAACACCCTGATCAATGTTGTAAGAGCCATCTTTGATAATGCTGTCTTCAATCACCCAGGCTTCGTGGAAACTGGATTGGAAAAAGAGATCGGCGTAATCGAGACGGCGTTCAGACAGTTGACCTAATACAGCGAACAGGTCTTGATGACTCAGATTGTTAGCGGTTAGTAACCGCTCACTGACTAATGCCAGACTCATAGATTCTCACTCTCTTTGGGGATGAATTGTCGCGGCATGAACTGTGATTCGTTAGCCGCCAAACAATTCTATCGTAACACGGGTTTTAAACAGCCTAACACAGCGCGTTCAGCACTCAAGGTGCGGCAGACTCTTTTGCAGGTCGCGGTTGGCGCAGCACTTCATTAATTTTTGGATCCGCAATGGTGCCGTCGATATGGTAACGGATTAACGAAATCTTATTCCACAGCGGCGCCAATACCTTACTGGCGGCAAACACCGCCGCGCCGACGATTGGGTTGATAGCAAAGGCCGTGGCGACCCCGACGGTGGCAGAGATTTCAGGAGCGATCACCGCTTCCATATTTAGCCGCTGATTGACTAAATCGACGCTGCCGTTCATGGCGATATCCGCCGCCAACCCGTCAACCAGCAGGTCCTCGGTATGCAGCGTGCCGTCTTTGATCCAGGCGTTTGAGCGGATAGAGTCAAAGTAGAAGCCTTTGCCGAAGGTGTCACTGAAATCGAGTTGCAGCTTACGCAGCAGGGCGTCGAAGCTGACCAGACGCAGCAATTGCCCGGCGCGGCCGCCGCCTAAATCCACGATTTCACCTTTGCCAAGGTCAGTTTTCAGGGTGCCATTCAGGGTTTTCAGATCTGGCTTCCACGGAATAGATTTCCAGTGCAAATCAAAGTCGATGTTGAAAGGCGCACCGCGCAGTGGGGTAGTGACGCCGAAGAAGGAGGTCGCGGCTTCAATATCTTTGCCCGACAGTTTGCCTTTCAGGCCGGTAGATTCAACGCTGCCGTTCTGCTTCCAGTCGCCCTGCACGTCTAAACGCACCGAGCCGGTATCAATCAGGCCGTTGCGCAGCGCCAGCTGATCGCCACTCGGCGTGATATCAGCATTCACCTTGCGGAAGCTCTGCCCGAGGAACCAGCAGTCTTCACAGCGCAGAAGCAGTGCCGGCCATTTGGCGAAGGAAATTTTGTCATCGGCAAAAGGATTCTGGCCTGACTTACCGCCGCTGGCCGCATCAGCGACCGTCCACTGCGGGTTGAAATAGAGGTAGCGGATATTGGCTTGCCACGGACCACGGTCATTCATCGCCAGCGTGCCGTCGATCTCTTTGCCTTTCGCCGTGATGTTCATGCCATTGCTGGCCTGAGTCGAGCTAATCAGTAGGTCATTCCAGACCTGACCGCCTAATTTGAGCTTCGGCGTGGTCAGCGTCACTTCATGTGGGAAGCCAAAAGAAGCGGCGGTATTGGCCGCTTTCTTCGCGCCTTTGGCACTCTTCTGCACTGGCGCTTTCGGGGCGTTATCTGGCGACATCAGCTCCAGCCAGCTCTCGCCATCCAGCTCAGGCAGGTGCAACGTCAGGCTGCTGGTCGCTGGCAGCGGCGGGGTTTTCTGGGCATTCATCTGCCAGGAGGCGCGATCCAGCTGTAGCTGCTTGCCCAGCAGCCAGCGGCTGTTGAAACGGTCTTTGCCGCCCAGCACGCCATTCATTTCAAAACTCTTCAGCCCGCCTTTGGCATTTACCGCCAGTGGCAGACTGCGGCCCGGCTTCTTGTCGAGCGGGCTAGGTAAGTGACTACTTACACTCTTCAGGTCGGTAGTTACGCCGATACTGTAATTTGGCTCACCCTTATGAGGGAGTGAAATATCCACCGTCCCTTTCCAGGGTGCGCTGCCGCTGAGTTTGCTGGCGACAGCATCCGGCATCCCGGTGATTTTGCCCAGTTCCCAGTTGCCGTCAAGACCGACATTAATTTGATAATTATCAGTAAGTTCGTGCGTGCTAAACTGCACGTTCAGAGGTTGCCCGAACCAGTTGGCGGTGAGCAAACTACTCTGCAAGTTGCCGTTGTCGTAGGTGAACTGGCCACTGAGGTGCTCAATGGTACTTTCCAGCGGTTTGATAAACAGGCTGTTGTCATTGAGCGTCACGCCGCCGGTGGCGCGAACTTCTTCGCCATCCAGCGGGATATCAAGGTGTAAGCGACCACTCACATTGCCGCCAATCTGCAGCTCATCTAGGGCCGCGCCGAGGGAGTCCTTCAGCGGCGTGTCCTTAAAATAGTCACCAATGTCTTTGCCGGTACCTGAAATGTCGGAGTCGATGAACAGCTTCTCTTTCAGATAATCAGGGATGTTGGCGACCACGTTATTGCCGTCAGCATTACCCAATTTGGTGTGCTCGGCTTTCATGAACAGGCCGTCATTGAGGAAATCGAGGTCGATATCCAAATTGGTCAAGGCTGGCCACTCAGGCTGGAACTGGAAGGTGGCGTTACGCAGCGGCACCCACACTTCAAACTGCCCTTCATGCTTTTTAAACGGGAAGTCGTGCGGATTGCCGTTGAAGGTCAGCGTGGCGTTATCCACCTGCCCGGCCTGAATCGCCTCGCTGAGATAATCCGTCAGATGTTTGCCCATCAGCGGCTCAGGGAAGTAGCGCCACGCCTGCCCTGCATCATACAGACGAATGCCGCCGAGAATTTTTAGCCACGGCTCGCCGTGCTCCGGCTGGTTATAGTGGAAGCCGCCTTTGGCCCACAGGCCGTTGGCTTTGACATCCAGGCTCTTCGACCACAGCGCCCAGCCCTCTTGGCTATAGCTCCAATCGACGGTGCCCTGCGCCGCGCTGATCTCCAGCGGCGCGCGGAACATCTCACCATACGGCAGTAGGCTGTCTTGCAAATTGACCGTCAGTTGGCCGTGCTGCACGCTGCCGCTCAGCTGGCCGCTAAAGTGATTCACGCCCGGCAGTAGCTGCCAGCGATCCCAGCTGAGATCGCGCCATTTGGCGGCAAAGCGCGTGTGGTCGGTCTGCTTAAGAGGAATATCTAACGACAGCTGGTCGATTAAGCCTTTTGGCTGGATATCCTGCCAACGCTCGAGCAATTCTGGCGTCAGGAAGGAGAAGGTTGGGATAATCGGCCCAAGGCGCTCTAACTGAAGCTTGGTGGCTCTCAGGCGAAGTTCATCCCCCTGCGAAGCCCCTAAAAACTCATTGTTTTCCGGCAGATACAGCGCGCTGATTTGGCCCTTCGGCCAGGCCACGCCGTCAGTTTTCAAGTTGAGCTGCTGGGCATCGACCTGCCAGCCATTGCCCTGTCGGCTGCCGTGCAGCGTCAGGTTCTCAACGTCTAACCGATGCTCCTGCCCCGCGCTGCTCCAGGTCGCCGCGCCGTTTTTCACCCAAGCGTCACCGGCGTAGATGTCGCCGCCGCGCACGGTCAGCCAGGCGGCGAGGCTGAAGTCAGCACTTTCCAGCCCGGTGTTGCTGCGCAGCCAGCGGCTAAACCAAGGCTTCATGTCGATATCGTCGGCCTGAAGATAGATTTTTCCGTTGTTGAGCAAACCGTCGTTGTCGTTAAGGTCCATGCGCACCTGCACCACGCCATGCTGGCCGTTGAAGGTCGACAGGCTGATCAGCCCCTCGGCGCGGTGGCGGTTACGGCTGTTCAGCCAGCGCAGCTGCGGCACGGTGATTTCGGCGCGCTGCCCGGCTGGGGTCATAAAGGAGATATGGCTGTCGCGCAGGTCGAAATGGTCGACCTGCTTGAGGAAGATGTCGCTGATGCGGTTAGCCTCGAAACCTTTACCGTCGTTGGTTTTATTACCAAAAGTGGCGTTGGTATCAAGGTCAAGATTGTAGAAAGTCAGGTCGCGGAACTGCCAGCGGAAATGCAGCAGCGATTGCCAGACATCCAGCGCCAGAGTCACGCGCTCGGCTTTCACCGAGGTGTCTGGTAGGGTCACGCTAAGGTTTTTTAACTCAAGAGTCGGGCCAAAGGTTTTCCAGCTGCCGCTGATTTGGTCCAGTTCGATAGGCACGCCGGTCACAGACTCGATTTTGCTGACCAGCTGATCCTGAAAACGGTGAAGCTGAGGCAAAGCCAGACGCAAGCCACTGATTGCCAACGCAACAATCACGATAATTGTTGCGCAGGTAGTTAACAGTATCCCCGGCAGTCGCCTCAAACTTCTCTCCTTGTTTCCATTCCGCAGGCATGTTGGCCCCGGACTACAATGGAAATTTAATAAATTTACCCATAATCAATGATTTATGTTGCGGCCTATGCCGCCGCGACGCTAAGCCGGACGGGTAATCACATCATGACAACGTCGAACTGCTCTTGGTTGTAGAGCGGCTCGATTTGAACTTTCACTTGTTTGCCGACGAAAATCTCCACTTCGGCCAGCGCGTGGGACTCTTCCCCTTTCAAGGCTTCGCCGACTGCCGCAGAAGCATAGACCAGGAAACGGTCGGCGTCATAGGCGTGGTGCACGCGAACAATTTCACGCAGGATTTCATAACAGACGGTTTCGACGGTTTTCACCGTGCCCCGGCCGTGACAGGTTGGGCAATCGCTGCACAGCACGTGCTCGACGCTTTCGCGCGTCCGTTTGCGGGTCATTTCGACTAAACCTAGCGCCGAGAAGCCGTGAATGCCGGTTTTCACCCGATCTTTTGACAGCGCCTGCTCCAAAGAGTGCAGCACCCGCCGACGATGGTCCTCATTCGCCATATCGATGAAGTCGATAATGATGATGCCGCCGAGATTGCGCAGGCGCAGCTGGCGGGCAATGGCTTGGGTCGCCTCAGTATTGGTATTGAAGATCGTCTCTTCCAGATTGCGATGGCCGACAAAGGCACCGGTGTTGATATCCACAGTGGTCATGGCTTCGGTCTGGTCAATAATCAGATAGCCGCCGGACTTGAGTTCGACTTTGCGTTCCAGCGCGCGCTGGATCTCATTCTCAACGTCAAAGAGATCGAAAATAGGCTGCTTGCCCGCGTAGTGCTCCAGCTTGGCCGTCATTTCGGGAATATATTCGCTGGTAAATTCCACCAACAGTTCATAGGTCAGGCGCGAATCTACGCGAATTCTGTCCAGCGCTTCGCCAGCAAAGTCTCTTAATACGCGGTGCGCCAGCGCCAGCTCGCCATAGAGTTTGCACTTGGTTTTATTGCGGCGCTTGCGCTCCATGACTTTGGTCCACAAACGCTTGAGAAAGGCGGCATCTTGTTTAAGTTCTTCTTCGCCAATCCCTTCTGCCGCGGTGCGGATAATGTAGCCACCCTGCTCGTCACAATATTCCTGAACGATATTTTTCAGGCGATCGCGCTCGGCTTCGCTCTCAATGCGCTGTGAGACACCCACGTGTGAGGCGCCCGGCATGAAGACCAGATAGCGGGAAGGCAGAGTAATGTCGGTGGTCAGGCGCGCGCCTTTGGTGCCCAGCGGGTCTTTCACCACCTGCACCATCAGATCTTGCCCCTGATGGACCAGCTCTACGATGTCACGAACGTTAAAATTCTTTTGCTCATCACGAGCCACGCACTCGGTGTGCGGCATGATGTCTGAAGCATGTAAAAAAGCCGCTTTCTCTAGACCAATATCAACAAAGGCTGCCTGCATACCCGGCAGAACTCGGCTGACGCGACCTTTGTAAATATTGCCTGCAATGCCGCGCTTGGCTTCACGCTCAACATGGATCTCTTGCAAAATGCCACCGTCAATGTAAGCCACGCGCGTTTCGGACGGCGTAACATTGACCAGTAATTCAGCTGTCATGCTTTCTCCTAAGCTCGCGTAATGCAGCAAACTCACTGTACAGTTCTTGAGTTTCCACTAAAGGAAGCCCGACCACTGCGTAGTAGCTGCCGCGAATTTCACGGACGAAACATCCGCCCTTTCCCTGAATACCGTATGCACCCGCTTTATCCATGGGTTCCCCGCTCAGAATATAGTGCTGAATATCATCCGCGGATAGAGAGCGGAAGGTGACATCAGTCACAACCAGCGTACTACGATGCGTCTGGCGGTCTGCCAGAGCAATGGCCGTCATCACTTGATGCTGGCGGCCAGACAATGCGGTTAACATCTGCGCGGCATGAGCTTCATCGCGCGGCTTTTCCAAAACCTGCCCGTCGAGCACCACGATGGTGTCAGCACCCAGCACCGGGAGGTCCTGCGGCGCAACGGCCACGCCTGCTAAAGCTTTGTCACAGGCGAGGCGCAGAACATAGTCTGCTGGCGCTTCATCTGGCTGCTTTTGCTCGGCAACGTCAGTCACCAGACGTTCAAAAGCCAACTCCAGCACGGCCAGTAATTCGCGGCGGCGCGGTGAACCAGAAGCCAGATAAAGTTCAGTCATCATTTCCTCATTGCACAGCGAACTGACGGCGAATTTTGCGCATCAGCAGGAATAACCATGGCCAGAGAATGCCGTCGACCACGCTGCTCCAGAACACTTCCGGACGAAACGAGACATTCACCACCAAAAACTCGGCCCAGAACACCACCACGTCGACAGCCAGTGACAGCAGCATGACGATCAGCGCTTGCTGCCACAGGGCCATGTTGCGGAACAGTTGGAACTTGAAAGCGACCAGATAGGCAATCAGCGCCAAAGCCAGCGCGCGCACGCCTAGCGTCGAGCCAAGAATCAAATCCATCACAAAACCGACGATAAATCCGGTACCTACGTTGACGCGATGCGGCAGCGCCATGACCCAGTAAATCAGGATCAGCATCAACCAGGATGGCCGAAACATGTAGATCTCGTCCGGCCACGGCATCACTTGCAATAACATGGCTATCAGAAAGGATAGCCAAATTATCCAGCGGCCGTGGCTCCGGTAGCGATTCATTGACTGCCCCCGCTAGAAGGCCGTGGCGAAACTGGCGTGGTAATGGTGCCAGTAGCAGGTTGAGGAATGGGAGCAGGAGGGCCCATTTCGCCCGGAGGCGGCAGGACCTGAGGCATCATCTGCATCAGACGCTCATTGGCGACGCGATGCACTTCGTCCGGCGGCAATGGCTTATCGCCATTGCGGTCAGAGCCCCACAGCAGCAGCAGGTAACGCAGGCGTTGCAGACCCGCCGTCGGGCGCGCCTGAATCACGGTGTAAGCACGCTGGTTATCGACTTTTACCGAAGAAACTACGGCAACCGGATAGCCTTCAGGGAAGCGACCGCCGAGACCGGACGTCACCAGCACGTCACCGACGCGGATGTCGGTATTGCTCGGCAAGTGCTCCAGCTGCAAGTCGTCAGCACAGCCGCTACCGGCGGCAATCACGCGAATATCGTTACGCAAAACCTGAATCGGCAAGGCGTGGGAGGCGTCGCAGATCAGCAATACGCGGCTGGTGACGGCACCCACGGCGACCACCTGACCCACCACGCCTTTATCGCTAATCACCGGCTGGCCGACATAGACGCCATTGTTGCTGCCTTTGTCGACGACAACCTGATCGCTATAGGGGTCATTGCTGGTCGACAGCACCTGAGCCACCATCTTGTGCTCATCCTGACGCAGCGGTGACCCCAGAAGCTCGCGCAGTCGCGCGTTCTCTTGCTTGAATTGGCCGAGAAGCATCAAATCGCTGTTTTTGAGCAGCAATTCCTGCCGCAGCGCGCGGTTTTCAAGTTCAAGAGACTGGCGGGTAGCGAAGGTGGTGGAAACCTGATCGAGGAATTCACGTGGAGCATTCGACAAAAAATAGAAAGGGCTGACGGCAGTGTCCATATAGGTGCGAATCTTAACGAACGTACCTACTTTACTGTCGGCAAAAATCAGGACAATGGCCGTGAGAATAGCCAAAAAAAGTCGCAGTTGCAGGGAAGGTCCCCTGCTAAAAATCGGCTTCATAAAATATGCGAGTTCCTCGGCAACAGAAGGTTTCAGCCAATCCAGTGAAAGATAGCCTAAGCAGGAAAAGTAGCAAGCGAAGCGGATCGAGCGAAAACTACCTGAATACGCATTTCTTCAGGTAGTTCGATGCACGACCCCAATTTGACACTGCATACTTTAACGCAGCAGGTTTCACCAGACGAACATTCACCTTGGCGGGCAAGACTTATTCTTTGCTATGCACGCCTTAAGCAAAAGCGTGCGTCGCTAAAATTACTCTTCGCTGAACAGGTCGCCGCCGTGCATGTCGATCATTTCCAACGCTTTACCACCGCCGCGAGCAACGCAGGTCAGCGGATCTTCTGCCACAACCACCGGAATACCGGTCTCTTCCATCAGCAGGCGATCGAGGTTACGCAACAATGCGCCACCGCCGGTCAACACCATGCCGCGCTCGGAGATGTCAGAAGCCAACTCTGGAGGACACTGTTCCAGCGCAACCATCACCGCGCTAACGATGCCAGTCAGCGGCTCTTGCAGCGCTTCAAGAATTTCGTTGGAGTTCAGAGTAAAGCCGCGTGGAACGCCTTCAGCCAGGTTACGACCACGAACTTCAATCTCGTGAACTTCATCACCTGGGTAAGCGGAACCGATACCGTGCTTAATACGCTCAGCGGTGGCTTCACCAATCAGTGAGCCGTAGTTACGACGCACATAGTTGATGATAGCTTCGTCGAAACGGTCACCACCGATACGTACAGAAGAAGAATAGACCACGCCGTTCAGGGAGATAACCGCGACTTCGGTAGTACCACCGCCGATATCCACAACCATAGAACCGGTCGCTTCGGAGACAGGCAAACCTGCACCGATCGCTGCTGCCATTGGCTCTTCAATCAAGAACACTTCACGCGCGCCTGCACCCTGTGCAGATTCACGGATAGCGCGGCGTTCAACCTGAGTTGCGCCGACTGGCACACAGACCAACACGCGCGGGCTTGGGCGCATGAAGCTGTTGCTGTGAACTTGTTTGATGAAGTGCTGCAGCATTTTTTCGGTCACGAAGAAGTCAGCGATAACGCCGTCTTTCATCGGACGAATAGCAGCGATGTTGCCAGGAGTACGTCCCAACATCTGTTTGGCATCATGGCCGACGGCCGCAACGCTTTTCGGTGAACCAGCACGATCCTGACGAATAGCCACAACTGATGGCTCGTTCAGCACAATGCCTTGTCCTTTTACATAAATGAGGGTATTGGCGGTACCCAGGTCGATGGACAAGTCGTTGGAAAACATGCCACGAAATTTCTTAAACATAACGAAAGGATAATCCTGCTAGCTGGGGGCGGAAAATAAAATCCGCCTACTTTACCAACCACGCGAAGCAGCGACAAGGCGCAAAAACGTTCTGCTTCGGTGAAATTGTCCACGATGTCGGCCGCTTACAGTTGCGATGACTTTTGGTTGTGAAATCAGAGGTGAAAAATGACCTGTTCATTTAAACCAGAATCACTCTTTACCTGTGTACAACCAGCAACTTACAAGCACCAACACCGCACATGAATTCTTGCTCTCGCTCCGAGAACTCCCGCCACAATTCGCCAAAAACTTTACAAACAGGCGTCATTGGACAGTAACCGGTTAAAGGCTGCGCCATTCTACGTTAAATCTTCACATTACGATCAGTTTAAACATCACCGTTGTGTGAATATTTTTTGCTAACGGGCTCCACGGCCTGCGGGATAGCAAAAAAATCACCCTGCCCGCCATGAATGCCCTTTTCTAACAGTACTGCCCACTCTTCTTTACTGCGCACGCCAGAAGCGAAAACCTTGGCTTGTGTTCCTTCACAGGCGCTAATCAGACTTTGTACGAACAGCTGATTTTCAATTCTTTTGTCGATATCGCGAATCAATCCCGGGTGCAGTTTCACCCGTTCAACCGGGAAAGTTTTCAAATATGAGGTGCTGACCACGGTAAGCCCGGCTTGAGAAACAGCAAGACGGCAGCCCATTCCTTGTAGCAGGCGGACAACGGGCCGTAATCGCTCGGTATGTTGACAGAGATCTGCCTCTGCAAGTTCAATCAGAATGCGATTACGCTGCCTTTTTTCGCATTGCAGCAAAGTATCGCGCAACCAGCGGACAAAAGAGCGCTGCAATAATGAATCAACCGTCAGGTGAAATGCCAACGTTTCGTCCGGCCAGCGCGCCAGTAACGGAATTATCTGAGAAAGCATTTGGCGATCATAGCTTTGCGACATGCCAAATTGCACCACCAGCGGCATAAACTCGGCGGCCAGCAGCTCTTGCTCGCCATCAAAGATACGGCGCTGAATTTCACGATGATCCAGCTTGCGGTCTTTGGTAAAGCTGCCTTTATGATAAAGACGCGGCCCGCCGCGCGATAGGGTATTTTCCAGTAGCGTGCGCCATTTAACGCTGCCGCGCCCTTTTTCAGGCACTTTGCTGTCATAAACCAGCCAACTGTTACTTCCCTGGAAGGCTGCGTTGCGCGTCGCCTGCTCGGCGTGGTCCATCACCTCTTCCGCCTGCTGACCAAAACGATAAGCACTGATACCTATATATAGAAGGGCATCGCGATCGATATTGTTAGAGGTTGGCAGCGCGCCGAGCGCATTGACCAGTTGGGCCGCCATCACTTCTGCTTCTTTTAAAGTGCGGTGAGGCAGTAACACAGCACAGTCGCTGTGGAAATAGCGCGCCAGCAGGGCATCGGAGTAGCGCATGACGAAGGTCGAAAGCAGATTGACCATCGCGGAACGCAGTTCATCAACGTGCCCCTGCCCGTGGATTTCGCGCAGCGTGTCGAAGTCAGGCAGTCGCAGCAGCATAACCACGCCGTGCGCGCCCTTTTCTTCAAGCTGAGTCGCCAATTGATTGTCGAAAAACAGCCGATTACTCAGGCCGGTCTGGGCATCTTGCTGGGCAAATGCACGAATTAGCGTGTCGACCCGGCTGCGTTGCTCGCGGGCCTCGGCCAGATCCGCCATCAGTAAATCAATGGCGCTACTGGCAAAAGGCGGCCATTCGGAGACATCACCGTGGCGAATATTCTCCCGCTCGCCGCGAAGAATGCGCTGGGCGCGCTCTTCCAGTCGTTCCAACCCAGCCGTCTCTCTGCGCAGCCAGCGGAAACTCATCAGCACCACTACAATCATCAAAATAATGGCGAAGCTGATGGTGATGGTCGAGCGCAGCGAATGGGTGTAAGTGGTAATGGGGTCTACATACACCACGTGCAGCGCCATCGACGGGTGCTGCATCAGCGGCAAGGTTGTCTCGGCATAGTCGGGGTAGCCGCTGTCCCAGGCCGCGTGTAAATCGGCGGACTCGCGGTATTGCAAAAAGGGTTTTTTATTTTCCAGCAGGGTGATGCTTGAAACATCCAGCATGCGCATTGCCGTCGGCATCCAGCGCTGGGCTTCGTCGGGAGAGTGTTGCAGAAGAGATTGGTCGAAAGTGGTCGCCAGCGCCCGTAAATGCTGCTCAGTATTTTGCTTGCTGAGATAGACAAAGCTAAACGTCACGCCGAGCAGCATCAGCAACATAGCTACTGCAACCAGCATGGAAATAAGCGCGGTGAGTCTGTTAGTAAATCGCATCCTTGTGCCTTACCTGAAACCTATAAATGGAGGAGGCAAACCAGAGAATATTCCTTCATTGTCAGGCCGCCGTTTAAACGCCGCTATCATAAAACATAAGCATGTCAGATCCGGTAAAGATTTATGCAAAATTGTGCCTAAATTTGCACTCAGTGGCACCGTTTTTGTCTCATATCAGTCCCTATCCCCCCTATTGCGTTATATTCATAGCATAGCAACTGCATAAACAATCAATTGATAAATCTTATGGAGCTCAAAATGCGCGCACTTTTATTACAGCAAGACGCAGGCCAGACCCTTTCCAGCGTGGGTGATATCAGCATAGATGATTTGCCGGAAGGCAATGTTGTGGTCGATGTTGACTGGTCGAGCCTCAATTATAAAGACGCAATGGCAATCATCGGCACAGGGAAAATTATCCGCCAATTCCCGATGGTGCCGGGCATCGATTTCGCCGGTCGGGTCAGTAGCAGTGAAGACCCACGCTTTAGCGTCGGCCAGCAGGTGATCCTCACTGGCTGGGGCGTGGGCGAAAACCATTGGGGCGGGCTGGCAGAAAAGGCGCGCGTAAAAAGTGACTGGCTGGTGCCGCTGCCGGAAGGTCTGGACTCGCGCCACGCGATGATTATCGGCACCGCCGGATTCACCGCCATGCTTTGCGTGATGGCTCTGGAGGAAGGCGGCGTGCTGCCCGACAGCGGCAAAGTGATTGTCAGCGGTGCCAGCGGCGGCGTGGGCAGCACGGCGATCACCCTACTGTCGACCCTCGGCTATGACGTGGTGGCAATCAGCGGGCGCGCCAGCAATACCGAATATCTCAAGCAGCTCGGCGCGAAAACCGTGCTGTCGCGCGAAGAGTTCAGCAAAGAAGGCCGGGCGCTGGATAAACAGCTGTGGGCCGGCGCCATCGACACCGTCGGCGACCACACGCTGGCAACCTTGCTGTCGCAAACGGTCTACGGCGGTACGGTGGCGGCCTGTGGTCTGGCGGGCGGTTACCAGCTTCCCACCACGGTGATGCCATTTATTCTGCGCAACGTTCGCCTGCAAGGGGTAGATTCTGTGATGTGTCCGCTGCATCGTCGAATGGACGCCTGGGAGCGCCTGACCCAGACTCTTCCTGCTTCTTTTTATGAGCAAGCCGCTACGGAAATCAGCCTTGAACAAGCGCCAGCGGCGGCCGCCGGAATGATGGCGAACACCATTACGGGCCGCACTCTGGTCAAGGTGCGCTAACAGCTAAGCCAATCAGCAGCGCAGGAAAACTCTCCCTGCGCTGCTCGGTTCTCTTCTCCTCTGAAATTTCGTATTTTCCCCAGTCCTCTCGCCAAAAATCGATTTAACAGCCATTCTTAAACCAGAATCCTCAGTAACAATAATGATTAAGAAATTCTGGAGTACGCCATGAACAATTCCCGCAAACTGACTGAGGCAGACGTCACGCCTGAAAGCATCTTTCACGATCGTCGCAAAGTATTGCAGGCACTGGGCCTGAGCGCGGCGGCGCTGGCCCTGCCCCAGACCGCCAAGGCCGACATTTCATCCTGGTTCAAAGGCCACGACCGGCCGAAAGCGCCAGCCGGAAAGCCTTTGGACTTCACCAAGCCCGCCGCTTATCAAAATGACCTGACGTTAACGCCAGAAGATAAAGTCACCGGCTACAACAACTTCTACGAGTTTGGTCTGGATAAAGCCGACCCGGCCGCCAATGCGGGCCAGTTGGTGACCTCGCCGTGGAAAATCGTGATTGATGGCGAAGTCGGCAAGCCGATCACCCTCGATATGGATGACATCATGAAACGCTTCCCGCTGGAGCAGCGTATCTACCGGATGCGCTGCGTCGAGGCGTGGTCAATGGTAGTGCCGTGGATTGGCTTCCAGCTGAGCAACATCATCAAGCTAGCCGAGCCGACCGGCAATGCGCGCTTTGTGGCGTTTAAAACCTTATATGACCCGGAACACATGCCGGGCCAGAAAGACCGCTTTATCGGCGGCGGGCTGGATTACCCTTATGTTGAAGGGCTGCGGATGGATGAAGCCATGCACCCGCTCACCATGCTGACCGTCGGCGTCTACGGCAAGGCCCTGCCACCGCAAAACGGCGCGCCAATTCGCCTGACCGTGCCGTGGAAATATGGCTTTAAAGGCATCAAGTCTATCGTCAATATCAGCCTGACCAAGAACCAGCCGCCGACGACATGGAACCAGATTGCGACCAATGAGTACGGTTTCTACGCCAACGTGAACCCGCACGTCGACCATCCGCGCTGGTCACAGGCCACCGAGCGTTTCATCGGCTCTGGCGGTATTTTGGATGTTAAACGCCAGCCGACGCTGCTGTTTAATGGCTATGGCGATCAGGTGGCGTCGCTGTACCGCGGCCTCGATTTGCGCGCGAACTATTGATGATTTTGAGGGAAATGCGATGCGGCGTTTAAGCCTGACACAAATTAAATGGCTAAAGGTGGTTATCCATCTGGCGGCGTTCCTGCCCTTTATTTGGCTGATCTTGTCGATTAATCAGGGCTGGTTCAGTGCCGATCCATCTAAAGATATTCAGCATTTCACCGGTAGGATGACTCTGAAATTGCTGCTGGCGACGCTGCTTATTACCCCCGTTGCGCGTTATGGTAAACAGCCGCTGTTGATGCGCGTGCGCAGATTGGTGGGTTTGTGGTGCTTTGCGTGGGGAACGCTGCATCTTCTCAGCTATTCGTTCTTAGAGTTGGGCATTAACAATTTGGCGCTGCTGGGCAGTGAATTGATTTCGCGGCCCTATCTGACATTGGGCATTATCAGCTGGATAATCCTGCTGGCGCTGGCCTGCACGTCGACATTATGGTCGCAGCGTAAGTTGGGTGCGAAATGGCAGACATTGCACAACTTAATTTATGTGGTCGCCATTTTGGCACCGATTCACTACATGTGGTCAGTGAAAATTATCTCGCCACAACCCATCATCTACGCGGCAATTGCAGCGATCTTGTTAGCATTACGCTACAAAAAATTCCGCCAATGGCTGCGTTAACGGGCTTAACTTTTCTGTGTTCTACCCCGCATAATCCTACAGTCTAAACCCTCAGTAGCATTCTGAGGGTTGATTATCTTCGCTGATAAGACCAGTATTTAGCTGCGAATTGCCACGATATCATTATAATGCCCGACCTCATGCTGATGAGCAGGGTAGATTTGCCGCGAAATAGGTGACAAATCGGTGACATCAGGGTATTTTCTACAATCTTTGTCTAATTGCCGGAGATAGGCTCACAATGGCGCATAAGTTTGACATTTTGCTTCTAAACGGTCCTAACCTGAATTTGTTAGGGACGCGTGAGCCTGAAACCTACGGCAGCACTACGCTCAACGATATAGTTAAAGGTTTGGAGCAGCAGGCAGCCGCCGCAGACGTCGCGCTTAGCCATCTGCAATCCAACGCAGAGCACCTCCTGATTGATAGAATCCATCAGGCACGCGGAAACACTGATTTTATTTTGATCAATCCCGCAGCCTTTACCCATACCAGCGTAGCGCTACGCGATGCGTTGCTGGCAGTGCAGATCCCGTTTATCGAGATCCACCTGTCGAATGTTCACGCCCGCGAGCCGTTCCGGCATCACTCCTATCTATCTGATATCGCAGTGGGCGTTATCTGCGGACTTGGCGCAGATGGCTACCATTTTGCTTTACAGGCAGCGGTTAACCGCTTGTCTAAAACCCATTAATTTTTTTCGCAAAAAGAGTACGGAATCACACCCATGGATATTCGTAAAATTAAGAAACTGATCGAACTGGTTGAAGAGTCAGGCATTTCTGAACTGGAAATTTCTGAAGGCGAAGAATCAGTACGCATCAGCCGTGCAGCACCTGCGCAAGCTTACCCAATGATGCAACAAGCGTACGCAATGCCTGCGCCACAACAGCAACCGGGTCTGGCTGCTGCAGTTGCACCAGCGGCGGCGCCAGCTGAAGCCGCACCGGCTGCGATCAGCGGACACATCGTTCGTTCACCGATGGTGGGTACTTTCTACCGCACGCCAAGCCCGGACGCGAAAGCCTTCGTGGAAGTCGGCCAGAAAGTTAACGCAGGTGATACCCTGTGCATCGTTGAAGCAATGAAAATGATGAACCAAATCGAAGCAGACAAATCTGGCGTGGTTAAAGCCATTCTGGTGGAAAGCGGCCAACCGGTTGAATTCGACGAGCCGCTGGTCGTCATCGAATAACGAGGCGTACCATGGTAGATAAAATTGTTATCGCGAACCGCGGCGAGATCGCGCTACGTATTTTGCGTGCCTGTAAAGAGCTGGGCATCAAAACGGTAGCCGTGCACTCAACTGCCGACCGCGACCTGAAGCACGTACTGCTGGCAGATGAAACCGTCTGTATCGGTCCTGCACCTTCAGTAAAAAGCTATCTGAACATCCCGGCAATCATTGCTGCAGCTGAAATCACTGGCGCGGTGGCTATCCACCCTGGCTACGGTTTCCTGTCCGAAAATGCCGACTTCGCTGAACAAGTTGAACGCTCTGGCTTCATCTTCATCGGCCCGAAAGCTGAAACTATCCGCCTGATGGGTGACAAAGTTTCCGCCATCGGCGCGATGAAAAAAGCCGGTGTTCCTTGCGTACCAGGTTCTGACGGCCCGCTGGGCGAAGATATGGACCAAAACCGCGCCTATGCAAAACGCATCGGTTACCCGGTCATCATCAAAGCTTCTGGCGGCGGCGGTGGTCGTGGTATGCGCGTAGTACGCAGCGACAAAGATCTGGAACAATCCATCAACATGACCCGTGCGGAAGCCAAAGCGGCTTTCAACAACGACATGGTGTACATGGAGAAGTATCTGGAAAACCCACGCCACATCGAAATTCAGATTTTGGCTGACGGTCAGGGCAACGCGATTTATCTGGCAGAACGTGACTGCTCCATGCAGCGTCGTCACCAGAAAGTTGTCGAAGAAGCGCCAGCACCGGGCATCACGCCTGAGCTGCGTCGTTACATCGGCGAGCGTTGTGCGAAAGCGTGCGTAGACATTAACTATCGCGGCGCGGGTACCTTTGAGTTCCTGTATGAAAACGGCGAGTTCTATTTCATCGAAATGAACACCCGTATTCAGGTTGAGCATCCTGTGACTGAAATGATCACCGGCGTTGACTTGATCAAAGAGCAGCTGCGTATCGCTGCCGGTCAGCCGCTGTCGATCAAACAGGATGAAGTACGCATTCAGGGCCACGCGGTCGAATGTCGTATCAATGCTGAAGATCCAAATACCTTCCTGCCAAGCCCGGGTAAAATTACCCGCTTCCACGCTCCTGGTGGCTTTGGCGTGCGCTGGGAATCGCATATCTACGCTGGCTATACCGTGCCTCCGTACTACGATTCCATGATCGGCAAACTGATCACTTACGGTGAAAACCGTGACGTGGCGATTGCCCGCATGAAAAACGCATTGGCTGAACTGATTATCGACGGCATCAAAACCAACGTTGATCTGCAAATGCGCATCATGAGCGACGAGAACTTCCAGCACGGTGGAACCAACATCCACTATCTAGAGAAGAAGCTCGGATTGCAGGAAAAATAAGACCGTACCTTGCGTACTCTCTTACCAAGGCCGGATATTCCGGCCTTTTTTCATTTGGGACTTTTATGATGAAGACTCAAGACACTGACCCACGTTTTCGACAAGCCAATCGCGAAGCGCGCTGGGCCTTTGGGCTGACGCTGGCCTACTTGCTGGCCTGGTGTCTGGCGGCCTATTTGCCCGACGACAAGCAGGGGATCACCGGGCTGCCCCACTGGTTCGAAATGGCCTGTTTGTTGGTTCCGCTGATTTTTGTGTTACTAAGCTGGCTGATGGTGCGGGTGATTTACCGCGACATTTCGCTCGAGGACACTCCCCATGCAGACTGAAGTTTTACTTCCTCTTATTGCCTATCTGCTGCTGGTCTTTGGCCTGTCGGTTTATGCCTATACCCGCCGTCAGGCCGGTAATTTCCTCACTGAATACTTCCTCGGCAACCGCTCTATGGGCGGCTTTGTCTTAGCCATGACCCTGACCGCGACCTATATCAGCGCCAGTTCGTTTATTGGCGGGCCGGGCGCGGCCTACAAATTTGGGCTGGGCTGGGTGCTGCTGGCGATGATTCAGCTGCCCGCCGTGTGGCTTTCTCTCGGCATCCTGGGCAAGAAATTCGCTATTTTGGCTCGCCGTTATAACGCGGTGACGCTCAACGACATGCTGTACGGCCGCTATAAAAGCCGCCTGCTGGTCTGGCTGGCGAGCCTGAGTCTGCTGGTTGCCTTCCTCGGCGCCATGACCGTGCAGTTCATCGGCGGCGCGCGCTTGCTGGAAACCGCGGCGGGCATCCCTTACGACACCGGCCTGCTGATTTTCGGCATCAGCATCGCGCTCTACACGGCCTTCGGCGGCTTCCGCGCCAGCGTGCTCAATGACGCCATGCAGGGTTTGGTGATGCTGCTCGGCACCATTTTGCTGCTGATTGCGGTGATCCACGCGGCGGGCGGCTTGCACAGCGCGGTCGATAAATTGCAACAGATTGACCCTAAACTGGTGTCGGTCAGCGGCGCGGATGACGTGCTGTCGCTGCCGTTCATGGCCTCGTTCTGGATCCTGGTCTGCTTCGGCGTAATTGGTTTGCCGCACACCGCCGTGCGCTGTATCTCCTACAAAGACAGTAAGGCAGTGCATCGCGGCATCGTGCTCGGCACGCTGGTGGTGGCGATTTTGATGTTCGGTATGCATCTGGCCGGCGCATTAGGTCGCGCTATCCTGCCTGATCTTAAAATCCCGGATCAGGTGATCCCCACCTTGATGATCACCGTGCTGCCGCCTTATGCCGCCGGGATCTTCCTTGCTGCACCCATGGCCGCGATTATGTCGACCATCAATGCCCAGCTGTTGCAGTCCTCGGCGACGATTGTTAAAGATCTCTATCTTGGCATTCGCCCTGCAGAAATCACCAATGAGAAACGCCTCAAACGCTTCTCAAGCTGGGCGACCTTTGTGCTTGGTCTGCTGGTGCTGCTGGCGGCATGGCGCCCACCGGAAATGATTATCTGGCTGAATCTGCTGGCTTTTGGCGGCTTAGAAGCCGTGTTCCTGTGGCCGCTGGTGCTGGGGCTGTACTGGGAACGCGCCAATGCCACCGGCGCGCTTAGCTCAATGATTGTTGGCGCGGTTTGTTATACCCTGCTTGCCAGTTTCGACCTGCACCTTGCCGGTCTGCATCCGATTGTGCCGTCGCTGACCCTGAGTCTGCTGGCGTTTTACATCGGCAATAAATTTGGCGATGCGCGCGCAGAAGCCGCGCTCAAGCCGTCCTGAGGGGCGGCAAACTATTTACTGCAAGCTTAAAAGAGAATTGCTATGCCTTGGATCCAATTGAAAATTAACACCACCGGTAACGACGCGGAAACGCTGAGCGACGCGCTTATCGAGAGTGGTGCGGTATCCGTGACTTTCCAGGATACCCATGACAATCCGGTGTTCGAACCCCTGCCGGGAGAGACGCTGCTGTGGGGCGATACCGACGCTATCGGTCTGTATGACGCAGAAACCGACATGGCGGAAGTGGTGGCTATGCTCGAAAACGAGCCGCTGCTGGGCAAAGGCTTTGTGCATAAAATCGAGCAGTTGGAAGATAAAGACTGGGAGCGCGAGTGGATGGATAACTTCCACCCAATGCGTTTCGGCCAGCGTCTGTGGATCTGCCCGAGCTGGCGCGACGTGCCGGACCCAACCGCCGTCAACGTAATGCTCGACCCGGGTCTGGCCTTCGGCACCGGCACCCACCCGACCACCGCCATGTGCCTAGAGTGGCTCGACGGTTTAGATTTACAGGGTAAGACGGTGATCGACTTCGGCTGTGGCTCCGGCATTCTGGCGATTGCCGCTCTGAAACTGGGTGCTGCGCAGGCTATCGGTATTGATATCGACCCGCAGGCGATTCAGGCCAGCCGTGATAATGCGCAGCGTAACGGCGTCTCCGAGCGTCTATCGCTCTATCTGCCAAAAGACCAGCCGGACAACCTGTCGGCCGATGTAGTGGTCGCTAACATCCTTGCAGGCCCACTGCGCGAGCTGGCGCCCCTTATCAGCGTACTGCCAGTAGCAGGCGGCCATCTGGGGCTGTCCGGCGTGCTGGCAAGTCAGGCGCAGGGCGTCGCAGAAGCCTATGAGGCGCTGTTCGAGCTAGACCCAGTGGCTGAAAAAGAAGAGTGGTGCCGCATTACCGGCGTCAAGAAAGCCTAATACTCCGCCGCCCGCAGGCTTAAATGCTCACCGGGCGGCGCTTTTCTGTTTTATTGCCCCGCCCTGCTTTTTCGACTCTCCCGGCCTTGGCTTTTTATCTCAAACATAGGGTTATGGATTCTTACTAAAAATGACTCATTTTTTGACCACGGCGAGAGGTGGGTCACGGAAATTTTGCGGTTATTGCTACTTAAAACAGCAAATTTAGCCTTAGATTCAACTGGCTTAACCTGCATATACAGCGAGTTTTAAGGAATTTTCATAAGCGCACAATTTAGCCTTTATTCATTAACCCTATGTTAAGTCTCAATAAAAACCCATAACCCAGACCTCAGAGGCCTGATGCAAGCATTTTCTTAGGTTATTGGTTAAAGTTTGGCCTTTCATCTGGATTCAAAAATGCGTAATATACGCGCCCTTGCGGACATCAGTATGGTCATTCCTAGTCTATGCGCATCGGACACCACCAACTTACAAATTGCCTGATTGCGGCCCCAATGGCCGGTATAACAGACCGACCGTTTCGTGCCTTATGTCATGCGATGGGTGCTGGGATGGCTGTTTCCGAAATGCTCTCTTCCAATCCGGAAGTGTGGCGTACGGATAAATCCCGTTTGCGTATGGTACATAGCGATGAACCGGGAATCCGGGCCGTGCAAATTGCCGGTTGCGATCCCGAAGATATGGCGGCAGCTGCCCGAATTAACGTGGACAGCGGTGCGCAGATCATTGACATCAATATGGGTTGCCCGGCCAAGAAAGTGAACCGCAAACTGGCAGGATCTGCCTTGTTGCAGTATCCGGATTTGGTCAAACAGATCCTCTCTGCCGTTGTGAATGCGGTAGATGTGCCAGTCACGTTGAAAATTCGTACTGGTTGGGCACCGGAACACCGTAACTGTGTACAAATTGCACAATTGGCTGAAGACTGTGGAATTCAGGCCCTGACGATTCATGGCCGAACCCGTGCTTGTCTCTTCAATGGAGAGGCAGAGTACGACAGCATTCGGACAGTTAAGCAGAGTGTTTCCATTCCGATTATCGCGAATGGCGACATAACTGACCCGCATAAAGCCAGGGCGGTACTCGACTACACCGGAGCTGATGCTCTGATGATTGGACGTGCCGCTCAGGGGAGACCCTGGATCTTCCGGGAAATCCAGCATTATCTGGACACAGGGGAACTGTTACCGCCGCCACCACTTGGGGAGGTTCAGCACTTGTTATTAGGGCATGTACGGGAATTGCACGACTTTTATGGTCAAGGCAAGGGATTCCGTATCGCTCGTAAGCATGTTTCCTGGTATCTCCAGGAGCATGCCCCGAATGACCAGTTTCGGCGCTCCTTCAACGCCATAGAGGATGCCAGCGAACAGCTGGAGGCGTTGGAAGCATATTTCGAAAATCTTGCGTAACAAAAAAGAGCTGACAGAACTATGTTCGAACAACGCGTGAATTCTGACGTACTGACCGTTTCTACCGTTAATTCTCAGGATCAGGTAACCCAAAAACCCCTGCGTGACTCGGTAAAACAAGCACTTAAGGGCTATTTTGCTCAATTGAATGGTCAGGACGTGAATGACCTGTATGAGTTGGTATTGGCTGAAGTTGAACAGCCACTGTTAGACATGGTGATGCAATATACCCGTGGCAACCAGACTCGTGCGGCCCTGATGATGGGTATCAACCGCGGTACGCTGCGTAAGAAATTGAAAAAATACGGCATGAACTGATACTAATCAGTTGTGTTGATAAAAGGCGCTTTTCCGCAAGGAGAGCGCCTTTTTGTTTTAGCTCAGCCGGTAATGTTGGTCCGGCTTAATGTGCTCCGGCAGTGGGTGCACGTCATTCATTTCTAACAGATTGATCTCGATATTCCGGCACATCGCGGTCAGCGGTAAATCGTTATCTGCCGTGCCGAACGGGTCTTCCAACTCTTCCGCTAAGGCATCAATTGAGATAAAGGTGTAGGAGATAAACACCGACACCAAAATCGTCATATAACCCAGTGCCGGAGCCAGTGCGAACGGCAGCAAGGTGCAGAACAGATAAACCGTGCGATGGACTATCAGGCTGTAGGCGAAAGGTATCGGCGTGTTGGCAATGCGCTCGCAGCCGCCCAGCACGTGGGAAAGCTCATTAAGGTTGCGGTCGACGCTGTGGAAGAGCATATCGCTCAGCCGCCCCTGCTGGCGCTGCTCGGCAAGCCATTTGCCCATGAGTAGCAAAAGACGATTAGCCGGAGTCGGGCTGTTCAACACCTCAGTAGCCACTTCAGCGGGCAGCAGGCGCTGCATATCCTTGGCGGCATCCTCCCCACGCAGCTGGTGCTTCAACGCGTAACTAAAAGCTATCTGCAACTGGCTGAAGGCGGCGACGGCCTGCGGCGAGTCCGCCAGCAGGCTCTTTACCTGCCGAAATAGCGAGCGATGTGTGATCAGCAAGCTTCCCCATAACAGCCGGGCTTCGTTAAAGCGCGCGTAGCTGGCGCTGTTTCTAAAACCAAGGAAGATGGCGATGGCGATGCCCAGTAAGCTAAACGGGGCCAGCGTCAGGCGGATGCCCAATGCTTCGTAAATCTGCACGCTGAACACCGCGACAATCGACATACCGAAGTTCAGGCTGAGGCGGAAAAGAATGTTTGAAAGCACGGCGCCGTGCCAGACAAACAGGCGGCGGAACCAGTGTTGATGGGGACGAACGATCATAAAGAGTTAATGCGGTGGGAATAGAATGTGAAATATTTTACAGAGAAGCGGCCGTTTGCCCAGCACAATCACCTTCAGACTTCTCCTATTGCATAATTTACAAAGCTTACAATCGCTCAAACCATTAATTCTAAGACTATTTTAACGCCTGACAAAATAAGATACGAATTAGTGTTGTTATCGGACGATTCCCCACTCAGGATTGATAACAGAGCGTGATATACTTCACACCTAAAGTCGTATTCGCCCCGCTCATCGCCTACGGAAAGCCTTTTAGCCCGCGATCCCGTCTTTTAGTGTAAAGATTGCGTCAAGTTCGGCGTTGTTTAAAACATTTGCCCACTTTCGTTGTCCCAATCTTTGACACACCCCCTGTATCGCGATCGAGCTACTTCCAACGCGGTACCTCAGATTTAATTATGCCGATGATTGAGCTTATATGACTTCACCATCTTGCTTTCGCAAATCGTTTCTCCACCCGCGTTACTGGCTGACCTGGTTTGGCTTGGGCGTCCTGTTCCTTCTTGTTCAACTGCCTTATCCGGTCCTTTACCGCCTTGGTAACTGGCTTGGCCGCACCTCGATGCGTTTCCTCAAACGCCGTGTCTCCATCACTCGCCGCAATTTAGAACTCTGTTTCCCTAATCTTGACGAAGCTCAAATTGAGCGCCGCATTCTCAGCAATTTCGAATCGCTGGGCATGGGCCTGCTGGAGACGGGAATGGCGTGGTTCTGGTCGGACGCCCGTGTAAAACGCTGGTTTGACGTCAGTGGCCTGAACCACCTGAAAATGGCGCAGCAGAACAAAAAAGGCGTACTGGTGATTGGCGTGCATTTCATGTCGCTTGAGCTGGGTGGCCGTGCCATGGGCATTTGTCAGCCGATGATGGCGATGTATCGCCCACATAACAATAAAGCGATGGAGTTCGTGCAGACTTGGGGACGCATGCGCTCCAATAAAGCGATGCTGGATCGCAAAGACCTGCGCGGTATGGTTCATGCGCTGAAGAAAGGTGAAGCCGTATGGTTCGCTCCGGACCAAGACTACGGCCCGCGTGGCAGCGTATTTGCTCCCCTGTTCGCCGTCGATCAGGCAGCCACCACCAGCGGCACCTACATGCTGGCGCGTCTGGCGAAACCGGCTCTGGTCACCGTGGTGCTGGTGCGCAAAGACAAGGGTAAAGGCTATGACCTGGTTATCCAGCCTGCTCTGCAAGATTACCCAATCGATGATGAAATGGCGGCCGCGGCCTACATGAATCGCGTGGTGGAAAAAGAGATTATGCGCGCACCAGACCAGTATCTCTGGCTGCATCGCCGCTTTAAAACCCGCCCAACGGGAGCGCCTTCACTCTATCTCTAAGCAGTGAATCGCCATGCATTAAGCCCGTCCAGCAATGGTCGGGCTTTTTTTATTGATGAAAATAATTCTCATGACGCCAAGTTAACTTTTCTATAACATTCTCTTTTACCTGCTCAGGAGAGAAGTGATGAGTCAGCAAGTCCGTTTGGCACTAATCGGCGACCACAACCCCGCCATTCTTGCCCACCAAGCTATCCCCCTTGCATTAAACCTCGCAGCACAAACTTTCGACCTTGATATCCACACCACCTGGCTTAACACCGACACCATTGACGCTGAGCTTTCACTTGAAGAGTTCGATGCGTTCTGGTGCGTGCCCGGCAGCCCTTACCTTTCTACCGAAGGTGCATTGCGCGCCATTCGCTATGCTCGCGAGCAGCAGAGGCCGTTCCTCGGCACCTGCGGCGGCTTCCAGCATGCGATTATCGAGTATGCCCGCAACGTGATGGGCTGGCAGGATGCGGGCCATGGCGAAACCGATACCGAAGGTCGGCTGGTGATTGCCGCGCTGACCTGCGAAATGGTGGAGAAGAAGGCGGGTATCACTCTGCTGGCCGACAGCATCGCGGGCCGCGCCTACGGTAAGTCGGATATTGAAGAGGGTTATCACTGCCGCTACGGGATTAACACTGAGTTTCAGGCCGCGCTGGAGTCTCAGCCCCTGCGCCTGACTGGCCACGACCAGCAGGGTGAAATCCGCGTGATCGAGTTGCCAAACCACCCGTTCTTCGTCGCCACCCTGTTCCAGCCGGAACGCGCCGCGCTGAAAGGCCAGCTCCCGCCGCTGGTCGGCGCGTTGATCCAAGCTGCCCGTTAATCTTCTGACTCTCAGGCGCCCGCCTGAGAGTTTTTTAATTCCACTTCCCTCTGTTTTTGACCTTCCATATAGCGCTTAAAGATGAACCAGACCTCACTGAGCGGAACCAGAGTGAGATCCAGTTCCAAATAGTAAAATAAGCCGCACCACTTTGTTGCAGCAATATTGACCACGCACAGGATTGGGGCAATAAATCCTATAACGCAAATCAATGTTACTGGCCGAAACAATCACAGAAGCCAATTGATTAGTGTTTTTGCATGTTGGCATTGCCTTTGCAATGTCCCCTGCAGAGGGCAATGCCCCGCAACGGACAGGGTGCCTCGCGCATTCATACAATAATAATTTTGGTTATGTCTCACAGGACGACTTATGAAAAAAATACTGCTTTCTACCCTTATTGCTGCTGCCAGCATGATGACGCTGGCAGGTCAGGCTCACGCAGGCACAACTCTGGACGCTGTGAAGAAGAAAGGCTTTGTTCAATGTGGGATAAGCGACGGCTTACCGGGTTTCTCTTACGCTGATTCAAAAGGGAAATTCACCGGTATCGACGTCGACGTCTGTCGCGCCATCGCCGCCGCCGTTTTTGGTGATGCGGAAAAAGTAAAATACACCCCGCTGACTGCCAAAGAGCGCTTTACCGCCCTGCAATCTGGCGAAGTGGACATCCTCTCTCGTAACACCACCTGGACCTCATCGCGTGACGCGGGTATGGGCATGATCTTCGCGGGCGTTAACTACTACGACGGCATTGGATTCCTAACCCATAAGAAAGCCGGTTTGAAGAGTGCTAAAGAGCTTGATGGCGCAACCGTTTGCATCCAGGCCGGTACTGACACTGAGCTGAACGTGGCCGACTACTTCAAAGCCAATAAAATGACCTACACCCCGGTGACTTTCGACCGTTCCGACGAAAGCGCCAAGGCGCTGGACTCCGGCCGCTGCGATACGCTGGCCTCTGACCAATCCCAGCTTTACGCCCTGCGTATCAAGCTCGGCAAGCCAGATGACTTCATCGTGCTGCCAGAAGTGATCTCCAAAGAGCCTTTAGGCCCGGTGGTTCGCCGTGGTGACGAAGACTGGCTGGAAGTGGTGCGCTGGTCGCTGTTCGCCATGCTGAACGCCGAAGAGATGGGCATCACTTCTAAAAACGTTGAGCAACTGGCCGCTAACCCGACCACGCCGGACATGAGCAACCTGTTAGGTAAAACCGGCAAATACGGCGAAGACCTGAAACTGCCTAATGACTGGGTGGTTAAAATCGTTAAACAAGTCGGTAACTACGGCGAAAGCTTCGACCGCAACGTCGGCGAAGGCAGCGAACTGAAAATCAAACGTGGGCAAAACGCATTGTGGAATCAGGGTGGGATCCAGTACGCACCACCGGTTCGCTAATTCCCTTCTTTCTTGGGAATCCAAGCAGTTGAATTAAATAAGTAATGATAAAAAACGGTGCGCTGGCCGTTCCCCAGCGCGCCGTTTTCAGGCTTCATCTCTGAGGTACTTTCTATGCCACAACGCCCAGCTAGAAAAGGTGCGTTATCGCTGACCAACCCAGCCGTGCGCGCGTGGATCTATCAGATCATCGCCGTCGTCGTGCTGGTTGCCTGTCTCGGCTATCTGCTGCACAACACCATCACCAACCTGACAACACGAGGCATCACCTCGGGCTTTGCTTTCCTCAATAGCGGCGCAGGTTTTGGTATCGTTCAACATCTTATCGACTATCAGGAAGGGGACACCTACGGCCGCGTGTTCGTGATTGGCCTGCTTAACACACTGCTGGTTTCGGCACTCTGTATCGTTTTTGCTTCAATCCTCGGTTTTATTATTGGGCTGGGTCGCCTGTCGGAAAACTGGCTGATCCGCAAAGTTTCTACCCTTTACATTGAGATCTTCCGCAACATCCCGCCTCTCCTGCAAATCTTCTTCTGGTACTTCGCCGTCTTGCGCAACTTGCCCGGCCCTCGTCAAAGCCTTGAGGCTTTTGGCGTGGCCTTTATTAGCAATCGCGGGCTGTATCTGCCTTCTCCCGAGCTGGCTCCGGGCAGTCTGGAGAGTGGCATCGCCCTGCTGCTGGCGCTGTTTGGCATCTGGGCGTTGAAGCGTTACAACCATTTCCGCCAGATCCACACGGGGCGGGTATGGCGTATTTGGCCGTGGGCGATTGCCATGCTGGTGATTTTCCCGGCATTGGCGCACCTGTTCTTCGGGCCTGCGGTTCACTGGGACATCCCGGCGCTACGCGGATTTAACTTCCGCGGTGGCATGGTGCTTATCCCTGAACTGGCCTCGCTGACGGTGGCGCTGTCGGTCTACACCTCGACCTTTATTGCCGAAGTGATTCGCTCGGGCATTCAGTCGGTTTCCCACGGCCAGCATGAAGCCGCGCGCTCCCTCGGCCTGCCGAATCCGGTGACGCTGCGTCAGGTGATTTTGCCGCAGGCGATGCGGGTGATTATTCCGCCGCTGACCAGCCAGTACCTGAATATCGTCAAAAACTCCTCACTGGCGGCCGCCATCGGGTATCCCGACATGGTGTCGCTGTTTGCCGGAACGGTGCTCAACCAAACCGGCCAGGCCATTGAAACTATTGCTATTACCATGTCCGTCTACTTGATCATCAGTCTGGCGATTTCGTTCTTAATGAACATCTACAACCGGCGTATCGCGCTGGTCGAACGTTAAGGGAATCGAATGACGATGAGCACACTCCCCTCTGCCATGCCTACCAATAAGCACCCGGCCTCGGTTAGCGGCGCTTTGATGTGGATGCGAAAAAACCTGTTCTCCAGCTGGTTCAATAGCTTACTGACGATTTTCTGCCTGTGGCTGATGTGGCTGGTTGTTCCTCCACTGCTCAACTGGGTGATTTTTCAGGCCAACTGGGTCGGCACGGCTCGCTCGGACTGCACCAAAGCAGGCGCCTGCTGGGTGTTTATCCATGCGCGCTTCGGCCAGTTCATGTATGGCCTTTACCCCTTTGAAGAGCGCTGGCGCATCAATCTGACCTTAATCGTCGGCTTGCTCACCTTGGTACCGATGTTCATTCACGCCATGCCGCGCCGTGGCCGATACATCGCCGCCTGGGTGGTGCTGTTCCCGATTTTCACTTGGTTCATGCTTTATGGCGGCTTCTTCGGCCTGCCGGTGGTCGAAACACGCCAATGGGGCGGGCTGACGCTGACGCTGATCATCGCCGCAGTGGGTATCGCCGGAGCCTTGCCGCTCGGCATCTTGCTGGCGCTGGCTCGCCGCTCTCGCCTGCCGATTGTTCGCGTGCTGTCAGTGATTTTTATCGAGTTCTGGCGCGGCGTGCCGCTGATCACCGTGCTGTTTATGTCCTCGGTGATGCTGCCGCTGTTTATGCAGGAAGGGACCAACATCGACAAACTGGTGCGCGCGCTGGTTGGGGTGATTTTGTTCCAGTCGGCTTATGTCGCGGAAGTGGTGCGCGGCGGATTGCAGGCGCTGCCGAAGGGCCAGACCGAAGCCGCCGAGTCACTGGCGCTGGGGTATTGGAAAACTCAGGGGCTGGTGATTTTGCCGCAGGCCCTGAAGATGGTGATCCCCGGCCTGGTCAACACCATTATCGCGCTGTTTAAAGATACCAGTCTGGTGATCATCATCGGCCTGTTTGACCTGTTCAGCAGCGTGCAGCAAGCCACCGTCGATCCCGAGTGGCTCGGCATGTCGACCGAAGGCTATGTCTTCGCCGCCGCCGTTTACTGGATTTTCTGTTTCAGCATGTCGCGTTATAGCCAACATTTGGAAAGACGCTTTCACACCGGACGTTCCGCACACTGAGGTAAAACATGAGCGACCATCACATTATTGATGCTAAAAAAATGATGATCACCCTGGAAGACGTTAACAAGTGGTACGGACAGTTCCACGTGTTGAAAAACATCAACCTGCGCGTGAAGCCGGGCGAGCGCATCGTGCTATGCGGCCCGTCGGGCTCGGGGAAATCCACCACCATCCGCTGCATTAATCATCTGGAGGAGCACCAGCAGGGCCGGATCGTCGTGGACGGCACCGAGTTAAACGACGATCTGCGCAATATCGAGCGCGTTCGTACCGAAGTCGGCATGGTTTTCCAACATTTCAACCTTTTCCCGCACCTGACGGTGTTGCAGAACTGCACGCTGGCGCCCTGCTGGGTGCGCAAGATGCCGAAGAAGGAAGCCGAAGAGCTGGCCATGCACTACCTGAAACGGGTACGCATTGCCGAGCACGCGCACAAGTTCCCCGGCCAGCTTTCCGGCGGGCAGCAGCAACGCGTCGCCATCGCCCGCTCACTCTGCATGAAGCCAAAAATCATGCTGTTCGATGAACCCACTTCCGCACTGGATCCGGAAATGGTGAAAGAGGTGTTAGATACTATGATCGGACTCGCCGAGGAAGGCATGACCATGCTGTGCGTGACCCATGAGATGGGGTTCGCAAGAACCGTCGCGGACCGCGTGATCTTTATGGATCGCGGAGAAATCGTCGAAGAAGCGCCACCCATGGAGTTCTTCGCCGCACCGAAATCAGCAAGGACCAGGGAGTTTTTATCACAGGTGATTCATTAATTTAGGGCAGTTGCTCCCTCCCCTAATTAGGGGAGGGCTGGGCTGGAGTATTTCTCACAAAGGAGCAAACCCGAACTACCACATCAAAATCCCAATTGCCGGCGCCATCACCACGGTGACAACCCCCGCCAGCATCATCACTAAGCTTGAAACCACGCCCTCTTCGGCGCCCATATCGTAGGCTTTGGCCGTGCCTGCGCCGTGGGATGACGCCCCGAGGCTCGCGCCTTTCGCTAACTTACTTTTCACCGCCAAACGCAGGAACATCATGTCGCCTATCGCCATACCGAAGACGCCGGTGATCACCACAAACAGCGCGACCAGATCCGGCTGCCCGCCCACCTGCTTCGCGGCGGCCAGGGCGAAAGGCGTGGTGATGGAGCGAACCGATAAACTGCGCTGAATCACCTCGGGCAGCGCAAACAGCCGGGCCAGCCAGACGGAGCTGAACACCGCGACCACCACCGCCGTCACCACGCCGGCAGAAAGCGACAGCCAGTGGCGGCGGATAATCGCCATATTCTCGTAGACTGGGACGGCAAAGGCGATGGTTGACGGGCCGAGTAGCCACAGCAGCCAGTGCGTCTCACCAATGTAGTCCTGCCAGCTCACGCGGGCGACCACCAACAGCAGAACCAGCACCACCGGCGTGAACACCAGCGGCATTAATAAAAGAGTGCGGCGCTGGCGGTAGAGCTTCTTGTTGGCGTAATACAGCAACACGGTTACGACAAAACAGATGGCGCTAATAATAATGTCACTCACCGCGCACCTTCCGCTCCGCTAAACGCAGCTCCAGACGATAGATCCTGTCCACCACCAGCGACGTAATACCCAGCGTCAGAGTGGTGCTGATGGCGATCACCAAGAAAATTTTCCAGCCTTCAACCATCAACAACGAGGTGTAATTCACCACGGCGACCACGGCGGGAACAAAGAACAGCAGCATTTCCGCCAGCAGCCAGCGAGACCCGGCTTTGACCCATTTCAGCGGCAAAATACCGGACATAATCAATAATAAAAGCATGAACATACCGACGACGTTGGCCGGCAGAGGCAGATGCAACAGGTTTACCAGACGGTCGGCAACCAGATAAAGAGCCGCGTACAGCACCACCTGAATGGGGACCTGTAAACGACTTAAATACGACGGCGCTCGAGTGCGCAACGCCAACAACATAGGAATAACCTCAGTGGGTTAAAAAGGGGACGAAAGAAGTATACGTTGGCGGCAAACCGGTATAGAAATGAATTAAAATCATCGAAATCATTCCAAATCGGCATATTTTGCCTTTCTGCGCAAAAAGCTGATTAAGAGGATCATTATGGACGTGCGCACCCTGCGTTATTTTGTCGAAGTTGTTCGCCAGCAGAGCTTTACCCGCGCGGCTGAAAAGCTGTTTGTCACTCAGCCGACCATCAGCAAGATGCTGCGCCATCTGGAGGAAGAGCTGGAATGTACGCTGATTATTCGCGATGGCCGCCGCCTAAGACTGACCGACAGCGGGCAGGCGCTGTACCAACGCGGGCAGAATATTTTGGAAGAGTTTCGCCAGCTGGAAAGCGAACTGGAGGACATCAGCTCCCTCACCCGCGGGCAGTTGAGGATTGGCATCCCGCCGATGGTGGGCACCCAGATGGCCCCGCTGATTGGCGCGTTTCGCCAAAAATATCCCGGCATTGAGCTGATTATCTCCGAGTTTGGCGGCCGCACGGTGCAGTCGGCGATTGTCTCCGGCGAGCTGGATTTAGCCATGAACCTGCTATCGATTGACGAAAATCTGGGCCTGACGTCGATCCCCCTCTTTAGCTACCCCATGTGCGCCGTGGTGCCGCGCAGCGAGAAGTGGCTCAACCGCACCCGCCTGCCGATTTCTGAATTAGCCGATGAAAGCATCCTGATTTATAACGAAGATTTTGCGCTGCACGGCATGCTGATGGACAGCTTCGCGGCGCATGGATTCACGCCTAAAATTGCCACCCGCAGCGGCCAGTGGGACTTTCTGGCGGCGATGGTGCAGGCGGGAATGGGCGTGGCAATTCTGCCGGAGCCAATCTGCCGCCGTCTGGATTCAAGCCTGATGTGGATGCCTATCGAGCCGGAGATGCTGTGGAAACTGGAGCTGATTTGGCGGGAGGGAAGTTATATGTCGCACAGCACCCAGGCGTGGATTGCCATGTGTCGGGAGCACTTCAAGCAGCAGCAAAGAGACGCGCACGCCGGATAGCGTGCGCGTTGCGAGGCTTTACACCTCTTTTTCGACCAGCAGCGCCTCGAGCAAATCGAGGTCATGCAGCAGCTTTTGCAGCGTTTCATTGCTGATTTTCTGCGTCGCGCGCAGATGATATAGCTCCCCGCGCTCGGCGCGCAGCGCCGTGAGGCGGAAGCGGCGCTCGAGGTTTTCCAGCTTCAGCGCCGTCTCAATATCATCTTTATTGAGCGTGCGTCGCCGCAGCGTACCAATCACCCGCGAGCTGATCTCTTTAAGCGTCTGCTCATCGATATTCTCTTCGGAATCCGCCGCCAGACGCTCTTCCATCTTATGCAGGCTTTCGATAGCCACTTCAGCGGCAATCGACTTCGCCATGCGCTCTTCTTCGCGATACGCCGTGCCATCGGCCACCACCACGCCTTTAAGCAGGAATGGCAACGCAATCACCCCCGCAATCAGCGAGAATAGGATGACGCCGGTGGCGAGGAACACCAACTGATAGCGCGATGGGAAGGCCGTGCCGTCGGATAAGAACAGCGGGATGGAGAGCACACCGGCCAGCGTAATGGCCCCGCGAACCCCGGCAAAGGAAGCTACCCACAGTTCACGCGTACTGTACGCGCCAAACAGCAACGGTTTCTTTTTCAGGAAGCGGTTACTGATGTTTTTCATCACCCACAGCCAGACAAAGCGCAGTAGCAGCAAGGCGAAGTAGATAATGCCGACGTCAGCAAACAAGTGCCAGGTGACGATAGACGGGTCATGGGTTGCCTGATCCAGCGAGTTCTCCAGAATGCCCGGCAATTGCAGGCCGAGCATGATGAACACCATGCCGTTGAACACAAACTCGAGCATCGCCCAGACGCTGTTGGCACGCAGGCGCATCGCCAGCGGCGCGTTACGGATGATGCCCGACTGGCTGATGGTCATACCGGCCGCCACCGCCGCCAGGATGCCCGACACGCCGATATGTTCGGCTATCAGGTAAGAGGCGAACGGCAATAACAGCAGGAAGACGATCTGCGTCGCCGGGTCATCACCACTCCAACGGCTCATGATGCGCAGTGATTTACTGTACAGCCACGTCACCGCCACACCGGCCATCAACCCGCCAATGGCCACCTTGAGGAACTCTACCGAGGCACCGCCGACGGTGAAGATCATGGTGCCCATCGCTACTGCGATAGCAAACTTCAGGGATACCAGACCGGACGCATCGTTCATCAGCGCCTCACCTTCCAGCACGCCCATAATCGATTTCGGGATACGCCCCTTGCCGACAATGCCGCCCAGCGCCACGGCGTCCGTTGGCGACAGAACCGCAGCCAGCGCGAAGGCCGCCACCAGCGGGATATCCGGCACCATCATATAAATCAGATAACCAATGCCGACCACGGTGAGCAGAACCAGTACCAGCGCTAGCCCGAGGATCTCACGTCCGTGATGCAAAAACTCCCGCGTCGGGGTTTTCCAACCATCGGCAAACAGCAGTGGCGGGATGAACAGTACCAAGAACAGCTCAGGGTCGAAGTCCACGTGCAGGCCAAAATTCGGCCATGCCAGCAACGCCCCGACGGCGATCTGCATTAATGGAAGCGGGATTTGAAAAGGTAACATTCTGGTCACCACCCCGGAGAGCGATACCACCAGAATCAAAATGAGGATGGTAAAGAAGATTTCCATGCTTTCCTTAGACTCTTATTTTTATGACTTTCAATCAGGCGCGCCTGACACATACCTAAGGAATAGTAGATCAAAAACCGTTACGGTTTAAATCAGAGCGTGCTGAAAAGGGGTGTGGTTGGGGCCACACGCGCCCCTTTTAATGCATTTTTAATTTAAAAACTAAATTCAAATTTAAATTCAAAACCGTGGGCGTCGGCCCACACCGACTTAACTTCAAATTCAAAACCTTGGGTTGCCACCCAAACCGGCCTTAAGAGGCGCCTATCGCCGCGCCTCTTAAGAATCTCCGGCTCTTTACTGCGCGCTATCGCTCGTTGGATGGACGTGTTTCAGTCACTTCGGTTCTTCACCGCAAAATGTCGCCGCTTAGGCGGTGCCTTCGCTTCAGGCTTCGAGCCTAAGGTCTCGAACCGTTCGCTCAGCGCCATTTTTGACTGCGGTTTTGAGGCATTTCAACCGTGCCGTTTCAGTGGGTGCTGTTTTGCGCCTCCCTTGGTCGGTGTGGGCCGATGCCCACGACCTTGACCTTAAAAGGGCGTCAGATTTTCGCCCCCCAAAAATCTTAAATTGCCCATCCACCGGCATAGAACACCACCAGCGCCACGGCGATGATCACCGTGCCGATGTTCAGCTTGCGCCATTCGCCGGAGAAGATGCGGCCAATCACTAACGCGCTGAAACCTAACATAATACCGGTCACGATATTACAGGTCAGAACGATAAACACCGCGCACAGCAGGCCGGACATCGCATCGACGAAATCGGTGAAATCCAGTTTGGTGACGTTGCTTAACATCAACAGACCCACGTACATCAGCGCAGGGGCGGTAGCGTAGGCAGGAACCAGATACGACAGTGGAGAGAGGAACAGCATCAGCAAGAACAGCACGCCGACCACCGTGGCGGTCAGGCCGGTTTTACCGCCTGCGGCAGTACCGGCGGCGGATTCGATATACACCGCGGCTGGGGATGCACCTACCAAACCGGCAAACATGCTGCTGATTGAGTCAGAGGTCAGCGCTTTGCCGCCGCTGATGATCTGACCGTTTTTATCCAGCAAATTCGCCTGACCGGCTACCGCGCGGATAGTCCCGGTGGCGTCGAAGACTGCCGTCATCACCAATGCCAGCACGCTTGGCAGAACCGCCAGTTTCAGCGCGCCCATGATGTCGAGATTAAACAGCACCGAGTGGCCGCTAGCGTCTGACAAAGACGGCATGGCGAACAGTCCCTGATACTTCACCGCCGGGTCAAAAATCAGGCCGATGATAGAAATCACGATAATCACCAGTAGAATGCCGCCCGGCACGCGCAGTTTCTCTAAACCGAAAATCACCGCCAGGCCCAACAGCGTCATGATAACCGGGAAAGAGGTGAAAGCGCCGAGAGTCACCGGCAGGCCGTCGAGTGGGTTCTTGATCACCAAGCCGACACCGTTGGCGGCGATGAGCAGCAAGAACAGCCCGATACCAATCCCCGTGCCGTGCGCAACGCCCATCGGCAAATTGCGTAAAATCCACGAACGAATCCCGGTAACGGAAATGATGGTGAACAACACCCCCATCAGGAATACCGCGCCCAGTGCGACCGGCACGCTAATGTGCTGGCCCAGCACCAGACTGAAGGCGGTAAACGCAGTCAGGGAGATTGCGCAACCAATGGCTAAAGGCAAATTGGCCCACAGCCCCATCAGCAGAGAACCAAAGCCTGCCACCAAGCAAGTCGCGACAAACACGGCGCTCGGGGAGAAACCGGCTTTGCCCAGCATACTCGGAACCACGATGACGGAATAAACCATCGCCAAAAAGGTCGTCAGACCGGCAATGATTTCCTGACGAACGTTACTGCCACGCGCAGATATTTTAAAGAAAGCATCAAGCGAACCGGCAGGCGCAACGCCACTGCCCGTTTGATTGTGTTGACTAGCCATGTGCAACCCTCTGAAGTGTCTTGCTGAAATGCCTGCGTGGTCATTACGAAACCGTTTCGTCACGTTCGCTTCCCTAACCGCCGTAATGTGCTCGAAAACCTGCAAGATCGATGCGCAAAACCAAGGCAAACGTTTAACTCTCATCGCGTAAGGCGGAAATAAAAACCACGGGTACTGCAAAGCAAACGATTATCCAGCCATTAACCCCCTCTTTTCAACTCCCGTTCACGACATTTTATGGCGATTTGTTCAATAAAAAGCCAGATCGCCACAGAATTTGCGCAAACCGCCTATTTTGAATGGTTAGCAGGCTGTGCAACATGCCAAAACGGTGATGAAAAAATGGAAAATCAGGCAAGGCATTAGAAGAAAAGAAAATAGACCGCGCTATTTTGAAAGGGAGGAAAAAGGCCCAAGAGATAAAGAAATAAAACCGGAGAGGATTAATAGCTTAACAATATTCCTATTGCGTTATCAAAATTCAGACCCGCCGATTCGAAGATATTAAGCAACACTTATGTATTGCTGAAAATATAAATCGGCGTTGCTGAAAAATAGAGAACACTGGAATTTTGATTAGCTACCAATTTGGTAAGGGCCACCCTGCTCTAAGGCTTTTTGATAAGCTGGCCGCGCATGAATGGTAGAAAGCCAGGTATGCAATTTCGGATATTTATCTAATCCTCCGCGCGACACCATCGCTTCCACCGGGAAACTCATCTGCACGTCGGCGGCACTAAAGTCGCCGCCAGCAAACCATGTGTTTTCAGTCAGATGCTGTTCAAGATAGGCGCCATGAGTCGCCAGCTGCTTATCCAGATAGTTTTGCTGCACCCCTTTGCCGATGGCACCGGCAATCGGGCGGATCAGCCAAGGCATCGGCGGTTTGCCTAATCGTCCAAAAATCAGCTTCATCACCAAAATCGGCATCAGCGACCCTTCGGCATAGTGCATCCAATAGCGATACTGCTGGCGAGCGAAGTGATCGGTAGGTTTGAAATTCCCTTGTGCATCATAGGTTTCTTGCAGGTACTCCAAAATCGCCCCCGACTCAGCCAGCGTCAGGTCGTTATCCACCAGCACCGGCGATTTCCCCAAAGGATGCACTTTTTTCAGTGAGGCCGGGGCCAGCATGGTCTTTTCATCACGTTGATAACGCTGAATTTGATAAGGCAATTCTAGCTCTTCGAGCATCCAGAGTACTCTCTGGGACCGCGAGTTATTTAAATGGTGAACCGTGATCATGTTTATAACTCCAAACTGATTAGCCAAATTAATAGTTAACTATAGACCATCTGCTCGCTGGCGTATTTTATAAAGGCAAAGACCTTGTTCCTATTACGTTTACTTCTCACGAGTTTTGCAACTGAATTTATAAGGATTGAGCAATAAGCTTAAGTAAATTTAATAGAAAGGCGCTAATTCAATAGCCTTTATTATTATTTAATGCGATTATCCCGCGCCAAAATTAGCACCTAATATAGATATCCTATTGTGTGGAGTTTGCATGCTTTCCAGTAATTACAACGATGTCCTGATTCTGTTCTCCTTCATCGTTGCGATGCTCGCGTCTTACACCGCGCTCGACATGGCTGGACGAGTGGCAACGACACAAGGAAGAGCGTCGAAACTGTGGTTAGCGGGCGGCGCGCTGTCTATGGGGATTGGTATCTGGTCGATGCATTTTATCGGCATGTTGGCCTTTAGTTTGCCAGTGTCGATGGGCTATGACCCGCTTATCACCCTATTTTCGATGCTGATCGCCATCGTTTCTTCCGCGTTCGCCCTCTGGCTGGTGTGCCATGACCGGCTGCCGACCCAGAGCCTGCTGCTTGGCTCCCTGCTGATGGGCGGCGGCATTGTGGCGATGCACTACACCGGCATGGCGGCAATGCGCATGATGCCCGGCATAGATTACGATCTTCGCTGGGTGGCGCTGTCAGTGGTGGTCGCCGTGGTGGCTTCCGGTGCCGCGCTGTGGATGGCGTTTCACCTGCGCCAGCACTCGCCGAATGTCAAAATGCTGCGCGTCGGCGCGGCGATTGTCATGGGCACCGCGATTGTCGGCATGCACTATATCGGCATGGCCGCCGCCAATTTCCCTCACGATAGCCACAGCATGGCGGCAGTTTCCGGGGTGAATAATAACTGGCTGGCGCTGTTGGTGATTGTCGTCACCTTGGCCGTGCTCGCCATCACCCTGATTATTTCCGTGCTGGATGCCCGCTTGCAGGCGCGCACCTCGATTCTGGCTTCTTCTTTGACGCAGGCCAACCGCGAGCTAACCCAGCTCGCCTTGCACGATAATCTAACGCGCTTGCCGAACCGCCTCCTGTTGGAAGACCGTCTAAGCCAGGCTTTCCAGAAAGCGGAGCGTACTCAATCCTCCTTCGCCCTGCTGTTTTTCGACCTCGACGGCTTTAAGGCGGTGAACGACGCTTTTGGGCACCACGTGGGGGATTTGCTGCTGATTGCCGTCACCGAGCGGCTACAGGCCCACCTGCGCGCCTCGGATACCTTGGCGCGCTTGGGTGGCGATGAATTCGTGCTGCTGATGGAAATCGGCGATCCCAACGACGCCGCGACGCTGGCCGACAAGCTCGGGCATCTGATTGCTAAACCTTTCCAGGTTTCGCGCTACGAGCTGCTGGTGTCAGTGAGTATTGGTATTGCGGTTTATCCGGGCGATGGCGAAAACGAGCGCGAGCTGATGCTCAACGCCGACGCGGCGATGTACCACACCAAAAATGCCGGGCGCAACGGCTACAACTTTTTCCAGCCGTCGATGAATGCCAATGCGCAAGACCAGCTGCAAATGCTCAACGATTTGCGCATGGCGGTGGAACACAACGAGCTGCGCCTGCACTATCAGCCAAAATTTGTCGCGCCACACGGCCCGGTGACCGGCTTTGAGGCGCTGCTGCGCTGGGAGCGCCACGGCGTGATGCTCAGCCCGGACGTCTTCCTGCCGATGGCGGAGAAAACCGGCCTGATCATCTCAATCGGCGAATGGGTGATTAACGAAGCCTGTCGCCAGCTGCGCCAGTGGCACTTGGCGGGACATCGCACCTGGACCGTGGCGGTAAACCTCTCTGCCCTGCAATTTGAGCAGCCGAATCTGGTGGAAAAGGTGATTGCTACTGTGCAGAAGCATCAGATCCCGCCAGAGATGCTGACGCTGGAAGTGACTGAAACCACCGCGATGCGCAACCCCGACGCCAGCGTCGAGATCCTCGAGCAGCTCACGCGTTTTGGCGTCAAAGCCTCGATTGATGACTTTGGTACAGGCTACTCCAGCCTGCTCTACCTGAAACGCTTACCGGCCAGCGAACTGAAAATCGACGGCGCTTTTATTAATGATCTGATTGCGGGAAGCGAAGATGCCAGCATCGTGCAAGCTATCATCGCCCTCGGCCAGACGCTGAATCTGAAAGTGGTTGCCGAAGGTGTGGAAACCACCCAACAGCAAGATTTCCTCACCGAGCTAGGCTGTGATTCGTTGCAGGGATATTTGCTCGGCAGGCCAATGACGGTGGAGCAAATCGCCAATAACCCGGATTTAGAGTAGTGCGGTTTTGCTGTGGCTTTTGATTTGATCCCTCCCCTAATTAGGGGAGGAAGTAGAGCCAAAACTCAACTCACCGACACCTTCCTGCGGCGCTTATCCAAGTCCTTGATCAGCTTATTCACTTCGTCGTCGGCGAACATATCTTCCAGAGTACGGGTGAGTTTGCGCCGCCAGTTGGGGTATTCGTCACTGGTGCCGGGAATGTTGACCGGCTCGCCCATGTCCAGCCAGTCTTCGGGTTGCAGGCCCAACAGGGCGCAGGCGCTGTCGGCGACATAACGCTGGAGGCCGCGATTGAGCGTCGGCGTCATGCTCATCACGTCTGCATTGTGACCGGTGCTTTTCGGCACGCAGCCATAATGATGCAACCCGTTGAGCAACCCCTGCCGGGCGCGACCGCGATCGGCGTACAGCTCGGTTAATACCTCTTCGTCGCGATACAGCCCCAACTTCTTGCCTAGCGCCAAATCATCCCCCTGCCAGTAACCGCGCAGCGTAGGAAGATCGTGGGTGGTGATGGTCGCCATCGCCTGCACCGGATAAGACTGCGGCGCGCGGAAGTTATTCTCCGCGTCACGCTCGAAGTACAACACCTTGTACGAGTAGACCCCGCCTTCGCGCAGCTTACTAACGATCTCCACCGGCACCGTGCCCAGATCTTCTCCTATCACCATGCAGCGGTGGCGCTGGCTTTCCAGTGCCAGAATCGCCAGCAGATCGTCCACCGGATACTGCACATAAGCACCGTTGTCGGCGGTTTCACCATAAGGGATCCACCACAGGCGCAGCAGGGTCATCACGTGATCGATGCGCAACGCGCCACAGCTGGTCATGTTGGCGCGCAGTAGATCGATAAAAGGCTGATAGGCGCGGCGCACCATGACGTGCGGATCCATCGGGCGCAGATCCCAGTTTTGCCCGAGCGGCCCAAGGATATCCGGCGGCGCGCCGACCGAGGCTTTCAGACAATAAACGTCGCGATCGCCCCAGGTTTCGGCTCCACCTTCCACCACGCCCACGGCTAAATCGCGATACAAACCAATCGGCATCTCCGCCTGCTGGCTGTCGTGGTAACAGCGGCCAAACTGATACTCCGCCAGCCACTGTAGCCACTGGTAGAAATCCACCTCGGACTCATACTGCTGGCAGAAGGCTTTGACGGCGGCACTCTGCGCGCTGCGGTACTTTTCCGGCCAGTGCGGCCAGCCTTGTGGCTGCTCGCCCTGCTTTGCCAGATGGCTATAAAGCGCGTCATAGGCCGCCTGCTGATAGAGGCTGTCGCCTCCCTCGCGGACAAATTTTCGATAGGCTTTTTGCAGCGGATCGGACGCGCTACGGGTGACAAAACGCTGATGCGCCAGCGACAGCCCGGTGAGCTTGAGCGGCACCACGCGGGCGTAATCCACCCATGCGCTGCGGCGAACTTCTTTAAGGATTTTCTGCGTTTGCGGCTCGCGCCACCACGCCTGCGCCGCCTCGCTGAGCTGGAAATCTTCCACCGCGTTGACGTCAATGTAAATCACGTTCAGCCAGCGCCGTGAAGACGGGCTGTATGGGCTGGCGGCGATGGGGTTGCCGGGATAAAGCGAGTGAATGGGGTTGAGGCCGACGAAAGCGCCGCCGCGTTTGCCCATCTCCTGCACCAGTTGGCGTAAATCGCCAAAGTCGCCAATGCCCCAGTTGTTCTCGGAACGCAGCGTGTAGAGTTGCACGCAGGCGCCCCACAGCTTTTTCCCCGCCAGCAGGGCATCGGGTTCATAGCAGCGTTTTGGCGCGACGATGATGCTGCACTCCCAGCTTTGCGCGTCCTGCGTCAGCGTCAACTGGTGGTAGCCGCTGGAAATGCGCCCCGGCAGGGCCAAGGTCATTTTGGCGCTGGTGCGCCCTTGCTGCACCGCGCCGCTTTCCAACTTCAACTGCCACTGAAACTCGCCTTCGCCGCCAATCGGCAGGGCTAAACGGCTGCCCTTAATAAACACTTTTACTACCGGCACGGGGGCTTCGACGGCGTGTGGAACGCCCGCGGCCCAGCCCATCGCCTCCAGCAAATCCCGTTTAGTAGCGGCAGCAATAGCCTGTTGTTTACCATGCGCATTGATATAACCGGCGGCGATCCCAGCCTCGATCGCCGCTTGTTCTAGCTGTTTGCTCTCCATTGCTGCTCCTTAGCGTTTCGCCTGCCAGATCCGTTGCTGATAATCGCGGATCGACCGGTCTGAACTGAACATGCCAACACGGGCCGTATTGAGTATAGTGCGCTTCGTCCACTCCGCCCGATCGCGGTACAACACGTCAACTCTCTGTTGTGCCTCACAATAATCAGCAAAATCCGCTAACACTAAGTAGGGATCGCCGCCTGACAGCAGGCTGTCGAGCATCGGGCTAAAGGCGGATTTATCCCCATGGCTGAACAGGCCGCTTTCCAGATCCTTCAATACGGCATCCAATAATGTGTCTTTTTTGCGCCATTGCAGCGGCGAATAGCCTTGAGCTTTTAGAGCTTTCACCTGATCGACGGTGTTGCCGAAAATAAAGATATTGTCTTCGCCAACCTGCTCGGCGATTTCCACCGTCGCGCCGTCCAGCGTGCCGACGGTCATCGCCCCATTAAGCGCCAGCTTCATGTTGCCAGTACCGGAGGCTTCGGTGCCCGCGGTGGAGATCTGCTCGGAGACGTCGGCAGCCGGGATCATCAGCTCGGCGACCGAAACGCGATAATCGGGAATGAACACCACTTTAAGACGATCGCCGACGATCGGATCGTTATTGACCTTTTCCGCCACTTGGTTGATCGCATAGATGATGTTTTTCGCCAGATAGTAGCCCGGCGCGGCTTTCGCCCCGAACAGGAACACGCGCGGCACCCTGTCGAGCTGTGGGTTTTCGCGCAATTGGCGGTACAAGGCCACGATATGCAGCAAGTTCAAATGCTGGCGCTTGTACTCGTGCAGGCGCTTAATCTGCACGTCAAAAATGGCGTCTGGGTTGAGGATGATCCCCATGCGCTGCTGCACATACTCCGCCAGCCGCACTTTGTTCTCGCGCTTAATCTGTTGATAACGTTGGGTGAATTTGGCATTTTCAGCGAATTTTTCCAGCCCGCGCAATGCATCAAGCTCGGTAACCCACTCAGTTTTCAGGCTGTCATCAATCAGCGCCGACAGTGCCGGATTACACTGTTTCAGCCAGCGGCGCGGCGTGATGCCATTGGTTACGTTATGGAATTTTTGCGGCCACAGCTGGTGATACTCGGGGAACAGGTCTTTCACCACCAGATCCGAGTGCAGCGCCGCGACGCCGTTGACCGCGAAGCCGCTGACCACGCAGAGGTTCGCCATCCGCACCTGTTTGTCCTGATGCACCGACAGCTTCTCCCACACGGCTTTATTGCCCGGCCACTGCTTCTCCACCACCTTTTTGAAGCGCGCGTTTATCTGCTTAATCAGTGAGAAATGGCGCGGCAGCAGGCTGCGCACCAGCTTCTCATCCCAGCGCTCCAGAGCTTCTGGCATCAAGGTGTGGTTGGTATAAGCGAAGGTCCGGCTGGTAATAGCCCAAGCCGCGTCCCACTCCATCTGGTGCTCGTCGAGCAGAATGCGCAACAGCTCGGGAATAGCGATGGTCGGATGGGTATCGTTAAGCTGAATTACTTCAAAATCAGGCAGTTCAGCAATTTTGCGTCCAAGGAAGTGGTGACGGCGCAAAATATCCCGCACCGAGCAGGCGCACTGGAAATACTGCTGCATAAGGCGCAGGCGTTTGCCCTGCTGATGATTGTCATTCGGGTAGAGCACTTTAGTCAGCTTGGCGGCATCAATGCCCTTTTGCTCAGCCTTGAGGAACTGCCCGTCGTTAAACAGCGTCAGGTCAAAAGGATGCACATCCGTCGCCTGCCACAGACGTAATGGCTGGGTAACGCCGTTGCGATAGCCCACCACCGGCAGGTCCCAGGCTTCGCCGCGCAGCGTGAACTCCGGCTGCCAGAGCTCCTGTCCTTGCTCATTCTTCACTAACTTACCGCCAAAGCCGACATCCACCGACAGGTGGCTGTTATGGCTGAACCACGGATAACTCTCGCGATGCCAATTGTCCGGCGCTTCTTGCTGCTTGCCTTCGCTAAAGGATTGGCGGAACAGGCCATATTGATAATTCAACCCGTAGCCGGTGGCCGACTGCCCCACGGTCGCCATCGAATCCAGAAAACAGGCCGCCAGACGCCCCAGCCCGCCATTGCCTAATGCTGGGTCGGTTTCTTGCTCGAGGACATCGGCCAGTTCTACGCCCTGCGCTTTCAGCACGTCCCTGACGGTGTCGAACCAACCCAGATTAATCAAGTTGTTGGAGGTCAGACGGCCAATCAGAAACTCCATCGAAATATAATTTACGTGGCGCTGCTGCTGTTGAGTCTTGGCAGGCGTGGGCTGCGCGGCTAACTGATCGGACAGCGCGCCGCTCAGCGCCTGCCACCACTGATGCGGCGTCATGTCTTGGGCACTCTGTAAACCAAAGCGCTGCCATTGGCGCGTCAGGGCGTGTTCAAACCGGGTTTTCTCTAATGTGGATGGCAACATAAGCTCCCTCTATGGGGTATTTGTAGAGTAGGTGTAGGGTAAAAAGCTGAAACAATAAGGCTATGCTGCAACCAAGTAGAAAGTGCAGCATCATCCCGTAAAGGATTAGACAGGGAGGAGGAAAAGGGCGTAGCGTAATCAGGATTTTTTCGGCCAAAAACAGGGGCCTAAACTGTGATCAAGAGCAACTAAACGACACGTAATTATGTAACAGCCTTGCAATACTTTCGGCATTGGCAGACCTTAGGAATAATATTAATTACGCGCTGTAAAATAAATAAACACACCTTTCATTTGCTTACAGTTCATAAGAATCTATAAAAATGCTGATCCCTTCGAAACTGAGTCGCCCGGTGCGACTGCAAAATACGGTGGTGCGCGATCGCCTATTAACCAAATTGGCGAGCGCACAGAATTACCGACTCGTTCTGGTTGCTTGCCCTGCTGGGTACGGCAAAACCACGCTTGTTGCCCACTGGGCGGCGGGTAAAAGCGATCTCGGCTGGTATTCTCTTGATGAAAGCGACAACCAGCCCGAGCGTTTTGCCAGCTACCTGATTGCCGCTATTCAGCAGGCAACCGGCGGGCACTGCGCCAAAAGCGAAGCACTCAGTCAGAAGCATCAATACGCCAGCCTCTCAGCACTGTTTGCGCAACTCTTTGTTGAGCTGTCTGATTGGCATCGCCCCCTGTTACTGGTGATTGACGATTATCACCTGATTTCCAATGACGCCATTCACGAAGGCATGCGCTTCTTCCTGCGCCATCAGCCGGAAAACCTCACATTGATGGTGCTGTCACGCACCCTGCCGCAGCTTGGCATTGCCAACCTGCGCGTGCGCGACCAACTGCTGGAGCTGAATGCCGCACAGTTGGCTTTCAACCATTCCGAAGCCCAGCAGTTCTTTGATTGCCGTTTGGCCGACCCTATCGAGCAAGCCGACAGCAGCCGCCTGTGCGACGACGTGGCCGGATGGGCCACCGCGCTCCAGCTGATTGCCCTCTCCGCCCGCCAGTCGCACACTTCGACGGCCTCGGCCCAGCAGTCGGCCAAAAAACTTGCCGGGCTGAATGCCAGCCATCTATCCGAATATCTGGTGGATGAGGTTCTGGATCGCGTGGACGCGCCAACCCGCGACTTCCTGCTGCGCTGCTCTTTACTGCGCTCAATGAATGATTCGCTGATTGTGCAACTGACCGGCGCGGAAAACGGCCAGCACCGGCTGGAAGAGCTGGAGCGTCAGGGTCTATTCATTCACCGAATGGATGATTCCGGCGAATGGTTTAACTTCCACCCGCTGTTTGCCACTTTCCTGCGCCAGCGCTGCCAGTGGGAACTGGCGGCTGAACTCCCGGCTATCCACCGTTTGGCGGCCGAAGGTTGGCTGGCGCTGGGCTTCCCCGCCGAGGCCATTCACCACGCGCTGGGCGCCGAAGATACCGACATGCTGCGCGACATTCTGCTGCAACACGCCTGGGCGCTGTTCAACCAAAGCGAGCTGGTGCTGCTCGAAGAGTGCCTCAACGCCCTGCCTTATGAGCGGCTGATTCAAAACCCGAAACTGGCCTTGTTGCAGGCATGGTTAGCGCAGAGCCAGCACCGCTACAGCGAAGTAGAAATGCTGCTTGAGCGCGCCGAAAACGAGATGCAGGTCGAGCAAATCGAGATGGATAAAACCCTCAGCGCCGAATTTGACGCCCTGAGAGCGCAGGTCGCCATCAACGACGGCAAGCAGGATAAAGCCGAGAAGCTGGCGGCGCAGGCGCTGAAATATCTTCCCTATTCAAGCTATTACAGCCGCATTGTTGCCACCTCGGTGACCGGCGAGATCCAGCACTGCAAAGGCGATTTGACCCGCGCCCTGCCGCTGATGCAGCAAACCGAGCAAATCGCCCGCCGCCATGAGGCCTATCACTACGCGCTGTGGGCTTTGCTCCAGCAGAGTGAAATTCTGATCGCTCAGGGCTTCTTGCAGGCGGCTTACGAGACGCAGGATAAAGCCTTCGAACTGGTGCGCGAGCAGCATCTCGAACAGCTGCCGATGCACGAATTCTTACTGCGCCTGCGCTCACAGCTGCTGTGGTCGTGGGCGCGCCTCGACGATGCCGAAAGCGCCGCGCGCGAAGGGCTGGAAGTGCTGGCTAACTTCCAGCCGCAACAGCAGTTGCAATGTTTGGCGATGCTGGCGAAGTGCTCGCTGGCGCGCGGGCATCTCGACAATGCCCATCGCTATTTGCAGCGCTGCGAAGCCCTGTTGCAGAGCGGGCAGTATCACACTGACTGGCTGACCAACACTGATAAGCCGCGCGTTATTTACTGGCAGATGGTCGGGGATAAAAACGCGGCGCGCAGCTGGCTGAACCAGACCTCCAAACCGGGTATGGCGGATAACCACTTCCTGCAAGGCCAATGGCGCAACATTGCCCGGGTGCACATCCTGCTGGGTCAATATGAGGAAGCAGAAAAAATCATTGATGAGCTGAATGGTTACGCGCGCCAGCTGAAGCTGGTCAGTGACCTCAACCGCAATCTGATCCTCAGCAACCTGCTCTATTGGCACACCGATCGCAAAAATGAAGCCCAGCGCGTGCTGATTGAAGCGCTGGAATTAGCCAACCGCACGGGTTTTGTCAGCCACTTTGTTATCGAAGGCGAAATGATGGCGCAGCAGTTGCGCCAGCTTATCCAGTTAAATCTTCTGCCGGAGATGGAGCAGCGCCGGGCGCAGAAGGTGTTGCGCGACATTAACCAGCACCATCGCCACAAGTTCGCCCATTTCGACGAAGGCTTTGTCAGTAAATTACTGACCCATCCTCAGGTGCCGGAGCTGATTCGCACCAGCCCGCTGACCCAGCGCGAATGGCAAGTGCTCGGCCTTATCTACTCCGGCTACAGTAATGACCAGATTGCCGGCGAGCTGACCGTGGCTTCTACCACCATTAAAACTCACATTCGCAATCTGTATCAGAAGCTGGGGGTGACCCACCGTCAGGACGCCGTGCAGCATGAGCAACACCTGCTGCAAGTGATGGGTTACGGTGCCTGATGGCGCTCGACGCATTCCCTTTTCACTCGAAAACCGCCGCTAAGGGCGGTTTTTTTATGGCTCGATGACGAAGATCAAATCCTATATCGACTTTTTTTTGCGCATCGAATTAACCCTCGCTACAATGTGACGCAAATCACATTTTCATTTCTACGCCTCCTTGCTCCACCCCGGTATTCAGCCCCCCCGAGGACTGCCTTTGGATTGGTGCATTTCAGGTGCTTAATTCAGTTGAGGAATAGGTTCGATGGGTACGTTAACTGCAGGTTTCATGATGATGCGTTGGGAATTACTGAGCGCGTTTCTGATGTTTTGCACCAGCCAATTAAATATTCGCTGCCGCCAGTCCAGCCATAATGTCATGGCCTTCGTCTGTAGCGGGATTGGCCTGACCGTGACCTGTTTCTTCGTCATGAGCCTGATGGGTATTAGCTACAATGCCGAAGCCGTTGCGCAATTCTGGTCAGTCTCCAAAGACGTGTTCTTCGACGTCATGAGCAAAACGCCAACTGACATGCCGCTGTTGTAACGCCCCTCGCCCTATTTATTACTGTGCGCATATTCCTAAATAACGGAAATTGCGCGCTATCTCGTATCAGTATTTGCACATCAATTCCTAATTCAGCGTAAATTGCGAGCTGTGACGGCTCGCAGTCAATAAGTCGTTTTTGCAGAAAACTATTCATTGCTAATAATTGAGGCGACGTATTAGATTCTCACGCTATAGTTTTCTTATAATGATCATTACCTTGTTCGCGTTCTGGCTAGGGGCTGTCATTAACCTAAGCCGCATGTTTTTTGTCTGAAGGATATTCGATGAATACGCATCACCTGATTGGCGCGTTGGTGTTAATAGCAGGTTCTACCTCGTCGTTTGCTGAGCAAGCGTCGAGCATTCCCCAAAATCAGACAAAAGAGCGGGATGCCTTCGTCTCTCATCTGATGACCCAAATGACGCTGGACGAAAAAATCGGCCAGCTTAACTTAGTCAGCGTTGGTCCCGACTACCCGAAAGAAGCCATTATGGCTGACGTTCGCGCCGATAAAGTTGGCGGTATGTTCAATACCGTGACCAAACCTGACATTCGCCGCATTCAGGATCAGGTACAGCACAGCCGCCTGAAAATCCCGCTGTTCTACGCCTATGACGTGGTCCACGGCCAGCGCACCATCTTCCCTATCAGCCTTGGCCTTGCCGCCAGCTGGGACATGCAAGCCGTCGCCACCAGCGCGCGTATCTCTGCCATTGAAACCGCGGCCGATGGCCTGAACATGACCTTCTCACCGATGGTCGATATCACCCGCGATCCGCGCTGGGGCCGCGTCTCTGAAGGCTTTGGCGAAGACACCTACTTAACATCGCGCCTGGCCCACGAAATGGTCAGCGCCTATCAGAATAACGATCCGTCCGCCCCTGACAGCGTAATGGCCAACGTGAAGCATTTCGCGCTGTACGGCGCAGTAGAAGGCGGCCGCGAGTACAACACCGTGGACATGAGCCTGACGCGCATGTTCAACGACTACATGCCGCCGTATAAAGCCGCGCTTGATGCAGGCGCGGGCGGCGTGATGGTGGCGCTGAACTCGGTGAATGGCATTCCGGCGACCTCCAACCCGTGGCTGTTGCAGCAAGTTCTGCGCGACCAGTGGAAATTCAAAGGTTTAACCGTTAGCGATCACGGCGCTATCGGCGGCTTGGTCAAACACGGCGTGGCCGAAGATGACCGTCAGGCCGCCGCCATGGCGCTGAAGTCCGGTGTCGATATGGACATGGCCGATGACATGTACGGCAAGTACCTGAAAGGCTTAGTGGCCGACAAAATTGTTAGCGTCAAAGAGATTGACCGTGCGGTGCGTAACGTACTGAATGCTAAGTGGGATATGGGCCTGTTCATCGATCCGTACCGCCACCTTGGCCCGGCATCGAGTGACCCGGTTGATACCAACGCCGAAAGCCGTTTGCATCGCAAAGAGGCGCGTGAAGTGGCGCGTACCTCACTGGTATTGCTAAAAAACCAGAACGAAACCTTGCCGTTGCAGAAGAAAGGCACCATCGCCCTGATTGGTACTCTGGCCGACAGCCAGCGTGATGTCATGGGAAGCTGGTCCGCTGCCGGTAAAGCCAACCAGACCGTCACCGTGCTGCAAGGTATGAAAGACGCGATTGGCGACAAAGCCACCCTGCTATATGCCCGTGGCGCCAACATCACCAACGATCAAGACATCGTCAACTTCCTGAACTCCTATGAGAAACAGGTGGTTAACGACCCGCGCCCAGCGCAGGAAATGATTGATGAAGCCGTGAAAACCGCCGAGAAAGCCGACGTCGTGGTTGCGGTAGTGGGGGAAGCTCAGGGCATGGCGCACGAAGCGTCCAGCCGCACTGAGTTGAACGTTCCGCAAAGCCAGCGCGACCTGCTTAAAGCGCTGAAAGCCACCGGCAAGCCGCTGGTGATCGTGCTGATGAATGGCCGTCCACTGACCCTGACGTGGGAAAATGACATTGCCGATGCCATGCTAGAAACCTGGTTCAGCGGCACAGAAGGCGGACACGCCATTGCAGACGTGCTGTTCGGCGACTACAACCCGTCGGGCAAACTGCCAATGACCTTCCCGCGCTCTGTTGGTCAAATCCCGTTATACAACAGCGAGTTGAATACTGGCCGACCACGGAATCCGCAGAGAGAAGATAAATACACCTCGCGCTACTTCGACATCACCAATGGCCCGCTCTTCCCGTTTGGTTATGGTTTGAGCTACACCCAGTTCAGCGTCTCTGATATTTCATTGTCTTCGACCACCATGAGTGCCACGCAGCCACTGACTGCCAGCGTGACGGTGAAAAACACCGGCAAACGCAGCGGCGCGACCGTGGTACAGCTCTATCTGCGTGACCTGACGGCCTCTATCAGCCGCCCGGTTAAAGAGCTCAAAAACTTCGAGAAAATAAATCTGGCGCCGGGTGAAGAAAAAGTCGTTACATTTGCGATCAATGAAAAAGATTTACGTTTCTTCAATGACAAGCTCAAATGGGCCTCTGAACCGGGCAAATTCAATGTATTCATTGGATTGGATTCGCAGGATGTGAAGCAAAGTAGCTTCCTGCTGAAATAACTGCCGCAGAGAAGGTGATGGCGCGCCGCGTGGAGCGCCATCGCTGGTAATAAAAATCATCTAAAATCAAGAGCGGGCCTCTGTTCTCAGGGCCCGCGCTTTTAATTGCACGTTGCTTAACATTGTCAGATCAGGTTGCTGGTGACACGGAGAAACTTTCATGAAAGACGCTCAAGATGACTCCATTTTATACCTGCATTTTGGTACACCGCGCCCCTACTGGCGGTTAAGTTCAGATAGCAACGCATTAGAACTCTCAGCGGAACAGGGCGTGACCAACGTCGCCGTTTCCCTCACCAGCCTGCAAGCCGCGCGCATTCGCGAACTGACGGGCATCACCTCTTGCTTCACCATTGACGTCGCGCTGTTCGGCGTGCCGGTTTGTCTCTATTTGGTTGGCCGTAAGGTAGACAGCAACGTTTGGGCGGGCACCGCCTCTGATTACGAAGATACCGCGTCCGTGGCGCACGACCTTGAAGTGGGGCTGACCTTCGCCGAACAGGTAGTGTCCGAAGCCAACTCGGTGATCGTGATTATCGATCAAGACGGTAAAGTGCATCGCTTCAACCGTCTGAGCGAAGAGTACACCGGCCTGCGCGAGCAGGACGTGATTGGCCGTAGCGCCTACGACATGTTTATGTCGATGGAAGAAGGTATCGCCTCTCGCCAGAACATCACCGGCTTCTTTCAAAAAGAGCAGTCATATGAAGTAGAACGCTGGATTAACACGGTAAAAGGCCAGCGCCTGTTCTTATTCCGCAATAAATTTGTCCACAGCGGCAGTGGAAAACAGCAGAAATTCCTCATCTGCTCCGGCTCTGACATCACCGATGAGCGCATGGCGCAGGAGCGGCTGCGGGTCTTAGCCAATACCGATCTCATCACCGGCCTTGCCAACCGCAACGCCCTGCAAGACCAGCTGAAAAGCGCGCTGGAACTGCGCGGTGACAACTCTATCGGACTGATTTATCTCGACTTAGATAACTTCAAAAAAGTGAATGACGCCTACGGACACATGTTTGGTGACCGTCTGCTCAAAGAGGTGGCTCACGCCATTCAGGGCTGTTTAGAAGACACCGAAACCCTGGCGCGACTGGGCGGTGACGAATTCATTATTCTTAGTACCCAAGCGTCGGTCGAAAAGCTGGAAGCCATCAGCCAACAGATCCTCGGCCGCCTCAAAGCCCCTTTCCGCATCGGGTTAATCGAAGTTTATACCGGCTGTTCAAGCGGCATCGCGGTCTGCCCGCAGCACGGAACAGATGCAGAAAGCCTGATCCGCAACGCCGATACGGCCATGTACGTGGCGAAAGAGGCGGGCAAAAACGCGCACTGCGTGTTCTCACCGGAGATGAACAAAAAAGTTTCCGAATACATGTGGCTCGACACCAATCTGAGAAAAGCCCTCGAGGAGCAACAGCTGAAGCTCTATTATCAGCCGAAAATCTCCAACAATGGCGAAGTAAAGAGTGTCGAAGCCCTGCTGCGCTGGCACTCGCCTGAGCGCGGCGTGATTCAGCCACAGAGCTTTATCTCCTACGCCGAAGAGTCCGGACTGATTGCGCCGCTAGGCAAATGGGTTATCGAAACCGCTACCCGACAGGCAACCGAGTGGCAGAAGAAAGGGCTGAATTTGCGCGTGGCGGTGAATCTGTCAGGCCGCCAATTAAACAGCAGTTCGCTGGTGTCGGATTTTACCGAGGCGATGCAAAACGCCGGAATGACTCAATGCATGCTGGATTTTGAGCTGACCGAAAGCTGCCTGGTGGAAGATGAAAAAGCGGCCGTCACCATGATCAATCAACTGCATAAGTTGGGCGCGGAAGTGCATCTGGACGATTTCGGCACCGGCTACTCTTCCCTGTCGCAGCTGGCGCGGATCCCGCTGGACTGCATCAAGCTGGATCAAAGCTTTGTGCGCGGTATTAATCATAATTCAGTGTCGCAGGCGCTGGTCCGGGCTATCGTTGCCGTAGCAAGAACCCTGCAATTGACCGTGGTTGCCGAAGGGGTTGAAACCCATGAAGAAGAGCGGCTGATTGATGAAATTGGCGTAGATAGCAAACAGGGCTATCTGTTTGCCAAACCAATGCCCGCCGATGAGCTCGAGCACTGGCTTGTGCAGAAAGCAATTGCTTCACCCGGTAGTTTGAACAACGTTACGCGCTAGTCGTCAGTCACGGCGTCTGGCAGCGCTAACGACAATCATGAGCAGACTAGCCGGATTTACGCAGAGAAGCCGTATGGCGGTTTTGCAACATCACCAGACGCTCCATGTACGCCACATCTTTCTCCTCCAGCGTAAACGCTGAATCTACCCAATCTTCCGTGATATCCATCAACTCGGAGCGCGAAAGCTTTAGCACTCTCTGGCGCGCCCGCAGCATGGCCCGAATGCCGTTTAACTTTGGTCGCATCGTATCGATAAAAGTACGGGTTGCGATAAAGCCTTCGCCGGGCTGGAACACCACATCCACCAGCCCCCGGCTTTCAAACCATTCCGCAGAGTGCGACTCGCCGGTTGAGATCAGCTCCTCCGCCAGACGCATTCCCGCTTTGCGTGAAACCAGCGAATAACCGCCCATGCCGGGGAACAGATTAAAGGCAATTTCTGGGAATCCCATCCGGGCGGTGTTTTGCGCTAAGACATAGTGGTGCGCCAGCGCGGCCTCAAAACCGCCACCCAGCGCCGATCCCTCAATCATCGACAGGCTGATGGCGCCTACGTCAAAGCCGCGCGCAGCGGCGTGTACGCAGTCAATGCAGGCTCGCGCATAGGCGCGCAGTGCCTCACGCTTATTATTGAGAATGGACTCAACAAAAAAGCTTAAATCTCCTCCTACATTATACATATTAGGCACCAGCGATCCGGTTACCCAAAAATCAAAACGCAGACCCGAGGCTTTCGCCGCATAGGTCAGTTTCATAATGTCTTCAATTAAAGGCTGATTAAAACATGGGCGCGGGAAGGCTTTTAGCATCATCCACATCACATTTCGACCCTCTTCATAATAGGCCGCTATTTGTGATAAATGCCCAGCTTCGGTGAATGGACGGCATGCCGTATGGTCAATAAGATTCATAGTTTATATCCAGGTTGGAATGGTAGGTTGGGTGAAGCAGCACCAGCCTAGACCAGCCACCACCTGAACTGAATCGATTCGAAGCGCGACTATAAAAATAATCTTATTACCCTAAAATAATGTCTTTTATATAAACCGGTAGAAATTAAATAGGGGTAACCACGGTCTTATTTTTATTTCGTTGGGAAATTATTGGCACAGGAAATAAATGCTTTTTAATACTCTTCATAAGACAAAGCCTGCTAATAAATTAATCTCAATGCATAAGCGTCGATGGACATTATTTGTTGTTTTTCCGACATCGGATGATCTTTATGAAGTGCATCACATTCGGCACCACTCTCCTTTCCAATCTGGCGTTCTGCGGCTAAATTGACTCTTATCTCATCCGACCACTTAAGAGTCTGCCTTATGACCGAACACAACGCGCCGTTTTATCCTCACCTGTTAGCCCCGCTGGATTTAGGCTTTACCCAGCTGAAAAACCGCGTGCTGATGGGGTCAATGCATACCGGGCTGGAAGAGTTGAAAGAGGGGCCGCAGCGCATGGCGGCTTTCTATGCCGAGCGCGCCGCCGCGGGCGTGGGCCTGATTGTCACCGGCGGCATCGCCCCCAACGTGCAGGGCGTGGTCTATCGCGGCGGCTCGGTGCTCAACCAGCAGCAGCAAATCGCCCATCACCAAGTGGTGACGGAGGCAGTTCATCAGGCTGGCGGGAAAATCGCCTTGCAGATCCTCCACGCCGGGCGTTACAGCTATCAGCCTAACCCCGTGGCACCATCGGCGTTGCAGGCGCCAATCAACCGTTTCTCCCCGCTGGCGCTGACTCACGAACAGATTGAAGAGACGATTGCCGACTTCGCCCAGTGCGCTGCGCTGGCGCAGCAGGCCGACTATGACGGCGTGGAAATCATGGGTTCAGAGGGTTATTTGATTAACCAGTTTTTGGCCGCGCGCACCAACCAGCGCAGCGACCAGTGGGGCGGCAATGCGCAAAACCGCATGCGATTCGCCCTGGAAATAGTGCGCGCCGTGCGCCAGGCCTGTGGCCCACACTTCATTATTATCTATCGCCTGTCGATGCTGGATTTAGTGGAAGAAGGCTCGAACTGGGAGGAGATAGAAGCCCTCGCCAAAGGCATTGAGCAGGCCGGTGCCAGCATCATCAACACCGGCATTGGCTGGCACGAGGCGCGGGTGCCGACCATCGCCACCATGGTGCCGCGCGCCGGGTTTAGCTGGGTGACGCGCAAGTTAATGGGCAAGGTGAACATTCCGCTGATCACCACCAACCGCATTAACGATCCGCAGGTGGCCGAAGATCTATTGGCTAACGGCTGCGCGGATATGGTCTCCATGGCGCGCCCCTTCCTCGCCGACCCGGCCTTTGTGCAGAAAGCCGCGCAGGGCCGCGCAGATGAGATAAACACCTGTATTGGCTGCAATCAGGCCTGCCTGGACCAGATTTTTGTCGGCGAACTCACCTCCTGTCTGGTGAATCCGCGCGCCTGCCGCGAAACCGAAATGCCGCTGATCCCGGCCCAGCACGCCAAACGTCTGGCGGTGGTTGGCGCTGGCCCGGCGGGGCTTTCCTTCGCTATCACGGCCGCCAGTCGCGGGCATCAGGTCACCCTGTTCGACGCCAACAGTGAGATTGGTGGGCAGTTTAATATCGCCAAGCAAATTCCCGGCAAGGAGGAGTTTTACCAGACGCTGCGCTACTACTCGCGCCAGTTAGCTATTTTGCAGGTGACGCTGCGTCTGGGCGAAAAAGTGGATGCCAGCCAGCTCAATGGCTTCGATGAAATCGTTTTGGCGTGCGGCATACTTCCCCGTCTGCCCGAAATCCCGGGGATAGACCACCCGAGCGTGCTGACCTATCTCGACGTGCTCAGAGATAAAAAGCCGGTTGGCCGACGCGTCGCCATCATCGGCTCCGGCGGCATTGGTTTTGATACCGCCGAATATCTGGTGCAAAACGGCCCTTCGGCCAGTCTCGACAGCCGCGCTTTCAGCCACGAATGGGGCATCGATCAAAGCCTCACCCAACGCGGCGGATTGAGCGCCGACGGCCCGCAAGCCGAACCGGCGGCGCGGCAAATCGTGCTGCTGCAACGCAAAACCAGCAAAGTGGGAGCGAACTTGGGCAAAACCACCGGCTGGATCCACCGCGCCAGCCTGCTGCAACGCGGCGTGAAGATGTGGAGCGGCGTGACCTATCAACGCATTGATGATCAAGGTCTGCACATCGTGCGCGACGGTGCCGAGGAGTTTCTGGCGGTGGATAACATCATCATCTGCGCAGGTCAGGAGCCGCAGCGTGACTTGCAGGTTCCCCTTCTGGCAGCCGGGAAAATCGTGCATTTGATAGGTGGCGCAGAGATGGCCATGGAGCTAGACGCCCGACGGGCGATAGATCAAGGAACGAGACTGGCGATGGCGATTTAAGGGCGAAAAAAAAGCCGCTTGCGGCGGCTTTTTAATCTACTGAAAGTCTGTTTTCAGACACCAGTATGCATTTTTACAACATTGCCAGTTGGAGAATGTCGCTGCCATTCATCAAGTGTTAATTTTGTCGCTTACCGACTGGACCAACACTAAAGTGCCTGCGCGAACCCACAACCCTCGCGAGTTGCTTCATATTTAAAGAGCCAAGGGCGTATGTTGGCTCTGAAAGAAGTCTACGGCAGCCATGGCTTAATTGCAAACCATCGTTCATAAATCACTCAACAAACAGACCCCTTGGTTACAAGCCACCTTGACCTCAAGCAATGCATCTCGCGCATTCAAAAGCGTTGTTCCTGTCGAAAGTAAATCATCGCTTAAAATGACCGTTCCTCCCACTAAGGGCGCAAAATCGAAATGCGGATTTAACTTAAGCGGACGGAAATATTCGCGGATATTGTTTTCGACTTTCTTCATTGAAAACAGAGTATTGGGTGGTACTTTCGCCAGTTCTGCTAATACTCGATTCACATCAGACTTATGTCTGCTTTTAGGAACAACATGGCGAGAATAGTAGTCCGCCAAGATCTCAGAGGCGGTTCTTTTGGAGAAAGCACTATTGATTAGAACTGCGCCAAGTTTTCGCGCTATACGCCGCGCAAACTGCTCAGCCACCCTTGAAGAGAACGGCATCGAGAGAACATAGGGATAGGACCAACCGTTGAGGGTTTTATCAACAATTGCTGAAAACGTTGGTTTGAATTCAAGCAGGCTCGCATAGCTCAATGTAAAACCATGCATATTCTTCAAACCGTAAATCAAAGGGTTACCATCGCGGCGGTCATCACCTTGCTTAGTACGGGTATAGATATTGAAGATATCCAGTCGCGGGTTCTTCCCCACTTTGGATTTTTTGGGATTTAAATGGATGGCCGTGATGACACGGTGCTCATGAGTGGCATTAAAGGTGACATCCTTGTTTGCAGAAACATCAATTCCCACAACGTTCTCCTGAAACACCTTCTCAGTGCTTTCATCCTGAAATTCACCAAGAAGGCATTCTAAAAATTAAAAACCTACCCTCTAGCCGCCGACTTCACCGCGCGCAGAATAACGAATTTCTGATTGGTGGCGATGGTGGTGCAGTTGCCGAACAGGCGGCGCAGCTTCTGGTAGTAGTCCAGATGACGGTTACCGACGATGCGCAGCTCGCCGCCGGTTTGCAGGCAGCGCTTAGCGTCGCAGAACATGCGCCACGCGGTGTCATCGCTGATCACCGTACCCTGGTGGAATGGCGGGTTGCACAGCACGGCGTGCAGGCTTTCGCGCTCAACGCCGGCCAGCATGTTATTCACTTCAAACTGACAGCGGCTGATATCTTCCGGCAGGTTGTTTTCGACATTCAGCTTACTCGACTCCACCGCCATGTATGACTCATCGACAAACAGCATCTCTGCATCTGGATTCAGCGCCAGCGCGGTCATGCCGATCACGCCATTGCCACAGCCTAAATCAGCAATCCGCCCTTCAATGCCTTCCGGCAAATGTTGCATGAAGAAGCGCGCGCCAATATCCAGCCCGGTGCGCGAGAACACGTTGGCATGGTTGGTGATGCGAAATTCGCTGTCATCCAGCGCCCATTCGGTGGTAACAGGCTCGGCGGCTTGCGCAGGCAAAGTCGGCTGGCAGTGAATCAGGCGAGCCTTCTTCCACGCCAGCGTGGTTTTAGTCGGACCAAGAATCTTCTCGAACAGCTGTAGCGTGGAGGTGTGGATGTCACGCGCCTTGGCACCGGCGATAATCTGCGTGTCCGGCGTCACCACTTCGCGCAGGGCAATCAGCTGTTGCTCCAGCAGAGCCAAAGTTTTTGGTATCTTGATAACCACCAGGCCAGGATTGATTGGCAGCGGAACCAGACTGCTTTGCTGGGCGACGCGGCTTTCGTCGAAATGGTTCAAACGCAGGTTGTGGCGCGTCGCCAGCTGACTCATAAAGGAGTCGCTGATGCTGGTCGGTTCGAACTGTTGCAGCGCGCAAGCCAGCGTGCCGAAAGCGTCGTTAAAGATCAGGACAGGACGGCCATTGAGCGCGTCGGTGGTCAGGGTTTGCAGCAGATATTCGTCCGCAGCTTCCCATGCCTGCAACTGCGTCGCCGCCTCATCTTGCGGGTAACGTTCCAGTTCCAGTTGCAGCAGTTGATCACCTTGTTCGAGTTCGAATTGGCTCATTGGCCCTCCTCATTATTCAATTTGCGCTGTTTATCCCTTAAATTGGGCTATCAGTAAAATGTTTTTTCAGTTAAAAAGGCTTTATCTGCCGCCCTTGCGGCACTCTTTTTGGATCAATGAGAGCTAAAGCAAACAGTTATGCCTGAATTGACCTATCTACAAGGTTATCCCGAGTCGCTACAGGCTCAGGTACGCCAATTGATTGACCAGCAGCGTCTGGGGCAAGTTTTGCTGTCGCGCTATCCGCAACCGCACGAACTCACCACCGACAAGTCGCTGTATCAGTTTACGCTGGACCTCAAGAATCAATATTTGCGCAGCTCGTCGCCGCTGAGCAAAGTCGCCTATGACAATAAAATTCACGTCATGAAGCACGCGCTCGGCCTGCACACGGCCATTTCGCGGATTCAGGGCGGAAAGTTGAAGGCCAAGGCTGAGATCCGCGTGGCGACGGTATTCAAAACCGCGCCGGAAGCCTTTTTGAAAATGATCGTGGTGCACGAGTTAGCGCACCTTAAAGAGAAAGATCACAATAAGGCATTTTATAGCCTTTGCTGTCATATGGCGCCCGACTACCATCAGCTAGAATTCGACACACGCATGTACCTGACGCATCTGGAGTTATTCGGGAAACTTTATCAGTGATACTGATGGTGCGTGTTTCTCAAAATACACCATACCTACCCAAAATCATTCGGATTGCATCAAGGCAAATAACGCCGAGGCAGTTCGAAGGATGAAGGGGATTGGAGCAACCATGATTCGTTTTGCAGTAATTGGAACTAACTGGATCACCCAGCGCTTTATCGATGCCGCTCATGAGAGTGGCAAAATGAAGCTCACTGCGATCTATTCCCGCACGCTCGAAGGTGCTAAAGCCTTTGGTCACGATTATCCGGTGGAGCACTATTTCGACTCGCTCGACGCCCTCGCCGCCTCGGACGAACTCGACGCGGTGTATATCGCCAGCCCGAATTCGATGCACTGCCAGCAATCTTTGCTGTTCCTGCGCCATAAAAAGCACGTCATTTGCGAAAAGCCGCTGTCGTCGAATCTACAACAGGCCGAAGAGATGATTGCCTACGCCACCGAAAACAACGTGGTGCTGTTCGAAGCCTTTAAAACCGCCTATCTGCCGAATTTCCTGCATATGAAAGGCGCGCTAAATCGCATTGGTAAGCTGCGCAAAGCCATTTTCAACTACTGCCAATATTCGTCGCGCTACCCGCGTTATCTGGCGGGCGAGAACCCAAACACCTTCAATCCGGCCTTCTCCAATGGGTCGATTATGGACATTGGCTATTACTGTCTGGCGAGCACGGTTTCCCTGTTTGGCGAACCTCTTTCAGTTCAAGCCTCTGCCACTCTGCTGGAAAGCGGCGTCGATGGTCAGGGCACCGTGGTGCTGCAATATGCCGATGATTTCGAGGTGGTGATTAACCATTCGAAAATCGCTGACTCCCATCTTGCCAGTGAGATCCAAGGAGAAGAAGGCACCTTGCAGATGGAGAAAATCTCCGAATGCCAGACACTTAGCCTGACGCCTCGCGGCAGCCAAAAGTTAGATCTCACCCAACCACAGCACATCAACACCATGCTGTATGAGGCTGAAACTTTTGCGCTGCTGGTCGATAACCAGTTCGTAGGCCATCCGGGGCTGGAAGTTTCGCGTATTACCGCCAAGCTGCTCACCGAAATCCGCCGCCAGACCGGCGTGGTTTTCCCGGCAGATAAATAGACGACATGTGAGTGGGAGTTGAGATGAGCGCAGCCAATCTGAAGCCATTGCTGATTTTACAAACCGGCCACGCACCAGGGCCGATTCAGGACGTCCACGGCAATTTCCCGCAGATGTTCCTGCGTCAGGGGGACATCAATCCCCAGCAGCTGCAAATTGTCGATCTGCAGGCGGGCGAACGCCCCCTGCCGCCGGAAAACTACTGCGGCGCCATCATCACCGGCTCGCGCAGCATGGTGACTGAGCATCTGGACTGGAGCGAAGCCGCCGCCGACTGGGTGCGTCTGGCGATGCTGCAAGAGCTGCCGCTGTTTGGCGCTTGCTACGGGCATCAGCTGATGGCCTATGCATTGGGCGGCGAAGTGGATTATCTGGCGCAAGGTATTGAAGTCGGTACTTTGGACATCGAACTCACGCCGAGCGGCCATCTCGACCCGCTGTTGTCGCACCTGCCCGCTCGCTTCGCGGCAAACCTTATACATCTGCAAGCCGTGATCACCCCACCCGCCTGCGCCACGGTGCTGGCGCGCTCCTCCGTCGACCCACACCAGATCCTGCGTTACGGCCCGAACGCCATCAGCACGCAGTTCCATCCTGAATTCTCGGGTTCTGTGATGAAAACCTATCTGGAATGGCTGGACGCGCAGGCGTTTGAGGATAACGTCAACTATGCTGAGAAATTGCAGCAACTCAGTGATACGCCGCTGGCTCAGGGGCTGTTGCTGTCGTTTGTTGCGGCGCTCGGCAAGCGTAATGCACTGGCAGGCTGAATATTTCATAATGTGTCAGAATGTTTGACTTTAGACACGTCTTGGATTACTTTCTGCCATGCAAAGGGGAGTAACTTCTTCGTCGGATAATCGTCATTACGGTGTCTGGACCCGCGCTGTCGCAGCGCACGTCTCAGCCACCCGGTTTCCGGGCAATCCAGCTATTTATTTAATTCAAAATATTCATCGAATGAATAGCATCTATGTGAATTGATTCAAGTTGCGCGTTTTTCGCCGCAATTTGGCAGTGAAGCATATGGGTTGTAAGTGAGACCTTGCCGTCAGGCGAGGTTTGCTTATAGCTCAATAAGAGCGGCTAACGTCTTCTGACGTGGCCGTTTTTTTTTGATGTTTTTTCGAGGATAACAGAATGATGAATTCCGTAGGCAACCCGATGCTCTGGGGCAGTTTTGCCGTCGTCGTGGTTATCATGCTCGCCGTGGATCTGTTCTTACAGGGACGCAAAGGCGCGCAGGTGATGACCATGAAAAGTGCCGCGATGTGGTCGCTGGTGTGGATTGGCCTGTCGCTGCTGTTTAACTACGGCTTCTGGTGGTATCTGAACGGCGAGTTTGGCCGCGAAGTGGCGGACAAACAGGCGCTGATGTTCCTTACCGGCTATCTGCTGGAAAAAGCGCTGGCGGTGGATAACGTCTTCGTCTGGCTGATCCTGTTCAGCTACTTCTCTGTTCCAGCAAACCTTCAGCGCCGCGTGCTGGTCTACGGCGTGCTGGGCGCGATAGTGCTGCGCACCGGGATGATTTTCGCGGGCAGCTGGTTAGTCGGGCAGTTCAGCTGGATCCTCTACGTCTTCGGCGCATTCCTGCTGTTTACCGGCATCAAGATGGCGCTGGCGAAAGAGGATGATGGCGAGATTGGCGAGAAGCCGATGATTCGCTGGCTGCGCAGTAAAATGCGCATGACCGATGAGCTGCACGGCGAGAAGTTCTTCGTGCGTCGCAACGGCCTGCTGTTCGCCACGCCGCTGCTGCTGGTGTTGATTATGGTGGAACTCAGCGACGTGATTTTCGCGGTAGACAGTATTCCGGCTATCTTTGCCGTGACCACTGACCCGTTCATTGTGCTGACCTCCAACCTGTTTGCCATCCTCGGCCTGCGCGCCATGTACTTCTTGCTGGCTGGCGTGGCGGAACGTTTCTCGATGCTGAAATACGGTCTGGCGGTGATTCTGATTTTCATCGGTATCAAGATGCTGCTGCTCGATGTGTTCCATATTCCGGTCGGCGTATCGCTTGGCGTGATCGCGATCATTTTGGTAACGACGCTGCTGATCAATACTTGGGTCAATCATCGAACTGACCGCGCAAAATTAGAAAAATAAGCGGGCATAGCTCGCAATATGAGAAGCCAAAACGGGCACCACGAAGTGCCCGTTATTTTTTAAGCTAGATTCTGCTAGGCCACCTCTCAGGATTGGGAAAGGTGCAACACTACAAGGAAAACAACATGCAAAAACAATCAACACCATCGCTGTTTCAACGTATCCTGCACGCAAGTTTGGTTAAACAAATCCTCTTCGGCCTGCTGGCTGGTATTGCTCTGGCGTGGCTTGCCCCGGCAGCTGCAACCTCCGTCGGGCTGCTCGGCAGTTTGTTCGTCGGCGCATTAAAAGCCGTCGCGCCGCTGCTGGTATTGGTACTGGTGACTGCCTCGATCATGAACCACCCGCTGGGCCGTAAAACCGTGCTTGGCCCTATCCTGTTTCTCTACCTTTTCGGGACTTTCTCGGCGGCGCTGATCGCCGTGGTGGTCAGTTTTATGTTCCCTTCTACACTGGATCTGAAAATCGCCGATGTCGCCATCACCCCGCCGGGCGGCATTGTCGACGTGCTGAAAGGGCTGATCATGAGCATCGTGTCGAACCCGTTCCGCGCACTGATTGATGCCAACTATATTGGCATTCTGGCTTGGGCCATTGGTCTGGGGCTGGCTATGCGCCACGCGGCTGACACCAGTAAGACGATGATTAGCGATGTGTCTGAAGCCGTGACGAAAATCGTTCGCGTGGTGATTCGCTTTGCGCCGCTGGGTATCTTTGGCTTGGTGGCAGAAACCCTCGCCACCAGCGGCTTTGGCGCGCTGTATGACTACGCGCACCTGCTGGTGGTGCTGGTGGGCTGTATGCTGCTGGTCGCTCTGGTCTTCAACCCGCTGATTGTATTCGTAAAAACCCGCCGCAATCCTTATCCACTGGTCTTCGCCTGCCTGCGCGAGAGCGGCGTCACCGCCTTCTTCACCCGCAGTTCGGCCGCCAACATTCCGGTGAACATGAATCTGTGCCGCAAACTGGGGTTGGATGAAGACACCTACTCCGTCTCTATTCCTCTTGGCGCAACCATCAACATGGCGGGTGCCGCCATCACCATCACCGTGCTGACGCTGGCGGCGGTTACCACGCTGGGCATTGAAGTAGATATCCTCACCGCGCTGCTGCTCAGCGTGATGGCGGCGGTCTGCGCCTGCGGTGCCTCTGGCGTGGCGGGCGGCTCGCTGCTGCTGATCCCCATGGCCTGTAGCCTGTTTGGCATTCCCAATGACATCGCCATGCAGGTGGTCGCCGTCGGCTTTATCATCGGCATCATTCAGGACTCGGCAGAAACCGCGCTGAACTCCTCCACCGACGTTATCTTTACTGCGGCGGCGTGCCAGAAGGTGTAATCGGCAATTCTTAGAAGCACTTGTACGTCAATTTGTCCAATTGTACAAATTGACGTACAATGAATGCCGTACATACCGATATAGGATATTCACGATGAGAACGGTTAGTTATAGCGAAGCTCGTCAGAATCTCTCAACGACCATGGTGCAGGCGGCAGAGGATCGCGCCCCGATCCTTATCACTCGCCAAAACGGGACGCCTTGCGTACTGATGTCGTTGGAAGAATACGAGTCCTTAGAAGAAACAGCTCACCTGCTACGCTCACCAGCCAACATCAGACATCTCATGGATTCTATTGATGAACTGAGGGCAGGCAAAGGCGTTGAGAGGGAGCTACTTGATTGAAACTTACCTTTTCCAGCCAGTCTTGGGACGACTATCTCTACTGGCAGCAAACGGATAAAAAAATAGTTAAACGGATTAACGAACTCATTAAGGACATACAACGAGAACCCTTTGCAGGAAAAGGTAAACCTGAACCCTTAAAGTACAACCTGACAGGTTTCTGGTCTCGGCGCATTACTGAAGAACATCGTTTAGTCTATGCAGTGACCGAAGATGCGATCATGATCGCAGCCTGTCGCTATCACTACTAAAATCCAAGCCGGAGATTTCCCCTCCGGCTTTTTTCATTCCTCCGATCATTATTTCCGTTGCAACGGGGTTTATAAATCTGTCGCAATCATGGACTCCCAGCCGCACGGTCCCTTACTTCACGCCCTGCAGCAGTCTTTCCAGCGGATAGACCGCCGCAATCACCAACTCATCCTGAATCTGCGCCGCGCCGTCCAACTGTGCCTGCGCCTGCTGGCGCTCTTCTGCCGTGATGCTCTCGCCTTTCTGGATTTTATCCAGCCATTGCAGCCCCAGCTCGGACAGCTTGCCAAGCTGCTCCGCCACCGGCTGTACCGGCTTCAGCACGTAGTTTTGCGCCAGAATAGGCTGAACCTGCGCGGTATTGGCCTGCCACAGCGTCAGTTGATTGCGAATGGCGGCGGCGGCCTGTGCGTCTTTGCCGTCAGCCAGCAAGGCCTTGACCTGATTATCCAGCTCGCGCACCGCGTTGCTCTCCGCAGGGAGCGCGTCCACCAGGCGATTCAGTGGCTCAAACTGGGTGTAGTTTCCAGCCTTAAATTTCAGGTGCTGGCGGGTGTAATACTGCGCTGGCTCGAGGGCCGAGGAGAGGGTCAACAGCGACGTGATGTCGCTGCTGTTGGCCAGACGGGTCATCAGGCGGGTGGTTTCGGCATGCTGCTGTAGCCCGACCGACACCGCCGACCAGGCATCCACCTTCGCCAAACGCTGATACATGTTGTTGATATCTTTCACATCTTCTGCTGACCACAGGCGTTCGGCAACCACAAAGCCGCGCGGCCACAGCTTCAGATCGAGAATCTGCGAGGTGATATTTTCCTGCCACAGCGCGGCTTCTCCGCCAAGAATGTTTTTCATTCCTTTGGCGTCTGGCACCACCGGCGGCGTGCCTTGCGGTACTGCACTGAGCTGGCTGCCGGTAGCCGGATAGCGCGCGTTGCCAATCAGGAAATAGCCGTCGAATTTACCGTCTTTCAGGGTGAGCACCGGGCGGGTGTCACCCATCCACGTGTCTACCACGAAACTGACTTTGCCGTCATTCTGCCAAAGGATATCGCGCACGGCGCGGCGAGTTTTGCCTTTGAAATCAATAAATCCGCGCCAGCCCTGCTTACCTTCAATCAGCGTAAAGCTGCCGTCTACCGCGCTGCCTTTCAGGCGCGGCATGGAGAATGCCCAGCTCTGGGCTTTTTCACCCTCGGCGACGTTTTGCTCCACGCCCAGCGGCTGCGGCAGGATCTCATTACGATAGTGGTAGGCCGAGCTTTGCGGCTGGTCGAGGTAGAAGCCGGTGGAAAGGATCCCCTGATACCCCTGCTGCGCGCTGGCCCCCAGCGAGTCCGGCCCCTGCCATGACTGGATAACAATGTCGTGCGGCAAGTCCGGATGGAAAATCTCATCCCAGCCGACCATCTGCCGATGATGCAGATGCAAAATCTCCTGCAAACGCTTGTTGAACGCGGCCTGAAGCGCGTGGCTGTCGGCAATATTATGCTTCTTCATGTAAGCCTGAATCGCCGGAGAATTCACCCACTGGGTGTCTTTCACTTCATCGCCGCCAATATGCAAATAAGGGTCGGGGAAGATGGCGGTCAGCTCGCCAACGATGGTGTCGGCAAATTTGTAAACCTGCTCGTTGGAAGGGTCGAGTGTTGGCTCGTGTACGCCCCACTCGCGCTGCATCTGGTAAGGGCCGGGGGCGCTAATCAGCTCAGGATAGGCGACGGCAATCGCCGAGGCGTGGCCCGGCATGTCGATTTCCGGCACCACGCGAATACCCAGCGCAGTGGCGTAGGCCACCACGTCTTTCATTTCAGCCACGGTGTAGAACTCGCCGTCGCTGGCTAACTGTTGCAGCTTCGGATAGTGCTCGGAGGCGAAGCGCCAGCCCTGATCGTCAGTCAAATGCCAGTGCAAAACGTTCAGCTTGGCGGCGGCCATGCCGTCGAGCTGGCGCTTAATGGTGCTTATCGGCAGGAAGTGCCGCGCGGAGTCCAGCAGCACGCCGCGCCACGCAAAGCGCGGGTTGTCGTTAATTTTTACCAGTGGCAGGAAGGTGTTTTCGCCGTCGTTTTGCAGCAATTGCAGCAGGGTTTCCATGCCGTGCAGCGCGCCAAATCGGCTGTTGGCGGTAATGGTCGCGCCCTGCGGCGTGACGTCAAGATCATAGCTTTCGTCACTGTCCGGCTTCGGCAGGGCGTCTACTTTATGTTTGATCACTACCTGAATTTTGCTCTGCTTGCCGTCGGTCGGCTGCGGCCGGAGCGTCCAGCCGGTCTGCTGCTCAATGCGCTCACGCCAACGCTGGGGAATAGCGCCGAGATTGTCTCCGCTGACCGCCACCGACAGGCTGTTGTCCACCACCCATTTTCCGGCCTGCGGGGCCACTTCAACCTGCTGCGGCCAAGGCATAAGGGGCAAATTCCCGGCGGGTGCGGCAAAGGCCGAGGCGCTGATAGCAAGGAGTAACGACGAGGCAAATAAGGAACGACGGAATGGCAATGGCATTGGCAAGATCCCTTAGAGGTAAAGCAGACTGACATAGCCTGCTGAATCGTAAAGGATTAACTATAGCCTTTGTGTAATAAAAAGGCGGTGATTGAGTTAACAATCACCGCCTTAAGCTTAACAACGCGCGGTTACTGCCAGCCGTAGCGGCGAACAAACCAGCCTTTCACTGTTTGGGTCAGCACCATGTACCCCGCCAGAATCAGGATCAGCCACGGGAAGTAGCTCAGCGGCAGCGCCTGCAATTGCAGGAATCCGGCGGCTGGGGTGTAGATCAGGCCGATACCGGTGACAATCACCAACAGGGTCATCACGCACAGCGGCCACGAGGCGCGGCTCTGGATAAACGGCACTTTGCGGGTGCGGATCATATGCACAATCAGCGTCTGCGACAGCAAGCCTTCGATAAACCAGCCGGACTGGAACAGGGTCTGCATTTCCGGTGTGTTGGCCTTGAACACCCACCACATCAGGCTGAAGGTTAGAATGTCGAACACTGAACTGATCGGCCCGAAGAAAACCATAAAGCGGCCGATATCCCCGGCGTTCCAGTTCTGCGGCTTGGCGAGCTGCTCTTCGTCCACGTTATCAAACGGGATAGCCACCTGAGACACATCATAAATCAGGTTCTGAATTAACAGGTGCAACGGCAACATTGGCAAGAACGGCAGAAAGGCGCTGGCGACCAGTACGCTGAAGACGTTGCCGAAGTTGGAGCTGGCGGTCATCTTGATATATTTCAGCATGTTGGCGAAGGTTTTACGCCCTTCGGTCACGCCCTGCTCCAGCACCATCAGGCTCTTTTCCAGCAAGATGATGTCAGCCGCTTCTTTGGCGATATCCACCGCCGAGTCTACTGAAATACCGATATCCGCCGCGCGCAGCGCCGGAGCATCATTGATGCCGTCACCCATAAAGCCCACCACGTGGCCTTTGTCGCGCAGCACGCGCACGATGCGTTCTTTGTGCATCGGGGTCAGTTTGGCGAACACCGTGGTGCTCTCCGCCGCCGCCAGCAGCTGGGCGTCATCCATGCTTTCGATATCGCTGCCAATCAGGATCTCATCCACTTTCAGCCCGACGTCTTTACAGACTTTACGTGCCACCAGCGGGTTGTCGCCGGTAAGAATTTTCACCGTCACGCCTTTGTTTTTTAAGGCTTTCAGCGCAGGCGCGGTGCTCTCTTTTGGTGGGTCAAGGAAGGCAATGTAACCGGCCAGAATCAGGCTGGATTCATCATTAATGCCGTAACCCTGGGTGCGCGATGGCATCACTTTGTGCGCCACGGCGACCACGCGTAGCCCCTGCTGGTTGAGGTCATCGGTAATGCGGCGAATGCGCGCCAGCAGCACATCGGTCAGCGGCACAATCTCACCGTTGAGCTGCACTAAGGTGCAAATCGACAGCATCTCTTCCAGCGCGCCTTTACAAATCAGGCGATGGCTGTCGGCATGGTCAGACACCACCACTGACATACGGCGGCGGTCGAAGTCGAACGGGATCTCATCGACTTTCAATGAGTTGCGCGCATTGGCAATGTCACCGCGCTCCAGCACCGCCACGTCGAGCAGGTTTTTCAGGCCGGTCTGATAATGGCTGTTGAGCCACGCCAAGTGCAGCACTTCATCGCTGGTGACGCCGAGCACGTCGGTGTGGCGCTCGAGAACGATTTTATCCTGCGTCAGGGTGCCGGTTTTGTCGGTGCAGAGAATGTCCATGGCGCCAAAGTTCTGAATGGCGTCCAGACGCTTAACGATAACCTTCTGTTTTGAAAGCTTAACCGCGCCTTTCGCCAGCGTCGAAGTGACAATCATCGGCAGCATTTCTGGGGTCAGGCCCACGGCCACGGAGAGCGCAAACAGCGCCGCTTCCCACCAGTCGCCCTTGGTGTAGCCGTTGATCACCAGCACGATAGGGGTCATCACCATCATGAAGCGAATCAGCAGCCAGCTGACTTTGCTGATCCCGGCCTGAAAGGCGTTCGGCTGCGTCTCTTCCTGCGTCACGCGCTCGGCCAGCTGGCCAAACCACGTTTCGCCGCCGGTGGCAATCACAATGGCCATCGCCGTGCCGCTGACCACATTAGTGCCCATAAAGCACAGGGTATCCTGCTCCAGCGGGTCGGTATTGGCGGGCATGCGGCTGTTGGCCTGCTTCTCGACCGGCAGGGACTCCCCGGTCAGCGCGGCCTGACTGATAAACAGATCTTTGGCCGACAGAATGCGCAAGTCGGCAGGGATCATATCCCCGGCGGAAAGCTTAATCAGGTCGCCCGGCACCAGCTGGCTGATGGGCACTTCGCAGGTTTCACTGCGGCCAGTTTCAGCATCGCTGCGCAGCACGGTGGCGGTGTTGCTGACCATGGCTTTCAGCGCGTCCGCCGCGCGGTTCGAGCGCGCTTCCTGAATGAAGTGCATCAAGGTGGAGATCAGCACCATCGCGCCAATCACCAAGGCCGCCGTCAGGTCGTCGGTGGCGTAAGAGACCAGCCCCAACACGGTGAGCAGCAGGTTGAACGGGTTGCGATAGCAGTGCCACAGGTGCTGCCACCAAGGCGCGGGCTGCTGATCGTCAGTCTGGTTGAAGCCCACGCGCTCGCGGATAGCCTCGACCTCGGGGCCGGTCAGCCCTTCAGGATGACTGCCAAATTGCAGATAGAGCTGATCTTCCGTCGCGCGGGCGCACTTCAGGCTGTGATTGGCGATACTGGCAGGAATTTCCTGCGTTTTGCCGCCGTGCACATTTTGTTGCAATGCATCACCCAGCAGGGGATCACGGCGAACCAGACGGCGTGGTAAGTTACGGCTTAGTGCATTGAGCAGCCGTTGAGTAATAGTTTTGAACATCGTTCGACCCTTTGTTGCGCCCAGAATCTAAAATTTAGGCATGGCAAAAGCAAAACCCGTCCCACTGCAACACGCAGGCGTGGCTAGCCCGTGCAGGGGATTGGATAAATTAAAATTGGGGGGACGAACGAAAATCGATCGCCACCGCTTACCTGTACAGCACTTTTTCAAGCGTTAGTGTCACGGTAAGCAGTAGCTAAAAAGCGGATGCTTACCGGATCACAACGGACCTACAGAATTGGGGTCGGGTCCCATTAGGTTTTTATCTCCGGTAAGGAACGTTTAGGAAAAGATACCCGTCCGGTATTACAATTCATCGGCTGAGCAAAACCATCAGCTCATCGGCAAATTGGCATACAGCGGTTATCAAACGCCCGCAGTTTACGCTGGTTAACTGCAACCAAACATAAACCTGATCAATCATTAGCGCTAAAATCATGCAAAATCGCCTGACCATTAATGACATTGCCCGCCTGAGCGGGGTCGGTAAATCTACCGTTTCACGCGTGCTAAACCATGAAGGCAACGTCAGCCCACGCACGCGCGAAAGGGTGCTGGCGGTGATTGAGCAGCATAATTTCAGTCCGTCGAAGTCGGCGCGGGCGATGCGCGGGTTCAGCGATAAGATTGTGGCGATCATCGTGTCGCGCCTTGATTCTCCCTCTGAGAATCAGGCAGTGCGCGCCATGCTGCCGCTATTTTACGAGCAGGGTTACGACCCTATTGTGATGGAAAGCCAGTTCAGCGCCGAACGGGTGCAAGAGCATTTGCAGGTGCTGAAGCAGAGAAATATCGACGGCGTGGTGCTGTTTGGCTTCTCCGGGTTAGAAGCCGCGATGCTGCAAGGCTGGCAGGACAATCTGGTGATGATGGCGCGCGAAATGCCGCAGTTTTCTTCGGTTTGCTATGACGACGCGGGCGCGGTGCGCCTGTTGATGGATACCCTGCTGGAAAAAGGCCATCGGCAGATAAGCTTTATCGGCGTCTCGCCGCAAGATACCACCACCGGCCAGCTGCGTTTTCAGGCTTACCAAAGCTACTGCGCGGAACATGGCCTGACGCCACATATGGCTCTGGGCAAACTGAACTATGAAAGCGGCTTCGAGCTGATTTCTCAAGTCTTGCTCCCTGAGACCGACGCGGTGATTTGCGCCTCCGACACCATTGCGCTCGGTGCACAGAAATACCTGCAACAACAGAACGTTAGCGGCGTTCAGGTGTGCGGCATTGGTAACAACCCCCTGCTCCGCTTCCTCTTCCCTAATACCTTCTCGGTCGAGCTGGGTTATGGCAAGGGGGGCGAATCCGCTGCCCGCCAATTACTCACCCAACTCAGCCAAAAAACCGACTTAAGGCAAATTATTATTCCCGGCCAATTGGCCAGCTGAATACCTCACTTTGAGCCATGCAGAAAAATTGTGATCTACCGCTTAAAACCGGGAACGTTCCCGGACAAGTTCCCATCCCTTTGGCTATGCTAAAGGTCGAAATGTACCCTAACGACAATCACAATATCCCTAGCGTCCTTGGCTCCTCCTTAGCGTCAGGTACAAAGGGAACATAAGGTCAATCCATGAGCAAAGTAAATCAGCAAGCTGTTAATCGGCTAATAGAGCTGGTCGGCGGAAGCGAAAATATCGCCACGGTCACGCACTGTATTACCCGCCTGCGCTTCGTATTAAATAATCCAGAGAAAGCCGATCCGAAAGCCATTGAAGAGTTGCCAATGGTCAAAGGGTGTTTCACCAATGCCGGACAGTTCCAGGTGGTTATTGGTCCTGAAGTTGACGATTACTACAAAGCCCTGATCGCCAGCAGTGGTAAAGATGACACCGGCAAAGAGGCCGCCAAGGTGGCTGCCCGCCAGAACATGAGCTGGGTGGAGCGCGGCATTTCGCACTTCGCTGAGATCTTCTTCCCCCTGCTGCCCGCTCTTATCAGCGGCGGTTTGATTTTAGGTTTCCGCAACGTCATCGGTGATATCCCGATGAGCGGCGGTCAGACATTGGCCCAGATGCACCCGATGTGGAAAACCATCTACGACTTCCTGTGGTTGCTGGGTGAAGCCATCTTCATGTTCCTGCCAGTGGCGGTCTGTTGGTCCACGGTGAAGAAAATGGGCGGCACCGAGATCCTCGGTATCGTGCTGGGTATCACGCTGGTTTCCCCACAGCTGATGAACTCCTACAACCTCGGCCAGCAAATTCCTGAAGTGTGGAACTTCGGCTGGTTCACTATTGAGAAAGTGGGTTATCAGGCGCAGGTCATTCCTTCTATGCTGGCGGGTATGGCATTAGCCATTATCGAAAACGCCCTGAAGAAAATCGTGCCGAACTACCTCTATCTGGTGATCGTGCCAGTGGTGTCGCTGATCCTCGCCGTGTTCCTGGCCCACACCCTGATTGGTCCATTCGGCCGCATGATTGGTGATGGCGTGGCATGGGCTGTGAAAGCCGTGATGACCGGCAGCTTCGCACCGATCGGCGCCGCCCTGTTTGGCTTCCTCTATGCACCTCTGGTTATCACCGGCGTGCACCAAACTACGCTGGCTATCGACATGCAGATGGTGCAGAGCACCGGCGGCACGCCAGTTTGGCCGCTGATTGCTATCTCCAACATCGCGCAGGCGGCGGCGGTAGTCGGCATCATTATTGCTTCTAAGAAACACAACGAGCGCGAAGTTTCAGTCCCGGCCGCCATCTCCGCCTTCCTCGGCGTAACCGAACCGGCGATGTACGGTATCAACCTGAAATACCGCTTCCCAATGCTCTGCGCGATGATTGGCTCCGCAGTGGCCTCCCTGATTTGTGGCCTGAGCGGCGTCACGGCTAACGGTATCGGCGTTGGCGGCCTGCCGGGCATTCTGTCCATTAAACCGCAGTTCTGGGGCGTATTCGCACTGGCAATGCTGGTCGCTACCGTCATTCCAATCATTCTGACGGTACTGGTTTACAAGCGTAAAGCGCGTAAAGGCGAGCTGGCGATTGTTTAGTAAAAGATGACGCATTAAGAAAAGGATAAGACGATGAGCAGTGAATTGCCGTGGTGGAAAAACGGCGTGATTTACCAGATTTACCCGAAGAGTTTTCAGGACACCACCGGCAACGGCATGGGGGATATCAACGGTATCACCCGCCGTCTGGACTACCTGAAAACCCTCGGCGTTGATGCGCTGTGGATAACGCCAATGTACGTTTCTCCGCAGGTTGATAACGGCTACGACGTAGCCGACTACTGCGCTATCGACCCGGATTACGGTACGCTGGAAGATTTCGAAAATTTAACCACCGAAGCCCATCGCCGCGGGATCCGCATTGTTATGGATATGGTGTTTAACCACTCGTCGACCCATCACGAGTGGTTTAAACAGGCACAAGATCCCGCCAGTCCTTATCGCGATTACTACATCTGGCGCGATGCCGACAGCGCCGGAGGTCCACCAAATAACTGGCGTTCCAAGTTTGGCGGCGGCGCGTGGCAGTGGCACGAGGCGAGCGAGCAGTACTATCTGCATCTGTTCGCCAGCGAGCAGGCGGACCTTAACTGGGAGCACCCGCCGGTACGCGAAGCACTGAAAAAGATCTGCCAATTCTGGGCGGAAAAAGGGGTGGATGGCCTGCGTCTCGACGTGATCAACCTGATTTCCAAGCAGCAGGATTTCCCGTCCGACGACATCGGCGATGGCCGCCGTTTCTACACTGATGGCCCGCGTATTCACGAGTTCCTGCAAGAATTCAGCCGCGACGTCTTCAAGCCGCTGGGCCTGATGACCGTCGGCGAAATGTCGTCAACCAAGCTGGAGCACTGCCGCAAATACGCCGCCAACGATGGCAGCGAGCTGTCGATGACCTTCAACTTCCACCACCTGAAAGTGGACTATCCCAACGGTGAGAAGTGGACCAAGGCCGCGCCAGACTTCGTGCAGCTCAAGCAGATTTTCAATGAGTGGCAGCAAGGGATGCACGGCCACGCGTGGAATGCGCTGTTCTGGTGTAACCACGACCAGCCGCGCATCGTGAGCCGCTTTGGTGAAAACGGTAAGCTGCGCGTGCCTGCCGCCAAGATGCTGGCGATGGTGCTGCACGGCATGCAGGGCACGCCTTACATCTATCAGGGTGAAGAGCTGGGGATGACCAATCCGGGCTACCAGCATCTTGAGCAATACCGCGATGTGGAAAGCCTGAACATGTTTGCTGAGCTGAAGGCCAGTGGCCGAAACGAGGCAGAACTGCTGGAGATTTTGGCCTCGAAATCCCGCGACAATGGCCGTACGCCGATGCAATGGGACGCCTCGGCCAATGCGGGCTTCACCACCGGCACACCGTGGATCACCCCGAGCGAGAATTACACCCACATCAACACCGAGCAGGCGCTGGCGGACACCGATTCGGTGTTTTACACCTATCAGTATCTGATTCGCCTGCGTAAAGAGCTGCCGGTGCTGACGCACGGTGATTATCAAGACCTGCTGCCAGATAACCCACACCTGTGGTGCTATCGTCGTACTTGGCACGGGGAGCAGCTAACGGTGATTGCTAACCTCAGCGGCGAGCAGCAGATCCTCAATATTGATAACCACCAGCAGGCACCTATTTTCAGCAACTATGCTGATGCGCCGGTCGCCAACTGCCTGCGACCGTACGAGTGCCTCTATCTGTTATAAAGCAGTAGCCCAGAGCCAGCGCGATTAAAGCTGGCTCTTCAGCAATGCCAGAGTGCGTTCAACATGATGAGGAACCTGTTCGTCAGTCATGTTGTTCGCGCCTTGGATCAGCAGCGGCTCCAACCAGTCCATACCAGTACGATTAGCCACAGCGTGGAACGGCAACAGCTGGTCTTTGGCAGGATAACGATTGTAACCCTCTGGCGTATAAGCCTTTTCATCACCACCTGTCGAAACAATCACCTGCAAAGTCTTACCCTGCAACGCCGTGCCGTTGGTACCGTAGGCGAAACCGTAGGTTAATACCGCGTCTTCCCACTCTTTCAAAATCGCCGGTGAGCTATACCAGAAAAACGGGAACATCATGACGATGTGCTGGTGGTTTTTCAGCAACTCGTGCTCACGCGCCACGTCAATTTTATAGTCTGGATATTCACGCATTAGTTCGTGCACGGTGATGCCCGGAACCTCGCGCAGCGCGGCAACCTGCGCCTTATTGATACGAGACTGGTCCGGCGTGCGGTGGGCGCTTAACACTAAAATCGATGACATTTTCACTTCCTCAATAGGTAATATGAGAGGCATCGCTCTGCCTGTTGAGGCTATCTTTTCATGTCCGTGCCCTGCCCTGTAGACCCTCAGCGGTCAATTCAGTTTAAACCTAAAGTATCAAGCAAGCCGACACCGCATTTTCTCTTATTGCAGGCAATTTGCAGGGAAATGTGACCTCGATAACTGCTTTAAAAGGAAGCAATTTTTACGCCATTTAACAGGCCGTTTTGGCCGTTTGCTCATTCTATAAACTTATGCGGGGAATCTTTGTTTTAGGTCAAGGGAAGGCGTATTTCAAGAATACAGAAATTCTTTATAGACTATATATTGTGGGCCGATTAAGAAAAACAACCCAACATATAGCGTTATGCCCTATTCTCTGCTGTTAAGGCTCCAGGCCTTGAGCAGTGCGGCATTGCGCTTAAAAGGAGTTAAATTGTGAAGGCTGACCTGTTGAAATCTGATCCCGTCAATACCCCCCACCAACTGCCGATCGTCATCAAACGGGACGGGTGCAAAGTGCCTTTCGATAGCAGCCTGATTTATCAAGCTGTCAGCCGCGCGGCGAGTGCGGCCAGGATCGATAACGCAGAGTATTGCCAACAGGTCGCCCGAGTGGTGAGTGAGGCGCTGCTGTATAAATCGCAGGTGGATATCAATGAGATCCAAGACGCGGTGGAAAACCAGCTGATGTCCGGCCCCTACAAAAAACTCGCCCGCGCCTATATTGAATATCGCCATGACCGCGATGTGACGCGCGAGCTGCGCGGCAGGCTGAATCAGGAGATTCGCGGGCTGGTCGAGCAAAGCAACGTGGCGCTGCTCAACGAGAATGCCAATAAAGACAGCAAAGTCATTCCCACCCAGCGCGACCTGCTGGCGGGCATTGTCGCCAAGCACTACGCCAAACAGCATATTTTGCCTCGCGACGTGGTTTTGGCACACGAGCGCGGTGAAATTCACTATCACGACCTCGACTATTCTCCCTTCTTCCCAATGTTTAACTGCATGCTGATTGACCTAAAAGGCATGTTGACCAAGGGTTTCAAAATGGGCAATGCGGAAATTGACACTCCTAAGTCAATTTCCACCGCAACGGCGGTCACGGCACAGATTATCGCTCAGGTCGCCAGCCATATTTATGGCGGCACCACCATCAATCGCATCGATGAGATCCTCGCCCCCTTTGTGACCGAGAGTTTCAACAAACACAAAGCCGTGGCCGAAGAGTGGCAGGTGGCAGACTGTGAAGCCTTCGCCCGCAGCCGCACTGAGAAAGAGTGTTACGACGCCTTCCAGTCGCTGGAATATGAGGTGAATACACTGCACACCGCCAACGGCCAAACGCCCTTTGTCACCTTTGGCTTCGGGCTGGGTACCTCTTGGGAATCGCGCCTGATTCAGCAGTCAATCCTGCGTAATCGCATTGCCGGTCTGGGTAAAAACCGCAAAACCGCCGTGTTCCCCAAACTGGTGTTTGCTATCCGCGACGGCCTTAACCGCCAGCCCGCCGATGCCAATTACGACATCAAGCAATTGGCGCTCGAGTGCGCCAGCAAGCGCATGTACCCGGACATTCTCAACTACGAGCAGGTGGTCAAAGTCACCGGCTCGTTCAAAACGCCAATGGGCTGCCGCAGCTTCCTCGGTGTCTATGAAGAGAACGGCGAGATGCAGCACGACGGGCGTAACAATATTGGCGTGATCAGCCTGAACCTGCCGCGCATCGCTCTTGAAGCGGGCCGCGACGAAACGGCCTTCTGGGCATTGCTCGACCAAAGACTGCTGCTGGCGAAAAAGGCCTTAATGACGCGCATTGCACGGCTGGACGGCATCAAAGCCCGCGTCGCGCCAATCCTCTATATGGAAGGGGCCTGCGGCGTCCGGCTGAAAGCTGACGACGACATCGCGCCCATCTTCAAAAATGGCCGCGCATCAATCTCGCTGGGTTATATCGGGGTGCATGAAACCATCAACGCGCTGTATGGCAACCAGACCCACGTTTTCGACGCCGTTCAGCTGCGCGAGAAGGCCATCGCCATCGTCAATCGCCTGAAAGAAGCCACCGAGGCGTGGAAAGAGGAAACCGGCTACGGTTTTAGCCTCTACAGTACGCCGAGCGAAAACCTGTGCGATCGCTTCTGCCGTTTGGACGCCGCCGAGTTCGGCCTGATCCCCGGCGTCACCGACAAGAGCTACTACACCAACAGCTTCCATCTCGATGTAGAGAAGAAGGTGAACCCTTATCAGAAGCTGGACTTTGAAGCGCCCTATCCGCCACTGAGCAACGGCGGTTTCATCTGCTATGGCGAATACCCGAACCTGCAACATAACCTGAAAGCGCTGGAAGATGTCTGGGACTATAGCTACTCGCGGGTGCCTTATTACGGTACCAACACGCCAATTGACGAGTGCTACGAATGCCACTTCACCGGCGAGTTCGACTGCACCAGCAAAGGCTTCACCTGCCCGAAATGTGGCAATCACGAGCCGTCACGCGTCTCGGTCACTCGCAGGGTTTGTGGCTATCTCGGCAGCCCCGACGCTCGCCCGTTCAACGCCGGTAAGCAGGAAGAGGTGAAACGCCGCGTCAAGCATTTAGGCAATGGGCAATTGGGCTAACGCTTTGAACTTCCATCAATATTACAGTGTGGACGTCGTCAACGGGCCGGGAACGCGCTGCGTGCTGTTCGTCTCCGGCTGCGTCCATGAATGTCGCGGGTGCTACAACAAAAGCACCTGGCGGCTGGACTCGGGCAAACCCTTCACCCAACAAGATGAAGATAAGATTATTGCCGACCTGCAAGACGAATTGATCCCGCGCCAAGGGCTGACGCTGTCCGGCGGCGACCCTTTGCATCCACAAAATTTGTCGGCAATTCGCCATCTGCTAGAACGTGTTCAGGCCGAATGCCCCGGCAAAAACGTCTGGATGTGGACCGGCTACAAGCTTGATGAATTAACCGCCGACCAGCAGCAGGTGGTCGAGTTAATCAACGTGTTGGTAGACGGCAAATTTGTGCAAGAGCTGAAAGACCCCGCGCTTATCTGGCGCGGCAGCTCAAATCAGGTGATTCATTACTTGAGGTGAAGTGGTGAGGTAAATGAAGAGAGAGGAATCTCACTCCTCTCTCTTATTATTCAAATACCATTCAGTAGAAAATCAAAGGCATTTTTGACGTCGTAAATTTCTCCATCAAGCCTACTGACCCGCTCCCCAACCTCACACGAGTGTACGCCACCCAGCATGTGTGTCATGGCAACATAGGATTGATGTTCCACTCGTAGCAGTGGGCACAGCTTTTTGGGCGGAAAAGCAGCTAACTTAACCAGCGGAACTAAAGGAACCATCACGGTAGGGCTAATGCCCTCAACCAGAGGGTGCTGTATGTTCAGCAGAAAAGGATAAGCGGCCTTTCCTCCACCTTTATTCTCATAAACAGCGTACTGCTCCATCAAAAAGCCCGCTGGTAATCAGAGAAAGCGCCATTCTCTTCGGCATATCGTTTGACTGCCTCAAGACCTTGCTGATTTTCGCGCAACCAAATTTCGGCGGCGGTTTCGGGTAATACCGGCTTTCCGGCAGGCTGAAAATCCATATTATTTGCTTCAGACATACATATTCCTTATGTGAGAGAGACTTACCTTTTCCTATTGCTCATTGAGTGTAATTTGAACACTCCTGCCCCGTAAACTCCCCTCTCACTTTCCTGCGAGCTGTCTTCCACTATTCATTTATCTGCAACCCGCCATTCACCAAATTGTCACTTAGCTCGGCCATTCTGATGCCAACACCGAAACGAGGTTGGCACTATGAAAGCGTATTCCCCTCTCTTCATCGCTTCCCCGCCAGCTCAACTTTTTAGGTTTTGTCTGCTCGTTAAGACCGTGCGAGGTTTTCATTATGATGAACTTATCTAGACATCCGACCAGTTACCCCACGCGATATCAGCAAATTGCTGCCGAACTCGAACTCGAACTGCGCAACGGCTATCGCTGTGGCGACTATCTTCCTCCTGAGCAACAACTGGCCGACCGTTTTCAAGTCAATCGCCACACCCTGCGCCGCGCTGTGGATGAGCTGGTCGAGCGCGGCTGGCTGCAACGCCGTCAGGGGATTGGCACCCTGGTGCTGATGCGCCCTTACGATTACCCGCTGCACTCGCAGGCCCGTTTTAGTCAGAACCTGCTGGAGCAAGGCAGTCACCCCACCAGCGAAAGATTGTTAGCCGTGCTGCGACCTTGCACCGACCACGTCGCGACGGCCCTTTCGCGGCAAGAGGGCGACACGGTGATCCACCTGCGCACGCTGCGACGGGTGAACGGGGTGCCGGTCAGCGTTATCGACCACTACCTGCCGGATCTCGACTGGTGGCCTTCTCTGCAAAATTTCCACAATGGTTCACTGCACGACTTTATCCGTACTGAAATCAAACAGACTCTGACCCGCCGCACTACCCGCATTAACGCCCGCCGCGCACTGGCGAAAGAAAGCAAATTACTCGAAATCGTCCCGCAGGCCCCGCTGCTGTGCGTGCGAACTCTCAACACCTGTGACGGCAGTGGCAACGTGGCGGAATACTCCGTCGGGCTGACCCGCGCCGACATGATTGAATTGACAATGGAGCACTGAATGCACGCCCTCGAAAATCGCCAGCGCTGGATGTCAGTGCTGGCACACAGCCAGCCCGCCGAACTTCTGGCGCTGTGGCAACCGCTGAACCTCTCGCCAAAATTTGAACGCCTGCGCGCCGCAGAAACCGGCTTGACCCAATTGCAAGGCCGCATGGGTGGCACCGGAAAACGCTTTGTGATGGGTGATATGACCGTCACTCGCGCCGTGGTGCAGCTCGACTCCGGCGTTTATGGCTACAGCTATGTCGCCGGTCGCGACAAAGCCCATGCCGAACTGTGCGCCATTATCGACGCGCTTTTACAGGTAAACGGCATGGATGAGCTGTTGCACAAATCCCTGATCGCCCCGCTGGCCGCTACCCAACAAGAGCGCCGCGAACAGCGCGCTCGGGAAGTGGCAGCCAGCCGCGTCGACTTCTTCACCCTGGTTCGCGGAGAGTAATTCATGTCACTAGTTGCCAGCTTCCAAAATCCCGTCGCCGATGCGCAGTTCAGCTTTCGCCGCATCCTTAAAGCCCTTAGCGAGCCGGGAACCTGCGTCAAACTGCCTGCCGTTCCGGGCTTCGGCGCGCTTGGCTCTGCCAGCGCCTGCGTGCTGTTAACGTTGATTGACCAAGACACGCCGCTTTGGATAAGCGCCGCGCTCAATGACGACATTCTGCGTAAAAACCTGCGTTTCCATACCGGCGCGGTTCTGACCGAAGAGCCGTCCTCCGTCAGCTTCGCGCTGGCAGACCCGGCCCTCGACAGCGCCACCCTGCTGGCCTTTCCGTGCGGCGACGAAATGTCTCCAGAGCTTGCCACCAGCGTGATTGTGCAGCTCGACGGTTTGAGCGGCGGAACTGCGCTGCGCCTGACCGGGCCGGGCATTGAGTCCGAGCGGGTGATCACCCCGCAACTGCCAGACGCGGTACGCCAATACCTGCTTAACCGTCCGCACCGCTTCCCGCTGGGGCTGGATTTCATGTTTACCTGCGGTGACGAGCTGATTGCCGTGCCGCGCACCACCCGCGTGGAGGTTTGCTGATGTACGTAGCCGTTAAAGGGGGCGAAAAAGCCATTGCTGCCGCCCATCAACTTCTGGCGCACGAGCGCCGTGGCGACACCCACGTTGATGAACTGGAATGCGCGCAAATCGAACAGCAGCTGGGTCTGGCGGTAGATCGCGTGATGAGCGAAGGCGGAATTTACGACCGCCAGCTGGCCGCGCTGGCTATCAAACAGTCGAGCGGTGACCTGGTCGAAGCGATTTTCCTGCTGCGCGCCTATCGCACCACTCTGCCACGCCTCGCCACCAGCCAGCCGCTGGACACCAGCGATATGCGCCTCGAACGCCGTATTTCTGCGGTGTATAAGGACTTGCCGGGCGGACAGGTGCTTGGCCCGACGTACGATTACACCCACCGCTTGCTGGATTTCGCCCTGCTGGCCGAAGGCGAAGCGCCGTTCACGCCCATCGCCGACGAAACCCTGCCAGAGCAGTGCAGCCACGTGTTTGACCTGCTGACCGCGCAACAGTTGGCGGTGAAAGAAGAGGACGACGGCAGCGAGCCTGAAGACATCACCCGCACCCCGCCGGTTTACCCCGCTTCTCGCGCGGCTCGCCTGCAACAGCTGGTGCGCGGCGACGAGGGTTTCCTGCTCTCCCTGAGCTACTCCACCCAGCGTGGTTATGGCCGCACCCACCCCTTTGCTGGCGAAATTCGTACCGGATGGCTGACGGTGGAAATCGTGCCGGAAGAGCTGGGCTTTGCGATTGATATCGGCGAGATCCTGCTGACCGAATGCGAAATGGTGAACGGCTTTGTCACCCCGGACGACAAGCCGCCGCACTTCACCCGTGGCTACGGCTTGGTGTTTGGCCGCGCCGAGCGTAAGGCGATGTCGATGTCGCTGGTCGACCGCGCATTGCAGACCAAAGAGTACAACGAACTGGTGAACAGCCCGGCGCAGGACGAAGAGTTCGTGCTGTCCCATGCCGACAACGTCGAAGCCGCCGGTTTTGTTTCCCACCTCAAACTGCCGCACTACGTTGACTTCCAGGCCGAACTGGAACTGCTGAAACGCCTGCGCCAGCAGCATGATTCAACGACTTCACAGGACTCAGACCATGAAAAGCAGTGATAACCACGCCCCCATCATCGCTGGCTATAACCACGGCTATCTCGACGAACAGACCAAACGCATGATCCGTCGCGCCATTCTGAAAGCCGTGGCGATCCCCGGTTATCAAGTGCCGTTCGCCGGTCGCGAAATGCCAATGCCTTACGGCTGGGGCACCGGCGGTATTCAGATCACCGCCAGCATTATTGGTCAGCAAGACGTGCTGAAAGTCATCGATCAGGGCGCGGATGACACCACCAACGCCGTGTCGATTCGCAAGTTCTTCCAGAGCGTCGCCGGGGTGAAAACCACCGAGAAAACCGTTGATGCCTCGCTGATCCAGACCCGCCACCGCATCCCTGAAACGCCGTTGACCGAAGATCAGGTGCTGATTTTCCAAGTACCCATCCCTGAGCCGCTGCGCTTTATCGAGCCGCGCGAAACCGAGACGCGCAAGATGCACGCGCTGGAAGAGTACGGCGTGATGCAGGTGAAACTGTATGAGGACATCGCGCGCTTCGGCCATATCGCCACCACCTACGCCTACCCGGTCAAGGTGAACGATCGCTACGTGATGGACCCGTCGCCAATCCCGAAATTTGATAACCCGAAAATGCACATGATGCCGGCGCTGCAACTGTTTGGTGCCGGTCGCGAGAAACGCATTTACGCCCTGCCCCCGTTCACCAAGGTGGAAAGCCTCGACTTCGAGGACCACCCGTTCACCGTGCAGCAGTGGGACGAGCCTTGCGCTATCTGCGGCTCGCACCACAGCTATCTCGACGAAGTGGTGCTCGACGACCTCGGCAACCGGATGTTCGTGTGCTCAGACACCGACTTCTGCGCCCAGCAGGTCGAACTGAACAGCCAACAAACCCAGAATAAGGCGCAACACTGATGACCACTCCACGCCAACTCAACGCTGAACCTCTGCTGTCGGTCAACAACTTGACCCACCTGTATGCGCCGGGCAAAGGCTTCAGCGATGTCTCTTTTAATCTCTATCCGGGCGAAGTGCTGGGCATCGTGGGCGAATCTGGCTCCGGCAAAACCACGCTGTTGCAGTCAATCTCCGCGCGCCTCGCGCCGCAGCAGGGGCAGGTTATTTATAACAACGGCCAGCAGGCACCACAGTCGCTTTATGACATGCCGGAGAGCGACCGCCGTCGCCTGCTGCGCACCGACTGGGGCGTGGTGCATCAGCACCCGATGGACGGCCTGCGTCGTCAGGTTTCCGCTGGCGGTAATATCGGCGAGCGCCTGATGGCCATTGGTCAGCGTAACTACGGCGACATCCGCAAACAGGCCGCAAAGTGGCTGGAAGATGTGGAAATCCCGGTGTCGCGCCTTGACGACATGCCAACCACCTTCTCCGGCGGCATGCAGCAGCGTCTGCAAATCGCCCGCAATCTGGTGACGCACCCGCGCTTGGTGTTTATGGATGAGCCGACCGGCGGTCTGGATGTGTCGGTACAGGCCCGCCTGCTCGACTTACTGCGCACCTTAGTGGTGGAGATGCAGCTCGCGGTGGTGATTGTGACCCACGATTTGGGCGTCGCGCGCCTGCTGGCCAACCGTCTACTGGTGATGAAGCAGGGTCAGGTGGTGGAAAGTGGTTTAACCGACCGCGTGCTCGACGATCCGCATCATCCTTATACGCAGTTACTCGTGTCTTCCGTGCTGTCTTAATAGGTGACCAAAAATGACGACAAAGCTCAGGGTCGAAAACCTTAGTAAAACCTTTGTATTACATAACCAGAACAGCGCACGGTTGCCGGTTTTCAATAACGCCAGTCTGCAAGTTGATGCCGGAGAGTGCGTAGTGCTTCACGGCCACTCCGGCAGCGGAAAATCCACCTTACTGCGTTCGCTCTACGGCAACTACCTGCCGGACAGCGGCCACATTTGGGTCGAGCATCAGGGCCAGTGGATCGACATGGTGGGCTCAGAAGCGCGGGAAATTCTCGCCGTGCGCCGCCACACCGTCGGCTGGGTGAGCCAGTTCCTGCGGGTTATTCCGCGCATTAGCGCCCTGAATCTGGTGATGCAGCCGCTGATTGAACTGGGCGTCGACAAAGCCGAAGCCGAAGATCGCGCCAGCCGCCTGCTCACTCACCTCAACGTGCCGCAGCGCCTGTGGCACCTCGCGCCGTCCACCTTCTCCGGTGGCGAACAGCAGCGCGTGAACATTGCGCGCGGTTTTATCGTCGACTACCCGATTTTACTGCTCGACGAACCGACCGCCTCACTGGATGCCACCAACCGCGCCGCGGTGGTGACCCTGATCCAGCAAGCCAAAGCTCGCGGAGCCGCCGTAGTGGGGATTTTCCACGATGAAGACGTGCGCGAGCGCGTCGCCGATAGACTCTATGCCATGACACCAGCGCCCTCTGCGGAGATCCCAGCATGATCATTAATAATGTCAATTTGGTTCTAGAAGATCAGGTAGTTAAAGGCTCGCTGGAAGTGCAGGACGGCGTCATTACCGCCTTCGCCGACACCAGCAGCCAACTGCCGCAGGCGATCAATGCTGAAGGCGGCTGGTTGCTGCCGGGGCTTATCGAGCTGCATACCGATAACCTCGACAAGTTCTTCACACCGCGCCCGAAAGTTGACTGGCCGGCCCACTCGGCGATGAGCAGCCACGACGCGCTGATGGTCGCCAGCGGCATTACCACCGTGCTCGACGCGGTGGCGGTGGGAGACGTGCGCGACGGTGGCCATCGTCTGGAAAACCTGCAAAAGATGATCGACGCCGTGGTCAACAGCGGCAAGGCGGGCCTGAACCGCGCCGAGCATCGCCTGCACCTGCGCTGCGAGCTGCCGCACGAAAGCACTCTGCCGCTGTTTGAGAAGCTGATGCACACCGAAGTGCTGTCGTTGGTCTCCCTAATGGACCACTCGCCGGGCCAGCGCCAGTTCGCCACGCCGCAAAAGTACCGCGAATACTATCAGGGCAAATACAACCTGAATGACGACCAGATGGAGGTGTTTCAGGAAGATCAAATCCAGAACTCCCTGCGCTGGGCCAAACCGAACCGCTACGCCATCGCCGAGCACTGCCGCAATCTGGGCATCGCGCTGGCCAGTCACGATGACGCCACCACCGCGCACGTCGAAGAGTCGCGCGCGCTGGGCAGCGTGATTGCCGAATTCCCGACCACTGAAGAGGCTGCGCGGGCCTCACACGCATGTGGCCTGCAAGTGTTGATGGGTGCGCCAAATATCGTTCGAGGCGGCTCGCATTCTGGCAATGTCGCCGCGCATCATCTGGCGTCACTGGGTATTCTCGACATCCTGTCTTCTGACTACTACCCGGCCAGCCTGCTCGACGCCGTGTTCCGTATCGCCAATGACGACAGCAACGGCTTCACGCTGCCGCAGGCGGTTGGTCTGGTGACGCGTAACCCGGCCCGCGCGCTGAGTCTGCAAGACCGGGGCGTGATCGCTGAAGGAAAACGCGCCGATTTGGTGCTGGCTCGCACCCACGCCGACCACCACTATGTGAAGAACGTGTGGCGTCAGGGAATTCAGGTGTTTTGATAAAGGAATGATTGATGAGCCGACTCGTTTACTTGATGGGCGCATCGGGAGCAGGCAAGGATAGCCTGCTGGATGCCCTGCGCCACGACCTGCCACCCAATTTGATGGTGGCGCATCGCTACATCACTCGCCCTGCCAATGCAGGCTCGGAGAACCATATTGCCCTCAGCCAGCATGAGTTTTCCCAGCGAGCCGAGCGCGGCCTGTTTGCGCTGGAGTGGCAGGCTCACGGTTGCCATTACGCGATCGGCATTGAGATAGACCACTGGATGCAGCAAGGCTGCAACGTGGTGATCAACGGCTCTCGTGCTTATCTGGAACAGGCGATGCAGCGCTACAGCCAGCGGCTTATCCCAGTCTGCTTGCAGGTGTCCGAAGACGTTTTGCGCCAGCGTTTAGAGCAGCGCGGGCGGGAAAACAGCGAGCAGATCCAGCATCGTTTGCAACGGGCGGCGCAGTACGCCAATCAGATGCCCGCCCATTGTCAGAGATTGGAAAACAACGGCCAGTTACAACAGACGCTGGCAGGACTGTTGCAGCTACTCGCTGCGCCTTCCACCGCGTTTCTCTACCCTATTTCTCCCCAGAAGGTTGAGCCATGAGTGATATTGTTGAAAACCCGCAAAACGCTGAAATCGACTTCTCACAGCCTAAAATTGGCGAAAACGTGGTGATGAATAAGTCCCGTGCCGGGCGCTACGTTCACATCTCCGATAACGCCATCTTTGAAGAATCCACTATCGACGACTACTCCTATACCGCCGGTAACAACCAGATTCATTACGCCACCATTGGCAAATTTGTCTCGATTGCCACCTATGTGCGCATCAATCCGGGCAACCATCCGACCTATAATCGCATTGCTCAGCACCACTTTACCTATCGCGCTTCGGCCTATGATTTGGGTGAAGATGACGTGAATTTCTTCGACTGGCGCCGCGAGCATCACGTCACCGTCGGCAATGATGTCTGGATCGGCCACAACGCGGTAATTATGCCGGGCGTGAAAGTCGGCAATGGCGCGGTGATTGGCACCTCAGCCGTGGTGACCAAAGACGTCGAGCCTTACTCCATCGTGGCGGGCGTGGCGGCGAAGAAGATTGGTATGCGTTTTAACGACGGCTTGATTGAGAAAATCGAGCGCAGCCAGTGGTGGAACTGGGATCACGAGACGCTAAGAGCGCGCATGCCTGATTTCCGCAACCTCGAAAGCTTTGTCGAAAAATACCTTTGAGTACTCCATTAAAGGATCCGTGCATGCAATTGACCTTTCTCGGCACCGGCGGAGCACAGCAGGTGCCCGTTTTTGGCTGCGACTGCGGCGTGTGTGAACAGGCGCGTAAAGACCCGGCGTTTCGCCGTCAGCCTTGCAGTGCAAAGTTGGAATATCAGGGGGAAGTGACGCTGATTGATGCAGGATTGCCGGAGTTAGCCCAACAGTTTGCGGCGGGCGAAATTCAGCGTTTTTGGCTTACACATTATCATATGGATCACGTTCAGGGGTTATTTCCGTTGCGCTGGGGTGTTGGAAATGCGATCCCGGTCTATGGTCCGCCGGATGAAAACGGCTGTGACGACCTGTTCAAACATCCGGGCATTCTGAATTTTCAGCCGCCGTTTCAACCCTTTGTCCCCCGTAATTTCGGCAACCTGCAACTGACGCCGCTGCCGCTCAATCATTCTAAAATCACCTTCGGCTATTTGATTAAAACCGAGCGGGCGACGCTGGCTTACCTCACCGATACCGCCGGTTTGCCGCTGGCGACGGCAAAATATCTGGAGGAGATCCCACTGGATGCCATGGTGCTGGATTGCAGCCACCCGCCGCGCGACATCCCCGACAAAAATCACAATGACGTTCATCAGGCGCTGGCTATCCATGAGCAGTTAAAACCGGGCAAAACCTATCTGACCCATATCAGCCACAAGCTGGATTTATGGCTCCAGAGCAACCCATTGCCGGAAAACGTCATCGCGGCGCGAGACGGGCAGACGCTGAGTTGGTAAATATCACGGGCTTTATTGACGGGCGATAGCGGCCAGCTGGTTGGACTCCAGCACGGTGATACCGCCCAGACCGGCATTGAATGCCTGTTGCTGCATCGCCTTCGCCACGTCGAGGGCATCGATGGCTTTCCATTTGCCGGGCAGCAGCTTGAATAACGGCGCGCTGAGCTGTTCAAGTAAGCGCGGAGGCTGGCGCTGTCCCACCAGCAATGAGGGGCGAACCAGCGTCAGCAGTGGCCATTTCTGCGCAATCAGCGCCTGTTCAATCTCGCCTTTAGTGCGGTTATAGATTAAACGCGAATGAAGATTGGCACCGTTGGCACTGACCAGCAGGCAATGGCTGGCGCCGAGTTTACGCGCTGCGATGGCGCTGTTCACCACCATCTTGAATTCGATTTCGCGAAAAGCCGCCGCGCTTCCCGCCTGCTTGCGAGTAGTGCCTAAGCAGCAGAAAAAAAGGTCTATCGGCTCATCCAGGTCCGCCACCAGCGCGGGGATATCATCGCCGACGGGGTTGACCAGCTTACTCAGTGAGGCCAATGGTCGCCGCGTCGGGGCAACAATGCGACTCACACGTGAGTCTTGCTCAAGCAGGCAGAGCAGCTCCGCCCCCACCAGCCCGCTGGCCCCCAGCAAAAGTACTTTTGCCATGATATTTCCTTATGTCGATTCAGCCGCGTAGCGTTGTCTTTTCTGCGCGGGAGCGCCATCAGACATATCTTGTTACTGACTGATTATAAGCCAGATGGAGAAACAGACTCGGACGAATCCGGTTTGACCTCAGCCGTCATGGGGTCCAAGCTTTATACATCAAGACATTTTCCATTAAGCAACGGGAGACATGATGAGCAAGAAAATTGCAGTCCTAATCACTGACGAATTTGAAGACTCAGAATTCACCTCGCCAGCGGAAGCCTATAAGAAAGCCGGCCACCAAGTGATCACCATTGAGCATAAAGCCGGAAACGTCATTCATGGCAAGCAGGGCAAAGCCAAAGTCACCATTGATAAATCTATTGATGATGTCAAAGTCGCTGACTTCGACGCTCTGCTGCTGCCGGGCGGCCACTCGCCAGATACTCTGCGCGGCGACGATCGCTTCGTCGAGTTTACTCGCCAATTCGCCAAAAGCGGCAAGCCTATTTTCGCCATTTGCCACGGGCCACAGCTGCTGATTAACGCGGATGTCATTCGCGGACGCAAGCTGACTACAGTGAAACCGGTGGTGGTTGATGTGAAAAACGCCGGAGCCGAGTTCTTCGACAAAGAAGTGGTGGTCGATAACGACACGCTGGTCACCAGCCGCACGCCAGATGACTTACCTGCGTTTAACCGCGAGTCGCTTAGAGTGCTGGCGGCATAACTCAGCTAAATAGCCAAACTAATGCGATAGTTTGACTGAATAGTTTGAACCACAGGGCCGGGGGAACCGGCCCTTTTGGTGTCTGCCAATCTAGCTTTCGCTACGCTGCCATCTCAACTTGGTGCCAAACCCGAGATCATTGTCGGTCATCTTGATTTCATTGAGTTTTAACGCCCAGACGGGGGCTTTCATCGTTGCCGCGATGGGGAACTGCTGGCAGTAACGCTGGCGCGCCGCCTGCTCTTCATCACCAGAGAGAATCACCGCCTCGCCGCGATACTGAATGCCACGAATCAGCGCAATGCTCTCCGGCTGAGGTGCAATGGTGCCCACCACCTGCGAGTTTTTCGCCATCATCGCGCCGTGTTGGGTTTTCAGCTCGGTCATGAAATAGAGCGTCATGATTTCCGTGTCCGCCACGTAAAAACAGTTGGCGCTCCACATCTCCCCATCTGCCAACGCGCACAGCGCCAGCACGTGATTGTCATCAAGAAAGGTGCTGATATGTTTTACATCGGTCGCGTCAGTCATGCACTGCCCCTCAAAATTAACTGCCGCCAGTTTAGCGCGCTATCGGCGCGATAAGGTAAACTTGCCGTTCAACTTCAATTCATAGCATCGCGTTGCCATTCAAAATGTCCGAGTCTGCCGAGCCATCACGCTGGTTTTTATACATGCTGCGCACGCCGTCCGGCATGCTTTACACCGGCATCACCACCGAAGTCGAACGCCGCCTGACCCAGCATCAGTCGGGTAAAGGCGCCAAAGCGCTGCGCGGTAAAGGCGAACTAGAATTAGTGTTCCACTGCGCCGCCGGAGATCGCTCACTGGCCTCAAAGCTTGAACTAAAAGTGAAGAAACTGACGAAAGCGCAGAAAGAGAAACTGGTGAAAGAACAGCCGGGGAGTTTGGAGAGTTATTTGGATTGTTGAGCTATAGCCGCCTTCTCCTCAGAGAAGAGAAGGCGAAACGCAGACTCAAAAACGATTAAACGCCGCCGGGAAAGTCACTTCGCCGTGGGCATCGTTGAGGGCGTCATCACTCAGGGTGTAGAGCTGGAAAGTGGCTTCCGTGCCTGACCAGCGGCAGTGCAGGTCGTGCTGGGCTGCGGGTTTAAAGCCGAAACGCTGATAGTAGTTAGGATCGCCCAGCACCACCACGGCGGCGTAGCCGAACTCATTGAGTGAGTCCAAACCTTCGTACACCAGCTTTTCGCCAAAGCCCTGCCCGCGCAGTGATTCATCGACTGCCAACGGTGCCAGAGAGACCCAATTACGGTCTTCTCCTTTGATATCAACCGGGCTGAAAGCCACGTAGCCGACCACCTGACCTTCGTCATCGGTGGCAACCACGCCGAGGGTTAGCAAACCGTCTTCGCGCAGCTCTCTGACCAAGTCTGCTTCGTCGTCGCGCTTGAAAGCTTCGCGCAATAAACGGTCTATGCCGGCGGCATCAATCGGTATTTCGGTACGAATTAACATGTTTGCACTACCGGAGCGCCAGGCTCGCGGTCCTCTTGTAAACCTGCTTCAATGAAGTCTGCCAGGCGCATTAAGCCGCTTTTCAGCAGCAAAGGCATGCTGTCCAGATCGACGGCGTCCATCAGATTTTTGACGTACAGCCCGAGTTCCGTATCTCCTTCGATACGCAACCGGCGCTGGAAGAACAGCGTATCAGGGTCTTGCTTGCGCGCGGCGATCAGTACCAAATCGTTAGCATTGCCGCTAAAACTGACATCCGCCTCGCCCTGCTCGCTAATCACCAGCTTGCTATCTTCAACTGACATCAGCCAGCTTAGACCAAGATCGCTGACTTCGATTTTTAACCAGCGATCTTCGAGAAAATCCAAATCGCCCTCGGCCAGCGCCTGCCGGAATTGCCAGCTAAGTACCTGTTGCAAAACCTGCCGCTGTACGGCGAAAGGCGTGAATTTTACCGGCAAACTTAGTAATGACGGCCCCTGACGCACCATACGTGCTCGTAGTTTTTGCAACACTGGCACCACTCCTTTAAGTAACGTTGGACACTGATTTGCTCAAGAGATGGGCCCTATTTTGCCACATCGCCTATTCAGTACCGCGTCCTGCATCAATAAATACTGCAACAGAAAGAAAGCGCGCACAACCACCCTCGCCCCGAGTCGGCTCCAACCGGGTATAAACTGCCTCAAATCAAAATACTGCGCGTCCGCCTTCTCTAAAATAGGTCCCCAGTAAAATGCTCTCTGATGAAGGCTTTACGTCAGCGAGCCTCCCTCTTTCATTCTTACCGGCGCAGTTTTACCGGCTAAAGTCAGGAATAAACCATGGAGCTACTTTGCCCGGCGGGTAATTTGCCCGCGTTGAAAGCGGCCATTGATCAGGGTGCCGACGCGGTCTATATCGGCCTGAAAGACGATACCAATGCCCGCCATTTTGCCGGTCTGAACTTTACTGAGAAGAAATTGCAGGAGGCGGCAAATTACGTACATCGCCACCGCCGCAAGCTGCATATCGCCATTAACACCTTCGCCCACCCTGACGGCTTTGAGCGCTGGGAGCGCGCCGTCGACATGGCCGCGCAGCTGGGCGCCGACGCGCTGATCCTGGCCGATATCGCGATGCTCGATTATGCCACCAAACGCTATCCGCAGGTTGAGCGCCACGTGTCGGTTCAGGCTTCGGCCACCAACGATGAAGCCATTAAATTTTATCAGCGCAATTTTGATGTTGCCCGCGTGGTGCTTCCCCGCGTGCTGTCGATGCATCAGGTCCGCCAGCTATCGCGTACCAGCGTTGTGCCGCTGGAGGTGTTCGCCTTTGGCAGCCTGTGCATCATGGCGGAAGGCCGCTGCTACCTCTCCTCCTATCTGACCGGCGAGTCGCCAAACACCGTGGGTGCCTGCTCTCCCGCGCGTTTTGTTCGCTGGCAGCAGACGGCACAGGGCATGGAGTCGCGCCTCAACAATGTGCTGATTGACCGCTATGACGAAGGCGAAAACGCCGGATATCCGACGCTGTGCAAGGGGCGCTATCTGGTGGACGGCGCGAAGTACCACGCGCTGGAAGAGCCCACCAGCCTGAATACGCTGGAGCTGCTGCCTGAGCTGTTTGCCGCCAATATCGCGTCGGTGAAAATCGAGGGGCGTCAGCGCAGCCCGGCCTATGTCAGCGAAGTAACCCGCGTCTGGCGCGCCGCTATTGATCGCTGTGCGGCCAATCCGCAGGCGTTCACCACGGATACTCAGTGGATGACGCAGCTAGGTTCAATGTCAGAAGGCACCCAAACCACGCTCGGTGCCTACCACCGCAAGTGGCAATAATGGCAGGGGAAACGATGAAATACTCTTTAGGCGCCATCCTTTATTACTGGACGAAGCAGGACGTTGAGGCGTTTTATCAGGCCGCCGCCAGCAGCAGCGCCGATATCATCTATCTCGGCGAAAATGTCTGTACCAAACGCCGCGAGATGAAGGTCAATGACTGGCTGGAAATCGCCCGCCAGCTCGCCGCCAGCGGCAAACAGGTGGTGCTTTCAACCCTCGCGCTGCTGCAAGCGCCGTCGGAACTGAACGAGTTGAAACGCTACGTGGAAAACGGCGAGTTTCTGCTGGAAGCCAACGATTTTGGCGCGGTGAACATGGCCGCGGAGCGCAAACTGCCGTTTGTCGCCGGCCACGCGCTGAACTGCTACAACGCCGCCACTCTGAAAATTCTGCATCAACAGGGCATGACGCGCTGGTGCATGCCGGTGGAGCTTTCTCGCGACTGGCTGGTGAACTTGCTCAATCAGTGTCAGGACATGGGGATTGGCGGCAAGTTCGAGGTGGAAGTGCTCTCCTACGGCCACTTGCCGCTGGCCTACTCGGCGCGCTGCTTTACCGCGCGCTCGGAAGATCGGGCCAAGGATGATTGTGAAACCTGCTGCATCAAGTATCCGCAGGGCCGCAAAGTGCTGTCGCAGGAGAACCAGCAGGTGTTCGTGCTCAACGGCATTCAGACCCAAAGCGGCTATTGCTACAACCTCGGCAATGAGCAAACATCAATGCAGGGCTTGGTGGATATTGTCAGATTGTCGCCGGAAAGCCTGCAAACCTTGCAGGTGCTCGAGCAGTTCCGCCGCAATGAACAGGGGCTATCGGCGCTGGAGTTGCAGGATAAAGCCGACTGTAACGGCTACTGGCAGCGCGTCGCCGGGCTGGAATTAGTGCAATAAAGCCAAAACAGGCGCAGCGACTGCGCCTGTTCTCCACGCTTCATCCCTTAATCATTCTTTAGCGGTTTCTTGCGATGCAGCAGGCCACGCAGCCGCCCGCTGTCTCGCAAAATACCCAAGCCAATACCCAAAATGGTATAAATCGCGCCGAGAAGCAGCAGCATCAGCATATCGCCGCCCACCTCTTTGAACGGCAGCCCCATCTGGTTGACCCCCGCAATCGCCTTGGTGGCCCAGGTGGACGGCAGCATGGATGACACGCCCCGCACCCAAGTCGGCATAGCCTGTAACGGCCAAATGGTCCCCGAAATGTAGAACACCGGCATGGTGATGAAAGAGAGCGTCAGGTAGATCATCTCCACGCTGCGCAGACATTCGGTCACCAGTTTACCCAGCCCGAGCACCGCCAGCAGGAACGGGAAGGTCAGCATGATGATTTCGGGAATGGTCGCCGTCTGCCGATACCCCAAGATCCAAGGCCAGAGTACAAACAGCACGATGGACAGGAACAGCCAGATGGGGATTAGCGCCGTCAGCCCGCCGAGGAAAACCGGGATGGCAGGCTTGCCGTCGGGCGCGCTATTGAGGGTGATATTCACCCGCACGCTGGCGATCAGCAAGGAGTGTTGCAGCAACATCACCAGCAGGCCGGGGAAGATGATGGCCGCGAAGCTGATGCCGGGGTTAAACAGGTCCAGCGTCTGGCCGACGATTGGCGTCAGCAGCACATTGGCCTGCTTACTGTTGAAGCCGCTACGCATCAACAATTCGGTGTTGTACTGGGTCAAAATCGACTGGTAGGCCGCCACCACGTCCTGCTGGATCTGGCCGTTCGCCAGACGGTTGGTGGCATCGCCGTACACCGGGATCACCACGTCGCTGCCGGCGAGGATCTTTTTCTCCAGATCGACCGGCATGATGATCACCGCGAACAGTTTGCGCCACGCCAGATCCTTCTCGGCCTGATCCACGCTGTCATAGCTGTTCATCTTGATTTTCGAGGTAGCATCAAGTTGGCGGATAAGCATCCGGCTGGCCGTGCTGTGGTCCTGATCGACCACCGCCACCGGCAAATCCCACACCGTGCGATTGGCGTAAACCGTGCTCATCACGCACAGCGAAATCAGCAACATCATCCACATCGGCTTGTCGAGCATGCCGGTCAGGACTTTAACGAAGGTCTTCCAGTAAGTGGTAAGCCATTGGCGTAGCGTCATTTTCCTGGCTCCTGCTTCTTAAGGCGCAGGTACAATCGCTTATGCACCAGTAATCCAGTGATCAGCGGGTAAATCAGCAAAATGGCGCACACGCTGAAGATAGCGCTGGCTGGCACCTGCCGCAGGAAAATGTCAAACATCGCGTACAGGGCGTGGGTCAGCGGCTCAATATTCGAGATGATCCGCGCCACTAGTGGCATGGACAGCTCCGGCACCGCCATGCCCGAGAAAGTCAGCGCGATACTGACGAAAATCCCCATCAGGGTATAGGCGGTGATCGTGGTGCTGGTGAAGGTGAACAGCAGTAGCCCGATGCTTTGGGCGGCAATCACATAGAAGAAGCTAATCAACACCATAAACAGCGGATTGCCACTGACCCTCGCGTCAAAAAAACCCACCAGCATGGCGATTTCCACCAGCAACAGCGTGGTGAAACACAGGGTATAAGGCGCGAGTTTGCCCAACAGCGCAAAGGTAAAAGACGGCGCGCCCAGCAGGGACTGGCTGCGCGCCATCACGTAAATCATGCACGTCACGGTAAATAGCTGAATCAGGTGGATCATCGCCGCAAACTGCTGGTAGTAAATGTAGCTGCCGCTGGCGTTAAACAGGCTGCCATACAGCAGCTCCACGCTCGCCAGCGGCGGCATGGTTTTGCCCATTTCATTGGCCAGAATCGCCCGATATTGACTATTTAATTCAGTGATTAAACCGCTGAAGTCCTGCGTGGAGTAAAGCCCGGCGCCGTAAAACAGCGCATTGTAATAGAGCACCACGCTTGGCTGTTTGCCTTCCAGCGCGTCGGCCTCAAAGTCAGGCGGAATGTAGAGCAAGGCGTAATCCTGCGCGGTGCGCAGCCGATGCTCAGCCTCCTGCAACCCACCGTCAAAAGTCTGCACGTGGGCGTGCGAACCGGCGTCCATCTTGCGGATCAGCGTTTTGGACAGCGTGCTGTGGTCGTTATCCACCACTGACACCGGCAGGTTCAGCAAGGTACCCTCGGAGAAGTTACTGCTGATCAGGATGAACAGCAGTAAAGGGAATATCCAACCCAGCCAGTGGATCACCGGCTTGCGAAAGGCGTCGCGCGTTTCACGGTTGAACGAGCGAGAGAAACAGCGCCAGCCGGCTTTTACCCGGTACATTGCCACTACTCTTTCCAGTTCCACAGCGCGCTCATGCCTTGGCGCATGTTAGGCACTTTTTGCAGCGGATAGAGCCGAACTTCAAAGGTTTTCAGGTCAAAGTCGCCAGTGGCGCGGGTGGCGCGCTTGGTGGCGTAATCCCCCAGTGGCGCGATGTAACGCACCTCGGCTTCCACTTCTTGGTTATTGAGCGCGGGAACGCGAATTCTGATTTTGTCGCCTTTATGTATCCCGGCGAGGATGTCTTCACGCAGGTTGAAAACGAAATAGGCGTCCGGCAAGCGCAGCAGAGTGAGCAACGGGCTGGAAGCACTTTGCAGCTCCCCCACTTCCACCGGGATTGGCCCGACTTCGCCATCAACCGGCGCTTTGACCTGTAAGTCATCCGTTTGGGCTTTCACTTCCAGCAGGTCTTCTTCGGCCTGACGCAGTTGGGCGGCATAGCTTTGGCGTTGCTCGGCACGGTCGCCATTAACGCCTTCATCGAGGTTGGCTTTGGCGACTAATACTTGCTGATAAGCGCTGTCGCGCGCGCGGCGGGAATTCTCTAAATCTGATGCAGAAACATAGCCTTTGGAGGCCACTTTGGCATTACGATTGTACTCGTCGCGTGCATTGGTGTACTCAGTTTGCGCCTGTCCCAACGTCGCTTTCAGGTTGCGGATGCTCTCTTCGCGGGTACCGTTAATCGACAATTCCAGCTGTGATTTGGCCTGATCGCGTGCCGCCTCCAGTGAGCGTAACTGCGCCATCAGTTCCGGACTGTCGAGAGACATCAGCAGCTGCCCGGCTTTCACATCATCGCCACGCTCAACGTAGCGTTCAATCACCCGGCCTTTGGCCTTAGACGCAACAATCACCTCCGGCGCGTCCACTTCTCCCTGCAATAATAAGTCCTGGTTGCCCGCGCGGAAAAGTACCGCCAGCGAAATGGCCACTGCTACTAACAGCAGGGTCAATAACATTCTCTTACTCATTGTTTTAGCTTCCTTTTTATTTGCCAGAGTGAAACTCAGCGCGAGAACCCTCGAGATTCGAGCATTGGCATTTCCATTTCCATCGAACGTCGTCCGTTGCTATTTGCGTCTTCAGGTCATGAAGAGGACGCATGATAGCGGGGTGCGGTCTGGTTTTTTTAACACGAAACAACATATTGGTTAAAATTATAAACTAAACCAAATACATTCACCCAAAGCCAAATACATAGAGCACAAATCAAGTATTCAGCCCAAACATATTCGGTAATACTGACCTGTATAATTAGCGGGCGATTGGCTTCGCCCTCAGCCCTCAACGAGTGAGCGACGACTATGTCTGAGAAATACACCGTTCCCCTTTCCGTGCTGGATTTAGCCCCCGTACCTCAAGGTTCAAGCCCTAAACAAGCCTTTCATTCTTCGCTGGAGTTAGCGCAACACGCTGAAAAGCTTGGCTATAAGCGTTACTGGATGGCCGAGCACCACAACATGATTGGTATCGCCAGTGCGGCGACCTCGGTACTGCTTGGCTTTATCGCTGGCGGCACCAAAACCATCCGTATAGGCTCCGGCGGCGTGATGCTGCCCAATCACTCACCCTTAGTGATTGCCGAGCAGTTCGGCACCTTGGCAACGCTCTATCCGGACCGTGTCGATCTGGGCCTGGGCCGTGCGCCGGGCACTGACCAGCGCACGATGATTGCGCTGCGCCGCCATATGTCTGGCGATGTGGATAATTTCCCGCGCGACGTGCAGGAGTTGCAGCACTACTTTGGCGATGTCCAGCCGGGCCAGCCTGTACAAGCCGTGCCGGGTCAGGGCCTGCACGTACCGCTGTGGCTACTGGGTTCCAGCCTGTATAGCGCACAACTGGCTGCAGCACTAGGTTTGCCGTTTGTCTTCGCCTCCCACTTCGCACCAGACATGCTGTATCAGGCGCTGGCGATTTATCGCAGCCAGTTCAAACCTTCAGAGCAGCTTGAAAAGCCGCATGCCATGGTGTGCATCAACGCCATCGCGGCCGATACTGATGAAGAAGCGCGCCGCATGTTCACCTCGAACCAGCAGCAGTTCATCAATCTGCGTCGCGGCAATCCGGGCAAACTGCCAGCGCCGGTGGATAACATTGAAAGTCTGTGGTCGGCGTCTGAACGCTTTGGCGTAGATCAGGCACTGCGCATGTCAGTGGTGGGGAATAAAGAGACTATCCGCACCGGCCTGCAAAATATCCTGCGCGAAACCGAAGCCGACGAATTGATGATTAATGGCCAGATTTTTGACCATCAGGCGCGCTTGCACTCTTTCGACATTGTTTCGCAGTTGCAGGGCGACCTGGTGAAAGAAGTGCGGATCGGCTAACGCCCTCTTCTTCCTTCCTATATTGCACGCATAAAAAAACCAGCCCGCAGGCTGGTTTTTGTTTATCTGACGTTTGCCGAAGCATAAGCCAAATTATGCGTCAGTAGTACGACGCGGAGCACGGCTTGGAGCGCGACGCTCACCGGCTGGTGCGCTGCCTTCACGACGTTCGCCATTGAAAGGACGGCCACGGCCACCTTCACGACGTTCACCGTTGAAAGGACGCGGAGCACCGTTACCACGACGCTCACCGCCTGCACCAGCAGGACGTTCACGACGTGCAGCCTGTGGCTGTGCATCACCCAGCAACTGCATGTTCATCGGCTTGTTCAGGATACGAGTGCGGGTAAAGTGAGACAGGATCTCGCCCGGCATGCCTTTCGGCAACTCGATCGTTGAATGCGAAGAGAACAGCTTGATGTTACCGATATAACGGCTGCTGATGTCGCCTTCGTTAGCGATAGCGCCAACGATGTGACGAACTTCAACACCGTCATCACGACCCACTTCGATACGGTACAGCTCCATTTCGCCAGCGTCACGACGCTCACGACGTGGACGATCGCCATCACGTGCAGGACGATCACCATCGCGAGATGGGCGTTCACGGCGGTCACCGCGATCATTACGATCGTCGAATTCACGGCGTGGCGGACGGCTTTTGAACACTGGATCAGCAGCAACGATCAGTGGACGTTCGCCCTGAGCCATTTTCAGCAGTGCTGCGGCCAGCGTTTCGATGTCCAGCTCTTCAGCGGGTTGCAGTTTAGCCAACAGCGCACGGTACATATCCAGATCGCTGCTTTCCAGCTGCTGCTGAACTTTAGCGGCGAACTTAGCCAGACGACGCTCACCCAGTACATCCGCAGTTGGAATTTCAACTTCTGGAATGGTCAGCTTCATTGTACGTTCGATGTTGCGCAGCAGGCGACGTTCGCGGTTCTCAACGAACAGCAGTGCGCGACCAGCACGACCAGCACGACCGGTACGGCCGATACGGTGAACGTAAGACTCAGAGTCCATCGGGATGTCGTAGTTAACAACCAGGCTGATACGTTCTACGTCAAGACCACGTGCTGCCACGTCGGTTGCGATCAGAATGTCCAGACGGCCATCTTTCAGACGCTCCAGAGTCTGCTCACGCAGAGCCTGGTTCATGTCACCGTTCAGCGCTGCGCTGCTGTAGCCACTGCGCTCCAGAGCTTCAGCCACTTCCAACGTAGCGTTTTTGGTACGCACGAAGATGATGGCTGCGTCGAAATCTTCAGCTTCCAGGAAACGAACCAGCGCTTCATTCTTACGCAGGCCATACACAGACCAGTAGCTCTGGCTGATGTCTGGACGGGTAGTGATGCTTGACTGAATGCGCACTTCCTGTGGATCTTTCATGAAGCGACGAGTAATACGACGAATCGCTTCTGGCATGGTTGCAGAGAACAGCGCGGTCTGATGTTCAGCCGGGATCTGCGCCATGATAGTTTCAACGTCTTCGATGAAGCCCATACGCAGCATTTCATCGGCTTCGTCCAGTACCAGACCGCTCAGGTTAGAGAGGTTCAGAGTACCGCGTTTCAAGTGGTCCAGCAGGCGACCTGGGGTACCCACAACAACTTGTGGCCCCTGACGCAGAGCGCGCAGCTGGACGTCATAGCGTTGGCCACCGTAAAGGGCAACAACGTTCACGCCATGCATGTGTTTAGAGAAGTCGGTCATTGCTTCAGCAACCTGAACTGCCAGTTCGCGAGTCGGTGCTAAAACAAGAATTTGTGGTGCTTTCAAAGAAGCATCAATGTTGTGCAGCAGTGGCAGAGAGAAGGCTGCAGTTTTGCCGGAACCGGTCTGAGCCATGCCCAGAACATCGCGGCCGTTCAACAGGTGAGGAATACACTCAGCCTGGATTGGTGATGGTTTTTCGTAGCCCAAATCGGTAAGGGCAGAAATGATTGGAGCGGACAGCCCCAGGTCAGCAAAAGAGGTTTCAAGCTCAGTAGTCATGTACACGTGCCTCATTAATAATGGCAGCCAGTCTACATAACTCGTCGAGAAAATTTTCTGTCATTTTCATTGAAAAGTGTGAACCGGCTCAAATTAGATTATAAAACGAACAAAGCAACCCTCGCCCGTTAAGGCGCTTAAAAATGGTTAAACCATGGTTAAGAAGGCTGATTGGTGTCGTCAGCTATTGCTGGTCCGATTCTGATAGGTCGTCTTGCTCTTGGCCTAATAGCGCCAATTCCAACAATGCATAGCGGTGCTCAACAAAATTATGAACGTTGTTAGCTACCGTCAGTTTGAACAGTGCCAAGGCGCTGTTCTTGTCCCCCAGACTTAGGTAATGCTTACCTAAATAGAAGTCAGTTTCACTGAGATGCTCAGCGAGCGAAGTGTTATCCGTTGCTTCCGCCTTTAGGCGTTCCATCAGCGTTTTTTCGCTGATCTTACCCAGGTAGAATTCGACGATATTCCATCCCCATTGCCCTCTGTCCGCTTTGTCGTAACGCTGTTGCAATGCTACGTCGGCATTCTTCGGATTGATTTCTCGCTCCGCAAGATAAAGCCATAACGAACGGAAGGGATCATTTGGATCGTCTCGATAAAACGCCTGCAGATCATCCTGCGCTAACGAGAATCGGCCACCGTAATACAGTGCGATACCTCGGTTCAAACGCGCGTAGTTGTAAGTTGGATCAAGCTCTAGTACAGAATCAAACGCTTCATAGGCAGCATCAAAATTGCCTGCCTGCGTTAGGTAAATCCCCAGGTAGTTGAAAACTTCTGGCATATCAGGACGAATAGACAGCGCTTGTGAAAAATCATTTCGCGCTAACGCTCTAAGTCCAAGGCTATCATACAGTACACCGCGCTCATATAACAGCTGTGCGCGTTCATCGTCTGTCAAAGCCCGGCTGGCAAGAATTTGTTCCATGCGCGCCAATATGACTTCCTGCTGCAACGTAGGCTGCAACGGAATCGCCAGAACTTCATTTTTACGCCAATCATGGTTGCTGCATCCTGCCAACATAAGTGCTGTCGCAACATAACACCAGCGCAAGAAAGGCTTCATTTCCACTCCCGAAGACAAACATTGGATTAACATCCTGTCATCCGCCTGCTTAACACAAGTGCATCCTGCGCTCATGATACGAGCAGCTCTCTGCCTTATAGACAGAGAGCTGTAAAACAAATGTTACAGATATTACTCAGCTGAAGGCTCTGCAGTTTCATCCGAGCTTGGCGTAGTCGCTTCTTTGATGCTCAAGCGAACGCGGCCCTGACGGTCAACTTCCAGAACTTTAACTGGAACTTCTTGACCCATCTGCAGATAGTCAGTCACTTTCTCAACACGCTTATCAGCTATTTGAGAGATGTGGACCAGACCTTCTTTACCGCCGCCGATAGCCACGAAGGCACCGAAATCTACGATACGGGTAACTTTACCTTGGTAGATACGGCCAACTTCGATTTCAGCAGTGATCTCTTCGATACGACGGATAGCGTATTTCGCTTTCTCACCGTCGGTCGCAGCGATTTTAACTGTACCATCATCTTCAATTTCAATGGTAGTGCCGGTTTCTTCAGTCAGCGCACGGATCACTGAACCACCTTTACCGATCACGTCCTTGATTTTATCTGGGCTGATCTTGATGGTGTGGATGCGTGGTGCGAACTGAGAAATATCACCGCGCGGCGTGCTGATAGCCTGTTCCATCACGCCCAGAATGTGCAGACGCGCACCCTTAGCTTGGTTCAGAGCAACCTGCATGATTTCGCGGGTAATACCTTCAATTTTGATGTCCATCTGCAGTGCGGTAATACCGTCACGGCTACCGGCCACTTTGAAGTCCATGTCGCCCAGGTGATCTTCGTCACCCAGAATGTCAGACAGAACCACAAAGTTTTCGTCTTCTTTAACCAGACCCATCGCGATACCAGCAACGGCCGCTTTGATTGGTACACCTGCGTCCATCAGTGCCAGAGAAGCGCCACAAACGGAAGCCATTGAAGAAGAACCGTTAGACTCGGTGATTTCAGAAACAACGCGCACGGTGTACGGGAAGTCTTCTGGTTTAGGCATCATCGCCAACACACCGCGTTTCGCCAGACGACCGTGACCAATTTCACGACGTTTTGGCGAGCCAACCATACCGGTTTCACCTACAGAGTATGGAGGGAAATTGTAGTGGAACAGGAAGCTATCTGTCTTCTCGCCCATCAACTCGTCAAGGTTCTGTGCATCACGGGCAGTACCCAGCGTTGCAGTAACCAGTGCCTGAGTTTCACCACGGGTGAACAGAGCAGAGCCGTGAGTACGAGGCAGAACGCCAGTACGCACGTCCAGACCACGGATCATGTCTTTTTCGCGACCGTCAATACGCGGCTCGCCACGCAGCACACGGCTACGAACGACGTTTTTCTCGATGCTGCCCAGCAGATCAGAGATTTCGCCAGCGTCCAGAGTCTCATCTTCAGCTTGCAGAGTCTGCACAACTTCAGCTTTGATGGTGTTGATCTGAGTGTAACGCTCTTGTTTCTCAGTGATCAGGTAAGCATCACCCAGACGAGCTTCGGACAGAGCAGCAACGCGTGCGTGCAGTTCTGCATTCACGACTTCTGGCTGCCAATCCCACTTCTCTTTACCCACTTCAGCAACTAAAGAGTTGATGTTGTCGATAACGATTTGTTGTTGTTCGTGACCGAACACGACTGCGCCCAGCATCTGATCTTCGCTCAATACTTCAGCTTCAGATTCAACCATCAGCACAGCGCCCTGAGTACCGGCAACCACCAAGTCCAGGCGGCTGGTTTTCAGTTCGTCAGCGGTTGGGTTCAGAACGTATTGGTCATTGATGTAACCAACGCGTGCAGCACCGATTGGGCCATTGAATGGAATACCAGACAGGCTCAGTGCAGCAGAAGCACCAATCATCGCAACGATATCTGGGTTCACCTGTGGGTTCAGAGAAACCACGGTAGCAATAACCTGAACTTCATTCAGGAAGCTATCTGGGAACAGTGGACGAATTGGACGGTCAATCAGACGTGAAGTCAGCGTTTCGCCTTCACTTGGGCGGCCTTCACGACGGAAGAAGCTACCCGGGATACGGCCAGCAGCGTAAGTACGCTCCTGATAGTTTACGGTCAGTGGGAAGAAGCTCTGACCTGGTTTTGCTTTCTTTTGGCCAACAACAGTAACGAATACTGCGGTGTCGTCCATGCTAACCATAACTGCGGCTGTCGCTTGACGAGCCATCATACCGGTTTCAAGCGTTACGGTATGTTGACCGTATTGGAATTTACGAATAGTCGGATTAAGCAATGTAATATCCTTTTTTGTGGCGCGCAGCTGTTATGACAGCAGTTCACGCCGATAAATATCTGAGCTTCTCACTACATTCTCGCGACTAATGACAATCCTTATATACCTGACAAAGTGGCAATAAAGTCTCTCATTAGCCGCGCGAAAACATCTGTAACGGAAGTTCATGTTCTTAAAAGTACTACAGAAACAACAGCCATACAGTAACCTGATTTGCTGTCGCTTCCTAGAATAAAGGGGCCTATAGGCCCCTTTACACTGAAACTCGCTTGATTAGCGACGCAGACCCAGACGCTCGATCAGGCTGGTGTAACGTGCTACATCTTTACGCTTCAGGTAGTCCAGCAGTTTACGACGCTGAGAAACCATACGCAGCAGACCACGACGGCTGTGGTGATCTTTTTTGTGCTCTGCAAAGTGACCTTGCAGATGGTTAATTTGAGCAGTCAGCAGAGCAACCTGAACTTCGGTAGAACCACTGTCGTTAGTGCCACGACCAAAGTCTGCAACGATTTGAGCTTTAGCTTCAACGCTTAGAGACATAATCATACTCCAAAATATTATAGATAATTAATACGGGTGCCGATCTCTAATTCAGCTACCCAATGCATAAGCTGCGCTATTCTACTCTTTGCATAATACGATCGCAAGGTGAGCAGAAAGGGCTTACTCGGTGTATTCAACCACCAAACGACGCGGCGCAATGCGGCCATCATCGTCAATTTCACCGACGCCAATGAACTTACGTTCTTCGCCTTCGGTGATGCGCACCATGCCTGACGTCGGGGCGCCGGAAGCCTGTACGGGTTGCCCCTGCTTCACGTATCCCGCCACAACTGGCAAAAGGTTTACTTCAGGGAAATCTTCACAGGCGCTGTCCATCGGCAATAATAGAGGGTCCAGTAACAGGCGCGGTTCAATGCCTTCGGCTTCCGCCTGAGCGATCAGCGCATGCAGCTGTTCCATCGTCACCATGCGTTCGAAAGGATAAGTCGCCACCTGCAAGCGACGCAGGTAAGTCACGTGCGCGCCACAGCCTAGCTTTTCACCCAAATCGTCAACGATAGTGCGGATATAAGTGCCTTTGGAACAGTGGATCTCAAGCTCAACCTCAAAGCCTTCCCAACGAATGAACTTCAGTTCATAGACGTTAATCGGGCGAGATTCGCGAGGAACTTCAATCCCCTGACGGGCATATTCATAGAGCTTCTTCCCCTCGTATTTCAATGCGGAATACATAGAAGGGATTTGCTGAGTTTCGCCGCGGAAGCTGTCCAACGCCTCATCCAACTGCTGTTGGTTAAAGGTGACATCGCGCTCGGAGATAATTTGACCTTCGGCATCAGAAGTATCGGTGCGCTGCCCCATGCGGGCAATCACGCGATAACGCTTGTCTGAGTCCAGAAGGAAACGCGAGAACTTGGTCGCTTCCCCTAAACACAGCGGCAGCATACCGGTAGCCAGTGGGTCTAACGCACCGGTATGGCCTGCACGGTTGGCGTTATACAAACGTTTTACTTTTTGCAGCGCGTCGTTAGAGGACAGACCAAGGGACTTATCCAATAACAGAACGCCGTGAATATCACGGCCGCGACGACGTGGGCGACTCATTGTTATTCCTCGTCATCACCTGCAGCAGAACGACGCTCAGCGTCATTCTTCACTACGTTCGTCACCAGGTTAGACATACGCATGCCTTCAACCAGTGAGTTGTCGTAAGCAAAGGTTAACTCTGGAACAACACGCAGACGCATGGCTTTACCAATCAACGTGCGGATGAAACCAGACGCGTCTTGCAAAGCTTTAATGCCATTCTTCACACGATCAGGATCGTGATTGTCTGTTGTCAAAACATCTAAAAAGGTCACGAAGACTTTGGCATAGGCCAGATCACGAGACACTTCAACGCCAGAAACGGTCGCCATGCCTACGCGCGGGTCTTTGACTTCGCGCTGTAGGATGATGGCGATCTCTTTTTGCATCTCTTGGGAGACACGTTGGGTACGGCTAAATTCTTTTGCCATGATAAAACTCCTTCAGACAATCTCCAGACAAAGAGGGGGGCTCAAGGCCCCCCAACTGGATATAAGCGACATCGCTAAGATTACGCGATGGTACGTTTGATCTCGATGATTTCGAATACTTCGATCACATCGCCAGTACGCACATCGTTGTAGTTCTTCACGCCGATACCACATTCCATGCCGTTACGAACTTCGGCAACGTCATCTTTGAAGCGGCGCAGGGATTCCAGCTCGCCTTCATAGATAACCACGTTGTCACGTAGTACACGGATTGGGTTGTTACGCTTAATCATACCTTCAGTAACCATACAGCCTGCGATTGCGCCAAATTTCGGTGACTTGAACACGTCACGAACTTCAGCCAGACCAATGATTTGCTGTTTGTATTCTGGCGCCAACATACCGCTCATCGCCTGCTTAACTTCGTCAATCAGGTTATAGATGACGGAGTAGTAACGCAGATCCAGACTTTCGCTTTCTACGACACGGCGAGCAGATGCATCGGCACGTACGTTGAAGCCAAGGATGATAGCGTTAGAAGCGGCAGCCAGCGTTGCGTCGGTTTCGGTGATACCACCTACGCCCATACCAACAATCTTAACTTTCACTTCGTCGGTAGACAGATTTTGCAGCGCGTCAGAAATCGCTTCACAAGAACCTTGTACGTCAGACTTCAGAACGATGTTCAGTTCAGAAACTTCGCCTTCAGTCATGTTCGCAAACATGTTTTCCAGTTTAGATTTCTGCTGGCGAGCCAGTTTAACTTCACGGAACTTACCTTGACGATACAGGGCAACTTCACGGGCTTTCTTCTCGTCACGTACAACAGTCACTTCGTCACCGGCAGCAGGAACGCTAGACAGACCCAGCACTTCCACAGGGATAGAAGGACCCGCAGACGAAATGTCACGGCCCAACTCATCACGCATTGCACGAACACGGCCGTATTCGAAGCCACACAGGATGATATCACCCTTGTTCAGCGTACCCTCTTGAACTAGGACAGTCGCCACTGGGCCACGGCCTTTATCCAGGAAGGATTCGATAACCACACCGCTTGCCATACCGCTGCGAACTGCTTTCAGTTCAAGAACTTCGGCTTGCAGCAGGATAGCGTCCAGCAGTTCGTCGATACCTGTACCTGCTTTCGCAGAAACGTGTACGAACTGAGACTCGCCGCCCCACTCTTCTGGCATAACGCCGTACTGAGACAGTTCGGTGCGAACGCGATCTGGATCCGCTTCTGGTTTATCAATTTTGTTTACTGCAACCACGATTGGCACGCCAGCGGCTTTCGCATGCTGAACAGCTTCGATGGTTTGTGGCATTACGCCATCATCTGCAGAAACAACCAGAACCACGATATCCGTTGCCTGAGCACCACGAGCACGCATTGAGGTAAATGCGGCGTGTCCTGGAGTATCCAGGAAGGTGATCATGCCGTTTTCAGTTTCAACGTGATAAGCACCGATGTGCTGCGTAATACCGCCGGCTTCGCCCGCTGCGACTTTCGTTGAACGAATGTAGTCAAGCAGAGAGGTTTTACCGTGGTCAACGTGGCCCATGATGGTCACAACTGGAGCACGTGGCTCAGCAGCTGCTGACGCACCTGTGTCACGGTCGCTCATCAGCGCTTCTTCCAGCTCGTTTTCACGACGCAGGATAACTTTATGGCCCATTTCTTCAGCAACCAGCTGAGCAGTTTCCTGATCGATAACCTGGTTGATGGTCGCCATCGCGCCCAGCTTCATCATCGTTTTGATGACCTGAGAGCCTTTAACAGCCATTTTGTTCGCCAGCTCAGCAACGGTGATGGTTTCACCCAGCACAACGTCACGGTTTACAGCAACAACTGGCTTATTGAAGCTCTGTTGCAGCGTGCTTGGCTTACGTTTGCCTTTACCATTACGACCTACAGCGCGCGCTTCTTCGCGGTCTGCTTTAGATTCAGACAGTTTATTGCCTTTCTTCTGCTTGGTCGCTTTGCCACCGCGAGTACGGCTGCGACGATCGCCTTCAACCTTGGCGTCATTTTCGTCTTCAGCTGCACGAGCGTGGGTAGAAGTGGTGACATGATAGTCAGCGGATTCGGATTCGCTTGGCGCAACAACTTCAGTCCAGACGCCAGAGTCAGCCATTTTACGGGCCTCTTCAGCAACGCGTTTCGCGTTTTCTTCGATCTTACGCTGGGCTTCTTCTTCCGTTTTGCGTTTCAGCTCTGCGGCTTCAGCTTCACGGCGTGCTTTATCTGCCTGAGCTGGTTTGGTTACTTCGTCGGTATGTTGATTTGTCACTTTGTCTTTTTCCGCTGCGTCGCGCTTAGCTTTTTCAGCGGCCTCACGTTTGGCTTGCTCTTCGGCGGCGCGCTTCGCTTTTTCTTGAGCTTCGCGCTGGGCTTGCTCTGCTGCTGCACGCTGTGCCTGTTCTTCCGCTTCACGCTTCGCCTGCTCTTCCGCTTCGGCCTGGGCTTGTTCAGCTTCGGTCATATCACGTTTTACATAAGTGCGTTTCTTGCGGACTTCGATTTGCACCGATTTACTCTTTCCGCCGGTGCTCGGAATGTTCAGTGTACTACGCGTTTTGCGTTGTAAGGTCAGTTTGTTTGGAGCACTGCCGTTTCCACGGTTCAAGTGCGCCAATAATGTCTCTTTTTCTTGCTGGGTGACAGAGTCAGCTTCAGACTTGTCGATCCCTGCATCAGCAAATTGCTGTACCAGGCGATCAACCGGAGTTTGAATCTCTGCTGCCAGCGATTTTACGGTTACATCTGTCATGCTGTTCCTTCCTGCTACAGTTTATTACGCATTGTCGCCAAACCAGCAGATATTGCGCGCGGCCATGATAAGTTCACCAGCCTGTTCGTCACTAAGACCTTCAATATCCGCTAGATCGTCGACACCCTGCTCGGCAAGATCTTCCAGCGTACAAACCCCATGTGCAGCCAGTTTAAATGCCATGCTACGTTCCAGACCCGCCAGGTTCAGCAAATCTTCTGCAGGCTTATTGTCGCCGAGACTTTCTTCCTGAGCTAAAGCCAGTGTAGTTAATGCTTCTTTCGCACGTTCGCGCAGAGCATCTACCGTGTCTTCATCCAGGCCATCGATTTCTAGCAATTCTTTCATTGGCACATAGGCCAATTCTTCGAGCGTTGAGAAACCTTCTTCTACCAAGACAGTGGCGAAATCTTCGTCGATAGCCAGATATTTGGTGAAAGTTTCAATCGCGGCATGAGCCTCAGCCTGATGTTTGGCTTGCAGGTCATCCGCAGTCATAACGTTCAGTTCCCAACCGCTCAGTTGAGAGGCTAAACGTACGTTTTGGCCATTACGACCAATCGCCTGAGCCAGATTGCTGGCTTCAACAGCGACATCCATAGTGTGTTTGTCTTCGTCAACCACGATGGAAGCAACATCGGCAGGCGCCATAGCATTGATAACGAACTGGGCAGGGTTGTCGTCCCATAATACGATATCGATACGCTCGCCGCCTAATTCGCTAGACACGGCCTGCACGCGAGCACCGCGCATACCAACACATGCACCCACTGGGTCAATGCGTTTGTCGTTGGTTTTAACGGCAATTTTGGCACGAGAGCCTGGGTCACGAGCTGCTGCTTTAATTTCAATCAGCTCTTCACCAATTTCTGGTACTTCGATGCGGAACAGTTCGATCAACATCTCATTACGAGAACGGCTGACGAACAGCTGTGCGCCGCGTGCTTCTGGGCGGACGTCATACAGCACGCCACGAATACGGTCGCCAGAGCGGAAGTTTTCGCGTGGAAGCATGTCTTCGCGCAGGATAACGGCTTCAGCATTACTGCCTAAATCGAGAGCGATGCTATCACGGTTAACTTTCTTAACCACGCCAGTAACGATTTCGCCTTGCTGTTCGCGGAACTGCTCAACCACCATCGCACGTTCAGCTTCACGTACTTTTTGTACGATAACCTGTTTCGCGGTCTGAGTTGTAATACGGTCGAAGGTGACAGACTCAATCTGATCTTCGATGTAACCGCCTAATTCAATAGAAGGGTCTTCGTATTGGGCAGCTTCAAGGGTGATTTCACGCGTTGGTTGCGTAACTTCGTCAACAGCAACCCAACGGCGGAAGGTGTCAAAGTCACCGGTTTTACGATCGATGGTGACGCGGACTTCAATTTCTTGTTCGTACTTTTTCTTAGTCGCTGTCGATAACGCAGTTTCCAGCGCTTCAAAAATCTTCTCGCGCGGGAGTGATTTTTCATTAGAAACCGCTTCTACAACAGCCAGAATTTCTTTGTTCATCCTAGTTGCCTCATCCAAACTTTAAAAGTGGGGTACCAGGTTCGCTTTCTGGATATTGCTCAGCGCGAACACTTCATCTTTGCCTTCCACAGTAACCGTGATCATTTCGCCTTCGACAGCCTTAATAATTCCCTGCCATTTGCGACGGTTCTGCATAGCCATCCGCAGTACCAGACTCACCTCGTCACCGAGAAAACGTTGGTAATGTTCAGCGGTAAACATAGGGCGATCGAGACCGGGAGAGGAAACTTCCAGGTTGTATGCAACAGTGACGGGGTCTTCGACATCCAACACGGCGCTAACCTGGTGGCTGACATCAGCACAATTATCAACTGTGATCCCGTCTTCACTATCAATATAGATGCGTAGCGTCGATTGGCGAGCTCTTACGAACTCGATGCCTACCAGCTCGAAGCCCAATGCTTCAACCGGTGCTGAAATCATCTCTGTTAATTTTTGTTCTAATGTGGACAAGCCCACCCCCAAGACATAAAAAAAGGGCCTAATAGCCCAGTGATTCTGCTGCCAAATAACAAAAAACCCCGATAAATCGGGGCTTTATGAAACTGGACCCTGTTCGCCGAAAAGCGACTTCGGCGCAACTTTCGAAAGTGTTATTTCAAATTGAAACTGCAGAACATAACAGGAGGAAACTGAAAGTCTATTTGAAATAAACACTTAGGGAAAGTGGTTGCGGGGGCCGGATTTGAACCGACGACCTTCGGGTTATGAGCCCGACGAGCTACCAGGCTGCTCCACCCCGCGTCCGAAAACGTGGCAAATACTACGCCGATAACCGCTTAAAAGCAAGTTATCACAAAGATTGGTACCGAGGACGGGACTTGAACCCGTAAGCCCATTCGGGCACTACCACCTCAAGGTAGCGTGTCTACCAATTCCACCACCTCGGCACTTATTTTTCACAATCGCTTCTACTGTCCAAGCATAAGCCATTGATTGAAAAGCTTACTTCCACTTCTTTATAAGAGCAATAACATTTAATCTACAGATTAATGAGGAACATCACTGTTAGGCGCTGCAGGAGCCGCTGGTGCAGTTGTCGTCTGCTCAGTTTTCGCTGGCTGACCTAAGTTCTCCCACTCACTACCTTGCTGGCCCTTATGGGTACTCATGTTGCCCAAGATCAAGCTAATAACGAAGAAAAGCGCCGCTAAAATAGCTGTCGTACGGGTCATGAAGTTACCGGAACCACTCGAACCGAACAATGTGCCAGAAGCACCTGCTCCGAAAGAGGCTCCCATATCAGCACCTTTACCTTGTTGCAGCATAACCATAGCCACCAGGCCGATTGCTACGAGAAGGAAAATCACCAGAAGAGCTTCGTACATAGTAGTACCTGTATCCTTGCGGGTTCACCGCATGCTAAATGCTTCTCACCAATTTAGTGGATTTCAATGACCCACTGAAGCGGGTGTGAATACTAACCAAAGGTGTATGGGGACGCAAGGGCAATTTGACGAGGATTGTTCGTTTGCGGAAAAAAACGTCAAAAGCTGTCAAAGTCTGTGCGTCAGAAAAATTTCGGGCCTTTTTCATGCTCAAAAAAGGCCCAAATTATTTTAAGAATCAGTGCTGTTACTCAATTATGGCTTTGACGCTTTTACGGCATCAGCAATTCGGTTAGCCAGCATTTCTACTAACGCGCCGTCTTCACCTTCCACCATAACGCGAATTAACGGCTCAGTACCTGATTTACGCAGTAATACTCGGCCCCGCCCTGCCAGCTGTTTTTCAACCTCAGCAGTAATGGTTTTCACTTCTTCAGTTTCCAGCGGGTCATGGGTACCCGCAAAGCGAACATTGACCAGCACCTGTGGCAGTAATTTCATGCCGCTGCACAGGTCATGCAGACTCATGTGGTTACGCGCCATGGCGGTCAGCACTTGCAGACCGGCCACAATACCGTCACCGGTGGTGGTTTTGTCTAACAGGATCACATGGCCTGAGTTTTCGGCGCCAATGCTCCAGCCCTTCTCTTTCATCTTCTCAAGAACGTAGCGGTCGCCAACTTTGGCGCGAGTGAATGGAATACCTAGCTGTTTCAATGCCAGCTCAAGACCCATGTTACTCATCAAGGTGCCCACCACGCCGCCTTTCAGCTGGCCCTGGCGCAGACCTTCGCGCGCAATGATATACATGATCTGGTCGCCATCGACCTTATTGCCTTCATGGTCAACCATGATGATACGGTCGCCGTCGCCATCAAAGGCCAGACCGACATCGGCCTTTTCAGCCAGAACGCGCTCTTGCAGCAGACGAACATCCGTCGCGCCGCATTTTTCGTTGATATTCATCCCATCGGGTTCGCAGCCGATAGCGATCACTTTCGCGCCTAACTCGCGCATCACGCTTGGCGCAATGTGGTAGGTCGCGCCGTTTGCGCAGTCAACCACGATTTTCAGGCCATTCAGGCTCAGTTCGCTTGGGAATGTGCCTTTGCAGAATTCAATGTAGCGGCCAGCGGCATCCACAATGCGGCTGGCTTTACCCAGCTCTGCCGACTCAACGCAGGTCAGCGGCTTATCCATTTCGGCTTCAATGGCTTCTTCAACATCGTCAGGCAGCTTTGTACCGTCGATGGAGAAGAATTTGATGCCGTTGTCATAATAAGGGTTATGAGAGGCTGAAATGACGATACCTGCTTCCGCGCGGAAGGTGCGGGTCAAGTAAGCAACGGCCGGAGTTGGCATTGGGCCGGTGAAAGAGGCGGAAAGACCTGCGGCAGCAAGGCCGGCTTCGAGTGCTGATTCCAGCATATAGCCAGAAATGCGGGTATCTTTGCCAATAATGACTTTGCGCGAACCATGGCGGGCGAGGACTTTACCTGCGGCCCAGCCCAACTTTAATACGAAATCAGGCGTGATCGGGCTTTCGCCAACTTTGCCACGAATGCCATCTGTACCAAAGTATTTACGGTTGCTCATAATTTTTATTCTTCCCTTGCTGAAAGTGTTGCCTCAACGATACGCATCGCCTCGACGGTTTCTTTTACGTCATGCACTCTGATTATTTGCGCGCCCTGCATTGCAGCAATAACGGCGCAGGCAATACTTCCACTCACCCGATTTTCCGGGGACACATTGAGTAACTGCCCAATCATCGATTTTCTCGACATCCCAACCAGTAATGGCAACCCAAAATGGTGGAATTCAGCCAGCCTTGCGAGCAGCTGGTAGTTGTGGTTCAAATTCTTACCGAAACCGAAGCCTGGGTCGAGCAACAATTTATTTTTCGGAATACCCGCGCTCACACAACGCGCAATTTGTGCGGCGAAGTAGCTATCGATTTCACCAATCAGATCGTCATATTTCGGTGAATGTTGCATCGTTTTTGGCTGCCCCTGCATGTGCATCAGGCAGACAGGCAGGCCGCTCGCCGCAGCGGCTTCTAGGGCGCCAGGCTCTTGCAGAGAGCGAATATCATTGATGATGTGGGCGCCAGCGGCGGCTGACTCTCGGATAACCGCGGCTTTCGAGGTATCGACGGATATCCAAACTTCCATCCGGCGATAAATAGCTTCGACCACGGGGATGACGCGGGAAAGTTCTTCATCCTCGCTGACCTCTGCCGCGCCCGGACGAGTAGACTCGCCGCCGATATCGATTATCGTTGCGCCGGCATCAACCATGGCCTGAGCATGCTGCAGTGCCAAATCAATGCGGTTATGGCGACCACCGTCAGAGAAAGAATCTGGCGTAACGTTTAGGATCCCCATGACCTGAGGAAATCTGAGGTCTAACGAAACCCCTTGGGCGTTTAGCAGCATGCTGGTGTCCTATCGCTTCTGATAAATATTCTGTGTCGTCCGTACATTATGCATAAAAAAACCCCGGGCAAGCCCGAGGTTTTTATTCACAACGTCGACAATGGGACACAATTACCGGCTTATTTGCCGCTAAATTGTTCACACATCGTGTTGCCTGGATTCGGCGTACGCGGTTCGTCTACTGGCGTTGGTGCTTTAGGCGCGCCACCGTCATTGGAACTGTCGTTACCATTTTTCGCGCTAGACTCATCCCAGCCAGCTGGCGGGCGAACATCTTTGCGGTTCATCAGGTCATCAATTTGTGGCGCATCAATGGTTTCATATTTCATCAATGCATCTTTCATTGAATGCAGGATGTCCATGTTTTCCATCAACAGCTTACGGGCACGTTGGTAGTTGTGCTCAACCAGAGATTTCACTTCCTGATCGATGATACGGGCAGTTTCGTCAGACATGTGTTTGGCTTTCGCGACTGAGCGACCCAAGAACACTTCGCCTTCTTCTTCTGCGTACAGCAATGGACCCAATTTCTCAGAGAAGCCCCACTGGGTAACCATGTTACGCGCAATGGAGGTCGCCACTTTGATGTCGTTGGATGCACCGGTAGAGACTTTTTCTACACCGTAGATGATCTCTTCAGCAAGACGACCACCGTACAGGGTAGAGATCTGACTTTCGAGCTTCTGACGGCTGGCGCTAATCGCATCGCCTACTGGCAGGAAGAAGGTCACACCCAAAGCACGTCCACGAGGGATGATAGTGACTTTGTGTACTGGGTCATGCTCAGGAACCAGGCGACCAATGATGGCGTGGCCCGCTTCGTGATATGCCGTAGATTCTTTCTGCGCTTCGGTCATCACCATGGAGCGACGTTCCGCACCCATCATGATTTTGTCTTTGGCTTTCTCGAACTCAACCATAGAAACAACGCGTTTGTTGCCACGAGCAGAGAACAGAGCCGCTTCGTTAACCAAGTTGGCTAAGTCAGCACCAGAGAAGCCCGGCGTACCACGTGCAATCACAGATGCGTCAACATCTGGTGCCAGTGGCACACGACGCATGTGGACTTTCAGGATCTGCTCACGACCGCGAACATCTGGCAGGCCAACAACCACCTGACGGTCAAAACGACCTGGACGCAGCAACGCTGGGTCAAGTACGTCTGGACGGTTAGTTGCAGCAATAACGATAATGCCTTCGTTGCCTTCAAAGCCGTCCATTTCAACCAGCATCTGGTTCAACGTTTGTTCACGTTCGTCGTGACCACCGCCCAAACCAGCACCACGTTGGCGACCTACGGCGTCAATCTCATCGATGAAGATGATGCATGGCGCTGCTTTTTTCGCTTGTTCGAACATGTCGCGCACACGAGATGCACCCACACCCACGAACATTTCAACGAAGTCGGAACCGGAAATCGTGAAGAAAGGTACTTTTGCTTCACCCGCGATGGCTTTCGCCAGCAAGGTTTTACCGGTACCTGGGGGGCCGACCATCAACACGCCTTTTGGAATCTTACCGCCCAGTTTTTGGAAACGGCTTGGTTCGCGAAGGTAATCTACCAGTTCGCTAACCTCTTCCTTGGCTTCGTCACAACCAGCGACGTCAGCAAAAGTGGTTTTAATTTGGTCTTCCGTCAGCATGCGCGCCTTGCTCTTGCCAAAGGACATTGCCCCTTTGCCGCCGCCGCCCTGCATCTGCCGCATAAAGAATATCCAGACGCCAATCAACAACAGCATCGGGAACCATGAAATAAAGATAGAGGCCAGCAGGCTAGGTTGTTCTGGCGGTTCGCCAACAACTTTCACGTTTTTGCTCAGCAGCGTATCCAGCAATTTAGGGTCATCAACTGGGATGTAGGTCGTGTATTTGTTGCTATCTTTTTTAACAACGTCAATCTCACGTCCATTGATACGTGCTTCACGAATCTGGTCTTGGGTCAATTCGGACATGAAGGTAGAATAATCTACCCTACGGCCATTAGACTCGCTGGGCCCAAAGCTCTGAAATACAGACATCAATACAACCGCGATGACTAACCAGAGAATCAGGTTCTTCGCCATGTCACTCAAGGGATTAACCTCATATTACAACTGTGTTAACAAACAGCGTTAGGGTATTACAGTTTCCGCCCTGTCGCTACGATGTACACTTCACGCGAACGTGCACGAGAAGCGTCTGGCTTACGAATCTTCACCTTCGTAAAAAGGGAGCGAATTTCCCGTAGGTATTCATCAAAGCCATCTCCCTGGAACACCTTCACCAGGAAACCTCCACCTGGTGCCAATACATCACGACACATATCCAGCGCTAACTCAACCAGATACATCGATTTTGGAATATCGACTGCCGGAGTACCGCTCATATTCGGGGCCATATCGGACATGACCACCTGAACTTTGTTATCTCCCACTCTTTCCAACAGAGCTTTGAGAACTAATTCATCACGAAAGTCGCCCTGAAGAAAGTCGACTCCAACGATGGGATCCATAGGTAAAAGATCGCATGCGATAATGCGGCCTTTATGCCCGATTTGGGTGGCAGCAAATTGTGACCAACCACCCGGCGCAGCGCCCAAGTCAACCACGGTCATTCCTGGTTTGAACAGTTTGTCGCTTTGCTGTATCTCATCCAGTTTAAACCAGGCGCGGGAACGTAGGCCCTTTTTCTGTGCTTGTAACACATATTTATCGCTAAAGTGTTCCTGCAACCAGCGACTGGAACTTGCAGAACGCTTTTTATTAGACATTATTTATTAACCATTTAATTTTCCATTAACACTCATATAGAGCATTTGGAACAAGCTCTTAGCGTCATTACGTCGATAGCTAAAGCCACTCAAATCTTCGCGCCAAAGCAGTCCGATTTGGTGATAACCATGAGATGGCGGTAGAATGACCCGTTTTCAATCCCAACTTAAGCAAAAAAGACGATGAATCTTAACAATAAGCAAAAACAGTACCTGAAAGGTCTGGCACATCCACTCAAACCGGTTGTCATGCTAGGTAATAACGGCCTTACCGAAGGTGTGCTCGCAGAAATCGAACTGGCTCTGCAACACCACGAACTTATCAAAGTGAAAGTAGCCGCTGAAGAGCGTGAAACGAAGACCTTGATTGTTGACGCTATTGTGCGTGAAACCAAGGCGAGCAATGTGCAAGTCATCGGCAATATTCTGGTACTTTATCGCCCTTCGACTGAAGACCGCAAAATTATCTTACCGCGTTAATTGTTTAAGGTTTAACGAAAAACGCTGTAGATAAGTGGAACGGTGACACGTTATTACTTTCAATAAAAGGCCGCTCGCGGCCTTTTTACGTTAGTTTTCACTTCCCTGTGAAGTAATTCACGCGGGAAGTGAGCGTTTTGAATGGTCGCTGCGCCTGAAGAATGGCACTTTTTATTCAGGTTAGCTGAGGCAGATTAAAGGTATTCAACCTTCAGCACTTCATACTCGACATCCCCGCCCGGCGTACGGATCACCACGACGTCATCTTGTTCTTTGCCAATCAAACCACGAGCAATAGGCGAGTTAACAGAAATCAGATTTTGCTTAAAATCTGCTTCATCATCACCCACGATGCGGTATTTTTGCTCTTCCTCAGTATCAAGGTTCATCACGGATACCGTGGCACCAAAAATCACGCGACCCGTTGCCGGCATTTTGGTTACGTCGATCACCTGAGCATTGGAAAGCTTGGCTTCGATTTCCTGAATACGACCTTCACAGAAGCCCTGTTGTTCACGAGCGGCGTGGTATTCAGCATTCTCTTTCAAGTCGCCATGTTCACGTGCAGTGGCGATATCTGCAATGATCTTCGGGCGACGAACGCTCTTAAGATGATCAAGTTCTTCACGTAATCTTTCAGCGCCACGTAATGTCATCGGAATCGGTTTCATATATTAACTACCTCTAACTTGTCCTTTCGGTAAACACCGTCCTGATCGAATCAGGTAGAAATAAGTCAGTGCTCTTGACCGACTCTCTCTGGCTAAAAACAAAAAAAACCTAACCCGGAGTCAAAGACCCAAGTCAGGATTGGTTTTGCATTTTGATGCGTATTTTAACGTAGAGTTCCCTGAGGGTCATCGTTTACTTTCGCCCTCGTTGCACCCCACTTCGTAGCATCGTAGTATGGCGGCACGTCATTCCGCAGTTACCCAAGGCCCTTACTCAAAATAATGCGTTTTTTACAAATTGTCAGTGGATTAGCTTGCGCGTTTGTTTTGAACGCAAACGCAGCTCAGGTCGAAAATTACACCGAGTATCTGCCCGACGGTACAAACCTGGCGTTACTGGTACAGAAGATTGGAGCCACAACCCCTTCGATAGACTATCACGGGCAGCAGATGGCTTTGCCCGCCAGTACGATGAAAATTTTGACCGCGCTGGCAGCCTTGCTCCAGCTAGGCCCGGATTTCCGGTTTACGACCACATTCGAAACCAAAGGCACCGTCGGCGATGGTGTGCTGAAAGGCGATCTGGTCGCGCGTTTCGGTGGAGATCCCACCTTTAAGCGTCAGAATATTCGCAATATGGTGGCTGCATTACGCAAGCAGGGCATCAAACAAATCACTGGCGATGTGATCATCGACAGCTCAGTTTTCGCCAGCCATGACAAAGCGCCGGGCTGGCCGTGGAACGATATAACCCAGTGCTTCAGCGCGCCACCGGCGGCAGCGATTGTCGATCGAAACTGCTTCTCGGTTTCGCTCTACAGTGCGCCAAAACCTAACGATAACGCCTTCATTCGCGTCGCATCATACTATCCAGTCCACATGTTTAGCGAAGTGCGGACACTGGCGAAAGGCTCACCTGATGCGCAATATTGCGAACTGGACGTGGTGCCTGGCGAACTCAACCGTTACACGCTGACGGGCTGCCTGACCCAGCGCAGCGAACCTCTGCCTTTGGCCTTCGCCATTCAAGACGGAGCGAGCTATGCCGGTGCCATCATTAAAGATGAGCTGCAACAGGCTGAGATTCAAATCGACGGCACGCTGAAGCGCCAGACACAGCCGACGCCAGTGGGTACGGTTCTGGCCCAAACGCAGTCCGCGCCGCTGCACGATTTGCTGCACATCATGTTGAAGAAATCGGACAACATGATTGCTGATACCGTGTTCCGCACCATAGGACACCAGCGTTTTGGCGTGCCGGGCACGTGGCGTGCGGGCTCCGACGCCGTGCGTCAGATCCTTCGCCAGAAAGCCGGTATCGATTTAGGTAACTCTATTCAGGTAGATGGCTCTGGCCTGTCGCGCCACGACCTGTTGTCACCTGCGACCATGATGCAAGTGCTGCAATACATTGCTCAACACGATCAGGAGCTAAACTTCATATCAATGCTCCCTCTGGCGGGCCATGACGGTACATTGCAATATCGCGGCGGTTTGCACGAAGCGGGCGTGGATGGAAAAGTTTCTGCGAAGACCGGCTCACTGGCTGGCGTTTATAACCTCGCGGGCTTCATCACGACGGCCAGCGGCCAACGTATGGCCTTTGTGCAGTTCTTATCTGGCTATGCTGTTCCGCCGGAAGATCAGCGCACGCGTAGAGCACCGTTGGTTCGTTTTGAAAGCCGTCTCTATCGGGATGTATATCAAAATAACTGAGTTCTAAACGATGAAATTACTGATCGTTGAAGATGATGAACTCTTACGACAGGGCCTGGCATTGGCCCTCAGCGGAGAGAATTACGCTTGTGATTGCGCATCGACAGCGGCAGAGGCCCATGGCCTAATTCTGGCAAGCCAGTACAGCTTGGTGGTGTTAGACCTGGGCCTACCCGATCGCGATGGCGCCTCTCTCCTGCGCCAGTGGCGCCGGGAGCATATCTCCATCCCCGTGCTGATCCTCACCGCGCGCGATGCCCTTGAGGATCGCGTAGACGGCCTTGATGCCGGTGCAGATGATTATCTGATTAAACCTTTCGCGCTGGTCGAGCTATTGGCGCGGGTCAGAGCCTTAATCCGCCGCTATCAGGGGCAGAGCGATAATCAGGTTATCGTCGGCTACCTCAAAATTAACCTCTCCACCCAGCAAGTTTATAAAGATGGCGCTCCCGTCGAAGTGACGCCGAAAGAGTTCGCTATCCTTTCCCGGCTGATGATGCGGGCAGGCCAAACCGTGAATCGCGAACTTCTACAGCAAGATCTCTACACCTGGAATGACGATCTCGGCTCCAACACGCTGGAAGTGCATATGCACAACCTGCGCCGCAAATTAGGCAAAGAGGTTATCCGCACCATTCGCGGTAACGGCTATCGTTTAGAGGTCTCTGAATGAACAGCATGCGGCGTCGGCTGCTCGTCATGCTGGCGCTGATCTTGTTCGTCACTCAGCTCACCAGCGTATTTTGGCTTTGGCATGAGAGTCAGGAACAGATCAACCTGTTGGTCAACGACACGCTCTCTGCCAAGGTGCGCAATAGCCACGTTGAGAAAGAGATAGCCGAGGCGATTGCCTCGCTGATTGCCCCTTCCCTACTGATGATGGCCGTCACGCTGCTGCTCTCCTTCTGGGCTATAAGCTGGATCATTCGGCCACTTAACCAATTGCAGAATCGGCTGGAAACTCGCTCGGCGGACAACTTATCCCCCCTGCCGCTTAACAGTGAAATTAGCGAAATCGTCTCGGTCACTAAGGCGCTGAATCAGCTTTTTGCCCGGCTTTCCAACACCATTCAGCAAGAGCGGCTGTTTACCGCCGATGCCGCCCATGAGCTGCGCACGCCGCTGGCCGGAGTGCGTTTGCATCTCGAGCTGATGGAGCAGAAAGGTGTGGAAGGCAGCAAGACCTTGATTAGCCGCATCGATCAGCTGATGCTGACTATCGAGCAGCTACTGATGCTATCGCGGGCGGGGCAAAACTTCGCGAAGGGGCATTATGATCAGGTGGACTTGGTCGAGCACGTGGTGCTGCCGCTGCAGGAGGAGCTGGAGGAGATGCTCACCCTGCGCCAACAGTCTCTGCGCTACTCCCTGCCTGAGAAGCGGGTGATTCAGGGCGACGCCATCCTATTACGCCTGATGGTGCGCAATCTGGTGGAAAATGCCTTTAGGTATGGCCCGGAGGGTGGTGAGATAACCTTGACCCTGCTGAGTGAGAATCAGGGCGCAGTGATAAAAGTCGAAGATAACGGCCCGGGAATTGATGAACAGACAGCCAGTGAACTTACTCAGGCTTTCAAACGCGTTGACCAGCGCTACGGTGGCAGCGGGCTGGGGCTGAATATCATTGTGCGCATTGCCGCACTGCACGGCGGCAATCTGCAATTGAGCAATCGCAAAGATACCCAAGGCCTCTGCGCCCAGTGCTGGCTGCCAGAAACCTTTATCGACAAATACTAAGCCCAGCCTGAACCTCGAATTTATGCATGAAAAAAGGCCGCTCTAGAGCGGCCTTTATCGACGTGTAAATAATCACTTAAACGCAGAATTAACGTTCGTAGATAATCTCTACGCCTTCGTCATCATCTTCGTCCCAGTCATCATCCCAGTCGTCATCTTCGGCTTCGACTTCGGCCAGTTGCTCACGGTGGTAATCATCCCACATGAATTCAACTTTCTCTGGCACGGCAGCCTCAACAGCCATGTGCTTAGGATTTTCATTGATGAACTTCATCACATCCCAGCACAGCGCGTTAACGCCTTCGCGATTGGCGGCAGAGATCAGGTAGTAATCTCCTTCCCAACCCAAAGCATCGGCGATGGTTTTAGCACGAGCTTCAGCTTCTTCTTTCTCAATCAGATCAACTTTGTTGAACACCAACCAGCGCGGTTTTTCTGCCAATTTGGCATCATACTGCTGCAGTTCGTTGATGATAACTTTAGCGTTTTCAACCGGATCAGATTCATCGATTGGTGCGATATCAATAAGATGCAGCAGCACGCGGCAGCGCTCAAGGTGCTTCAGGAAGCGAATACCTAAACCTGCGCCTTCCGAAGCCCCTTCAATCAGACCTGGGATATCGGCAATCACGAAGCTCTGCTCGTTATCCATACGCACAACGCCCAAGCTTGGCACCAGCGTAGTAAATGGATAATCGGCAACTTTTGGTTTAGCGGCTGAGACAGAGCGAATGAAGGTTGATTTACCGGCGTTCGGCAGACCTAGCATGCCCACGTCAGCCAACAACATCAGTTCCAGAGAGATGTCGCGCATCTCACCCTTGGTGCCCATCGTTTTTTGGCGAGGGGAACGGTTTACGGATGATTTGAAGCGGGTGTTACCGAGGCCGTGGAAACCGCCTTTGGCAACCATCTGCTGCTGGCCGTGGCGGGTCATGTCACCCAATACTTCGCCAGTGCCCTGATCCAGAATACGCGTACCGACCGGGACTTTGATGACGATGTCTTTGCCACGTTTACCCGTACAATCGCTGCTCTGGCCATTGGTGCCGCGCTCTGCACGATAAGATTTCACAAAACGGAAATCGATCAGCGTGTTGAGGTTTTCATCTGCCAGCACATAGACGTCGCCGCCGTCGCCGCCGTCGCCGCCATCAGGGCCGCCACGGGGGATATATTTTTCACGACGGAAGCTGACACAGCCGTTACCGCCATCACCTGCCACGACCAAAATTGTGGCTTCATCTACAAACTTCATGTGTACCGTCTCCGTAAATCATTCACCCGGCTGCTTAAGAGTCGCCACCAGGGTTTGTTCTGTCCGACCAGGCCACCAACGATGGCCAATTGCGGAAAACATCGCTCCCGCCACCACCACGAATGCTCCCAAATAACCAATTAGGTTAAGCACTGGTGCAGCAAACATATTAGGCCAGGCAAGTGCTAATAAATCTGAAAATAGCAGGGTAAACAATGGCGTCAGGGTAACAAATGCACTTACTTGTGCCGCCTGCCATCTCGCCATCGCTTCCGCTAATGCGCCATATCCTACTAACGTATTCGCGCCACAAAACAATAAACAGGCAAATTGCCAACTATTGAGCTGCGAGAGCATCGCCGGACTGGCCAGCGGGAGCAATGCGATAGAACATAAAGTGTACAGCAAAAACAAGATCTGAGGTGAGGCTAGCCGCCGCAATAAGACCTTCTGCGTAACGCCGTAAATAACCCAAACCGTTGCCGCACTTATCCCCAGCAATACACCCAGGGTGTAATCCGTGAGACGTGTGAAAATTTCAATCAGGCTGGTATTAAAGAACAGTACCAAGCCGAGTATCAGCATGCCCGCCCCAATCACTTGGGTTACGCGCATCTTCTCTTTCAAGATAATGACGCTGGCGAACATCATGCCGACGGGTGATAACTGCCCGATAACCTGCGACGCCGTAGGGCTGAGGTATTGCAGAGATGACCCAAATAAGACGAAATTGCCCAATAACCCACAGGTCGCGACTAACAATAAAATCAACCAGCGAGGACTTTTGAACATTTGCATCGGCGGCAATCTATGCCGTGACGCCAAAATACATCCCAGCACCACTGCGGCCAGAGAGAACCTAAACCAGACGACAGTGAAAGGGTCCATGACCACTAACACTTGCTTCATCGCTATAGGCAGCGAACCCCAGCACATTGCCGTGATCACCGCTAACAGAATCCCTATAGGCGCCTGCGATTTCGTGTCCATGTCCCTGCCATACTTAGGCGAACCAGAATGTAAAAAGCCCCGCAACGAATTGCGGGGCTTACATCTATTTTCTTAAGACTCGAGAAATTTATTCAGCTTCGATGCTGATAAATTTACGATTTTTCGGGCCTTTAACTTCGAACTTGACTTTACCGTCAGCCAAAGCAAACAGAGTGTGGTCTTTACCGCAACCCACGTTGTTACCAGCGTGGAATTTGGTGCCGCGCTGACGAACGATGATGCTGCCTGCCAGTACTGCTTCGCCGCCAAAGCGTTTTACGCCAAGACGTTTAGCTTCTGAATCGCGACCGTTGCGTGTGGAGCCGCCAGCCTTTTTGTGTGCCATTGTTCCGCTCTCCTAAACTTAAGCGCTAATGCCGGTGATTTTAACATCAGTGAACCACTGACGGTGGCCCTGTTGCTTACGGTAATGCTTACGACGACGGAATTTAACGATCTTAATTTTGTCGCCACGACCGTGAGCAATAACTTCAGCCTTGATCAAACCGCCAGAAACTAATGGCAGACCGATATTGATTTCTTCACCGTTAGCAATCATCAAAACTTGGTCAAACTCAACTGTTTCACCAGTTGCGATGTCCAATTTCTCAAGGCGAATAGTCTGCCCTTCGCTAACACGGTGTTGTTTACCACCACTTTGGAAAACCGCGTACATATAAAACTCCGCTTTCCGCGCACTCAACTTTGTATAGTCCAGAGGGCGCTATAAATATTCACAATAGGGCGCGAATTCTACGCAAAAAATCAGCATATGACAAGAGCACTTTCACGACAAAAGAAGAAAAAAAGCGCAGTTCACTAGATGGCATTTATCTCCATTGTTTTTCAAGTACAATCCCCTTTACAGTTAGCGCCATGTGCCAATGTGAGCCAGATCTCATTGCGGTGAAGAGTAACGCAGCCGAAAAAACACAATGAACCTAGAACAGATTATCGATCTCACCGAGCAGGACATGGCTGCGGTCAACGCAACCATTCTGGAACAGCTGAATTCTGATGTATCACTGATCAATCAGTTGGGCTATTACATTATTAGTGGCGGTGGTAAACGCATTCGCCCAATGATCGCCGTACTCACCGCGCGCGCGTTGGGCTATGAAGGCGACAAGCATGTGACCATCGCCGCCCTTATCGAGTTTATCCATACCGCGACGTTGCTGCACGACGACGTGGTTGATGAATCTGATATGCGCCGTGGAAAAGCGACAGCCAATGCGGCCTTTGGCAATGCCGCCAGCGTGCTGGTTGGCGACTTTATCTATACCCGCGCTTTCCAGATGATGACGGATTTAGAGTCAATGCCTGTGCTGGCGCTGATGGCGAAAGCCGTCAACGTGATTGCCGAAGGTGAAGTTTTACAGCTGATGAACTGCAACGATCCTGACATTACGGAAGAGATCTATATGCAGGTTATCTACAGCAAAACGGCCCGCCTGTTCGAAGCGGCATCCCAGTCATCGGCCATGCTGGCCGGCGGCAACGACGAGCAAATTCAGGGTCTGCAAGACTATGGCCGCTATCTGGGCACGGCCTTCCAGTTGATCGACGACTTGCTGGATTATGATGCGAATGGCGAGACGCTGGGTAAAAACACCGGCGATGACCTGAACGAAGGCAAACCCACCCTGCCTCTGCTTCACGCCATGAAGCACGGCGATGCCGAGCAATCAACCATGATCCGTGGTGCTATTGAGCAAGGAAACGGCCGCCATCTGCTGGAGCCGGTTCTGGCAGCGATGCACCAGTGGGGTTCTCTGGACTACACTCGCGCTCGCGCTGAAGAAGAAGCTGATAAGGCGATTCGCGCATTGCAGGTCTTGCCAGAATCGCCTTACCGCACGGCGCTGGAAGGCTTGGCGCATATTGCGGTAAGAAGAGATTTCTAATTCACGACTCTTAAAACGGCTGTACCGCGATTCGGCTGCGGTACAGTTGTCATTTCACATGGCTTCAGACATCAGGCGTATCGGGCTTAGCGCTCAATCGATTTAACACCTCTGACATCCCTTCCCGCACAATGAATTTGATAATTAAATCCCGCTCATCTTCTTTTAACTGTTTGTAGCTCTCAATCCAAATCGCCAAAGGATCTTGATGGGCAGTGTAAACATATTCAGCGGACTGCTCTTTCATTTCCAGGCTATTCATCGCTTTAATCGGTAAGGTGCCAATGTGATATTCAACGGCGCGTCCCTGAACACCCCAACGACGGCGTTTTAACCATGCCTGACGCCGTGCCATACTGTGAATGCCCTGAGTTGAATTTGGCAGACCGTCGAAACCAATTAATTCCCTCGCTGAAAACCACTCTTTTTTCATAACGTTCCTTTTCATATTGTGCATTTGCACAAAAGAATGCTGTTATAACGCGCTGAGACCATGAAAATGTCCATAAATGGCCTGTTCTGCTTTCCGTTTAGCTTTAGATTTAATAAAAGCAGATAACTTATAGCACTACTTAATAGAAGTAATAAAGCTGATTAACTCACTTCAATAAGTAACAAAAGAAGCCCAGATATCGATTAATCTTTTTTATGAAAGTTAATAAATACACAATCAGTGTTTTTTGGAAAGTATTAAACAGTTAGTCAACAAACCAAACAAAATCATTAAACCCATATTTTTCATAGAGATAAAAACAAAAGTGATGAGCGAAAATCTTTTACAACCCTCACTCACTTGCCACCAAAGACCTCACGGCTGTCGATAATTAGTCAGACATCTTATTCATATATTTAAAGTAGCAAAAAAAGTCATTCATTTATCCTCCTAATAAATAGGCGATTTTGATTAACTTGCGCCATTAATTTAGAACAATTTGTATTACTCATTTGCGTTAGCAAGAATAAAGAGATATTTTCCCAAAAATGAAAAGCTTTTCAGAAACCAAGAACATCCATTTTTAAAGCTCATATTCTGGATCTTGATACCAAAAATCATATCAATATTACGACGATCAACTTGCCGATAATAAAAGGGAATACGTATGAAAGGACATAAAGAAAATTGGCATCAGGCAGACATTATTGCTGCATTACGCAAGAAAGGCACCACTCTGGCGGCAGTATCACGAGAGGCCGGTTTGAGTTCATCAACCCTAGCAAATGCATTATCGCGGCCGTGGCCTAAAGGAGAGCGCATTATTGCTGATGCAATAGGTATCCACCCTTCCCTCATTTGGCCGAACAGATATTTTGATCCTACGACCTCTAAAAGAATTGAGCGAAAAATCCGTTCCCCAAATAAAGCCTGAGGTTCTTGCAAACAACGCATAAAAAAACCGCCGGGGAGACCGGCGGTTGATTTGGCACTGCTTAGGCAGATATCACTTGTTGATGAACTGCTCACCTAACTCGATATCTTTACGCAGTACGTCGAGCATTGAATCCAGAGATTGCTGCTCGAATGCGCTCAGAGTACCCACGCTTTTCAGCTCGGCTACGCCGTTTTTACCTAACAGAATTGGCTGTGCGAAGAAGCGGGCGTGTTCGCCTTTACCTTCAACATATGCACATTCAACAATGTTGCTTTCGCCTTGCAGAGCACGAACCAGAGACAAACCGAAACGTGCCGCAGCCTGACCCATAGACAGGGTTGCAGATCCGCCACCGGCTTTCGCTTCAACCACTTCCGTACCCGCGTTCTGGATACGTTTAGTCAGATCAGCGACTTCACTTTCAGTGAAAGAGACGCCAGGGATCTGAGAAAGCAGTGGCAGGATAGTCACGCCTGAGTGGCCGCCGATCACAGGCACTTCGATGTCCTGAGGCTGTTTGCCTTTCAGTTCAGCCACGAAGGTGTTTGAACGGATAGCATCCAGCGTCGTCACGCCGAACAGTTTGTTTTTGTCGTAAACACCGGCTTTTTTCAGCACTTCTGCTGCGATCGCAACGGTGGTGTTCACTGGGTTGGTGATAATACCAATCAGTGCTTTCGGGCAGGTTTTAGCCACTTGCTCAATCAGGTTACGGACGATGCCCGCGTTCACGTTGAACAGGTCGGAACGGTCCATACCCGGTTTACGAGCTACGCCAGCAGAGATCAGCACCACGTCAGCACCAACCAGTGCAGGCGTTGCATCTTCACCGCTGAAACCTTTGATTTTTACTGCTGTAGGGATGTGGCTGAGGTCAACTGCTACGCCCGGGGTAACGGGGGCAATGTCATACAGAGAGAGTTCTGAACCTGAAGGCAGTTGGGTCTTGAGTAGAAGGGCGAGGGCCTGGCCGATACCGCCAGCTGCACCGAGAACTGCAACTTTCATCCTATACTCCTTTATTATCATAAACTTAAAAAGCGCCGTGAATTCATCTAGGTAGTGACCATCATCCACTGCACTACTGCAACAATCTCTATACCTGAGATTGAGAAGCTACGCGGTAATTTTGGCTGTATGTCGGCTTTATTTAAGATTATTTGCTTATGCATCAATGGCATAAATCAATGACATCATAAAAATAGCGTCACGAAACACGACAGGTTAACCGGCGGTTACATTACACCCGTTGATGGCATCAGGACAATATCAATTCCATAACAATTTAATAACTATGTCTTATGTCAACAATGCACAATTCCAGCATATTCATTACTAAATTCATCGCTGGATAAATGGGTATAACCAGACATTGCGCACAACTCAGGGTAATGAGTGATTATCTTTATTGCATAAAAATTCATATATATGCATAATCACCCGCACTATCGTTATGACCTTAGGGTGCAAAATGCGTAATCCTGCCAAACAGGAAGATCTAATTAAAGCCTTCAAAGCCTTATTGAAGGAAGAGAAGTTCAGTTCTCAAGGCGAAATCGTCCTTGCTTTGCAAGAGGACGGATTTGAGAACATCAACCAATCTAAAGTTTCTCGCATGCTGACCAAATTCGGTGCCGTACGGACCCGCAATGCGAAAATGGAGATGGTGTACTGCCTGCCGGCCGAGATTGGTGTCCCGACCACCACCAGCCCGTTAAAAAACCTGGTTCTGGATATCGACTATAACGATGCTGTTGTGGTGATCCGCACCAGCCCGGGTGCAGCGCAGCTTATTGCCCGCCTGCTGGACTCATTAGGCAAATCGGAAGGCATTCTTGGCACCATCGCCGGGGATGACACCATTTTCACCACGCCAGCCCGCGGGTTTAGCGTGAAACAGCTGTACGAAGCCATTCTCAGTCTGTTCGAACAAGAGCTTTAATCGCGCTCTTCCTCAGCGTAAAGCCACTCCATTATATGCGCAGGTGACCCGTGAAGTACTCAACGGTATCCTGCGAGCACCCTTTTCTACCTTCTTTTCTGGTTATTTATAAATCATTAACCCTAAAACCCACCTATCAGGTTGTTTTCCAACCGACTTGACATGATGTCATCCTGTTAAATACGACCCTACCAGTCACACCATCTTCACATGCTGGTTTCAATAGTGTGAATCTCTGCAATATTCAGCACAAATAGCTCAAATGACATAACCCATTAATTTATCGAGACAATACCCTCAAAAGGTCAATTTTAAGCCGTTTTTTATTCTTTTCTGTTATTAAAAACACTACTAGCCCCCTTATAACCACACCAAAAACTATTAGCAAACTATTAATATTTCTGGTTACTAGATGTATACTCATTTCCGTGATGTGAATCACTGTTTGTTCGGACTACATAATAAAAGAGACGAGGTCAATCATGAAAGTAACAACTACTATCGCTGCATTCAGCATTCTCTCTGCACTGTCATTTGGCGCATTTGCAGCACAACCTGTCACACAAGATCAGGCTAAAAATCTGCAATCCGTCGGTATGGTTAGCGTCAGCGGCGTGGCCGGTGCTCCTACGGATATTCGTCAGGCACTATCTGATAAAGCGGATGAGCAAGGTGCAAAAGCCTTCCGCGTGATTGAAGTTCGCCAAGAAGGCAACTACCACGCAACGGCAGAGATTTACCAATAATACGTTGAAGTCACAGACGTTTTAGTAAGAGAAGTTTGAGTAAGACAAATTATCTGGCCTAAGAAATAGAGGCCGAAGCATTAAAAAACGGATTTATCGCTGCAACGCACCAAGTTTCCAGAGCGCAAAAACGCCCTTCAATCTTGATAATACAGACCTGATGAATCCAAAACATGAATCGACGTTGCTATCAAATAACCTGCATCAACGTCATAAATATCAGGAAATTGTCATGAAAATCACTACTACTATCGCTGCACTTAGCCTGTTCTCTGCCATCTCATTTGGCGCTTCAGCTGCCAACTTGGTCACCAACGATCAGGCACAGAATTTACAACCTATGGGTACCATTAGCGTCAGCGGCGTTAACGGCGTACCTATGGATATCCGCCAGCAACTGTCTGACAAAGCCGACAGCAAAGGCGCGACCTCTTACCGTGTGATTGAGGCTTATAACGAAGGCGCATATCACGCGACGGCTGAGCTCTATAAATAAGCTTTATTGAGCGAAGCGAGTCACCCTCATAAGTAGAAAAATTGTTGTATTGAAGTCCCGGTTTCAATAGCCACCCAGCGATAAGAATAAGCGCTGTTGAGGCTGGAAAGAGAGCTGACACTGCCACTGCCGTGCTCTTAACTTCCCGAGACCCTCGTCGTCCTGTCCGACGACACCCTTTGGCTCCCGTGTATTGCGGGAGCTTTTTTTTATCCTTTTTTCCGCGCCCTGCTGCCTTTCAGCCATAAAAAAACACAGCCGGAGCTGTGTTTAAGAAGGTTCCAACAGGCTGAAGCTTATTCCTGCTCGACCGCCACAGATTTCGCCGCCAGAGCATCCAGCAGTTTGGTGTGAATGCCGCCGAAGCCGCCGTTACTCATCACCAAAATGTGATCGCCCGGCTGCGCGGCTTTCACCACTAAATCGGCCAGCGAGTCGACATCCGCGCTCCAGTGAGCAGGCTGCACACAGTGCTCAGCAACTTCTGCTACTTGCCAAGGAATGTGCTGAGGCTGTAACAGGAAGACTTCATCGGCACGGCCCAGCGCTGGCGCCAGTTCATTCTTGCTCATGCCCATTTTCATGGTGTTAGAGCGCGGTTCGAGCACGGCCAAAATGCGCGCGGTACCGCCGACTTTACTGCGCAAGGCAGCAAGGGTGGCCAGAATCGCCGTCGGATGGTGAGCAAAATCGTCATACACGCTCACGCCATAGGCTTCGCCGCGCAGTTCGAGACGGCGACGGGCGTTGATGAAATCGCCCAAGGCTTTGCAGGCATCTTCTGGCTTAACGCCGACGTGACGCGCCGCGGCGATCGCCATCAGGCCATTGTGCATGTTGTGTTCGCCAACCAGCGACCAGTGCACTTCGCCGACGCTCTCACCGTGCAGATAGACGGTGAAAGAACTGGCGTCAGGGGTCAGCTTCTTGGCATCCCAGGCGCAGGTTTCGGCTTCACCAACAAACTCCTGCTCACTCCAGCAGCCCATCGCCATCACTTGTTTCAGCGGTGTGTCATTGTCGGGTAGGATGATTTTCCCCTGACCCGGTACCAGACGAACCAAATGGTGGAACTGTTTCTGGATAGCTTTTAAGTCGTCGAAGATGTCAGCGTGGTCGAACTCAAGGTTGTTCAGCACCAGCGTGCGCGGGCTGTAGTGAACAAACTTGGAACGTTTGTCGAAGAACGCGCTGTCGTATTCGTCGGCTTCAATCACCATAAATGGGCTGTTACCCAGACGCGCAGAGACGTCGAAGTTGCCCGGCACGCCGCCGATGACATAGCCCGGCTCGTAGCCGCAGGCTTCTAGGATCCACGCGACCATGCCAGCCGTGGTGGTTTTACCATGGGTGCCCGCAACGGCAATCACCCAGCGGCCCGGCAGCACGTGGTCGTGTAACCACTGTGGTCCAGAAACGTAAGGAATGCCCTGCTCCAGCACGGCTTCCACGCACGGGTTTCCGCGCGTCATGGCGTTGCCGATGATCACCAGATCAGGACGAGGCTCGAGCTGCGCGGGGTCGTAACCCTGGATCAGTTCAATACCCTGATTCTCCAGCAGCGTACTCATTGGTGGATAAACGTTGTTATCTGAACCGGCAACCTGATGCCCTTGTGCGCGTGCCAGCATTGCCAGCCCGCCCATAAAGGTGCCGCAAATCCCAAGAATATGAATGCGCATATGTTTTCCATTAATGCCTTTAAGTCAGCCGCTATTCTACCGCTCAGAATCCTCCAGAAGAAATGGATTTGCCTAGGATTCATCCATATATTTGGGCTAAACTGCTCGTGCTCATGTTAAGGTTTTATTAATAAACCGTTATCCATCCTAGATTTAGGGAATGCGTCATGAAAACGTTAGGCGAATTTATTGTTGAAAAGCAGCAGGATTTTCCCCATGCGACCGGCGAGCTGACCGCTCTCCTTTCAGCAATAAAACTCGGCGCAAAAATCATTCATAGGGACATCAACAAAGCCGGGCTGGTCGATATTCTCGGTACAAGTGGTGTAGAAAACGTGCAGGGCGAAGTTCAAATGAAACTCGACCTTTACGCCAATGAAAAGTTAAAAGCGGCGATGTTAGCGCGCGGCGAAATTGCCGGTATCGCGTCGGAAGAAGAAGATGAGATCGTCGTCTTTGAAGGGGAACGTGCTGAAAATGCAAAATACGTGATCCTGATGGACCCCCTTGATGGCTCCTCCAACATTGATGTTAACGTCTCTGTCGGCACCATCTTCTCTATTTACCGTCGTACCACTCCACTGGGCCAGCCGGTCACCGAAGCTGACTTCCTGCAACCGGGCAACCGTCAGGTCGCGGCAGGTTATGTGGTTTACGGCTCCTCCACCATGCTGGTTTACACCACGGGCGCGGGCGTTCATGCCTTCACCTATGACCCTTCACTCGGCGTCTTCTGCTTGTCTCATGAAAAAGTCCGTTTCCCAGCGAAGGGCAACATGTACTCTATTAACGAAGGCAACTACATCAGATTCCCGCTCGGCGTGAAGAAGTACATTAAGTACTGTCAGGAGCAGGACGAAGCCACAAATCGCCCTTACACCTCGCGCTATATCGGCTCTCTGGTAGCGGATTTCCACCGTAACCTGCTGAAAGGCGGCATTTATATCTATCCAAGCACCGCAAGTCACCCTACCGGTAAACTGCGCCTGCTGTATGAGTGCAACCCGATGGCGTTCCTTGCCGAGCAAGCCGGTGGTAAAGCCAGCGATGGTAAAAACCGTATTCTGGACATCATTCCGCAAAAGCTGCACGAGCGCGCACCTTTCTTCGTCGGCAACCGTTCAATGGTTGAAGATGCAGAACGCTTCATCGCTGAGTTCCCAGACGACGCTTACCCACAATAAGAACGCGTTATCTCTGTACATCACTTACATAAAAAAGGTTCGGCATGTGCCGAACCTTTTTATTTGCCCAAGCCATTAATTTGGATTCGATTTATACCAAATCTTGCTGGCTGAGCTTAAACACCGACACGCTTTGCGCCAGTAACTGCGCCTGCTCTTCCAGCGAGCGCGTTGCCGCTGTCGCCTCTTCCACCAGCGCGGCGTTTTGCTGCGCCACCTGATCCATTTGGGTAATGGCGATATTCACCTGCTCGATACCGTGCGTCTGCTCGGTGGTGGCGATAGAAATCTCACGCATTAAGCTGGTAACGCGGCGCACTTCGTTGGCAATCTCCGTCATGGTGCCGGCCGCCGATTTGACCATGGCTTCCCCTTCCGAGATGCGGCTTTCAGAGTCCACAATCAGCTCTTTGATCTCTTTTGCCGACTGCGCGCTGCGCTGCGCGAGACTGCGAACTTCGCCCGCCACCACGGCAAAACCGCGCCCCTGCTCACCGGCGCGAGCAGCTTCAACGGCGGCGTTCAGTGCCAGAATATTGGTCTGGAAGGCAATACCGTCAATCACCGTGATGATGTCGGTAATACGTTTCGAGCTGTCAGTGATGGCCCGCATTTTATCCATCACGTGATTCACCACCTGACTGCCTTTATCGGCAATGCTCGAGACACTCTGCGCCAGCTGATTCGCCTGCTCGGAGTTGGTGGCGTTCATGCGCACCGTAGAGGTTAACTGCTCCATGCTGGCCGCCGTCTCTTCCAGCGAAGCCGCCGACTCTTCGGTGCGCTGCGCCAAATTCACGTTTCCGGCCGCCAGTTCGCGGGTGCCGACGTCAATCTGATTGCCCGCATCGCGCACTCTTCCGACCGACGCCGCCAGCGAGTCTTGCATCTTCTTCATGGCGCGCAGCAGACGGCCCATTTCGTTGCTACGCGAATCATCGATGTCATGGGTCAAATCCCCCGCCGCGATGTACTCCAACTGGGCAATAGAGGTGCTCAGCGGATGCATGATGATTTTCTGCAACGCAAACCACGACAGCAGTGCGATAGAGATCGCAGCGATGCAGGCAACAATAATAATGGTCAGCTGGATGCGCGACTGGGCGCGAGCATGCTCAATGCGCTGCTGAGTGCTCTCCTGAGCGTAAATGCGGAAATCGCTCAGTGCCTTATCGTAGGCGTTGCTGTACGGCGTTATTTTGTTTTCTAACACGTCGTAATAGGCGTCACTGCTTTGTGACTGAATCGCCGCCAGCGCGGGGAGCAAACCGTTGGCTTTATAAGCATCATAGGCGTCTTTCAAGGCCTTGGTCAGCGCACGCCCCTGCTCGTTGCCATCATCAATCCCCACAAACAGAGCCACTTTCTCATCGGCTTGTTTCAAATAGCCAGCCACTCGCCCCGCCGTGGCCTTCGAGTCATCCATCATGCCAATTTCCAACTGACGCACGGCCACGCTGCTTGCCACGCGAGCGCGCAGCGAGAAGCTGTAACTCTCCGCCAGCGAACCCAACTCTTCACCCTGCAACTGGTTAATTTGCTGCAACGAGGAGGCGCTCTGGCGAATGGCGTTGGCTCCTAAGACGCTGACCAACAATAAAATCAGGGTCATTACCCCTAACAAGGCGATCAATCCAGCCTTTACGCTCAACTTATTCAACATGCTGTGTTATCCGGTGGTTTAGGAAATGGAGGAAAATGAAGAGAGGTAATCTGTCGATGCCGCAGACTTTTTTATGTCATTTGTTATCGACTATTTTGTGAAAATCTTGAGAAGAAACCGTAAAACAGGCAGTTAGGCGGTAAAGCGAGGACTCAGAAAACTTTCATGCCAAACAATAGGGATTAACAGCAGGGAAAAAGAGAGAAACACCAGAAATCCCCACCACGAAAAGGACAGGAAATCGTGACGGACTTGGCTATAATGTCCGCCACTCCAATTCCTGGTTCAATGAAGGAAACCAAAATGAGCTTAATCAATGTGCCGGCAGGCAAAGACTTGCCAGAAGATATCTACGTAGTTATCGAAATCCCAGCTAATGCTGATCCCATCAAATACGAAGTAGATAAAGATACCGGTGCACTGTTCGTGGATCGCTTCATGTCGACTGCGATGTTCTACCCATGCAACTACGGTTACATCAACCACACCCTGTCCCTTGATGGTGACCCGGTAGACGTGTTGGTCCCAACGCCGTACCCACTGCAACCAGGCTCGGTCATTCGCTGCCGTCCAGTTGGCGTGCTGAAAATGACCGACGAATCTGGCGAAGATGCCAAAGTTGTTGCAGTACCACACACCAAACTGAGCAAAGAGTACGATCACATTAAAGATGTGAACGACCTGCCAGAGCTGCTGCGCGGCCAGATCACCCACTTCTTCGAGCAGTACAAAGCGCTGGAAAAAGGCAAATGGGTTAAAGTTGACGGCTGGGCTGATGCTGCTGCCGCGAAAGAAGAGATCGTGACCTCTTTCGAACGCGCTAAAAACAAGTAATTGTTTGAGCTTTACGGTCGCCGAACGGCAGGCCGTATAAAAAGAAAAACACCGCCCATTGGACGGTGTTTTTTTTATGTCTCTCTCCCTGGTTTTAGAAGAGATGTGTTTGGTATCAACGGAACGACGACCTTGCTCAGCGTTCTTACTTCACATCTTCCGCACGCTTGAGCCAATCACCACCTTCAATACGCGGTACGCCTTCGAGCGAACGTATATAGAGGTAGATCCAGGCACTGCCGTACGGAGTGGAAATCAGCTCACGTTTATAATCTTTTGTATTACTTTTCAGTTCATCCAGTTCAGCCATAATGGATGACGTGATGCGGTAAACTTCACAATAGACTTTTCCATCCCCTGGAACGGCTGCCGGATAGTGCCCCAGATTATAGAGCGCGTAGCCTTCCAGCTCGTGGTCACCCAACCACTGAGCGTTCGTCATCCAATGACTGTTGCCTTGCTTGCGTCGTAAACTGCCATAAACAATTATTCGCATGTTTGGTTTCGTATAGTAAAAGTCACATGAGTTAAAACTCAAACTGATAAAGCAAATCCAATGCCTGATCGATACCCGAAACGGCTTCGAGGTAAAGTTTAGGCATCAAACGATAACGCAGAGTCAGCGTTGCCAGCGAGTCGAAGATACCGACACCGTATTTCACCTGAAGACCCGGTAAAACATAGCCACTGACCACCACCTGAGAGTTATCCCCCACGCCCTGCGTATCCAGCGCCAGATTGCTGACACCGAATGCTTCGCCGATTTTACCCACAAGTTTACCACTTTGCGCAACCCCCATCCCGATAAGCATTGAGGTCATCGCGCCACTATCGGCACCAGAACTGTCCAAACCTTGGCCGCGAAGCAGGTAGGACAAGGCTTGTTCCTGCGACATCACCGGATCTGAGAATATTTCAAGTTTAGGCGAATCCGCCTCGCCCGTGACACGTAAACCGGCAATAACGTTATTTTCGGTCGAGTCTGGGTTACGAATCGCTTCCAGATTCAGCAGCGGCTGGTCGGCCGGGCCGGAGAAAAGCAGCTGGCCTTTACGCACAATCAGGTCCTGCCCGTAAGCGTGGAAACGACCGGAAGGAATATCAATCTGGCCGTTTAACCCCAGACCGTGTTTATCCTGCGCGACCTTGAGCGCCCCTTTCAGACGGGCTTTCAGGCCGAAGGCGTCGAGACGCACGTCATCGCCGATATTCACCATCAGATTGCTGTTGATGGGGATCGAGGTCGACGGCGCCGCAATCGGCTGGCGCTGGTCATTGAGCATCACTTCATCGGACGAGACGCCCACCGCGCTTTCCGGCAGCTCCTGCACGGTAATGCGCGCCCACGGGATATCCACCCGACCGTTGAGCGAGAACAGCTGCGGCGTGGCTTCAAACACCACGTCCGGCGAGACGTCCAGTCGCACCATCGGCGGCACGGAAACCCTCACCCGGTCGCCCTTGGCGGCAATTCTGGCGCGCCACGCGTTCAGCACGCTCCAGTCGGCGTCGCCGTTTAATGCCAGCTGGCCGTGAGCGGTGCGGATCACCCCATCCATCAGCGACGACATGCCGTTGAAGTTGATATTCAGGTTGCCGCTGGTGACATCAAACGGCATAAACTCGGCGTCGAAGTCGATATCGGACAGCGCCAATCGGCCAAACACCTGCGGCTTCTGCGCGTTGCCGCCCAGACGCAGATTGGCGTTGAGCAGGCCCGATGCCTTCTCGCCATCGGCCAGAATCGGCTGGATCAGCGCCATCGAGATGCGATTGATATTCACCGTCCCGCTGAGATTGCGGCGGTTCTGCGGGTCGGCGATTTGCACGTTGCCATCAAACTGGCCGTTATTGGTCAGCTTGATTAACCAGTCCAGCGTCGCGCGGCCGTTGTTCATGCCGGCATTTAGGTTCAGGGTGTCGAAGGCGATAGGCAGGGGGTTGCCACTCACCAGTTGCTGTACCTTCACGCCGTTACCCACCAGCGACACGCTGCCCTGCGGCAAGCCGCCGTCGGCTTTCCACGCCACGTTGGCTTTGCCGGTAAACACGCCACTCAGCTTGGTATCGTCGCCGAGGAAAGGCTTGAGCATCGCCAAATCAAAGCGATTGAGCTGCAAACTCGCCTGCCCGCTGGCACCGGCGTCGATGGTTTTCGGCACGCAAAGGTCGGCATTAGGGTTCTGCCAGCAGTGCGGGCCGACGGTAACGCGCTGCTCTTTGTTGAAGTACTCCAGCGCAATCGAGCGATTCAAGCGCCACGCGCCCACTGGCGTATCAAACAGCGTGTTATTGATGTTGCCTTTCCACTGCTCTGTGGCGCGGTCGAAACTGCCGGTCAGGGCCAGTTGGCCAGAAACCGGTTTTCCTTCGACATTCAGTTTAAGCTGATGCTGCTTCTCATTGCCTTTGGCATCTAGCGTCAGGTTACTGATATCCAGAGCATCTTGCTTGAGCTGTTGGATGCGAACCGCGAGGTTGCCCTGAATCTGCTCCGCCGAGCTGACATCACCTTTGATGTCCACCCGGTTAATGGTCAGCGCCTGCCACTTGAGGCGGCTGGCGGTCAGGTCAGCCAGCAGCTTCGGCGCTTTCAAGTCACCGCGCACCTGAATCATGCCTTTAGCGACGCCGCCCAGTCCCGGCAGCGCGCCATCCAGATGCTGGGCGTCAATGTTGGCATCCAGCGCCCATTTATCGCTGAGCGAGCCTTTCACATCAATGTTGTTGCGGCCCAACTCCAGATGCAGCTGAGGGATATCCCACTGGCCGTAGTTGTTGCCACGCAGATTCCCGCGCGCCTTCACCAGATTCTGCTTAACGTTGCCGTCCAGCTCCAGCGTCGGGATCTGCATCTGCCAGCTTCCGCCATACAGGCTGCCGCGCGTAGCGATTTTGCCCTGCAATTTGGCTGGCCAGTCAGGATACTGCTTGGCGGTGTTGATGCCATTCAGGGTCAGTAAGGCATTCCAGCTAATCGCCTTGCTCCAGTCCACAATGCCCGTCAGGTCAGTATTACCCTGCAGAGCGGCCAGGCGTAGCAGGGTCAGTTTGAACTGCTCGACGTTACCTTTGCCATCCACGGTCAAGGTGGCAGGAGGGATTTGGTCGCCGCTGAAGTCAGAGTGCAGAGAGAGCGCGTAATCCGTCGCTTTCCCCGAAAACTTCAGTTTGAAGCCTTTGACCTGATACTGCGGCGTGCCGGTCAGCGGCCATTGCAGCGCGTCACTGTTCAGGGTCAGATTAAGCGGCAGGCCCGCCTCGGCGAGCTGGGTTTGCAGCGCCAGCTGGGCGCGCACCGGGCCTGAGAGGTTAATGCCGAGATCCAGCTTATCGCGCAGACCTCCGCCCACCTTCAGCTTAATCTTCTCACCTTTGATTGGATCGACGTTCAGCGCGGTGTTCAGCGTCATGTCCACCGGCCAGTTGTTTTCCAGCGTCGCTTGGCCGACACCGTCTAGCGAGCCTTGCGGCGAACGCACTTGCAGCTGCTCAAGCTTCACAATCTGATCCTGCGAGCTGGCTTTAAGGGCGAAACGGGTGATCAACACGTCGGTATCCCCCGTCAGGCGTAAATTGTCCGCCGTCAGTTGCTCAATATTCAAATCCAGCGGCAGGCGGAAGTCAGGCAGTTCTGGCAGCAGCGGCTTGGCAAACAGCTCTTGCAGCGTTTCACCCAGCGGCTTCTCTGGCGGGGCTTCAACCGGTTTTTCGGCCGGTTTGCCGGTGGCTTTCTCCACGGCTTTATCTTGCGCGGCTTGAACCACCTCTGGCAGAGGGTTAGCAGGGGTCTTCGGCAGGGCAATCAGCAGGCCGCCGATATGAGTCGGTGTCAGATGCAGCGAGCGATCCGTCCACTGCGCGCCAGTGCTGAATTCACCCAGCGAAATGGCGCGGTCGTCGAGGGTCACATTGACATTATTGAGCGTCAGCGCGCGCAGCGTGATGGGGTACGGCGTACTGAGGTTGGTCAGCGGCTCGCTGTTTTCTGGTTCAGCGGCGGGCTGTGACGGCGCCATTTCATTGGTTTTCACCGCCACGTCCACGTCACTCAGGCCAATGGCGTTGACGCACAGCGCGCTGTTTTTAAAGCACGAGAGGTCGAGCGACAGGTGGAACTCGCCCGCTTTCACATCCACGCCCGGCATTTGGTAATGCAGGCCTTTCAACTGGAGGTTGCGCCAGCCGCCCTCAACGCTGTCGATCTTCAGGCCGGGGACAAAGCGCTGGGCGCTGTTGATAACCAGATGCAGGCCCGTCTGCGTGCCGATAAGAAACGCCACCGTGCCCAGCAGCAACAGCAGAACGATGAGGAAACCAATACAGATCTTTTTAAACAAACTCATAATTCTGGACCCAAACCGATGTAAAACTGCAATCCATGCTCATCTTTGTCCGCCACGGGCGCGGCAATGTCGAACTTGACTGGCCCAATGGGGGAAGCCCAGCGAACGCCCACACCCGCGCCGGTTTTCACATTGCTTTTGGCGATATCATTTACGGCTTCGCCGGAGTCAACAAACACCGCGCCCCACCACTTTCCGGTCACGTTGTATTGGTATTCGAGCGAGCCGGTCGCCAGTTTTGACGCACCGGTCAGCTTGCCGTCACTGTCTCTTGGCGACAGAGATTTGTATTTATAGCCGCGAATACTGCGGTCACCACCGGCGAAGAAGCGCAGGGATGGCGGCACGCGCTCGAAGTCGTTGGTTTCAATCCAGCCTAAATTCCCGCGCACCACGAAGCGATTTTTCTCCGCCAAGGTGCGGATCCAGACGTTTTGCGCCTGCACCACCGCGAAGTCGACGTCCGATCCCCAGGTGGTATCAGACACGTCGAGCGAGTAGCGCTGGGAGTCGCCCCAGGTTGGCATCAAACCGCCGCGCTGGCGGGTGCGGTTGGCACTCACGCCCGGATAAATCAGCATGGTGGTGTTGGTGACATTACCTTGGGTAAAGTGGTCGAGGCTCCAGCGTAGGTTAACCGCGCGCTGCCATCCGCTGCTCAGATCCCAGTAACGCGCCAGATTGACGGTGCTGGAGTCCGATTTCGTGTCATTGAGGTCTTCACGTTTGAAGCCGCCCTGCACCAGATAATATTGCTCGAGAGGCGCTTTCAGCAGGGGGATTTTATAGCTCAGGTCCAACGACTGCTCCGGGCCTGAGAGGTTAATGGTACTTTCAATGCTCTGGCCGCGGTCGTTGACCCACGGCTTCTTCCAGTTGGCTTTGATGCGCGGGCCGACGTCGGTGGAGTAACCCACACCGGTTTCTAAGGTGTTGCGGGTTCGCGGCGTCACCACGGCGTTCAGCGGCAGCGTTTTGGTGGCTTTGGCGTCGCTAAAATCAGGCGCGACCACCACCGAGTTAAACCAGCCCGTCGCGGACAGACGGCGGTTCAACTCCGCCAGATCTGAGGAGCTGTAGTAGTCGCCCTGATGGAACGGCACCAGATTTTGCAGATATTCTTCGCGGATTTGCGAGCCTTGGAAATTCACTTGCCCAAAGTGATAGCGATCGCCGCTGTCGAATTGGATATCCCAGAACGCCTTGTGTTCATCTTCTATCACGCCGAGCTGGCTCTTGCGCATATCTGCGTCAAAGTAGCCCTTACGCACGGCAGCGCCGGTCAGCGCGCTTTTGAAATTGTCATAGGTTCCGTGATTGAGGATGGTGCCCACGGCTGGGACGCGCGACTTCTTTAGCGCTTCAAACTCATCGTCCTTGCTCGCCTGACCTTCAATCACCACGCTGGTCCCGGCGATTTTCACCGGAATGCCCGGCGTGACTTTGGCAATCAGCACCGGACGGCCCGGCGGCGGAGTCGCTCGATAGTCGAAATCGATAGTCGGTTGGTAATACCCCAGCGGCCTTAGGCCTTGCTGGATAGCCGCACTGACGCGCGCGCGGAAACGCCCGTCCGCCCCCACTTCGTCACTCTGAATTGAGGAGAGTCGGACACGGACGTTCTTTTGCAGGTCGCCTTCCAGACCTTCCAACTGCAAGCGCACTTTCGCCGCCATAGAGAGCGAGGGGGCCAGCAACAGACCTAACACAAAGAGTTTACGGTGGTAACGTGGCACAAGCGCTCCTGCTGATTTTACTATCCTGTTAAAATATCAGATGCCTGCCGGGGAATTAATGCCGAAAGTCGGCAGATTCGCCTCTTTAAAATCTAATTCACGTAGTTTAGTGCTAATTCCCTAAAAATCGTCAACGACAGAGCAACGTCTCCCGTATTGTGTGCAAAGTCGCAATCAGATACAACTAACAGCAAACTATTGACCGTAACAGGTTATTAAAGAAACAACTGGAGTCCGTTTTGGTTCAACAATCTGATAAAAATAGCTCTGACAAAACTCAACGGGTGAAGCAAGAAGACGCCTTAACCGGCCGCACCACGCCAATGCCCGTTGCGACCACTCACGCCGTGACCAGCCACTCCATGACTCACGTTCCCGATGAAATGAACGTGGCAATCTTCGCCATGGGCTGTTTCTGGGGCGTTGAGCGCCTGTTCTGGCAGCAAGAAGGGGTTTACAGCACGGCGGCAGGTTACACCGGCGGCTTCACCCCCAACCCGACCTACCGCGAAGTGTGCACCGGCCAGACCGGCCATGCCGAAGCGGTGCGCGTGGTGTTCGATCCGGCCATCATCAGCTATGAAAAGCTGCTGCAAATTTTCTGGGAAAATCACGATCCTGCGCAGGGCATGCGTCAGGGTGGCGATATCGGCACTCAGTACCGCTCGGCGATTTACGTGCTTAGCGAAGCGCAGCAGGACGCCGCCCTGGCGAGCCTCCAGCGTTTCCAGGATGCTATGGACGCCGCCAACGACAAGCGCCACATCACCACGGAAATCAGCGAAGCGCTGCCTTTCTACTATGCCGAAGATGACCACCAGCAATACCTGTTCAAGAACCCAGAGGGTTATTGCGGGTTAGGCGGCATTGGCGTTTGTCTGCCACCGACGCGCTGATGATTTGCCAATTTGCCCGTGGCGCGGATGGCGAAAAGCCCCGCAGCACGGGCGATGCAGGAGAATTTTTAAGCGCTGGCGGCAATATCGCGGCTCCGCTATACTATGCGGGCCGCGAATGTGGCCCAATCAGAGTATTTCTAGCTGTTATCTTTGATTTTTTCGCCCTTGATGATTTTTCTTTTATACAGCAACCCAACGAGTACCCTTCCCTGCCGGTTTTAGGTCGGTGTTAAACGGATAGATTATGTTAAACAGTATCTTACTGATTCTTTTACTCATCGCGATCAGTGCCTTTTTCTCCCTGTCGGAGATATCGCTGGCCGCTTCTCGAAAAATTAAACTTAAACAGTTGGCAGACGAAGGAAACGTCAATGCCTCCCGTGTTATGAAATTGCAGGAAACCCCTGGCCTGTTCTTCACCGTGGTACAAATTGGTCTGAACGCCGTCGCCATTCTTGGTGGTATTGTCGGTGATGCGGCCTTCTCCCCTGCTTTCCAGACGTTCTTTATTCGCTTCATGTCGCCGGAATTGGCGGATCAAGTCAGCTTCATCTGTTCCTTCGTCCTGGTCACTAGTCTGTTTATTCTGTTTGCTGACCTCACGCCGAAGCGCATCGGTATGATTTCACCTGAGACGGTTGCCGTCCGTATAGTCAACCCGATGCGTTTCTGCCTCATGATTTGCCGCCCTATGGTCTGGTTCTTCAACGGCATGGCAAATATGATTTTCCGCCTGTTCAAACTGCCAATGGTGCGCAACGACGACATTACCTCCGACGACATTTACGCCGTGTTTGAAGCCGGTGCGTTGGCGGGCGTGCTGCGCAAGCAGGAGCACGAGCTGATTGAAAACGTGTTTGAGCTTGAATCTCGTACCGTGCCTTCTTCCATGACCTCCCGCGAAAGCGTGATCTACTTTGACCTGCGCGAGAGCGAAGACAGCATCAAACAGAAGATTGCCACCCATCCGCACTCGAAGTTTCTGGTGTGTGACGGTCATATCGATCAGGTCGTGGGCTATGTCGATTCCAAAGACCTGCTGAACCGCGTGTTGGGCAATCAGAGCCTAATGTTGAGCAGCGGCGTGCAGATTCGCTCGGCGCTGATTGTGCCGGACACCCTGACCCTCTCCGAGGCGCTGGAAAGCTTCAAGGCCGCCGGGGAAGACTTCGCGGTTATCCTCAACGAATACGCGCTGGTCGTGGGCATCATCACCCTGAATGACGTGATGACCACCCTGATGGGCGATTTGGTCGGTCAGGGTATGGAAGAGCAGATTGTCGCCCGTGACGAGAATTCATGGCTTATCGAAGGCGGTACGCCAATCGAAGACGTGATGCGCGTGCTGCATATCGAAGAGTTCCCGCAGTCTGGCAACTATGAAACCATCGGCGGCTTCATGATGTTCATGCTGCGTAAAATCCCGAAACGCACCGATTTCGTCAAGTTCTCGGGCTACAAGTTTGAAGTGGTAGACATCGACAGCTACAAGATTGACCAGCTGCTGGTGACTCGCATCACTGACAAACCGGTCGCGCCTCTGCTGCCAAAAACGCCGCAAGAGATCAAAGATGAGAAAGCCGCGAACAAGCTGGCTGAGAAAAACGGCGACCACTAACCGTCGTTAGCCGCGCGCTAAATCAATCTCGAAAACGGAATCCGGAAACGTTCATCGCGTTTTCGGATTTTTTTATGCGGGTTGATCGGCGCCACAAAGCCCACTAGGGTAAGTTTATCCCCCCAGCTATGGAGCGTGCGGTTTGAGCAAAGCATCGAGCAATACAGAATCAGGGCTGATCGTGGCTGAAGACGGGACGCCTCGCTGCTTCTGGCAACCAAGCATGCCGGACTATCACGATAACGAATGGGGCCATCCGGTGGTGGATGACCAGCGGCTGTTTGAAAAAATCTGTCTCGAAGGCTTTCATTCGGGCATGTCGTGGAAGCTGATTTATAACAAGCGCGAGCATTTCCGCCGGGCTTTCAACGACTTCGACTTCCATCTTGTCGCGCAATTCGACCAGCAGGACGTTGAGCGGCTGATGCAAGACGCCAGCATTGTGCGTAACCGGGCGAAAATCCTCTCCACCATTAACAATGCCAAACGCGCGATTGAACTGGTGCAAGAAGCTGGCTCCCTGGCGGCGTGGATATGGCAGTTTGAGCCGTCGCCGCAGGAGCGGCCGGAAACCGTCAATCTGGCTTACTGGCATGAAAACACCACCAGCGCCGCCTCTCTCGCCATGTCCAAAGCCCTGAAAAAGCGCGGCTGGACCTTTGTCGGGCCAATCACCACCTATTCATTAATGCAGGCGCTGGGGCTGGTGAACGATCATCTCGAAGGTTGTATTTGTCGTCAGGAAGTGGAGGCGCTGCGAGCAAAGCTGAAACGGCCGGTTTGAAGCGAAGGGGGAATCGAGGACTGAAGAGAAACATAATGGCGCGTACAACAGAAAACTCGCTGTTGTGCGCGCCTGAGGGCCTTAGCCCATTTCGGCCTGAAGATGCATAACCTGACGGTTAACTTCAGACATCACACTAAAATGGCGCTTATCACGTACTTTCGGCAATAAAATTTTGCCATGGTCGAACTCAAATGCGCCGACATCTTTAATATACAAACGACCGCGGAACAACGTCTTAACATACTTGGCTACTTTCAACGGATTGTAGCGCTGGAAGATTCTCATTTTTCTACTTTCCTCCGATAAATCACTGCGTGCTCAGGCTCAGGTTAAAGCTGCGATGAAAGCCTGAATCGAATCATATTCGCAGTGAGTAGACATATAACATAGCAGGGAGTTCAGGTTCTGCCAGTATATTTAACTGCTTTTACCTACCTTGACAGTACGCTTTCAGAATAGTCCTTATGCCAACAGTATAACCCTTCAATCTATGTCATTTCTGTAAGCTATAACACACTGTTAACATCTCAACAGGACAGACCACTTAACAACTTCTATGATTGTCGGGTCGGTACGTTTTGTCGCCTTTTCTATGGAGCCACTATGACTTTAAGAAGCTTGCTAATTATATCCTTAGTTATTTTCCCATTCTTCGCCTCAGCCCACAATTTGGTCATCGATAATCGCCTTCCGGCGGTCGGCGTGGACCAAAAAGGCGAACTCAATTACGTCAACGATGAGTTCAGCTACGCCCGCTGGAACAGTGCCAAGCTGCCGGGCAAGGTCCGCGTGGTGCAGCACATGGCCGGGCGCAGCAGCGCTAAAGAGCTGAATGCGCCGCTGGTCGATGCCATCAGGGCAGCCAATCTACCTCACGATCGTTACCAAACGACGACAATCGTGAATACTGATGACGCCATTATCGGCACCGGCATGTTTGTGCGAAAAAGCATCGAGGGCGGCAAGAAGGAGTTCCCATGGTCACAGGTGATTGTCGACAGCAACGGCGTGGTGAAAAAAGCATGGCAGCTGGAGCCGAAAAGCTCGGCCATCGTGGTGCTAGATAAGAATGGGATGATTAAATTTGCCAAAGATGGCGCGCTGACCCAGACCGAGGTCAAACAGGTGATTGATCTGCTGCATAAGCTGGTGAAGGAGTAATTGCCGGCAAGGAAGACTCGAACAGAAAAGCGCCCGTCGGCGCTTTTCTTTTTATGGCATCTTTTACTTCACTAGAATAATGAAACGCGGAAGCCCGGATTAAGGAATGACTCTTTCGGCGTATAGAGCAGGGTTTGCCCGGTCCAGTCTTTGACCACCGCGCCTGCGGCAATCGCCACGGCATGGCCTGCGCCGGTGTCCCAAATATTGGTTGGCCCAAAGCGCGGGTAGAGCTGCGCCTCGCCTTCCGCCACCAGACAGAATTTCAGCGAAGAGCCTACAGCCACGGTTTGGTGCTCGCCGAGCTGAGTCAGGTAATCCTGCAACTCCTGATCGTTGTCATAGTGCGAACGGCTTACCACCACCAGCGGCGGATGGGCTTCCTGTACGCGGATCTGCTTGCGCTCGCCCTTCTCTTCTTTCCACGCCTTGCCCTCTGCCGCGCTGTACATCACGCCGGTCACCGGCACATACACCACGCCCAGCACCGGCTTGCCGTCTTCGATCAGCGCGATATTCACGGTGAACTCGCCATTGCGCTTGAGGAACTCTTTGGTGCCGTCCAGCGGATCGACCAGCCAATAGCGAGTCCAGCCCTGCCGCTCGCTCCAACTCTGCGGGTCTTCTTCGGACAGCATCGGCGTCTGCGGGTCAAGCGCCGCCAGACCTTGCTTAATCACGTTGTGAGCCGCGATATCCGCCGCCGTGACCGGAGAGTCATCCTTTTTCTGGCGGGCGTCTAACGGCTGCTCACCGTCATACACCGCCATGATAGCGTCACCCGCCTCGCGCGCCAGTTGGCAAATTTGCTCTAACATTGTCCACCTCAGTTGTTCTTTTCAAAACGCTAAGTCATGTAAGAAGCCTAGTTTTTTTTAGCCGGAATAGCTATCCCGTAATCTGCCCGTGTTAACAATTCCGCTGGGCAATACCTGTTACATCTCACAATTATTTATGACACCTGATTACATTCTCAGCGAATTTTGAGATATATATCCGACTTTTTGTTCACTGTTCTTCTTTTCTGGAGGCACTTCAATGCTTAAGCGTCATCTGACGTTATCCCTGCTGGCTTCGCTGGTTGCCGTCTCGGCCCACGCGTCACAGGTTGATCTTCGCATCATGGAAACCACCGACTTACACAGCAACATGATGGACTTCGACTACTACAAAGATAAGCCGACGGACAAATTCGGGCTGGTGCGCACCGCCAGCCTGATCCACGCGGCGCGGGGCGAAGTCACTAACTCCGTGCTGGTCGACAATGGCGACGTGATTCAGGGCAGCCCGCTGGGCGACTATATGGCGGCGAAGGGCTTGAACAAGGGCGACATACATCCCGTCTATAAAGCCATGAATACGCTGGACTACGTGGTCGGCAACTTGGGCAACCACGAGTTCAACTACGGGCTGGAGTACCTGCAAAAAGCCATTGCCGGGGCGAAATTCCCTTATGTGAATGCCAACGTCATCGACAGCAAAACCGGCAAGCCGCTGTTCACACCTTTCCTCATCACCGACAACACTGTCAAAGACCGCGATGGCAAAACGCACAACCTGCGCATTGGCTATATCGGCTTTGTGCCGCCGCAAATCATGGTGTGGGATAAGGCCAACCTGCAAGGCAAAGTGACCGTCGCCGACATCACCGAAACCGCCAAAAAGTGGGTGCCAGAGATGCGTAAGCAAGGCGCCGATATTATCGTGGCCATCCCACATTCAGGCCTGTCCGGCGACCCCTACAAAACCATGGCAGAGAACTCGGTCTACTACTTAAGCCAGGTTAAGGGCATCGACGCTATCATGTTCGGCCACGCGCACGCCGTGTTCCCAAGTGAAGATTTCGCCAATATCAAAGGTGCGGACATCAAACAAGGCACCTTAAATGGCGTACCGGCCGTGATGCCGGGCATGTGGGGCGACCACCTCGGCGTGGTTGACATGGTGCTGAACAATAAAGACGGCAAGTGGAGCGTGGAAACGGCTCGCGCCGAAGCCCGGCCAATTTTCGACAAAGCCAGCAAGAAGTCGTTAGCGGCGGAAGACCCGGAGTTAGTGAAAGTGCTGGCCGACGACCACAAGGCCACCCGTGAGTTTGTCAGCAAGCCGGTGGGGAAATCTAACGACAACATGTACAGCTTCTTGTCGCTGATTCAGGATGACCCAACGGTGCAAATCGTCAACAACGCGCAGAAAGCCTATACCGAGCACTTTATTCAGGGCGATCCGGACCTAGCGAACCTGCCGGTGCTCTCCGCCGCCGCGCCGTTCAAAGCCGGTGGCCGCAAGAATGACCCGGCGAGCTTCGTCGAAGTCGAGAAAGGCAATCTGACCTTCCGCAATGCCTCAGACCTGTACCTTTACCCGAACACCCTGGTGGTGATGAAGGTCAGCGGGCAGGAAGTGAAAGACTGGCTGGAGTGCTCCGCCGGGCAGTTCAACCAAATCGACGTCCACAGCAGCAAACCGCAGTCGCTAATTAACTGGGACGGCTTCCGCACCTATAACTTCGACGTGATTGACGGGGTGAATTACCAGATAGACGTCACCCAGCCCGCGCGATATGACGGCGAGTGTACGCTTGTCAATAAAGATGCAGAGCGTATCAAGAACCTGACGTTCAACGGCAAGCCTATCGACCTGAAGGCCACCTTCTTGGTCGCCACCAACAACTACCGCGCCTATGGCGGTAAGTTCGCCGGAACGGGCGATAAGCACATCGCCTTCGCCTCGCCGGATGAAAACCGCTCCGTCGTAGCGGCCTATATCGGCGCTGAAACCCAGAAATCAGGGGCGGTCACGCCAACCGCGGACAACAATTGGCGTTTGGCGCCGATTGTCGCCAGCCAGCCTCTGGACATTCGCTTCGAAACGTCTCCAAGCGAAAAAGCGGCTGAGTTCATCAAAACTCACGCGCAGTACCCGATGACAGCCAAGGGCGCGGATGATGTCGGTTTCGAGGTCTATCAGGTTGACCTGCAAACTCCGCTGAAAAAATAATCAAATCGTTTTGTGAACGCAAAAAAGGGCGCCGAGGCGCCCTTTCTTATCTCTGTAATCTGTCGCGATTACAGGATTTCCAGCAGCTCAACTTCGAAAGTCAGCGCGCTGAATGGCGGGATGGACGCGCCAGCACCGCGTTCGCCGTAAGCCAGCTCATGAGGGATATACAGCTCCCACTTAGAACCGACTGGCATCAGGGTCAGAGCTTCAATCCAGCCAGCGATAACGCCGTTTACCGGGAATTCAGCTGGCTCGCCGCGCTGAACGGAGCTGTCGAACACGGTGCCGTCGATAAGCTTACCAGTGTAGTGAACGCGTACGCGATCCTGACGGCCTGGGATTGGGCCATCGCCTTGTTTGATCACAGAGAATTGCAGACCAGACTCGGTGCTGGTTACGCCTTCACGCTGAGCGTTGGCAGTCAGGAACTCTTGTCCTTCAACCGCCAGAGCTTCTTGACGTTGACGACGCACAGCGTCAGCGCGCTCGTGAACTTCACGCAGAGCACGGTGAACGACGTCAACAGGAACTGCTGGCGTATTCCCTTCCAGCGCATCGCGTAAGCCTGCCAGCAATGCGTCAGGCTCTAAACCTTGTAAACCTGATTCTTGCAATTGTTGACCAACTTGCAAGCCGATACCGTAGCTTGCCTGCGCTTCAACGCTTTCAAATGAAGGGGTTGTCATGAAGTTTCCTTAAATTCTTAAAAAGTCGAAAACGCAGCATAACAGTGTGCGGCTTTTGGGTAAAATTCTCTATGAAGTGGCATGACATCGGCCCGGCATTTTCCTAGATAGGACATGGTTTATTCCGCTAATTCTCTGCAAAGGCATCGTTTGCGTGCTATTTGTGCGTTGTTCCTTTCCGCATCAAGCAGTTAACCAGCTATACTTAGCGGGAAAATCCGACAGAATAATCGGGTATGATTTTTGTTCTGTTAAATCCAGAAGTCGTGCGTTTTAAGCGTAAGAAAGAGAGGTTGTCATGGGCCGAATCCCGCCCAGGAGAAGGAAAGCCATCCGTATGTATCAACCCATGTTGAGATCCTGGATTGCCATTATGAAAAGACCGATGCGTAACGCTACGCCGCAGTCTGAAAGCGATGAATCGCAAGAGCTGCCGCCGCAGAAGCCGTCACTGGTGAGCAAAGCCAAGGCGCTGGGGCATAAAGTCTGGCATATGAGTGATAATTTTCACTGGATGTCACCTCTGCCTTACGCGCACCGCCGCTGGATACTTCTTAGCGCGCTGATCGTGGTGCTGGCGCTGTTATGGCCTTATTCACCGCCGAACACCTATACCCCTTCCCAGCCGCAGCAGCCGACATCCATTCCGATGCAAGCTGACCTGCGAAACGACCAAGGGCGCACCACCCAGCGGGCTGTGCCGCAACAGCAAGAGATTCAACCTCAACAGCAGGCGGCCACTGAGCCGCCTCAGCCTGTCGTACAGGACAACTGGCAGAGCTACAGCGTGAAGCCGGGTCAAACCATGGCACAGCTGTTCCGCGACAATAATCTGGCGGTTAACGATGTGTTCGCGATGGCACAGGTGGAAGGCAGCCAAAAGCCGCTGAGTAACTTGAAGGCGGGGCAGGAAGTGAAGATTCAGCGCAATGCGCAGGGCGCGGTGACGTCGCTACAAATCACCACCGAGCAGAATACGACGGTACTCTTTACTCGTCAGGCAGATGGGACATATCAGCGCAGCCGTTAATTCGCGCTTTCAATTTTTGCTTCTCTAAAAAGCAAAACGCCGGCACTAGGCCGGCGTCTCACAGGTTAACCTCAGCGTTATTACGCTTCAGCAACCACAACTACGTTCAGTTTAGCGAATACGTCGCTGTGTACCTGGAACTCAACTTCGTGTTCACCAGTGGTACGCAGAACGCCATTCGGCAAACGAACTTCGCTTTTAGCAACTTCAACGCCAGCAGCAGTAACGGCATCAGCGATATCGCGAGTACCGATAGAGCCGAACAGTTTACCTTCGTCGCCTGCTTTAGACGCGATGGTGACTGAACCCAGTTCGTTGATTTTAGTTGCGCGAGCTTCAGCAGCGCTCAGAACGTCAGCCAGTTTGGCTTCCAGATCTGCACGACGTGCTTCGAAGAACTCAACGTTTTTCTTGGTAGCAGGAACAGCTTTGCCCTGTGGTACCAGGAAGTTACGAGCATAGCCCGCTTTAACGTTAACTTGATCACCCAGGCTACCCAGGTTTGCTACTTTATCAAGCAGAATAACTTGCATTACCTTATCCTCTCAAAGTCGTTAATGGACAGTTGCCGATTACTGATGACGATCAGTGTATGGCAACAGAGAAAGGTAGCGAGCGCGCTTGATGCAACGAGCGAGCTGACGCTGGTATTTTGCACGAGTACCGGTGATACGGCTCGGGACAATTTTACCGCTTTCGGTAATGTAGTTTTTCAGCGTAGCGATGTCTTTGTAATCAATCTCTACAACGCCTTCCGCGGTGAAACGGCAGAACTTGCGACGACGGAAATAACGTGCCATTAGGCTAGTCTCCAGAATCTATCAAATCAATCTGCTCGGCATGTAACACCACTTTGTTCAGTCCATTGCGCCCTTGATGGCAACTAATGAATCCGGAAACAGTGAGTTGCGTGCCGACCGTTATACTGTGAGTTAATGCTTGTGACGCTTGTCCACTGACAACGATGGGCATTCTGCACCATGCTTGTCGGTTAAATCCGGCTTCCTCCTGCTGCGAGCGGTGCTCTAGCACAAACTGGCAGTGGGGTATCCCGGAAGGACTCACTTTACGAATGGGTGCCTTGCACACTGTGCCGGACAACACCAGACGATTCGCCGTCACGGCAATTACTCTTCAGAATCCCCAGCTTCAGAATCATCATTAGCTTCGGCGAAATCTTCACGACGCTCACGGCGCTCGTCTTTCGCTTTAACCATTGGTGAAGCTTCAGTTACCGCGTGTTTTGTACGCATAACCATGCTACGGATAACGGCGTCGTTGAAGCGGAAGTTAGTTTCCAGCTCATCGATCGCTTCCTGCGGAGCTTCAACGTTCAGCAGAACGTAGTGAGCTTTGTGCAGTTTGTTGATCGGGTAAGCCAGTTGACGGCGGCCCCAGTCTTCCAGACGGTGAATCTGACCAGCAGCGTTAGTGATTACAGCACTGTAACGCTCGATCATGCCCGGAACCTGTTCGCTTTGGTCAGGGTGAACCATAAAAACGATTTCGTAATGACGCATCGAATTGCTCCTTACGGATTATTCAGCCTCCTGTCAGGGTCAACCGCGGCCCATGGAAGCAAGGAACGTGTTTGTTGTGCGGTCGAAAAAATGACGCGCAATTATATGTACAGCCAGCGGAAAACTCAAGGAATAAGGCTGATTAATTCTCAGCCTTTGAAAATACGGGCATTAAAGCTGGCGCTCGAAGAAGGCAACCGTCTCATTGAGGGCATAAACGCTGACTTTATGCGTGGCGGCAGGCTCGGCAACAAAGGTCAGGTTCGACCCGTGTCCGCAGGCAATAATGTCTTGACGCAGGCGCAGGCTGTCGGCAAAGGGCACCACGTCATCTTGCTCGCCGTGCCAGATAAACAGAGGTCTATCCGCTATCTGTGCCACTTTGTCACTGACGTCCCAACTCAGGAGCGGCGCGTGATGCTGGCGGAAAGCCTCAAGCTGCTCGGCATCTTCCTGCTGATAATTGGGATAGAGCGTGGCAGATAACGTCGAGAAGTAGCCAGAGCCCATCAAGCACGCCGCCACTTTCACCCAAGGGAAGCGCACCAGCGACGCCAGCGTGGTCATGCCGCCCATCGACACGCCGCCTACCGCCAAACGCTCGGCATCCGCCAGGCCGCGGGCGACAAACGAATCCTTCAGCGTCTCAAGCTCATCAACATTATTTTGCAGAATGCGCCAGAAACTGGCGAGACGCTTCGGCTCATCGCCATCGACGCGCGCGCCGTGCAGCAGAGCATCCGGCAAAATCACGCGATACCCCGCTTTCGCCAGCGTGTAGCCAAAGTAGGAGTAAATTTCTTTTGAAGAGAGGAAACCGTGATAGAAGAAAATGGTGGGCAGCTGCGCACGGTACTGGCCGGAAGGAACGGCGTGGATCAGCTGAATGCCTTCCACCTCCTCTTGATACATCTCAACCATCTGATTCACTCCCTTAAATAATGGCGATAAGGCGAAAACCCTCGCAAGGCCTCTATTTTAGCCGCCTCAACAAAAGCTACCACTGGCTTTTTGGCATGATTTATAACCAAGAATAAAATCGCGAACTAAGTTAAATATAAATTTCCATGATTTAGATCAAATTTTAGTGAAACAAATCCTTACATTATGGAACTAATCATTTCTCAGCTTTAGCCGTTACTGCGCTATTCAAAAAATAAACGGAAATGACTATGAAAACGGCTAAGCCTTTCTTTTTTCGCAGTTGGAGTATTGGCGCAAAGCTCGCCAGCTGCGCTTCGGCACTGGTAGGGATCCTATTTATCATTATCACCCTTTCTCTGGCCCAATCGGCAGGTAAGCAGATCAACACGCTGGCGATACAGGCGATCAATGAACAGGTCACTGGCGTGGTGGATATGATTGAAATCTATAACAATAGTTTGAATGCGCAGGTCGACAGTTATACGCGCCTTTTCAGCCGATTCCTGCCCTCCGACTTTGAACTTGATAGCCAAAACCCCCTGAAAGTGGGCGACCAGCTGGCACCCACGCTAAAGGCTGGCGGTCAGGTGCTCAACCTGAATACGCAGTTACCTGACGATTTCCTCGAACGCACTGGCGCGATTTCCACCATTTTCGCCCGGCGCGGCAATGACTTCATTCGCATCACCACCTCGCTTAAAAAGCAGGACGGCAGTCGCGCCATGGGCACGCTGCTTGACCCGACCGCCCCGGCATATCGGCAAATCATGGCGGGCCAGTCCTTTAGCGGGCTGGCAACGCTGTTCGGCAAGCAATACATCACCAAGTATCAGCCGGTGCGCGATGCCCAGGGTGGCGTGATCGGCATTCTGTTTGTCGGGGTGGATATCACCAAACAATTTGCCGATATGCGCAGTAAGATTTTGGCTAAACGCATTGGCGCCAAAGGAGAATTCTTCGCGCTGAACAGCGCCGAAGGGAAAAATCTGGGTAACTATCTCATTGATGCACATCGCGAAGGCCAGCGCCCAGCGTGGCCGGAAGGCATGCTGCAGAAAGTAATAAGCCAGCAGCACGGCGAGCAGGAGTATATCGACACCGAAACCCATCGTTCACAATTTATGGTGTACACCAGCATCCCCGAATGGCACTGGATTGTGGCGGGCACCACCGACAGAGACAGTCTGGTTGAAAAGGTCGATCAGACTCGCAACCAGTTCATTGTCATCAGTCTGCTGGCCCTCGCCGCCTTTGCCGTGCTGTTTGTCTGGCTAACCAAAAGAATGGTCAGCCAGCCGTTGAATCAGGTGGTGAAAATCGCCGAGCAGTACGCCAGTGGTAACTTGCTGGCCCGAGCGCAGACTCAGCGGATTGATGAAATTGGCGCGCTGATGAATGCCATCGACGGCATTGGCAACGGGCTGGAGAAAATCGTCGCGGAGGTTCGCCAAGTTTCGGTGGAAGTCAGCGAAAGCACTCAAAGTCTGGCTTCCAACGGCGGCAAGATAACCCAGCAGATTGGCACGCAGGCCAGCAGTTTGGAAGAAACCTCGGCCAGCATGGAGCAGATCACCGGCAATGTGCAGCACAACGCCGACAACGCCTCTCAGGCGGCACGACTGGTGCAGCAGACGGCAGAGGCCGCCACGGCGGGCGAAGATGCCGTCAGGCAGTCCGCAGAGAGCATGGCGGCCATCGAGCACTCGTCGAAGCGCATTGCGGATATCACTACGGTCATCGAGAGCATTGCCTTCCAGACCAATATTCTGGCGCTGAACGCCGCCGTAGAAGCCGCCCGCGCGGGCGAACAGGGTCGCGGGTTTGCCGTGGTCGCCGCCGAAGTCCGCGCTCTGGCGCAGCGCAGCTCCAATGCGGTGAAAGAGATTGAGACGCTGGTCAACGACTCTTTGCAGAAGGTCGACGACGGCCAGCACAGCGCGCGTAAAACGCAGGCCACTATGAGCGATATCTTGCGGGGCATTCGTCAAGTGAGCGCCCTGATGCATGACATTGACGTGGCTTCTCACGAGCAGTCGGCGGGCATTTCCCAAGTCAATGTGGCGATTATGCAGATTGGCAAAGCCACGCAGGAGAACGCCATGCTGGTTGAGCATTCTCACCAGACCACCGAGTCGCTCAGCGAGCAGGGTGAGCACTTGTCGCGCGTTGTCAGCCTGTTCAAGATAAGTTCCTAAAAGTGCGATCTCTGGCGAGGGGTGACGTAGCGCCTCTCGCCAGACTCCTCGGCGAAGGGCTACACTGAGGCTATCGCCGATATTTTGGACACTCCCATGAAAACGCCTCCCCTGATTGCCCTGTTTTTTGTTGTCGCCCTCGGCGGCTGTAGCAGCCTGACGCAAACCACGCCGGTTCCGCCACCGGCCCTCACCGCCAAGGCGCAGGAAATCACCCGCGCGCAAACATCCACCCTGACCAAAATGGGCAGCATTACGGTGGAAGTGATCGGCAGCCCGATGGACGCCGAAGCCGCCGTGCAGCGCAAGGCGGATGCCCAAGGCGCGCGTTACTATGTGATCATGTTTAACAGCGAAACCATCGTGCCGGGCCGCTGGTATTCACAGGCTATTCTGTACCGCTAAACGCTACTCCGCCCCTATGGCGCGGTTAAGCAACTGCTGGCACAGGCGCTCTGAAAGCAGGCTTTCGCCGCGCTCGTCTAAGGTCATTTGGCACCAGGCATCGGCAATCGGCGGCGGGGAAAACTCCAACATCTGCGCGGCAGTAAACAGATTAAATAGCTGCGAAGTCAGCCAGCGCGCCTGCGCTTCATCGGGAGAACGCAGCCTTTGCAGCAACTGTCGCGCGGCGCGGTCAAACCAGCGATTCTGCCCGCGAGACTGATGTAAAAACTGCTGCACCAGCTCGCCGCTGTCGGGCACTTTCTTCAGGGTTCTCAGTACGTCAAGGCACATGATATTGCCAGAGCCTTCCCAAATGCTGTTGACCGGCATCTCGCGATACAGGCGCGGCAGCTCGTTCTCTTCGCAATACCCCACGCCGCCCAGCGTCTCCATGGCTTCGGCCACAAAAGGCATGCCCTGTCGGCACACTTCAAACTTGGCCGCGGGCGTCAGCAGGCGATACAGCACCTGCTCGCTAACACTCTCCGCCGCGCCGCTGGCGGCCGCCAGCCGCAGCAAAATTTGGGTTTGCCCTTCAAGGCGCAGCGCCATGCGGCTCACCACTTGGCGCATCATCGGCTGATCCACCAGCGACTTACCAAACGCCTGCCGCTGGAACACATGGTAAAGCGAAACAGACAGCGCCCGGCGCATCATGCCGTGGCTGCCCAAGGCGCAGTCAAAGCGCGTCTGGCCGCCCATCTTGAGGATATGGCGAACGCCGTCACCCTCCTCCCCCAGCAGCCAGCCGGTGGCGTTTTGGAACTCCACCTCGCTGCTGGCGTTGGAGCGATTGCCCAGCTTGTCTTTCAGGCGCTCGATGCGCACCGCGTTGCGCTGCCCGTCGGGCAAGACGCGGGGTAGGAAGAAGCACGACAGCCCGCCGTCGGCTTGGGCCAGCACCAAGTGAGCATCACTCTGCGGCACGGAGAAAAACCACTTATGCCCGACCAGCCGATACGCCTCGCCGGGGCCGCGCGAGGCCAGCGGCGTCGCCTTAGTGGTGTTGCTCAGCACGTCCGAGCCGCCCTGCTTTTCGGTCATCCCCATGCCAATCAGCACGCCCTTCTTCTGGTCGCCGGGCAGCAAATGAGGGTCATAGCGATCAGAAAGCAGCGGCGTGAGCCACTGCTTGAACTCGGCGGGCAGGGTTTTCTTGAGCAGCGGGATCGCGCCAAAGGTCATGGTTATCGGGCAGAGCGTGCCCGCCTCCACCTGCGCGTGAAGCAGAAAACGCGCCGCGCGCGCCACCGAGGAGCCAATCCGCGCCTCATCCTCCCACGGTAGGTTATGCACGCGATTGGCAATCAATCCTTGCATCAGCAGGTGCCACGCGGGGTGAAAGCGCACCTCGTCCAGCCGCTCGCCGGTCGGGTCATAGCGCAAAAGCTCGGGCGGGTTAACATTGGCCAGTCGCCCAAGCTCCAGCGACTCGGCCGAACCCAGCTGTTGACCAAGGGAGGCCAGCACGTCGGCGTCCCAGCCGGCATGGTGTCGGCTTACCGCTTCGCGCAGAGGGGAGTCAGAAAGGAATAAATTGCTGTTGCTGAGCGGCTTCGGCTGATTAAAAACTCGATGGGTTTGCCAGTCCATAATGTTCTCCATGACTGTAAAAGGGCCACGTCGTGATGGGATCAAGTATGGTAAAAATCGGGGAATTAACCGGCGGGTAGATCACAAAGGCAGGAATGCAAAACGGGAGCCTGTTGGCTCCCGTTTAATTATCAAAGACTTAATCCGAAAGATTAGGCTTTAAGCGCGCGCTGGCGCACAGCTTCGAACAAGCAGACGCCAGTCGCCACTGACACGTTCAGAGAAGAGACGGAACCGGCCATTGGGATGCTGATCAGCTCGTCGCAGTGTTCGCGAGTCAGGCGGCGCATACCTTCGCCTTCGGCACCCATCACCAGCGCCATTGGGCCGGTCATTTTGCTCTGATACAGGTTGTGGTCGGCTTCACCGGCGGTGCCGACGATCCAGACATTGTGCTCCTGCAACACGCGCAGGGTGCGTGCCAGGTTGGTCACGTTGATCAATGGCACGTTCTCTGCCGCGCCGCTGGCGACTTTCTTCGCCGTGGCGTTTAGCTTGGCAGAACGGTCACGAGGAACAATCACCGCGTGAACGCCCGCCGCGTCAGCGGTACGCAGGCAAGCACCCAGGTTGTGCGGGTCAGTCACGCCGTCCAGCACCAGCAGGAATGGGCTGTCGAGGCTTTCAAGCAGCGCAGGAAGATCATTCTCCTGATACTGACGCCCTTCGCGCACGCGGGCGATAATGCCCTGATGCACCGCACCTTCGGACTTCTCATCCAGCCATTGACGGTTTGCCACCTGAATCACAATGCCGCTGGCTTCCAGCTCATCGATCAAGGGTTTCAGGCGTTTGTCGTCACGGCCTTTCAGGATGAAAACTTCCAGAAAGCGCTGCGGATCGTTGTCGAGTAAGGCTTTAACGGAGTGAATACCGTAGATAATTTCGCTCATGATGCTCTTTAAAATAGACTTGCGGACAGCATGCTGTCCGCAATTAAACATTAAACAAGGTTGCGGGCGATTCTATCACCCGTCCGGCTAGCTGTCAGACTGCTTTTTCTTTGCGCGCTTGGCTTTGGTGGCGGCGGCAATTTTCTGCGTTTTGTCAGAAGGCTTTTTGGCCTTCTTCGGCTTACCGTCTTTGCCCGTCGCCCCTTTAACAGCCCCTTTATCTACAGGGGCTACAGCGGCATCTTTCGCGGCTTTTTTCGAACGCGCGGGTTTGGCTGGCTTACCGTCTTCTTTGCGGAAAGCGCTGTCCGGCTCGAAATTCACCCCTTTCTTGCCCGTGCGGCGGCGACCGCCGTTGGCCGGGCCGGTTGGGCGCATGGCGCGTTCACCCGGTTTCTTCGCACGGTCGCGGGCAGTTTTACCTTCGCCACGCGGTTTGCGCGTGCTGGACACCAGAGCAAAGTCGATTTTGCGCTCGTCCATGTGCACAGCTTCAACGCGGATTTCGACGGTATCGCCCAAGCGATAAACCATGCCGGAGGACTCACCAATCAAACGCTGACCGATGTTGTCGTAACGGTAATAGTCATTATCCAGCGTGGAGACGTGCACCAGCCCATCGATGAACAGGTCGTTGAGGCGCACGAAGAAGCCGAAGCCGGTGACGCTGGCGATTATGCCGTTAAACACTTCACCCACGTGGTCTTGCATGAAGTCACACTTCAGCCAATCGGCCACGTTACGCGTTGCTTCATCCGCGCGGCGCTCGGCCATCGAGCAGTGCTCGCCCAGTTGCAGCATGTCTTCGTAATCACTGTGCCAGCCGCCGGTTGGCGTCCAGCGCTCTTTCAGCGTGCCGTGCTCTTTCGCCAGCAGGTACTTAATCGCACGGTGCAGCGCCAGGTCAGGGTAGCGACGAATTGGCGACGTAAAGTGACCATAAGATTGCAGCGCCAGACCGAAGTGACCGCGGTTTTCCGGATCATAAATCGCCTGCTTCATTGAACGCAGCAGCATGGTTTGCAGCATTTCGCGGTCAGGGCGATCCGCCAGCTCATCCATGATTTGCGCGTAATCTTTCGGCTCAGGCTTCATGCCGCCGCCCATCACCAGGCCTAACTCACCCAGCACGCTTTTCAGCGCGGAGATGTGGTCGTCGCTTGGACGGTCGTGGACGCGGAACAGCGCCGGCTCGTTGTGCTTCTCAACAAAGCGCGCGGCGGCGATGTTCGCCAAAATCATGCACTCTTCGATCAATTTGTGGGCATCGTTACGCACGGTCGGCTCGACGCGCTCGATACGGCGCTCAGCGTTGAAGATAAACTTGGCTTCTTCCGTTTCGAAGGCAATACCGCCACGCTCTGCACGCGCCTGATCCAGCACTTTATACATGGTGTGCAGCTCTTGCAGGTGTTTCACCAGCGGGCTGTACTGCTCGCGCAGCTCTTCGTCGCCGTCGATGATGCGCCAGACTTTGTTGTAGGTCAGGCGAGCATGGGAGCTCATCACCGCTTCATAGAATTTCGAGCCGGTCAGCTTGCCCTGCGCGGAGATGGTCATCTCGCAGACCATACACAGACGGTCAACCTGCGGGTTGAGCGAGCACAGGCCGTTGGACAGCACTTCCGGCAACATTGGCACAACCTGCGACGGGAAGTAGACAGAGGTCGCGCGGCTGCGCGCTTCGTCGTCCAGCGCGGTGCCGTGACGCACGTAATAGCTGACATCGGCGATAGCCACCCAGAGACGCCAACCGCCACCGCGTTTTTTCTCGCAGTATACGGCGTCATCGAAGTCGCGGGCGTCTTCCCCATCAATGGTGACCAGCGGCAATTTGCGTAAATCGACGCGGCCTTTTTTAGCCTCTTCCGGCACCTGCTCGCTCAGGCCTTCAACCTGCTTGAGCACCTGCGGCGGCCAGACGTGAGGGATTTCATGAGTACGCAGCGCGATATCCACCGCCATGCTGGTGCCCATTTTGTCGCCCAGCACTTCAACAATTTTCCCCACGGCTTTGGTGCGGCGCGTTGGGCGCTGGGTCAGCTCGACCACCACCATATAGCCCATGCGCGCGCCGTTAATGGCGTCGGCTGGGATCAGGATGTCGAAGCTTAAACGGCTGTCGTCCGGCACCACAAAGCCTGCACCGGCGTCGGTGAAGTAGCGGCCAACGATTTGGCTAGTTTTCGGTACCACCACGCGCACGATACGGGCTTCGCGACGACCTTTACGGTCAGTGCCGATAGGCTGCGCCAGCACCACGTCGCCGTGGATGCACATTTTCATCTGTTCGGCAGAGAGGTAAACGTCGTCCTTTTTCACGCCTTCGAGGCGCAAGAAGCCGTAACCATCGCGGTGGCCAATGACCGTGCCTTTCAGCAGGTCCAGGCGCTCTGGCAGTGCGTAACACTGGCGGCGAGTAAAGACTAGCTGGCCATCACGCTCCATGGCGCGCAGACGGCGGCGCAGTGCTTCCAGCGCTTCTTCGCCGGATAAATTCAGTTCATTGCCAAGCTCTTCGCGGCTGGCAGGGGTTTCACGTTTAGCGAGATGTTCAAGAATAAATTCACGACTTGGAATAGGTGATTCGTACTTCTCTGCTTCTCGTTCCAGGAATGGATCTTGTGACATAGCGGTTCCTCCGTTGTCATCAGCAGTTTGTTGAAACTCTTTCATTCAACAAGCAATAATTTGTAGAGCGATGAATTGTCTTTGACCATGTCAGCCAAAGTATATTGATTCAGCTCATCAAGAAAATGTTCTACAGCAGTGTGTAATACCTGCTTAAGTCGGCACGCTGGCGTGATGTGGCAGAAATCTTGGGCGCAGTTCACCAGCGTCAAAGGTTCAAGCTCACGCACTACGTCGCCAATAAGGATAGTTTCTGCCGGCTTACCCAGCTTAATCCCACCGTTCTTACCCCGCACGGCTGTGACCAATCCAGCCCGGCTTAACTGATTGATGATTTTCACCATATGGTTACGCGATACACCATAAACCTCGGTGACCTGTGAAATATTGGTCATCTGATCATCTGGCAGTGCCGCCATGTAAATCAGTGCCCGCAAACCATAATCAGTAAAACTCGTTAACTGCACACATACCTCTGGGTAGTAGTTTACCCGTTCTTTCTCTTTCGACGATGACAACAGGGTTAAGAAGATTATTTAAATTAGCGTGTTGATGATAAACCAGCGATGAAGTTCGCGGCTAATCATTTAGATAGTGGATGGTTTATGAGAAGTACACAAGCATAGGCGGGCAGAAAAACTTTACTCTATACAACAAAACCGGGCACAAGGCCCGGTTTGGATTTCATTGCGGCGTTAGCAGCAAACAGCCGGGCTGTTATGCGTCAAACGGGTCGCGCAGGATCATGGTTTCGCTACGATCCGGACCAGTCGAAATGATGTCGATTGGCACTTCAGTCAACTCTTCGATGCGTTTGATGTAGTCCAGCGCCGCCTGTGGCAGCTTGTCTACTTGCTTCACGCCGAAGGTGGTTTCTGTCCAGCCAGGCATGGTTTCGTAGATTGGCTCAATGCCTTCCCAGCCTTCTGCTGCCAGCGGGGTGGTGGTCATTTCGCGGCCATCTGGCATACGGTAACCGATGCACAGTTTGACTTCTTTCAGGCCATCCAGCACGTCCAGCTTGGTCAAGCAGAAGCCAGACAGGGAGTTGATCTGCACAGCACGGCGTACCGCAACGATGTCCAACCAGCCACAACGACGGCTACGGCCAGTGGTAGCGCCAAATTCGTTACCTTGCTTACGCAGGTACTCGCCAGTTTCATCGAACAGTTCAGTAGGGAACGGACCTGCCCCCACGCGAGTGGAGTAGGCTTTAACGATACCCAGAACGTAATCAACGTAACGTGGACCAATACCAGAACCGGTAGCAACGCCGCCAGCCGTGGTGTTAGAAGAGGTCACGTATGGATAAGTACCGTGGTCGATGTCCAGCAAGGTGCCTTGTGCGCCTTCGAACATGATCAGGTCGCCACGCTTACGCGCGCCATCCAGCAGTTCAGACACGTCAACAACCATTCCGGTCAGGATGTCAGCGATAGCCATCACGTCGTCCAGAGTCTTCTGGTAATCAACGGCTTCTACTTTGTAGTAGTTCACTAACTGGAAGTTGTGATAATCGATGATTTCTTTCAGCTTGATCGCGAAAGTTTCTTTGTTGAAGAGATCACCTACGCGCAGACCGCGACGAGCAACTTTATCTTCATAAGCAGGGCCGATACCACGACCGGTGGTGCCGATAGCTTTATCGCCACGCGCTTTTTCGCGCGCCATGTCCAGAGCGACATGGTAAGGCAGGATCAGCGGGCAGGCTTCAGACAGTAACAGACGTTCGCGTACAGGGATGCCACGAGCTTCAAGCTGGCCCATTTCTTTCATTAAGGCGTCAGGCGCCAGTACAACACCGTTGCCGATGATGCTGGTGACGTTTTCACGCAAAATGCCAGAAGGAATTAAATGAAGAACGGTTTTTTCACCGTTAATAACCAGAGTATGACCAGCGTTGTGACCGCCCTGATAGCGCACAACATATTTAGCCCGTTCGGTCAGCAGGTCGACGACCTTGCCCTTCCCTTCGTCACCCCATTGAGTGCCGAGTACGACGACGTTCTTACCCATCTCAAGAATCACCAGGTTGCTTAAAAAAGGATTCTAACATCTCAATCCGCGGTTTCCAGCACTTTTAGTATACGATTGCGTGAAATTTTTCCATTTCCTGCTACGCGCCAAATTCAAAAGTGACGCAGGTTAGTCACAAATCTTTAGCCACCGGCCTGATTCCGCAACATGTAGTAAATAACGAAGCCGGCAACCACAAGAGCGCCGCCAAAACGCCGTAAAACGCTATCGGGCAACTGGGTCATAGATTGAATCATTTTTCGCCATCCTTTTGGGTAAAGCATCGGTCCTAACCCTTCCAGAACCAGAACTAACCCCAGCGCTAACCAAATGCTCGAATTCATTTTTGCTCTTTTCTCAGTGAATTTACTGGCTCATATAACACAAAAGGCCCCGTTAAGGGCCTTTTGATTATCAGCAAAACCTGATTATTTGGTTTTATCTGGAGACTTCATGAAGCGGAAGAAATCGTTGTCCGGGCTCATCACCATGACATCGTTACCGCTGCTGAAGCTCTCTTCGTAAGCACGCAGGCTACGAATGAAGGCGTAGAAGTCTGGATCCTGACTGAAGGCATCAGCAAACAGCTTAGCGGCTTCTGCATCACCCTCACCGCGAGTGATACGCGCAGTACGCTCAGCTTCGGCAACAGTACGGGTTCTCTCGTAGTCAGCCGTTGCGCGCAGTTTTTCAGCTTCTTCCAAACCTTGGGAGATGTGGCGCAATGCAACCGCGTTACGTTCAGCACGCATACGGTCGTAAATGGCGCTCGACACTTCCTGTGGCAAGTTAATTTGCTTCAAACGCACGTCGATAACCTGAATACCCAACGCTGCCATACTGTTTGGATTCACCGCAGGCTGTTCGCCGCTGGTTTCACGCTCAACGCGTTTAGCTACCGAGGCAATCGCATCATCAGCTTCGGTGGTCGCTTCAACTTCTTCAGCAGAACCGTTGTTCAGCGCGTCGCGAACGTCCAGCGTCAGACGGCCACGTGAGTCAGTCACGATGTCTTTAACATCCAAACGACCGATTTCAGAACGCAGACGGTCACTCAGTTTACGTTTCAGCAGCACTTCTGCCTGAGAGACGTCGCCGCCGCCCGTTGCCAGATAGTAACGGCTGAAATCGCTGATACGCCATTTCAGGTATGAGTCAACGATCAGGTCTTTCTTCTCGCTGGTCACGAAACGGTCAGCCTGGTTATCCATGGTCTGGATACGCGCGTCGAGGGTTTTCACCGACTCAACAAAAGGTACTTTAAAGTGCAGGCCTGGCTCATAAACCAAAGGTTTATTTTCGCTATCACGAAGAACCTTGCCGAAACGCAGCACGATACCGCGCTCGCCTTCCTGAACCACAAACAGTGATGCATAAAGCGCCACCAGCACCACAACGACGATAAGTAAAAATGACTTACGCATTGTTATTCTCTCCCTACGCGAAGTGTATCGTCACGCTGTGCATCAGCACGGCGTTGGTCCATGACACTGCCAGACGAACGGGAACCGCTGTTATTGGCACTGCTGTTCACACTGTTCAGTGAACTTGAAGATCTAGGAGGCAGAAGCCCACCCTGATCACTTCCTTTTGATGCAGCTGCGTTGCCGCCGCGCATAATTTGGTCCAGAGGCAACATCATCAGATTGTTGCTCTTGTCGTTAACCAAGATTTTACGAGTATGGCTAAGGACGTTCTGCATGGTTTCGATATAAAGACGCTCGCGGGTAATTTCCGGCGCAGCTTTATATTCAGGCAGCAGCTTGGCGAAACGAGCCACTTCACCCTGTGCTTCCAGAACCGTACGGTCTTTATAGGCTTTAGCATCTTCCAGCTTACGCTGTGCTTCACCGTTTGCCTGAGGCTGGATCTGGTTAGCGTAGGCTTCTGCTTCACGAATAGACTGCTGCTCTTTCTCACGGGCGGCGATGGCGTTATCGAAAGCCGCTTTCACTTCTTCCGGTGGACGCGCGGTCTGGAAGTTGACGTCCTGAACCGTGATACCCATTTTGTATGGACGAATGGTTTCTTCCAATACGCGTTGGGTGTCGCTACGCACCGTGGTACGGCCTTCAGTCAGGATTTTATCCATCGTGTACTTACCGATCACGCCACGCAGCGCACTGTCAGTTGCCTGACTCAGGCTGTCGTCAGCATTAGCTACGCTGAACAGGTAAGCTTCCGGATCGGTAACGCGATACTGAACGTTCATCTCGACGCGCACGACGTTCTCGTCGGAGGTCAGCATGACGCCAGATGCCGCCAATTCACGCACGGATTCGACGTTAACAGCACGAACCTGATCGATGAAGGTTGGTTTCCAGTTCAGACCAGGCTGGACCAGATGGCTAAACTTACCGAAACGCGTCACAACGCCGCGCTCCGCTTCTTTAATCGTGTAGAAACCGCTGGCGGCCCAGATAACGACCACGGCCACCACGGCGATACCGATAATACGACCGCTTAGGCTGTTTTGCGGACTAGAACCATTGCCGGTTCCATTGCCATTGCCCGAGCCTTTTCCACCGAAACCACCCAGCTTTTTGCTGAGTTTACGGAAGATATCATCGAGGTCAGGCGGGCCCTGTTCGCGGCCACCTTTGTTGTTATTACCACCAGAATTATTTCCACCAGAGTTGCCGCTATTGTTGCTGCTGCCCCAGGGGTCGCGGTCCTGTCCGTTATTACCGGGCTGATTCCACGCCATGTTATAGCTCCATTATTCTATGATTGGTGTTCTTCAGGCCAAATCAGACAGGTTCTGGTTGCGGACATAACCACTCAGTGCCTGTTCTTGTTTGCAGAGGCGGTTCCAGTCAACAATGGGCATTCGCACCATAAGACCGATACTTCCATCCTCTTCAATCCATTCTTTTTCAATAGCCTGAAGCTGGTAAAAACGGCTACGAAGGCGGCCTGCCTCCGGTGGTAAACGCAATTCATGCTGCGCTATTTCACCAGAAAGACGCTCCGTCAATGCCTGAAATAACAACGGGATACCTTCACCGGTCACGGCTGAAAGCCAGACCCTGATCGGTAAATTCTCATCGTTGCGGTCGATACGCGGGACAAAGTCATCCAACATATCTATTTTATTCATCACTAACAGCACAGGGATATCATCTGCTTCAATCTCTGCTAGCACCGTATTCACCGCGTCGATATTTTCCTCAACGCGAATATCCGCTGCGTCTATCACATGCATTAGCAGAGTTGCCTGTCGGGTTTCCTGCAATGTCGCTTTAAAAGCGGCGACTAAATCATGGGGCAGGTGACGAATAAACCCTACGGTATCCGCCAGCACTGTTTCGCCGACATCTGCGACCGAAATGCGTCGGACTGTCGGGTCTAGCGTGGCGAACAACTGATCGGCCACAAACACGTCGGCCTCAGTAATACGGTTGAACAGCGTTGATTTGCCGGCGTTGGTATAACCGACGAGCGAAACAGTGGGGATATCGGCACGAATACGCGCCCGACGGCCTTGTTCACGCTGCTTGGCGACTTTCTCAAGTCGGCTGAGGATAAGCGTTATCCTGTCGCGTAATAAACGACGGTCGGTTTCGAGCTGGGTTTCACCCGGCCCACGAGCACCAATACCGCCACCTTGACGCTCAAGGTGTGTCCAGCCGCGAACCAATCGGGTAGCAATGTGGCGTAATTGCGCCAATTCTACTTGTAATTTACCTTCATGGGTTCGAGCACGCTGGGCAAAAATATCTAAAATTAATCCGGTACGATCGACCACGCGACATTCGCACAGTGCTTCCAGGTTTCTCTCCTGGCCAGGTGTAAGTGCATGATCAAACAGGATAACAGACGCGCCAGTTGCTTTAACTGCGTCTGCAATTTCTTGGGCCTTTCCTTCACCGACAAAGTATTTAGGGTGTGGAGCCTTACGGCTACCTGTGACGACTTGTAACGCCTCAACACCTGCAGAAGATACCAGCGATTCGAATTCGCTCAGGTCTTCCGTGTCTTTGTCTCGCGAGAAATAGATATGAACCAGTACGGCCTGCTCACCGGCTTCATAACGGTCAAACAAGCTTGTGACCTCTCATTTGGGGAAAAACCGCCAGCCAGGGGCACATAAGCGTAATCGGAAGACTTATGAGCCCCATCGTGGTCAACCAGCTATGCGCCTTATTCAGCGTCATCGCTGTCCTGCTGCGGCTGTTGCGGCGCAGAAGAAGTACTACCTTGGTGATAATTACTGCCGCCACCACTGCTTGGATTATTACTATGGTGAGAAACCGGGCGGGAAGGCACCACGGTGGAGATAGCGTGTTTATACACCATCTGGCTTACCGTGTTCTTTAACAGAATGACAAACTGATCAAAAGACTCAATCTGGCCTTGCAGCTTAATACCATTCACCAAATAAATAGAAACCGGAACACGTTCACGACGCAATGCGTTCAGGAACGGATCTTGCAAAGATTGCCCCTTAGCCATTCTATCTTTTCCTTATTAGTTTGTTGTTCGTAACTTTGAGCCTATTGGCTCGAAAATAAAACACATCAAAAATTTGCGCGCTGAGTACTAATCAATTGTACACAATCACCCAACCTATGCACTAACAACCTGAATTACACGGCTTAAGGCTTCGTCTGGCTTTTCTGTGTCCAGCCATTCAACCCCCTCCCAGCCACGCAACCAAGTCATCTGACGTTTGGCTAGCTGTCGAGTCGCGCAAACACCACGATAAACCATTTCATCGTAGTCGGTTTCACCAGAAAGATATGACCACATCTGGCGATACCCCACACAACGAATGGAAGGCAAATCCGTATGCAAATCGCCACGAGCTTTCAGCGTTCTGACTTCGTCTTCAAAACCATTCAATAGCATCTGACTAAAGCGCTGTTCAATACGTTCATGTAACAATTCACGACGCGTTGGGGCAATCGCAAATTGATGCACGTGATAAGGCAGCGTTTCACCCGAAATTTTAGTCAGTTCGGTTAAAGTTTTACCCGAAATAAAAAAAACTTCCAGTGCTCTGGACAGTCTCTGTGGATCATTCGGATGAATTCGCAAAGCGGCAACCGGATCTATCTCGCGTAACTGCGCATGCAAAGACTCCCAACCTGACTCCGCCGCCTGCGCTTCAATGCGCTGGCGAACGTCAGCATCAGCCGGAGGTAATGGCGATAAGCCCTCTAATAATGCTTTGAAATACATCATGGTCCCGCCCACTAACAGCGGAATTTTGTTACGCGCGGTGATCTCGGCCATTTCGCGCAAAGCGTCTGCGCGGAAGTCAGCAGCAGAATAGGCTTCACTCGGGTCGAGAATATCGATTAATCGATGCGGCGCGTGACTCAGTTCTTCCGCCGTCGGTTTCGCGGTGCCGACATCCATTCCCCGGTAAATCAGTGCGGAATCCACGCTGATAAGTTCGACGGGAAGATGCTCGAGTAAAGACATCGCGAGCGCTGTTTTGCCGGAAGCCGTTGGCCCCATAATAAAGATAGCTGGGGGTGCAGAATGTATATTCAAGTCAGTCATGCTTAAAAGCCGCCAGGGCGGGCTGTAAATCAACAGGTTGCAGGAGACCGGACGGAGGTGATTTCACCAATTGGGGGCAAAGTCGCTCGACATCCGTGAGTAATTGTATGGCCTGAGCAATGGTCCAGACTTCATGATCGCTACCAATATGGCGGGCAAACCACATGGCTACCGCATCAGAAGTCGCCTCCTGCTGAACAGCAAGGTAGCCTAACAGGTCAGGTATCAACTTTTGTAAATTTTGTTGGCGTAAAGGTAAAGGTACCGCGCGCAAGGTCACACGCTGGTGATCAACCCCCATCTCTATGCCGAATTTCTGCAGCAGGGCCTGATAGCGAGCAAGGGTGGCGCTCTCTTCTTTATTTATTTGCAGCTTCAAGGGGATAAGCAGTGGTTGTGGGCGTAAGCCCTCTTCCGTCGGCGTCAGCTGTGCCCTTTTCAACCAGCGTTCAGCAACCGGCAGTGATAACAATGCCAACTGCTTGCCCCGTTCGAGCAGGGCGTATTCCGGCGCGCAGACGGTCAGCACGCGCCCAAAGCTTTGGCTATGGGACTCCAGTGCAGGCTCGGCGGGCTGATTATGCGACACTTTAGGCTGAGCCGCTGGCGCAGGTTCGTTGGCGTGTAAGGCTTCGGCGGTGGTTTGCAACAAACGCTGGTACACCTCGCCCTGTGGCGGACTGTAAGTCGGTTTGTCTTCTTTAAATAGCTGCTCGCGCGGCTGGCTGACTCGCGACGTGGCCGGGAAGACATTCTCTCGAGGCGCTTTTGGCGCAGCATCACGCTTGGCGGCTGGCTGTGAGAAGTGATTGCCCCCCGCCGCCTGCCGGTTCTCCGGCTGCCAGCGCGGCAGTTCATCTTCCACGCCGTCTTCGTCTACGTTCGGCTGGGCGACTAATTCTGGCTTGGCCGCCTGCTGCAATACCGTCATCACAGCCTGATAGATAAAGTCATGTACCAGACGCGACTGGTGGAAACGTACTTCATGCTTGGCGGGGTGAACGTTGACGTCCACCTGATGAGGATCGACATCCAGATAGAGCACGTAAGCGGGCTGCTGATCGTCTTTCAACTGATCCTGATACGCCTGACGGATCGCGTGATTTATCAGGCGATCCTTCATCATGCGGTTATTCACATAACAATATTGCATGTCAGTCAGGCTGCGAGAGCCCGCCGGATCGGCAACCCAGCCGCGAATGCCTAAATCGCCGTGTTCCCATTTCACTTCCAGCGCGTGTTGGACAAAGGTCTGCGAGCAGATGCTTGCCAGACGGCGTGAAGATTGCGCCGGGTCTGTCACGGCGCGATATTGACGAATCAGCTTGCCGTTGTGGCTCAGGTTTATGGCGACGTCGAAACGCGCCAGCGCGATGCGGCGCACCACTTCATCAATATGGGTGAATTCGGTTTTTTCGGTGCGCATGAACTTGCGTCGGGCGGGCGTGTTGTAAAACAGGTCGAGCACTTCGACCGTCGAGCCTTGAGGGTGCGCGGCAGGTTTTACCGTCACCGCCATATCGCGCCCTTCGGCATAGGCCTGCCAGGCTTCTGGCTGCGCCGCCGTACGCGAGGTGAGCATCAGGCGCGATACCGAGCTAATACTGGCCAATGCTTCGCCGCGAAAACCTAAACTAATGATGGCTTCGAGGTCATCCAGACAGCTAATTTTACTGGTGGCGTGGCGCGCCAACGCCAGCGCCAACTCATCTTTACCAATGCCGCAGCCGTTGTCGCGAATGCGGATGAGCTTGGCACCGCCGCGATCGATATCAATATCGATGCGGGTAGCGCCCGCGTCCAGACTGTTCTCGACAAGCTCTTTCACTACCGAAGCCGGTCTTTCGACAACCTCACCAGCCGCAATCTGGTTAGCTAACTGCGGCGGCAGAACCTGAATCGGCATGGCAGCTCCTGTAAGCGACGTTACAACCCGTGACGCATGGCCGGGTTATGACTGCGGAATAGTTAATGTTTGGCCAAGCTGAACTTCGCCGGACTTCATGTGATTCGCCGTTTTGATGTCATTCATGCTGACACCGTACTTGGATGCTATAGCGGATAGCGTATCGCCGCGAGTCACTTTATGCTTTGCCGCTTTTTTCTTAACGGCAGCGGTTTTGGTACTGTTTGGCGAAACCGCCTTGGTACCCGCAGGCACTTTCAGACGCTGCCCGACCCAAACACCGTCTTTCTTCAATTTGTTCATATCACTCAAGGCTTTCGGCGTGGTGCCGTAGCGATTGGCGATGCCCGTTAAGGTTTCGCCGCGCTTAACCTGGTGAATCTGCGTTGCCCCGGCCGATGCCGCCGTGGCTTCAACTGGGCCAGGCTGGCTCATCGAGCTGTTAGCAGCCCTGTTGCCTGAATCAACCGCCGTTGCTGAGGCCAGCAACGGTCGGTTTTCGACCTTTGGGCCGGATTGCAACGGATGCGACAGGAAGTAATTACGCAGGCCGGAATAGATGGCCTGAGCAATTTTATCCTGATACGCGCTGCTTCCAAGCAGCCGCTCCTCATTCGCATTACTGATAAAGCCGGTTTCTACCAGCAGGGAAGGAATATCCGGCGAGCGCAATACGCCAAGGCTGGCGTGCTCTGGCTTGGCTTTGTGCAACTTGCCGACGTGGCGCAGCTGAAGCAAGACTTTAGAGGCGACGTCATAACCCACGCGTTGCGAATGGCCGAACTGTAAATCCAGCACTGCTTGGCTTAAGTAAGGGTCAGCCGCCGTATTTGCCAGCATGTCACCCGCGCCGCCTAACAGCTCGGACTGCTTCTCGTGCTGTTCCAGCCAGTTACCCATTTCGCTATTTGCGCGGCGGTTAGACAGCACCCAGACGGATGCCCCTGTCGCGCTGCGGTTCGGCGCGGCGTCCGCGTGAATAGAAACCAGCACGTTAGCGCCTTTTTTACGCGCCACGTCCGAACGGCCCATGACAGAAATGAAGTAGTCGCCATCGCGGGTCATTGCCGGTTTGAACATCGGGTCGGCATTGAGCTTGGCTTCAAGCTTGCGCGCAATGGCAATAGTGACGTTTTTCTCTTTCAGGCCATTGCTGCCGATGGCGCCTGGATCTTGGCCGCCGTGACCGGCGTCAATCGCCACAATCACCTGATTATCACTGGTGGTGCCGCGCGTGCGCGGGGTCGGCGTATTATCGGATGCCGGGCCGCTGGTGACTGCCGTCAGCTTGTTGCCATCAAACGGGTTAGCGCCATTGTTCGCCGGAGTCGGAGCCGGAGCTCTGTTTGGCGAAGGCGTCGAGGTCACAGTATCAATAGGCGCCGCGCGCTTGGTTGGCGTTCCCGCCGCCGTCATGGTGAACACCACCTGATTCTGCTGGGTGACGGCATTGGTGCGGACTTTTTGCGTTAATTCAAACACTAAACGCTGGCTCTGGGCGTCCTGTGCATTGCTCGAACGCACGCGCTTCACCAAGTTTTGACCATTAAAGTTGAGCGGCAGCCCTTTCATGACACCGCTTTGCTTAACGTCTATCACCACACGTTCTGGGTTATGCAGTGGGAAAAAAGCGTAATCAGGCTTACCGTCAAAGGTGATGGTAATGGTCGATTGGGTTGACCCATTGGACACATTGATGTTTTTCATGCCAGCGGCCAAGGCTGGCGAAAGGGAAACGGTAGCAAAAAGCGCTAATGACGCTAAAAAAAGCGTTGTCCTGAGGAAGCATGTTTTGAGGCTCTGAGTCATCGCGTGCTCATCCTTGCTGTTGTACCAGATGCAATAAACTCAGACCTAAATCAGATACTGCGTTAATCGTGGCTTTGCGCTGATCACCCTGATATTCAAGGGTTAATTCAATGTCTGGGGCAGGTAAAACGCCAGCGCCCTGCTGCGGCCACTCGACCAAACAAATTGCGTCTTGCGCGAAGTAATCGCGGATCCCCATAAACTCGAGTTCTTCCGGGTCAGCCAGACGATACAAGTCAAAATGGTAGACCGCAATCGGCTCAAGCTGATAAGGCTCCACCAAAGTATAGGTTGGGCTTTTAACATTTCCATGATGACCAAGGGCTTGCAGGAACCCCCGGCTAAAGGTGGTTTTCCCGGCACCTAAATCACCAAACAGGTGAATAACCGTGGAACCCTTGCACGCATTGGCAAGGGTAGCACCTAATTTCAGCGTCGCCGCTTCGTCCGGCAGAGAGATAAATAATTGATTCATTAGGTAATATCTATTTTTTTAAGTCAGGATTAACTAACGGGGCAATTACCGTTAAAAGATCTGTCGCCAGCATACCGCGCGTTCCTTGCGAAAGAGCCAGTCTGTCGGCGGCGGCACCGTGAACCACCGTGCCCGCGCAGGTTGCCGTATACAGAGAAAGTTTTTGTGCCAGCAGGCCGCCAATGATGCCGGAGAGCACGTCACCCATCCCGCCGGTCGCCATACCCGCGTTACCGACATCGGCCAAGGCCAATGGCCCGCCGTCTTGGGAAATCAAACTGCCCGCGCCTTTTAAGACCACAACGCCGCCATAGCGTTCTGACAATTTACGCGCAGCAAGTAAGCGGTCACTTTCAATCTCTTTCACTGAACATCCGAGCAAACGGCTGGCTTCGCCGGGATGAGGCGTCAACACGCGATTTTGCCGTTTCTGCGGTGTGATTGCCAGTAAGTTAAGCGCATCGGCATCGAACAAGGCGGTTTTTTGGCTTTCCGTCACTTGTTTGAAGGCATTTTTGCCCCAGCTGTTCTGCCCCAACCCAGGCCCGAGCACCACCACGTCGGCCCACTCCAGACCTTCGGCCAGCGATTTTTCATTCAGCTCCTGCACCATTAGCTCTGGTCGGGCGGTGAGCAAGGGGCCAAGATGCTGTTTGTGAGTGAGTACTCGCACCATGCCAGCACCTACGCGCAGCGCGGCCTCGGCGGCCATTCTTATGGCCCCGGCAAAGCCAATATCGCCGCCGACCACCAGCAAATGGCCGTGATCGCCTTTGTGCGAACAGGGGCGTCGAGGGTGCAACCAGTCAGCAAGCTGGCTTGCGTCGAGCCGCTGCAATACCGGCGGATGGCCGCCCAGCCAGCTTTCCAGCCCGAGGGGGTCACAGTGCAGCTTGCCAACGTGGTCCCGCGCCTTGCCGGTCAATAAGCCCGGCTTCAGGGCGATAAAGCTAATCGTCACCTCGGCATTCACCGTCTCCCCTTCTGCCGCGCCGGTGGCGGCGTTCAGGCCAGAGGGGATATCCAGCGCCAGCACCGGCGCAGGGTGCTGATTAATAGCGGCGATTAATCCGTCATAGGGCGCGCGCGGGGCAGACGACAGCCCGGTCCCCAGCAGGCCATCAATAATCAAATCAATATCTTCTGGCCAACTGGCTTCAGCACTCAGCGTGTGCCCGCCCGCCTTCTGCCAACCTTGTTGCGCCATCTGAGCTTCTTCAGGCAGCGGCTTTTTGCCGTCCACCGCCAGCAGCGTCACCTGTAAACCCGCCGCCTTGGCAAGCCGGGCGATCTCATAGCCATCCCCGCCGTTGTTGCCATGCCCACACAGCACCAGCCAGTGTCTGGCAGCAGGAAACTCGGCGCGAGCCAGAGAAAAAGCCGACGACGCCGCACGTTGCATCAGTGTAAACAAAGAGATACCGGTTTCCCGCGCAGCCTGAGACTCGGCCTGCCGCAGCCAGTCTGCGGAAAAGACAGAATATGGTAAACTCGCCGCGTTACGTTTTTCACTTTGGTTAGTCATGACACTCCCTCTCGATCTCATTCAGCTGGCCCAACTTATCAAGCAGTGGGGCCAATCTCTAGGCTTCCAGCAGGTCGGTATTTGCGATACCGATTTATCGGCTGAAGAACCGAAATTACAAGCGTGGTTGGATAAACAATACCACGGTGAAATGGATTGGATGGCTCGCCACGGCATGCTGCGCGCCCGTCCGCACGAGCTTTTGCCCGGCACCTTGCGGGTGATCAGCGTGCGCATGAACTATCTGCCCGCCAAAGCCGCCTTCGCCAAAACCTTGAATAACCCCGAGCTGGGCTATGTCAGCCGCTACGCCTTGGGGCGCGACTATCACAAGGTTTTACGCCAACGCCTGAAGAAATTGGGCGAAAAAATCCAAGACTATTGCACGGAACATGCTGATTCGACGGCGATTGATGGCTCGGATCAGCATGGCACACAAATTTCATTTCGGCCTTTTGTCGATTCTGCTCCCATCATGGAGCGTCCGCTGGCGGAAAAAGCCGGGATTGGCTGGGTTGGTAAGCACTCACTGATATTAAATCGTGAAGCCGGATCGTGGTTCTTCCTCGGCGAACTGCTGATTGATTTGCCGCTGCCGGTGGATAAGCCGCAGGAGGAGCAGTGTGGGCGCTGCGTGGCCTGCATGACGATTTGCCCGACGCAGGCGATTGTCGCGCCCTACACCGTGGACGCCCGCCGCTGCATTTCCTATCTGACTATCGAACTCGAAGGCGCCATTCCCGAAGAATTCCGCCCGCTGATGGGCAACCGCATCTACGGCTGTGATGACTGCCAGCTGATTTGCCCATGGAATCGCTACTCGCAACTGACTGATGAAGATGACTTTAGCCCGCGCGCCGCGCTGCACGCGCCGGAGCTGATCGCCCTGTTCGGCTGGAATGAAGAGAAGTTTCTGCGCATCACCGAAGGTTCGCCGATCCGGCGCATTGGCCATCTGCGTTGGCTACGCAACATTTCAGTGGCACTGGGCAATGCGCCTTATGCAGAAAATGTGCTTTTGGCCCTGCAATCTCGCCAAGGGGAAAATAGCCTGCTTGATGAGCACATTGAGTGGGCTATCGCGCAGCAGCTGCAAAAACGGAGTGAAAACCAAGTCGAGGTGCAATCTTCGCAGAAGAAACGTCTGATTCGGGCGGTGGAAAAAGGCTTACCGCGCGACGCATAAGGCGGGATTTGAATTGTAATATTGTGAAGTTTTTATCTGTGCATAAAAATAAAAATGCTTTGCCAATCAAGTGCAAAAAAAAGAGCAAGTGATCGTCATAACGTTTACTCATATATTTATTTTGTTAAAAATCAAACAGTTATTTTTTAACAAGAAATAGCGATGGAAAAACGCACTGTGCGAAAACCAAACGAAATCTGTGGATAAGTCTGTTAAAGAAGTTACTACAAAGGATGTAAAGTGATGACGTAACGCGCCTGTAAGTGGCGTGGTGTCTGGCTTAGATATGAAGTGGATAATTTGGAGCGGGAAACGAGACTCGAACTCGCGACCCCGACCTTGGCAAGGTCGTGCTCTACCAACTGAGCTATTCCCGCATTGAGATACTTGACGTATCGCGCTGTTAACTGGTTTGTTGGAAAACCACAGCGTTACTTCTGAGAGATGAAACTTTTTGGAGCGGGAAACGAGACTCGAACTCGCGACCCCGACCTTGGCAAGGTCGTGCTCTACCAACTGAGCTATTCCCGCGTCACATGGTGGTGCTTTTACTAGGTAAATCTGAAACTTAAAATTTGGAGCGGGAAACGAGACTCGAACTCGCGACCCCGACCTTGGCAAGGTCGTGCTCTACCAACTGAGCTATTCCCGCTCTGCGCACTCAACGAAATTCTTCATCGGTACGGGGTGCGCATTATACGAGAAATCCTTTCCCTCGCAAGCCCCTGAAAGCAAAAAATCGCGTTTTTTGTTTAAGTGCCGATTAAAACAACAAACCGGCGATTTAATCGGCAAAACGGCGCAATATTCTCTCCAACCTCTCGCAATGCTCTGTTAATCCGAAAGTAAAAATAATTTGCGCCGCTGAGCCAGACAATCTTAATTCTGGATGAAGTGCTCGCGGTAATAGGCTAACTCAGCCACCGACTCACGGATGTCATCCAGCGCCTGATGGGTATTTTGCTTTTTAAATCCGCTCAGAATCTCCGGCTTCCAGCGACGAGCCAGCTCTTTCAGCGTGCTGACATCCAGATAGCGATAGTGGAAGTAGGACTCCAGCTCAGGCATGTACTTGAACAGGAAGCGTCTGTCCTGCGCCACGCTGTTGCCGCAAATTGGCGATTTACCCTCTGGCACCCACTGGCGCAAGAATTCAATGGTCTTCAACTGCGCGGCGTTGTCATCAAAGGTACTGGCTTTCACGCGTTCAACTAGGCCACTGCCGGTGTGGGTGCGCACATTCCACTCGTCCATCAGCGCCAGTTGGGCATCTGACTGGTGAACCGCCATGACGGGACCTTCGGCCAAAATGTTCAGGTTCGCGTCAGTGACCAGCGTTGCTATCTCAATGATGCGATCGCGTTCAGGGTCAAGTCCGGTCATTTCCAGATCGATCCAGATTAAGTTGCTGTCATTTCCTGCCATGTTATTTCCTGTTACCTGCCTGACGCGGGTGCTGTTACACCAACAATCAGAAGTTTATGAGAGACGCCTCGAGTAACCGCCGGCCAGCAACGGTTAATAAATACAAAATAGCTGGTATCATAGACGTTTTGGTCGCAACGAGCGATTAAAGCCAGTCAAGTGAGGCGCAGTGACTAAGTCAAAACTGTCTAAAGGGCAACAACGTCGCGTACAGACTAACCACCAGCGTCGTCTGAATCAGACCGACAAACGGAAAGAGCTGGACGACTCCCTGCATGGCGAACCGCAAGACGGCGTGGTGATCAGCCGTTTCGGGATGCATGCGGACGTTGAAGCGGCCGACGGCAGCCAACATCGCTGCAATATCCGCCGTACCATTCGTTCTCTGGTAACTGGCGACCGCGTCGTATGGCGCGCTGGCGAGAATACCAGTGTTAAAGGCATCGTCGAAGCCGTGCATGAACGCACCTCGGTGCTAACCCGTCCTGATTTCTACGACGGCGTAAAACCTATTGCTGCCAACATCGATCAGATTGTGATCGTCTCCGCCATTCTGCCGGAGCTGTCGTTAAACATTATCGACCGTTATCTGGTCGCCTGTGAAACGGTGGAAGTTGAACCATTGATTGTGCTGAATAAAATTGACCTGCTTGATGATGAAGGTCGTAAATTTGTTCAGAGCATGATGGATATCTATCGTCGGATTAACTACCGCGTGCTTGAAGTGTCCAGCCAAACGGGTGAAGGCATGCCAGCCTTCGAAACGGCGCTGACCGACCGAATCAGCATCTTTGCCGGTCAGTCGGGCGTGGGTAAATCAAGCCTGCTCAACGCGCTGCTTCAGCCAGAAGAAAAACAGATTCTGGTTAACGAAGTGTCTGATAACTCAGGCCTTGGTCAGCACACCACTACCGCGGCGCGCCTGTACCATTTCCAGAAAGGCGGAGACGTTATCGACTCCCCGGGCGTGCGTGAATTTGGTCTGTGGCATCTGGCCCCAGAGCAGATCACCCAAGGCTTTGTGGAATTCCGCCCTTATATCGGCCACTGCAAGTTCCGCGACTGCAAACACGGCAGCGATCCGGGCTGTGCGATTCGCGACGCCGTAGACAAGGGTGAAATTGCCGAAGAGCGTTTCGACAACTACCACCGTATTCTGGAAAGTATGGCTGACGTAAAAACGCGTAAAAACTTCGATGCCTTGTGATGGGTAACAGGTTGAATTAACAACCTATTGAGTGTCTGGCGGCTTCTTGCCGTGTTGAAGACATGATTTACCCTAGTTACAATCCGCGCCATCAACATGTCGCATCATCAACATGTTATCGCCATGACCTGATGCGGCACTTTGCCGCATCGTCGTGATTAGCGGCTTATGGCTCTCTGGCGGACTCCGCTCACCTTGAGCAACCTGCCTATTTTTTTGCGTGCCGAATGAATCGGCGCGATGACATTACCCAAGAGGTTCCCCGTGCTGGACAGTATCAAAATCAAACTTCAATACTTACTTCCGAAACAAGGGCTGACCCGTCTTGCTGGCTGGGGCGCAGAAAAACGCGCTGCAACCCTGACTCATTGGGTTATCAAGGGCTTCGCACGTTTCTACAAAGTAGACATGAAAGAAGCCCAGAACCCAGACCTTAAATCCTATGCCACTTTCAACGAATTCTTTGTTCGCCCGCTGCGTGACGGCGCGCGCCCGGTCGTCAGTGGTTTGGATATGCTGGCACTGCCAGCCGACGGCGCAGTTAGCCAGTTGGGCGCCATTACCGACGGCAAACTGTTCCAAGCCAAAGGCCATTTCTACTCTCTGGAAGCTCTGCTAGCAGGCAATTACCAGTTGGCCGAGCAGTTCAAAGATGGCCACTTCGCCACCATCTATCTGGCCCCGCGCGACTATCACCGCGTGCATATGCCGTGCGACGGTACCCTGCGTGAAATGATTTACGTGCCGGGCGACTTGTTCTCCGTAAACCCCCTCACCGCCGCCAATGTGCCAAACTTGTTTGCACGTAACGAACGTGTGATTTGCCTGTTTGATACTGAATTCGGCCCAATGGTGCAGATTCTGGTCGGCGCCACCATCGTCGGCAGCATTGAAACCGTGTGGGCTGGCTGCGTGACGCCTCCGCGCGAAGGCATCATCAAGCGCTGGACTTACCCAGCGGGGGGCGAAGAAGGGGCGATCACGCTGGAAAAAGGCCAAGAAATGGGCCGTTTCAAGCTGGGTTCAACCGTGATCAACCTGTTTGCGCCGGGCAAGATCACCTTCATGCCGCAGCTCAGCAATGGCACCGTGACCCGCATGGGCGGCGCATTTGCTGAAGGCGTGCGTCTGACATCGGCCGCTCAGCCAGAGCCTACGCCCGTCGTCGAGGCTGTGGTAGCCACGGTCGTCGAAAAAGAAGTGACCCAAGAAGTGGTAGCAGAAAGTGAAGAACCTCAACCAGCGGGTATGGCTCAGGCCGGCGTCACCAAACCTGCCACGCCGCCGGAAGAGATCTAACACCGTTCTCAGCCCCATTTTAAAAGGAAATATCGAGTGCGCCTGATACCTGCGTTACTGATGAGTTTATTGCTGGCCCTGCCGTTAGTGTCTACCGCAGCGCCGACGGAAGATCAGCTCAAACAAGATCTGAAGCAGGCCGAATCCAATAAGGAAATGGCCAATCAGGCGCAGGTTGTTGAAGCGTTACAGAATGCCCTTAACTGGTTGAGCGAAGCGCGGGCCTCCACGGGTCGCGCCAACCAATACCAGAAAGTGATCGATGATTTCCCTAAATTAACTCAGAGCCTGCGCCAGGATTTGCAGGCTCAGGGTGATTCTCCCCTGCCCGTCGACAGCGATATGACGGCGGCACAGCTCGACCAGCAGATTTTGCAGGTCAGCAGCCAGCTTTTGGAAGAAGCGCGCCAGCTAAGGCAGGAGCAGGATCGCTCGCGGGACATCAGCGACTCATTAAGCCAAATTCCCCAGCAGCAATCTGAAGCCCGCAACGCGCTGGCCGACATTGAACAGCGTCTGCAATCCACGACCAGCGACGGCAACTCTTCGTCGCTGGCTCAGGCACAGCTTAGCGCCCTGCAAGCCGAATCAGCGGCGCGCAAAGCCAAAGTGGACGAGTTAGAACTGGCCCAGCTGTCGGCCAATAACCGCCAAGAGCTGTCGAGAATGCGCGCCGATTTATACAAAAAGCGCCATGACCGCCTCGACCAGCAGCTGCAAACCCTGCGCAACAATCTCAACAGCCAGCGCCAGCGCGAAGCCGAGCAGGCGCTGGAGAAAACCGAACAGCTGGCCGAGCAGAGCGGCGAGCTGCCTTCCTCCGTCACTAAGCAATTGCAGGCCAACCGCGAGCTGTCGCTGGCGCTCAACCAGCAAGCTCAGCGTATGGACCTCATTTCATCCCAGCAGCGTCAGGCGGCGACGCAGACGCTACAGGTGCGTCAGGCACTCAGCACCATCCGCGAACAGGCCCAATGGCTTGGGCAATCCAATTTGCTGGGGGAAACGCTGCGGGCGCAGGTCGCCAAGCTGCCTGAAATGCCAAAACCTCAGCAACTTGACCGCGATATGGCCGAGCTGCGCGTTCAGCGTCTGCACTACGAAGACCTGTTAGACAAGCAGTCCAGCTTCAGTCAGGCGCTACAGGATGACGGTTCGAAGCTGACCTCGGCTCAACAGAAGATTCTGGATGCCCAGCTGCGCACCCAGCGCGACCTGCTCAACTCCCTGCTGTCAGGCTGTGATTCACAAATTCTTGAGCTGACCAAGCTGAAAGTGGCAAACGGCCAGCTGGTTGAAGCGCTGAATGATATCCACGAAGCCGCGCACCGCTATCTGTTTTGGGTCGCCGATGTCAGCCCCATTACCTTTGCTTACCCGCTGCAACTGGCGCACGACCTGACCCGCCTGCTGTCGCTGGATACCCTCTCCCAGCTGAGCAGCGCCTTTATGATGATGGTGACCAGCCGCGAGACGCTGATCCCCCTGTTTGCCGCGCTGATTCTAGTTATCGTCAGTATTAGCTCGCGCCGCCACTACTACGCGTTCCTTGAGCGCGCCAGCAGCCGCGTGGGCAAGGTGACCCAAGACCACTTCTCGCTGACGCTGCGCACCGTTTTCTGGTCGATTCTGGTCGCCCTGCCGCTGCCGGTGCTGTGGGCGGCGCTGGGTTTTGGCCTGCAAAGCGCCTGGCCCTACCCCATCGCGGTGGCGATTGGCGACGGCGTCACTGCCACCCTGCCAATCCTGTGGGCCTTTATGATCAGTGCCGCCTTGGCACACCCGCAGGGCTTGTTCATTACTCACTTTGGCTGGTCGCAGCGCGCGGTGTCGCGAGCAATGCGTTATTACATGATGTCCATCTGGCTCATCGTGCCGCTGATCATGGCGCAGATAACCTTCACCAATCTTAACGACCGCGAGTTTTCCAATACCCTTGGCCGCCTGTGCTTCGTTCTGCTCTGTCTGGCCCTGTATCTGGTGACCCATAGCCTGAAACGCGCCGGGATCCCGCTCTATCTGGACAAGAAAGGCAATGGCGAAAACGCCGTGAACAATGCCCTGTGGTGGATGCTGCTGGGCGCGCCGCTGCTTGCCGCCCTGTTCTCGCTGCTGGGCTATCTGACGACGGCGCAGGCGCTGCTGGCAAGGCTTGAAACCTCGGTGGCTATCTGGTTCGTGCTGCTGGTGATTTACCATATTATCCGCCGCTGGATGCTTATCCAGCGCCGACGCATCGCCTTTGAACGCGCCAAGCAGCGCCGCGCTGAGATGCTAAGCCAGCGCGCCCGTGGGGAAGAAGAGTCGCAGCAGTCGAGCAATGAAGGGGCAATTGAGATCGAGGAGCCGGTGGTGGATCTGGATGCGATCAGCGCCCAGTCGCTGCGTCTGGTGCGTTCGATCCTGACCATGATTGCCTTTGTGCTGGTGATCTTCCTCTGGTCGGAAATCCACTCGGCGTTCTCCTTCCTGGAAAACATCCACCTGTGGCAAGTCTCCTCGGTGGTGCAAGGGGTTGAGAGCATGCAGCCGATCACCCTCGGCGCAGTGCTGATCGCCATTCTGGTGCTGATCATTACCACCCAGTTGGTGCGTAACTTACCGGCCCTGCTCGAGTTGGCGCTGCTGCAACACTTGGATCTCACGCCGGGCACTGGCTACGCCATCCTGACCATCACCAAGTACGTGCTGCTGATCATCGGTGGCGTCAGCGCCTTCTCCCTACTCGGGATCGAGTGGGCCAAGCTCCAGTGGTTGATCGCCGCGCTGGGTGTGGGTTTGGGCTTTGGTCTACAAGAGATCTTCGCCAACTTCATCTCTGGCCTGATCATCTTGTTTGAGAAACCGATCCGCATCGGCGACACCGTCACCATCCGTAACCTGACGGGCAGCATCACTAAGATCAACACTCGCGCGACCACCATCGCGGACTGGGACCGTAAAGAGATCATCGTGCCTAACAAAGCCTTTATCACCGAGCAGTTCATCAACTGGTCGCTGTCTGACTCTGTTACCCGCGTGGTGCTGACCGTTCCGGCACCGGCGGAAGCCAACAGTGCGGAAGTCACTGAGATCTTGCTCAACGCCGCGCATCGCTGCCAGCTGGTACTGGATAACCCAGCGCCAGAAGTCTATCTGGTTGATTTGCAACAGGGGATTCAGATTTTCGAGCTGCGTATGCACGCCGCTGAAATGGCCCACCGTATGCCGCTGCGCCATGAGATCCACCAGCTGATTCTCGCTGGCTTCCACGAGCACGGCATCATTCTGCCATTCCCACCTTTCCAAGTGCGGATGGAGACGTTGCGTCGGGCGCAAAATGGCAGTAATGCCACTTTCACCACCTCGAGCGGCAACTCGATGACCAGCAACAGTTCACGCTCGCCGGGCGATTTGTAAGCCCGTCTTGATGCCACGAAAAAGGCCAGCAATCTGCATTGCTGGCCTTTTTTATTGCCTATCGGGAAGGATCGCCGTTTTAGGCTCTCATCACCGGGAAGGCCAAAATTTCACTCAGGCTATCCGCGCCAAGTGCAATCATGATCAAACGGTCAACGCCCAGGGCCACGCCAGAGCACTCAGGCATGCCGTGCTGCAACGCTCCCAACAGATTATGGTCGATAGGCTGCACCGGCAGGCCACGGGCCGCGCGTTTGCGATTATCCTGCTCGAATCGCTGCTGCTGCTCGCGTCCGTCAGTCAACTCGCGGAAACCGTTCGCCAGCTCCACGCCTTTGTAATAGACCTCAAAACGCTCGGCTACGCGGTGATCTTCCGTGCTGATCTCTGCCAGAGAGGCCTGCGTCGCCGGGAAGTGATAGACAAAGGTCGGCTTGTCGCGGCCAATGTGCGGCTCCACGCCCATGGTGAACAGCAGCTGTAGCAAGGTGTCGCGGTCTTCTTCGGTATCGGCAATGTTGGATAAATCCAGTTTCGCCGCCGCTTCACGCAGTTGGGCCTTGTCGGCCGACAGCGGGTCGACGTCCAAATGGCGGGTGAAAGCCTGCTGATAGGAGAGTGTCTCAGCCGACTCGCAGTCCAGCACCTGCTGCAACAGGTCATCAACCTCGTTCATCAGGCGATACATGTCATAGCGCGGGCGATACCACTCCAGCATGGTGAACTCGGGGTTATGATGACGCCCGGCTTCCTCGTTGCGGAAGCTCTTGCCCATCTGATAGATCGGGCCACTGCCCGCCGCCAGCAGGCGCTTCATGTGATATTCCGGGCTGGTCATCAAATAGAGCGTCATGCCATCGGCCGCGCCAGGGCCAACAAAGCGCGTCTCGAAAGGCACCAGATGAATATCCGTGACCGTCGCCTGGCTCATCGCCGGGGTTTCTACTTCTAATACGCCACGATCAGCGAAAAAACGTCGAATCTCGGCAATGATTGCCGCGCGCTTCAACAAATTGGCGATAGGAGCACTGGGTTGCCAGCTTGCTGTTTCGCTCATGGTGCTTAACTCCGAAGTTCAAAAGGGGGTGCAGTCTACCCGTATACACAGAGGCAAACAAATATCTCATTCTGTGTCATAAAACAGCAACAGAAGTTATAGAAAGCCAAAAATCAGCGTTCACATCAAATTTCAGCTACTCCTCTTTAGGTATAATTAAACCCACACAAATAATAAGAATATATAGCTCTGAGCCAGAGCCTGCATGCCATCAGAGTCAACAAGGCCATCATTAATGTTGGCTTTTCAACAGGCTAAGACGCCTGACACATGATGATAGTGGAGGAATGCAGTGCAAACCTTTAACGCCGACATTGTAATAGTAGGTGCAGGTGGCGCGGGTTTACGCGCGGCCATAGCTGCAGCAGAAGCCAATCCCAGCCTCAACATTGCGCTGATATCGAAAGTTTATCCAATGCGAAGCCACACAGTGGCTGCCGAAGGGGGCTCCGCCGCCGTAACTCAGGATCATGACAGCTTTGCCTATCACTTTCAGGATACCGTTTCCGGGGGTGACTGGCTGTGTGAGCAAGACGTCGTTGACCACTTCGTCCACCAATGCCCAGAGGAGATGGCCCAGCTCGAAATTTGGGGTTGCCCGTGGAGTCGCAAAGACGATGGCTCTATCAACGTGCGGCGCTTCGGCGGAATGAAAATAGAACGCACCTGGTTCGCTGCTGATAAAACCGGTTTCCATATCCTCCACACTCTGTTCCAAACCTCCCTCAAATATCCACAAATCAAACGATTCGACGAACATTTCGTCCTCGACATCTTGGTCGACGATGGCCGGGTACACGGCGTGGTCGCTATCAACATGATGGAAGGCCAAAAGGTGCAAATTCGCGCCAACGCGGTGGTGATGGCCACCGGCGGCGCGGGCCGCGTATACCGCTATAACACCAACGGCGGCATTGTGACCGGCGATGGCATGGGCATGGCGCTGCGCCACGGCATCCCGCTGCGCGACATGGAGTTTGTGCAGTATCACCCGACCGGCCTGCCCGGCTCCGGCATTTTGATGACCGAAGGCTGTCGCGGCGAAGGCGGCATTCTTATCAACAAAGAGGGCTACCGCTACTTGCAGGACTACGGCATGGGGCCGGAAACGCCACTCGGCGAGCCGAAGAACAAATATATGGAACTCGGCCCGCGCGACAAGGTGTCTCAGGCCTTCTGGCACGAATGGCGAGCAGGAAGAACCGAGTCCACGCCGCGCGGAGACGTGGTTTATCTCGACCTGCGCCATCTGGGCGAAAAGAAACTGCGCGAACGCCTGCCGTTTATCTGTGAATTAGCCAAAGCCTATGTCGGCGTCGACCCGATCAACGAACCCATCCCGGTTCGCCCGACCGCGCACTACACCATGGGCGGCATTGAAACCAACGCCCAGTGCGAAACCCGCATCAAAGGGCTGTTTGCCGTCGGCGAATGCTCGTCGGTCGGCCTGCACGGCGCCAACCGCCTCGGCTCTAACTCTCTGGCGGAACTGGTGGTATTTGGCCGCATGGCGGGGGAACAAGCCGCGCTGCGCGCCACGGAGTCCGTTTCTATCGCCAACAGCGCCGCGCTGGATGCACAGGTGGCTGACATCGAAAAACGCCTACAGGCGCTGATGGCGCAGGAAGGCGATGAAAGCTGGGCGACGATCCGCGACGAAATGGGCATGTCGATGGAAGAAGGCTGCGGCATCTACCGCACGCCGGAATTAATGCAGAAAACCATCGATAAGCTGGCCGAGTTAAAACAGCGCTACAAACGGATAAAAATCAAAGACACCTCAAGCGTGTTCAACACTGACCTACTCTACACGCTGGAGCTGGGCTATGGCTTGGACGTGGCGGAATGTATGGCGCACTCGGCTTTCCACCGCAAAGAGTCGCGCGGCGCGCATCAGCGCCTTGATGAAGGCTGCACCCAGCGCGACGACGAAAACTTCCTCAAACATACGCTGGCCTTTTATCAGCCGGACGCCGCGCCGCGTCTTGAGTACGGCGATGTGAAAATCACCACGCTGCCACCGGCCAAGCGCGTTTACGGCGGTGAGTCAGACGCTCAGGATAAAAAAGATAAGGAGCAATCCCATGGCTGAAATGAAAAGCCGCAAGGTTGAGATCATGCGTTATAACCCGGAAACCGACAGCGCGCCGCATCCGGTGATTTATGACGTGCCTTTCGATGAAACCACCTCGCTGCTGGATGCCCTCGGCTACATTAAAGATCACCTCGCAGCCGACCTCTCCTATCGCTGGTCGTGCCGCATGGCTATCTGCGGCTCGTGCGGCATGATGGTCAATCGGGTGCCCAAGCTGGCCTGTAAAACCTTCCTGCGCGAATACCCGGAAGGCATGCAAATTGCCGCCTTGGGCAACTTCCCGATCGAGCGCGATTTGGTGGTCGACATGACCCATTTCATCGAAAGTCTGGAAGCCATCAAGCCCTATATCATCGGCAATTCGCGCGACGCCAGCCAAGGTCCGGGCAACCAAACGCCGGCCCAGATGGAGAAATATCACCAGTTCTCCGGCTGCATCAACTGTGGCCTGTGCTATGCCGCCTGCCCGCAGTTTGGCCTCAACCCTGAGTTCATCGGCCCGGCGGCGATCACGCTGGCGCATCGCTACAATCTGGACAATCGCGACCACGGCAAGGCGCAGCGAATGCCGCAGCTCAACGGCCAAAACGGCGTCTGGAGCTGTACCTTTGTCGGCTATTGCTCGGAAGTCTGCCCGAAACATGTCGACCCCGCCGCGGCTATCCAACAGGGCAAAGTGGAAAGCTCGAAGGACTTCATGATTGCGAGGCTCAGACCGCAATGAGGGAACAAAATATGCTGAATACGCCAAGTAAAAGAAAGCCTTACACGCCAGAGATGAAAGCTAACTGGTGGCAAAAGTCAGGGTTTTACCGTTTCTATATGCTGCGCGAAGGGACGGCGGTGCCTGCCGTTTGGTTTAGCCTGCTGCTGCTGGCGGGGGTTTTCTCATTGAAGCACGGCGCAGAGAGCTGGGCGACCTATGTGGCTTTCCTGCAACATCCGGTGGTACTGCTGATTAACCTGATTGCCCTGCTCGCGGCGCTTTTGCACACCAAAACCTGGTTCGAATTAGCGCCCAAAGCGTCAATTATTATCGTCAAAAACCAGAAGATGGGACCAGAGCCGATTATTGGGGCTTTTTGGGCTATCACCGGCATCGCGACAGTGGTGATTTTGACCCTCGCGCTACTTTATTAATGGGAGGAGATGATGAATAAAACTCTGCCAAAACGTTCTGACGAGCCGGTCTTTTGGGGGCTGTTCGGCGCGGGCGGTATGTGGAGCGCGATTTTTGCGCCGGTGATGATCCTATTGGTGTGCTTCCTGCTGCCTTTAGGCTTTTTCCCCGGCGACGCGCTGAGCTATCCGCGCGTCCTCGCCTTCGCGCAAAGCTGGATCGGCCGTCTGTTCCTGCTGCTGATGATCGTTCTGCCGCTGTGGTGCGGCTTGCACCGGATCCACCACGCGATGCATGATCTAAAAATTCACATCCCTGCCGGGAAATGGATTTTTTACGGTCTGGCGACCATTCTGAGCATTGTGACGCTGATCGTGCTGATTCGACTCTGATCTTATTAGGTTTTCCTCTTCACGGCCCGCCTTTCGGGCCGTTTATCCTCTCGAAGCATTATCCCTTTCTCGCATTTCTACCTACACTTAGCACAGGCATCTAAGGAAAGTAGGTTTATGAAAATCTGGTCAAAATTGAGCGTGTTAGCAACGGCAGTCATGTCGGTTGCCTGTAGCGTGACGCCGCCCGCCGACGTCAAAGTGGTCAACAATTTCGAGTTAACGCGTTATTTGGGGACCTGGTACGAAATTGCCCGGTTGGACCACAGTTTTGAAAGTGGTTTGGAGCAGGTCACGGCGAATTACAGCCTGCGTGACGATGGCGGCGTGAAGGTAATTAATCGCGGCTATAACATTAAAAAGCAGAAGTGGCAGCAGAGTGAAGGCAAAGGCTATTTCACCGGGCCAACCTCACGCGCGGCGCTTAAAGTCTCCTTCTTCGGCCCGTTCTATGGCGGTTACAACGTGATTGAGCTGGATAAAGATTACCAGTACGCGCTGGTCTGCGGCCCGAATAAGAGCTATCTGTGGATCTTGTCACGCACGCCGCAGCTGAGTGATGGCGTCAGGGAGAAACTGCTCAATACCGCTCAGGAATATGGCTTTGACACGCACCAGCTTGTTTGGGTGAATCAGCCTTAAGAGAGAATACTGCCTGCTCATGAGATGCAGGCAGTATCTGCAAACTGCATTAGGAAGCGCTACGCGAGGTTACTGCGTGCTTTTTTGGATAGCCTGGCCGCCAGCAGAGATATCTTCGCCTACCCCACGAGTGGTGTTACAGGCCGTCAGAGCACTGGAGAGAACCAAAACAGACAAAAGGGTGAGAATACTTTTCTTCAGCATATAAATTTCCTTCCTATAAGAGAATGTAAAGTACGACCACTTAAGTGTAGTTAAAAAATAACAATGCGGGATTATGCGGGGAAATTTTCGGAAAGATTGAAACTTAAGGCTAAAAAGCCACAAGCCTGCGCGCAAGCTTTAGGTGTGTCGGGAGATAGCGCCACCCAGATGTTGAATATCTTCACCAAAACCATGCACGGTATTACAGCCCGCCAACAGGCCAAGCGCCATGACCGAAACCACGATAAACAATATTCTTTTCAACATTGCAGCCGTAATCCAATGAGGCAATTGATGCAAAGAAAGTCACGGCAGGGGTTAACCTGCCGCAGCTTTCGCCAACGTTATGTCGCTATCGACTTACTTAACGCGGGAGACGTATTCGCCAGAGCGGGTGTCAACGCGGACAACTTCGCCAATCTGTACGAATAATGGAACCTTAACCACGGCGCCAGTGCTCAGGGTCGCAGGCTTACCGCCGGTACCCGCAGTATCACCTTTCAGACCTGGGTCAGTATCAGTGATTTCAGCTTCGATGAAGTTCGGTGGCTGAACGGCGATAGGACGACCGTCCCACAGAGTCACGATACATTCCGCGTTGTCTTGCAGCCATTTTGCCGCGTCAGCAACGGTTTTCTCTTCAACACCGTGCTGCTCGAAAGTCTCAGGGTGCATGAAGTGGAAGAACTCACCGTCGTTGTACAGGTAAGTCATGTTGGTATCTACAACGTCTGCACCTTCGCAAGAGTCGGTAGATTTGAAGGTTTTCTCAACACGAGAACCGGTCAGCAGGCGACGCATTTTAACGCGTGCGAAAGCCTGGCCTTTGCCTGGTTTTACGAATTCACTGGATTCGATCGCGTATGGTTCGCTTTCGAACATGATTTTAAGACCCGGACGGAAATCGTTGCTAGAATAAGTCGCCATAATGGCCCTCTAATTTTAAACTGGTATTAGCCAAAAAAATGGCAAACATTGTAACCCTAAACGCGCCATTTAGAGAAGATTGGTTGCATCAACTCGGCGATGTTATTACAGACCCGGATGAACTGCTTACTCTTCTGGCACTTAACAATAATGCAGAACTGCAAACAGGGCATGAAGCCCGTCGTTTGTTCCCGCTACGCGTTCCGCGCGCCTTTGTTGCACGCATGCAACCGGGCGATCCGCACGATCCTTTACTGCTGCAGGTACTGACCGCGCGCGAAGAGTTTATCGCCGCGCCGGGCTTCACCACGGACCCTCTGGATGAACAACGTAGTGTCGTCCCAGGGCTATTGCACAAGTACAGTAACCGCGCGCTATTGCTGGTGAAAGGCGGTTGCGCGGTGAATTGCCGCTACTGCTTCCGCCGCCATTTTCCTTATCAGGAAAACCAGGGAAATAAAGCCAACTGGGTTCAGGCGCTGGATTATATCCGCTCACACCCTGAACTCGATGAAATTATTTTCTCGGGTGGTGATCCTTTGATGGCAAAAGATCACGAACTTGACTGGTTGATCACAGAACTGGAAGCCATTGGCCACATTAAACGCCTGCGAATTCACACTCGTTTGCCGGTGGTTATCCCTGCGCGCATCACGCCAAGATTGTGCCAGCGCCTGAGCGAATCGCGCCTGCAAGTGCTGATGGTGACGCACATCAATCACGCTAATGAGATTGATGACGAGTTCCGCGCTGGCATTGCCGAGCTGAAAAAAGCCGGCGTGACCCTGCTTAACCAAAGCGTGCTGCTGCGTGGCGTCAATGATTGTGCTGATACGCTGGCAGCGTTGAGCAACGCGCTGTTCGACAGCGGTATCATGCCCTACTACATCCACGTGCTGGATAAGGTTCAGGGCGCGGCGCATTTCATGGTGGATGACGATGAAGCACGCGTCATCATGAAAGGGCTGATGAGCAAGGTATCGGGCTATATGGTGCCGAAGCTGACCCGCGAAATTGGCGGTGAGCCGAGCAAAACCATCTTAGACCTACGCCTCAAACAGTCCTGATTTCTTCTGACAGACCTGCTCAATCAAAAAGGGATGCCCATCATAGGCATCCCTTTTTATGCAATTTCTATTCAATGTCGTTATCAGGAAAGGGGTGACCCGTTATGGGCACTTATAAACCTGACCGACCATTTTGCTGTCCACAGGAACGAAGCTGGAGACGAAACTTTGGGTTGGGCTGTTCGCGCCATAAATAGTGTTACCACCCATAGCAGCAGCTTTGTTACGCAGATCATTCGCAGCACCGCGCATTGAGCTACCGTCACCGCCGCTTCCTGATAACCAGTTGCTCTGCGTCCCGGTAACATCGCCAATTAATTGGCATTCTTTACCCGGTTTGCTATCAGTAAACTTAACTTGCTGGCCCGCTGCATCCAGTTGATGAGTGGTACTGCAGCCGGCGAGCAGCATGGCAGCTGACAGGCCCAGTAACATTTTAATCCGCATCACTTTCCCCATTTGATATTGAAATCTCATAAAGCCTATCAGAGAACGCCGTGTTCTCTTAGGCATCCGTTGCCACGTTTGCGCAAGCTTCAACGCGTTACCTGAGACAGAGATAGTGTAGAGTTTACACGCTAAACTCAGGAGACGATGAGAGTTATCTTACTGAAACGAAGAAAAAAGGGTCAAATAAAAAAACCCGGCCACCAAGGACCGGGTCTCTTTAACACACAAATTGCTTACGCAACCTGCATATGCAGCGAATGAACGCCGGGGGATGATTACATCATGCCGCCCATGCCGCCCATACCACCCATGCCGCCAGCGCCGCCCATATCGACTTTGTCGTCTTTAGGCAGGTCGGTGATCATGCACTCGGTGGTGATCATCAGGCCAGCAACTGAAGAGGCGAACTGCAGAGCAGAACGGGTCACTTTAGTTGGGTCCAGGATACCCATCGCGATCATGTCGCCGTACTGTTCGGTGTAAGCGTTGTAGCCGAAGCTGCCTTCGCCTGCTTTAACCTTGTTAGCTATGACAGAAGCTTCTTCGCCGGCGTTAACCACGATCTGACGCAGTGGAGCTTCCATCGCGCGCAGAGCAACGCGGATACCCACGTTCTGGTCGTCGTTGTCGCCTTTCAGGTCTGCCAGAGTGTGAGCAACGCGGATCAGCGCAACACCACCACCAGCAACCACGCCTTCTTCTACCGCAGCACGGGTCGCGTGCAGGGCATCTTCAACGCGGGCTTTCTTCTCTTTCATTTCAACTTCAGTCGCTGCGCCAACTTTCAGAACGGCTACGCCGCCAGCCAGTTTAGCCACACGCTCTTGCAGTTTTTCACGGTCGTAGTCAGAGGTCGCTTCTTCGATCTGCTGACGGATCTGAGAAACACGGCCCTGAATAGTAGCCTCTTCACCAACACCGTCGATGATGATGGTGGTGTCTTTGTTGATAACAACACGCTTAGCCTGACCCATGTCTTCCAGCGTGGCTTTTTCCAGCTCCAGACCGATCTCTTCAGAGATAACAGTACCGCCAGTCAGGGTTGCGATGTCTTGCAGCATAGCTTTACGACGGTCGCCGAAGCCTGGTGCTTTAACCGCAGCCACTTTCACGATACCGCGCATGGTGTTCACTACCAGAGTCGCCAGGGCTTCGCCTTCAACGTCTTCAGCAATGATCAGCAGTGGTTTACCGGCTTTAGCAACGGCTTCCAGCACTGGCAGCATTTCACGGATGTTAGAGATTTTCTTGTCAGCCAGCAGGATGAATGGGCTTTCAAGTTCAACAGAACCGGTTTCTGGCTTGTTGATGAAGTATGGAGACAGGTAACCGCGGTCGAATTGCATACCTTCAACAACGTCCAGCTCGTCTTGCAGGCCGGTACCTTCTTCAACGGTGATCACGCCTTCTTTACCGACTTTTTCCATCGCTTCAGCGATCAATTTACCTACGGTTTCGTCGGAGTTAGCGGAGATAGTACCTACCTGAGCGATGGCTTTAGAATCAGCACATGGCACAGACAGTTTTTTCAATTCTTCAACTGCGGCAACGACAGCTTTGTCGATACCACGTTTCAGGTCCATCGGGTTCATGCCAGCAGCAACAGCTTTCAGGCCTTCAGTGATGATGGATTGCGCCAGAACGGTTGCGGTAGTGGTACCGTCACCCGCTGCATCGTTAGCTTTGGACGCAACTTCTTTCACCATTTGCGCACCCATGTTTTCGAACTTGTCTTCCAGTTCGATTTCACGAGCTACTGACACGCCATCTTTAGTGATGGTTGGTGCGCCGAAAGATTTGTCCAAAACTACGTTACGGCCTTTAGGGCCCAGGGTAACTTTAACTGCATCGGCAAGGATGTTTACGCCACGAAGCATTTTTACACGTGCGTCGTTACCGAATTTTACGTCTTTAGCTGCCATTGTTATTTACCTTAAATTCGTTCAGTTCAGAAAAAGTGGTAGAGACCGATTAGGCTTCTACGATTGCCAGAATGTCGCTTTCGGACATGATCAACACTTCTTCGTTGTCGATCTTCTCAGCTTTAACACCGTAACCGTCGTTGAAAATAACGATGTCGCCAACTTTAACGTCCAGCGCTTTCACTTCACCATTTTCCAGGATGCGACCATGACCGACGGCCAGGATTTCACCGCGGGTAGATTTACCAGCAGCAGAGCCAGTCAGAACGATGCCGCCAGCGGATTTAGATTCTACTTCTTTACGCTTGACGATAACGCGGTCATGCAATGGACGAATTTTCATTGATAACTCTCCTGTGAGCGGGTCCATAACTATATTTAGGGTTGAATGCCTGACAGTCATCTGTCCGGCCTCGTGGTTTGTTTAATGGGGGCGTTACGCCGCCCTTCAAGGGGAAAAGCAAAAAAAATCGCGTTTTCTTTGTCAGTTGTCTTTGCCAGAAAAGTGCGCCTCGCTGGCGGCACTTCCTCCCCTTTCACAACAATAATTTAACATCCGAGGGCGCGGATATTAGCGGCCGCGCCCATCGATGTCGTCATCTTTTTCTGGCGAAACAAGACGTTCAGTCTGCTCGTCGGTGCGTTTGAACTCGCCCTCGAAGGTGTTTCCGGTCGGCTGGCTCTTACCCCAGTTTCCGCCAGAGCGCACAATATTAAGGTGCGGCATCAGTTTCAGCGTCAGGGATTTCTGCACCGGCGGCAGTAACAGCAGCAGGCCGAGGAAATCCGTGAAGAAGCCCGGAACCAGCAGCAAGAAGCCTGCCAATACCAGCGACACGCTCTTGACCATCTCCGCCGCCGGGCTTTCGCCCAGCGCCAATTTTTGCTGCAACTGCATGAAGGTTTTCATGCCCTGATTTTTCACCAGAGAGACACCCACACAGGAGGTGAAGACCACCAGCAACAGCGTCATGGCCACGCCAATAAAGGCAGCCACTTTGATAAATAAGGTTATTTCGATGTAAGCCAACAGAAATAACAACAGTAACGGTAACCAGCGCACCGCATTCTCCTTGTAATGAGGCTCCGGCTGGCCCTAAAGGCAACATGCCGAAACCATAAAAATGGGCCCGAGAGCGAACCAAATGATCGTTCCGCCTCGGGCTGTCTACACTGAGGTGGTAGCGGAGCAGCCTTTTTTCAACCTTCGCGACAGATTTAATTGAGCAGAGGAATGATTTGTGAGAGTTCTCACAGATACAGAAATAGATGCTTCGTAACAGTGCAGGAGAGTGATCTTAGTGCGTGCAATTCGCCAAGAGCAGCATATGATCGCCTTCGTACTACAAACAGCGGTTGATCGTTTTTAATTTCCCTCTGTTAGTAACATAATTTCAAACATCGCATAACGTGTTCAAGCACCAAAAAGAAGGTTCTCATGTCAAATACGATTCGTATCGAGGAAGATCTGCTGGGTACTCGCGAAGTTCCAGCTGAGGCTTATTATGGAATTCACACCCTGCGGGCGATTGAAAACTTCTATATCAGCAACACAAAAATCAGCGATGTGCCGGAGTTCGTCCGGGGCATGGTCATGGTGAAGAAAGCAGCCGCGCTTGCAAATAAAGAGCTGCACACGATCCCACGCCATATCGCCGACGTCATTATTCAGGCTTGTGATGAAGTGCTGAATAAAGGCAAGTGCATGGATCAGTTCCCGATTGACGTCTTCCAGGGCGGCGCGGGGACCTCGGTCAATATGAACACCAACGAAGTACTGGCTAACATTGGGCTGGAACTGATGGGCCACCAGAAAGGTGACTACCAGTACCTCAATCCAAACGATCACCTGAATAAGTGTCAGTCCACCAATGACGCCTATCCTACCGGCTTCCGTCTGGCCGTTTATGCTTCTCTGCTCAAACTGATCGACGCCATCGACCAGCTCGGTGACGGCTTCGAGCGTAAAGCCAAAGAATTCGAAAACATCATCAAGATGGGCCGTACTCAGCTGCAAGACGCCGTGCCGATGACCCTCGGTCAAGAGTTCCACGCGTTCAACGTGCTGTTAAAAGAAGAGACCCGCAACCTGCTGCGCACCGGCGAATTGCTGCTGGAAGTGAACCTTGGCGCTACGGCAATCGGTACTCGCCTGAACACTCCTGAAGGCTACCAACAGCTGGCGGTGGAGAAACTGGCTGAAGTCAGCAACCTGCCATGTATCCCTGCAGAAGACCTGATTGAAGCAACCTCCGACTGTGGCGCTTACGTGATGGTGCACAGCTCGCTGAAACGTCTGGCGGTTAAGCTTTCTAAAATCTGTAACGACTTGCGCCTGCTCTCTTCCGGCCCGCGCGCTGGCCTGAACGAAATCAACCTGCCTGAATTGCAGGCCGGTTCTTCAATCATGCCAGCCAAAGTTAACCCGGTGATCCCAGAAGTGGTCAATCAGGTGTGCTTCAAAGTTATCGGTAACGATGTGTGCGTGACCATGGCTGCCGAAGCAGGCCAGTTGCAGTTGAACGTGATGGAGCCAGTGATTGGCCAGGCGATGTTCGAATCCATCCATATTCTGACCAATGCCTGCTACAATCTGCTGGAAAAATGCATCAACGGCATTACAGCGAACAAAGAAGTTTGCGAGTTTTACGTCTTCAACTCTATCGGTATCGTGACTTACCTTAACCCGTTCATCGGCCACCACAATGGCGATATTGTCGGGAAGATTTGTGCCGAAACCGGTAAGAGCGTGCGCGAAGTCGTACTGGAACGCGGGCTGCTAACAGAGGCTGAACTGGACGACATCTTCTCTATTGAGAACCTGATGCACCCGGCCTACAAAGCCAAACGGTATACGGATGAAAACGAACAGTAACAGAGATAATCTTTAGCCTTAAGGCTCGTTGTTCTCACGAACAGCGAGCCTTTTTACTTTGTGCATAACAACAATTACACAACATCTCATTTTCATTTTATTTCTATTTAGTTGGGAACAACGGACGGTCAAACATGTTAATCATCGAACTCATTATTGTACTGGCGGCGATATTTTTGGGCGCGCGGCTGGGCGGGATAGGCATTGGGTTTGCAGGAGGAATTGGCGTTCTGGCGCTGGCCCTCTGCGGCGTTAAACCCGGCAGCATCCCTTTTGACGTCATCTCCATCATCATGGCGGTGATCGCCGCTATCTCCACCATGCAGGTGGCTGGCGGCATGGACTATCTGGTGCAGCAAACCGAAAAACTGCTGCGCCGCAACCCAAAGCACATCACCCTGCTCGCCCCTATCGTCACCTATTTCCTCACCCTGTTGGCCGGTACCGGCAACATCTCGCTCTCCGCGCTGCCGGTGATTGCCGAAGTCGCCAAAGAGCAGGGGATTAAACCTTGCCGCCCTCTCTCCACGGCGGTAGTTTCCGCGCAGATTGGCATCACGGCCTCGCCGATTTCGGCGGCGGTGGTGTATATGTCTTCAGTGATGGAAGGCCACGGCGTCAGCTATCTGCACCTGTTGATGGTGATGATCCCCTCCACCTTCGCGGCGGTGATTGTGATGTCGCTGCTGATTGGCTGGTTGTTCAACTCGAAGCTGTCTGATGACCCAGTTTACCTCAAGCGTTATGAAGAAGGTCTGGTGGAGCTGCGCGGTAACAACCGCAAAGCCATCAAGCCGCGCGCCAAACTCTCCGTGCTGCTGTTCCTGCTGGGCGTCTTCAGCGTGGTTGGCTACGCGGTGGTCAACAGCCCGAGCCTCGGCTGGGTTGAGAAACCGCTGATGAATACCACCAGCGCGATCCTTATTATCATGTTGAGCGTCGCGACCCTGACCACCCTGATTTGCCGCATTAACACCGATTCCATCCTTACCTCCGGTACTTTCAAGGCGGGCATGAGTGCCTGTATCTGTATCCTCGGCGTAGCTTGGTTGGGCGACACCTTCGTGCAGGCCAATCTGGGTTGGATTAAAGAGACTGCCGGCGAGCTGATTCAGTCCCATCCGTGGCTGTTGGCGGTGATTTTCTTCTTCTGCTCGGCACTGCTCTACTCGCAGGCGGCGACCGCCAAGGCCTTGATGCCACTGGCGCTGGCGCTGAACGTCACCCCGCTGACCGCCGTGGCCTCTTTTGCCGCCGTCTCCGGCCTGTTCATTCTGCCAACCTACCCGACGCTGGTCGCGGCGGTGCAAATGGACGACACCGGCACCACGCGCATCGGCCGCTTCGTCTTCAACCACCCGTTCTTCATCCCCGGCACCATCGGCGTTTTCCTGTCGGTACTTTTCGGGTTTGGCCTCGGCAGCATCATTCTCTAACAGTTTTTCACAGGGGCTTCGGCCCCTGTTCTCGCCCTCCCCGCGCCACTCTGACAAACCCTGACACTCCAAGGCTTTCTGCTCACCCTTTGTGCGGGCTATAATCAGCGTCTATTAACGCGCCGTGGCATGAAGCGACTCGCGCCCTCTTGCGATTTAACCAGCGGTCAATGCTGACCGTGATGAAGAGAAAGATAATCCGCATGGATCACCGCATTTTTCGCCTTTTCCTCCTGATTTGTAGCCTGTTCTTACTGCCGCTGCACGCCCAGGCCTCCCTGTTCAGCCAGCCTGCGAACCCGCAGTTCGTGCCGGTGGATCAGGCATTCGACTTCGACTTTCAGCAGCAGGGTCCCAACCTCAAGCTCAACTGGACGATCCGCGATGGCTACTATCTCTATCGCGATAAAATCGAGTTAGTCGGCGATCAGGCCCAGCTGGCGGCCTTTATCTTGCCGAAGGGGCTGGAGCATCACGACGAGTTCTTTGGCGATACCCAAGTTTATGAAAAACAGCTGAATCTTAGCGTACCGCTGCGTCAGGCGAGTGCTCAGGCATCGCTGAAAGTCAGCTATCAGGGCTGCGCGGTGGCGGGCTTCTGCTACCCGCCGGAAACTCGCATTATTCCACTGAGCGAAGTCAGCGGGCAGGCTGCTGACGCCGCCACGCCACCGCCAACACCAGAGAAACCGATTGAAGCCGCGCCGACGCCGCAGGTCACGCCGCTGCCCTTCTCGCCTCTTTGGGCCTTGCTGATTGGCATTGGCATCGCCTTTACCCCTTGCGTGCTGCCGATGTACCCACTGATTTCCGGCATTATTCTTGGCCGCCAGCGCCCGCAAAGCATGAAACGCATCTTCCTGCTGGCGCTGGTCTATGTGCAAGGCATGGCGCTGACCTATACCTTGCTCGGTATGGTGGTCGCCGCCGCCGGGCTTCAGTTCCAGGCCGCGCTGCAAAGCCCTTGGGTACTGATTGTGCTGTCTGCCGCCTTTATCCTGCTGGCCCTGTCGATGTTTGGCCTGTTCAGCCTGCAACTGCCTTCTTCGGTGCAGACTCGCCTCACCCTGTGGAGCAATGACCAAAAAGGCGGCTCGCTGGCAGGCGTCTTTATTATGGGCGCGCTGGCCGGGCTTATCTGCTCGCCGTGCACCACCGCGCCGCTGAGCGCCATCCTGCTGTATATCGCCCAGAGTGGAAACCTGTGGGCCGGTGCCGGAACGCTCTATCTTTATGCCTTGGGCATGGGCATCCCGCTGATTATCGTGACCCTGTTCGGCAATCGCCTGCTGCCGCGCAGCGGCCCGTGGATGCAGTATGTTAAAGAAGGTTTTGGCTTTGTGATCCTCGCCCTGCCGGTGTTCTTGCTAGAGAGAATCATCGGCGATGCGTGGGGGCTAAGATTGTGGAGTATGCTGGGAGTCGCCTTCTTCGGCTGGGCGCTCATTATTAGCCTGAAGAGCCAACGCGGGCTGGTGCGCGTCTTACAGTTGCTGCTGCTGGCGGCCCTACTGGTGGCGGGCCGACCTCTGCAAGACTGGGCGTTTCCTCCTCAGGGTGGCAGCGCGGTGCAGCAACACGCGCTGGCATTCCACAAAATTAATAATGTGGATGAGCTGAATGCCGCGTTGCAGCAGGCTCAGGGCAAAAGAGTGATGTTGGATTTGTACGCCGACTGGTGCGTGGCTTGCAAAGAGTTTGAGAAATACACCTTTACCTCGTCAGAGGTGCAAAACGAGCTGAAAGACACGGTGTTACTGCAAGCCGATGTGACACAGAATAACCCGCAGCAGGTGGCGCTGCTCAAACGGCTGCAGGTGCTAGGTCTGCCCACCATTCTGTTCTTTGGCGCGGATGGCAAAGAGTTACCGCAGTCGCGGGTGACCGGCTTTATGAATGCAACCCAGTTCGTCGGCCATTTGCAGAAAACGCAGCCTTAAACGACACTAGGTTTTGAATTACGCGAATTGTGAGGAGGCAAACGTGCTACGTGAACAGGTCCTTGACCAAACACTTAATCTTTTGGAACAGCGCGGTTTAGCCACACTGTCATTGGAATCCGTTGCCGAATTGGTCAGCATTCCACTTAGCGATCTGCGACGTTTCTGGCCAGATGCCGAGGCGCTGCTGTACGACAGCCTGCGCCACCACGGCGAGCAGATTGATATTTGGCGTCGCCAGTTACTGCTGGATGAAACTCTCAGCGCGCCGCAAAAATTGCTGGCGCGCTACCAAGTTCTCGACGAGCAGGTGCGGCAAAATCGCTATCCGGGCTGCTTATTTATCGCTGCTTGCAGCTTCTATCCTGATAACGAATCCCCTATCCACCAGCTGGCTGAGAAGCAGAAACAGGCTTCTTACGACTACACCTTCGAGCTATTACAGGAGATGGGGTCTGACGATGCGCAGATGGTTGCCGAGCAGATGGAGCTGATCCTCGAAGGCTGCCTGAGCAAGCTGCTGGTTAAACGCCAGCTGCACGACGTCGCAGTGGCGCGTCGTTTAGCAGAAGATGTATTGAACGTGGCGCGCTGTCGGGAACATGGGGCTCTGGCTTAAATAGCCCCAGAAAATGGCTTGCTGCTCTCTTTTTTGACTGAAAAGCCAGCAAACAAACCGTTTTTATGATGTTTCTCGCATAAAGCCGTTGACGCCCACCGGCCAATACGGTTTAATGCGCCCCGTTGCCCGGATAGCTCAGTCGGTAGAGCAGGGGATTGAAAATCCCCGTGTCCTTGGTTCGATTCCGAGTCCGGGCACCATATTTAGAAGAACCCGCCTATGGCGGGTTTTTTGCTATTGGAGCTGGGACTCTCCATCGAACTTCGTTCGATTATTCGTCTCATGCTGAGACTCACCCCTTCGGGGCCAGCGCAAGCGCTGTTCATCGGTGCTGACGCACCGCGGTCCGAGTCCGGGCACCATATTTAGAAGAACCCGCCTATGGCGGGTTTTTTGCTATTGGAGCTGGGACTCTTCATCGAACTTCGTTCGATTATTCGTCTCATGCTGAGACTCACCCCTTCGGGGCCAGCGCAAGCGCTGTTCATCGGTGCTGACGCACCGCGGTCCGAGTCCGGGCACTATATTTAAAGAAACCAGCTTAATAGCTGGTTTTTTGCTATTTGGGGTTTGTGATCTTCCCACTCCCCCAACTATCCAGCCAAACCCGATATTGTTACATTGTCCTCTTCGAATTCATTTATCGAAGACAGTCTGAAAGACATCGCCACCGTCGAGCGTTCATTCGCCATGCTCAAGCTGAACGGCATTTTTGAGAAGGTAAGCGCCATTATCTTGGGCAAGCACGAGCTGTTTGATGATGCAGGCAGTGACCGTCAACCTTATGAGGTTTTGCGTGAAGTGCTGGCCGGGCAGCCCATACCTATCGTGGACGGTTTCGACTGCTGCCACACTCATCCAATGCTCACCCTGCCTCTCGGCGTAACGCTCTGCATCGATTTTGACCACTCATTGGTTTCCATCACCAGTCATTATTTATCCTAAATACCCAGCCAATGTTAATTTAAGAATTAAAGCCTCTTCATCGCACGCAGGGGCTTGTTCTGCATATCATCACTTATCCTCATGTACTAAAATTCCTTAACTCATTTATAAGTGAATAACCGCAGGGTTATTACGTAATAAATATTCAAAAAGCAGAGCATTCTTACACCTTAAAACAATAATATTTAAGGATATGATTCTATTTTTTAAAATACTAGGTTTATACTGACCTAGTAAATCCAACATCAGTTAATCGTATGATTGGAAAATTTTGTGTCGCATTTTAATAAAAATATCGCCCGCAAGCTTTTAGTAAAACCAGGATGTAGGGGCGAATAAAAGAGGGATGGGCATGATTTATCTAATTGAAAATAAAATACTATTTAACCCTGAAGACAATACTTTATCTTTGCAAAACGACCCAGAGAATCAAGTGAGTATTTCCAATCCTGCGCGCCGCGTTTTATTACTGCTTATCGAACAGCAGGGCATCGTTGTGCAACGTGACATTCTTTTCAAAAAGGTATGGGATGATTACGGCCTTGTATCAAGTAATAATAATCTTAACCACTGCATTAGCAAATTACGCAAAGTGATTAATACACTGGGTCATACCGAAGATGTGATAATCACCGTGCCCAAGGTCGGTTTTTTATTAAAAAAGGAAATAACTATTTCTGCGATAGATGCTATAGGGGCTATTAACGATGCAGAAAAAGAAAATGATCAGGCCACTGTCGCACCGCCTACGGAAGTTGTCCAGGAGGCAGCAGTAACGGCTGCCGTGGAATATCCGCAGCACGTCATCATGCCTGGCGAAATCACTGATGAAAGCCTTGCAGTGCCGACTGTCATCGCCCCAACAACCATGCCAAACACCAAGGAAGGGAGGGATTTTACATTGCCGATTTTTTTCGCCTCGCTGTTCTCTCTGGCCGTCGCCCTTGGGTTGCTGCTCCAAGAGCACATCTATGACCCAAAAGAAAACCTACAGGTGGCAACTCTGGGCCAGTGCGCGCTCTATTCCACGACGCACTTGCCCTCAAATCAGCGTGCCGATTTTATTCAACGCGCCGAGGAATTTATTGCGCAAAAGAAACTGGTTTGCCAGCCTGGCAATATTTTCATCTTCCAAAGCGAGACATTGGTTTCGTTGATACGCTCGGGTTCAACGCGTGACTTTATGGCAGAGTGCCGGGTCGATGATAAAAATAATCCGACGGCATGCCTGAGCGTTTACAGTAATGATAGGACAAGTAATGACAAGAAATAAATTACGCTGGGTACTAAGGAAGTGCCACGCGGTTTACTGGTTGCCTCTTTTGTCGCTCATCTTTTTATGTCTGACGATTTATAAGCAGGTGGAAGCAAAACACTCCCGGGAAAATTTCCCCTATTCACAAGCCTGTCGTGGTGACTTTATGAGTGAAGTGCAATACGACGATCGGCGTATAAAATTGAATACTACGCTTTACTTTAGTTTCTTAAATAAGAATAAAATCTTAGTCTCGATGAGCGGCAATGTTTACGCATATGATAAAGAAGGTAAGTTAGTCGACAAAAGAATTTTACTGCGAAACATTTACTATAGTTATGTGCTGGAAAACAAAACATTACAAACCTACACATTGAAAAGCGATCGGGTAAATATTGATAGCGTGGACACCATGAATGAAGAGCTATCAAGACTGGTTCTCATGAATAGCTCTTATATTGTTGGCGATTCAGACACCCTGGTTTTAAAAAAATATGACGCCAATAGCATGTTAATCGAAACCACACAGTCGCCTTTTATCATGTGCGTCTTTGTGAAATAACCTGATAGTGGCGTTTTGACCTATTTATAGAGCAGATACAACGTACAGCCGCAGGCGTGCGGGTGATGCTGCCAACTTACTGATTTAGTGTATGATGGTGTTTTTGAGGTGCTCCAGTGGCTTCTGTTTCTATCAGCTGTCCCTCCTGTTCAGCTACTGACGGGGTGGTGCGTAACGGCAAAAGCACCGCCGGACATCAGCGCTATCTCTGCTCTCACTGCCGTAAAACATGGCAACTGCAGTTCACTTACACCGCTTCTCAACCCGGTACGCACCAGAAAATCATTGATATGGCCATGAATGGCGTTGGATGCCGGGCAACTGCCCGCATTATGGGCGTTGGCCTCAACACGATTTTACGTCACTTAAAAAACTCAGGCCGCAGTCGGTAACCTCGCGCATACAGCCGGGCAGTGACGTCATCGTCTGCGCGGAAATGGACGAACAGTGGGGCTATGTCGGGGCTAAATCGCGCCAGCGCTGGCTGTTTTACGCGTATGACAGGCTCCGGAAGACGGTTGTTGCGCACGTATTCGGTGAACGCACTATGGCGACGCTGGGGCGTCTTATGAGCCTGCTGTCACCCTTTGACGTGGTGATATGGATGACGGATGGCTGGCCGCTGTATGAATCCCGCCTGAAGGGAAAGCTGCACGTAATCAGCAAGCGATATACGCAGCGAATTGAGCGGCATAACCTGAATCTGAGGCAGCACCTGGCACGGCTGGGACGGAAGTCGCTGTCGTTCTCAAAATCGGTGGAGCTGCATGACAAAGTCATCGGGCATTATCTGAACATAAAACACTATCAATAAGTTGGAGTCATTACCGGCGACTTCAAAGCGTTTTAAATCGATATTATTTCTGTCCCCGGCGTCAATAAAGTTGGTATTGAACTCCACTGCCAGGCTGCTCATTGAAATAAAACATCCCGTCAAAGAACTCATAACGATGACAGTGAGCTTTTTTCTAATCGGTGTCTTATTAAAAATGACCAACATATAAAACCACTTTTATTTTTATAAAGCGTGTTCGGCTTAATTATATGAACAGTGAAATATAGCCAGCAGAAAGCCTTGCCAATAAAGGCACGATAAAAGGGGAGTAAACTCCCCTATTTATTAAGGCAGTCTTATTTGTAATTCAGGGCGTAAGTTGCCTGAGATACGATAGTACCGGTGGATACTGGCTGGTTGTTCGCTTCAACACGCGCAGCAAATACCAATTCGTTATTACCGGTCACTAAGTTAATGTCTTTAGAGGTATCACCCACTTTCAGCAAGTCGCCGTTTGAGTCGATAAGACGGATCGCAGCACCTTTAGCACTACCGGTGTTAGCCAGTAACTCGGACAGGCTGCTGTCTGGCGTACCCGCGAAAGATACTGCAACTTTAGACATAGCTGGGTACTGAACGTCGCCAGCGGTCTGTGCAGTCAGGTCACAATCTTGCAGGTGAATGGTGTAGTTAACGTTTTGTGAATACTTATTGCCGCTTTCCAGCACTTTATTCGCAACCTGGCCCATGTTCACGTTAATGTCTTCATCACCAGCTGCGATAGAGCATGGAGCGTTAATAACAGTACCGGTGAAATGAATACGACCAGAACCCTGATCGGCTCCCGTTGGTGCTACAGGCTCGTCAGCTGCAAAAGCTGAAGCAGAGATAACGGCAGACAGGGCAACGATGAGAGCTTTCTTTTTAGTAATAAACATATTGAGTCCTTGAGAAATAACGGTAGCAAAGAGAAATCTTGCTTACCGAAGAGAGCACCCCTCTCTTTTCCAGATCAATATACTGTTATTTGTGTTTTGTCGGAATAATAACTCGCAAAATGCTAATATTAAGATTATTAATCTAAAATGTAGGACTTATAAGACTTTTCTGTAGGAAATTTCACTCTGAGGTTAAATTAATTAACATTATATTTCATGATGGTTTTGAGCTAATTAATATAAATTGTGAATGGATTAAGCTTTATTTAACAAAATAAAAACCTTTGTTTTAAATTGATATTACATCGCACCATTTTTCAGGCGAGGGAGACGCCGCGGCTTGGCTTAGGTCAACTTCGTGCAGATAGGCTAGGATCCATACAATTCTAAAATTTGATCGGCTCTACCTATCGTAATTTTTCAGTATGCGGCAAATATTGCTGCACGACATTTCCACGCTTTTCTTTCCTCTCCTCTTACTCATCTCACCTTACTCAATGTGAGCATCCTAGCAGCCTAATGACCACAATCTTGCTTGGGTTACTGAGGTTGCGTGATCCGCCCCCCAAAATCCGAACAAAGCCTCAAGGCAAACTACACTTAACCTTTGATTGACATATGATTAACAAATTAAAGGAGAAAAACCATGAGCCAAGTCCATAAGCACCCTATTCCTGCGTCAATTGCAGAACGTACTCTCATCACACCAGAGCAATATCATCAGTATTATCAACAATCTGTAGAAAATCCGGATGCATTCTGGGCTGAGCAGGGAAAAATTCTCGACTGGATCAAGCCATACAGCAAAGTTAAAAACACCTCGTTTGCGCCAGGCAACATTGATATCCGCTGGTTTGAAGATGGCACCCTTAATTTGTCGGCCAACTGCCTTGACCGCCATCTCGAGAAAAACGGCGACCGCACGGCCCTGATTTGGGAAGGCGATGACCCGAAAGCCGAAAGCAAACACGTCACTTACCAACAATTGCATCACGACGTCTGCCAGTTCGCTAACGTACTGAAAGGCCTCGGCGTGAAGAAAGGTGACGTGGTTGCCATCTATATGCCCATGGTGCCGGAAGCCGCCGTGGCGATGTTGGCCTGCGCGCGCATCGGCGCCGTCCACTCCGTTATCTTCGCCGGCTTCTCGCCAGAAGCCGTGGCGGGTCGCATTGTCGACTCCAACTCCAAAGTGGTGATCACCGCTGACGAAGGCTTACGCGCCGGGCGCACCATTCCCCTGAAGAAAAACGTCGATGACGCGTTAAAAAATCCGGCAGTTACCAGCGTCACTAACGTGGTGGTATTTAAACGCACGGGTAAAGAAGGCGAATGGAAACAGGGCCGCGATATTTGGTGGCATGACGCAATTAAAGATATTTCCGCTGATTGCCCGCCGGAAGAGATGAAAGCGGAAGATCCGTTATTTATTCTTTATACCTCGGGTTCAACCGGTAAACCTAAAGGCGTATTACATACGACTGGCGGTTATTTGGTTTATGCCGCGCTGACGTTTAAATATACTTTTGATTATCACGACGGCGATATTTATTGGTGTACCGCCGACGTCGGTTGGGTCACTGGCCACAGTTATTTACTTTATGGCCCATTAGCCTGCGGCGCTATTTCACTTATGTTCGAAGGCGTGCCTAATTACCCGGCGCCAAATCGCATGGCGCAGGTCATCGATAAACATAAAGTGAATATTTTATATACCGCACCAACGGCTATTCGCGCATTAATGGCGGAAGGTAATAAAGCCATTGAGGGAACCAGCCGCGATTCATTGCGCATTATGGGTTCAGTGGGTGAGCCGATTAACCCGGAAGCCTGGGAGTGGTATTACAAGACCATAGGTAACAGCAAATGCCCAATCGTCGACACCTGGTGGCAGACCGAAACCGGCGGCTTCATGATCACCCCGCTGCCTGGTGCGACCGAGCTGAAAGCGGGTTCGGCGACGCGTCCTTTCTTTGGCGTTAAGCCAGCCTTGGTGGATAACGAAGGTGTTCCGCAGGAAGGGGCATGCGAAGGGAACTTGGTCATTACTGATTCATGGCCGGGTCAGGCGAGAACGCTGTTTGGCGATCACGACCGTTTCGAACAAACTTACTTCTCAACCTTCAAAAATATGTATTTCAGCGGCGACGGCGCACGTCGTGACGAAGACGGTTATTACTGGATAACCGGCCGCGTCGATGACGTATTAAACATTTCCGGCCACCGTCTGGGGACCGCGGAGATTGAATCTGCGCTGGTTTCGCATCCGAAAATTGCCGAAGCCGCAGTGGTTGGCATTCCGCATAACATCAAAGGTCAGGCTATCTACGCCTACATTACCCTCAACCATGGTGAAGAACCCTCAGCAGAGCTGTATGCCGAAGTGCGTAACTGGGTACGCAAAGAAATCGGACCTATCGCCACGCCTGACATTCTTCACTGGACTGACTCCTTACCAAAAACTCGCTCAGGGAAAATTATGCGCCGCATTCTGCGCAAAATTGCCGCTGGCGATACCAGTAATTTGGGAGATACCTCTACCCTCGCCGATCCGGGTGTAGTCGATAAGCTGTTGGAAGAAAAACAATCAATGAAAGTGCCGTCGTAATTTTCACCGCCCTGGCGCGGTGAACTCTATCAATGCCTCACAGGAGTCACTGAGATGAATGATCTCATTTATCAAAGAGTTGTAAATAATCCACGCTTCAGGGAATTAGTAGAAAAACGCAGCCGCTTCGCGTGGCTGCTCTCTATTATCACGTTGGTGATGTACGTCAGTTTTATTTTCCTTATTGCCTTTGAACCCCAGTGGCTCGGCACGCCACTCTATGAAGGAGGAACTATCACTCGCGGTATCCCCATTGGGGTTGGGCTGATTGTCGCCTCCTTCGTGCTCACCGGTATTTATGTCTATCGCGCTAATGGCGAATTTGATCGCCTGACGGCAGAAATCATCCGCGAGGTGAACCCATGAACGCCCGTCGTTTAGGGGGATTATCGCTGGCGCTTCTGCTGGCATCACCATTCACCGCGCTGGCCGCAGAAGGTATTGCAGGGGAAGTCAAAAAGCAGCCTCTGAATATCGAAGCCATCGTGATGTTTGTCCTTTTCGTCGGCGCCACGCTGTATATCACCTATTGGGCCTCAAAGCGCACCCGCTCCCGACAGGATTACTATACCGCCGGCGGTAAAATCACCGGCTTCCAGAACGGGCTGGCCATCGCCGGTGACTTTATGTCGGCGGCATCATTCTTGGGCATTTCAGCGCTGGTTTATACTTCCGGCTACGACGGCTTGATCTACTCGATAGGCTTCCTGATTGGCTGGCCAATCATTCTATTTCTCATCGCGGAACGGCTTCGCAACTTGGGGAAATACACCTTCGCGGATGTCGCTTCCTATCGTTTAAAACAAAAGCCTATTCGAACTCTGTCAGCCTGCGGCTCGCTGGTGGTGGTCGCGCTGTATCTCATCGCGCAAATGGTGGGTGCCGGTAAGCTGATTCAGCTGCTCTTTGGGCTGAACTACCACGTCGCCGTGATTCTGGTCGGCATTCTGATGGTGCTTTATGTCCTGTTCGGCGGGATGCTAGCTACTACTTGGGTACAGATTATTAAAGCGATCCTGCTGCTCGCTGGTGCCAGCTTTATGGCGATTATGGTGATGAAGTCGGTCAACTTTAACTTCAACACTCTCTTCCAGCAGGCGGTGGCGGTGCATCCAAAAGGGCTGGCAATCATGAGTCCGGGCGGGTTGGTCTCTGACCCTATATCCGCGCTATCGCTTGGATTAGCACTGATGTTTGGTACGGCCGGATTGCCACATATCCTGATGCGTTTCTTCACCGTCAACGATGCAAAAGAAGCGCGTAAAAGCGTGTTCTACGCCACGGGTTTTATAGGTTATTTCTACATTTTGACCTTCATTATCGGCTTCGGCGCTATTGTTCTCGTTAGCGCAAACCCAGCATTTAAAGATGCAACCGGCGCATTGTTGGGCGGCACCAACATGTCAGCGGTTCATCTTGCCGATGCCGTTGGCGGTAGCTTCTTCTTAGGATTCATCTCCGCCGTCGCCTTCGCAACAATCCTTGCAGTAGTGGCAGGGTTAACGCTAGCTGGCGCTTCAGCGGTATCTCACGATCTGTACGCCAGCGTAATAAAGGATGGTAAAGCCACTGAAAAGGATGAGCTGCGTGTCTCGAAGATCACGGTAATTATCCTCGGCATCGTCGCCATTTTGCTGGGTATTTTATTCGAGAAGCAGAACATTGCATTCATGGTCGGTCTGGCATTCTCTATCGCCGCCAGCTGTAACTTCCCAATTATCCTGCTCTCCATGTACTGGGCAAAACTGACGACTCGAGGAGCAATGATTGGGGGTTGGCTTGGTCTCTTAACCGCGGTGATTCTCATGATCCTCGGCCCAACGATATGGGTACAGATCTTAGGTCATGAGAAAGCCATCTATCCTTATGAATATCCTGCACTATTCTCAATGATTGTTGCCTTTGTGGGAACTTGGCTGTTCTCAATAACAGACAATTCACGCGAGGGGCAGCTGGAAAGAGAACGTTTCCATCCGCAGTTCGTGAGATCCCAAACCGGTATTGGCATCTCCCAAAGCTCCAACCATTAATCAGTAAGCCATAACGCAAGAAGCCCCCCGGCTCGCCAGAGCAGGGGGGCTTGTTTGTTTGGCACTTTGCCGTGTCCCACATAGCAAAAAACCCCGGCCTTTCGGCTGGGGTTTCTCACTTTATTTGATGCCTGGCAGTTCCCTACTCTCGCATGGGGAGACCCCACACTACCATCGGCGCTACGGCGTTTCACTTCTGAGTTCGGCATGGGGTCAGGTGGGACCACCGCGCTAGTGCCGCCAGGCAAATTCTTGTTGTCCCCACCGCATCCTCAGGCTTTCACCCTCGCACGCCATGCGAACCAATCTCGGAACTTCGCTGAAAATCTCGTCTCGTCTCTCAGACCAAAACACCTTCGGTGTTGTAAGGTTAAGCCTCTCGGGTCATTAGTACTGGTTAGCTCAATGCATCGCTGCACTTACACACCCAGCCTATCAACGTCTTAGTCTTAAACGTCCCTTCAGGTGGCTTAAAGCCACAGGGAAGACTCATCTCGAGGCAAGTTTCGCGCTTAGATGCTTTCAGCGCTTATCTTTTCCGCATTTAGCTACCGGGCAATGCCATTGGCATGACAACCCGAACACCAGTGATGCGTCCACTCCGGTCCTCTCGTACTAGGAGCAGCCCCTCTCAATCTTCCAACGCCCACGGCAGATAGGGACCGAACTGTCTCACGACGTTCTAAACCCAGCTCGCGTACCACTTTAAATGGCGAACAGCCATACCCTTGGGACCTACTTCAGCCCCAGGATGTGATGAGCCGACATCGAGGTGCCAAACACCGCCGTCGATATGAACTCTTGGGCGGTATCAGCCTGTTATCCCCGGAGTACCTTTTATCCGTTGAGCGATGGCCCTTCCATTCAGAACCACCGGATCACTATGACCTACTTTCGTACCTGCTCGAGCCGTCACTCTCGCAGTCAAGCTAGCTTATGCCATTGCACTAACCTCACGATGTCCGACCGTGATTAGCTAACCTTCGTGCTCCTCCGTTACTCTTTAGGAGGAGACCGCCCCAGTCAAACTACCCACCAGACACTGTCCTCACCCCGGATCACGGGGCCGAGTTAGAACATCAAACATTAAAGGGTGGTATTTCAAGGTTGGCTCCACGCAGACTGGCGTCCACGCTTCAAAGCCTCCCACCTATCCTACACATCAAGGCTCAATGTTCAGTGTCAAGCTATAGTAAAGGTTCACGGGGTCTTTCCGTCTTGCCGCGGGTACACTGCATCTTCACAGCGAGTTCAATTTCACTGAGTCTCGGGTGGAGACAGCCTGGCCATCATTACGCCATTCGTGCAGGTCGGAACTTACCCGACAAGGAATTTCGCTACCTTAGGACCGTTATAGTTACGGCCGCCGTTTACCGGGGCTTCGATCAAGAGCTTCTCCTTGCGGATAACCCCATCAATTAACCTTCCGGCACCGGGCAGGCGTCACACCGTATACGTCCACTTTCGTGTTTGCACAGTGCTGTGTTTTTATTAAACAGTTGCAGCCAGCTGGTATCTGCGACTGGCTTCGGCTCCGAGAGCAAGTCTCTTCACCTACGCGCCAGCGTGCCTTCTCCCGAAGTTACGGCACCATTTTGCCTAGTTCCTTCACCCGAGTTCTCTCAAGCGCCTGAGTATTCTCTACCTGACCACCTGTGTCGGTTTGGGGTACGATTTCGTGTTACCTGGAGCTTAGAGGCTTTTCCTGGAAGCAGGGCATCAGCTACTTCACCACCGTAGTGGCTCGTTATCACGCCTCAGGGTTAAAGCGGTCCGGATTTACCAGGACTACCCCCCTACACGCTTGAACCGGGACAACCGTCGCCCGGCCAGCCTAGCCTTCTCCGTCCCCCCTTCGCAGTAACACCAAGTACAGGAATATTAACCTGTTTCCCATCGACTACGCTTTTCAGCCTCGCCTTAGGGGTCGACTCACCCTGCCCCGATTAACGTTGGACAGGAACCCTTGGTCTTCCGGCGTGCGGGTTTTTCACCCGCATTATCGTTACTTATGTCAGCATTCGCACTTCTGATACCTCCAGCAGCCCTCACAGGCCACCTTCGACGGCTTACAGAACGCTCCCCTACCCAACAACGCCTGAGCGTCGCTGCCGCAGCTTCGGTGCATGGTTTAGCCCCGTTACATCTTCCGCGCAGGCCGACTCGACCAGTGAGCTATTACGCTTTCTTTAAATGATGGCTGCTTCTAAGCCAACATCCTGGCTGTCTATGCCTTCCCACATCGTTTCCCACTTAACCATGACTTTGGGACCTTAGCTGGCGGTCTGGGTTGTTTCCCTCTTCACGACGGACGTTAGCACCCGCCGTGTGTCTCCCGTGATAACATTCTTCGGTATTCGTAGTTTGCATCGAGTTGGTAAGCCGGGATGGCCCCCTAGTCGAAACAGTGCTCTACCCCCGAAGATGAGTTCACGAGGCGCTACCTAAATAGCTTTCGGGGAGAACCAGCTATCTCCCGGTTTGATTGGCCTTTCACCCCCAGCCACAAGTCATCCGCTAATTTTTCAACATTAGTCGGTTCGGTCCTCCAGTTAGTGTTACCCAACCTTCAACCTGCCCATGGCTAGATCACCGGGTTTCGGGTCTATACCTTGCAACTTGACGCCCAGTTAAGACTCGGTTTCCCTACGGCTCCCCTATTCGGTTAACCTTGCTACAAAATATAAGTCGCTGACCCATTATACAAAAGGTACGCAGTCACCTAACAAGTAGGCTCCCACTGCTTGTACGTACACGGTTTCAGGTTCTATTTCACTCCCCTCGCCGGGGTTCTTTTCGCCTTTCCCTCACGGTACTGGTTCACTATCGGTCAGTCAGGAGTATTTAGCCTTGGAGGATGGTCCCCCCATATTCAGACAGGATGTCACGTGTCCCGCCCTACTCATCGAACTCACAACAAGTGCATTTTTGTGTACGGGACTATCACCCTATACTGTGCGACCTTCCAGACGCTTCCACTAATGCACAAACTGATTCAGGTTCTGGGCTCTTCCCCGTTCGCTCGCCGCTACTGGGGGAATCTCGGTTGATTTCTTTTCCTCGGGGTACTTAGATGTTTCAGTTCCCCCGGTTCGCCTTGCATGGCTATGTATTCACCATGCAATAGTGTGACGTATCACACTGGGTTTCCCCATTCGGGTATCGTCGGGTATAACGGTTCATATCACCTTACCGACGCTTTTCGCAGATTAGCACGCCCTTCATCGCCTCTGACTGCCTAGGCATCCACCGTGTACGCTTAGTCGCTTAACCTCACAACCCGAAGGTGTTTCACCTCGGTTTGCAAGTCTTGAGAGACTCAACACAGGGTACTCCTTATCTCAGTACATCTACGGAGAGATAAGTTTCAGCTGTGTCGTTTCAATTTTCAGCTTGTTCCAGATTGTTAAAGAGCAATATCTTAAACACGACTCGTGAGAGTCATCTTTAAGGTATTTTGGTCCGTTAAGACCGGTGATAATGTCTTTCACACATTATCGGAATGGCGTCCCCAAGGGGATTCGAACCCCTGTTACAGCCGTGAAAGGGCAGTGTCCTAGGCCTCTAGACGATGGGGACACGAAAATTCCGTACCAGCCCACTTTCGTGCCCTGGCACTTTTCGCATCAGCGTAAGGTTGCCCTTACTGCATCAACAGGTGCTCTTGCTCATTAATTTCATCAGACAATCTGTGTGGACACTGCACAATGCGTATCTTTAGGTAAGGAGGTGATCCAACCGCAGGTTCCCCTACGGTTACCTTGTTACGACTTCACCCCAGTCATGAATCACAAAGTGGTAAGCGCCCTCCCGAAGGTTAAGCTACCTACTTCTTTTGCAACCCACTCCCATGGTGTGACGGGCGGTGTGTACAAGGCCCGGGAACGTATTCACCGTAGCATTCTGATCTACGATTACTAGCGATTCCGACTTCATGGAGTCGAGTTGCAGACTCCAATCCGGACTACGACATACTTTATGAGGTCCGCTTGCTCTCGCGAGTTTGCTTCTCTTTGTATATGCCATTGTAGCACGTGTGTAGCCCTACTCGTAAGGGCCATGATGACTTGACGTCATCCCCACCTTCCTCCGGTTTATCACCGGCAGTCTCCTTTGAGTTCCCACCATTACGTGCTGGCAACAAAGGATAAGGGTTGCGCTCGTTGCGGGACTTAACCCAACATTTCACAACACGAGCTGACGACAGCCATGCAGCACCTGTCTCAGAGTTCCCGAAGGCACTAAGCTATCTCTAGCGAATTCTCTGGATGTCAAGAGTAGGTAAGGTTCTTCGCGTTGCATCGAATTAAACCACATGCTCCACCGCTTGTGCGGGCCCCCGTCAATTCATTTGAGTTTTAACCTTGCGGCCGTACTCCCCAGGCGGTCGATTTAACGCGTTAGCTCCGGAAGCCACGGGTCAAGCCCACAACCTCCAAATCGACATCGTTTACAGCGTGGACTACCAGGGTATCTAATCCTGTTTGCTCCCCACGCTTTCGCACCTGAGCGTCAGTCTTTGTCCAGGGGGCCGCCTTCGCCACCGGTATTCCTCCAGATCTCTACGCATTTCACCGCTACACCTGGAATTCTACCCCCCTCTACAAGACTCTAGCTTGCCAGTTTCAAATGCAGTTCCCAAGTTAAGCTCGGGGATTTCACATCTGACTTAACAAACCGCCTGCGTGCGCTTTACGCCCAGTAATTCCGATTAACGCTTGCACCCTCCGTATTACCGCGGCTGCTGGCACGGAGTTAGCCGGTGCTTCTTCTGCGAGTAACGTCAATGCACAGTGCTATTAACACTGAACCCTTCCTCCTCGCTGAAAGTGCTTTACAACCCGAAGGCCTTCTTCACACACGCGGCATGGCTGCATCAGGCTTGCGCCCATTGTGCAATATTCCCCACTGCTGCCTCCCGTAGGAGTCTGGACCGTGTCTCAGTTCCAGTGTGGCTGGTCATCCTCTCAGACCAGCTAGGGATCGTCGCCTAGGTGAGCCATTACCTCACCTACTAGCTAATCCCATCTGGGCACATCCGATGGCGTGAGGCCCGAAGGTCCCCCACTTTGCTCTTGCGAGGTCATGCGGTATTAGCTACCGTTTCCAGTAGTTATCCCCCTCCATCAGGCAGTTTCCCAGACATTACTCACCCGTCCGCCGCTCGCCGGCAAAGTAGCAAGCTACTTTCCGCTGCCGCTCGACTTGCATGTGTTAGGCCTGCCGCCAGCGTTCAATCTGAGCCATGATCAAACTCTTCAATTAAAAGTTCGATTTGCTTCAACTCGTGAAGCGGTGCTCAAAAATTAACTTTCGTAATAATTCAACTAAATGAATTACTGCTTGGTCACTCTTTAAGACTTGATATTTTTTGCCACCGGAGTGGCTGATATCGTCTTGTGAGTGCCCACACAGATTGTCTGATAAATTGTTAAAGAGCAGTGAGTTACGCGCTTTCGCTTGGCAACTCGAGGTGGCGTATATTACGCTTTCCTCTTTCAGTGTCAACCGTTTATTTCACTCGGTTGCCGCTGTTTTTAATCTTTCCGACTCGTTCACTTCGTGATGTTGTTCACGTTGTTCCCTGTCGATGGAGCGGCATTATAGGGAGTTCTGAGCAGGCCGCAAGGGCTAATTTTAAGAAAAACCACTGTTTGCTGCATTCCACAGCAAATACACCGCTTATACCGTGTTTTACACAAACTTATCCACAGAGCAACATCTTGCTCAAATTTTACGAGCGCCGCGCAATCGTTTTCGCTACAATTTCGCGCGTCTGTTTTTACGTTCATTAAGGTAACAACTAAGAAAAATGAGATGCGAAAGGACAGTTATCTCAGTGCAAAGCCGCTCTTTTCTCAAAATTACTCTATATAAAGAGAAGAAAGCGCCTCTTGAACTCAGATAACACTCTTTACTGCGACTTCAAAGCCAAGGAAATAACCACCATGTTACAACCTCGTCCAATCCGCCGTGCCCTACTCAGCGTTTCTGATAAGGCCGGTATCGTAGAATTCGCCGAAGCTTTAGTGCAACGCGGCGTGGAATTGCTCTCTACAGGCGGAACTGCTCGCTTACTCGCTGATGCAGGCCTGCCGGTGACCGAAGTTTCTGACTACACCGGGTTCCCGGAGATGATGGATGGACGCGTCAAGACCTTGCACCCAAAAGTGCACGGCGGGATTTTAGGTCGCAGAGGCAAAGACGATGAGATCATGGCGCAACACGCCATCGCGCCTATTGATATGGTGGTCGTAAACCTTTACCCGTTTGCCCAAACCGTTGCGCGCCCAGACTGTTCATTGGAAGACGCGGTTGAGAATATTGATATCGGCGGGCCAACCATGGTTCGCTCAGCGGCGAAGAACCATAAAGACGTGGCGATTGTGGTTAAGAATGGGGACTTCGCTTCTATTATAGAAGAGATGGATAACAACGACGGCTCCCTGACGCTGGAAACCCGTTTCAACCTGGCGATTAAAGCCTTTGAGCACACCGCGGCTTACGACGGCATGATTGCCAACTACTTCGGTACTATGGTTCCCGCTTACCACGGCGAAACCGACAAGCCTTCCGGCCAGTTCCCGCGCACCCTGAATCTGAGCTACATCAAGAAGCAAGATATGCGTTATGGCGAGAACAGCCATCAAAACGCAGCCTTCTATATAGAAGAGAATGTTAGCGAAGCTTCGGTCGCCACCTCGCAGCAGCTGCAAGGCAAAGCGCTCTCTTACAACAATATTGCGGATACCGATGCTGCTCTGGAGTGTGTGAAAGAGTTTGCAGAGCCGGCCTGCGTCATTGTTAAGCACGCCAACCCGTGCGGCGTAGCCATCGGCGATTCCATTCTGGCAGCCTATGAGCGCGCCTATAAAACCGATCCGACTTCTGCTTTCGGCGGCATTATCGCTTTCAACCGCGAGTTGGATGCTGATACCGCAAAAGCCATCATCAGCCGCCAGTTTGTGGAGGTGATCATCGCCCCTTCCGTGAGCGAAGAGGCTCTGGCACTGACCGCGGCTAAACAAAACGTTCGCGTGTTAACCTGCGGACAGTGGCAAAGCCGCCAAAACGCGCTGGACTTCAAACGCGTGAATGGCGGCCTGTTAGTGCAAGACCGAGATTTGGGTATGGTTGAAGCCTCAGACCTGCGCGTGGTCTCTTCCCGCCAGCCGACTGAGCAAGAGCTGTCCGATGCCCTGTTCTGCTGGAAAGTGGCGAAGTTCGTTAAATCCAACGCCATTGTTTATGCCCGCGACAAAATGACGATCGGCATTGGCGCAGGCCAAATGAGCCGCGTCTACTCGGCGAAGATTGCCGGTATCAAAGCCGGGGATGAAGGTTTAGAAGTGGCGGGTTCCGTCATGGCGTCCGACGCCTTCTTCCCATTCCGCGATGGTATTGATGCCGCCGCTGCCGTGGGCATTACCTGCGTGATTCAGCCGGGCGGTTCAATTCGCGATGATGAAGTTATCGCCGCGGCAAACGAGCACGGTATCGCCATGCTCTTTACCGACATGCGTCATTTCCGCCATTAATTCATAGACCACGACTCATTTTTTAGCGGGCTGACTCAGCCCGCTCACCCGGAGCTTCTCATGAATATTTTAATTATTGGTAACGGCGGGCGTGAACACGCCTTAGCGTGGAAAGCCTCACAGTCCCCGCTGGCGGATAAAGTCTATGTTGCTCCAGGCAATGCGGGCACGGCACTAGAGCCTCTGCTTGAGAATGTGGACATCGCCGCCACCGACGTTGCTGGCCTGCTGGCCTTCGCCCAGAGCCACAACATTGGTCTGACAATCGTTGGGCCAGAAGCGCCGCTGGTTATCGGCGTAGTAGACGCTTTCCGTGCTGCCGGTTTGAAAATCTTCGGCCCGACGCAAGAAGCGGCCCAGCTTGAAGGGTCAAAAGCCTTCACCAAAGATTTCTTAGCTCGCCACAAGATCCCAAGTGCGGATTACCAGAACTTTACCGAAGTTGAGCCAGCACTGGCCTACCTGCGCAGCAAAGGCGCGCCAATCGTCATCAAAGCCGACGGCCTTGCCGCAGGTAAAGGCGTGATTGTCGCCATGACGCTGGAAGAGGCAGAAGCCGCCGTTAATGACATGCTGGCGGGAAATGCCTTTGGCGACGCCGGGCATAGAATTGTTATCGAAGAGTTCCTCGACGGCGAAGAAGCCAGCTTTATCGTCATGGTTGATGGCAAAAATGTGCTGCCGATGGCCACCAGCCAAGACCACAAGCGCGTCGGCGATGGCGATACTGGCCCGAACACCGGCGGCATGGGTGCCTATTCACCGGCTCCGGTAGTGACCGATGAGATCCACCAGCGCGTGATGGATCAGGTGATCTGGCCAACCGTGCGCGGCATGGCGGCTGAGAACAACACCTATACTGGCTTCCTGTACGCTGGTCTGATGATTTCTGCCGACGGCCAGCCGAAGGTGATTGAATTCAACTGCCGCTTTGGCGACCCAGAAACTCAGCCAATCATGCTGCGTCTGCGCTCTGACCTGGTGGAGCTGTGTCTTGCCGGTGCAGAAGGTCGCTTGGACGAAGTGACCTCAGAATGGGATCCGCGCCCTTCTCTTGGCGTGGTTCTGGCCGCGGGCGGCTATCCGGGGAACTACCACAATGGTCAGCCGATCCACGGCTTGCCGCTGGAGGAAGTGCCGGACGGTAAAGTGTTCCACGCCGGGACCCGTCTGCAGAATGAGCGCGTCGTGACCAACGGTGGCCGCGTGCTCTGTGTTACCGCACTGGGCAAAACGGTGGCCGCCGCACAGTTACGCGCTTACCAGTTGGCGAAAGATATCAGTTGGGAAGGCAGCTTCTGCCGTAAAGATATCGGTTATCGCGCCATTGCTCGCGAGCAAGACCAGTAACCCCTGCCCCAGAACGGCAAAAGGCACGCCGAAGCGTGCCTTTCTTATTTATACAGCTTTCGCCAAGTCTCTTGGCTTATAAGTCGGACTCTTTCGGTTCCCACTTACAGAAATCTTCATTGGCCACCAGCAGCAATTCATCCCCTTCTGGCGCACTGAGCCAGGCTAGCCCAAGGCGATCATTGGCCTGCGCGGCGCGCTTGGCTAACCAAACCTGCGAGCGAACGCTGAGGCTCAGAGTGACGGGCTGGCCCGCGCAAGAGGTAATATTGCCCTGTTTCCACTGCCCCTGAATCAGCTGGACGTTACCGGCGCGCAGCGTGTTGCTGAGTTCGAGCAACTTCGCGGCTTTATATTTGTACAGCTCGATATCATCTGACGAGAGCTTTTCCCGGCGTTCGGGGAGCTGTCTCTGCATAAAGCTGACGTGGCCTTCATTGTCGAATCGCAGCATCACTCCAAGATCGGTCTTGGTGGCGTGGGTTTCGCGCATCAGGTGCAATTGGTCTTGCTGATATTCATAGCGGGTGATCACCGTGTCACCACCATAGTAGGGGCTGTACACGTTGACGATAGTTTGAGGGTGGTGGTCGGCATTGTCGCGACGCCATAGGCGATTAATGCCTTGGTCAGCAACATAACCACTGGCGCTGAACAGCGGCGTGGTGTCTTTGGAACTGCAACCCACCAAACCGAGTACCAGCAAAGCGGCAGCCAGTTTGGAGGTGATAAACAAAAGGGGCCGCTTAGCCGCCCCCTCGCTTATTCTTTTCACTGCAAGCAATTACTTAACAGCGTCTTTCAGAGCTTTACCAGAAACGAACGCAGGCACGTTGGCAGCTGCGATTTTGATTTCTTTACCAGTCTGTGGGTTACGACCAGTACGCTCGTTACGATGATTTACCTTGAAAGTCCCGAAACCAACCAATTGTACAGCATCACCTTCTTTCAGAGACTCGGTAATAGCAGACAGTGTAGATTCAAGAGCAACTTTGGCCTGTGCTTTGGAAAGATCAGCTTTGTCCGCAATTACATCAATCAGTTGAGTCTTGTTCATAAGTTATCCTTTACAGTGTGTTTATCGTTTGCAAAGCATCGAGTGCGACGGATATGCCGATTGACAGCACCCTCCTGCATACACGCACCGATAGCCACTTTTTTTACGCACCCCAAATGTAGACCAGACAGGGTGCGGATGTGAAGCCTTAAGGCACGACAAATCAGGCGTTAAATCACGTTTTCTTGCCTTATTGCGCTAAATTTATGCCAATGTTACTCACGGCGGCTTCACGCAGGTCAGAACGTAACCCTTTTATTAATTCAAGGTCACGCTCTTCACAGTCAGCCAACAGGCGGAAAATCTCCCATTGGATGTCCCATTCTTCCTCAACAGCAGGGATAACTTTCAGTTCTTCATCGGTCATTTCTTTGCCAGCCTGAGTCATCTCAAGCATAGCAACGGTGCGAATTGACGTTTCACTGACAGCAATCGCATGCGAGAGCGTCTCACCGCTGAGCCGCGAGTGGATCAGTTCACCTAATGCGATACAGGCGTCAATTGCTGGGTAAACGCCGTAAATATCGTAGTCTTCAGCAGAAGGCACCGCCTCCTCTAACTTCTCAAGCTGTGTGTCAAAATTGACTTTGGCGTCCTTGACGACCAGCGTTTCCCAAACCAAATCCAAGATACGACGGTACAGCTGTGGTTCGCCGAACCCGGATTGCAGACAGAACATCTGATAGTTGGGATACATGCGCTCACAAAGGCTCGCCATAAACGTCAGGTGTTGCCAGCTTTCTAGCTTCTCCAGACGTAAATGTATCGGATTACGTAACATGGTTGGTTCTCGTTAACTTTTTCTGCGCAGGAGTTTACCTGAAATGATTGCAGATCCCTATGCCTTGATTCCTAAAGATTCCCGCTCAGGCGCTGCCAGCGCTGAAATGCTACCCGATTTGAGGCGACGGCGTCGGCCCAACGAGTAGGTTCAGGTAGTCGATAACCCCGCATACATTGTTCCACCCAGAAAAAAGCAGATTCTATGCTGATGTGATTACCGGGTGAAATGAACAATGGGTTACAGCGTAGTTTACTGCGCCACACCCAGCCAATTTGTTCGTCGCGGTCATACAGCGACTGTCGGCTATGCAGGGCATCTTCGAGGGGTAAAAACTTGCCGAACAGGCGGCTTTTTGCGACACCAATGGTCGGCACGTCGATCATCAAACCAAAATGGCTGGCGACGCCTAAACGCCTTGGATGCGCAATGCCCTGACCGTCTACCAGCACTAAGTCAGGCTGCTGTTGAAGCTGCTGCCAGGCCTGCATCAGCGCTGGCAGCTCACGGAAAGAGAGAAAACCGGGGATATAGGGCATGGTGGTCGCGATACGGGCAATCTGGTATTCCACCAGCTCAAGGGAGGGATAACTCAGGATAGCAATCGCCGCCCGCGTCACCTCGCCCCCCTGCTCGAATCCTACGTCAGCACCGGCAATAAAGCGCGGCGTCTGAAAACCGTCCGGGTCCTGTAGGACAATATTATCCGCCAGCACCCTCTGCTCTTCTCGTAAAACACGAGTATCAATCATTCCTATACCTTATAAGCGCTTACTGATGGAAACGGCGCGATAAGTTGTGCACGGCCTCCACGAAGACGCCGGCATTCTCAGGCGGCACGTCCTGATGAATGCCATGTCCCAGGTTGAAGACGTGACCATTACCGCTGCCGAAACCAGATAAAATCGTTTCGACTTCCTGCTCAATGCGCGCAGGCTCAGCGTAAAGCATAGACGGGTCCATGTTACCTTGCAGAGCAACTTTGTCGCCCACGCGACGGCGCGCATCGGCAATGTCCGTGGTCCAGTCCAGACCCAGCGCGTCACAGCCGGTGGCAGCCATCGCTTCCAGCCACTGCCCGCCGCCTTTGGTGAACAGCGTTACCGGCACGCGGCGTCCGTCGTGTTCACGAATCAGGCCATCAACGATTTTATGCATATAGTTCAGGGAGAATTCGCGGTAATCGCGAGGTGTAAGCACGCCGCCCCAGGTGTCGAACACCATCACCGACTGAGCGCCAGCTTTGATTTGCGCGTTGAGATACAAAATCACGCTGTCCGCCAGCTTATCCAGCAGCAGGTGCAGGGTTGCCGGTTCGGCATACATCATCTTTTTCAGTTTGGTGAAGACTTTGCTGCTGCCGCCTTCCACCATATAGGTCGCCAGCGTCCACGGGCTGCCGGAGAAGCCAATCAGCGGCACTTCGCCTTTCAGGTTTTTGCGAATGGTGCGCACGGCATTCATCACATAGCCCAGTTCCATCTCTGGATCAGGGATCGGCAACTTTTCCACATCAGCGCGGCAGGTCAGCGGAGAAGTAAAACGCGGGCCTTCGCCAGTCTCGAAATACAGCCCCAGGCCCATGGCATCAGGAATGGTCAGAATATCGGAGAACAGGATCGCCGCATCCAGCGCATAGCGGCGCAGAGGCTGTAGCGTCACTTCACACGCCAGCTCGGCGTTTTTGCACAGCGACATAAAATCACCGGCCTGGGCGCGCGTCTCTTTGTACTCTGGCAAATAGCGTCCAGCCTGACGCATCATCCACACCGGGGTCACATCAACGGGCTGACGCAGTAAAGCGCGCAGGTAGCGATCGTTCTTCAACTCACTCATTATTACTCATTCCTTCAATAATCTTGGCCGCACGGCATTCGTCTGGGCGGCATTGTAGCATGCCTATTATTCAGCATCGCCGTCGCGCTCGGCGCGGCACAGTACGACAGTATCTTCAATCAATCGACGGGCAATAGTGCCGACCGGCGGCAGCTGCGGTAAGGCGTCGAAGCGATACCAACCGGCGCTGAGCAGCTCTTTCGGGTCGTGTTTGATGTCGCCGCCGTCGTATTCCGCCATAAAGGCCATCATCAGAGAGTTCGGGAAAGGCCACGGCTGGGAGCTAACATAACGCACGTTTTTGACGCGCACATTGCTCTCTTCCATCACTTCGCGGGCCACGGTCTCTTCCAGCGTTTCGCCGACTTCGACAAAACCGGCCAGCACGGTGTGAATGCCATTGCGATGGCGAACATGCTGCGCCAGCAAAATCTCTTCACCTTTACGGATAGCGACGATAATGCAGGGAGCGATTTGCGGGTAATAGCGTTCACGGCAGTGGCTGCACAGGGCGGCCCACTCGGTTTTGCTGACCTGCATTTCATGGCCGCAATAACCGCAAAACTTATGCGAACGGTAGAACTCGGCGAGCTGCACGCCGCGCCCCACCAGCTGGAATAAGCCTTTGTCCTGATCCAGCAGTTGGCGTGCGGAGAACATATTGTTGTCCATCGCCTGACGAACCAGCCAAACCGGCGCACCCTGCCATTCGCCAATTTGTCGGCAAATTTTGCCAATCAGTGAGAATTGCGCCGCATCACCAAAAGGTAATTCGCCCTGTGGCAGCCACAGCTTGCCCTCGTGGCTGATCACCCACCAGCCGTTATGTTGGTCTGTTATCTGTAATTCCATATTGTTGTTGCATAACCTCGACGAGACTGACAATCTGGTTTTCGGAAGTTAAATATTAGTTACTTATACCCGCCTGAAAAAACAGTAACTTACCATACAAAACAATACCTTAACCGCGTCACACATCCGCATGAATCCGTATAAATCTGACCAATTGGGTCAAAATGTGGATCACTTCTTGAATTCTAACGGGTTCAGTTTAACGGCATCATTCAAGTATTCGGGCGCAAAGTGCGCATAAACCATAGTCTGTTGAATTGAAGCATGACCAAGTATTTTTTGCAGTGTAAGGATGTTGCCACCGTTCATCATAAAATGCGTAGCAAACGTGTGTCGCAAAACATGACTGGCCTGCCCGCGCGGTAGGCCGACAATGATCCGTTTGAGAACGCTCCGCATATTGTTGTAATTAGCATCAGGAAATAAGAGCCGCCCTTTACCAGAAGTGATTTCTTCATAAAGAACCGGTGAAATAGGGACTGACCTGTTTTTGCCGTTCTTCGTATCAAAGAACGTGACCTTATGCTCAATTACCGCATCCCGCATAATGCCAGCGGCTTCGCTCCATCTAGCCCCAGTAGCTAAACATAATTTTGCGACTTTGAGGTTATCGCCGTTGAGAGCACCAAGCAAAGGGGGGATGTCATCGCGTGAGAGAAAAGACATTGTGCTGGCGTTAACTTTAAAGAGTTCCGTATCCTTGATGGGGTTTTCGCTATGATACTGACCCGCCTTTATCAAGGCATTGAAGACGCCGCTTAATAATAATTGATATCGATTTACTGAGCTTGGCTTCGCGCCAGCCTCCAACCGTGCCGCGCGGTAGTCATTAAAAAGTTTATTATTTACCTGGTCAGCACGCGGATTACCCAAATCAGTATCCAGCGTTTCCATCCGCTGCTTTACTTTCGCGCCCGACTTAAGTGTCTTGCCGTGGTATTTCCACCATAGCTCAATTAGTTCAGACAATGGTCGCTTATCGGAAGGCTTTTCAATCCATTCTTTATTATGATTTTTTGCGATTGTCCACCGCTCAAACTGGAGCGCTTCGGCTCTCGTATCAAAGCGCCGCCTCACTCTTTTGCCCTGTCGGCCCTGCGGGCGAACGTCTACAAGATACTGACCCGATTCTAATTTACTGATTGTCATAATCGTCTGGCAGTTCCCCTGTGCTAATCAAGGCTAATAGTTCATCTTCCCGTAAAATCATTGTTCCCTTTTTTCTAGCAACCTCTAATTTTTTTGGCCCTGCATTGTAGCCCCCGCAAAGGAAATGAAGATTAACTGTAATATCCTTCCGAACTATCATCCCAGAAGCTGCGGCGGCAGTGGTTAACCTCTCCTTATCCTCTTTTTTGAAACCCGTAAAACAGATTTCAAGCGGACCGCTAAAATCCAAGGGTCTAAGCATTCCTGGTGATTCATATTTTTTGTGCTTCTTACGCTCAATAACGAAAAGAGGTAACTCCCTAGCGCCCGGCTCGGAAACCAAGAACTCACGAACTTTTTCGGTATAAACCTCTGCATCTTCCATGCAGCCGAAGAAACCAACTACGCGGTCTGTTCTAAAAGTTTTATAGCTACCACTCTTGCTACAGATACCTTGAATGTAGTCACCAACTTCCATTGCAGTGGATAGTGCATATGCCGAGACTTTATTCTTAGTTGTTACATAGGAGATAAAAATATCGCTCATATCAAAACGTCCTTATTTTCAATTTAAAACCACGGTGACCTTTCTGAACAAATCCCACCGCCAGACCATTTATTCATTATTTTCAATGCTATCAGCCAACCTTCTGGTCGTTTTGGCGGCTGGATGTGTTGTTTTGCCCATCAGGGGAGAGAGCCGGAGAGATCTGTCCGGCACTTTCCATTGTCTTATCCGTCATTAGCCAAAGCGTATATTTCTCAAACCTAGGGTGCTGTGTAATTTTTAAGAGCATTTCACTTCCAACAGCACGGCGATCAGTTTCATAGAACTTTTGCGCCCCTTCAGCCACCCCCGTAAGTTCTGCAAATTCTTGTCGGCTCAGCCCTTCGGCCTCCCGCACATCCCTTATTTTTTTACCAAGACTCGTTGACATGGTAGCAATTGCTCCCTATTCTTTTGCCCAAGGGGTAGCTATTGCTACCGCAATCCTAATAAGTCCGAATAAATCCGAACATGATCCAAAAGGATAAACGATGACACTCAAGAGACCCAAGCCCGTAATGGTGAAAATGCCGGATTGTCCGGTCGTTTTTTGCCTCCCTTACCCGAAATTGCCACTTTCTGCATACGCCGAAGTAACAGGGCAGACCGTGCGCACCATTCAGCAGCAGGCCAATGAAGGGAAATTAGTGCTAACCAAAAACAAGCCAGGAAGGGAGCGTCAGGTAAATATGGTTTACGAATTTCTTGAGGCATACGAAGAGGCGCAAGAAGCGCTTCGCATGAAGATTTAAGGGGGCGACATGACCCATCCAATCAAAGAAGTGAGCCGCCATTCATCTATATATCGCGGCTTCTTAATTGTCCGTCGCCCGGCAACTTTTCTAAACAAGATTACCCGCTACGAAGTGACCCTGAGTGAGCAGTCTTTTGGGTTATTCGATGCACAGGCCCAAGCGACTGACTACATAGACGAATTGCACGAGCAAAAGGAGAACGCCGCATGACAGCCCCATTTTATGCAGCCGCAAACCAGATTTTGAGAATGTACGAACGTCGCCAGTTAGTTGCCAAAGAAAAAGCCCCTGCCAATTCATCATGTGAACGCTATTGGGCATATGAGCGACTTTGTGATTTAGCCGGTGCCGCAGCTTATGCAGGTAGTAAAGAAGCTACGGTCATTAAAAACGCCGCTGAACTTTGGAAAAACTCAGAGCGTATTCCAACCCCCTTCCCTGATGATTTGCACGAGGATCACGTATGACCACCGCACAATGCCCGTCACTGGCAAACATGCTGACCAACGGCCAGCAAATTACCCACCGAGCGCACCAGCGCGGATGGATTGAAACACCAGACGGTCGCCACTTCCAGCCGAAGACTACCGAAGTGCAATTCATTAAAGGCCGCCGACTGCCGTTTATGGCTCGTCAACACAACAAACCTCGCTGGTTCGCCCGGCTGATGGGTATTTTTGCTTAAAGATTTACGGGAGGGCTTATGTTTCCTTCAAATAACCAGCAGGTCGAGCCGTTACCTTTTAAAGACTTTCAGGTAAAAGCGCGTCGGCTTTTTAAGCGAACTGAAAACACCGCTTGCCGCCGCTTTAACGCTGGCAGTGATGATTTTAAATTCGTAGTGCTGACGCTCTCGAACCGCCGCACACCCAAGCTATTTTCACCCTCTGACATTGGTAAACCGTTTGAATCTTTCAGCGACTACCAGCGGGAAAAGATAATTGACGCAATGAACAGCCTTTCGAAGTGGGGCCATGCATTGCCTAATTTCATTTCGGCATCTGACCGAATTCTAGACATTTAAATACAGCCAAAAAACAAATAGGCGCTCACGCGTCGGGCTTTCTGCATCCAAAAAACAGCCAATTAAGGTGACCAATATGTTTAACAGCTTAGAAAAACAAACCCTAAAAGTGATCCAAGACCTTGCCCCCCTTCTCAAGGATTTAAGTTCAAAGTATCAAATTGGTGAAATCAAACTTTCAATAACAGGTAGTGTTTTTAGCTTCGGAAAACCGGCTGGGGTATCAATTCGCGTCATTGAAAAGAACGCTGATAATTACGAAGCCCATTGGGATTCACTGATTTTTTCAATTCTTGGTGCTGATGCTAAAGCCGACATTATTGATAGTGTCGATATTGAACGAACCACCAACAACGCCATGAAATATATAAAAAACATGGCATTCGACCTGTATCAGCAACGCCTTATGGCTAAGTCATTTCAAAGAGCATCACGCGATCACTACCGCAAGATGATGGAGTCTGAAATCTCTGATTTCTTCGCAAGCCTCTATCAGCCTGGTTCGCCGGATGTTCAAAATGGTGGACTCTTACAAGCTGAGTTAATGAAGCGTGTTTCAGTGGTCTTCGCTGACACAAAAGCAGCAGAGTGACAAACCACAACCGGGGCCGCATGGCCCCAACTCCACCACCATCTTTAAGCCCTGGAAAGCCTGATAGCTTCGCCGGGGCTTTCGTGTGGAATAAACCTTTAGCCGCGATTGGCGTCGATATGACCCCTGCGCCAATTTCGCCCCCATCAGCACCGCTTGAGCCGCACCCAGCCGTTACCGCTCATCTCGACCGCCTGAATAAAAACGGCGTTAACGAGTTGGAAGAAGGCAGTCAGGTTTTAAGCGACCTACTCAAAACCCGCGCCGCTATTGAGCGCAGCAACTACGAGCGTGAAAAGGCGACATGGTCAGCATCGCCGGAAGGCGTGGAAGAAAGATTCCAGAAAGAACCGTTTTTCATCCGATCACCGTATCAGAATAAAATCACATGGCTTCGCGCCAATCGCGGGACTAAGCACACCAATGCATTTTTGATGGGTACCATTAAGAATGCATTGCTGCGCCTTGATGCCGTTCGCAAATACCACGGCGTAAGCACCGGCCATGACTCTGAGTTCATCGCCTATTACCGCCCGTCATACTGTCATTTGGCCGAGTTCACCAAGCCGAGAGTCAAAACGCTGGCGAACGAAGTCGCCGGGCGTCTGAACGAAATGTTTACCACGGCCATTGAGGAACGCGGAGGCGATGCAGCGGCCCTGCCAGATGAAGAACTGCTGTTTATTTATCGCCATATGGCCGTTGAGGTTCACGCGCTGCGCGTGCGTCCACCGTACTGGAAAAAGCTTAAGCCGCTGTTTGCACCGGTCGAACTGCCACCGGAACCGCTCGACCGTGCTGTCTTTGTGTCGGCGCTGTCCCGCCTGATTAATGCTGATTGGTGGGAGCATCAGTTATGGCGGCTGCGCTGTGACTGGCGCGAAAACCAACTCCGCGCTATCGGCAGCATCCACAAACGTGCGACGCCGTACATTAGCCGCGACGCGCTGGCCGACTGGCTGGAACAGCGCCGTAAGAACCGCGAGTTTTTCAAGTCGCACGAACTGGACGACGGCGAAGGCAACCGTATGTCGCTCGAATCCATGGTCGATGCCAGCATCAGCAACCCAAGCATTCGCCGCCATGAACTCATGGCCCGCATGAAAGGCATTGAGTTTGTCGCCCAGTCACGCGGCGACGTTGGCGTTTTCTATACCATCACCTGCCCGTCGAAATACCACGCCACGAACGCCAGCGGCCACGGCAACCCAAAGTGGAACCACAGCGATGTAAAACAGGCCCAAAAATACCTTACTAACCTTTGGGCGCGTATTGGCTCGAAGCTAAACCGCGAAGGCTTGCGCGTTTATGGGTTCCGCGTTGCCGAACCGCATCATGACGAAACGCCCCATTGGCACCTGTTGTTATTCATGCAGCCAGAAGAACGCCAAGCGATCACCTCAATTATGCGCGGCTATGCCATTAAAGAAGACCGAGCAGAACTGGGCAAGCGCACCGGCGCACGCTTCACAGCCAAACGCTTAGACCCGAAGAAGGGCAGCGCCACGGCCTACATCGCGAAATACATTTCGAAGAACATCGACGGCTACGCGCTGGACGGTGAAAAAGACCACGACACCGGCAAGCCGCTAAAAGAAACCGCCCGCCTGGCAATGGCGTGGGCATCCCGTCACCGCATCCGTCAGTACCAGCCGATTGGCACACCACCGGTGACGGTCTGGCGTGAGCTGCGCAAGCTGAATAACCAGCTGGTCGGCAACCTGATTAAAGCCGAAAGTTATAAGCGCGGGCAAAAGCTGTTACCCGATACTGCGATGGATGCGGTGATGTCGGCAGCCGACGCCGGTTGTTTTGCTACCTACATCATGCGTCAGGGCGGCGTCCTAATCCCCCGCGACAGCTACGTCGTGCGTCTGGCCTATGAAGACGGCAAGAAGCCCAACGCCTACGGCGAGATCACCGAGAAGATTTTTGGCATTTTCTCGCCGCGACTGGGCGAGGATTCTCGCGTCTGCACGCGGTTAAAAACATGGACGATTGTCGCCAAACAAAAGACGCAGCCCGCCGCAGAACAGCACGAAGCAATGGAGATTTTGACCTTACCGGACGGCCCCGCCGTGCCTTGGAGTTCTGTCAATAACTCTACGGGAGAGGAAAATTTAAACACTATTCCGGCAGTTGAAGACAGAAATGTCGATGATATTGCCCCTGATTTTGAGCAGTTCACCGACAAAGACCGCCGCGCACTGCTGCGAAGGCTGAGAAGCGAACCGGCAGCACCTAAAAAGCATGAAAATCCGTTCCCGGAAGGGAATTCTATGCACGAAGCCTGGGCGAACGCAGAGGAAAAAGCGCAGGAAATGGCCCGAGTGCGTGAGTCAAAAATGATTAATGCCAGAGATAAAGCATCAAAAATTATCGATTCAGCCTATACGGCCGGAATTCATATTGATGAATTGACCGCAATGTCGTTAGCCATGGGGGGCGAAATCACCTTCAACAACCGGCGTTATATTGCATCGAAAGATGGAGATTTGTTTGCGCTGGGCAGAGGTAGTAAAGAGCGGTCAACAGCATTGCACCAATTTATTGGCCGCATCAAAGAAGCCACAAAAAAACCCGCCTAAGCGGGTTTCCTCATTTAAACTGCCTGCCCATTTAGCAGGTTGAGCGCGAATTGCCGTTCGTCTGGCTTCAACTGGTCGATTAAGAATTTCACCAGTTTGTTGCCGGTCAGCCCGCTGGGGCTGAGTGAGTGTGAGAACGTCGCGTTAAAAACGAAGGTGTGACCGCACTCAACTTCTGAACAGGCACAGTATAAATCGGCCAGTTTCTTGTCTTTCCAGTCAGATTTACGAATGATGGCCGGTGACCCGCATTCTGGACAATTAATTTTAAAAATGCGCATGTTTACTACCCCGCACGCCAGCGCCAACAATGGGGATGATTTTAGCTCATTTGTGCTCATTTCTCGCCCTTTTCAGCGTCAATTACTGGGATTTCAACGTCAAAATTTAGATGCAGGTGCGCGGGGATCTCCCTGTCGCTGTTAATCCCGTTCATAAATTTACGCTGGAGCGGGATAACTTCGTCTTTGCGGTAGGTATTACGGGCCGTTTCGGGGTTGCCCATGACGGCGCCGTTAGTTGGAATAATCCCCGCAAGCCCAGCCGGGAAGCGGTGCGCGGTGAAAATATCCTGTGCGGTGATGCTTTTTACGCTGGCAAACTCGTCTTTGGCGCTGACCTCGCCGACCGGCAACAGCTTCAACCCCTCCGCGCTACCGTTGGGAATATTCACAAACATATTGCGGAAGTTACCCAACCCCTTTGACTGCTCAATCTTTTCTTTAATTTCCGCTTCCACCTCGCCGGTGATATTGGCGTCGTTGGCATACAAGATGAAGCCCATATGTGCGCCGTTGTGGTAATAACGACGGCGGAAAATGGTCGATTCGCTGTTAAGCAATACCGAGTGGATGCCGCCGATATAATCCGGCAGGCCGTAAACCTGTTGGCGCGGGTCATAGGTTTTGAAAAACACCACGTCGCGCGGGTCATAAATTAGCGCTGGCCCTTCCTGCAACACCACGAATTCCCCATCCTTTCGACAACGCAGATAGAGCGACGGCAGCGGCAGCAGGTCGATTACCTGCCCGAAGGCGTTACGAATTTTCAAGACGGCCACGTCGCCAAACAGCAGATAATCAAACGCCATTTGCTCAACCTGATCCGTTGTCAGCCCGCCGCCCAGGTAGCCACCGGCCACCATATTGCGTCGCGCATACAGCACGCCGCCGTGCTGGCCGTTGAGGTTCGGCAACTGCGCCAGCGCCAGCCGGTCAATCGGGTGCCGCCAGTGGTCATAGTCGTTGTCGTACCAGATGTTGTGATAGTCGGTGCCCGTCGTAAGTATGGGTTCCGGTTCGCCGAAGGTGATAACGCTCCCCTGCCCTGGCGTAAACGTTTTGGGTGTTGCGGCGGCGGCGTGCTGCTTGCGTTGCTTGCGCTTTTTGGTTGTCATGCTGCTTTTCCAAAGGCCCAGGTAGATGGGCGGTCAAATTCATAGTCCAAGGGTTCGTTAATCACGGCGTGCGAGATAGCGAAGAAAACGTCAGCGTGGCCGGTGGCCTCCGAGCGTTCAGCGACGAAGGTCAGCGCGTTGCCGCTGGCCGTGGTGGTGCGGCGTATCGCCATGAAGCTGGCCGGAATTTCGGCCCGCTCTTTATTAGTTTCGTCTTGGGCATCCTTTACCCACTCAATGCGCTTACGCTCAACAACGTCTATCATCTTCATGACCAGGCGGTTTTTACTCTCGACGCTGTACAAAATGGCGTGCGCCTCGCGCGGGGCAAATTTGGTCACCAGGTCATAAACCCCCCTTCCAATGCCGGTCGTGTCGATACCGATGTAGGTAATGTTAAAGCGGCGCATAAGCTGCTTTATCTGTTCGGCCTGCCAACTAAAGTTAAGCCCCTGCCACTGGTAGATAGCGAGAACGCGAAACCGTTCGCCATCGAAAATCGGCGGTGCCACTACCACAAAGGTGGAGTTATCCCCCGACCGTGACGGGTCAAAACCGGCCCACACCTCGCGATTACCGAACGGCCTAACTGCTGTCGGGTCGTAATCGCCCCAAGTCCCGCCATCAACTTCGCAGGCTGTCAGCGTAGAGAATTTAAATACTGCATCTTTGCTATCAACAAACTCGCACATGTACAGCATGGCGTACGTAGTCGCGTTGTACTTATTACGCAGTTTTTCAATATTAACTTTCGCGCCAAGCCCACGCTTGACCGCATCTTCCATGGTGATGATGTAACGCCAGATTTCATCAGGGCAGCGAACACCTCCCTCCCGCAATACTTTATCTTTGGGGAAGACCTTGCCTTTGCGTTTCGCGTCGTCTTCGCTCCACGCTTCCCCCGTCCACACGCCGTACGCCTGATGGGTCTTAGCGCTGGGCGTCGAAAAATAAGTCGTGCGAAATTTGTCATGCGTCGCCATGGCTGACGCCACTTCATGCAATTTGGTGAATTTGGGTATCCAGAAAACTTCGTCACCGTACAGGTGGCCGTTAAACCCCTGCGCCGTGCTGGCGTTGGTTGAGAGAAAACGCAGAATCGCGCCGTTGCTGAGTCGAATATTTTTACCGGTCAGCGTGATGCCGAAATGTAACTGTGCAAACTGGACGATGTACTCGCGGAATATTTCAGACTGTGCGCGGGAGGCTGAGAAAAAGACCTGATTGTCGCCGGTGAGGACGGCGTCTTCGAACGCTTCCCAGGCAAAATAGTAGGTCATGCCCACTTGGCGGCTTTTCAGAACAAAGCGCCAGTCTTCATCTTTATGGTCGCGACAATGTAATTGGTATTCGTACAGGTGTGTGCGTGACCACTCTTCCAGCATTTCCGGCGTGATGCTGGATATGTCATTCTTCTTATACTTACGCTTACGCCCTTCTCCTGATCCCCCTCCCTCGAAACCGCCATCGTCATAGACCGTCATGCTTTTGGCCTTAATCTCAGCCATCTTTTCAGCGTGTTTATTATTTTGGGCCATGAGTTTGACGTGTTGGGCCACCAGGTCGCGCAACTCCTCCAACTCCAGCGCGGTTTTCTTCTCGCGGTTGGTCAGTTGGTTGACGCGGCGGGCGATGGAATCTTCGATAGATTCCGCAGGCAGCAGGCCAGCCCACTGGCCGACGTCGGCCCAATGGTAAATCGTGCGCGGCGGGAGGTTTAATTCCTGCGCAATATCTTTAGGCGTCCAGCGTTTTATATATAACGCGCGGGCCGCTTCTTTTATTTCGTTCGAATATTTAGCCATGCGGCTATTATGTCGAGAAAAAAGAAACGAAATTATCATTAAATATCGGCATTAAGTGGTTAAGCATATATAACCGAACGCACCCGAAATAAAGCGGGTGCGTGATATTCCGCATTTCGTAATACTGCCCTCCACAGAATACCGCTTATTATATTTACCGATTATTTAAGGTCTGTTATGCCGCAACCTAATTACCGTACAGATTGGCTTTGCATTGCCACGTCCGGCCAAGCCGTTGACGGTCGCACCATTGAAGCGCAGTGGTTAATTGATGCGGCAGAAACTTACAGCCGCGACACCTACACCGCGCTGATTTGGCCGCACCACCCACAGTATGAATACGCCGAGCGCGAGTTCACCTGCAACCTGGGCGAAGTCGACGCATTAAAAACCGAAACCGTGGACGGCGTCGTAAAACTTTACGCCCAGCTTATTCCGAACCGTTTTCTTATTTACGCCAATGAAGACGGGCAAAAGTTATTTACCTCCGCTGAATTCATGGGCGACTTTGCCGGAAGCGGTCGCGAATATTTAATGGGCCTTGCCGTTACCGATATTCCGGCAAGCCTAGGCACTGAAAAAATCAAATTCCAATTAGCCGGGGAAGAAAAACCCGCCGAGCGTGGAAGTTTAGAAACGTTCAGCCTGGGTAAATTAAAGACCCAGAAAAAAGAACCGTCTTTATGGTCGAAATTATTTTCAACCCGTAAAGAGTTTACGCCAACACCAGAACCCAACACCGACAACAAGCCCAACGAGGGCGAGGAAAAAAAGATGGATGAATTAAAAGCCCTCTTGCTGCAAATGATCCAACTCCTGAACGACGGCCAAGCCGCCGCCGAGGGAGACGGGGACAGCGACACGCCAGAACTTGCCGCCGATGAAGTGGCAGACATTGCAGACCAAATCGCCGACGCGGCGGAAGAAGTCTCTGAACTGGCCCAAGACGTTGCCGACAACCCGGAAGACGAAGTCGTCGCGGCTGAATTCAGCGTTGCAAAAGCCAACCTGGTTAAAGCCATGAAGGCGTTTAGCAACAAACCGGCACCGGCTCGCCGCCGCGAACGTCGCCAGTTCAGCGCCCGCCGCGCGGGTAAAAAAGGCCCAAAAGACGGTAAGCAAGCCGAGCTAACCAAGCTTTCAGCCCAGTTATCGGACGTTATGACCAAGCTGTCGGCACAAGAAAGCAACGGCACGCAGCGCCCTAACCGTGCGCCAGGCGGTAGCAAACAGCCGTTTGAATTTACCTAGGCCAACGCCGGGACTTATCCGCTCACTTTTTTAGGAAACATACACTATGCGTTTAACACCCAAAGCCGAGGCGTTAATCCGAAAATATGCCGCAGGTCTGGCAAAGGCCAACGGCCAGCAGGACACCTCGCGCTATTTCTCGCTGACGCCGCCGAAAGAAACGCAGCTACGCGATGCGCTGCTGCAACAGTCCGAGTTCTTGCAGTTGGTCAACGTGATGGACGTCGACCAGGTCAACGGTCAGGTTGTCAGCACCGGCAAGCCGGGCATCTATACCGGCCGTAAAAAAGAGGGCCGCTTCACCCGTCCGATGGGCGTTGACGGTAACGAGTACAAGCTGGTTGAGACGGATTCAGGCTCTTACCTGCCGTATTCCCTGCTGGTTATCTGGGCCAACTCAGGCAGCGAGGAAGAATTCTTCCAGCGCATTCAGGCATTCAGCAATGAGTCGTTTGCCCTCGACATGCTGCGCGTCGCCTTCAACGGTACCAGCGCCGCCGACGACACCGACCCGGAGACCAATCCGAACGGTGAGGACGTCAACATCGGTTGGCACCAGATTGTTAAAACGCGCACGCCTGCACAGGTTATTACCGGTGATATCACCATCGGCGGTGCCGGTGCCGATTTTATGGGCCTTGACGCAGCGGTCACCGACTTGGTGCATACCAGCATCTATGAGCCGTTCCGCAATGACCCGCGCCTGGTTGTTCTGGTCTCCGCTGACCTTATCGGCGCTGACGCCACCACCATGATGAACATGGTTGACCGTCCGACTGAGAAAGTGGCCGCGCAGCTAATCAACCGTCAGATTGCGGGCCGAACGGCTTACACGCCGCCGTTTATGCCGGAAGGTCGTTTGATCGTCACCACGCTGGACAACCTGCACATCTATACCCAGGCAGGCACCCGTAAGCGTAAGGCCGAATGGAATGATGACCGCAAGCGCTTTGAAAACAGCTATCTGCGCATGGAAGGTTACGCCGTCGAGCATGACGAACTGTATGCCGCTTACGACAAGCTGACGTTAGCGACCGGCACCACCGAACCAGACGGAGACGCATAACGATGGCTATGTCCCCGTGTCAGCGCCACCGCGCACGCATCAAGGCCGCCGAAACGCTGGACAAGCGCGAGGCGCTCACTTCATCACCGGTGAGTTTCCATTTGCAAAAACTGGAACTGGAAAGCGATGTCGCGCACCTGCGCAGCCTGCCGCGCACAGAAGACCGCGTCGAGATGAAACGCGACGAACTGTTGCCGCGCTGGTTGCCGACCGTGGAAGCGTACATCGCCGGTGATAAGCGTTACGCAAATCCGGCCCTGGTGTACTGCGTGATTTGGCTGCTCGACACGGGGGAAATCGAAAAGGCGCTCGACTGGGCTGATATCGCTATCGGCGAAGGCCAAGACATGCCGGACAACTTCAAAAGCACGATGCCCGCATTCATTGCCGACACCGTGCTGGAGTGGGCGACGGTCGAGGCCGCCAGCGGTCACAGCATCGAACCGTTTTTCAGCCGGACGTTTAACAACATCCGCGACAAATGGCGACTGCATGAAGACATCAACGCCAAGTGGTTCAAGTTTGCGGGGCTTTACCTGCTGCGCGACCACAACGGCGACCCCCGCGCCACGGCGGTGGAAGATGTCGACACGCTGGAAAAGGCCGACGAACTGCTGGCGCAGGCCGAAAAGTACAACAAAAACGCGGGTGTAAAGACCATGCGGGCGAAAATTCGCGCCCGTATTAATGGCCTCACAGCCGAGTAAAGACTACCGCAAGCCGGGGCGGGCGCGGTGGAGGCATAAGCCCGTAAGGCTTTTGGCCGTGGAAACCGTTAGCCCGCTTCTCACATGCAACAGAAGGATAGCCCCATGAGTGGCCCAAGTTTCAGCATCAGCGGCAAGCCGGTGAACTACCAGTCTGACGCGATCACCAACGGCGTGACCTTCTGGCCGGATTTGAATCTTGGCGAGTTTCAAAAGTCCCGCACCCTGCCCGCTGACCTGCCACCGGAAACCGCAGGTCTTGCGGTGCTGGCAGCGATTGCCGAGGTAAACGACAACCTCGCCGACGTGGTCAGCCACTGGACGGGTAAGGGCTTTGACCAGGCCAAAGACGTGCCGGGGGCCAAGATGGGTGACGAAAACCAGCTGACTGCCCAGTACAAAAAAGCCGTATACGCCAGGGCAAAAGCCGATTTGCTGGGCGAGTTTGCCACCATTGGCCGCCGTGAGTCGCATCCGGGCCAGGAGAGCAGCGAAACCCGCGCGGGCCTGCTGGCCGAGGCCGCTTTCGTCATGCGCAACATGCTGAAACTGCCGCGCGTCGGGGTGCATCTAATATGAGCCAGATAGAGAGCCTAACCGCGTTTATCACTGCCAACCTGCCGCCCGACGTCATGCAGATGTTCGAAAGCAGTCAGGACAACTGCGAACTCATGCGCAGCGGCCAGGCGCTGGGAAATAACCAGAAGCGCATCGGCGTGCTGCGTTACGACGCCACGCTGTCATGGGACCGTTTTCCGTTTCGCGTCTGTTCGCCCGGTCTGGTTTATGCCCTGGTGCTGACGTGGGTCAGTGAGCACGCCAACGAGTTTCACGACAAGTTGCAGCTACCCGACCCGACCGTCGACCCGGAGTTTGACGACGAAGGCTATTGCATCCTGCAAATCGTGGTGCCAATGGCAGACCCGATCATCCTGAGAGAAGACGAGAGCGGCGACGTTCCGGCACAGGGTAAGCGCTGGTCATTGGTTGACCCTGAAATCTGGACGGCGACGGAAGCCGAATTCATTACCCAACACGGTGGTAAGTCGTGATACGCGGCAACCTGAACCAAACGCAGCTTAAGCAGATGCGGGCAGCGCTTGCCGCCGCTGAGTTGAAGCCCAAACAGCGCCAGCGCCTGTTATGGCGTATTGCCAAACTGGGCATCATCGTGGCGGCCAAACGGAACCAGCGAAACCAGACCGCGCCAGACGGCACGCCATGGGCACCGCGCAAGCGGGGCAAAGGCAAGATGCTGAAAGGCTTGCCCAAGCTGCTGGCCGTGCGGGAAATGCCAGAAATTCAGGGGGTGCGCATCTACCTGAAAGGCGGCAACTACCGCAACGGCACCAAGCCCATCGCGGCGGGTCTGGTCGGGGCTGCGCAGCAGGACGGCGCCAACATCAAAATGAATGCCAGCGGCGCACCCCGCAAGGCGCAGGCCAACCGGCCCGCCCTGCCTCGCCAGGCTAAAAAGCTTCGCGCCCTGGGCTACAAAATGCGCCACGGCAAAAAGTGGGTAAAACCATCGAGCAAAAAAATCATGGAAACCCTGAGCATGGCCCAGGCGGGACTACTGATTAAAAAATTGCGGGGCACACCGACGAAACGCACCTGGACAATCGACTTACCGGGACGCGTGTTTTTAGGGGTGAGCAACGAGGAATTTAACAAAATACTTGCGCGGCAAATGCAGGCGATCGGCTTCGGCTGGGACGTCAACGCGCAGGACATCAGAGGGTAAACCCATGACATGGCCACTCGTTAACGTCAGTCAGATTAACCGCTACAACGGCACCACGAAAGACGTCGAGCGCGTCGTTTTGTTTGTCGGCTATGGCGATACCAACGTCGGGAAAACGCAGGCAATTAACACCGCCACCGACTTAAACAAGGCGCTGGGCGACAAAGACAGCCTGTTAAAAAGCCTGGTCAGCGCGGCCAGCAATAACGCCGGTCAAAACTGGTTTGCCTACGTGCACGTTTTAGGCGCGAAGGATGAATCAAAACCCGATGATGACTGGATGGCCGCCGTCACGGCGGGCCAGAACGTGGCATCAGTCGAAGGCGTTGTCCTCGCGTTTGATATCGACCAACAGGCAACCATCAACCGCGCCAGCGAGATGCGTAACACCCTGAAAGCCAAGTTTGGCCGTTTCGTGTGGTTCGCCCTGTCCGTGGGTGGCCCGGAAACCACCGAAACATGGCCTGCTTACCTTATTCGTATGGCCGCGCTTCAAGACAAAATCGCCTCTCCGGGCGTGCAGCTGGTGCCCCGCCTTTGGGGTAACGAGCCGGGCGCTTTAGCGGGCCGCCTGTGTAACCGTTCGGTCACCATCGCCGACAGTCCGGCGCGTGTTGCTACCGGCGCACTTACCGCGCTGGGTCGCGACGGCCTGCCCGTTGACGGCACCGGTGTGGAAATCGACCTCGCCGTGTTGCAGTCGCTTGAAGCCCTGCGCTACAGCGTGCCGATGTGGTACCACGATTTCGACGGGATTTACTGGTCGGACGGTCGGACGCTCGACGTTGAAGGCGGCGATTATCAGACGATTGAGAACGTGCGCATTGTGGATAAAGCCTCGCGCAAGGTGCGTTTGCGGGCTATCCCGAAAATCGCTGACCGCTCGCTTAACAGCACGCCGGGCAGCATTGCGGCAAACGAAACGTATTTCGGCAAGCCGCTGCGCGAAATGGCGATCACCTCGCAAATCAACGGGATTGAATTCCCGGGCGAAGTGAAACCACCCAAACAAGGCGACGTTTCAATCGTCTGGACTTCATCAGTCAAGGTGCAAATTTTCATTGTGGTGCGCCCTTATGAGTCTGCGAAAGAAATCAGCATCAGTATCGAACTCGATACCTCACTGGAGAGCTAACCATGTCAGAACGCTTAAGCGGCGGCTCCTTCGATGTGAACTATGACGGCGTCATGATCCACGTTGAAAGCGCCACGGTGACCATCACCGATAACAGCGCCGCCGTGCAAACGCGCGGCGTACCCAACGGCCATGTAAAAGGGTCGGTCAGTGCCGACGTTGAACTCGAAATCGACGCGCTGAACTTCAAGAAATTCGGGGCCGTGGCGCGTGCCGCTGGCTCATGGCGCGGGATTGGGGAAAAAGACTTCCTGTTCTACGGCAACGCGGGCAACGAAGAAGAAAAAATCGAGGTATTCGGCTGCGTGCCGATGCTGACCGACGTTGTGGGCATCACCCCCAACGACGCCAAGGCGACCACGAAGAAAATCAAATTCATGGTGACCAGCCCCGATTTTATTCATATCGACGGCGTCCCGTACCTGTCAGCCCGCGACACGCGCGACTTGAAAGGGTAACGACATGCCAAACGGAGAAACGTCGCTCTTTGCAAAACTCATCCTGATAGGGGCGCTGATTGGCGTCGGTCAGTTGATGGTCAGCAACGAGCGGATCACCGCCCGCAAGCTGGTAGGCCGCACGATTTTAGGGTCGGCGGTTTCCCTTATGGCCGGTCTGGCGCTGCTGAAATTCGACGATATGCCGGAACTCGCAGTTATTGGAGTGGCCTGCGCCCTTGGCATTTTGGGCAGCGCGGTGATTGAAGAATATTTCAAACGCTGGTTAGACCAACGTCTGACCAAAAAAAGGGATGACACCCCATGACACTGAGCCAGAAACAACAGCAGTTCACGCAAATGGTCGGCCAGTTGATTGCCTGGTCGTTTGCCAACGGTTACGCCCTGACGCTGGGCGAAGCCTACCGCACACCGGAACAGGCCAAGCTTAACGCCGCCAGCGGTGCCGGTATTGTCAACAGCCTGCACATTCAGCGCCTGGCTATCGACTTTAACCTGTTTATTGGGGGCGTTTACCAGACCGACAGCAAAGCGTTTTTACCGCTGGGCGAATACTGGGAAAGCCTAGGCGGTAGCTGGGGCGGTCGGTTCAAGAAACCGGACGGCAACCACTTCAGCCTTGAACATAACGGGGTGCGCTAATGCGTGCCGCCTGGGGGCACCTGCTGATTTTGGCCGCCGCGTTCCTTTTCGGCTGGTCGGCGCATAGCTGGCATAACGCCCAAACCGAACTGGCGGCCAATCAGTCAGCGGATGAAACCCGCCGCGTGGTGACCGAAGTCACCCGCCAGTCGGGGGAAGCGCTGGAAGCCAAAATCGCGGAGTTGAAAGCCAATGAAATTCACACCGAGCGGGAAACCCGCACGGAAGTTATTAAGCCGGTGTTTAGCAACGTTTGCGCTTCTGATGAGTATGTCCGGCTGTTCAACCAAAGTGTTGATAAAGCCGAGCGAACCCTATCAGGAAAACCAGCTAGCCCTGTGCCCGGTCACGCTGCCTCGCCTTTCAGGGCCGACCGGCACTGATTTCGACGCGGCGCTGACACGGTACCAAAACCTTTATACCGCCTGCGCGGTAAGACATAACGCCCTGGTGGGCATCATTCGACAACGTAAGGATTTAGAGCAATGAGCCAAGTAAAAAACAAAGTGATCACCCTGACCGTGGCCGGTATTGACCTGTCTTTCGAGCCGAACAAAACCGCATTCAACGGCCTGATTAACGAAATGTCGCCAACCAACAAAATCGCGCCGATGGTCACCTATCTGGGCCGCATCGTCTCGCCGGACAGCAAAGAGGCACTTAACAAGCTGACCGAGGATTACCCCGGCGTTGAAATGCAAATCGTGGAGAAGGTCAATTCGATTTACTCCCCGCAGGTTGAGATTGAAATAAAAAACTGACCGCACGGGTGGCGGCCATTCGCGCCAACCCGTTAGAGCAGTATCTCGCCCTGCGCAGTTACTACCTGCCCCACGCCGACGACAGCGAAGAGAACATAGCCCGCGCGCTGTGGCTGGATGAATATTTTGCCCAAACCAAGGCCCATAAAACGGCCGAGGGCATAGCGATAGCCTTTAACGGAACATGACATGAGCCATTTGGATTTTACTCTTAGCCTAATCGACAAGCTGACGCGACCGCTTAAAACGGCCCAGTCGTCGCTGTCCGGCTTTGCGGAAAAATCGCAGGCGTCATTTACCAAAATCGGCATTGGCACCGCTGCAATTTGGGCGGTCGCGCAGTCCATCCGGGGCGTTGTCGCTCCCGCGTATGAGATGAACGCGGCGCTGTCAGAAGTCGGCGCTAAAGGCGTGGCCGACGACACGCTGAAGAAGCTGTCCAGTTCCGCGCTACGTTTCAGCATGCAATACGGCAAAAGCGCGGTCGACGTGGTCAACTCCAGCTACGCCATTAAAGGGGCGATGCATGGACTCGCTGACCAGGATTTACCGCGCGTGACCGTGGCGGCCAACACGCTGGCCGCAGGTGTCAAAGCCAGCGGCGAAGAAGCCGGGGAATATATCGGCGCGATGGCCTCGCGGTTCAATCGCGAACTGTCCAGCCTGGGACACGTCGAGTTTGCCGAGCAGTTAGCGGGTAAAACCGCGTATATGGTGCAAAATTTCGGCGTCAAAATGTCGACCATGCAGGAATTGATGGAAGGCACCAAAAACGCCGGGGCCGACTTTGGCGTCAGCATGGAAGAACAGTTCGCCGTGCTGGGCACCCTGTCGCGCACCATGGGCACCGAGTCCAGCGGCATTTACGAGCAGTTCCTACGCAGCGCCCCCGCCGCCGCGCAGAAGCTGGGCATGAGCTTTGTCGACGCCACCGGCAAGATGTTGCCTATGGGCGACATTCTGCAAAAGGTGCAGGACAAATACGGCAAGAGCATCGAAGGCAACGTCAAGGCCCAACAGGCGCTTGATGCCGCCTTTGGCGGCGGTGCCGACGTCATTAAAAAGCTGTACGGCCAGCAAAACACCCTGAACAAGAGCATTACCGAATTAGGCCGCAACGACGGCATGAAGCGGGCGCAGGAAATGGCCGAGCGCATGGCGAAGCCGTGGGAACGTATCACCGCCTCTTTTTATGCCATTCGCGTGGCGCTGGGTAACACCCTGATGCCAATCCTCACCCCGCTGATGAACAAGGTGGCCGCAGTCGGCACCAAGTTCGCCCGCTGGCTGGAAATGTTCCCCAATATCGCCCGCTGGATGGGTTACATCACCTTGGCCGTGCTGTCGTTCGGGCTGGCCGGTGCGGCGGCCAATATCGCCATGGGTATTTTTGGTTTCACCATGATGGGGCTGAAAGGCATAGCGTTCATGCTGGGCGGTGCCTGGAAGGCGTTGACATGGACGCTTAATCTAATGCGCCCTTCACTGCTGTTAACCCGCCTTGGTCTGGCCGGTTTGTGGATCCAGTCCAAATTACTGGCGGTCTGGACGGGCGTCTGCCGTATTGCCCTGGTGCTGTGGAACGGCGTGTTAAAAGCCGGTGCCCTGGCTATGCGCATCTATGGTGCGGCGACCATGTTCGCAGGCGTAGCCATGCAGCTTTTAACCAGCCCGATCACCCTTATTATTTTGGGCCTTGCCGCCCTGGCTATCGGCGTGTGGTACGTGATTAAGCACTGGGACAAGCTGAAAGCGGCGGTGATGGAAACCGAAGCCTTTAAGTGGGTGATGTCGGTCATTCAGGATGTCGGCCAGGTATTTGCCGACGTCTGGGCCAGCATTACAGACGGCTGGGACAAGACCGTCGCTTTCTTCACTGGGCTGTCACCTGTGGCCGCGTTTGAAGGGTTTTCAGAGACTATCGGCAACGTATTCAACAAGCTTTTCGACATCCTGAAAAATACCTTTGCGTCGACCTACAACTGGATTGTTGAAAAACTTAACAAAATACCCGGCGTCAGCATTGACCTTAAAACCACCGGCACAACCGAAGGCGTGAAGGTGCCCGCCGCGGTAAACACCCCGTCACAGGTTGCCGTGCCGCAGCCGGTGCCCGTCGCGGTACCGACACAAAACGCCGTGCCAAGAAGTCAGCCCAATCCGTTGGCCGTGCCTGCGCAAAATGTCATGCCGCAGGCCAGCACGTTGGCCCGCGTGAAGACAGCGCAGCCGACGATGCCGGTCAGCGCTCCAGCGCCAAGCTTGCCACAGCCCGCCGCGCCTGCGTTGAACGGTCAATCACTGGTCACCGGCAACAGGGCGAGCGCCGCCCTGCCGCGTGAAGGCTTGATGAAACAGGTTAAAACGGAAAGCAAAACCACGATTGATAGCCGCCGAACCTATGGCGACACCTACGTGAACGCACCCAACGGAATTTCACCCAGCCAGCTGGCTGAATGGCAAGAGATGCAAGCCGGATGACTGACGAACCGCTCTACATCGATTTACTGATAACTGACGGCAATTTCACGCTTAACAGCGGTAACGAGCCGCAGCTATGCAACAACCGCGTCAGCATCGGTCAAGACGTGATCCACAGCATTTTAGAAAGTGGCATCGCCGCGCTGCTGATTGGCGAACGCAGCCCAACCATGCGCGGCGACGTGTTAACCCAGTTAACGCTGTTGGTTGAAAATGACGAACGCCTCATCCCGGGAACCGTGGTTATCGCGGAGGAAAGCGTCTCGCGCCTGTATATCACTGCCGACACCTACGATTTCGGCCCCATCAGCACCGGTGTGAATTATGAATGAGAAACCGACCGTCGATTTTGAAAAAGTCCTACGCGATAGCGGGATGCCGACCACGGAAGCCGAAATCGCCGGAAAATTCCGCGACATCGCACGCGGTGAAAACCTGGTCACCAATACGTCGAAAATGTCGCCGTTCTGGCGGCTGATAACCAAACTCATCACCACGCCGGTGTTGTGGCTGAAAGACGTACTTGTCCAGGTCGTTATGGCAAATATGTTTGTAGCGACCGCGACCGGCCCGATGCTGCGCCTGCTCGCCTGGGCTGTGAACATCGAAGCCAAACCCGCCAGCGCCGCAGCCGGTACCGTGCGTTTTTTCAAAACTACCGCCGCCAACGCCGTGACGGTTAGCGCGGGCACGCTGGTACAAACCGAGCGTATTAACGGCGTCGTTTATGTATTGTCCGTCGCCAAAGACACCGCCATAGCCGCAGGCTTAGAAAGTGGCCTAGTGCCGGTCACCGCAACCGGCACCGGCAGCGGGTACAACCTCGCGCCGGGCTATTACCGCATTTTGCCGGTTGCCGTGGCGGGAATTTCAAGCGTGGTGAACGATGACGACTGGCTGACCGTGCCCGGTGCAAATGAGGAATCCGATGATGAACTGCGCGAGCGTGCCCGTAACCAGTTCAACCTGGTCGGCAATTACCACACCGATGCGATTTATCGCAGCATGATAGCCAGCGTGCTGGGCCTGAGCGTTGACCGTATTTTCTTTAAGCACGACGCCCCGCGCGGGCCGGGGACGGCAAACGCCTATTTGCTGCTCGACAGCGGCGAGATTTCCCAGCCGTTTATTGATGCGGTCAACGACTATATCAACACGCAGGGCCACCACGGCCACGGCGACGATATGCAGTGCTTTGCCCTGCCTGAGACTAAGCACGCCTTGAGCGTCACGGTCTACGTGTTGAACAAAGACAACATGACCGCCGAAGCGATGGCCGATTTAAACACCGGCGTGACCAATTTGATCCGCTGCGCATTTCGGGAAAACAGCAACTATGACGTCAAAAAGACGTGGCCGTATGCCCGCTACTCGTTTTCAAACCTTGGCCGCGAGTTACACAAGGCGTTTCCCGTTATCGACTCGCTCACCTTCTCGCTGACAGACATCATCAGCGAACTGTCAGTCCCGCGCCTTTCAAGCCTGACCGTGGAAATTGCCAATGATTGATTTTAAAGCGCAGTTGCGCAGCCTTCGATTGCCGTCGTGGATGGACAGAGGCGAACCGGCCAAATTGCTTCGGGTCTGCATCACTTTCTGGTCAGTGGTGTACGACTGGATGACGTGGCCGCTTAAGCAATTTGACCCGCTGACCTGTGCCGAACCGCTGCTTAACCTGATTGCCTATGAGCGGGATATCACCCGTTTTAATGGTGAACCGCTGGGCCTGTTTCGCAAGCGCGTGAGCTATGCGTTTGTGAACGCCCAGGACGCGGGCGAGGTTGAAGGCTTTATCGCCATTTTTGAGCGGCTTGGCATTGGCTACGTCGAACTGCTGGAGCGCCAGCCGGGCATTGATTGGGACGTCATCATCGTGCGCGTCAGCGATAACCAAATCGCAAACAACAGCGACCTTTTACTTGAGATCATCCGCAAGTATGGCCGCACCTGCCGCCGCTATCAGTTCGAAGTGATAAGCGCCATTGGCTTGGTGATGCGGGTGGGGTCATACGAAGGGGAATATGTTTGCTATACGGCGAGCCTGAACAACATAACAACAGAGTCCAGCGCCACGTTTAGCGCTAGTTTGTAGGGGAATTCCATGTCACAAACCGTTATTACCAAAGCCTTTGCCGAGTGGAAAGCCCAGCAGGCTGTCGACAATAAGCCCGTTGTACTGGATGAATTCGTTTTCGCGTTCATCCCTGGGCAAGACGCTAACAAGCCCATCCCTAACACCGAAGGGATGCCCGCCGCTGACAAAATTGTCTATCGCCAGGCGGTAAGCAAAAGCGGCGTGGTCAACGCGAATGCCGTGGTCTATTCCGTGGTGATGGGTACCGAAGTCGGCGATTTCGATTTCAACTGGATTGGGTTAATCAATAAAGCCACCGGCATCATCGGCGCGATCACCCATGCCCCAACGCAGCGGAAAGTGAAGAACGCCAGCGGCCAGCAGGGAAATACCCTCACCCGTTCCATTATGATGGAATACGCCGGGGCGCAGGCTGAAACACAAATCACGGTACCGGCTGCAACGTGGCAGATTGATTTTACGGCCCGCATGGCCGGTATGGATGAAGCCCTGCGTCTGGCAAATTTTGATATCTATGGTGCCGGTGCCTTTTTTGATACCGGATTTTTAGTGTCAAAAAATGGTACCCAGTTCTTTGTTACTAAGGGTTTGGGTTATGTCGGCGGGCTGCGTGCCTCGCTTGCTGCTAACCAAAATATCACCGTCACCACCAAGCCGACTAAGGTCTGGATTGATGTCTGCTATACCGGCACCGTGACCAGCGCGTTTCAGACGGCCATTAAATTCACCGTGGCCCCTACGCTTTCGAACTACGCCACGAACGGCGTCGCCCACTACGTGTTTGCTCTGGCGAGTATCGACGCCGCAGGCAATGTCACTGACCTGCGCCCGAAAGGGTCACTGAGCGACCAGCAGGGCAGCAAAGATTTCTTGCGCAAAGACCAGGCATTAGCCGAGCTTAAAATATTGGGTGCGGCGGCCATGTTGAACGCCCGCGATAATATTGGTGCGATGTCTAACCAGGTCTTGCCGGTCAATAGCACCATCACGCGATTAGACGACCCCGTCGTTATCAATAAAACAAACCCTGTTTCTTTGTCGGGAAAATTTGAGGATTTCCCACTGGGGCCGGACGTTGTCGCCGCAGCTCAGTTGCTGACGCTTCGCCGTGCGTGGGATGCGGGCGCGGGAGCCTATCAGCAATTGATAAATGGAAACGGCCAAATCTTTTGGCGCATTGGTACATACATCGCGGCTCAGGGTTGGAAATGGCAACTTGATAACAGCACTTATCCCTTTGGCTGGCGTCGCGTGTTTGATACCGGCAACCCGCCCACGCCTGCTGAGGTAGGCGCGTTGGCTGCAAAAGACACCGCCGTCGCTGCCACAAAATTAGCGACAGCCCGCAAAATCGCCGGTGTGAATTTTGACGGCACGCAGGACATCAGCCTCAAACCGGCTGATGTCGGTGCTCTGCCTGTTGACGCCACGGCGAAGGCGGCCAGCAAATTAGAGACGGCCCGCAAGATTGCGGGTGTGAATTTTGACGGTACTCAGGACATCAGCATTACCGCCGCTAATGTTGGCGCACTGCCCACTACAGGCGGCAACGTCGAGTATGTCACCGGCGCTCGCTACTTTGCGACGAAATCAGGTCTTTGGGAGGGGGCCGGTGCATTTGCGGCTCAATTAGAAAACGGATCTGCCCCGTTTATGGTGCCTAATGGATTCATGGCGCCCAAAAATGTCAGCCAATACCAACCCATTGTAAAAGGCATTATTAAAACTAAGGATTATAACTACGCGGCGTCGGTCAGCTTCGGCGGCGTAACATCGGGGAACGCCCAGTTCCCAATGGCGGTTATCTCCATCACCACTGATGCGGGGGCGGTGTCGGCATGGACATTCAACCCCGTAGACAATTCTTTTTATAGCCCTGGCGATATAAACACGGGGAAAAACATTTCAGCCGCTGGAAATGTTTCAGTCGGTGGCAGTTTTCGCGCAGAGGCTGGTATTACCTCGCCTAATGATATTTACACTGACCGTAACATCTATAACAAAGGAATTATTCAGGCAGGCTCAGGCGTGTACGACACGCCCGGCGTGCGTGTTTACAGCCCCAACTACAGGCCGCAGCCCTCAGACGTGAACGCGATAGCGCGGGACACATGCAGTTACGCCGGTTTTTCAGGTGGCAACCCACAATCGCCCTACATGCGGAACTCAAACAACGATGAGGTTGTGGCTCTTGCCCGCACTGATTGGGTTAACAGCCGGGTAGAGGATGTTCTGAGATGGGCGCAGGCGAGTTTTGTTTCGAGTATTACGCGCGGGGCGCAGGCTTCGATGGTGATGGACGGTTGGCTTGTAGAGGCACCCGCCGGATGCGTGCTCACCGGTGGCAACGGCAACGAGGGGAGCCAAATTGGTTATGCACTGTACCGCCCCCTGCAAATGTTTCGAAACGGTGGCTGGGTAACAATCGACGGATAAAAATATGAAACTAATAAACTTACAGCGTTACACGCCGGATGAACTTTTTAACGGTGGTGGTATTCAATACTTTAAAGATGAAAGCGGTAAGGACTGGTTTAAATCCTTACCTAAATTCACGCGTAAATTTAGCCTGGCAATTGAGAACGATACCGGGGTTATTCGCAGTATCAGCGAGGATGCATCACGCCTTTATCCTGTCGGCCTGACCGTGGTCGATATTGATACATTGCCCGAGGGCTGTGATATCAGCGGCGCTTGGCGCTGGTCTGGCGGTAAAATCTACGCCGTCGCACCGGATTATGTCGCCCTGGCCGCGCAAAATAAAACCACTCTGTTAGCGGAGGCAAACCAGGCAATAAGCACGTTAAGCGATGCCATTGATTTAGATATTGCGACTGACGAAGAAAAGCGCCTTTTCAACGAGTGGCGCAAATATCGGGTTTTACTGAGTCGCGTAGAAACCACAAAGGTGCGTGGTATTACATGGCCCGAGGTGCCGCAGTAATGTGGCGTAAATCCGTGCTCAAGATTGCTGACAACATGGCACCGCTTTCTTGCGCCATTGTTCCGGCACATCCTTGGGTTTATGGGCTGGGTCAATCCGCTGATTCAGGCAGTTACCTTAGTCCGGCCAATGCTCTGGCATATCTGGCTAAAAAATTGGCCTCCAGCGGCAACAGTGGCGATGTGATCGTCCTGATGATTGCCGAAAACACCCACGATGCATTTATGCAGGGGTTAAACAGTCTGGCGGCCGTCTTCCCCGCACCGGCGTTTACTCAGGTCAGCAGAATGGCAAAGGCCGCTGCCGAACTGAGCACGGTTAAAATGCAACTGCCTGGGAAACTAGCTAACGCCCTGCCCGCCGCTGTCCCATTGTCGGTATCGACCAATCGAGCCGCCGTGAATGCCCAGCGCGTGGCCGCCGCCAAGCTTGCCGCCGCAGCCAGTACCAGCACCGCAGGGTTAAAGGCGCAAATTGCCAGTTTTATGCAGGCCCGCGCCGGATTGCTCGCCAGTATCAGTCAGGGACTCAGTGACCTTAAAGGGGCCAGCGCTGACGTATGGGCGTTTACGCATTCCGGGGATATGCATACCGGCGCGGTCGAATTATTAAAAAATATCCCTCAGGCCACCGCAGTGCATACCGCCGCCATGATGTTCACCGGTGATTCATTGAAAGATTTGGAGAAAATGATAAATGACCCAGGCCGTTCAACTCGCACTTGATGGCGAAGGCATCATCATGAAAAGAATGTTGGTATCGCCTTCCATGCAATTTCAGGAAAAAGACCAGTCCGGCCAAACGTCCAGCACAACCAACGCCGAACAGGGCATCAAGGCCAAAGAACTGCGCGTCACCGGCTTAGTGGCATTTGATGACCAGGCGATTTTGCAGCGGCTTTTTCAGTTGGCATCGGCCACAGAGTCCAGCGGTTCGCTAAAAAAATACCGTATTGCCAACGCGACCGCGACGGCTATCAATTTTCGCGAAGGGACGTTCACCGGCCAGATTGATGCCATTCCGCAGGAAGATATCCTCGCCTGGAACGTCAGTTTTACCCTGCGCGAAAAAAGCAGCGTCCCCGAGAAGCGCGAAGCACGCAAAGGCAACAATACGCCCAGCACCAAGCAGACCGGCGCGGGCGGTAAAAACTCAGCCGGTGAGGACGCCGATAAAATGAGTTGGTTCGAACAAAAAGTCTTAAAACCCGTCAATGACGCGCTGGGATAACTAAAGCATGAAACCGATTAAACGCCTGTACCTTTCAACTGACCCCATCCATCTGGTCGACGTTAACGTCATGCTCGAGCTAAACGCGTGCGGTCGGGGATTTATTACAGCGCAGACCGATACCGATTACACCGGCAAAATGGTGCGTATCGATATCGGTTATGACGGTTTAGTCCTGCGCTGGTTCACCGGCTACGTGGAGCGGTCGCAGCCGTCAGAAAATGGTTCCCAGCGTCTTTTCGTTCGGGAGTTAATCGGCGTATTCGATAAACTGTGGCCGTGCTCGTTTCAGCATCCCACCTTGCGCACCATCACCGACTGGATTAGTGAGCAATGCGGCCTAAACGTCAGCCCGCCAGCGGGTGCCGACTATGCCGACAAGCCAATCCCGCATTTCACTCACAGCGGTACCGGGTACCAGTTGTTTGCCAACCTTGGCCGCGCGTTCTCCATTCCTGATTACCTGTGGTATCAGTTGCCGGACGGTGACGTCTTTATCGGCGCTGCCGCCCACAGCATGTTTGCAGGTAAGCCGGTCGACATCCCGAGCGAGTTTAGCCAGTCCAGCGCGGGCGGTAATTCGATGACCGTGCCGCTCATTCAGAGCCTGCGCCCTGGTGCTGAAGTTAACGGCCAGCGGTTAAGCCAGGTTCGATTAGAAAACGACGACATGGCGATCACGTGGCAACCGCGTAACAAGGCAACCGGCCAGCCCTTGCAGAAATCCCCGATTCAGCGCCAAGTCGAAAACGCGTTCCCCGAACTGGCATCCGGTCTGCACCTGCCCCAGTTCGCCCGCGTCGAAGCGCCGAGTGAAGACGTATCAACCGGCAACATCGCCGACCCGTTTCGCCCGCGCTATGCGGTCGATTTGCAGCTGCTCGACGGGGACGGCAATCCGGCGAAAGATACGCCGGTTTATCCCGCCGTGCCCTTGCCGGTACCAATGGCGGGCAGTGAGTCCGGCATGTTCCAATTCCCACCGCCTGGCACCTTAGTAGAAGTTGGCTTCACTGGCGGGCGACCGGATAAGCCCTTTGTGCGCCAGACCATGCCGCAGGGGCAAAACCTGCCCGCCGTGAAGCCTGGCGAACAGTTGCAGCAACAGCGTGAAGGGGTATCGCAGCGGATTAACGTCGCCGGTGATTGGGAACGCCAGACTGACCAAGCAATCAAAGAAACGTCAATGACGCGCTCTATTCAGGCAGACGATGAAACCCGCACGCTGGTAGTTCGCGAAACTACTATCCAGGCAACGGACAAAACCACGGTACTGGGCACGGCCACGCTGTTAGCCGGTGCCGTGGTTCAGATTAGCGAGGGGGATTACAGCATCGGTACTTCTGGCGGTCTGACTATTTCCTGCAGCAAAGATGAATCCGTCTATATTGGCCAGAATGCTAAACGCAGCATTGGCACCAATCTCGACGACACCATCACCGGCAATAGCACGACAACGGTCGGCGGTGCTCTAACTGAGAAAATCGCCGGTATCCGCCGCAGCGTCGCACAGGCACAAGAGCTTATTGCGCCTACGGTCAAACTGGGTAGCGAGGAAATCAACGTGCTTACACTGCTGACCGACACACTCGACGTAGTCAGCCAACTGGCGACGATTGCCGCCAGCCACACTCACCCGAACACCGGCACAAGCCAACAGTCGGGACAATTCAGCCAGGCAGCAGCCAGCACCGCCACGCTGAAAGCAAAATATGGGCCTTTGATCGCCTGACAGAAGCCCCGCAGAAACACCCCTCGCATAAAACGATCTGTAACGCCCACCATTGAACTCAACACCCCAAGGCCGACACCGTTCGGCCTTTTTTGCGTTCGTCTTACCACGGCCCGCAGCGCTCACAGAAACACGCAGACGGAAGCGCATACCAGACGGAAACGGCGCTACACCGCACCCGCCTGCACTATTTGGATCATAAAAATTTTGCAAAGGAATTTTTGCGCAAACCCTACCGCCAGCCCGCGCGGCGTCTGGTGTTGTGGCTTCGATAAGGTTTTGCACACGTCGCCAACTTTTGCAGCAGTTTGCAAGAATCAGTGCCAGCGCCAAAACTAACCGATTGTTTAAGCTGATGTTTTAAAAGGATCTCCGGTGCTTTCCGTCTGGATCGCATCGGCATTGGAACAGGATTTTTAAATGGGTGAGGATTTACGGGAGGCCTTGCGGCGCAAGGTGTAGCTCTGAAAAATCAGCGCTTATCCCTTTTGCAAAGAATTACAACGTTTATAGATATATAACACCAAGAAAAGAACACTTAGAGATGGGAAAGGCTACATAAATGTAGCCTTTAGATTTGAAACTTACGGTTGGTGTTTAATTGTTGTTAAACGACGAGCTACCGGGCCGCCATTCGAACTCACTAAAGTTTCGATTGTGTCATCAGTACGAGTGACTAAATTGACTTGAATAGTAAAGCCAGATGAAGCATGCACATCACAGATATAAGCCTCAGTATTTGGTGCCCAAATCGCTGATGTGTCATCCCTTCTTAGTCTCACACTGAAATTATTAGGTGCGAATTCATCACATCCATTAACTATACATCTCATTATCATATCCTTGTTTAGCTAAGTAACCCCCTGAACTTAGGGGAAAACAGTTTAACAGAAAACAAGAATATTCTAATTGACTATATCAACTACTTATAAACAGGTAAGCTATGCTCAACTGAATATTCTAACTTCATGCGTTCGGCAGCGATCTCACAGTAATCTTTTAGAATTTCAACTCCAATACCAACACGACCCAAATGATTAGCCACTTTCATTGTCGTACCTGAACCGGAGAAGGGATCCATCACAATATCCCCTTCTTTACTAAACAGTTTTATAAACCACTCAGGTAAAGCTTCAGGAAAGGCAGCACTATGACTTCTATTGCCACATTCGGTCGCCATATGTATTACGTTAGTAGGATATGCCATCTCCTTACCAACCCAATTCTCAATTTTCTTACCAAAGCCACTACCAACGCTCGATTCATCACGTAATTTATCGGTGGTACTAAGGTTTTTTAGGCGGGAGTTTTTCCAATCTCCCATCGGAACCATAACCGCCTCCTGATACATAGAGAATTTTTTTGCTTTTGTAAAATGTAAGCATCTTTCCCACGAATCACGGAATCTATTCGGCCATTTACCTGGGAAGCTATTTTTTTTATGCCAGATATATTCTTCTGTCCAGAGCCAACCTAGCTTACGCATTCTAATAATAAGCTCCAAGACATAAGTGTGCCGTTCTCCATTTACAGCCTTCTCTTTGATATTAAGGACAAATGAGCCAGTTGGCCTTAAGACCCTTAGTAACTCTTTTGCTATAGGAGTGAACCAATCGACATAAGTATCGGCATGGATACCTCCATACGTGCTTTTACGTTGATCCGCATATGGGGGGGAAGTGACCACTAAATCAATTGAGTCATCTTGCAATGATTGCAACAAGGATAAGCAATCCGTGTTGAATAGCTTAGTGGAACTAATATCAATGACGTTTTGTGTTTTGTTCAGCATAGTTACGAGATCACTAGAGATTTTAAGGGATATTATCAGTTCATACAGAAGCGGTCCACTTAATTGTGTAGCATCCTAATTTTGTAAACAGACAATTCGTACCAAACTAGGGCGCCCCGATACTGTTTCTGATATTAAGGGGCTCACATTCTTTGACTACATGAATGGGTACGCCTAGTATGAAATACTAATCTAATAAAACTAATGTCAAAATGTGGACATCTTTTAGAATAATTCATTTTTAAATCATGTAGTTGAGTTGGATAAAAAGTTAAATATTAGTAACCTTTAACCTTTTGGTTACTTTTCTCTCGCTCACGGAGTCAACCATGCTAAATCGTCTGGAAAGACTGACCCAACGCGTTGGTGGCAGTAACGAGTTAATCGATCAGTGGCTTCATGCGCGCAAAGAACTCTTAGTCTCCTATTGCACGCTTGTTGGACTGAAACCGAACAAAGAAAAGCATACCCCGCTAAACGAAAAAGCGCTGGATAACTTTTGCCACAACTTGGTGGATTATCTCTCAGCCGGCCATTTCCATCTTTACCACCGTATTATCGATGAAGTTGAAGGTATCGACAGCCCAAAACAGCTGATTGCGTCGAAAATCTATCCAGCCCTTGAACTGAACACCGAAGCTATCATGGCTTTCCATGACAGTTATACCGAAACAGATATCACCGATGACAACGCCTTTGCTTTCCACTATGCGCTTTCCGATATCGGCGAAGCTTTAGATGCGCGCTTTGTCCTTGAAGATCAGCTAATTACCTTAGCATTCGAACCTTCACAAGATGTGTTACCACCCGTTGCAAACGACCAGATCCTCGAACGTCCGGCGTAATTTCGAAACAATCGATTAACCTATTTCAACATTAAATAACCCTATCTGGGTTGTAGTTTATTTTTCGGCCCCCTATATTGGGGCTTCTTGTCGGAGTGCCTAGCGCATGATGTTCCTCACGGACATTACGCCAGGCTGAGACCGTTAATTCGGGATCCGCGGAACCTGATCGGGTTAATACCCGCGAAGGGAACAAGAGTAATGTCATGCGTTTAGCCTCATTCCGGCCCTGCATCGCCACGGCCTTTGGCGGCTAAATCGACCGTTTTTACTCCTGCCGTAAACCTCCAGACAAGCAATTTTCCATCACGTAACGTTTTTTATCATGAAAAACACGAGGAATTTGCTATGTCGAGCATTCAGTCAAACACCCCTAAAAAGCCCGGAAACCGTCGCGAGCAGCGCGCCGAAGCTCAAGATTTTATCGACAGCCTGCAGGGCGTCGCCTTCCCTAACTCCAAACGTATTTATCTGCAAGGCGAGCGCGCCGACGTGCGCGTGCCGATGCGCGAGATCCAACTCAGCCCGACGCTCATTAGCGGCACCAAAGACAACCCGCGCTATGAGGAAAACGAGGCCATTCCGGTGTATGACACCGCCGGGCCTTATGGCGATCCCGAGGCGACGATTGATGTCCACGCCGGTCTGGAGAAGCTGCGCGCGGGCTGGATTGCTTCACGCAACGATACCGAAGAGCTACCACAGGTAAGCTCCGGCTTTACCCAGCAGCGTCTGGCCGATGACGGGCTGGACCACCTGCGCTTCGAGCATTTGCCTCGCCCGCGCAAGGCATTGGCGGGTAAAAATGTCACCCAGCTGCACTATGCCCGCCAGGGGATAATCACCCCGGAAATGGAGTTCATCGCCATCCGAGAAAACATGGGCCGTGAGCGAATTCGCGGTGAAGTGCTGCGCCAGCAGCATCCGGGCGAGAGCTTTGGTGCTCACCTGCCCGCCAATATCACGCCGGAATTTGTGCGTCAGGAAGTGGCCGCAGGCCGGGCGATTATCCCCGCCAACATCAACCATCCAGAGTCCGAACCGATGATTATCGGCCGCAACTTCTTGGTGAAAGTGAATGCCAACATCGGCAACTCGGCGGTGACCTCCTCTATCGAAGAAGAGGTGGAAAAACTGGTGTGGTCCACCCGCTGGGGCGCGGACACCGTAATGGACCTGTCCACCGGCCGCTATATCCACGAAACCCGCGAATGGATTTTGCGTAACAGCCCAGTGCCTATCGGCACAGTGCCGATCTACCAAGCCTTGGAAAAAGTGAACGGTATCGCCGAAGACCTGAACTGGGAAATGTTCCGCGACACCCTGCTGGAGCAGGCGGAGCAAGGCGTTGACTACTTCACCATCCACGCGGGCGTGCTGCTGCGCTACGTGCCAATGACCGCCAAACGCCTGACCGGCATTGTGTCGCGCGGCGGCTCAATCATGGCGAAATGGTGCCTGTCGCACCATAAAGAGAGCTTCCTGTTTGAGCATTTCCGCGAAATTTGTGAAATCTGCGCCGCCTATGACGTCTCTCTGTCGCTGGGCGATGGCCTGCGTCCGGGTTCTATTCAGGATGCCAATGACGAAGCCCAGTTCGCCGAGCTGCGCACCTTGGGCGAGCTGACCAAAATAGCCTGGGAATATGATGTTCAAGTGATGATTGAAGGGCCGGGTCACGTGCCGATGCAGATGATCCGCCGCAACATGACGGAAGAGCTGGAGCACTGCCACGAGGCACCGTTCTACACGCTGGGGCCACTGACCACCGACATTGCGCCGGGCTACGACCACTTCACCTCGGGTATCGGGGCGGCGATGATCGGCTGGTTCGGCTGCGCCATGCTGTGTTACGTCACGCCGAAAGAGCACCTCGGCCTGCCGAACAAAGAGGACGTGAAGCAAGGCTTGATCACCTACAAGATTGCCGCCCACGCGGCGGATCTGGCGAAAGGTCATCCGGGCGCGCAGATCCGCGATAACGCCATGTCCAAGGCGCGTTTTGAATTCCGCTGGGAAGATCAGTTCAATCTGGCTCTCGATCCGGCCACGGCGCGGGCCTACCACGATGAAACTCTGCCGCAGGAGTCAGGCAAAGTCGCTCACTTCTGCTCAATGTGCGGCCCGAAATTCTGCTCAATGAAAATCACCCAAGAAGTGCGCGATTACGCAGCCACCTTGGAAACTCAGGCCCTGCCTATCGAGATTGTGCAAACCGGCATGGCGCAAATGTCGTCTGAGTTCCGTTCACGCGGCAGCGAGCTTTACCACCCGGCCGACAGCTTCAGCGCGGAGGCCGGCAAATGAGCGCGCTAACCCACGCCTTCCCCGCCGTTCCTTTCCGTCTGGGGCTTTACCCGGTGGTAGACAGCGTTGAATGGATAGCCCGCCTGCTGGAGGCAGGCGTTAAAACTATTCAGCTGCGGGTCAAAGACCTGCCTGACGAAGAGGTCGAACCGGCCATTATTCAGGCCATCGCATTGGGCCATCAGCATCAGGCGCAGCTGTTTATTAATGACTATTGGCGTCTGGCGGTGAAGCATCGGGCCTACGGCGTGCATCTCGGGCAGGAAGATCTCGACACTGCCGACCTTGCGGCAATTCACGCCGCCGGGCTGCGTTTGGGGGTTTCGACCCATGACGATGCCGAGCTGGCGCGCGCCGTGGCGGTGAAGCCTTCTTATATCGCCCTCGGCCATATTTTCCCGACGCAAACCAAAGAGATGCCTTCCGCGCCGCAGGGCTTGCAGGAGCTGGAGCGCCACATCAGGCAGCTCGACGGCAGCTTCCCCACCGTGGCGATTGGCGGCATTAGCATCGACAAAGCGCCGTCGGTGTTAGCCACCGGCGTCGGCAGCATCGCGGTGGTCAGCGCCATTACGCAGGCGGCGGACTGGCGCAAGGCAACCGCGGAACTTCTGGCGCTCTGCGCCAGTGAAGAGGCTGATGATGCTCAATGATCAATCCTTTATGCGTTACAGCCGCCAGCTGCTGCTCGAGGAGTTTGGCCCCGACGGGCAGGAGAAAATAGACGCCGCCAAGGTGCTGATTGTCGGCCTTGGCGGGCTAGGCTCTCCCGCCTCGCTCTACCTTGCGGCGGCTGGCGTCGGCAAACTGACGCTGGCGGATGACGACGCACTGCATATTTCGAATTTGCAGCGGCAGGTTATCTATCGCAGCGCCGACGTGGATAAGCCCAAGGCGGCGGTCGCCAAGCGCGAGTTACTCAGGCTGAACCCGGAGTGTGAAATCGTGGCAATCGAGCAGCGGCTGGAGGGTCAGCCCCTCACCGAGGCGGTGCGCGCTGCGGATCTGGTGCTGGATTGCAGCGACAACATGGCCACTCGACACGCCATCAATCAGGCCTGCGTTGAGAATCAAAAAACCTTGATTAGCGGCAGCGCGGTGGGCTTTAGCGGCCAGCTGCTGGTGCTCGAACCGCCTTATTCTCACGGCTGCTACGCCTGCCTCTACCCCGACCACCACACGCCGGTGCGCAATTGCCGCACCGCCGGGGTGCTCGGCCCGGTGGTCGGAGTGATTGGCACGCTGCAAGCCTTAGAAGCCTTGAAAATTATCGCCGGGCTCGGCAGTTCGCTGAGCGGAAAATTACGCTTATTCGACGGCAAACAGCAAAGCTGGCGGACGGCCCAACTCACGCGCTCAGACCTTTGCGCGGTATGTGGAGCTAAACCGTGAAGCTGATGATAAATGATGAACCTCACCATTTCGCCGCGCCTCTCACCCTGCTGGACCTACTTGAACAGCTGAATCACTCGCAGGAGGGCAGCGCACTGGCGGTTAATCAGGTGATTATTCCTCGCCACAACTGGTCTTCGCACATGTTGACCGACGGCGACAATATCTTGCTGTTTCAGGCCATCGCTGGAGGATGACATGTTAAAGATTGCTGATATGACTTTTACCTCGCGTCTGTTTACCGGAACCGGAAAGTTCGCCAGCGCGTCGCTGATGCAGCAGGCCCTTGCCGCGTCGGGCTCGCAGCTGGTGACCATGGCGATGAAGCGCGTGGACCTGCGCCGCGGCGGCGACGACATTCTTGCGCCGCTGCAAAAGCTGGGCGTCAAACTGCTGCCGAACACCTCGGGGGCGAAAACGGCTGAAGAGGCGATTTTTGCCGCCCAGCTGGCGCGAGAAGCGCTGGGCACTCATTGGGTGAAACTGGAAATTCACCCGGATGTGAAATACCTGCTGCCGGATGCCGTTGAAACCCTGAAAGCGGCAGAAACGCTGGTAAAACAAGGCTTTGTGGTGTTGCCTTATTGCGGTGCCGACCCGGTGCTGTGTAAGCGTTTGGAAGAAGTGGGCTGCGCGGCGGTCATGCCGCTTGGCGCGCCAATTGGCTCCAATCAGGGTTTGATCACCCGCGAGTTCCTGCAAATCATCATCGAACAGGCCCGCGTGCCGGTGATTGTGGATGCCGGAATTGGTACGCCAAGTCAGGCGGCGGATGCGCTGGAAATCGGCGCGGACGCGGTGTTGGTCAATACGGCGATTGCCGTCGCGGGCGACCCAATCGCCATGGCGCAGGCTTTCAAACTCGCGGTAGAAGCCGGCGCGCTGGCCCGCCACAGCGGTCTCGGCGGCAAACACCGCACGGCGTCGGCCTCCAGCCCGCTCACCGGATTCCTTTCTGCTTCGGCTGAGAGTGCCACATCATGAGTACTTTTACCCAAGTCTGGGAAACCCTCGACTGGGATGACCTGTCGTTGCGGATTAATAGCAAAACAGCTGGCGATGTCGAGCGCGCGCTTGGTAAAACGAAAATCAGTCGCGATGATTTTATGGCGCTGATCTCCCCCGCCGCGCTGCCCTATCTCGAGCAGATGGCGCAAAAGGCGCAGGCGCTGACTCGCCAACGCTTCGGCAACACGGTGAATTTCTTCGCCCCGCTCTACTTATCTAATCTTTGCGCCAACGAATGCACCTACTGCGGCTTCTCAATGAGTAACCGCATCAAGCGCAAAACGCTGGATGAAGAAGAGATTGACCGCGAGTGTGACGCCTTAAACAGCTTAGGTTTCAAGCACCTGCTGCTGGTGACGGGTGAGCATAAAAGCAAAGTGGGAATGGACTACTTCCGCCAGCATTTCCCGGCGATTCGTCAGAAATTCGATTCCCTGATGATTGAGGTTCAGCCGCTGTCGCAGGATGAATATGCCGAACTGAAAACGCTGGGGCTGGACGGCGTGCTGGTGTATCAGGAAACCTATCATGCGCCGACCTACGCCCTGCACCACCTGCGCGGGCAGAAGCAGGACTTTTTCTGGCGGCTGGAAACGCCGGACAGGCTGGGCCGAGCAGGCGTGGATAAAATCGGGCTGGGCGCCCTTTTCGGCCTCTCCAACAACTGGCGGACCGACAGCTATATGGTGGCGGAGCACCTGTTTTATTTGCAACAAACTTACTGGCAGACGCGCTACTCCGTGGCTTTCCCACGATTGCGCCCCTGTGCGGGAGGGATTGAGCCTGCGTCGATCCTTGAAGAGAATCAGCTGGTGCAGCTGATCTGCGCTTTTCGGCTATTTACGCCGGATGTCGAACTTTCGCTTTCCACCCGCGAATCGCCTTACTTTCGCGATCACGTGGTGCCGCTGGCGATCAACACGGTCAGCGCAGGATCTAAAACACAGCCCGGCGGCTATGCCGATGATGACCATCCCGAGCTGGAGCAGTTTGCTCCGCACGATAACCGTTCGCCAAAACGCGTGGCCGAGGCTCTGACGCTGGCTGGGTTGCAGCCGGTGTGGAAAGACTGGGACAGTTTCCTTGGACGCGCCTCGCAACAAAATGCTGATTCGCTGAGAGCCAAAACTATTATCTGAATAGGGATCGGGAGGCTGATAACCGGCCCTCGCCGATAAAAGTGGCAAAGGATAAGGTGTCTTTGCCGCGACAATTGTGCCGTGGCCGGAGCCAGCCATCCCGGCTCCGCCTCCCAAAAGCCGCCCTAAACTGGTCTCATCCCCGGTTCAGGGCGGTACCTCTTTGCCCCGCCACCAGCAAATTTTCCTTCTAGAGTGCGCTTTCAACAGGCAAAAAAAAACCGCCCCCGAAGGAGCGGTTTTCACGCAGTCTGCTATCAAAAACGATTACTCGTCGTTGTTACCAAAACCGGCGTTCAGCAATTCAGCCAAGTTAGCCGTTGCTTCGTCCGCGCTAACCTGCGGAACAACAGGCACTTCGCCCTGTGCTTTACGGCGAGCACGATCCTGATGATAAGCGTAACCGGTACCGGCTGGGATCAGACGGCCAACGATGACGTTTTCTTTCAGGCCGCGCAGTTCATCACGTTTACCCGCAACAGCGGCTTCGGTAAGAACGCGCGTCGTTTCCTGGAACGATGCAGCGGAGATGAAGGACTCGGTCGCCAAGGATGCCTTGGTGATACCCAGCAGGTCACGGGTGTACGTGGCCGTGATTTTGCCTTCAGCTTCCAACTGACGGTTAGCGATTTTAACGCGAGACATTTCTGCCTGCTCGCCTTCCAGGAAGTCGGTGCCACCAGCGCTAACGATGGTGCCTTTACGCAACATCTGACGAACGATAACTTCGATGTGTTTATCGTTAATCTTAACGCCTTGCAGACGGTAAACTTCCTGCACTTCGTTGGTGATGTAACGGGTAACCGCATGAACACCACGTAAACGCAGAATGTCGTGTGGAGATTCTGGGCCGTCAGATACAACGTCACCACGTTCCACAACTTCGCCTTCGAACACGTTCAGCTGACGCCATTTCGGGATCATTTCTTCGTAAGCATCGCTGCCATCCAACGGAGAAATTACCAGACGACGCTTGCCTTTGGTCTCTTTACCGAAGGAGATGATCCCGCTGATTTCAGCAAGGATTGCAGGCTCTTTCGGACGACGCGCTTCGAACAAGTCAGCAACGCGTGGCAGACCACCGGTGATGTCCTTGGTACCGCCGGATTCCTGAGGAATACGCGCCAAGGTGTCACCTGGGTGAATCTGAGTACCATCTTCCAGCTGTACAATTGCTTTACCTGGCAGGAAGTATTGAGCAGGCATATCAGTACCTGGGATCAATACGTCGTCGCCTTTGGCGTCAACAATTTTCAGTGCCGGACGCAGGTCTTTACCGCTACCAGTACGCTCTGCAGAATCCAGAACAACCAGTGAAGACAAACCAGTCAAATCATCGGTCTGACGGGTAATGGTCTGGGTATCAACCATATCAGCGAAGCGAATGAAACCGCCCACTTCACTGATTACAGGCATGGTGTGCGGATCCCAGTTAGCTACGGTTTCGCCGCCGTTAACTGCCTGACCGTCACCTTTGCCCATGATGGAACCGTAAGGCACTTTATAGCTTTCTTTGGTACGACCAAATTCGTCGATCAATTTCAGCTCGGTGTTACGAGAAGTGATAACCAGTTTGCCGTTAGCATTAGTAACGTGCTTGTGGTTGCTCAGCTTAATCGTACCGGTGTTTTTCACCTGAATGCTGGATTCTGCTGCCGCACGAGATGCCGCACCACCGATGTGGAACGTACGCATCGTCAGCTGAGTTCCCGGCTCACCGATGGACTGCGCTGCGATAACACCCACTGCTTCACCTTTGTTGATGATGTGACCACGTGCCAGGTCGCGACCGTAGCAGTTTGCACACACACCAAAATCGGTTTCACAGCTTACGACTGAACGTACTTTCACGCTGTCGACTGAGTTCTCTTCTAACAGATCACAGGTCTTCTCGTGAAGCAGGGTGTTACGTGGAACCAGAATATCCGCCGTACCCGGCTTAAGGATATCTTCAGCAGTTACACGACCCAGAACGCGTTCGCGCAGTGGTTCTTTAACGTCGCCACCTTCGATGACCGGAGTCATCATGATGCCTTCGTGAGTACCACAGTCGTCTTCGGTCACTACCAGGTCCTGTGCCACGTCAACCAGACGACGGGTCAGATAACCGGAGTTCGCAGTTTTCAATGCTGTATCCGCCAAACCTTTACGAGCACCGTGGGTCGAGATGAAGTACTGGAGTACGTTCAGACCTTCACGGAAGTTCGCGGTGATTGGCGTTTCAATGATGGAACCATCTGGCTTAGCCATCAGGCCACGCATACCGGCCAGCTGACGAATCTGTGCAGCGGAACCACGCGCACCGGAGTCGGCCATCATAAAGATGCTGTTGAAGGAAACCTGCTGCTCAACAACACCGTCACGGTTGACGACGTCTTCAACAGACAAGTTTTCCATCATTGCCTTAGCAACACGTTCGTTAGCTGCGGCCCAGATATCGATCACTTTGTTATAGCGTTCGCCAGCGGTTACCAGACCAGACTGGAACTGCTCCTGGATCTCAGCAACTTCGGTTTCTGCTTCTTCGATGATCTCTGCTTTCTTCGCAGGGATAACCATGTCATCGATACCTACTGACGCGCCTGAACGGGCAGCGTAAGCAAAACCGGTGTACATGATCTGGTCAGCAAAAATAACGGTCGGCTTCAGGCCCAAAATGCGGTAACAGGTGTTCAGCATTTTGGAGATAGCTTTTTTGCCCAACGGCTGGTTAACGATAGAGAACGGCAGACCTTTAGGTACGATCATCCACAGGATCGCACGGCCAACCGTAGTATCGATAATGGTCGTTTGGTGTACAGACTCGCCTTCAGTGTTTTTGATTTCTTCTGTAATACGCACTTTGACACGCGCATGCAGAGAAGCCAGACCGGCGCGGTAAATGCGCTCAGCTTCTTTAGGGCCAGTCAGAACCATGCCTTCGCCTTTGGCGTTAACACAGTCACGGGTCATGTAGTACAGACCCAATACAACGTCCTGAGAAGGAACGATGATTGGCTCGCCGTTCGCTGGTGACAGGATGTTGTTGGTAGACATCATCAACGCACGCGCTTCCAGCTGGGCTTCCAGCGTCAACGGTACGTGAACAGCCATTTGGTCACCATCGAAGTCGGCGTTATATGCCGCACAAACCAGCGGGTGCAGCTGGATTGCTTTACCTTCGATCAGAACCGGTTCAAACGCCTGAATACCCAAACGGTGCAGGGTTGGTGCACGGTTCAGTAGTACCGGGTGTTCGCGGATAACTTCGTCCAGGATGTCCCAAACGACAGCTTCTTCGCGCTCAACCATTTTCTTAGCAGCTTTGATGGTGGTCGCGAGGCCACGCAGTTCCAGCTTGCCGTAGATGAACGGTTTGAACAGTTCCAGAGCCATTTTCTTCGGCAGACCACACTGGTGCAGACGCAGGTATGGACCTACGGTGATAACGGAACGACCAGAGTAGTCGACACGTTTACCCAGCAAGTTCTGACGGAAACGACCTTGTTTACCTTTAATCATGTCTGCCAGAGATTTCAGCGGACGCTTGTTAGAGCCGGTGATAGCACGACCGCGACGGCCGTTATCCAGCAAAGCATCTACCGCTTCTTGCAGCATACGTTTTTCGTTACGTACGATGATGTCAGGCGCAGCCAAGTCCAGCAGGCGTTTCAGACGGTTGTTACGGTTGATAACGCGACGATACAGATCGTTCAGATCTGACGTTGCGAAACGACCGCCGTCCAACGGAACCAATGGACGCAAGTCTGGCGGCAGTACTGGCAACACGGTCAGGATCATCCACTCTGGCTTGTTACCAGATTGAACGAACGCTTCCAGCAGCTTGATACGCTTGGTCAGTTTCTTACGCTTGGTTTCGGAGTTGGTTTCGTTCAACTCTTCACGCAGCTGTTCGCACTCGGCTTCCAGATCCATGTTTTTCAACAGGGCTTGGATAGCTTCTGCGCCCATCTTGGCGTCGAATTCATCACCAAACTCTTCCAACGCGTCAAGATACTGCTCTTCAGTCAGGATCTGGCGTTTTTCGAGGTTGGTCATACCGCCTTCGATAACCACATAGGATTCGAAGTACAGTACACGTTCGATATCACGCAGTGGCATATCCAGCAGCAAACCGATGCGCGATGGCAAAGATTTCAGGAACCAGATGTGTGCAGTTGGAGATGCCAGTTCGATGTGGCCCATACGCTCACGGCGTACTTTAGTCTGGGTCACTTCAACGCCGCACTTCTCACAGATCACGCCGCGATGTTTTAAACGCTTGTACTTACCGCACAGGCATTCGTAATCTTTTACTGGTCCGAAAATACGGGCACAGAAAAGGCCGTCACGCTCTGGTTTGAACGTACGGTAGTTAATGGTTTCTGGCTTCTTAACTTCACCAAAAGACCAAGAACGGATCATGTCTGGCGATGCCAGAGCAATTTTGATCGCATCAAACTCTTCGGTTTTAGTTTGCGCTTTCAGAAACTTTAGTAAGTCTTTCACGGATTGGCTCCCGTCGGGTTAGACCTGTTAGGCACCTGTTGTCTATTGATAAACAGGCAGGTGCCCCTGTGATCATTGCGAATTCGAGTACTTACTCGTCTTCCAGCTCGATGTTGATACCCAGAGAGCGGATCTCTTTCAACAGTACGTTGAAGGACTCCGGCATGCCTGGTTCCATCCGGTGATCGCCATCGACGATGTTTTTATACATCTTCGTACGGCCGTTCACGTCATCGGACTTAACAGTCAGCATCTCTTGCAGGGTATATGCGGCACCGTATGCTTCCAGTGCCCACACTTCCATCTCACCGAAGCGCTGACCACCGAACTGAGCTTTACCACCCAGCGGCTGCTGAGTAACAAGGCTATAAGAACCGGTAGAACGCGCGTGCATCTTATCGTCAACCAGGTGGTTCAGTTTCAGCATGTACATGTAGCCGACAGTAACCTGACGCTCAAACTGCTCGCCGGTACGGCCGTCAAACAGTGTGATCTGACCAGAGGTTGGGATTCCGCCCATTTCAAGCAGCTGCTTGATCTCGGTCTCTTTCGCACCGTCGAAGACTGGCGTTGCGATTGGCATGCCTTTCTTCAGGTTTTCAGCCAAACGAAGTACTTCGTCATCGCTGAAGGTGCTCAGATCCACTTTCTGACGAACATCGTCGCCCAGGTCATACGCTTTCTGGATGAACTCGCGCAGCTTGGAAACTTCTTCATGTTTCTTCAGCATCGCATTGATTTTTTCACCAATGCCTTTCGCGGCCATACCCAAGTGGGTTTCCAGAATCTGACCAATGTTCATACGAGATGGAACGCCCAACGGGTTCAGAACGATGTCGACCGGCGTGCCGTTTTCATCGTAAGGCATATCTTCGATCGGGTTGATCTTGGAGATAACACCTTTGTTACCGTGACGACCAGCCATTTTGTCACCCGGTTGAATCTGACGTTTAACGGCCAGATACACTTTGACGATTTTAAGCACGCCTGGTGCCAGGTCATCGCCTTGGGTGATTTTACGACGCTTCGCTTCGAGTTTTTTCTCAAACACGGATTTCAGTTCGTCGTACTGTTCGGCCAGCTGTTCCAACTGGTTTTGTTTTTCTTCGTCGGTCAGAGACAGTTCGAGCCAACGATCGCGTGGCAATTTGCCCAGCTTATCGGCTTCAACACCGCCAGCAACCAATGCTGACTGGATACGTGCAAACAGGCCAGCTTCAAGGATCTGCAACTCTTCAGTCAGGTCTTTCTTAGCCTGCTTCAGCTGCATCTCTTCGATTTCCAACGCACGCTTGTCTTTTTCCACGCCATCGCGGGTGAAGACTTGCACGTCGATAACCGTACCTGAAACGCCGTTTGGTACACGCAGAGAAGAGTCTTTAACGTCAGACGCTTTCTCACCGAAGATAGCGCGCAACAGCTTCTCTTCTGGCGTCAGCTGGGTTTCACCTTTCGGCGTTACCTTACCAACCAGAATGTCGCCGCCGGTTACTTCAGCACCGATATAAACGATACCGGATTCATCCAGTTTAGAGAGTGCAGCCTCACCCACGTTCGGGATGTCAGCCGTGATCTCTTCAGGCCCCAGTTTGGTGTCGCGGGACACACAAGCCAGTTCCTGGATATGGATGGTGGTGAAGCGGTCTTCTTGAACGACACGCTCGGAGACCAAGATGGAGTCTTCGAAGTTGTAACCGTTCCAAGGCATGAACGCGACACGCATGTTCTGACCCAGTGCCAGTTCGCCCAGATCTGTAGATGGACCATCTGCCAGCACGTCGCCGCGCTCGATTGGCTCACCCAGATTCACACACGGCATCTGGTTGATGCAGGTGTTCTGGTTAGAACGGGTGTACTTAGTCAGGTTGTAAATGTCGATACCTGCTTCGCCTGGGTACATCTCATCTTCGTTAACACGAATAACGATACGGGATGCATCCACGTACTGAACAGTACCACCACGTTTAGCTACGGCAGTAACACCGGAGTCAACCGCTACAGCACGTTCCATACCGGTACCAACCAGCGGCTTATCAGCACGCAGAGTAGGAACCGCCTGACGTTGCATGTTCGCACCCATCAATGCACGGTTGGCGTCATCGTGTTCCAGGAATGGAATCAGAGAAGCACCAACGGATACGATCTGCTGTGTAGATACGTCCATGTAGTCAACTTGATCGCGGCTGAACAGGCTTGATTCGCCTTTGCTACGACAAGTGACCAAGTCTTCCAGGAAGCGGCCTTCGTCATCCAAGTTGGAGTTCGCCTGAGCGATAACGAAGTTGCCTTCTTCAATGGCAGACAGATAGTTAATTTCATCAGTCACCACGCCTTCACGCACACGGCGGTAAGGGGTTTCCAGGAAACCATACTCATTGGTCTGTGCATAAACAGACAAGGAGTTGATCAGACCGATGTTTGGACCTTCTGGCGTTTCGATTGGACATACGCGACCGTAGTGAGTCGGGTGTACGTCTCGAACTTCAAAGCCAGCACGCTCACGGGTCAAACCGCCCGGGCCCAAAGCAGAGATACGACGTTTGTGCGTGATCTCAGACAACGGGTTGTTCTGGTCCATAAATTGGGACAGCTGGCTTGAGCCGAAGAACTCTTTCACCGCAGCCGAAATCGGCTTAGCGTTGATCATGTCCTGAGGCATCAGAGTGTCGAGATCGCCAAGAGACAGACGCTCTTTAACAGCACGCTCAACACGAACCAAGCCTACGCGGAATTGGTTTTCAGCCATCTCACCGACAGAACGAATACGACGGTTGCCCAAGTGGTCGATATCGTCCACTTCGCCCTGGCCGTTACGAATGCCGATCAGTTTTTTCATTACCTGAATGATGTCGTCTTTGCTCAGGATGCCTGAACCTTCGATTTCATCACGCAGCAGAGAACGGTTGAACTTCATACGACCAACAGCAGACAGGTCGTAACGATCTTCAGAGAAGAACAGGTTCTCAAACAGGCTTTCAGCAGCTTCGCGAGTTGGCGGCTCACCAGGACGCATCATGCGGTAGATCTCAACCAGTGCGCTCAAGCGATCGCTGGTTGGGTCGACGCGAATGGTCTCGGACATGTACGCGCCATGGTCGAGGTCATTGGTGAACAACGTTTCGATGGTTTTGTGACCGGATTGGCTCAATTTAGCCAGTAAATCCAGAGACAATTCCATGTTCGCAGGAACAATCAGCTCACCGGTATTAGTGTCGATGTAGTCTTTAGCAACTACTTTTCCTGCGATGTATTCAACAGGAACTTCGATGCGCTGAATGTCGTCTTTTTCAAGCTGACGAATATGACGAGCAGTGATGCGGCGGCCTTTTTCTACATAGACTTTGCCGTCAGCTTCGATATCAAAGGAAGCTGTTTCACCGCGCAGGCGCTCAGGTACCAGTTCCATCTGCAACTTGTTGTCGCGGATCTGGTAAGTCACCTTGTCAAAGAACAGGTCAAGGATCTGTTCAGTGGTGTAGTTTAATGCACGCAGAATGATGGTCGCAGGCAGTTTACGGCGACGGTCAATACGTACAAACAGGTTATCTTTCGGGTCGAACTCGAAATCTAACCATGAACCGCGGTAAGGGATGATACGTGCGTTATAAAGCACTTTACCCGATGAGTGGGTTTTACCCTTATCGCTGTCGAAGAATACGCCCGGACTACGGTGCAGCTGAGATACGATAACCCTCTCAGTACCGTTAATCACAAAGGTACCATTTTCGGTCATGAGCGGAATTTCGCCCATATAGACTTCTTGTTCCTTGATGTCTTTGACCGTACCTTCTGGTGCTTCACGCTCATAGATCACCAGACGCAGTTTCACGCGCAGTGGCGCGGAGAACGTCACACCACGAATCTGGCATTCTTTAACGTCGAATACAGGCTCACCAAGACGGTAGCTAACGTATTGCAGCTCAGAGTTACCGCTGTAGCTCTTGATAGGGAATACAGAACGGAATGCAGCTTCCAGACCGTACTGGCCTTCCGGATCTTGCTCGATAAACTTCTGGAACGAGTCAAGCTGGATAGAAAGGAGATATGGAATATCCAGAACTTGTGGACGTTTACCAAAATCCTTACGAATGCGTTTTTTCTCGGTATAGGAGTAAACCATAGGGTTCCTCAGCTCGCTGATCAGTGACCCAATCTTGTCTGCCCTGAGAAGGACAGTTCATGCAACACCGTTTATGTCGACCGAAAAGCAGAGACGCTTTCCGCAATACCCGTTTCTATCACTCTTAAATCATTTCGTTGTGCATTATCTGTGGATGAGCCACAGCAAGGGGCATCAATATATTAAGTCGTCTATAGAAAGAGATATTAGAGTAGTTCAGTGTTCAAACAGTGTGAAACACCACTGACACTCTATAGCGCAAAAAGGCTGGTGACTAAAAAGTCACCAGCCATCAGTCTGTTAGGACAGACTGCACTCCGGGAAGTTAAACTTACTTAACTTCAACAGAAGCACCAGCTTCTTCCAGAGATTTTTTCAGTGCTTCAGCGTCGTCTTTGCTGATGCCTTCTTTCAGAGCTGCTGGAGCAGACTCTACCAGGTCTTTAGCTTCTTTCAGACCCAGGCCAGTAGCGGTACGTACTGCTTTGATAACAGCAACTTTGTTAGCGCCAGCAGCAGTCAAGATAACGTCGAATTCAGTTTTCTCTTCTACAGCTTCAGCAGCAGCAGCTGGGCCAGCAACGGCAGCAGCAGCAGAAACGCCGAATTTCTCTTCCATAGCGGAGATCAGTTCAACGATTTCCATTACAGACAGAGCTGCAACGCCTTCAATGATTTGTTCTTTAGTGATAGACATTTAATTGTTCCTAGAATTCAGAAATAGTTTATACGTAAGCATTTGAACGAGAAAAGAAAGGCTGATTAAGCAGCTTCTTTCTGATCGCGTACTGCAGCCAGAGTGCGAACCAATTTGCCAGCAGCGGCTTCTTTCATGGTTGCCATCAGGCGTGCGATTGCTTCATCGTAAGTAGGCAGAGTTGCCAAGCGGTCGATTTGAGCCGCAGAGATAAACTCACCTTCAAAGGCCGCAGCTTTAACCTCGAATTTTGCATTCGCTTTAGCGAAATCTTTGAACAAACGAGCAGCAGCGCCCGGGTGTTCAGAAGAAAATGCAATCAAGGTAGGACCGACAAACGTGTCTTTCAGGCACTCGAACTGAGTACCTTCAACGACGCGGCGCATCAGGGTGTTACGAACAACACGCATGTAAACGCCAGCTTCACGACCTGCTTTACGCAGTTCAGTCATTTTATCTACAGTTACGCCACGGGAATCCGCAACAACCGCAGACAGCGCGCCTTTGGCTACTTCCATGACTTCAGCAACAATCGCTTGTTTGTCTTGAAGATTTAATGCCATTAGCTTTTTGCTCCTGGATTTAGCCGGGGAAAATCCCCGGAACTCACATCACCTATAACCGAGATCGGAGATAGGCGTACAAACACGGTGAGCAGAGAATCCAGCAAAGACTATTCAAGTTCTTCATACTTTCTTTAAACAAAGAAAGACAAAGAAAAATTTTCTTCAGGCTCTGTCACCGTCTACGCAGGAAGGATTAAGTCCCTTGCGGGACACCTGCGGTCTTGGACGGAGGCCTGGATAGGCCAGGCTCCAACCGAAAAATTCTTGGTTTCGCGTTAACGAAACAACGGGCCATAGATTCTAGACAAATCCATCGCCCGCGTAAAGCGATAAACGTCAGCAGTTAATTAGTTAACTGTTGCGCTCAGGCCGCTTTGATCAATTGCAAGACCAGCGCCCATGGTAGTGGACAGGCTTACTTTCTTGATGAAAACGCCTTTAGCCTGAGAAGGCTTCGCCTTTTTCAGTGCAACCAACAGAGCTTCCAGGTTTTCTTTCAGCTTGTCGGATTCGAAATCAACCTTACCAATAGTGGTATGGATGATACCGTTTTTGTCGTTACGGTAACGAACCTGACCTGCTTTAGCGTTCTTAACCGCTTCAGCAACGTTAGGAGTTACAGTACCAACTTTCGGGTTAGGCATCAGACCACGTGGGCCCAGAACCTGACCTAATTGACCTACAACGCGCATTGCATCTGGAGAAGCAATAACAACGTCAAAGTTCATTTCGCCTTTCTTAATCTGATCAGCCAGATCTTCCATACCTACCAGCTCAGCGCCTGCAGCTTTAGCAGCTTCAGCGTTTGCACCTTGGGTGAAGACAGCAACGCGAACAGAACGACCGGTGCCGTTAGGCAGAACGGTAGCACCACGAACGTTTTGGTCAGATTTACGTGCATCGATACCGAGGTTAACGGCAACGTCTACACTTTCAACGAATTTAGCAGTGGCCAGCTCTTTGAGCAGAGCAACAGCTTCGTTAATGTCGTACTGTTTAGTAGCATCAACTTTGTCACGGATCACGCGCATGCGCTTGGTCAGCTTAGCCATCTATTAATCCTCCACTACCAGGCCCATGGAACGAGCAGTACCTTCGATAGAGCGCGCCATGGCCTCTACGTCAGAACCAGTCATGTCCGCAGCTTTGGTTTCTGCGATTTCACGAACCTGAGCAGTCGTTACTTTACCCACTTTGTCTTTGTTCGGCTTGCCGGAACCAGACTTGATACCAGCCGCTTTCTTCAACAGCACAGCTGCTGGAGGCGTTTTGGTAACGAAGGTGAAAGAACGGTCAGAGTAAACGGTAATGACAACAGGGATCGGCAGGCCTTTCTCAACGCTTTCAGTCTTAGCGTTGAATGCCTTACAGAATTCCATGATGTTAACACCTTGCTGACCCAGTGCCGGACCTACCGGTGGACTTGGGTTAGCCATACCAGCTGCAACTTGCAGCTTGACGTAGGCTTGTACTTTCTTGGCCATTTAAATTTCCTCAGTTGGGTAATATCGCCTGTTTGAAGAGGCTCCCCGTTATTTGCAGTACTTTTCTGTGCAGAGGCTGCACAGAAAAACAAAAGGCGCGAAATTATAGTTTAATTTCGCGCCCTGCACAACATCTGTTCGAACCGATGTTGAAAGAGTTATTAACCCTTTTCGACCTGACCGAAGTCCAGCTCAACAGGCGTTGCACGCCCAAAGATAGAAACAGACACTTTCAGGCGGCTTTTTTCGTAATCCACTTCTTCCACAACACCGTTAAAGTCAGCAAACGGACCGTCGTTAACACGGACCAACTCACCTGGTTCAAACAGCGTTTTCGGCCGTGGCTTATCGCCGACTTGTTGCAGGCGATTCATAATAGCGTCAACTTCTTTATCGCTAATAGGCGCCGGACGGTCAGAAGTACCGCCAATGAAACCCATTACGCGAGGAACGCTACGCACTAAGTGCCAGCTGGCGTCATTCATCACCATTTGAACAAGCACATAACCTGGGAAGAATTTGCGTTCACTCTTGCGACGCTGACCACCACGGATTTCAACAACTTCTTCCGTAGGAACCATGACTTCGCCGAACAGCTCTTCCATGTCGTGCAATTTGATGTGCTCACGCAGCGATTGTGCTACGCGGCCTTCAAAGCCGGAAAACGCCTGAACGACGTACCAACGTTTTTTAGGTGCTTCAGACATTTAGAACCTCAAGCCAGTAATAAAAGATACCAAGCGAACCAGAATACCATCTAGTCCCCACAGAATCAGTGACATAACGGCAGTTACCGCAGCAACGATCAGTGTGGTATGCAATGTTTCCTGGCGCGTAGGCCAAATTACTTTACGTACTTCGGTACGCGCTTCGCGCGCAAACGCAACTGTCGCTTTGCCTTTAGTCGTCAATAATGCCACTGCACCAGCGATAGCAATGATGACAACAACTGCCAGCGCACGTAACGGCAGGCTGTATGCACGGTAATAATAGTTACCGACAATAGCTACGACCAACAAAACGGCAACAACTAACCATTTTACCGCTTCCAGGCCGCGCCCGCTCCCTTGAGCCTCGGTATTCGCACTCATAAACCAACCCGTCACAATGATTCAGAACAAACAACTTTGCCTCGCATTGCGAGGCAAACCAAACCGATCGATGCTCTACAGTGAGCGCAACTCGGTGTTTTACGCTATATCTCAGAGCCTATCTCACCAATGATTATGACGTATAAATCGCTGATGAGATAGGTTCTAGCGCCACAGCGTAGAAAAGGGCATCGAATGATGCCCTTTTAGTGTGCATTGCGTCAACGTAAAGTGACAAAAAAGTATCAGCGATTAAGCGATAACTTTAGCAACAACACCTGCACCAACAGTACGGCCACCTTCACGGATTGCGAAACGCAGACCGTCATCCATCGCGATTGGGTGGATCAGGGTGACTACCATGTTGATGTTGTCACCTGGCATTACCATCTCTACGCCTTCTGGCAGTTCGATGGTACCGGTCACGTCAGTTGTACGGAAGTAGAACTGTGGACGGTAGCCTTTGAAGAACGGAGTATGACGGCCGCCTTCATCTTTGCTCAGGATATACACTTCTGAGTCAAATTTGGTGTGTGGTTTGATTGAACCTGGTTTAGCCAGAACCTGACCACGTTCGATATCTTCACGCTTGATACCACGCAGCAGAACACCAACGTTCTCACCAGCACGGCCTTCGTCCAGCAGTTTGCGGAACATTTCAACGCCAGTACAGGTAGACTTAACGGTGTCTTTGATACCAACGATTTCAACTTCTTCGCCAACTTTGATGATACCGCGCTCTACACGACCGGTAACAACGGTACCACGACCAGAGATGGAGAATACGTCTTCGATTGGCAGCAGGAATGGCTTGTCAATCGCACGCTCTGGTTCTGGGATGTAGCTATCCAGGAAGCCAGCCAGTTCGATGATCTTAGCTTCCCACTCTGCTTCGCCTTCCAGTGCTTTCAGCGCTGAACCACGAACAACTGGGATGTCGTCGCCTGGGAAATCGTAAGCAGACAGAAGTTCACGAACTTCCATTTCTACCAGTTCCAGCAGCTCTTCGTCATCAACCATGTCGCATTTGTTCATGAATACGATCATGAATGGAACGCCAACCTGGCGACCCAGCAGGATGTGCTCACGAGTCTGTGGCATAGGGCCATCAGTTGCAGCAACAACCAGGATCGCGCCGTCCATCTGAGCAGCACCGGTGATCATGTTTTTCACATAGTCGGCGTGTCCTGGGCAGTCTACGTGCGCGTAGTGACGGCTTGGGGTGTCATATTCAACGTGAGAAGTGTTGATGGTGATACCACGAGCTTTTTCTTCTGGCGCGTTATCGATCTGGTCGAAGGCACGAGCAGCACCGCCGTAGGTTTTAGCCAGAACGGTAGTGATTGCAGCAGTCAGGGTAGTTTTACCGTGGTCAACGTGGCCGATAGTACCAACGTTAACGTGCGGTTTTGTACGTTCAAACTTTTCTTTAGACATCGATTGTCCCTCTAAGACACGGTTAAATCGGTGGTATCACCACATCAACCAAGCATTTGCTTGATGAATTATTTTACAGAAAGAAAATCAGGAGGGAGAGAATTGGGAAGTGGTGCTGATAGGCAGATTCGAACTGCCGACCTCACCCTTACCAAGGGTGCGCTCTACCAACTGAGCTATATCAGCACATACTTGGAGCGGGCAGTGGGAATCGAACCCACATCATCAGCTTGGAAGGCTGAGGTAATAGCCATTATACGATGCCCGCATCCTGGAACTCGGCTACCTGATTGTTCTGAAGAACGAGAAGACGGGGATAAGGAAATGAGACACTTAACACCTCATCTTCACTTACAAAGCGCTTGGCCTCATAAGTTGCCTTAGTGATAAGGCTTGTTTGGTGGTGGGGGAAGGATTCGAACCTTCGAAGTCGATGACGGCAGATTTACAGTCTGCTCCCTTTGGCCGCTCGGGAACCCCACCAGATTTTAAGTACTTGATTGGTGCCGGCACCAAGAGTCGAACTCGGGACCTACTGATTACAAGTCAGTTGCTCTACCAACTGAGCTATGCCGGCATCAAGTGCTGCGCATTCTAGGGAGACTCGGCGGGGGATGCAACAAAAAAATTGCGACTTTTGCTCTATCGGTCATGTTTTATGCAAAAAGTGAGGAAAACAGCGTATCCAGGCCCTTTCTCGCCCAAATATTATGCAAAATGAATTTTTTAAGTTTTACCGCCTCTTGCTGGCCCTTGCCATCCACAGGCCCGAATCTGCTTGGCTCTGGAAACCCGAGCGGCGCTAATTATCCGTTATCTCTCTTTAATCTGTATTCAACACAGATATTTCCTTGAGATAACGCAAAGCAGCCTGCCAATCAGGATGCCAAGGTATAAAAATGCGGATTTATGACTTTAGTTAAAAATTTTTAACCCAATCAAAGAATTCGATAAGGTATAAGAAAAATGTCTACGACGAAAATTTAGCTGTCTATAATGGGCAGCTGGTTTACTGTCTGGACTTGGCGTGCGGCGCCTTTCCTGACCTGCGCTAACAGGCAGATTTTAACTTATGAATAAAAGAGACTTATCCTTGGCAACCCCTTATCTACAGTTCGACAGAGCTCAATGGGCAGCCTTACGTGACTCGGTTCCGTTAACACTAAAGGAAACTGAGATCGCGAAATTAAAAGGCATCAATGAGGATCTATCCTTGGAGGAGGTTGCGCAAATCTATTTGCCGCTTTCACGCCTTCTTAATTTTTACATCAGTTCGAACCTTCGCCGCCAGGCAGTCTTAGAGCAGTTCTTAGGCACGGATGGTCAGAAAATCCCTTATGTCATTGGGATTGCGGGCAGTGTCGCGGTAGGTAAGAGTACGACGGCTCGCGTTCTACAAGCCCTTCTGAGCCGCTGGCCCGAGCATAGGACGGTCGAGTTAATTACCACCGACGGATTCCTGTACCCGAATAAGACGCTGCAAGAACGTGGGATCATGAAGAAGAAAGGCTTCCCGCAATCTTATGATATGCATCAGTTAGTTAACTTTGTGTCAGAGGTTAAGTCCGGCGCCAAGAGCGTTACCGCTCCGGTCTATTCGCACCTGATTTATGATGTGATCCCAGATGGCAACAAAGTCATTGAGCAGCCAGACATTCTTATTTTAGAAGGTCTGAATGTCTTACAAAGCGGGATGGATTACCCACACGATCCCCACCATGTCTTTGTGTCTGACTTCGTCGATTTCTCTATTTACGTCGATGCACCTGCAGACCTATTACAAAGCTGGTATATCAATCGTTTCCTCAAATTCCGTCAGGGCGCGTTTGCCGACCCAGATTCTTATTTCCACCACTATGCGAAGCTGCCAGAGGAAGAGGCAGTGAAGATCGCTACGCAACTGTGGAATGAGATCAACGGGTTGAATTTAAAAGAGAATATCCTCCCAACTCGCGAGCGTGCTAGTCTGATAATGACCAAGAGCGCAAACCACGCGGTGGAGAGTGTTCGATTAAGGAAATGACAAAGGAGGGCAAAAGCCCTCCTTTTTAATGCAATCTAACTTCGACTTGTTACCTACCGCGCAGAGATATCTCGCCACCAATGTATGGCTTAATTACCCCGTCTTGTTCGAGCAGTAATGCACCTTGCTGATCGATACCTCGCTCAATGCCATGAATTTCCTGCTCGCCAATCAATAGCTTAACTGGGCGATCGATAAAATTATCCAGGCTGCGCCAGCGGCTAATGAACGGGGCTAACCCATCAATCTCAAACTGGCGCAGTGCCAGACGCAGCTCAGAGAGTAATGTCGCCGTGAGCTGGTTGCGATCGATATTCACGCCAGCTTCTTGCAGATTTATCCAACCTTGATCGATGCTATCGGCAGAGGGTTCACGCATTTTCAAGTTGATGCCGGCGCCAATAACCAGATGCGCCGCATCGCCGGTTTTCCCTGTTAACTCCACTAGAATACCGGCAAGTTTGCGATCTTTAAGGTACAGATCGTTTGGCCATTTAACGCGAACGTCCTCCGCCCCCAACTTTTGCAGCACTTCGGCCATAATGATGCCGATCACCAAACTCAGGCCCATTGCCGCAGCCGGGCCTTGTTCCAGCTTCCAATACATAGAGAGGTAAAGATTGGAGCCGAAAGGAGAGAACCATTTTCGCCCTCTTCTTCCACGGCCTGCTTGCTGATACTCCGCCACGCAAGCATCACCAGACGCCAGTGTGGTGATACGATCTAACAGATACTGGTTAGTTGAGTCGATAACAGGCAGCACGCTGACTCGTCCTTCCGGCAGGAAGGAGAGGATCTGCTGCTCGTCGAGCAATTGAATGGGTGCAGGCAGACTGTAGCCCTTACCAGGAACGGTAAAGATATCAACTCCCCAGTCCCTGACCGTCTGTATGTGCTTGTTGATGGCGGCACGGCTCATGCCTAACTCTGTGCCTAACTGCTCGCCAGAGTGGAACTCGCCGTCGGAAAGGATGGAGATAAGGTGGAGAGGTACGGTGATATCTTTCATGAAAGCGCCTCAACTGCGTTGACTTCACCCACTGACGATATAAAGCGAACCTCTGGCTCTAAATACACGCCAAAACGCTCTGCGACGGTTTCTCGCACCAGTTTTGCCAAAGATTTAATGTCCGCTCCGGTTGCGCCGTCTCTATTCACCAGCACCAGCGCCTGCTGTTGATGAACACCCGCGCCACCCAAGCTTGTTCCCTTCAGACCAGCCATTTCGACTAACCAACCTGCGGCAAGCTTAACCGTGCCGTCGGCCTGTGGGTAATAAGGCATGGCCGGATACTGGTTCTTCAGAGCATCAGCGATAAGGGCATCGACAATCGGATTCTTAAAGAAGCTCCCTGCATTCCCTGTCACTTTAGGGTCTGGAAGCTTGCTGCGACGCATATGACACACTGAATCGAATATTTGTTGCGGGGTTACGCTGACATCATCCAGACGGGTTAAATCACCGTAAGTCAGCTTTGGATGCCAATCCTTACTCAGCCGCAGCCCCACCGCCACGATAGCAAAACCATCGCGATACCCATGTTTGAAGATGCTTTCACGGTAGCCGAACTGGCATTCGCTGGCATCAATACGGCTAATCTCGCCGGTTGCTAAGTTAAGTAAGTCGACATAATCACAGACATTTTGCAGCTCAATGCCGTAAGCGCCAATGTTCTGAATAGGCGCAGATCCCACACAGCCAGGGATCAAGGCTAAGTTTTCGAGTCCGGGGATATTCTTCTCTAGCGTTGAAACGACTAACTGATGCCAATTCTCACCTGCGCCTACATGCAATAACCACTCATGATCATTCTCTTTAATATCAATTCCAAGAATGCGGTTCAGAACAATGTCACCAGAGAAATCATTTAAAAACAGAACGTTACTGCCTTCGCCCAATAATAAGAATGGCTTGTTCGATTTTTTGGCCTCAAGCCAGGCTGCTGATAATTCCGCGGGCGTCGAAGCCGTTATTACGGCGTTAGCATTAGCGTTGATAGCAAAGGTATTGAAAGCCTTTAAAGATGTACCTTGGATCGGCATAACCTAATTACTCATTCGTTACTCAATTGAGCCCAGTTTAACTGATCCCGTGGTTTACAGCGTATAGAGTTTGGCTGTGTTTTTTAGATAGGAAGGGTCTGTAGGGGGAATTAAGGAAGTTTTATTTACCGTTTCCCCATAGCAAGAAACCTCAGTCTTTCGACTGAGGTTTCTTACTTT